>NZ_JBGOGS010000001.1:0-2665613 GCF_050472005.1 Symbiopectobacterium sp. RP | reverse complement strand
AACAGGGAACGATAAACGCCATCGAGTTCTATGCCGCAATGCGGGGTGAAAACGGCGGCCTCTCCGAGATGGGGCGTGAGGTGCTATCCGAGTTACACGATGGCTTTATCAAAACGCTGAACGATTCCGGGATGCCGGAAGCGCCAACCGCACATTGAGGGGGAAATATGACACTGGTAACAAAAAACTTCCGCCTTAATGCGCTGGCTAACCAGTATTCGGCGGTGCTGTATGACCATCTGACCAAGACCAATGGTGGGGAGCACTTTGTGATTGAAACTATACCCCCCATTGAAGTTCAGATAGTTGGTGGGGTGAAAGGTGTCCGTGACCTCGTGGATAGCTATTTTCTGGAAGCCTTGCAGCAGAACTACAGGCTATGGGAGGACGCTGCCATACGGTTATTGGAAAAGTGCGTCACCGAGTACGGATTGACGGCCCCCGGTGCTGAAATCTGGCAGTCGATGCTGGCGGATATGACGTCAACGCTCGGAGGTGGGGTATGACCACTTTTGTCGATGATGTCCGCCTCAAGGCCAGCGGGCATTGGGACCCAATTCTGGAGCGCCTCGGTATATCAACCAACCGCAAGGAAAGCGAATGTCCTCACTGTGGTGGTAATACCCGCTACCGCTTCGATGATTTGGAGGGACGAGGAACCTATCTTTGTTCGCACTGTGGGGCGGGTACAGGGCTGGATTTGGTGATGAAGGTGTTCCAGTGCAGCGCTCCTGAAGCCGCTGGAAAGGTAGCTGAAGCTATGGCAATGCCGTTGCCGGAACCAAAACAAGCCAAAGAGAAGCCTCAAACGGATATCGCCGGGAAAGTTGCGGCGCTGGCTGCAAAAGCCTCTACGGGGCAGTCTGCTTACCTTGCATCAAAGGGGCTTCAATGCCCCTTCCCGATACTGTCCGATGGATCGCTGCTGCTGGTACTGAAAAACGGCGCTGGCGCGACGACAGGCGCACAGGTGATTAAGCCCGATGGCAGTAAACGGCTGGTAGCCGGAACGGTGAAGAAAGGCGCTTTCTGCAAGGTCAATTCCGTTGAATCGACAGAAACGGTGATTATCGCCGAAGGGCTGGCAACGGCGCTTTCGGTTCAGCAGTTCCGCCCTGATGCGACAATTATCGCAGCGGTTGACGCCGGGAACCTGCTGCCAGCTGCTCAGGTGATGCGACAGCGTTGCCCGGATGCGCAGATCATCATCGCCGCAGATAACGACATTAAGCCCGATGAGCGCAACACGGGTAAGGAGAAGGCTGAGAGCGCCGCTACGGCTGTCTCTGGTTGGGTAACGTTGCCGCCGACTGACCATAAGGCCGACTGGGATGACTACCGCCAAAAAAACGGGCTAGCCGCCACCACAGAAGCATTTACCAGCGGGTTGTATCAGCCAAAGGGTTCCAGTATGAAAGAAGCAACAATCACGGTGATTAGGAGTGGCAAAGAAGACCGCCGCCCGGAACTGAGTCAGATGGCGGCAAGTCAACGTGGGGAACTGCTGGCTGCGCGTTATGGTCAGGTTGCGGTAAATCCAGAGAGCAATACAGCGTATTGTTATGATGGGACTGTCTGGCAAAAAATAGCCGATACTGACTTACAGCGCGATATGGTGGCAATCTTTAATGCGTACCAGACACCCTACACACCGACAGGCATCAAAAATGCTGTTGAAGCGATGAAACTACAGGTTCCGGTTATGGGTACTCCATCTGATGATCTTATCGGGTTCAGTAATGGTGTTTACGATTTAAAGAACAAACAATTCAGGCAGCACAATGGCGAAGACTGGTTATATAACCATAATGGCGTTGAATATATGTTGCCTGTACCTGGTGAAAACCTGAAAGATAACGCGCCTAATTTTTATAAATGGCTTGCACATTCAGCCGCTGACGGTGTGAAAAAGATGGATGCGATATTGGCGGCGCTCTATATGGTGCTGGCGAATCGTTATGACTGGCAACTGTTTATTGAAATCACGGGTAAAGGAGGCAGCGGGAAAAGTATTTTTACCCGGATTGCGACACTGTTAGCGGGTGAGCACAACACGGTAAGCGCCAACATGAAATCACTGGATGATGTTGGCGGACGGGCGCAACTGGTCGGTAAACGATTCATCATACTGCCGGATCAGGTTAAGTATGTGGGAGAGGGCGCAGGCATTAAAGCCATTACAGGGGGCGATCTGGTTGAGATTAATCCGAAGTATGAAAAACGGTTTAGTACACAGATTAAAGCCGTTGTGATTGCAACCAACAACGACCCGATGATATTAACCGAACATCAAGGCGGTATTGCACGGCGGCGGGTGATCTTCCCGTTCAATGCGGTAGTGGGTGATAAAGATCCGCTGATGGCAGACAAAATAGCCACTGAACTTCCCGTTATTATTCGTCATCTGCTGGCTAAATTTGCCAGCCAGGAAGAACATGCCAAGACGCTACTAACCGAGCAACGCAATTCTCAGGAAGCGCTGGTAGTTAAAGCTGAAACCAATTCAGTCATAGCGATGTGCGCCTCGTTGTACTTTATGGAAAAGGCGTGTGGTCTGATGATGGGTGGAGGAAAATGCATCCGCTCAGAACCGAAAACCTATCTGTACCACCTGTATAAAGAATATCTGGAATATTACGGGCTGGGGAAACCTCTCAGTGTACAAAATTTTAGTAAGGCGATGACGGAGGCCGCGATGGAATTCGGACGGGAGTATAAAACCCGATGCATCAAAGGGGTGACGCAAACCAACGTTCAGTTAACAGATTTAGTGAATGCATTTCTGCCACACACTTATGGCAATAGCATTCCCAATGAATGACCCCCTCCACCTATAAAGAGTTTACCCATAATGCTCTCTACCTTCTCTACCTAAAACCTATTAAAGCCAGACAGGAGAAGGGTTTCAGTGAGGTAGAGAGCGAAAGATTTACTCTCTACCTGTTGTCTACCTCTCTCTACCCAGCCATTTCGATTAGGTAGAGAGGGGTAGGGAGGAGGTAGAATAGAAAAATGGGCGTTCTCTACCCCTCAAAGCCGCGCCACTTCTGGCTTGAGCCGTTTAGGTAGAGAGGTAGAGGGGGAAAAGCCAAAACTTTCTAGGGGTGGGGGGTAAGCACTGAGCGCATGACTTCGATGTTAACGTATTGGCCAAAAATTAACCACATTTGCCAGCGTGAAGGCTTTCTCTTGGCTGGCAATCAATAGGGATGGGAAATGAAAAGATTGATGGAAATTAAACGCCGTGTTGATGATATTGCCGAGGACCTAAATAAGATGTATCCACGGTATAGGCAAGATAAAGCTATTAGCGATAAGGTTAGTGGACTGAAAGAATATGCTCAATCTGCCCTTAAAGAGATTCAAGGACAACTTAAGCGCGGAGAGTTAACTGATTTTGAAAGGGGATTTGTGGAGCCTGCTATTTACAATGCCTATATGAAAGGGATCACAAAAATAAGAAAAGGGTCAAGACCAAGCCAAGAACTCTGTGATTTTATTTTTGAGACAGACAACACGATAGGTTACTGGTTATGTGAAATTGAAGCATTTAAAAATAAAGAAATATAAATTATTTATTCTCATATTTACCCATACTACCCCTGTCTCTGATGGGGGGTTATTATTTCCATGTATATCTTGAACAGTGGCACTCAGACGTGATGTCACTACCAAAGTAAATCTGACCCACTTTGTGATTAATCCTCAGCGTCAGACAGAAGTGATTTAACGACCTAACTTTTCTCTGCATTGGTTGTATAAAAAGATTGAGAACGCGCCGTGGAATATTAATAATAGATAACCATGTTAAAATACCCCATCCTCTTTTGACATTAAGGCCCTATTATGCGGGATATTCAGCTTGTGCTTGAAAGGTGGGGAGCGTGGGCAGCAGATGACCGCATTGATGGTAAATGGAAGACCGCGTCGGTATTCATGAAGGGTGTTATTCCCTCCACGAAAAAATCACTCCCCAGTTGCTGTGATGATGACGGTATAAAGATAGATGCGGCTATTAGACGGCTAAAGCATTACAACAGTTATTACCATCAACTGATTCACATGCACTATTTTAAACGCCAGCCACAGCGCGCCATTGCTAACCGTCTCGGTATCTCACGGACAACGCTCATCAAGCGGCTACAGCCTGCTGAGGGCTTTGTTGAAGGCTGTCTGGCAATGGTTGATATCACCCTTGAGAGGGATAAATCGGTACAAAAGGAGAATATTTACGAGCACTAAAGATAAAAACAACCGCCTCTGGATAAATAAATGCTTTTCATATTCGTTCGTGAGCATTTATTTTTACTCACTTTAAATGGTAGTGTCAGTGATTATATTTATTTCTGCATTCGGCAGGTGTAAAATATTTTCTGTTCTGACATAACTATATCCTTGCAATACTTTTTGTGGTAGCGGCGGTTATCTTTCTGACAGTAACCGCTGCACTTTTTTCTGGTGTTGCAGGTTTATTTCCAAACAAACAGAGATGCCATGAAAAAATTAATTGAATTGCGCCAGCAAAAAACGGCGATTGCTGAACAGATGCGAACCCTATTAACGCAATCTGAACAGGAAAAACGCAGCCTGAATGACGAAGAAGCGAAACAGTTTGATGAATTACGCTCACAGGCTGATTCCCTGAATACCGATATTGCCCGCTATGAATCTATTGCTGAAGAAACACGATCCAAGGCTGATATCACTCCCCCGGCGAGCCAGCCGCTCACCAATGAAGAATTACGCCACTACGTGATGACGGGCGATACTCGCTCCTTATCAACCAGCGTACCGGCTGATGGCGGCTACACAGTTATTCCTGAACTCGACAAACAGATTATGCGCCGCCTGACGGCTCATTCCGATATGCGCCAGATTTGTACGGTGAAGCGGGTTCACAGCAACGAATATAAAAAACTCGTCTCTGTTGGGGGCGCGGCGGTAGCTCACGGCGAAGAAGGTAAGAAACGTGGCGAAACCGCGTCTCCGAAGCTGGAAGAAGTCAGCATCAAGCTCTTCCCGGTATATGCCTATCCGAAGACCACACAGGAAATTATTGATTTTAGCGATGTTGATATTTTCTCTTGGCTGACCGAGGAGATCGCCGAAACCTTCACCGAGACGGAAGAAACGGATTTGGTTACAGGTGATGGCAGCAAGAAGGCAAAAGGTTTTCTGGCCTATCCCCGTGATGCCAAAGCCGACAAGGAACGGGCATTCGGCACACTGGAAAAGCGGGTAACTGCCGCAACTGCGCCAACGTCCGATGAGCTAATCGACCTGATATTCAAGCTCAAGAAGCAATACCGCAAAAACGCCGTATGGGTGATGAACTCCAATACCGCAGCCCTGCTGCAAAAGCTGAAGAACGGTAACGGTGATTACATCTGGCGCGACCGGATGCAAGCGGGCGACCCCGATATGCTGTTGGGCCACCCGGTACATTACCTCGAATACATGCCGGATGCCGCAGCGGGTAAGCCCGTGTTGGCGGTTGGTGACTTCAAGCGCGGCTACACCATCGTTGATCATGAGACCGGCACCCGTACCCGTCCAGATGCGATCACCGAGCCGGGCTTCTTCAAGCTGCACACCAGTAAATATCTGGGCGGCGGGCTGGTTGACTCCAACGCTATCAAGGTGCTGGAAATCAAGGGGGCATAAGATGGCCTCGACGGATATCGAAATCCGCACAGCCACCCTTACCCGGAAAGACCAAACGCTGACCGGGTATGCGGTGAAGTGGAATAGCCGTTCACATGTGCTGTTCGATGAATTCGTTGAACAGTTCGCCCCCTATGCCTTCCGTGAGCATCTGGCGGCGGGTCAGGATGTGTTGGCGCTGTGGGAGCATGACCCCAAAAGTCTATTGGGCAGAACGGCTTCCGGTACACTGGCCTTGCATGAAGATGAAACGGGGCTGCACTTCGCCCTGAATCCCCCGGATACGCAGCTAGGCCGGGATGTGCTGACGATGGTAGAGCGTGGTGACATTACTGGGATGAGCTTTGCTTTTCGCTCACTCAAGGATGCATGGGATACCGCCAGCCAGCCGTACGTAAGAACGGTTCACTCTGCCGAGCTACGGGAAATTACGATCACCAGCCTTCCCGCTTACCCGGAAAGTGCAGTGGAGATAGCCAAGAGGTCACTGAGTCAATCAGCTAAAAATTTAGCCGATGACCGCCGCCGCTGGCTGCAATGGGTGGAGGTGTGAACATGTGGCCTTTTCGAGCTAAAAGCGAAGCCCGCAGCCTGACGATAGATGAGTTCCTTTCTCTGGCGGGCATCCCTAACTCCGCCTCCGGGGAATATGTATCGCCGATAACCGCAGAATCGCTACCCGCCGTGATGAATGCCGTCACGGTGATTAGTGAAGCCGTGGCAGCGATGCCTTGTTACCTGTATCGGGTAACACACCACGACGGACAGGAAGCGCGGGAATGGCTTAGTGACCACCCGGTTGATTACCTGCTGAACGAAGCGCCTAACGATTGCCAGACGGCCTACCAGTTCAAGCGGACGCTGATGCGCCATTGTCTGCTGAACGGTAATGCCTATGCCGTCATTGAATGGGGGAAGGACGGACAACCCAAGAGTTTGCACCCTTACCCACCGCAAGCCGTTACGGTGAACCAGATTGGCGACCATCGTTACGCCTACACGGTGACAGAGCCATACAGCGGCAAATTGAGAACTTATCTGCAATATGAGGTGCTGCATCTCAGATACGCCACTGATGATGGCTTTATGGGCCGCTCACCGATTACCCAATGCAGAGAAACGCTAGGACTTGGCCTAGCCCAACAGCGCCACGGAGCCAGCATCATGAAAGATGGAATGATGGCGGCGGGAATTATCAAGTCTGGTGATTGGCTGGATGATGCAAAGGGAGCCAAGGCCCTTCGAGCCTTAGACCGTTATAAAGGTGCGAGGAATGCGGGTAAAACGCCGATCCTCGAAGGCAACATGCAGTACGAAAAACTGGGGATGAGTAATCAGGATGCGGAATGGCTCGCCTCTCGCCGCATGACGATTGAGGACGTAGGCAGAATGTTCAATGTGAGTCCTATCTTCCTGCAAGAGTACAGCAACAGCACCTACAGCAATTTTAGTGAAGCGAGCCGCGCTTTCCTGACCATGACGATCCGTCCGTGGCTGACCAACTTTGAGCAGCAAATTAAAGCGGCGCTACTGGTGGAGTCCAGCATACCCGGTGTGCGCTATCAGATGGAATTTGATTCTGCTGACCTGCTGCGCTCGAACCCGCAAGAACGATTCCAGAGCTACGAGACAGCGATTAAGTCCGGAGTGATGAATCCCAATGAAGCGCGTGAGCGTGAAGGGCTATCTCCTCGTGAAGGTGGCGATGAGTTTAGTCAGGCTTGGCGGCAGTCCATGGAGGTGAAAAACGCCTATGGATAAGTCGGAAATCGGGCTGGATGAGATTAAACAGCACTGCCGGATAGAGGCGGAGTTTCAGGACGATGACAGTTTGCTAACGGCTTACGCTGAGGCGGCGCTGGAAGTCTGTCAGAAACATATTGGCAAGCAGTTTGGCGATGAGATGGCATTCACTCCGGCGCTAAAAGTGGGATGCCTGTTGCTCATTGGCTTCTGGTATGAAAGCAGAGAAGCCGTGAGTGCTGGCGATAAATCTAACGAGTTACCGTTTACCACAAAGACACTGTGGAATTATTACCGTGACGTGGGAATTTATTAATGCCGTATCAACCATTAAGGCGATGTACAGAGCCGGGATGCTTTAAGCGTGTGAAGTCCGGCAAGTGTGAACTGCATAAGCGGGCAGCTAACCGCCGACTGGATAAGCGCCGGGGAACTCATACCCAACGCGGCTATTCCAGCCAATGGGCAAAGTATCGCCTGATGTATCTCAATGAGCATCCGCTGTGTGTGATGTGTGAGAGCAAAGGGATCTATACCCCTGCCAAGGTTGTAGACCACATCATCCCGATTGATGGCGATAAGGATGTTCTGTTCTGGTGGCAAGAAAATCATCAAAGCCTCTGCATGAGTTGCCACTCTCGCAAAACGATAACGAAAGATCCGCTCACCAAGGAGCAGCGCAAGGCGGGCATGTTCCGCGAGCAGGAAGAGAAAGCGGCGCACCGTTGGGACTGGATATACGAGATTGATATTTAAGGGGAAGGGATGAGCAGGTCATTTGATATTAATGCGAGATACCGTTTCCCTGATATCGGGGAGCTCAATAAACGAGTGTTGTTTCGCAAACACCGCGATGAGCCAACGGGTGAAGCAGAGTTAAAAGATGTCTATACAGATGAGTACACAACATGGGGAAAGGTATCACCGGTAGGCGAAACTATCCGCATTGGTTCAGTACAAATCAATGACGTTATTACACATCGAGTTATCGTGCGCTACAGGAAGCAACTTTACAAGAGTAATCAGATAGTTGTTGATGATTGTATCTATAACATCAAAGGGGTAATTGATGTCAACTCAGCCAGGCGCTTTCTGGCGTTCTCATGTGAAGAGCAATCGGAAGAGAAAGTTAACAGGCGAAAATTTGGCGGTTTTGGTTATCAAAATGATGGGGTGGGGGCGTTTGAATGACGAATGGCTACCCCTGCCGGGACCGCCCGCCTCCTCAAATTTTTATGCGCGGCAATTTTTTGAAATGCAGAAATTTTATAGGAAACAGTAAGTTATGAAAAGATCACCTAAAGCACCTGACTACCTCGACGAGATAGCCGCTACAGAGTGGAAAGCCAAAGCAAAATTCATGGCAGAACGAGGAGATTTGAACCCGGCTGACTGGAACAGTCTTGAGTTATATTGCGTCAACTATTCCATTTACCGTAAAGCGATAGCGGACATTGCTGAGCGTGGTTTTTCGGTTGAAGGCAGCCGTGGCGCGGAGTCCCGCAATCCGTCGTTGGCAGCAAAGGCCGATGCCGAACGCATCATGATAAAAATGGCCTCCCTGCTGGGCTTTGACCCCGTATCCCGCCGCCGCAATCCGGTAGAGACTGAAGAAGAAGATGACATTGAGAAATTATTGAATGCCAGAAAATGCATGGCATAAATACGCTGAGGGGGTCATGAATGGCAATATTCCCGCCTGTAAACGCCTTAAAGAGGCTGCTGAAAGGTACTTTAAGGACCTGCGTAACCCCCTTTACCGCTTCGATACAGAGTCTGTAGCGCGCTTTATCGCGTTTGCCACCCTTTGCCCCCATGTCAAAGGACCGCTTCGAGGCCAACCGATTCATCTTGCGCCGTGGCAGCAATTCGCCCTCGCCAATATTATTGGTTTCAAGGATGCGGAAACAGGCAGGAGGAAATACCGCAGTGCCTACATTCAAGTACCGCGCAAAAACGCTAAATCAACACTGGCGGCGATCTTGGCTAACTACTTTCTCGTCATGGAGCAGGGGCAGCACGATATCTACACGGCAGCGGTAAGTCGAGACCAGGCACGAATTGTGTTTGACGATGCCCGCCAGATGAGTTTGATTTCTCCCGCGCTAAGAAAGCGGCTAACCATTCAGCAACACAAGATGATTTACCCCAAATCCCACAGCTTGCTAAAGCCGCTGGCGGCGAAAGCGTCCACCATCGAAGGGACAAACCCAAGCCTCGCCATAGTGGATGAATATCACCTACACCCAGATAACGCCGTGTACTCCGCACTTGAGCTTGGCATGGGCGCACGTCCCGAGGGGCTGCTGTTCGCTATCACCACAGCCGGAAGCAATGTGGTTTCCGCTTGTAAGCAGCATTACGACTACTGTTGCCAGATATTGGCGGGCGAAGAAACGAATGAGTCCCTGTTTGCGCTGATTTATGAACTCGACGACGAAAACGAAGTGGACGATCCCGATCAATGGATAAAGGCCAATCCCAACCTGAACGTATCCGTCGATCAGGCGGCACTGGTTGATACGATTCAGAAGGCGCGGGGCATTCCTTCGCAGTGGGTGGAGATGCTGACCAAACGCTTTAACCTCTGGTGTCAGGGGGCGACTCCATGGATGGGAACGGGCGCATGGGACGCCTGTAAAACTGACTACAGCGAGGAAGATCTCAACGGGAGGGATTGCTATGCCGGGCTGGATTTGTCGTCTACAGGCGATATCACCAGCGTCTGCTACGCCTTCCCCGGTGAAAATGACATATTGCTACTCACTCGTCACTACCTGCCAGAGGCACAGCTTGAGAACGTCGCCAACAAGAACCGGGCTATCTATCGCCAGTGGGCCAAAGCTGGCTGGATACGCACCACGAAGGGGGATTGCATCGACTATGACCGCATCCGGGATGACATTCTCAAGGACAGTGAACGATTCACTATCCGGCTGATTGGCTTTGATACATGGAACGCTACCCACCTGAGAACCCAGCTACAGGGCGCGGGACTGGATGTAGAGCCGTTCCCGCAAACCTATATGCGGTTCAGTCCGGTGGCCAAGTCTGCCGAGGTATTTGTTAACCGCCAGATTATCCGGCACAACGGCGATCCGGTGCTGGCATGGGCGATGGGTAACGTGGTGATGGAGAGTGACGCCAACGCCAATATCAAGCCGAACAAGAAGAAGTCCGCCAACAAGATTGACCCTGCGATCGCGTTCCTGATGGCGTTCGGTACGCTCCAGGCCGAGCATGAAGAGTTCGCCTACTCCTTGAGTGATGACCAGAAGCAACGACTTGCAGAATTCAGCGGGGTGTGAAGTGCTTAAACTACGGGAAAATCCCGGGGTTTATACCGGTGCAACGATTATTGCATCGCCGATAGGGATTTGAAATCCGCATGGGGGTGTGCCCAGATAACCTGTTGAATATCAATGACGATTTCGGATTTGTGCAGCGACCTAAGCGTGTGACTTAAAGTCACGTGGTTCAGAACTACGAAAGTTTTGTAGTGCAGAAAATAACCAACCCTCTTTAAGAGAGGAGCCTGTCCTCAACCGCGTCGCTAAAAGATACGTGGTTCATCCTTACCTGCCTGCTTTGTCAAAGCCTCTTCTCTGGCTGGCCTACCTAAGCGTCATATCTCCCCGGCATCCATGTCATCGCCGATGTGCCAGACATCTCCCTATTTCGATTTTTTCCCTCTCCCTGACTGATTTAGGCATTCAGATTCGTTCACTTTTCTGCATATTTGTTCAGGCAATTTTGGATAACACCATGTATAACATTATTGTGATTTTTGGCTTTTATATTAGTTAACTTTATGTTTTTAGTGTTTTTATTTTAGAAAATCACACCTTGTACGGCTATATCGATTATTTAGCGCGTAATATCTTGCCGGATTTAGCCGATGAAGACTGGTTGACCCGACATGGAAATATCAAGCGTTGTCCACGAAAAGGGGCCACCAAGGCGAGCGGATTTGTTCGGTGGGAGGGGGTACAACATGCCATATCGATGCCCGCTGACACTGAAATACACCGTGATGATGGTCAAATATACACCACAACGGCCCCAACAACATCCGCAAAGGGTGTACTTCGCGTGCCGATCATTGCAAAAAGCCGCGGTCAGGCGGGTAATTGCGAAGACGGTATCGCACTGCGTCTGGCAACCCCGATAACGGGACTGTCGTCTACCGGCTATGCCGATAACATCAGGACAGGCACCGATATTGAAGCGCTGGATAGCTGGCGACAACGCATCATGGCGCGCTGGTACGATACGCCGCAAGGGGGGGCGGATAGTGATTATGTTCGCTGGGCGAAAGAAGTCCTGGGAATAAGTCGGGCATGGACACATCGACACAAGAACGGTATCGGCACAGTTGGGGTCATGGTTGCCAGTGATGATGTAGACCATCCGGCCCCCACACAGGAAATATTAACTAAAGTCAAAGCGCACATCTTACCGCTTGCCCCCGTTGCCGGAAGTGGCTTAACGGTATTTCCCGTCACGGCAAAAACCGTTCTCATCTCGATAGCCTTATCAACCGATACGCCAGACATTCGGGCGGCAGTTATTGCTGAAATCAAAGCGTTCTTACATCGAGAAGGAGAACCCGGCAGCCAGCTTTTTCTCTCAAGGCTCGCTGAAGTGATTAGTCTTGCTACAGGTGAAGTCGCTCATCGCCTGATTGCGCCAACGGCAGACATTGAATTAACCCAGACGGAAGTACCGGTATTGGGTGAGCTCACGTGGGCAAAATATAAGGAATGAGCGTAATGAGTCAACTCGACGAGGAATACACACAGCTACTGCAATCGCTGTTACCGCCGGGGCCTGCATGGGATAAAGAAGATCCGCTCATTAAAGGGCTGGCACCGTCACTGGCACAGGCTCATCAACACGCCGATAGCCTGATGATTGAAATTAACCCGGCCCAATCGGTTGAATTAATTAATCGCTACGAAAAATTATGCGGGTTGCCGGACAAATGCCTGGCAAATAGACAGCAGACGACAGGAGAACGGCAACAAGTCCTTGATGCCAAGGTGAATACGGTGGGTGGTATAAGCGAAGCATTCTTTAAAAAGCAGTTAGAAATATTGGGTTATCCCACGGCAACAATAGAACAATTTCAACATCTTGACAGTACACCCGATCCGTCTTGGGGGGACAAGTGGCGCTACTACTGGCGAGTGAATATTCCTGCGCAAGCGAATGTCCGCTGGATGACCTGCATCAGTGATTGCCCCTCACCTATTCGCACGTGGGGAGACAGCGCCGTTGAATGCGTTATCAGACGCCAGTGTCCCTCCCATACCCACGTCATTTTTGCTTACCCAGAAGGAGCACGAGATGCATCGCATTGATACGCCGACGGCACAAAAAGATAAATTTGGTCAGGGGAAAAACGGGTTTACCAACGGCGATCCGACAACAGGAACACCGTCAACCCATTTGAACAGTGACATTTTTGATGCGCTACAGGAAGAGCCTTGCACGGTCATTGAGAAATCGGGCATTAAACTCGATAAAAACAGGCATGATCAGCTTTATGAAGCGATAAAAAAGTTAGCGAGTGATGCCGTTGATAAAGCAAAAGCAGAGTTGATTGGATCATTAAGACAAAAATTAACAAAAAATGAAAATGGCACTGACATCCCCGATAAAAATCAATTTGTGAAGAACCTCGGTTTAACGGAAACGGTAGATTGTGCAAAAAACGCACTGGATAAACGTACTGGCGGAACGGTCAATGGCAACATTATTTCACAGGGTGGCCAAATCGGACTGAAGGGGGATAACCGTAAGCATTTTATTCTCGCGAATGCTGATGGTAAAGTGTGCGCCTATATCTGGAAAGACAAGGGCGGTGATGGAATACACATCAATAACGGTATTGATGGCGGCGGCGATTATATTTTTCATAAAGATGGCGGTTTTCGTGCCCCTTCTTCCGTGTATGCCGGGGCGGCAAGAATGGCCGCTGACGGCAATATTCTCGGCAGCAAATGGGGTAATCAGTGGCTGGATGTTTACCTGAAAAAGACCTTCCAGCCCAAAAAAACCGGTGTAGTCGATATCGTAGAAACGGGGTCTGGTACAGGGTATTACTGGCGAAAATTTTCGGACGGGAAGATAGAAATTTTTGGGCGTCTGGATTCAACATATGGTGCGCCGCTTGATGTTGTTTTCCCGAAAGTATTTACCGAAATCCCGTTTCTTTTTGTGAAAGAAAATGGCGACCCCAAAATTAACGGCTGGGTGATGAGAGCCAGAAATTTGTCAAAAACAGGGTTTTCAGTGCAGTGGAATCTGTGGAGTGATTCCGGGCGGGGGCGTGCAATGGAGGTTTGCTATCATGCCATTGGGGGGTGAGAGAGTGCCTCCACCGCTATTGCCCCCCTTCAGGAGTAGACCCCGATATGGCCACGGAGGCAGAAAAGGCCCAGCTTGTCGCGTGGAAGAAATACCGTGTACTGCTAAACCAGGTGGATATCAGCACAGCGCCGGCTATCATCTTGCCGGAAGCGCCCGAAGGTGAAAAAACGGGGAATTAGCGTCGGTCGTCGAACAGAGTGGCCAGTTCATCATCGGACAGGCCGGTCGACATTTTGACGATGGTGCGTTCAACACCGTTGGCGATAAGTTGCCTTGCAATGTTGAGCGAGGCGCTATGCTCGCCTTCCTGGCGACCTTCCTGGCGACCAAGAAGTATTCCTTTTTCAATGCCGCGTTGTTCACCTTTGGCTTCAAGCTGTTCTGCGATAGTCATCACGTCCTCCCGGTAATCCGTGGTTTTGGTGGCGATCCCCTGCAAGAACTGCTCGGCGTTCGAGGTATTGCCACGTTCGAGAATATAATACATCAAGCCCCGGAACTGCTCTTTGGGCACTGCCCATTGCTCAAGCAGACAGGCCAGCTCGTTAACCAGTTCCAGCATATCCCGTGTACGAATATGTTTCTGCACCAGCTCCAGCAGCGCTACCCGCCTATGCGTCAGGATTTCGTCATCCGGTATTGCGGTAATATCGACCAGCGGGAATGCCTGTGTATAGACTGATTCTGCCAGTTCAGGGTCAGCAAAGCAATCGAGCCATTGGGTGCTGTAGGGGTAGGGCGACGTGGTGCCGTGGTAGAACAGGAGCGGGATGACCACGGGCAAGGTCTCGTTGCCTTGCTCCAGGTGCCGCTGCATGGCTGCCATGCTATAACGCATTAAACGCCACGCCATCAACTTCTCGGGCCTACTCTGGTGCTCGATCAATGTGTAGATATAGCCTTTCCCCGTTTTTGTCTGCACGGAATAGAGCATATCCGAACACTGGGTGCGCAGGTCGTCTTCGATAAAACTGCCCGACTCCATTGCCAGCGTACTGAAATCGCAGCGTTCCCGTAGATGAGGCGGCAAATGGATTTCCAGAAAGTCTCGGGCGACCGTGATATCGCCGAGGAACTTTTTGAACAGGGAGTCATGTTGGGAGAGTGAGGATGTTGTCATTGGCGCAGTATACCTTGCTCAGGTTACGGTATGCCATCGGGATTTCCAGCTCGGGGTGAATGTGATTTTTCACGTCTAAGGAAGGGAGTCTGCAAGTCGAAATGGACGGTAACGTATTGATAAAAATGTCGTGTATTGTCGTGCTTTGTTGTTTTTTGTCGCCTATTTTTTGAGCACAAAAATAACATAAGCATATGATAAATATCATTTTATAACTTTAGAGCTTCGCTGATGCTCCAACATCGCTGTTCCCAACCCGCCACGGCGCCAGTGTGGATGAATGGCAAAGACGGCCAGGCGGCCAGGCGGCAACGCGAGCCGCGACGCACCATGATTGCCAGCGCTACCGGGTTGTTGTTGACGTTTCAGATGCGGCTCTCGGTCAACGACAGACCCTCTGCGTTAAAGCGTGTGGCAAACGTCGGGCCATCGAGGGTGAAAGGGATCACATAATCCGTGAAGCATTCAGTCAATATGGAGGCGAGCTGATGGCTGTCGTAGTGCGTGGCATCACGGCAGACCAGTGGTGAAATCGATGTCATGGACGTTTCCTGTAGTGTCGGCGCTAGCGTATACGGTTCCTTGGAAACAGGATTATCGGTTGATATGCCGTTGTACTCAAACAAGATGCGCTTTTTAGCCTAAAATTCATGTAGAATGATCGGCCACTCGCGCTACGGGTACGGCGATGTGGCGATAAACAGGGAGGATTACTCTGTTAAACAGATACTCATCAGTGAGTTATAAGTAAATTAACGTTAACTCATTGTTTTATCCGACGCCTGTGAAGGCGACACTCTGAGGCTGCTCAATGAGCGAAAAGTTACAAAAAGCGCTGGCGCGTGCTGGCCACGGCTCACGCCGCGAGATCGAAGGCATTATCCAGGCAGGCCGTGTGAGCGTGGACGGCAAAATTGCGACGCTGGGCGACCGCGTCGAGGTAACCAAAGCAACCCGCATTCGTATCGATGGTCACGTGGTTTCTGTTAAAGAAACCGAAGAAGCAGTCTGTCGCGTACTGATTTATTACAAACCAGAAGGTGAGCTTTGCACCTGCAGCGATCCCGATGGTCGCCCGACGGTGTTCGATCGTTTGCCGAAAATGCGCGGTTCACGCTGGGTGGCGGTAGGGCGTCTGGATGTGAATACCTCCGGCCTGCTGCTGTTCACCACCGACGGCGAATTGGCAAACCGCTTGATGCACCCCAGTCATGAAGTGGAACGCGAATATGCGGTGCGTGTGTTTGGTGAAGTGGATGAGGATAAACTCAAGCTGCTGACCAAAGGCGTACAGCTTGATGACGGTCCTGCATCGTTCTGCACCCTGAAGTACAGCGGCGGTGAAGGGTTAAACCAGTGGTATAACGTTACGCTGACAGAAGGGCGTAACCGAGAAGTGCGTCGTTTGTGGGAAGCGGTTGGCGTGCAAGTAAGTCGCCTGATTCGCGTGCGCTATGGCGACATTCCATTACCAAAAGGGTTGCCGCGCGGCGGCTGGACGGAAATGCCGCTCGAACAACTTAACTATCTGCGCGAACTGGTGCAATTGCCGGCGGAAACCACCAGCAAGCTGCCGGTTGAGCGTGAGCGTCGTCGGGTGAAAGCCAATCAAATTCGTCGTGCGGTAAAACGCCACGGCCAGGCAGGTCCTGCGCGGCGTAGTGCGCCAAAGCGTAACGGCTAAGTGTGATGTTAAAAGCGTGACGTTAAGGTATAGCCAACCGACTTAAAAATGATTACAGCCAATGCCCTGATATGTTGCAAAAAAATACAGCTAATTTGTACTAGCTCAGACCTGATCTGACAGTTACCGATTATTTATACAGGTGTCTGTCAGATTACATCTGGTTCAGATCCTTTTCTGCCCAGATCCGTTTTCCATCGAGTAAAGTGACCATCGGCGTACGCCCGCAGCACATTTTTCCCTGATGAGTTCGCTCATTATTGTAATGCCACAACCAGTTGTCCAGATCTACCTGCAGGCTTTCCAGGTCTCCATATAACTTCTTGCCGAACGTAACCTGATAAAAATCCTGCAAAATGGTTTTATGGAAGCGCTCACAGGTGCCGTTCGTCTGCGGAGACATCGCCTTCGTTTTCGTATGCTCGATATCGTTGATAGCCAGATAAAGCTGATAATCATGCTGCTCCACTTTACCACAGTACTCCGTACCCCTGTCGGTCAGTATTCTCAGCACCGGCAGTCCCTGAGCCTCGTAGAACGGGAGTACGCGATCATTGAGCAGGTCGGCGGCGGTGAGCGGTGTTTTATTCGTATACAGCTTGCAGTGTGCCACTTTCGAGTACGTATCCACGAACGTCTGCTGGTAGATACGGCCCACCCCCTTCAGATTGCCCACGTAGAAGGTGTCCTGCGAGCCCAGATACCCGGGATGTGCCGTCTCGATTTCACCGCAGGCCTCATCATCGTGCGCCTTCTTCTCCAGGGCTGCGATTTGAGCGTCGGTAAGGACAATGCCTTCTCTGGCGACCTTTTCCTCAAGCGCCTTCAGGCGTTTACGGAAGTTCTCCAGGTCGTGTCGTTGCCAGATGGAGCGCACGCCGCTGCCGGAGATAAACACGCCTTTTTTACGCAGCTCATTACAGGTCCAGTGCTGCCCATGGGGCGGGAACTCAATAGCATAATCAACAACCGCGCGTTCAGTGGCTTCGTCGGCGCGGTTCTTCAGGTTCGGAACCCGGCGCTTCTGGTTAACCAGCGCATCAATGGCGCCTTCAGCAGCCAGTTCCTGATAACGGTAAAATGTATCGCGTGACACGCCCATGCTCTTGCAGGCTTTTGATACGTTACCGAGTTCTTCGGCGAGATTGAGCAGGCCGACTTTGTGTTTGATAATGGGATTGTTAGTATGAAGCATGAGAGTTACCTCGCGTTTTGTTTAAGGATTAGACACCCATATCAAAACCGGTAACTCTCAACCTTTCAAGGTCCAGTGTCAGATCTAGTCGCGACTAATACAGCTAATTGTTATCAAAATAATGTCGCTTGGCTATATCGAGTTCGGTGACCGCCTTGACGGTCACTTCTGAGGAAAGGCATTTACACAAAATCTTAAACAGGCTCCTTTATTAGGCACAACGCTGTTTGCTATCGGATTATTTGATATCAATATTAACAGCGATGTTTTCTATTCGAGTTATTAGCAAATCTGGTGTATGGCGATCAGGCTACGTTCCGCTCTGATGCTTCGTGAATCTGTTCTCCATCCTTAAATTGGACGTTGCTTACAACCAGGGTCAGCAGGTCAAATCCTCTTAGTCGGTTCCAGCTTTTCTGAGCTGACTGGAGCAGCTTAAATACCATTGACAGGGTTGTTTCTCTCGAACCACCGTTCTTCGCGCCTCTGCTTCGTAGCCTCACAGTCGCAAAAGCCGATTCAATCGGATTTGTCGTTCTTATTGACGCCCAGTGCTCTGACGGGAAGTCGTAGAATGCCAGCAGTTCTTCTCGAGCTTTTTCCAGCTTCTTCATCGCTGCAGGATATAGCCAACCGACTTAAAAATGATTACAGCCAATGCCCTGATATGTGCCAAAAAAATACAGCTAATTGTTATCAAAATAATGTCGCTTGGCTATACTTCGCTGAAAACCTTGCCAACAAAACATCAAAGGCTTCATTAGCGGCATCGCGGCTCTCTGCTAGCCAAACCTCCCGCAGCTCAGCCTTAACTTTCGGTTGCATGACTTTGGGGAGTGAAGCCAACACATTAGCGGTTTTGTGCACCCAACAGCGTTGGTGCTGCGTGTCCGGGAATATCTTTGCCATTGCATTCCAAAAACCAAGGGCACCGTCTCCCGTAGCCAGCTTGGGAGATACGGTTAGGCCACGTGCTCGCAGGCCATTAAGAAGTTCGGCCCAGTTTGCTTCTGACTCTCGATAACCATCTTCAACCGCAACCAGCTCCTTACGTCCATGCTCAGTGACGCCGATAATGACCAGCAGGCAAAGGCAATCATCTTGCCTGACATGGCTGTATATGCCATCGGCCCAGAAATAAACGTAGCGCGTATCGCTTAAATCACGCAGGCACCATTGCCTGTGCTCTTCAAGCCACTGCTGTTTCAGTCTGCTGATGGTACTGGCAGAGAGGCCATTCGCTTTTTCACCGAGAAGCGCCCTCAGGGCTTCATGAAAATCACCGGTGGATATGCCTCGCAGGTACAGCCATGGTAGCAACTCTTCGACGCTTTTTGCACGTTTCAGATAAGGCGGCAACAACGCGCTGTTGAAGCATATTCCGTTGCCGCTGCGCTCCCTGACCTTAGGTACTTTAATTTCAACATCCCCAATACCCGTCTGTATGATTCGCGGTGGCAAATAGCCGTTACGAACGACAGCATGACGCCCGTCGTCAAGGCGGTGTTCAGCATGTTGTTGCAGCATGGCTTCGAGCTCAACGTCAACGGCGGCAGCTATCAGCTGCCTGGCACCATTACGAATGAGTTCATGCAAGGGATCACCGGCAATATCTGGTTCTGCGGAGACCTGTAGGGTAGACTTTTTCATGGGGTATCATCTCTCTGTTGTTGAAATCATCCACGAAATCAATCAGCAGGATACGCCCCCCTCCCCGAAACCCCGTACACCAGAAATGAGCATAACTCCGCTCTAGCCCGTTATCGACAGAGTTATGTACCAATTCTTGTTCTTATCACTTTATTGATAAATGCAGTTCTTCTGTTAAAGTGGAACATTATTTTTTATAATTCCATATATTATGGGTGAAATTATGGCTTCTTCTGATTTACCACAGACATTAGAACAGTTTTATCCGCTGGTGCTTGCTCTTGCCGTTCAAAATTTGAAAGTCAATACGTTTACTGATAATTTCGACGCAGATCGATTCAACATAGATGGTAATGACCACGCTATGGATTTTGATACCAATGCTCGTGTTTTCTATTTTGATTGGTATTTCCGGAACTGGGTCAATTTATTTAATGCATATCAGTTATTGGAAGATGACCAGTCGCGGTTGTTGTATCTGCATTTGATCGCGTATCGAATGGCTGGGCACTTGAGCATCAGACTCCCCGTTGAGTTCGCTAATAAAAAAGCAGAATTTGAAAATTACCTCAGTATTGAGAAAAGTACTGTCAGTAAGCTGGCTATATCAGGTATGTTTGGCAAGCTGAGACATTTCGATTTCGAGTACGGCGGTAATAAATATGTCATCGACTGCTTGGGGTTGGAAGCTTATCTCTTTCGACGTCAGTATTTCTATGAGCAAGACGGTGTTCGAATCGCACCGGAGAGTGGCGATTTCGTTGTAGATGGCGGTGCCTGTCTTGGCGATACGGCAGCCGTTTTTTCCAATGCAGTGGGCGCTAACGGCCGGGTCTACTCGTTCGACCCAGTGGCAGCACACCAGGAAATATTGCAGTATAATACCAAACAATTTCCGCATCAGAACGTTGTGATTGTTCCTGCAGGTCTTTCAGACCATGAAGTGGTCTGCCCTCCTATCATTTTAAGTGGTTATGCTCCTGGCTTCTCTGTTCAGAATCAGCAAGTACCGCTCCGTTCCCTTGATTATATGGTGAAGGCGGGGGAAATTGAGCGAGTTGATTTCATTAAGCTGGATATCGAGGGGGCGGAACTGGAAGCACTACGTGGTGCGAAAGAAACCATCCATCAATTCAAGCCGAAGCTAGCTGTCTCTCTTTACCACAAGCCCAACGATCTTTTTGAACTGGTAACATTTATTCAAACAAAATTCCCCTTCTATAGGTTCCGGTTAGGCCATTACACCATTCACCAAGAAGAGACGGTTTTGTACTGCATTAGCGAGGCATAACTCAAAACAGCCGAGAATCGTTAGGTTTTCTAGAAATATCTGCGGTTTATCTGGCTGTGCCCGTGGCCTAAAAGTAATAACGTCAATTTCAACCTGGAATTTACCAGGCTGAAATTGGCTAGGTGGCACAATTTGTTTGGCTTTTCCCTAGCTCGTAGCCATTGTTCAAAATGTACGAGTGTCCCGCCAATATCACTAGATTGAGAATGTCATGAATATGGGAAAGGTTAAATAAAAAGAGGTTGAATGCAATGCATTACAACCCCTTTTACCTGTCTGATTCACCCTACTTTGGCTATTTCAGTAGAGATTAAATCACTTAGCTTTGCCTTGGTTAGCAACGGCAGCGGCTTTCGCTGCGATTTCGTCAGCGTCACCCAGATAGTAGTGTTTGATCGGCTTGAAGTTTTTATCGAACTCATACACCAACGGCACACCCGTCGGGATATTCAGTTCAAGGATTTCGTCTTCGCCCATGTTATCCAGGTATTTCACCAGCGCACGCAGGGAGTTACCGTGTGCAGCGATGATAACGCGCTCACCGCTCTTGATGCGTGGCAGGATCGTTTCGTTCCAGAACGGCACAACGCGTTCGATGGTCAGCGCCAAGCTTTCAGTCTGCGGCAACTCATCGTCAGTCAGAGATGCGTAACGCGGATCGTGGCCGGGGAAACGCTCATCTTCACGGGTCAGCGCTGGCGGAGTGATAGCAAAACCACGACGCCACTGTTTAACCTGGTAATCACCGTATTTTTCAGCGGTTTCCGCTTTGTTTAGACCCTGCAACGCGCCGTAGTGGCGTTCGTTCAGTTTCCAGCTCTTTTCCACCGGCAACCAAGCCTGATCCAGCTCGTCCAGGATGTTCCACAGCGTGTGAATGGCGCGTTTCAGCACAGAGGTATACGCGAAATCGAAGGAGAAACCTTCATTTTTCAGCAACGTACCAGCGGCTTTGGCTTCTGAGCGGCCCTTTTCGGACAGATCAACATCGTACCAGCCTGTGAAGCGGTTTTCATTGTTCCACTGGCTTTCACCGTGTCTCACCAGTACCAGCTTAGTTACAGCCATAGCTAAACTCCTTCGTTCCTAAGATTTCAGTGATAACTGATCTCATTATATTGCTGCGCTGCAATTAACGGCAGTCAATAGTCACCGATAAACCTGATTTATCTGCATTAACTTGGCTATAACAATAATTTTTGCGTAAGCGAAAGCGTGAATTGTTTGCTGAGCACGTTCTTGACATAAATTTACCGTGTAAAAGCGTGCCCAGTCTGTCTTGGTGGCGTTATGTAAAGAATTGATAACTTGTCAGTGAGCAGTACTGCTCACCGGGTTTCAGCCAACAGTCTGGTTGTGGCCAGTCCGGATGATTTGGACTGTCTGGCAAAAATTCACTTTCCAGCGCCACTCCAGCGAAGTTGTCATACAGAGTGCCGTCTCGGGCAGGGGTCCCCGCGAGAAAGTTCCCACTGTAAAGCTGCAAGGCTGGAGCGCTGGTGAAGACGCTCATCATCACTTTCTCATCCGCAGACCACAGGTTTGCCGCTGGGCATTCGCTGGAGCCGCAGGTCCGATGCAGCAGATAAGCGTGGTCATAGCCGCTAACCGCTTTCTGATCGGCGTCGTGCAAAAAATCCTTCAATAGCGTTTTGGGCTGGCGGAAATCCAGACCCGTGTGGTTTACCAGAGCAAGGCCGTCAACGGGGATCCCCTCACTGTTCACCGGCAAATAATGATCGGCGAACAGTTGTAAACGGTGGTGACGCACATCGCTGGTATGTCCATCCAGATTGAAATAGGCGTGGTTAGTCAGGCATACCGGACAGGTTTTCTCTGTCAGCGCGGAATACTCAATTTCCAGCGCATTGTGTTCGGTTAACCGATAGCGTGCCTGTGTGGTCAATTGCCCCGGGTAGCCCTGATCGCCATCGGGCGAGACCAGCAGATAAGTGATTTGCGTAGCATCCTGCTGCACAATACGCCAGCGACGCGCGTGAAACCCATCGGGTCCACCGTGCAACTGGTGTTTGCCCTGATTGGGTGTCAGTGTGTAGATTGCGCCGTTTCGCTGTAAACGGGCGTGGTCGATGCGGTTGGCATAGCGCCCGATAGACGCGCCAAGATAGGCCTGTTGGCGCAGATAATCCGCAGGTGTCGTGCAGCCGAGCAGTACTTCACGCACTTCTCCCTCCGGCAGAGGGACCTGACAAGAAAGCCAGGTTGCGCCCCAATCTATTAACATAACGCGCATTCCTGCACGGTTCTGTAGCGTAGTCAGCGTAAAAGGCTGGCCATCTGGGGCCATTTCAGCACTTTTTTCGTTAAGCATACACCTGCTCCTCAGGGTATCAGTCGGGATAGCCATTGGGATGTTTGGATTGCCAGCGCCAGGTATCCTCCGCCATTTGCGCTAACGTCCGGGTAACGCGCCAGTGGAGTTCATTGGCCGCTTTTTCCGGATCGGCCCAATAGGCGGGAAGATCGCCCTCGCGGCGCGGGGCGAAGTGATAGGGCAGCGGTTTACCGCATGCCTGACTAAATGCTTGCACGACGTTCAATACACTGTAGCCGACACCAGCCCCCAGATTGTAAATATGTACTCCCGGGCGTTGATGCAGTGCTTTCATTGCTGCCACGTGACCGTCGGCCAGATCGACGACATGGATGTAATCTCTGACGCAGGTGCCATCTTCCGTCGGGTAGTCATTACCGAAGACAGACAGCGATTCTCGGCGACCAACGGCGACTTGCGCGATAAAGGGCATCAAATTGTTAGGGATGCCTTGCGGATCTTCGCCCATCTCTCCTGAAGGGTGTGCCCCAACCGGATTGAAATAGCGTAATAAGGCAATGCTCCACTCCGGATGCGCTTTCTGTAAGTCTGTCAGGATCTGCTCCACGATCAACTTGCTGCGCCCGTAAGGGCTGGCGGGCATACCGGTGGGAAAGCTTTCCTGATAAGGGATACGTGGCTGATCGCCATAGACCGTTGCAGAGGAACTAAAAATCAGGTTTTTAACGCCCGCTTTTTCCATTGCTTTAACCAGCGTCAGGGTGCCATGGATGTTATTGTCATAGTATTCCACAGGCTTGCTGACGGATTCTGCGACCGCTTTTAGCGCAGCAAAATGGATCACGGCATCGATGTTTTCAGTGGCAAAAATACGGTCTAATAAAACGCTATCGCGAATATCACCTTGATAAAAGGGCACTGCCTTTCCGGTGAGACGGGTAAGGGTTTCCACCACGCTGGCTTTACTGTTGCACAGGTTGTCCAGAATAATCGGTTGATGCCCGGCTTCTAAAAGCTGAACACAGGTATGGCTGCCGATGTAACCGCTACCACCTGTCACTAAAACATTCATAAGAACCTCGATGACCAATGTTGAATAAAACTAGGCTGTGTCCCTTAATTGAGTAACCGGCGGTAAAACAAGCGGATGCAGCCCAGTTTCACCATTGCTAGATAGTTTCTTGCCATTTTTTCATAACGTGTGGCGATCCGTCGATATTCCTTTAAACGGCCAAAACACCTTTCCACAACGTTGCGACGGCGATAAGCATCACGATCAAGTTGCGAGCGTCCATCTGAAGCCAGTTTTTCATTTGATTTTCGGGGAATAACCGTTTTTATCCCTCTTTTTTCAAGTCGTTACGTAGTGTATTCCCAGAGTAGGCTTTGTCAGCCAGTACTGCATGGCCACGATGCTTCATGCTGCCGTTCTGGCGTTGCACGCCAATTCCCTCTAGGAGTCATAACGCAAACAGGCTTTTGTGACCCTGCCCAGCACTCAGTACGATGTTTAGCAGGATGCCGCTTCCGTCAGTCGCCATGTGGATTTTGGTGCCATAACCACCTCGTGAGCGACCCAGGATATTATCGTTGGTAATATCGAAATGTTTTTTTGAGCGCCAGCCGCACATTTGAGCGCACGGATATTACTGCCATCCAGCGCAGTGACTGACCAGTCAACAAGTCCATGAGCATCAAGAAATGAAAGTAACTTATTGAAAATAATGTTAATGATTCCAGACTTTGACCATCTATTGAAACGGTTATAAACGGTTTTCCATGGGCCGTAACGTTCAGGTAAATCACGCCATGGTGCGCCTGAACACAGCATCCAGAACATGCCGTTGAAGATTTTTCGATGTTCTGCCCACGGCCGGCCGGGCCGCGGAGATGTCAAAACGGTTGGCAACAAGGGCTCAATGATTGCCCATGCTTCATCAGAAAGATCGTAGCGAGCCATAATCAAAAGTGTCGTAGAAACAGATGGATACTATAGCTCAAGCAATTAAGGGACACAGCCTAGCTCTGACGAGGAGGAAACCTCATTAGCAAACTCACGTTGTCCTTACAAAAAGCGTTTGTTCAGCAAGACAACGGTTGACAATCGTTTCATGAATAATGCTAGAAGCTGTGGGGCATTAAGTCATTAAGAATCATCCTGATGGTTAACATTTTTTTAATGGATTTGTCACGCAGAGATGCATATTGTCAAACTATTTGATGTAATACTACCGCTTATCCATAGTAAATCAGAATAATCCGTGGGGGCTACACGAAAATCATTAAGATTATTTATCTATTTAATGAATTTGCCGCAGCGCTAAGGTTTCACGCTGTGGCAGCAGTGCTTACTGCGAGTGTGTCGGACGATCGTTTGGCGACGGCGATGCATCCGCAATGATTTCTGGCAATGGCGTTTCCTTCATCCAGGCAGAGAGCAAGCGGTACGAAACGGCAAGCACCACTGGGCCGATAAACAGGCCGATCATGCCAAATGCCAACAAGCCACCAATCACGCCGCACAGAATCAGCAGCATGGGCAGATCGGCGCCCATGCGTATCAACATCGGGCGGATGACGTTATCCAGCGTGCCCACCACACAACTCCACACCAACAGAATGGTGCCCCAGGTAGTATCACCGCTCCAATAGAGCCAGATTATCGCGGGGATCAGCACCAGAAGCGGTCCCAGTTGCGCCAGACAGAACAGGAACATCACGACGGTCAGCAAGGTTGGGTACGAGATGCCGGAGATGGCGAGGCCAATACCACCCAGCACCGATTGTACGATAGCGGTCACCACCACGCCGAGCGCGACGGCACGAATCGATTGTGCTGCTAGGAGCACCGCTGCATCACCGCGCTCGCGTCCCAGACGAAGCGCAAAGTGGCGCACGCCTTGGGCAACCGCTTCACCTTTATAGTAAAGCAGGGCACTAAAAATCAGCATCAGGCCACAGTGCATCAGGAAACGTCCAATGTGGGCCGCTTGTGATAACAGCCAGGTAGCGGTTTGGCCGATATAGGGCTGCACTTTGGCAAACACGCCGCTGCCGCCACTTTGCAGCAAACGGTGCCAACTTGAAAACATCCTGTCGCCGACAAAAGGCAGGGATGTCAGCCACTCCATACGAGGAGGCGTCAGTTTCTCTTGCCCGGAGGCCCAACTGACGATGGCGGAGGTGTTGTCCATCACTGTGCTGACTAGGATAGAAATCGGCATCACAAACAGCAGGCAAAGCAACAGCGTCATGCCGGTTACCGCTAACGCGCGCTTGCCCCACAGTAACTTCTGCATTTTCAACATCAGCGGCCAGGTGGCAATCACCACCATGCTGGCCCAGGCAAAGCCCAGAATAAAGGGTTGCACCACCCAGAAACAGGCGATGATCATGATAGTGATAAACATCAGACTAAAGAGGATGCGGGGCAAATCAAAACGCTGCTGGTGTGCACTTTGCTGCATCGTTGCAGACAGTGGAGAATGCGCGGCCAGCGGTTTGGGCGATGATGACTTCGTCAATGGAAAATACCTCTGTATAGAGACCCGACGTTGAACAAGTTCCCTGCGATCGCTCGGGTCATCCGGCGGGGATAACTTATAATGGGGCATTTCTCGTGTTTTTGACAGCGTGTGAGCTATTGTGTTAACGCATTCACGGACAGGGTTCCAAAAATCATGCTGGACCACTAGGCAAAAAGTTTTTCTTAGGATGGCGGCGCATAGCGCCGAAATGTGATAAAACGTAAGACCGCGAATTCGCACAATGATTTTTACAATAAACACACTCACAACACGCTAATTATTTTTTTAGTCGACAGACAGGGTCAACACATAATGATCCCACAGATCTCTCATGCACCAGGGCTGGCTCAGCCGGTGCTTAATTTTTTGGATGCTTTGAAGCAACGTGGTTTTACCGGCGATACCGCCACCAGCTATGCCGATCGCTTAACCATGTCGACCGACAACAGCATTTATCAGCTGTTGCCCGATGCGGTGGTGTTTCCCCGATCTACCGCAGACGTGGCGCTGCTGGCGCAGTTGTCAGTACAAGAGTCATACCGTGCACTGACGTTTACCCCGCGTGGCGGCGGTACTGGCACCAATGGGCAAGCGCTAAACCAGGGTATTGTGGTGGATATGTCCCGCTACATGAGCCGGATTTTGGAAATCAATCCAGAGGAAGGTTGGGTTCGCGTTGAAGCCGGGGTGATCAAAGATCAGCTCAATCAGTACCTCAAACCTTACGGCTATTTCTTTGCGCCGGAACTGTCTACCAGTAACCGCGCCACCCTTGGTGGCATGATCAACACTGATGCTTCAGGGCAAGGCTCTCTGGTGTACGGCAAAACCTCGGACCATGTCCTTGGCGTGCGTGCCGTGCTGTTGGGAGGTGACATGCTGGATACTCAGGCGATGCCTGTGGCGCTGGCGCAGCAATTGGCGCAAGAATCTTCACCGATAGGGCGTGTGTATCGCACCGTTTTTGAACGTTGTCGCGACCAGCGTGCGCTAATTCTCGATAAATTCCCCAAACTGAACCGATTCCTGACCGGATACGATCTGCGCCATGTGTTCAGCGATGATATGCAAGCGTTTGACCTGACGCGCATCCTGACGGGCGCTGAGGGGACGCTGGCCTTTATCACTGAAGCTAAGCTGGATATTACGCGCTTGCCTAAGGTCAGGCGTCTGGTCAACGTCAAGTTTGATTCCTTCGATTCAGCGCTGCGCAGCGCGCCTTTTATGTTGGAAGCCAAGGCGCTTTCGGTGGAAACCGTCGATTCCCGCGTATTGAATCTGGCGCGTGAAGATATCGTCTGGCACTCAGTCAGCGAACTGATTCAGGATGTGCCCGGCCAGGATATGCAGGGCCTGAACATCGTTGAGTTTGCTGGGGATGATGAAGCGCTGATCGATGCACAAGTACGTGGGTTATGCGAGCGCATTGATGGCCCGCTCGCGGCCCATGAAGTGGGAGTGATCGGCTATCAGATTTGCCACGATATTGCTGGGATTGAGCGTATCTACGCCATGCGTAAAAAAGCAGTGGGGCTGCTGGGCAACAGTAAAGGGCAGGCCAAGCCAATCCCCTTTGCGGAAGATACCTGTGTGCCGCCGCAGCATTTGGCGGATTACATTGTCGAGTTTCGTGCGCTGCTCGATAGCCATAATCTGACCTACGGCATGTTTGGTCACGTGGATGTGGGCGTACTGCATGTGCGTCCGGCCTTGGACATGTGCGATCCGCAACAGGAAATGTTGATGAAACAGCTTTCCGATCAGATTGTTGCGCTGACGGCCAAATATGGCGGTCTGCTGTGGGGGGAACACGGTAAAGGGTTCCGCGCCGAATACAGTCCGGCCTTTTTTGGCGAAGAACTGTATAACGAACTGCGGCGCATCAAAGCCGCCTTCGATCCAGATAACCGCCTTAACCCAGGCAAGATTTGCGCGCCGTTGGCCGTCGATGCGCCGATGATGCGTATTGATGCCGATAAGCGTGGCACCTTCGATCGCCGTATTCCGCTGGCGGTGCGTACTTCGTTTCGTGGCGCGATGGAGTGTAACGGCAACGGGCTGTGTTTCAACTTTGACGTGAACAGTCCGATGTGTCCTTCCATGAAGATCAGCGGAAACCGTATCCATTCGCCGAAAGGGCGAGCGACGCTGGTACGCGAATGGCTGCACTTACTTGCCGAGCAGGGGATCGATCCGGTGGCGCTGGAGCAGTCGTTGACCGCACGCTCGCCCAGCCTGCGTGGTTTGATTGAAAAGACGCGTAACAGCTGGCGCGCGCGCAAAGGCGAGTATGACTTCTCTCATGAAGTGAAAGCGTCCATGTCCGGGTGTCTGGCCTGTAAAGCCTGTTCAACCCAATGTCCGATCAAGATAGATGTTCCGGGATTCCGTGCACGTTTCCTCCAGCTTTACCACACGCGCTATTTACGTCCCGCGCGTGATTATCTGGTGGCCGGTGTAGAAAGTTACGCGCCGCTGATGGCGCTGAGCCCTAACACCTTCAACTTCTTCCTGAAAATGCCGCTGGTTGACGCCTTGAGTCTCCGGACAATCGGTATGACCGATCTGCCGTTACTCTCTTCCCCCTCGCTGCGCCAGCAATTTGCTGGACACCCAGCAATGACCACTACGCTGGAGCGGTTGGAAAGTGTCGCCGCCGCATCCCGCGATCGGTATGTGCTGATTGTGCAGGACCCGTTTACCAGCTATTACGATGCGCAAGTGGTGGCCGATTTGGTGCATCTGGTGGAAAAACTGGATCTCAAGCCAGTACTGCTGCCCTTCTCACCTAACGGTAAGCCGCAGCATATCAAAGGCTTTTTGACACGTTTTGCTAAAACCGCAGCCAAAACCTCGGATTTCCTGAATCGAGTTGCCAAGCTGGGCATGCCAATGATTGGCGTCGACCCGGCGTTGGTGCTCTGTTATCGCGATGAATACCGTGAAATTCTGGGTGACAAACGCGGTGATTTTCAGGTACAACTGGTGCATGAGTGGCTGCTGCCGCTGCTGTCGGCGAGAATGCCCCCGGCCACGCCGCGCGATGATGCATGGTATCTGTTTGGTCACTGTACCGAATCCACTGCGCTGCCGACCAGTAGCAAACAGTGGGCCGATATCTTTGCCCGCTTCGGTGCCCGACTGGAGAATGTCAGTGTTGGCTGTTGCGGCATGGCAGGCACCTATGGTCATGAAAGTAAAAACATCACTGATTCCAAGGGGATTTACGCCTTGTCTTGGCAGCAGGCATTGCAAAAATTACCCTCTGCACGCTGCCTGACAACCGGCTATTCCTGCCGCAGTCAGGTGAAGCGGATGGAAGGGCAAGGGTTGCGTCATCCGTTGCAGGCGCTACTGGATCTCGTCTGACTGGAGAGAGTTATGCTGTGGAAAAGACCGGCTACGCTGGAGCAGATTAATCAGCACAGCCAAGGCTGTATGATGGAGCACTTGGGGATTCGTTTTACCCGTATTGCAGAAGATACTCTGGAAGGTACGATGCCGGTGGATGCGCGCACGCGTCAATCCTTCGGCCTGTTGCACGGCGGGGCTTCGGTGGTGCTGGCGGAGTCGCTCGGCTCCGTGGCGGGCTACCTATGTACCGAAGGGGAACAGCGTGTCGTCGGGATGGAGATTAACGCCAACCATTTACGCGCTGTGACCTCTGGCGAGGTGCTAGGGGTGTGCCGCGCGCTGCACGTTGGGCGCCGTAATCAGGTGTGGCAAATCGATATTTACGACGATACTCAGCGTCTGTGCTGCACGTCTCGCCTCACCACCGCGGTGGTAACACCTTAATCCGGTACTAACCGCAGAATGTGCGCCGTTAGGCGCGCATTCTGGCGGTCTCGTCCTTCAAGGTAAAAAAGGCACACGCCGTACAAAATCGGTCTGAAAAGCGGTGGCCTTATCCCAACTGCCTTCAAGGCTGAGCTGATGGCAAATCAGCTTTAGCGTGTTGCGTGCAAAATAGTAGCTCTGCATGCGGAAGAGATGGTAGCGCCCTTCGTTATTAATCTCTTTTATCAAACGGTTATGTAATTTTACCAGTGCATGCAGGTAGCTCTCATCATCGCCGTTCTTACGGCACAGATCGATCATCTCCATGCAGGAATTATGGTAGCGGCGCAGGTGATCGATATGGCTTTCCTGCTGATTCAACCGTGCTTCGGCCATATAAAAATCTACGGTGACATCCCTGATCAAGAATTTGTACTCATCAATCTGATGCTGTAGCCAGGCATTCACGGATTGCATAGGGATCACCATGGATATTAATGATAATCATTATCATATTTCTAATGTTCATCGGGATCAAGCTATCGCCTCGTAATAGAGAAAAAAAAGTATACGGCCTGATAGGACTTTTTATGGTCAATAATTGCGCAATCAAACCATAAAATCGGTCACTATTTTTCCTGTTTTAAAAATAGTTATTGTCTATGAATATTATAATTATGATAACAATATGTTGATGTTAATTAGTTGGTATGTCACGTGATGGTAAATTAGTTATTTTATATCAACAGGTTATTTTTTTATTGTTAGTCTATAAACGTGTGGGCCGGCAAAAAAACGGTTTTTTTCAGGCGCCGCTGAAATGTTACAAATACACCTGCGAAACAAGAGGTTGAAGCAATAATCATTATCACTAACATTAGGCTCAGACAGAGCTTTTCTGAAACGAGATACGGCGGATGCAAACGGGAAACGTAGAAACATTTTCACTGGATGAGAATACCTGGAAAGGGTTGACGCTGACGGCCAGTGCCGCTCAACAAATCCTGCGTCTTGTCCAGTCTGATGACACGGTGAAAGGGTTATAGACAACCGATTTAAAAATGATTACAGCCAATGCCCTGATATGTGGAAAAAAATACAGCTAATTGTTATCAAAATAATGTCGCTTGGCTATGCGTTTGAGCGTCAAGCAATCAGGATGTGCAGAGTTTGGTTATGTACTGGATCTGGTCAACGCACCGGATGCGGGTGATCTGGTGTTCGAGCGCGAGGGCGCACACCTGTACGTCCCTTTAAAGGCGATGCCTTTTATCGATGGCACCGAACTGGATTATAGCCAACCGACTTAAAAATGATTACAGCCAATGCCCTGATATGTGGCAAAAAAATACAGCTAATTGTTATCAAAATAATGTCGCTTGGCTATATCAGGGATTGACGGCGCAGCAAGTGCTGGCACTTGACGTGCGACCTTTCTTTGCGGAACTGGCGCTGAGCCAGCATTTAACGCCATCTCGCTCACAGGGGCTGGAAGCGATGCTGCGCGCCATTCGCGTCAAAGCGTCTACCTTGCCCTGATCCTGCCAACCAGCCTGTTTACTGCGGGCTGGTTCACTCAAGCACGGCGTGTGTGCGCCAGCTGCTTGGTTTTTCAGATTACCCCACTGGTTATTACCAGAAACTCCTTTTATTTTGTCGTGGTGCTTTGTCAAGAACTGCATATTAACGCATTGATTAGCAAATAAAACCTGAGGGTATTTTTGGCATGCTACACTTGCAGAATCCGACGGAAGTAGCCGCATTCAGGCCCCTGCTGGTATCAATGACAAACGAATAATAACGTCAACCTGTAGAGATTTTCGTATGAAGCGTATGTTTACACTTTTGGGTATGGTACTGGCGACCTACCTTGTAGGAAGCTCGGCGGTGAGCACCACCGAATACCCATTGCCCCCTGTGGGCAGCCGACTGATCGGTGAGAACATTGCCTACCCGGTGCCCCATGATGGTCGGCCGCTGGAAGCGATTGCGTCTGATTTCAAAATCGGCCTGTTGAATATGCTGGAAGCCAATCCTGGCACCGATCCCTATTTGCCAACGCCGGGTTCCACCTTGACCATCCCAACGCAGATGCTGCTGCCGGATACGCCGCGCGAGGGCATTGTCGTCAATCTGGCTGAGTTGCGTCTCTACTATTACCCGAAAGGGACGGGCACCGTCATTGTTTTCCCGATCGGTATCGGTCAGCAGGGGCGTAACACCCCGTTGATGGTCACGTCGGTCAGCGAAAAACGTGCCAATCCGACCTGGACGCCGACGGCTAACATCCGTAAGCGTTATTTGGAAGAAGAGGGCATCAAACTTCCGGCGGTTGTCCCGGCGGGGCAGGATAATCCGATGGGGCTGCATGCCCTGCGTCTGGCGACCCATGGGGGGTGGTATTTGCTGCACGGCACCAATGCTAACTTCGGTATTGGATATGCGTGTCAGTTCCGGCTGTATACGTCTGCGTGCCGATGACATTGAATGGTTGTTTAATAACGTACCGGTAGGCACCCGAGTGCAGATCATCAATGACGCGGTGAAAACCTCGGTGGAGCCTGACGGCAAGCGTTACATTGAAGTGCATCAGCCACTGTCTAAAACGTCCAAGGACGATCCACAAACCATGGCAATTCCGCTGAATAAACAGATTCAGAGCTTTATCCATGCGGCGGAAACGGATAGCCAAATAGTGGCCGATGCTATTGTACGCCGTTCCGGGATGCCGATTCTGGTCAGCGCCGGACAAAGCGTCGAGCATTTTCAGGAACCTGCGCTAACAGCGCCTGAGACGCATCAGGCTGCGCCTATCTCTTCTGTGAACATCTTACTAATACATCGTTAAAACGCGCTCAGCCACCGTTGAGCGCGTTTTAACGCCACTCCTCGGTGAAAACCGGAACATGTTGTTCTCAATGCCAGATTTTCTGAATCTTGTGATGTGCGTCAGCGGGTTGCGGGAGGCGTTAGTGACATGTGCTGAATAGGCAAAAGGGCAGGCAAAAAAATGGCGCACACTGTGCGCCATTTTCACTACTTAAGCAATTCTTACTTTTTGTAAGTACGAACTTGGTTGTCCAGACGCTGGTTAGCACGAGCTGCGTCATCTTTAGCAGCCTGTACATCAGCGCGGATTGCGTTCACGTCGTTGCTCAGCTGATCAACTTTAGCGTTCAGAGTCTGAACGTCAGAAGACAGCTGGTCAATTTTAGCATTGCTGGAGCAGCCCGCCAGCAGAGTAGAACCCAAGATTACCGCGCCCAGTACCAGTTTAGTACGATTCATTCTTAATACCCTCTAGATTGAGTTAATCTCCATGTAGCGTTACAAGTATTACACAAAGCTTTTTCTAATGAGAATAAATTTTTGATGAGAACATGCTTAATTTTGATCGTTCGCTCAAAGAAGCAGCGAGTTTTACAGAGCAGTTAAAAAAGGAGTGAAAACAGCGGTATTTTATGATGCGAATTGGGGATATATTCTGCGGAAATAGGTGGATCGGAATAGTGCTTATTTACTGAGTGTAGTCGATTGATAACATAAAAATATAAAAAAGCGCCATTTACGGCGCTTTTTTACTATCGGCCATTTATTCACTCCCGATCGCGCGTTGACTGGCTGTCGCACAGTTAACGGCAACGGCCAGTGTAAACGATCAGAGGAGGTGTACGGATGCCGTGTTAGTGGTGCCACTGGAAACCAGCGCGCCAGAAACCATCACAACCACATCGCTAGGCTGTGCGTAACCGCTTTTCAGCGCAGCTTCTTTGCCAATGCGATAGAAGTCGTCGGTAGAGGAGATTTCGCTCACCAGCAGCGTGTCAACGCCTTTGCTCAGCAGCTTGACGTGCAGTGATGGCATTGGTGGTCAGTGCCAGAATACGCGCGTGCGGGAAGTATTTACGGATGGATTTCGCAGACTTGCCGCCGCTGCTCGCTACCACGATTAACGGCGCATCCAGTTTTTCTGCGGTTTCTACCGCACCGCGGCATACCGCTTCGGTGATACGCATTTTGGTAGAGTCTTGCTGTGCATCCAGACGCGCGTTCATCACCACGTCAGTGCGCTGACAGATGGTCGCCATGATGGTGACGGCTTCCAACGGGTATTTCCCTTTGGCGCTTTCGCCAGACAGCATAACTGCATCGGTACCATCGATAATGGCGTTCGCGACGTCGCCGGCTTCTGCGCGGGTTGGGCGCAGTTTTTTGATCATGGAGTCCAGCATTTGGGTGGCAGTGATAACCACTTTACGTGCTTTGTTGCATTTTTCGATCATCATCTTCTGGGTGAAGATAACTTCTTCAACCGGAATTTCCACGCCGAGGTCACCACGGGCAACCATGATGCCGTCAGACGCTTCTAGGATGTCGTCAAAGTTGTTCAGACCTTCCTGGTTTTCAATTTTGGAGATGATCTGGATGTTTTCGCCGCCGTGGGCGTTCAGGTGGGCACGGATCTCTTCGACGTCAGAACGCTTACGGATGAAAGAGGCAGCGACGAAGTCAACGCCTTGCTCACAGCCGAAGATCAAATCGCTTTTGTCTTTTTCAGCCAGTGCAGGCAACTGAATAGATACGCCCGGCAGGTTCACGCCTTTTTTCTCGCCTAGGTCGCCGTTGTTCAGCACCTTACAAACCACTTCACCGTTGTTAATGGCGGTGACTTCCATACCAATCAGACCATCATCCACCAATACGGTGTTGCCGACGGACAGGTCAGTGGAGAAACCTTCGTAGGTAACCGCAACACGCTCTTTATTACCGATAACCGTTTGGTCAGTGGTGAAGGTAAAGGTCTGGCCTGCAACTAGGCTAACGTCCGCACCGTTTTCCAGTTTCATGGTACGGATTTCTGGCTCTTTGGTATCCAGCAGAATAGCGGCTTGTTTACCGGTCTTCTCGATGACCGCGCGCATGTTTTTGATACGCTGCCCGTGCTCAGCATAATCCCCGTGTGAGAAGTTAAGACGCATCACATTCATGCCTGCATTCAGCATGTTGGTCAGTATTTCCTCTGATTCGGTTTTCGGACCGATAGTACAAACGATTTTAGTCTTTTTCATACGAGTGTTTTCTACAAGTTGTGATGGATAAAAAAATCATGAGTTCGCGGGCATCGGATACTACGAGGACGACGAAGGGAATGTGTTTGCGAGTCCAGAGCGAATAGTAATTGTAGCGGGTAACGATGAATGAAAGATGATGGACGTGGCCTGTTACCACTGGCGGTAAGCCGAGTGCGGTGATATGCTGCAACCGTGTCGCTCGCCACCGGTAAAACGCGTCTTTCAACCTTAAGCGCGTCTCGGGGAGTTATGTTTGCAGTAACAGTGTCTAATCGTAGTATTTTCGGCACGTCGATTTGCTGAAACCATTCAATGAAACAACGTTTCGTATTATAGTTATAACGCATGGGGAAACAAGATAATTACGCTGCTAAGATAGCGCGTTTTCTTGTGTTTGCGCAAAAAAACTAACGATTTTGTCATTTTCCCTCATTTTCTTTCTTTTTATTGCGCAACTGCACAGTGGTGAGTTTACGCTGCGCTCACGGATAGTCTACGGTAAACGACTGCTGCGATTATGAGCGATACCTAGGTGTGCTAGTGAAAAAAGGCTGTGTTTCGGTCTGGAAAACACAGCCTGAGTGCATTTTGTGTGGTTTTCTGTTCGTTGAACCTGAAGAGGTCTGTTTACCGGTTTTCCAAACCGCGTTCCTGACGTTCCGTACGGATCTGGTTTTCATTATCACGCAGGTAAGCATCAAGCTGCGTCACTCCGGTACGCACCTGCTGCCATTGGTCAGCATACCGCGCTTTGGGGGTGGTAGAGTTAGCGGCATCCCATGCCAGCGCTTTGCTAATCGCTGCGCGCTAGGCTTTGGACGATCCGCCTGCCCATTCATTGATCGCTTGCCCCAGTGTTGCATTAAGGGCATCCATTGCCGCAGGTTCACCATCGGGCGGCAGTTCGGGGTGTGCCAGTAAATGGTAGCACCAGCGCAATTGACCAACATAAAACCAGGTCACAGCCTCATCCTTATGGCCGGTTTCAAGCAGTTGTTTGGCGTACAGATATAGCCAAGCGACATTATTTTGATAACAATTAGCTGTATTTTTTTGCCACATATCAGGGCATTGGATGTAATCATTTTTAAGTCGGTTGGCTATAGAGTTCGCTGGGATGTTTCTTGGCCAAACTGGCATCCGTGTCTTGTTGGGATGTTGTTGTCATGGTGAGATGTGTGGCAGCAGGCGCTGCGTGTGCATAAGCGGTGAGCGTTGCCAGAAGCAGGGTTGATAACAGGCGTTTCACGCTGACTCCAAAGAAATAGAAAAAACATGAGCTTATCGCTAATCTGGTTCGAGTGAAACTGTGAACACTCATATATAGCTAAACGACTTAATTTTGATTACATTATTTAAATGAGCTATTCAATTGATTTTAGACGTAAAGTGATATCTACACGGGAAGAAGAAGGGTTGAGTATCCAAGAAACAGCGAAGCAATTTCGGATTGGCCCTGCCTCTGTATTGCGTTGGATTAATCAAATAGCGTCAAAAGCATCGACCACGCGTCAGCGAAAGATCGATAAATCCGAGTTGATAAAAGATGTTGAACCATATCCAGATGCTTACCAAAAAGAACGTGCAGAGCGTTTTGGTGTTTGTCAGAAGGCCATTTGGCAAGCTCTTAAAAAGCTGGGATTGACCTATAAAAAAACGCTACGTCATCCAAAAGCCGACGAAAGCGCCCGGCAAGCATTTTAACAAAAAATACAACAGTATGAAAAAGAAGGTAAGCCTATTGTTTTTATTGATGAAAGTGGTTTTCCACACAATACCCCACGGACTCACGGCTATTCCCCAAAAGGTCAACGGTGTTTTGGCCTGAAGAACGGGGGAGCCAAGGGAAGAACAAATGTTATCGGCACGTTATTAGGCACAACGCTGTTTGCTATCGGATTATTTGATATCAATATTAACAGCGATGTTTTCTATTCCTGGGTCACACAAGTCCTTATCCCAGTACTCCCTAAATGGACAATGCAACTTTTCACAAAAAACATAATATTCAACAAGTCATCATCGATGCAGGGTATATGGTGGAGTATTTGCCTACATATTCGCCAGATCTTAACCCCATTGAGCATAAATGGGCACAAGCAAAAAGTAAAAAAAGAGAGAGTGGTTGCGATACAGAGATTTTGTTCTCAGTCCATATGGTGTAATCAAAATTAAGTCGCTTGGCTATAACACGCGCAATGGCTACTCCACAAAGACTGTTACCACCGGCGATGGTCCGCTGGAACTGCGTACACCACGTGATCGTGATGCTTCCTTTGAACCGCAACTGCTGAAGAAGAATCAGACTCGGATCTCCGGGATGGATAACCAGATTTTATCGTTGTATGCCAAAGGGATGACCACCCGCGAAATTGCCGCTGCGTTCAAAGAACTGTATGACGCGGATGTCTCACTCGCCCTAGTATAGAAGGTCACCGATGCCGTTATGGAGCCGGTTGTTGAATGGCAAAACCGCCCCCTGGATGCGGTTTATCCCATTGTTTACCTTGACTGTATCGTTCTGAAAGTCCGGCAGGACAGCCGCGTTATCAATAAGTCTGTGTTCCTGGCGCTGGGTATCAATATCGAAGGCCAGAAAGAGCTACTGGGGATGTGGCTGGCCGAAAATGAAGGTGCAAAGTTCTGGCTGAACGTGCTGACAGAACTGAAAAACCGTGGCCTGACCGACATCCTCATTGCCTGTGTGGACGGCCTGAAAGGGTTCCCGGATGCCATCAAGACGGTCTACCAGGAAGCCCGCATCCAGCTGTGCATCGTGCACATGGTGCGCAACAGTCTGCGCTTCGTTGCCTGGAAGGACTATAAGGCGGTAACACGCGACCTCAAAGCAGTGTATCATGCTCCAACCGAAGAGGCCGCGCTTCAGGCGCTGGAGACGTTCGGTGGGACATGGGATCACCGCTATTCGCAGATAAGCCGGAGCTGGCAGTCAAACTGGGCCAACCTGTCGACATTCTTCTCGTACCCGCAGGAACTTCGCAAGGTAATCTACACGACGAACGCTATAGAATCACTGAACAGCGTGCTCCGGCATGCAATCAAGAAACGCAAGGTGTTCCCGACTGATGACTCAGTGAAGAAGGTTGTATGGCTGGCAATCCAAGGGGCATCACAGAAATGGACGATGCCCTTACAGGACTGGCGTATGGCAATGAGTCGCTTTATAGCAAAGCGACATTATTTTGATAACAGCCAGCTATGCTTTTTTGCCGCATATCAGGGCATCTGTTGTAATCATTTTTAAGTCGTTTTTCTATATTATCGAGTTCGGTGACCGTCTTGGCGGTCACTTCTGAGGAAAGGCATTTACACAAAATCTTAAACAGGCTCTAATAAAGCGCCGATAACATTTGTTCTTCCCTTGGCTCCCCCGTTCTTCAGGCCAAAACACCGTTGACCTTTTGGGGAATAGCCGTGAGTCCGTGTGGTATCGTGTAGAAAACCACTTTCATCAATAAAAACAATAGGTTTACCTTCTTTTTCATACTGTTGTATTTTTTGTTAAAATGCTTGCCGGGCGCTTTCGTCGGCTTTCGGATGACGTAGCGTTTTTTTATAGGTCAATCCCAGCTTTTTAAGAGCTTGCCAAATGGCCTTCTGACAAACGCCAAAACGCTCTGCAGGTTCTTTTTGGTAAGCATCTGTATATGGTTCAACATCTTTTATCAACTCGGATTTATCGCTCTTTCGCTGACGCCTGGTCGATGCTTTTGACGCTATTTGATTAATCCAACGCGATACAGAGGCAGGGCCAATCCGAAATTGCTTCGCTGTTTCTCGGATACTCAACCCTTCTTCTTCCCGTGTAGATATCACTTTACGTCTAAAATCAATTGAATAGCTCATTTAAATAATGTAATCAAAATTAAGTCGTTTTGCTATATATGTCCGGTGTATGACAACCGCATGTCAGCGCAAGGTGGGACGAGAACATACCCATCGGGCCAAGCTCGACATTCCCCGTCATGGTGCACATTGCGCGATATCGGTGTTTAATTCTGGTGAAATGCGCCTGCATGAAGCGCAGTAACTCGATGATAGTTCAGCCTCATGGCTTCATCGATTCAGAGGCTGTGAACCACAGTGATAACATTACCCTCATGTGACATTAACCGCAGAAAATGTGCTTCGCGATTGATTGAACAACCACCAAGCGCGATTCCCTCCGCATTTGGTGAAAAAATAAATAAATTCCGGCCAAGCTATTCATTTATGATATTGGTTAGCGAGGCAACCACGACCGAGGCCACGATGCCGACCATTTCACTGCGCCACATTGAAATTTTTCATGCCGTCATGACCACCGGTAACCTCACCGAGGCAGCTGCGTTGCTCAATACCTCGCAACCCACCGTAAGCCGTGAGCTGGCACGCTTCGAGCATCTGGTGCAGATGCCGTTGTTCGAGCGGGTACGCGGCCGCCTTCACCCGACGGCGCAGGGGTTGCAACTGTTCGAAGAGGTGCAACGCTCCTACTACGGGTTGGATCGCATCATCAATGCCGCGCACGACATTCGACGTTTTGAACAGGCACAGCTTTCTATCGCCTGCCTGCCGGTATTTTCTCAGTCCCTGCTTCCTAACATATGCAAACCGTTGCTGGACAGCTATCCCTCACTCAGCCTGCACGTCATACCTCAGGAATCGCCGCTGCTGGAAGAGTGGCTGTCAGCACAGCGCCACGATCTGGGGTTGACGGAGAACAGCGTGACGCCCGCAGGCACCGAGCGCCACACCCTGCTGACGTTGAACGAAGTGTGCGTGCTGCCCACACAGCACCGTTTAGGCGCGCGTCAGATACTGACGCCAGAAGATTTTCGCCATGAGCGATTTATCAGCCTTTCAAGTAGCGATAGCTATCGCCAACTGCTGGACAAACTGTTTGATAGCGCCGGGATAGCGCGTGATATGGTGCTGGAAACCCACAGCGCAGCATCAGTGTGCGCCATGGTGCGCGCCGGTGTTGGCATTTCTATCGTCAACCCGCTCACTGCTTTGGATTACGCTGCCTCCGGCGTGGTGGTGCGCCCGTTCAGCATCGCGGTGCCTTTTACCGTCAGCATGATTCGCCCACTGCACCGCCCAGCCTCCGCGCTGGTGGATACCGTGATCGCCCATCTAACGCGCTATACGGCAGGCATTGCCGAACAGTTGGAGGCGGTGCTGGTGCTCTGAGTGGCTCACTATTCCGCTTTCAGCGCCTGCCAGCGCGGCTCATGGGCGAACCAGTGTACCAAAAAGTCCAGCAACGCACGCAGTGCAGGCGGCATATATTGACGAGACGCGTAGATGCCGTAGATACCCATATCCTGCGGTCGGTACTCTGTCAGCAGCTGTACCAGCGCGCCGATGGCAAGATAGCGTTGAACCGAGTAGCGCGGTTGCAGTGTGATGCCCGCACCTTCCAGCGCGCTGGATAGCAGCACTAGCGATTCGTTGCCGCTCAGATTGCCGCTCACGGGCACGGTAACCGGCTCATTTTCATGGGTAAAATTCCACAGGCTTTTGCCAAAGTAGGTGTAGGTCAGACAGTTGTGCAGCGAAAGATCGCTCAATTGACGCGGCATTTCCTGTTTTGCCAGGTAAGAGGGCGCAGCGCACAGCACGGAGGCACACTGGCCGAGCGGGCGAGCAATCAGGTTGGGATCGAGTGCATTGGTGATACGCAGGGCTAGATCAATGCGATCTTCTACCAGATTGATCGCACGGTTATTCATCTGCATATCCACCGCCACGCGCGGATGGCGTTGCAAAAATGCCGTGACCGCCACCCCCAGCGATGTTTGTCCAAGGGATTGAGAGCAGCTGACACGCAGCAGTCCGCCGATAGACGCCACATCCGAGGCATTTTCCACCCGCATATCTCCCGCCAGCGCCAACATCTCACGACAGCGTTGCAAGGTTTTCTCCCCCGCATCGGTTAGACTCAATTTACGCGTGGTGCGATGCAGCAAACGAGCCTGCGCCCAAGTTTCCATTTCATTCAGGTAGCGGCTCACCATAGCGCGCGACATATCCAATAGCTCGGCGGCAGCGCTCATGCTCCCTCGTTCAACAATAGCGACAAACACTTCAGCAGCAGTGATGCGATCCATGATTAGTTCGATTTATGCAACAGAGAAACCAGCATTTAGCCATTTTTATTACGATAATTGCAACTTAAGATAGCCCCCGTTGCGTACTTTTAAACGAATCGAACTTTTAACGAATAATGAATGGAATTTCTGCTATGAAAAAATCTACCTTAACGCTGGTTGCTGCCGCCATCCTGAGCATGACTACCGTGGCTCACGCCGCCTCTCCGTTGAAGCTTGAAGTCTTTAACCCCGCTGAAGCCAGTATTTTCCCGGTATCATCCGCGCTGATTGTTGCTGAACATGAAGTGACACTGATTGACGCTCAGTTCCAACGTAACGACGCACAAACGTTGGTGGGTCGCATTAAAGCCACTGGCAAGCCGCTGAAAACCATTTATATCAGCCATTCCGATCCGGACTATTATTTCGCTCTGGATGTGATCAAGGCCGCCTTCCTAGACGCAAAAGTGATTGCCACCCCGGCAACCATCGCGGCGATCGAAGCCAGCTAGGCGGGTAAAGTCGCCTACTGGGGCCCGATCATGAAAGAGAATGCACCGCAAAAGATTATCGTGCCAACGCCATTGAAGGGTGACAGCTTCACCGTTGACGGTCAGAAGTTGGAAGTGAAAGGCCTGACAGGGCCTACGCCGGATCGCACTTTTGTGTGGATCCCGTCGATGAGCACCGTGGTGGGAGGGATTCCGGTTTCCGCTAATATCCACCTGTGGATTGCCGATACCCAAACGCCACAATCTCGCGCTGACTGGCGTCAGACGTTACAACAGATTGAGCAGTTAAAACCGAAACAAGTGGTACCGGGTCACTTCCTGCCGCCGATGGATTACAGCCTGAGCAGCGTCACGTTCAGCCTGCAATATAGCCAACCGACATTATTTTGATAACAGCCAGCTATGCTTTTTTGCCGCATATCAGGGCATCTGTTGTAATCATTTTTAAGTCGGTTTGCTATACCTGAACACGCTGGAAAAAGCGCTGGCTACCAGTAAAGATTCTGCTGCGCTGATCGATACCATGAAAAAGCAGTACCCCGACCTGCACGAAGAGTCCAGCCTGGAACTGAGTGCCAAAGTGCTTAAAGGTGAAATGAAATGGCCGCAGTAACCCTATACTATATAGCTAAGCGACTTAATTTTGATTACACTATATGGACTGAGAACAAAATCTCTGTATCGCAACCACTCTCTCTTTTTTTACTTTTTGCTTGTGCCCATTTATGCTCAATGGGGTTAAGATATGGCGAATATGTAGGCAAATACTCCACCATATACCCTGCATCGATGATGACTTGTGGAATATTATGTTTTTTGTGAAAAGTTGCATTGTCCATCACAACTACACTGTTTTTAGGGAGTACTGGGATAAGGACTTGTGTGACCCAGGAATAGAAAACATCGCTGTTAATATTGATATCAAATAATCCGATAGCAAACAGCGTTGTGCCTAATAAAGGAGCCTGTACACGAGATTGTGTAATTGCCTGGTTTTGATATGTTCAATCCAACATCAAAAGCAGGTTACTTTATGGACGAAAAACAGTTACAGGCTCTGGCTAACGAGCTGGCCAAAAATCTCAAAACCCCTGACGCTCTCAACCCGTTTGATCGCCTGCTGAAAAAGATCAGTGTTGAAGCTGCCCTTAATGCTGAAATGACCCATCACCTCGGGCATGAGAAGCCCCAGTCCAAATCTGGAACTAACACGTGCAATGGCTACTCCACAAAGACTGTTACCACCGGCGATGATCCGCTGGAACTGCGTACACCACGTGATCGTGATGCTTCCTTTGAACCGCAACTGGTGAAGAAGAACCAGACCCGGCTCACCGGGATGGATAACCAGATTTTATCGTTGTATGCCAAAGGGATGACCACCCGCGAAATTGCCGCTGCGTTCAAAGAACTGTATGACGCGGATGTCTCACCCGCCTTGGTATCGAAGGTCACCGATGCCGTTATGGAGCAGGTTGTTGAATGGCAAAACAGCCCCCTGGATGCGGTTTATCCCATTGTTTACCTTGACTGTATCGTTCTGAAAGTCCGGCAGGACAGCCGCGTTATCAATAAGTCTGTGTTCCTGGCGCTGGGTATCAATATCGAAGGCCAGAAAGAGCTACTGGGGATGTGGCTGGCGAAAATGAAGGCGCAAAGTTCTGGCTGAACGTGCTGAGAGAACTGAAAAACCGTGGCCTGACCGACATCCTCATTGGCTGTGTGGACGGCCTGAAAGGGTTCCCGGATGCCATCAACACGGTCTACCCGGAAGCCCGCATCCAGTTGTGCATCGTGCACATGGTGCGCAACAGTCTGCGCTTCGTTGCCTGGAAGGACTATAAGGCGGTAACACGCGACCTCAAAGCAGTGTATCAGGCTCCAACCGAAGAGGCCGCGCTTCAGGCGCTGGAGACGTTCGGTGGGACATGGGATCACCGCTATCCGCAGATAAGCCGGAGCTGGCAGTCAAACTGGGCCAACCTGTCGACATTCTTCTCGTACCCGCAGGAACTTCGCAAGGTAATCTACACGACGAACGCTATAGAATCACTGAACAGCGTGCTCCGGCATGCAATCAAGAAACGCAAGGTGTTCCCGACTGATGACTCGGTGAAGAAGGTCGTATGGCTGGCAATCCAGGCGGCATCACAGAAATGGACGATGCCCTTACAGGACTGGCGTATGGCAATGAGTCGCTTTATAGCAAAGCGACATTATTTTGATAACAATTAGCTGTATTTTTTTGTCACATATCAGGGCATTGGCTGTAATCATTTTTAAGTCGGTTGGCTATATTATCGAGTTCGGTGACCGTCTTGACGGTCACTTCTGAGGAAAGGCATTTACACAAAATCTTAAACAGGCTCAAAGCGCCGATAACATTTGTTCTTCCCTTGGCTCCTCTGTTCTTCAGGCCAAAACACCGTTGACCTTTTGGGGAATAGCCGTGAGTCCGTGGGGTATCGTGTGGAAAACCACTTTCATCAATAAAAACAATAGGTTTACATTCTTTTTCATACTGTTGTATTTTTTGTTGAAATGCTTGCCGGGCGCTTTCGTCGGCTTTCGGATGACGTAGCGTTTTTTTATAGGTCAATCCCAGCTTTTTAAGAGCTTGCCAAATGGCCTTCTGACAAACGCCAAAACGCTCTGCACGTTCTTTTTGGTAAGCATCTGGATATGGTTCAACATCTTTTATCAACTCGGATTTATCGCTCTTTCGCTGACGCGTGGTCAATGCTTTTGACGCTATTTGATTAATCCAACGCGATACAGAGGCAGGGCCAATCCGAAATTGCTTCACTGTTTCTCGGATACTCAACCCTTCTTCTTCCCGTGTAGATATCACTTTACGTCTAAAATCAATTGAATAGCTCATTTAAATAATGTAATCAAAATTAAGTCGTTTATATAAGAATATTCCTATTTTCGCGGGTTCAAATAAAAGAATAGCAAGCCCTTTTTTCTATGGGGTAAAGACCTGAGGAAAAACTTCCCGAAGATCAACCGTTATGCATACCGGAGATAACGTTCGCTGCGAAGCATATAGCATTAATGTGGCAGGATAGTGAATTTTTAGCCTTGACCTTCGTGCCCAGAATCGCTATTGATACCCTGTGGGTGCTCGAAAAGCACTCACTGTTTTCTTTCCACCAGATGAATAATGAGGGAAATGAGGCATGAAGAGACAGAAACGAGATCGTTTGGAACGGGCGCAATCGCGCGGCTATCAAGCAGGACTTTCCGGAAAGTCAAAGGAACTTTGTCCTTATCAATCTATTAATGCCCGATCTGAATGGTTGGGAGGCTGGCGGCAAGCCATGGAGGACAGGGCGGTTACAGCGTAGTCTCCTTTTGTACCGGTCTCATTGATTTGTCCTTAATGACCTCCGCACATTTGCGGAGGTTTTTGCTTTTAAAGCAAGCCACAGGATATACAACGTGTCGTGCAGCGAAGCGTATAGCCAAGCGACATTATTTTGATAACAATTAGCTGTATTTTTTTGCCACATATCAGGGCATTGGCTGTAATCATTTTTAAGTCGGTTGGCTATAATAAGTCAAAGCGCACAGAGAGAAGATGTTTTGTCTCATAGCGATGAATCAACAGCATGCTATTAAATGAGAAAGGAAACGGTCAAGAGAGCGGTGTTTTTTGTGAAGAACTTATCCTCAGCAATATTGATGCTCGGTCGTGCGGGTATCGATATTCCAAACGGCATGTTCCCCCTCCATACCACTTACTGTAAATACACGTGCAAGAAACGAAAAGCAGAGCAGTTGGCTATCACTTCAATCAAGCCGATTTTTAATCGTCGCATCAACGGCAAGGCGAAAGAAAGGTTAACTGGATTGATAAAACAATATTATGTAAGCGCAGCTACGGCAGTGAATGTTTTTAGCTGGCGGTGAGGGAGGGATTCGAACCCTCGATACGTTTTCACGTATACACACTTTCCAGGCGTGCTCCTTCAGCCACTCGGACACCTCACCGGATTGTTCGCCATCAGTATGCTGCGGCGACGGGCGCTAATGTAGGTAAATTGCCGGGCAGCGTCAATGAGTTTATGCAACAAAATGCGCGTTTAGTTAAACTTAATGCAATTTGCTGATTTACTGACCTATTCTGGTTTAAATAGGGCGCTATCAATGTGTTAAATTTTCGTTATGGCTGCAGCGCAGGCTGCCAGTGTCAGTGAGAAATGGTATGCTGGCGGTGAAATGCCTAGCTAGGAGAGACCATGTATCCCGTCGATTTACATATGCATACTGTCGCCAGTACCCACGCCTATAGCACCCTGCATGATTATATCACAGAGGCTAAACGGAAAAACATCCGCCTGTTTGCCATCACCGATCATGGTCCAGACATGGCAGATGCGCCGCACTATTGGCACTTTATGAATATGCGCGTGTGGCCGCGATTGGTGGATGGTGTTGCCATCCTGCGTGGTATTGAATCCAATATCAAAAATCGTCAGGGTGACATTGACTGCACCGGGATCATGCTGGAGCAAATGGACGTGGTCATTGCCGGCTTTCATGAACCGGTGTTGCCACTGCAGGATCTTGTTACTCACACCGAGGCGCTGATTGCTACCATGGCCAGTGGCAATGTACATATCATCAGTCATCCAGGCAACCCCAAATATCCGATTGATATTGCCGCCGTGGCTCAAACCGCAGCGCACTATGACGTAGCACTTGAGTTGAATAATTCCTCGTTTATGCATTCACGCAAGGGCAGTGGACCCAACTGTCGCGCCATTGCTGAGGCGGTACCTGATGCGGGCGGAAGGCTCGCGCTTGGCTCTGATTCCCATATAGCATTTACCTTGGGCGATTTTACTCACTGCGAACGTATTGTGCAGGAAATTGATTTTCCGCAAGAGCGTATACTGAATGTGAGCCCGCGCCGCGTTTTAGATTTTCTGGAACAACGAGGTCGCTCTGCGATAGCAGAACTGGCGGCTTTGTAATTTTTAGTGACGTTGTCACTTAATCGCCATAATAACAACAGGTATGACATGAACGAATTCTCATTGGTATGCCGGCTGCTCGGTACGCTGTTTAATCGGGCCCCTGACGATGCCGTGGTGACCCCTTTGTTGACGATGATTGAACAGGGCAAACTCAAGCCACATTGACCGCTTAATCAGGATGCTTTGCTGGAGCGCATGCAGCAGGGTGTTGATATGAGCGCATTAACTACCGATTATCACGCGCTATTTATTGAACAGGGCGGGGCGGTTTCCCCTTGGCGCTCTTCCTATGTCGAGGATGAGGAAGAAGACGCGGTTCGCGTTTTTCTACAACAGCGCGGCATACCGCTCAAAGAAGGCGCTGTTGACCATTTTGGCGCGTTGCTGCTGGCTGCATCATGGCTTGAAGATCAGGCTGGGGAAGATGAAAATGTCGCACAGCTGGCCCTGTTTGACGGGTTTTTGCTGCCGTGGAGCGATCGGTTTCTTGGTAAAGTCGAAAGCCACGCCACCACGGCATTTTATCGCACGCTGGCACTGCTAACACGCGAGGTGCTGGAGGCGTTACGAGAAGATTTGGTGGAAGAAGAGGACGACGAGGACGCGCAGGATAGTCCAGACGCGTAAATCGGTTCATCAGGGCGGGAAAACCCGCCCTGCTAAAGGCTTAATCCGTCAACTGAATGGCAATTTGACCCGGTTTTACCTCAATGCCTTTTGCCAGTTTTTTGGCTAAGGCTTCCGTTTTGCTATTTTCATCATTGAGCACATAGGCTGGTTTCTGATCAAAATAGTTCTTCAATGCCTGATTTAAATAGGGCGTCAGCGTTTTGAACACGGTATCCATCTTCTCTGGTGTCACTTGATAATCCAGCAGTTCCATTTCTTTGAGGTAAATGGCGCTGTTAGTTTTATCAAACACCGGTTGTGCTTTCAGAGTAAGCACAACATCCGCTGACTGGGCACCCAGCAACGAACTGATGTCCACTTTGGCATGGCCTGACAGGGTGACTTTGCCCGGTTCGGCACGTCCGATCTGGCTGCTGAGATCGTTCAACACGATGGTGGCATCGACTACGCCTGGAATGCCGATCTGTTTTTTAAAATCATTGTGTTTTTGCAGATAACGGTTTACATCTTGCTCGCTAAGAGAATATTGCGTGAGCCGATCGCAGCCACTAACAAGTAACGTCAGCGCCACTGCGGCAATGGCGGCTATCCCTGATTTTTTCATTGATGTTCCTCTGCACGTGCTGTGTTTCTGAAGTATGGCTGTTTAACGATAGAAAGGGTGCCTTGAGCTTAGCAGAAAATCTGCGGGGCTAATGGGCGAAGATATACACTGCCTTATTAGCCCCTAGTTAGCTATCAGATAGCGCTGAAAGCGCAGAAATTGGCAGTTAGCGCCAGCGTTATAGCCAAGCGACATTATTTTGATAACAATTAGCTGTATTTTTTTGCCACATATCAGGGCATTGGCTGTAATCATTTTTAAGTCGTTTAGCTATAATCGATCCCATGTAAAACAGGCTGATAAGCATTAGCAGCGTTGGCAGCGTGGTTGTCATGCCAATAGGAAACAGGCTGAGCGTTAATGATAAACAGGCCTGCCATGAGACGCTGTTCCAGACGAAAGCGTTTTTCGCTCCAGCGCGCAATCGAATAGAGCAAGCTGAGCGATAGCATAGCTTCAATCGCATACATCCATTTCACCGCAGAGCGTCAGCACATAAATCAGAAAGCGTCGATCGCGTAATGACGCGCAGCAGACCTTCTGAAATCGGCGCACAGATAACCGCCCCGGCACTGCCTTGCATCATCAGTAGTGAGTAGAAACGGCCACGTTCCTGCGGACGAACCAGCTTTACCACCAGTGCGGTGCACGGAGGATCGAACAGCGTGCTGCCTAGGCCAGAGAGCGCACAGGAGAGCCAAAGCAGCTAGGGTTCAGTGGCGATAGCCATAAAAACAAAACCGGCAGCGCGCAACAACATGCCGGTGATGATCATCGGTTTGGCACCAAACCTGTCGGCAATGGCCCCGCCAAAAACACCTAATCCCTGTTGAATAAACTGACGTAATCCGAGAGCGATGCCCACCAGTATAGCTAAACGACTTAATTTTGATTACATTATTTAAATGAGCTATTCAATTGATTTTAGACGTAAAGTGATATCTACACGGGAAGAAGAAGGGTTGAGTATCCGAGAAACAGCGAAGCAATTTCGGATTGGCCCTGCCTCTGTAGGAGTTATTAGCAAATCTGGTGTATGGCGATAGGCTACGTTCCGCTCTGATGCTTCGTGAATCTGTTCTCCATCCTTAAATTGGACGTTGCTTACAACCAGGGTCAGCAGGTCAAATCCTCTTAGTCGGTTCCAGCTTTTCTGAGCAGACTGGAGCAGCTTAAATACCATACCATTGACAGGGTTGTTTCTCTCGAACCACCGTTCTTCGCGCCTCTGCTTCGTAGCCTCACAGTCGCAAAAGCCGATTCAATCGGATTTGTCGTTCTTATTGACGCCCAGTGCTCTGACGGGAAGTCGTAGAATGCCAGCAGTTCTTCTCGAGCTTTCTCCAGCTTCTTCATCGCTGCAGGATACTTCGCTGAAAACCTTGCCAACAAAACATCAAAGGCTTCATTAGCGGCATCGCGGCTCTCTGCTAGCCAAACCTCCCGCAGCTCAGCCTTAACTTTCGGTTGCATGGCTTTGGGGAGTGAAGCCAACACATTAGCGGTTTTGTGCACCCAACAGCGTTGGTGCTGCGTGTCCGGGAATATCTTTGCCATTGCATTCCAAAAACCAAGGGCACCGTCTCCCGTAGCCAGCTTGGGAGATACGGTTAGGCCACGTGCTCGCAGGCCATTAAGAAGTTCGGCCCAGTTTGCTTCTGACTCTCGATAACCATCTTCGACCGCAACCAGCTCCTTACGTCCATGCTCAGTGGCGCCGATAATGACCAGCAGGCAAAGGCGATCATCTTGCCTGACATGGCTGTATATGCCATCGGCCCAGAAATAAATGTAGCGCGTATCGCTTAAATCACGCAGGCACCATTGCCTGTGCTCTTCAAGCCATTGCTGTTTCAGTCTGCTGATGGTACTGGCAGAGAGGGCATTCGCTTTTTCACTGAGAAGCGCCCTCAGGGCTTCGTGAAAATCACCGGTGGATATGCCTCGCAGGTACAGCCATGGTAGCAACTCTTCGACGCTTTTTGCACGTTTCAGATAAGGCGGCAACAACGCGCTGTTGAAGCATATTCCGTTGCCACTGAGCTCTCTGACCTTAGGCACTTTAATTTCAACATCCCCAATACCCGTCTGTATGGTTCGCGGTGGCAAATAGCCGTTACGAACGACAACATGACGCCCGTCGTCAAGGCGGCGTTCAGCATGTTGTTGCAGCATGGCTTCGAGCTCAACCTCAACGGCGGCAGCTATCAGTTGCCTGGCACCATTACGAATGAGTTCATGCAAGGGATCACCGGCAATATCTGGTTCTGCGGAGAGCTGTAGGGTAGACTTTTTCATGGGGTATCATCTCTCTGTTGTTGAAATCATCCACGAAATCAATCAGCAGGATACGCCACCCTCCCCGAAACCCCGTACACCAGAAATGAGCATAACTCGCCTCTGTATCGCGTTGGATTAATCAAATAGCGTCAAAAGCATCGACCACGCGTCAGCGAAAGAGCGATAAATCCGAGTTGATAAAAGATGTTGAACAATATCCAGATGCTTACCAAAAAGAACGTGCAGAGCGTTTTGGCGTTTGTCAGAAGGCAATTTGGCAAGCTCTTAAAAAGCTGGGATTGACCTATAAAAAAACTCTACGCCATCCGAAAGCCGACGAAAGCGCCCGGCAAGCATTTCAACAAAAAATACAACAGTATGAAAAAGAAGGTAAACCTATTGTTTTTATTGATGAAAGTGGTTTTCCACACGATACCCCACGGACTCACGGCTATTCCCCAAAAGGTCAACGGTGTTTTGGCCTGAAGAACGGGGGAGCCAAGGGAAGAACAAATGTTATCGGCGCTTTATTAGGCACAACGCTGTTTGCTATCGGATTATTTGATATACCCGTGATCATTGAAGATGCTTGATTTTACGCGGTAAGAAGATCATGCTCACCCACTATGAAGATATTTATTACCGACAAGCAAAAAGCCGAACTCGAACACCTTCATGACACCAGTCGTGATAAGCGTGTTTGTGATCGCATCAAAGCCGTCCTGCTGGCCTCCGAAGGCTGGAGCTCTGCGTCTGCACGAAACGACGGTAAACCAACATATCAACGATTACGTCAACACTCGCAAACTTAAACCTGAAAACGGTGGGTCTGCAAGTCGGCTTTGTGCTGAAAAGACTGCGCTCTTAATCAGCTACTTATCTCAACATCTCTTCCATCATACCCACGACATCGTGGCTTATGTCGAACATCGCTGGGCTATCCGATTCAGTATTCCCGGCATGAACAAGTGGTTGCACCGTCATGGTTTCTCCTACAAAAAACCGGCGGGCGTCCCCCATAAATTCAGTGAAGAAAATCAGAAGCATTTCATTGAATATTATGAGAATTTAAAGAAAACAGCCGGCAATGAGCCGATTCTGTTTATCGATGCGGTTCATCCGACACAAGCCACAAAGCTCAGTTATGGATGGATACGAAAAGGGCATAAAAAGTCAGTTAAAACAACGGGAAGTCGAACCCGTCTGAATATACTGGGTGCGCTGAATCTGAGCGATATCGGCGGTACGGTTATTCACGATTACAAAACAATTAATGACTACAACATTGCTCGTTTTTTCATTGAGATACGCAAACGTTACCCTGATTACCGACAGAGAATCCATGTAATACTGGACGGTGCGGGTTATCACCGAACCCAATTGATAAGGATTGGGCCTTTGTCGTGAACATAGAGCTTCACTATTTACCGCCTTACAGTCCGAATCTGAACGCGATAGAACGCCTGTGGAAAGTGATGAATGAGCATACACGGAATAATCGCTATTTTGAAAACACCCGCGATTTTCGGGATGCAATATTCAATTTTTTCACCAATACGCTACCAGAAATAGCGGACTCGCTGACGTCCAGAATTCACGATTGTTTTCAGGTGCTCAAACCTGCATCTTGAGGTTTATTGGGTATATCAATATTAACAGCGATGTTTTCCATTCCTGGGTCACACAAGTCCTTATCCCAGTACTCCCTAAAAACAGGGTAATCGTGATGGACAATGCAACTTTTCACAAAAAACATAATATTCAACAAGTCATCATCGATGCAGGGTATATGGTGGAGTATTTGCCTACATATTCGCCAGATCTTAACCCCATTGAGCATAAATGGGCACAAGCAAAAAGCAAAAAAAGAGAGAGTGGTTGCGATATAGAGATTTTGTTCTCAGTCCATATGGTGTAATCAAAATTAAGTCGCTTTGCTATAGCGACGCAAAAACCTGCCTCCAAAGCGGAAGGAAATTGGGAAACGTTTTAAACACAGTTGTTCGCAGTAAAAAAGTAATAAGAAACAGAGTGCCAGCTCCCGTCATCCTCGGCGAAAGCCATAGGTATCTACACATCTTTTGCAATATCTGCTATTACGTTGCTGCATGATCTCAACTTATCCATCGGCGGGATTGATGCCCGCCTTAACCGGCGTTATCAGCGTCTGGTTAAGCAACACATGACTCCCGCAGCACCATTTGCGTCAGCCGTTAAAGACCTTGCCTGCGCGCAGAAAACAACATTCGCCACTACTCAGGCCGTTTGGCGTTTTTTTAATAATGAACGTATTAGCTTCAGTCAGCTCAATGAACCGATTATTTCGCTGGCTCTCCGGCAGGTTGCACTTAGCCCGCATCCATACGCTCCCGTCGTTCACGACTGGTCTCATTTACAGTTTCGTACCCACAATGGGAAAGAAGAACGTTTGAAAATGACGCATGGTGGCGACGTCGGTTATGAACTACAAACCCGCCTACTGGTTGATGCTGCAAATGGTTTACCAATAGCGCCCCTGTCTCAAACTCTAACCGATAGGGCGGGTTGTCGTTCAACGCTAACCGAGGGCTTGTCTGAGAGTCTGACTCATATGGATGCTTTGACGGCTGATATCGCCCGCGTTGAGTCTCTTGATACCGGGAAGAAGTTAGTTCATCTCATTGACCGTGAAGGTGACTCTATCGGGCATATGCGCACATTAAGCTCCCAGGGAATATGTTGGCTTATCCGGGGAAAGGAAGGGCATTGGGCCGAGTGGGGCGGTGACACCCGTAAAATTGGTGAAATTGCAGACGATCTGCCATTTATCGCAAACGGACAGGTTGGCTGGAAAGGGAAAAAAGCCAATATGGAGATCGGGGAAACATCCGTGATCATAACGCGAACAGCAAAACCGAAGCGGAAAGACAAGAGCACCGGACGGCGAGTGAAAGTTCAGCCAGGCGTAGCTCTGACACTCAGATTAGTTGTGGTTCGCCTTACCAATACTCACGGTAAATTTATCGGACGCTGGACGCTGCTCACAAACGTTAGCAACGAGATCACCAGCGCGGAAGTCGCTCGCTGGTATTACTGGCGCTGGGGTATTGAATCCTTTTTTAAGCTGCTGAAAGGTGCCGGTCATGATGTAGAAAAATGGCTTCAGCGCAGTGCTGGTGCCCTGCTACGCAGGTTATTGATAGCTAGCATGGCATGTGTGCTGGTATGGCGGCTGCAACGCGCTGAAGGAGACGACAATGCGGCAGCCCGTCAGTTAATTTGCCGATTATCCGGACGACAACAAAAACGAGGGCGTAAAGAAAGCGCCCCAGCGCTGCTTGCCGGACTATCCATCCTGCTAAATACCTTGACGTTATTAGCAGACTATACCCCGGAAGAACTTGCCCACTTCGCTATGGTGGTTTTTAACCCTTGATGATGTGTAGATATCTATGGTGAAAGCCGGGGGATTTCTGTCAGAAAGAACGCGTTTCCCTTGTGCGAGATTCCTGCCTTCGCGGGAATGACTGGGCGTCGGCGGGAACAGCTGTTTTAGATAGGCTTGTCACTAAAATAAAAGCCCCTGAATCAGGGGCTTTTATTATTTGCGTAGAAAAAGATTATTCGACGCGCAGGATGCGGCAGGTGTTGGTGGTGCCTACCGTACTCATGACGTCGCCTTGAGTGACGATAACCAGATCCCCAGACACCAAGAAGCCTTTGTCACGCAAACGAATAACCGCATCGTTAGCTGCGGCAACACCGTCGGTGTAACTGTCAAAATGTACCGGTGTAACACCACGGTAAAGCGCCGTGAGATTCAAGGTATGCTCATGGCGAGACATGGCGAAAATGGGCAAACCGGAACTGATACGAGACATCATCAGCGCGGTGCGGCCAGACTCGGTCATGGCAATAATGGCGGTAATGCCTTTCAGGTGATTCGCAGCATACATCGTGGACATGGCAATCGATTCTTCGATGTTATCGAATTGCACATCCAGACGGTGTTTGGAGACATTGATGCTCGGAATTTTTTCCGCGCCGAGACACACGCTGGCCATCGCTGCGACGGTCTCTGCCGGGTACTGGCCGGCAGCGGTTTCTGCTGACAGCATTACGGCATCGGTGCCATCCAACACGGCGTTGGCGACATCCATGACTTCAGCACGGGTCGGCATTGGGTTGGTGATCATAGACTCCATCATCTGGGTCGCGGTGATCACTGCACGGTTCACCTGACGTGCACGACGGATCAGTTTCTTCTGAATACCGACCAGTTCCGGGTCACCAATTTCAACCCCCAGATCGCCACGTGCCACCATTACCACATCGGAGGCCAGAATGATGTCATCCATGGCTTCGTCTGTCGCGACGGCTTCCGCACGTTCTACCTTGGAAACGATCTTTGCTTGACTGCCGGCATCGCGTGCCAGTCGGCGTGCGTAATTGAGGTCTTCGCCGCAGCGAGGGAAAGATACTGCCAGATAATCGACGCCAATTTTGGCCGCTGTAATGATATCGGCTTTATCTTTCTCGGTTAAGGCTTCGGCAGACAGACCGCCACCGAGCTTGTTAATCCCTTTATTATTGGACAGAGGGCCGCCAACGGTCACTTCGGTAAACACCTTCATGCCGTCTACACGCAATACTTTCAACTGTACGCGACCATCGTCAAGCAACAAGATGTCACCTGGCACCACATCGGCTGGCAAGCCTTTGTAGTCGATGCCCACTTTTTCTTTATCGCCTTCACCTTTGCCCAGGTTGGCGTCCAGCAGGAATTTGTCGCCAACGTTCAGGAAGACTTTGCCTTCCTTGAAGGTTGAAACGCGAATTTTTGGCCCCTGGAGGTCGCCCAGAATTGCCACATGGCGGCCCAATTTTGCTGCGATTTCACGCACTTTGTCCGCACGCAGCTGGTGATCTTCAGGCGTACCGTGCGAAAAATTCAGGCGGACTACGTTAGCGCCTGCGGCAATGACCTTTTCCAGATTATTGTCGCGGTCGGTAGCTGGCCCCAGCGTAGTGACGATTTTGGTTCTTCTGAGCCGTCTGGACATGTATAACTCCGTTGACTTGTGAAGCAATAGTGAAGTGAGTAGTGCCGAACCGCGCTCTCGCATCAGATAAAATGCAAACACGGCCCGCATCCGTGGTTAATTTCGGGTGGCTGTACCGGGCAATGGTCATGTATAGCAGCCATTATTCCTTAAGGATAGCCAACCCTTCCCCTTGTTATGGTTATCGTGTCGGGTAACTCGTTAAATACAAACGCATTGTGCTAACAAAAATAATATTTTAATAAAAACACCTGTTTATATAAACACAAAATTGTAAAACAAGTGCTTAGTGCTCGTTACCGTAGGAACCCCCAAAACGATCGCTTTTGTCAAAGCGCGACTCCCGTAAGGCTTCCTTGACGCGTTTAAGGTTATCCCTGAATTTGGCACCGCGACGCAGCGTAAAGCCGGTTGCCAATACGTCAATCAGCGTTAACTGCGCGATACGGGACACCATGGGCATATAAACATCCGTGTCCTCCGGCACATCGACGCGCAGCGTCAAAGACGCCTCGTGGGCAAGGGGACTGGCGTCTGACGTGATGGCGATAACCGTTGCATCGTTTTCCCGTGCTAACTGAGCCAGTTCAACCAGACTTTTGGTCCTGCCGGTATGGGAGATCAACACCACAACGTCCCCATCGCAGGAGCTCATGCAACTCATGCGCTGCATGACAATGTCATCAAAGTAAACGACAGGAATATTAAAGCGGAAGAATTTATTCATCGCATCGTGCGCCACGGCGGCAGATGCACCAAAGCCGAAAAACGAGATTTTCTTGGCCTGTGTCAGCAGATCGACGGCACGATTGAGCGCGGTGATATCCAGATTCGATTTGGCGTGCTCCAGCCCTGCCATGGTAGATTCAAAAATTTTGCTGGTATAGGAATCGACGCTGTCATCTTCATCGACGTTACGGTTAACATACGGCGTGCCATTGGCAATGCTTTGCGCCAAATGAAGTTTGAAATCGGGAAAACCTTTGGTTTCCAAACGGCGGCAGAAGCGGTTGACGGTGGGCTCACTGACCTCCGCCATACCAGCCAGTGTGGCAATACTGGAGTGGATGGCGGTATGTGGTGCAGCCAAAATAACCTCTGCCACTTTTCGTTCTGATTTGCTGAGGAGCTCAAGGTGGCTCAGAATTTTGTCCAGCATGTTCATATAATGAGACCATGTGCGATTTTATCGATTTCAACCAGAGGGAAACCGATGCAGAATTCATGGGAATATACTACGCCCTATGTCGGGTTGGCAGGGAAAACTGCGTAAGGCTGCGCATTTTTTTCTGAGAACATGACGTGTGTCTAACTTTCAAAAAAGTAACCGACTGTCAGAAAAGACAGAAAATTTCTCTTTTGGAGGAACGCCTAAACCGTTTCAGTTATTCATACAGTGGATTTTTTCATCATTACGTGATGCACATTATGAAACTTAATGATGTTTATTGACGGGTTTACGGGTCCTAGTCAAAAAGAGTACATTATTGCTGTAATAAAATTACAACATCCTGCAACGAGGAGATGAACATGGCGGTAACTTCAACAGCCCAGGCGTGTGATCTGGTTATTTTCGGTGCGAAAGGCGATTTGGCGCGCCGAAAATTGCTGCCGTCTCTGTATCAATTGGAAAAAGCCGGTCACATTCACCCGGACACGCGCGTCATCGGCGTGGGACGAGCAGAGTGGGATAAGGAAAAATATGTCAGCGTAGTCCGCGAAGCATTAGACACCTTCATGAAGGAGCCTATCGATGACGGACTGTGGCAAACGCTGAGCGGTCGGCTGGATTTTTGCAATCTCGATGTACAGGATACTGCCGGTTTCAAACGTCTGAGCAAAATGCTCGATCAAAAGAACCGTACCACCATCAACTATTTCGCCATGCCGCCCAGCACTTTCGGCGCAATTTGTCGCGGGTTAGGTGAAGCGGGGCTTAACAAGTCGCCGTCGCGCGTGGTGATGGAAAAACCGCTGGGCTCCGATCTGGCTTCTTCTCGCGAGATCAACAATCAGGTAGCCGAATATTTCGACGAGTGTCAGGTGTACCGCATCGACCATTATCTGGGTAAAGAGACGGTACTCAACCTACTGGCGCTGCGTTTTGCCAACTCGCTGTTCTCTGCCAACTGGGATCACCGCACCATTGACCACGTGCAGATCACCGTAGCGGAGGAGGTAGGCATTGAGGGGCGTTGGGGCTATTTCGAGCATGCTGGGCAGATGCGCGACATGATCCAGAACCATCTGTTGCAGATCTTGACCATGATCGCCATGTCCCCGCCGTCGGATCTGAGCACCGACCGGATTCGTGACGAAAAAGTGAAAGTGTTGCGTTCACTGCGCCGCATCGATCGTTCCAACGTGCATGAAACCACGGTGCGTTCAGTGGCTTCGTCGGCGCGGTTCTTCAGGTTCGGAACCCGGCGGTTCTGGTTAACCAGCACATCAATGCCGCCTTCAGCAGCCAGTTCCTGATAACGGTAAAATGTATCGCGTGACACGCCCATGCTCTTGCAGGCTTTTGATACGTTACCGAGTTCTTCGGCGAGATTGAGCAGGCCGGCTTTGTGTTTGATAATGGGATTGTTAGTATGAAGCATGAGAGTTACCTCGCGTTTTGTTTAAGGATTAGACACCCATATCAAAACTGGTAACTCTCAACCTTTCAAGGTCCAGTGTCAGATCTAGTCGCGACTAATACAGATAATTACTACTGGCTACGTGATGATGCGCGGGAAGATCCGGCCGTATTGTCGTATCTGCAAGCAGAAAACGCATATTGCGTTTCGCATATGCAACCCTGCGATGCAGTGAAAGAAACGCTGTATCAGGAGATGGTCGCGAGGATCCCCGCGCAGGATGCGTCGGTGCCTTATGTTAAACGTGGCTATCGCTATCAGACACGCTATGAATCGGGTAAAGAATACGAGTGCTATGTGCGGCAGCCTGCATCGGAAACGGAACAGTGGCAACTGCTGCTGGATGAGAATGAACGTGCCGCAGACAGCGAGTTCTATCATCTGGGGGCACTGTCCGTCAGTCCGGACAACCGATTGCCGGCGCTGGCAGAGGATAAAATTTCTCGCCGGCAGTATGACAACCTCGAGAGCGGGGAGTGGTTACCGGACGTCATTGAACACGTCTCGGCGAACATGCAGTGGAATGTTGATGCCTCCGTGATTTACTACGTGCGTAAGCACCCGCAGACGCTACTTCCCTTTCAGGTATTCATGCACAGCCTCGGTGATGATGTCAGCCAAGATCGGTTAGTCTATGAAGAGCATGATGATACCTATTATGTCAGTCTGGATGAAACTACCTCTGAAGCGTATATCGTTATCTTTCTAAGCAGTACCAGCAGTACGGAAGTTCGCTTGCTGGATGCGCACGATAGTGACGCCGTGCCTCAGGTGTTTATTCCGCACCGCAAAGATCATGAGTATGGCGTGGATCACTATCAGGGTGCGTTCTATCTGCCTATCTGCGCTCGAACCGTGAGGGCAAAAACTTCGGCCTGTATCGCACTGTCGGCTGGGATGAGTCCGCGTTGGAAACGCTCATCGCGCAGCATAGCAGTCGCGTGCTGGAAAGCTTTGAGCTGTTCCGCGATTGGCTGGTACTGAAAGAACGGGAGAAGGGCTTAACCTCGCTGCGTCAGGTGCATTGGTAGACCGGTGCCGAAAAGAACATCAGCTTTAACGATCCCAGCTACGTTACTTGGCTCGCTTACAATCCTACGCCTGAAACGTCGTTGCTGCGTTTTGGTTATTCGTCCATGACCACGCCAACCTCGCTGTACGAGATTAATCTGGATAGCGGTGAACAGAGCCTGCTCAAGCAGGCGGAGGTCAAACACTTCTCCGCCTCGGATTATTGCAGCGAACGCCTGTGGATCACCGTGTGCGATGGCGTTGAAGTACCGGTGTCGCTGGTGTATCGCCGTGACTGCTAGCAGCCCGGTAATAATCCGTTACTGGTGTATGGCTACGGTGCCTACGGTAGCAGTATGGAGCCGGATTTTAGCGTGAGTCGCCTTACTCTGCTCGACCGAGGGTTTGTCTTTACGTTGACCCACATTCGCGGTGGCGGGGAGTTAGGGCAGCAGTGGTATGACGACGGACGCTTGCTCAATAAGATGCACTCCTTTACTGATTTTATTGATATCTCCCGCGCATTGGTGGCGCAGGTGCCGTTTGTCGATGTGCTGACCACCATGCTTGATGAGTCAATTTCTTTGACGACTAGGGAAATCCTGGGGAGGAACGTTATTATGACTACATCAAAAACTACAGCCCTTACGACAATGTCAGCGCTCAAGTCTACCCGCATCTGTTGATTACTACAGGGCTGCATGACTCGCAAGTTCAATATTGGGAACCCGCCAAATGGGTGGCCAAATTGCGTGAGCTGAAAACTGACGACAACCTGTTGCTGTTGTTAACCGATATTGACGCCGGGCACGGGAGAAAATCGTGGCGATTCAAACAATACGAAGACATTGCGCTGGAATACGCATTTTTGCTGATGGTCGAAGAGAAATAAGATACAAGGTAGCGACTGGAGTAATCCCGCTGAGCGGGATTACCCGTTCAGCGCACTAAAGCATCAACTCACCGTATCGGTTCGCTGAGCGCGTTTGGACCGTTTATCCGCTCGTTTTTCTGCTGCGGTTTTCAACGGTTTTTTCTTGCTGTTTTTTTTGCTGTCCATACCTTTACTCATTTGATTTGCCTCTCTCGGTAAAAGGTGGTTTGCCCTACCATTAACTGCCTGTTGAGCATATAGCCAACCGACTTAAAAATGATTACAGCCAATGCCCTGATATGTGGCAAAAAATACAGCTAATTGTTATCAAAATAATGTCGCTTGGCTATAACATGCAAGCGAAAAAAGTGTTTTGGACAGCAGATTCCAAGCTATTTTGCCTTGGGTTCGTAGGGGAGGCGGGAGAACTGCAACGAACGTTGGCGGTAGAACGCGATGCGTTCACGAAAATAGTCACGCAGATGCTCCGGTTGCTCTCTTTCAACCACTTCTGGAATGACTGGCATGTTGTACCGTTCCTTGAACGCCACGCCAGAGGCTGCGAGATCAACATTCACTTTGTCCATCTCTTGCGCAGGAAGGTTAGCCAGATTATACGCCATTGTTCTTATCCTCAGGGCCGCCAGTGAGTGTGCATGATAGCATTTTTTGCCTGGCGGGCACACGCGGGTATTGCTTCATGACCTGATGGGCTTTGTTGAATAATAGTGAGTCATGCTGTTTTGCCAAGCCAGTTTTGGTAGAAAATGCTTGTCACCTCAGGTTTACAGTTTTCTTATGAGGCCTAACTGCATGATTTTGCGTTGCGAGGATCTGTCGTTTCACCGGGGGTGCAGCATAAAATATGTTTATTCAACAAAGTCGACCTGATGCTAAAAAAAGAATGATTATTCTTTATATTATTAAATAGACGTGGCGGTTTTTATAAATATCCTGAAGTACGTTGAAATAAAAATCATTCTCAAATAGATGTGTTAAATAACCATTTAATGAAATTGAAAATCGTTATCAATTATTTATATTGATGATTAATAATGATTTATTTTTTATGTTAATTACATTGATAATAAGATGTTTTTTATTTTTTAACAGCAAGGCATAATGGGAAAAAATTGACTCACTTGGCAATCAGAGGGAATGAAAGATGCTTAAAAAAGAGATGATTCAACAATTAAACGATCAGCTAAACCTAGAATTCTATTCTGCTAATATATACCTGCAAATGAGCGCATGGTGTGGTGATAAAGGGTTTGAAGGTGCGTCAGCATTCCTGAAGACACATTCTCAAGAAGAGATGGAGCATATGCAACGCCTATTCAATTATTTAGATGATACCGGCAGCATGCCAATACTGGGAGCCATCGCCGCACCGCCGGTTGATTTCGCCTCTCTGGCTGACGTGTTTGAACAAACCTATGAGCATGAGCAATTAATTACGCGAAAAATCAATGAGCTGGCTCATGCAGCAGTAACGCAGCAGGATTATTCAACGTTCAACTTTTTACAATGGTATGTTGCTGAGCAACATGAAGAAGAGAAATTGTTTAAATCCATTCTCGACAAGTTGGCATTGGTGAATACCGCGCAAGGGGGGCTGTTCTTTATCGATCAAGACCTGAAGAAAATGACGAGCGCACCGACTCAACAGTAATGCTTTATCACATTCCCTTCAGGCTTAGCCTGAAGGGAATGTGTATTAACATACGCCGAAATTGCCTGAGCCTGTTTAAGATTTTGTGTAAATGCCTTTCCTCAGAAGTGACCGTCAAGGCGGTCACCGAACTCGATAATAAAGCGACTCATTGCCATACGCCAGTCTTGTAAGAGCATCGTCCATTTCTGCGATGCCGCCTGGATTGCCAGCCACACGACCTTCTTCACCGAGTCATCAGTCGGGAACAGCTTGCGTTTCTTGATTGCATGCAGGATCACGCTGTTCAGTGATTCTATAGCCAAGCGACTTAATTTTGATTACACCATATGGACTGAGAACAAAATCTCTGTATCGCAATCACTCTCTCTTTTTTTTGCTTGTGCCCATTTATGCTCAATGGGGTTAAGATCTGGCGAATATGTAGGCAAATACTCCACCATATACCCTGCATCGATGATGACTTGTTGAATATTATGTTTTTTGTGAAAAGTTGCATTGTCCATCACGATTACCCTGTTTTTAGGGAGTACTGGGATAAGGACTTGTGTGACTCAGGAATAGAAAACATCGCTGTTAATATTGATATCAAATAATCCGATAGCAAACAGCGTTGTGCCTAATAAAGCGCCGATAACATTTGTTCTTCCCTTGGCTCCCCCGTTCTTCAGGCCAAAACACCGTTGACCTTTTGGGGAATAGCCGTGAGTCCGTGGGGTATCGTGTGGAAAACTACTTTCATCAATAAAAACAATAGGTTTTCCTTCTTTTTCATACTGTTGTATTTTTTGTTGAAATGCTTGCCGGGCACTTTCGTCGGCTTTCGGATGACATAGAGTTTTTTTTTATAGGTCAATCCCAGCTTTTTAAGAGCTTGCCAAATGGCCTTCTGACAAACGCCAAAATGCTCTGCACGTTCTTTTTGGTAAGCATCTGGATATGGTTCAACATCTTTTATCAACTTGGATTTATCGATCTTTCGCTGACGCGTGGTCGATGCTTTTGACGCTATTTGATTAATCCAACGCGATACAGAGGCAGGGCCAATCCGAAATTGCTTCGCTGTTTCTCGGATACTCAACCCTTCTTCTTCCCGTGTAGATATCACTTTACGTCTAAAATCAATTGAATAGCTCATTTAAATAATGTAATCAAAATTAAGTCGTTTAGCTATATCAGCGTCTGGTTAAGCAACACATGACTCCCGCAGCACCATTGGCGTCAGCCGTTAAAGACCTTGCCTGCGCGCAGAAAACAACATTCGCCACTACTCAGGCCGTTTGGCGTTTTTTTAATAATGAACGTATTAGCTTCAGTCAGCTCAATGAACCGATTATTTCGCTGGCTCTCCGGCAGGTTGCACTTAGCCCGCATCCATACGCTCCCGTCGTTCACGACTGGTCTCATTTACAGTTTCGTACCCACAATGGGAAAGAAGAACGTTTGAAAATGACGCATGGTGGCGACGTCGGTTATGAACTACAAACCAGCCTACTGCTTGATGCTGCAAATGGTTTAGCAATAGCGCCCCTGTCTCAAACTCTAACCGATAGGGCGGGTTGTTGTTCAACGCTAACCGAGGGCTTGTCTGAGAGTCTGACTCATATGGATGCTTTGACGGCTGATATCGCCCGCGTTGAGTTTCTTGATACCGAGAAGAAGTTAGTTCATCTCATTGACCGTGAAGGTGACTCTATCGGGCATATGCGCACATTAAGCTCCCAGTGAATATGTTGGCTTATCCGGGGAAAGGAAGGGCATCGGGCCGAGTGGGGCGGTGACACCCGTAGAATTGGTGAAATTGCAGACGATCTGCCATTTATCGCAAACGGACAGGTTGGCTGGAAAGGGAAAAAAGCCAATATGGAGATTGGGGAAACATCCGTGATCATAACGCGAACAGCAAAAGCGAAGCGGAAAGACAAGAACACCGGACGGCGAGTGAAAGTTCAGCCAGGCGTAGCTCTGACACTCAGATTAGTTGTGGTTCGCCTTACCGATACTCACGGTAAATTTATCTGTATTAGTCGCGACTAGATCTGACACTGGACCTTGAAAGGTTGAGAGTTACCGGTTTTGATATGGGTGTCTAATCCTTAAACAAAACGCGAGGTAACTCTCATGCTTCATACTAACAATCCCATTATCAAACACAAAGCCGGCCTGCTCAATCTCGCCGAAGAACTCGGTAACGTATCAAAAGCCTGCAAGAGTATGGGCGTGTCACGCGATGCATTTTACCGTTATCAGGAACTGGCTGCTGAAGGCGGCATTGATGCGCTGGTTAACCAGAACCGCCGGGTTCCGAACCTGAAGAACCGCGCCGACGAAGCCACTGAACGCGCGGTTGTTGATTATGCTATTGAGTTCCCGCCCCATGGGCAGCACCGGACCTGTAATGAGCTGCGTAAAAAAGGCGTGTTTATCTCCGGCAGCGGCGTGCGCTCCATCTGGCAACGACACGACCTGGAGAACTTCCGTAAACGCCTGAAGGCGCTTGAGGAAAAGATCGCCAGAGAAGGCATTGTCCTTACCGACGCTCAAATCGCAGCCCTGGAGAAGAAGGCGCACGATGATGAGGCCTGCGGTGAAATCGAGACGGCACATCCCGGGTATCTGGGCTCGCAGGACACCTTCTACGTGGGCAATCTGAAGGGGGTGGGCCGTATCTACCAGCAGACGTTCGTGGATACGTACTCGAAAGTGGCGCACTGCAAGCTGTATACGAATAAAACACCGCTCACCGCCGCCGACCTGCTCAATGATCGCGTACTCCCGTTCTACGAGGTTCAGGGACTGCCGGTGCTGAGAATACTGACCGACAGGGGTACGGAGTACTGTGGTAAAGTGGAGCAGCATGATTATCAGCTTTATCTGGCTATCAACGATATCGAGCATACGAAAACGAAGGCGATGTCTCCGCAGACGAACGGCATCTGCGAGCGCTTCCATAAAACCATTTTGCAGGATTTTTATCAGGTTACGTTCCGCAAGAAGTTATATGGAGACCTGGAAAGCCTGCAGGTAGATCTGGACAACTGGTTGCTGCATTACAATAATGAGCGAACTCATCAGGGAAAAATGTGCTGCGGGCGTACGCCGATGGCCACTTTACTCGATGGAAAACGGAGCTGGGCAGAAAAGAATCTGAAGCAGATGTAATCTGATAGACACCTGTATAAATAATCGGTAACTGTCAGATCAGGTCTGAGCTAGTACAACTTACGGTAAATTTATCGGACGCTGGACGCTGCTCACAAACGTTAGCAACGAGATCACCAGCGCGGAAGTCGCTCGCTGGTATTACTGGCGCTGGGGTATTGAATCCTTTTTTAAGCTGCTGAAAGGTGCCGGTCATGATGTAGAAAAATGCCTTCAGCGCAGTGCTGGTGCACTGCTACGCAGGTTATTGATAGCTAGCATGGCATGTGTGCTGGTATGGCGGCTGCAACGCGCTGAAGGAGACGACAATGCGGCAGCCCGTCAGTTAATTTGCCGATTATCCGGACGACAACAAAAACGAGGGCGTAAAGAAAGCGCCCCAGCGCTGCTTTCCGGACTATCCATCCTGCTAAATACCTTGACGTTATTAGCAGACTATACCCCGGAAGAACTTGCCCACTTCGCTATGGTGGTTTTTAACCCTTTATGATGTGTAGATACCTATGCTATTAGGCTGTGGCGTGGTTGAGAGGTCATTGTCAAAATCCAAACCAAACTGAGGCTGATCGCTCCACTGATGCAGATGTGCCAGTTGCTCGCCGAGGCACCAAGCACTGTGAGCATCCAGCGGTTTGGGGGCGAGGTATTCCATCAGCAGAAAGCTGTGGTCCCGCGAACTGCCAACGCCATATACAGCAGGAACACGCACGGTACGACTGCGTGCCAGCAGCGCAAGCTGATCGGCTTCAGCGGTGAATTTGGGCAACATCTCACGGATATCGTTCTTTACGAAAACCCCATACTCCCCGTATTTGACCTGCCAGACGGTGTGCATCTCGCCAGCTTCACACGCCTGGTACTCGAAGATATCAGCGGTTCCAAGATGTTCATCCAATAGCTTGCCGATTGCTTGCCACATAGCGCCACCCCCCGTTGATGATGTTACGTAGAGATTGTTACCTTAGCGTATTCCTTATCAGTAAACCTGAAGCTGTCGCACAGCATGGGCAATCGCCGCTGTGTCTGAAACCTAGAGTAGTATAGCCTGAATCGTCAGCAGCGGGCTAAAAAACGCGCTATCGTCTCAAGACAACACAGTCCGCGCGGTACGCTGACGTCGGGTACGAACCTGATGAATGGTCAAGGCTAGGGCGAAGAACAGCGCTTGCACCAACACAATACAGGGCCCCGTGGCACCATCCAGATAAAAACTGATCAGCGTACCGGTAACGCAGGAAAACACCGACACGCAGGTGGCGACGATCAGCATACCATCGAAGGTTTTACACACCATAAACGCGACGATACCGGGGGCGATAAGCATGGCGATGACCAAAATTACCCCAACGGCTTGCAGCGAGGCCACGATCGTCATCGCCAGCAGGCAAAGCAGGCCGTAGTGGAGCCATTTGACTGGCAGGCCAATCACGCGGGCATGGTGCGGATCAAAGCAATACAGCATCAGGTCACGGCGCTTGAGCATGACAATCACCAACGTAACACCAGCAATCAGCAGGATTTGCGTCAACTCCTGTGCGGTGATCCCTAACACATTACCAAAAAGAATATGCGACAGATGTTGGTCGGAATCTACCCGAGCAAACATAACCAGCCCGAGGGCGAACATGCCAGAGAAAACGATACCCATCACGGTGTCTTCTTTGACACGGCTATGCTCTTTCAGATAACCGGTGGCAAGCGCGCACAGCACGCCAGAAGCAAATGCGCCCACCGCAAAGGGAATACCGAGCAAAAATGCCACAACAATGCCGGGCAGTACGGCATGGGAGATGGCATCTCCCATTAAGGACCAGCCTTTAAGCACCAGATAGCAAGATAGCACCGCACACACGACACCCGTGACGACGACGGCCAGCAGTGCACGTTGCATGAACGAATAGGCAAGCGGCTCCAGAATCCAATCAAACAGCTGGCTCATGACAGATCTCCTTCTGTCGCACGGTGGCGCGCGCACCGTGTTGCCAGCAAGCCATGTTTCGGGGCAAACAGAAACGCCAGCAGGAAAATCAGCGTTTGCAACGTGACAATCACTCCGCCCGTTGCGCCATCAAGATAAAAACTGAGATAGGCGCCTAACGCGCTGCTGATAGCACCGAGTCCAATGGCAATAATAATTAGTCTGCCAAAACGGTCGGTTAACAGGTAAGCGGTAGCCCCCGGCGTGATCACCATAGCAATCACCAAAATGGCGCCTACGGTTTGCAGCGCGGCGACAGTGCAGGCGCTGAGCAGGGTAAAAAACAGGATTTTGAGTTTCAATGGCGATAAACCGATGGAACGGGCGTGGTTCTCATCAAAAAACACCGCCAACAGATCTTTCCACAGCACGCACATGATGATGAAAGTGATGCCGATGATAATTTCGACCTGAAGCACGTCCTCATCGGCAATACCGAGGATATTGCCAAAAATAATCGACTGTACATTAACCGAGGTGGGGTTAAGGGAGATGATGAGCAACCCGGCGGCAAAAAAAGTGGAAAAGATAAAGCCAATAATGGCATCTTCGCGCAAACGTGTGATGTGACGGATGAGCGTCATTGCCAAGGCGGCCAGCATTCCGGTAAAAAAAGCGCCTGCTGCATAGGGCAACCCCAGTGCGTAGGCTCCCGCGACGCCGGGCACCACTGAGTGGGAGAGGGCATCGCCCATCAGTGACCAGCCTTTGAGCATCAGGTAAGCGGAAAGAAAGGCACAGACACCGCCTACGATGGCACTCACCCAAATCGCCTTCACCATGTAGTTGTAATGGAACGGTTGCAACAAAAGTTCAAACATCTACGTTAGTTATCCTCTGGCCGGGAGCGGAATGCCGGTGTGTCGCTGGGGGTTAAACCATAGAAGACGGCAGGGCGTTCGTCATCGGTCAATACGGTGACGGTTCGGGCATCGTCGTCGTCATGCAGGTGATCGCCACCGAGATTAATATGGCGCAGTACGCCGCCAAAGGTTTTCTCCAGATTACTCTGAGTGAAGGTGGTCGCAGTGGGCCCGGCAGCCAGCACGCTGCGGTTGACCAGAATCACACTGTCGCAAAATTCAGGTACGCTGCCGAGGTTGTGGGTTGCTACCAAAATCAAATGCCCCTCGTCGCGCAAGGTGCGCAGCAGATCGATAATGGCGTTTTCGGTTTTCACATCAACGCCGGTAAAGGGTTCATCCAACAGGAGCACACAGCCTTGTTGCGCCAGCGCCCGTGCCAGGAAAACCCGTTTTTTTTGACCGCCGGAGAGTTCACCGATTTGGCGTTGACTCAGCGCACTCATGCCGACACGGGCCATGGCATCGTTTATCACGTCACGATCTTGCTGGCACGGGATGCGCAAAAAATTCATTTTGCCGTAGAGCCCCATCATCACCACATCGGAAACCAGCACGGGAAAATTCCAGTCAACCTCTTCCGTTTGCGGCACATAGGCGATGAGATTTTTTTTCAACGCCTCACTGATAGCTTCACCGTTAAGACGGACCTGGCCTGAAGAGGGTTTCACCAGCCCCATGACGCTTTTGAATAGGGTGGATTTACCGCTGCCGTTGACCCCGACCAGAGCGCAGATTGTGTTACCGCTCAGTGAAAATGACGCGTTTCGAATCGCCTGGTGGCCATTGCTGTACGTCACAGAAACATCGTCGACGGTGAGGGCTAATTCTGGTGTACGACTCATTGATTAAATCCTTCGGCGATGGTGTTCACCGTGGTTTGCAGCAGATCTAGGTAGGTGGGAACCGGACCCTTTTCATTAGACAATGAGTCAACATACAACACGCCGCCATATTTCGCGCCGGTTTCTTTACTGACCTGCTTAGCCGGTTTATCAGAAATAGTGCTTTCACTAAACACCACCGGGATGTGTTTTTCACGCACGGTATCGATCACGCGGCGTACCTGCTGGGGAGAACCCTGCTCATCAGCATTGATAGGCCACAGATAAACTTCGTTGAATTGATAATCGGTGGTGAGGTAACTAAAGGCCCCTTCGCTGGTGACGAGCCACCGCTGCGCTTCTGGAATCCTTGCCAAACGTTCACGCAGGGGGGCATCCAGTGCGGTGATTTTTTCCGCATAGGCTTTAGCATTACGGTTATAGATCTCTGCGCTATCCGGATCGTATTGCACCAGCCCCTTACGAATGTTCTCGACATAAATTAAGGCGTTGCTGGGGGACATCCAGGCATGTGGGTTCGGGTTGCCGTTATAGGCCCCTTCACGGATAGGCAGTGGTGTTATCCCTTCCGTCACCGTAACCGCCGAGACATCTTTAATATTTTCAAAGAAGCGACTAAACCAACGCTCCAGATTCAAACCGTTCCACAAGATAAGATCAGCGGATTGCGCCTTAACGATATCCCGCGGTGTGGGTTGGTAGTCATGGATCTCTGCGCCCGGCTTGGTAATCGACTCAACGATAGCCGCCTCTCCCGCGATGTTCTGCGCGATATCCTGAATAATGGTAAAGGTGGTTACCACCTTGAGTTTGTCTTTGGCATTCGCTGGTGAAGCGAGAGTGAATGCGGCGAAGAGCGCCAGAGACAGGGTAAGATTTACAATTCGAGAAGGGGTGAAGGCCTGAAAGAAACGCATAGACATATCCTTACAAGTCGCGATGGTTAATTATTAGGTGAAAATAATTCTCAATAGCATTTAAGTCAAGCGTCTTTTGCGATAACTGCGACGCTGACAGCCTGTGTTTATCCCCTGCCGTGTGCTTTTAAGTGATCCTTGCATATCCTGAATGTTGCCTTGTTGTAAAATCGTAATTATGGTTAAAAAATCTTACTTAACGTAATGAATGAAGTCTAACTGTTGCTGCTGTGTTTATGGTGTTTTTTCGTTGGACGCTAAATGTCCTCTGACAGCACAACATGCATAAAAAAAATTGTTGATCGGCCGATATACACAAAAAGTGTGCAATGGAAGTATGCGATGTTGGGAGGGTATTCGCAATGGAAGCAAAATCAGAAAGGTGCTGGAAGATGGCCAGCATCATTCTCTTGGTCGTACTGGCGTTATAGCTAAACGACTTAATTTTGATTACATTATTTAAATGAGCTATTCAATTGATTTTAGAGGTAAAGTGATATCTACACGGGAAGAAGAAGGGTTGAGTATCCGAGAAACAGCAAAGCAATTTCGGATTGGCCCTGCCTCTGTATCGCGTTGGATTAATCAAATAGCGTCAAAAGCATCGACCACGCGTCAGCGAAAGATCGATAAATCCGAGTTGATAAAAGATGTTGAACCATATCCAGATGCTTACCAAAAAGAACGTGCAGAGCGTTTTGGCGTTTGTCAGAAGGCCATTTGGCAAGCTCTTAAAAAGCTGGGATTGACCTATAAAAAAACGCTATGTCATCCGAAAGCCGACGAAAGCGCCCGGCAAGCATTTCAACAAAAAATACAACAGTATGAAAAAGAAGGAAAACCTATTGTTTTTATTGATGAAAGTGGTTTTCCACACGATACCCCACGGGCTCACGGCTATTCCCCAAAAGGTCAACGGTGTTTTGGGCTGAAGAACGGGGGAGCCAAGGGAAGAACAAATGTTATCGGCGCTTTATTAGGCACAACGCTGTTTGCTATCGGATTATTTGATATCAATATTAACAGCGATGTTGAGGCTGTACACGAGATTGTGTAATTGCCTGATTTTGATATGTTCAATCCAACATCAAAAGCAGGTTACTTTATGGACGAAAAACAGTTATAGCCAAGCGACATTATTTTGATAACAATTATCTGTATTTTTTTGCCACATATCAGGGCATTGGCTGTAATCATTTTTAAGTCGGTTGGCTATACATAGGCAGGGCCAATCCGAAATTGCTTCGCTGTTTCTCGGATACTCAACCCTTCTTCTTCCCGTGTAGATATCACTTTACCTCTAAAATCAATTGAATAGCTCATTTAAATAATGTAATCAAAATTAAGTCGTTTAGCTATACATGCTCTGGCTAAGGAGCTGGCCAAAAATCTCAAAACCCCTGACGCTCTCAACCAGTTTGATCACCTGCTGAAAAAGATCTGCGTTGAAGCTGCCCTTAATGCTGAAATGACCCATCACTTCGGGCATGAGAAGCACCAGTCCAAATCTGGAACTAACACGTGCAATGGCTACTCCACAAAGACTGTTACCACCGGCGATGGTCCGCTGGAACTGCGTACACCACGTGATCGTAATGCTTCCTTTGAACCGCAAGTGGTGAAGAAGAACCAGACCCTGCTCACCGGGATGGATAACCAGATTTTATCGTTGTATGCCAAAGGGATGACCACCCGCGAAATTGCCGCTGCGTTCAAAGAGCTGTATGACGCGGATGTCTCACCCGCCCTGGTATCGAAGGTCACCGATGCCGTTATGGAGCAGGTTGTTGAATGGCAAAATCGCCCCCTGGATGCGGTTTATCCCATTGTTTACCTTGACTGTATCGTTCTGAAAGTCCGGCAGGACAGCCGCGTTATCAATAAGTCTGTGTTCCTGGCGCTGGGTATCAATATCGAAGGCCAGAAAGAGCTACTGGGGATGTGGCTGGCCGAAAATGAAGGTGCAAAGTTCTGGCTGAACGTGCTGACAGAACTGAAAAACCGTGGCCTGACCGACATCCTCATTGCCTGTGTGGACGGCCTGAAAGGGTTCCCGGATGCCATCAACACGGTCTACCCGGAAGCCCGCATCCAGCTGTGCATCGTGCACATGGTGCGCAACAGTCTGCGCTTCGTTGCCTGGAAGGACTATAAGGCGGTAACACGCGACCTCAAAGCAGTCAGTGTATCAGGCTCCAACCGAAGAGGCCGCGCTTCAGGCGCTGGAGACGTTCGGTGGGACATGGGATCACCGCTATCCGCAGATAAGCCGGAGCTGGCAGTCAAACTGGGCCAACCTGTCGACATTCTTCTCGTACCCGCAGGAACTTCGCAAGGTAATCTACACGACGAACGCTATAGAATCACTGAACAGCGTGCTCCGGCATGCAATCAAGAAACGCAAGGTGTTCCCGACTGATAACTCGGTGAAGAAGGCAGTATGGCTGGCAATCTAGGCGGCATCACAGAAATGGACGATGCCCTTACAGGACTGGCGTATGGCAATGAGTCGCTTTATAGCTAACCGACTTAAAAATGATTACAACAGATACCCTGATATGCGGCAAAAAAATCATAGCTGGCTGTTATCAAAATAATGTCGGTTGGCTATATTATCGAGTTCGGTGGCCGTCTTGACGGTCACTTCTGAGGAAAAGCATTTACACAAAATCTTAAACAGGCTCTAATAAAGCGCCGATAACATTTGTTCTTCCCTTGGCTCCCCCGTTCTTCAGGCCAAAACACCGTTGACCTTTTGGGGAATAGCCGTGAGTCCGTGGGGTATCGTGTGGAAAACCACTTTCATCAATAAAAACAATAAGTTTGCCTTCTTTTTCATAGTGTTGTATTTTTTGTTGAAATGCTTGCCGGGCGCTTTCGTCGACTTTCGGATGACGTAGCGTTTTTTTATAGGTCAATCCCAGCTTTTTAAGAGCTTGCCAAATGGCCTTCTGACAAACGCCAAAACGCTCTGCACGTTCTTTTTGGTAAGCATCTGGATATGGTTCAACATCTTTTATCAACTCGGATTTATCGCTCTTTCGCTGACGCGTGGTCGATGCTTTTGACGCTATTTGATTAATCCAACGCGATACAGAGGCAGGACCAATCCGAAATTGCTTCGCTGTTTCTCGGATATTCAACCCTTCTTCTTCCCGTGTAGATATCACTTTACGTCTAAAATCAATTGAATAGCTCATTTAAATAATGTAATCAAAATTAAGTCGTTTAGCTATAACTACATTTTCAGTTTATGCGATTAACGGTGAGTGAGGCGTGATGCTTTGCTTAGAACAAGGGTTATATCTACGAATTCATGAGTTGGACAACGGCCCTCGACCGCTACCGCTGCAAAGCGGCTTTTCGGTGGGGACGGCGTACCGCGTGCTGGGGTGCTTTAATCCTTCTGAAACCTCAGACGCCTATTACATACTGGCAAACGATCGCAATGAAAGATGAAATATGGTTTATTTGCAATCGGTATGTACGCGTTGTGGCGTTAGACGCATCACATAAAGGTTTCAGATATCCGCTAGACCTCTCACTTCACCACTGAGGTGGCTTTGTTGAATAAATAGAACTTTTGGGTAATCATCGGAGCAGATCAACACAGTTGTTTCAAAATCAGCTCTCCATGGCAAAACAAAATTTTAAAATCACCAACTGGCCCTCTTATAACAAGGCCCTCAAGCAGCGCGGTTCTCTAACCGTATGGCTAGATGAATCAGCCATTGCTGCATGGACGGAAAAAAACACTACTGAACGGCGTGGACGACCGCTCCACTACTCAGATATGACCATCACCACAGTCCTGATGATGAAACGCGTGTTTGGCCTTTCATTGAGGGCTTTACAGGGCTTTGGTGACTCGATTTTTAAACTGATTAAATTGTCGCTCCATTGTCCAGACTATTCGCTGCTCAGCAAGCGAGCAAAGACAGTGAACATCAGCATAAAAACGCCAACCCGTGGTGAAATCTCACATCTGGTCATTGATGGAACCGGCCTGAAGGTCTTTGGCGAAGGTGAATGGAAAGTCCGGCAGCATGGTGCCGACAGACGCAGGGTATGGCGTAAGCTGCACCTGGCAGTAGACAGTGTGACACATGAGATTATCTGTGCGGATTTCTCGCTCAGTGGTACGACTGATGCCCAAGCTCTACCGGCGCTGATAAACCAGACCCACCGGAAAATCAGAGAGGCATCGGCTGACGGCGCTTAGGATACAGTTTACTGCTATGATGCTCTGCTGAGAAAGAAAATAAGGCCGCTTATCCCGCCACGAAGGGGGGCGCAATATTGGCAAGATCGCTACCACGAGCGTAACCCCGCTGTTGCAAATCAGCGCATTAGCGGTAGTAACGCTATCTGGAAAAAGAAAGTGGGCTATCACCGGCGCTCAGTGGCTGAAACGGCCATGTTCCGGTTCAAAAGGCTTCTGGGTGGTCATCTAAGTCTGAGAGACTACGATGGTCAGGTGGGTGAAGCCATGGCCATGGTCAAAGCGCTTAACCTGATCACGCTATTAGGAATGCCGAACAGTATTCGCATCACGTAACAATCGACCCGTATGGGGCGCAGTCGTTACAAGTTCTGATTTATTCAACAAAGCCCACTGAGGTCTCAGACGGTCGACGAGATCTTAGGCTATTGTGTTGCCAGATGGCGCAGGCCATCTGGCAACGACAGGATTAGCGGCTAAACAGATCGCGACGTTTAGGCTTGAACGGCTGGGCAATCAGCACCAGCACCCCCATCACCAGAAACGCACCGAAAATGACCAGCATACACTGCGGCATGACCAGTGACAGGAACTGCCATTGGCGCTCGGCACAGTCAGTAGAGGCGACAAAGACGGAGGGTAGCCATTTGTCCAGCGGCAGCCATGACGGGAAGTTGACAAAGAAATCACACACGGCAAACGGCGAAGGATGCAGCATGACATTGCTATGCTCCCAGGCGAGCTTTAATCCTTCGACAGCGCTATAGATCCACAGGAAAATTGCTGGATAGCGCAGCAGCGTTGCGGGGGCGATAGCACCCAGCAACCCGGCTCCCATCACGCCGAACAGTGCGCTGCGCTGGTAAATACAGAGCACACAAGGTTTGAGCAACATGACATGCTGAAAATAAAGCGCGACCAATTCAAAGGCAAACGCCGTCAAAGCCATTAACAGCCAAGCACCGCGCCCACGTGAGCAGCGGTTAAGAAATCGCAACATAACGAATATTCCATGCTAAAAAAATGATCGATTTGGCGGCAAAGACGGTACAGGCAATGCCGCCATCATTTCACTGAGCAAAACGTAACAATCTATTTATATATCATTTCTGCGATTGCCATCCTTTGACAGATCGCACGCTACGGCTAAGCGTTGTAACCCGTTCACTATACACGATAGTTGTGCGTAGCGATGCGTCTGTGTTTACAGTTTTGGTAGCGCTATCCACTGCCATTCAGTAAGCAGTTCTGTTGCAGGCACTAATGTGAATGCAACGCACAGCCAGCCTACCAGCGTCATCACTATAGCTAAACGACTTAATTTTGATTGCATTATTTAAATGAGCTATTCAATTGATTTTAGAGGTAAAGTGATATCTACACGGGAAGAAGAAGGGTTAAGTATCCGAGAAACAGCGAAGCAATTTCGGATTGGCACTGCCTCTGTATCGCGTTGGATTAATCAAATAGCGTCAAAAGCATCGACCACGCGTCAGCGAAAGAGCGATAAATCCGAGTTGATAAAAGATGTTGAACCATATCCAGATGCTTACCAAAAAGAACGTGCAGAGCGTTTTGGCGTTTGTCAGAAGGCCATTTGGCAAGCTCTTAAAAAGCTGGGATTGACCTATAAAAAAAACTCTATGTCATCCGAAAGCCGACGAAAGCGCCCGGCAAGCATTTTAACAAAAAATACAACAGTATGAAAAAGAAGGCAAACCTATTGTTTTTATTGATGAAAGTGGTTTTCCACACGATATCCCACGGACTCACGGCTATTCCCCAAAAGGTCAACGGTGTTTTGGCCTGAAGAACTGGGGAGCCAAGGGAAGAACAAATATTAACAGCGATGTTTTCTATTCCTGGGTCACACAAGTCCTTATCCCAGTACTCCCTAAAAACAGGGTAATCGTGATGGACAATGCAACTTTTCACAAAAAACATAATATTCAACAAGTCATCATCGATGCAGGGTATATGGTGGAGTATTTGCCTACATATTCGCCAGATCTTAACCCCATTGAGCATAAATGGGCACAAGCAAAAAGCAAAAAAAGAGAGAGTGGTTGCGATACAGAGATTTTGTTCTCAGTCCATATGGTGTAATCAAAATTAAGTCGCTTGGTTATATTTCTGGGCCGATGGCATATACAGCCATGTCAGGCAAGATGATCGCCTTTGCCTGCTGGTCATTATCGGCGTCACTGAGCATGGACGTAAGGAGCTGGTTGCGGCCGAAGATGGTTATCGAGAGTCAGAATCAAACTGGGCCGAACTTCTTAATGGCCTGCGAGCACGTGGCCTAACCGTATCTCCCAAGCTGGCTACGGGAGACGGTGCCCTTGGTTTTTGGAATGCAATGGTAAAGATATTCCCGGACATGCAGCACCAACGCTGTTGGGTGCACAAAACCGCTAATGTGTTGGCTTCACTCCCCAAAGCCATGCAACCGAAAGTTAAGGCTGAGCTGCGGGAGGTTTGGCTAGCAGAGAGCCGCGATGCCGCTAATGAAGCCTTTGATGTTTTGTTGGCAAGGTTTTCAGCGAAGTATCCTGCAGCGATGAAGAAGCTGGAGAAAGCTCGAGAAGAACTGCTGGCATTCTACGACTTCCCGTCAGAGCACTGGGCGTCAATAAGAACGACAAATCCGATTGAATCGGCTTTTGCGACTGTGAGGCTACGAAGCAGAGGCGCGAAGAACGGTGGTTCGAGAGAAACAACCCTGTCAATGGTATTTAAGCTGCTCCAGTCAGCTCAGAAAAGCTGGAATCGACTAAGAGGATTTGACCTGCTAACCCTGGTTGTAAGCAACGTCCAATTTAAGGATGGAGAACAGATTCACGAAGCATCAGAGCGGAACGTAGCCTGATCGCCATACACCAGATTTGCTAATAACTCCTCTGGACTTGTTATGCCGATAAACACCGCTTGCAGAGCCAGTAACCCGCCAAGTTGAAGCGGGTAGCATTTCAGGGCCCTGCCCAAAGTGAAAATAAACTCGGCGACCAGTAATCAGCCGGCTAAAAAAGGACTTACATAAAAAAATCCCAGAGGATTGAGGATGAGGAAACCCAACAGGGTTAATTTATATGTACTAGCTCAGACCTGATCTGACAGTTACCGATTATTTATACAGGTGTCTGTCAGATTACATCTGGTTCAGATTCTTTTCTGCCCAGATCCGTTTTCCATCGAGTAAAGTGGCCATCGGCGTACGCCCGCAGCACATTTTTCCCTGATGAGTTCGCTCATTATTGTAATGCAGCAACCAGTTGTCCAGATCTACCTGCAGGCTTTCCAGGTCTCCATATAACTTCTTGCGGAACGTAACCTGATAAAAATCCTGCAAAATGGTTTTATGGAAGCGCTCGCAGATGCCGTTCGTCTGCGGAGACATCGCCTTCGTTTTCGTATGCTCGATATCGTTGATAGCCAGATAAAGCTGATAATCATGCTGCTCCACTTTACCACAGTACTCCGTACCCCTGTCGGTCAGTATTCTCAGCACCGGCAGTCCCTGAACCTCGTAGAACGGGAGTACGCGATCATTGAGCAGGTCGGCGGCGGTGAGCGGTGTTTTATTCGTATACAGCTTGCAGTGCGCCACTTTCGAGTACGTATCCACGAACGTCTGCTGGTAGATACGGCCCATCCCCTTCAGATTGCCCACGTAGAAGGTGTCCTGCGAGCCCAGATACCCGGGATGTGCCGTCTCGATTTCACCGCAGGCCTCATCATCGTGCGCCTTCTTCTCCAGGGCTGCGATTTGAGCGTCGGTAAGGACAATGCCTTCTCTGGCGACCTTTTCCTCAAGCACCTTCAGGCGTTTACGGAAGTTCTCCAGGTCGTGTCGTTGCCAGATGGAGCGCACGCCGCTGCCGGAGATAAACACGCTTTTTTTACGCAGCTCATTACTGGTCCGGTGCTGCCCATGGGGCGGGAACTCAATAGCATAATCAACAACCGCGCGTTCAGTGGCTTCGTCGGCGCGGTTCTTCAGGTTCGAAACCCGGCGTTTCTGGTTAACCAGCGCATCAATGCCGCCTTCAGCAGCCAGTTCCTGATAACGGTAAAATGTATCGCGTGACACGCCCATGCTCTTGCAGGCTTTTGATACGTTACCGAGTTTTTCAGCGAGATTGAGCAGGCCGGCTTTGTGTTTGATAATGGGATTGTTAGTATGAAGCATGAGAGTTACCTCGCGTTTTGTTTAAGGATTAGACACCCATATCAAAACCGGTAACTCTCAACCTTTCAAGGTCCAGTGTCAGATCTAGTCGCGACTAATACAATTTATACCAACCGGGGCATTGCCCCAGAAAATTATTTTGCAGTGCGCGTCTTATCGACATGTCCGTCATTTTCTTTGCGGTTCCCTTATTGTCTAACGGTGTGAAATCTGATTTACCGTTCACTGACGGTAAACGATGTGGTCAATACTAAGCCCAATGCGGTGACTTTTAAATAAATCAGCTTGTGAAGTGTCACAGTTTCTGTCGGAATTCTGTTTTTGTCTCCCTGCCACGCTATGTGATAGCGGACTGCTCTGGTATGATGAGTCCGCTTTTATATCGCAATGGAACATCACACACATGGTTATCAAGGCGCAAAGTCCTGCTGGATTCGCGGAAGAATATATTATCGAAAGTATTTGGAATAATCGTTTTCCTCCTGGTTCTATCTTACCTGCGGAACGTGAATTATCGGAACTGATCGGGGTAACCCGAACCACGTTACGCGAGGTGTTACAGCGCCTGGCGCGTGATGGCTGGCTGACGATTCAGCACGGTAAGCCCACGAAAATTAATAATTTTTGGGAAACATCAGGGCTGAATATCCTGGAAACGCTGGCAAGACTCGATCATGACAGCGTGCCGCAACTGATTGATAATCTGCTGGCCGTGCGCACCAACATTGCTGCGATCTTTATTCGTACCGCCCTGCGTCAACACCCTGATAAGAGTCAAGAGGTATTAATACAGCGTGCTAGTGTCGAAGACAACGCCGATGCCTTTACGCAACTGGATTATGCTATTTTCCGCGGATTGGCGTTTGTTTCTGGCAACCCGATTTATGGATTAATCCTTAACGGGCTGAAAGGGCTGTATATGCGGGTTGGGCGTTACTACTTCTCGAACCCGGAAGCGCGTAAGCTGGCTATTGATTTTTATGCTCGTCTGGAAACCATCGCGAAAGAAGAGCAACACGAGCGCGTGATGGATGCCGTGCGTACCTACGGAAAAGAAAGCGGTGCTATCTGGCACAGCATGCAAAACCAGATCCCGCGCGATATTGCTGAGGTTCGTCGCTAATTAACGTCGCTACGTGCCACTGGGCTTCAGTTGACACTTGGATTACGCAGCGGACAGCGTTCAACCAACTCTACGCTGCCATCTGCATTCTGTTGCTCCAGATAAACATCAAATCCCCACAGTCGGTGTACATGCTTCATCACATCGTGGCTGCTCTTGTTGAGCGGTGCGCGGTGATGAGGAACATAGCGCAGTGTCAGCGAGCGGTTACCGCGCAGATCCACATTCCAGACCTGAATATTGGGTTCCTGATTGCTGAGGTTATACTGCGCGGACAGCTCCTGACGGATCATCCGGTAGCCTTCCTCATCGTGGATCGCGGCAATTTCCAGATAATTGTTATGGTCATCATCCAGCACGGTAAATAGCAGGAAATCGCGCATCACCTTGGGTGACAAAAACTGACTGATAAAGCTTTCATCCTTGAAGTTCTGCATGGCGAAATGCAGGGTTTCCAGCCAGTCCTTGCCTGCTACATCAGGGAACCAGTAGCGATCCTCCTCCGTTGGTGTCTGGCAAATACGCTTGATATCCTGAAACATGGCGAACCCGAGCGCGTAAGGGTTAATGCCATTGTATAGCCAAGCGACATTATTTTGATAACAATTAGCTGTATTTTTTGCCACATATCAGGGCATTGGCTGTAATCATTTTTAAGTCGGTTGGCTATGTTGGTAAACCATTTGCAGCATCAAGCAGTAGGCTGGTTTGTAGTTCATAAGCGACGTCGCCACCATGTGTCATTTTCAAACGTTCTTCTTTCCCATTGTGGGTACGAAACTGTAAATGAGACCAGTCGTGAACGACGGGAGCGTATGGATGCGGGCTAAGTGCAACCTGCCGGAGAGCCAGAGAAATAATTGGTTCATTGAGCTAACTGAAGCTAATACGTTCATTATTAAAAAAACGCCAAACGGCCTGAGTAGTGGCGAATGTTGTTTTCTGTGCGTAGGCAAGGTCTTTAACGGCTGACGCCAATGCTGCTGGGGGAGTCATGTGTTGCTTAACCAGACGCTGATAACGCCGGTTAAGGCGGGCATCAATCCCGCTGATGGATAAGTTGAGATCGGCTTTGTTGAATAATAGTGAGTCATGCTGTTTTTCCAGCCAGTTTTGGTAGAAAATGCTTGTAATCTCAGGTTTACAGTTTTCTTATGAGGCCTAACTGCATGATTTTGCGTTTCGAGGATCTGTCGTTTCACCGGGGGGGCAGCATAAAATATGTTTATTCAACAAAGCCGTTGAGATCATGCAGCAACGTAATAGCAGATATTGCAAAAGATGTGTAGATACCTATGCCTGCTACAGGGGGATATTTCGGTGATCTTAAAGCCTGGCTCATCCGGTAAAACCTGGTTGAATCGATACAGAAAATGTGGAGGGCGGGACGGCGTACCGCGCAGGATGCGTCCACACTGGCACAGCAAATCAAGACGCTATCTGGTGTGACGCTGGGGCATGATTTAGCGCCACGCGGCGTCTGGAAAAGCGACAGGCCCAGCGTACAGGCTGAGCGCGTTCAGGGCAATGCTCTCGCCGCGGTTTTGCGAACGACGGCGATCCATGAAGCCGCTTGGCGATTAACACAATTACCGCCGCCGGGTACGGTAATGGTACCCGTCAATCAACGTGGAAAACGTCAGATACAGGTTAGTGTTTCCCATCCCGTATTACATGCGCTTTCTCATACGACAGGCAGTCACATTGAAGGACTCGCGGCGGTCACGTGGGAGGCGTTGGTTACGGTGCGAGAAACGCTAAATCAGGCTATCGGGCACGAACTGGTGTTAACGCCTGACGATGCGCTGTTCCTCGCCTTGCTGCAGGTAAAAACTGATGCCAACCGGGATATTGCCACACGACTGGCACAAGTTGAAAAAACCGTCACCCGTACACCAGAGACGGTGCTGCCTGCGCTGGTTCTGGCGGCTAACTGGTATGACAACGCAGCACGAGAAATCGATATCACCCGCCGAAATACCGTTAACCATCCCGGTTTTGTGCCGGTACAACCCTTAAGGGTTCCTGCAAGATGAGCGATCATGTGATATTGCGCGTCAACGGGCGCGAATGGGGCGCTTGGACACGCGTCCAGATTTCAGCAGGGATAGAACGACTCTCACGCGATTTCAATGTCGAAATCACCCGCCAATGGCTTGGTGAATCAGGAAGCGTACCGTTACAGCCCAGAATTAAAAAAGGTGAATTGGTCGACGTCCTCATCGGTCAGGATAAAGTCCTGACCGGCTGGATTGAAGCGACCCCGATACGCTATGACGCAAAAAGTATTAATGTCGGTATCAGTGGCCGGAGTAAGACGGCGGATTTAATCGACTGTGCTGTCCATACCACGCTTTTTACAGGCAACACCTTGCATCAGATAGCCTCAGCACTGGCAAAGCCCTTTGGCATTAAAGTCATTAGCCAGAAAGCCCCCAAACACCGCTACAGGCTTTTCAGGCGGATTATGGAGAAACTGTCCATGAGGCGCTAAACAAGGCGTTTAGGAAGCCAACAGGCGCTAGCCTGGGATGATGAAGACGGCAATCTGCTAATGGGTACAGTCGGCAATGATCGTGCGACAACAGCACTTGTCTGGGGAGAAAATATTCTCACCTGTGATACGGAACAGAGTATCCGCGAACGCTTTTCGGAATATCAGGTGGCGGGTCAACGCTCGGGAGATGATGCTGATCACGGTGAAGCCACGCTAACGGCACTGCGAGCCAGAGCCAAAGACAGCCAGATTACGCGCTATCGCCCGCAACATATCCACCAGGCCGGTAATACAACCGGAGCCAGCTGTCGCGCTCGCAGTGAATTTGAAGCCAGACAGTGTGCAGCCAGAACCGAGGAAACGACCTATACAGTACAAGGTTAGCGGCAAGGTGACGGCAGCCTCTGGAAGCATAATCAACGCGTCATTGTGTTTGATCCGGTGCTGGGCTTTAACAACCGTGTACAGGCTCCATTAAACGCCACGCCATCAACTTCTCGGGCCTACTTTGGGTAGATATAGCCTTTCCCCGTTTTTGTCTGCACGGAATAGAGCATATCCGAACACTGGGTGCGCAGGTCGTCTTCGATAAAGCTACCTGACTCCATCGCAAGGGTGCTGAAATCGCAGCGCTCCCGCAGATGAGATGGCAGATGGATTTCCAGAAAGTCTCGGGCGACCGTGATATCGCCGAGGAACTTTTTGAACAGGGAGTCATGTTGGGAGAGTGAGGATGTTGTCATTGGCGCAGTATATAGCCAAGCGACATTATTTTGATAACAATTAGCTGTATTTTTTTGCCACATATCAGGGCATTGGCTGTAATCATTGTTGAACAGTTCGGCGGCTTGGGTTTGTATTGTGGGATCTTTGTTTCTTATCCAGCACCCATTTGTGGAACTCTTTGGCGATCGGCGTGTTGGCTAACATCGCAATCAGGTGCGCGCCGTGCAGGGAGAAAATGCGAAGCCCAATCTTGCGTAAGCTATTGTTTATTCCATTGGTCACTGAATCAATGACCAATGACATACCCTCTGTGAACTCATCTCGATTCTGGTTGTAAAGGTTAGTAACTGATTTGACGCTGGAGTAGTCGAGCGCTTTAGCAAGCTCGGTAGAAGTGAAGCAGATCTGCCCGTTGTGGGAGATGGTTTCAATAACGGTATTGCGGAACATTAAGGTTGTCATAGGCTTTGTTGAATAAATAGATTTTATGCTGGCAGCCCAGCGAAACGACGGATCCTCGCAACGTAAAATCATGCAGTTAGGCCTCATGAGAAAAGTGTACACCTGAGATGTACAAGCATTTTCAACCAAAACTGGCATGGAAAAACAGCATGATTACCTATTATTCAACAAAGCCGTTGTCATAGTAATGATTTCCTTGTTAGTTAAGGAACATCACCACCTAGAGGTACTAAGCTCTGTATGGTGGCGAGCTGGATAGGGTTAGTACGACCGGCTAACAAGGATCCGGCGAGCCTTGCGGCTCCCCCATCCAGCTCACCATTATTCTGATATGGCGGACTGACACATAAAAAAACACGCTGTAGGCGTGTTATGCGCCTTGTTAGTTATCCGGGGTACTAAACCCGGCACCTGAATTTGCAGATGCAGAGTGACTATAGCGCATGGGTTATCCTTGCGTCAAGTTGGCGTAAAATGCATACTTACAACAGATATATTTTTGGCTACGGCTCTATGTAATCTCTCTAAACAATATGGTTTTTCAGGAGTCAAGATAAAAATGAATATGCTTTTTATTATCACGATATTTATTGCTATGCTCTCAATGTCTGGCTGTACAAAATGGGAACGCCGTGGTGCAACAGAATTTGAACATAATTCAGAGTATGCTGCTTGCAAGGCACTGGGGTACGAGCGTTTTGCCCCCGATCTTGTTACAAATTTTGAATTTGATTTTAAAGACCAATATGTACCCTGTGATGATAAAAAGAAGTGCTCGCCATATAGAAAAATACCTTCTTTCAGGACAGTAGAGAAAGATCGCAATAAAAGTGCAAGAGATTCGGTCATAGAGTCATGCATGTATGAAAAAGGTTGGCATGAAAAAACTTATTACTGGCCTCCTTTTAGTTAAGTTTAATTAGGTAGGATGCTAACGGGTAAAATTTTGCAGATTGGCGGTCAGATCGCTTACACTTGGCTTAACACAGGAGGATCCGCTATCGGCTAGGTTGCATTTGATACTCAAGAGTTCGTTGAAACGCTGGAAAACACCGGGTTGCCGAAAGACCAAGCCAAGGCGATATCTCTTGTTGTGCGAAAATCACACGAAGTAGCAGACCTTGCTACAAAGCGCGATCTCGACGATGTGCGCAAAGACTTGTCCGCTGATATCGCCGAAGTGAAGCGTGAGATAGCCGATGTCCGTAAGGATATTGGACAGATAGACAAACGCCTCGATTTCGCTGAGAAACGATTTGACCGTCTGCAATGGTTCTTGCTGGCGGGTATTCTGAGTTTGTTGTTTAAAGACGTACTTCCGAAACTGTGGGGCGGTTAAAGATGTCTGGTAGTGATTTCTATCACTCGTTTCCATACCCCAAGTGCCATGGCGAAGCCAGCGGTCAGACCAAACCCTATCACCATAGGTATCTACACATCTTTTGCAATATCTGCTATTACGTTGCTGCATGATCTCAACTTATCCATCGGCGGAATTGAGGCCCGCCTTAACCGGCGTTATCAGCGTCTGGTTAAGCAACACATGACTCCCCCAGCACCATTGGCGTCAGCCGTTAAAGACCTTGCCTGCGCGCAGAAAACAACATTCGCCACTACTCAGGCCGTTTGGCGTTTTTTCAATAATGAACGTATTAGCTTCAGTCAGCTCAATGAACCGATTATTTCGCTGGCTCTCCGGCAGGTTGCACTTAGCCCGCATCCATACGCTCCCGTCGTTTACGACTGGTCTCATTTACAGTTTCGTACCCACAATGGGAAAGAAGAACGTTTGAAAATGACGCATGGTGGCGACGTCGGTTATGAACTACAAACCAGCCTACTGCTTGATGCTGCAAATGGTTTACCAATAGCACCCCTGTCTCAAACTCTAACCGATAGGACGGGTTGTCGTTCAACGCTAACCGAGGGCTTGTCTGAGAGTCTGACTCATATGGATGCTTTGACGGCTGATATCGCCCGCGTTGAGTCTCTTGATACCGGGAAGAAGTTAGTTCATCTCATTGACCGTGAAGGTGACTCTATCGGGCATATGCGCACATTAAGCTCCCAGGGAATATGTTGGCTTATCCGGGGAAAGGAAGGGCATCGGGCCGAGTGGGGCGGTGACACCCGTAAAATTGGTGAAATTGCAGACGATCTGCCATTTATCGCAAACGGACAGGTTGGCTGGAAAGGGAAAAAAGCCAATATGGAGATCGGGGAAACATCCGTGATCATAACGCGAACAGCAAAACCGAAGCAGAAAGACAAGAGCACCGGACGGCGAGTGAAAGTTCAGCCAGGCGTAGCTCTGACACTCAGATTAGTTGTGGTTCGCCTTACCGATACTCACGGTAAATTTATCGGACGCTGGACGCTGCTCACAAACGTTAGCAACGAGATCACCAGCGCGGAAGTTGCTCGCTGGTATTACTGGCGCTGGGGTATTGAATCCTTTTTTAAGCTGCTGAAAGGTGCCGGTCATGATGTAGAAAAATGGCTTGAGCGCAGTGCTGGTGCCCTGCTACGCAGGTTATTGATAGCTAGCATGGCATGTGTGCTGGTATGGCGGCTGCAACGCGTTGAAGGAGACGACAATGCGGCAGCCCGTCAGTTAATTTGCCGATTATCCGGACGACAACAAAAACGAGGGCGTAAAGAAAGCCCCCCAGCGCTGCTTGCCGGACTATCCATCCTGCTAAATACCTTGATGTTATTAGCAGACTATACCCCGGAAGAACTTGCCCACTTCGCTATGGTGGTTTTTAACCCTTTATGATGTGTAGATACCTATGCACCAAAGCGGCGGATCAGGTGTTCATAGATATTGCTCATCACCCGGTCTGGCACTACGTCAGGATGCAGGTCGATCTTGGCGAAGTTCTGGCAAATCTTGTACAGCAGCCCAGCCTTCTCCAGTCGGATCACAGTATTGCCGAATTCGAATTCCTCGAAAATAGCCCGAGCATTATCCGAAAATAAGGCTAGATAGTCTTCCAGATTGCGGCGAGTCTTGCTGTTACCCAGCGTAGCGAGTGAGTATTCAGAGGTGTTGTAGAAGGGGTAAATGGCCGTCGAGCGCAGTACGGTATCCAGTTCGATATCAGAATCCTTGAAGAGGCTATAAGCATCCCTAACTGCCTCGCGAGTCGGCTCCAGCGCACACTCCAAACGACGCAGCAAGGTAAACGGCAAGATGATCTTGCCAAAGTCTGTATGCTTGAAGTCACCCCACAGGTCTTCTGCATTCTTCCAAATAAAGTCAGCTTGTAAAGCTGCTGATCCCGTAAAGTCGTTCATTCTGGCCTCCAACCATCTTTTGCACGAAACGGTACTATGATCTAAAGGTGATCGTCAACCATGTTTTGCACAAAAGAGTGTGAATTCCATTACCAGATTAAATCTGCGATCCTCCCTCAGAATGCAAATAGCCTTTTTATTGATGAAAGTGGTTTTCCACACGATATCCCACGGACTCACGGCTATTCCCCAAAAGGTCAACGGTGTTTTGGGCTGAAGAACTGGGGAGCCAAGGGAAGAACAAATGTTATCGGCGCTTTATTAGGCACAACGCTGTTTGCTATCGGATTATTTGATATCAATATTAACAGCGATGTTTTCTATTCCTGGGTCACACAAGTCCTTATCCCAGTACTCCCTAAAAACAGGGTAATCGTGATGGACAATGCAACTTTTCACAAAAAACATAATATTCAACAAGTCATCATCGATGCAGGGTATAAGGTGGAGTATTTGCCTACATATAGCTAAACGACTTAATTTTGATTACATTATTTAAATGAGCTATTCAATTAATTTTAGACGTAAAGTGATATCTACACGGGAAGAAGAAGGGTTGAGTATCCGAGAAACAGCGAAGCAATTTCGGATTGGCCCTGCCTCTGTATCGCGTTGGATTAATCAAATAGCGGGCTTTGTTGAATAAACATATTTTATGCTGCACCCCCGGTGAAACGACAGATCCTCGCAACGCAAAATCATGCAGTTAGGCCTCATAAGAAAACCGTAAACCTGAGGTAACAAGCATTTTCTACCAAAACTGGCTTGGAAAAACAGCATGACTCACTATTATTCAACAAAGCCCAAATAGCGTCAAAAGCATCGACCACGCGTCAGCGAAAGAGCGATAAATCCGAGTTGATAAAAGATGTTGAACCATATCCAGATGCTTACCAAAAAGAACGTGCAGAGCGTTTTGGCGTTTGTCAGAAGGCCATTTTGCCAGCTCTTAAAAAGCTGGGATTGACCTATAAAAAAAACTCTACGCCATCCGAAAGCCGACGAAAGCGCCCGGCAAGCATTTCAACAAAAAATACAACAGTATGAAAAAGAAGGTAAACCTATTGTTTTTATTGATGAAAGTGGTTTTCCACATGATACCCCACGGACTCACGGCTATTCCCCAAAAGGTCAACGGTGTTTTGGCCTGAAGAACGGGGGAGCCAAGGGAAGAACAAATGTTATCGGCGCTTTATTAGGCACAACGCTGTTTGCTATCGGATTATTTGATATCAATATTAACAGCGATGTTTTCTATTCCTGGGTCACACAAGTCCTTATCCTAGTACTCCCTAAAAACAGTGTAATCGTGATGGACAATGCAACTTTTCACAAAAAACATAATATTCAACAAGTCATCATCGATGCAGGGTATATGGTGGAGTATTTGCCTACATATTGGCCAGATCTTAACCCCATTGAGCATAAATGGGCACAAGCAAAAAAAGAGAGAGTGGTTGCGATACAGAGATTTTGTTCTCAGTCCATATGGTGTAATCAAAATTAAGTCGCTTGGCTATAACGCTGGCAGAAAAGTAATCGTGCAGTAGCCGCAGGCCCCGGCAATGCCGGGGCCTGAGACTGATGACAGAGTCACTTTACCTCTCGGCATTCCCTCCACCGCCGTCATTCCCGACTTTCGCCGAGGATAACGAGGAAGGAATGACGGTGAGAGTAGGGCTGTTTATCAGCAACCTCACCCGACGTTAAGGTTTAGCCTCTTGTTGCAAGAAGGCTTTGAATTGGGGGGTCATCACCGTTTCGAACCCATTGTCGGTTTTGGTGATCAGATAAACCGCCAACTCGTGCTGCTCGGCTACTTTCAGCGCTTTTTCCGTTCCCAATACCATTAACCCTGTGTCCCAACCGTCCGCTTCGAGCGCTGTTTTGGCAATCACTGTGGCAGACACCAGCGTATGATTGATGGGGTGGCCGGTGCTGGGGTCGATGACGTGGGAATAGCGTTTGCCGTCCTGCTCGAAATAGTTGCGATAGCTGCCGGACGTACTGATGGAATACCCTTGCAGATCCACTGCCGCTTGCACCGCGTTTTCCTTATCGGTAGGTTTCTGAATCGCCACCCGCCACGGCATTCCTTGCCCATTGACTCCGCGACTTGAAATAGCACCCCCGACTGAAACCAGATAATTGGTAATGCCCTTGCGTGTCATCAACTGAGCCAACACATCGGCACCGTAACCTTCACCCAAGGTTGAGAGATCTACATACAGCGACGGCAGATCTTTTTGCAGCCACTCTCCCTTGCTGTTGCTGGTAAGCGTAAGGTGCTGCAAACCGACGCGCTGACGAGTGTCATCGATTTGTTCTTGAGTTGGAATGGTCACCGGCTGTTTTTGCGGCCCAAAGCCCCACAGATTCACCAACGGTCCCACCGTAATATCCATGGCATTGTCTGTCGCCCGGCCAATACGCTGGGCTACTAGGATAATGTCTGCCATACCGCCGGGAATGGGCTGAGGATCGCTGCCTTGATAGCGGTTAAAGCACGACAGAATGGAGTTTTCACGGTAAGTGGAAATATCGTTGTTGGCCTGCTCAAGCAGGGCATCAATCTCTTGTTGCAGATGCGCTTTATCTTCAGGCAGATCTCCGCTGATCTTTACGCTGTAAAAGGTCCCCATGGTTTTACCTTCCAGGCTGGTCAATGGCCGTCTGTCGGCCATCGCGGTATTGTAGACTGCCAGACTGACCAGAATCAGACACACTCTGCGTGCCAGTGGGGAATGTGACATAGAAAATGACTCCTGATAAAAAGAGACGTTAGAAATAATCCATTAATGCACGCTTGCAAAGCGGAGATTGATAAAAACAGGATGAGGCGCAATTTTTCAGTAACAGCAGCGGGAAAGTACAGGATAAACCACAAAAAAATGCCACCTTAGGGGCCATAGGTATCTACACATCATAAAGGGTTAAAAACCACCATAGCGAAGTGGGCAAGTTCTTCCGGGGTATAGTCTGCTAATAACGTCAAGGTATAGCCAACCGACTTAAAAATGATTACATCCAATACCCTGATATGTGGCAAAAAAATACAGATAATTGTTATCAAAATAATGTCGCTTGGCTATATTTAGCAGGATGGATAGTCCGGCAAGCAGCGCTGGGGCCCTCGTTTTTGTTGTCGTCCGGATAATCGGCAAATTAACTGACGGGCTGCCGCATTGTCGTCTCCTTCAACGCGTTGCAGCCGCCATACCAGCACACATGCCATGCTAGCTATCAATAACCTGCGTAGCAGGGCACCAGCACTGCGCTCAAGCCATTTTTCTACATCATGACCGGCACCTTTCAGCAGCTTAAAAAAGGATTCAATACCCCAGCGCCAGTAATATAGCCAACCGTCGCGGTAGACAACAGGCTTAGGAGCCAACTGCCATGCAGAGAGCTGGCGTAACACCCGGTATTCACGTTGCCTGAATACGCCCAACTGCGCCGCTTCGGTGGTTTGCGGCCACGCTATAGCCAACCGACTTAAAAATGATTACATCCAATGCCCTGATATGTGGAAAAAAAATACAGCTAATTGTTATCAAAATAATGTCGCTTGGCTATAGCAATTGACGATCGCCCACGCGAACGCACCAACAGCAGCGTCCCGAACCGTTCACAGCTTGCGCGCTCACGTAGCGCGCCAAGCCAATCGCCTTAGTACGCGAGCCCAGACTGTCCTCTGCCGATAACCCTAGCGTCTGTTTCGCCACGGCCACCTGTTCACGTGGCACCAGCGCGAACGCGTTGCCGTTCGCCAACGCATCATAAATCACCGCTGTCGCCTTCGCGACCGGCAACGAGCCGTTGGTGTTGTTCTTCACGCTGTCAACCAGCAGGATACTGCCGGGCGCTACGCCGCTGGCCTGTCGCATTTGTGCCACTAAAGGTCCGACACTACCTTCCCAGTTCAGGGTTTGAATTTTCGGAGGCGTAGGCATCGGCTGCCCCGCTGGCGGCGTGACCACTTCCGGCTGTGACGGTTGCACCGGTTCGATCTGCGCCGGTGGCTGTTGCTCTGACGGACGGGTCATACAACCGGTCAACACCATCGCCCCGAACAGCAGCACAAGATATAGCCAAGCGACATTATTTTGATAACAGCCAGCTATGCTTTTTTGCCGCATATCAGGGTATCTGTTGTAATCATTTTTAAGTCGGTTGGCTATACCAGTAGAAGCGGTACTGTACCGTCACCGCCTGGGATGACGTATTGCGCAGCACCGCCCAAGCGCTTCCGCCCTCACTGCGCGTGGTCAGATCGGGTTTTGATGCCGTAATCCCAGCGGACAACAGAGAAGCATCGAGCACTAACGTTTGCCGCTCATTGATGGTCAACACGGGGGGAGCTGGAACACGCAACAACCCTCAGCACCAACACAGCAGATAACAGGCCGCGCACAATCTGGAAGTTCATGAAGTTAGTCCGACAACAATGGCCCCAGAGGACGTCCACCCAGCAGGTGCATATGAATATGATAGACCTCTTGGCCGCCATGGCGATTGCAATTAACGATCAGACGATAACCGTCTTCATCAATGCCCTCGTCGCGCGCAATCTTGCTGGCGACTGTGAACAATCTTCCCAGTGCCTGTTCGTGCTCAGGCAAAACATCGTTTAGGTTCGGAATCAATACGTTAGGAACGATCAAAACGTGTGTTGGCGTGCGAGGCGCGATGTCACGAAAGGCCGTCACCAGTTCATCCTGATAGACGATGTCGGAAGGAATTTCCCGGCGGATAATTTTACTGAAAATAGTTTCTTCAGCCATGTTTGAGTTCCTTATAAACGTGTAACGCCGAATGGTTACAGCAGTATGAGTGACACTTTCGGTTGCTTTCAACCTTCTTTCTGTTTTTTCTTGTTCAGATGTTTGAATTGCGGCTTTTTTACCGCAGGTCAGCGCCCAATAGGGATAGGAGCCGATCTCACGATCAGCTTTCTCCCACACCACCGTACATACGGATCCGTATACACCAGTTCAGTTATGTTAATCGTCGCCCACCTTATATACATAGGTATCTACACATCTTTTGCAATATCTGCTATTACGTTGCTGCATGATCTCAACTTATCCATCGGCGGGATTGAGGCCCGCCTTAACCGGCGTTATCAGCGTCTGGTTAAGCAACACATGACTCCCGCAGCACCATTGGCGTCAGCCGTTAAAGACCTTGCCTGCGCGCAGAAAACAACATTCGCCACTACTCAGGCCGTTTGGCGTTTTTTTAATAATGAATGTATTAGCTTCAGTCAGCTCAATGAACCGATTATTTCGCTGGCTCTCCGGCAGGTTGCACTTAGCCCGCATCCATACGCTCCCGTCGTTCACGACTGGTCTCATTTACAGTTTCGTACCCACAATGGGAAAGAAGAACGTTTGAAAATGACGCATGGTGGCGACGTCGGTTATGAACTACAAACCAGCCTACTGGTTGATGCTGCAAATGGTTTACCAATAGCGCCCCTGTCTCAAACTCTAATCGATAGGGCAGGTTGTCGTTCAACGCTAACCGAGGGCTTGTCTGAGAGTCTGACTCATATGGATGCTTTGACGGCTGATATAGCCAACCGACTTAAAAATGATTATAGCCAATGCCCTGATATGTGGCAAAAAAATACAGCTAATTGTTATCAAAATAATGTCGCTTGGCTATAGCAACGAGATCACCAGCGCGGAAGTCGCTCGCTGGTATTACTGGCGCTGGGGTATTGAATCCTTTTTTAAGCTGCTGAAAGGTGCCGGTCATGATGTAGAAAAATGGCTTCAGTGCAGTGCTGGTGCCCTGCTACGCAGGTTATTGATAGCTAGCATGGCATGTGTGCTGGTATGGCGGCTGCAACGCGCTGAAGGAGACGACAATGCGGCAGCCCGTCAGTTAATTTGCCGATTATCCGGACGACAACAAAAACGAGGGCGTAAAGAAAGCGCCCCAGCGCTGCTTGCCGGACTATCCATCCTGCTAAATACCTTGACGTTATTAGCAGACTATATCCCGGAAGAACTTGCCCACTTAGCTATGGTGGTTTTTAACCCTTTATGATGTGTAGATACCTATGGTTTCGGCCACTGGCGTTTCAGATGGTCGGGGAGTTCGCTCACGCTTATTCCGTCCACACCCGGCGCGCCTTTGTTGGCTTTTACTCTTTTCAGCGCCTGCTTCAGATTTTCTTGGTTGAGGATAACCTCCATGAGACTATCCCGGGACGACGGGCTTTCCCGCTCCGGTTGTGTCTGGACGGTTTCAGCCCCTGATGGGGCAGGAGTCGGGGCTTCACCCCTTCTGCTCTCATCGGGGTCGCATTGCGTTTTCTGCTGCATGACCGTTCAGAACCTCCGGCGATACTCGCCACTCATCACTGTTCGGGCCTTCAGGTTTCCCCTACGCCCTCTGCTGACTTCTGCATAGCGATCAGCGCACCTCACGATGAGCTCAGTCCTGAATGCAGGACGCTATGCAGACCTCCTGGGGTAAGCCCGACCGCCTTCACCACACACCTGCCTGATTTACTCACTCGACCCTTGATGGTTATGGCCTTCGCGATCATATGCTCGCTCTGCCGATCGGATGAACCTTGTATCAGGTTTCTGTTCGTCAGGTCATGGCTTTGCTCCACGCTTCCTTCAGACCCCACCTCGCGATGACGCCCTTGCACTTCGCTAGTCCTTCGCCACCATCAGGCTGTACAGGGGACTTTCACCCCCAAGCTGTCGGGCATGCCAGGCACACATAAAAAAGGGAGCTTACGCTCCCTTTATCACTCCCCGGACAACGAATCAGTGATTACGGATGTAATCATCCATATCCGTTTTCAGGTTGTCAGATTTAGTACCAAAAATTGCCTGTACACCAGAGCCCGCAACAACAACGCCAGCTGCACCCAGTTTTTTGAGGCCTGCCTGATCCACTTTTGCGACACTACCGACGCCCACACGCAGACGCGTAATACAGGCGTCCAGATTGGTGATGTTTTCTTTGCCACCAAAGGCAGTCACCAGCGCCGCAGCCATATCACTGTTGTTTTGCGCGGACTGTTCAGAGGTGCTCTCTTCGCGGCCCGGCGTTTTCAGGTTCAGTTTGGCAATCAGTACACGGAAGATGGTGTAGTAAGCCAGCGCGTAGCACAGACCAACGATCGGGAAGAGCCACAGATTACTGCCGTTGCCGCTCAGTACTACGAAGTCAATCAAACCGTGGGAGAAACTGGTGCCATCGCGCATGCCCAGCAGGATACAGATGGGGAACGCCAAGCCCGCCAGAATGGCATGGATCACGTAGAGGATCGGTGCCACAAACAGGAAGGAGAAGTCAATCGGTTCAGTGATCCCGGTCAGGAACGAGGTCAATGCCGCAGAGAGCATAATACCGCCCACTTTAGCGCGATTTTCCGGCTTGGTGGAGTGCCAAATAGCAATCGCCGCCGCCGGCAGGCCGTACATTTTGAACAGGAAGCCCCCCGCCAGTTTACCTGCAGTCGGGTCACCGGCCATGTAACGAGGGATGTCACCGTGGAACACCTGGCCCGCCGCGTTGGTGAATTCACCGATCTGCATCTGGAACGGCACATTCCAGATATGGTGCAAGCCAAACGGCACCAACGAGCGCTCAACAATACCGTACAGGCCAAATGCCAGCACCGGGTTCTGATAGGCAACCCAGTGTGAGAACGTTTGGATTGCGGTCCCTACCGGTGGCCAGATAAAGGAGAGTACCACACCGGTGATAATCGCTGTCAGACCAGAGATGATCGGCACAAAGCGTTTACCGGCAAAAAAGCCTAGGTATTCCGGCAGCTGGATACGGTAGAAACGGTTAAACATGTAGGCCGCAATCGCACCAGCGATGATCCCACCGAGCACCCCGGTATCCGCCAAGTGTTCTTTGATGATCACCTCAGGCGGCAGCTGCAGCACGAGTGGAGCCACCGCTGCCATCGTCTTCACCATAATGCCGTAGGCAACAACGGCCGCCAGCGCGGAAACCCCATCATTATTGGTAAAACCGAGGGCAACGCCGATGGCAAAAATCAGTGGCATATTGGCAAATACGGAGTCACCTGCTTGCGCCATCACGCTTGAGACGATGGCCGGCAGCCAGCTGAAGTTGGCCGATCCGACACCCAGCAGGATACCTGCAATGGGCAGTACGGAAACAGGCAGCATCAGCGACTTACCTACTTTTTGCAGGTTGGCAAATGCATTCTTGAACATAATTGAGTGTGCTCCTGAGTAATAGTGCTTTTACGACGTTATAGCAACAAAAGGCGGGGAGTTTGAGGGATTTATCCCTCTTTTAATTTTTAGGTAGAGTAAAATAAATGGGTCATTCAATGTTTGACTGCTATCACGTTTCATTGCGCCAACAGATCGAGTAGCGTACAAAATCGCCATTTCTGTAGGTAACAGACGGGCAGAACCTCTGTCACTGGTGGCTAAACCACCAACCAGCGCACAGATGAGCGTCAATTAATTACGCAGCACAAAAAAACTCGGCCATTTTAAACACTAAACGGCGGCGGTCAACCGCTGTGAATCGATGTGGAACAGGCGGGAAAAATTCTCTGTAGTAGCCGCTGCTAATTGTGCAATATCAACACCTTTTAGCACGGAGAGATACTCGGCAACATCGCGCACGTAGGCAGGCTGGTTCTCTTTACCACGAAACGGCACCGGGGCAAACCAAGGGGAATCGGTTTCAACCAGCAGGCGATCCAGTGGAACAAACCGGGCAACGTCACGAAGTTCGTCTGCATTACGAAATGTCACAATGCCTGAAAACGAGATATAGAACCCCATATTCAGCAGCGTACGCGCCGTCTCAGTGAAGCACTGCAGCACGCCACCACAGCGCTCAACTCCCTCTTCTTTCAGAATATCAAGGGTATCTTAACGTGCCGAGCGGATATGGAGGATAACCGGCTTGTTTAACTCACAGCCGACACGAATGTGTTCGCGAAAGGAATCACGCTGTTGCGCCTGAGTTTCGAGTTATGCTCATTTCTGGTGTACGGGGTTTCGGGGAGGGTGGCGTATCCTGCTGATTGATTTCGTGGATGATTTCAACAACAGAGAGATGATACCCCATGAAAAAGTCTACCCTACAGGTCTCCGCAGAACCAGATATTGCCGGTGATCCCTTGCATGAACTCATTCGTAATGGTGCTAGGCAACTGATATAGCCAAGCGACATTATTTTGATAACAATTAGCTGTATTTTTTGCCACATATCAGGGCATTGGGGATGTTGAAATTAAAGTGCCTAAGGTCAGGGATCGCAGCGGCAACGGAATATGCTTCAACAGCGCGTTGTTGCCGCCTTATCTGAAACGTGCAAAAAGCGTCGAAGAGTTGCTACCATGGCTGTACCTGCGAGGCATATCCACCGGTGATTTTCACGAAGCCCTGAGGGCGCTTCTCGGTGAAAAAGCTAATGGCCTCTCTGCCAGTACCATCAGCAGACTGAAACAGCAATGGCTTGAAGAGCACAGGCAATGGTGCCTGCGTGATTTAAGCGATACGCGCTACGTTTATTTCTGGGCAGATGGCATATATAGCCAAGCGACTTAATTTTGATTAACCATATGGACTGAGAACAAAATCTCTGTATCGCAACCACTCTCTCATTTTTTTGCTTTTTGCTTTTTGCTTGTGCCCATTTACGCTCAATGGGGTTAAGATCCGGCGAATATGTAGGCAAATACTCCACCATATACCCTGCATCGATGATGACTTGTTGAATATTATGTTTTTTGTGAAAAGTTGCATTCTCCATCACGATTACCCTGTTTTTAGGGAGTACTGGAATAAGGACTTGTGTGACCCAGGAATAGAAAACATCGCTGTTAATATTGATATCAAATAATCCGATAGCAAACAGCGTTGTGCCTAATAACGCGCCGATAACATTTGTTCTTCCCTTGGCTCCCCAGTTCTTCAGGCCAAAACACCGTTGACCTTTTGGGAAATAGCCGTGAGTCCGTGGGGTATCGTGTAAAAAACCACTTTCATCAATAAAAACAATAGGCTTACCTTCTTTTTCATACTGTTGTATTTTTTGTTGAAATGCTTGCCGGGCGCTTTCGTCGGCTTTCGGATGATGTAGAGTTTTTTTTATAGGTCAATCCCAGCTTTTAAGAGCTTGCCAAATGGCCTTCTGACAAACGCCAAAACGCTCTGCACGTTCTTTTTGGTAAGCATCTGGATATTGTTCAACATCTTTTATCAACTAGGATTTATAGAAAACCGACTTAAAAATGATTACAGCCAATGCCCTGATATGTGGCAAAAAAATACAACTAATTGTTATCAAAATAATGTCGCTTGGCTATATCTTCCCAGCCGATAGAGCCTGTTTAAGATTTTGTGTAAATGCCTTTCCTCAGAAGTGACCGTCAAGGCGGTCACCGAACTCGATAATAAAGCGACCCATTGCCATACGCCAGTCCTGTAAGGGCATCGTCCATTTCTGTGATGCCCCTTGGATTGCCAGCCATACAACCTTCTTCACCGAGTCATCAGTCGGGAACACCTTGCGTTTCTTGATTGCATGCCGGAGCACGCTGTTCAGTGATTCTATAGCGTTCGTCGTGTAGATTACCTTGAGAAGTTCCTGCGGGTACGAGAAGAATGTCGACAGGTTGGCCCAGTTTGACTGCCAGCTCCGGCTTATCTGCGAATAGCGGTGATTCCATGTACCACCGAACGTCTCCAGCGCCTGAAGCGCGGCCTCTTCGGTTGGAGCCTGATACACTGCTTTGAGGTCGCGTGTTACCGCCTTATAGTCCTTCCAGGCAACGAAGCGCAGACTGTTGCGCACCATGTGCACGATGCACAACTGGATGCGGGCTTCCGGGTAGACCGTGTTGATGGCATCCGGGAACCCTTTCAGGCCGTCCACACTGGCAATGAGGATGTCGGTCAGGCCACGGTTTTTCAGTTCTGTCAGCACGTTCAGCCAGAACTTTGCGCCTTCATTTTCGGCCAGCCACATCCCCAGTAGCTCTTTCTGGCCTTCGATATTGATACCCAGCGCCAGGAACACAGACTTATTGATAACGCGGCTGTCCTGCCGGACTTTCAGAACGATACAGTCAAGGTAAACAATGGGATAAACCACATCCAGGGGGCGATTTTGCCATTCAACAACCTGCTCCATAACGGCATCGGTGACCTTCGATACCAGGGCGGGTGAGACATCCGCGTCATACAGTTCTTTGAACGCAGCGGCAATTTCGCGGGTGGTCATCCCTTTGGCATACAACGATAAAATCTGGTTATAGGCAAGCGACATTATTTTGATAACAATTAGCTGTATTTTTTTGCCACATATCAGGGCATTGGCTGTAATCATTTTTAAGTCGGTTTTCTATAAATCCTAGTTGATAAAAGATGTTGAACAATATCCAGATGCTTACCAAAAAGAACGTGCAGAGCGTTTTGGCGTTTGTCAGAAGGCCATTTGGCAAGCTCTTAAAAGCTGGGATTGACCTATAAAAAAAACTCTACATCATCCGAAAGCCGACGAAAGCGCCCGGCAAGCATTTCAACAAAAAATACAACAGTATGAAAAAGAAGGTAAGCCTATTGTTTTTATTGATGAAAGTGGTTTTCCACACGATACCCCACGGATTCACGGCTATTCCCCAAAAGGTCAACGGTGTTTTGGGCTGAAGAACGGGGGAGCCAAGGGAAGAACAAATGTTATCGGCGCGTTATTAGGCACAACGCTGTTTGCTATCGGATTATTTGATATCAATATTAACAGCGATGTTTTCTATTCCTGGGTCACACAAGTCCTTATTCCAGTACTCCCTAAAAACAGGGTAATCGTGATGGAGAATGCAACTTTTCACAAAAAACATAATATTCAACAAGTCATCATCGATGCAGGGTATATGGTGGAGTATTTGCCTACATATTCGCCAGATCTTAACCCCATTGAGCATAAATGGGCACAAGCAAAAAGCAAAAAAAGAGAGAGTGGTTGCGATACAGAGATTTTGTTCTCAGTCCATATGGTGTAGGCTTTGTTGAATAAATCAGAACTTGTAACGACTGCGCCCCATACGGGTCGATTGTTACGTGATGCGAATACTGTTCGGCATTCCTAATAGCGTGATCAGGTTAAGCGCTTTGACCATGGCTTCACCCACCTGACCATCGTAGTCTCTCAGACTTAGATGACCACCCAGAAGCCTTTTGAACCGGAACATGGCCGTTTCAGCCACTGAGCGCCGGTGATGGCCCACTTTCTTTTTCCAGATATCGTTACTACCGCTAATGCGCTGATTTGCGACAGCGTGGTTACGCTCGTGGTAGCGATCTTGCCAATATTGCGCCCCCCTTCGTGGCGGGATAAGCGGCCTTATTTTCTTCCTCAGCAGAGCATCATAGCAGTAAACTGTATCGTAAGCGCCGTCAGCCGATGCCTCTCTGATTTTCCGGTGGGTCTGGTTTATCAGCGCCGGTAGAGCTTGGGCATCAGTCGTACCACTGAGCGACAAATCCGCACAGATAATCTCATGCGTTACACTGTCTACTGCCAGGTGCAGCTTACGCCATACCCTGCGTCTGTCGGCACCATGCTGCCGGACTTTCCATTCGCCTTCGCCAAAGACCTTCAGGCTGGTTCCATCAATGACCAGATGTGAGATTTCACCACGGGTTGGCGTTTTTATGCTGATGTTCACTGTCTTTGCTCGCTTGCTGAGCAGCGAATAGTCTGGACAATGGAGCGACAATTTAATCAGTTTAAAAATCGAGTCACCAAAGCCCTGTAAAGCCCTCAATGAAAGGCCAAACACGCGTTTCATCATCAGGACTGTGGTGATGGTCATATCTGAGTAGTGGAGCGGTCGTCCACGCCGTTCAGTAGTGTTTTTTTCCGTCCATGCAGCAATGGCTGATTCATCTAGCCATACGGTTAGAGAACCGCGTTGCTTGAGGGCCTTGTTATAAGAGGGCCAGTTGGTGATTTTAAAATTTTGTTTTGCCATGGAGACCTGATTTTGAAACAACTGTGTTGATCTGCTCCGATGATTACCCAAAAGTTCTATTTATTCAACAAAGCCTATGGTGTAATCAAAATTAAGTCGCTTGGCTATAAAATCTGGTTATCCATCCCGGAGAGCCGGGTCTGGTTCTTCTTCACAAGTTGCGGTTCAAAGGAAGCATCACGATCACGTGGTGTACGCAGTTCCAGCGGACCATCGCCGGCGGTAACAGTCTTTGTGGAGTAGCCATTGCGCGTGTTAGTTCCAGATTTGGACTGGTGCTTCTCATGCCCGAGGTGATGGGTCATTTCAGCATTAAGGGCAGCTTCAACGCTGATCTTTTTCAGCAGGCGATCAAACTGGTTGAGAGCGTCAGGGGTTTTGAGATTTTTGGGCAGCTCGTTAGCCAGAGCCTGTAACTGTTTTTCGTCCATAAAGTAACCTGCTTTTGATGTTGGATTGAACATATCAAAATCAGGCAATTACACAATCTCGTGTACAGGCTCAGCCGATACATGCATCAGTCACACTGCGACCATAAACCAGTGGTTCACCGCTTTCCAGGCTCTGGTTGCCTTCTACCAGATGGCTTTCCGCCATCACACCGGTGATGGCACGTTCACCACCCGCTATCTGCGCGCACACATCAGCCCCTACGTCCATCTGCTTCTTGAACTGTTTGCTGCTGTAGCATGACTGAAATCGATCATCACCTGCGGGCGCAGTCCGGCTTTTTCCAGTCCATCCTTCACGTCGCTGACGTGCTCGGCGCTATAATTCGGTGCTTTCCCCCCGCGCAAAATAATGTGGCAATCGTTGTTGCCGCTGGTGTTGACAATGGCGGAGTGACCCCATTTGGTCACCGACAGGAAGCAGTGCGGCGCCCTCGCGGCATTAATGGTATCGATCGCCACTTTAATCGTGCCATCGGTGTCGTTTTTGAAGCCAACCGGACAAGAGAGACCGGAAGCCAATTCGCGGTGTACCTGAGATTCCGTAGTGCGTGCACCGATGGCACCCCAGCTCATCAGATCTGCCAGATACTGCGGCGATATGATGTTCAAGAACTCACCCGCAGCAGGTAACCCGCTATCGTTGATTTCCACCAGCAATTGACGGGCAATGCGCAATCCATCGTTAATCTGGAAGCTGTTATACATGTGCGGATCGTTAATCAGTCCTTTCCAACCCACAGTGGTGCGCGGTTTCTCAAAATAGACACGCATCACGACTTCCAGCTCGTCGCTTAACGCGTTGCGCAGCGTAAGCAAGCGGGCGGCGTATTCTTTTGCAGCCTTGGTATCATGAATCGAGCACGGGCCAATCACCACCAGCAAACGATCGTCAGTGCCATGCAGAATCTTGTGAATTGCCGAGCGGGTAAATGAGACCGTTTCTGCCGCACGCGCGGTAGCCGGAAATTTCTCCAGCAACGCGACAGGAGGTAACAACTCTTTGATCTCTTTAATTCTTAAGTCATCATTTTGGTAATTCATCATTCATCCATCGATTCTTGCGCAGAACATGCCACATCTTGCCAATAGGAAACGGTTGCAGGGCGATTACCCTAGCGTTTAAAAACGGAACTGTTCATATTGCAGCGCATAAATGATAAGTCAAGCGTATGGCGTACCCACAACAACATCGCGTAATTTTACGCGATAAAATGCTGTTAGCTTACCGCTATGCCGCGTTTTCCAACGTGCACTTTACGCTCTGCGCTGTAGATACGATGGCGTTGGACGCTGGCGCGCTTCCTTGATCCACAACCAGGTGCCGTTGAGGGCGATACCGGTCAAGATCAGGTATTCCAAGGCCATCACATAAACCCCCTGGTAGGTGAAGATCACCACGCTGATAATGTTAACCACGACCCACAATATCCAGTTTTCCACATATTTACGCGTCATCAGGATCATCGCTATCATGGAGAGCACCATCATGCTGGAATCCCAGAAGGGAAACGCATCCGCCTGCAATGTTGGTATGGTCACCTGTACCCCCATGCTCCGCATCACGGTCACCGCGACGCCAGTCAGCGCGGCAAACACCGCATCAATGTAGACGGTCATCAAACCAATCACGAGTGCACCCAGCACTGACCGGGCAAACAATCTGGGGAGTGGCAGCCAGCGTATTTTTAAGGCGATATCCTGCTGTTCCGTGCGCCGTGTCCAGGCATACCAACCATAAACATTGGCAACAAAGAAAAAGATTTGTAGCAACAGGCTGGCATAAAGCTGAATCTGGAAAAAAATAACGGCAAATAGCGAGACGTTGATCAAACCAAACAGGTAATTGATGGTTTTTTCCAGACTGGCAAGCCAGATACAGAGCAGGCCGCACAGCGCGCCAACGGCTTCAATCCAGGAAAGATCGTACCCTCCCGCACCGAACGGGATATGAATCAAAATGTTGCTGGTACTGAAAACGTCCATCTTGCCACCCCACGTTTATCGTCTAAATGAGGAAATCCTGCTTCTATTATAGCCAACCAACTTAAAAATGATTACAGCCAATGCCCTGATATATGGCAAAAAAATACAGCTAATTGTTATCAAAATAATGTCGCTTGGCTATATCAGGCTCCCAAACGGGGTATATGGTAGCAGTCGGTTAGCAAGAAGGCACTTAATGTTTTACATACTAAACAAATAAGAGGTAATTCTTTTAATTACTCCCTTTTGTTTAGCACGCATAAAACTAACCGAACCAGCGATGCCAATAAATCGACAGTGGGATGATAAACAGCAGCGCAGGCAAGAAATTCACCACGGCGAACATTTTTATCTGCGCGATGCGTAACCCTACCGCCATCATGATATACCCAAGCGACTTAATTTTGATCACACCATATGGACTGAGAACAAAATCTCTGTATCGCAACCACTCTCTCTTTTTTTGCTTTTTGCTTGTGCCCATTTATGCTCAATGGGGTTAAGATCTGGCGAATATGTAGGCAAATACTCCACCATATACCCTGCATCGATGATGACTTATTGAATATTATGTTTTTTGTGAAAAGTTGCATTGTCCATCACGATTACCCTGTTTTTAGGGAGTACTGGGATAAGGACTTGTGTGACCCAGGAATAGAAAACATCGCTGTTAATATTGATATCAAATAATCCGATAGCAAACAGCGTTGTGCCTAATAAAGCGCCGATAACATTTGTTCTTCCCTTGGCTCCCTAGTTCTTCAGGCCAAAACACCGTTGACCTTTTGGGGAATAGCCGTGAGTCCGTGGGGTATCGTGTGGAAAAGAACTTTCATCAATAAAAACAATAGGTTTGCCTTTTTTTTATACTGTTGTATTTTTTGTTGAAATGCTTGCCGGGCGCTTTCGTCGGCTTTCGGATGACGTAGAGTTTTTTTATAGGCCAATCCCAGCTTTTTAAGAGCTTGCCAAATGGCCTTCTGACAAACGCCAAAACGCTCTGCACGTTCTTTTTGGTAAGCATCTGGATATGGTTCAACATCTTTTATCAACTCGGATTTATCGCTCTTTCGCTGACGTGTGGTCGATGCTTTTGACGCTATTTGATTAATCCAACGCGATACAGAGGCAGGGCCAATCCGAAATTGCTTCGCTGTTTCTCGGATACTCAACCCTTCTTCTTCCCGTGTAGATATCACTTTACGTCTAAAATCAATTGAATAGCTCATTTAAATAATGTGATCAAAATTAAGTCGTTTAGTTATATCGTTCTGAAAGTCCGGGGCTTTGTTGAATAAATAGATTTTATGCTGGCAGCCCAGCGAAACGACGGATCCTCACAACGTAAAATCATGCAGTTAGGCCTCATGAGAAAAGTGTACACCTGAGATGAGAAGCATTTTCAACCAAAACTGGAATGGAAAAACAGCATGATTACCTATTATTCAACAAAGCCAAAGTCCAGCAGGACAGCCGCGTTATCAATAAGTCTGTGTTCCTGGCGCTGGGTATCAATATCGAAGGCCAGAAAGAGCTACTGGGGATGTGGCTGGCCGAAAATGAAGGCGCAAAGTTCTGGCTGAACGTGCTGAGAGAACTGAAAAACCGTGGCCTGACCGACATCCTCATTGCCTGTGTGGACGGCCTGAAAGGGTTCCCGGATGCCCGCATCCAGTTGTGCATCGTGCACATGGTGCGCAACAGTCTGCGCTTCGTTGCCTGGAAGGACTATAAGGCGGTAACACACGACCTCAAAGCAGTGTATCAGGCTCCAACCGAAGAGGCCGCGCTTCAGGCGCTGGAGACGTTCGGTGGGACATGGGATCACCGCTATTCGCAGATAAGCCGGAGCTGGCAGTCAAACTGGGCCAACCTGTCGACATTCTTCTCGTACCCGCAGGAACTTCGCAAGGTATAGACAAGCGACATTATTTTGATAACAATTAGCTGTATTTTTTTGCCACATATCAGGGCATTGGCTGTAATCATTTTTAAGTCGGTTGGCTATAGAATCACTGAGCAGCGTGCTCCGGCATGCAATCAAGAAACGCAAGGTGTTCCCGACTGATGACTCGGTGAAGAAGGTCGTATGGCTGGCAACCCATGCGGCATCACAGAAATGGACGATGCCCTTACAGGACTGGCGTATGGCAATGAGTCGCATTATTATCGAGTTCGGTGACCGCCTTGACGGTCACTTCTGGGGAAAGGCATTTACACAAAATCTTAAACAGGCTCGGCGCGGATTAAATCTTCGCCGTAACCAATCCACTTGTAGGTGGTCAACGCTTCCAACCCCATCGGGCCGCGCGCGTGCAATTTCTGCGTGCTTACCGCCACTTCGGCACCCAAGCCAAACTGGCCGCCATCGGTAAAGCGGGTGCTGGCATTGACGTACACCGCCGAGGAATCAACCTTGCGCGCAAAGCGTTCCGCATTGCTGGTGGAGCGCGTCAAAATGGCATCAGAGTGCTGCGTGCAGTGTTCACGGATATGGGCAATGGCAGCATCCATATCGTCCACCAGTGCCACGTTGAGGTCGTTAGAAAGCCATTCGTCATCGTAGTCCTTGGCTTCCACTGCAACCACTTTGGCAGGCCCGCTTTGCAACGTGCTCAAGGCTTCCGGGCTGGCGTGCAGCGTCCCCCCTGCTTGTGCCATTTTCTCGCTCAGTGCAGGCAGGAACTGCGCGGCAATGGCGCGATGAATCAGCAGCGTTTCCAGGCTGTTGCACGCGCTCGGACGCTGTACCTTGGCGCTTTCAATCACGGTCAGCGCTTTCGCAAAATCAATGCTCTCATCGGCAAAAATATGGCACACGCCAATCCCGCCCGTGATCACCGGAATAGTCGATTGCTCACGGCACAGTTTGTGCAGCCCGGCATCACCGCGCGGGATCAGCATATCCACATAGCGATCCAGTTTAAGCAGTTGATTGACCAGATCTCTGTCTGGGCTTTCAATCGCCTGAACCGCTGCAGCAGGTAGCCCGCTTTGTTCCAGTGCGCGTTGAATCACGCTCATCGTGGCCGCATTGGTGCGATAAGTCTCTTTGCCGCCGCGCAGAATCACTGCGTTACCGGTTTTCAGGCACAGGCTGGCGACGTCCACCGTCACATTCAGGCGCGCTTCATAGATAACGCCCACCACGCCCAATGGCACACGACGGCGTTCCAGTTTCAATCCATTATCCAGCAGGCGGCCATCTATCACTTCACCCACCGGGTCATTCAGGCGGCAGACTTGGCGCACATCGTCAGCGATGGCGCTCAGCCGCTGCGGTGTGAGCAGCAACCGGTCTTGTAACGCGACGCTCATGCCATTTTGCCGTGCATCTGCCAGATCCAGTGCGTTGGCGGCCAGAATCTCTGCGCTTTCTGCCTCCAGCAGGTCAGCAATCACGTTCAGCGCCTGGTTCTTTTGCACTGTACTCAGCACCGACAGGTGATAGGAGGCTTGTTTAGCAGCTTTGCCCATTTTTTCCAGCATGGCGTGCTCCTTAATTGATAATCATGTCGTCGCGATGAACAGCCACCGGGCCATACTCGTACCCAAGGATATCGGCAATCTGCTGCGAGTGATGCCCGGCGATCATGCTCAGCGCATCACTGTTGTAACGGGTTACCGCATGCGCCAAATCGCGCCCAGACAGCGTACAAACGCGGATGACCTCACCGCGAGAAAAGTTACCCTTCACCTCGCGAATGCCTTTTGGCAACAGAGAGCTACCACGCTCAACGATCGCGGAAAGCGCACCGTCATCAATGGTGATTTCACCCGCCGGCGGCGCACCGAAGATCCAGTGTTTGCGGCTTTCCAACGGTGCTTCCACGGCGTGGAAACGGGTACCGACCGACACGTTGCCAATCACATCTTCCCGGATCAATTCCGCCTCCGGGTTGGAACGCGGATCAGCGGTAAACAAGCCAGCCTGATCGGTCAGCAACAGCAGCTTGTCCGCATCCGCCAATATCGCGGCGAGTGCCAACAGGTTGTCGTTATCGCCAACCTTGATTTCGGCGGTGGCTACCGCATCGTTCTCATTAATCAGCGGAACAATACGGTTATCCAGCAATGCACGCAGCGTGTCGCGGGCGTTGAGGAAACGTTCTCTGTCTTCCAGATCCGCGCACGTCAGCAACATTTGAGCAATATGGATGCCATAAATAGAAAACAGTTGTTCCCACAACTGAATCAAACGGCTCTGTCCGACCGCGGCCAACAGCTGTTTGGTGGCGATGGTGGCAGGCAATTCCGGATAGCCCAAATGCTCGCGCCCAGCGCCAATCGCCCCAGACGTCACAATCACAATACGGTGTCCGGCCGTGTGCTGCTGTGCACACTGGCGAACCAATTCAACAATATGGGCACGGTTCAAGCGGCGCGAACCGCCGGTCAACACACTGGTACCCAATTTCACAACCAAAGTCTGGCTGCCACTCATGATTAATCTGCCGTTAATGTTGGTCAAAACACGAAATAGTGAAAACGTTGCTACAGAGCACGTTCATAATGGCAACAGAGATTACGCGAATCTGCCCCGCTCACGCAAACGCGGCGCAGACTCCAAAGAGAGGTTTCACGGTCGCTCGGTGAGCGTCAAGGCGGGTTCCAAAGAATGTAATAACTTATCCAGAAGCGTATGAAACTGCCGTTGCGTCTCCTGCACTTTCGTCAGCACTTCGGTATCCTTAATTTTCTCTTCTTGCCAACGGCCCGTTTTATCGTACAAGCCAGTATGGTAGGAATAAATGAGCGTCTTTTCCTGGGCTTCCAACTGGAGCCACCATCCCCAGAATTCCCGTTTTTCCGGCACAGGTTTCACACTAACGCATACCGCCAGGCAATCAAAGAAAAAACGTTCGTTGTCGCACTGATTCTCGCGTAGATAGGGCCCCAATGAGGCAAAACTTTTCATGAGCCGGGCTTTCGGATGTCCACTCGGTAATGTCATCGGTTTACTCCTCAGGTTGAAGCTTCTCTTTTAACAGCATAGGTATCTACACATCTTTTGCAATATCTGCTATTACGTTGCTGCATGATCTCAACTTATCCATCGGCGGGATTGATGCCCGCCTTAACCGGCGTTATCAGCGTCTGGTTAAGCAACACATGACTCCCGCAGCACCATTGGCGTCAGCCGTTAAAGACCTTGCCTGCGCGCAGAAAACAACATTCGCCACTACTCAGGCCGTTTGGCGTTTTTTTAATAATGGAATGTATTAGCTTCAGTTAGCTCAATGAACCGATTATTTCGCTGGCTCTCCGGCAGGTTGCACTTAGCCCGCATCCATACGCTTCCGTCGTTCACGACTGGTCTCATTTACAGTTTCGTACCCACAATGGGAAAGAAGAACGTTTGAAAATGACGCATGGTGGCGACGTCGGTTATGAACTACAAACCATCCTACTGGTTGATGCTGCAAATGGTTTATCAATAGCGCCCCTGTCTCAAACTCTAACCGATAGGGCGGGTTGTCGTTCAACGCTAAGCGAGGGCTTGTCTGAGAGTCTGACTCATATAGCCAACCGACTTAAAAATGATTACAGCCAATGCCCTGATATGTGGCAAAAAAATACAGCTAATTGTTATCAAAATAATGTCGCTTAGCTATATGGATGCTTTGACGGCTGATATCGCCCGCGTTGAGTCTCTTGATACCGGGAAGAAGTTAGTTCATCTCATTGACCGTGAAGGTGACTCTATCGGGCATATGCGCACATTAAGCTCCCAGGGAATATGTTGGCTTATCCGGGGAAAGGAAGGGCATCGGGCCGAGTGGGGCGGTGACACCCGTAAAATTGGTGAAATTGCAGACGATCTGCCATTTATCGCAAACGGACAGGTTGGCTGGAAAGGGAAAAAAGCCAATATGGAGATCGGGGAAACATCCGTGATCATAACGCGAACAGCAAAACCGAAGCGGAAAGACAAGAACACCGGACGGCGAGTGAAAGTTCAGCCAGGCGTAGCTCTGACACTCAGATTAGTTGTGGTTCGCCTTACCGATACTCACGGTAAATTTATCGGACGCTGGACGCTGCTCACAAACGTTAGCAACGAGATCACCAGCGCGGAAGTCGCTCGCTGGTATTACTGGCGCTGGGGTATTGAATCCTTTTTTAAGCTGCTGAAAGGTGCCGGTCATGATGTAGAAAAATGGCTTCAGCGCAGTGCTGGTACACTGCTACGCAGGTTATTGATACTAGCATGGCATGTGTGCTGGTATGGCGGCTGCAACGCGCTGAAGGAGACGACAATGCGGCAGCCCGTCAGTTAATTTGCCGATTATCCGGACGACAACAAAAACGAGGGCGTAAAGAAAGCGCCCCAGCGCTGCTTGCCGGACTATCCATCCTGCTAAATACTTTGACGTTATAGCCAAGCGACATTATTTTGATAACAATTAGCTGTATTTTTTTGCCACATATCAGGGCATTGGCTGTAATCATTTTTAAGTCGGTTGGCTATATTAGCAGACTATACCTCGGAAGAACTTGCCCACTTAGCTATGGTGGTTTTTAACCCTTTATGATGTGTAGATACCTATGCTTTTAACAGATGGCAACAATAAATTAAACCGCTACGCTTCAGGTTATAGCTAAACGACTTAATTTTGATTACATTATTTAAATAAGCTATTCAATTGATTTTAGACGTAAAGTGATATCTACACGGGAAGAAGAAGGGTTGAGTATCCGAGAAACAGCGAAGCAATTTCGGATTGGCCCTGCCTCTGTATCGCGTTGGATTAATCAAATAGCGTCAAAAGCATCGACCACGCGTCAGCGAAAGAGCGATAAATCCGAGTTGATAAAAGATGTTGAACCATATCCAGATGCTTACCAAAAAGAACGTGCAGAGCGTTTTGGCGTTTGTCAGAAGGCCATTTGGCAAGCTCTTAAAAAGCTGGGATTGACCTATAAAAAAAACTCTACACCATCCGAAAGCCGACGAAAGCGCCCGGCAAGCATTTCAACAAAAAATACAACAGTATGAAAAAAGGCAAACCTATTGTTTTTATTGATGAAAGTGGTTTTCCACACGATACCCCACGGACTCACTGCTATTCCCCAAAAGGTCAACGGTGTTTTGGCCTGAAGAACGGGGGAGCCAAGGGAAGAACAAATGTTATCGGCGCGTTATTAGGCACAACGCTGTTTGCTATCGGATTATTTGATATCAATATTAACAGCGATGTTTTCTATTCCTGGGTCACACAAGTCCTTATCCCAGTACTCACTAAAAACAGGGTAATCGTGATGGACAATGCAACTTTTCACAAAAAACATAATATTCAACAAGTCATCATCGATGCAGGGTATATGGTGGAGTATTTGCCTACATATTCGCCAGATCTTAACCCCATTGAGCATAAATGGGCACAAGCAAAAAGCAAAAAAAGAGAGAGTGGTTGCGATACAGAGATTTTGTTCTCAGTCCATATGGTGTAATCAAAATTAAGTCGCTTGGCTATAATCTACACGACGAACGCTATAGAATCACTGAACCTGAACAGCGTGCTCCAGCATGCAATCAAGAAACGCAAGGTGTTCCCGACTGATGACTCGGTGAAGAAGGTCGTATGGCTGGCAATCCAGGCGGCATCACAGAAATGGACGATGCCCTTACAGGACTGGCGTATGGCAATGAGTCGCTTTATTATCGAGTTCGGTGACCGTCTTGACGGTCACTTCTGAGGAAAGGCATTTACACAAAATCTTAAACAGGCTCTTCTCAGTCCATATGGTGTAATCAAAATTAAGTCGCTTGTCTATATTCTTTCTTTGTGAGTCCGATGCTTAGCCGTTCAGCGCGTCCTTTAGCCAATCGCTGATATGGCCCAATGCCTGATGAAAATTACGGTATATCGGCGCCGACTTGATGGGCAACAATTTACCGTTGGTGGACGAATTGACGATCAGGCTCGCTTCTTCTTTCGGGCACAGCAGGTCATTATCCCAATAGCACGCCAGCATTGGTGTCGGGCAACGGTGGCCCAGTAGCCCCTGCGTTTTAAGCGAGTAGCGGCCCAATTCCGTTTTCAGCGCTGTGTCAGTAGCATTTGCCATGCCAAGGCGACTGGCCAGCACGTCCATATACATATCCGGCACCTCATGTTGGCGCTGCGTATCACACAGCAAATGGTGCACGATGGGGCCAAGCGTTGCGACACCGCGCAAACGGCCTTGATCCAGATAAGCCAGCCGCACCGCGATATTGGCACCGAAACGAAAACCAAAGGCACCAACGCGACAGTGATCGACCCAAGGGATATCAGGCAGTACGCGCAACACCTGTCGATGCAGGAAACTGCTGTCTTCACTTAACTTCCAGCGCGATGAAAAGCCTACCGACGGCACATCAATGGTCAGCATAGCCATGCCAGCCGGAGCTAGGTAGTCGCTGAACAGGCGATAATAGTCACTTTGCAGCATATCGAGCGTGCCACACATCAGCACGGTCGGGAACGGTGCTGAGCCCTGCTCAGGCAAGTGCAAAAAGCCGCGCAGATTACCGCCACCTTCGATGGGAAAATCCAGCGCTTTTAGCTGATACGGCAGATAGTTAGCCGCTTCTTCATAGGCGCGGTTCGCCAGTGTTTGTGCCTGCTCCGCCAGTTCGTCCCCTTTGATATAAGGATAAGCCGCAATGCTGTAGAGATTGGCCGCATTCAGCCAATAGTGGCCATCGTGCTGGGTCTCTTCGCTTTCCATCGCTTTGGCTTGCCAGGCAGCCCCCTGCTTGGCCCACTCGTAAATCCAGTTGCCGCTGCGGTAACCCACCACGGTATCCAGAAAATGTTCATTGCTGCGCTTAGCCGTGCTGACCGTAATCCGTGCCAGCACTTTTTCGATTTCACGTGGATCGACACCGCGCCAGATCCACATCAGGCGGTTCAGTGTGCGATACCAGTGTTTTGAATATCGCCCTTCCAGCGCGGAATGGCGTTCAACGTCTTCATGGTGGCGAGCGCGCCTGAGCAACGTTGATGTCTCTTGATGTTTGAACGAGGGTTTAAACAGTGTCTCAGAGAGATTGGCTTGAACCACGACAGTCTCCTAGATACGGCATGATTGAGAACACGAAAACGCACGGCAGATGCGCATCGGAATGAAAGTGCTGCACAGGCTTCTTTGAGCCTTTAAAAAAATTGTCCGGCGCAAAGCCGAGCAATTAACATAACATTAGTTAGCGTCTGAACGCTATGCCAGAAGGCGATTACCGTCCAGCCTGTTACCGTCCAGCCAAGGGCGGAACAAACACTACGCCCATGTCCCACGGTTGCTCAATCCAGGTGTCCTGTGGGATATCGACCACGTAGTCATCAAGCAGTGGGCGCCCGGCAGGCTTGGCGAAGATGGTGATAAAATGCGCTTTCGGATACATATCGCGAATCGTTCTCGCCGTTCCCCCGGTATCCACCAGATCGTCGATCAGGATAAATCCTTCACCGTCTCCATCGGCACGTTTCAGGACAGTCAGCTCACGCTGGTTGTCGTGGTCATAGCTGGAGATACACACGGTATCCACATGACGGATGCCTAATTCACGCGCCAGCAGTGCACCGGGAACCAACCCGCCACGGCTAACGGCAATAATGCCTTTCCATTGTTCGGCTGGCAGCAAACGCTGTGCCAGTTTACGGGCATGAATTTGCAACATATTCCAGGTGACGACGTACTTTTCACTCATAAAATCTATCCTGACCAACGTTAAATTGGCTTAATTCGAGTCTGAGGGGAAAAAAGGTTGCGCGAGATTATAATAGCAGCCAGCATAAAAACCAGTATTTATCCACGTAATCGCGGCGTACCTCTTGCTTTTGCCCTCGAATTGCTGGGTTAACACACCCTAGGCTGTGTCCCTTAATTGCGTAACCGGCGGTAAAACAAGCGGATGCAGCCCAGTTTCACCATTGCTAGATAGTTTCTTGCCATTTTTTCATAATGTGTGGCGATCCGTCGATATTCCTTTAAACGGCCAAAACACCTTTCCACAACGTTGCGACGGCGATAAGCATCACGATCAGTACTGCATGGCAACGACGCTTCATGCTGCCGTTCTGGCGTTGCACGCCAATTCCGTCCAGGAGTCGTAACGCAAACAGGCTTTCGTGACCCTGCCCAGCACTCAGTACGATGTTTAGCGGGATGCCGCTTCCGTCAGTCGCCATGTGGATTTTGGTGCCATAACCACCTCGTGAGCGACCCAGGCTATTATCGCTGGTAATATCGAGATGTTTTTTTAAGCGCCAGCCGCACATTTGAGCGCACGGATATTACTGCCATCCAGCGCAGTGGCTGGCCAGTCAACAAGTCCATGAGCATCAAGAAATGAAAGTAACTTATTGAAAATAATGTTAATGATTCCAGACTTTGACCATCTATTGAAACGGTTATAAACGGTTTTCCATGGGCCGTAACGTTCAGGTAAATCACGCCATGGTGCGCCTGAACGCAGTATCCAGAACATGCCGTTGAAGATTTTTCGATGTTCTGCCCACGGCAGACCGGCCCGCGGAGATGTCAAAACGGTTGGCAACAAGGGCTCAATGATTGCCCATGCTTCATCAGAAAGATCGTAGTGAGCCATAATCAAAAGTGTCGTAGAAACAGATGGATACTATAGCTCAAGCAATTAAGGGACACAGCCTAGCACAAAGCGGAAAATAACGGCCATACTGGTTACTTAGCGCAAAGTATCAACTCGATATACTGAAATTTTCATCTTATAAAGCATATACCCAATAAACCTCAAGATGCAGGTTTGAGCACCTGAAAACGATCGTGAATTCTGGACGTCAGCGAGTCCGCTATTTCTGGTAGCGTATTGGTGAAAAAATTTAATATAGCTAAACGACTTAATTTTGATTACATTATTTAACTGAGCTATTCAATTGGAGTTATGCTCATTTCTGGTGTACGGGGTTTCGGGGAGGGTGGCGTATCCTGCTGATTGATTTCGTGGATGATTTCAACAGCAGAGAGATGATACCCCATGAAAAAGTCTACCCTACAGGTCTCCGCGGAACCAGATATTGCCGGTGATCCCTTGCATGAACTCATTCGTAATGGTGCCAGGCAACTGATAGCTGCCGCCGTTGACGTTGAGCTCGAAGCCATGCTGCAACAACATGCTGAACGCTGCCTTGACGACGGGCGTCATGCTGTCGTTCGTAACGGCTATTTGCCACAGCGAACCATACAGACGGGTATTGGGGATGTTGAAATTAAAGTGCCTAAGGTCAGGGAGCGCAGCGGCAACGGAATATGCTTCAACAGCGCGTTGTTGCCGCCTTATCTGAAACGTGCAAAAAGCGTCGAAGAGTTGCTACCATGGCTGTACCTGCGGGGCATATCCACCGGTGATTTTCACGAAGCCCTGAGGGCGCTTCTCGGTGAAAAAGCTAATGGCCTCTCTGCCAGTACCATCAGCAGACTGAAACAGCAATGGCTTGAAGAGCACAGGCAATGGTGCCTGCGTGATTTAAGCGATACGAGCTACGTTTATTTCTGGGCCGATGGCATATATAGCCAAGCGACATTATTTTGATAACAATTAGCTGTATTTTTTGCCACATATCAGGGCATTGGCTGTAATCATTTTTAAGTCGGTTGGCTATACAGCCATGTCAGGCAAGATGATCGCCTTTGCCTGCTGGTCATTATCAGCGTCACTGAGCATGGACGTAAGGAGCTGGTTGCGGTCGAAGATGGTTATCGAGAGTCAGAAGCAAACTGGGCCGAACTTCTTAATGGCCTGCGAGCACGTGGCCTAACCGTATCTCCCAAGCTGACTACGGGAGACGGTGCCCTTGGTTTTTGGAATGCAATGGCAAAGATATTCCCGGACACGCAGCACCAACGCTGTTGGGTGCACAAAACCGCTAATGTGTTGGCTTCACTCCCCAAAGCCATGCAACCGAAAGTTAAGGCTGAGCTGCGGGAGGTTTGGCTAGCAGAGAGCCGCGATGCCGCTAATGAAGCCTTTGATGTTTTGTTGGCAAGGTTTTCAGCGAAGTATCCTGCAGCGATGAAGAAGCTAGAGAAAGCTCGAGAAGAACTGCTGGCATTCTACGACTTCCCGTCAGAGCACTGGGCGTCAATAAGAACGACAAATCCGATTGAATTGGCTTTTGCGACTGTGAGGCTACTAAGCAGACGCGCGAAGAACTCTGGTTCGAGGCTTTGTTGAATAAATCAGAACTTGTAACGACTGCGCCCCATACGGGTCGATTGTTACGTGATGCGAATACTGTTCGGCATTCCTAATAGCGTGATCAGGTTAAGCACTTTGACCATGGCCATGGCTTCACCCACCTGAGCATCGTAGTCTCTCAGACTTAGATGACCACCCAGAAGCCTTTTGAACCGGAACATGGCCGTTTCAGCCACTGAGCGCCGGTGATAGCCCACTTTCTTTTTCCAGATATCGTTACTGCCGCTAATGCGCTGATTTGCAACAGCGGGGTTACGCTCGTGGTAGCGATCTTGCCAATATTGCGCCCCCCTTCGTGGCGGGATAAGCGGCCTTATCTTCTTCCTCAGCAGAGCATCATAGCAGTAAACTGTATCCTAAGCGCCGTCAGCCGATGCCTCTCTGATTTTCCGGTGGGTCTGGTTTATCAGCGCCGCTAGAGCTTGGGCATCAGTCGTACCACTGAGCGACAAATCCGCACAGATAATCTCATGCGTCACACTGTCTACTGCCAGGTGCAGCTTACGCCATACCCTGCGTCTGTCGGCACCATGCTGCCGGACTTTCCATTCGCCTTCGCCAAAGACCTTCAGGCCGGTTTCATCAATGACCAGATGTGAGATTTCACCAGAGGTTGGCGTTTTTATGCTGATGTTCACTGTCTTTGCTCGCTTGCTGAGCAGCGAATAGTCTGGACAATGGAGCGACAATTTAATCAGTTTAAAAATCGAGTCACCAAGCCCTGTAAAGCCCTCAATGAAAGGCCAAACACGCGTTTCATCATCAGGACTGTGATGATGGCCATATCTGAGTAGTGGAGCGGTCGTCCACGCCGTTCAGTAGTGTTTTTTCCGTCCATGCAGCAATGGCTGATTCATCTAGCCATACGGTTAGAGAACCGCGCTGCTTGAGGGCCTTGTTAGAGGGCCAGCTGGTGATTTTAAAATTTTGTTTTGCCATGGAGAGCTGATTTTGAAACAACTGTGTTGATCTGCTCCGATGATTACCCAAAAGTTCTATTTATTCAACAAAGCCTTGGTTCGAGAGAAACAACCCTGTCAATGGTATTTAAGCTGCTCCAGTCTGCTCAGAAAAGCTGGAACCGACTAAGAGGATTTGACCTGCTGACCCTGGTTGTAAGCAACGTCCAATTTAAGGATGGAGAACAGATTCACGAAGCATCAGAGCGGAACGTAGCCTGATCGCCATACACCAGATTTGCTAATAACTCGTTGCAGATTGACGATCTCCCGCACGGTGGCAACGGAATGTTTATGCTGTGTTACTCCTATGGCACAGGTGCAAATGACGCGCGGCGAGCGCTGATTAATATCGGCCACGGCGCGTAATTGCGCTTCGCCTAAACCGGATTGCCGTTCAATCTCGGACCATGTGGTGGCATCCACCACCGCCAGATATAGCCAACCGACTTAATTTTGATTACATCATATGGACTGAGAACAAAATCTCTGTATCGCAACCACTCTCTCTTTTTGCTTTTTGCTTGTGCCCATTTATGCTCAATTGGAGCCTGTTTAAGATTTTGTGTAAATGCCTTTCCTCAGAAGTGACCGTCAAGGCGGTCACCGAACTCGATAATAAAGCGACTCATTGCCATACGCCAGTCCTGTAAGGGCATCGTCCATTTCTGTGATGCCGCCTGGATTGCCAGCCATACGACCTTCTTCACCGAGTCATTAGTCGGGAACACCTTGCGTTTCTTGATTGCATGCCGGAGCACGCTGTTCAGTGATTCTATAGCGTTCGTCGTGTAGATTACCTTGCGAAGTTCCTGCGGGTACGAGAAGAATGTCGACAGGTTGGCCCAGTTTGACTGCCAGCTCCGGCTTATCTGCGGATAGCGGTGATCCCATGTCCCACCGAACGCCTCCAGCGCCTGAAGCGCGGCCTCTTCGGTTGGAGCCTGATACACTGCTTTGAGGTAGCGTGTTACCGCCTTATAGTCCTTCCAGGCAACGAAGCGCAGACTGTTGAGCACCATGTGCACGATGCACAACTGGATGCGGGCTTCCGGGTAGACCGTGTTGATGGCATCCGGGAACCCTTTCAGGCCGTCCACACAGGCAATCAGGATGTCGGTCAGGCCACGGTTTTTCAGTTCTGTCAGCACGTTCAGCCAGAACTTTGCACCTTCATTTTCGGCCAGCCACATCCCCAGTAGCTCTTTCTGGCCTTCGATATTGATACCCAGCGCCAGGAACACAGACTTATTGATAACGCGGCTGTCCTGCCGGACTTTCAGAACGATACAGTCAAGGTAAACAATGGGATAAACCGCATCCAGGGGGCGGTTTTGCCATTCAACAACCGGCTCCATAACGGCATCGGTGACCTTCGATACCAGGGCGAGTGAGACATCCGCGTCATACAGTTCTTTGAACGCAGCGGCAATTTCGCGGGTGGTCATCCCTTTGGCATACAACGATAAAATCTGGTTATCCATCCCGGTGAGCCGGGTCTGGTTCTTCTTCACCAGTTGCGGTTCAAAGGAACCATCACGATCACGTGGTGTACGCAGTTCCAGCGGACCATCGCCGGTGGTAACAGTCTTTGTGGAGTAGCCATTGCGCGTGTTAGTTCCAGATTTGGACTGGGGCTTCTCATGCCCGAGGTGATGGGTCATTTCAGCATTAAGGGCAGCTTCAACGCAGATCTTTTTCAGCAGGCGATCAAACGGGTTGAGAGCGTCAGGGGTTTTGAGATTTTTGGGCAGCTCGTTAGCCAGAGCCTGTAACTGTTTTTCGTCCATAAAGTAACCTGCTTTTGATGTTGGATTGAACATATCAAAATCAGGCAATTACACAATCTCGTGTACAGGCTCGAAAATGAAGGCGCAAAGTTCTGGCTGAACGTGCTGACAGAACTGAAAAACCGTGGCCTGACCGACATCCTGATTGCCTGTGTGGACGGCCTGAAAGGGTTCCCGGATGCCATCAACACGGTCTACCCGGAAGCCCGCATCCAGTTGTGCATCGTGCACATGGTGCACAACAGTCTGCGCTTCGTTGTCTGGAAGGACTATAAGGCGGTAACACGCGACCTCAAAGCAGTGTATCAGGCTCCAACCGAAGAGGCCGCGCTTCAGGCGCTGGAGACGTTCGGTGGGACATGGGATCACCGCTATCCGCAGATAAGCCGGAGCTGGCAGTCAAACTGGGCCAACCTGTCGACATTCTTCTCGTACCCGCAGGAAATTCGCAAGGTAATCTACACGACGAACGCTATAGAATCACTGAACAGCGTGCTCCGGCATGCAATCAAGAAACGCAAGGTGTTCCCGACTAATGACTCGGTGAAGAAGGTCGTATGGCTGGCAATCCAGGCGGCATCACAGAAATGGAAGATGCCCTTACAGGACTGGCGTATGGCAATGAGTCGCTTTATTATCGAGTTCGGTGACCGCCTTGACGGTCACTTCTGAGGAAAGGCATTTACACAAAATCTTAAACAGGCTCCCTAAAAACAGTGTAATCGTGATGGACAATGCAACTTTTCACAAAAAACATAATATTCAACAAGTCATCATCGATGCAGGGTATATGGTGGAGTATTTGCCTACATATTCGCCAGATCTTAACCCCATTGAGCATAAATGGGCACAAGCAAAAAAAGAGAGTGGTTGCGATACAGAGATTTTGTTCTCAGTCCATATGGTGTAATCAAAATTAAGTCGCTTGGCTATATTTTCGGCGTTATCTCGATGGACACTTTCGTGAGTCAGGTGTGACGCCAAAGGTCAAAGTGGAAAGTGCCTCGGTGATGCAATTGATGCAAAGCGTCTTTTTAGGATTGGGCTGTGCCGTCGTGCCTCAAGGGAGTCTGTTGCCGGAAATGACACCCGCACTGCGTTTTCGCCCACTCACACTGCCACCGATGCAGCGTCAGGCGGCACTGGTTGTGGCTCCAGTTGGCAAGGTTACTGCCCTGGCACAAAATTTCTTTGTTTTCGCACAAACGTGCCTGGCAGAAAATGCAGGTTGAGTTTGAACGAAAAAAAACCACCGGATGCCTGTGGTTTTTACCGATAGCGGTTGGAAATTAATCCAGTTCCAGCTCATTCATGGCGGCGATATTGAAGCCGCCATCCACGTGCAGGACTTCACCGGAGATACCCGCAGCCAGATCCGAGCACAAGAACGCAGCCGTATTACCTACATCTTCAATGGTGACCACACGGCGGATAGGCGTTACCGCCTCACAGTGGGAAAGCATTTTCTTGAAGTTTTTGATGCCAGACGCAGCCAGCGTGCGGATGGGACCAGCGGAAATGGCGTTAACACGCACACCTTGCGCGCCCATGGCGTTAGCCATGTAGCGAACGTTGGCCTCCAGAGAGGCTTTGGCCAGACCCATCACGTTGTAGTTCGGGATAGCGCGCTCGGCACCGAGGTAGGAGAGTGTGACCAGCGCGGAGTTCGGGTTCAGCATGGCGCGGCAGGCTTTTGCCATCGCCACGAAGCTGTAGGAGCTGATATCGTGCGCAACGCGGAAACCGTCACGGGTCACAGCGTCGACGTAATCACCATCCAGTTGGTCGCCTGGAGCGAACGCGATGGAGTGGACAAAACCGTCAAAGGTCGGCCATACGTTAGCCAGTTCGGCAAACAGCGCTTCAATGCTGGCATCCTCCGCAACGTCGCACGGCAGTACGATTCTGGAACCCAGCTCTTGTGCGAAGCCTTCAACACGCGATTTCAGCTTGTCGTTCTGGTACGTAAACGCCAGTTCAGCGCCTTCGCGTTGCATCGCCTGTGCGATACCGAATGCAATTGAGCGGTTACTGGCAACACCCGTTATCAAAATGCGCTTACCGGTTAGAAAACCCATAGCAGTAATCCTTGTGATTATAGTTGCTGCGAACGCCTGCACAGAATGCGTTAATCAGGGCGTTCGAAGTGAGTAAACCGGGCGATTCTAGCATGGTTGCCCCCCGTGGGGTACTCCGAGCAGTATCACCCGCGCGTTTGCCACGATGTCGCGCTGGCGAATCCGGCTAAAATTGCGCGCCGTCACGGCGCCAGGCATCGGCACTGAGTGCTTCGCCAAAGTGGCTGGCAATCAGGCGTTTGGTCAAATCGTGTAGCGGCGCGGCCAGCACGTCTGCGGTGCTGCCTCGCTCGACCACTTCACCGTCATGCATTACCACGATCTGATCGCTGATGTGCTTCATCATGCCCAGATGCTGAGTGACATAAATATAGGAGATGCCTTGTTCTTCCTGAAGTTCCAACATCAAATTAATGAGTTGCGAGCGCATCGACATATCTAACGAGGCCAGTGCCTCGTCAGCGACGATCACCTTGGGCTGCAAGATCAACGCCCGTGCCAATCCCACGCGCTGTTTTTGGCCGGGTGCCAACGTCTGCGGGTAGTAGTAGGCGTGATCAGGGCGCAGGCCTACCTGTTGCAGCGTCTGGTTGATCATTTTTTCCCGCTCGTGAGCGTTCAATGTGGTATTCAACCGCAGCGGCATATCAAGCAGTTGGCCAATACGCTGGCGTGGATTGAGCGCATTGCCCGCGTCTTGAAAAATCATGCGCACCTGCTGGCAACGGAAGCGATAATCGCCGTAGCACAAAGGATGATCGTTAATCAGCAGTTCACCGGAGGTCGGTGGGATGACCCCCGCCAGCATTTTCGCTAGGGTCGATTTGCCGGAGCCGTTCTCACCGATAATCGCCAGCGTCTGCCGTTCACGCAGCGTGAAACTCACGGATTTCACAGCTTCAACGTGTTGGCGGTAAAATAACCCGGTACGGTAGCGGAACGTTTTGGTCAGGTTGCGCGCTTCGAGCAGAATGTCATCCATTATTGCTCCTCCGTATTAAGCGGGAAATGGCAGGCAAACCAGTGATTTTTGGTCGATACCAACAGTGGTGTTTGCATGCATTTTTTCTGCGAGTAGGGGCAACGCGGACCGAGACGGCAGCCTACCGGTAGATACTCTAGTGACGGAATAGCGCCCAGCAGCGTGTTGAGTCTGCTTTTGTGCGGCAACGAACGCCCGAAATCGGGCATGGCGCGGATCAGCGCTTGGGTGTAAGGGTGGTGCGGTGCGGTGATCAGCTCTTCACTTGGCGCGCTTTCCACCGTTTGTCCGCAGTAAAGCACGTTGATGCGATCGGCCCATTTACTCATGGTTTGCAGGTCATGACTGATCAATAAAATGCTGGTGTTATTGTTTTGATTCAGTCGCGACAGAAGCCGGAAAATCTGCGCCTGCGTGGTCGATTCCATCGCATTGGTCGGTTCATCGGCGATCAGCAGACGCGGCTGGTTCGCCAAAGCGATGGCAATCATTACCTTCTGGCATTCACCCTCCGTCAATTCGTAGGGGTAACTGCGCATGATATCTTTGTGATCCTTAATGCCTACCCGGTGCAACAGTTCGATGGCGCGGCGTTTGCGCCACTGAAAGCGTTGCCACCAACGACCTTTGTAGGTCCAGCCGGGAATGGCAAGCATCAGCTGTTTGCCTATGTGCTCGGAGGGATCGAGACAGGATTGTGGCTCCTGAAAAATCATCGACACGTTGTGGCCCACCAGCTTACGCCGTGCACGGGGTGAGAGTTGCAGCAAGTCGATATCATCAAAGCGGAAGCGGTCAGCCGTCACCCGCCAGTTATCTTTGGTTACGCCGCAGATGGCTTTCGCGATAAGGCTCTTGCCCGAGCCCGATTCTCCCACCAGGCCGCGGATTTCCCCTTCGGTCAGGGTAATGCTGACGCGATCGACGGCCTTGACCGGACCGTCAGGCGTAAGGAATTCAATGGTCAGATTACGAATATCGAGTAGTGCCATGGTTTGTCTCCGCTATTAATCCATTTGTGACAGCAGGGAACGGCGGATGCCATCGCCCAGCAGATTCACAATCAGTACGCTGAGGGTAATGGCTACACCCGGCAACATCACCATCCAGGGCGCGGCATAAACCAGTTCCAGCGAATTACCTAACATGGCGCCCCATTCGGGCGTTGGCATTTGAGCGCCCAGATCGAGAAAGCCCAGTGCTGAAATGTCCAGAATGGCGATAGAGAGTGCGCGGGTAAACTCGGACACCAGCACCGGCCCGATATTGGGTGACACCACGTACCAAATGATATAGCGGGTTGATGCACCGTCTAATCGGGCGGCGATCACATATTCCTTATCCATCTCATCGTGCACGGCGGTGTAGAGCGTTCTCACCATACGCGGCAGCAGCGCCAGCAACACGGCCAGCATAGCGTGCGTCAAATCCGGGCCGATAAAGGCGATCACCACGATAGCCAGCAGCAATGACGGTATTGACAGCAACGTATCAAGGATATGGTTTAATAATGCGGAACGCAGACCGTGCGTTACGCCAGCTAATGTACCGAGCACAATGCCGCAGAACGCCGCCGCATAGGTGACGATCAACGCTGAACCGACGGTCGCCGCAGTACCGGTCAATAACCGGCTTAATAGATCGCGCCCCAGATCGTCTGTACCGAGAAAGAAGGACACTTCCCCGTAATGTGACCAGGAAGGCGGCAGCAATTGATAGCCCAGAAATTGCTGATCGATGGCATAAGGGGCGATAGCAGAGCCAAACAGACACAGAAACAGCAGCGCCAAAAAACCGTACAGCCCAATCATCGCCAGCGTATCGCGATGGAAAAATTGCCAGATATCCCGCACGCGGCTGGGCAGGCGCTTTTCACTGTAAACGTTATCGAAGGGCATATGATTTCACTTGAACTGCTCTTGATGCATGTGGTGTTACTCTACTTATATCAATCATATCATTACATTGGGTCAGAAAAGTACCGAGACAAAGTAGAGGTAATCTCTGATTTACACGGGCTGAATGTCAGGCTCGCGATTTCCTGTGGCGCGGCCTTTTTACCATAGCGCTGGGCTTTGTTGAATAAATCAGAACTTGTAACGACTGCACCCCATACGGGTCGATTGTTACGTGATGCGAATACTGTTCGGCATTCCTAATAGCGTGATCAGGTTAAGCGCTTTGACCATGGCCATGGCTTCACCCACCTGACCATCGTAGTCTCTCAGACTTAGATGACCACCCAGAAGCCTTTTGAACCGGAACATGGCCGTTTCAGCCACTGAGCGCCGGTGATAGCCCACTTTCTTTTTCCAGATAGCGTTACTACCGCTAATGCGCTGATTTGCAACAGCGGGGTTACGCTCGTGGTAGCGATCTTGCCAATATTGCGCCCCCCTTCGTGGCGGGATAAGCGGCCTTATTTTCTTCCTCAGCAGAGCATCATAGCAGTAAACTGTATCCTAAGCGCCGTCAGCCGATGCCTCTCTGATTTTCCGGTGGGTCTGATTTATCAGCGCCGGTAGAGCTTGGGCATCAGTCATACCACTGAGCGACAAATCCGCACAGATAATCTCATGCGTCACACTGTCTACTGCCAGGTGCAGCTTACGCCATACCCTGCGTCTGTCGGCACCATGCTGCCGGACTTTCCATTCGCCTTCGCCAAAGACCTTCAGGCCGGTTCCATCAATGACCAGATGTGAGATTTCACCACGGGTTGGCGTTTTTATGCTGATGTTCACTGTCTTTGCTCGCTTGCTGAGCAGCGAATAGTCTGGACAATGGAGCGACAATTTAATCAGTTTAAAAATTGAGTCACCAAAGCCCTGTAAAGCCCTCAATGAAAGGCCAAACACGCGTTTCATCATCAGGACTGTGGTGATGGCCATATCTGAGTAGTGGAGCGGTCGTCCACGCCGTTCAGTAGTGTTTTTTTCCGTCCATGCAGCAATGGCTGATTCATCTAGCCATACGGTTAGAGAAGCGCGCTGCTTGAGGGCCTTGTTATATAGCCAAGCGACTTAATTTTGATTACACCATATGGACTGAGAACAAAATCTCTGTATCGCAACCACTCTCTCTTTTTTTGCTTGTGCCCACTTATGCTCAATGGGGTTAAGATCTGGCGAATATGTAGGCAAATACTCCACCATATACCCTGCATCGATGATGACTTGTTGAATATTATGTTTTTTGTGAAAAGTTGCACTGTCCATCACGATTACAGTGTTTTTAGGGAGTACTGGGATAAGGACTTGTGTGACCCAAGAATAGAAAACATCGCTGTTAATATTGATATCAAATAATCCGATAACAAACAGCGTTGTGCCTAATAAGGCGCCGATAACATTTGTTCTTCCCTTGGCTCCCCCGTTCTTCAGGGCAAAACACCGTTGACCTTTTGGGGAATAGCCGTGAGTCTGTGGGGTATCGTCTGGAAAACCACTTTCATCAATAAAAACAATAGGTCTGCCTTATTTTTCATACTGTTGTATTTTTTGTTGAAATGCTTGCCGGGCGCTTTCGTCGGCTTTCGGATGACGTAGCGTTTTTTTATAGGTCAATCCCAGCTTTTTAAGAGCTTGCCAAATGGCCTTCTGACAAACGCCAAAACGCTCTGCACGTTCTTTTTGGTAAGCATCTGGATATGGTTCAACATCTTTTATCAACTCGGATTTATCGCTCTTTCGCTGACGCGTGGTCGATGCTTTTGACGCTATTTGATTAATCCAACGCGATACAGAGGCAGGGCCAATCCGAAATTGCTTCGCTGTTTCTCGGATACTCAACCCTTCTTCTTCCCGTGTAGATATCACTTTACGTCTAAAATCAATTAAATAGCTCATTTAAATAATGTAATCAAAATTAAGTCGCTTGGCTATAGCACCACAGTCGTGTGGTTCCCCTCCGGCGGTGTTTAATGGCATGATGTCCCGCGTCTCAGATCCCCTGAGCAGCATTAACAACCATAGGTGCCTGTGTGTCCGAACTTTCCGTTGCTCTGTCTCCCAGTCCGTTGTTTGATTTGCACAGCCACACTACCGCTTCGGATGGAGAACTGTCGCCCGGTGAACTGGTACAACGCGCCGTTGAGATGCGCGTTGGTGTTCTGGCGATTACCGATCACGATACCGTGGCAGGCGTGGCTGCCGCGCAGCAGGCGATAGCCGCATTGAATCTGCCGTTACGGCTGGTGCCTGGGGTTGAGATCTCCACCCTGTGGGAAAATCATGAGATTCATATTGTCGGTTTAGGTATTGATCCCGAACACATCGCCCTGACGCATCTGCTCGAACAGCAGAAGGAGCGCCGCTGGCAGCGTGCACAGGCAATCAGTGAACGGTTGGAGAAGGCGCGTATTCCGGGCGCACTGGAAGGGGCACAGCGCCTTGCCGGAGAGGGAGAAATCACACGTGGTCATTTTGCCCGTTTTCTGGTGGAGCAGGGCAAAGCCAGCAATGTGGGGCAGGTGTTCAAATCCTATCTGGCAAAAGGGAAAACCGGATATGTCCCGCCGCAGTGGTGTACAATACCAGAAGCCGTTGATGTTATTCATCATGCGGGCGGTGTGGCGGTACTGGCACATCTTGGGCGCTATGATTTGTCTCCCAAATGGCTCAAGCGGGTGCTGACCAGTTTTGTGGCAGCAGCGGGAGATGCGATGGAGGTCGCCCAGTGCCAACAAGCGCCGGACGAACGAACTCAACTGGCGCGTTACGCGCAGGATTTTCAGCTCTATGCCTCGCAGGGCTCTGATTTTCACCGTCCCTGTGCTTGGATAGAGTTGGGACGCAAGCTCTGCTTGCCAAGCGGTGTAACGCCTGTGTGGCAACATCCTGTGCTGGCTTCACTGCCGTTGACCGCAGACGCGTTGCACCGCGACGGATGTGAAATGTCGCGCTAAATTCGAAGCTTAAGGACGTATCATGAGTCAGTTTTTTTATATTCATCCACAAAACCCTCAGCCACGGTTGATCAATCAATCTGTTGATGTGCTGCGTAAAGGTGGTGTGCTGGTTTATCCCACCGATTCCGGTTACGCATTGGGATGTATGCTGGGGGAGAAAAATGCGATGGAGCGCATTTGCCAAATTCGCCATCTGGACAGCAACCACAACTTCACCATCGTGTGTCGCGATCTTTCCGAAATATCCACCTATTCCCATGTGGACAATGCAGCCTTTCGCCTGATCAAAAACAATACGCTCGGTAACTACACCTTTATAGCCAAGCGACTTAATTTTGATTACACCATATGGACTGAGAACAAAATCTCTGTATCGCAACCACTCTCTCTTTTTTTGCTTGTGCTCATTTATGCTCAATGGGGTTAAGATCTGGCGAATATGTAGGCAAATACTCCACCATATACCCTGCATCGATGATGACTTGTTGAATATTATGTTTTTTGTGAAAAGTTGCATTGTCCATCACGATTACCCTGTTTTTAGGGAGTACTGGGATAAGGACTTGTGTGACCCAGGAATAGAAAACATCGCTGTTAATATTGATATCAAATAATCCGATAGCAAACAGCGTTGTGCCTAATAAAGCGCCGATAACATTTGTTCTTCCCTTGGCTCCCCCGTTCTTCAGGCCAAAACACCGTTGACCTTTTGGGGAATAGCCGTGAGTCCGTGGGGTATCATGTGGAAAACCACTTTCATCAATAAAAACAATAGGTTTACCTTCTTTTTCATACTGTTGTATTTTTTGTTGAAATGCTTGCCGGGCGCTTTCGTCGGCTTTCGGATGGCGTAGAGTTTTTTTTATAGGTCAATCCCAGCTTTTTAAGAGCTTGCCAAATGGCCTTCTGACAAACACCAAAACGCTCTGCACGTTCTTTTTGGTAAGCATCTGGATATGGTTCAACATCTTTTATCAACTCGGATTTATCGATCTTTCGTGCTTTGTTGAATAAATAGATTTTATGCTGGCAGCCCAGTGAAACGACGGATCCTCGCAACGTAAAATCATGCAGTTAGGCATCATGAGAAAAGTGTACACCTGAGATGACAAGCATTTTCAACCAAAACTGGCATGGAAAAACAGCATGATTACCTATTATTCAACAAAGCCGATCTTTCGCTGCCGCGTGGTCGATGCTTTTGACGCTATTTGATTAATCCAACGCAATACAGAGGTAGAGCCAATCCGAAATTGCTTCGCTGTTTCTCGGATACTCAACCCTTCTTCTTCCCGTGTAGATATCACTTTACCTCTAAAATCAATTGAATAGCTCATTTAAATAATGTAATCAAAATTAAGTTGTTTAGCTATAAAACCATTCAAGCTGGAAGATGTGCGTGAAGCCTTATCTTCTGTCGGCATCTAGGGGCTTACCCTCACTGAGGTGAAGGGATTTGGACGCCAGAAAGGCCATGCCGAGCTGTATCGCGGTGCTGAATATAGCGTCAATTTTTTGCCGAAAGTGAAAATTGATATTTCTATCGCTGACGATCAGGTTGATGAAGTCGTTGATGTGATTAGTAAAGCGGCTTACACCGCTAAAATTGGCGACGGTAAGATTTTTGTTGCTGAACTGCAACGCGTTATCCGTATTCGTACGGGCGAAACTGACGACGCCGCACTGTAATGCTCGCTGGCGAAAAATTGGGATGGATGAAAATGAAAATACGTGTCTCTTCATTATTAGGCTTTGCCGGCGCAGCGTTACTTCCGTCGCTGGCAATGGTCGCTGATACACCGGCAATCGATAAAGCGGACAACGCTTTTATGATGATTTGTATAGCTAAACGACTTAATTTTGATTACATTATTTAAATGAGCTATTCAATTGATTTTAGAGGTAAAGTGATATCTACACGGGAAGAAGAAGGGTTGAGTATCCGAGAAACAGCGAAGCAATTTCGGATTGGCTCTACCTCTGTATTGCGTTGGATTAATCAAATAGCGTCAAAAGCATCGACCACGCGTCAGCGAAAGATCGATAAATCCGAGTTGATAAAAGATGTTGAACCATATCCAGATGCTTACCAAAAAGAACGTGCAGAGCGTTTTGGTGTTTGTCAGAAGGCCATTTGGCAAGCTCTTAAAAAGCTGGGATTGACCTATAAAAAAAACTCTACGCCATCCGAAAGCCGACGAAAGCGCCCGGCAAGCATTTCAACAAAAAATACAACAGTATGAAAAAGAAGGTAAGCCTATTGTTTTTATTGATGAAAGTGGTTTTCCACACGATACCCCACGGATTCACGGCTATTCCCCAAAAGGTCAACGGTGTTTTGGGCTGAAGAACGGGGGAGCCAAGGGAAGAACAAATGTTATCGGCGCTTTATTAGGCACAACGCTGTTTGCTATCGGATTATTTGATATCAATATTAACAGCGATGTTTTCTATTCCTGGGTCACACAAGTCCTTATCCCAGTACTCCCTAAAAACAGGGTAATCGTGATGGACAATGCAACTTTTCACAAAAAACATAATATTCAACAAGTCATCATCGATGCAGGGTATATGGTGGAGTATTTGCCAGATCTTAACCCCATTGAGCATAAATGGGCACAAGCAAAAAAAGAGAGAGTGGTTGCGATACAGAGATTTTGTTCTCAGTCCATATGGTGTAATCATTTTTAAGTCGGTTGGCGATATCAGCCGTTAAAGCATCCATATGAGTCAGACTCTCAGACAAGCCCTCGGTTAGAGTTTGAGACAGGGGCGCTATTGGTAAACCATTTGCAGCATCAAGCAGTAGGCTGGTTTGTAGTTCATAACCGACGTCGCCACCATGCGTCATTTTCAAACTTTCTTCTTTCCCATTGTGGGTACGAAACTGTAAATGAGACCAGTCGTGAACGACGGGAGCGTATGGATGCGGGCTAAGTGCAACCTGCCGGAGAGCCAGCGAAATAATCGGTTCATTGAGCTGACTGAAGCTAATACGTTCATTATTAAAAAAACGCCAAACGGCCTGAGTAGTGGCGAATGTTGTTTTCTGCGTGCAGGCAAGGTCTTTAACGGCTGACGCCAATGGTGCTGGGGGAGTCATGTGTTGCTTAACCAGACGCTGATAACGCCGGTTAAGGCGGGCATCAATCCCGCCGATGGATAAGTTGAGATCATGCAGCAACGTAATAGCAGATATTGCAAAAGATGTGTAGATACCTATGCCAACCTTGACAGGCAGGCGGTTGATAAAACCATTCGTTCCTATGTCACGCTGCTCCGCTCAGGGAATGACGTGCTGGCGTACTGTATAGCCAACCGACTTAAAAATGATTACAGCTAATGCCCTAATATGTGACAAAAAAATACAGCTAATTGTTATCAAAATAATGTCGCTTGGCTATAAGACAATGAAGATAAACACGTCTGGTGACGCAAGTTCGAACCCGTAAGGGATCACAGAAAAGACATCTTGTGGATGACACACCAACGTCGGTAAAGCCCGCTCGTTATGGTTTACAATGAAAAACAGTGCGGTGCAGTTGTGCAGCCCGAACATCAGGAGGTGTGCATGTACCTTGAAAGCGTGGAAATTGTTGGGTTCCGCGGCATTAATCGTCTGTCACTGGTACTGGAGCACAATACGGTCTTGATTGGGGAAAATGCTTGGGGCAAGTCAAGTTTGTTGGATGCCCTATCCCTGCTGCTGTCGCCAGTGTTGCCGTTGTACCCTTTCTCTTTGCAGGATTTCCATTTTACGCCCGGCGATGAAGCGAGCCGGGAACACCACTTGCAGGTTATTTTCACCTTCTGTGAAAGTGGCGTCGGGCATCACCTTGGGCCGAGTTACCGTGCCCTGGCACCGGTTTGGGTCAGGGGCGAGGGAAGATTACAGCGCATTTTCTACCGTCTGGAAGGTGAAGTGGATGACAGCGGCGCGGTGTGCACTTGGCGCAGTTTCCTTGACGCGGACGGGCAGCCGCTGGCGCTGGAAAACATTGATGCGCTGGGGCGTGAACTCATTCGTTTGCACCCGGTTTTGTGGCTGCGTGATGTGCGTTTTACCCAGCGCAAACGGGTTGACGTGGTGCCGTTGCAGGTGCGGGAGAGTAACAGCGACGATCTGACTCAACACCTCAACCAGCTGATGCAGGAACTGACTCGCAATCCGCAGCGACTGACCGATAAGGATCTGCGTCAAGGGATTGTGGCGATGCGCCAACTGCTCGAGCATTACTTTTCCGAGCTGGGCGATGAGGGCGTTACGCCGCGCCATCCTCCCCATGCGCATGCGCACAACGGAAAATCCTGGCGCTCTCTGGATAATATCAACCGAATGCTGAGCGATCCCAATAGCCGCAGCCGTCGAATCATCCTGCTCGAACTGTTTTCGACGCTGTTGCAGGCGAAAGGCGCGGTATCGCTGGATACGGAATCGCGTCCGCTGTTGCTGGTAGAAGACCCTGAAACACGATTACACCCGATCATGCTGTCGGTTGCCTGGGCGTTGCTGATGCACTTGCCCTTGCAAAAAGTCACCACCACCAATTCCGGCGATCTGCTGTCGCTGGTGCCGGTAGAGCAGGTGTGCCGCCTAGTGCGGGAGTCCTCGCGGGTGGCGACTTACCGTATCGGGAAGCAAGGGATGAGTCCTGAAGATAGCCGCCGTATAGCGTTCCATATCCGCTTTAATCGCCCCTCATCGCTGTTTGCGCGCTGCTGGCTGCTGGTTGAAGGGGAAACGGAAGTGTGGATGCTTAGCGAACTCGGTCGTCAATGTGGGCATCACTTTGAGGCAGAAGGGGTGCGTGTCATTGAATTTGCACAATCAGGGTTACGACCGCTGCTGAAATTTGCGCACCGCATGGGTATTGAGTGGCATGTGCTGGTGGACGGCGATGACGCAGGTAAAAAGTATGCTGCTACGGCACGCAGCCTGCTCACCAAACAGGGGGAAACCGATCGTGACCACATCACGATGCTTTCTGCCCCTGATATGGAGCATTTTATGTATCGCAATGGCTATAAGGACGTTTTTCACCGCGTTGCACAACTGCCGGAGAATGTGCCGCTCTCGGCCGCGAAAGTGATTGTGAAAGCGATTCACCGCGCCTCAAAACCGGATTTGGCTATCGAGGTGGCAATGGCTGCGGCTGAACGCGGTAATGACGCCATTCCTGTGTTGATTCGCACGCTTTTTTCACACGTGCTCTGGTTGGCGCGTGGCCGAGCTGATTGAGCCGAACCGCTCTTAGAGAATCCAAAATAAAAATGCCGGTTGTAAAACCAGCATTTTCTTCTGTGGATAATAGCGAACGTGTTTCAAACCACCGCTAGGCTACGGCCTCGGCGACCAGCGGGACGATCAAACTGGCGTGATTTCCTTTAGGACCTTTATGAACATAAAATCTGATCGCCTGGCCTGCCTTCAGCGTGCGATAACCGTCCATTTGAATCGTCGAGTAGTGGGCAAAGATATCCTCGCCTCCAACCCATAGGTATAGCCAACCGACTTAAAAATGATTACAGCAAATACCCTGATATGTGGCAAAAAATACAGTTAATTGTTATCAAAATAATGTCGCTTGGCTATATCTACACATCTTTTGCAATATCTGCTATTACGTTGCTGCATGATCTCAACTTATCCATCGGCGGGATTGAGGCCCGCCTTAACCGGCGTTATCAGCGTCTGGTTAAGCAACACATGACTCCCCCAGCACCATTGGCGTCAGCCGTTAAAGACCTTGCCTGCGCGCAGAAAACAACATTCGCCACTACTCAGGCCGTTTGGCGTTTTTTTAATAATGAACGTATTAGCTTCAGTCAGCTCAATGAACCGATTATTTCGCTGGCTCTCCGGCAGGTTGCACTTAGCCTGCATCCATACGCTCCCGTCGTTCACGACTGGTCTCATTTACAGTTTCGTACCCACAATGGGAAAGAAGAACGTTTGAAAATGACGCATGGTGGCGACGTCGGTTATGAACTACAAACCCGCCTACTGGTTGATGCTGCAAATGGTTTACCAATAGCGCCCCTGTCTCAAACTCTAACCGATAGGGCGGGTTGTCGTTCAACGCTAACCGAGGGCTTGTCTGAGAGTCTGACTCATATGGATGCTTTGACGGCTGATATCGCCCGCGTTGAGTCTCTTGATACCGGGAAGAAGTTAGTTCATCTCATTGACCGTGAAAGTGACTCTATCGGGCATATGCGCACATTAAGCTCCCAGGGAATATGTTGGCTTATCCGGGGAAAGGAAGGGCATCGGGCCGAGTGGGGCGGTGACACCCGTAAAATTGGTGAAATTGCAGACGATCTGCCATTTATCGCAAACGGACAGGTTGGCTGGAAAGGGAAAAAAGCCAATATGGAGATCGGGGAAACATCCGTGATCATAACGCGAACAGCAAAACCGAAGTGGAAAGACAAGAGCACCGGACGGCGAGTGAAAGTTCAGCCAGGCGTAGCTCTGACACTCAGATTAGTTGTGGTTCGCCTTACCGATACTCACGGTAAATTTATCGGACGCTGGACGCTGCTCACAAACGTTAGCAACGAGATCACCAGCGCGGAAGTCGCTCGCTGGTATAGCCAAGCGACTTAATTTTGATTACACCATATGGACTGAGAACAAAATCTCTGTATCGCAACCACTCTCTCTTTTTTTGCTTGTGCCCATTTATGCTCAATGGGGTTAAGATCTGGCGAATATGTAGGCAAATACTCCACCATATACCCTGCATCGATGATGACTTGTTGAATATTATGTTTTTTGTGAAAAGTTGCATTGTCCATCACGATTACCCTGTTTTTAGGGAGTACTGGGATAAGGACTTGTGTGACCCAGGAATAGAAAACATCGCTGTTAATATTGATATCAAATAATCCGATAGCAAACAGCGTTGTGCCTAATAAAGCGCCGATAACATTTGTTCTTCCCTTGGCTCCCCCGTTCTTCAGGCCAAAACACCGTTGACCTTTTGGGGAATAGCCGTGAGTCCGTGGGGTATCGTGTGGAAAACCACTTTCATCAATAAAAACAATAGGTTTACCTTCTTTTTCATACTGTTGTATTTTTTGTTGAAATGCTTGCCGGGCGCTTTCGTCGGCTTTCGGATGACGTAGCGTTTTTTTATAGGTCAATCCCAGCTTTTTAAGAGCTTGCCAAATGGCCTTCTGACAAACGCCAAAACGCTCTGCACGTTCTTTTTGGTAAGCATCTGGATATGGTTCAACATCTTTTATCAACTCGGATTTATCGCTCTTTCGCTGACGCGTGGTCGATGCTTTTGACGCTATTTGATTAATCCAACGCGATACAGAGGCAGGGCCAATCCGAAATTGCTTCGCTGTTTCTCGGATACTCAACCCTTCTTCTTCCCGTGTAGATATCACTTTACGTCTAAAATCAATTGAATAGCTCATTTAAATAATGTAATCAAAATTAAGTCGTTTAGCTATATTACTGGCGCTGGGGTATTGAATCCTTTTTTAAGCTGCTGAAAGGTGCCGGTCATGATGTAGAAGAATGGCTTCAGCGCAGTGCTGGTGCCCTGCTCTAGCATGGCACGTGTGCTGGTATGGCGGCTGCAACGCGCTGAAGGAGACGACAATGCGGCAGCCCGTCAGTTAATTTGCCGATTATCCGGACGACAACAAAAACGAGGGCGTAAAGAAAGCGCCCCAGCGCTGCTTGCCGGACTATCCATCCTGCTAAATACCTCGACGTTATTAGCAGACTTATACCCCGGAAGAACTTGCCCACTTAGCTATGGTGGTTTTTAACCCTTTATGGGCTTTGTTGAATAAATAGAACTTTTGGGTAATCATCGGAGCAGATCAACACAGTTGTTTCAAAATCAGCTCTCCATGGCAAAACAAAATTTTAAAATCACCAACTGGCCCTCTAACAAGGCCCTCAAGCAGCGCTGTTCTCTAACCGTATGGCTAGATGAATCAGCCATTGCTGCATGGACGGAAAAAACACTACTGAACGGCGTGGACGACCGCTCCACTACTCAGATATGGCCATCATCACAGTCCTGATGATGAAACGCATGTTTGGCCTTTCATTGAGGGCTTTACAGGGCTTTTGTGACTCGATTTTTAAACTGATTAAATTGTCTCTGCATTGTCCAGACTATTCGCTGCTCAGCAAGCGAGCAAAGACAGTGAACATCAGCATAAAAACGCCAACCTCTGGTGAAATCTCACATCTGGTCATTGATGGAACCGGCCTGAAGGTCTTTGGCGAAGGCGAATGGAAAGTCCGGCAGCATGGTGCCGACAGACGCAGGGTATGGCGTAAGCTGCACCTGGCAGTAGACAGTGTGACGCATGAGATTATCTGTGCGGATTTGTCGCTCAGTGGTACGACTGATGCCCAAGCTCTACCGGCGCTGATAAACCAGAACCACCGGAAAATCAGAGAGGCATCGGCTGACGGCGCTTACGATACAGTTTACTGCTATAGCTAAACGACTTAAAAATGATTACATCCAATATCCTGATATGTGGCAAAAAAATACAGCTAATTGTTATCAAAATAATGTCGCTTGGCTATATGATGCTCTGCTGAGGAAGAAAATAAGGCCGCTTATCCCGCCACGAAGGGGGGCGCAATATTGGCAAGATCGCTACCACGAGCGTAACCACGCTGTTGCAAATCAGCGCATTAGCGGTAGTAACGCTATCTGGAAAAAGAAAGTGGGCTATCACCGGCGCTCAGTGACTGAAACGGCCATGTTCCGGTTCAAAAGGCTTCTGGGTGGTCATCTAAGTCTGAGAGACTACGATGGTCAGGTGGGTGAAGCCATGGTCATGGTCAAAGCGCTTAACCTGATCACGCTATTAGGAATGCCGAACAGTATTCGCATCACGTAACAATCGACCCGTATGGGGCGCAGTCGTTACAAGTTCTGATTTATTCAACAAAGCCCCCTTTATGATGTGTAGATATCTATGCAAGGTTGGCAGGCGGGTACGCACGCCAGAATTGGTGTAATTTGACCATCATTGTGGTCAGATAAATGCGTTGCGAAATCGCAAGCTCGTCATAGAGTTGGTGTGCACAGGCATAAAAATCATTGAGCTGCGCTAACTCGCAAATATTACTCGCCAGAAAAATCAGTTCTGCTTGTGCAGCAAACGTGCATAGCTTAATGCTGATATGTACTATCTGACAGTTACCGATTATTTATACAGGTGTCTGTCAGATTACATCTGGTTCAGATTCTTTTCTGCCCAGATCCGTTTTCCATCGAGTAAAGTGACCATCGGCGTACGCCCGCAGCACATTTTTCCCTGATGAGTTCGCTCAGTATTGTAATGCCACAACCAGTTGTCCAGATCTACCTGCAGGCTTTCCAGGTCTCCATATAACTTCTTGCCGAACGTAACCTGATAAAAATCCTGCAAAATGGTTTTATGGAAGCGCTCGCAGATGCCGTTCGTCTGCGGAGACATCGCCTTCGTTTTCGTATGCTCGATATCGTTGATAGCCAGATAAAGCTGATAATCATGCTGCTCCACTTTACCACAGTACTCCGTACCCCTGTCGGTCAGTATTCTCAGCACCGGCAGTCCCTGAGCCTCGTAGAACGGGAGTACGCGATCATTGAGCAGGTCGGCGGCGGTGAGCGGTGTTTTATTCGTATACAGCTTGCAGTGTGCCACTTTCGAGTACGTATCCACGAACGTCTGCTGATAGATACGGCCCATCCCCTTCAGATTGCCCACGTAGAAGGTGTCCTGCGAGCCCAGATACCCGGGATGTGCCGTCTCGATTTCACCGCAGGTCTCATCATCGTGCGCCTTCTTCTCCAGGGCTGCGATTTGAGCGTCGGTAAGGACAATGCCTTCTCTGGCGACCTTTTCCTCAAGCGCCTTCAGGCGTTTACGGAAGTTCTCCAGGTCGTGTCGTTGCCAGATGGAGCGCACGCCGCTGCCGGAGATAAACACGCCTTTTTTACACAGCTCATTACTGGTCCGGTGCTGCCCATGGGGCGGGAACTCAATAGCATAATCAACAACCGCGCGTTCAGTGGCTTCGTCGGCGCGGTTCTTCAGGTTCGGAACCCGGCGGTTCTGGTTAACCAGCGCATCAATGCCGCCTTCAGCAACCAGTTCCTGATAACGGTAAAATGTATCGCGTGACACGCCCATGCTCTTGCAGGCTTTTGATACGTTACCGAGTTCTTCGGCGAGATTGAGCAGGCCGGCTTTGTGTTTGATAATGGGATTGTTAGTATGAAGCATGAGAGTTACCTCGCGTTTTGTTTAAGGATTAGACACCCATATCAAAACCGGTAACTCTCAACCTTTCAAGGTCCAGTGTCAGATCTAGTCGCGACTAATACATATGATATACCCAATAAACCTCAAGATGCAGGTTTGAGCACCTGAAAACAGTCGTGAATTCTGGACGTCAGCGAGTCCGCTATTTCTGGTAGCGTATTGGTGAAAAAATTGAATATTGCATCCCGAAAATCGCGGGTGTTTTCAAAATAGCGATTATTCCGTGTATGCTCATTCATCACTTTCCACAGGCGTTCTATCGCGTTCAGATTCGGACTGTAAGGCGGTAAATAGTGAAGCTCTATGTTCACGACAAAGGCCCAATCCTTAATCAATTGGGTTCGGTGATAACCCTCACCGTCCAGTATTACATGGATTCTCTGTCGGTAATCAGGGTAACGTTTGCGTATCTCAATGAAAAAACGAGCAATGTTGTAGTCATTAATTTTTTTGTAATCGTGAATAACCGTACCGCCGATATCGCTCAGATTCAGCGCACCCAGTATATTCAGACGGGTTCGACTTCCCGTTGTTTTAACTGACTTTTTATGCCCTTTTCGTATCCATCCATAACTGAGCTTTGTGGCTTGTGTCGGATGAACCGCATCGATAAACAGAATCGGCTTATTGCCGGCTGTTTTCTTTAAATTCTCATAATATTCAATGAAATGCTTCTGATTTTCTTCACTGAATTTATGGGGTACGCCCGCCGGTTTTTTGTAGGAGAAACCATGACGGTGCAACCACTTGTTCATGCCGGGAATACTGAATCGGATAGCCCAGCGATGTTCGACATAAGCCACGATGTCGTGGGTATGATGGAAGAGATGTTGAGATAACTAGCTGATTAAGAGCGCAGTCTTTTCAGTACAAAGCCGAGTTGCAGACCCACCGTTACCGAGGTGGCTCTGTCTGGCCTACCGTCTGCTCGCACGCGTATGTTGAGTAACGTTGTGATTTCATTTTCGGTCAATTTGCTACAGCAGGCCTCAAGGTGTTTAGCCTCTGCACACGTTTTGTAGAATGCTCCTAGCGCACCATAGTGAGGTTTTTCCGCTAACGCCTTGTGCATGCTATTTATCGATATCAGGGCATTGCAAATTGTCCGATTGGTAACTCTGAAATTGTCATAGTCATTGGTTGGAAGGTAGGTAGCAATTTTTTGGATCATTTCAACCGGTAATCTGTCGATATTGACGATGTGGTGGGTCAATGCCGAGAATCTCGATAAACACGGCGATGCTGACATAGTAAGGTCTTCATACTGCTTGCAAACGCGGTTCCCCTCGGCGCTAACATCTCGCATAGGCAACAGAACTCCTCTACCACAGATTATTCAGAGGTAGCTACTCTACGTGAAAGCGGTAACACTCCCTTTCATAAAGTAGGCGTTACTCTCCGCGCGTGCGCGCTTCCGTGCGCAAACAGACTGAATTGAGACGTATTTTCATTCACAAAGATGAAAATTGCGCTACATCAAATTTACCTGAAGTTGCATGTAAAAAGCCTTTTTAAGTGAAGGGGAAGTCACTACGCTTCAAAATAAGCATTATATAGCTAAACGACTTAATTTTGATTGCATTATTTAAATGGGCTATTCAATTGATTTTAGACGTAAAGTGATATCTACACGGGAAGAAGGAGGGTTGAGTATCCGAGAAACAGCGAAGCAATTTCGGATTGGCCCTGCCTCTGTATAGCCAAGCGACATTATTTTGATAACAATTAGCTGTATTTTTTGCCACATATCAGGGTATTGGCTGTAATCATTTTTAAGTCGGTTGGCTATATCGCGTTGTATTAATCAAATAGCGTCAAAAGCATCGACCACGCGTCAGCGAAAGATCGATAAATCCGAGTTGATAAAAGGTGTTGAACCATATCCAGATGCTTACCAAAAAGAACGTGCAGAGCGTTTTGGTGTTTGTCAGAAGGCCATTTGGCAAGCTCTTAAAAAGCTGGGATTGACCTATAAAAAAACGCTACGTCATCCGAAAGCCGACGAAAGCGCCCGGCAAGCATTTCAACAAAAAAAACAACAGTATGAAAAAGAAGGTAACCCTATTGTTTTTATTGATGAAAGTGGTTTTCCAGACGATACCACACAGACTCACGACTATTCCCCAAAAGGTCAACGGTGTTTTGCCCTGAAGAACGGGGGAGCCAAGGGAAGAACAAATGTTATCGGCGCCTTATTAGGCACAACGCTGTTTGTTATCGGATTATTTGATATCAATATTAACAGCGATGTTTTCTATTCCTGGGTCACACAAGTCCTTATCCCAGTACTCCCTAAAAACAGGGTAATCGTGATGGACAGTGCAACTTTTCACAAAAAACATAATATTCAACAAGTCATCATCGATGCAGGGTATATGGTGGAGTATTTGCCTACATATTCGCCAGATCTTAACCCCATTGAGCATAAGTGGGCACAAGCAAAAAAAGAGAGAGTGGTTGCGATACAGAGATTTTGTTCTCAGTCCATATGGTGTAATCAAAATTAAGTCGCTTTGTTGTATTTGGTCGATATGAATGCGAATTGATTAAAACCCCGTCAATTCACCTGTACACTCTATAGCCAACCGACTTAAAAATGATTACAGCCAATACCCTGATATGTGGCAAAAAATACAGCTAATTGTTATCAAAATAATGTCGCTTGGCTATAGTGAAATCGAAAAGAGCGTCAAGCCATCCCACTGAGGCAGCACAGAGCAGTTTGTCAAAGTTTGATGCAGGTAACGCAATTGATGATTTTCATGCAGGGTTGTTGCTTCAATACGTGTGCTGTTACCGATGACATCACCGGACGATTTCTTGCTTCTTGGCAACACAGCGCGCGTGCAGGTGATAAAATAAAGAGTAAATGGCTGATGTGGGACACTCAGCTTGGTGTCGCATTAATGAAGATGGATGAATAATGAGTAACCGCAGTGTGGGGATTGAAAATAGGTGGGGGCAGGCTACCCAGGTTGGTGGGGGCAAGCTACCTAGGTTGATGCAACGTCGGAGATTTGTATGGAGAGCCGTCCTTGGACGCATTCTGACAGCGTTCTGCTGGAAAAACAGCAGCAAAAACTGCAACCGCCATCGATGTATAACGTGATTTTAAACAATGATGATTACACCCCGATGGAATTTGTTATTGACGTTCTGCAAAAGTTCTTTTCTTATGATATTGAACGCGCAACGCAACTTATGCTGACGGTTCACTACGAAGGGAAGGCTGTCTGTGGTGTTTTCAGTGCCGATGTGGCTGAAACCAAGACGGTGCAAGTGAATCGCTATGCAAGGGAAAATGAGCACCCGTTGCTCTGTACGCTGCAAAGGGCCTGATATCAGGTAATTTATTGTGGGGAGGCGCCTATGCTTAATCAAGAACTGGAACTCAGTCTCAACATGGCTTTCGCCAGAGCGCGTGAGCGCCGCCACGAGTTTATGACCGTGGAGCATTTGCTACTGGCGTTGCTCAGCAACCCGGCAGCGCGCGAAGCGTTGGAAGCATGCTCGGTGGATTTGGCTGCACTGCGCCAGGAGCTGGAAACGTTCATCGAACAGACCACCCCGACGTTACTGAAAAATAATGAAGAACGTGAAACGCAACCGACGCTGAGTTTTCAGCGCGTGTTGCAACGTGCCGTGTTCCACGTTCAGTCTTCTGTCCGCAGTGAAGTCTCTGGTGCCAACGTGCTGGTGGCTATCTTCAGCGAGCAGGAATCGCAGGCGGCTTATCTGCTGCGTGAGCATGATGTGAGTCGGCTTGATGTGGTGAACTTCATCTCCCACGGCACGCGTAAAGAAGAGCCTGGTCAGGCACCAAGCTCGGAAAACCCTGTTAACGAAGAGCAGGTAGGTGGGGAGGATCGCATGGAAAACTTCACCACTAACCTCAATCAATTGGCTCGCGTTGGCGGTATCGATCCCCTGATTGGGCGTGAGAAAGAGCTGGAGCGCACCATTCAGGTGCTGTGCCGTCGGCGTAAAAACAATCCGCTGCTGGTCGGCGAATCTGGCGTAGGGAAAACAGCCATTGCGGAAGGTCTGGCCTGGCGCATTGTTCAAGGCGATGTGCCGGAAGTGATGGCCGGTTGCACGCTCTATTCTCTTGATATCGGTTCGCTGCTGGCGGGTACCAAGTATCGTGGCGATTTTGAAAAACGTTTCAAAGCGCTGCTCAAGCAACTGGAACAGGATCAAAGCAGTATCCTGTTTATTGATGAAATCCACACCATTATCGGCGCGGGAGCGGCTTCCGGTGGACAGGTCGATGCGACTAATTTGATTAAACCGCTACTCTCCAGCGGCAAGATTCGGGTTATCGGTTCTACCACGTACCAAGAATTCAGCACTATCTTTGAAAAAGACCGTGCTTTGGCGCGCCGTTTTCAAAAAATCGATATTACTGAGCCAAGCGTCGAAGAGACCGTACAAATCATTAATGGACTCAAACCGAAATATGAAGCTCACCATGATGTGCGTTACACGGCTAAAGCCGTGCGTGCTGCTGTTGAACTGTCGGTCAAATACATCAACGATCGCCACCTGCCGGATAAAGCTATCGATGTGATCGATGAGGCTGGCGCACGCAGTCGTTTGCTGCCGGTCAGCAAACGCAAAAAAACGGTGAACGTTTCAGATATTGAATCGGTGGTGGCGCGCATTGCCCGTATCCCCGAGAAGACCGTTTCAGCCAGCGATCGTGATGTGCTGAAAAACCTGAGCGACCGCTTGAAGATGCTGGTGTTCGGTCAGGATAAAGCCATTGAAGCGCTGAGTGAGGCTATCAAGATGAGCCGAGCCGGTTTGGGCAGTGAACGCAAGCCTGTCGGTTCTTTCCTGTTTGCCGGGCCGACCGGGGTTGGGAAAACGGAAGTCACCGTGCAACTGGCGAAAGCGATGGACATTGAGCTTCTGCGCTTTGATATGTCGGAATACATGGAGCGCCACACGGTGAGCCGCCTGATCGGTGCGCCTCCCGGCTACGTTGGTTTCGATCAGGGGGGATTACTGACTGACGCGGTGATCAAACATCCACATTCGGTGTTGCTGCTCGATGAAATTGAAAAAGCGCATCCGGATGTCTTTAACTTGCTGTTGCAGGTGATGGATAACGGTACGCTGACCGACAATAACGGTCGCAAGGCGGATTTCCGTAACGTAATTGTCGTCATGACCACCAATGAAGGCGTGCAAGAAACCCAGCGCAAATCGATTGGCCTGATTCAGCAGGACAACAGCAGCGATGCGATGGAAGAGATTAAAAAGATCTTCACGCCGGAATTCCGCAACCGCTTGGATGGCATCATCTGGTTTAACCATCTGTCAACGCAGATCATTCAGCAGGTGGTGGATAAGTTCGTCGTGGAACTGCAAGCGCAGTTGGACGCCAAGGGCGTGTCGTTGGAAGTCAGCGAAGATGCGCGTAACTGGCTGGCGAATAAAGGCTATGACAAGACGATGGGCGCGCGGCCAATGGTGCGTGTGATTCAGGAAAACCTCAAAAAACCATTGGCAAACGAACTGCTGTTTGGCTCGTTGGTGAATGGCGGCTCCGTGAAGGTGGAGCTGGATAGCGCGACGAAAGCACTAACTTACAGCTTCCACAGTGCGCAAAAGCTGAAGGGTCTGTACACTGAGTGTGTCATTGAGCAGTGAAAGAAAAGCAGTGCGAAAGCACTGCTTTTTTTGTCTTGGTTGTGGCGAGTACCGCCACGCGCAATCTGTATCAAAAGCAAAAGCCCTTACCTGAATAGGGAAGGGCACATAAGGCGGGTACATCCTCAGGTGTGGCTATGCTACCGACAGGTGAACCGATTAACGGCTACGGAAGACAATGCGGCCTTTACTCAGGTCGTACGGGGTCAGCTCTACAGTGACTTTGTCACCCGTCAGGATGCGGATATAGTTTTTACGCATTTTACCGGAGATATGAGCGGTAACCACGTGTCCGTTTTCCAACTCAACGCGGAACATGGTGTTAGGCAGTGTATCAAGCACGGTGCCTTGCATTTCAATATTGTCTTCTTTGGCCATCGAATCCTCTAGGGTTAACTACCTTAACTTTTTTAACGGGCACGATAATGCCGAAAAACCGGCATTATGTAAAGGAGCGTTGATGACCTCAGCAGCAACTTTCGGATAAGAAGGGCGTATGAGCACGCTTATCTTTCTCCAACAGGTGCCAGTGGCAGTGCTTGTGGCTGCCAACTGGATGCCGCGAGAGGAGCATCCTGCAATGCGCGTAGTGCCGTAAGATACGTCTCGCGTGACGCTTCGGTGGCACCGAGAGACGCCGTGTAAGCGTTTAGCACCTGGCAATCGAACTGCCCGCCACAACGCACAAAATGCGTGACAAGGGCAACCAGCGCGCATTTAGACGCGTTATCTCGGTTGCTGAACATTGACTCGCCGCAAAACAGCTTTCCTTGCGCAATGCCATACAGCCCACCCACCAATTCATCTTGGTGCCAGACTTCGATGGAATGTGCGTGCCCCTGCTCATGCAGCGTGCAGTAAGCGGCAATCATCTCTGGACTGATCTAGGTTCCTTCCTGACGCGCGTGTGCACAGGCGTGTATCACGACGCTGAACAAAGAGTTAAGCGTGATGTGAAAAGGCTGCTTGCGCATGAACTTGTGCAGGCTACGGCTGATGTGGAGTCCTTCAGGATGCAATATGGCGCGTGGATCGGGAGACCACCACAGAATAGGATCGCCGGGAGAGTACCAGGGAAAAATGCCACCTCGATATGCCGCCAGCAATCGGTTTGGCGAAAGGTCTCCGCCAAAGGCCAATAAACCGTTGAGATCAGTCAACGCCTTCTCCACCGGAGGAAAACGCGTGGTATTGGATGAAAGTTGAAATAGCTGCATCATGCCTGCCGGATGGCGTGTTGATGAAACTGCCAATAGCGGCCGCGTGCTACCAGCAGATCGGCGTGGTGCCCCTGCTCAACCAGACGACCATTATCCAGTACGCAAATACGATCCAGATACGCCAGATCGTGCAGGCGATGGGTAATGATGATAACCGTTTTGCCGTGGGTGTTTTCACGCAGTAGATGCAGAATTTTTTGCTCGGTATCGGCATCCAATCCTTCGGTCGGTTCATCCAACAGCACCAAGGGAGCAGAATGGAGTAGGGCGCGAGCCAATCCAAGGCGGCGCTGTTCCCCGCCTGAGAGTTGGCGTCCGCCTTCACCGATCCAGGCATTAAGGCCCTCTGGCGTTTCCAGTAAATTACCTAGTCCTACCTGTTCCAACTGTTGGCTCAGTTGGGCATCGCTGGCTTGCGGTGCGGCCAGTAGCAAGTTGTCGCGCAGCGTCGTGCTAAAAATATGTATCCGCTGCGGCACCACGCTCATCATGTCACGTAGTGCCGGTTCACTCCACTGTGCGAGTGGCAGAGCGTTCAGGGTAATGCTTCCTGCATCGCAGTCCCAGGCGCGGGTCAGTAATTGCAATAGCGTTGACTTGCCACACCCGGTACGTCCCAGCAGCGCAATGTGTTCGCCCGGCGCGATATCCAGCGTAATGTCCTGCAATACCGGTAGCGGTTGGCCCGGATAAGTGAAGCTTACCTGCTGTAGTGATAGAGTTGCCGTGGTGATTAAGGTTGCGGAGGGGGCTGGCGTTGTGAAAAGCACCGCAGGTTGCTGACGCAGAATCTGGTCAACGCGCGTGGCTGATGCGATCACCTGACCCAGGTGTTGAAACGCACCGGTAACCGGACCTAATGCTTCAAACGCAGCCAGTGCGGCAAATACAAACAGAGCAATCAACTCTCCCGGTTGCGTATCACCGCCAATTCCCGCCGCTGCCAGCCAGAGAATGGCGGTAACGGTAACACCGGTGCAGAGCAGCATCAGTGCCTGCGACAGGCCCGTCAGGCGCGCCTGACGCTGTTGCTGTGTCAGCCAGGCCTGTTCTGTGTCGGTGAGCTGGCGGCAAAAGGCGGTCTGCGCGCCAAACAGGCTCAATTCGGCTTGCCCTTGTAGCCAGGTAGTTAACTGCGTGCGATAACGCGAGCGCAGCAGCGTGAGATGGGTGCCAATCGGTTTGCCCGCACGGTAGAACACCGGCGGGAGCAAAGCTAACAACAGCAACATAATGGTGCCGAGGGTCAATGCCAGTGAGGCGTCAAGCCAGCTAAGCCCGTAAGTCACCACCAGGATCACCACCAGCGCGCTGAGCAATGGAGATATCACGCGCAAGTAAAGGTGATCGAGCGTATCAACATCGGCAACCAGACGGTTGAGTAAATCGGCCTGACGAAACCGGGCTAACCCCCCTGGTGAAAGTGGGAGCGTGCGTGAAAAGGTAAACACTCGCAGGTGTTGCAGCACGCGGAAGGTCGCGTCATGGCTCACCAGACGCTCGGCATAACGCCCTGCGGTACGTAGGATCGCCGCACCGCGCACACCCGCCGCAGGCAGCATATAGTTGAAGGTCATCAATCCGGCAAGGCCTGCCAGTGATGCCCCTGCCAGAAACCAGCAGGAGAGCGTCAACAGCCCAATACTTGCCAATAATGTGACAATGGCGAGTACTATGCCAATGCTCAGCCGCCAACTGTGGCGACGATACAGCAGGAGAAAGGCTTTCAGTACCTGCAACGGACTATTCTGCGACATATTAGTAAGCTCCCTGACGCTGTGCCAGAAGATCGGCAAACGGGCCTGACTGCTGACGTAGCGTGTCATAGTCACCCTGCTGCACCAATTGTCCTTTTTCCATCACCCATACGCTATCGTAATAGCGAGTGTCATCAAGGCGATGCGTCACCAGCAGCGTGGTTTGCTGACGTGCGGCGTTTCCCAAGGCGTGCATCACGCGCTGTTCACTGTGGGAATCCAGGCTGGCCGTTGGTTCATCCAGAAGGAGCAACTGCGAGTGCTTTAACAATGCCCGCGCAACGGCAACGCGTTGTGCCTGTCCGACAGAGAGTCGCGCTGCGCCATCACCCACGACAGTATCAAGACCCTGCGGCAACAAGGGCAGAAACTCGTGCACGTAAGCGCGTTCCACCGCGTGTTGCAACGTGTCCTCACTGGCCTGTGGGTTCCCCAATAGAATATTGCTGCGCAACGTTTCTTCTGGTAAATACGGATTTTGTCCTAACCAACTGATGTTTTTACGCCATGCAGTCGCATCCAGCGCATGCTGTTCCTGCCCGTTGATACATAACGAACCACGATAGGGCAAAAAACCGAGCAGTACGTTAAGCAACGAACTTTTCCCAGCACCGCTCACGCCGACCAGCGCCACCCGCTGTCCCGGTTCGAGCGTAAAGGTCAGAGGCTCGGTTAGCGCACCACCAGTGGGCGATAGCACAACCAGTTGGTGAGCCTGAATGGTCATCGTCTCAGCGTCAAAAGGCTGAGTGCCGAGACCGACCTCTTCCGCTTCAGCGGTAAGAAAGCTCACCAGCGATTCCGCGGCGCCTACGGCCTGCGCTTTCGCGTGATAAAATGTGCCTAGATCGCGCAACGGTTGAAAAAACTCGGGGGCGAGAATCAAGACCAGAAAGCCGGCAAACAGGGTGACGTCGGTGCCATAATGGCCGAAATCCAGCTCGCCAAGGTAAGAAAAGCCAAAATACACCGCGACGATCGCGATGGAGATAGACGCAAAAAACTCCAATACGCCGGAAGAAAGAAACGCCATACGCAACACTTCCATGGTGCGACCGCGAAAATCCTCCGATGCCCGACGAATGTCATCCACTTCGGCAGCCCCGCGGTGGAACAGTCGCAACGTTTCCATGCCGCGCAACCGATCGAGGAAATGGCCGCTCAGGCGTGCCAGTGCCAGAAAATTGCGGCGGTTGGCATCTGCGGCCCCCATGCCGACCAGCGCCATAAACAACGGGATCAGCGGGGCGGTAACCAGCAAGATGAGTGCCGCCGCCCAGTTGATGGGAAACACAGCGGCCAGAATCAGCAGAGGAATCAAGGCTGCAAGATACATTTGTGGCAGATAGCGCGCATAGTAATCCTGCATATCTTCGACTTGCTCTAAAATAAGCGTCGCCCAACTGCCGGCTGGTTTTCCCTGCACCCAGGCGGGCCCCAAGCGCTGTAATTTTTCCAGTACCTGATGGCGAATGTGTTGCCGTACTGCCTCGCCACAGCGAAAGCCCACCTGCTCGCGCAGTAAGTGCGTGAGCGCGCGCGCGGCAAACAAGCCAATAAGCAGCATGAACTCGCTGAGAAGTGTCTGACGAGGTACGTGCTCAATAATCAAGGCGTGCAACAATGTTGCCAATACCCACGCCTGTGCCACGATCAGAAGACCGCTTACCGCCCCAAGTAATAAAGAGAGGCGGAGCCAGCGTTGTGCCAGTTTGCTCTGTTGTTTTAGCCAGAGAGCAAGTTGTTGCTGTCGAGTCTGTTTCATAGAGTACCGGGCTGCGCTATAGAAAGGGGAATACCCAAAAAGCCAACATTTATGTAACTGTTATATAACAAAAAGCAGGCGGGTATTCAGCGTGGCCTCATGTTAGCGCGCTAAAGTGCAGGTGCAAACCAAAAGGAGGGAGAAAATGCGGGGAGAGATCAATTTTCCCAAAAGGGAGCCAAAAGAATCCCCTTATTCAGGTGGTACGATCTGAATAAGGGGAAAAGGGCAGAATATTATCGGGTAGCGAGGCCATCCAAATAGCGCTCTGCATCCAACGCGGCCATGCAACCGGTGCCCGCCGAGGTAATGGCCTGACGGTAGATGTGATCCATCACGTCGCCTGCGGCAAACACACCAAGGATGCTGGTCTGTGTAGCGTTGCCGTGGATGCCGGATTGTACCTTGATATAGCCGTTTTCCAGCGCCAGTTGACCGTCAAAAATGGCAGTGTTTGGGCTGTGGCCGATGGCGATAAATACGCCAGCCAGCGCCAGTTCTTCACTCTCATCCGTGCGGGTGTTACGAATACGAACGCCGGTCACGCCCATGTCATCGCCCAGCACCTCGTCCAGCGTGCGATCGGTGTGCAACACAATATTGCCGTTTTGCATTTTGTCCATCAGACGGTCGAGCAGGATTTTCTCTGCGCGAAAGCTGTCACGACGGTGGATTAAGTGAACTTGCTGAGCAATGTTAGACAGGTAAAGTGCTTCTTCCACCGCGGTATTGCCGCCACCGACTACGGCGACGCGTTGGTTGCGATAAAAGAATCCGTCACACGTGGCGCAGGCAGACACGCCTTTACCTTTAAAGGCTTCTTCAGAAGGCAGACCGATGTAGCGTGCGGAGGCACCGGTCGCCACGATCAGGGCATCACAGGTGTATTCTTCGCTGTCGCCAAACAGACGAAACGGGCGTTGTTGCAAATCAACGCGCTGGATGTGATCGAAAATGATCTCGGTGTTGAACTTTTCAGCATGAGCGTGCATGCGGTCCATCAGCAATGGCCCGGTAAGCCCTTCCGCGTCGCCCGGCCAGTTTTCCACTTCTGTCGTGGTTGTCAGCTGCCCGCCTTTTTCCATGCCAGTGATCAACACCGGATGCAGGTTAGCGCGCGCGGCGTACACAGCAGCGGTATAGCCCGCTGGGCCAGAACCTAAAATCAATAGGTTGTTGTGCTTGACGGTACCCATGTGTTCCTCTTTTTTGCAACGGTCTACTTAACACCGATTGTAAGGAAATTACCGGTCTAAAAAAAGTAGGCAGCAAAATTGTTACCTATTTGTTTAATCGGTTGTGCCGATAACCCATACAATTCACTGATAAGACAGCGTCATTTATTAGCGAAATGATTGAAAATGCTCTTACCGAGCGCACAGTAGGGTTTTATTTGGCAGTTTCTTCTGATTTTTATTGTTTTGCTTTGACAATCGGCTACCGTTTTGCGAAAACATCTAAGGAAGAGGAAACTATTTGTATGTGAATGGTTGAAAGCTCGGTTTTTCTTTATGTTGTCGCTTTTACCGTGCGACCGCTGATGGTGCGTTTATAACAGGACAGACAGGGTGTTATGCACGCAGGGGGGACATTGCGGTGCGCCGCGGCGGTGAAAGGAGAGTGACGTAAAGCGACCCTTGATATATAAAATAGACAGCGCGTCTTCTTTTAGGGCTGCTCTGATACATTGATGTGGGTCGGAGTGTAGCAAGGGCAAGGATGTAGTGAAGAGAGACAATAAGAATGGTAGACACGAAAAAACGACCGGGAAAAGATCTTGATCGCATCGATCGCAATATCCTGAATGAATTACAAAAAGACGGCCGAATCTCTAACGTTGAACTTTCCAAACGCGTAGGGCTTTCTCCTACACCGTGTCTGGAACGCGTGCGCCGCCTGGAGCGTCAGGGCTTTATCAATGGCTATACCGCATTGCTGAACCCGCATTACCTCGATGCTTCACTGCTGGTGTTTGTTGAGATCACGCTAAACCGCGGTGCGCCTGATGTTTTTGAGCAGTTCAACACTGCTGTGCAAAAATTGGAAGAAATTCAGGAGTGCCATCTGGTCTCCGGGGATTTCGACTATTTGCTGAAAACACGCGTGCCGGATATGTCCGCATACCGTAAGCTGCTGGGTGAAACATTGCTACGCTTGCCGAGTGTGAACGATACCCGTACCTACGTGGTGATGGAAGAAGTAAAACAGAGCAATCGTCTGGTGATCAGAACGCGCTAAACGCAGGGGTGCAAAGCCCGCTAATTTCAGCTACACTCCTGTGAATATATACAGTCACAGCGCCGAGTTTGCCTCGGCGTTTTGTCATGAACATGAACAGGACCCCTGGAGAGACGCTTGAGCCAGGAATATACCGAAAACAAAGACGTGGCGCTGAAGAAACTCAGCGGTAGCCGTCGTTTATTGGAAGCGATTTTAATCATTGTTGCGCTATTCGCCGTTTATTTGAGCGTAGCGCTGGTTAGCTTCAGTCCGTCCGACCCGAGCTGGTCACAAACTGCCTGGCATGATCCCATTCATAATCTGGGCGGTGCTGTCGGGGCTTGGCTGGCCGATACGCTGTTTTTTATCTTTGGTGTGCTGGCTTATGCCATTCCACCGATCATGCTGTCGCTGTGCTGGGTGGCCTTTCGCCAGCGCGATAATCAGAGCGATGTCGATCTGTTTACTCTCTCTTTGCGCCTGATTGGTACGTTGGCGCTGATCCTCACGTCCTGCGGTCAAGCCGCGCTCAATGTGGACGATCTCTACTATTTTGCCTCTGGTGGTGTGCTGGGCAGTTTGCTGAGCAGTTCAATGGTCCCGCGTTTCAACAGCATGGGTGCCACGCTGATTCTGCTCTGCGTCTGGGCTGCAGGGTTGACGCTGTTTACCGGTTGGTCATGGTTGACGATTGCCGAAAAAATTGGCGGCGCGGTATTAGGCCTTCTGACGTTCTTTTCCAATCGTTCTCGCGCAGAAGATAACTACCGCGATGAGGATGACGATTTGCATGACAATGCGGATCGTGAGGGCGGACACCCCGATACATTAACCGCGTCAACGGAGGCAATAGCCGAAGACGTGGATGCGAATGACATATTGCTGGCACCCGCTGCGCGTGAGCGCGCCGCTGATGAAACAGAGCAAAACAGTACGGTAAGTGGCGTTGACGCAACGGATCATCTTGCTCCGGTGCAGGAGTCGGTTCCGGTTGATACGGTGCCAGACCCAACGATCGCACCCAGAGCATTCACCCCGGCTACGCCAGCAACAGCTGGCAGTCATGATACCCACGGACAGGATTCACTGCCGCCGCTGTACGCGTTTGAGTTGCCGCAAGCTGTTGTGCAGGAAAATAACGCGTTACCCGCCTTTTCGCCGGCGACGGTGCCCGATCGCACGCCGCCATTGAGTTCTATTCATGATCTGGGTGCACCCGCAGTGGTCGCGGCCACGCCTGCGTCTAGCGATGCCGTGCCCTTTATGCCTGCCTTTACGGCCGCAGGGGAGGATAATCCTCAGGTGAAACAAGGCATGGGTCCGGAATTGCCGCGTCCGAATCCGGTGCGTATTCCTACCCGGCGTGAACTGGCGTCTTATGGCATCAAGTTGCCGTCACAGCGTCAGGCAGAAGAGCAAGAACGAGAAGCGCAACGTTTGGCAGAGTCCCAGCCTGAAACGATTGAAAGGGTTACACCCGAAGAGGCTGACGTTGACGAGGCTGCTCTGCGTCAGGCTTATCTGGAGCAGCAAGAGCAACGCTACGGCGAGGACTATGCCGAACGCGAGCAGGATGAAGAGGCACTGTTGCAGGCACAATTGGCGCAGGCGTTTGCTCAGCAGCAACAGGCGCGTTATGACGTTAGTGCGCAACCAGAAAGTCCGAGCGTAACGCCAGCCATCGAGCCCGTAGGTACAAAAGAGCTGGCCTCAGCCAGTGTGACGGCAGCATTTATCGCCGGTGTTGCTGCGGATGCCGATGCGAATGAGCCTGCCTTTTCTTTCTCACCGTTTAACGATTTGGTGGATGAGTCGCCCAAAGCGCCGCTGTTTACCTTGTCGCCAGCCGATGTAGCTGAATCGGCGCAGAATTCTGCCCCTCCATCGCCCACATGGCGTGCGGCAACTGGCGACGATGATAGCCTGGCAACGCACGCACATCCGGTGGTGGAGCCTCAACATAGAGAGGATTTCGCCGACGAGGATGAGCCTGAAAGCGATGCCACGCCCTCATTGATGGATAGTCTTATTCATCCGTTTTTGGTGCGTAACGATCAGCCTCTGCAAAAGCCAACCACACCATTGCCGACGCTGGAACTGCTCACCGCACCGCCGGAAAGTGAAGCGCCGGTGGACCATTTCGAGCTTGAGCAGACCGCGCGTCTGATTGAAGCGCGTCTGGCGGATTATCGTGTTACCGCCAGCGTGGTGGGTTACGATGCAGGGCCAGTGATCACCCGTTTTGAGCTGGACTTGGCTCCCGGCGTGAAGGCCGCTCGTATTTCCAACCTGTCGCGTGACTTGGCGCGCTCGTTGTCAGTCGTAGCGGTGCGCGTGGTGGAAGTTATCCCCGGTAAACCTTATGTCGGCCTAGAACTACCGAATAAACTCCGCCACACCGTTTATCTGCGCGAAGTGCTCGATTGCAAGGCATTCCGTGATACCCCGTCACCGCTGGCAGTGGTGCTGGGCAAAGATATTGCTGGTCAACCGGTGGTCGCCGATCTGGCGCGTATGCCGCACTTGCTGGTGGCAGGGACGACAGGGTCGGGTAAATCTGTCGGCGTAAACACCATGATCATCAGCATGCTGTATAAAGCGACGCCGCAAGATGTGCGCTTTATCATGATCGACCCCAAAATGCTTGAGCTGTCGGTCTACGAAGGTATCCCGCATTTGCTGACCGAAGTGGTCACCGACATGAAAGATGCGGCGAATGCGTTGCGCTGGTGCGTCGGTGAAATGGACCGTCGCTATAAGCTGATGTCCGCATTGGGCGTGCGCAATCTGGAAGGCTATAACGAGCGGGTGAAAGCGGCGGAAGCGATGGGGCGTCCGATCCCTGACCCGTTCTGGAAACCCGGCGACAGTATGGATACTACACCGCCCGTGCTGGAGAAATTACCCTTTATCGTGGTGATGGTGGATGAATTTGCCGATCTGATGATGGCGGTTGGCAAAAAGGTGGAAGAGCTGATCGCTCGCCTAGCGCAGAAAGCGCGCGCGGCCGGTATCCACTTGGTGCTGGCGACTCAGCGGCCTTCCGTGGATGTTATCACTGGCCTTATCAAGGCCAATATTCCAACGCGTATCGCTTTTACCGTGTCGAGCAAAATTGATTCACGTACCATCCTCGATCAGGGCGGTGCTGAATCGCTGCTGGGAATGGGGGATATGTTGTACATGGCACCAAACTCCTCCATTCCGGTGCGTGTGCATGGCGCGTTCGTTCGCGACCAGGAAGTTCATGCCGTGGTCTTGGACTGGAAAGCGCGTGGCCGTCCGCAGTACATTGACAATATCACCAGTGCCAGCGATGACGGCGAAGGCGGTAATCTGGAATTTGGTGGCGATGAAGATTTGGATCCGCTGTTCGATCAGGCCGTGGCCTTTGTTGTAGAAAAACGGCGAGCCTCCATTTCTGGCGTGCAACGTCAATTCCGCATCGGCTACAATCGTGCCGCGCGTATTGTGGAACAGATGGAAATGCAAGGCATCGTTAGTGCGCCGGGGCATAATGGCAACCGAGACGTGTTGGCACCGCCACCCATGGACTGATGCCATTTACAGACAATTCGTCTACCGCATCGCGTGATTCTTAGGCAATAGTTATAGGTAGCACGGTGAGCAGTAGGTCGTGCAGTAGGACATGTGCAAAGTACGATAGTCAGACCGCGATGGCGGCCTTTTGAATCGACAGCAAAGGATGTAAATAATGAGAAAAGGCTTAGTGGCAGGCGTGCTGATCGCCGGGATGACGTCCAGCGCGGTTTATGCCGATGCGGCGAGCGATTTACAGAGCCGACTGAACAAGGTGAACAGCTTCCATGCGACGTTCACCCAGAAAGTAACTAGCGCTGAAGGGACGGCGGTGCAGGAAGGTCTGGGGGAACTCTGGCTGAAGCGGCCAAATCTGTTCAACTGGAATACCACCGCGCCGGATGAAAGCGTGCTGATTTCTGATGGCAAGACGCTGTGGTTCTATAACCCGTTCGTTGAACAGGTGACAGCGACTTGGCTGAAAGAAGCCACGGGCAATACGCCCTTTGTGCTCATCACACGTAACGATGCCAGCGAATGGGGCCAGTATAATGTGCGTCAGCAAGGGGATGACTTTGAGTTAACGCCGAAAGCGGCCAAGGGTAACCTTAAACAGTTTGCCATCAACGTCAATGCCAGCGGCACCATCAAGAGCTTTGTCGCGACGGAGCAGGATGGGCAACGCAGCAGCTATACCCTGCAAAACCAGCAAAACGGCGCTGTGGATAGCAGCAAGTTCACCTTTACGCCGCCGAAAGGCGTGACGCTGGACGATCAACGGCAGTGGGGCCATCGTGAGTAACCTGTCGCTGGATTTTTCGGACAATAGCTTTCAGCCGCTTGCAGCGCATATGCGACCCGCTACGTTGGAGCAATATATCGGTCAACAGCATCTGCTCGGCGCGGGTAAGCCCTTGCCGCGAGCGATAGAGGCGGGGCAGTTACACTCCATGATTCTATGGGGGCCGCCCGGCACCGGAAAAACCACGCTGGCAGAACTGATTGCTCGCTACGGACACGCTGACGTGGAGCGGATCTCGGCCGTGACCTCCGGCATCAAAGAGATTCGTGAAGCGATAGAGCGTGCGCAGCAAAATCGCGATGCCGGGCGACGCACCATCCTGTTTGTGGATGAAGTACATCGCTTCAACAAGAGCCAGCAGGATGCTTTTCTGCCGCACATTGAAGATGGCACCATCACTTTCATAGGCGCAACCACCGAGAACCCTTCGTTTGAGCTTAATTCGGCGCTGCTGTCGCGTGCGCGCGTCTATTTACTGAAGGCACTCACCGCAGAAGACATCGAACAGGTGTTACAGCAGGCGATGACCGATACCGCACGAGGGTTTGGCGGGCAGAATATCGTATTGCCGCCTGAGACGCAGCGATTGCTGGCGGAACTGGTGAATGGCGATGCGCGCCGCGCGTTGAACAGTCTGGAAATGATGGCGGATATGGCCGAGGTCGATGCGCAGGGCAACCGGGTTCTAACCCCCGAACTGCTGCACGAAGTGTCGGGCGAACGTAGCGCGCGCTTTGATAACAAAGGCGACCGTTACTATGACCTTATTTCTGCATTGCATAAATCGGTGCGAGGTTCCGCACCTGATGCCGCATTGTACTGGTATGCACGCATTATTACCGCCGGTGGCGATCCGCTGTATGTTGCACGGCGTCTGTTGGCGATAGCCTCTGAAGATGTGGGCAATGCCGATCCGCGGGGAATGCAGGTGGCGATCGCAGCCTGGGATTGTTTTACCCGCGTTGGGCCTGCAGAAGGGGAACGCGCTATTGCTCAGGCGATTGTGTATCTGGCTTGTGCACCCAAGAGTAATGCGGTCTACACCGCCTTTAAAGCGGCGATGCAGGATGCCAGAGAGAAACCGGATTACGACGTGCCGGAGCATTTGCGCAATGCGCCCACCACACTGATGAAAGAGATGGGACTGGGTGCGGAATACCGCTACGCCCATGATGAACCCAATGCCTACGCGGCGGGTGAAGACTATTTCCCGCAAGCGATGGCGCAAACGCGTTACTATCAGCCAACGTCACGTGGTCTGGAAGCCAAAATTGGTGAAAAGCTAGCTTGGCTGACTGCACAGGATCAAAATAGCCCGACAAAACGCTACCGCTGAACTAGGCGTTGCGGTAAGGTTATAAAGTTCTTTTCTACCGCGCGACAGGTGTCGTGCAACGTAAAATTTCACCAAAAAACATTAAAACAGGATTAGCATGCTCGATCCCAATTTACTGCGTAATGAGCTAGACTCAGTTGCCGAAAAGCTACTGGCTCGCAGAGGTTTTAAACTGGATGTAGACACGCTGCGTCAACAAGAAGAACGCCGCAAAGTGCTACAAGTAGAAACGGAAAGTCTGCAAGCAGAGCGTAACTCCCGATCGAAAGAGATCGGTGCGGCTAAATCTCGTGGTGAAGATATCGGACCGTTGCGCCGCGAAGTGAAAACCTTGGGTGAAAAGCTGGATGCGGCCAAGGCCGAGCTGGATGCCTTGCAAAATGCCATTCGTGAACTGGCGTTAACCATTCCGAATATGCCGGACGACACTGTGCCGCTGGGCAAAGATGAGCATGATAACCAAGAAATCAGCCGCTGGGGTGAACCACGTCAGTTTGATTTCCCGGTGCGCGATCATGTTGATTTAGGCGAATTGGCGAAAGGCGTCGATTTTGCTGCTGGTGTTAAATTAACCGGTGCGCGTTTCGTTGTTATGAAAGGACAAATTGCTCGCCTGCACCGTGCGCTGTCACAATTTATGCTGGATCTGCATACCGAACAGCACGGTTATCAGGAAGCCTACGTGCCTTACCTGGTTAACCACGCTACGCTGTACGGTACCGGCCAGTTGCCGAAGTTTGGTGAAGACCTGTTTCACACCAAGCCGTTGGATGAAGAAGCGGAAAGCAGCAATTATGCCCTGATCCCGACGGCGGAAGTGCCGCTGACCAATCTGGTGCGAGACGAGATTCTGGACGAAGAAACACTGCCGATCAAAATGACGGCGCACACCCCGTGTTTCCGCTCTGAAGCGGGTTCCTATGGTCGTGATACCCGTGGTCTGATCCGTATGCACCAGTTTGATAAAGTGGAGTTGGTGCAGATTGTGCGCCCGGAAGACTCCATGGATGCGCTGGAAACGCTGACGACGCATGCGGAAACCGTGTTGCAACTGCTGCAACTGCCTTATCGCAAGCTGCTGCTGTGCACTGGTGACATGGGCTTTGGCTCAACCAAAACCTACGATCTGGAAGTGTGGCTGCCAGCGCAGAATACCTACCGTGAAATCTCTTCTTGCTCCAACATGGGGGATTTTCAGGCTCGACGCATGCAAGCGCGCTGCCGCAGCAAGAGCGACAAGAAAACGCGTCTGGTGCATACGCTGAACGGTTCCGGTCTGGCGGTTGGGCGTACACTGGTTGCCGTGCTGGAAAACTATCAGCAGACGGACGGACGTATTGCCATTCCTGATGTACTACGTCCTTATATGGGCGAGTTGGAGTTTATCGGCTAAACATGCCGCTGTCCCGTTGTTAAAAGCGCCTTTCAGTGCGCTTTTTTGCATTATGGCGCCTCAGTATCACAAAACGTGCGGCCTGAGTTTGCCCTCGTTGACTTTTAAACACGCAGTGGCATGATGCGCATACACTTCCTTGTTGTATTGGTTATCCACGCCCACTATGTCTGCTTTTTCTCGCCCAGTGCTGCTATTGCTCTGCGGCCTTATGCTGCTTACGGTTTGTATCGCTGTACTGAATACGCTGGTTCCGTTGTGGCTTAACTATCAGCATGCTTCTGTGTGGCAGGTGGGCGTCGTAGGGTCATCCTATTTTACGGGTAACTTGCTGGGGACGTTGTTGGCCGGCCGCTTGATTCTCCGTCAAGGATTTAATCGCAGCTATTACCTTGCCGCTTTGCTGTTTGTGTTGGCAACGCTGGGGCTGATGTTTTCCACGGACGTAACCAGTTGGCTGGTATGGCGTTTTGTAGCAGGTGTCGGCTGTGTGTTGATATGGGTTGTGGTGGAAAGTGCGCTGTTGTGCAGCGGCTCATCCATGCACCGTGGTCAACTGCTGGCAGCCTATATAGCCAAGCGACATTATTTTGATAACAATTAGCTGTATTTTTTTGCCACATATCAGGGCATTGGCTGTAATCATTTTTAAGTCGGTTGGCTATATCTATGCCTATTTGCCGGGCAATGCTGTTCAGGTAAAAGTGAAGGTTGCTGGAAATCTGCTATAACAAGCCAAGCATGATGAAACGCTCCCATCCGGTCATCGTTTGGGAGCGTGTCACATCAGTAGATGACTTTATGTCCGTAACTTTGCAGTATGGACTGTACGCGGTTCATGGTATCGGCTTTCGGCGGTTTTACACCATCCAGCTTATATTCTTCCCCCATAGCGACCCATTTATGCTTGCCCAGCTCATGGTAGGGTAGCAATTCGATTTTCTCGATGTTGGTCATGCCTTTGGTAAATTCACCCAGCAGGTGCGCTGAGGCATCATCATCCGACCAACTAGGGACGACTACGTAGCGAATCCAGGTACGCTGATTGTGCTTGGCTAAATAGCGGGCAAATTCCAGCGTGCGGTGATTGGAGACGCCCACCAGATTCTGGTGAATACTGTCATCCATCTGTTTCAAATCCAGCATCACCAGATCGGTCACATCCAACAGTTCATCAATCACCGGATCGTAGCGGCGCACGAAACCATTGGTATCGAGGCAGGTATTGATGCCTTCTGCCTGACACGCGCGGAACCAGTCGCGCACAAATTCAGCCTGAAGAATGGCTTCGCCGCCCGATGCGGTAACGCCTCCGCCCGAAGCATTCATAAAGTGGCGATAGGTCACCACTTCTTTCATCAGATCCTCAACCACGATCTCCTTGCCGCCGTGGGTATCCCAGGTATCGCGGTTATGGCAATACAGGCAGCGCATCAGGCATCCCTGAAAGAAAACGATGAAACGAATACCGGGACCATCGACGGTTCCGCAGGATTCAAATGAGTGAATGCGACCGATCAGTGACATTGCAAGTGTTTCTCCAAATGTGGCCGTTCAATAGCAGCCGGTGTTAACACGAACAGGGAAATGCAACGGTGCGCCGACGTCATGTAAGACGTGTAATAAACGAACGGTAAACCGTCTCGCCTGTGTTGTGTTGAATCTGTTTTGCCAGCCCGCCGCGGTACAAGGAGCGGGTTGGCAAAACAGGTTATCAGTGCGGAGGGTGAGAAAAATCTATGGTCACCCCCATTTTTGCAACACTGATTTTTGACTAATGGTGGGCTTGCTTCAATCTATCCGGCGTCTCTGCGGGCGAGATGCCCGCGCCTCGATGAGTTCCGCGCCTGCTGAACCTGAAAAGGCCCTCGGCTTCAGTGAGCCATTTTTGTCGTCAGGTTTTTCAGCAGGTCGATATGCTGTTCATGTCATCAATAATCAGTCTTCGCAAAATCAGATAGGTAATTGCTTTTTAATTACTTAATAATCAGTGTGTTGATGTAGTTCTATATAACATCAGGCCTGATGTTCATTGTGATTAGTTGTGATTGACCAAGCTATTCGCGCCAGTTTGTTTGCCAGAGCACAGGCGAGAATATTTGAATGTTTGTTATCGAGTTGCCCCCGAACCCATTCAGCAAGCCTGCCCTGCTGATGTTCAAGTCGCATCATGAATGAGCGGGCACATTGAACCAGAAGTTTGCGTAAATTTTTATCACCTCGTTTGCTTATCCCCAGCAGAGTCGGTTTGCCTCCTGTGCTGTATTGTCGCGGTACAAGCCCTGTGGAAGCCGCAAAATCCCTGCTACATGAAAATTGTTTTCCATCGCCGAGCTGTGATGAAAGTAAGCTTGCAGTAATCGGCCCGACCCCTGAAATTGTCATAATTCGCTGTGCAGTATCATCAGCTTTGATTGACTGATTTAATTCTGATTCTAGCGCTACTATTTGCTCGACAAGGTAAAGATAGTGGGCATGTAACTTAACCAGCAGACGGCTCAGGTATTCGGGGGTTTCGTGCTCAGCCAGCACCAGAGACAGTCGCTTTATTACCGCCTCGCCGATTGGCAGGCTTATCCCAAACTCCAGCAGAAAACCGTGGATCTGGTTAGTGGTTTTTACTTTATCTCTGATAAGAGATTCCCTGACCCGATGCAGTGCTCGCATCGCCTGCTGAACCTCAGTTTTCAGCTGAACAAAACGCATTGACGGCCGGGATGCAGCTTCACATATCGCCTCTGCATCAACAAAATCATTTTTATTGCTCTTGATAAACGGGTGCACAAACTGCGGAGAGATAAGTTTTGCTTCATGGCCGCTATCATTGATACGCCGCGCCATAAAGTGTGCCCCGGCACAAGCTTCCATAACAACAACCGAGGATGGGCACGTCGCCAAAAACTGCATTAGCTTTGTGCGCGTAAACTTCTTACGCAGAAGCGCCTTACATGACTTATCCTAGCAATGAATGTGGAAAGAATGTTTACCGAGATCGATACCAATAAGAGTAACGTTTTCCATGATGGCCTCTCCTGAAAGAAAAACACCCTGCCAGCGTACCGCTCACAGAGTGGGGGTGACCATCTCATTAGGCCCCACCGGGGTGAAGCCTTTATTTTACGCCTTTTCAGGCAGTCAGGGAAATTACATTGACTTAGTGAAAGTACGGGTAATAACGTCTTGCTGCTGTTCTTTGGTCAGCGAGTTGAAGCGCACGGCATAACCAGAAACACGGATGGTCAGCTGCGGATATTTTTCCGGGTGTTCCATTGCATCCAACAGCATTTCACGGTTCATCACGTTCACGTTCAGGTGTTGACCACCTTCGATGCTGGATTCGTGGTGGAAGTAACCGTCCATCAGGCCTGCCAAGTTGGTCTTACGCACGTCATCATCTTTACCCAATGCGTTAGGCACGATGGAGAAGGTGTAAGAGATACCGTCTTTCGCGTAGGCGAACGGCAGTTTAGCAACGGAAGTCAGAGAGGCAACAGCACCTTTCTGGTCACGGCCGTGCATCGGGTTAGCACCCGGTCCGAACGGTGCACCAGCGCGACGGCCATCCGGTGTGTTACCGGTTTTCTTACCATATACCACGTTAGAGGTGATGGTCAGAACAGACTGTGTCGGGGTAGCACCACGGTAGGTGGTCAGTTTCTGAATTTTCTTAATGAAACGTTCTACCAGGTCACAAGCCAAGCCATCAACGCGCGGATCGTTGTTACCGAACTGTGGGTATTCGCCTTCGATATCGAAGTCGATGGCCAAGCCATCTTCGTCACGAATCGGTTTAACTTTCGCATATTTGATGGCAGACAGGGAGTCAGCGGCAACGGACAGACCGGCGATACCACATGCCATGGTACGGAACACGTCACGATCGTGCAGTGCCATCAGCGATGCTTCGTAGCTGTATTTGTCGTGCATGTAGTGGATGATGTTCAATGCAGTGACATACTGCTTGGCCAGCCAATCCATGAAGTGGTCCATACGGTCCATTACCACGTCAAAGTCCAGCACATCGCCTTTGATCGGTTCAGATTTCGGACCGACCTGCATCTTCAGTTTTTCGTCCACGCCGCCGTTGATAGCATAGAGCATGGTTTTTGCTAGGTTGGCACGTGCACCGAAGAACTGCATTTGTTTACCAACAACCATCGGGCTCACGCAACAAGCGATAGCATAGTCATCGCTGTTGAAGTCCGGACGCATCAGATCGTCGTTCTCGTATTGCAGAGAAGAGGTATCGATGGACACTTTAGCTGCATACTTTTTGAAGTTCAGCGGCAGTTTTTCAGACCACAGGATAGTGATGTTCGGTTCCGGAGACGGCCCCATGGTGTACAGGGTGTTCAGGAAACGGAAGCTGTTTTTGGTTACCAGAGTACGACCGTCTAGGCCCATACCGGCTAGGGACTCAGTTGCCCAGATCGGGTCACCGGAGAACAGTTCATCGTATTCAGGCGTACGCAGGAAGCGCACCATACGCAGTTTCATCACCAGGTGGTCGATCAGTTCCTGTGCGTCTTGCTCAGTGATTTTACCGGCTTTCAGGTCACGTTCGATGAAGATATCCAGGAAGCTGGATACACGACCGAAGGACATGGCCGCACCGTTCTGAGATTTAACCGCAGCCAAGTAGCCGAAGTAAGTCCATTGAACGGCTTCTTTTGCATTGGTAGCCGGACCAGAGATATCGCAGCCGTATTTGGCAGCCATTTCTTTGATCTGAGACAGCGCATGATGCTGGTCGGCAATCTCTTCGCGCAGACGGATAGTCGCTTCCAGGTCTTCACCGTTTTCCAGTTTGGATTGCAGAGAAGTGAACTGAGCGAATTTGTCTTTCATCAGGTAGTCGATACCGTACAGCGCAACGCGACGGTAGTCACCGATGATACGGCCACGGCCATAAGCATCCGGCAGACCGGTCAGCACGCCAGATTTACGGCAGCGCAGGATATCCGGAGTGTAAACATCGAATACGCCCTGGTTATGGGTTTTGCGGTATTCGGTGAAGATTTTTTTCAGCTGCGGATCCAGTTCACGGCCATAAACCTTACAGGAACCTTCAACCATTTTGATGCCGCCAAACGGAATCAGCGCACGTTTCAGCGGCGCGTCAGTTTGCAGACCAACGATTTGTTCTAGGCTCTGGTCGATATAACCGGCGTCATGAGAGGTGATGGTGGCTGCAACGTTGGTATCGAAGTCAACCGGCGCGTGAGTGCGGTTTTCTTGTTTGATACCTTCCATAACAGCATCCCACAGCTTGGTGGTTGCCGGAGTAGCTCCAGCCAAGAAGGACTCGTCACCTTCATACGGTGTGTAGTTCTTCTGAATGAAGTCACGTACGTTGACGCCATTCTGCCATTCACCCGCGCTAAAACCTTCCCACGCGTTAGCCAATTTTTCATTCAGTTCGGTCATATTACACCTACCTTTGGTTTGGAATTCATAACCCGATTTGCAGTCGGCGACAGATTAATGTTTGTCGCCATCGCGCAAATAAATAACCCAATATGTTAACCCTACCAGAAAACCGCCGCCGACGATGTTGCCAAGTGTGACAGGAATCAGGTTGTCCACGATAAAGTTGTGGAGGGTAAGGTGCTCAAATTGGGACGGCGCTTTGCCAATGGCTTCCCAAAATTCGGGCGCCGCGAAATTCTTGATAACGATCCCCATGGGGATCATAAACATATTAGCAATACTGTGCTCAAAGCCGCTGGCAACGAACATGCCCACCGGCAGGATCATTGCGAACATTTTGTCTGTCAGCGTCCGACCTGAGTAGCTCATCCATACCGCCAGACAAACCATCAGGTTAGCCAGCACCCCGAGGCAAAACGCTTCAACAAAAGTGTGTTCCACTTTGTGTTCTGCGGTTTGCAGGACATTCAAGCCCCATGCACCGTTGGCGACCATATGCTCACCGGCAAACCAGATCAGAGCGACAAAAAACAGTGCGCCGAACAGGTTGCCCACATAGACATTACACCAGTTGCAGGCCAGCTGTTTCCAAGTGATACGGCCGCTTGCCTTGGCAATCACTGTTAATACCGTTGAGGTAAACAGGTCAGCGCCGCAGACAACCACCAGCATCAGGCCGACTGAGAAGCAGATCCCACCAATCAATTTAGACATGCCGTAAGGCATAGACGCGGAACCGCTTGTGGCTGTGATGTAAAAAACGAAGGCGATAGAAATAAAAACACCAGCAGTAATTGCCAAAAAAAACGTAGTCAGGGGTTGTTTGGTAGCTTTATAGACACCAGCATCTTCAGCGACTTTCGCCATGGCTGCCGGTAGTAAAAGTGTAAAGGGGTTGTCAGCTTTCACACTAACGTTCTCCAAGATTTATCAGCGAGGGAATACTAACAAAGCAATATAAAGCAAAATTTGACTTGGATCATATCGTGAAAATTTAGTGGGGTGAAATCCCTCTACGATCTGCACTAAATTCACGCTAACCAATTGAAATTAATAAAGAAAAAATATTTTAAAAATTATAAAAATAGTTGAATGCAAGGGGTGGCGTGAAAAAAGAGTTAAATGATATGCGTTTTTGTATCATTTCGGTGTTGTGAGTTGCTGCAAATTAATTAAAAATTCACTATTCAATAACAATAAGTACATTATTATTCATTTTATGAGAAATGCCGAATTATTCGAACTACGCAACGATAAGATAATTGGATGATGACATCTGGCGTGTTGCTGGAAAATTGATCGAAAAAATAAGGTTGCCGCTTGAGGTCACAACAGTGTGAATGCTCCCCGGTGTTAACCCATAGGTATCTACACATCTTTTGCAATATCTGCTATTACGTTGCTGCATGATCTCAACTTATCCATCGGCGGGATTGATGCCCGCCTTAACCGGTGTTATAGCCAACCGACTTAAAAATGATTACAGCCAATGCCCTGATATGTGGCAAAAAAATACAGCTAATTGTTATCAAAATAATGTCGCTTAGCTATATGGATGCTTTGACGGCTGATATCGCCCGCGTTGAGTCTCTTGATACCGGGAAGAAGTTAGTTCATCTCATTGACCGTGAAGGTGACTCTATCGGGCATATGCGCACATTAAGCTCCCAGGGAATATGTTGGCTTATCTGGGGAAAGGAAGGGCATCGGGCCGAGTGGGGCGGTGACACCCGTAAAATTGGTGAAATTGCAGACGATCTGCCATTTATCGCAAACGGACAGGTTGGCTGGAAAGGGAAAAAAGCCAATATGGAGATCGGGGAAACATCCGTGATCATAACGCGAACAGCAAAACCGAAGCGGAAAGACAAGAGCACCGGACGGCGAGTGAAAGTTCAGCCAGGCGTAGCTCTGACACTCAGATTAGTTGTGGTTCGCCTTACCGATACTCACGGTAAATTTATCGGACGCTGGACGCTGCTCACAAACGTTAGCAACGAGATCACCAGCGCGGAAGTCGCTCGCTGGTATTACTGGCGCTGGGGTATTGAATCCTTTTTTAAGCTGCTGAAAGGTGCCGGTCATGATGTAGAAAAATGGCTTCAGCGCAGTGCTGGTGCCCTGCTACGCAGGTTATTGATAGCTAGCATGGCATGTGTGCTGGTATGGCGGCTGCAACGCGTTGAAGGAGACGACAATGCGGCAGCCCGTCAGTTATAGCTAAACGACTTAATTTTGATTACACCATATGGACTGAGAACAAAATCTCTGTATCGCAACCACTCTCTCTTTTTTTGCTTTTTGCTTGTGCCCATTTATGCTCAATGGGGTTAAGATCTGGCGAATATGTAGGCAAATACTCCACCATATACCCTGCATCGATGATGACTTGTGGAATATTATGTTTTTTGTGAAAAGTTGCATTGTCCATCACGATTACACTGTTTTTAGGGAGTACTAGGATAAGGTGTATTAGTCACGACTAGATCTGACACTGGACCTTGAAAGGTTGAGAGTTACCGGTTTTGATATGGGTGTCTAATCCTTAAACAAAACGCGAGGTAACTCTCATGCTTCATACTAACAATCCCATTATCAAACACAAAGTCGGCCTGCTCAATCTCGCCGAAGAACTCGGTAACGTATCAAAAGCCTGCAAGAGCATGGGCGGGTCACGCGATACATTTTACCGTTATCAGGAACTGGCTGCTGAAGGCGGCATTGATGCGCTGGTTAACCAGAACCGCCGGGTTCCGAACCTGCAGAACCGCGCCGACGAAGCCACTGAACGCGCGGTTGTTGATTATGCTATTGAGTTCCCGCCCCATGGGCAGCACCGGACCAGTAATGAGCTGCGTAAAAAAGGCGTATTTATCTCCGGCAGCGGCGTGCGCTCCATCTGGCAACGACACGACCTGGAGAACTTCCGTAAACGCCTGAAGGCGCTTGAGGAAAAGGTCGCCAGAGAGGCATTGTCCTTACCGACGCTCAAATCGCAGCCCTGGAGAAGAAGGCGCACGATGATGAGGCCTGTGGTGAAATCGAGACGGCACATCCCGGGTATCTGGGCTCGCAGGACACCTTCTACGTGGGCAATCTGAAGGGGGTGGGCCGTATCTACCAGCAGACGTTCGTGGATACGTACTCGAAAGTGGCACACTGCAAGCTGTATACGAATAAAACACCGCTCACCGCCGCCGACCTGCTCAATGATCGCGTACTCCCGTTCTACAAGGCTCAGGGACTGCCGGTGCTGAGAATACTGACCGACAGGGGTACGGAGTACTGTGGTAAAGTGGAGCAGCATGATTATCAGCTTTATCTGGCTATCAACGATATCGAGCATACGAAAACGAAGGCGATGTCTCCGCAGACGAACGGCATCTGCGAGCGCTTCCATAAAACCATTTTGCAGGATTTTTATCAGGTTACGTTCCGCAAGAAGTTATATGGAGACCTGGAAAGCCTGCAGGTAGATCTGGACAACTGGTTGTGGCATTACAATAATGAGCGAACTCATCAGGGAAAAATGTGCTGCGGGCGTACGCCGATGGTCACTTTACTCGATGGAAAACGGATCTGGGCAGAAAAGAATCTGAACCAGATGTAATCTGACAGACACTTGTATAAATAATCGGTAACTGTCAGATCAGGTCTGAGCTAGTACAGATAGGGACTTGTGTGACCCAGGAATAGAAAACATCGCTGTTAATATTGATATCAAATAATCCGATAGCAAACAGCGTTGTGCCTAATAACGTGCCGATAACATTTGTTCTTTCCTTTGCTCCCCCGTTCTTCAGCCCAAAACACCGTTGACCTTTTGGGGAATAGCCGTGAGTCCGTGGGGTATCGTGTGGAAAACCACTTTCATCAATAAAAACAATAGGTTTACCTTCTTTTTCATACTGTTGTATTTTTTGTTGAAATGCTTGCCGGGCGCTTTTGTCGGCTTTCGGATGACATAGAGTTTTTTTTTATAGGTCAATCCCAGCTTTTTAAGAGCTTGCCAAATGGCCTTCTAACAAACGCCAAAATGCTCTGCACGTTCTTTTTGGTAAGCATCTGGATATTGCTCAACATCTTTTATCAACTCGGATTTATCGCTCTTTCGCTGACGCGTGGTCGATGCTTTTGACGCTATTTGATTAATCCAACGCGATACAGAGGCAGGGCCAATCCGAAATTGCTTCGCTGTTTCCCGGATACTCAACCCTTCTTCTTCCCGTGTAGATATCACTTTACGTCTAAAATCAATTGAATAGCTCATTTAAATAATGCAATCAAAATTAAGTCGTTTAGCTATATTCATCGGGATGTAGACGGTGGTGTCATCGGATTGACGGGTAAACGGCAGGGCGCAGATGCTAGGTTCGTCGTTGCCGTATTGCAGATCCACCAGCATGCTGGCGCTCAATTCGTTATCAGGATCGTAAAATGCGCGCAGGTGATCATCCAGAATCCCCAGTTGTAAGCTGTCATCGTCCGGCAGCGGGAACCATTGCTCGTTCGGGTAATGCACGAAATCGCCGTTAGCGATTGACTTGCCCAAATAGAAGTCGGCAAAGAAGTAGTTGGTGGAAAGACGCTCGAAATATTCACCTAAGGCTGAAGCCAGGGCGGCTTTCTTGCTGGCGCCTTTGCCGTTGGTAAAGCACAACGGGCAATCTTTGTCGCGAATATGCATAGACCAGACGTTAGGCAGCGGGTTCAGCCAGGAGGCTTCTTCGATGTTGAACCCTAGGTCACGGAGTTGCTGTTGAAAACGGGCGATGGAGTCTTCTAGGGCGGCGTCTTTGCCTGGGATGAACGTTTGGCTCATGCATGATTGTCACTTTTCTCTTTTATGGGACGTGCATCATACGGACTTTTCACGGACAACTCCACGCTGTCGCCGTGCGGGTTTTATAGCCAAGCGACATTATTTTGATAACAATTAACTGTATTTTTTTGCCACATATCAGGGCATTGTCTGTAATCATTTTTAAGTCGGTTGGCTATATACGGGAAAGCGTAATAAGGATTGCAGCGGGAAGGAGCCAGTGATAAAAACAAATGATGACGGTTGCTGCAAAAAAAAACCATGATGGCTGCTGCAAATAGCCAACGTGCTTGTTGCAAAAAATCATAATAGTCGTTGTAAAAACAGACAAAACGTTAAAAATAGTCGTACTAAACACGTGGTGAGGGAAATGACACAAGTTTTCAATTTTAGCGCCGGTCCAGCCATGCTGCCGGTTGAAGTGTTGCGTCGTGCCGAGCAAGAGTTGTTTAACTGGCGTGGGCTGGGAACGTCCGTAATGGAAATCAGCCACCGCAGTAAAGAATTTATGCAGGTGGCGGCGGAAGCCGAGCAGGATCTGCGCGATTTGTTAAAGATCCCCTCCAACTACAAAGTGTTGTTCTGCCAAGGGGGCGCGCGCGCGCAGTTTGCGGCCGTGCCACTCAATCTGCTGGGTGACAGCACTAAAGCTGACTATATCGACGGCGGCTATTGGGCGCACAGTGCGATTAACGAAGCAGAAAAATACTGCAAACCGAACGTTATTGACGTGAAAACCCTCATTGACGGCCTGCACGCCGCCAAACCGATGCGTGAATGGGCTCTGTCTGACTATGCCGCTTTTGTGCACTACTGCCCGAATGAAACCATTGATGGTCTGGCAATTGAAGAAACGCCTGACTTTGGCGACAAGATTGTGGTTGCTGACTTCTCCTCCAGCATCCTGTCCTGCCCGATCGATGTCAGCCGTTTCGGCGTGATTTATGCCGGTGCGCAGAAAAACATTGGCCCTGCCGGTTTAACCTTGGTTATTGTGCGCGATGACCTGTTGGGTAAATCCCGCAGCGTGCTGCCGTCGGTGTTGGATTACAAAACGCTGGCCGATAACGACTCCATGTACAACACGCCGCCGACCTTTGCCTGGTACCTTTCTGGCATGGTATTCAAATGGCTGAAAGAGCAGGGTGGCTTGGTGGAAATGGAAAAACGCAATCGCGAGAAAGCGGATCACCTTTACGGCGCTATCGATAGCAGCGATTTCTACCGTAACGACGTGCTGGCCGCCAACCGCTCACGCATGAATTTGCCCTTCCTGCTCGGTGATGACGCGCTGGATAAACTGTTCCTAGAAGAGTCTAAAGCGGCTGGGTTGCATGCGCTGAAAGGCCACCGCGTCGTGGGAGGGATGCGTGCGTCGCTGTACAACGCGATGCCGCTGGAAGGTGTACAGGCGCTGACTGCCTTTATGGCGGATTTTGAACGTCGCCACGGCTAATACCGCAGCGAGTAGCGCCGTGGTCTGCCCGCGGCGTTGCAGGTCGTACCGTTGCCGCAGAACGTAAAGCGGCAACTTGTTTCCAGTAAACCCCGGTGTGTACCGGGGTTTCTTATGTTGATGACCGGAGTTAAGAGTTACATGCAGGAATCCCTTACCCTACAGCCTATTTCCCTGATCGATGGCGTGATTAACCTTCCAGGTTCGAAAAGCGTCTCTAACCGTGCTTTGTTGCTGGCAGCATTGGCAACGGGGAGGACGCGTTTGAAAAACCTGCTCGATAGCGATGACGTTCGCCATATGCTGGACGCGTTGCAACTGTTAGGCGTGCAATATCAGCTTTCGCCCAGTCGCACCGAGTGCGACGTCACTGGTATTGGTGGACCGTTCAGCGTGTCGCAACCGTTAGAACTGTTTCTTGGCAATGCGGGCACGGCGATGCGTCCGCTGACCGCCGGGTTATGCTTGACGCAAGGCGATATTGTTTTGACCGGTGAGCCGCGTATGAAAGAGCGACCGATCGGCCATCTGGTAGATGGGTTGCGCCAAGGTGGCGCGACCATCGACTACCTTGAGCAGAACAACTATCCGCCATTGCGCCTGCACGGCGGTTTCCAGGGGGGTGAGATCGCTGTGGATGGCAGCGTCTCCAGCCAGTTCCTGACCGCGCTGCTGATGACAGCGTCGTTGGCGAGCAAAGACACCCGCATCAGTATCAAAGGCGATCTGGTGTCCAAGCCCTATATCGATATCACGCTGCGCATGATGAAAGATTTTGGCGTTGAGGTGCACAACGAAAATTACCAGTACTTCAGCCTACATGGCAACCAGCAATACCATGCGCCAAGTGAGTATCTGGTGGAAGGTGATGCCTCTTCCGCCTCCTATTTTTTGGCGGCGGCGGCCATTAAAGGTGGAACGGTCCGTGTCACGGGCGTTGGGCGCAACAGCGTGCAAGGCGATATCCGTTTTGCTGACGTGCTGGAAAAAATGGGTGCCATTATTCGTTGGGGGGATGAGTATATCGAGTGTCAGCGCAGTGAGTTGCATGCCATCGATATGGACATGAATCATATCCCCGATGCGGCCATGACGATTGCTACGACAGCGCTGTTTGCCGAAGGTGGCACCACGACGCTGCGCAATATCTACAATTGGCGCGTAAAAGAGACCGATCGTCTTGCGGCAATGGCGACTGAGCTGCGCAAAGTCGGTGCGACGGTGGAAGAGGGGAACGATTATATTCGTATTACGCCTGCCCCTCAGTTACGTTTTGCCGAGATCGGCACCTACAACGATCACCGTATGGCGATGTGTTTCTCGCTGGTGGCATTATCCGATACACCAGTGACCATTCTCGACCCCAAATGTACGGCAAAAACTTTCCCGGACTATTTTCAACAGTTGGCGCGTCTGAGCCACGGTTAATAATCAGACGGTAGTTGCACTTTCCCTGTAGGGCATAGGTATCTACACATCTTTTGCAATATCTGCTATTACGTTGCTGCATGATCTCAACTTATCCATCGGCGGGATTGATGCTCGCCTTAACAGGCGTTATCAGCGTCTGGTTAAGCAACACATGACTCCCGCAGCACCATTGGCGTCAGCCGTTAAAGACCTTGCCTGCGCGCAGAAAACAACATTCGCCACTACTCAGGCCGTTTGGCGTTTTTTTAATAATGAACGTATTAGCTTCAGTCAGCTCAATGAACCGATTATTTCGCTGGCTCTCCGGCAGGTTGCACTTAGCCCACATCCATACGCTCTCGTCGTTCACGACTGGTCTCATTTACAGTTTCGTACAATGGGAAAGAAGAACGTTTGAAAATGACGCATGGTGGCGACGTCGGTTATGAACTACAAACCTGCCTACTGGTTGATGCTGCAAATGGTTTATCAATAGCGCCCCTGTCTCAAACTCTAACCGATAGGGCGGGTTGTCGTTCAACGCTAACCGAGGGCTTGTCTGAGAGTCTGACTCATATAGCCAAACGACTTAAAAATGATTACAGCCAATGCCCTGATATGTGGCAAAAAAATACAGCTAATTGTTATCAAAATAATGTCGCTTAGCTATATGGATGCTTTGACGGCTGATATCGCCCGCGTTGAGTCTCTTGATACCGGGAAGAAGTTAGTTCATCTCATTGACCGTGAAGGTGACTCTATCGGGCATATGCGCACATTAAGCTCCCAGGGAATATGTTGGCTTATCTGGGGAAAGGAAGGGCATCGGGCCGAGTGGGGCGGTGACACCCGTAAAATTGGTGAAATTGCAGACGATCTGCCATTTATCGCAAACGGACAGGTTGGCTGGAAAGGGAAAAAAGCCAATATGGAGATCGGGGAAACATCCGTGATCATAACGCGAACAGCAAAACCGAAGCGGAAAGACAAGAGCACCGGACGGCGAGTGAAAGTTCAGCCAGGCGTAGCTCTGACACTCAGATTAGTTGTGGTTCGCCTTACCGATACTCACGGTAAATTTATCGGACGCTGGACGCTGCTCACAAACGTTAGCAACGAGATCACCAGCGCGGAAGTCGCTCGCTGGTATTACTGGCGCTGGGGTATTGAATCCTTTTTTAAGCTGCTGAAAGGTGCCGGTCATGATGTAGAAAAATGGCTTCAGCGCAGTGCTGGTGCCCTGCTACGCAGGTTATTGATAGCTAGCATGGCATGTGTGCTGGTATGGCGGCTGCAACGCGTTGAAGGAGACGACAATGCGGCAGCCCGTCAGTTAATTTGCCGATTATCCGGACGACAACAAAAACGAGGGCGTAAAGAAAGCGCCCCAGCGCTGCTTGCCGGACTATCCATCCTGCTAAATACCTTGACGTTATTAGCAGACTATACCCCGGAAGAACTTGCCCACTTCGTTATGGTGGTTTTTAACCCTTTATGATGTGTAGATACCTATGCCCGCCCTCAGTTTTACAAGGCATCTTCTGAAATTTTATCTTTCTCCGGGTGTTAGGCTAACGGTTTTGCTCGTTGGCGCGTATAATGAGGCACCGTAAGTCGTAACAGACCTCGCGCTTGATCGGAGTAAATAGGAGAAATAGATGGCGGTAACGGCACCGGTAATAACGGTTGATGGGCCGAGTGGCGCAGGCAAGGGAACGCTGTGCAAGGCGTTGGCAGAAACATTGCAGTGGAATTTGTTGGACTCGGGCGCGATTTATCGCGTGCTCGCCTTGGCTGCCTTACATCATCAGGTTGATATCGGTTCGGAAGAAGCGTTAGTGCCGCTGGCGTCGCACCTTGACGTGCGTTTCGTTGCTGAAGACGGGCAATTGAAAGTGATTCTGGAAGGTGAGGACGTCAGTAACGAAATTCGTAATGAAACGGTCGGTAACACTGCCTCGCAGGCGGCCGCTTTTCCGCGTGTAAGAGAAGCCTTATTGCGTCGGCAGCGTGTGTTTCGCGAAGCGCCGGGACTGGTCGCGGACGGCCGCGATATGGGTACGGTGGTGTTCCCCGATGCGCCTGTGAAGATTTTTTTGGATGCCAGCGTGGAAGAACGTGCACAACGACGTATGCTACAGTTGCAGGAAAAAGGCTTTAATGTTAACTTTGAGCGCCTTTTGTCCGAGATAAAAGAACGGGATGTGCGCGATCGGGGTCGTCCAGTAGCACCGTTAGTCCCTGCCACAGACGCGCTGGTGTTGGATTCGACCGATATGTCTATTGATGACGTTATTGCGAAATCGCTCAGTTATGCGCGTGAAATCCTTGCTCAATCACAGAGTTGATTGAGGCGCGGTGTAGCATTGTTTTTTTAACCTTGTTGTAAGGATAACAGCAGGGCATGTGAAACAACCCCATCAAGCAGGATGCCAGATGGACGTTAAATTTAAACCCTTAAGATTAACAACATGACTGAATCTTTTGCTCAACTCTTTGAAGAATCGCTGAAAGAAATCGAAACTCGTCCGGGTTCCATCGTTCGCGGTGTTGTCGTTGCTATTGATAAAGATGTCGTACTGGTTGACGCCGGTCTGAAATCTGAATCTGCCATTCCGGTAGAACAATTCAAAAACGCACAAGGCGAACTTGAAATCCAGGTGGGTGACGGAATCGACGTTGCCTTGGACGCGGTAGAAGACGGTTTCGGCGAGACCCTGCTGTCTCGTGAGAAAGCGAAACGCCACGAAGCTTGGCTGATGCTGGAAAAAGCCTACGAAGAAGCTGCGACCGTTACCGGTGTTATCAACGGTAAAGTGAAAGGCGGCTTCACGGTTGAACTGAACGGCATCCGTGCGTTCCTGCCGGGTTCTTTGGTTGACGTCCGCCCGGTTCGCGACACGCTGCACTTGGAAGGCAAAGAGCTTGAGTTTAAAGTGATCAAGCTGGATCAGAAACGCAACAACGTTGTCGTTTCCCGCTGTGCCGTTATTGAATCCGAGAACAGCGCTGAGCGGGATCAACTGCTGGAAAACCTACAAGAAGGCATGGAAGTTAAAGGTATCGTTAAGAACCTCACTGACTACGGTGCATTCGTTGACCTGGGTGGCGTTGATGGTCTGCTGCATATCACTGATATGGCGTGGAAACGCGTTAAGCATCCGAGCGAAATCGTCAATGTTGGCGATGAGATCACTGTGAAAGTGCTGAAGTTCGACCGCGAACGTACTCGTGTGTCCTTGGGCCTGAAACAGCTGGGCGAGGATCCGTGGGTTGCTATCGCTAAGCGCTACCCGGAAAACACCCGTCTGACCGGTCGTGTGACCAACCTGACTGATTACGGCTGCTTCGTAGAAATCGAAGAAGGAGTTGAAGGTCTGGTACACGTATCTGAAATGGATTGGACCAACAAAAACATCCATCCGTCCAAAGTGGTTAACGTGGGCGACGTGGTTGAAGTTATGGTTCTGGATATCGACGAAGAACGTCGTCGTATCTCCCTAGGCCTGAAACAATGCAAATCCAACCCGTGGCAGCTGTTCGCTGAAACCCACAACAAGGGTGACCGCGTAGAAGGTAAGATCAAGTCTATCACTGACTTCGGTATCTTCATCGGTCTGGATGGCGGTATCGATGGTCTGGTACACCTGTCTGACATCTCTTGGAACGTGGCTGGCGAAGAAGCCGTTCGCGAATATAAGAAAGGTGACGAAATCGCCGCTGTTGTTCTGCAAGTTGACGCAGAGCGCGAGCGTATCTCCTTGGGCGTTAAGCAACTGGCGGAAGACCCGTTCAATAACTATCTGTCACTGAACAAAAAAGGTGCGATCGTAACGGGTAAAGTCACTGCTGTTGACGCAAAAGGTGCTACAATTGAATTAGCAGATGGCGTTGAAGGTTACCTGCGTGCTTCTGAAGCATCTCGTGACCGTGTAGAAGATGCTACGCTGGTTCTGAACGTAGGCGATGAAGTTGAAGCCAAATACACTGGTGTTGATCGTAAAAACCGTGTTGTAAGCCTGTCTGTACGTGCGAAAGACGAAGCGGATGAGAAAGACGCTATCGCTGCCGTAAACAACAAACAGGAAGAAGGTAACTTCTCCAGCGCAATGGCTGAAGCGTTCAAAGCAGCTAAAGGCGAGTAATAGGGTGGGGTGAGTCGGCCATGAGGTTGACTCATTTTGTTACGGTAGTAAGTCAATCGTGGCTATCCAATATTGATATAACCACGCACTTGGAGGAATTATGACCAAGTCTGAACTGATCGAAAGACTTGCTGGACAGCAATCTCATATCCCGGCCAAGGTGGTTGAGGATGCAGTGAAAGAGATGCTCGAGCAGATGGCGGCAACGCTGGCTGATGGTGATCGCATTGAGATCCGAGGGTTCGGCAGTTTCTCACTTCACTACCGTGCACCACGCGTTGGGCGCAATCCGAAAACCGGTGAAAAGGTGGAGCTGGAAGGTAAATACGTTCCCCATTTCAAACCAGGTAAAGAACTGCGCGATCGTGCAAATATTTATGGCTGATGATATGCCGAGATAATCTGCACAAAACACCGTGGTATTACTTGCAATAGACTGTAATATCTAGCTTTTTAGAAAGGCACCTGTAAAAAGGTGCTTTTTTATGTGTGCCGGGCATGCCCGACAGCTTGGGGGTGAAAGTCCCCTGTACAGCCTGATGGTGGCGAAGGACTAGCGAAGTGCAAGGGCGTCATCGCGAGGTGGAGTCTGAAGGAAGCGTGGAGCAAAGCCATGACCTGACGAACAGAAACCTGATACAAGGCTCATCCGATCGGCAGAGCGAGCATATGATCGCGAAGGCCATAACCATCAAGGGTCGAGTGAGTAAATCAGGCAGGTGTGTGGTGAAGGGGGGCGGGCTTACCCCGGGAGGTCTGCATAGCGTCCTGCATTCAGGACTGAGCTCATCGTGAGGTGCGCTGATCGCTATGCAGAAGTCAACAGAGGGTATAGTAGGGGAAACCTGAAGGCCCGAACAGTGATGAGTGGCGAGTATCGCCGGAGGTTCCGAACGGTCATGCAGCAGAAAACGCAATGCGACCCCGATGAGAGCAGAAGGGGTGAAGCCCCGACTCCTGCCCCATCAGGGGCTGAAACCGTCCAGACACAACCGGAGCGGGAAAGCCCGTCGTCCGGGGATAGTCTCATGGAGGTTATCCTCAACCAAGAAAATCTGAAGCAGGCGCTGAAAAGAGTAAAAGCCAACAAAGGCGCGCCGGGTGTGGACGGAATAAGCGTGAGCGAACTCCCCGACCATCTGAAACACCAGTAGCCGGAACTGCGGAGTAACCTGCTGGCTGGCAGATACAAACCTCAGCCCGTCCGCAGGGTGGACATACCGAAACCCGGGGGAGGAACCCGACAACTGGGAATCCCGACGGTAATGGACAGGTTCATCCAGCAGGCAGTGATGCAGGTGCTGCAAAGCCAGTGGGATCCGACCTTCAGTGAAAGCAGCTATGGGTTCTGCGTTGGCAGGTCAGCGCATCATGCGGTGAAGCGAGCAAAGAGATATAGCCAACCGACTTAAAAATGATTACAGCCAATGCCCTGATATGTGGCAAAAAAATACAGCTAATTGTTATCAAAATAATGTCGCTTGGCTATACCGTACTGCCTTCCGGTATGGCCGCGCATGCGGGGGTGTCTCGCCTGATGTATGTCATGGGACGTGATGGCGTGTTCCCAGAACGTTTCTTCTGCTATATCCACCCGCAATGGCGTACGCCGTCGCTGAACGTACTGCTGGTCGGTGTGGTGGCGCTCTCTGCGGTCTCATTCGATCTTGAAGTGGCAACGGCGTTGATTAACTTTGGTACGCTGGTGGCATTTACCTTTGTTAACCTGTCGGTGATTTCGCAGTTCTATCTGCGTGAAGGCCGTAACCGCACGCTGAAAGACACCTTCCATTATCTGGTGCTGCCGCTGTTAGGCGCATTGGCTGTGGGGGCGCTGTGGCTCAATCTGGAGAAGAGCTCCATGACGTTGGGGCTGATCTGGGCGTCTATTGGCCTGATCTACCTAGCGTTTGTGACACGCACTTTCCGTGAGCCGGTGCCCAGTGCAGCGAAGAGCTGCTGTGAAAATATAGCGGTTAACAGCACGGTTCGACCCTGAGCCGGTTCACGATGTGAACCGGCTTTTTTGTCTTTAACACCGTAAAAAAATCAGCCGACCAAGGTCTGTGTATAGACGAATAGGGCTTTTAGTAACTCGGCTTTACGCTTGTCGTCTTTGTGCTTAGCATAAAGTTCTTGTAAATATGAGACATAGTCTTGAAGACGTTCAGGTGTGAATAGCACTTTGCGGTGCTGTAACCAACGCTGTTGCTCACTGTCATCCAAGGTGCCAGGAAAGTTTCTTGCGCGATAACGGAATAATAAGTGCGCGATGCGATTGTCATTAAATGACAGATCCAACGCAGGCAGGTTCTTTGCTGCCGTCTGCTGAATAATGTTCATGGCAGCCCGATCGGCATCGCCAAAAAAACCATCGTATAACCGCATATCCACGTCACTGTCCGGCGTAAAGGGCGGCGCATCGGCATAGAGCTCCACCACTTTTTCGCGAAGATCGCTGCGTTGACGTAACACCGCCAAGTTATCGAGACAACGCTGGCGATCGATCCCCAGTCGAGCTGCATCTTCTGGGCGAAGCGTGTTGGCGGGGGCCAGCACCGGGCATTTATTGATATGCACCAGTTTGACAGGGGCCGGGCTTTGCTCGGGAGCCAGACGCTCACGCGGGGTATAGAGCCGTTCACGGAGCGCATCAGCATCCAGTTCAAGCAGTGGGGTGATATCACCGGCCAGATCGCACAGGATCACCGCATTGCGATTTTCCGGGTGCCAGGCCAGCGGCACCACCCAGCTGGTATTGCCACGCGCCGCGCCAAACATCCCGCTGACATGTACCAGCGGTTTCATTTGGGGAATATCGATAAGCTGACTGACCTTGTTTTTATTGCGCAGCGCAAACAGATACTGGAACAGTTTCGGCTGGGCTTGCTTAAACAACTTCGCCATGGCAATGGTGGCATACACATCGGACATGGCATCGTGGGCGTGTTCGTGCGCGACGCCATTGGCCTGTGTCAGGTGCTCTAGGCGAAAGCTGGGCAAGCCGTCATCATTTAGCGGCCACTCGATGCCGTCCGGGCGCAAAGCGTAGCAAGCGCGCAGTGCATCCAACAAATCCCAGCGAGAATTGCCATGTTGCCAACTGTACGCATAGGGATCGTAGAAATTGCGGTAGAAAATGTTGCGGCTCACCTCATCGTCGAAGCGAATATTGTTGTACCCCATGATGCAGGTGTTCGGCACGCTGAAGGCGGCATGAATCTGGCGCGCGAATCCCGCTTCGCAAACCCCTTTGGCTTGGGCGAGTTGCGGCGTAATGCCGGTGATCAGCACCGCTTCCGGTTCGGGCAGGTAGTCATCCGTGGGCTGGCAGTAAATCACCAGCGGCTCACCAATGATATTGAAGTCCATATTGGTACGCACACCGGCAAACTGTGCCGGGCGATCGCGGGCAGGGTGTTTACCGAAGGTTTCATAATCATGGATAAAAAACGTGGGTTGTATTGATGTGTCGCCCATTGTCTTATTAATTGCTCTCATGCGTCATTTTGTCTATTACAACCAGTATATTACATCGATTTAATGCCTTGCTTTGTCCTACTCTGTACCTGAAAACATTAAATTGCATTTGCTAGTCCGATGGTATTTGTGTACATAATCGGTACACATTCCAATTTACCGTGTGTACACAATACTATCATGGCCCTCAGTGACACAAAACTGCACTCATTACTTGGAAAATCACAAGGATCACGAACAGAACTAACGGACGGTGATGGCCTATCCGCTAGGATATCACCAAAGGGCTCTATAGCCTTTCAGTTTCGCTACCGATGGAACGGCCAGCCTCAGCGCTTAACAATAGGAAAGTACCCGGCTATACCCCTGAAAGATGCCCGAGTCCTTGTTGGTGAACTACGGCTACAGCTAAACGACTCAATTTTGATTATATTATTTAAATGAGCTATTCAATTGATTTTAGACGTAAAGTGATATCTACACGGGAAGAAGAAGGGTTGAGTATCCGAGAAACAGCGAAGCAATTTCGGATTGGCCCTGCCTCTGTATCGCGTTGGATTAATCAAATAGCGTCAAAAGCATCGACCACGCGTCAGCGAAAGATCGATAAATCCGAGTTGATAAAAGATGTTGAACCATATCCAGATGCTTACCAAAAAGAACGTGCAGAGCGTTTTGGCGTTTGCCAGAAGGCCATTTTGCACGCTCTTAAAAAGCTGGGATTGACCTATAAAAAAACGCTACGTCATCCGAAAGCCGACGGAAGCGCCCGGCAAGCATTTCAACAAAAAATACAACAGTATGAAAAAGAAGGTAAACCCATTGTTTTTTATTGATGAAAGTGGTTTTCCACACGATACACCACGGACTCACGGCTATTCCCCAAAAGGTCAACGGTGTTTTGGCCTGAAGAACGGGGGAGCCAAGGGAAGAACAAATGTTATCGGCGCTTTATTAGGCACCACGCTGTTTGCTATCGGATTATTTGATATCAATATTAACAGCGATGTTTTCTATTCCTGGGTCACACAAGTCCTTATCCCAGTACTCCCTAAAAACAGGGTAATCGTGATGGACAATGCAACTTTTTACAAAAAACATAATATTCAACAAGTCATCATCGATGCAGGGTATATGGTGGAGTATTTGCCTACATATTCGCCAGATCTTAACCCCATTGAGCATAAATGGGCACAAGCAAAAAGCAAAAAAAGAGAGAGTGGTTGCGATACAGAGATTTTGTTCTCAGTCCATATGGTGTAGGCTTTGTTGAATAAATAGAACTTTTGGGTAATTATCGGAGCAGATCAACACAGTTGTGACTTTGTTGAATAATAGTGAATCATGCTGTTTTGCCAGCTAGTTTTGGTAGAAAATGCTTGCCACCTCAGGTTTACAGTTTTCTTATGAGGCCTAACTGCATGATTTTGCGTTGCGAGGATCTGTCGTTTCACCGGGGGTGCAGCATAAAATATGTTTATTCAACAAAGCCGATCTTTCGCTGACGCGTGGTCGATGCTTTTGACGCTATTTGATTAATCCAACGCGATACAGAGGCAGGGCCAATCCGAAATTGCTTCGCTGTTTCTCGGATACTCAACCCTTCTTCTTCCCGTGTAGATATCACTTTACGTCTAAAATCAATTGAATAGCTCATTTAAATAATGCAATCAAAATTAAGTCGTTTAGCTATAATCGATCGTTGGCCGTGATATCGCGCTGTACCTAGCTCATGGTGTTAGAAATAATTGCGATCGACATCAGCTGTAGCAGCGAAAACAAACCGATGATCAGCAATAACCCCAAAAAAATGCTGGGTCGGAATCTGCGGAGCAATGTCCCTTTTCCCTTCAGAAACGCGAATCGTGGTAGCATAAGTCCTAGCTCTCAATTAACAAGAGTCAGTACCATAGCATTGTTAACTGACTATATTATTTCAGCTTTTTCTTTCCGCTACTGATATTTTTCAAATTAACTGAAATAAACACGGCGTTTAAATACAGCAGGTAATACAGCAAAAACACGTTAAATCGTGCGTTTTTGCTGCATCTTAAATGCTGTCTTAAACAAAATAACCGTTGGTAATACAGGGTTAAAACACCTTTTTGAAGGGTTTTACGATTACGCTGTGATACACGCCTGCGGCCACGTAAGGATCGGCATCAGCCCAGCGCTGTGCATCGGTCAGTGAGGGAAATTCGGCAATAACCGCGGAACCGGTAAATCCAGCATCACCGGGGGTTTCACTATCAACGGCGGGGAGTGGACCTGCTGTAAGCAGCCGACCTTCATCGCGCAAGGTTTGCAAGCGTGCCAAATGGGCAGGGCGTGCAGCCAGACGATTTGACAATGAACTAGGAACGTCCTGAGCAAAAATGATGTACAACATCTTATAATCCTCAAGGGAATAGTGTGAAAACACCATCATACTCTGCCCGTGGTTTTTTTAACAAAGTATCGGGTTCTTATTGAATATGATTGCTATTTGCATTTAAACTTGGGCGGCTAAGAGGACAACGAAAAATTATGCCGCAAACAACTTTATTAGGAATTCGCCGCCAATCATGGTCTTTTTTACTTTCTGTTGGCGCTCATGGTGGATTAATCGCCGTATTGTTATACGCATCGTTTAATGACGCACTTGAACTTCCTAAGGCGACGAAGCCGATCAGCGTCGTGATGGTCGCACCTGCTGCGACGGAAGCGGCACCCGCACCGCAGGCTGCACAGCCTGAGCCGGAACCAGAACCACAGGTCGAAGCAGTGAAACAACCTGAGCCAGAGCCGGAACCTTTGCCGCAGCCTGTCGCGATCCCGTTGCCTGAGCCAAAGCCAGAACCGAAACCTAAGCCGAAACCGAAATCGAAAACGGAGCCGGTGAAGAAAAAGGTCGAGCAACCGAAGAAGACGCAAGAGAAGGCTGATGAGAAACAGCCACCCTCGCCGTTTACCTCAGAGGATGCCAGCAAAACCCGTGACAATGCGCCTGTACGTCAAGCTCCGGCACCGTCTGCCTCGGTGCAGTCGTCAGGAGCGCGCCCGTTGAGCCGCGCGCAACCGCAGTATCCAGCACGCGCGTTTGCACTGCGCGTGGAAGGCAGGACAACGCTTCAGTTTGACGTGGATAGTGAAGGGCGAGTAGACAATATCCGCGTGCTGAACGCACAGCCGCGCAATATGTTTGAACGCGATATTCGTCAGGCAATGCGTAAATGGCGTTACGAAGCGGGAAAACCGGGTAAAGATTTGCAGGTCACCATCATCTTTAAAATTGATGCTGGCGCCGTGGTTGAATAAATCCGCCGCTGCACATCAATAAAAAAAGAACCGCAATTGCGGTTCTTTTTTTGTCCAAGGCCCGTGACGTTAATGGGTGGTCAGGGGTGTTCCTAGGCCGGGTCGGGGGCGGTAAAGTAGCTTTTTCCGGCCGGTAATTCGCATGGGTGACCCGCTTCGTCCACTGCAACATAGGTGAAAAGCGCCTGAGTTGTGCGGTAACGTTGCCCGATGGGGGCAGTAGAAACCTTCTTCACCCACACTTCCACATTGATATCCAATGAACTGCGCCCGGTGCGCAGACAGCGGGCATAGCAGCAAACCACATCACCGACGGCGACAGGTTTGAGGAAGCTCATGCCGTCAACACGCACCGTGACAACGCGCCCTTCGGCAATCTCTTTCGCCATGATGGCACCGCCAATGTCCATTTGCGACATTAGCCAACCACCAAAGATATCGCCATTGGCATTAGTATCAGCGGGCATAGCCAGCGTGCGCAGAACCAGCTCACCGTGAGGTGCAGTTTGAGTAGTACTCATCGTCGTCTCAGGTTAACGTTTAAAGGATTACTGTTTGCTTTCGTTATTATTCTGCTCAGGTGGCAGATGGCGATAGATGTAAACGCCACAGGCCAGTGTAAACAACAAGGTGAGCCCTGTCAGCCCGAATACCTTGAAGTTCATCCATAGACCTTCTGACAACCAGAACGCAACATAGATATTGAGCAGTCCGCAGGCAATGAAGAACAGCGCCCAAGCGCAATTCAGCTTACGCCAAACCGGTTGCGGCAGCGTAATCTCTTTGCCCAACATACACTGAATCAGCGATTTGTTGAAAAACCACTGACCGATCAGTAACGCACCGGCGAACAACGCATAAATGATCGTCACTTTCCATTTGATGAATTCGGGGTTATGAAAATAGATAGTCAGCCCGCCGAACACCGCCACCAACACCACGGTGACCAGCATGGTTTTTTCTACCTTGCGGAATTTGTACCAGCTGTAGAGGAACGCAGCGAGTGTGGCAGCGATCAGCGCACCGGTTGCCCAAAAGATATCGTGCAATTTGTATACGACGAAAAAAATAACTAAAGGTAAGAAATCAAGAAGTTGCTTCATTATATCAACCTATTACAACGCGAGGTGCCAAAGATTAACTACATTCACCCGTAGGCGATCATCTGCTGCTGATTGTCATTATCCTTGATTGTGCCATCCGCTTCCTGTTTTATCGTAAGAATTTGCAGAACATTACTTTTCTGTTAATCAAACATGCCGCCCACAGACGGCATGTTTGCGCATTATTGACGTAGCAACATATACAGACGGAAAAGATAGATCAAAAAGATGGCAGAGATCAGGTTGCTTACCCCGTTCATCAGAATTGCCATGCTGGTCGGCGATGCCAGCGGCAAACGCGCAACCAGCATCAGTAGGGCAACTTTAGCCAATAACCAAAAAAGTACGGAGGGGGCAACCAGCTTCAGATTGCTATAAGCGAGCTTTGCGCTGAGGCGGATGGAGGCGAAAACGCTTTTATTCTCAACCGCTGCGATCACCGGTGACATACTCACTGCTATGGCCAGCAACACCCCCGGCACAATTAACAGCAGCATGCCCAGTTGCACCAAAATGGTACCCACCAGAATCAAAAAGAACAGCCGTGGCAGCAACGGAGCGGAACCACCAATCGCGCGCAGCGCACTGGTGGGTTGTCCGGCAGAAACCTGCCTTACCAGCGTCAGCACGCCGCCAGTCAGCAAGGCATTGCCGACCAGTGCTGCAAAGGTGCTGGCAGCGGAAACTTTGAGCAGCACCATCTGCTGCTCGGGCGTCATTTGTTGAATCAGGTCATGCAACCCTAACTGACCGCTGCTGGAGAGATCGCCGCTGACATTACTCAATAGCTGTAACTGTTCAGGTGCCGGTATCAATACTTGATTTAACATGACAGTAATGACCGCCGTGAGCAATGACAGCAACAACAGGCCGATAAGTTGGTTACGCGTAAAATTCATAGTGTCACGGTAGAGGGTACCGGCCGTGATAGACATGAAGGCTCCTTGGCTATTCAACAGTGAAAACGACGCGTCAGCGCGCCCAATGATCCACATTGTAACCTGTTACCTCAAAAGGTTGCACCTTGCTGCACGTCTGAAAAGGGTATTCGCTGCAATTTTATTCGGCAGGTTACAGCGGGGGCAAGCCATAGCGGGCTCTGGCACGATTGCAGTCATCATTTTCCTCCCCGTTCTCTCCAGAGCGTAAAAACTCACGGTATGGCGAGAGAGGCTGTGAATAGATGTTGCAACTGACTGCCTGACCGATCTCACCTTCCAGCGCAGCACAACGACAGTGAGCCTTGCTGTTGGTGCCCTGCATACAACGAATATAGATAAACGACTTAATTTTGATTACATTATTTAAATGAGCTATTCAATTGATTTTAGACGTAAAGTGATATCTACACGGGAAGAAGAAGGGTTGAGTATCCGAGAAACAGCGAAGCAATTTCGGATTGGCCCTGCCTCTGTATCGCGTTGGATTAATCAAATAGCGTCAAAAGCATCGACCACGCGTCAGCGAAAGAGCGATAAATCCGAGTTGATAAAAGATGTTGAACCATATCCAGATGCTTACCAAAAAGAACGTGCAGAGCGTTTTGGCGTTTGTCAGAAGGCCATTTGGCAAGCTCTTAAAAAGCTGGGATTGACCTATAAAAAAACGCTACGTCATCCTAAAGCCGACGAAAGCGCCCGGCAAGCATTTCAACAAAAAAACAACAGTATGAAAAAGAAGGTAAATCTATTGTTTTTATTGATGAAAGTGGTTTTCCACACGATACACCACGGACTCACGGCTATTCCCCAAAAGGTCAACGGTACTTTGGCCTGAAGAACTGGGGAGCCAAGGGAAGAACAAATGTTATCGGGCTTTGTTGAATAATAGTGAGTCATGCTGTTTTGCCAGCCATTTTTGGTATAAAATGCTTGTCACCTCAGGTTTACAGTTTTCTTATGAGGCCTAACTGCATGATTTTGCGTTGCGAGGATCTGTCGTTTCACTGGGGGTGCAGCATAAAATATGTTTATTCAACAAAGCCACGTTATCGGCGCGTTATTAGGCACAACGCTGTTTGCTATCGGATTATTTGATATCAATATTAACAGCGATGTTTTCTATTCCTGGGTCACACAAGTTCTTATCCCAGTACTCCCTAAAAACAGGGTAATCGTGATGGACAATGCAACTTTTCACAAAAAACATAATATTCAACAAGTCATCATCGATGCAGGGTATATGGTGGAGTATTTGCCTACATATTCGCCAGATCTTAACCCCATTGAGCATAAATGGGCACAAGCAAAAAGCAAAAAAAGAGAGAGTGGTTGCGATACAGAGATTTTGTTCTCAGTCCATATGGTGTAATCAAAATTAAGTCGCTTGGCTATAGCGCCAGTGATTGATCGCCGTGAAGGTGCAGAATTAACCTGCGCACTAAATGCGCGTTGAATTGAAAATTGATGCAGATCAATTTTAGGTTTTTTAAGTAGTTAGCGCATCTTGATGTGTTTAGAATTTCGCTTTTTTAGCACAAAAGTTGTGATCTGGCTTAAAACAAGAATACCTACTTAGAGGTATTCTTCGCTCAACTTTAAACCATATAAAGGGAGTGGGTAATAATGAAAAAAACGTCTTTGGCTCTACTCGTCGCAACGTTGCTGCCTGTCTTCGCTCAGGCGCATCAAGCTGGTGATTTTATTGTGCGTGCAGGAACGGCTACCGTGCGCCCGAATGCGGGTGGTGATACGGTGCTTAACGTCAGCTCTTTCAAAGTCGATAACGATACGCAGTTGGGGCTGACGTTCAGCTACATGGTCACCGACAACATTGGCGTGGAGTTGCTGGCTGCAACCCCGTTTACACACAATGTTGGATTGCAAACCATCGGTAATATCGCGCAGGTCAGCCATCTGCCGCCTTCATTGATGGCGCAGTATTATTTCCGAGATGCAAAAGACAAACTGCGTCCTTATCTTGGTGTCGGTATCAACTACACCATGTTCTTTGATAAGAAATTCAACGATCGCGGTAAGAATCTGGGGTTAGGGCTGAGCGATCTTAGAGTGAAAAATTCCTGGGGTGTGGCGGCACAGGCTGGGTTGGATTATAACCTGGACAATAACTGGCTGATTAATACTTCAGTCTGGTGGATGAATATTGATACCGATGTGCGTTTTAATTCTTCATTGGGCCCACAATCGATCAGTACCCGTCTCGATCCCTTTACCTTTATGTTTGGTGTTGGCTATCGTTTTTAATATAGTCATAACATGATGTTAACAATTATATCTGAGGCGCTTTCGAGCGCCGTATTTATTTCAAGATAAACTATCACTCACTAAATTATATATTCTGCTGGCACAAAAAAACGGCGGGTATTAATCCGCCGTTTTTCAACACAGGGTAAAACCAACCAATAAGGCTAACGCAATAAACGGTTAGCGATTATAGCCAAGCGACTTAATTTTGATTACACCATATGGACTGAGAACAAAATCTCTGTATCGCAACCACTCTCTCTTTTTTTGCTTTTTGCTTGTGCCCATTTATGCTCAATGGGGTTAAGATCTGGCGAATATGTAGGCAAATACTCCACCATATACCCTGCATCGATGATGACTTGTTGAATATTATGTTTTTTGTGAAAAGTTGCATTGTCCATCACGATTACCCTGTTTTTAGGGAGTACTGGGATAAGAACTTGTGTGACCCAGGAATAGAAAACATCGCTGTTAATATTGATATCAAATAATCCGATAGCAAACAGCGTTGTGCCTAATAAAGCGCCGGTAACATTTGTTCTTCCCTTGGCTCCCCAGTTCTTCAGAAGTGAGCGTCAAGGCGGTCACCGAACTCGATAATAAAGCGACTCATTGCCATACGCCAGTCCTGTAAGGGCATCGTCCATTTCTGTGATGCCCCTTGGATTGCCAGCCATACAACCTTCTTCACCGAGTCATCAGTCGGGAACACCTTGCGTTTCTTGATTGCATGCCGGAGCACGCTGTTCAGTGATTCTATAGCGTTCGTCGTGTAGATTACCTTGCGAAGTTCCTAGGGGTACGAGAAGAATGTCGACAGGTTGGCCCAGTTTGACTGCCAGCTCCGGCTTATCTGCGGATAGCGGTGATCCCATGTCCCACCGAACGTCTCCAGCGCCTGAAGCGCGGCCTCTTCGGTTGGAGCATGATACACTGCTTTGAGGCATAGGTATCTACACATCTTTTGCAATATCTGCTATTACGTTGCTGCATGATCTCAACTTATCCATCGGCGGGATTGATGCTCGCCTTAACCGGCGTTATCAGCGTCTGGTTAAGCAACACATGACTCCCGCAGCACCATTGGCGTCAGCCGTTAAAGACCTTGCCTGCGCGCAGAAAACAACATTCGCCACTACTCAGGCCGTTTGGCGTTTTTTTAATAATGAATGTATTAGCTTCAGTCAGCTCAATGAACCGATTATTTCGCTGGCTCTCCGGCAGGTTGCACTTAGCCCGCATCCATACGCTCCCGTCGTTCACGACTGGTCTCATTTACAGTTTCGTATCCACAATGGGAAAGAAGAACGTTTGAAAATGACGCATGGTGGCGACGTCGGTTATGAACTACAAACCCGCCTACTGCTTGATGCTGCAAATGGTTTACCAATAGCGCCCCTGTCTCAAACTCTAACCGATAGGGCGGGTTGTCGTTCAACGCTAACCGAGGGCTTGTCTGAGAGTCTGACTCATATGGATGCTTTGACGGCTGATATAGCTAAACGACTTAATTTTGATTACATTATTTAAATGAGCTATTCAATTGATTTTAGACGTAAAGTGATATCTACACGGGAAGAAGAAGGGTTGAGTATCCGGGAAACAGCGAAGCAATTTCGGATTGGCCCTGCCTCTGTATCGCATTGGATTAATCAAATAGCGTCAAAAGCATCGACCACGCGTCAGCGAAAGAGCGATAAATCCGAGTTGATAAAAGATAGTGGTTTTCCACACGATACCCCACGGACTCACGGCTATTACCCAAAAGGTCAACGGTGTTTTGGCCTGAAGAACGGGGGAGCCAAGGGAAGAACAAATGTTATCGGCGCTTTATTAGGCACAACGCTGTTTGCTATCGGATTATTTGATATCAATATTAACAGCGATGTTTTCTATTCCTGGGTCACACAAGTCCTTATCCCAGTACTCCCTAAAAACAGGGTAATCGTGATGGACAATGCAACTTTTCACAAAAAACATAATATTCAACAAGTCATCATCGATGCAGGGTATATGGTGGAGTATTTGCCTACATATTCGCCAGATCTTAACCCCATTGAGCATAAATGGACACAAGCAAAAAGCAAAAAAAGAGAGAGTGGTTGCGATACAGAGATTTTGTTCTCAGTCCATATGGTGTAATCAAAATTAAGTCGCTTGGCTATAATCGGCTCGAACGGATCAACCTAGAGAAGGTCCGGGTGAGGGCCGTGCTGCTTCATGGGGATCTTTTCCCCGACGCGCCAGCGGCGCTGACCGGTTCCCTGAATGTCGATATGCGGCCCTACGCCGCCGCCCGGTACAGAGAATGAGATCATCAAATCATCGGTACGCCAGTCGGGAATATGACGAAACGGGCGTATCAGTGCCGCTGAGGCATCATGCCAATGGTCAACGGCCTGTACCAGCAAGGAGCAGTTGTGTTCACCTAAATGATCAAAGCTGTCGAAAGGATCGTGGCTGACTTGCCATTTACCTGCATCGTGGCTGACTAAACGGCTGTCAACTTCGTTTTCCATTGCCAGCCCGGTAAGTTCATCGGGCGATATGGGATCGATAAAATCGGTAAAACCCTGTTTGATCACCACAGGGCGTTTTTGCCAGTAATTCGCCATGAAAGATGGCCAATCGAGATTCAGTTGATAATCCATACCATATGTTCCAACAAAGGGGGGCTGTAAGAGTATAACCATTTCAGCGTCGGAGTTGCAGCACTGAGCGGTTGTGCGATGAGAACAAGGTCGAGGTTAATCAGGATGTGGATGCTGGCGGCCGAAAATGGTTTCAACGCGGGCACCACCAAGGACACTGTCGGTGATGATAATTTCCCCTTCGTATTGCTCGATAATATCCAGCGCGACAGAGAGTCCAATACCCTGACCGGGGCGCAGCGTATCAGCCCGTTGACCACGTTGGAAAATCATTTCACGTTGGCTGCGTAGTATGCCGGGGCCATCATCGTCGATCAGTAAATGCAGGCGATGATCCGAATACTGTGCGCTCACTTCAACAAACTCAAGGCTGTATTTGCAGGCGTTGTCGAGCACGTTACCCAGCACTTCCATAAAGTCGTTTTTTTCGCCGACAAAGGTCAATTCAGGGGAAATATCCAATGTGATAACGACGCCTTTTCGCTGATACACTTTGTTTAGCGCGGAACACAAGCCATCAAGCAATGCAGGAACGGAGTGCACTTCACGCAGCAGCAGGTTGTGTTCATAACGCATACTCGCGCGATGCAGGTAGTAGCCTATCTGTTGTGAGATACGGCTGATTTGCGCCAGCATCACCGGTTCTACCTGCTCGATATGTACTTCTTTATCCGTGCGCAGCGCACGTAATGTGGTTTGTAGCACGGCAAGAGGCGTTTTTAGGCTATGCGTTAGATCAGTTAGCGCCGTGCGGTATTTTTGATAACGCTTACGTTCGTTATTGAGCAGAATATTGAGGTTGCGTACCAGGCTATAAAGTTCGCGTGGTGGATTCTCATCAAGCTGTTCACGGGTGCCATTTTCCAAATCGGCAACCTGTTCCGCCAGCGTCTTGATCGGGTGCAAGCTCCAGTGGGCGGCGAGCCAGAGCAAAGGCAGTACCAGCAGTAAATTGGCGATAAAAACATAGCTAAACCACTCCCAGACCATATCTGCCTGTTGCAGTTCTTGGGGGATTTTATCAATCACGACAATGGTCAGCGCAGGCAGACTTTCTGTGGCAGGGTAGGTATTGACGGCGATGGAGTGGGTAAACGGTGTTTCTTCAACCTTGCTGCTAAAGCGGGTCAGCTTACTGAGGACCTGAGCATCGCCTTTGAGTTCCGCGCTGCTGGTCTGGGTGTTGGTATCAAGTTCGTGGTAATCAGTTTTTGCCAGCCACTCGGGTTTGATCAGCGCTTCAAGTTCCGGTACTTCACGTTCGCGCCAGAGAATTTTGCCGTCCTGATCGTAAATCAGCACCAGCGTGGGATAGCTTATATCCATGTCGGACGGCATGGTGACGCTAAGCTGATGGTCCTTCCACTGCGCCAGACGGTAAAACAGGTTGCTTTCACCGCGAAGCAAACGGAATGATGCTTTATCGAAACTTACGCTATAGCCAATAATAGCGACGGCCCCATAAGACAGCGACAGGGCCAGCACTATAGCGACAGCAGCAAGCAGAAAACGGACACGTAAGGAGAATGGCTGTCTTTTTACACGCATAGCTATGAAGAGGCGACCAAATCAAAACGATAGCCTTGGCCTCGTACGGTAGTGATGACGTCGGCATCATACACCAGTTGCAATTTTTTGCGCAGACGTCCCATCAACACATCAATAGTGTGGCTTTCACGCAATTCTGCATCAGGGTAAAGTTGCAGCATGAGTGACTCCTTGCTGACCACCTTACCGTTGTTACGAATCAGCGTTTCAATAATCGTGTATTCAAATGCAGTGAGCTTAATCGGCGTACCCGCCACCATTAATTCACGACGCGACAGATCAATTTCGAACGGCGGTAAACTGATTAACTGGGAAGCTAGGCCGCTGTTACGTCGCATCAGCGCCTGCATACGGGCAACGACTTCCTCGAGATGAAAGGGTTTCGTTACATAGTCATCAGCACCGGCTTCAAGTACGGCGACTTTATCCTGCCAACTTTCTCGTGCTGTCAGCACCAGAATGGGCAGCTTCACTTGCTGATTGCGCCAACGGCGAATCAGCGTCATACCATCTTCAACGGGCAATCCCAAGTCCAGAATAGCGATATCAGGGGCATGTTCATGCAGGAAATAATCTGCTTCTTTAGCATCGGCAGCCGCATCAACCTGATGGCCCATTTCTTTCATCTGAACGGTGAGGTGATGGCGCAGCAACACATTATCTTCAACAACCAGTACGCGCATGACTTTATCCTTCATTGAACTAGACGATCCGGGCTATGCCTCCTAATTCTAACAAAAAAAGCAGAATTGAGCATTGGCGGTGGCGATGTGAATTATCCACAATCGCAGTAAACTAAATGTAAACAAACGTCGAGGGAATGGAGAAAAAGCCTAACGCGAATCAATAATCAATCGCAAAGTAGGTACGAGGGGCGGTTACCTCCGTACTTACACGTTATTTTAACGTGTCTACCAGCGTCACCGCGTGACCAATATAGGTTGACGGCGTCATAGATTTTAGGCGTGTTTTTTCTTCTTCAGGGAGTTCTAGGCCGTCAATAAATGCCTGGATGCCTGCACCGTCAACGCGTTTTCCACGTGTCAGTTCTTTCAGTTTCTCGTAAGGTTTCTCAATACCATAACGGCGCATGACCGTTTGGATAGGTTCTGCCAGCACTTCCCAGTTGTTGTCCAGTTCATCCAGCAGACGGTCGCGGTTCACTTCCAGTTTGCTGATGCCCTTCAGTGTCGCTTGATAAGCGATTAACGCATAACCGATACCCACGCCTAAATTACGAAGTACGGTGGAATCGGTCAAATCGCGCTGCCAGCGCGACACCGGCAACTTGGTTGCCAAATGGCTCAGTACGGCATTGGCCAGTCCCAGATTGCCTTCGGAGTTTTCGAAGTCGATCGGGTTCACCTTGTGCGGCATTGTGGAAGAACCAATTTCACCCGCGATGGTTTTCTGCTTGAAGTGATTCAGTGCGATATAACCCCAGATATCCCGATCGAAATCGATCAGAATGGTATTGAAGCGGGCTACGCAGTCAAACAGTTCCGCGATGTAGTCGTGCGGTTCAATCTGTGTGGTGTAGGGATTCCACTGAATACCCAGCGAGGTGACGAAGCTTTCGCTGAATGCATGCCAATCCAGCGTAGGATAAGCGGCCAAATGGGCGTTGTAGTTACCCACTGCGCCATTGATTTTGCCAAGAATTTCGACCTGTTGCAGTTGGCGATATTGTCGTTCCATGCGGTAAAACACGTTAGCAAACTCTTTGCCGATGGTCGATGGCGTTGCGGGCTGGCCGTGAGTGCGGCAGAGCAGGGGAATGTCGCGATACTGCTGTGCCAACGTTTTAAGGGCATCAATAAGTTGACGCCAGAACGGCAGAATGACATCACGGCGTGCGCAATCCAGCATCAAGGCGTGAGATAGGTTGTTAATATCTTCTGACGTGCAGGCGAAATGGATAAATTCATTGACCGCATGTAGACTAGGGACCGCAGCGACTTTTTCCTTCAGAAAATACTCGACTGCTTTAACATCATGATTGGTCGTGCGTTCGATGGTTTTGATACGCGCGGCGTCAGTTTTATTGAATTCTGCGACAATCTTATCAAGGAAAGCGTTTGCGTCGGCGTCAAATGCAGGAACTTCCTTGATTTTTGCACAGGCTGCCAATTTTTGCAGCCAGCGGACTTCAACCTGCACACGAAATTTCAGTAAACCAAATTCACTGAAAATAGCGCGTAACGTGCTGACTTTATCACCGTAGCGACCATCAATCGGGGACACGGCGGTCAGTGAGGATAATTCCATCGCAAGCAACTCCTAGGGTGTATTTATCAAAGTATAGGTTTAACAACACATAAATAAAAAAACGATAGCATCAGCAACGTTTAGGCGTTGTGATGATACATGGGGGGCCTCAGCGCCGTTTATTTATGTCGCAAGCGGCCGCCCATGGATTAGCAACGGGCCAGTATCTGTTTGGCTTCTTTTACCGAACGAGCACGAGAAAACATCAGCTGTAAACGTCCACCGCCGACCTGTTGCCACAGTACAGCCGCACGGATACCAGCCAGCAGCGCGGCGCGCACTTTGGCCTGCACTTGTGCATTTTTGAGCACTTCCGGGGAACCGGTTACCTGAATTCGTGGGCCCAGTGCGCTGATGACATCGACATCAATGCCAGCCAGAGCACTGATAATCGTCTCTGACATCAGCTCAAAATGTTCGAGTTGGCGTGATAGTTGGCTAATACGGTTACCCAATTCGTCGAGCGCTGCGCTATTACCGCTTAACTTGTGCTCAAGGGCAATCAAACTAAAGGCATAGCGGGATAATTCTGCGCCTACGCCCTTGGCGCTGCTGTTTAAAATTCCCAGCAAGGTTTCCAATCCGACCTTTACGTTACGCTCATCGCCACCGAATACTGCCACGGTAGAGCCGGGATTCATATCCAACGAGCTGTTGAGTGAGGTTTGCAGTACGTCATTATCGCAGTGACCATGGTGCGCCAGCTCTTGAACAAGATGGGCAGATTGGCAAACGCCCGCCAGAGCCAGCGTGATGTCCTGATAATTTTTAGCCACAGGCTACTCCTGTACTCGTTCTTCGATGATGCCACCGCCAAGACAAACCTCTCCCTGATAAAACACCGCAGATTGACCCGGTGTGACGGCAGCAACCGGTGCATCAAAACGAACGCTGATGCGTTCGCTATCCAGTGGGGTTACCGTACAGGGAATATCTTCCTGACGATATCGTGTTTTCACGACACAGCGGAAAGGTTCAAGGCGCGGTTGGCGATCGACCCAATGCAGTTGTTGCGCGATAAGTCCCTGTGACATCAGGCGTGGATGATTGTGTCCTTGCGCAACATACAGAATATTATTCGTGACGTCTTTATCAACCACATACCAGGGATCTTCGCTGCCCTCTTTAACACCACCGATGCCTAGTCCTTTGCGCTGTCCCAGAGTGTGGTACATCAAGCCCTGATGCTGCCCAATGGGTTTGCCGTCATCGACAGACAGGATAGGTCCCGGCTGTACAGGCAAGTAGCGCGCCAGAAAATCTCGGAATTTGCGTTCACCGATAAAACAGATACCGGTGGAATCTTTCTTTTGCGCGGTTGCCAGACCAAGGCGTTCTGCGATACGACGCACCTCAGGTTTTTCCAGTTCTCCCACCGGGAACAGGCTTTGCGAGATTTGCTGGTGGCTAAGTGTGTAAAGGAAATAACTTTGATCTTTGTTGCGGTCTTTTCCGCGCAACAAACGCGTGGCACAGCCGCTGTCATGGCGACGAACATAGTGGCCAGTAGCGATATAGTCGGCCCCGAGATCTTCAGCGGCAAACTCCAAAAATGCTTTGAATTTTATCTCGTTGTTACACAGGATATCAGGGTTGGGTGTGCGGCCTGCTCGGTATTCCGCCAGAAAATGTTCAAAAACATTATCCCAATATTCTGCAGCAAAATTGACGGTGTGCAGCACAATGCCCAATTTGTCGCATACAGCTTGTGCGTCGGCCAGATCGGTAGCGGCAGAGCAATACTCCGTATCATCGTCTTCCTCCCAGTTCTTCATGAACAGGCCTTCAACCTGATAGCCCTGTTGCTGTAACAGGTAGGCGGAAACGGAAGAATCGACACCGCCGGACATCCCGACAATGATTTTTTTCTGGCTGTTATCTGACATGGGCGTCTCACGAACTGAAGTGTTGACACGCAGCTTAAGGGACTTCAACGCGTCAGCATGAAAAACAAGCGACATATTTTATCATGATGTTGCCAGGGCTGCATGGCTAATCCTGCGCATTGGGCATTTCAAAAGGCCAGTTAAAGGCTCCCAGCAAGCTGAGGGGATAGCGTTCTGTCGTCTGATAGCAGCGAATACTTTCTGCCACCAGCGGCGATCGCAGCTGTGTGGAATGCAGAATTTCCTCGGCGCTGAGCCAGTGACAGCAACTGATATCGCTGTCATGTGGGGTGGTTGGAAGTCTTGCAGGGAGATCAATGGAGAAGCAAAAACGCAGAAACGGGGTTTGGTCGGGGGCAATCCATTGGTGAAGACGTAAAAAAGCCTGCGGTGCTGCATTGATGCCGGTTTCTTCCCACAGTTCACGTCGAGCCGCCTGTATCAATGTTTCGTTGGCCTCAAGGTGCCCTGCGGGCTGGTTCCAGGTTGCTTTACCGCGAATCTCTTCTTCAACGATTAAAAAATGGTTTTCAGCCTGTACCACACAGGCCACGGTAATATGCGGTTTAAACATCGAGAATCTCTCTCCAGGTGCCAGGCGATAAATGATCCAGTGTCTGATTGGCCATACCGTAGCGTATTAAGCGTAGGGTTGGATAGCCTATGTGCGCTGTCATGCGACGAACCTGACGGTTTCGCCCCTCATACAGCGTGATTTTTAGCAAACTGTCTGAAACGGTTTTTCTTTCGCGAATTGCTGGCACACGTGCCCATAGCCACTCTGGGGGAGCAAAAATTTCTGCACCTACAGGCAATGTCTTGCCATCTTTCAACTGTAAACCACTACGAAATTGCTACAAATCTGCCTCTGTCGGGGTGCCTTCTACCTGAACATATAGCCAAACGACTTAAAAATGATTACATCCAATGCCCTGATATGTGGCAAAAAAATACAGCCAATTGTTATCAAAATAATGTCTCTTGGCTATATTACTGGCGCTGGGGTATTGAATCCTTTTTTAAGCTGCTGAAAGGTGCCGGTCATGATGTAGAAAAATGGCTTCAGCGCAGTGCTGGTGCCCTGCTACGCAGGTTATTGATAGCTAGCATGGCATGTGTGCTGGTATGGCGGCTGCAACGCGCTGAAGGAGACGACAATGCGGCAGCCCGTCAGTTAATTTGCCGATTATCCGGACGACAACAAAAACGAGGGCGTAAAGAAAGCACCCCAGCGCTGCTTGCCGGACTATCCATCCTGCTAAATACCTTGACGTTATTAGCAGACTATACCCCGGAAGAACTTGCCCACTTCGCTATGGTGGTTTTTAACCCTTTATGATGTGTAGATACCTATGGTTGAGTGAGTCGGGCTTGCAGTTTTCCGTCATTAGTGAGAATCATTAGACCCTCTCTATCACGATCCAACCGCCCTGCGGCATAAATATCTGGAAAAGGGATATAGTCTTTCAGGGTGGTGCGGCCTGCTTCATCGGTAAACTGCGGAAGCACGTCAAAAGGTTTGTTGAACAGAACGATGCGGCGCGGTGCAGTGGAAACCGCGCGTTTACGCGAAATTTTCGAGCTGAATCGCTTAAGATTTTGATTTTTAACCGAGAATTTATTCATCATCTTTATGTCCAAGAGTTACGAAGGCATTATACTCGAAATGGTTTGCGATTGGCGCGGGCAAAATATTCAAGTAGTATTGACGCGTATCTTACAAATCATTAACAAAATTGCGCTCGAAGGAGAGGTTAATGGAAAGCAAAGTAGTTGTACCAACAGACGGACAAAAAATCACTGTTGATGCCCAAGGTAAGCTGAACGTTCCTAATAATCCGATCATCCCCTTTATCGAAGGCGACGGTATCGGCGTGGATGTGACTCCTGCGATGATCAATGTTGTTAATGCCGCAGTGAAAAAAGCTTATGACGGCAAACGCGCTATCTCATGGATGGAAATCTACACCGGTGAAAAATCCACCCAAATGTATGGCAGCGACGTCTTGTTGCCGGAAGAGACGCTGGATTTGATTCGTGATTACCGTGTCGCTATCAAAGGCCCATTGACTACGCCTGTCGGCGGCGGTATCCGTTCTCTGAACGTTGCTTTGCGTCAACAACTGGATCTCTATATCTGCTTGCGGCCGGTTCGTTATTATGAAGGTACACCAAGCCCGGTTAAACAGCCTGAGCTGACTGACATGGTGATCTTCCGTGAAAACTCCGAAGACATTTATGCGGGTATAGAGTGGAAAGCCGGTACCGCTGAAGCAGACAAGGTAATCAAATTCCTGCGTGACGAGATGGGGGTGAGCAAGATCCGCTTCCCGCAACAGTGCGGTATTGGTATCAAGCCATGCTCTGAAGAGGGTACAAAGCGTCTGGTGCGTGCCGCTATTGAGTACGCCATCGTCAACGATCGTGAATCTGTGACGTTGGTCCACAAGGGCAACATCATGAAATTCACAGAAGGCGCGTTTAAGGACTGGGGCTACCAACTGGCACGCGACGAATTCGGCGGTGAGCTGATCGACGGTGGAGCGTGGGTTAAAATCAAGAACCCGAACAGCGGCAAAGACATTATCATCAAAGATGTGATTGCCGATGCGTTCCTGCAACAGATTCTGCTGCGTCCAGCGGAGTACGACGTTATCGCTTGTATGAACCTGAACGGTGACTACATTTCCGATGCGTTGGCTGCTCAGGTCGGCGGTATCGGTATCGCGCCCGGTGCCAACATTGGTGATGAATGCGCGCTTTTCGAAGCGACGCACGGTACAGCGCCAAAATATGCCAGTCAGGATAAAGTGAATCCCGGTTCAGTGATTCTTTCCGCGGAAATGATGCTGCGTCATATGCACTGGTTCGAGGCGGCCGACCTGATTGTTAAGGGTATGGAAGGCGCAATCAAGAACAAGACGGTGACCTACGATTTCGAACGTCAGCTGGAAGGTGCTAATCTGCGGAAATGTAGTGAGTTTGCTCAAGACATTATCGACAATATGTAATTGTATTATTACGATAAAGATCGGCGGTGGCGCTTTGCTGCCGCTGACTTTTAACATTGAAAAATCATTCAGTAAAATCCCAGAAAAACGCCTCAGTAATATAGATTAAAATATCACCTACGTGATAATCACCTTTAAACCCGACTTAACCTGAATTGTTAACCAATCTTTACCGCGATCGTCGTTATAGGCATCGGTTTGATGCTGTGATTTATGCCCTAACAAATGCCGCGTATCGACATCACCTTGTTCACGGTATAGCCAAGCGACATTATTTTGATAACAATTAGCTGTATTTTTTTACCACATATCAGGGCATTGGCTGTAATCATTTTTAAGTCGGTTGGCTATAAACAATGGGATAAACCGCATCCAAGGGGCGATTTTGCCATTCAACAACCTGCTCCATAACGGCATCGGTGACCTTCGATACCAGGGCGGGTGAGACATCCGCGTCATACAGTTCTTTGAACGCAGCGGCAATTTCGCGGGTGGTCATCCCTTTGGCATACAACGATAAAATCTGGTTATCCATCCCGGTGAGCCGGGTCTGGTTCTTCTTCACCAGTTGCGCTTCAAAGGAATCATCACGATCACGTGGTGTACGCAGTTCCAGCAGACCATCGCCGGTGGTAACAGTCTTTGTGGAGTAGCTATTGCGCGTGTTAGTTCCAGATTTGAACTGGTGCTTCTCATGCCCGAGGTGATGGGTCATTTCAGCATTAAGGGCAGCTTCAACGCTGATCTTTTTCAGCAGGCGATCAAACTGGTTGAGAGCGTCAGGGGTTTTGAGATTTTTGGCCAGCTCTTTAACCAGAACCTGTAACTGTTTTTCGTCCATAAAGTAACCTGCTTTTGATGTTGGATTGAACATATAGCCAACCGACTTAAAAATGATTACAGCCAATGCCCTGATATGTGGCAAAAAAATACAGCTAATTGTTATCAAAATAATGTCGCTTGGCTATATCAAAATCAGGCAATTACACAATTACACAATTACACAATCTCGTGTACAGGGCTGTACAGGCTCCGCACAAGGTTAAACGCATCAAACGAACGGGTGGCTGCCCCGCTGCCACCAACGCAGCAGCAGACGCTCAGCGGAGTCACCCGCGTTCCCCATGATTTTATCCAGCAGGCGCTTGCGACGCGTATAGCGCACACTCAACACCTCATGCGTGGTTATTTCCTGAATCAGTAAATCGTCGCTGGTGCCTATTGCATCGACCAGCCCTAACGTTTGCGCCTGCGTGCCAAACCAATGTTCTCCCGTAGCGGTTTTATCGATATCCAGCGTGGGTCGCATCTCTTTGACAAACTGCTTAAACAGACCGTGAGTCACGTTCAGCTCTTCACGGAATTTTTCACGCCCCTGCTCCGTATTCTCACCAAACAGCGTCAGGGTGCGCTTATATTCACCGGCAGTATGCAATTCCACATCGATATCATTGTTTTTCAGCAACCGATTGAAGTTGGGGATCTGAGCCGCTACCCCAATAGAGCCGATGATGGCAAACGGAGCCGCGACAATACGATCGGCCACACACGCCATCATGTATCCACCACTGGCAGCAACCTTGTCCACCGCAACGGTCAAGCGAATGCCGCCATCGCGCAGGCGTTGCAGCTGAGAAGCGGCCAATCCATAACCGTGCACCACGCCGCCGGGGCTTTCCAGACGTAACAGCACTTCATCCTGCGACGTAGCCACCGCCAGCACCGCCGAGACTTCTTCACGCAGCGCAGAGACTTCACCTGCGTCCATGCTGCCGTTAAAGTCCAATACGTAAAGACGTGGTTTCACCACTTTCTCATCACCGCGTTTGGTGCGCAGTTTCTCTTCTTTAGCGGCAGCTTTGTCCTCTTTTTTCTTCCGCTTCGCGACCAGTTTGCGTTCCGCATCACTCATACAGGTGTCACGCATTTCATTTTGCATTTCGCGATACTGTTCGCCCAGATTTATCAGCTGCAACTCCCCTTTGCGCGGGCGTTTTCGCTGCGTGACACCAAAGGTCAACACGATCAGTGCACCAATGGCCAGCACTATCGTGACTACTTTTGCCAGAAATAAGCCGTACTGAGAAAGCAATTCCACAAATACCGTCCCTCGTTTACTGAGTCATATCATGACGCCGCCGATGTTTACCTGCGCAGTTGACTGCGACACACCACACCATCATACCGCTCGTCTTACGCCACTCCACAGTTTTCATCAAACCGACGCTAGAGCAAAAAGACAGCCTAACGTATGGCGTGAAATATGGCGATGTTATTCATGGGTTTTTTACACCTGTTGCTGTTTTTTACCGCAGTGGCCTAAGAATGCGCACGACGCGCATTGAATTCACCGACACATTGAGGCATAACTGCCGTTACGTCTTATGGTTTTCGGCGTATAGAGGAAAGTACTGTGCATTATCAACCTATGAATGACCTTCTTAAACACCGCTTAATTCTGGTCACCGGCGCGGGCGATGGTATTGGGCGCGAAGCCGCGCTCACTTACGCGCACTACGGTGCCCGGTTGATCCTGCTGGGTCGCAGCGAGCATAAATTACAGGATGTGCAAGCAGAAATCCTGCATGAAACCGGGACATCATCGCTGGTTGTGCCCTGCGATTTATTAACAATCACCGCCCAGACGTGCGCTGCGCTGGCGGCTGGCCTAGAAAAACAGATATCACACCTTGATGGCGTACTGCATAACGCGGGGTTGCTCGGGGATATCATACCGATTGCCGAACAGGATCCGGCGACCTGGCATCAAGTCATGCAAGTTAACGTGAATGCCACCTTTATGCTGACGCAGGCGCTGTTACCCCTGTTGCTAAAAGCCGCCAGCCCCTCTCTGGTGTTCACCAGTTCCAGCGTGGGGCGCGTGGGCCGCGCGGAATGGGGAGCCTATGCGGTTTCCAAATTCGCCACAGAAGGGCTTATGCAGGTCTTGGCCGACGAGTATCGTAACCAGCATTTGCGCGTCAACTGTATCAATCCAGGAGGGACGCGCACTTCAATGCGTGTCAGCGCGTTCCCGGATGAAGATCCCCTACGCCTCAAAACCCCGGCTGATATTATGCCGCTCTACCTTTATTTGATGGGCGATGACAGCAAACGCAAAACCGGCATGAGTTTTGACGCGCAGCCGGGAAGAAAACCCGGCCCTGCGGTATTAAGGGAGCCCTGACAATGGATAACGATCGCCACAAGCAGCGCCAGCAAAAACTGAAACAACGGGTTGACGAACGCATTGCCGCGGCCAACGAGGTGCGTGGCATCCTGATGGTTTTCACCGGCAACGGCAAGAGTAAAACCACGGCGGCGTTTGGCACCGCAACACGCTCGGTGGGACACGGCCTGCGCGTTGGCGTAATTCAATTTACCAAGGGTGAATGGCCCAACGGCGAGCGTAACCTGCTCGCCGATCGCGGCGTTGAGTTTCAGGTGATGGCGACCGGGTTTACCTAGGATACGCAGGATCGCACAGGCGATACGCTGGCAGCACGGCAAACGCATGTTGTCCGATGCTACGCTCGATCTGGTGATCTTGGATGAGTTGACCTACATGGTGAGCTACGACTACTTGGCGCAGGAAGATGTAGTGACCGGATTACAAGAGCCTGTACACGAGATTGTGTAATTGCCTGATTTTGATATGTTCAATCCAACATCAAAAGCAGGTTACTTTATGGACGAAAAACAGTTACAGGCTCTGGCTAACGAGCTGGCCAAAAATCTCAAAATCCCTGACGCTCTCAACCAGTTTTCGCCTGCTGAAAAAGATCAGCGTTGAAGCTGCCCTTAATGCTGAAATGACCCATCACCTCGGGCATGAGAAGCACCAGTCCAAATCTGGAACTAACACGCGCAATAGCTACTCCACAAAGACTGTTACCAGCGGCGATGGTCCGCTGGAACTGCGTACACCACGTGATCGTGATGGTTCCTTTGAACCGCAACTGGTGAAGAAGAACCAGACCCGGCTCACCGGGATGGATAACCAGATTTTATCGTTGTATGCCAAAGGGATGACCACCCGCGAAATTGCCGCTGCGTTCAAAGAACTGTATGACGCGGATGTCTCACCCGCCCTGGTATCGAAGGTCACCGATGCCGTTATGGAGCAAGTTGTTGAATGGCAAAATCGCCCCCTGGATGCGGTTTATCCCATTGTTTACCTTGACTGTATCGTTCTGAAAGTCCGGCAGGACAGCCGCGTTATCAATAAGTCTGTGTTCCTGGCGCTGGGTATCAATATCGAAGGCCAGAAAGAGCTACTGGGGATGTGGCTGGCCGAAAATGAAGGCGCAAAGTTCTGGCTGAACGTGCTGACAGAACTGAAAAACCGTGGCCTGACCGACATCCTCATTGCCTGTGTGGACGGCCTGAAAGGGTTCCCGGATGCCATCAACACGGTCTACCCGGAAGCCCGCATCCAGTTGTGCATCGTGCACATGGCACGCAACAGTCTGCGCTTCGTTGTCTGGAAGGACTATAAGGCGGTAACACGCGACCTCAAAGCAGTGTATCAGGCTCCAACCGAAGAGGCCGCGCTTCAGGCGCTGGAGACGTTCGGTGGGACATGGGATCACCGCTATCCGCAGATAAGCCGGAGCTGGCAGTCAAACTGGGCCAACCTGTCGACATTCTTCTCGTACCCGCAGGAACTTCGCAAGGTAATCTACACGACGAACGCTATAGAATCACTGAACAGCGTGCTCCGGCATGCAATCAAGAAACGCAAGGTGTTCCCGACTGATGACTCGGTGAAGAAGGTTGTATGGCTGGCAATCCAAGGGGCATCACAGAAATGGACGATGCCCTTACAGGACTGGCGTATGGCAATGAGTCGCTTTATTATCGAGTTCGGTGACCGCCTTGACGGTCACTTCTGAGGAAAGGCATTTACACAAAATCTTAAACAGGCTCATAGTCATCGTGGTTCTGAATCAGGCGATTAGCCTGTTCCAAGAGCGTCTGGCGGTCGATCAGGGTTCTCGCTGTGGCGCTGTTCTCTTCGGCCATAGTCACGTTGTCTGACATAGTGTTACTCCTGCTGAAACTCATAGCACTATTCTAACGCTACCCCAACGGCATCCGCTTGTGCTTTTTTGCGCTTTTTTTATGAACCTTTGAAAACAGGTTGATAAGACGACGTAATTTTTCTGAAGACTACGCCGCTGCCAGCCGATAACGATGAGCAGTAGAGGTTGGCGAAAACCGCGTTTCCATGCTAATTAGGTTGCGTGGCGGCACTTATCAGGTAGAGTGTGGGATTTTGTATCGTTAAGCGGAAAAAATTCTTTACGGTGTTGCAGCAGCATAAGCGGCACCGCGGGCAGTTAACCGTCATTACAGCAAAAAAACGTGGATTGTCATGTGGTTATGGAATGGTTTATTGACCGTTACGTACTCTTGAATCTCCACGTACTGAAGCTGGGAAGTACGCGAACAGGCGTAGCGGTAGAGAATAAATGACGTATATGCCCCTTGAAAAAGGGACCAGACGCCCTCAACAACACGTTAATATGAAGCATTCGGTAGGTAACAATACATATGGGTAAAGCTCTCGTCATAGTTGAGTCCCCGGCCAAAGCCAAAACAATCAACAAATATCTGGGCAATGACTACGTGGTGAAATCGAGCGTCGGTCATGTGCGTGATTTGCCGACCAGCGGTTCTGCGGCGGCGAAGAAGAGCGCTGAGCCTGGCAAAGTGAAAAAAGCCGGCAAAAAAGATGAGCGCACCGCGCTGGTCAATCGTATGGGGGTCGATCCGTACCACGGCTGGCAGGCCGATTACGAAATACTGCCCGGCAAAGAGAAAGTGGTCTCTGAACTGAAAACGCTGGCGGCCAATGCCGACCACGTGTATCTCGCAACCGACCTTGACCGCGAAGGGGAAGCCATTGCCTGGCACCTGCGGGAAATCATTGGGGGTGATGAAGGCCGTTTCAGCCGCGTGGTGTTTAACGAAATCACTAAGAATGCGATCACTCAGGCGTTTGAAAAACCAGATAAATTAAATATCGACAGGGTCAATGCGCAGCAAGCGCGGCGTTTTATGGACCGTGTCGTGGGCTACATGGTTTCTCCGCTGTTGTGGAAAAAAATCGCCCGAGGGCTTTCTGCTGGTCGCGTGCAGTCCGTTGCGGTACGTCTGGTGGTAGAGCGCGAACGCGAAATCAAGGCCTTTATCCCAGAAGAATACTGGGAACTGCATGCGGATTTGTTGTCATCGAGTGCCGCATTGCAAATGCAGGTGACGCACTTTGATGGCAGGCCGTTCAAGCCGGTTAATAAAGCGCAAACAGCGGCGGCGGTCAGCGTGCTGGAGACTGCTCGTTATGTGGTCGCGGAGCGCGAGGACAAGCCCACCAGCAGCAAACCGGTGGCACCTTTCATCACCTCCACGCTGCAACAGGCGGCAAGTACCCGTTTGGGGTTTGGCGTTAAAAAAACCATGATGATGGCGCAGCGCTTGTACGAAGCGGGCTACATCACCTACATGCGTACTGATTCTACCAACTTGAGTCAGGATGCGCTGACCATGGCGCGCGATTATATTGCGTCCAACTTTGGTAACACTTACCTGCCGGAGAGCGCGAATCTCTACAGCAGTAAAGAAAACTCTCAGGAAGCGCATGAAGCGATTCGTCCCTCAGATGTTGCCGTTCTGGCGGATGCGTTGAAGGATATGGAAGCTGATGCGCAGAAACTCTACCAGTTGATCTGGCGTCAATTTGTGGCCTGCCAAATGACATCGGCCAAATATGACTCTACAACACTGTTGGTGAACGCGGAAGGCTATCAATTACGCGCCAAAGGACGCACCCTGCGTTTTGATGGCTGGACCAAAGTAATGCCGGCGCTGCGTAAAGGTGATGAAGACTGTACGCTACCGACCGTTGAGGTAGGGGAAGTGACGTCCCTGGATAAACTGCTGCCGAGCCAGCATTTTACCAAACCACCTGCCCGCTACAGCGATGCCTCGCTGGTAAAAGAGTTGGAAAAACGCGGTATCGGTCGTCCATCCACTTACGCCTCTATCATTTCAACCATTCAGGATCGTGGCTATGTGCGGGTGGAAAACCGCCGTTTCTACGCGGAAAAAATGGGTGAAATTGTCACTGATCGTCTGGAAGAAAACTTCCGCGAGTTGATGAACTACGATTTTACTGCGCACATGGAAAGTAGCCTCGATCAGGTCGCCAACAATCAGGCGGAGTGGAAAGGGGTGCTGGATGAGTTTTTTGCCGAATTCAGCCAGCAGTTGGAAAAAGCGGAAATGGATCCGGATGCGGGAGGAATGCGACCCAATGCCATGGTGCTGACCACCATCGATTGCCCCACCTGTGGACGCAAGATGGGGATCCGTACCGCCAGCACCGGCGTGTTCCTCGGCTGTTCCGGCTATGCATTGACGCCAAAAGAGCGCTGCAAGACCACCATCAACCTGATCCCTGAAGCCGAAGTATTAAACGTGCTGGAAGGGGATGAGGCTGAAACCAATGCGCTGCGTGCTCGCCGTCGTTGCGGCAAGTGCGGTACGGCGATGGACAGCTACCTGATCGATAACCAGCGCAAGTTGCACGTGTGCGGTAATAACCCGGCATGTGATGGCTATGAGATCGAAAACGGTGAGTTTCGTATCAAGGGGTACGACGGTCCGGTAGTGGAATGCGACAAATGTGGTTCCGATATGCACCTGAAAATGGGGCGTTTTGGCAAGTACATGGCCTGCACTAACGAAATCTGTACCAATACCCGCAAGATTTTGCGCAATGGTGAAGTTGCACCGCCGAAGGAAGATCCGGTTCCCTTACCCGAACTGCCGTGCGAAAAATCCGATGCCTATTTCGTGCTGCGTGACGGTGCGGCAGGAGTGTTCCTGGCTGCTAATACCTTCCCTAAATCGCGTGAAACCCGTGCACCGTTAGTGGAGGAGTTGGTGCGATTCCGCGATCGCCTGCCGGAAAAACTGCGCTATCTGGCTGACGCGGCGGTGGAAGATACCGAAGGCAACAAAGCAGTGGTACGCTTTAGTCGTAAAACCAAGCAGCAATACGTTGCTTCGGAGAAAAACGGTAAGGCGACAGGGTGGTCTGCATTCTATATAGACGGTAAGTGGACCTCTGAGAAAAAATAATTCGCTGCTAGGTGAATAAAAGCCAGCATTTGGGGCTGGCTTTTTTGATCTGGGTAGGAAGATAGCGATCTAGGTGAGAGGATCGCGCCGCCGTGCGCTAGAATGAGCTGTATTAGTCGCGACTAGATCTGACACTGGACCTTGAAAGGTTGAGAGTTACCGGTTTTGATATGGGTGTCTAATCCTTAAACAAAACGCGAGGTAACTCTCATGCTTCATACTAACAATCCCATTATCAAACACAAAGCCGGCCTGCTCAATCTCGCCGAAGAACTTGGTAACGTATCAAAAGCCTGCAAGAGCATGGGCGTGTCACGCGATACATTTTACCGTTATCAGGAACTGGCTGCTGAAGGCGGCATTGATGCGCTGGTTAACCAGAACCGCCGGGTTCCGAACCTGCAGAACCGCGCCGACGAAGCCACTGAACGCGCGGTTGTTGATTATGCTATTGAGTTCCCGCCCCATGGGCAGCACCGGACCAGTAATGAGCTGCGTAAAAAAGGCGTATTTATCTCCGGCAGCGGCGTGCGCTCCATCTGGCAACGACACGACCTGGAGAACTTCCGTAAACGCCTGAAGGCGCTTGAGGAAAAGGTCGCCAGAGAGGCATTGTCCTTACCGACGCTCAAATCGCAGCCCTGGAGAAGAAGGCGCACGATGATGAGGCCTGTGGTGAAATCGAGACGGCACATCCCGGGTATCTGGGCTCGCAGGACACCTTCTACGTGGGCAATCTGAAGGGGGTGGGCCGTATCTACCAGCAGACGTTCGTGGATACGTACTCGAAAGTGGCGCACTGCAAGCTGTATACGAATAAAACACCGCTCACCGCCGCCGACCTGCTCAATGATCGTGTACTCCCGTTCTACGAGGCTCAGGGACTGCCGGTGCTGAGAATACTGACCGACAGGGGTACGGAGTACTGTGGTAAAGTGGAGCAGCATGATTATCAGCTTTATCTGGCTATCAACGATATCGAGCATACGAAAACGAAGGCGATGTCTCCGCAGACGAACGGCATCTGCGAGCGCTTCCATAAAACCATTTTGCAGGATTTTTATCAGGTTACGTTCGGCAAGAAGTTATATGGAGACCTGGAAAGCCTGCAGGTAGATCTGGAGAACTGGTTGTGGCATTACAATAATGAGCGAACTCATCAGGGAAAAATGTGCTGCGGGCGTACGCCGATGGCCACTTTACTCGATGGAAAACGGATCTGGGCAGAAAAGAATCTGAACCAGATGTAATCTGACAGACACTTGTATAAATAATCGGTAACTGTCAGATCAGGTCTGAGCTAGTACAGATTAACGAATGCGATCTGATCTTGGATGGGAGTTGCCTCACCAAACAGACTGTTAAGCCGATCAATAATCTCTTTGACGAATTTCGGCTTGTCACCTGCCGCGCCGCCACCGCCTGCCCCTGCCGGTTGCAGTACCGGGATTTCACCTTCGTCCTCTGCATCGCCCCGGCGGGCATTAATATCAAATCCAGTGAGCACCAGACCCGTCAAGTCCACTGTTTCCGGGCCTTCGTGCAGCAGACGTTTTTGCAGTAGCTTGGCGAAGGCAGCGAAGTTCTCCAGTTCTGGATCACCAAAATCAATCAGTTGGGCGATATAGGAGTAAGTGCGGCAGAAGCGCCCCAAGTCCGACCTGAAACCCATGAGCGTCTTGATTTGTTCGGCGTATTCATCTTGATGATGGTCAGCCGACCTCATGCCTGCTTCATCTTCCCTGGAGTGAGCCTTCTCAAAGGCGGCCTCCCACTTTGCCATGGCATCGCGAAGCATTTTCATCTTGTCGTTGTACAAGGTCGTTGCCCCACTGGTGGCAGCGTGCAGCGCCTTATGCTGTGGCGATTTTGTATGGGTAATATCGCGGATGGTCTTGAATCTGGCTTCCTTGAACGCAGCCAGATCCTTCTCGTCATACAGACTATGCTCGTCCAAGCGCTCTTTGATTTCATAGACCACGTTGAGGTCCTGCACTTCGTCAATATGTGCACCCTGATCATACGTCTCAAAGGCTTTACGCACATTGTCCGGGTCGTTCACAAAATCGATGATAAAGATTTCATCCTTGCCTGGTGCCATCCGGTTCAGGCGGGCGAAGGTCTGCACGATTTCCACATGGTTGGCGATCTTCTTATCGACATACATCGCGACCAGCTTTGGCTGGTCAAAGCCAGTCTGGAATTTATCCGCTACCAGCATCACTCGGTATTCATTGCGGTCAAAGGCAAAACGCAAATCCTGCCCCTGCACGTCCGGGTTCATGCTTTGCTCGGTGAACTCCTCATTTTCATCGACGATAAATACATCGTCTTTGAACTCACCATCATCCTGGTGCATAACCTGCTTGCCAGTCATCTTGCCGGAGAAGGCCACCATTGAGTGGATAAAGCCGTATTCGCTGTGTTGTTCGATATAGCGGTCAAAAGCCTTTTTGTAGCGAATTGCAGCGGCGCGGGAGCTGGTCACCACCATCGCTTTAGCTTTGCCATCCAGCCGGTGCGCGACGTTCTTGGTGAAGTGCTCAATGATGAACTGCACCGTTGGTGGGATGCAATGACATCCACTGCGCCAGAGCACGTTTAGCCGCTTTACCGCTCACACGTTTACTGTCCTCAATCTGTTTTGAGAGGTTAAAGGTGGTTTTGTAGGGTACATATAGCCAACCGACTTAAAAATGATTACAGCCAATGCCCTGATATGTGGCAAAAAAATACAGCTAATTGTTATCAAAATAATGTCGCTTGGCTATATTTGCCTACATATTCGCCAAATCTTAACCCAATTGAGCATAAATGGGCACAAGCAAAAAGCAAAAAGCAAAAAAAGAGAGAGTGGTTGCGATACAGAGATTTTGTTCTCAGTCCATATGGTGTAATCAAAATTAAGTCGCTTGGCTATAGCCTTTCAGCACATCCAAGATGAATTTCTCCTCGATAGCCTGGCGCATGGTGTACTTGTGGAAGGCTTGTGGTGGATTGTCGTCCAAGGCGGGCTGGCTTGGGTCTTCCGGGCGACCAAACAGCATCAGGGTGGAATGTTTCGGCGTGCCGGTAAAGGCAAAGTAGCTGATATTATCCGGGCGGGCACGGGATTTTTGTAGTTGCTCCAGAAGCTCATCCACCGTCATGGTGGACATCTTACCTTGACCACTCAATCCCAGCGCAGCTTGCAGTTTGGCAGCAGTGGAGCCGGTTTGCGAGTTATGCGCCTCATCGATGATCACCGCAAAGTTTTTCCCCTTCAGGGTGTTGTCGGTGATGATGGCTTCCATCGCGTAAGGGAAAGTCTGGAGCGTGACCACCACAATCGGGGTGCCAGACAGCAGGGCTTCTGAAAGCTGCTTACTTTTGGATTTGGAAGATTTCTGACGGTCAATGGCGGCAATCACACCGAACTGATGATCGATCTGTTTCACTGCATCCTGAAGCTGACCATCCAGCACATTACGGTCGGTGACGATGATGACACTGTTGAACATCGCATCACCGTTGTCCTCACGCAGTTTCACCAGATCATGCGCAGTCCAGGAAATGGTGCTGGTTTTACCAGAGCCAGCGCTATGGTCACATAGGTAGGTCATACCGGCCCCGTTCTCACGGGCATCGGCCAGCATCTCGTTGACTGCAGTCCACTGGTGGAAGCGCGGGAAAACCAGTGTCTCTTTCTTCGACCAATTGCCCTGAATATCCACCACATCCTTTTTATCCACATAGACAAAACTGTGGAAGATACGCAGCCAAGAATCCGGTTGGCAGACAGCCTCCCAAAAGTAGGCTATCGGGTATTCCTGGGTGTCATCAGGCTTGATATCTCCGGGCGGGTTCCCCGCATGGACAGCACCGCTTTCGTCTTTACGCCCCTTGTTAAACGGCAAGAAGAGGGTGTTTTCTCCATCCAGCTTGGTCGCCATCATGATTTCAGAATCTGACATGGCGAAATGCACCACCGCGCCGCGCTTGAAAGTCAGCAATGGCTCCTTGCGCTTGGTTTTGGGGTCATAGGGCAGACAATCATTGCGGTACTGGTCCATGGCCGCTTCACAGGACTGGGTAAAGTCAGTCTTCAGCTCCACCGTGGCCACCGGCAGGCCATTGATAAACAGTACCAGGTCAATCGCAAACTCACGTGCCGGATGATACTTCAACTCAGGCACCACTCGCAGGATATTAGCATGATAGCGCTTGATCACCGCTTCATTACGTTTGTCTTCCGGAGCGGCTTCAGTCATTTCAATCAGACCGCAACCGGCAATCGAAAAGCCCTGGCGCAGTACCTGTACCGTGCCTTGCCTCTCCAGCGCCTTGGAGAGACGCTCCAGCAGCACATCCAGGGTCTTGGTTCCATTAAGCCGTTCCAGCTTTCCCCATTTATCTTGCTGGCCGCTGTGCTTGATCCAGTTTTTCAGATCCTCGGGATACACTGCCCGTTCAGTGTCATAAAACCTGGATTCTCCCAGTTTCCAACCCTGTTCAACCAGCCGTCCGATGATGTAGTGCTGGAAGTGCTTTTCTTGATGTGCTGATGATCCCATTTATTATTCTCCTCGCAAATCAATCTGACCGGTAACTGCGGCTGTGATAAAGGCGGCCCAGCGTTCTTTGAGCAAGGTGATACTTTGTTCCGCCTTGCCAATCAGCGCATCAATACGAGCGGTTTCGCGGTCGAGGGTGGCAGAGATGATGGCTTGTTCGTCTGGTGATGGGATGACACTTTTGAGCTTAACTAAGGCAGAAGCATTTATTGCCGGATAGCTCAGCCCCTCAGAATGAGCCTCAATAGCCTGGACAATAAGTTCGTTAAGAATCATCCATTTAAGGAAGGGTTGTTCCAACTTGCGGGCACGAAGAACGGCAAATCCTGTTGAGAACACAGAATCAGCATACTCATCAGTAACTGCGGCAACTGCCTTCAAGTATGTCCTTACGGTGGAAACGACTACATCCCCAGTAGATGCCTTGCGTCTGGCTCTGGACGGAGCATCTGCAAAAGCCATTTCCGTAGCTTGCTTGATGCCCTCCAAATATCCTACGGACGATATATCGACGTAACTAATGCGCGTTGTTCCAGTGGTTGAATCTGACAAAGCATCATCATTGACTGAGGTTACTCGGCAAATGGGCTTCACCTCCCAATGCTCCGGCACCTGCCCAATCCACTCAACGCCAGAATCCTTATACGCAGGATACGTTTTGTACTGGCTCATTCGCTCGCCACCTCTGCCAGTAGTGCGGCTATCTCGGCTTCTACCTGCTTCAGCTCGTCGTCAATATCGTGCAGCTTGCGCGGTGGCTCATACTGGTAGAAGAAGCGGTTGAAATTGATCTCGTAGCCGACGCGGCCCAACAGACCATCTCTGGCATCGGTAAAACTCTCGTCCAGATAGGCGTCCGGCACATAGGGCAGCACTTCGCGGGTAAAGTAGTCGTCGATATCTTCCAGATAGGGAACGTTTTCGTAATCGGTCAAATCCGTATCCGGCACAAGTTCGCCGTTGGCATCCGTAACCGGCTCGGCTTCTGGGTCTTTATGCCCAAAGGCGGTGATCAAGGCGGTGATAAGGGTCTTGGTTGCCTTTACCTTGAGCGCCTTTGCCTTATCGGACTTTGCAGCATCTTTAGCAAAGGTTTCAGCCCAGTTGTAATCCTTGGTTTGTCCTGATAACGGCTTGATTGCATCCAACCAGAAGGATTGATGAGCGGACGACAGCTTCAGCCACGTAGAATCAGATACCAGTCGGTCAAGCCCTTCTTGGTCCAAAATCAACTTCATTCGCAATGGGCGCAGCACCTTGATACGGCGATAACCAAAAGTCCGGTAATCCAGCATTTTGGAGAGTTTGTCGGTTTCTCCAGCAGCATACATATCTAGGATCTGGCAGCGCTGATCATCGCTCACGATTCGGCGTTTGTTGCCTTCATTCTTAATGGAAGTCCAGAGACTGGTGGCGTTGATCAGCTGCACCTTCTCTTTGCGCTGCTCCAATTTTTTATTGGACAGTATCCAGAGATAAGTGGCGATATTGGTGCGGAAGAACAAGTCTGTCGGCAAAGCTATAATAGTTTCAACTAGATCATTCTCCAGCAACCAGCGGCGGATTTCCGATTCACCGGAAGCGGCACCACCATTAAATAGTGGCGAACCCGACAACACGATAGCCGCACGTCCACCGCCATTGGCAGGCAGTTCCAGCTTGCTGGCCAAGTGCATCAAAAACAACATGGAGCTGTCGCTGATCTTCGGCAGACCCGGCCCTAAGCGGCCCAGCTCGCCTTTTTCGTGTTCATCCTCAACGGCTTTTTTATCTTTCTCCCATTTCTTTCCGAAAGGCGGATTGGACAAGCAGTAGTGGAAGCGCTCACCGGCAAACTGATCGTTGGAGAGCGTGCTGCCTTGGCGAATGTTCTTGGACAGGTCGCGCCCAGGATCAAACTCTAGGCGGCGGATCAGGTGTTCATAGATATTGCTCATCACCCGGTCTGGCAGTACGTCAGGATGCAGGTCGATCTTGGCGAAGTTCTGGAAAATCTTGTACAGCAGCCCAGCCTTCTCCAGTCGGATCACAGTATTGCCGAATTCGAATTCCTCGAAAATAGCCCGAGCATTATCCGAAAACAAGGCTAGATAGTCTTCCAGATTGCGGCGAGTCTTGCTGTTACCCAGCGTAGCGAGTGAGTATTCAGAGGTGTTGTAGAAGGGGTAAATGGCCGTCGAGCGCAGTACGGTATCCAGTTCGATATCAGAATCCTTGAAGAGGCTATAAGCATCCCTAACCGCCTCGCGAGTCGGCTCCAGCTCACACTCTAAACGACGCAGCAAGGTAAACGGCAAGATGATCTTGCGAAAGTCTGTATGCTTGAAGTCACCCCACAGGTCTTCTGCATTCTTCCAAATAAAGTCAGCTTGTAAAGCTGCTGATCCCGTAAAGTCGTTCATTCTGGCCTCCAACCATCTTTTGCACGAAACGGTACTATGGTCTAAAGGTGATCGTCAACCATGTTTTGCACAAAAGAGTATGAATTCCATTACCAGATTAAATCTGCGATCCTACCTCAGAATGCAAATAGCCAATAGTTATATACCCGTGATCATTGAAGATGCTTGATTTTACGTGGTAAGAAGATCATGCTCACCCACTATGAAGATATTTATTACCGACAAGCAAAAAGCCGAACTCGAACACCTTCATGACACCAGTCGTGATAAGCGTGTTTGTGATCGCATCAAAGCCGTCCTGCTGGCCTCCGAAGGCTGGACCTCTGCGATGATTGCGCAAGCTCTGCGTCTGCACGAAACGACGGTAAACCAACATATCAACGATTACGTCAACACTCGCAAACTTAAACCTGAAAACGGTGGGTCTGCAAGTCGGCTTTGTGCTGAAAAGACTGCGCTCTTAATCAGCTATTTATCTCAACATCTCTTCCATCATACCCACGACATCGTGGCTTATGTCGAACATCGCTGGGCTATCCGATTCAGTATTCCCGGCATGAACAAGTGGTTGCACCGTCATGGTTTCTCCTACAAAAAACCGGCGGGCGTACCCCATAAATTCAGTGAAGAAAATCAGAAGCATTTCATTGAATATTATGAGAATTTAAAGAAAACAGCCGGCAATGAGGCGATTCTGTTTATCGATGCGGTTCATCCGACACAAGCCACAAAGCTCAGTTATGGATGGATACGAAAAGGGCATAAAAAGTCAGTTAAAACAACGGGAAGTCGAACCCGTCTGAATATACTGGGTGCGCTGAATCTGAGCGATATCGGCGGTACGGTTATTCACGATTACAAAAAAATTAATGACTACAACATTGCTCGTTTTTTCATTGAGATACGCAAACGTTACCCTGATTACCGACAGAGAATCCATGTAATACTGGACGGTGCGGGTTATCACCGAACCCAATTGATTAAGGATTGGGCCTTTGTCGTGAACATAGAGCTTCACTATTTACCGCCTTACAGTCCGAATCTGAACGCGATAGAACGCCTGTGGAAAGTGATGAATGAGCATACACGGAATAATCGCTATTTTGAAAACACCCGCGATTTTCGGGATGCAATATTCAATTTTTTCACCAATACGCTACCAGAAATAGCTGACTCGCTGACGTCCAGAATTCACGATCGTTTTCAGGTGCTCAAACCTGCATCTTGAGGTTTATTGGGTATATAAAAATATTTTTTATGATTAAATGACCTTAATATGATGAAATAACCGCCTGCTTTTCATCGCATTGCAAATGTTGCTGCGTCATGAAAAAGTAAAGCAACGGTAGATAATTTATTCGTGCCTGATGCACATGCTCAATAACATGGGATGACATATGAAATTGCAACAGCTTCGTTATATCGTTGAAGTTGTTAATCATAACCTGAATGTTTCCTCAACGGCTGAGGGTCTGTACACCTCGCAGCCGGGAATCAGTAAACAGGTGAGAATGCTGGAAGATGAGCTGGGAATTCAAATTTTTGCGCGTAGCGGTAAGCACCTGACTCAGGTAACGCCGGCAGGTCAGGAAGTGGTGCGTATTGCCCGGGAAGTGCTCTCTAAGGTGGATGCCATCAAGGCCGTAGCAGGAGAGCACACCTATCCTGATAAAGGTTCGCTCTATGTGGCTACCACGCATACGCAGGCGCGTTACGCATTGCCGGATGTCATCAAAGGATTCATTGAGCGTTATCCTCGCGTTTCACTGCATATGCATCAGGGATCGCCAACGCAGATAGCCGAAGCGGTCGCGAAAGGGACGGCTGATTTTGCCATCGCCACTGAGGCGCTGCATCTGTATGACGATTTGATCATGCTGCCATGCTACCACTGGAATCGCGCAGTGGTGGTGAAACCCGATCATCCGTTGGCAACGAAGAAAGATATCACCATTGAAGAACTGGCAGCCTATCCGATAGTTACCTACACCTTCGGTTTTACCGGCCGTTCGGAGCTGGATACCGCATTTAACCGTGCAGGGTTGACACCGCGCATTGTGTTCACTGCCACGGATGCTGATGTGATCAAAACATACGTGCGTCTGGGGTTGGGTGTGGGTGTTATCGCCAACATGGCCGTCGACCCGCGCACGGAGACAGATCTGGTGACCATTAACGCGAACAGCATTTTTAGCTACAGCACCACCAAGATCGGGTTCCGGCGCAGTACCTTCCTGCGCAGCTACATGTATGATTTTATTCAGCGCTTTGCGCCGCACATCACGCGTGATGTGGTGGATTCTGCCATTGCTTTGCGATCAAATGAAGAAATTGAAGCTATGTTTAAGGGTATAACGCTGCCCGTGAAATAGCGTCGATTATTCATCAAAGAAGTGCATGGCATGATCAAGCTTGTGCTATCAGTAGTGGCCTGTGCGCTAATAGTGATATCAGGCATCGTGCTGCATGGCCTCTACGCTTTTGAACTCCCTGAACGCGCCCAGCAGACTTTATCGTTTTCGCTGGGCGATGCCCGTCTTGAAGGCACACTGTTGCTGCCTGATAACAAACACAACCTGCCTGTGGTGTTGCTAGGCTGTGTCCCTTAATTTGTATTAGTCGCGACTAGATCTGACACTGGACCTTGAAAGGTTGAGAGTTACCGGTTTTGATATGGGTGTCTAATCCTTAAACAAAACGCGAGGTAACTCTCATGCTTCATACTAACAATCCCATTATCAAACACAAAGCCGGCCTGCTCAATCTCGCCGAAGAACTCGGTAACGTATCAAAAGCCTGCAAGAGCATGGGCGTGTCACGCGATACATTTTACCGTTATCAGGAACTGGCTGCTGAAGGCAGCATTGATGCGCTGGTTAACCAGAACCGCCGGGTTCCGAACCTGAAGAACCGCGCCGACGAAGCCACTGAACGCGCGGTTGTTGATTATGCTATTGAGTTCCCGCCCCATGGGCAGCACCGGACCAGTAATGAGCTGCGTAAAAAAGGTGTGTTTATCTCCGGCAGCGGCGTGCGCTCCATCTGGCAACGACACGACCTGGAGAACTTCCGTAAACGCCTGAAGGCGCTTGAGGAAAAGGTCGCCAGAGAAGGCATTGTCCTTACCGACGCTCAAATCGCAGCCCTGGAGAAGAAGGCGCACGATGATGAGGCCTGCGGTGAAATCGAGACGGCACATCCCGGGTATCTGGGCTCGCAGGACACCTTCTACGTGGGCAATCTGAAGGGGGTGGGCCGTATCTACCAGCAGACGTTCGTGGATACGTACTCGAAAGTGGCGCACTGCAAGCTGTATACGAATAAAACACCGCTCACCGCCGCCGACCTGCTCAATGATCGCGTACTCCCGTTCTACGAGGCTCAGGGACTGCCGGTGCTGAGAATACTGACCGACAGGGGTACGGAGTACTGTGGTAAAGTGGAGCAGCATGATTATCAGCTTTATCTGGCTATCAACGATATCGAGCATACGAAAACGAAGGCGATGTCTCCGCAGACGAACGGCATCTGCGAGCGCTTCCATAAAACCATTTTGCAGGATTTTTATCAGGTTACGTTCCGCAAGAAGTTATATGGAGACCTGGAAAGCCTGCAGGTAGATCTGGACAACTGGTTGTGGCATTACAATACTGAGCGAACTCATCAGGGAAAAATGTGCTGCGGGCGTACGCCGATGGCCAGTTTACTCGATGGAAAACGGATCTGGGCAGAAAAGAATCTGAACCAGATGTAATCTGACAGACACCTGTATAAATAATCGGTAACTGTCAGCTCAGGTCTGAGCTAGTACACTTAATTGCGTAACCGGCGGTAAAACAAGCGGATGCAGCCCAGTTTCACCATTGCTAGATAGTTTCTTGCCATTTTTTCATAACGTGTGGCGATCCGTCGATATTCCTTTAAACGGCCAAAACACCTTTCCACAACGTTGCGACGGCGATAAGCATCACGATCAAGTTGCGAGCGTCCATCTGAAGCCAGTTTTTCATTTGATTTTCGGGGAATAACCATTTTTATCCCTCTTTTTTTCAACTCGTTACGTATAGCCAAGCGACTTAATTTTGATTACACCATATGGACTGAGAACAAAATCTCTGTATCGCAACCACTCTCTCTTTTTTTTGCTTTTTGCTTGTGCCCATTTATGCTCAATGGGGTTAAGATCTGGCGAATATGTAGGCAAATACTCCACCATATACCCTGCATCGATGATGACTTGTTGAATATTATGTTTTTTGTGAAAAGTTGCATTGTCCATCACGATTACACTGTTTTTAGGGAGCCTGTAACTGTTTTTCGTCCATAAAGTAACCTGCTTTTGATGTTGGATTGAACATATCAAAATCAGGCAATTACACAATCTCGTGTACAGGCTCAGCGTTGTGACTAATAAAGCGCCGATAACATTTGTTCTTCCCTTGGCTCCCCAGTTCTTCAGGTCAAAACACCGTTGACCTTTTGGGGAATAACCGTGAGTCCGTGGGGTATCGTGTGGAAAACCACTTTCATCAATAAAAACAATAGGTTTACCTTCTTTTTCATACTGTTGTATTTTTTGTTGGAATGCTTGCAGGGCGCTTTCGTCGGCTTTCGGATAACGTAGAGTTTTTTTTATAGGTCAAGCCCAGCTTTTTAAGAGCTTGCCAAATGCCCTTCTGACAAACGCCAAAACGCTCTGCACGTTCTTTTTGGTAAGCATCTGGATATTGTTCAACATCTTTTATCAACTCGGATTTATCGATCTTTCGCTGACGCGTGGTCGATGCTTTTGACGCTATTTGATTAATCCAACGCGATACAGAGGTAGGGCCAATCCGAAATTGCTTCGCTGTTTCTCGGATACTCAACCCTTCTTCTTCCCGTGTAGATATCACTTTACGTCTAAAATCAATTGAATAGCTCATTTAAATAATGTAATCAAAATTAAGTCGTTTAGCTATAGTGCATTCCCAGAGTAGGCTTTGTCAGCCAGTACTGCATGGCCACGACGCTTCATGTTGCCGTTCTGGCGTTGCACGCCAATTCCGTCCAGGAGTCGTAACGCAAACAGGCTTTCGTGACCCTGTCCAGCACTCAGTACGACGTTTAGCGGGATGCCGCTTCCGTTAGTCGCCATGTGGATTTTGGTGCCATAACCACCTCGTGAGCGACCCAGGCTATTATCGTTGGTAATATCGAGATGTTTTTTTGAGCGCCAGCCGCACATTTGAGCGCACGGATATTACTGCCATCCAGCGCAGTGGCTGACCAGTCAACAAGTTCATGAGCATCAAGAAATGAAAGTAACTTATTGAAAATAATGTTAATGATTCCAGACTTTGAGCATCTATTGAAACGGTTATAAACGCTTTTCCATGGGCCGTAACGTTCAGGTAAATCACGCTATGGTGCGCCTGAACACAGTATCCAGAACATGCCGTTGAAGATTTTTCGATGTTCTGCCCACGGCCGGCCGGGGCCCGTGGAGATGTCAAAACGGTTGGCAACAAGGGCTCAATGATTGCCCATGCTTCATCAGAAAGATCGTAGTGAGTCATAATCAAAAGTGTCGTAGAAACAGATGGATACTATAGCTCAAGCAATTATAGCCAACCGACTTAAAAATGATTACAGCCAATGCCCTGATATGTGGCAAAAAAATACAGCCAATTGTTATCAAAATAATGTCGCTTGGCTATAAGGGACACAGCCTAGTGCACGGCGACGGTGCCCAAGACCGCTGCTCTGATGGCGGCTACCTTCCGCTGGTAAATGAATTTGTTGCCTAGGTGATTGGCTGGCACAGACCCTACGCGATCGTGCGGATGAAGCGGTTGCCGCACTGCATGCGTTGCGTGCACGGCCAGAATTGAAAGAGAGTCGTCTGGGGTTTCTCGGTTTTTCTCAAGCGGGGTGGGTGGTACCTAATGCCAGTCAGCGTTCAACAGCAGATTTTATCGTGTTAATTGGCCCTGCGATAAACTGGCGCGAGCAAGGTTTCTACTACATGCAGCAACGTTTAGCCGTAGAAGGGGCAGAGCCATCGGAGATTACCGCTGCCATCGCGAGAGAACGTGTAGCCTATTCACAACGCTTTACGCCCCAAACGGTGATGCAACCTTGCTCGTCACGTTGCACTCGAGACGATTTTGAGCGACGTAATGCGTTGTCGGATGCACGTCAGGACATTGCCGCACAGCACGTGCCGGTGATGGTGCTGATGGGGGCTCAAGATCTCAATGTTTCCTCGAAGGAAACATTAACGGTGTTGAGTCGGTTACTGCCGGTGGCAACTTCACGCTGCTTACGCGAAGTCAAAGATGCCACCCACGGATTACTGCGCGCCAAATGTTTTAATTATCAACTGAACGACCAATGGCCGCGTTGGACGCAGTGGGGATTTTTAGCAGCAGGACAGTCTGCTTACGCGCTCGGTGCCCTAGACGCGATATCAGAGTGGATCTTGGCAAGACGTTGCTGAATGCACTGAGTAGCCTCAGGCGTATACCTTGTCACCGAATTCGCACAAATCTTCAATCAGGCAGGAACCGCAGCGCGGTTTACGGGCGATGCAGGTGTAACGTCCGTGCAAAATCAGCCAGTGGTGGCAGTAGATTTTGAATTCTGCTGGCACTACCTTCAATAGCTTTTCTTCTACTGCATCTACGTTTTTTCCCGGCGCGAATCCGGTACGGTTGCACACGCGGAAAATATGTGTATCAACGGCGATGGTGGGCCAACCAAAGGCGGTGTTTAACACTACGTTGGCGGTTTTACGACCGACACCGGGCAGTGCTTCCAGCGCTTCGCGATTTTCCGGTACCTGACCCTGATGCTTGTCTAACAGAATACGGCAGGTCTTGATGATATTTTCAGCCTTGCTGTTAAACAGGCCAATGGTGCGGATATAAGCTTTTACACCGTCAACCCCAAGTGCCAACAAGGTTTCTGGTGTGTTAGCGACCGGATAGAGTTTTGCAGTGGCTTTATTCACGCTGACATCTGTGGCCTGTGCTGAAAGCAGTACGGCTATCAACAGCTCGAACGGTGTATCAAAGTGTAACTCTGTGATCGGATGTGGATTCGCATCGCGCAGACGACGCAAGATTTCGCCGCGTTTTTCCTTGTTCATCGTCTTATCCTTATGCTTATGGTGCCGTTCCGGTCAGCGTGTCAGCTGCTGTAACGTTCCGTTTTGCCTCGCTGACGGCGCGGCGGCGTTTCATTTTTTCGTCAATCAGGTATTTGGCGGCAAGCAACAGCGCTAAACCGATAAACGCACCAGGCGGCAGCATCGCCAGCAAGAGCGAGGTATCAACGTGGATCACTTCGATGTGCAGCGCTTTGGCCCAATTGCCGAGCAACAAGTCTGCACCGTCAAACAGCGTGCCATTACCCAGTAATTCACGCAGGGAACCCAACACGAACATGGTACAGGTCGCTCCCATGCCCATGGCGAAACCATCCAGTGCCGAAAGGGCGACGGGGTTTTGCGCGGCGTAGGCTTCCGCACGTCCGATCACCAAACAGTTAGTGACGATCAGTGGAATAAAAATGCCCAGCGACTGGTATAAGCCGTAGGCATAGGCGTTAATCAGCATTTCCACCGAGCTGACCACGGCTGCAATAATCATCACATAAATAGGAATGCGGATTTCAGACGGGACCCACCGGCGCATGGCGGAAATCGCTGCATTGGTGCAGGTCAGTACCAGCGTGGTGGCTAACCCTAAGCCCAAGGCGTTGGTGGCGGTGGAGGTGACGGCCAGCAGTGGGCACATGCCTAACAGTTGCACCAGCGCTGAGTTGTTTTTCCAAAGCCCCTGGGCCAGAAGGTGTTTCACTTCACTCATGTTACTCTGCTCCACAATTCTGCAATGTCGTCAGGCGCGCCGGGAGGGTCTGCATAAAAAGCGCACTCCGTTTGCTGGCGTTTACCACGGCACGGGGCGTGATGGTGGCACCGGTGAACTGATCGTATTCGCCGCCATCTTTTTTGACGGCCCACTGGCGATCGTCGGCACTTTGCACGGTACGTCCGGTAAAGCGGGTTATCCAGTCAGATACCCGCAGATCAATTTTGTCGCCCAGTCCTGGCGTTTCATGGTGCTCAGTCACCCGAACCCCGAGTACCTTACCATGGAAATCCGCCCCTATCAGCAGATGAATGGCACCGGAATAACCGTCTGGTGCGCTCGATTCAATGGCTGCCGCCACCGGAGTATCACCTTTGCGTGCAAAGTAGAGATGTCGCGCGGATGTCGTGCCCAGCGCCTCATCGGTGACAAGGTAACATTCTTGCAGAATATTGTTGTCGTAAATATCAGGAGGAATCACCTGATTCAGCAACGCTTTTTGTTGCAACTGTGCTTGATGGGCAATAGTAGGTTTGGTCAGGGTATTGACCACCGCTGTCAAGCCGCTGGTCAAGGCGGCAAACAGTGCCAGCGTGGTCGCGTGACGTCGCATCGTACTGATCATGCTATTTCCTTATCGACGATGGCCGTAGGCGCGTGGTTGGGTAAAGTAATCGATGAGCGGAACGGTAATATTCGCCAGTAATACCGCAAACGCGATGCCATCCGGGTATCCACCGTAGGTACGGATCAACCACACCAGCAGCCCAATCAGCACGCCAAACAACAAGCGCCCTTTATTGGTGGTGGAGGCCGTCACGGGATCGGTGGCGATGAAAAAAGCACCGAGCATGGTGGCACCAGAGAACAGATGCAGCAGTGGAGGTGCGGCTTTTTCCGGCATCAATACCCAGCCGAGCGCGGCGCACAGCAGCAAAGAGAGCAGCATGCTGACGGGAATATGCCAGCGAATGGAGCGGGTCAATAATAAAAGAATGCCACCGGCAAGGTACGCCAGATTGACCCATTGCCAGCCCACGCCAGCCAGACTCTCCGCAAAGATTGGGTGTTGTAATACTTGTGCCGGTGTTTCCCCGGCGCGCAGGCCGGTTTTGAAGCCATCTAACGGCGTGGCCTGGGTAATGCCATCAATGTTCTGCATTATCCCCTGAATGTGTAAACCCGCATCGGTTTGTCCGGTAAAAATCACATGCAGTGCATCAACGAAGGTGACCGGTGCCACCTGTAGCGCGCTGGGCGGTAGCCAACTGGTCATCTGGACCGGGAAGGAGATTAACAGCACTACGTAGCCGACCATAGCCGGATTAAACGGATTGTTTCCTAATCCGCCATACAGTTGCTTGGCGATCACGATAGCGAAAAATGTGGCAAGCACCACCATCCACCAAGGTGCCAACGGGGGCAAGCTGACACCGAGCAGAATGGCGGTTAACAGCGCCGATTGATCCGCCAGCGTGGGGAGTACTGCAAATTTCCTCAGTGACAATGTCACCGCTTCCGCCGTAAACGCTGTTGCCGAGGCGAGGGCGATTTGTATCAAGGTGCCGACGCCAAAAAACAGGGTCTGGGTAGCGATACCGGGCACACAGGCAAGTATTACCCACAGCATGATGCGCTGTGTGCGCTGATGGTTATGGGTAAAAGGCGAACTTGCGATCTTGAAAGCCATCTATTCCTCGTGAGTATGGATTAACGCCTGTTCGGCTTTACGTGCTTTAACGCGGGCAATGGCAGCGGCAACGGCGGCTTTGCGTGGGTCTCTGAGATCGGGAGCGGGTTCCGCTGCGGGGGCCGGCGCGGCGACAACCGTAGGGAGGATAGCCTCCGGCGCTTGCTGAGCCGCTTTTTTGGCTTTAACGCGGGCAATAGCAGCGGCAACGGCAGCTTTGCGTGGGTCGCTCCGATCGGGCTCAGGTTCTGCTTCAGGAGCAGGCGCGGCGACAATCGTTGGGGGGATAGCCTCTGGCGCTTGCTGAGCCGCTTTTTTGGCCTTAACGCGGGCAATAGCAGCGGCAACAGCGGCTTTGCGTGGGTCGCTCAGATCGGGCACAAGTTCCTCTTCGGGTGCTGGCGTGGCGACAGTCGCTGGGGGAATACCCTCAGGCGCTTGCTGCGCTGTCTTTTTAGCTTTAACCCGAGCAATAGCCGCAGCCACCGCAGCCTGTCTTGGATCCTCTGGCACAGCGGAAACCGGTTGGGCTTGTTCGGTATCGGCCTGCATCCGTTGCTTCTCGCGCGCCTGAGCTTTTCGCGCTTCGCGCGCAGCGATGACCGCGCTGTTATCCGGCGTTTGGTCAGGATTTATCGCAATGGCAGCAAGCGGTTCAGCAAGCACATTTTTGCTATGCACGCGCTCCAGTGCAGCCTGAACGGCCTTTTTATCCGCCGTAGACACTGTGGCAGCCGCTTGCTGATGACGCCGTTCACGCGCCGCTTTTTCTCGCTCCAGACGCAACTGTTTTGCATCAAAACGCGCTTTCGCCTGCTGCGCCCGCGATGCCTCAAGATCGATAGTGCGGATTTCAGCCTTTTCCTGACGGTAGTATTGCACCAACGGAATATTGCTTGGGCAGACATAGGCACAGGCACCGCATTCAATACAGTCAAACAAATGGTGCGCGCGCGCCTTTTCATGCTCCTGCCCGCGGCTGAACCAGTAAAGCTGCTGTGGCAACAGTCCTGCCGGGCAGGCGTCGGCGCACTTACTGCACCGAATGCAGGATTGCTCTTGCTCTGGAGCCTGCATTTCGTTCACTGACGGCGCAAGAATACAGTTGCTGATTTTCACAATGGGAACGTCAAGCGCGGGTAGGGTGAAGCCCATCAGCGGTCCACCCATGATCACCATCGGGGTTTTGTTTTCGGCATGAAACCCGGCCTGTTTAAGCGAGTGGCGCACTGGCGTGCCGAGGCGCGCCCAGACATTGCCCGGTTGGCGCAGTGCTTCCCCGGTCAGGGTGACCACTCGCTCCGTCAAGGCTTCACCGTCGATCACCGCACGCTTGATGGCATACGCGGTACCGACGTTTTGCATCAATACGCCGATCGAGGCGGAATGTTTGCCAAAGGGCACTTCTTTGCCAGTCAAAATCTTGGTGAGCTGCTTGGCACCGCCGGAGGGGTATTTGGTGGGAATGACCCGCAACCGAATGTCTGTGCGATCGGCCAGTGCGTGGCGCAGTGCCTGGATAGCCTCGGGTTTGTTGTCTTCAATGCCAATCAAGGTACGTTCGGGTGAAAGCAAATGCATCAGGATCTCAATCCCTTGCACAATTTCACGGGCATACTCTTGAATCAACCGATCGTCGGCGGTGATGTAAGGTTCACATTCAGCGGCATTGATGATCAACGTTGCGATACCGCGCAGCCCACCTTTGAGTTTGGCCGAGGTTGGGAAGCCAGCGCCGCCCAAACCAGCAATACCAGCCTGATGTAAATGCGCGAGCAGGGTGTCTATCGAATGCTGCTGATAATCAGGTAAGCACTGGCGATCGCACCAGCGATCTTCCCCGTCAGGAATAATTATGATGCTTAACTCGGGCAAGGCCGAAGGGTGTGCTGTCATGTGTGGACGGATAGCGTTGACCGTGCCGGAGGTAGGGGCGTGTACCGGCAGCATGAGTCCTGTACCGCGCGTAAGGGGTTGACCGCGCAGTACCCGATCGCCAACGTTCACGCAAAGTTCGCCTTCCGGTCCGAGGTGCTGTTTCAGCGGAATAATAAACTGTTCGGGCAGCGGGATGTAACGCATCGGTACGCGGCTGGACTGGGTTTTCATCTCCGGTGGATGAATGCCACCGTCGAAATCCCAAACTCTCTCTTTACGAAACAGATTTAACAGCTTAAGCATGATGTTCTACTTGGATAAGGCGAACCGGAATGGTCTCAAGATCCCATTTCCAGCTGGACGTCGTGGTGGCTACCGGGCGCAGTTCGATGCAATCTGTAGGGCAAGGGGCGACACACAGGTCACAACCGGTACAGAGATCGCTCACCACGGTGTGCACGGCGCGGGTGGTGCCAATAATGGCATCAACCGGGCAGGCCTGAATACATTTGGTGCAGCCTATGCAGTTGCTTTCGTCGATCCAAGCGACTTTGAGTGCTGGTTGCAGATCCGCTGTGTCAGCATCGAGCGGCTGCGGGTCAACATTGAGTTTCTCGGCCAGCTTCAGCATCATTGCCTCGCCGCCGGGGCCGCATTTGTTGATGTGCTCACCGTGCAACGCTACGGCTTCAGCATAAGGACGGCAGCCTGGATAGCCGCATTGACCACATTGGCTTTGCGGCAGCATCGCTTCGACCTGTTCGACGATGGGATCAGCATCAACGTGAAAACGGCGCGAGGCAAAACCAAGAATCAAACCGGAAACCAGCGCGAGCACACTCACCGCTACAATCGCAATCCAAATGGCATTCATTAGAATTTCACCAACCCGGTAAAGCCCATAAACGCGAGCGACATCAACCCAGCGGTGACCAATGCAATCGATGAGCCCTTGAACGGCGCGGGTACATCCGACACGGCAATGCGTTCACGAATGGCGGCGAACAACACCATAACCAGTGAGAAACCAGCAGCGGCGCTGAGGCCATAACCCGTTGATTGCAGGAAGTTGTGTGACAGGTTGACGTTGAGCAACGCAACGCCCAGCACGGCGCAGTTGGTGGTGATCAGCGGCAGGAAAATTCCTAGCAGGCGATAGAGTTCCGGGCTGGTTTTGCGCACGGCCATTTCGGTGAACTGCACCACGACCGCCAAAATCAAAATAAAGGCCATGGTACGCAGGTAGACGATGCCCAACGGCAGTAGCACATACTCGTTGACTAGCCAGGAAAACATCGAGCCGAACGTCATGACGAAGGTTGTTGCCAACCCCATGCCAATGGCGGTTTCCAATTTCTTGGACACGCCCATAAAGGGGCAAAGCCCGAGAAATTTCACCAGAACAAAATTGTTCACCAGCAGCGTGCTGACGAAAAGAAGTAGATAGTCGGTCATTACCATGCCTATAAAACAAAACTGGACTATTATCCGACATTGTAAGGCTTTCGACAACACACCCAAAATAGGGATATTCACCAAAAGCGGATATTTACCCCGCAGTTGGCAGAGCAAACCGTTATAGCCAAGCGACATTATTTTGATAACAATTAGCTGTATTTTTTTGCCACATATCAGGGCATTGACTGTAATCACTTTTAAGTCGGTTGGCTATATCAACCGCACAAAAGCGTAACCTGCACACACACAGAAGCACGTCTGTTGGACGTGCCGCAGGCGGTTAACGTCGTGCCACCGCAAGTGTTACGCGATCAGGCGGCACGCACGCTGGACGAAGCGCTGTACAGCATCAGTGGTATAGCCAAGCGACTTAATTTTGATTACACCATATGGACTGAGAACAAAATCTCTGTATCGCAACCACTCTCTCTTTTTTTGCTTGTGCCCATTTATGCTCAATGGGGTTAAGATCTGGCAAATACTCCACCATATACCCTGCATCGATGATGACTTGTTGAATATTATGTTTTTTGTGAAAAGTTGCATTGTCCATCACGATTACCCTGTTTTTAGGGAGTACTGGGATAAGGACTTGTGTGACCCAGGAATAGAAAACATCGCTGTTAATATTGATATCAAATAATCCGATAGCAAACAGCGTTGTGCCTAATAAAGCGCCGATAACATTTGTTCTTTCCTTGGCTCCCCCGTTCTTCAGGCCAAAACACCGTTGACCTTTTGGGGAATAGCCGTGAGTTCGTGGGGTATCGTGTGGAAAACCACTTTCATCAGTAAAAACAATAGGTTTACCTTTTTTTCATACTGTTGTATTTTTTGTTGAAATGCTTGCCGGGCGCTTTCGTCGGCTTTCGGATGGCGTAGCGTTTTTTTATAGGTCAATCCCAGCTTTTTAAGAGCTTGCCAAATGGCCTTCTGACAAACGCCAAAACGCTCTGCACGTTCTTTTTGGTAAGCATCTGGATATGGTTCAACATCTTTTATCAACTCGGATTTATCGCTCTTTCGCTGACGCGTGGTCGATGCTTTTGACGCTATTTGATTAATCCAACGCGATACAGAGGCAGGGCCAATCCGAAATTGCTTCGCTGTTTCTCGGATACTCAACCCTTCTTCATTCCCGTGTAGATATCACTTTACCTCTAAAATCAATTGAATAGCTCATTTAAATAATGTAATCAAAATTAAGTCGTTTAGCTATATAAGGCGGTAACACGCGACCTCAAGGCAGTGTATCAGGCTCCAGCCGAAGAGGCCGCGCTTCAGGCGCTGGAGACGTTCGGTGGGACATGGGATCACCGCTATCCGCAGATAAGCCGGAGCTGGCAGTCAAACTGGGCCAACCTGTCGACATTCTTCTCGTACCCGCAGGAACTTCGCAAGGTAATCTACACGACGAACGCTAACGCTATAGAATCACTGAACAGCGTGCTCCGGCATGCAATCAAGAAACGCAAGGTGTTCCCGACTGATGACTCGCTGAAGAAGGTCGTATGGCTGGCAATCCAGGCGGCATCACAGAAATGGACGATGCCCTTACAGGACTGGCGTATGGCAATGAGTCGCTTTATTATCGAGTTCGGTGACCGCCTTGACGGTCACTTCTGAGGAAAGGCATTTACACAAAATCTTAAACAGGCTCTTGCTATCGGATTATTTGATATCAATATTAACAGCGATGTTTTCTATTCCTGGGTCACACAAGTCCTTATCCCAGTACTCCCTAAAAACAGGGTAATCGTGATGGACAATGCAACTTTTCACAAAAAACATAATATTCAACAAGTCATCATCGATGCAGGGTATATGGTGGAGTATTTGCCTACATATTGGCCAAATCTTAACCCCATTGAGCATAAATGGGCACAAGCAAAAAAAGAGAGAGTGGTTGCGATACAGAGATTTTGTTCTCAGTCCATATGGTGTAATCAAAATTAAGTCGCTTGGCTATAAACTGAAGGTCTGGCAGGAACATTCTCCGTATCTGTTTATCCATACGCCTGACATTGGCAATGTATTCCCGCTGGCACTGGCGATATGGCCGTTATTAGAGCCGGTTATCGCTGCCTGCCCGCCGCGCCCTGACTGGCCGCAACAGGAAGCCTTATTTTAAACAAATATAAAACAATAACGTATTAAAAGGCTTTTTTTAGCATTTTTTATTATAACTTCAGGTTTTGAACTGTTTTTTTTAAAAGCAGACATTACAGGCGACAGTCTGACAGCAGACAGTTATCATTCTAACAGCCGAAGTCGGTTAATATTTTCTGTCAGGCAATGTTTGCCCGACAATGGAGTGGAACATGATAAGCGCGCTCTATGTGGTGCTTGGCGCATTGTTGCTGGTAAAACTGTCTCTCGATGTGGTTAAACTGCGTATGCAATACCGCGTAGCTTACGGAGACGGTGGTTTTTATGAATTACAGACCGCCATTCGGGTGCATGGCAATGCCGTAGAATACCTCCCCATCGGCGCTATTCTTCTGGTGCTGATGGAAATGAACGGTGCCTTGATCGCCATGATTCACTTGTGCGGTATTTTGTTGATTATTGGCCGGCTCTTTCACTGCGTGGGCTTGCGTCAACGTGAATTCCGCTGGCGTCGTACCGGAATGGCCGCTACCTACGCCTCACTGGTATTGATGTCGCTGTTCAATCTTTACTACCTTCCTTGGGAATTGGTGCTCACGCTCTATTAACCGCGCGTGTGATGTTGGTGCGCTGTATGTACTGTGGCGCGCCGCAAGGAAACAGACTTTCTTATCCGTATTTGTTAGACTGTCCCACCTTTTTTATTAACCGCACCGTAATTTCGTGTCCATCATGCCAAATCGCGATACGCTTTTTTCTGTTCCCATAGCCCACCTCGGTGATTGGACCTTTGACGAACGCGTCGCTGAAGTCTTTCCCGATATGGTTCAGCGCTCCGTCCCCGGTTATTCGAATATTATTTCCATGATCGGCATGTTGGCCGAACGTTTCGTCAAACCAGATACTCAGATTTACGATCTGGGATGCTCGCTGGGTGCCGCTACACTGTCGATGAGGCGTAACATTCAGACCACGGGTTGCAACATTATCGCCGTTGACAACTCACCCGCGATGATTGAACGCTGTCGCCGCCACATTGATGCTTTTCGCGCAGCTACTCCCATCAAGGTTATCGAAGCAGATATCCGCGACATCGTCATCGAAAATGCCTCCCTGGTGGTACTCAACTTCACCTTGCAATTCCTAGCACCGGAAGAGCGGCAAACACTGTTAACGCGTATCTATCAAGGCTTGAACCCCGGTGGTGCGCTGGTGTTATCGGAGAAGTTCAGCTTTGAAGACAGCAAAGTGGGTGAGCTGTTATTCAACATGCACCACGATTTCAAACGGGCAAATGGCTACAGCGAATTAGAGATCAGTCAAAAGCGCAATATGTTGGAAAACGTCATGCTGACCGATTCGGTGGAGACCCATAAATTTCGTCTGGCGCACGCTGGATTTCAACACAGCGAAGTGTGGTTTCAGTGCTTTAATTTTGGTTCGTTACTGGCGCTAAAAGCTGAGGATAAGGCGTGATCGATTTCGGCAATTTTTATCAGCTTATCGCGAAAGGCCCACTGAGCCATTGGTTAAATACGCTGCCAGCCCAACTGAGTGCATGGCAACGGGAATCGCTGCACGGTAAATTTAAGCAATGGTTCAATGCCGTTGAAGCCTTGCCTGAACTAACGCCCTCGCAGCTAGATGTGCTACACAGCGTCACCGCGGTGTTACAGCCGGATCTCAGCAATGGACAGCGTGAAGGGATGGAAGTGCGCCTGCGTCAACTGATGCCGTGGCGTAAAGGCCCCTATTCGCTTTACGGTGTCAATATCGACACCGAATGGCGCTCCGATTGGAAATGGGAGCGGCTAACGCCACATATCAGCGCCTTGCAGGGTCGTCTGGTATTGGATGTCGGTTGCGGCAGCGGTTATCACCTATGGCGCATGGTTGGTGCCGGTGCGCATCTGGCTGTGGGTATCGACCCGATGCAGCTTTTCGTCTGCCAATTCGAAGCCGTACGCAAACTGCTTGGTAACGATCAACGTGCGCATGTATTACCGCTTGGCATCGAACAACTGCCGGAGCTCGCTGCCTTTGATACTGTGTTCTCCATGGGCGTGCTTTACCATCGCCGTTCGCCGCTCGATCATCTGTGGCAGTTGAAAAATCAGTTGGTTTTCGGTGGAGAACTGGTGCTGGAAACTCTGGTTATCGAGGGCGATGAAAATGCCGTGCTAGTGCCTGGTGAGCGTTACGCACAAATGCGAAATGTTTACTTTATTCCCTCAGCTCCGGCGCTGGTACGCTGGTTGGAAAAGTGCGGTTTTGTCGATGTGCGTATCGTCGATCAGTGCGTCACTACCCTCGAGGAACAGCGCAAAACCTCATGGATGGTCACAGAATCACTGGCTGATTTTCTCGATCCTAACGATCGCAGTAAAACCTGCGAAGGTTACCCCGCGCCATTGCGTGCCGTGATTGTGGCACGTAATCCGTAGCATCTCGCCCCGTCTTTGCGCCGGAGTTTTACTTTCTATTTATCGCAACATCGGGTCCCGGTCCAGAATCTGCTTTTTGATATTTCTAGCTGCGCTTTTTATTTGCTTTCGGAAAATTTCATGATGCATAATCGCGTTACATAAAACAAGGTGATAATCTGATATAAAAATAATTGTTTTCTTCATATCACGACTCCACTCACTAACAGGGAGTCATCAATATGTTACTGTCCACGTCAAGTGCTACACTTTCAACTCATTCAATTTCTTCCCCCCAGAGCGCCTCGCAAGAGAACACATCCTCCATGGCGAAAGTCGATCTGATAAAAAACAAATTATCTTCGATAACGCCCGACCAAACCAGTTATGAAATAAATTGTTTTAAATCATTTTTTGATAAAAATTAGGCTTTGTTGAATAATAGGTAATCATGCTGTTTTTCCATGCCAGTTTTGGTTGAAAATGCTTGTCATCTCAGGTGTACACTTTTCTCATGAGGCCTAACTGCATGATTTTACGTTGCGAGGATCCGTCGTTTCGCTGGGCTGCCAGCATAAAATCTATTTATTCAACAAAGCCGGAACCGGCCTGAAGGTCTTTGGCGAAGGCGAATGGAAAGTCCGGCAGCATGGTGCCGACAGACGCAGGGTATGGCGTAAGCTGCACCTGGCAGTAGACAGTGTGACGCATGAGATTATCTGTGCGGATTTGTCGCTCAGTGGTACGACTGATGCCCAAGCTCTACCGGCGCTGATAAACCAGACCCACTGGAAAATCAGAGAGGCATCGGCTGACGGCGCTTAGGATACAGTTTACTGCTATGATGCTCTGGTGAGGAAGAAAATAAGGCCGCTTATCCCGCCACGAAGGGGGGCTCAATATTGGCAAGATCGCTACCACGAGCGTAACCACGCTGTTGCAAATCAGCGCATTAGCGGTAGTAACGCTATCTGGAAAAAGAAAGTGGGCTATCACCGGCGCTCAGTGGCTGAAACGGCCATGTTCCGCTTCAAAAGGCTTCTGGGTGGTCATCTAAGTCTGAGAGACTACGATGGTCAGGTGGGTGAAGCCATGGCCATGGTCAAAGCGCTTAACCTGATCACGCTATTAGGAATGCCGAACAGTATTCGCATCACGTAACAATCGACCCGTATGGGGCGCAGTCGTTACAAGTTCTGATTTATTCAACAAAGCCAATGGATTATTGAAAACCGTTGCCACGACGATAAATACGATTAGGGATAATATTGAGATTGGTGAAGATAACGCCGATAATTATGTTCAACTCAATCAATTAAAAGATGAGATTGATAAATTGATGCAGTCGAGCGAGAGTAAAAATATAGCCAACCGACTTAAAAATGATTACATCCAGTGCCTTGATATGTGGCAAAAAATACAGCTAATTGTTATCAAAATAATGTCTCTTGGCTATACCGGTATCGGTGAACGAATTGGAAAAGAAATTGATCGTGTTGCGCCTCGAGTAGAAAATGAGGTCAAGCGTAGCGTGGACAAAATAGCCAAAGAAGCTAAGCGTTTTTTTAGAAAGTTTTAATATTAATGCGTTGTGGAATCAATATCCGTGCTTTTGATATCACTAAGCGAAGGAAAATTAACCTGGAGGTAGAAAAACATCTTTATAATATTTCAGCGACATTAACCTAAGTGCGTATTGCAGCCCTCCCGCTCGCAGGATATAGTATTGGTCCGGCGTTATCTGCGCCTCCATCCGCGGAAAGGGCTGCGCCCAATACAAGTAGGCAACCTAAAGGTTACGACTCCCCACCTGAATGCGGATAAGGTATTGGAAAGGAGTTCGTATATCTGTACATCCGATAAGTAAGAGCCTGTACACGAGATTGTGTAATTGCCTGATTTTGATATGTTCAATCCAACATCAAAAGCAGGTTACTTTATGGACGAAAAACAGTTACAGGCTCTGGCTAACGAGCTGGCCAAAAATCTCAAAACCCCTGACGCTCTCAACCAGTTTGATTGCCTGCTGAAAAAGATCTGCGTTGCGAGGATCTGTCGTTTCACCGGGGGTGCAGCATAAAATATGTTTATTCAACAAAGCCCCATATACCCTGCATCGATGATGACTTGTTGAATATTATGTTTTTTGCATTGTCCATCACGATTACCCTGTTTTTAGGGAGTACTGGGATAAGGACTTGTGTGACCCAGGAATAGAAAACATCGCTGTTAATATTGATATCAAATAATCCGATAGCAAGAGCCTGTTTAAGATTTTGTGTAAATGCCTTTCCTCAGAAGTGATCGTCAAGGCGGTCACCGAACTCGATAATAAAGCGACTCATTGCCATACGCCAGTCCTGTAAGGGCATCGTCCATTTCTGTGATGCCGCCTGGATTGCCAGCCATACGACCTTCTTCACCGAGTCATCAGTCGGGAACACCTTGCGTTTCTTGATTGCATGCCGGAGCACGCTGTTCAGTGATTCTATAGCGTTCGTCGTGTAGATTACCTTGCGAAGTTCCTGCGGGTACGAGAAGAATATCGACAGGTTGGCCCAGTTTGACTGCCAGCTCCGGCTTATCTGCGGATAGCGGTGATCCCATGTCCCACCGAACGTCTCCAGCGCCTGAAGCGCGGCCTCTTCGGTTGGAGCCTGATACACTGCCTTGAGGTCGCGTGTTACCGCCTTATATAGCTAAACGACTTAATTTTGATTGCATTATTTAAATGAGCTATTCAATTGATTTTAGACGTAAAGTGATATCTACACGGGAAGAAGAAGGGTTGAGTATCCGAGAAACAGCGAAGCAATTTCGGATTGGCCCTGCCTCTGTATCGCGTTGGATTAATCAAATAGCGTCAAAAGCATCGACCACGCGTCAGCGAAAGATCGATAAATTCGAGTTGATAAAAGATGTTGAACCATATCCAGATGCTTACCAAAAAGAACGTGCAGAGCGTTTTGGCGTTTGTCAGAAGGCCATTTGGCCAGCTCTTAAAAAGCTGGGATTGACCTATAAAAAAACGCTACGTCATCCGAAAGCCGACGAAAGCGCACGGCAAGCATTTCAACAAAAAATACAACAGTATGAAAAAATGTAAACCTATTGTTTTTATTGATGAAAGTGGTTTTTAACACGATACCCCACGGACTCACGGCTATTCCCCAAAAGGTCAACGGTGTTTTGGGCTGAAGAACGGGGGAGCCAAGGGAAGAACAAATGTTATCGGCGCTTTATTAGGCACAACGCTGTTTGCTATCGGATTATTTGATATCAATATTAACAGCGATGTTTTCTATTCCTGGGTCACACAAGTCCTTATCCCAGTACTCCCTAAAAACAGGGTAATCGTGATGGACAATGCAACTTTTCACAAAAAACATAATATTCAACAAGTCATCATCGATGCAGGGTATATGGTGGAGTATTTGCCTACATATTCGCCAGATCTTAACCCCATTGAGCATAAATGAGCACAAGCAAAAAGCAAAAAAAGAGAGAGTGGTTGCGATACAGAGATTTTGTTCTCAGTCCATATGGTGTAATCAAAATTAAGTCGCTTGGCTATACCTTCAACACAGTTGAAATATCGCGCGTAGTCAGCCAGCGTGCGCAGTCCGAACTTGTGCCACGCGGGATGTTGCCATTGTGGTAAGCCAATAAACATTCCGTTGCAACCCATTAACAGAGTGAAGAACAGTAAAACATTTTTTTAACCGAGAGGGAATTTTCACAATTCTTGCGACATATCACTGCCCGGAAACCGCTTCACTCTTATCGTTCCGTGGAATATCCTTTACAATAGCCACCTTTTTTTACTGAACAGCAATCCAGAACAACCATTCCGCGCAAAAAAACACCGTTGTGACCTGATGCGTGGGGAAATGCCGCTGTGTGTGGAACCCGTGTGTTTTATAGAACCGATGGGTTTTGTTTGCGCTCACTAGTGACGATGCGGTCTGGCCGGTGCTCTCAGGCGTGGTTGTTGTAGGTGTGATTATATCTCGTTGAGATGATTTCTAGCGTGATTGCTCAAAAGGACATCGTAATGCGTACTGAATATTGTGGACAACTGAACGCGTCCCATGTGGGCCAAGAAGTGACATTGTGCGGTTGGGTTAACCGTCGCCGCGATCTGGGTGGTTTGATTTTTATCGATATGCGTGACCGCGACGGCGTGGTCCAGGTGTTTTTCGACCCCGATCGGCAGGGTGCTTTCACTTTGGCGTCAGAACTGCGTAACGAATTCTGCATTCAACTGACCGGTGTGGTACGTGCGCGCCCTGAAAGCCAGGTGAATAAGGATATGTCTACGGGCGAAGTGGAAGTGTTTGCGACCGCGCTGACGATTATCAACCGCTCAGAGCCGCTGCCGTTGGATGCTAACCAAACCAACACCGAAGAAGCGCGTTTAAAATACCGCTATCTTGATTTGCGCCTCCCTGAAATGGCGACGCGGTTAAAAACTCGCGCACGTATTACCAGTTTTGTGCGTCGTTTTATGGACAGCCACGATTTTCTGGATATTGAAACGCCAATGCTGACCAAAGCCACGCCTGAAGGGGCACGTGATTACCTGGTACCAAGCCGAGTGCACAAGGGCAAATTCTACGCGCTGCCGCAATCGCCGCAGCTGTTCAAGCAATTGCTGATGATGTCCGGTTTCGACCGTTACTACCAGATTGTTAAATGCTTCCGTGATGAGGATCTGCGTGCGGATCGCCAGCCGGAATTTACCCAGATCGACGTCGAAACCTCCTTCATGACGGCACCGCAGGTGCGTGAAGTGATGGAAAAACTGGTGCGCGAACTGTGGCAAGATATTTTAAGCATTGATCTGGGAGATTTCCCGATCATGACGTTTGCTGAAGCCATGTGTCGCTTTGGCTCCGACAAACCTGACCTGCGTAACCCGTTAGAACTGGTTGATGTCGCCGATTTGCTCAAAACGATCGACTTTAAAGTGTTCTCCGGTCCGGCTAACGATGCCAAAGGTCGTGTGGCGGTGATTCGCGTTCCGGGCGGTGCACAATTGAGCCGCAAACAGATTGATGAATACGGCAAATTTATCGAGATCTACGGTGCCAAGGGTCTTGCCTATATTAAAGTGAATGAGAAAGCGAAAGGGCTCGAAGGCATTTCCAGTCCGGTGGCTAAATTCCTGAATGAAACGCTGCTGGCAGCGCTGTTGGAGCGCACTGCAGCCGAAGACGGAGAGATTCTGTTCTTCGGTGCAGATAGCGCGAAAGTGGTGACGGATGCATTGGGTGCGCTGCGTCTTAAACTGGGACGCGATCTCGGCCTGACCAATCTGGCAAGCTGGAAACCGCTGTGGGTCATCGACTTCCCGATGTTTGAAGACGATGGCGAGGGCGGGTTGGCCGCAATGCACCACCCGTTTACTTCACCGCGAGATATGACGCCTGAAGCCTTGGAAAGTAACCCGGTTTCCGCCATCGCTAACGCATACGATATGGTACTGAACGGCTATGAAGTAGGCGGTGGTTCCGTGCGTATTCACAGCAGCGCAATGCAACAGACCGTGTTCCGTATTCTGGGGATCAACGAGCAGGAACAGCGTGAAAAATTTGGCTTCCTGTTGGATGCATTGAAATACGGTACACCGCCGCATGCTGGTCTGGCGTTCGGTTTGGACCGTCTGGTGATGTTGTTGACCGGTACTGAAAATATTCGTGACGTGATCGCTTTCCCGAAAACCACCGCAGCAGCCTGTCTGATGACGGAGGCACCGAGTTACGCCAATCCTGCAGCCTTGGAAGAGCTGTCTATTGCTGTGGTGACGAAAGCAAAACCTGTGCAGGATGCGGAGTAACCGCCGATGGCTTATAAGCGTCCCGTTTCGGCCCTGATCGTTATTTATGCTCAGGATACTGGACGGGTGCTGATGCTTCAGCGTCGCGACGATCCCGATTTTTGGCAATCGGTTACCGGCAGCTTTGAGGACGGTGAAACTGCGGCGCTTACCGCGCAGCGCGAAGTGAAAGAAGAAGTTAACATCGATATCGCCGCTGAGGGATTATCACTGTTTGACTGTCAGCGCTGTGTCGAGTTTGAGCTCTTTGCTCATTTGAGACGTCGCTATTCCCTTGGCATCACGCACAACATGGAACACTGGTTCTGTCTGGCGTTGCCGAGTGAACGCGAGGTGATTCTCACCGAGCATCTTGCCTACCGTTGGTTAGCGGCGCCTGAGGCGGCGCAACTGACCAAATCGTGGAGCAACCGGCAGGCGATTGAAGAATTTGTTATTTATCCGGCCTGAAGAGGCTTTTTTCGGAGATTTTTATGGCAGGTCATAGTAAGTGGGCCAACACAAAACATCGTAAAGCAGCGCAGGATGCAAAACGCGGCAAAATCTTTACCAAAATTATCCGCGAACTGGTGACAGCAGCGCGTTTTGGCGGCGGCGATCCAGGCTCTAACCCGCGTCTGCGTGCTGCTATCGATAAAGCGCTCTCCAACAACATGACGCGCGATACCCTGAACCGTGCTATTGCGCGTGGTGTCGGTGGTGATGAAGACAACAACATGGAAACCATCATTTATGAAGGTTATGGTCCTGGCGGCACGGCGGTGATGGTGGAATGTCTGAGTGACAACCGTAACCGTACCGTATCCGAAGTACGCCATGCCTTTACCAAATGCGGTGGTAACTTGGGCACCGATGGTTCTGTTTCCTATCTGTTCACCAAAAAAGGCGTTATCTCTTATGCGCCAGGCTTGGATGAGGATCAGGTGATGGACGCGTCGCTGGAAGCTGGTGCGGATGACGTTGTGACCTACGACGACGGCGCGATTGACGTCTTTACGCCGTGGGAAATCTTCGGTCAGGTGAAAGATGCGCTGGATGCTGCCGGTCTGAAATCCGAATCCGCAGAAGTATCCATGATCCCGTCGACCAATGCCGACATGGATGCTGATACCGCACCGAAACTGATGCGTCTGATCGACATGCTGGAAGACTGTGATGATGTGCAGGAAGTGTACCACAACGGTGAAATTTCCGACGAGGTAGCGGCAACACTATAATGGTGTTTTCGCAGCTTGTGGCTAACGCGTCTTCAGGGGGTGATGTGCTATGGCGCTAATTCTAGGCATCGACCCCGGCTCGCGCGTCACCGGATATGGCATCATTCGCCAGCAAGGGCGTCAGCTCAGCTATGTTGGCAGCGGCTGTATTCGCACCGGGGTGGACGATCTCCCTACGCGATTGAAGCTGATCTATGCTGGGGTGAGCGAGATAATCACCCAATTTCAGCCCGATTGTCTGGCGATAGAACAAGTTTTTATGGCCAAAAATGCGGATTCAGCCCTGAAACTGGGGCAGGCCCGCGGCGTAGCGATTGTGGCGGGTGTCAATCAAGGGTTACCCATTTTTGAATACGCTGCCCGGCAAGTAAAACAAACGGTTGTCGGCACCGGCGCGGCAGAAAAAAGTCAGGTGCAGCATATGGTGCGTACCTTGCTAAAGTTGTCAGCGAATCCGCAGGCGGACGCCGCTGATGCGCTCGCTATTGCCATTACGCACTGTCATTTGCGTCAGAATCTGACACGCATCGGCCCCGACAGGTTGAATTTAGTGAGCGGGCGACTGCGTTGAACATCAGGCTGGATATTCATCCAGCCTTTTTTATACTATAAGCTAGCAAAAAGCTTTTAACGTAACGAAAAGGAAGGTCAACGTGATTGCTCGTCTCAGAGGCATCATTCTGGAAAAACAACCGCAGCAGGTGCTGATCGAAGTCAACGGGGTTGGCTACGAGGTCCATATGCCGATGAGCTGCTTTTATGAACTGCCCGATTTGGACCAGGAAGCGGTCATTTTCACCCAGTTTGTGGTGCGGGAAGATGCACAGTTATTGTTTGGTTTTAACAACAAGCAAGAACGTGCGTTATTTCGTGAGTTGATTAAAACCAACGGTGTTGGGCCGAAACTGGCGCTGGCAATCCTTTCAGGGATGTCCGCGCAGCAGTTCGTGAGCGCCGTTGAACGAGAAGAGATCGCTACGTTAATTAAACTGCCGGGAGTCGGTAAGAAAACGGCAGAGCGGTTGGTAGTAGAAATGAAAGACCGCTTCAAAGGCATGAGTGGAGACCTGTTTAATCCCGCTACCATTGATGTCCCTCTTAGCAGTTCAGCATCCACCGCAGCACCCGAAGAAGATGCGGAAAGTGAAGCGGCTTCAGCGCTGGTGGCTTTGGGGTATAAACCGCAGGAAGCCAGCTGGATGGTATCCAAAATTTCCCGACCCGGTGCGGACTGTGAGACGCTGATCCGCGAAGCGCTGCGCGCGGCACTGTAAGGGGATTGCCATGATTGAAGCCGACCGCCTGATCTCTGCGCAAGAAATGCCTGAAGAAGAGATCATTGACCGTGCGATCCGTCCGCGCATGCTGGCGGAATACGTCGGACAGCCTCAGGTGCGCGAGCAGATGGAAATCTTTATTGAGGCGGCACGCAAACGGGGTGATGCACTGGATCACTTGCTGATTTTTGGTCCGCCCGGTTTAGGAAAAACCACGCTCGCCAATATCGTTGCCAATGAGATGAACGTGAACCTGCGCACCACATCAGGCCCTGTGTTGGAGAAGGCCGGCGACTTGGCCGCACTGTTGACCAACCTTGAACCGCATGATGTGTTATTTATCGATGAAATTCACCGTTTGTCGCCCGTGGTGGAAGAAGTGCTCTATCCCGCGATGGAAGATTATCAGCTGGATATCATGATCGGTGAGGGACCTGCCGCGCGTTCGATTAAACTCGATCTTCCCCCGTTTACTCTGATTGGCGCGACGACCCGTGCTGGTTCTTTGACGTCACCACTGCGCGATCGTTTTGGCATTGTGCAACGGCTCGAATTCTACAAGGTCGAGGATTTACAGCATATTGTCGGCCGCAGCGCGGCATGCCTTGGAGTGGATCTTACCGATGAGGGGGCGTTAGAAGTGGCTCGACGTTCCCGTGGCACGCCGCGTATTGCCAACCGTTTGCTGCGACGGGTCCGTGATTACTCAGAGGTAAAATCGAGTGGAGCCATTAATGCCGAAACTGCGAGGCTTGCGCTGGATATGCTGGCGGTAGACACGGAAGGCTTAGACTATATGGATCGCAAACTGCTGCTGGCCATTATCGATAAATTTACCGGTGGACCGGTGGGGGTGGATAATCTGGCAGCGGCCATCGGTGAAGAGCGGGAAACCATTGAAGATGTGCTGGAGCCTTACCTTATTCAGCAGGGCTTTATTCAGCGTACGCCACGCGGGCGCATTGCCACCGCGCACACGTATCGCCATTTCGGTATCGATAGAACCTGACCCGCCTTCAGGCGGGTTGTTTGCGAATCAGCATAAACAGAAACGAAGCACTGAGCACCACAGAAGGGCCCGCTGGGGTGTTGTAAAAGGCGGAGAAGATCAGGCCGCCGGTCACGGCGAGCATCCCCAGTACTACAGCCAACCCCGCCATCTGCTCCGGTGTGTGCGCAAAACGGCGAGCGGTGGCGGCAGGAATGATCAGCAATGAGGTGATGATCAGCGCACCGACAAATTTCATTGCCAGCTCGATGGTCAACGCGGTTACCAGCATCAGGATTAAACGGGTGCACTGTAAATTGACACCGTCTACGTGTACCAACTCCTAGCTGATAGTCATGGAAAGCAATGAACGCCATTGCCAGCACATGATGGCAATCACCACCAGCACGCCCGGTCCAATCAACCACAAATCCTGCGTCGTTACCGATAGCAAATCACCAAACAGGTAGGCCATCAAGTCAACACGAATGTTGTTCATCAGGCTAACCACCACCAGCCCTAACGACAGCGCGCTGTGTGCCATGATGCCAAGCAACGTGTCGATGGCAAGATATAGCCAAGCGACATTATTTTGATAACAATTAGCTGTATTTTTTTTCCACATATCAGGGCATTAGCTGTAATCATTTTTAAGTCGGTTGGCTATATCGCGTTGGATTAATCAAATAGACTCAAAAACATCGACCACGCGTCAGTGAAAGAGCGATAAATCCGAGTTGATAAAAGATGTTGAACCATATCCAGATGCTTACCAAAAAGAACGTGCAGAGCGTTTTGGCGTTTGTCAGAAGGCCATTTGGCAAGCTCTTAAAAAGCTGGGATTGACCTATAAAAAAACTCTACGTCATCCGAAAGCCGACGAAAGCGCCCGGCAAGCATTTCGACAAAAAATACAACAGTATGAAAAAGAAGGTAAACCTATTGTTTTTATTGAGGAAAGTGGTTTTCCACACGATACCCCACGGGCTCAAGGCTGTTCCCCAAAAGGTCAACGGTGTTTTGGCCTGAAGAACGGGGGAGGCAAGGGAAGAACAAATGTTATCGGCGCTTTATTAGGCACAACGCTGTTTGCTATCGGATTATTTGATATCAATATTAACAGCGATGTTTTCTATTCCTGGGTCACACAAGTCCTTATCCCAGTACTCCATAAAAACAGTGTAATCGTGATGGACAATGCAACTTTTCACAAAAAACATAATATTCAACAAGTCATCATCGATGCAGGGTATATGGGGCTTTGTTGAATAAACATATTTTATGCTGCACCCCCGGTGAAACGACAGATCCTCGCAACGCAAAATCATGCAGTTAGGCCTCATAAGAAAACTGTAAACCTGATGTGATAAGCATTTTCTACCAAAACTGGCTGGAAAAACAGCATGACTCACTATTATTCAACAAAGCCGGTATATGGTGGAGTATTTGCCTACATATTCGCCAGATCTTAACCCAATTGAGCATAAATGGGCACAAGCAAAAAGCAAAAAAAGAGAGAGTGGTTGCGATACAGAGATTTTGTTCTCAGTCCATATGGTGTAATCAAAATTAAGTCGCTTGGCTATAAACCGCATCCAGGGGGCGATTTTGCCATTCAACAACCTGCTCCATAACGGCATCGGTGACCTTCGATACCAGGGCGGGTGAGACATCCGCGTCATACAGTTCTTTGAACGCAGCGGCAATTTCGCGGGTGGTCATCCCTTTGGCATACAACGATAAAATCTGGTTATCCATCCCGGTGAGCTGGGTCTGGTTCTTCTTCACCAGTTGCGGTTCAAAGGAAGCATCACGATCACGTGGTGTACGCAGTTCCAGCGGACCATCGCCGGTGGTAACAGTCTTTGTGGAGTAGCCATTGCGCGTGTTAGTTCCAGATTTGGACTGGTGCTTCTCATGCCCGAGGTGATGGGTCATTTCAGCATTAAGGGCAGCTTCAACGCAGATCTTTTTCAGCAGGCGATCAAACTGGTTGAGAGCGTCAGGGGTTTTGAGATTTTTGGCCAGCTCGTTAGCCAGAGCCTGTAACTGTTTTTCGTCCATAAAGTAACCTGCTTTTGATGTTGGATTGAACATATCAAAATCAGGCAATTACACAATCTCGTGTACAGGCTCTCTGCCAGATCGCAGCAGGACAGGCTATCATAGCAAAAGGTTAACAACGCCGGTTATACCGGCGTTGTTTTTGCAGTAGCCGACAGTTAAAAACAAGAGAACACGTTTTGAATTATCAGTTAATCAGCGACAACAATGCCCTGGAACAGGTTTGTCAGCAGGCGCGTCAGCACACGCAGGTCGCGCTGGATACCGAATTTGTCCGCACTCGCACCTATTATCCGCAGTTGGGTCTTATCCAGCTTTTTGACGGTGAAACCCTCTCTCTGATCGATCCCCTCACTATCAGTGCGTGGCAGCCGTTTGTGGCGCTGTTGCAAGATGCGCAGGTGACCAAGTTCCTGCACGCCAGCAGTGAAGATCTTGAGGTGTTTCTTAATGCGTTTAGCGTGTTGCCGCATCCGTTTATCGATACACAGATTTTGGCTGCTTTTCTCGGTAAGCCCTTGTCGTATGGATTTGCTGCATTAGTGGCAGATTATCAAGGTGTGACGTTGGATAAGACCGAATCGCGTACCGACTGGCTGGCTCGTCCGTTGACTGAGAAACAGCGTGACTATGCCGCCGCAGATGTCTTCTATTTGTTGCCGATGGCTGAGAAGATTGTGGCCAAAACGCGTGAAGCCGGATGGCTGGACGCGGCGTTGGATGAATGCCGGTTACTGTGTCAGCGTAAACAGGACATCCTCGCGCCGGAACTGGCCTATCGTGAATTTGGTAACGCCTGGCAACTGCGTGGCAAGCAACTGGCTTGCCTGCAACTGCTTGCTCACTGGCGTCTGAACCTGGCGCGCCAGCGCGACAGCTCAGTCAACTTTGTGGTAAGGGAAGAAAATTTGCTTCAGGTGGCGCGCTGCCTGCCGTCCTCGTTGGGCGAGTTGAGCGCTCTTGGGCTGAGCGGCCCGGAAATTCGTTATCACGGTAAAACACTGCTTGATATTGTCGCCAAGGCCAATGCGCTACCGGAATCCCAGTATCCTGTGCCGATCGTGAATCTGATCGATTACCCAGGCTATAAGCGCGTGTTTAAGGACATCAAAACTCTGGTGACGCAGGTGAGTGAACGTAGCGGACTTTCTGCTGAGTTGCTAGCATCACGGCGTCAGATTAACCGCTTGTTGAATTGGCATTGGAAGTTGTTTGCTCAGGAAGGTTCGGTACCTGAAATGTTGAACGGCTGGCGAGCTGAACTGTTCGCTGCGCCGCTGCGCGATTTGTTGACTCGCGAAGGGTAATAGCAGAATAACCCCCACATGCTGCGGGGGTTATTTAATTCCTTGGACTCATTTAGCGGGTTCTTCCGGTTCTGGCAGGGTGACGTTAAGTTCAAGCACGGAGATATCATCCCCTTTTTGCTCCAACTGAACCGTCACCATTTCCGGGTCGATCTGTACGTATTTACATATCACCGCCAAAATGTCCCGCTTTAACTGTGGCAAATAATGTGGCTCACTGTCGCCACGGCGGCGTTCCGCAACGATAATTTGCAGCCGCTCCTTGGCAATATTCGCGGTGTTTTTTTTGTGGGACAGAAAGAAGTCGAGTAAGGCCATAATTTATCCCCCAAAAAGGCGTTTAAGAAAACTCTTTTTCTCTTCCTCAATAAAACGGTAGGGACGATCTTCACCCAGCAAGCGATCGACGGTGTCAGCGTAGGCTTTGCCTGCGTCGGAAGCGATATCAAGGATCACCGGTTCCCCCTGGTTTGATGCACGCAGTACGGACTGATCTTCGGGAATAACGCCAACCAGTGAAATACGAAGGATCTCCAGTACATCTTCCATGCTTAACATATCACCGCGGCTAACGCGGCCTGGATTGTAACGGGTGAGCAGCAGATGCTCTTTAATCGCATCCTGACCGCGTTCAGCCCGGCGTGATTTGGAGGCTAGGATGCCGAGAATGCGGTCAGAGTCGCGCACCGATGACACTTCCGGGTTGGTGGTAATAATGGCTTCGTCGGCAAAATAGAGCGCCATCAATGCACCCGTTTCAATCCCAGCCGGAGAGTCACAGATGATAAAATCAAACTCCATTTCTGCCAACGTATCCAATACTTTTTCTACGCCTTCGCGGGTTAGTGCATCTTTGTCACGGGTTTGTGACGCGGGCAGAATATAGAGATTTTCCGTGCGCTTGTCTTTGATTAATGCCTGATTCAGCGTGGCATCACCTTGAATCACATTGACGAAATCGTAGACTACGCGGCGCTCGCATCCCATGATGAGATCGAGGTTACGCAGACCAATATCGAAGTCGATAACAACCGTCTTTTTACCTTTCTGGGCTAAACCGGTAGCAATGGCCGCGCTTGAAGTAGTCTTGCCAACGCCCCCTTTACCCGATGTAACAACAATAATGCGTGCCATAAATAGTTCCTTGTTAAAGGGCTTAGTCTAGAGGTTGTATGGTTAAATCGTTTGCGAGTTGGTCGAGCTTCAGACGCACGCCCTTCCCGAAATGGGCCGCTGGGATCTTGTCGCTGAGCCAGTAGCGCCCGGCGATGGATACCAGTTCGGCTGCAAGATGCGTACAGAAAATTTGGCTCTGCACATCACCCGAGACGCCCGCCAGCGCTCGTCCCCGCATCATGCCGTAAATATGGATATTGCCATCGGCGATCACCTCTGCACCGGCGCTGACGCTGCTCAGTACAATTAAGTCGCCCTCTCTGGCATAAATCTGCTGGCCAGAACGAACCGGCGTAGTAATCACTTTGGTTTTGGCTATGGCTGGTGCAACGGGAATAGGCTCAGGTGCCCGACGCGGCGACTTACCTTCATTTAACAGCGGCAATCCCGCTTTGATAATGGCTTTTTTAAGTACCTCGTCCTTACAACCGCTCACGCCCACCACGTGTAACCCCGTAGAAATAATAGCGTGCTGGATAGATAACCAGTCTATTTCGTCCGTCAGGGCGGCAACATTAATAACAACAGGCGCATTTTTTAAAAATGCTGGAGCCTGCTCAATCTTTTCCTGTAATGCTTTAACAATTACCTCAGGTTGCGACTCATACAAATGAACAACTGATAAGGTAAAATTGCTGCCTTTTAACTCAATTGGCGTTTGTGACATCTATCCTGACTCAGTTTCAGCCTGTTAAATCCCTGGATTTGCATGGCAACATGATATTCCAGAGTGCTGTAAGCATGTTATAGTCACAATTATATACAGGCAAGATGACATTCCCATCTAATCGAGTAAAAAAATGTTTTGTGTGATCTATCGAAGCGCCAAACGCGATCAAACCTATCTCTATGTTGATAAAAAAGACGATTTTTCCCGCGTACCGGAAGCGCTGATAAAAAGTTTTGGTACACCGTATTTGGTGATGCTATTACCGCTTGATGGCAGCAAAAAATTAGCGTCAGCCGACATCGAAAAAGTAAAGCAGGCGCTCAAGGAGGAGGGTTTTTATCTGCAAATGCCACCGCCTCCGGAGAATTTGTTATCCCTTCATCACAACGCCAGCAAATAACGTGGTGCCATGTTTGGGATAAAAATTCGGTTTTTTTCTTAACCGTTACCGTTTCCCCCCGAATTGTGTAGCTCAGGCGTCCTGCAGATGCGTAACGGCGCTTAAAAAGTATGATCTGGCGTTGAATTCTTTACTTATATTTTTCCGCATTACTGTCTACAGGCTTGTTTTATCGGCGCAGAGACGTATAAATAAACCCCTGACGTAAATGGATACCCACCGGTTTACCTGATGTACTGGGTATCTGAGCGTGATTTTCAACTGACAGGGCAGGAGATATCCATGTACCAACACAGAGACTGGCAGGGCGCACTGCTCGATTTTCCGGTAAATAAAGTGGTTTGCGTTGGCAGTAACTACGCAGACCACATCAAAGAAATGGGAAACTCGGTCGCCCTTGAACCCGTGCTATTTATCAAACCTGAGACCGCATTGTGCGATCTGCGTCAACCGGTAGCTATTCCGAAAAACCTGGATTCGGTGCATCACGAAGTTGAATTGGCGGTGCTGATTGGCACACCGCTTAAGCAGACGAATGAAGAGCGCGTGGCGCGAGTGATTGCCGGTTACGGTGTTGCGCTGGATTTGACGCTGCGTGACATTCAGTCCGAGTGCAAAAAGGCCGGTCGTCCATGGGAAAAGGCCAAAGGGTTTGATGGCGCTTGCCCGATTTCGGGGTTTATTCCCGTCGCCGAGTTTGACGATCCGCAGCAAACGGATTTAGGCGTGAAAGTGAATGATGAAATCCGCCAACAGGGCAACACGCGCGATATGATCACGCCGATTCTGCCATTGATTGCTTATATGAGCCGCTTTTTCACACTGCGCGCGGGTGATGTGATCCTGACCGGAACCCCAGCAGGCGTTGGCCCAATTGTGTCAGGCGATATGCTGACCATCACCATCAACGATCGCAGCCTCTCCACGCGGATTATCTGATCTTTCTCTGACCCGTTCCCATAGGGAACGGGTAAAGCGCTTGCTTCACTCCGCTAAATCCGTTATACCCCTCCCACACGTTGTAGGTGTGGTTGGCGGGGCGTTTGTGCGTTGCCAGATAACATAAAGATTGATGAGATACTGTGCATGAGCGAACGCGATTTTTGGCAGCAAAAAACTTTGTCTGAAATGTCCGATCAAGAGTGGGAGTCCCTGTGTGATGGCTGCGGTCAGTGCTGCTTGCATAAACTCATTGATGAAGACACGGAGGAACTCTACTTCACCAACGTTGCCTGTAATCAGTTAAACATCAAAACCTGCCAATGCCGCAACTATGAGCGGCGATTTGAGTATGAGCCGGATTGCATCAAATTGACGCGGGAAAACCTGCTCTCTTTCGACTGGTTGTCTGCTACCTGCGCTTATCGATTGATTCACGAAGGCAAGGGCCTACCCGGCTGGCATCCGCTACTAGCAGGTAATAAAGCGCTGATGCACAGTGAACGCATCTCTGTGCGTCACATTGCGGTGCGTGAAACCGAAGTTGTCGATTTGCAGGACCATATCCTGAATAAACCGGAGTGGGCGCGATAAGTATTGTTGTGCAGCGTTTTTGATTGTTGTTATTAACAGTCATCCAATTCTTGTAAACGCTACATTTCATTTGCGCTGCGGTGGCCGATCCCTGCACGTTTTGAAATCTCGTTCCCTGCTTTATTGAGCATAGGTATCTACACATCTTTTGCAATATCTGCTATAGCTAAACGACTTAATTTTGATTACATTATTTAAATGAGCTATTCAATTGATTTTAGAAGTAAAGTGATATCTACACGGGAAGAAGAAGGGTTGAGTATCCGAGAAACAGCGAAGCAATTTCGGATTGGCCCTGCCTCTGTATCGCGTTGGATTAATCAAATAGCGTCAAAAGCATCGACCACGCGTCAGCGAAAGATCGATAAATCCAAGTTGATAAAAGATGTTGAACCATATCCAGATGCTTACCAAAAAGAACGTGCAGAGCATTTTGGCGTTTGTCAGAAGGCCATTTGGCAAGCTCTTAAAAAGCTGGGATTGACCTATAAAAAAAAACTCTATGTCATCCGAAAGCCGACGAAAGTGCCCGGCAAGCATTTCAACAAAAAATACAACAGTATGAAAAAGAAGGAAAACCTATTGTTTTTATTGATGAAAGTAGTTTTCCACACGATACCCCACGGACTCACGGCTATTCCCCAAAAGGTCAACGGTGTTTTGGCCTGAAGAACGGGGGAGCCAAGGGAAGAACAAATGTTATCGGCGCTTTATTAGGCACAACGCTGTTTGCTATCGGATTATTTGATATCAATATTAACAGCGATGTTTTCTATTCCTGAGTCACAGAAGTCCTTATCCCAGTACTCCCTAAAAACAGGGTAATCGTGATGGACAATGCAACTTTTCACAAAAAACATAATATTCAACAAGTCATCATCGATGCAGGGTATATGGTGGAGTATTTGCCTACATATTCGCCAGATCTTAACCCCATTGAGCATAAATGGGCACAAGCAAAAAAAAGAGAGAGTGATTGCGATACAGAGATTTTGTTCTCAGTCCATATGGTGTAATCAAAATTAAGTCGCTTGGCTATATTACGTTGCTGCATGATCTCAACTTATCCATCGGCGGGATTGATGCCCGCCTTAACCGGCGTTATCAGCGTCTGGTTAAGCAACACATGACTCCCGCAGCACCATTGGCGTCAGCCGTTAAAGACCTTGCCTGCGCGCAGAAAACAACATTCGCCACTACTCAGGCCGTTTGGCGTTTTTTTAATAATGAACGTATTAGCTTCAGTCAGCTCAATGAACCGATTATTTCGCTGGCTCTCCGGCAGGTTGCACTTAGCCCGCATCCATACGCTCCCGTCGTCCACGACTGGTCTCATTTACAGTTTCGTACCCACAATGGGAAAGAAGAACGTTTGAAAATGACGCATGGTGGCGATGTCGGTTATGAACCACAAACCAGCCTACTGGTTGATGCTGCAAATGGTTTACCAATAGCGCCCCTGTCTCAAACTCTAACCGATAGGGCGGGTTGTCGTTCAACGCTAACCGAGGGCTTGTCTGAGAGTCTGACTCATATGGATGCTTTGACGGCTGATATCGCCCGCGTTGAGTCTCTTGATACCGGGAAGAAGTTAGTTCATCTCATTGACCGTGAAGGTCACTCTATCGGGCATATGCGCACATTAAGCTCCCAGGGAATATGTTGGCTTATCCGGGGAAAGGAAGGGCATCGGGCCGAGTGGGGCGGTGACACCCGTAAAATTGGTGAAATTGCAGACGATCTGCCATTTATCGCAAACGGACAGGTTGGCTGGAAAGGGAAAAAAGCCAATATGGAGATCGGGGAAACATCCGTGATCATAACGCGAACAGCAAAAGCGAAGCGGAAAGACAAGAATACCGGACGGCGAGTGAAAGTTCAGCCAGGCGTAGCTCTGACACTCAGATTAGTTGTGGTTCGCCTTACCGATACTCACGGTAAATTTATCGGACGCTGGACGCTGCTCACAAACGTTAGCAACGAGCTCACCAGCGCGGAAGTCGCTCGCTGGTATTACTGGCGCTGGGGTATTGAATCCTTTTTTAAGCTGCTGAAAGGTGCCGGTCATGATGTAGAAAAATGGCTTCAGCGCAGTGCTGGTGCCCTGCTACGCAGGTTATTGATAGCTAGCATGGCATGTGTGCTGGTATGGCGGCTGCAACGCGTTGAAGGAGACGACAATGCGGCAGCCCGTCAGTTAATTTGCCGATTATCCGGACGACAACAAAAACGAGGGCGTAAAGAAAGCGCCCCAGCGCTGCTTGCCGGACTATCCATCCTGCTAAATACCTTGACGTTATTAGCAGACTATACCCCGGAAGAACTTGCCCACTTCGTTATGGTGGTTTTTAACCCTTTATGATGTGTAGATATTTATGCTTTATTGAGAGAGCCGGGGGCTTACCTATCTCTTCCTTTACTATTCCTCGTCGTCAGTCGCGGCATAAAACGAAGGTGCATTCATTGGTGCGTGTTCTGACAAACTCACGCAGATGGGATCGTTCTGATGCTGTTTACCCATCCGCGTATAACCCCTCTGGCTTTTTAATGTCTGAATCAGCGCTTGTGTAAACGTAGTGGCTTCTTTGCCACACTCTGTTATAGGCAGACGTTGCAGGAGTTGAGAGGTGGGTTTGCTTAATATGTCAGTTCATATAATGACCCAACTCCCGCCGTGAGAAATAAGGATTATGTCATGAGGAAAAATTTTCTTTTCTTGATAATAACGATGATGGTTTCTGGATGTGCTGTCGAAAATTTTGATCCGAATAAACATAGTATCAATCGATCTTCCGAGGTAATGCCTCGCCAATACGAAAAGCCAACCAAATCGCAACGGGAGGCCATCATGTCAGGAGAACGGCCTGATTGGGGTAGCGGATATGAGGGCTCCTCGCATTATAGCCAAGCGACATTATTTTGATAACAATTAGCTGTATTTTTTGCCACATATCAGGGCATTGGCTGTAATCATTTTTAAGTCGGTTGGCTATAAATTTCATTTTTTTATCGCGTGATCCGATACGAAAAACCCGAAAGCAGTGCCAATTTTGGTGTTTCTGTCTTCGGGCTACTTTCCCCTGCACGAATCCTAGGCTGTCTCCCTTAATTGCTTGAGCTATAGTATCCATCTGTTTCTACGACACTTTTGATTATGACTCGCTACGATCTTTCTGATGAAGCATGGGCAATCATTGAGCCCTTGTTACCAACCGTTTTGACATCTCCACGGGCCGACCGGTCGTGGGCAGAACATCGAAAAATCTTCAACAGCATGTTCTGGATACTGTGTTCAGGCGCACCATGGCGTGATTTACCTGAACGTTACGGCCCATGGAAAACCGTTTATAACCGTTTCAATAGATGGTCAAAGTCTGGAATCATTAACATTATTTTCAATAAGTTACTTTCATTTCTTGATGCTAATGGACTTGTTGACTGGTCAGCCACTGGAGTTATAGCTAAAAGACTTAATTTTGATTACATTATTTAAATGAGCTATTTAATTAATTTTAGACGTAAAGTGATATAGCCAAGCGACTTAAAAATGATTACAGCCAATGCCCTGATATGTGGCAAAAAATACAGCTAATTGTTATCAAAATAATGTCGCTTGGCTATATCTACACGGGAAAAAGAAGGGTTGAGTATCCGAGAAACAGCGAAGCAATTTCGGATTGGCCCTGCCTCTGTATCGCGTTGGATTAATCAAATATAGCCAAGCGACTTAATTTTGATTACACCATATGGACTGAGAACAAAATCTCTGTATCGCAACCACTCTCTCTTTTTTTGCTTGTGCCCATTTATGCTCAATGGGGTTAAGATCTGGCGAATATGTAGGCAAATACTCCAGCATATACCCCTGCAGAGTTATGCTCATTTCTGGTGTACGGGGTTTCAGGGAGGGTGGCGTATCCTGCTGATTGATTTCGTGGATGATTTCAACAGATGATTTCAACAGATGATTTCAACAACAGAGAGATGATACCCCATGAAAAAGTCTACCCTACAGGTCTCCGCAGAACCAGATATTGCCGGTGATCCCTTGCATGAACTCATTCGTAATGGTACCAGGCAGCTGATAGCTGCCGCCGTTGACGTTGAGCTCGAAGCCATGCTGCAACAACATGCTGAACGCTGCCTTGACGACGGGCGTCATGCTGTCGTTCGTAACGGCTATTTGCCACCGCGAACCATACAGACGGGTATTGGGGATGTTGAAATTAAAGTGCCCAAGGTCAGGGATCACAGCGGCAACGGAATATGCTTCAACAGCGCGTTGTTGCCGCCTTATCTGAAACGTGCAAAAAGCGTCGAAGAGTTGCTACCATGGCTGTACCTGCGAGGCATATCCACCGGTGATTTTCACGAAGCCCTGAGGGCGCTTCTCGGTGAAAAAGCGAATGCCCTCTCTGCCAGTACCATCAGCAGACTGAAACAGCAATGGCTTGAAGAGCACAGGCAATGGTGCCTGCGTGATTTAAGCGATACGCGCTACGTTTATTTCTGGGCCGATGGCATATACAGCCATGTCAGGCAAGATGATCGCCTTTACCTGCTGGTCATTATCGGCGTCACTGAGCATGGACGTAAGGAGCTGGTTGCGGTCGAAGATGGTTATCGAGAGTCAGAAGCAAACTGGGCCGAACTTCTTAATGGCCTGCGAGCACGTGGCCTAACCGTATCTCCCAAGCTGGCTACGGAAGACGGTGCCCTTGGTTTTTGGAATGCAATGGCAAAGATATTCCCGGACACGCAGCACCAACGCTGTTGGGTGCACAAAACCGCTAATGTGTTGGCTTCACTCCCCAAAGCCATGCAACCGAAAGTTAAGGCTGAGCTGCGGGAGGTTTGGCTAGCAGAGAGCCGCGATGCCGCTAATGAAGCCTTTGATGTTTTGTTGGCAAGGTTTTCAGCGAAGTATCCTGCAGCGATGAAGAAGCTGGAGAAAGCTCGAGAAGAACTGCTGGCATTCTACGACTTCCCGTCAGAGCACTGGGCGTCAATAAGAACGACAAATCCGATTGAATCGGCTTTTGCGACTGTGAGGCTACGAAGCAGAGGCGCGAAGAACGGTGGTTCGAGAGAAACAACCCTGTCAATGGTATTTAAGCTGCTCCAGTCTGCTCAGAAAAGCTGGAACCGACTAAGAGGATTTGACCTGCTGACCCTAGTTGTAAGCAACGTCCAATTTAAGGATGGAGAACAGATTCACGAAGCATCAGAGCGGAACGTAGCCTGATCGCCATACATCAGATTTGCTAATAACTCCGAGTTGAAAAAAAGAGGAATAAAAACGGTTATTCCCCGAAAATCAAATGAAAAACTGGCTTCAGATGGACGCTCGCAACTTGATCGTGATGCTTATCGCCGTCACAAGGTTGTGGAAAGGTGTTTTGGGCGTTTAAAGGAATATCGACGGATCGCCACACGTTATGAAAAAATGGCAAGAAACTATCTAGCAATGGTGAAACTGGGCTGCATCCGCTTGTTTTACCGCCGCTTATGCAATTAAGGGACACAGCCTAGTTGGGGTAATGGTTCAAGGGTATTAATGAATCTTGGCGGGAGTAACCTGTGTCATAGGATGCATTTTCCTCCCGGTAGCATAATAATAAGAAATCACTCCTTTTATTTTCTTATCGTAAATAAGTTCTAAATTTATAACATTTTGCTATGGTAAACGCGCATTAACGGTAGCAAGGATTCCTAACGAGTTACATTTTACGTGTTAATAAATAAAACAACGGATATTCAGTTGGTTATGCACAACCTATTTGTGATGCCAATGGCGTGTTTTGTGCTACTGTTTCAGGGGGTGAAGCCTTATTTTGTGCGGCACCTCTGCGACTGAATAAAAATGGCTTGCCATCGTTTTTAGAGTGTGTAATAACGAATCTGGGTGAAACGAGGTACAGTTCTGTATATGAGCGGCATTTTCAGTAAGGAAGTTAATGATACAACCGTTAGCGTTGAGCACTACTTCTCTGCCGATCCTTATCTTGGTGCCTCAAAGCAGTAACGACTTTGGTTTGTCTGTATAACGCCTTTGGGCGGTTTAAACAATTAAAGGAAATGTGTAAAATGGCAAAGATTAAAGGTCAGGTTAAGTGGTTCAATGAGTCCAAAGGTTTTGGTTTCATTACGCCTGCTGACGGCAGCAAAGACGTGTTTGTTCACTTCTCTGCAATCCAAGGTACCGGTTTTAAAACGCTGGCTGAAGGCCAGAGCGTAGAGTTCGAAATTCAAGACGGCCAGAAAGGTCCTTCTGCTGTTAACGTAACCGCGCTGTAATTACCGTTTCCGGTGCAAAACCCGCCATGGTGCGGGTTTTTTGTGTGTGCCGGGCATGCCCGACAGCTTGCGGGTGAAAGTCCCCTGTACAGCCTGATGGTGGCGAAGGACTAGCGAAGTGCAAGGGCGTCATCGCGAGGTGGGGTCTGAAGGACGCGTGGAGCAAAGCCATGACCTGACGAACAGAAACCTGATACAAGGCTCATCCGATCGGCAGAGCGAGCATATGATCGCGAAGGCCATAACCATCAAGGGTCGAGTGAGTAAATCAGGCAGGTGTGTGGTGAAGGCGGTCGGGCTTACCCCGGGAGGTCTGCATAGCGTCCTGCATTCAGGACTGAGCTCATCGTGAGGTGCGCTGATCGCTATGCAGAAGTCAGCAGAGGGCGTAGGGGAAACCTGAAGGCCCGAACAGTGATGAGTGGCGAGTATCGCCGGAGGTTCTGAACGGTCATGCAGCAGAAAACGCAATGCGACCCCGATGAGAGCAGAAGGGGTGAAGCCCCGACTCCTGCCCCATCAGGGGCTGAAACCGTCCAGACACAACCGGAGCGGGAAAGCCCGTCGTCCGGGGATAGTCTCATGGAGGTTATCCTCAACCAAGAAAATCTGAAGCAGGCGCTGAAAAGAGTAAAAGCCAACAAAGGCGCGCCGGGTGTGGACGGAATAAGCGTGAGCGAACTCCCCGACCATCTGAAACGCCAGTGGCCGGAACTGCGGAGTAACCTGCTGGCTGGCAGATACAAACCTCAGCCCGTCCGCAGGGTGGACATACCGAAACCCGGGGGAGGAACCCGACAACTGGGAATCCCGACGGTAATGGACAGGTTCATCCAGCAGGCAGTGATGCAGGTGCTGCAAAGCCAGTGGGATCCGACCTTCAGTGAAAGCAGCTATGGGTTCCGCGTTGGCAGGTCAGCGCATCATGCGGTGAAGCGAGCAAAGAAATACGTGGAAGAAGGCCACCACTGGGTGGTTAGACATCGACCTCGAAAAATTCTTTGACCGGGTAAACCACGATGTACTGATGAGCCGGGTGGCAAAGCGGATAACGGATAAGCGGGTGTTAAAGCTTATCCGGGCCTTCCTGAATGCTGTAATCATGCAGGCAGGGCTGGTCAGCCCACAGATGGAAGGCACACCGCAGGGTGGTCCGTTGTCGCCCCTGTTGTCGAATGTGTTGCTGGATGAACTGGATCGCGAGCTTGAAAAGCGCGGCCTGAAGCACGTCCACTACGCAGACGACAGCAATATCTACGTCAGAAGCGAAAGAGCCGGTAAACGTGTGAAGGAAAGCATCACCCACTGGCTGGAGAAGAGACTGAAACTGAAGGTTAATGAGCGGAAAAGCGCGGTGTCGCCACCATGCGAACGTAAGTTTCTGGGTTACAGCATCAGCTCCGGCAAAGGGAGAGCGTGGATCCTCATTGCCCCGGAGTCGATAAGACGGGCTAAATCCCGCCTGAGAGAGATAACCGGGCGCAGCAAAGGCCGCAGTCTGGAACAGGTTATCGGCAAACTCAGGGTATATCTGACGGGATGGCGGAACTACTACAGTCTGAACGAGTTACCGTCACTGACGCGCAACCTGCTGGGGTGGGTAAGAAGGAGGTTGCGCAGTCTGCTGTGGAAACAGTGGAAGAAAGGGCGGAGTCGTTATAGCGAGCTTAGGGTGAGAGGGGTCGGTAAGGACCTTGCAGCCCAGACAGTGGGCAGTTGTCACAAGCAATGACGGATCAGTCTGTCACCAGCGCTGTGCATAGCCCTACCAAATAGACTGTTCAGAGAAATGGGCCTGCCGGATATATAAGGTGGGCGACGATTAACATAACTGAACCGGCGTATACGGATCCGTATGTACGGTGGTGTGGGAGGAAGCTGATCGTGAGATCGGCTCTCGTCCCTATTGTCTGCCTTTCCCATTGCCGCCTATCTGCACGTGTTTTTATCGCTCTGTAGGAAAATATGTCCATGTTTTATCAATGCCCGCTCTGTCATCAACCGTTACAGGCTAACGATCGCCAATGGTCATGCGGCACGCATCATTTCGATCGCGCCAGAGAAGGCTACGTCAATCTTCTTCCTGTACAATTTAAGCGCTCCAAAATGCCCGGTGACAACGCAGAGATGATGCGTGCCCGCCGTCTTTTTCTGGATGCAGGTCATTATCAGCCGTTACAGGCTGCACTACTGCAACATATACATCGCTCGCTCGCACCGCAGGCGCAGGCACTGCTGGATATTGGCTGTGGTGAAGGGTATTACACCGGGGCATTGGCGGAGGCATTACCGGCAGTTCAGATTTTCGGCCTGGATATCTCTAAGGCCGCTATTCAACGGGCTGCAAAACGCTATACGGCGGTTGAATTTTGTGTTGCCTCAAGCCGACGTTTACCGTTCGGGGATGCGACGCTGGATGGAATACTGAAAATTTATGCCCCTTGTGATGGGGAAGAGTTGGCGAGAACCGTAAAACCGCAAGGGGGGGTGATCACCGTTTCTCCCGGTCCGCGTCATTTGTATCAGCTTAAGGCCCAACTCTATGACGCTGTCATGCTGCACCCGATAAAAGCAGAGGTGCTACCGGGTCTTACGTTGCAAGCAGAGCACACGCTAGCGTATAAAATGTCCTTAGGCGGTGATGAGGCAGCGGCATTGTTGCAAATGACGCCCTTTGCCTGGCGCGCGTCGCAAGCGGTTAAACAGCAACTGTTGGATACCGAGCGCTTTGCATGTGAGACGGATTTCATTATCCGCTTTCATCAGAGAGATGTTGAGTAGTATAGCCAAGCGACTTAATTTTGATTACACCATATGGACTGAGAACAAAATCTCTGTATCGCAACCACTCTCTCTTTTTTTGCTTGTGCCCATTTATGCTCAATTGGGTTAAGATCTGGCGAATATGTAGGCAAATACTTCAGTATATACCCTGTATCGATGATGACTTGTTGAATATTATGTTTTTTGTGAAAAGTTGCATTGTCCATCACGATTACACTGTTTTTAGGGAGTACTGGGATAAGGACTTGTGTGACCCAGGAATAGAAAACATCGCGAGCCTGTTTAAGATTTTGTGTAAATGCCTTTCCTCAGAAGTGACCGTCAAGGCGGTCACCGAACTCAATAATAAAGCGACTCATTGCAATACGCCAGTCAAGGGCATCGTCCATTTCTGTGATGCCGCCTGGATTGCCAGCCATACGACCTTCTTCACCGAGTCATCAGTCGGGAACACCTTGCGTTTCTTGATTGCATGCCGGAGCACGCTGTTCAGTGATTCTATAGCGTTCGTCGTGTAGATTACCTTGCGAAGTTCCTGGGGGTACGAGAAGAATGTCGACAGGTTGGCCCAGTTTGACTGCCAGCTCCGGCTTATCTGCGGATAGCGGTGATCCCACGTCCCACCGAACGTCTCCAGCGCCTGAAGCCATAGGTATCTACACATCTTTTGCAATATCTGCTATTACGTTGCTGCATGATCTCAACTTATCCATCGGCGGGATTGATGTCCGCCTTAACCGGCGTTATCAGCGTCTGGTTAAGCAACACATGACTCCCCCAGCACCATTGGCGTCAGCCGTTAAAGACCTTGCCTGCGCGCAGAAAACAACATTCGCCACTACTCAGGCCGTTTGGCGTTTTTTTAATAATGAACGTAATTAGCTTCAGTCAGCTCAATGAACCGATTATTTCGCTGGCTCTCCGGCAGGTTGCACTTAGCCCGCATCCATACGCTCCCGTCGTCCACGACTGGTCTCATTTACAGTTTCGTACCCACAATGGGAAAGAAGAACGTTTGAAAATGACGCATGGTGGCGACGTCGGTTATGAACTACAAACCAGCCTACTGCTTGATGCTGCAAATGGTTTACCAATAGCGCCCCTGTCTCAAACTCTAACCGATAGGGAGGGTTGTCGTTCAACGCTAACCGAGGGCTTGTCTGAGAGTCTGACTCATATGGATGCTTTGACGGCTGATATCGCCCGCGTTGAGTCTCTTGATACCGGGAAGAAGTTAGTTCATCTCATTGACCGTGAAGGTGACTCTATCGGGCATATGCGCACATTAAGCTCCCAGGGAATATGTTGGCTTATCCGGGGAAAGGAAGGGCATCGGGCCGAGTGGGGCGGTGACACCCGTAAAATTGGTGAAATTGCAGACGATCTGCCATTTATCGCAAACGGACAGGTTGGCTGGAAAGGGAAAAAAGCCAATATGGAGATCGGGGAAACATCCGTGATCATATAGGCAACCGACTTAAAAATGATTACAGCCAATGCCCTGATATGTGGCAAAAAATACAGCTAAACTTTGTTATCAAAATAATGTCGCTTGGCTATATCAGCACAAGTTGAAGTGTTGTTATAGCTAAACGACTTAATTTTGATTGCATTATTTAAATGAGCTATTCAATTGATTTTAGAGGTAAAGTGATATCTACACGGGAAGAAGAAGGGTTGAGTATCCGAGAAGAGTTATGCTCATTTCTGGTGTACGGGGTTTCGGGGAGGGGGCGTATCCTGCTGATTGATTTCGTGGATGATTTCAACAACAGAGAGATGATACCCCATGAAAAAGTCTACCCTACAGGTCTCCGCAGAACCAAATATTGCCGGTGATCCCTTGCATGAACTCATTCGTAATGGTGCCAGGCAACTGATATCTGCCGCCGTTGAGGTTAAGCTCGAAGCCATGCTGCAACAACATGCTGAACGCCGCCTTGACGACGGGCATCATGCTGTCGTTCGTAACGGCTATTTGCCACCGCGAACCATACAGACGGGTATTGGGGATGTTGAAATTAAAGTGCCTAAGGTCAGGGATCTCAGCGGCAACGGAATATGCTTCAACAGCGCGTTGTTGCCGCCTTATCTGAAACGTGCAAAAAGCGTCGAAGAGTTGCTACCATGGCTGTACCTGCGAGGCATATCCACCGGTGATTTTCACGAAGCCCTGAGGGCGCTTCTCGGTGAAAAAGCGAATGCCCTCTCTGCCAGTACCATCAGCAGACTGAAACAGCAATGGCTTGAAGAGCACAGGCAATGGTGCCTGCGTGATTTAAGCGATACGCGCTACGTTTATTTCTGGGCCGATGGTATATACAGGCATGTCAGGCAAGATGATCGCCTTTGCCTGCTGGTCATTATCGGCGTCACTGAGCATGGACGTAAGGAGCTGGTTGCGGTCGAAGATGGTTATCGAGAGTCAGAAGCAAACTGGGCCGAACTTCTTAATGGCCTGCGAGCACGTGGCCTAACCGTATCTCCCAAGCTGGCTACGGGAGACGGTGCCCTTGGTTTTTGGAATGCAATGGCAAAGATATTCCCGGACACGCAGCACCAACGCTGTTGGGTGCACAAAACCGCTAATGTGTTGGCTTCACACCCCAAAGCCATGCAACCGAAAGTTAAGGCTGAGCTGCGGGAGGTTTGGCTAGCAGAGAGCCGTGATGCCGCTATAGCTAAACAACTTAATTTTGATTACATTATTTAAATGAGCTATTTATTGGCCAGATCTTAACCCCATTGAGCATAAATGGGCACAAGCAAAAAGCAAAAAAAGAGAGTGGTTGCGATACAGAGATTTTGTTCTCAGTCCATATGGTGTAATCAAAATTAAGTCGCTTGGCTATAATGAAGCCTTTGATGTTTTGTTGGCAAGGTTTTCAGCGAAGTATCCTGCAGCGATGAAGAAGCTGGAGAAAGCTCGAGAAGAACTGCTGGCATTCTACGACTTCCCGTCAGAGCACTGGGCGTCAATAAGAACGACAAATCCGATTGAATCGGCTTTTGCGACTGTGAGGCTACGAAGCAGAGGCGCGAAGAACGGTGGTTCGAGAGAAACAACCCTGTCAATGGTATTTAAGCTGCTCCAGTCAGCTCAGAAAAGCTGGAACCGACTAAGAGGATTTGACCTGCTGACCTTGGTTGTAAGCAACGTCCAATTTAAGGATGGAGAACAGATTCACGAAGCATCAGAGCGGAACGGGCTTTGTTGAATAAACATATTTTATGCTGCACCCCCGGTGAAACGACAGATCCTCGCAACGCAAAATCATGCAGTTAGGCCTCATAAGAAAACTGTAAACCTGAGGTGACAAGAATTTTCTACCAAAACTGACTTGAAAAATAGCATGACTCACTATTATTCAACAAAGCCAGCGGAACGTAGACTGATCGCCATACACCAGATTTGCTAATAACTCTGTTGTGTTAGAAAATCCATTGTAGAGCAAATTCGCTAATTTTACATTGGTTTCAATGCCATTGAACGTCAACTGCTTATATATACCCAATAAACATCAAGATGCAGGTTTGGAGTGTTGGCGTAATCGTTGATATGTTGGTTTACCGTCGTTTCGTGCAGACGCAGAGCTTGCGCAATCATCGCAGAGGTCCAGCCTTCGGAGGCCAGCAGGACGGCTTTGATGCGATCACAAACACGCTTATCACGACTGGTGTCATGAAGGTGTTCGAGTTCGGCTTTTTGCTTGTCGGTAATAAATATCTTCATAGTGGGTGGGCATGATCTTCTTACCGCGTAAAATCAAGCATCTTCAATGATCACGGGTATATATGGCCTAGCCGTTATTTTGCTTCAGATTATAACCAGTGAATGTATCACTAGGAAAAAATGAAAGGACTCTTATGAAGAAACTTTGGGTATTAATGGTTACCACAACGTTGAATGTTTTTTTACCTACTAATGCCCAAGGCACTCTGTCAACAACACCGCCACGGATGGATGGTATCGACAAGTTTTATGCATCAAGCGGTCGAACTGGGATTATTCCGGCAAACAGACTGGTTGTTTATTATGGTAATTTTAACTCTCGTAGGATGGGAATCCTAGGTGAATATCCTGCCCCTGAACTGTGGAAAAAATTAACCGCTGAAGCGCAGGAATGGGAAAAGGCAGACCCATCAAAGCCTGTCATTCTAGGATTAGAGTATATTGCTACCGTAGCAAGCAACCAGCCTGGGCGAGATGGGTTCTATCGTAACCGTATGAGTAACATGCAAATAGATAGAGCTCTGTCTGTGGTGAGGATGACACTAGGTGCAGTTCTGATTCTGGACGTTCAGCCTGGGTTGAGCGATTTACACCGTGAGATATCCCGCCTTGAGCCTTTTCTTACTCAACCGGATGTGCATCTAGGCATAGACCCTGAATTTATCATGATGGGAAAAGCCATTCCGGGGGCCCGAATTGGAACCATTAACGACAAGGACATCAACAGAGTCGTTGATTATCTTTCAACATTGGTTGTGAAAAATAATCTGCCACCGAAAGTGTTAGTGGTTCACCGTTTTACTAAAAAGATGGTGACGGGGTTTGATAAAGTAAAATCAGATCCTAACGTGCAGGTAATATTGAACATGGATGGGTGGGGAGCGCCTGAAACCAAAATGGCAACCTATGAAAAAGTCGTCTCTGCTGAACACGGCGTGTTGTATCCTGGCATCAAGATTTTCTACAAGAACGATATTAGAAAACCGCCACACAGACTGTTATCCAAGGCTGAAGTACTGAGTTTGCAGCCTCAGCCGATATATATTCAATATCAGTAGTGAGATGTGCTTGATGAATGCTGATAGTGTATTTCATCTGTACTAGCTCAGACCTGATCTGACAGTTACCGATTATTTATACAGGTGTCTGTCAGATTACATCTGGTTCAGATTCTTTTCTGCCCAGATCCGTTTTCCATCGAGTAAAGTGGCCATCGGCGTACGCCCGCAGCACATTTTTCCGGCTTTGTTGAATAAATCAGAACTTGTAACGACTGCGCCCCATACGGGTCGATTGTTACGTGATGCGAATACTGTTCGGCATTCCTAATAGCGTGATCAGGTTAAGCGCTTTGACCATGACCATGGCTTCACCCACCTGAGCATCGTAGTCTCTCAGACTTAGATGACCACCCAGAAGCCTTTTGAACCGGAACATGGCCGTTTCAGGCACTGAGCGCAGGTGATAGCCCACTTTCTTTTTCCAGATATCGTTACTACCGCTAATGCACTGATTTGCAACAGCGTGGTTACGCTCGTGGTAGCGATCTTGCCAATATTGCGCCCCCCTTCGTGGCATAGGTATCTACACATCTTTTGCAATATCTGCTATTACGTTGCTGCATGATCTCAACTTATCCATCGGCGGGATTGAGGCCCGCCTTAACCGGCGTTATCAGCGTCTGGTTAAGCAACACATGATTCCCCCAGCACCATTGGCGTCAGCCGTTAAAGACCTTGCCTGCGCGCAGAAAACAACATTCGCCACTACTCAGGCCGTTTGGCGTTTTTTTAATAATGAACGTATTAGCTTCACTCAGCTCAATGAACCGATTATTTCGCTGGCTCTCCGGCAGGTTGCACTTAGCCCGCATCCATACGCTCTCGTCGTTCACGACTGGTCTCATTTACAGTTTCGTACCCACAATGGGAAAGAAGAACGTTTGAAAATGACGCATGGTGGCGACGTCGGTTATGAACTACAAACCCGCCTACTGGTTGATGCTGCAAATGGTTTACCAATAGCGCCCCTGTCTCAAACTCTAACCGATAGGGCGGGTTGTCGTTCAACGCTAACCGAGGGCTTGTCTGAGAGTCTGACTCATATGGATGCTTTGACGGCTGATATCGCCCGCGTTGAGTTTCTTGATACCGGGAAGAAGTTAGTTCATCTCATTGACCGTGAAGGTAACTCTATCGGGCATATGCGCACATTAAGCTCCCAGGGAATATGTTGGCTTATCCGGGGAAAGGAAGGGCATCGGGCCGAGTGGGGCGGTGACACCCGTAAAATTGGTGAAATTGCAGACGATCTGCCATTTATCGCAAACGGACAGGTTGGCTAGAAAGGGAAAAAAGCCAATATGGAGATCGGGGAAACATCCGTGATCATAACGCGAACAGCAAAACCGAAGCGGAAAGACAAGAACACAGGACGGCGAGTGTAAAGTTCAGCCAAGCGTAGCTCTGACACTCAGATTATAGCCAAGCGACATTATTTTGATAACAATTAGCTGTATTTTTTTGCCACATATCAGGGCATTGGCTGTAATTATTTTTAAGTCGGTTGGCTATAGTTGTGGTTCGCCTTACCGATACTCACGGTAAATTTATCGGACGCTGGACGCTGCTCACAAACGTTAGCAACGAGATCACCAGCGCGGAAGTCGCTCGCTGGTATTACTGGCGCTGGGGTATTGAATCCTTTTTTAAGCTGCTGAAAGGTGCCGGTCATGATGTAGAAAAATGCCTTCAGCGCAGTGCTGGTGCCCTGCTACGCAGGTTATTGATAGCTAGCATGGCATGTGTGCTGGTATGGCGGCTGCAACGCGCTGAAAGAGACGACAATGCGGCAGCCCGTCAGTTAATTTGCCGATTATCCGGACGACAACAAAAACGAGGGCGTAAAGAAAGCGCCCCAGCGCTGCTTGCCGGACTATCCATCCTGCTAAATACCTTGACGTTATTAGCAGACTATACCCCGGAAGAACTTGCTCACTTAGCTATGGTGGTTTTTAACCCTTTATGATGTGTAGATACCTATGCCTTCGTGGCGGGATAAGCGGCCTTATTTTCTTCCTCAGCAGAGCATCATAGCAGTAAACTGTATCGTAAGCGCCGTCAGCCGATGCCTCTCTGATTTTCCGGTGGGTCTGGTTTATCAGCGCCGGTAGAGCTTGGGCATCAGTCGTACCACTGAGCGACAAATCCGCACAGATAATCTCATACTTCATACTAACAATCCCATTATCAAACACAAAGCCGGCCTGCTCAATCTCGCCGAAGAACTCGGTAACGTATCAAAAGCCTGCAAGAGCATGGGCGTGTCACGCGATACATTTTACCGTTATCAGGAACTGGCTGCTGAAGGCGCCATTGATGCGCTGGTTAACCAGAACCGCCGGGTTCCGAACCTGAAGAACCGCGCCGACGAAGCCACTGAACGCGCGGTTGTTGATTATGCTATTGAGTTCCCGCCCCATGGGCAGCACCGGACCAGTAATGAGCTGCGTAAAAAAGGCGTATTTATCTCCGGCAGCGGCGTGCGCTCCATCTGGCAACGACACGACCTGGAGAACTTCCGTAAACGCCTGAAGGCGCTTGAGGAAAAGGTCGCCAGAGACGGCATTGTCCTTACCGACGCTCAAATCGCAGCCCTGGAGAAGAAGGCGCACGATGATGAGGCCTGCGGTGAAATCGAGACGGCACATCCCGGGTATCTGGGCTCGCAGGACACCTTCTACGTGGGCAAGCTGAAGGGTGTGGGCCGTATCTACCAGCAGACGTTCGTGGATACGTACTCGAAAGTGGCGCACTGCAAGCTGTATACGAATAAAACACCGCTCACCGCCGCCGACCTGCTCAATGATCGCGTACTCCCGTTCTACGAGGCTCAGGGACTGCCGGTGCTGAGAATACTGACCGACAGGGGTACGGAGTACTGTGGTAAAGTGGAGCAGCATGATTATCAGCTTTATCTGGCTATCAACGATATCGAGCATACGAAAACGAAGGCGATGTCTCCGCAGACGAACGGTATCTGCGAGCGCTTCCATAAAACCATTTTGCAGGATTTTTATCAGGTTACGTTCCGCAAGAAGTTATATGGAGACCTGGAAAGCCTGCAGGTAGATCTGGACAACTGGTTGTGGCATTACAATACTGAGCGAACTCATCAGGGAAAAATGTGCTGCGGGCGTACGCCGATGGTCACTTTACTCGATGGAAAACGGATCTGGGCAGAAAAGGATCTGAACCAGATGTAATCTGACAGACACCTGTATAAATAATCGGTAACTGTCAGATCAGGTCTGAGCTAGTACACATAATTGACCTCTGCTAAAATTAAGCCACTGCGCCGTTCGTCATGACAGCGGGCAGGCGGGGGAATGACCAATCGAAGAAATGCGGTGGTGAAGGTGATTTCAGGCTGTAACAGCCTTGATTAAGGTGCTGGGGCAGGTCGTAGAGGCTTGCCTTGCTGTTCGAGGATATCGATAAGCTTTCGGTATCCGTTTCGCAGCCATTTAACCCATTTATCCAGGTGGGTTTCTTCCGGGTGATAGCTCCCCATGAGGGCAGCATGACCCGCGAATGCATAATTCATGGGGTGCTCCTGTTTTTATATTGCTATTTGGGTGTCGTATGTCGCGTAACTCATGCTTTTCCAACTCTGACTGTTATCTTTGGATAACATGCGCCAGTAGTGAGAAAGCCGCATTGATAAATAACCGGTTCGTCGTATGCGTCTTGCATGAATAAGTCCTTCACGGTATAAGTGACTTTCTTGAATAAATAGAACTTTTTGGTAATCATCGGAGCAGATCAACACAGTTGTTTCAAAATCAGGTCTCCATGGCAAAACAAAATTTTAAAATCACCAACTGGCCCTCTTATAACAAGGCCCTCAAGCAGCGCGCTTCTCTAACCGTATGGCTAGATGAATCAGCCATTGCTGCATGGACGGAAAAAAACACTACTGAACGGCGTGGACGACCGCTCCACTACTCAGATATGACCATCACCACAGTCCTGATGATGAAACGCGTGTTTGGCCTTTCATTGAGGGCTTTACAGGGCTTTGGTGACTCGATTTTTAAACTGATTAAATTGTCGCTCCATTGTCCAGACTATTCGCTGCTCAGCAAGCGAGCAAAGACAGTGAACATCAGCATAAAAACGCCAACCCGTGGTGAAATCTCACATCTGGTCATTGATGGAACCAGCCTGAAGGTCTTTGGCGAAGGCGAATGGAAAGTCCGGCAGCATGGTGCCGACAGACGCAGGGTATGGCGTAAGCTGCACCTGGCAGTAGACAGTGTGACGCATGAGATTATCTGTGCGGATTTGTCGCTCAGTGGTACGACTGATGCCCAAGCTCTACCGGCGCTGATAAACCAGACCCACCGGAAAATCAGAGAGGCATCGGCTGACGGCGCTTAGGATACAGTTTACTGCTATGATGCTCTGCTGAGGAAGAAAATAAGGCCGCTTATCCCGCCACGAAGGGGGGCGCAATATTGGCAAGATCGCTACCACGAGCGTAACCACGCTGTCGCAAATCAGCGCATTAGTGGTAGTAACCTATCTGGAAAAAGAAAGTGGGCTATCACCGGCGCTCAGTGGCTGAAACGGCCATGTTCCGGTTCAAAAGGCTTCTGGGTGGTCATCTAAGTCTGAGAGACTACGATGGTCAGGTGGGTGAAGCCATGGCCATGGTCAAAGCGCTTAACCTGATCACGCTATTAGGAATGCCGAACAGTATTCGCATCACGTAACAATCGACCCGTATGGGGCGCAGTCGTTACAAGTTCTGATTTATTCAACAAAGCCGGTGTTGGCAAGAAACTTCCCGGGCTTATTGAGCGTCGGGATCGGGATCGGGAGCGTGAGCTATGTCTATCAGGGCTACAGTGATCGCCGTTCTCGTTGCTCTGCTGGATCTGCTGTTATTCGGTGTCTACTACTACCACGACGCATACAGTGATAAAGCGAAAGACCTCGAAGCAGCAGAGCGGCAACAAAAGCAGGCCGAAACCATCGCTGGAAATGTGATCCAGTCGATGCGCATCTTCAACGCCATCACACAGGCCAATCACGATGAAAAACAGCAGATACAGCAGCGGTCGGAAAATACCGTGCTTTACATCCGTGAAAAATTATCGACTGATGAGTGTGCTAGTCGGCCTGTTCCTGATGATGTCGTTAACAAGCTGCGAGAGCACGCGGACAGAATACGTAATGGCACCCGTCGTGCCGATCTCCGCTGAACTACTTCAAGATTGCCCAGCGCCTGAAATCGCTCATCAAATGACATACGGCCAGAGCGTAGCGCTGAATGAAGAACTGCTGACCGTTATTGAGAAGTGTAACGCCGACAAGCGAAGCATTCGGGAAATCGAAGGATCCCGGAAGAATTTACCTGCCAGGTAGGGCTTTGTTGAATAAATCAGAACTTGTAACGACTGCGCCCCATACGGGTCGATTGTTACGTGATGCGAATACTGTTCGGCATTCCTAATAGCGTGATCAGGTTAAGCGCTTTGACCATGGCCATGGCTTCACCCACCTGACCATCGTAGTCTCTCAGACTTAGATGACCACCCAGAAGCCTTTTGAACCGGAACATGGCCGTTTCAGCCACTGAGCGCCGGTGATAGCCCACTTTCTTTTTCCAGATAGCGTTACTACCACTAATGCGCTGATTTGCAACAGCGTGGTTACGCTCGTGGTAGCGATCTTGCCAATATTGCGCCCCCCTTCGTGGCGGGATAAGCGGCCTTATTTTCTTCCTCAGCAGAGCATCATAGCAGTAAACTGTATCCTAAGCGCCGTCAGCCGATGCCTCTCTGATTTTCCGGTGGGTCTGGTTTATCAGCGCCGGTAGAGCTTGGGCATCAGTCGTACCACTGAGCGACAAATCCGCACAGATAATCTCATGCGTCACACTGTCTACTGCCAGGTGCAGCTTACGCCATACCCTGCGTCTGTCGGCACCATGCTGCCGGACTTTCCATTCGCCTTCGCCAAAGACCTTCAGGCTGGTTCCATCAATGACCAGATGTGAGATTTCACCACGGGTTGGCGTTTTTATGCTGATGTTCACTGTCTTTGCTCGCTTGCTGAGCAGCGAATAGTCTGGACAATGGAGCGACAATTTAATCAGTTTAAAAATCGAGTCACCAAAGCCCTGTAAAGCCCTCAATGAAAGGCCAAACACGCGTTTCATCATCAGGACTGTGGTGATGGTCATATCTGAGTAGTGGAGCGGTCGTCCACGCCGTTCAGTAGTGTTTTTTTCCGTCCATGCAGCAATGGCTGATTCATCTAGCCATACGGTTAGAGAACCACGCTGCTTGAGGGCCTTGTTATAAGAGGGCCAGTTGGTGATTTTAAAATTTTGTTTTGCCATGGAGAGCTGATTTTGAAAAAACTGTGTTGATCTGCTCCGATGATTACCCAAAAGTTCTATTTATTCAACAAAGCCCCTTCGAGGGTGAAATAGTGCTTTCCTTGAGTAAAACGCTCTTTATTGCGGTTAAAATTCTGACGAATTCGCTCAGAATCCGTCCCGTACCCTTGAGCCAACAGCTCGGTCGTAATTACGCGCTGGCCCTGATATAGCCAACAGACTTAAAAATGATTACAGCCAATGCCCTGATATGTAGCAAAAAATACAGCTAATTGTTATCAAAATAATGTCGCTTGGCTATATCCTGATATGCGGCAAAAAAGCATAGCTGGCTGTTATCAAAATAATGTCGCTTGGCTATATTCGATAACGGGCAGTTGGGTATTCTGGATAGTGATGATTTTGGTCATGGCAATGTCTCCATAATTAAACAGATGGGGTTAAAAGGTATGGGGGAACTAACTTGCAAAATTTTGCCAGTTCGGCGGCGAGCATTAATGCTTCTGAGAAGGTTTGAGGTACCGGATTTTCGGTTGAGTATTTTCCAGTTCCTGCCAACGATCTACTAATCTGGCGGTAAATTCGGGGGAAAGTTGGGCGACAACAATGATGCTGTCACGCTTACCTTGTTCACCCTCAAAATGGTAAGCCTCCATAAAACGGTTGTGGCTATTCTATTGTTTATTCTCAACTTTCTCCATTGAGGGAAGTTGAATTACTCCCTTCTCCGCCAATCTTTCAATAGACTGTTTAAGTTTGTCGTGACGACTACCAACCAATTCCGTGATGTCGAGGCTGAACATAGAAATTTGAGTAATGGTTAAATTTTGCATGCTAAAGCACCTCACAAGTGAATGTGATTAATTCCGCCCCGGCACAATACCGGGGCGGAATTACTGGATTAGTGGCGCGTCAGAAAGTGTTTAACGTCGTCTTCGTGCCAGTGGTCAAGGCGATCGGCAATGCCCCGTTGCTGCTGGCGGTGGCAGCGCTCGAAAAGTTGCTTCATTTCAGTGAGTACGGTGTTCGCGTCTTCACGCTTGCGCAGAATGCGTTTGAGGGTTTGTTTTTCTGCTTCGTGAATGGTTTCGCGAAGGGTTTCGGTGACGTAGTAAATGCGCCGGCACTCTTCGGCCAGCAATGGGATATGCTGCGCTTCAAAAGGCATCGGCGATGGGGTGCCGGTCACATCGCGTAGGGCATGGTAAACGGCATTGGTCCATGCCTGTTCAAAACGGAAGCCGCGGGTAATGTACCAGACTAAACGCGCAAGGTTCCGGGTATCGGTGTTCGTAAAACGCTCGGGGGCTTCGGGCTGGTAGACGAGGTGGCCCACTTCGCGGTCGAGAATATTCAGCACCTATTTGCGAAACTCTTTGGCTACAGGAGTGTTGGCGAACATCGCTATCAAATGCGCACCGCGTAGGGAGAAGATGCGAATTTTGTTGCGAAAATTGTCGTAAGTGTTTGATTTTCTAAAGACCGTCAAATTGACGGTCTCGGTCATACACGGTGTAAACTCGTCTTTGTTACGGTCGTAAATTCGTGTTACGGAGTCTACTCGGGAATATTCAAGAGCCTTGGCCAGCTCGGCGGATGTGAACCAGATCTGACCGTTGTGGGAGAGGGTTTCAAGAACTGTATTGCGGAACATTAAGGTTGTCATAGTAATGATTTCCCGTTTAGATTTAGGAACATCACCACCTAGAGGTTTCGAATCTCATTTGGCGGTGAGCTGAACAGGGTTCGAAACTACCGGCTAAACAGGAGACCCGGCGAGCCTTGCGGCTCCCCCATCCAGCCCACCATTATTCAGATATGGCGGACCGACGCATAAAAAAACACGCTGTAGGCGTGTTATGCGCCTGTTTAGTTATCCGGGGTTTCGAATCCCGGCACCTGATTTTGCAGGTGCAGATTGACTATAGCGCATGGGATTTCCTTCCGTCAATACGATTGCTGAGTTACACTTGGCTTAACACAGGAGGATCCGCTATGGGCCAAGTTGCATTTGATACTCAAGAGTTCGTCGAAAAGCTGGAGAGCTCTGGTCTTAATAGAGAGCAGGCCAAGGCTATAACCCTTGTCGTGCGTCAATCCCATGAGGTCGCAGATCTTGCTACCAAACGCGACCTTGAGGACGTGCGCAAAGATTTAACTGTTCAGATAGCCGATGTCCGTAAAGATATGGACACTCGCTTCGAGAAGAACGAAGCTCAGATGCAGGCGCGCTTTGAACAACTGGACAAACGCCTAGATTTCGCTGAGAAACGATTTGACCGTCTTGAAATTAAATTTGACCGTCTGCAATGGTTCTTGCTGGCGGGTATTCTGAGTTTGTTGTTTAAAGACGTACTTCCGAAACTGTGGGGCGGTTAAAGATGTCTGGTAGTGATTTCTATCACTCGTTTCCATACCTCAAGTGCCATGGCGAAGCCAGCTGTCAGACCAAACCCTATCACCTAGGATAATGTGTACTAGCTCAGACCTGATATGACAGTTACCGATTATTTATACAGGTGTCTGTCAGATTACATCTGGTTCAGATTCTTTTCTGCCCAGATCCGTTTTCCATCGAGTAAAGTGGCCATCGGCGTACGCCCGCAGCACATTTTTCCCTGATGAGTTCGCTCAGTATTGTAATGCCACAACCAGTTGTCCAGATCTACCTGCAGGCTTTCCAGGTCTCCATATAACTTCTTGCCGAACGTAACCTGATAAAAATCCTGCAAAATGGTTTTATGGAAGCGCTCGCAGATGCCGTTCGTCTGCGGAGATATCACCTTCGTTTTCGTATGCTCGATATCGTTGATAGCCAGATAAAGCTGATAATCATGCTGCTCCACTTTACCACAGTACTCCGTACCCCTGTCGGTCAGTATTCTCAGCACCGGCAGTCCCTGAGCCTCGTAGAACGGGAGTACGCGATCATTGAGCAGGTCGGCGGCGGTGAGCGGTGTTTTATTCGTATACAGCTTGCAGTGCGCCACTTTCGAGTACGTATCCACGAACGTCTGCTGGTAGATACGGCCCACCCCCTTCAGATTGCCCACGTAGAAGGTGTCCTGCGAGCCCAGATACCCGGGATGTGCCGTCTCGATTTCACCGCAGGCCTCATCATCGTGCGCCTTCTTCTCCAGGGCTGCGATTTGAGCGTCGGTAAGGACAATGCCTTCTCTGGCGACCTTTTCCTCAAGCGCCTTCAGGCGTTTACGGAAGTTCTCCAGGTCGTGTCGTTGCCAGATGGAGCGCACGCCGCTGCCGGAGATAAACACGCCTTTTTTACGCAGCTCATTACTGGTCCGGTGCTGCCCATGGGGCGGGAACTCAATAGCATAATCAACAACCGCGCGTTCAGTGGCTTCGTCGGCGCGGTTCTTCAGGTTCGGAACCCGGCGGTTCTGGTTAACCAGCGCATCAATGCCGCCTTCAGCAACCAGTTCCTGATAACGGTAAAATGTATCGCGTGACACGCCCATGCTCTTGCAGGCTTTTGATACGTTACCGAGTTCTTCGGCGAGATTGAGCAGGCCGGCTTTGTGTTTGATAATGGGATTGTTAGTATGAAGCATGAGAGTTACCTCGCGTTTTGTTTAAGGATTAGACACCCATATCAAAACCGGTAACTCTCAACCTTTCAAGGTCCAGTGTCAGATCTAGTCGCGACTAATACAGATAATGTCAGCGTGGCTAATACGAGAGCGAGTGTTTTATTAATGTTGGCAATGAATTCTTTCATCAGTAACCTCCCTCCTGCGTCAGGCGGCTAACCTGTTTGCGCAGCCGCCTGTTGTCTTCCGCCATATACCCAATCACCGCCCTGAGCGTCTGCGTTTCCCAGTCCTCGTTAGGCTGTCTGCCCAGACTGACCAGATAGCGGGCATCGTCTATACTCTCGCCGCCGTTGGTGATGGCGACGACCTCGCCCATATTGGGGTGTCTGAAGGTCAGCACCCGTGCGTTATCCAGTTTCATTGAATACCCTCCATATTTTTGCTGTCCAGCACAACCACGGTAAAACCCAGCGCGCGCATCCGGTCGTGTTCCCGAAGTTGATCTGCCCGTGGCTTCTCGCCAGGAGCTTTGCATTCAACGAAAACGAGACGGCCACCAGGTAGCAGTACCAGCCGATCAGGAACAGAGCGGCGTCCGGGGGATACAAACTTGTAGGCAATACCGCCCGCTTTTTTCACTTCCGCTACAAGGTGCTTTTCGATGGTGGATTCACGGATGTAAGCCATCGGTAACCGCCTCTTTCAGTTTGTCCCGCCCGATCTGCATCATGCAAAAGTCAGAGCGGTTTTCGCTCCACTGCTGGTTAGCCCCGTTGTGTGATAAGCGGCTGGCTTTTGTCCATACCTTTGCAGCGCGGCGGTAATCGCCCTCGCGTTCAATTTGTGCAGCTTCACGCGCAGCACGGAAATAAAGCGGATTGTCATTTTTTTAAAAGACATAAGGGTTACTCCTTACGGTAGCGGTAGGCCTCGAACCCGCCAGCAGACAGTGGTAGGTCTAAAGCCCATGCGGGGTTAGTTGCGAGCAGGATGCTCAGGTGTTCGTGGGAGTAATCAGAATGGTCTGGCGCTTCCGTTAAAATTTCGTCATGCACCGTCAGTATGATGTCGTAACCGTTGTCCTCCACACCGGGCATATTCGCGGCCATCACATCACGGGCGGTAGCCTGGGTTACGTTCTCTGCCAGCTTGCCGCCGTAGGTTTGCAGGCGTTGCCATTTCCGGCTGTAGGTGTTGATGCCCATGTAGCTGATTAGCTGATCTTGCCGCTGTCGTCGATACGTGCGCAGGGATAACAGACCGCCCGGCCAGAGGGAAGCTGAATACGTAGCCAGCTTCCGTCGCGGCGAAGCTTTAATTTGCGGCAGGAAATGGTTATGCCGGGTGTGGCAATGGCGCGGCGGGTGGCCTGGTCGATCTCCTTCCAGAAGCTGAATGTTGCCGTGTGGGCTTCGCGCCAGAGGCGTTTAAAAGAGTCGCAAACAACATAAGCGCGTTTTGACAGTCCGTAGGTTCGCTTCTGTTTTACCGACCATTCATATGCACGGATATAGCTAAACGACTTAATTTTGATTGCATTATTTAAATGAGCTATTCAATTGATTTTAGACGTAAAGTGATATCTACACGGGAAGAAGAAGGGTTGAGTATCCGAGAAACAGCGAAGCAATTTCGGATTGGCCCTGCCTCTGTATCGCGTTGGATTAATCAAATAGCGTCAAAAGCATCGACCACACGTCAGCGAAAGAGCGATAAATCCGAGTTGATAAAAGATGTTGAACAATATCCAGATGCTTACCAAAAAGAACGTGCAGAGCGTTTTGGCGTTTGTCAGAATGCCATTTGGCAAGCTCTTAAAAAGCTGGGATTGACCTATAAAAAAACGCTACGCCATCCGAAAGCCGACGAAAGCGCCCGGCAAGCATTTCAACAAAAAATACAACAGTATGAAAAAAAGGTAAACCTATTGTTTTTATTGATGAAAGTGGTTTTCCACACGATAACCCACGAACTCACGGCTATTCCCCAAAAGGTCAACGGTGTTTTGGCCTGAAGAACGGGGGAGCCAAGGAAAGAACAAATGTTATCGGCGCTTTATTAGGCACAACGCTGTTTGCTATCGGATTATTTGATATCAATATTAACAGCGATGTTTTCTATTCCTGGGTCACACAAGTCCTTATCCCAGTACCCCCTAAAAACAGGGTAATCGTGATGGACAATGCAACTTTTCACAAAAAACATAATATTCAACAAGTCATCATCGATGCAGGGCATATGCTGAAGTATTTGCCTACATATTCGCCAGATCTTAACCCCATTGAGCATAAATGGGCACAAGCAAAAAGCAAAAAAAGAGAGAGTGGTTGCGATACAGAGATTTTGTTCTCAGTCCATATGGTGTAATCAAAATTAAGTCGCTTGGCTATAGCATTGGTCTGGGTAAATTTTGCGGCTGAAATAATCGCCCGGCCCATCGCCCGGTACGCGACGCGCCACAAAATTGCAGAGTTCCGCGCAGGCGTCCGTCACGGCTGACGCCTTTCATCAGGGTTTTGTATTTACTGGTGCTGGTGGAGCTGGCCTATAGGCGGATAGCGAGTAATTCACGAAGTTCAAACGGTAAATCAAGATCGTTAACCCGGCGCTGCAAGGTGCTGGCCTGCATATCGGGCAGTTCGATACCAAAGGCTTCTGCTATGTGTTTCAGCATGGCGTCACGCTGTGTTGCCGCTTGCACCGCGTTGTCCGTGAGCTCCCGCGTTTGTTTGGCCAGAACCTTCTGTTCCCTCTCAACCGCCGTCACCGCTGCTTCTGCAAGCTGCACGTCCATGAATACGCCGCGATCATTGATACGCTGATCCCGGTGCCAGAGCGCCAGTTCCTAGCCTGAGTAATTCTAGGCAGGTAGCTTTTTGTCGATCTCACGCATTGCATCGATATCCAGCCCGGCGTATTCAACGAATCGCTGCCACTCGACAGGATGTGTTTTGGCGGTAGCGCGGCGAATGGCACTGTTTTTTGGGCATAGGTATCTACACATCTTTTGCAATATCTGCTATTACGTTGCTGCATGATCTCAACTTATCCATCGGCAGGATTGATGCCCGCCTTAACCGGCGTTATCAGCGTCTGGTTAAGCAACACATGACTCCCGCAGCACCATTGGCGTCAGCCATTAAAGACCTTGCCTGCGCGCAGAAAACAACATTCGCCACTACTCAGGCCGTTTGGCATTTTTTTAATATAGCCAAGCGACATTATTTTGATAACAATTAGCTGTATTTTTTTGCCACATATCAGGGCATTGGCTGTAATCATTTTTAAGTCGGTTTGCTATAACAGTCTTTGTGGAGTAGCCATTGCGCGTGTTAGTTCCAGATTTGGACTGCTGCTTCTCATGCCCGAGGTGATGGGTCATTTCAGCATTAAGGGCAGCTTCAAAGCTGATCTTTTCCAGCAGGCGATCAAACTGGTTGAGAGCATCAGGGGTTTTGAGATTTTTGGCCAGCTCGTTAGCCAGAGCCTGTAACTGTTTTTCGTCCATAAAGTAACCTGCTTTTGATGTTGGATTGAACATATCAAAATCAGGCAATTACACAATCTCGTGTACAGGCTCCGAGTGCACTATTCTTTGCGGGGATCACTGTTGAAAGTGCTCAGGCGGCGGTCGTTACTTCCGTTCGTCCTCTCGGGTTCATTGCGGCGGCCATCGCCGATGGGGTAACGCCAACGGAGGTGCTATTGCAGGATGGCGCATCGCCTCACGATTATGCCCTGAGCCCGGGCGATGTCCAGCGTTTACAGTCGGCAGAGCTGGTTATTTGGGTTGGGCCAGAAATGGAAGCGTTTTTAACCAAGCCGCTGGCATCCCATTCCGCCGCCCCGCAGATTTCGTTGGCAGGCTTGCCAGCCATTCAGAACGCGCTGATATCACGATGATGAGCATGCTGAAGCGGAAGAGCACAATCATCATGACGCCGCAGATCATGATGATGCCGATCATCAACACGAGCATGGAAGTGCTGATGCTCACCACGACCATGGCGCAGATGAAGACGCCCATGAAGGGCATCATCATGGCGAGTACAATATGCACATTTGGCTGTCCCCAGAGATGGCAAAGCAGACTGCAATCGCAATTCATGCAAAATTATTGGAACTAATGCCACAAAAGAAAGACAAACTAGACGCGAATTTGCTGAATTTTACAGATCAACTCGCGCAGACAGAAGAAAAAGTTGTTAATATGCTGGCTTCTGTCAAGGGGAAGGGCTACTTCGTGTTTCACGATGCCTATGGCTATTTTGAGAAGCGTTTCGGGTTAAGCCCGCTAGGCTTTTCACTATCAACCCAGCCATTCAACCCGGTACACAGCGTTTACACCAGATACGAACACAACTGGTTGAGCAGAAGGCAGTATGTGTCTTTGCTGAGCCACAATTCAGGCCAGCGGCTATCAACGCTGTTGCCAAAGGAACAGATGTACGCATTGGCGTACTGGATCCATTGGGAAGCAACATTGCGCTAAGTAAGGACAGTTATGCCGAGTTTCTGTTACAGCTGTCCGATCAGTATAGCCGCTGCCTAGAGAAGAGATCATGAGGATGCCGATAAGTGCAGCAGATAGTCCGAACTATCGCTATAGTGTATAACAACTTGCCGCGACTCCATCGCATAATGCTGGGGCCGTTGAGTGTCATCACCCTAGCCGTCGCCGTTTGGCGGCCCGTTGTCTATCCCCCCGCTGATGATACGCCTGTTACCGTCAAAGAAGCCCCGATTAACACTGTCCCCACACCCATTCAAACCGCTACGCAACCGCAGACGCTTGCGCCTGAAGCCAGTGAGCCGATGGATAGCGAAAGTATTGAGAAACCGACGCCGCCAGTGGCGATTCCTGCGGATGAACTGGGTACTACCGGCAGTGATGACAGCAGCGTGCATGAGTATGTGGTGTCGACGGGGGATACGCTAAGCAGTATTTTAACCCAGTACGGCATAGATATGGTTGACGTAACGCTGCTGGCTGATAAACACGACGACCTGCGCAATCTCAAAATCGGGCAGCAACTCTCTTGGGTGGTCAACGATGACGGTGAGTTGCAGAGCCTGACATGGCAGATTTCGCGCCGTGAAACCCGTGTCTATGAGCGCGGTGATAACGGTTTTAAAGAACGCGTTGAGATGCAAAAAGGGGAATGGCACAACCGCGTTATCAACGGTCGCCTGAGTGGCAGTTTTGTACAGAGCGCCAAAGCGGCGGGGCTGACTGACAGTGAGGTCAGTGCGGTGATCAAGGCGCTGCAATGGCAGCTTGATTTCCGTAAACTGCGTAAAGACGATAATTTCTCGGTATTGCTGTCTCGGGAAATTCTTGATGGCCGCAGTGAGCAGAGCGAATTGATCGGTGTTCGTCTTAACACCGGCGATAAGGATTACTTTGCTATCCGCGCGGCAGACGGCAAGTTCTACGATCGGGAAGGCTCTGGGTTGACCCGTGGCTTTATGCGTTTCCCTACCATGAAGCAATTCCGCGTCTCTTCGAATTTTAATCCGCGTCGTCTCAATCCGGTCACCGGGCGTGTGACGCCGCACCGCGGTGTGGATTTCTCCATGCCAGTAGGAACTCCGGTTCTGTCGGTTGGCGATGGTGAAGTGGTGGCCGCATCGCGCGGGCCGGATACTGGCAATTTCGTTGAGATCCGCCACGGGCGCCAATATACCACGCGCTATATGCACTTAAATCGCCTGCTGGTGAAACCTGGGCAGAAAGTGAAACGCGGCGATCGTATTGCGCTCTCCGGCAATACCGGACGCTCAACTGGCCCACATTTGCACTATGAGTTCTGGATCAACCAGCAAGCGGTAAACCCGTTGACGGCGAAACTACCGCGCTCGGAAGGGTTGGCGGGTCAGGAGCGTCGTGAGTACCTGGCGCAGGTCAGAGAGGTGACTCCGCAGCTCAAGTTTGATTAATATCTGGCATTGTTAATCTTCAGCCGACAGCTTGCTGTCGGCTGTTTTATTTATACCCGTCATGCGTTTATAGGTAAGATGATTGCAAAACCTGAGCGGACAATTATCATTACCCTATGTTGTATATGAAGAGTTAAGGCATGAATACAGAGAAAAAAAATAGCGACGAGTTTATTCCAGAGTTCAAACGCGAATTTTATCTACCGCGTTATTGGGGAGTCTGGCTAGCCGCAGGAGCCATGGCGGCAACCGCTTATGTCCCCGCTCGCTGGCGCGACCCGGTGTTGGGACAGCTGGGCAAGCTGGTAGGGCGGTTTGCCAAAGACGCGAGAAGACGAGCCAGAATCAATCTGCTCTATTGTTTTCCTGAACTGTCTGAATCAATGCGGGAAGCGATTATCGACAGGATGTTTACTACCGCACCGCAGGCGATGGTGATGATGGCCGAGGTGGCGGTTCGTGGTCCGACTTATGTGCAGAAAAAATTGCGCTGGCACGCTTGGGAAATTGTCGAAGCGCTTCAGCAGCAAGAGCGCAATATCATCTTTTTGGTGCCTCATGGGTGGGGCGTTGATATTCCCGCCATGCAGATCTCTGCCAAAGGCCAAAAAATTGCGGCAATGGTGCATAATCAAAAAAATCCGCTGGTGGATTATCTGTGGAACAGCGCACGCCTTTGCACTAATGGCCGCGTTCATGCCCGAAATGATGGCATCAAGCCTTTTGTGAGTTCAATTCGTAATGGTTACTGGGGCTATTATCTGCCCGATCAGGATCACGGTCCTGAACACAGCGAATTTGTTGATTTCTTTGCCACCTACAAAGCTACCTTACCCGCTATAGGTCGTTTGATGAAGGTCTGTAAAGCCTCCGTGGTACCGCTGTTTCCGGTGTATAACGCCGCGGAAGGGGTACTGGATGTGGTGATCCGTCCACCAATGGATGACTTACTTGAGGCGGATGACGTCCAGATTGCACGCCGGATGAATGAAGAAGTCGAACAATTGGTTAGCCCGAACCCGGAGCAGTACACCTGGATTTTGAAGCTGTTGAAAACCCGCAAACCGGGTGAGACAGAACCTTACTGCCGGGACGATCTCTTTCGCGACTAAGTTGCTCTCTAGCCAACGCGGCAGTAACAGGCACCAGCCTGTTACTGCGTATTCTGTATTACCCTCAGCTGTCTCTCTTAGGCTGTGTCCCTTAATTGCTTGAGCTATAGTATCCATCTGTTTCTACGACACTTTTGATTATGGCTCGCTACGATCTTTCTGATGAAGCATGGGCAATCATTGAGCCATTGTTGCCAACCGTTTTGACATCTCCGCGGGCCGGCCGTTGGCAGAACATCGAAAAATCTTCAACAGCATGTTCTGGATACTGTGTTCAGGCGCACCATGGCGGAGTTATTAGGGAGTACTGGGATAAGGACTTGTGTGACCCAGGAATAGAAAACATCGCTGTTAATATTGATATCAAATAATCCGATAGCAAACAGCGTTGTGCCTAATAAAGCGCCGATAACATTTGTTCTTCCTTTGGCTCCCCAGTTCTTCAGGCCAAAACACCGTTGATCTTTTTGGGAATAGCCGTGAGTCCATGGGGTATCGTGTGGAAAACCAATTTCATCAATAAAAACAATAGGTTTACCTTCTTTTTCATACTGTTGTTTTTTTGAAATGCTTGCCGGGCGCTTTCGTCGGCTTTCGGATGACATAGAGTTTTTTTATAGGTCAATCCCAGCTTTTTAAGAGCGTGCCAAATGGCCTTCTGACAAACACCAAAACGCTCTGCACGTTCTTTTTGGTAAGCATCTGGATATGGTTCAACATCTTTTATCAACTCGGATTTATCGCTCTTTCGCTGACGCGTGGTCGATGCTTTTGACGCTATTTGATTAATCCAACGCGATACAGAGGCAGGGCCAATCCGAAATTGCTTCGCTGTTTCTCGGATACTCAACCCTTCTTCTTCCCGTGTAGATATAGCCAAGCGACATTATTTTGATAACAATTAGCTGTATTTTTTTGCCACATATCAGGGCATTGGCTGTAATCATTTTTAAGTCGGTTGACTATATCACTTTACGTCTAAAATCAATTGAATAGCTCATTTAAATAATGTAATCAAAATTAAGTCGTTTAGCTATATTGCGTGACACGCCCATGCTCTTGCAGGCTTTTGATACGTTACCGAGTTCTTCGGCGAGATTGAGCAGGCCGGCTTTGTGTTTGATAATGGGATTGTTAGTATGAAGCATGAGAGTTACCTCGCGTTTTGTTTAAGGATTAGACACCCATATCAAAACCGGTAACTCTCAACCTTTCAAGGTCCAGTGTCAGATCTAGTCGCGACTAATACACTTTTATGACAAGTCGCTGGGATTAGCTATAATGCGCCTCAATTTTATGTGTTACACCCGTGATTCTTCAAATTGCACGTGCGCTAACTGTGTGGGGCCATCCGAACCACTTATCGCTTTCCTGCAACTCGAAGTCGTCACTTTTACCTTGGTGGTCGTCGTATTATGAATTCTCTGTTTGCCAGCACGGGGCGTGGTCTGGAAGAACTGCTTAAAAGTGAACTTGAAGCGTTAGGTGCGCAGGAATGCAGCTTGGTTCAAGGCGGCGTGCATTTTCAGGGTGACGACCGCTTGATGTATCACAGCTTGCTGTGGAGCCGCCTGGCATCGCGTATTTTATTGCCGCTTGGCGAATGCAAGGTCTACAGCGATCTCGATCTCTACCTCGGTGTTCAGGCCATTGACTGGACCTCTGTGTTCTCGGTTGATAGCGCTTTTGTGGTTCATTTTACCGGCACTAACGACGAAATCCGTAATTCTCAGTACGGCGCGCAGAAAGTGAAAGACGCCATTGTCGATAGCTTTGTGCGTAAAACCGGTCAGCGCCCTAACGTGGCCAAGCAGCAACCGGATATTCGCATCAATGTGTTTCTGCAACGCGAGACGGCCAGCATTGCGCTGGATCTCAGCGGCGAAGGCTTGCACCAGCGCGGTTATCGTGAAGGCACTGGCGCTGCGCCGTTGAAAGAAAACCTCGCGGCGGCCATTGTGCTGCGCTCGGGTTGGCAGCCGGGTACGCCAATGATCGATCCGCTGTGCGGTTCAGGTACGTTGTTGATTGAGGCTGCCATGATGGCCGCCGATCGCGCACCGGGCTTGCGCCGCGATCATTGGGGATTTAGCGCCTGGCTGAACCATAACGCCGATGTGTGGCGTGACGTGGTGTCTGAGGCGCAGGTGAGGGCCAAACAAGGCCTGCAAACCACCACCTCCCGTTTTTACGGTTCAGACAACGATAGCAGGGTGATTGAGCTGGCGCGCGCCAATGCGCGCCGTGCCGGTGTCAGCGAATTGATAACCTTCTCGGTACAGGATGCGGTGCAACTGCGCAATCCGCTGCCGCAAGGTTCGACAGGAACAGTACTCAGTAACCCGCCTTACGGTGAGCGTCTGGAGAGTGAGCCTGCTCTGATCGCCTTACACAATATGCTGGGCCGCAAACTGAAAAGTAAGTTTGGTGGCTGGACGCTGTCGCTGTTCAGTGCGTCACCGGAACTGTTAACCAGCCTGCCGTTACGTGCTGAACGCCAGTTTAAGGCCAAAAACGGGCCGCTGGATTGCGTACAGAAAAACTACCGTATTAACGCTGCGCCTGAAGCCTCGGCGAGTGAAACTACCGTGCCGCGCGTGAGCGCCGACGTTGCTCCGGATTTTGCCAACCGACTGCGCAAAAACTGCCGTAAACTGGAAAAATGGGCCCGCCAGCAGGGTATAGAATGTTATCGCCTGTATGACGCCGATCTTCCGGAATACAATGTGGCGATCGATCGTTATGGCAGTTGGGTGGTAGTACAGGAGTACGCACCGCCGAAAACCGTCGATCCGCAAAAAGCCCGCCAGCGGGTGTTTGATATTATCAATGCTACGTTGCACGTGTTGGAACTGCCTGCCAATCGCTTGGTGTTAAAAACCCGCGAACGGCAAAAGGGCAAGAGCCAGTATGAAAAACTGGCGCAGAAGGGCGATTTCCTACTGATGCAGGAGTATAACGCCAAGCTGTGGGTGAATCTGACCGATTATCTTGATACCGGACTGTTTCTCGATCACCGTATCGCGCGCAAGATGCTGGGCGAAATGAGCAAAGGAAAAGACTTCCTGAACCTGTTTGCCTATACCGGCACAGGCAGCGTCCACGCAGGGTTGGGCGGCGCGCGCACCACCACTACGGTAGATATGTCGTGTACCTACCTGGAATGGGCGGAGAAAAATCTGAACAGCAATGGTCTGGCAGGTCGTCAGCATCGTCTTATTCAGGCGGATTGCCTGACTTGGATGCAGGAAACGCGCGAACAGTTTGACCTGATTTTTATCGATCCGCCCACGTTCTCAAATTCGAAACGCATGGCCGATACTTTTGACGTGCAACGGGACCATCTGGCGTTGATGAAAGATTTGCAGCGTATGCTGCGTCGAGGCGGTACCATTCTGTTTTCTAACAACAAACGCGGTTTCCAGATGGATCAGCCGGGCATTGCCGCCCTTGGGCTTCGCGCCACGGAAATTAGCGAGAAAACCCTTTCATTAGATTTTGCCCGCAATCGCCAGATCCATAACTGTTGGCTGCTGCGACACGCGGGCGAGGAAAAGTAAGTCATGTCATTAATTAGCGTCTCGGATGCCTGGCTGTCGTTCAGCGATGCGCCTTTACTTGATAACACCGAACTGCACATTGAAGAAAACGAACGCGTCTGCCTAGTAGGGCGTAACGGTGCGGGGAAATCTACCCTGCTGAAAATTCTGGCACGCGAAGTGCGGCTGGACGATGGGCGTATTGCTTATGAGCAAGATCTGATCGTCTCCCGTTTGCAGCAAGATCCGCCGCGTGACGTAGTGGGCAGCGTATTTGATTTTGTGGCAGAAGGGGTGGCCGAGCAGGCCGACTACCTGAAACGCTACCATGAAGCCTTGCGTCTGGTCGAACAGGATCCCAGCGATAAGAACCTGAACCAGCTGGCAGTACTTCAGGAAACGTTGGAAACCCAATGGCTGTGGCAATTGGAAAATCGCATCCACGATGTGTTGTCCCAATTGGGACTGACAGCAGATGCGCCCTTGTCCTCGCTTTCTGGCGGCTGGCTGCGCAAGGCCGCACTGGGCCGTGCGCTGCTCAGTGTGCCGAAAGTCTTGCTGCTTGATGAGCCGACCAACCACCTGGATATCGAAACCATCGACTGGCTGGAAGGTTTCCTCAAAACGTTCCATGGCAGTATCGTTTTCATCTCCCATGACCGTTCTTTTATTCGCAACATGGCGACACGCATTGTCGATCTTGATCGTGGCAAACTGGTCTCCTGGCCCGGCAATTACGACAAGTATCTGCTGGGCAAAGAAGAAGCACTGCGTGTGGAAAAGCTGCAAAATGCAGAATTCGATCGCAAGCTGGCGCAGGAAGAGGTGTGGATCCGTCAGGGCATCAAGGCGCGTCGCACGCGTAACGAAGGCCGGGTGCGTGCGCTGAAAGCGATGCGTCAGGAGCGTTCACAGCGTCGCGAAGTGATGGGCTCTGCCAAAATGCAGATTGAAGAAGAGGCTCGTTCCGGCAAAATCGTGTTTGAACTGGAAAACGTCGATTATCACATCGGTGATAAAAATCTGGTGCGGGGATTCTCTGCCCAAGTGTTGCGCGGTGACAAGATAGCGCTGGTTGGGCCAAACGGCTGCGGCAAAACCACGCTGTTGAAACTGCTATTGGGCGATCTGCAAGCGACGCACGGTCGCGTTCACTGCGGCACCAAGCTGGAAGTTGCCTATTTTGATCAGCACCGCGCGGAGCTCGATCCTGAGCGCACCGTGATGGATAACTTGGCCGAAGGCAAACAGGAAGTGATGGTTAATGGCCGTTCTCGCCATGTGCTGGGCTACCTGCAAGATTTCCTGTTCCATCCCAAACGGGCAATGACGCCGGTAAAAGCCCTGTCAGGCGGTGAACGTAACCGACTGCTGCTGGCGCGTTTGTTCCTCAAGCCCAGTAACCTGTTGATTCTTGACGAACCGACTAACGATCTTGATGTGGAAACGCTGGAACTGTTGGAAGAGTTGATCGACAGCTATCAAGGCACTGTGCTGCTGGTGAGCCACGATCGTCAATTTGTGGATAACTCGGTCACCGAGTGCTGGATTTTCGAAGGGGATGGGCGTATTAACCGCTATGTTGGCGGTTATTATGATGCACAGCAGCAGCGCGCTGAAACGGTGCCCTTGCGTAAATCCGTGCCTGCGGCGGCGGAAAAATCAGCAGAGAGTAAAGAGACCGTTCAGAACGCACCCAGCGCTAAACGTCAAACCGCTAAACTCAGTTATAACCAGCAGCGCGAACTGGAGCAGTTACCCCAGAAACTCGAACAACTGGAACAGTCCATTGCGGCGTTACAAGCGCAAATGAACGATGCTGATTTCTTTACCCGTCCGCGTGATGAAACGCAAAAGATATTGAATGCATTGGCAGAAGCGGAGCAGGAGCTGGAAGTGTGTTTTGAGCGCTGGGAAGCGTTGGAAACGCAGAAAAACGGCTAACGTTGCGTATACTACCAACAGGTAGATGCCTTCTGACGGTAACCACGCGTACGATATATCGTGCCGTGGGAACACGAACCTTCTACAGGTAACGGCGGCGGCGCGCCTGACCGGGGTGCCGCGCGGCGAAAGATAAAGGAGGCGGAGCGTGTGCAATCATAATGCAAGGCATGACGACTACATGTTGTGCCCCCAGTGCGACATGCTGGTGGAATTACCCTCCCTGATGCATGGGCAAAAGGCGGTGTGTCCGCGCTGTAAATCAACCTTTGCCAACCACCAGAGTCAGGCACGCCAGCGCTCCATTGGTTTTGCCTTCAGCGCCTTGCTGATGCTGTCATTGGCGAACGCTTTTCCTTTTGTTTATATGCGCGTGGCGGGCATTACCAGTGAGATCTCACTGTTTGAGATCCGGCAGGTGATGGTGTCCGATAATTACGCCAGCGTCGCCTTTCTGTTTATGCTGTTTGTTCAAGTGATCCCGGCGATTTCCATGGTGATGGTTATCCTGTTGTCGCTGCACTCTTCCCTGTCAGCACGGATAAAACGGCTGATGGCAACCTGGCTCTTCTGGCTAAAAAGCTGGGGAATGGCCGAAATTTTTCTCGCTGGCGTGCTGGTGAGCTTTGTGAAGCTGATGTCTTATGGTGAAATTGGCGTCGGCACTGGTTTTGTGCCCTATGTACTGTTTTGTTTGCTGCAACTATTGGCCTATCAAAGTCTGGATCGGCGCAGCGTGTGGAATGACGTAGCGCCTACGCCACCGTTACCCTTTGCACCGAAGACCGGACGATCGGGTTTGGCACAAGGGCTGCGCTCCTGCACCTGCTGTACGGCGATATTGCCTGCCGATCGGTGGGAATGTCCGCGTTGTCATCGCCACGGCCATGCGCGACGTAAAAATAGCCTGCAATGGACGCTGGCGCTGCTGTTAACCTCCGTGCTGCTTTATGTTCCCTCGAACCTGCTGCCGATTATGATCACCGAAGCGTTGGGGAGTAGTGAAACCTCCACCATTATGTCTGGGGTGATTCTGCTGTGGGGGATGGGGTCTTATCCGGTGGCGCTGGTGATCTTCATTGCCAGTATTATGGTACCATCGCTTAAAATGCTGGCGCTGGCGTGGTTGTGTTGGAGTGCGGCGGGTAATGGACGTCAGGACAATGAACGTCTGCACGTGGTATATGAAATGGTGGAATTTGTCGGTCGCTGGTCGATGATCGATGTATTTGTCATTGCTGTACTGTCTGCCATGGTGCGCATCGGCCAGTTAATGAGTGTATACCCGGCAATCGGCGCGGTGTTGTTCGCGCTGGTGGTCATTTTGACCATGTTTGCCGCCATGACGTTTGATCCCCGTTTGTTGTGGGATCGCCAGCGTGATAATGATCAAGAGGGATCAGCCATTGGCGAAAAATAATTATTCTGTCGCAAACGTAGAAGCGATTAAACGCTGGTCGCCCGTATGGATTGTGCCCATTGTGACGGTGCTGATTGGAGCTTGGATTTTATTTTACCATTTCAGTCACCTGGGGCCACAGATCACGCTAACGACACAGAGTGCCGAAGGGATTGTGGCCGGTAAGACCACCATCAAAAGCCGGAGTGTGGACGTCGGCGTGGTGGAAAGCGTGGTGTTGAGTGACGACCTGCGCCAAGTGGAGATTGTGGCTCGTTTGCATTCCGGTATGGGCAAGTTGTTGCGCCATGATTCTTTGTTCTGGGTGGTGAAGCCGCAAATTGGACGAGAAGGGGTTTCCGGGCTAGGTACCCTGCTGTCCGGCGCATTTATTGAACTTCAGCCGGGGATGAGCGGTGAAGCACGCAGTGAATTTGCGTTGCTGGATTCGCCGCCGCTGGCACCACCGCATGCTAAAGGGATTCGCATTTTGCTCGACAGCGAACGTTCTGGCCAGCTGAACGCTGGCGATCCAGTGCTGTTTCGCGGCTACCGCGTCGGTTCGGTTGAAACCAGCGAGTTCGATACAAAGGCGCGCCAAATGCGCTATCGGCTGTTTATTACCGCACCTTACGACAGTCTGGTGACTAGCAATGTCCGTTTCTGGAAAGACAGCGGTGTGACGCTGGATATGTCAGCGCAGGGGATGCGGGTGGAAATGGGATCGTTGACCACATTGTTCAGCGGCGGTGTTAGCTTTGACGTGCCGACCGGTTGGGATCTGGGTGAACGCGTGCAAGATCGTGCGCAATATCAGCTGTTTGATAACGAACGCAGTATTCAGGATTCGCTCTACACGGAGTACAAAGAATATGTGATGTTCTTTAATGAATCCATCCGTGGATTGCAGGTAGGGGCACCGGTAGAATTCCGTGGCATCCGTCTGGGAACCGTCGCCAAAACGCCGTTGGTGACGACTAACTTCAAGCAGGATATAAACATGGAGTATCGCATTCCGGTTCTGATCCGCGTTGAACCTGCACGTTTTGAAAAGATCATCGGTAAGCAGTTTGATTACCAGAAACAACTCGCCGACGCACAGACTATGGGGCTGCGTGCCTCATTGAAAACGGCCAACCTGCTAACTGGCGCCTTGTTTATCGATCTCGATTTTTACCCGAAAGCACGTGGTAACAGTACAGGACCGCTGCGTGTGGTTGATGGGTATCCGGTGTTGCTAACCATGAGCGGCGGTTTGTCGCAGATCCAGCAAAAACTGATGGCGGTGTTGGATAAGGTTAACGACCTGCCGTTAACGCCAATGGTGAGCGAAGCGACCAAAACACTGGCAGAGATCCAGTCAACGCTACGTGAGTTGAAAAAGACGCTCGCTTCGTTAAACCAGATAACCTCCAGCAAGGCGATGCAATCGCTGGCGCAGGACATGCAGCAAACGCTACAGGAGCTGAACCGCAGTATGCAAGGGTTACAGCCTGGCTCGCCGGCCTATAACCGATTGCTGGCAAACATGCAGCGTCTGGATCAGGTGTTAAGGGAGTTGCAGTCGGTATTGCGCACGCTTAATGATAAAAGCAATGCACTGATCTTCCAGGCGCCTGAGAGCGAAGATCCCCAACCGAAGAGGGCGAAACCATGAGTAAAGGATGGCTGCTGGCAATGGCGTTGTTGTTGAGTGCATGCAGCAGTACAACGCCAAAAACCTATTACCAACTGCCGCAACCGTCTGTGGCGACTGCGGGTAAAACGGATCTCACCGCGGCCCACACGCTGTGGCTTTCCCACGTTGCGTTGGCGGATTATCTCAGTACGTCGGGCTTGGTTTACCAGACCAATGATGTGCGTTATGTCATTGCCAGCAATAACCTGTGGGCCAGCCCGTTGGAGCAGCAGCTGCAACAGACGCTGCAAAGTAGCCTGAATGCCGGGCTGCCGGGCTGGACGGTAAGTTCGCAACCCTTAGGGGCTGCACCCTCGGAGTTGGCTGTTACCGTGAAAGCCTTCCACGGCCGCTACGACGGAAAAGCGGTGGTGCAAGGGGAGTGGACCTTGCAGCGCGGCGATCGGCTGCTACGTCAGCCGTTTAATCTGGTATTGCCACTCAAAGAGGATGGCTATGACGCGTTAGTGACAACGCTGGCACAAGGTTGGCAGCAGGTTGCGCAATCTATTGCCGCGCAGATTCAGCGCAGCGAGTAGTGGCCAGCGATAGGAAACGCTTATCTAACGTTATGTAATTTAACTATTTATCGCTTTTTACTTGGCACTGTTTTTATGCATTTGCTTGCATGCAGTGCGCCATGATGGCGCACTGCACCGTTCTCATTTTGATTACAGCATATGGACTGAGAACAAAATCTCTGTATCGCAACCACTCTCTCTTTTTTTGCTTTTTGCTTGTGCCCATTTATGCTCAATGGGGTTAAGATCTGGCGAATATGTAGGCAAATACTCCACCATATACCCTGCATCGATGATGACTTGTTGAATATTATGTTTTTTGTGAAAAGTTGCATTGTCCATCACGATTACCCTGTTTTTAGGGAGTACTGGGATAAGGACTTGTGTGACCCAGGAATAGAAAACATCGCTGTTAATGTTGATATCAAATAATCCGATAGCAAACAGCGTTGTGCCTAATAAAGCGCCGATAACATTTGTTCTTCCCTTGGCTCCCCCGTTCTTCAGGCCAAAACACCGTTGACCTTTTGGGGAATAGCCGTGAGTCCGTGGGGTATCGTATGGAAAACCATTTTCATCAATAAAAACAATAGGTTTGCCTTCTTTTTCATACTGTTGTGTTTTTTGTTGAAATGCTTGCAGGGCGCTTTCGTCGGCTTTCGGATGACGTAGCGTTTTTTTATAGGTCAATCCCAGCTTTTTAAGAGCTTGCCAAATGGCCTTCTGACAAACGCCAAAACGCTCTGCACGTTCTTTTTGGTAAGCATCTGGATATGGTTCAACATCTTTTATCAACTCGGATTTATCGCTCTTTCGCTGACGCGTGGTCGATGCTTTTGACGCTATTTGATTAATCCAACGCGATACAGAGGCAGGGCCAATCCGAAATTGCTTCGCTGTTTCTCGGATACTCAACCCTTCTTCTTCCCGTGTAGATATAGCCAAGCGACATTATTTTGATAACAATTAGCTGTATTTTTTTGCCACATATCAAGGTATTGGCTGTAATCATTTTTAAGTCGCTTGACTATATCACTTTACGTCTAAAATCAATTGAATAGCTCATTTAAATAATGTAATCAAAATTAAGTCGTTTAGCTATATCGGCGTCACTGAGCATGGACGTAAGGAGCTGGTTGCGGTCGAAGATGGTTATCGAGAGTCAGAAGCAAACTGGGCCGAACTTCTTAATGGCCTGCGAGCACGTGTCCTAACCGTATCTCCCAAGCTGACTACGGGAGACGGTGCCCTTGGTTTTTGGAATGCAATGGCAAAGATATTCCCGGACACGCAGCACCAACGCTGTTGGGTGCACAAAACCGCTAATGTGTTGGCTTCACTCCCCAAAGCCATGCAACCGAAAGTTAAGGCTGAGCTGCGGGAGGTTTGGCTAGCAGAGAGCCGCGATGCCGCTAATGAAGCCTTTGATGTTTTGTTGGCAAGGTTTTCAGGGCTTTGTTGAATAATAGGTAATCATGCTGTTTTTCCATGCCAGTTTTGGTTGAAAATGCTTGTCATCTCAGGTGTACACTTTTCTCATGAGGCCTAACTGCATGATTTTACGTTGCGAAGATCCGTCGTTTCGCTGGGCTGCCAGCATAAAATCTATTTATTCAACAAAGCCCACAGTTGTTTCAAAATCAGGTCTCCATGGCAAAACAAAATTTTAAAATCACCAGCTGGCCCTCTTATAACAAGGCCCTCAAGCAGCGCTGTTCTCTAACCGTATGGCTAGATGAATCAGCCATTGCTGCATGGACGGAAAAAAACACTACTGAACGGCGTGGACGACCGCTCCACTACTCAGATATGACCATCACCACAGTCCTGATGATGAAACGCGTGTTTGGCCTTTCATTGAGGGCTTTACAGGGCTTTGGTGACTCGATTTTTAAACTGATTAAATTGTCGCTGCATTGCCCAGACTATTCGCTGCTCAGCAAGCGAGCAAAGACAGTGAACATCAGCATAAAAACGCCAACCCGTGGTGAAATCTCACATCTGGTCAGGCTTTGTTGAATAATAGTGAGTCATGCTGTTTTGCCAGCCAGTTTTGGTATAAAATGCTTGTCACCTCAGGTTTAAAGTTTTCTTATGAGGCCTAACTGCATGATTTTTCGTTGCGAAGATCTGTCGTTTCACTGGGGGTGCAGCATAAAATATGTTTATTCAACAAAGCCATCTGGTCATTGATGGAACCGGCCTGAAGGTCTTTGGCGAAGGCGAATGGAAAGTCCGGCAGCATGGTGCCGACAGACGCAGGGTATGGCGTAAGCTGCACCTTGCAGTAGACAGTGTGACGCATGAGATTATAGCTAAACGACCTAATTTTGATTACATTATTTAAATGAGCTATTCAATTGATTTTAGACGTAAAGTGATATCTACACGGGAAGAAGAAGGGTTGAGTATCCGAGAAACAGCGAAGCAATTTCGGATTGGCCCTGCCTCTGTATCGCGTTGGATTAATCAAATAGCGTCAAAAGCATCGACCACGCGTCAGCGAAAGAGCGATAAATCCGAGTTGATAAAAGATGTTGAACCATATCCAGATGCTTACCAAAAAGAACGTGCAGAGCGTTTTGGCGTTTGTCAGAAGGCCATTTGGCAAGCTCTTAAAAAGCTGGGATTGACCTATAAAAAAACGCTACGTCATCCGAAAGCCGACGAAAGCGCCCTGCAAGCATTTCAACAAAAAACACAACAGTATGAAAAAGAAGGCAAACCTATTGTTTTTATTGATGAAAATGGTTTTCCATACGATACCCCACGGACTCACGGCTATTCCCCAAAAGGTCAACGGTGTTTTGGCCTGAAGAACGGGGGAGCCAAGGGAAGAACAAATGTTATCGGCGCTTTATTAGGCACAACGCTGTTTGCTATCGGATTATTTGATATCAACATTAACAGCGATGTTTTCTATTCCTGGGTCACACAAGTCCTTATCCCAGTACTCCCTAAAAACAGGGTAATCGTGATGGACAATGCAACTTTTCACAAAAAACATAATATTCAACAAGTCATCATCGATGCAGGGTACATGGTGGAGTATTTGCCTACATATTCGCCAGATCTTAACCCCATTGAGCATAAATGGGCACAAGCAAAAAAAAGAGAGAGTGGTTGCGATACAGAGATTTTGTTCTCAGTCCATATGGTGTAATCAAAATTAAGTCGCTTGGCTATAATGAGCTGCGTAAAAAAGGTGTATTTATCTCCGGCAGCGGCGTGCGCTCCATCTGGCAACGACACGACCTGGAGAACTTCCGTAAACGCCTGAAGGCGCTTGAGGAAAAGGTCGCCAGAGAAGGCATTGTCCTTACTGACGCTCAAATCGCAGCCCTGGAGAAGAAGGCGCACGATGATGAGGCCTGCGGTGAAATCGAGACAGCACATCCCGGGTATCTGGGCTCGCAGGACACCTTCTACGTGGGCAATCTGAAGGGGGTGGGCCGTATCTACCAGCAGACGTTCGTGGATACGTACTCGAAAGTGGCGCACTGCAAGCTGTATACGAATAAAACACCGCTCACCGCCGCCGACCTGCTCAATGATCGCGTACTCCCGTTCTACGAGGCTCAGGGACTGCCGGTGCTGAGAATACTGACCGACAGGGGTACGGAGTACTGTGGTAAAGTGGAGCAGCATGATTATCAGATTTATCTGGCTATCAACGATATCGAGCATACGAAAACGAAGGCGATGTCTCCGCAGACGAACGGCATCTGCGAGCGCTTCCATAAAACCATTTTGCAGGATTTTTATCAGGTTATGTTCCGCAAGAAGTTATATGGAGACTTGGAAAGCCTGCAGGTAGATCTGGACAACTGGTTGTGGCATTACAATAATGAGCGAACTCATCAGGGAAAAATGTGCTGCGGGCGTACGCCGATGGCCACTTTACTCGATGGAAAACGGATCTGGGCAGAAAAGAATCTGAACCAGATGTAATCTGACAGACACCTGTATAAATAATCGGTAACTGTCAGATCAGGTCTGAGCTAGTACAAATAAACATATTTTATGCTGCACCCCCGGTGAAACGACAGATCCTCGCAACGCAAAATCATGCAGTTAGGCCTCATAAGAAAACTGTAAACCTGAGTTGACAAACATTTTCTACCAAAACTGGCTGGAAAAACAGCATGACTCACTATTATTCAAAAAAGCCGTTTTTTTGCTCTCTATTTTGTGGTGCAGGAGCTGGTTAAGGAAATGGCACAGTGGTTGCCTCAATCCACCGATTTGATGACGTTGTTTACCACTTTACCTGACAGCGTATGGTATTTCCTTAATCTGTTTTTGCTGCCACAGGGAGTAGGGATGGTGTTATCCGCCCTGCTGACGCGCTTTATTATTCGTCGTATTCCGGTGATAGGGTGACGTATGGCGATTTCAGCGTATGTCGGCTTGCCGGGCAGCGGTAAATCCTATGAAGTGGTGGCGAGTGTCATTATTCCGGCCTGTATCTCGGAGAGTCGCATTGTCAGTAATATTTACGGGTTATCCGTTGAACGGATTTATGACTACTGCGTTGAAGTGAAAAAAGCGAACAGGGAGGCGCTGGGCGACATTATTTTCGTTGAGAACGACGACGTGCAGGATGCGAATTTCTTTCCTTACAAGACTGATGCAGGTATCGCTGACACCACGCGCTGCCGTCCGGGGAATTTAATCTGTATTGATGAAGCGTGGCGTATCTGGGAGAGCGACAGAGCGATACCGGTCAATCATCGTTCTTTCATGGCAGAGCATCGTCACTTTACCGATGCGGCAAGCGGCGTCTGTTGGCGATTTGGTGGTGATTAACCAGTCTGTGACCAATCTGCCGCGCTTTATCAAGGACCGCATCGAAACTACTTACCGCATGCAGAAATTATTGGCGCTGGGGCTAGGCTTTGTTGAATAATAGTGAGTCATGCTGTTTTTCCAGCCTGTTTTGGTAGAAAATGTTTGTCAACTCAGGTTTACAGTTTTCTTATGAGGCCTAACTGCATGATTTTGCGTTGCGAGGATCTGTCGTTTCACCGGGGGTGCAGCATAAAATATGTTTATTCAACAAAGCCCTAGGGCTGAAAAGCCGTTACCGGGTCGATGTCTTTACCGGTATTAAGTTGTTTAAGTCGAATCGTGCTTCGTCCTATCAGTGCGGTTACGACAAGGCAATTTTTCCGCTTTACCGCTCGTATGAAGCGGGTAACGGCAAGGAGCTGACCATTGATAAGCGCCAGAACGTGCTCGCATCGTCGCGTCTTTGGTGGACGGTGGCGGGGCTGTTGTTACTGCCTACTCTGTCGGTGAACTTTCTGGTGCGGTTTTTTACCCATGTGCAAGGCCCAGATCCTCAGGTGACATCGCCTGCGCCGTCCAATGCCGCCGTGACAATGTCACCTTCTGTTGCGGTTGCTGCGCCGCCCAAACCGGTGATGTCCTCATCGTGGCGGGTCGCGGGCAGGTTGGCCAAAGCCGGACAGGTTTGGGTGTTGCTGGCTGATAACAATGGGCGATTGCGGGTAGAGCAAGTTTCCCTGTTTACCTTTGAGGGGGTGATGATGACTGGGGTCATCGACGGGGAAAGGGTGACGGTCTGGTCAGGAGGCGTTAAGGGATGAAGCATAGCATGGTAGGGGCGTTGTTATGGCTGGTCGGTATTGCGGTGCAAGCGAAAGGCGTGGATTTTTCCCTCAATGCCGTACCGCTGCCACAGGCGTTGCAGATGATATATGGGCAGGTGTTTGAACGCCCGTTTATGCTTGACCCGGAACTGGCGCAGGACAAGCGTCTGCTGACCTTTCATCTGATGCCAGATAATGATGAACGGGCTTTTGTATTGCGTTATCTCAGGAACATGAATATTGCGGTATCGAGCCGTCAGGGGATTGATTATCTCAGCAGCGTGACGCCGTCCGTTCCCACTGTGTCCCAGACGTTTTTTATTTATAGCCAAGCGACTTAATTTTGATTACACCATATGGACTGAGAACAAAATCTCTGTATCGCAACCACTCTCTCTTTTTTTTGCTTGTGCCCATTTATGTTCAATGGGGTTAAGATCTGGCCAATATGTAGGCAAATACTCCACCATATACCCTGCATCGATGATGACTTGTTGAATATTATGTTTTTTGTGAAAAGTCGCATTGTCCATCACGATTACCCTGTTTTTAGGGAGTACTGGGATAAGGACTTGTGTGACCTAGGAATAGAAAACATCGCTGTTAATATTGATATCAAATAATCCGATAGCAAACAGCGTTGTGCCTAATAACGCGCCGATAACATTTGTTCTTCCCTTGGCTCCCCCGTTCTTCAGGCCAAAACACCGTTGACCTTTTGGGGAATAGCTGTGAGTCCGTGGGGTATCGTGTGGAAAACCACTTTCATCAATAAAAACAATAGGTTTACCTTCTTTTTCATACTGTTGTATTTTTTGTTGGAATGCTTGCCGGGCGCTTTCGTCGGCTTTCGGATGACGTAGAGTTTTTTTATAGGTCAATCCCAGCTTTTTAAGAGCTTGCCAAATGGCCTTCTGACAAACGCCAAAACGCTCTGCACGTTCTTTTTGGTAAGCATCTGGATATGGTTCAACATCTTTTATCAACTCGGATTTATCGCTCTTTCGCTGACGCGTGGTCGATGCTTTTGACGCTATTTGATTAATCCAACGCGATACAGAGGCAGGGCCAATCCGAAATTGCTTCGCTGTTTCTCGGATACTCAACCCTTCTTCTTCCCGTGTAGATATCACTTTACGTCTAAAATCAATTGAATAGCTCATTTAAATAATGTAATCAAAATTAAGTCGTTTAGCTATACCGTCCCAGTTATCGTCCGGTGGGCTATCTGACAGAAATGTTATCCAGGCAGTTTTCCGGGCGATTCAATGCCAAAAGCGGTGTGCCGTCGGGGGGATCACCGCGACCGAAGCCAAAGCGGGTAGTGCGTCGGATTTTGTCAATCGTAGCGACGATGTGTTGGTTTATTACGGCACGGCATCAGACATTGCCCGCCTGAAAACCCTGTTGCCGCTGACCGATACCGCGCCGGAGGAGGTGACGGTCGCGGCCTATGTGTTTGAGGTACAGACCCGTGAGCGTAACGGCTCCGGGCTGGCGTTGGCTGCCAAGCTGTTGTCCGGCAAGCTCAATCTTCAGGTCAGGCAGTCGGGCGGCTTTGATAATTTCATTGATAATTTCATTCGTATCAATACCGGCTCACTCGATGCGCTGTATGAACTGTTTCGTACCGACAGTCGTTTTCATGTGGTCAGTTCACCGCGCTTGCTGGTGAAAAATGGCGCACAGGCGGCCTTTTCGGTCGGTGCTGATGTGCCGGTACTGGGCAATAACCGTCCGGTGCAGTCGGTGGAGTACCGCTCCAGCGGGGTGATTTTACAGGTGACGCCGCAGATTCTGGCGGAGGTGGTGGAGTTGACCATTGACCAGCAGCTATCTGATTTTGTGAAAACTGACACTGGCGTCAATATAGCCAAGCGAGATCATTTTGATAACAATTAGCTGTATTTTTTTGCCACATATCAGGGCATTGACTGTAATCATTTTTAAGTCGGTTGTCTATAACAGAGAAACAATGAACCTGCGTCAACGTCCTGCCAGGCGGGTTTGGCTTTTAGCGGCCTGAGCAGCGTTATCAGCGCCTGACGGTCTAAGACAAAAGAACGTCCCAGCGATGGCCGTTTAATAACCGTGCGACGATGACAGGCGGTTTTCTGGCTTACTGGCGCACAGGTGCGCACAATGTATATTATGTTAAATTATATATTAAGAGTGCCGTCTCGATTTCACCGCAGGCCTCATAATCGTGCGCCTTCTTCTCCAAGGCTGCGATTTGAGCGTCGGTAAGGACAATGCCTTCTCTGGCGACCTTTTCCTCAAGCGCCTTCAGGCGTTTACGGAAGTTCTCCAGGTCGTGTCGTTGCCAGATGGAGCGCACGCCGCTGCCGGAGATAAATACGCCTTTTTTACGCAGCTCATTACTGGTCCGGTGCTGCCCATGGGGCGGGAACTCAATAGCATAATCAACAACCGCGCGTTCAGTGGCTTCGTCGGCGCGGTTCTTCAGGTTCGGAACCCGGCGGTTCTGGTTAACCAGCGCATCAATGGCGCCTTCAGCAGCCAGTTCCTGATAACGGTAAAATGTATCGCGTGACACGCCCATGCTCTTGCAGGCTTTTGATACGTTACCGAGTTCTTCGGCGAGATTGAGCAGGCCGGCTTTGTGTTTGATAATGGGATTGTTAGTATGAAGCATGAGAGTTACCTCGCGTTTTGTTTAAGGATTAGACACCCATATCAAAACCGGTAATTCTCAACCTTTCAAGGTCCAGTGTCAGATCTAGTCGCGACTAATACACATAAGTGGATAATGGTTATCTATTGCAATGCAGTGAGAATTTGCATCGCCGCTTTGACTCGCATCGTGTTGGAATAATTTTTGTTAGCCAACATCACGATCCCAACCTGCTTTTCAGGAATGAATGCAACATAAGCACCGAAACCGCCAGTAGCACCGGTTTTATGAACCCAAGAGGCAGCCAAAGGTGGATGAGGCTGATTATTCAATCACTTTTTGCGGACTCAACGCTACAGCGTTATCGCTGCCGGAGATTATCTTATCCGCCTGCCCTGGCCAATCAAGCATTTCCCAGCCCAGTCCTTGATAAAGTGCATCAGTGCGCTAATAGCGTGTCTGTGCGATATGAATACCTTTTTGCAGTACCCGATCGGTGACCCACTCAGGATTCATATAGCTAAACGACTTGATTTTGATTACATTATTTAAATGAGCTATTCAATTGATTTTAGACGTAAAGTGATATCTACACGGAAAGAAGAAGGGTTGAGTATCCGAGAAACAGCGAAGCAATTTCGGATTGGCCCTGCCTCTGTATCGCGTTGTATTAATCAGTTTGCTATATCTTTCCGCTTCGGTTTTGCTGTTCGCGTTATAGCAAACCGACTTAAAAATGATTACAACAGATACCCTGATATGCGGTAAAAAAATACAGCTAATTGTTATCAAAATAATGTCGCTTGTCTATATGATCACGGATGTTTCCCCGATCTCCATATTGGCTTTTTTCCCTTTCCAGCCAACCTGTCCGTTTGCGATAAATGGCAGATCGTCTGCAATTTCACCAATTTTACGGGTGTCACCACCCCACTCGGCCCGATGCCCTTCCTTTCCCCGGATAAGCCAACATATTCCCTGGAAGCTTAATGTGCGCATATGCCCGATAGAGTCACCTTCACGGTCAATGAGATGAACTAACTTCTTCCCGCTATCAAGAGACTCAACGCGGGCGATATCAGCCGTCAAAGCATCCATATGAGTCAGACTCTCAGACAAGCCCTCGGTTAACGTTGAACAACAACCCGCCCTATCGGTTAGAGTCTGAGACAGGGGCGCTATTGGTAAACCATTTGCAGCATCAACCAGTAGGCTGGTTTGTAGTTCATAACCGACGTCGCCACCATGGGTCATTTTCAAACGTTCTTCTTTCCCATTGTGGGTACGAAACTGTAAATGAGACCAGTCGTGAACGACGGGAGCGTATGGATGCGGGCTAAGTGCAACCTGCCGGAGAGCCAGCGAAATAATCGGTTCATTGAGTTGACTGAAGCTAATACGTTCATTATTAAAAAAACGCCAAACGGCCTGAGTAGTGGCGAATGTTGTTTTCTGCGCGCAGGCAAGGTCTTTAACGGCTGACGCCAATGGTACTGGGGGAGTCATGTGTTGCTTAACCAGATGCTGATAACGCCGGTTAAGGCGGGCATCAATCCCGCCGATGGATAAGTTGAGATCATGCAGCAACGTAATAGCAGATATTGCAAAAGATGTGTAGATACCTATGGTATTTAGGGGCGGGGTCGTTTAGCGAGATCTCCCCCTTCTCTACCGCCACACCGCCACACCGCCAAGCACACCATTAAAGGTTTTACTCACTGACTCTAGCTCAAATAGCGTGTTTTTTGTGATCGGTCGGGCGGTCTTAAGATCTGCCAAACCATAATTAAAGAAGTAAGGTTTGCCATGCACCAACACAGCCACAGCCACAGCCATACCAGGAATATCCTGTTCTTTGAGTAAAGGCTCAATAGCTTCATTAACTGTTTGTGTTACATTTGGGGCGGCTAATGCCATGCTGGAAAAGCATAGACACAGTGTGGCTTTAACCAAAAGAGCGGGAGAGACAGTCTTCATAAAAGATCTCATAAGTAGTTGGCGCATCGGCGCTTTTTATAACGCCGCATCATAACGTAGCATGATAAGTATAACGCCTATTTCGTTAACGAAATCGAGCCTGTACGAGCTTGTACATAAATTTGTGTAATTGCCTGATTTTGATATGTTCAATCCAACATCAAAAGCAGGTTACTTTATGGAGTTATTAGCAAATCTGGTGTATGGCGATCAGGCTACGTTCCGCTCTGATGCTTCGTGAATCTGTTCTCCATCCTTAAATTGGACGTTGCTTACAACCAGGGTCAGCAGGTCAAATCCTCTTAGTCGGTTCCAGCTTTTCTGAGCTGACTGGAGCAGCTTAAATACCATTGACAGGGTTGTTTCTCTCGAACCACCGTTCTTCGCGCCTCTGCTTCGTAGCCTCACAGTCGCAAAAGCCGATTCAATCGGATTTGTCGTTCTTATTGACGCCCAGTGCTCTGACGGGAAGTCGTAGAATGCCAGCAGTTCTTCTCGAGCTTTCTCCAGCTTCTTCATCGCTGCAGGATACTTCGCTGAAAACCTTGCCAACAAAACATCAAAGGCTTCATTAGCGGCATCGCGGCTCTCTGCTAGCCAAACCTCCCGCAGCTCAGCCTTAACTTTCGGTTGCATGGCTTTGGGGTGTGAAGCCAACACATTAGCGGTTTTGTGCACCCAACAGCGTTGGTGCTGCGTGTCCGGGAATATCTTTGCCATTGCATTCCAAAAACCAAGGGCACCGTCTCCCGTAGCCAGCTTGGGAGATACGGTTAGGCCACGTGCTCGCAGGCCATTAAGAAGTTCGGCCCAGTTTGCTTCTGACTCTCGATAACCATCTTCGACCGCAACCAGCTCCTTACGTCCATGCTCAGTGACGCCGATAATGACCAGCAGGCAAAGGCGATCATCTTGCCTGACATGGCTGTATATGCCATCGGCCCAGAAATAAACGTAGCGCGTATCGCTTAAATCACGCAGCCAGCATTGCCTGTGCTCTTCAAGCCATTGCTGTTTCAGTCTGCTGATGGTACTGGCAGAGAGGGCATTAGCTTTTTCACCGAGCAGCGCCCTCAGGGCTTCGTGAAAATCACCGGTGGATATGCCTCGCAGGTACAGCCATGGTAGCAACTCTTCGACGCTTTTTGCAGGTTTCAGATAAGGCGGCAACAACGCGCTGTTGAAGCATATTCCGTTGCCGCTGCGATCCCTGACCTTGGGCACTTTAATTTCAACATCCCCAATACCCGTCTGTATGGTTCGCTGTGGCAAATAGCCGTTACGAACGACAGCATGACGCCCGTCGTCAAGGCGGCGTTCAGCATATTGTTGCAGCATGGCTTCGAGCTCAACCTCAACGGCGGCAGCTATCAGTTGCCTGGTACCATTACGAATGAGTTCATGCAAGGGATCACCGGCAATATCTGGTTCTGCGGAGACCTGTAGGGTAAACTTTTTCATGGGGTATCATCTCTCTGTTGTTGAAATCATCCACGAAATCAATCAGCAGGATACTCCCCCCTCCCCGAAACCCCGTACACCAGAAATGAGCATAACTCACTTTATGGACGAAAAACAGTTATAGCCAAGCGACATTATTTTGATAACAATTAGCTGTATTTTTTTGCCACATATCAGGGCATTGGCTGTAATCATTTTTAAGTCGGTTGGCTATACAGGATCTGGCTAACGAGCTGGCCAAAAATCTCAAAACCCCTGACGCTCTCAAGCAGTTTGATCGCCTGCTGAAAAAGATCAGCGTTGAAGCTGCCCTTAATGCTGAAATGACCCATCACCTCGGGCATGAGAAGCACCACTCCAAATCTGGAACTATAGCCAAGCGACTTAATTTTGATTACACCATATGGACTAAGAACAAAATCTCTGTATCGCAACCACTCTCTCTTTTTTTGCTTTTTGCTTGTGCCCATTTATGCTCAATGGGGTTAAGATCTGGCGAATATGTAGGCAAATACTCCACCATATACCCTGCATCGATGATGACTTGTTGAATATTATGTTTTTTGTGAAAAGTTGCATTGTCCATCACGATTACCCTGTTTTTAGGGAGTACTGGGATAAGGACTTGTGTGACCCAAGAATAGAAAACATCACTGTTAATATTGATATCAAATAATCCGATAGCAAACAGCGTTGTGCCTAATAACGCGCCGATAACATTTGTTCTTCCCTTGGCTCCCCCGTTCTTCAGGCCAAAACACCGTTGACCTTTTGGGGAATAGCCGTGAGTCCGTGGGGTATCGTGTGGAAAACCACTTTCATCAATAAAAACAATAGGTTTACCTTCTTTTTCATACTGTTGTATTTTTTGTTGAAATGCTTGCCGGGCGCTTTCGTCGGCTTTCGGATGACGTAGCGTTTTTTTATAGGTCAATCCCAGCTTTTTAAGAGCTTGCCAAATGGCCTTCTGACAAACGCCAAAACGCTCTGCACGTTCTTTTTGGTAAGCATCTGGATTATAGCCAACCGACTTAAAAATGATTACAGCCAATGCCCTGATATGTGGCAAAAAATACGGCTTTGTTGAATAATAGTGAGTCATGCTGTTTTGCCAGCCAGTTTTGGTAGAAAATGCTTGTCACCTCAGGTTTACAGTTTTCTTATGAGGCCTAACTGCATGATTTTTCGTTGCGAGGATCTGTCGTTTCACCGGGGGTGCAGCATAAAATATGTTTATTCAACAAAGCCAAAAAATACAGCTAATTGTTATCAAAATAATGTCGTTTAGCTATATTGCGTTCGATTAATCAAATAGAGTCAAAAGCATCGACCACGCGTCAGCGAAAGAGCGATAAATCCGAGTTGATAAAAGATGTTGAACTATATCAATAAGTCTGTGTTCCTGACGCTGGGTATCAATATCGAAGGCCAGAAAGAGCTACTGGGGATGTGGCTGGCCGAAAATGAAGGCGCAAAGTTCTGGCTGAACGTGCTGACAGAACTGAAAAACCGTGGCCTGACCGACATCCTCATTGCCTGTGTGGACGGCCTGAAAGGGTTCCCGGATGCCATCAACACGGTCTACCCGGAAGCCCGCATCCAGTTGTGCATCGTGCACATGGTGCGCAACAGTCTGCGCTTCGTTGCCTGGAAGGACTATAAGGCGGTAATACGCGACCTCAAAGCAGTGTATCAGGCTCCAACCGAAGAGGCCGCGCTTCAGGCGCTGGAGACGTTCGGTGGGACATGGGATCACCGCTATCCGCAGATAAGCCGGAGCTGGCAGTCAAACTGGGCTAACCTGTCGAGATTCTTCTCGTACCACCGCCCGCCATAGCGCACAGGCGGTACAGAGATTACTTCGCTTGCGGGGGGACAGCGGCCGGTGAGTCTTGAGCTTCTGGCTCGGCATCATCGCCTTCGTCACCTTCATCAGTAGGGATATCGATAAAGGGGGCAATAAACTCCGCCAGTGAGATTTTACGCCCGTTGAACTCAACCTGATTGTCCGCATAGTGCAGCGAACTGGTGATGGCGTCATCTTTGGTGACGGTGATTTGGTTCATTTCGCCTACGCCAGCCAGCATTTTCACTTGCCCTTGCGCACTGGCAATCAGTTGCTGATGTTCCTGATCCGATTGCGCCTGCCCTCCTGCCTGAACGATACCTTCCGCCAGCATCGCCATTGGCGCGTTCAACGTCACATCCAGTTGTTTAACCGCACGACGGATCACGCCTTCTTCATCGCTTTGTGTCGGCGGTGTTAACGCTGTAGATTGTGCAGGATTACTCAAATTGAGCGAGGCGTTGAGCGTGCTCTCACCTTTGACATTTTTCCAGCTCAAGGGGGCGATGGTAAAGTTCGGGTTGCCTTTCAGCAGGCTGGGCAGCGCATTGCGTAATGATTGCCCCAGTTCATACTGAAAACGCAGCGGATCCATGGCAGACGGCGACTCCAGGAATGATGCACTCAACGTCTTATAAGTTTTGGCGAACTGCTGTGTCGCTTCACCATCGAGTTGGTTAAAGCTGAAAGTAAACTTCATTCTACCTAGATCGCGATCTTTGAGCAGCAGTGCGTCTAATGACAACGTTATCGCGCCAGCGATGTTTTTGTCGTCTTCGTTCATGGTGCTTTTGATCACGAAGTTATTCAGCGTGACAGGGTCACTTGCTGGCGGTGCCACCTTCATTGATTTCAGGGTAACGCTACCATCACCGAGATCCAGATTAAACTTGCCGCGGTGATTGTTCGCTTCCAACCCAAGGCCTTCGAGAACGATAGTCTCTTTACCGCCTTCGTAGTTGGTGGTTTCTGATAAAAAGTGAGAAACCGTGCCTGAAATTCGGCTGCTACGTAGATCGTGGGCAAGGTCTAACGCAATATCAGTGCCGCTGAAGGCAAATTTGGTGCCTTCACTGTCAATATCCAGTGGGCGCAAAGAGATAACTGAAGCGGTATCTCCATTGAATGCCACGCGTGTTTCTGCGCTGAAGAACGGTTGGTTCTGAAGTACATCAAACAGTGCTTTGGTCGCTTCGGTGTTAGCCAGTTCGCTGTGAATATGCGCCATGCTGGGACGTAAATTCATTTTTTTCAGTAGTGCGAGCGGAAGTGGCCCATGTGAAACGGTTTCGTTGAGCACTATTTCGTTTTTGGGGGCTAACGGACGCGTTTCTGATGCAGAACCATCTGGCTGCAATACCAGTGAAAACATGCTGCTGAACACCCCTCCCTGATAATCACGATACACCAGCTTGAAACCTGAATTCGGATAGGTTTCCTGTAACTGCTTGTTAAATTCAGCAGTAACCGTATCGATATTTTGTGCTAATTGCTTGCCCGTATACCATGACGCACCAGTCCACACTGCGCCCAGCGCTACAATAACTCCGACGGCAACCAGAGACTTCTTCATAGTGTGATTCCTTTTCTAAGTAAGCATCCCTTAAGGGGAGAAAGTGTCTAACCATTATACACGCGTGCCAGTCGTCCACTTCCCTCTACGCTGACGGGAGACTCTGACGCACGCAAAAAGCAGGATTCGCCGGGGTGAAGCGTAAGCCGCTGACTATTTTTCATCAATGTGGCCTTTCCATCGATACAAAAGACAACGGCTGCGCTCTGTTGGTTCAGCGTTTGTGGCTGATCCTTCAGATGATGCAGGGAAAAGGCAAAATCGGCGACAGGTACGGGAAAATAGCAGGTTTCACCGTCTTCAATCGGCTGAGTTAACAGCTGGTTTGCCGGTTTGGGGATAAATTTTACATTCGCCAGCAGTTCAGGAATGTCGATATATTTAGGGGTGAGTCCAGCCCGTAACGTTATCCGAATTCGTTCTGAAAGTCCGGCAGGACAGCCGCGTTATCAATAAGTCTGTGTTCCTAGCGCTGGAGTTATGCTCATTTCTGGTGTACGGGGTTTCGGGGAGGGGGGCGTATCCTGCTGATTGATTTCGTGGATGATTTCAACAACAGAGAGATGATACCCCATGAAAAAGTCTACCCTACAGGTCTCCGCAGAACCAGATATTGCCGCTGATCCCTTGCATGAACTCATTCGTAATGGTGCCAGGCAACTGATAGCTGCCGTCGTTGACGTTGAGCTCGAAGCCATGCTGCAACAACATGCTGAACGCTGCCTTGACGACGGGCGTCATGCTGTCGTTCGTAACGGCTATTTGCCACAGCGAACCATACAGACGGGTATTAGGGATGTTGAAATTAAAGTGCCTAAGGTCAGGGAGCGCAGCGGCAACGGAATATGCTTCAACAGCGCGTTGTTGACGCCTTATCTGAAACCTGCAAAAAGCGTCGAAGAGTTGCTACCATGGCTGTACCTGCGAGGCATATCCACCGGTGATTTTCACGAAGCCCTGAGGGCGCTTCTCGGTGAAAAAGCGAATGGCCTCTCTGCCAGTACCATCAGCAGACTGAAACAGCAATGGCTTGAAGAGCACAGGCAATGGTGCCTGCGTGATTTAAGCGATACGCGCTACGTTTATTTCTGGGCCGATGGCATATACAGCCATGTCAGGCAAGATGATCGCCTTTGCCTGCTGGTCATTATCGGCGTCACTGAGCATGGACGTAAGGAGCTGGTTGCGGTCGAAGATGGTTATCGAGAGTCAGAAGCAAACTGGGCCGAACTTCTTAATGGCCTGCGAGCACGTGGCCTAACCGTATCTCCCAAGCTGGCTACCGGAGACGGTGCCCTTGGTTTTTGGAATGCAATGGCAAAGATATTCCCGAACACGCAGCACCAACGCTGTTGGGTGCACAAAACCGCTAATGTGTTGGATTCACTCCCCAAAGCCATGCAACCGAAAATTAAGGCTGAGCTGCGGGAGGTTTGGCTAGCAGAGAGCCGCGATGCCGCTAATGAAGCCTTTGATGTTTTGTTGGCAAGGTTTTCAGCGAAGTATCCTGCAGCGATGAAGAAGCTGGAGAAAGCTCGAGAAGAACTGCTGGCATTCTACGACTTCCCGTCAGAGCACTGGGCGTCAATAAGAACGACAAATCCGATTTAATCGGCTTTTGCGACTGTGAGGCTACGAAGCAGAGGCGCGAAGAACGGTGGTTCGAGAGAAACAACCCTGTCAATGGTATTTAAGCTGCTCCAGTCAGCTCAGAAAAGCTGGAACCAACTAAGAGGATTTGACCTGCTGACCCTGGTTGTAAGCAACGTCCAATTTAAGGATGGAGAACAGATTCACGAAGCATCAGAGCGGAACGTAGCCTGATCGCCATACACATGATTTGCTAATAACTCTTGGCGCTAGGTATCAATATCGAAGGCCAGAAAGAGCTACTGGGGATGTGGCTGGCCGAAAATGAAGGCGCAAAGTTCTGGCTGAACGTGCTGACAGAACTGAAAAACCGTGGCCTGACCGACATCCTCATTGCCTGTGTGGACGGCCTGAAAGAGTTCCCGGATGCCATTAACACGATCTACCCGGAAGCCCGCATCTAGTTGTGCATTGTGCACATGGTGCGCAACAGTCTGCGCTTCGTTGCCTGGAAGGACTATAAGGCGGTAACACGCGACCTCAAAGCAGTGTATCAGGCTCCAACCGAAGAGGCCGCGCTTCAGGCGCTGGAGACGTTCGGTGGGACATGGGATCACCGCTATCCGCAGATAAGCCGGAGCTGGCAGTCAAACTGGGCCAACCTGTCGACATTCTTCTCGTACCCGCAGGAACTTCGCAAGGTAATCTACACGACGAATGCTATAGAATCACTGAACAACGTGCTCCGGCATGCAATCAAGAAACGCAAGGTGTTCCCGACTGATAACTCGGTGAAGAAAGTCGTATGGCTGGCAATCCAGGTGGCATCACAGAAATGGACGATGCCCTTACAGGACTGGCGTATGGCAATGAGTCGCTTTATTATCGAGTTCGGTGACCGCCTTGACGGTCACTTCTGAGGAAAGGCATTTACACAAAATCTTAAACAGGCTCCACGATACCCCACGGACTCATGGCTATTCCCCAAAAGGTCAACGGTGTTTTGGCCTGAAGAACGGGGGAGCCAAGGGAAGAACAAATGTTATCGGCGCTTTATTAGGCACAACGCTGTTTGCTATCGGATTATTTGATATCAATATTAACAGCGATGTTTTCTATTCCTGGGTTACACAAGTCCTTATCCCAGTACTCCCTAAAAACAGGGCTTTGTTGAATAAATAGATTTTATGCTGGCAGCCCAGCGAAACGACGGATCCTCACAACGTAAAATCATGCAGTTAGGCCTCATGAGAAAAGTGTACACCTGAGATGAGAAGCATTTTCAACCAAAACTGGCATGAAAAAACAGCATGATTACCTATTATTCAACAAAGCCTAAAAACAGTGTAATCTTGATGGACAATGCAACTTTTCACAAAAAACATAATATTCAACAAGTCATCATCGATGCAGGGTATATGATGGAGTATTTGCCTACATATTCGCCAGATCTTAACCCCATTGAGCATAAATGGGCACAAGCAAAAAGCAAAAAAAGAGAGAGTGGTTGCGATACAGAGATTTTGTTCTCAGTCCATATGGTGTAATCAAAATTAAGTCGCTTGGCTATAGGAGAAAAAACCAATGACGACACGTATCGAAAAAGATTCCATGGGCCCGATTGATGTTCCTGCCAATAAGCTGTGGGGGGCACAAACGCAGCGTTCTTTGGAGCATTTTCGTATCTCTGAGGAAAAAATGCCGCAAGCGCTGATTTTTGCCTTGGCGTTGACCAAACGTGCGGCCGCACAGGTCAATAACACGCTTGGCCTGCTGCCGGACGACAAGAGTTCAGCGATCATTGAAGCCGCCGATGAGGTGCTGGCTAAGAAACATTCCGGCGAATTTCCTTTGGCGATCTGGCAGACCGGCTCTGGCACGCAAAGCAACATGAACATGAATGAAGTGCTGGCCAACCGCGCCAGTGAACTACTGGGAGAGGAACGCGGTAATGCGCGTTTGGTGCATCCCAATGATGATGTTAACAAAAGCCAGAGTTCGAACGATGTCTTCCCGACGGCAATGCATGTGGCCGCTGTCATTGCCCTCAACACTCATCTGTTGCCGGAGCTTGACGCGTTGTTGATTACGTTACAGGCCAAGGCCGAAGCGTTCAGCGATATCGTTAAAATCGGGCGCACCCATTTGCAGGATGCAACGCCGCTGACCTTGGGGCAGGAGATTTCCGGTTGGGTCGCCATGTTGCAACATAATCGTAAGCACATTGAGAACAGCATCCCTCATTTGAGCGAGCTGGCACTCGGTGGAACGGCGGTGGGGACGGGCCTCAATACCCACCCTGAATATGCAGTTCGCGTTGCCAGTGCGCTGGCCGAATTGACCGGACAACCGTTTGTTACCGCACCCAATAAATTTGAAACCTTGGCAACCTGTGATGCACTGGTGCATGGTCACGGTGCATTGAAAGGGCTGGCTGCGTCGCTGATGAAAATTGCCAACGATGTGCGCTGGCTGGCATCCGGTCCGCGCTGTGGCATTGGCGAGTTGAGCATCCCGGAAAACGAGCCGGGCAGTTCCATCATGCCGGGGAAAGTGAATCCGACCCAGTGTGAAGCACTGACCATGCTATGTTGCCAGGTGATGGGCAACGATGTGGCGGTGAATATGGGAGGAGCATCGGGGAATTTCGAGCTTAATGTTTATCGCCCCATGGTTATCCATAATTTCCTGCAATCGGTTCGTTTGCTTGCGGATGGCATGAAGAGCTTTGATGAGCATTGCGCCATAGGCATTGAGCCTAACCGCGATCGTATTGAACAGTTGCTTAATGACTCTCTGATGTTGGTTACCGCATTAAACACTCACATCGGTTACGATAAAGCCGCAGAGATTGCCAAGAAGGCGCATAAAGAGGGATTAACGCTTAAAGCCGCCGCACTGAAACTCGGTTATTTAACCGAGCCACAGTTTGATGAATGGGTGTGCCCGCAAGATATGGTGGGTAGCCTGCATATCGGATAAGGTGTACTAGCTCAGACCTGATCTGACAGTTACCGATTATTTATACAGGTGTCTGTCAGATTACATCTGGTTCAGATCCTTTTCTGCCCAGATCCGTTTTCCATCGAGTAAAGTGACCATCGGCGTACGCCCGCAGCACATTTTTCCCTGATGAGTTCGCTCAGTATTGTAATGCCACAACCAGTTGTCCAGATCTACCTGCAGGCTTTCCAGGTCTCCATATAACTTCTTGCCGAACGTAACCTGATAAAAATCCTGCAAAATGGTTTTATGGAAGCGCTCGCAGATGCCGTTCGTCTGCGGAGACATCGCCTTCGTTTTCGTATGCTCGATATCGTTGATAGCCAGATAAAGCTGATAATCATGCTGCTCCACTTTACCACAGTACTCCGTACCCCTGTCGGTCAGTATTCTCAGCACCGGCAGTCCCTGAGCCTCGTAGAACGGGAGTATGCGATCATTGAGCAGGTCGGCGGCGGTGAGCGGTGTTTTATTCGTATACAGCTTGCAGTGTGCCACTTTCGAGTACGTATCCACGAACGTCTGCTGGTAGATACGGCCCACCCCCTTCAGATTGCCCACGTAGAAGGTGTCCTGCGAGCCCAGATACCCAGGATGTGCCGTCTCGATTTCACCGCAGGCCTCATCATCGTGCGCCTTCTTCTCCAGGGCTGCGATTTGAGCGTCGGTAAGGACAATGCCTTCTCTGGCGACCTTTTCCTCAAGCGCCTTCAGGCGTTTACGGAAGTTCTCCAGGTCGTGTCGTTGCCAGATGGAGCGCACGCCGCTGCCGGAGATAAACACGCCTTTTTTACGCAGCTCATTACTGGTCCGGTGCTGCCCATGGGGCGGGAACTCAATAGCATAATCAACAACCGCGCGTTCAGTGGCTTCGTCGGCGCGGTTCTTCAGGTTCGGAACCCTGCGGTTCTGGTTAACCAGCGCATCAATGGCGCCTTCAGCAGCCAGTTCCTGATAACGGTAAAATGTATCGCGTGACACGCCCATGCTCTTGCAGGCTTTTGATACGTTACCGAGTTCTTCTGCGAGATTGAGCAGGCCGGCTTTGTGTTTGATAATGGGATTGTTAGTATGAAGCATGAGAGTTACCTCGCGTTTTGTTTAAGGATTAGACACCCATATCAAAACCGGTAACTCTCAACCTTTCAAGGTCCAGTGTCAGATCTAGTCGCGACTAATACAAATTATGGCATACATCACCTTATCCGAGTGGAATCGGCGGCAACCCCGCCCGCGTTGTATGGAAACCGTCAGGCGATTGGTCAGGAGCGGAATGATTTTTCCCGCACCGATACGAGATGGGCGCGAGTATCTGGTTGAGGAAAATGCCTGCAAGCTCACCCAGAATAAAAACCTTCTCTCATCAGGTTACCTTCATCCCGCCCTGTTATCGAGGATAAAACATGGCACGCCGGAGAAGCCATAAGAACCGCGATTTGCCGCCAAACCTGCAACCGCGCAACGGTGGCTATTTTTGCTACCGTGACCCGCGCACCGGAAAAGAATATGACCTGGGCCGCCATCGACAGGAGGCCATTACACAAGCCATCGCCGCTAATATGGCGATTTATGGCTCATCAAAACCATCATCACTCGTTGACCGCATCAACGGCACACAGGCGACCACAGTTAGCGAATGGACTGAACGCTATCTGACGATACTCGAAGAACGGAAACTCAAGCCGAAAACGATGAGCGAGTATAAATATAGCCAACCGACTTAAAAATGATTACAGCTAATGCCCTGATATGTGGCAAAAAATACAGCTAATTGTTATCAAAATAATGTCGCTTGGCTATAAATACCTGAAAGCCGTTAACGCCCATTTAGGGGAATTTGCTTTTCAGAAAGTAGAAACCAAAGACATTGCCTCGTTCCTTAATCAGTGGGTAAACGCAGGGAAAGTGACAATGGCGAACTGCATAAGAGCGTTGTTACGTGACCTGTTTCGTGAAGCGATTGCTGAGGGGGTACTCAAAAGCAATCCAGCCGAAGCTACGCGCAACCAGCGTATAGACATTCAACGGGAACGCATAACCCTAGATGCGTGGAGGCTCATACGTAAGGCCGCGGATACATTACCTGCATGGGTCGGCCCCTGCCTTGACCTTGCTTTAGTCACCGGTCAACGTTTAGGGGATATACAGGCACTGCGCTGGGAGGATATCAAAGACGGACGTCTTTACATCAAGCAGGCGAAAACAGGCACGATGCTGGCGTTCTCCGAGGCAACCCGCATCGACTGCCTCAATTTATGCCTTTCCGATATACTGAACCAGTTTAGAGAATTAAACAACGGGAGAGCACATATCGTCGCAAACGCCAAATACAAGCAATTTGCTGCAAAAACGATATCTGCCGCTTTTTTGAAGGCGCGCCGTATATCAGGATTAACATGGGAACGCAAACCTCCCTCATTTCATGAAATCAGAAGCCTGGCGGCAAGACTCTACACCGATGAGAAAGGGGAAGAACATGCACAAAAATTGTTAGGTCACAAAAGCTCTACCATGACAGATAGGTACCGCGATGTCCGGGGCTGAATGGAAGCAGATTGAATAATTTCGATCGATGCATTATAACTCATTGAATCATAATGACGATATTTTAATGCCGCTGTACTCCTGACAGCGAAGACCTAAAGCGCTAATCTACTAATTATCATAGACTTATCGCCATCCCATGCTCAAAAAACAGGCAACAAAACACAACAATACACTACATTTTTATCAATACGTTACCGTCCATTTCGACTTGCGGACTCCCTTCCTTAGACGTGAAAAATCACATTCACCCCGAGCTGGAAATCCCGATGGCATACCGTAACCTGAGCAAGGTATACTGCGCCAATGACAACATCCTCACTCTCCCAACATGACTCCCTGTTCAAAAAGTTCCTCGGCGATATCACGGTCGCCCGAGACTTTCTGGAAATCCATCTGCCACCTCATCTGCGGGAGCGCTGCGATTTCAGCATCCTTGCGATGGAGTCAGGTAGCTTTATCGAAGACGACCTGCACACCCAGTGTTCGGATATGCTCTATTCCGTGCAGACAAAAACGGGGAAAGGCTATATCTACACATTGATCGAGCACCAGAGTAGGCCCGAGAAGTTGATGGCGTGGCGTTTAATGCGTTATAGCATGGAAGCCATGCAGCGGCACTTGGAGCAAGGCAACGAGACCTTGCCCGTGGTCATCCCGCTCCTGTTCTACCACGGCACCACGTCGCCCTACCCCTACAGCACCCAATGGCTCGATTGCTTTGCTGACCCTGAACTGGCAGAATCAGTCTATACACAGGCATTCCCGTTGGTCGATATTACCGCAATACCGGATGACGAAATCCTGACGCATAGGCGGGTAGCGCTGCTGGAACTGGTGCAGAAACATATTCGTAATGGTGCCAGGCAACTGATAGCTGCCGCCGTTGACGTTGAGCTCGAAGCCATTCTGCAACAACATGCTGAACGCCGCCTTGACGACGGGCGTCATGCTGCCGTTCGTAACGGCTATTTGCCACAGCGAACCATACAGACGGGTATTGGGGATGTTGAAATTAAAGTGCCTAAGGTCAGGGATCGCAGCGGCAACGGAATATGGGCTTTGTTGAATAAATCAGAACTTGTAACGACTGCGCCCCATACTGCTCGATTGTTACGTGATGCGAATACTGTTCGGCATTCCTAATAGCGTGATCAGGTTAAGCGCTTTGACCATGGCCATGGCTTCACCCACCTGACCATCGTAGTCTCTCAGACTTAGATGACCACCCAGAAGCCTTTTGAACCGGAACATGGCCGTTTCAGCCACTGAGCGCCGGTGATAGCCCACTTTCTTTTTCCAGATAGCGTTACTACCGCTAATGCGCTGATTTGCAACAGCGTGGTTACGCTCGTGGTAGCGATCTTGCCAATATTGCGCCCCCCTTCGTGGCGGGATAAGCGGCCTTATTTTCTTCCTCTTTTCTTCCTCACCAGAGCATCATAGCAGTAAACTGTATCGTAAGCGCCGTCAGCCGATGCCTCTCTGATTTTCCGGTGGGTCTGGTTTATCAGCGCCGGTAGAGCTTGGGCATCAGTCGTACCACTGAGCGACAAATCCGCACAGATAATCTCATGCGTCACACTGTCTACTGCCAGGTGCAGCTTACGCCATACCCTGCGTCTGTCGGCACCATGCTGCCGGACTTTCCATTCGCCTTCGCCAAAGACCTTCAGGGCGGTTCCATCAATGACCAGATATGAGATTTCACCACGGGTTGGCGTTTTTATGCTGATGTTCACTGTCTTTGCTCGCTTGCTGAGCAGTGAATAGTCTGGACAATGGAGCGACAATTTAATCAGTTTAAAAATCGAGTCACCAAAGCCCTGTAAAGCCCTCAATGAAAGGCCAAACACGCGTTTCATCATCAGGACTGTGGTGATGGCCATATCTGAGTAGTGGAGCGGTCGTCCACGCCGTTCAGTAGTGTTTTTTTCCGTCCATGCAGCAATGGCTGATTCATCTAGCCATACAGTTAGAGAACCGCGCTGCTTGAGGGCCTTGTTATAAGAGGGCCAGTTGGTGATTTTAAGATTTTGTTTTGCCATGGAGACCTGATTTTGAAACAACTGTGTTGATCTGCTCCGATGATTACCCAAAAGTTCTATTTATTCAACAAAGCCAACGATACAGTCAAGGTAAACAATGGGATAAACCGCATCCAAGGGGTGATTTTGCCATTCAACAACCTGCTCCATAACGGCATCGGTGACCTTCGATACCAGGGCGGGTGAGACATCCGCGTCATACAGTTCTTTGAACGCAGCGGCAATTCCGCGGGTGGTCATCCCTTTGGCATACAACGATAAAATCTGGTTATCCATCCTAGTGATCCGGGTCTGGTTCTTCTTCACCAGTTGCGGTTCAAAGGAACCATCACGATCACGTGGTGTACGCAGTTCCAGCGGACCATCGCCGATGGTAACAGTCTTTGTAGAGTAGCCATTGCGCGTGTTATAGCCAACCGACATTATTTTGATAACAGCCAGCTATGCTTTTTTTTGCAGCATATCAGGTCATTGGCTGTAATCATTTTTAAGTCGGTTGGCTATATCAAAATCAGGCAATTACACAATCTTGTGTACAGGCTCTAATAAAGCGCCGATAACATTTGTTCTTCCCTTGGCTCCCCCGTTCTTCAGGCCAAAACACCGTTGACCTTTTGGGGAATAGCCGTGAGTCCGTGGAGTATCGTGTGGAAAATCACTTTCATCAATAAAAACAATAGGTTTTCCTTCTTTTTCATACTGTTGTATTTTTTGTTGAAATGCTTGCCGGGCGCTTTCGTCGGCTTTCGGATGACATAGAGTTTTTTTTATAGGTCAATCCCAGCTTTTTAAGAGCTTGCCAAATGGCCTTCTGACAAACGCCAAAACGCTCTGCACGTTCTTTTTGGTAAGCATCTGGATATGGTTCAACATCTTTTATCAACTCGGATTTATCGCTCTTTCGCTGACGCGTGGTCGATGCTTTTGACGCTATTTGATTAATCCAACGCGATACAGAGGCAGGGCCAATCCGAAATTGCTTCGCTGTTTCTCGGATACTCAACCCTTCTTCTTCCCGTGTAGATATCACTTTACCTCTAAAATCAATTGAATAGCTCATTTAAATAATGCAATCAAAATTAAGTCGTTTAGCTATATCTGCTGTTTTTCATCGTGATTGGCCTGCGTGATGGCGTTGAAGATGCGCATCGACTGGATCACATTTCCAGCGATGGTTTCGGCCTGCTTTTGTTGCCGCTCTGCTGCTTCGAGGTCTTTCGCTTTATCAGTGTATGCGTCGTGGTAGTAGACACCGAATAACAGCAGACCCAGCAGAGCAACGAGAACGGCGATCACTGTAGCCCTGATAGACATATAGCCAAGCGACATTATTTTGATAACAATTAGCTGTATTTTTTTGCCACATATCAGGTCATTGGCTGTAATCATTTTTAAGTCGGTTGGCTATATCTGGCAATTTCTTACCAGCAGCGTATTTATCAACGCAACTTTCAGCCTCCAAGATGTTTTTTTGCCAGTCGGCAGCAATTTGCTCGTTCGTCTTACGGGTGCCATCAACAACGCCATGCGTATTGCCAATGCCATCACTCAAAATACCGGCTGGGCATACATAGGGTTCACAGCGGCATGATTCGGCATTACCGATAAGCTCCAGACCTGCTTTGTTAGTTCGCACCTGTCCGTTATTCATCACAATGCCGATGATCACCCCAACAGAGTAAACCACGCACGATGCAATTTTTCTTTTACTCATCATGCCCCGCCTCTTTCCCTCAGCTGGTATTCCTTCCTGCGGTATAGCAAAACGACTTAAAAATGATTACAGCCAATGACCTGATATGTGGCAAAAAAATACAGCTAATTGTTATCAAAATAATGTCGCTTGGCTATAACACCCGCTTATCCGTTATCCGCTTTGCCACCCGGCTCATCAGTACATCGTGGTTTACCCGGTCAAAGAATTTTTCGAGGTCGATGTCCACCACCCAGTGGTGGCCTTCTTCCACGTATCTCTTTGCTCGCTTCACCGCATTATGCGCTGACCTGCCAACGCGGAATCCATAGCTGCTTTCACTGAAGGTCGGATCCCACTGGCTTTGCAGCACCTGCATCACTGCCTGCTGGATGAACCTGTCCATTACCGTCGGGATTCCCAGTTGTCGGGTTCCTCCCCCGGGTTTCGGTATGTCCACCCTGCGGACGGGCTGAGGTTTGTATCTGCCAGCCAGCAGGTTACTCCGCAGTTCCGGCCACTGGCGTTTCAGATGGTCGGGGAGTTCGCTCACGCTTATTCCGTCCACACCCGGCGCGCCTTTGTTGGCTTTTACTCTTTTCAGCGCCTGCTTCAGATTTTCTTGGTTGAGGATAACCTCCATGAGACTATCCCCGGACGACGGGCTTTCCCGCTCCGGTTGTGTCTGGACGGTTTCAGCCCCTGATGGGGCAGGAGTCGGGGCTTCACCCCTTCTGCTCTCATCGGGGTCGCATTGCGTTTTCTGCTGCATGACCGTTCAGAACCTCCGGCGATACTCGCCACTCATCACTGTTCGGGCCTTCAGGTTTCCCCTACTATGCCCTCTGCTGATTTCTGCATAGCGATCAGCGCACCTCACGATGAGCTCAGTCCTGAATGCAGGACGCTATGCAGACCTCCCGGGGTAAGCCCGACCCCCTTCACCACACACCTGCCTGATTTACTCACTCGACCCTTGATGGTTATGGCCTTCGCGATCATATGCTCGCTCTGCCGATCGGATGAGCCTTGTATCAGGTTTCTGTTCGTCAGGTCATGGCTTTGCTCCACGCGTCCTTCAGACCCCACCTCGCGATGACGCCCTTGCACTTCGCTAGTCCTTCGCCACCATCAGGCTGTACAGGGGACTTTCACCCCCAAGCTGGCGGGCATGCCCGGCACACATAAAAAAGGCCACGCCGAAGCGTAGCCTTGCCGTGCATCTTGATGTTTATTGTGTATATTATACAAATATACACAATAAATATTTATATTTTGATATTCAAGTTAGACAATGCTTCGATATCTTGAGGCGCTAGCTGGTAACGAAAACGAATACTTTCACCGTTGCTGATTTGCCCATCGTAGCCCTCCAGTTTTTCCTGCAATGCACGTCTTAACTCCTTAAGAAGGACAGGATATTTAGAAGCATTGGAGAGCTTTAAAGGATCCTCTTCTGCCTGAGCAACTTGTTCAACAGCAAAATTTAGCACGCCAAGTATATGCTGCCCATACCACTCTTTAAGGTTATTCATCATTTGAATGCAGTTACTGGATGACTGACCTACAAGTTCTTTCGTTATCAATTCAACACAACCAATATTCTTCTCTTTGGCCAAATAGTCGAGATATCGAAATAGGTTTGCTGTATTCGGTGTTTTAGTCATCAAACTAGTGCTGCTGATATCCAGCTGGCTATTTGCTTTTTTCCCCTGCGACGATACCTGTGAGGATTGTTTACGTTGGAACACTCCAGAAAGCTTCCGAAGAACTGCCATCAATGTACGTTTGGCGGATGACTCGCATGGGGGTTTGGGTTTACTATCAAAATCCACCGGCTCGTTTTTTACTTGATAGACCCACTCAGCGAAGGTGCGATATGGCGGCCCAAAACTGGATGGTAGCTCATGAGGTGAAGGCCATTTTCCGCTTTGAACACTAAACGAATCGACAGGCATCATAATATATTCCATGCTTATAATTTATTTTTAGAATATATTCCGATCTTTAAAAATTTTACAATAAGTAAAAAGCCCTAACCACCAGAGGGAGTTGAGGCTTGCATGTTCTGCGCGCTTTTGCCGCAGTATGGAACGATTATCTGTTATAACGTTATAACATTATAACAGTCAAGCATTTTACTGAACGTATGATCAGTTATTTAACGTCAAGCGTCAATGGCGTTGTAGGAAGCGCTGGATATCCGCCTGTTGCCATCGTGCTAAGGTATTCGTCAGCAACAGATTGTGCGACTGATTAGTTTCATCAAGTAGCAGTTTCATTTCTGATACCACCGCGTCCGCATCCTCACAATTCTTGAGAACTCGCCGGACAGCTTGCTTTTCCGCGTCGTACATGACCTCTTTCAGCGCATTGGTGAAACTGTAAATATAGCCAAGCGACTTAATTTTGATTACACCATATGGACTGAGAACAAAATCTCTGTATCGCAACCACTCTCTCTTTTTTTGCTTTTTGCTTTTTGCTTGTGCCCATTTATGCTCAATTGGGTTAAGATCTGGCGAATAAATAGCTCATTTAAATAATGTAATCAAAATTAAGTCGTTTAGCTATACCTCGCGTTTTGTTTAAGGATTAGACACCCATATCAAAACCGGTAACTCTCAACCTTTCAAGGTCCAGTGTCAGATCTAGTCGCGACTAATACAGATTATGCTATTGAGTTCCCGCCCCATGGGCAGCACCGGACCTGTAATGAGCTGCGTAAAAAAGGCGTGTTTATCTCCGGCAGCGGCGTGCGCTCCATCTGGCAACGACACGACCTGGAGAACTTCCGTAAACGCCTGAAGGCGCTTGAGGAAAAGGTCGCCAGAGAAGGCATTGTCCTTACCGACGCTCAAATCGCAGCCCTGGAGAAGAAGGCGCACGATGATGAGGCCTGCGGTGAAATCGAGACGGCACATCCCGGGTATCTGGGCTCGCAGGACACCTTCTACGTGGGCAATCTGAAGGGGGTGGGCCGTATCTACCAGCAGACGTTCGTGGATACGTACTCGAAAGTGGCGCACTGCAAGCTGTATACGAATAAAACACCGCTCACCGCCGCCGACCTGCTCAATGATAGCGTACTCCCGTTCTACGAGGCTCAGGGACTGCCGGTTCTGAGAATACTGACCGACAGGGGTACGGAGTACTGTGGTAAAGTGGAGCAGCATGATTATCAGCTTTATCTGGCTATCAACGATATCGAGCATACGAAAACGAAGGCGATGTCTCCGCAGACGAACGGCATCTGCGAGCGCTTCCATAAAACCATTTTGCAGGATTTTTATCAGGTTATGTTCCGCAAGAAGTTATATGGAGACCTGGAAAGCCTGCAGGTAGATCTGGACAACTGGTTGTGGCATTACAATAATGAGCGAACTCATCAGGGAAAAATGTGCTGCGGGCGTACGCCGATGGCCACTTTACTCGATGGAAAACGGATCTGGGCAGAAAAGAATCTGAACCAGATGTAATCTGACAGACACCTGTATAAATAATCGGTAACTGTCAGATCAGGTCTGAGCTAGTACACATAAAGTTGCGGCGTTAAAACCTTTGAACAGATAGGCACTCTTGATGATTGGTGTTTCCCAACTGTACGTTCATCCGGTCAAATCCTTGCGCGGCTTGCAACTTTCCCATGCGTTGGCAACGCCCAGCGGCTTGGCGTATGACCGTTCATTTATGGTGACGGAACCCGATGGAACCTTTATCACTGCACGTCAGTTTCCCGAAATGGTGCTGTTTACACCGGCGTTGCTGCCTGACGGCCTGTTTCTCACCGCACCTGATGGCGCTCAGGCGTTAGTACGCTATGCGGATTTCGCCCACACCCCACAGCCCACAGAAGTCTGGGGCTCGCATTTTTCCGCCTGCATCACACCCGATAACATCAACCAGTGGTTGAGCAGTTATTTTAAACGTCCGGTACAGTTGCGCTGGGTTGGCGACATGCCCTCTCGTCGCGTGAAACGTTTTCCCGACATTCCGTTAGGTTTCGCCGACGGTTACCCTTATCTGTTGGTCAATGAAGCCTCTTTTCAGGCACTGCGCCAGCGTTGTAGCGCGGGGGTCAAGCTGATTCAGTTCCGTCCTAACATTGTGGTGATCGGCGCTGATGCCTTCGCGGAAGACGGCTGGCAGACGCTGCGTATTGGCGAGGTGACTTTTGACGTTGTCAAACCGTGCAGCCGCTGCGTATTGACCACCGTGAGCACCGAGCGTGGGCGCAAGCATCCCTCGGGAGAGCCGCTCGCCACATTGCAAGCCTTCCGTACGGCGGAAAACGGCGACGTGGATTTTGGTCAGAACATGGTGGCACGTCAAAGCGGTATCATTCGGGTGGGCGATAGTGTCGAGGTGCTGGCAACCAAACCACCGCGTCTCTATGGTGCAGGAACCCCTGCCGCAACGCTGGAAGCACCGGTTCAGGCGAAACAAGGCCTTTCTCTGCACTATCAGGGCAAAACGCTGCCGGGAAATAATCAGCAAATTTTGTTAGAGCAATTAGAGCAGCACGGTGTACGCGTGCCCTATTCTTGCCGGGCGGGCGTGTGCGGTTGTTGCAAAATGACACTGGTCAGCGGTGAGGTTTCGCCCTTAAAGCGGGGTGCCGTGCGCGAGGATGGCACTATTCTGGCCTGCAGCTGCGTGCCACAGGGAGACTTGGTGCTCGCCTGATAAGAATCTTTCCCCTACACCACCTTGGCATAGGGGAAAGCTGCCGATGGCATCGCCCCTGCCAGCGCGCTCTGCTGGGGCAACAAGCGGTCATGCATGATTTTAATCGCTTCGCCTAGCTGCATTGTTTTGCCGTTAAGCATCAGCGCCTCTTGAGCCAACACGCACAAGCTGGCTTTTTCACCGCGATCCACCACCATAAAGCAGGCAATTTCCTGGCTTTCAGCCAGCATGACCCAAACCGCATCGCCCATTTGCGGGGATTGCTGTTCATGGGGTTGCTGCGCAAAATACCAACTCTTTGGCATTAGGGGTTTTAAATAACGGTGAGCCACCAACGCATTTAATACCAGCTCTGCCTGCAATTCATGCTGCAACGAAATAGGCTGACATTTTTCCTGAAAGGTGAAAAACAATGCGGCATCATCAACACAAAATGATATGGGGGCAAACGCATCTGGCGTAAGCATTTTGGCCGAAAAACGAGAACGAAATACCATTCCGTTGGCTAAATCCAACATCATACGATCGTGTTCCGCATCAAAATACCAGCGCCAATTGTCGTCAGGTTTTAACTTCATACTATTCACCTTCCCCTTGGGCTATTCATCGACGCAATTGCGTCTGCACACCACATACCATTGCCATCCTTGACAAGAAAACGGGTAATATCCTTCATACGCTCGGTGAGGGTATGTCAGTCGCGTTTTTTGTAAAAAAGAAGATTAATTGCACAAACGAGTAAAATATAGACTAGCTGGGGGAATAAATAAACCCCCAACGAGAAATGATGTGATAAAAAGATTAAATATGGGTAATGATATCTTTAATCAGGCGCGGTCCATGAAAAATAAAGCCGGAATATATGTGTACCAGGGATGCACCCGCGGCCATTTTTTCCCGTGCGGCCATCAGTGAATCGACCCCGCCAACGCCAATAATCGGCAAACGGCCACTCAATTCTTGTGCCAGACGACGAATAACTTCGGTGCTGCACTGCTGTAACGGACGTCCGCTTAACCCACCGGTTTGCCCGCAATGATTTAACCCCTTAATCAAATCACGATTCAGTGTGGTATTGGTGGCAATCACCCCATCAATGTTATGGCGTACCAAACTATCAGCAATTTGGATCAATTCTTCCTCAGAAAGATCAGGCGCGATCTTCACCGCGATCGGCACATATTTTTGATGCTGTTGATGCAATGCTTCTTGTTTATTTTTAATCGCCTGCAACAGATCGTCTAGGGCTTCCCCATATTGCAGAGAACGTAATCCCGGCGTATTCGGTGAAGAGATATTGATCGCAATATATCCGGCGTGTGCATAGACCTTGTCCATGCAGATCAAATAGTCATCTTTACCCTGTTCTACGGGCGTATCTTTATTCTTGCCGATATTAATTCCCAGCACACCACCAAAACGGGATTTTTTTACGTTCTCGATCAGGTTATCCACGCCATGGTTATTAAATCCCATGCGGTTAATTAACCCTTCCGCTTCTACGACGCGAAACAGACGCGGTTTATCATTACCCGGCTGCGGGCGCGGTGTTACCGTACCGACTTCAATATGACCAAAGCCCATTGCGCCCAGCGCATCAATACAATCGCCATCTTTATCCAGACCGGCGGCTAAGCCGAGTGGGTTTTTAAAAGAAAGGCCCATGCAGGTAACAGGTTTGGTGGGAACGGATTGGCGAATAAGAAATTCAAACGGTGTATTAGATAGACGACGTAACTGCTGGAAGGTAAATTCGTGAGCCCGTTCTGGATCGAGCTGGAAAAGTGCCTTCTTGATTACGGGATAGAACATAGTGTCTCCTGAGATCCCAAAAGTCATGCATGCAAAATAACAATAAAGCGGGTGACTTCCTGACGCACAGCGGGGAATGGTAATGAGATCGAGGGGGAAAGTAAAACACTTATCACAGAAAACAGGTTCGAAGTTGCTGACAAACCTCCCGAAAGCAGGAGGGGGTTATTAGCAAATCTGGTGTATGGCGATCAGGCTACGTTCCGCTCTGATGCTTCGTGAATCTGTCTCCAGAGCCTGTACACGAGATTGTGTAAATTGCCTGATTTTGATATGTTCAATCCAACATCAAAAGCAGGTTACTTTATGGACGAAAAACAGTTACAGGCTCTGGCTAATGAGCTGGCCAAAAATCTCAAAACCCCTGACGCTCTCAACCCGTTTGATCGCCTGCTGAAAAAGATCAGCGTTGAAGCTGCCCTTAATGCTGAAATGACCCATCACCTCGGGCATGAGAAGCACCAGTCCAAATCTGAAACTAACACGCGCAATGCCTACTCCACAAAGACTGTTATAGCTAAACGACTTAATTTTGATTACATTATTTAAATGAACTATTCAATTGATTTTAGACGTAAGGTGATATCTACTCGGGAAGAAGAAGGGTTGAGTATCCGGGAAACAGCGAAGCAATTTCGGATTGGCCCTGCCTCTGTATCGCGTTGGATTAATCAAATAGCGTCAAAAGCATCGACCACGCGTCAGCGAAAGATCGATAAATCCGAGTTGATAAAAGATGTTGAACAATATCCAGATGCTTACCAAAAAGAACGTGCAGAGCGTTTTGGTGTTTGTCAGAAGGCCATTTGGCAAGCTCTTAAAAAGCTGGGATTGACCTATAAAAAAACGCTACGTCATCCGAAAGCCGACAAAAGCGCCCGGCAAGCATTTCAACAAAAAATACAACAGTATGAAAAAGAAGGCAAACCTATTGTTTTTATTGATGGAAGTGGTTTTCCACACGATACCCCACGGACTCACGGCTATTCCCCAAAAGGTCAACGGTGTTTTGGCCTGAAGAACGGGGGAGCCAAGGGAAGAACAAATGTTATCGGCGCTTTATTAGGCACAACGCTGTTTGCTATCGGATTATTTGATATCAATATTAACAGCGATGTTTTCTATTCCTGGGTCACACAAGTCCTTATCCCAGTACTCCCTAAAAACAGGGTAATCGTGATGGACAATGCAACTTTTCACAAAAAACATAATATTCAACAAATCATCATCGATGCAGGGTACATGGTGGAGTATTTGCCTACATATTCGCCAGATCTTAACCCCATTGAGCATAAATGGGCACAAGCAAAAAGCAAAAAAAGAGAGAGTGGTTGCGATACAGAGATTTTGTTCTCAGTCCATATGGTGTAATCAAAATTAAGTCGCTTGGCTATAGTGTTTTTTTCCGTCCATGCAGCAATGGCTGATTCAGCTAGCCATACGGTTAGAGAACCGTGCTGCTTGAGGGCCTTGTTATAAGAGGGCCAGTTGGTGATTTTAAAATTTTGTTTTGCCATGGAGACTTGATTTTGAAACAACTGTGTTGATCTGCTCCGATGATTACCCAAAAGTTCTATTTATTCAACAAAGCCCCTTTCAAGGTCCAGTGTCATATCTAGTCGCGACTAATACACCTTACAGGACTGGCGTATGGCAATGAATCGCTTTATTATCGAGTTCGGTGACTGTCTTGACGGTCACTTCTGAGGAAAGGCATTTACACAAAATCTTAAACAGGCTCTCCTCAGTCATTTCCATCCATTTACCTCATTCCCGCGAAGGTGGGAATCTCTTGCGGCAGAAACGCATTTATTTGCGCAGAGATCCCCGGCTTTCGCCGAGGATCACGAGCGGTGAAGTGGCTTTTCTACAGTTTGAGGTTCCCGCCTGACGCGGGAACCTTTAGGGGGATTAGCCTTGCAGCGCTTTACTGATTTTCTCAAACAGATCGACAGAGAGGTTATCCAGCGTTTTCAATTGCTCCAGTGACTGACGCATTAACGCCTGACGCGATTCATCATAGCGTTTCAACCGGATCAGTGGCTCAATCAACCGAGCAGCGACCTGCGGATTGCGGGTATTGAGATCGCTGAGGATCTCGGTCAGGAAACGGTAGCCCTCTCCATCCGCGGCATGAAACGCGGCCGGGTTGGCACTGGCAAACGCGCCAAGCAGCGCACGCAGTCGATTGGGGTTATTCAAGCTGAATGAACGATGGTTCAGCAACGCTCGCACCCGAGACAACACGTCACTGGCCGGACTGGTAGCTTGCAAGGTAAACCACTTGTCCATCACCAGGCCATCGGTGTGCCAGCGATCGTCAAACTGCGCCATCAACATATCGCGTATCGGCAGTTGCGCACTGACTGCACTGGAGAGCGCCGCCAACGCATCCGTCATGTTATCCGCCTGCTGATACTGTGCGTTTACCAGCGCATCAGCCTGCGCCACTTCACCAAACGCCAGATAATAGAGGCAGGTGTTGCGCAGGGCACGTTTACCAATATCAGCATGTTCGATGCGGTACTCTGCGGTGGCGTTAACGCGATACACCGCGAGCCACTCATCAGCCAGCTCTGTCGCCAATGTTCGAACCATCGCTTCGCGCACTGCCGCAATGGCTAGCGGGTCGATAATCTCAAACAGCTCCGCGATTTCGTTTTCGCTGGGCAGCGTCAGAATTTGTGCCGCCAACATCGGATCCAGCACAGGATCCAACAATATCCCACGAAACGCATCGGCCAGATGCAGTGGCAGCGATAGCGGTTGGTGTTGCTGATAGCGCGCAACGTTGAGACGAATATGGTTTGCCAGCAGGCTTTGCGCCGCATCCCAGCGCGAGAAATCATTGCGTGCGTGACGCATCAGGAAGGTCAGTTTGGCATCGCTCCAAGCATAGTTGAGTTTAACCGGCGCAGAGAACTCCCTTAATAAAGAGGGGATCGGCTGACTCGGCACATTATCAAACACAAACGTCTGTTCTGCTTCGGTCAGGTTTAATACCGAATCGATCGTCTGACCTGCATATTGCAACGGAATCACGTTGCCCTGCTGATCGTACAGTTCAATATCCAGCGGAATATGCAGCGAGCGTTTTTCCTGACCATCCGCGCCTACGGGCGTTTTTTGGCTGACCGACAGCAGATATTGCTGCGTTACAGCATTATAATCATCGCGCACCGTCACCACCGGCGTACCCGACTGGCTGTACCAACGGCGGAACTGTGTCAGATCCACTCCCGAGGCATCTTCCATCGCCTGCACAAAATCATCACAGGTGGCCGCACTCCCGTCATGACGCTCCACATAAAGCCGCATGCCCGCCTGAAATTTATCCTCACCCAGCAACGTATGCAGCATGCGGATCACTTCCGAACCCTTCTCGTACACTGTCAGGGTGTAGAAGTTATTCATTTCAATGACCTGATCTGGGCGGATCGGATGCGACATCGGGCTGGCGTCTTCGGCAAACTGCGCACCGCGCATCACACGCACGTTGTCAATGCGGTTTACCGGGCGCGATCCCAGATCTGAGCTGAACTCTTGATCGCGAAACACCGTCAGTCCTTCTTTTAAGCTGAGCTGAAACCAGTCACGGCAGGTAATGCGGTTACCAGTCCAGTTGTGAAAATATTCATGGCCGATCACCGCTTCAATGTTCAGATAATCTTTATCGGTAGCGGTTTCTGCCTTGGCAAGCACGTATTTGGAGTTAAAGACGTTGAGCCCTTTATTTTCCATCGCGCCCATATTAAAGAAGTCCACCGCGACGATCATATAGATGTCGAGGTCATACTCCAGACCGAAACGGGTTTCATCCCACTTCATGGCATTTTGCAGCGAGGTCATCACCCAGCCCGCGCGATCGAGATTGCCGCGATCGACATACAGTTCCAAGGCCACTTCGCGCCCGGAACGGGTGGTAAAACTGTCGCTAAGCACATCGAAGTCCCCCGCCACCAGTGCAAACAGATAGCACGGTTTCGGGAACGGATCCTGCCATTCAACCCAGTGTCGACCATCATCCAGGGTGCCCTGTGCGATGCGATTGCCGTTGGAAAGTAAATAAGGATAGCGAACCGGATCGGCGGTGATACGCGTGGTAAAGCGCGCCAGTACGTCGGGGCGATCCAGATAATAGGTGATGTGGCGGAACCCTTCCGCTTCACACTGGGTGCAAAGCGCAGCACCAGATTGGTATAACCCCTCCAGCGCACTGTTGGCGGCGGGGTTGATCTCTGTGACGATGCTGAGCGTGAAAGCGGCAGGCAGGTGCGTTAATACCACGCCATCATCCTCAACCTGATAGTGCGGCCAAGCTTGACCATCCACTGTCAGGCTTAACAGCGTCAGCCCTTCACCGTCCAGTTTTAACGGCGCCCCCGCCTCTCCCTGCCGAACCACCTGGCTCACTGCCGTGACGTGCGTTTTCTGTGCATCCAGAACAAAATCAAGCGCGATATCGCTGATGGTATAGTCCGGCGCACGGTAATCATGACGGTATTTTACTTGCGGCTGTTGATTCATAGGATGTTTACACCTCACTCTTTGCTTTGACAGTTCAGTTTATGCCTGTTACAACGATGTTGCCATCATTAAGAGCCTATTCCAGTAGGCGTAATTGGCGCAGCCAGTTTGGTCACGGACAGCGTGCAGAAACAGGAGCGTACACGGAGTATGTGAGGATTTCGAGCACTGCCCAAGACCAAAATGGCAAGTAAAATAGCCCTAATAGAATAGGCGCTAAGTGAATGAGAATAATAGCCGGGCCAGAGCACAAAAGGCCCTCTCTTTTCTTGTGAAATTATGATGTTATCTGGTGATAGCGACAATGCAGCGTGAATCAAGGTATACTCACCGAACGTTGCTGATGATTTTGATAGTGGAAACGCGTCTGACGAGGATGCTGTAACGCATTATGACTTTACACCCTTCCCCGATTTTGAACTCATTGCTGGATACGGATGCGTACAAGCTTCATATGCAGCAAGCGGTGTTTCATCATTATTATGATGTGGACGTTACAGCGGAATTCCGCTGCCGCAGCGATGAGCTGTTAGGGAGTTATGCAGAGGCTATCACCACGCAGATTGCGCTGATGAGCCAACTGTCACTCAGCGACGATGAGTTCGCTTACCTCTCTACGCTGCCTTTTTTTACCGCAGATTATTTACAGTGGCTACGCCATTTCCGCTTTAACCCGCAGCAAGTTACCGTGAGCAACCATCACGGCAAACTGGATATTCGCATTAGCGGCCCGTGGCGCGAAGTGATTTTATGGGAAGTTCCCTTGCTGGCGCTGATCAGTGAAGTGGTGCACCGCTCGCGCACGCCGGACGTTAGCGCCGTGCACGCCGTGGCGCAGCTGCGCCGCACGCTGGCGCAGTTCCGTGAACGCAGTCAGGGTATCGACCTGAGCCATTTCAAACTGATGGATTTTGGCACCCGGCGTCGTTTTTCCCGCGACGTGCAACACGAGATCGTGAGCGTATTACAGCAAGAATTCCCGTATTTGATTGGCACCAGCAACTACGACCTGGCGCGCCGCTTGGGGCTGACACCGGTGGGAACACAGGCGCATGAATGGTTCCAGGCGCACCAGCAACTCGGCGCAACATTGGCGAACAGCCAACGTGCCGCACTGCACGCCTGGTTGGTGGAATACCCCGATCAGCTTGGTATCGCGCTGACGGATTGCATTACCATGGATGCGTTCCTGCGCGATTTCGATCTCGATTTCGCTAATGCCTATCAGGGTCTGCGTCATGATTCCGGAGATCCGATCGATTGGGGCGAAAAGGCCATCGCGCATTATCAACGCTTAGGCATTGACCCCATGAGTAAGACGCTGGTGTTCTCCGATAACCTGCATCTGGAAAAAGCGCTTACGCTTTATCGCCATTTTTCTCAGCGTATCAATCTGGTGTTTGGCATCGGAACGCGCTTGACCTGCGATATTCCAAGCGTTACACCTCTGAATATCGTCATCAAACTGGTGGAGTGTAACGGTCGCCCGGTGGCGAAACTCTCCGACAGCCCCGGCAAAACCATCTGCCATGACGCCGCATTTATTTCCACACTGCGCAAAGCCTTCGATCTGCCGCGTATCAGAAAAGCCAGTTAGTCTCCTCGACTGCTCAGTATAGCTAAACGACTTAATTTTGATTACATTATTTAAATGAGCTATTCAATTGATTTTAGACGTAAAGTGATATCTACACGGGAAGAAGAAGGGTTGAGTATCCGAGAAACAGCGAAGCAATTTCGGATTGGCCCTGCCTCTGTATCGCGTTGGATTAATCAAATAGCGTCAAAAGCATCGACCACGCGTCAGCGAAAGATCGATAAATCCGAGTTGATAAAAGATGTTGACAATATCCAGATGCTTACCAAAAAGAACGTGCAGAGCGTTTTGGCGTTTGTCAGAAGCCCATTTGGCAAGCTCTTAAAAAGCTGGGATTGACCTATAAAAAACTCTACGTCATCCGAAAGCCGACGAAAGCGCCCGGCAAGCATTTCAACAAAAAATACAACAGTATGAAAAAGAAGGTAACCCTATTGTTTTTATTGATGAAAGTGGTTTTCCACGCGATACCCCACGGACTCAGAGCCTGTTTAAGATTTTGTGTAAATGCCTTTCCTCAGAAGTGACCGTCAAGGCGGTCACCGAACTCGATAATAAAGCGACTCATTGCCATACGCCAGTCCTGTAAGGGCATCGTCCATTTCTGTGATGCCGCCTGGATTGCCAGCCATACGGCCTTATTCACCGAGTTATCAGTCGGGAACACCTTGCGTTTCTTGATTGCATGCCGGATAGCGGTGATCCCATGTCCCACCGAACGTCTCCAGCGCCTGAAGCGCGCCCTCTTCGGTTGGAGCCTGATACACTGCTTTGAGGTCGCGTGTTACCGCCTTATAGTCCTTCCAGGCAACGAAGCGCAGACTGTTGCGCACCATGTGCACGATGCACAACTGGATGCGGGCTTCCGGGTAGACCGTGTTGATGGCATCCGGGAACCCTTTCAGGCCGTCCACACAGGCAATGAGGATGTCGGTCAGGCCACGGTTTTTCAGTTCTGTCAGCACGTTCAGCCAGAACTTTGCACCTTCATTTTCGGCCAGCCACATCCCCAGTAGCTCTTTCTGGCCTTCGATATTGATACCCAGCGCCAGGAACACAGAGTTACTGATAACGCAGCTGTCCTGCCGGACTTTCAGAACGATACAGTCAAGGTAAACAATGGGATAAACCGCATCCAGGGGCGATTTTGCCATTCAACAACCTGCTCCATAACGGCATCGGTGACCTTCGATACCAGGGCGGGTGAGACATCCGCGTCATATAGCCAAGCGACATTATTTTGATAACAATTAGCTGTATTTTTTTGCCACATATCAGGGCATTGGCTGTAATCATTTTTAAGTTGGTTGGCTATACAGTTCTTTGAACGCAGCGGCAATTTCGTGGGTGGTCATCCCTTTGGCATACAACGATAAAATCTGGTTATCCATCCCGGTGAGCCGGGTCTACTTCTTCTTCACCAGTTGCGGTTCAAAGGAACCATCACGATCACGTGGTGTACGCAGTTCCAGCGGACCATCGCCGGTGGTAACAGTCTTTGTGGAGTAGCCATTGCGCGTGTTAGTTCCAGATTTGGACTGGTGCTTCTCATGCCCGAGGTGATGGGTCATTTCAGCATTAAGGGCAGCTTCAAGGCTGATCTTTTTCAGCAGGCGATCAAACTGGTTGAGAGCGTCAGGGGTTTTGAGATTTTTGGCCAGCTCGTTAGCCAGAGCCTGTAACTGTTTTTCGTCCATAAAGTAACCTGCTTTTGATGTTGGATTGAACATATCAAAATCAGGCAATTACACAATCTCGTGTACAGGCTCCGGACTCACGGCTATTCCCCAAAAGGTCAACGGTGTTTTGGCCTGAAGAACTGGGGAGCCAAGGGAAGAACAAATGTTATCGGCGCTTTATTAGGCACAACGCTGTTTGCTATCGGATTATTTGATATCAATATTAACAGCGATGTTTTCTATTCCTGGGTCACACAAGTCCTTATCCCAGTACTCCCTAAAAACAGTGTAATCGTGATGGACAATGCAACTTTTCACAAAAAACATAATATTCAACAAGTCATCATCGATGCAGGGTATATGGTGGAGTATTTGCCTACATATTCGCCAGATCTTAACCCCATTGAGCATAAATGGGCACAAGCAAAAAGCAAAAAGCAAAAAGCAAAAAAAGAGAGAGTGGTTGCGATACAGAGATTTTGTTCTCAGTCCATATGATGTAATCAAAATTAAGTCGCTTTGCTATATTTAACCTAACGTTACCGGAATGCGCAAAACTTGACGCATTCCGGTGATTTCTGCTTGTGTCCTGCCAGACGGCAAGTAACATAGCAAATCACCCTTAGGGGTTGACCCGTTAAATATCATTCATTGAGAAGAGAGAATTTTATGAGTGTAGTGCCTGTAGTCGACGTACTGCAAGGCCGTGTCGCCGTTGACAGTGAAGTCACCGTGCGCGGCTGGGTACGTACCCGGAGAGATTCTAAAGCCGGTATCTCCTTTATCGCCGTCTATGACGGTTCCTGCTTTAATCCGTTACAGGCGGTCGTAAATAATAATCTTCCCAATTACCAGAATGACGTTCTGAAATTGACCACTGGCTGCTCTATGATCGTCACGGGTACCGTGGTTGCGTCGCCGGGTGAAGGTCAGTCTTTCGAAATTCAAGCCACCGCCGTTGAAGTGGTGGGCTGGGTGGACGATCCAGATACCTACCCGATGGCGGCAAAACGTCACAGCATTGAGTACCTGCGTGAAGTCGCGCACCTGCGCCCGCGCACTAACCTGATCGGTGCCGTAGCACGCGTGCGTCATACGCTGGCCCAGGCCATTCACCGCTTCTTCCATGAGAACGGTTATTTTTGGGTCTCTACGCCGCTTATCACTGCGTCGGATACCGAAGGTGCCGGTGAGATGTTCCGCGTTTCCACGCTGGATCTGGAAAACTTGCCGCGTACCGATGCGGGCAAAGTGGATTTCAGTGAAGATTTCTTCGGCAAAGAGGCTTTCTTGACCGTTTCAGGCCAATTGAACGGTGAAACCTACGCTTGTGCGCTTTCCAATGTGTACACCTTTGGCCCCACGTTCCGTGCCGAAAACTCTAATACCAGCCGCCATCTGGCGGAATTCTGGATGATCGAGCCGGAAGTGGCCTTTGCGACTCTGGACGATGCCGCAGCGCTGGCAGAAAGCCTGTTGAAATACGTGTTCAAAGCCGTGCTCGAAGAGCGTGCCGATGACATGGCATTTTTTGCTAAGCGTGTAGATAAAGAAGCGATCAGCCGTCTGGAAAACTTCGTCAGTGCAGATTTCGCCCAGGTGGATTACAACGATGCGATTGAGATCCTGCTTAATTGCGGACATACCTTCGAAAATCCGGTGTTCTGGGGCGTAGATCTTGCCTCCGAACATGAGCGTTATTTGGCAGAGCAGCACTTCAAAGCGCCGGTGGTGGTAAAAAACTACCCGAAAGACATCAAAGCTTTCTATATGCGTATGAATGAAGACGGCAAAACCGTCGCAGCCATGGACGTATTGGCACCGGGCATCGGTGAAATCATCGGTGGTTCTCAGCGTGAAGAGCGTCTGGCGCAGTTGGACAGCCGTCTGGAAGAAATGGGGCTTAATAAAGAAGATTACTGGTGGTATCGCGATCTGCGTCGCTACGGCACCATTCCGCACTCCGGTTTTGGCCTCGGATTTGAACGTCTGATTGCCTATGTTACCGCTGTACAAAATGTGCGCGATGTGATCCCTTTCCCACGTACTCCACGTAACGCCAGTTTCTAAATACGCATTAAACATAAGTAAAAAAAATAACTAGAACAAAGGCCGCGAATATTTCGCGGTCTTTTTTTTCTTTCAGATAAGGCTCACAACGTTCTCTAAAATTTACAATTTAAAACACAATCTTTCTTTTTGTTACTTGATTGTGAACTTAGTATCATTTTAAGGGTGGATTAACGGGCGAGTGAATGGAACACTGCGTTCAGACACAGTAGGACACCAAACTTCCAGTGATAGTTCCGTAAGAGTTTTATTACTTTTTTCGAGAATTGTTAATGGCAGCGGCGGGGGTCTTAAAACACCAATGAGGGTAATAATGATGAAACGCAATATTCTTGCAGTAGTAATCCCGGCTTTGTTAGCTGCTGGTGCAGTAAACGCAGCAGAAGTTTACAACAAAGACGGCAACAAACTGGACCTGTACGGTAAAGTAACTGCTAAGCATCTTTTCTCTGACAACCACGCCAAAAATGGTGACAAATCCTATGCTCGTCTGGGTTTCAAAGGCGAAACGCAGATCAACAGCAATATAACGGGCTACGGCCGTTACGAAGCTGAATTTGCTGCTAATAATACCGAAGGTGCTTACAACTCAAGTAAAGATGTTAAAATACGTTATGCTTTTGCTGGTCTGAAAATCACTGATTTCGGTACTATCGACTACGGTCGTAACATGGGTATCGCATATGACTCCCTCGCTTACACTGATGTGCTGCCTGAGTGGGGCGGTGACCAGTCTAACGCTGATAACTTCCTGACTGGCCGTTCTACTGGCGTTCTGACCTACCGTAACAAAGATTTCTTTGGTCTGGTTGACGGCTTGAACTTCGGCTTGCAATACCAAGGCGCTAACAACTCTGGTACTCTGAACGAAGGCAATGGTCGCAAATTGTCTCGCCAGAACGGTGACGGCTGGGGTACTTCTCTGGAATACGTATCTCCAGTAGGTGTAGGCGTTGTTGCTAACTACGCTGCAATCAATCGTACCAACGAGCAGAACTATGCTTTTGGTGGTGCTGATCTGACTGGCCAGGGCAAAAAAGCAGAAGCTTGGGGTACTGGTCTGAAATATAATGCTAACAACATCTATGTTGCAGCCATCTATTCTGAACTGCGTAATGCAAGCTATGTTGACGGTAGGAGAGCAGGCACACCTAAGACTGATTTTGCAGACAAAACCAAGATCTTCGAAGCTGTTGCACAATATAACTTCGACTTCGGTTTGACCCCGTCTCTGGGTTATGTTCAGGCTAAAGCTCAAGACAACACCAATAATCGTAATGATTACATCACTAAATACGTGAGCGTTGGTGCAACTTACGCATTCAACAAAAACTTCTCCGTATACAGTGAATACGACATCAACCTGATCAAAGACACTAACGTTTACGGCGTTAATGACGACGACAAAGTTGCTGTTGGTGTAACTTATCAGTTCTAATTTCGTTTTATCACCACTGCATTACGCAGTCTGATAACGAAAAAGACAGGGCCTCGTGCCCTGTCTTTTTGTTTTCTGCGACCTGAGTATTAGCGCCATTTATGGCTATCGCTCCCGCCACAATTTTTCCTGTTATTTCACCTGCATTTTGATCGCAAACGGTTGGCAAAGCTTATGGCTAGCGGTAACCTGAAGGTTCTTGCCCAACCTCTGTCATGGAATAGCCATCAATGTTTGAACATATTACTGCCGCTGCCGCTGATCCGATTCTTGGCTTGGCCGATCTGTTTCGCGCCGACTCTCGTCCACAAAAAATCAACCTGGGTATCGGCGTATACAAAGATGAAACCGGAAAGACACCGGTGCTGGCCAGCGTAAAAAAAGCAGAACAATTTTTGCTGGAAAATGAAGCCACCAAAAACTATCTCGGGATCGATGGCCTGCCCGAGTTCGCCCTGCGTACGCAAGAGCTACTGTTCGGCAAACAAAGCGCGATTATCAGTGAAAAGCGTGCGCGTAGCGCACAGACGCCGGGTGGCACCGCTGGCCTGCGTATTGCCGCAGAGTTTATCGCCAGCCAGACCTCCGCTAAACGTATTTGGGTGAGTAACCCAAGCTGGCCCAACCATAAAAACGTGTTCCAAGCTGCCGGGCTGGAAGTGTGTGATTATCACTACTACGATGCCGCTCACCACGCGCTGGACTTTGATGGCATGGTCAAAAGCCTCGAAGTGGTTCAGGCGGGCGACGTGGTGTTATTCCACGGCTGTTGCCATAACCCGACCGGTATCGATCCTGCGGCGCAGCAGTGGCAAGCGCTAGCTGACTTGTCCACTCAGAGGGGTTGGCTGCCGCTGTTTGATTTTGCCTATCAGGGCTTTGCTCGCGGGCTGGAAGAGGATGCCGAGGGTCTGCGTATTTTCGCTGCTTCCCATCCGGAATTGCTGATCTCCAGCTCCTATTCGAAGAACTTTGGCCTGTATAACGAACGTGTCGGTGCCTGCACCTTGGTCGCGGCCAATGCCGATGTGGCAGACAAAGCGTTTAGCCAGGTGAAATCCATCATCCGCGCCAACTACTCCAGCCCACCGGCACACGGTGCGGCGGTGGTGGCGACCATCCTCGGCAACGAGGCGTTGCGTACCCTGTGGGAACAGGAACTGACGGCGATGCGCGAGCGCATTCAACGCATGCGTCATCTGTTCGTCAATACCTTACAGGAAAAAGGCGCGACGCAGGACTTCTCCTTTATCATTCAGCAGAATGGCATGTTTTCGTTCAGCGGTCTGACCAAAGATCAAGTATTGCGTCTACGCGATGAGTTTGCGGTCTATGCGGTGAACTCTGGACGGGTTAACGTGGCAGGTATGACGCCAGAAAATATGGCTCCGCTGTGCGAAGCCATTGTGGCCGTGCTGTAATATGTTGTCAGGCATCCCCTGCTAGTCGGGGGATGCCTGTGCATTAATCATGCACAAAAGGATTGGTCTTACGCTCCTGCCCCAGCGTCGACATCGGGCCGTGTCCAGGAATAAAGGTGATATCGTCCCCGAGTGGGAACAATTTGGTGCGGATAGACGTAATCAACGCCTGATGGTCGCCCTGCGGGAAATCACTGCGCCCTACACCGCCATCAAAGATCACATCGCCCACCTGCGCCAGACGCGATACCTTGTCGATAAACACCACATGGCCCGGTGTATGTCCCGGACAGTGCAACACGGACAGCTCAGTGTTGCCCACCGTCACCGAATCCCCTTCTTGCAACCAGCGCGTCGGGGTTAACGGCGCACACTCTGTCAGGCCAAACATGCGGCTCTGTGCGGGCAAACCATCAAGCCAGAAAGCATCAGCAGGATGCGGGCCGACAATCGGCACCTGATAGTGATCGGCCAGTTGCTGAGCCGCACCGACGTGATCGAGATGTCCATGCGTCAACAGGATTTGCGATACTTTGTTGTCGCACTGCGCGACGGCACGTTTGATTTTTTCCGCTTCGCCACCGGGGTCAACAATCGCCGCGTCGCGGGTTTCCTCACACCATAACAACGTACAGTTTTGGCTGAACGCCGTCACGGGAACAATCTTGTATTTCATAGCACTCCACTTCACGAAAAAGCCCCCTTACGTGACCGCCATCATGACACGGTCAGGCCACGGGGTCTATTAGCGTTAAGGGTCACCAGCTCCGCGTCGGCCCGGTATCAATGTGCACGAAATTACTTTTCGGATAGTAGCCTACGCCACCCGCCTTCAGTTTCAGCGCCGCTTTACGAATATAGCCAACCGACATTATTTTGATAACAGCCAGCTATGCTTTTTTGCCGCATATCAGGGTATCTGTTGTAATCATTTTTAAGTCGGTTGGCTATACGCCTGGCTGAACTTTAACTCGACGTCCGGTGTTCTTGTCTTTCCGCTTCGCTTTTGCTGTTCGCGTTATGATCACGGATGTTTCCCCGATCTCCATATTGGCTTTTTTCCCTTTCCAGCCAACCTGTCCGTTTGCGATAAATGGCAGATCGTCTGCAATTTCACCAATTTTACGGGTGTCACCGCCCCACTCGGCCCGATGCCCTTCCTTTCCCCGGATAAGCCAACATATTCCCTGGGAGCTTAATGTGCGCATATGCCCGATAGAGTCACCTTCACGGTCAATGAGATGAACTAACTTCTTCCCGGTATCAAGAGACTCAACGCGGGCGATATCAGCCGTCAAAGCATCCATATGATTCAGACTCTCAGACAAGCCCTCGGTTAGCGTTGAACGACAACCCGCCCTATCGGTTAGAGTTTGAGACAGGGGCGTTATTGGTAAACCATTTGCAGCATCAAGCAGTAGTCTGGTTTGTAGTTCATAACCGACGTCGCCACCATGCGTCATTTTCAAACGTTCTTCTTTCCCATTGTGGGTACGAAACTGTAAATGAGATCAGTCGTGAACGACGAGAGCGTATGGATTCGGGCTAAGTGCAACCTGCCGGAGAGCCAGCGAAATAATCGGTTCATTGAGCTGACTGAAGCTAATACGTTCATTATTAAAAAAACGCCAAACGGCCTGAGTAGTGGCGAATGTTCTTTTCTGCGCACAGGCAAGGTCTTTAACGGCTGACGCCAATGGTGCTGCGGGAGTCATGTGTTGCTTAACCAGACGCTGATAACGCCGGTTAAGGCGGGCATCAATCCCGCCGATGGATAAGTTGAGATCATGCAGCAACGTAATAGCAGATATTGCAAAAAGATGTGTAGATACCTATGGCTTAAAAGGCATAGGTATCTACACATCATAAAGGGTTAAAAACCACCATAGCTAAGTGGGCAAGTTCTTCCGGGGTATAGTCTGCTAATAACGTCAAGGTATTTAGCAGGATGGATAGTCCGGCAAGCAGCGCTGGGGCGCTTTCTTTACGCCCTCGTTTGTTGTCGTCGAGCCTGTACACGAGATTGTGTAATTGCCTAGTTTTGATATGTTCAATCCAACATCAAAAGCAGGTTACTTTATGGACGAAAAACAGTTACAGACTCTGGCTAACGAGCTGGCCAAAAATCTCAAAACCCCTGACGCTCTCAACCAGTTTGATCGCCTGCTGAAAAAGATCAGCGTTGAAGCTGCCCTTAATGCTGAAATGACCCATCACCTCAGGCATGAGAAGCACCAGTCCAAATCTGGAACTAACACGCGCAATGGCTACTCACAAAGACTGTTACCACCGGCGATGGTCCGCTGGAACTGCGTACACCACGTGATCGTGATGCTTCCTTTGAACCGCAACTGGTGAAGAAGAACCAGACCCGGCTCACCGGGATGGATAACCAGATTTTATCGTTGTATGCCAAAGGGATGACCACCCGCGAAATTGCCGCTGCGTTCAAAGAGCTGTATGACGCGGATGTCTCACCAGCCTTGGTATCGAAGGTCACCGATGCCGTTATGGAGCAGGTTGTTGAATGGCAAAATCGCTCCTGGATGCGGTTTATCCCATTGTTTACCTTGACTGTATAGCTAAAAAACTTAATTTTGATTACATTATTTAAATGAGCTATTCAATTGATTTTAGAGGTAAAGTGATATCTACACGGGAAGAAGAAGGGTTGAGTATCCGAGAAACAGCGAAGCAATTTCGGATTGGCCCTGCCTCTGTATCGCGTTGGATTAATCAAATAGCGGGCTTTGTTGAATAAACATATTTTATGCTGCACCCCCGGTGAAACGACAGATCCTCGCAACGCAAAATCATGCAGTTAGGCCTCATAAGAAAACTGTAAACCTGAGGTGACAAGCATTTTCTACCAAAATTGGCTGGCAAAACAGCATGACTCACTATTATTCAACAAAGCCATCAATATTAACAGCGATGTTTTCTATTCTTGGGTCACACAAGTCCCTATCCCTGTACTCCCTAAAAACAGGATAATCGTGATGGACAATGCAACTTTTCACAAAAAACATAATATTCAACAAGTCATCATCGATGCAGGGTATATGGTGGAGTATTTGCCTACATATTCGCCAGATCTTAACCCCATTGAGCATAAATGGGCACAAGCAAAAAGCAAAAAAAGAGAGAGTGGTTGCGATACAGAGATTTTGTTCTCAGTCCATATGGTGTAATCAAAATTAAGTCGCTTTGCTATATCATCGACACGGCGGTCTTCGAGCGTTTGTTTGTCAAACACGCTCAAACTGAGCGGCACACGCTGGGGATCTTCTTTGATTTTGCGGGCAGTCACCCACCGCTGTCATCTTCCGACGCCGTAGCGGGTTGCACAGTATCGGCTGGCATTGCTGCCACTGCCCCATACATCATCACCATATACCCTGCGCACGCGCACAGCGGGTATATGACTCGCTTGTGACAGGAGTACTTGTTGTTCAGCATGTCCATCCCTCAACGCAGCAAAAAAAACGAAATGATAATTATTTTCGGTGCGAAGAGTGTAGGGGGAGGTCCGATGCCACCCCAGCGAACTTAACTATGATAAAAGCCAAAATAGTTGTGACGGGAGCCAGAATCAGGCGTTGAGCGCATCACGGGGGCAACGACCAAACTTGCGACGGTAAGCGGTAGAGAAATTGCTGGGATGTTGATAGCCAACATAATAAGCAGCCTGTTTCACTGTCCACCCTTCTGATTCCAACCCTTTTCGCGCACGCATCAGGCGCTGCTCCCGCAAGAAAGAGAACACGGATTGCCCCATCACCGCAGTAAATTTGCTTTTGAGCGCACTGATGCTGATCCCGGCTTCACGCGCCAAATCGCACAGGCAGTGATTGTTATCCAACTGGGCGAGCAGTTTGTCGCGGACTTTTAGAATGCGCACCGTATCCCGACAGGGTACGGTGTAAGGCATCAAGGACGGCGTCTGTTCTACAGCGCGTAGACCCTGCGCCAACAGATCCAACACGCAGCTATGAATATGCAAACGTCCAGGCACGCAACTATCACACAGAGTAAACAGGCTGTCAGCCAACGTCAGGGTGTGATGCGGAACCATAAAACTGTAAATACCTTCATGCTGTAGCAAGCGTTCAATCTGCTGTGCCAACTCACCATCAACAATACGCCGTGGTGCCGCCTGAATAACCAGACTACGGCTATGATGGCCGCGCGGATTGCGGCACCAGAGGCGGAGTGGGCTGCGAGTGGCAATCACTTTGGCCACGCCAAGTTCCATCACCAGCATACGGCCATCATCCAGATAATAATTTGGCGTGTCACCGTCCAGAGTCAACAGAATGGTCAGGCACTGTTTAAGCGTGGCACTGCGATAATCTTCTTCGCGGGTAGTGATGTCGTTAAGGCAAAGATCGATCCCATACGGCAACGTCACGTCCCGCAGCGTACCTTCTAACGCGACCTCATGGGTCGGGCTTTCTGCCTCGACCATTTCACATTCATAGTCCCAATGACATGCCAAATCGCTTAATTGTTTTAGCGATGAGAGGTGTTGTACTGATGACATGTAACCCTTCCTCCAGTCCCTCGATGTTGCATCCTTACCGCGTTTTTTGCTGGAAGACCAGATAAGGCGCAATACTGTCCAACTTTTCCTGCGTTTCAGTGAATTCACGTATAGGTGATGACTGGGCAATCACCCCAGCCCCAGCCTGTAACCAACGCTGATGGCTATCCTGAAACGCAGAGCGCAGCACCAGTGCCGCTTCAAAATGCGCTTTGCCGTCTAACCAGAGTATGGCACCGGAGTAGAGTTCTCGTGGGGATGATTCAAGTCGGGCAATTGCCGACAGCGCGGCACGTTTCGGCACGCCCGTGGCGGTTATCGCGGGAAACAGAGCATCAAAAGCGTCCCACGCATCCTTCCCGAAGCCCAATTCACCGCTAACGCGCGATCCAAGGTGTTGCACGTTGCCGCGCTGCCGTACCGACATTAAATCATTGATAACTACACTCTCCGGCTGGCACAGCCCTTGCATTTCCTCTACCGCCGCTCTGACTGACATGACGTGCTCAACAATCTCTTTGTCGTCGCTTAAGGAATGGTTCAGCAATGCGTTTGGCGGCGCGGCATCCTGATGCTTTACGCTGGTGCCCGCCAGCGTGTCGGTACTCACCTTGTCCTGTTCGACGGACATCACCAACTCAGGACAAAAACCGACGGCTTCCCGCTCTCCCTGCCGCAATAAAAACGTGCGCACTGGCGTATTGGCCTGGCGTCCACGCAGCAGCGTTGCTGCCATATCCACCGATTGTTTCAGAGGCATGGCTCGCGCTAGGATCACCTTGCTGTAGTGAGCATCGTTAATTTCTTCAATCGCCTGGCATACCCGCTGGCAGTAATCGCCCTGATCGCAGGCGAGTTCGGCAACGTGCGCCAGTCGGGCATCCCCTCCTCGACGTTTCGCCACGGCAACGGCGCTCAATATCCAATCAGACAACTGCCGACAACGCAGTGCATCCCCCGCTAACACGGTGACGCCGTTATCGCAAAAAATCAGCTCATCACGCGGAACAATCAGGTTCAACACCGGCCAGCGCCCCGGTTTGTATGCGTGTTCCTGCACACAAAGCGCATAGTGAAACCCCGCTTCGCCATAGATGCGCAGATTTTCACCGCCATGTGCCGCTTGAAAGCGACGGGCATACTCCGCAGGCGATCCCTTGACGCGTGTAGTATTGATGCCGTTATCGGTAATGGTGGTCGCCTGCTCGCCAGCGGCATCGACGGTTAACGATGCTCGTTGCCCTAACGCGAGATACCAGCAGGATTGACGCTCGTAGACATAATGGTCTTCCCCTTTCAATTGGTTGAGCAGTTCTGCGATAACTGGCAGCGTTTGAGCCTCAGGCAAAATCAGATGCCGTCTACTGTGATATCCCATCATGGTTGTTCCTTTACCTTTACCTGTTCCCTTACACGACCGAGAATGCGCGCCGTTAGTGCCTGTTTATTGATTTTTCCCATTGGGGTAAGCGACAATGCTTTTACCACGATCAACGTGTCGGGCCATCGCGATGTGGGCACGCCCTGTTGTTCCAAAAAAGCACACAAATCCGCCAACAGCAGTGAACGTTTGGCGACTACCACCGCATGCACCGTTTCATCCAAGCCAGCCACAACGGCCACGTCACGCACATCAGGATACATGCGCAACGCATCCTCTATATCCCTCACCCCCACGGACTCACCGTGGCGGTTGATAGTTTCCTTGATGCGCCCTTCGACGCAAAGATTGCCATCCGGTAAACGTCGGACCCGATCGCCGCTACGGTAAAACTCCTCAGACGTGAACGACTGCCCACCTGAAGGACCAGAGCGGAAATACCCTCGAATCGTATAGGGTCCGCGCACCCATAGCTCACCCGTGTTACCGGGGGAAACGGCAACCCCAGCGTGGTCCACAATGCGAATATCGTCATCCTCACACAACGGCCGTCCCTGCGTGGTAAGGATGGTGTGTGGCGTATCGTCCAGCCTAGTCGCAGTGATCGGCCCTTCCGCCATACCAAACACTTGTTGTAATTGGCATCCGAAACAATTCAGCATCTCGCCAGCCCGAATGGAATCCAGTTTGGCACCGCCCACCTGAATCAGACGCAGCGACCGTAAATCAGGAAGCTCACTGTCCAGTGCTTCCAGCCAGCATTGGCTTAACGACGGCACCAATGTGGTGAGTGTGATACCAAAACGGGCAATTGCTGCGAAAGCATCTTCCGGTGCTGGCGTGGCCGGAACCACCACGCAACCGCCGCGCGACCACACCCCTAACGCGCCGGGACACGCCAATGAAAAATTGTGCGCCATCGGCAAAGCCGCCAAATAGCGATCCCGCTCACTCAACGCGCACAGGTCGGCACAGCGGTGAAAGTTATAAGCATAATCGGCGTGGGTGCGCGGGATCAGTTTCGGTATGCCGGTTGTTCCGCCTGACAGCAACAGCAACACAATGTTGCCCGCCTCATCCCCGGGCGACGGTACAGCGATCATCGTCTCCTGACAAAAACAAAAGCGATCCGTTTTGCCACTGAAAAGTGTACGGCACCCGTATTGAGCCAGTTGTGTAGTCAACGCATCGTTTTCGCTCTGGCAAAGACGAGCGCTCCCTAGGTAACATCGGGCGCCAGCCTGCGCCGACACCTGAAGTACCGTTTTGGTACACAGTGTCGGCACGAACAATACCGGCACAGCACCAATCAGCAATAAAGCAAACAGGGCAACGGCGAAATCAGCGCCATTTGGCAGCTGCACCAACACCGTGTCACTGGGAGAGACCCCATGTTGACTGAGCATAGTGGCAAAACGCCTGCCCTGACCAATCAGTTTCCAATAGTGCCAAGCGTGCCATTCGGCAATCAAGGCGATATGTTCACTGTAGGCTTGTTGCCAACGGATAATATGGGTGGATAGCGTATCCGCTTGCCAGTAGCCCACATCCTGATAGTGCTGGGCAACGTCCGGCGGCCAGGCAAGCGTTGGCGACAATCGCCGAGCATCGGTATCGTACAAACGGGTATCGGTCAGATGAGCATCCTGCGTATCATTATTATGCATAAAGCACCCCGGCCTGAGCGGTGAGACGTTCTGCGCGCAACCCCGCTTCCTGCGCAAGTTCCGCCAGACTAAATGTGTGCCAGACGCTCTGATTACGAATCACCCGCGCCGGGCATGGCCCGCCGCGTACCGTCCAGCAGGACGTCAGCGGCATAGTATCGTCTGGCCCCGGTTCGCCTTGCAATGATGCGGTGTAATGCCGTTTACCTACCGTTTCACAAGCGAGCGGAAAGGCGGGCAGCACGATCGGTTTTTCCAGAGGCAGTAATTCAAGAAAAATCGGCGCGCCAGACGACAGGCGCGGTAATAGTAGCTGCCACAGCTGCTGACGCTTTTCCCGGCACAGATGCCCCAATACGCCATAGGCCACCACTGCGCCCAGTTTTTCAGGCAGATGCAGTTGATCCACGGGTTCTGCGAGCACGGTCACGCGCTGACGCAGCTGCGGATCGTTGATAACACGGTGCATCAACACGGCGCGCATGGCCGATGCCGGTTCCACTGCCAAAATGTCACACTGTGGCACGCCATCGGCAATGGCTGCGACCGTGCGCCCGGTTCCCGCCCCGAGATCCAGGATCGGTTCACCATTTAACGTGGTGGCCGCAAGGCGTTCCCGCAATACGGTATAGCCTTCTGAATGTGCTCTGGCCAGCAGATCATAATATTCCGCTACGGGTGAGTAGAAATCGTCCATCGTTTATCTTTTTGTACAAGGGGTGAGCGAGGAGAGAAACGCCTGCTGCACTGTGTCAACCACAGCATCCCGTTGCTGATTGATAAAGAAATGATCACCGGGGAAAATATGCACCTGACACGATGCTGAGGTGTAATCGGCCCAGGCACAGGCACAGGCTTGATCAGCGGGAAAATCGGGATCGTCCCGTCCGGCAAGTACATCAATCGGGCAGCCAATCACAGGAGTGTTATGAGGCCGATAATTTTCGATCAAGCGATAGTCACTGCGGATAATAGGCACCAGCAGCGCCGCCAATTCTGGCGACTCCACCAGCGCGTTGTTGCGCGGATTCAAACGACGCAGTTCGGCCAGAATATCGCTGTCACTGCTGCGATGAACCACGCTGTCGCGCGGGTGGTAACGGGGCGGCTGCCGACCAGATATAAACAGATGTCGCGGCGGCATGCCCTGCGCTTCCAACTGGACCGCCAGCTCATGCGCAATCGCACCGTCCATGCTGTGCCCCAGCAATGAATAGGGTCGCGTCGCAATATCGCATTGAAACTCAGTCATCAGCGTGGCCAGCAAGCGTGACATGTCATCGATAGTCGCTTCAGTAAAACGATCTTCTCGTCCTGGATATTGCACGGCAGCCACGGCGATCTGCGTATCAAACAGCGTTGCCTAGGCGCGAAATGCGCTGGCCCCGCCTCCGGCATAGGGCAGGCAAACCAGCAGCGGTTGCGACGCCGAGGGCGGAGAAAAAAACGCAAGAAATGACATGTCATTCGGCCTCCTGTTGGCACAGCGCCACCTCAGCTGGCGTAGCGGGTTCAATCAGCGCGAGGGGACCAAGCAGTGTTGAAATCTGGTGCCAGCTGCGTATGACGCTCAATGTCCAAGTGGATTGACTCTGAGCCAACGCTGGATTTCCGATACTGGCGATAAAGGCATCCAGCGCCCGATTGATCGCCTGTGGGCATTGGGTATCGAACACCACGCGAAAGCTGTTAGGCTCACTGCCCGGCAAGGTGCTACTGCTCTGCGCCGCCAAGCGTTCTGTGCCCGGTCCGTCCAACACCAGACGGTGCGTGGCATCGCGGTGAGTGTGCAAGCGCTGCTGCCACAGGGCTGGACCGTGCGTATCCGCCAACGTCAGAATGCCGCTCTCTGTAGCTAGCGTCATCCGATGCAGCAAAAACGCATGGTTATCGGCATCCCCTAGATGGATCTGGTTTTGCACGCGCAGAGTGACCGGGACACCGCCGATATCTCCCCGAATTGTGGTGTAGAGGCCGCTTTGAGCAGGCTGCGCCAGCGTTAGTCGACAAGGTTGTAAACGCCCCAGCGCGCACCACCACGCAGGCCAGCGTCACCGTATCCGGCAGCGCATCCACCGCGTGATAATGCGCGATGCCCAGCTCACACGCACAGCGTGCCGAAGCTTCAGAGCCGCGCGACAGGATCCCGAGCAGTTCTATGTCCGGGTGTATCGCCAATGCGCGAAGATAAAAACGGCCAAATGCGGTGCCGCACACGACGGCCTTCATTTTGCTGGTCATAGCTTTCCCTCTTCGAGGCGTTCATCAGGCAGGTATTGGCGAATCTGCGTGCCCGGATGTAGACGGACAACGTCGTTAAAAGTTTGTGTCGCCATCAGGATGTCATCCGCGAAATGCACGCCGGGGGCAATATCACCGCGCAATAACGCATTCACCGTGCTCACCGTAACGGCGGCGGTCAACGCAGCGCTACTGTCGGTGGAGATCAGCGCGCGGCGGCGCGGTGTGTGGTGGGGGATAAGATCGAACACCAGTCGGTAATACGGTGAGTGCCCCAGCAGATCGAGTTCGCTGGCCTGTTCAACCTGTGCCACCGCCTGCGCCAAGCGTTCAGCACTGTTGACCCAACCGCGTAAACCGGTCAGCGTCTCACGCAAGAAGCTGCCGCTAAACACGTTATACCAGCGCAACTCGCGCAATTGATGACGTAAAGCCAGACGCTCGGCATCGCTACTGAGAAACGGAAGCAACGTTACTTCACCGGGGAAATGCGCCAAATCATGATGCAATTCTGTCGGTAGCCGGCGTAAATGCGGCTCCCCCTTGACCCAGAAGGCGCTCGCTTCGCCATACCAGTAGCTACTGGCCGCCATCGTACCGTACTGATTGTTGACCGACAGCACCAGATCCCCGGCTGCCGCACCGCGTACGCTTTCACGCCCGCCGCTGTAAACAGTAATGGCATCATCAGGCTGCACGCCCAGCCAGTCAGGCATCAAATTGGCCAATCCCGGCAACATGCCAGCCGAGAGCACTGCGGTCCAGCCCCGCGCGCTGGTCGGAGTTTGTTGCAGCAAATGCCATACCGGTGCATCGCCGGATACATCGATATAATGTGCACCAGCCAGTGCGGCACTGCGCGCAACCCGATCGAGCACCAGGTAGGACGGTCCCGCACAGTTCACCACCAGTGCGCACCCCTTACAAAAGGCATCCAGTTCCTCTTGCTGATAGAGATCGACCACCTGAGCCTGCGCGTTGACCCGCTGCGCTAGCGTTTGCAGTGCCTTGGACTGTCTGGCTCCGAGACGTAATGAGTATCCTGCCGCGCCTAGCCAGTGGGTAACTTCTCGTCCGATACTGCCTGTCGCCCCCAGAATCGCGATGCAAAACCGCTTCACAGCGCCTCCTCCGGGCGGGCCTGCCGTGCGATACAGTCAGGCAGAGACGCGGCGTGTTGCTGCGTGATGCAACTAAAATGATCGCCTGGCGTGTCCACCACGGTCAGATCGCCAAGGCTAAGACGTTGCCAATATTCGGTGACATCCTGCGGCGTACCCGGCAACAGTGGATCGCTCGCACTGTTACGTATCAGCACGGTTTTTCCCGTCCAAGGTGCAGGCTGATGTTCCCCCACGGCGGCCATGCAATGATGGAACAGCGCGTGGCGCTCAGCAAACGCCTGCACTTCACCTTCGGGAGCAAGGTAGGCCCCCTGCTCATCACCGCTGGTTTGCAAGGCGCGCAGTCGCTCACTCAGCGGTTTCATCGCCCATTGGCTCAGCGCGTCGCCGACGGGCTGATAGGCCTCTGGCAAGCGGTCGAATACACCAGCGGGGATGTGGGATGGCGTTTCGCGCAGCACGTGATGAACAACCTCTACCAGCGTCGATTCCGATGGCAAACGTAACGCTTCCATGCATCCTCCGTGTGAACGCGCAAACACATATTCAACCAGACGCGCATCGTCCACGCGCGGCGGCTGCCAAGCGCTGATCACCACCAATTGTTGCACACCGACGCCGCGCTCACTGAGCTGAAGAGCCATTTCTGCTGCCAGCAATCCCCCAAAACAGTAGCCGATTAGCGTGAAGCGCTCTCCGAGTTCACACAGTGCATCGACATACTGTCCTGCCAGCCGCACTAACGCCTGTGACGGTGGTAACGACATAAACGCTGTCGGAGAAGGCAGTTCAATCCCAATCCCGCGGGAATAGACGGATTTATCCAATACCGGCAACAAGCAACGGTAGGGCTGCATATCGCCACTTCCCGCATGTAACAGCACACAGGGTGGGGGCGACGCGCTCGCCGTTTCCCATAAGGTCGCCAGCGGAACTTGTTCAGGTGAAACCACTGTTTGTGTTTTTTCCATCTGACGCAGCCGTGCAGAAAGGGCTTTCAACGTGGGTTCTTGCAGTAAGTGACGCAGCAAACTGCCCCAGGTCAGAACACTGGCCGCAGCGACGCGCTCCCGCAGTCGGCCAATCATGCGCGACAGCAATAGAGAATCGCCGCCACAAGCATAAAAATCTGCGTCCCGCGTGACGATTTCCGTGTCGAGTACCTCGCTCCAGATGGCAGCAATATCATGTTCCAATGCGTCATACAGCGCATCTCCTTGCGCCTGCGATGCCTCGATTGACGCGTGGCTCACCAGCATTTTCGCTAGCGCCAGCCTGTCTATTTTGCCACTCGCATTGCGCGGCAAAGCATCCCAGACATGCAACTGTGTCGGAATCATGTACGCCAGTAAGCGCGTTTTCAGGTACGCTCGCAGGCGTGTATCGCACACCGCGGCGCGATCTGTTTTAAACTGAGCGATAAAGACGCCCTGTCCCGACGTTGCCAAAGCACTGTGCTCAGCGGGTGAGCAGTCAAGCAGCGTCGCCCCCGCCTGCTGCAATAAATCGAGCCACTGTTCACGAGTAAAGAAGGTCTGATCGGTCTCCGCGCGCAGATCGGTAAGCCCGGTCAGTTCGGGGAAAAACTCCATCGACACTAACAGCGAGTAGTTATGACGTCGTACCGGTTCAATGAACACCAGAATGCTACCCGGAGTCAGCAGTTGCGCCAAACCGGCCAGTACGTCGCCCGTATGTCGCGCATTGTGCAAGACGTTGGCGCACAGGATGACGTCCATGCTATTGGCCTGCATCCCCTGCGACGCAGCGGGCAGGTTCATATCAAACAGTCCGTAGTGCATACCGTCGTAGTCAGCAAAGTGTTTACGCGCTTCTGTCAGGAAAAACGTCGACAAATCGGTAAACCAGTATTCAGTACCATAGGCCGCCAGAGCAGGAACCAACTCGCTGGCCGTTCCCGCCACCCCCACTTCCAGCAGGCGCAATGGGCGATCGCACTGCTTCGCAAATTCGGTAATGGCTGCAATAGCAATGGCATTCATGCTGCGGCTCGCCACGTTATCACGATAAGAAGCCTGCGCCGTCGACAGTTCACCCTGTGGAAACAACAGCCCGCGCACATCCCGCTCACCGTGAAACAGCCCTGCCAGATCTTCACTGCACGCCCTGATGTAATCCAACGTTAGACTGCCATAGCGAGTACGCTGTTCGAGGCGGTCAACCTGTTGCCAAGCGTCATCAAGCGCCGCTTTATCGCTAGCAATCAGGTCACGGTAATGACCTTGCGCATCGCGCGTTAACGCCCGAGCGCCAACCAAGGCATCCAACCAACGACACAGCAAGCGTTGATGGGGCTGTGCCACGTGGGTTGCCTGATATATCTCGTTCAACGAGTGACGATCCTCTTCCGTACCGAATAACTCATCGGCCCGTAAGCAGGCTACCATCGCCAGCATTGCTACCCGGTCCGCCGCTGCCATCAGCGCCGTGAAAGGCGGCGCCTCCATATCCCGTTCAAGCTGTTGCGCACAGTCACGAGCGGCATCTGTCACCGAGGTGACGGCGGACTGCTGTCCAGCAGCCGTTTCGACCACACCGTGCAACGACCCCTCTGCCGTCAACAGCGCTACGCCATCCACAACTGCCGGATGTTGGCGCAGCGTTGCGGTGATCTCGCTCAGTTCCACTCGATGGCCGTGGATTTTCACCTGCTGATCATAACGACCAAGAAATTCAATGCGACCATCAGGCCAATAGCGTCCTCGGTCACCGGTAAGGTAGCGGCGTTCACCATTACGCGCGATAACAAAACGTTGCGCGGTTTTTTCGGCATCCTGCCAGTATCCGTCAGCCAGACTGGCTCCGGCGATGGCAATTTCTCCTGCCACCCAATCGGGACGGTCATTCATGGCATCGTCAAGAACGTACAGGCGCTGGTTTGCGAGGGGCGCACCATAAGGGGCATGAGTCCAGTGCGCCTCAAGCGTATTGACCGGGCAGCATACAGACCAAATACCCGCCTCAGTGGCCCCACCCAGAGCGAACAGCTCAGCAGATGCCTGTAACGCCGCTAGCGATTCCGTCAGGCTACGCGGCACCCAATCCCCGGAAACTAGCGCCACGCGCAACGGTGTCAACGGTTGCCGGACATCGCACAGCATCTGCAACTGTGACGGCACGCTGTTCCACAAGGTGATGTCATGACGCTGGATTTGTTGCACCCAGTGTGCCGGATCGCCCTGCTGCACAGCGTGGGGATAGACCAGACGCCCTCCGGCGGCCAGCACCCCGAACAGGTCGTAAACGGAGAGATCGAAGGAAAGATTAGCCAGCGCCAGCATCGCATCCTGCGGCCCCATGGCAAAGCGGTGGTTGATGTCGGCCAGCGTATTCCAGGCAGCCCGATGAGACACAACGACGACTTTCGGTGTGCCGGTAGAACCTGAGGTATAAATCAGGTACGCAGGCTGCTCCGGTGCCACTGACACCGGCGTGAAGTCGAGCACTGGCGGTTCACACCGCCAGTCAAGCACGTTGATACCTGCGGGAAGCGAGGTAGGCTCATCGGCAATGGCCCAGGCAATGTCTGCATCTTGCAACATAAGGTCACGGCGCGCTGTCGGTTGATTCAGGTAAAACGGCACATAGCATCCCCCGCACAGCAGCGTTGCAAGCACGGCCAACGCCTGTCCCCGCCTCTTGTCACAGAAAATGGCAACCCGCTGCGAAGGCTGATGCCTCGCCTGCTGCAACCGTGCAGCCAGCCCAGTGGCCTGTGCCAGCAGTTGTTGGTAGCTCAGTGCACCGTGCTCATCAATAACTGCGATAGCCTCGGGACGTCGTTCAGCCTGCGCCACAATCCCCTGATGGAGTAACTGGGTCGGGGAAATCTTACAGGACGCGTTGGCATACTGACGCGCATGGCACAATGTGGCAGGCAGCGACACCGGGCGAATCTGTTGCATACAGCCCTCACCTTCTTCAATTAACCTATTGATAAAACTGCAATACAGTTCGAACGCTTGCTCAATCAGAGCCGGGGGAAACAGCGACTCGCGCGAATCCCACACCAGCAGGATCCCTTCTGGCTGTTCCACCACCTGGCAATCGATTAATACCTGCGGCGTTTGAGTCATGCCTTGAACAATGTAATAGCAGGCCTTTTTCCCATCGCGGTTTGCACGTTGCCCTAACGTGATGGTAAATACCATGGGCATTAACTGGGCTTCCCCGCGACGTCGAGAAAGCGCTCTGAGCAGTTCCAACCCGGAGTAGCTGGCCTGATCCATCGCATCACACAGGCGCTGACTGAGCACACGCAGTTGCTCACCAAACGGAACCGCACCTTGTAAATCAACTTCAAGTAGCACGGTGTCGGTAAAATTACCCACCACGCGCTGGATATCGGGATGCTGTTGGTCGCGCCGAAACACGGGCAAATTTAACGTGAAATGACGCTGTTGACTGTACAGTGCCAGCACCTGCGCAAACGCCACGAGCAACAGTACGCTCAACGTCACCTGATGTTCTCCAGCCAGTACGCTAAGTTGTCTGACCTGACCCGTCGACAGACGTCGATGACGGCGCAGAAACGGCGCATCAGCCGCGGCTTCGACCAGCGGCAGTTGCGGTGAGTCTGGCAGCGTATCAAGGCGCGCCAACCAATAGTGTCGATCGTCTCGATAGCGTTTTCCTTCACGTGTGGCGCGCCGCGCAATAACGCAGTCACGAAAAGTAATATCCGGTGCGGGGGGAAGCTGTTCCGGATTGAATAACAGCAGCGCAAGCTCATCAACCAATAGATAGAGGCTGGCCGCATCCAACTCGATCAGTTCAACAGCCAACAGCAACTGCGTCTCTCGGGCCAACCGGACCGCATGCGCCGCGAACAGCGGCCAAGTGGCGTAGTCGACCGGGGCTGACAACAAGGCATCGCGTAGCCGCTCCACGGCGCGCTGCGCCGGTTCAGTGCCAAGATGGCGTAGATCGCTGGTGGGCAACGCAAAATCAGGCACCGTTGACAGGACACGCTGAAAGCCTTCCTCTTTCACTACCACCCGTAACATGTCATGGCGCGCAATCAACTGCTGCAATGCCTGCTCCAGCCGCGTGTGCTCCAGTGCCAGCGGAAAACTCACAGCAAGAAAACCGCGACACGCCAGACCGCCGTAAGTAAAAGCGCTGTAACGCCCGATCAGCCACGCCTGCTGAGTTTCCGTTAGGGAGAATAGCGTAAAGCGGCCTTGACGATCACAGTGAATCGCCTCGTTCTCATTCCTACTTGCCAGATAGACCAACAGCGCAGGCTTGTGTTCGCGCAGCGCTTCTTTCACCGTTTCACTCAAGGTTCCAGCAGGCGCACGAAAGTGCAGATTATTCCCTTCGCTCCACAACTCGATGCCTTCTAATTCCAGTGTGGCAACAAAATCGGCGATATTCATAGCGATCCCTCCTCCATTCGAGCTCGGTCGGCTAAATGACTTTCAACGCAGGCACACAGGCCAGATAAGGTGGCGTCAGAGAAAAACTCCCTTATAGTCAGATTGATAGAAAATCGTTCGCACACCTGAGCGACTAGATTTGTCCCCAGTAACGAGTTACCGCCCGCACGGAAGAAGGAATCCGTGCCCGATGGCAGTGGCCCTTCCATGAGTTGTTGCCACAACGTGGCAATCGTATGCTGCAACTCACTGATTTTCTTGATCTGTGGGGACGCTGAGCGCGGTGACGACATGGCTAACTGACGCCTGTCGATTTTCCCGCTGGGAGTCAGCGGGCAGCTGGTAACAGCCGATATTTCCCCAAGAATCGCATAGCCCGGCAAGGTGATACGCAGTTCATGGTGTAGTGCGCTTAGAAGCGCCTTGATCTCTTCTTCAGCAGCATCCATCTGGACATAAGCGTGCAGTCCTGCCGTAGCACCCTCGCCCTGCACTACGGCAACCGCGTGACGTACCTGTGGATGACGCAGCAAGATGGATTCAATTTCACCCAGTTCAATTCTGTGACCCTGTAACTTAACATGATTATCGATGCGTCCTAAAAACTCCAGCACACCGTCTGAGCGGTAGCATCCGCGATCGCTAGTGCGATACCAGCGACACGGGTAATCACCGTTGAAGTGCAACGCCGTCAAACGCGCATCCGCACAATAGCCGCGCGCTACCCCCAATCCGCCAATCCACAGTTCGCCGGGTACCCAGTCAGGCGTGTCATTGCCCAATGCGTCCACTACGCGGAAGCGCTGATTCCTCAGTGGGAAACCGTAGGGAACCGTGTAGCACCCTTCCGGTAACGGTGACGACATTGGCCATATCGTGGACCAGATAGCGGCCTCTGTGGCCCCGCCCAACGCAAACGCCTGTGCTGACGGCGCGGGCGTACGCAGCTGCTCGCCGCTGTCATGCTCCACCCAATCTCCCGACAACAAGGCAATACGTAGATCGGGTAGCGTCACTTGCCGCGCACAAGCCAAGGTGTGCAGAATATCGAACAGCGACGGCACACTATTCCATACGCTGACACCGTGGGTAGACATCAACGTTAACCATCGGTCCGCATCATGGTGGGGCGAGTCCTCCGCCAACACCAATAAGCTCCCCACACTCAGCGCAGCGAACAGATCAAACACCGATAGGTCGAAATCCAGCGCGGAAACGGCCAGAAAGACATCTTGTGCCGAGATATCAAGTTGCTGACACACTGCTTCCAGCGTATTGAGTACATTACGGTGTTCAATCATCACGCCTTTGGGTTCCCCGGTGGTTCCGGAGGTAAACAGCACGTAGGCGAGCGTATCGTCCGACGGAATGATCGGTGCCGTTAGCGGCGCGTTGTCAAGCAATGAAGCCAGCGAATAGGTCGGTATGGAGAACGAAAGTTCGTTGTCGCAGATGACGGCTTTCGCTCGCCCCTTACGGCAGAGCAGTTCGTGGCGCGCGGCGGGATGAGCCTGATTGAGAGGCAAGTAGGCCGCCCCGGCTGCGAGGATACCGAGCAACGCCACCACGCGCTCGCTACCTGGCGTCAAGCACAGTGCGACACAATCACCCGTGTGGATGCCGCGACGTAGCAGTCCGGCCGCAACCGTGAGCGCCTGTTCACACAGCGCATCGTAGCTCATGTAGGCGTTCACACTATCCCACAGCGTCGGACGCTCAGGCCGCTGCTGCGCCTGGCTGAAAAAGGCATCATGCAGCACCCGATGGCTTGGCATCGGACCACCGGTTGTGTTGGCCTGAAGTCGTATCTGGCGCTGCGCAACGGGCAAATCCCTAATCGGCGGCGCAAGCCAGTCGTTGCCTGCTAACGCGCGCAACGTGTGACAGTACCAGGCAAACATCTGCTCGACCATGTCGGGCAAAAACAGCTCTTCCAGATAATCCCAACTGAGCAACACACCATCGACTAAATTAATGGCCTGATGATCAAGCCACACCTGCGGCGTTTGCGAACTGGTACTGGTATAGTTCGGCCAAGGCACCGCCTTAGCCAGCGCATCGGCCACCCCCAGCATACTGCTGAATACCACCGGTGCGGACTGCATCTCATTGCCTGTCCGCTGTGCCAGCGCACGCTGTACCGAAATAGCGGACACTGAGGCATGGCCAAGATCTCGCCACACTTGTTCCTGCAACCGCTGGGAGTGCCTTAGCCAGCTCTCGGCGTTATCGGCGTGATACTCTGCCAGCGTTAGCGAGGTAAAATCCCCTACTACACGGTTGATATCGGGATGAAGCGGCTGGCGATCGAACTGCGTCAAGGTGATTACCAACGCTTTTTGCCCACTCCACCGACTCAGCGTTTCCGCAAAACTGCTCAAGAGCAGCACCGAAGGGGTAATTCGCGCCTGACGCGCGCGATCGCTGAGCTGTCGCCACAGTGCGGGCTCGAGTTGCGCTTCCAGTCGACGAAAACGTGGCGTAATGATGGCAGCAGGTAGCATACGTGTCGGCAATGCGGGCGCAGGCGGCAACGCATCAAAGCGCTGCTGCCAATAGACGATATCTTCTTTCGTCTGCCCCTGCTGCGCGCGCCAGCACTGATAATCGCGGAATTGTATCGCCAGCGGGGGGAGTTCGGTCTCCGGATTTTGGTAGCATTCGAACCATTCACTAAACAGCGTCAACATGCTTAAACCATCGACAATCAAATTATCGAACAACACAGCCAGTCGCGATTTCCCTGCACCATAGTCAATCAACGTAATGTCGTAGAGCCTGCCGCTACCGGCAGACAGAGTCTGATGCGCCATTAGGTTTCTGAGCAGCGCCAACTGTGCTGACGCATCCGTAAAATGCCGTAACTCATTGTAACAGAAGTAAAAATGCGGAACTTCTTCCATGATGGACTGCTGACCATCCTCGCCGATAACACAGCGCAGCATGTCGTGCCGCGTGACCAACTGGTTCCAGGCTTGCTCAAGACGCATCAGATTGGCGTGTTGCAGTTCGTATTCGTGGTAGCACTGGGCGGCGATATCGCCCAGTACGAACCCGTCTCGTCGTCCCAGCCAATAGGCCTCCTGTACGTCATTCAGCGGGAACGAGTGATAACGCTGCGCAACATCGTGGTATAAACGGATCTGTTGTTCGGGCGTAACGTCACGCAGCGTTGCAGCAAACGCGTGCAGCGCCGGATGGCGAAACAATGACGCTAGCGAGCCATGAAACCCCTCCTGGGGCAGGCGGCTGATTAGCCGGGTAGCTATCATGCTATCGCCCCCGAGAGCAAAAAAGTTCGCCTCACGGGTAAGCGTGTCCAGATCGAGCAATGCGCCCCACAGCGTAGCCAGCACCTGCTCTTCCCGGCCGACGGGAAGTCCCCCCGCCCGTTCATCACGCAGTCCATTCAGATAGGACTGCACCTCGTCACGAATGGCGGCTCGGTCAATTTTGCCATTGGCCGTCAAGGGCACACGGGCGATACGTATCAGGTGTTCAGGCACTTCATACTCAGGTAACCACGCCTGTAGCGCCTGTTTGATGCTCGCCATCTCGGTGGCCTCAGGACACACCAGCGCAGCGGCTACCTGTTGCGAAGGGGCTTCGACTACCACAACAACCGCTTCATCTACCTCCGGAAGTCGCGTTAACGCGCCTTCAATTTCCGCCAGTTCAATACGATATCCACGGACCTTGACTTGACCATCGGTGCGCCCGCAGAAAATCAGCACACCGTCATCGCGGTAGTAGGCCCGGTCGCCGGTGCAATACCAAGTCGCCCCCTGCCGTACGACAAACTTCTCCGCACTGCGTTGCGCATCACCGATGTAACCGTCCGCAAGCCCAGCAGCAGTGATCCACAGTTCCCCTTTCACCCCATTCGGGCAATCGCGTTCCTGTCCATCCAGCACCCGACAGCGCATGTTCGCCAGCGGCTCGCCATACGGGGCCGCAGGCCACCAGGGTTCATCCGGAGTGACGATGTAGCAGGTAGCGTGGATTGCCGCCTCTGTCATGCCGCCTAGGGCCGCAAAGCGCGCTTGAGGTGCCAATGTCCATAACTGATGTGGCAAGGGGTACAAGATTCGATCGCCGCCCACCATTACCAGCCGCAGCGACTGCGGCCCCCCCCGGTCATGGGCCGCAATGGTCAACATCTCCACTTGCGCAGGCACCGCACTGATAACGCTAACCTGCCAGCGTGCCATCAACATCGTCCATGCGGCCGCATCGCCCCACTGAGGCTCTTCGACCACGGCCAGCAAAGCAACGATGCCGAGGAAGGTGAAAATATCAAAGGCCGACAGATCAAAATCCAGTGCAGAAAGCGTAATGGAACGATCGCTGACGCTGAGATCAAAACGCCGGGCGACTGCATCAATGGTATTGGCAATCGCCCCATGGCTCAATACCACACCTTTTGGTGCGCCAGTACTACCGGAGGTAAAAATAACGTAGATCGGCGCATAATCCGGCTGGATGATAGGTTCTTGCAACGGGGTGCAGGCCAACGCAGTGCTGAGCGCCACGAGGGAAGACACTGCAGGCCAATCGAGAGGCGTCAGGCTCACATCGTCAGTCAGAACCCAACGCACCTGAGCTGCCTGGTAAATATGCTCACGACGCACCAGCGGTAATGCGATATTGCAAGGGACATAGCAGCCTCCCTCCGCCAGCACCCCTAACACCGCGACAATCTGCACCGCCCCCTTGCGGTGGGTAATGGCCACCTTGTCGCTTGGCTGTATGCCCTGTTGCACCAGATACGCTGCCACGCTCAACGCCTGACGCGTCATCTCACCGTAATGCAGCACACCGTGCTCACCCCACTGCAAGGCGATAGCATCGGATTCTCGCTCAGCTTGCATGAAGAACCGGTGCAGCAGCGTCGGCGCACTGGCAGGTTCGATAATCTCTGGCGGCCAGGGTGCTACCGGCGGTGGCACTGGCAGCGGACGCTGCCAGCACGTTATATCGTCAAGCAACGCGTGTACCTGTTGCTGAAACCCGTAGAACATGGCATCAATCACACCGGGTGCAAACCTGTCAGTACACACATCCCAATTCAACATGATGCCGTTCAGGTATTCCGTAGCCTGTGCGTCAATCAACACCTGCGGCCCCTGAGAAACAGACCATACCGGCTCTCCTAACACCGCGCGCACTTGCGGTTCAAAGAGATCGCCCAGTGCCAATGTGCTGGTAAACACCACCAGAGCCAGGCTGGTATTGCTCTGCTGTTGCCGCGACAGATCGCGTAACACATCAACGCCACTCCACGCCGTATGAGCCAACGCCTGATGAAGTTGGGTTTGCAGCTGACGCGCTTGCTCGATAATGCTCGCGGCACTCCCCGGTTCAACGCTAATCAGCACCGAGCTGGAAAAATCCCCCACCAGCCGATCGGCATCTTCTATCTCTCCATCACGGGAAAATACCGGCAGGTTCAACAGAAAGGGAGCCCTGCCACTCCATAGGCCAATACACTCACCAAAGCTCGTTGCCAATACTACCGGGACGCTCAGCCCGGATTGGTGACTCATTGTCGTCAATTGCTGCTGCGTAGGATTCAGCCACAGATAGCGTCTTTCGGTTACCGGTGCGGTTTTTTCTGATGACTGAAGGGGCAAGGTAAGTGATGTTGCCAAGCGGGATAACTGTGTTTGCCACCAAGCTCTGTCATGATCACGACGGTGTTGATGCTTCTTTTGCCAGCGTTGTTGGTAGTCACGATAGCTTGTCCTCAACGGTGGTAACACATAATCCAGTTGGCGATAGCATAGCGCCAACTCACGCAGCAAGATACGCAAGCTCGCGGCATCTCCAGCGATCATATCTAAATCGATATGCAGCCGACTATCTCCTGTTGGCAGCAGCGATAACGCCAAAATCAGCGTCTTACCATTGGTGATATCCAGCTGCTGATGGGTATAGCGCTGACGCAATGCGGCCAAAAGTCCGTGGCATTGCTCCGCAGACAGTTCGCGCAAATCATTAATCTGTAGCTGACAAGGACTATCTGGGGCAATGTGCAGACGCGCATCCTCATCGATACGCAACCGCAGCATGTCATGCCGTTGAATCAGGCGGTGCAGAGCACTCGCCAGCCGTTCTGGATCGAGCGCTTTGCCATCCATCTCAGCATAAAAATGAGCGCTTACGCCCCCAAGCTGTTGCCGCTCGTTACGCCCAATCCAAAAAGCATGCTGCATAGTGGCAAGTTCGAACCCTGGCGTATCGCACGGCTGTGCATCAGCATCGGTCACCGCGCGATACGCTTCGGCAGCAGATATCACCTGACGCCACTCTTTTACGGTCCGTTTACCGATAAAATCCGAGAAAGTGACGGCGATCCCCTTGCGCCGTAACCAGGTCGCGGCACACATGGTGTGCATAGAGTCCATACCGTAGTGCATCAGATTCCTGTCGTCGTGTAATGCTGCTTCGGGAACATCGAATATCCTGCTCAATAAAGGGATCAACAGCGCATCCTTTTTGGCCATCTGGTTCACTCTCCTTTTGCTTGCAGAAGTCCAACTCCGGCTTGACTCACTGACAGAGACCTATGATGTTTATTTATTACGGCCAATATCATGTTTTATAAGCTATGCCAAAAGACATTCATCATATGCGTTGAGCCAAAATAACGGCAACGTTGAGATTTCTGCATTCATAAAACAGGAATACATTGTTCAAATCTGTCACTTTCAACCTCTGTAATATGCTATTTCTCACTTTTTGTTGGATTTTTTCCGTCACACAATAAATATTCATATCCGGCCTATAAGCACGCAGGAAAATATAAGCTGGCACATTATTCTTCTTTTATTTACCGTGCGCAGAAGCGCGAGCGGTAGCAGGCGTTCTGCTTTACAGTCATAAAATATAACCTGACGATATTTTTTTCGCGTCGAGGGATCCGCTACGGTTGATAGCAGGCAATCCATGGGGAGAAGTGAGATGACAACCCGTAAACCTGCGCCAGAAGCGCCTTGTAGTACCAATACACTTAGTTTAGTAGTGATGTGTTATAGCTAAACGACTTAATTTTGATTACATTATTTAAATGAGCTATTCAATTGATTTTGAGTTATGCTTATTTCTGGTGTACGGGGTTTCGGGGAGGGTGGTGTATCCTGCTGATTGATTTCGTGGATGATTTCAACAACAGAGAGATGATACCCCATGAAAAAGTCTACCCTACAGGTCTCCGCAGAACCAGATATTGCCGCTGATCCCTTGCATGAACTCATTCGTAATGGTGCCAGACAGCTGATAGCTGCCGCCGTTGACGTTGAGCTCGAAGCCATGCTGCAACAACATGCTGAACGCCGCCTTGACGACGGGCGTCATGCTGTCGTTCGTAACGGCTATTTGCCACAGCGAACCATACAGACGGGTATTGGGGATGTTGAAATTAAAGTGCCCAAGGTCAGGGAGCTCAGCGGCAACGGAATATGCTTCAACAGCGCGTTGTTGCCGCCTTATCTGAAACGTGCAAAAAGCGTCGAAGAGTTGCTACCATGGCTGTACCTGCGAGGCATATCCACCGGTGATTTTCACGAAGCCCTGAGGGCGCTTCTCGGTGAAAAAGCTAATGGCCTCTCTGCCAGTACCATCAGCAGACTGAAACAGCAATGGCTTGAAGATCACAGGCAATGCTGCCTGCGTGATTTAAGCGATACGCGCTAGGTTTATTTCTGGGCCGATGGCATATACAGCCATGTCAGGCAAGATGATCGCCTTTGCCTGCTGGTCATTATCGGCGTCACTGAGCATGGACGTAAGGAGCTGGTTGCGGTTGAAGATGGTTATCGAGAGTCAGAAGCAAACTGGGCCGAACTTCTTAATGGCCTGCGAGCACGTGGCCTAACCGTATCTCCCAAGCTGGCTACAGGAGACGGTGCCCTTGGTTTTTGGAATGCAATGGCAAAGATATTCCCGAACACGCAGCACCAACGCTGTTGGGTGCACAAAACCGCTAATGTGTTGGATTCACTCCCCAAAGCCATGCAACCGAAAATTAAGGCTGAGCTGCGGGAGGTTTGGCTAGCAGAGAGCCGCGATGCCGCTAATGAAGCCTTTGATGTTTTGTTGGCAAGGTTTTCAGCGAAGTATCCTGCAGCGATGAAGAAGCTGGAGAAAGCTCGAGAAGAACTGCTGGCATTCTACGACTTCCCGTCAGAGCACTGGGCGTCAATAAGAACGACAAATCCGATTGAATCGGCTTTTGCGACTGTGAGGCTACGAAGCAGAGGCGCGAAGAACGGTGGTTCGAGAGAAACAACCCTGTCAATGGTATTTAAGCTGCTCCAGTCAGCTCAGAAAAGCTGGAACCGACTAAGAGGATTTGACCTGCTGACCTTGGTTGTAAGCAACGTCCAATTTAAGGATGGAGAACAGATTCACGAAGCATCAGAGCGGAACGTAGCCTATCGCCATACACCAGATTTGCTAATAACTCATTGATTTTAGACGTAAAGTGATATCTACACGGGAAGAAGAAGGGTTGAGTATCCGAGAAACAGCGAAGCAATTTCGGATTGGCCCTGCCTCTGTATCGCGTTGGATTAATCAAATAGAGGCTTTGTTGAATAAATCAGAACTTGTAACGACTGCGCCCCATACGGGTCGATTGTTACGTGATGCGAATACTGTTCGGCATTCCTAATAGCGTGATCAGGTTAAGCGCTTTGACCATGACCATGGCCATGGCTTCACCCACCTGACCATCGTAGTCTCTCAGACTTAGATGACCACCCAGAAGCCTTTTGAACCGGAACATGGCCGTTTCAGCCACTGAGCGCCGGTGATAGCCCACTTTCTTTTTCCAGATATCTTTACTACCGCTAATGCGCTGATTTGCAACAGCGGGGTTACGCTCGTGGTAGCGATCTTGCCAATATTGCGCCCCCCTTCGTGGCGGGATAAGCGGCCTTATTTTCTTCCTCACCAGAGCATCATAGCAGTAAACTGTATCCTAAGCGCCGTCAGCCGATGCCTCTCTGATTTTCCGGTGGGTCTGGTTTATCAGCGCCGGTAGAGCTTGGGCATCAGTCGTACCACTGAGCGACAAATCCGCACAGATAATCTCATGCGTCACACTGTCTACTGCCAGGTGCAACTTACGCCATACCCTGCGTCTGTCGGCACCATGCTGCCGGACTTTCCATTCGCCTTCGCCAAAGACCTTCAGGCCGGTTCCATCAATGACCAGATGTGAGATTTCACCACGGGTTGGCGTTTTTATGCTGATGTTCACTGTCTTTGCTCGCTTGCTGAGCAGCGAATAGTCTGGACAATGGAGCGACAATTTAATCAGTTTAAAAATCGAGTCACCAAAGCCCTGTAAAGCCCTCAATGAAAGGCCAAACACGCGTTTCATCATCAGGACTATGGTGATGGCCATATCTGAGTAGTGGAGCGGTCGTCCACGCCGTTCAGTAGTGTTTTTTTCCGTCCATGCAGCAATGGCTGATTCATCTAGCCATACGGTTAGAGAACCGCGCTGCTTGAGGGCCTTGTCATCTTATAAGAGGGCCAGTTGGTGATTTTAAAATTTTGTTTTGCCATGGAGACCTGATTTTGAAACAACTGTGTTGATCTGCTCCGATGATTACCCAAAAGTTCTATTTATTCAACAAAGCCCTTCCCGTGTAGATATCACTTTACGTCTAAAATCAATTGAATAGCTCATTTAAATAATGTAATCAAAATTAAGTCGTTTATCTATATTTGATACCAGCTGCCTAGATTATTTGGAAGCAGCAGTTCGGTATGCCCTACACCGGTTTACTGCAATGCGGGCCTATTTTCCGTTTGCCAGAATTTTTAGCAGGGATTTTAGGCTATGCGCTATTCCGCCATTATCGCGATCGCGCCAGAATGCCGCTGACCAGTGGTCAACGTTCCGGGGTTGCCGCGTTCATTCTGCTGAATTTCATCGCGGGTGCTTGGTTGTTCACTAATGGCGAGGCCTACTGGTATTTCTTGTTGCACAACGGTCTGCTGCTGCCCGCTCAGGTGGGATTAGTGTGTCTGAGTGCGCTGGCAGGCGATCCAGATAGTCACTGGCTGCGCCATTGGTCACCGCGATTGGGTGCAGCATCACTCTCTATAGCCAAGCGACATTATTTTGATAACAATTAGCTGTATTTTTTGCCACATATCAGGGCATTGGCTGTAATCATTTTTAAGTCGGTTGGCTATATTTTTGCGTTGCATGTTCCGCTGTTTAATCTGTTCCGAACGCTGGAGCAACTGTTACGCGGCGATCCTAAGATCTGCTTTAGCGATTGGGAGCAGTGCGCCGTGGCCGCCGAGAACGTGCAGCTTTCACTTTCCGGCTACGGTATATAGCCAACCGACTTAAAAATGATTACAGCCAATGCCCTGATATGTGGCAAAAAATACAGCTAATTGTTATCAAAATAATGTCGCTTGGCTATATTTCCGCTGGCAACCGTGGTTATCTGCTTACTATTCCAGGAGCAAATTGTGACGCGGGTGTGCCAATTTCTCACAACGCGTTTTCTGCCACGTAAGGCGCGTCCTGAGAGAAACCTGCGCAAGCCACAACAGACGGCATGATGTCCCTCCCCTCTCTTCGCGCCACCAGACGGCGCAGAGGGGATAGCACCTTATTGAAATGTGATTTTGATCTGGTTATAGCGCTTAATCATCATTGATATGTTTTATAACAATTTAGATTCTAACGAATCGATGTTTTATTGTAGAGCCAGATCACATTTCCTGTTACTGTTTGCAGTGTCGAAATTAACGGCCCAACTGCTTTAACCAGCGCCATTGGCAACATTATTCATCAACGACTTCCACTGTATTATCTCCCAAAAAATGACACATACTAAACGCGCACTATCTTCCCTAGGGTTGGCCTTTGCTCTGGCAACGGCTGGCACGTCTGCAAGCTACGCCGATACGGTCTGGCTCAACAACGGGGACAAAATTACCGGGAAAATTACGCTACTTGACGGCGGCAAACTGTTTATCACCACGGATTATGCAGGCTCCGTTTCTGTTGCCTGGGATCAGGTCAAAACCTTCGAATCCAACCACGGGTTGGTAATTCAGGGCGAGCGCTATGAAAACGGCGTGCTCTATCCTAGCCTTAAAGCGGGTGAAACCCGTTCCGTCGTCGGCGCGCCTGCCGGTGCAGGTCAAGGTGAACAAACGCTGGCTCTGACTAATATCAAATCTATCGTTACCGCGAAACCGTTGGTCACTGACTTCTCTTGGAAAGGCAATATCGACGCCGGAATGTCGCACAAGAAGAGCTCTACCGAGACAGAAAATTACGACGTCACCCTCGATACCCGGATGCGCCACGGCACTTGGCGTCATAACGTGGATGGTACATACCACGAAGCCACAGAGAATGATGTGCGCAGCACCAAGAATGCCTCCGGCGAATACGCACTCGATAAATTTCTCGATGAGCAATTGTTCGTCCAATCGCGTTACTATTACAAACGCGACTGGATCGAGAACATCAAGGTTAACCGCTCGTTCGGTCTTGGTCCCGGTTACCAGTTCTGGGACAATGAGTTAGGCGCGTTCTCTCTGACATCTCTGGTCAACAGCCAAACCTTTACCTATCAGAATGAAGCGGAAGGCAAAGAAGACAACTTCTACTCCGCCGGTCTGAAATGGGCCTACAACCGTTATCTGTACAGCAAAACCATTGAAGCCTTCACCAACGGTGAAGTTGGACGTTCACTGGATGGTACTGCAGCCATCTATTTGAAAGCGGAAGGCGGCTTGCGCTTCAAGTTGACCGACTGGTCTTCATTGAGTATGCGCGTGGTGCGCACCCGCATCGAAAGTAATCAAGGGGATGTGGACGATACCATGTATACGCTGGGCCTTGGCGTAGGTTGGTAACCCGTTGTGTCGCTATTGACTGATCGATTGCGGTCAATGGCGACGCGATAAGGTGTTGTTCGATGATGTGTTAATTAACGCGATGTTGGTTAACGATGCTAAACGCCCCACCAGTCGCCCTGCTGTGGATGTGCCTGCTTCGCCTGTTCCTGAAGCTCTCGCACCCGCTGCGCCAGCGCCGTTAAGCACTCATCGGCCATACCGTGTTTTTTGAGCGCCTCTTCCAGTGCAAACAGATACTGTGCATTCGTTCCCAACGGGCCGCTGGCTCTGGCAATCAGGGGAGCAACGCGGTGTATGCAGGTATCCGCTTCGATCAGAGGATGTTGATCTTGCGAAACAAACGTCAACGCCGTGAGAGTTTCGCCGTTTTGGCAGTGCAAATCGCACCATTCCGGACGGTAGCAACCAGTGATCATCTCACGCTTCCACAGCAGTTCCAGCTCTTCATGCAGTGAAGCCTCTGGCAAACGAAATGCCATACCGGTCGTTTTCCCACCTTGCATTAATGCCAGCATGCGTCCAGGTTGCGTTGCCGTACCGCGTCCTGCCGTAAGGCGCAGGCAAAATGCACGCTGCCAGCCGGAAAGTGTGGCCAAACGGGCTTCCTCCGGTGTAAATACCGGATTCCACATCAGTGAGCCATAACCAAAGATCCACACCGGGCTATCAGGGCGACGCGATAGCGTCTGGTTCAGGGAGTCCGCTCGCTGCTGAGGCGTGAGCAACAAGTTTTCTTCGATACAACCAAAAGACGTACCACAATCAGCCTTTTGTAAAAAATCGCGTGTTAACAATACCTTAAAACCCCCAACAGCCAATAACCGAACAATAATCGCCGCGTTTTTTCTGCCAAAAACAGCGTAACTGCTTAAAATTTCTGCAACTCATTCCAGAATATGCCATTCTTTGTGTGGCAATCAAGCTTGATCTTAATCACAAAGGGCTAAGGTAACGCTGAAATCGTAACAAAAAAGGGTGAACAACGCTTTTTTAGACACACGTGCTTTTTGCCTGTCACTAAAATGATAATCACTATCATCAACATGCTATGATGTTGTCCATCAAATCAGTAATTATATCGGCTGAATGATGGAGAAATTTAATGGCTCATCCAACAGGTTTTCGCCCAGCCCAACCCCGACTAATCTAGGCATAGGTATCTACACATCTTTTGCAATATCTGCTATTACGTTGCTGCATGATCTCAACTTATCCATCGGCGGGATTGGTGCCCGCCTTAACCGGCGTTATCAGCGTCTGGTTAAGCAACACATGACTCCCGCAGCACCATTGACGTCAGCCGTTAAAGACCTTGCCTGCGCGCAGAAAACAACATTCACCACTACTCAGGCCGTTTGGCTTTTTTTTAATAATGAACGTATTAGCTTCAGTCAGCTCAATGAACCGATTATTTCGCTGGCTCTCCGGCAGGTTGCACTTAGCCCGCATCCATACGCTCTCGTCGTTCACGACTGATCTCATTTACAGTTTCGTACCCACAATGGGAAAGAAGAACGTTTGAAAATGACGCATGGTGGCGACGTCGGTTATGAACTACAAACCAGCCTACTGCTTGATGCTGCAAATGGTTTACCAATAGCGCCCCTGTCTCAAACTCTAACCGATAGGACGGGTTGTCGTTCAACGCTAACCGAGGGCTTGTCTGAGAGTCTGACTCATATGGATGCTTTGACGGCTGATATCGCCCGCGTTGAGTCTCTTGATACCGGGAAGAAGTTATAGCCAAGCGACTTAATTTTGATCACACCATATGGACTGAGAACAAAATCTCTGTATCGCAACCACTCTCTCTTTTTTTGCTTGTGCCCATTTATGCTCAATGGGGTTAAGATCTGGCGAATATGTAGGCAAATACTCCACCATGTACCCTGCATCGATGATGACTTGTTGAATATTATGTTTTTTGTGAAAAGTTGCATTGTCCATCACGATTACACTGTTTTTAGGGAGTACTGGGATAAGGACTTGTGTGACCCAGGAATAGAAAACATCGCTGTTAATATTGATATCAAATAATCTGATAGGAAACAGCGTTGTGCCTAATAACGCGCCGATAACATTTGTTCTTCCCTTGGCTCCCCCGTTCTTCAGGCCAAAACACCGTTGACCTTTTGGAGAATAGCCGTGAGTCCGTGGGATATCGTGTGGAAAACCACTTTCATCAATAAAAACAATAGGTTTACCTTCTTTTTCATACTGTTGTATTTTTTGTTGAAATGCTTGCCGGGCGCTTTCGTCGGCTTTCGGATGACATAGAGTTTTTTTATAGGTCAATCCCAGCTTTTTAAGAGCTTGCCAAATAGCCTTCTGACAAACGCCAAAACGCTCTGCACGTTCTTTTTGGTAAGCATCTGGATATGGTTCAACATCTTTTATCAACTCGGATTTATCGCTCTTTCGCTGACGCGTGGTCGATGCTTTTGACGCTATTTGATTAATCCAACGCGATACAGAGGCAGGGCCAATCCGAAATTGCTTCGCTGTTTCTCGGATACTCAACCCTTCTTCTTCCCGTGTAGATATCACTTTACGTCTAAAATCAATTGAATAGCTCATTTAAATAATGTGATCAAAATTAAGTCGTTTAGCTATAGTTCATCTCATTGACCGTGAAGGTGATTCTATAGCCAACCGACTTAAAAATGATTACAACAGATACCCTGATATGCGGCAAAAAAGCATAGCTGGCTGTTATCAAAATAATGTCGGTTGGCTATATCGGGTATATGCGCACATTAAGCTCCCAGGGAATATGTTGGCTTATCCGGGGAAAGGAAGGGCATCGGGCCGAGTGGGGCGGTGACACCCGTAAAATTGGTGAAATTGCAGACGATCTGCCATTTATCGCAAACGGACAGGTGGGCTGGAAAGGGAAAAAAGCCAATATGGAGATCGGGGAAACATCCGTGATCATAACACGAACAGCAAAACCGAAGCGGAAAAACAAGAACACCGGACGGCGAGTGAAAGTTCAGCCAGGCGTAGCTCTGACACTCAGATTAGTTGTGGTTCGCCTTACCGATACTCACGGTAAATTTATCGGACGCTGGACGCTGCTCACAAACGTTAGCAACGAGATCACCAGCGCGGAAGTCGCTCGCTGGTATTACTGGCGCTGGGGTATTGAATCCTTTTTTAAGCTGCTGAAAGGTGCCGGTCATGATGTAGAAAAATGGCTTCAGCGCAGTGCTGGTGCCCTGCTACGCACTAGCATGGCATGTGTGCTGGTATGGCAGCTGCAACGCGCTGAAGGAGACGACAATGCGGCAGCCCGTCAGTTAATTTGCCGATTATCCGGACGACAACAAAAACGAGGGCGTAAAGAAAGCGCCCCAGCGCTGCTTGCCGGACTATCCATCCTGCTAAATACCTTGACGTTATTAGCAGACTATACCCCGGAAGAACTTGCCCACTTAGCTATGGTGGTTTTTAACCCTTTATGATGTGTAGATACCTATGCTAATCTAGGTTAAACACATCACCGATCTCTCACCGCACTTGCGCTGCATCACTTTTCACAGCGATACACTGCCCGACTATCCGGCAGTCGGGCGACATGCTGCACATATCAAACTATAGCCAAGCGACATTATTTTGATAACAATTAGCTGTATTTTTTTGCCACATATCAGGGCATTGGCTGTAATCATTTTTAAGTCGGTTGGCTATATTTTTAGCGCACCCAGGCCAGAAAGCGCCTACATTACCCACATTGGGTGAGCGAGGCACGCAATGGCCTGAAGGCGAAGCGCGCCCCGTCGGGCGCACTTATACTATTTATGCATTCCGGCCAGAATTGGGCGAAGTGGATGTTGCCTTTGCCTTGCACGACCACGGCGGACCCGCCGTCACGTTTGCCCGCAACGCGCAGCCCGGAGACAGCGTAGGCATTACTCAAGCGGGTGGTCCGCACCCCATGCTACCTGCGTCCAGCGCCTATTATCTGGCAGGCGATCCCTCTTCACTGCCCGCCATTGCGGCGCTGCTCGGCGCGCTACCCTCCGATGCTACCGGCCATGCCGTTATCCGCATCGACAGTGAGGCCGATCGTCTGCTACTGGCCCCCCCACCGGCCTCAGCGTGCATTGGGTGGTCGGCTCGACCGCCAGCACGGATACGCTGTTGCAACAGTTCCACGCCGTGACGCGCGATATTGACGCCAGCAGTGCATTTTTCTGGTTGGCGGGCGAAAACCGCATCGTGGTGCAACTACGCCGTTACGTACGCAGAGAATTCAAGGTTGAGAGAAATCAGCTCTACGCTGTGCCATATTGGCGTGAAGGGTTAAACGAAAAGGATTATCACCAGAAACGTCACCATGTCATGGATAATCCGGATGATTGAGTGGGGTAAAATTTACTAGCTACATCAATACAGTGGGGAGAAAACTGCAAAATTCTCCACACTAATCCCATTTTAGTCACCAAGAATGTAAAATTACTTAAAATCTCCCGCCTGCTGCGCGCATTCTGCTAATCTGCTTCTGTTTTTTAGGCTATAACTACCTGTAAGCTACTTTTTCCGCAACGTCACCCCCTTAACCATGCATTGCCGTCGCTACCCGCGTGGCGCATGTTAAAGAGAACAATAAGGCGTGCGGCACTGTTAGTAAGACTCAATACTTTTGATAAGGAGCCGCCCGCCATGAAGTCGCACACCGATGTGATCAAAACGCGTCACCACGAATATTCCCTGATCTTCCCCATCATCGCGCTGTTTGTCTTGTTGCAATGGAGCAATGCACAAAACCTGATGGCAATCCTTGGCATCAACTTTATTGCACTGGTGGGCATTCTCGCCAGCGCCTTTAGCGTAGTACGCCATGCTGACGTGTTGGCCCACCGGCTGGGCGAACCCTACGGCTCACTGCTCCTCAGCCTCTCCGTCGTCATTCTTGAAGTGAGCCTGATCTCTGCGCTGATGGCCACGGGCGATGCCGGCCCGGACCTGATGCGTGATACGCTTTATTCCATCATCATGATCGTCAGCGGCGGTCTGGTCGGATTTGCCTTACTGTTAGGCGGTCGGAAATTTGCCACGCAGCACGTCAATTTGATCGGTATCAAGCAGTACCTGATGGCCATTTTCCCGCTGGCAATTATCGTGCTGGTCTTCCCCACCTCACTGCCGGGCGGTAATTTTACCGCCGGGCAAGCGCTGATTATCGCCCTCATCTCCGCCGCCATGTACGGCGTGTTTCTCCTGATCCAAACGCGCACGCACCAGAGCCTGTTTATCTACGAACATGAAGATGAAAGTGATGACGGCGATCCGCACCATGGCAAACCCTCTTCACACAGTTCGTTGTGGCACACCGCCTGGCTGCTAATTTATTTGGTGGCGGTGATCAGTATCACCAAAATGGACTCTGCGCCGCTTAATGCGCTGCTGACACGCATGAATGCCCCAGAGCAGTTCACTGGCTTTCTGGTCGCACTGCTTATTCTCTCTCCTGAGGGGCTGGGCGCCATCAAAGCAGTGCTGCGTAATCAGGTACAGCGTGCAATGAACCTGTTTTTCGGATCGGTGCTCGCCACCATTTCACTGACCGTGCCAGCAGTAACCGTTATTGCCAGCTTAACGGGCAATACGCTGAATTTCGGTTTAGAAATGCCAAGCATCGTCGTCATGGTCTCGGTGTTGATGTTATGTCATATTTCGTTCTCAACAGGCAGGACCAACGTGTTGAACGGCAGCGCACATTTAGCGCTTTTTGCTGCGTATTTGATGACAATCATGCTGTGATCCTACGGGAACGCCCTGATTTTACGTCAGGGCACCCTGCACTTTGATGTAAGTCTTAACACTCCACGCTTAACAGGCGTATCCTACACTTCACTTATCGACGACGGGCCAACTGCCCGCCATTTTTTTGTTCTTTTTTGGTCTGACATAAGATGAAAACGCATGGAGTAAGCGGGGTTACGCCTTTTAGTGCGCTGATCGCCGCCTGTTGGCGCGAAAAATATACCGCACAACGTTTGGTTCACGACATTATCGCAGGTATCACCGTAGGGATTATTGCCATTCCGCTGGCAATGGCGCTGGCGATTACCAGCGGTGTTCCACCGCAGTACGGGCTTTACACCTCGGCAATTGCTGGGATTGTCATTGCGGTAACCGGAGGGTCACGCTATAGCATTTCCTGCCCAACGGCAGCCTTCGTGGTGATTCTTTACCCGGTTTCCCAGCAGTTTGGCCTCTCAGGCTTGTTGATGGCCACACTGCTTTCCGGGGTATTTTTGGTGTTGATGGGCGTCTGCCGCTTTGGACGCCTGATTGAGTATATCCCGCTGTCAGTGACTCTGGGGTTTACCTCGGGCATCGGTATCACCATTGCCACCATGCAGATTAAGGATCTGTTTGGTCTGCACCTGACCACCGTGCCGGAGCACTATATCGAAAAGGTGATGGCGCTGGAACAAGCGCTCCCAACGCTGACGATGGCGGATACACTTATTGGCCTGACTACGCTGGCAGTGCTGGTTTTTTGGCCCAAACTGGGCATCCGCTTGCCGGGCCATCTGCCTGCGCTGCTGGCAGGCGTTGCTGTTATGGGTATCATGTCGCTGATGGGCCATGATGTCGCCACCATCGGCTCCCGCTTTAGCTATATGCTGGCTGATGGCTCGCAGGGTCAGGGCATTCCGCCTATTCTGCCGCAGAGGGTGCTACCGTGGAACGTGTCCGCAGCCGGTGAACCGGCGATGACGCTCAGCTGGCAGAGCATTTCTGCCCTGCTCCCTGCGGCATTTTCCATGGCGATGCTTGGCGCTATCGAATCACTGCTGTGCGCGGTGGTGCTGGACGGTATGACCGGTAAAAAACACAACTCCAATGCCGAATTGATGGGACAAGGCTTCGGTAATCTGGTCGCGCCGTTCTTTGGCGGCATCACCGCCACCGCGGCTATCGCGCGCTCCGCCGCCAACGTGCGCGCCGGGGCTACGTCCCCCATTTCGGCGGTGGTGCACGCGCTGTTGGTGCTGGCCCCCTGGCTCTCTTATCTGCCATTGGCCGCCATGGCGGCGCTGCTGCTGATCGTCGCCTGGAACATGAGCGAAGCCCATAAAGTGGTGGATTTGCTGCGTCATGGCCCCAAAGATGACATCATTGTCATGCTGCTTTGCATGTCCCTGACCGTGCTGTTTGATATGGTGATTGCGATTACGGTGGGGATTGTGTTGGCGTCGCTGCTGTTTATGCGCCGCATCGCCCAAATGACCCGGCTTAGCGAACGCCTTGAAACCTCATCGCCGACGCGACTGGTACTGCGGGTGAACGGCCCACTGTTTTTCGCCGCTGCGGAACGCATTTTTAACGACATTCTGCAACGTAGCAAGAATTATCAGACCATCATTCTGCAATGGGATGAGGTGCCGATTCTGGATGCGGGAGGACTGAATGCGTTCTTGCGTTTCAGCGATGCATTACCCGCTGACAAGCAGCTATTAATAACCGATATTCCGTTCCAGCCGCTGAAAACGTTGGCGCACGCCAACGTGCATCCCATCGCGGGACGCCGCACGTTTTATCCCACGCTGGCGCAAGCGTTGGAAGCAAAGCAGTCTATCGATTAATCTGATCCCCCATCGGGCCGCGCAAGCGGCCTAGACCGGTGTAATCTGGACGCTTAGGCATTCATTGTGCTGCGACACCGTTGTTGACGCCGCGCAGGCTTCGCGGATCGTCACCAACTGTTGCGACGTCAGCCGATACGGCAACACAATATTCAGTGCTGTCAGTTTCTGCTGCTGTGCCAGCGCAATCAGTCGCGTCAGGTTGGTTTCATCGTTGACCTGCGTGGAAAGCACCTGCATTGCCAGCATTTTCATTTGCTCTTGCGGAGCGACCTGACGGGTCGACGCAGATTTCGTCACCATGCCGATAATCGGCAACACGCCATACATGGCATCAATAAAACGCCAGCTTTTATTACACAGCGCTGCTAAATACTCAGCGTAATCAATACTTAACGCCTCATTGGAACACACAGACTCTGGTTTATCTCCCATGTCCTTCTCTCCTGTTCGCCAGTGGGTTCATCGCGTCACTTGTACGTCAATCACCTTTCATCAAGCGTCGATAATACATCTGCCCTGTTTTACCAGGCTCACGGGTTACCCCTCTATATTGTCACGAGCGTGAGTAATTTGACAGCGCGAGCACGTTATCAAGTTCACGATATTGCAATGAAATCCGGTAGCTGCACGATATACCCTTTTACGCTTCATTGCTGGCGCCGCTAATGTGTGGGCGCTATGCTAACGCAAGACGAAAACGGTTTGCCACACGGCAGGCTGACGATAGAGAACAATAGCTACGGTGACTATGCATAAGATTGCCTTTGTGGAAGATGACCCTGAAGTGGGCAAACTGATTGCGGCTTATCTAGGAAAACATGACATAGATGTTCATCTGGAGCCGCGCGGCGATAAAGCGCTCGACTTCATCGCGCAGCAAAACCCCGATCTGGTGCTGTTGGATGTGATGCTGCCGGGCAAAGATGGCATGACCATCTGCCGCGAGTTGCGCCCGTTGTACAGTGGCCCGATCGTGCTACTGACCTCGCTTGACAGCGACATGAATCACATATTGGCGCTGGAAATGGGCGCAGATGATTATATTTTGAAAACGACGCCACCAGCCGTACTGCTTGCCCGCTTGCGACTTCATCTGCGTCAATACTCGGCACAACCCGCCACGCAGGTTGCGCCTGAAACTCCCGCGGTACAGGCGCAGGTTCAAGTGCACAAAACGCTGCACTTCGGGTTGCTGTGTATCGACCCGGTTAATCGTGAAGTGACGCTGGCGGAAGAGAATATTGTGCTATCCACCGCCGATTTCGATTTATTGTGGCAGCTGGCGACCCATGCAGGACATACCATGGACAGGGATTTGTTGCTCAAAAATCTGCGCGGTGTCAGTTATGACGGCATGGATCGCAGTATCGACGTGGCCATTTCTCGTCTGCGCAAAAAATTGCACGACAATGCACTAGAGCCCTTCCGTATCAAGACCGTGCGTAACAAAGGTTACCTTTTCGCACCGAATGCCTGGGAGAGCGCCATACCATGAAAAAACTGTTTGTGCAGTTTTTTCTGTTACTGTTTGCCAGCTTAGTGGTAATGACGCTGCTGGTAGGGTTGGTCTACAAAATGACCGCAGAGCGCGCAGGCCGTCAGTCGATGGACGATTTGATGAAAAGCTCGCTCTATCTGATCCGCAATGGGTTGCGTACCATCCCGCCGCGCGAATGGCATAAAACCATCAATGAGATGGACCTGAACCTGTCGTTCACGCTGAACATTGAGCCGCTGAGTAAATACCGTTTATCGCCGAAAGCGCAGCAGCGGCTGAATCAGGGCGAAATTATTGCGATTGAAGATCAATACACCTTTATCCAGCGTATCCCGCGCTCTCACTATGTGCTCTCGGTCGGGTCAATCCCTTATCTGTTTTTTCTGCATGAGATGCAGCTGTGGGATTTGCTATTTGTAATGTTGATTGGTCTTTCTATGGCACTGCCGGTGTTCTTGTGGATGCGACCACATTGGCAGGCGATGTTGAAGCTGGAAAATGCCGCGCAGCGATTGGGAGAAGGCCACCTTGAAGAGCGTCTGCACTATGACAACACGTCAAGCATGGTGCGACTGGGTATCGCATTTAACCAAATGGCCGATAATCTCAATCAGCTGATTGTCAGTAAAAAACGGCTGATCGACAACATTGCCCATGAATTGCGCACTCCGCTGGTACGCCTGCGCTATCGCCTCGCCATGAGCGACAATTTGAGTGAGGATGAACAAACGGCGCTCAACCGTGACATTGGGCAATTGGAAGCGCTAATTGACGAGTTGCTGACCTATGCACGTCTCGATCGCCCGCAGGTCTCACTCCACCTGACGCAAATTGATGTGACTGCTTGGCTGCAAAATAAAATCGATGAGTGGCGCATGCTGCATGCGGATAAGGTATTCGAGCTGTCGATGCTGCCCGTTACGGATATTGGCTATCTTGATATGCGCCTGATGGAGCGGGTGCTGGATAATCTGGTCAATAACGCACTGCGTTTCTGCCACTCACGCATCACGGTCAGCGTATCCCGTGATGGGCCAATGGCCTGCCTTCAGGTGGATGACGACGGCCCTGGCATCGCTCAGGAAGACCGGGAAACGGTATTTGAGCCGTTTATCCGACTAGAGGCAGGGTTGGAAAACAGCAGTGGTGGTTGTGGGCTGGGCCTTGCAATTGTTTATGCCATCGTGCAGGCGTATGACGGCACCATTGTGGTGGAGAGCAATGAATGGTGCGGTGCACGTTTCCGCTTCAGCTGGCCAATCAAAACCGATATCCCTGTTCGCCCTGCACTCCCATCCTGAAGGTGTACATTGCGTTACACACCGATACCAATGACTCACAGACCCTCAACGGGCTTTTTCTTATGCTTCTTTCACCGGGCCGCTTCAGGGCCCACGTGTGAACGGAATAATGAGGAATTGATGATGAAAAAAGTATTAGTGTTGATCGCAGGTGCCGCTCTGGGTCTCTCCTCTGTCGCGTTTGCAGCGAACACCACGGCTGCATCAGCAACCACACCTGCTGCACATGCTCAAGAACATGCGAAAAAGACCGTTAAAAAAGCCGCCAAACCGGCTGAACAAAAGGCTCAAGCGGCTAAAAAGCACGTGAAAAAAGCCAAACCGACTGCTGCGCAAAAAGCGCAAGCCGCTAAGAAACACGTGAAGAAAGCCACTAAACCTGCTGCACAGAAAGCCCAGGCAGCCAAAAAACACGTGAAGAAAGCCACTAAACCTGCCGCACAGAAAGCTCAGGCAGCCAAAAAACACGTGAAGAAAGCCGCTAAAAAACCGGCGCCTACCGCAGCCTAACCGCATCACCGTTTCTTGTCTCAAGATCCCTGCTCCGGCAGGGACTTGTTAGCCATAAAACACCGCCAACACCAGCGTGTTTCACGCAGAGTTAGCGAGTATAGCTAAACGACTTAATTTTGATTGCATTATTTAAATGAGCTATTCAATTGATTTTAGACGTAAAGTGATATCTACACGGGAAGAAGAAGGGTTGAGTATCCGAGAAACAGCAAAGCAATTTCGGATTGGCCCTGCCTCTGTATCGCGTTGGATTAATCAAATAGCGTCAAAAGCATCGACCACGCGTCAGCGAAAGATCGATAAATCCGAGTTGATGAAAGATGATGTTGAACCATATCCAGATGCTTACCAAAAAGAACGTGCAGAGCGTTTTGGCGTTTGTCAGAAGGCTATTTGGCAAGCTCTTAAAAAACTGGGATTGACCTATAAAAAACTCTACGTCATCCGAAAGCCGACGAAAGCACCCGGTAAGCATTTCAACAAAAAATACAACAGTATGAAAAAATGCAAGCCTATTGTTTTTATTGATGAAAGTGGTTTTCCACACGATACCCCACGGACTCACGGCTATTCCCCAAAAGGTCAACGGTGTTTTGGCCTGAAGAACGGGGGAGCCAAGGGAAGAACAAATGTTATCGGCGCTTTATTAGGCACAATGCTGTTTGCTATCGGATTATTTGATATCAATATTAACAGCGATGTTTTCTATTCCTGGGTCACACAAGTCCTTATCCCAGTACTCCCTAAAAACAGGGTAATCGTGATGGACAATGCAACTTTTCACAAAAAACATAATATTCAACAAGTCATCATCGATGCAGGGTACATGGTGGAGTATTTGCCTACATATTCGCCAGATCTTAACCCCATTGCGCATAAATGGGCACAAGCAAAAAGCAAAAAAAAGAGAGTGGTTGCGATACAGAGATTTTGTTCTCAGTCCATATGGTGTAATCAAAATTAAGTCGCTTGGCTATATGACACCCGGTGAATCGGGTGTTTTTTATAACAGGCATTTCAGCCGCTCCCCTCCCGGTAGCCGCCGTATGCCCGGACGCACACGGTATATTTAATGGGGTGCCTGATGATGTTCCATCGCTACTCATTTGAAATTGCGTTTACGTTGGTGCTGGTGTGCGGGTTTATCACGCTGTTGTTCTTTTTATGACGAACACAAAATCGATTCCAGATAGCACCTGAACCCACCATGCTGGCAAACCTGACTATAGTAAAAAGGTATCGCTTTTCCGCAAGGTAATCCTATTGATGCGTAAACTGGCTTGGTTGTTCTGTTTGATAGCGTTAACCGCAGCCCAGAGCTGGGCTGAGCAATCCCCCTCGGAAGCGGAACGTCAGAAAACCCTTTTCTTCAATCATGACGACCGCGATCCGGTGCCGACACCCAACGCTTGGCCCTGGCAGGCCATTGGTCAATTGGAAACCGCCAGCGGCAACCTGTGTACCGCCACGCTGATTGCTCCGCATCTGGCATTAACCGCAGGTCACTGCGTCTTGACTCCGCCGTCAGGAAAACCTGATAAGCCGATTGCGCTGCGCTTTATTGCGGTCAATGGCGAATGGAAGTATGAAACACACGCCATCGAAGCAGTGACCAATAGCGCGCTACGCAAAAAATTGCAGCCTGACGGCGAAGGGTGGATTGTCTCTCCCGCCGCCGCACCGCTGGATTATGCCCTAATTTGGCTGCGGGATACGCCTGCGGGCATCACGCCATTAACCACCTGGAATGGCACGCAGTCAGAACTGAATACCGCGCTGGCGCAACAACAAGCAAAGGTCACGCAGGCAGGCTATCCTGAAGACCATCAGGAAGCGCTCTATCGCCATCAGGATTGTGTCATTACAGGTTGGGCCGCGTCCGCGATTTTATCTCACCAGTGCGACACCTTACCCGGCGACAGCGGTTCTCCACTGATGATTAAAACACTACAAGGCTGGCAATTGATTGGGATTCAAAGCTCTGCGCCAGATGCCAGCGAACGCGATCGCGCTGACAATCATGCGGTTGCCATCACCGCCATTCAGCGGCAATTGAAGGCGTTGGCACGTCATGCGATGAAAAACGCTGCTGTTTCAGAATAATTGATCGCCAAACGCCTCGTAAAGCTAAGCACTGCGCATACAAGCGCTAGCTAGGCGATCGGTTTCATGTAAAATCGCTTTACTACGCCCTTCTCGTTTTCATCAGATAATGCAAACGCGGTACTTCTCCGGTTTTTTATCCTGTGAAATATCATGAATAGCGGTGCCTAATGACATGTTTGTCCCCTATTGAATAGGCTAAGATGAGGTGTTCTTATCGCGCATAAATTGTATTAGTCGCGACTAGATCTGACACTGGACCTTGAAAGGTTGAGAGTTACCGGTTTTGATATGGGTGTCTAATCCTTAAACAAAACGCGAGGTAACTCTCATGCTTCATACTAACAATCCCATTATCAAACACAAAGCCGGCCTGCTCAATCTCGCCGAAGAACTCGGTAACGTATCAAAAGCCTGCAAGAGCATGGGCGTGTCACGCGATACATTTTATAGCCAAGCGACTTAATTTTGATTACACCATATGGACTGAGAACAAAATCTCTGTATCGCAACCACTCTCTCTTTTTTTGCTTTTTGCTTGTGCCCATTTATGCGCAATGGGGTTAAGATCTGGCGAATATGTAGGCAAATACTCCACCATATACCCTGCATCGATGATGACTTGTTGAATATTATGTTTTTTGTGAAAAGTTGCATTGTCCATCACGATTACACTGTTTTTAGGGAGTACTGGGATAAGGACTTGTGTGACCCAGGAATAGAAAACATCGCTGTTAATATTGATATCAAATAATCTGATAGCAAACAGCGTTGTGCCTAATAACGCGCCGATAACATTTGTTCTTCCCTTGGCTCCCCCGTTCTTCAGCCCAAAACACCGTTGACCTTTTGGGGAATAGCCGTGAGTTCGTGGGGTATCATGTGGAAAACCACTTTCATCAATAAAAACAATAGGTTTACATTTTTTCATACTGTTGTATTTTTTGTTGAAATGCTTGCCGGGCGCTTTCGTCGGCTTTCGGATGGCGTAGAGTTTTTTTTATAGGTCAATCCCAGCTTTTTAAGAGCTTGCCAAATGGCCTTCTGACAAACGCCAAAACGCTCTGCACGTTCTTTTTGGTAAGCATCTGGATATGGTTCAACATCTTTTATCAACTCGGATTTATCGCTCTTTCGCTGACGCGTGGTCGATGCTTTTGACGCTATTTGATTAATCCAACGCGATACAGAGGCAGGGCCAATCCGAAATTGCTTCGCTGTTTCTCGGATACTCAACCCTTCTTCTTCCCGTGTAGATATCACTTTACGTCTAAAATCAATTGAATAGCTCATTTAAATAATGTGATCAAAATTAAGTCGTTTAGTTATATCAGGAACTGGCTGCTGAAGGCGGCATTGATGCGCTGGTTAACCAGAACCGCCGGGTTCCGAACCTGAAGAACCGCGCCGACGAAGCCACTGAACGCACGGTTGTTGATTATGCTATTGAGTTCCCGCCCCATGGGCAGCACCGGACCTGTAATGAGCTGCGTAAAAAAGGCGTGTTTATCTCCGGCAGCGGCGTGCGCTCCATCTGGCAACGACACGACCTGGAGAACTTCCGTAAACGCCTGAAGGCGCTTGAGGAAAAGGTCGCCAGAGAAGGCATTGTCCTTACCGACGCTCAAATCGCAGCCCTGGAGAAGAAGGCGCACGATGATGAGGCCTGCGGTGAAATCGAGACGGCACATCCCGGGTATCTGGGCTCGCAGGACACCTTCTACGTGGGCAATCTGAAGGGGGTGGGCCGTATCTACCAGCAGACGTTCGTGGATACGTACTCGAAAGTGGCGCACTGCAAGCTGTATACAAATAAAACACCGCTCACCGCCGCCGACCTGCTCAATGATCGCGTACTCCCGTTCTACGAGGCTCAGGGACTGCCGGTGCTGAGAATACTGACCGACAGGGGTACGGAGTACTGTGGTAAAGTGGAGCAGCATGATTATCAGCTTTATCTGGCTATCAACGATATCGAGCATACGAAAACGAAGGCGATGTCTCCGCAGACGAACGGCATCTGCGAGCGCTTCCGTAAAACCATTTTGCAGGATTTTTATCAGGTTACGTTCGGCAAGAAGTTATATGGAAACCTGGAAAGCCTGCAGGTAGATCTGGACAACTGGTTGTGGCATTACAATAATGAGCGAACTCATCAGGGAAAAATGTGCTGCGGGCGTACGCCGATGGCCAGTTTACTCGATGGAAAACGGATCTGGGCAGAAAAGAATCTGAACCAGATGTAATCTGACAGACACCTGTATAAATAATCGGTAACTGTCAGATCAGGTCTGAGCTAGTACAGATAACCACATCCGTTTAACTATGGAGAAATCGTTATGTCTAACTTAGTTGTCATTGAAAATACCGTCGTCCGCCAGGATGCTTTCGGGCGTTACTGCCTGAATGATTTACACCGTGCCGCCGTTGCGCAAGGTAAAGCGACTGAATCACAGAGACCTTCGGTTTTTTTTCAAAAGCAAGGGAACTCGTAAGATAGCAAAATCGTTAGGTAATAACGCATTAAAGACAATGCATGGCGGCGTTGAATCAGGCATTTGGGTTGTACCTGAATTAGGCTGTGTCCCTTAATTACCTAGCAGATTAAAAATCGTACAACGCAGGCAGTTTTTGACAGTAAAAACACACGGAATTAGCCCGAAAAACGAACATATTTGATATATTTTCCTCATTTCCAATCAGTGAAAATGAATTGCGGGACACAGCCTAGGGCACGGGTTGAACATGCATTCGCGGCGATGGAACAAATGGGTAGAAAACTGATCCGTACCATTGGGCAAGTGCGCGCTAATTTTGCCATGACGATGATGGCAGCATGTTACAACCTAAATCGGTTGGCGTACTTCCAGCGTGCGGGCATCGTGGCTTTCTAACGCCAAGAATAGGCAAAATGACACGGTCCATGGCAATGGACGGTAGGATTAGTGCCGGGGTGAGGCTTTGTTGAATAATAGTGAGTCATGCTGTTTTTTCAGACAGTTTTGGTAGAAAATGCTTGTCACCTCAGGTTTACAGTTTTCTTATGAGGCCTAACCGCATGATTTTGCGTTACGAGGATCTGTCGTTTCACCGGGGGTGCAGCATAAAATATGTTTATTCAACAAAGCCCCAAGGTGATCAAAAAACATCTAATTATTTAGAGACAAGTCGGAGATTCATTGAAAATTTCGAGTTTTTCGAGGTGCCCTACAGTCTAATGCGGTGGCCAGTATTAGTTGACCACTACAAACACCACTATCAGAAAATCTGAGTCATGAGCGTTAATTGACATTAAATTTAGGCAAATCAGGAATAATGATCCTAACCATAGGAGTTCTGATATGTCTGAAGTAAAACTACACGGTCACGTTGCGTCAATGAGAAAGATTTTCGAGCAACAATCGCCCAAGGACGCGGCAAAAGGCACGCTTGGCAACGAGCGCAATTTGATTAATTCTAACCTAAATTTTAGGTATAGCCTACTTAATGGAAAGGATAGCAAACGGCCAGTAAAACAGACCCTTACTGAATACTCCGAACGTCGTGACACGCCATCGGTGTATGTTAAGAGGGAAGGATTCGAGGCAATCTACGATATGCTGAACTCGGTAGAAAAAAACCGGTCAACGGATGGCGCTCAGTATTCTTCGCCAGAGGTGATAAACGCGGCATTGATGTCGAAAAGCCACCCGGAAATACAAGACGTGTCGCCCACTTTTGGCAAAGTGGTGGCGCCTGAGATCGCCTTAAGCGACATGAATGTGTCAGAATGCGCCCAGTCAATAAATGAGCTTACCGAGTATCAAATTGGGGTAATTGATACGACAATACTGGCCTATAAACAGCTTGAAATACTTCAGCCGATGGATAGCAAGAGGAGATCTGCCAGCGCCGAAAATAGAATCCATGACCATATTATTGCCAGCCGGGAACACTTGGCGAAATTGAAAAAAACGATGGAGTGCAAATTCACTGAAATTAAACAAGATCGTAATGCCCATACCGACGAGTTAATGGACGCCGCTAAACTACGAAAAGAGATGCTGGCGATGCTCACCAGTGAATATCAGGTGATGGGCATTAAGCCGCAAGAAGCCAGAAAACGCGCGCTCGTCGCTTATAATGCGGCGCGTACTGACACTCTCAATAATGCCCCCTGGAAAACGATACAGCGGGAGATAAGTCATAACGGCAACCAGTATAGTAGTCTCCAGCGCCCTGCCGCCGAGATGAAACTGGGCGACAGGGATATTTTTCCGACCGCCTACCAGGGGAAAGGGATCTGTTCTTCCGACGCGAATGAAACCAAGCACGCGGCAAACTTATGGCAATCCTCGTTAAGCGTGGAAGACCAATTTGGCCAGCAGCAAACGCTGTTCCAAGGCATTCGCCACGGCGTGCTGTCACCCTTCGCATTGCCGGCGAGATCCGCGGAACGCATTGACGGGGCGCTGAATCGGGCTAAAGAAGTCGTCACGGCGGCGCTCTACTCCCGCCCTGAACTGATGGCACGTGCCCTGAAAGAGGATACTGTACCTTTGCAGTTGGTCTCTACCTCACTTTTGACGCCCACAAAATTAAGCTTCTTCGGCAAGGAAAGAGAGATGCTGCGCGACCAAATGCAGGCCTGGCAAACCTTATGCAAGGCTGAATCGCAGCGGGACGGCGCGCTTACGTTAACGGTCCATAACGATAAGGGAGAAGCCCAAGACGTCAAAGTGGCCTTGGATGTCGCCGCATTTAACTTCGGCGTCAATGAAGTTTCACTGAAACTTGGCTTGGGAAACGACACTTCTGATAGTTATAACGCCGTAGCATTAAACCAGCTCCTCGGTAACGATTTGCGGCCAGAGGCTGAGCCCGGAGGCTGGGTCGGTCGCTACCTAGAAGGCAAGCCGACGCCGGAAAACGCCAACAAGGTCATCACCCTCAGTAAGCAATTAAAGAATATCTGGAATGGAAAACTGCACCGCAGCGACGGTGGAGAGCCTTATCAAGCGCCGAAACGCCTGATGATGCTGGCGTATGAAATAGGTGCGGTACCTTGCTGGAACTGTAAAAGCGGAAAAGACCGCACCGGTATGCTTGATGCAGAGGTGAAACGGGAAGCGATTGCCTATCACAATCAACAGCCGCTGAAAGACCCGCAAGAGAAGCTTAATGAAAAAGACATTAAGTTGCTGCAGACGGTGGTGCTGCAAAGCGGGAATTTGGAAGTACAAAAACAAAACATCGGTGTTAAAGGCAATAAGGTTGCCAAAACATTCAAGCTGTCCAGCATGAATTTATCTTTAACTAAGCGTCTTGGAGTGGGTGATGTTTGGTCCAAAGTAAAAGGATTGTCCCAATTCGCCAAGTCATCCTCTAAAAGGAGTCTTTAATGCAAAATTTATTGTTAGATCTTTATGAATCACTGGGACTTGACCCGATGGACGACCCCGCGTTGCTTATCACTGATGAATTGGAAGTGTATTTTGACGAATCGGAAGCGGGGCTGGAGATGTGTTGCCCGCTCAGAAGCCTGCCAACCGACAGCGATCAATTGCAGGCGATCCTTAGTATGAATTACGCAAGCCCGGTGACACTGGCGGCGGATGCCGACCAATCTGTATTGTTAGCTTTATACCGTCTGCCGCCGGAAAGCAACACCGAAGATATGCTAGAGGGCTTGTCATTATATGTTGAAACTATCGAGCAACTACGGCAGGAAGCCGTCATTATGGCGGCTTGAGAAAGCCGCATCTAGGGCAGCAGCGCGTGTGTCAGCGCCAGGGCCCATTCCCACTCGAAACGCAACAAAATGGTAGGGGCTTATGCCGCCAGTAAGTGTGTTAAAAATACCTCATTAGGGGAACAATAGCCCAGCGATTTTCTGCCCCTTGTGTTGAGTGTGTGTTCGAGCTCAGCAATCTTGCGATGGCTCACCTGATTGAAGTCCGTTCCCTTGGGATAAAAGTGTAGTGGTCAACTAATATGTATTAGTCGCGACTAGATCTGACACTGGACCTTGAAAGGTTGAGAGTTACCGGTTTTGATATGGGTGTCTAATCCTTAAACAAAACGCGAGGTAACTCTCATGCTTCATACTAACAATCCCATTATCAAACACAAAGCCGGCCTGCTCAATCTCGCCGAAAAACTCGGTAACGTATCAAAAGCCTGCAAGAGCATGGGCGTGTCACGCGATACATTTTACCGTTATCAGGAACTGGCTGCTGAAGGCGGCATTGATGCGCTGCTTAACCAGAACCGCCGGGTTCCGAACCTGAAGAACCGCGCCGACGAAGCCACTGAACGCGCGGTTGTTGATTATGCTATTGAGTTCCCGCCCCATGGGCAGCACCGGACCAGTAATGAGCTGCGTAAAAAAGGCGTATTTATCTCTGGCAGCGGCGTGCACTCCATCTGGCAACGACACGACCTGGAGAACTTCCGTAAACGCCTGAAGGCGCTTGAGGAAAAGGTCGCCAGAGAAGGCATTGTCCTTACCGACGCTCAAATCGCAGCCCTGGAGAAGAAGGCGCACGATGATGAGGCCTGCGGTGAAATCGAGACAGCACATCCCGGGTATCTGGGCTCGCAGGACACCTTCTACGTAGGCAATCTGAAGGGGGTGGGCCGTATCTACCAGCAGACGTTCGTGGATACGTACTCGAAAGTGGCGCACTGCAAGCTGTATACGAATAAAACACCGCTCACCGCCGCCGACCTGCTCAATGATAGCGTACTCCCGTTCTACGAGGCTCAGGGACTGCCGGTGCTGAGAATACTGACCGACAGGGGTACGGAGTACTGTGGTAAAGTGGAGCAGTATGATTATCAGCTTTATCTGGCTATCAACGATATCGAGCATACGAAAACAAAGGCGATGTCTCCGCAGAAGAACGGCATCTGAGAGCGCTTCCATAAAACCATTTTGCAGGATTTTTACCAGGTTACGTTCGGCAAGAAGTTATATGGAGACCTGGAAAGCCTGCAGGTAGATCTGGACAACTGGTTGTGGCATTACAATAATGAGCGAACTCATCAGGGAAAAATGTGCTGCAGGCGTACGCCGATGTCCACTTTACTCGATGGAAAACGGATCAGGGCAGAAAAGAATCTGAACCAGATGTAATCTGACAGACACCTGTATCAATAATCGGTAACTCTCAGATCAGGTCTGAGCTAGTACAAATCAGAAGCTTGGCGGCAAGACTCTACACCGATGAGAAAGGGGAAGAACATGCACAAAAATTGTTAGGTCACAAAAGCTCTACCATGACAGATAGGTACCGCGATGTCCGGGGAGCTGAATGGAAGCAGATTGAATAATTTCGAGGCTTTGTTGAATAAACATATTTTATGCTGCACCCCCGGTGAAACGACAGATCCTCGCAACGCAAAATCATGCAGTTAGGCCTCATAAGAAAACTGTAAACCTGAGGTGACAAACATTTTCTACCAAAACTGGTTGTAAAAACAGCATGACTCACTATTATTCAACAAAGCCTAATTTCGATCGATGCATTATAACTCATTGAATCATAATGACGATATTTTAATGCCGCTGTACTCCTGACAGCGAAGACCTAAAGCACTAATCTACTAATTATCATAGATTTATCGCCATCCCATGCTCAAAAAACAGGCAACAAAACACAACAATACACGACATTTTTATCAATACGTTACCGTCCATTTCGACTTGCGGACTCCCTTCCTTAGACGCATAGGTATCTACACATCATAAAGGGTTAAAAACCACCATAACGAAGTGGGCAAGTTCTTCCGGGGTATAGTCTGCTAATAACGTCAAGGTATTTAGCAGGATGGATAGTCCGGCAAGCAGCGCTGGGGCGCTTTCTTTACGCCCTCGTTTTTGTTGTCGTCCGGATAATCGGCAAATTAACTGACGGGCTGCCGCATTGTCGTCTCCTTCAGCGCGTTGCAGCCGCCATACCAGCACACATGCCATGCTAGCTATCAATAACCTGCGTAGCAGGGCACCAGCACTGCGCTGAAGCCATTTTTCTACATCATGACCGGCACCTTTCAGCAGTTTAAAAAAGGATTCAATACCCCAGCGCCAGTAATACCAGCGAGCGACTTCCGCGCTGGTGATCTCGTTACTAACGTTTGTGAGCAGCGTCCAGCGTCCGATAAATTTACCGTGATATCGGTAAGGCGAACCACAACTAATCTGAGTGTCAGAGCTACGCCTGGCTGAACTTTTACTCGCCGTCCGGTGTTCTTGTCTTTCCGCTTCGGTTTTGCTGTTCGCGTTATGATCACGGATGTTTCCCCGATCTCCATATTGGCTTTTTTCCCTTTCCAGCCAACCTGTCCGTTTGCGATAAATGGCAGATCGTCTGCAATTTCACCAATTTTACGGGTGTCACCGCCCCACTCGGCCCGATGCCCTTCCTTTCCCCAGATAAGCCAACATATTTCCTGGGAGCTTAATGTGCGCATATGCCCGATAGAGTCACCTTCACGGTCAATGAGATGAACTAACTTCTTCCCGGTAGCAAGAGACTCAACGCGGGCGATATCAGCCGTCAAAGCATCCATATGAGTCAGACTCTCAGACAAGCCCTCGGTTAGCGTTGAACGACAACCTGCCCTATCGGTTAGAGTTTGAGACAGGGGCGCTATTGGTAAACCATTTGCAGCATCAAGCAGTAGGCTGGTTTGTAGTTCATAACCGACGTCGCCACCATGCGTCATTTTCAAACGTTCTTCTTTCCCATTGTGGGTACGAAACTGTAAATGAGACCAGTCGTGAACGACGGGAGCGTATGGATGCGGGCTAAGTGCAACCTGCCGGAGAGCCAGCGAAATAATCGGTTCATTGAGCTGACTGAAGCTAATACGTTCATTATTAAAAAAACGCCAAACGGCCTGAGTAGTGGCGAATGTTGTTTTCTGCGCGCAGGCAAGGTCTTTAACGGCTGACGCCAATGGTGCTGGGGGAGTCATGTGTTGCTTAACCAGACGCTGATAACGCCGGTTAAGGCGGGCATCAATCCCACCGATGGATAAGTTGAGATCATACAGCAACGTAATAGCAGATATTGCAAAAGATGTGTAGATACCTATGCCTTAGACGTGAAAAATCACATTCACCCCGAGCTGGAAATCCCGATGGCATACCCTAACCTGAGCAAGGTATACTGCGCCAATGACAACATCCTCGCTCTCCCAACATGACTCCCTGTTCAAAAAGTTCCTCGGCGATATCACGGTCGCCCGAGACTTTCTGGAAATCCATCTGCCACCTCATCTGCGGGAGCGCTGCGATTTCAGCACCCTTGCGATGGAGTCAGGTAGCTTTATCGAAGACGACCTGCGCACCCAGTGTTCGGATATGCTCTATTCCGTGCAGACAAAAACGGGGAAAGGCTATATCTACACATTGATCGAGCACCAGAGTAGGCCCGAGAAGTTGATGGCGTGGCGTTTAATGCGTTATAGCATGGAAGCGATGCAGCGGCACTTGGAGCAAGACAACGAGACCTTGCCCGTGGTCATCCCGCTCCTGTTCTACCACAGCACCACGTCGCCCTACCCCTACAGCACCCAATGGCTCGATTGCTTTGCTGACCCTGAACTGGCAGAATCAGTCTATACACAGGCATTCCCGTTGGTCGATATTACCGCAATACCGGATGACGAAATCCTGATGCATAGGCGGGTAGCGCTGCTGGAACTGGTTAACGAGCTGGCCTGTCTACTTGAGCAATGGGCAGTGCCCAAAGAGCAGTTCCGGGGCTTGATGTATTATATTCTCGAACGTGGCAATACTTCGAACGCCGAGCAGTTCTTGCAGGGGATCGCCACCAAAACCACGGATTACCGGGAGGACGTGATGACTATCACAGAACAGCTTGAAGCCAAAGGTGAACAACGCGGCATTGAAAAAGGAATACTTCTTGGTCGCCAAGAAGGCGAGCATAGTGCCTCGCTCAACATTGCAAGGCAACTTTTTGCCAACGGCGTTGAACGCACCCTTGTCAAAATGTCAACCGGCCTTTCCGACGACGAACTGGCGAGCCTCGACGACTGACACTAATTCACCGCTTTTCCACCTTTGGGCGCTTCCGGCCATTCAATATCCGGCGCTGTATCCAACTCGAGGCGGTTCATAAGAACGACAAATCCGATTGAATCGGCTTTTGCGACTGTGAGGCTACGAAGCAGAGGCGCGAAGAACGGTGGTTCGAGAGAAACAACCCTGTCAATGGTATTTAAGCTGCTCCAGTCAGCTCAGAAAAGCTGGAACCGACTAAGAGGATTTGACCTGCTGACCCTGGTTGTAAGCAACGTCCAATTTAAGGATGGAGAACAGATTCACGAAGCATCAGAGCGGAACGTAGCATGATCGTCATACACCAGATTTGCTAATAACTCTACCTTGCGAAGTTCCTGCGGGTACGAGAAGAATGTCGACAGGTTGGCCCAGTTTGACTGCCAGCTCCTGCTTATCTGCGGATAGCGGTGATCCCATGTCCCACCGAACGTCTCCAGCGCCTGAAGCGCGGCCTCTTCGGTTGGAGCCTGATACACTGCTTTGAGGTCGCGTGTTACCGCCTTATAGTCCTTCCAGGCAACGAAGCGCAGACTGTTGCGCACCATGTGCACGATGAACAACTGGATGCGGGCTTCCGGGTAGACCGTGTTGATGGCATCCGGGAACCCTTTCAGGCCGTCCACACAGGCAATGAGGATGTCGGTCAGGCCACGGTTTTTCAGTTCTCTCAGCACGTTCAGCCAGAACTTTGCACCTTCATTTTCGCCAGCCACATCCCCAGTAGCTCTTTCTGGCCTTCGATATAGACAAGCGACTTAATTTTGATTACACCATATGGACTGAGAACAAAATCTCTGTATCGCAACCACTCTCTCTTTTTTTGCTTTTTGCTTGTGCCCATTTATGCTCAATGGGGTTAAGATCTGGCGAATATGTAGGCAAATACTCCACCATATACCCTGCATCGATGATGACTTGTTGAATATTATGTTTTTTGTGAAAAGTTGCATTGTCCATCACGATTACACTGTTTTTAGGGAGTACTGGGATAAGGACTTGTGTGACCCAAGAATAGAAAACATCGCTGTTAATATTGATATCAAATAATCCGATAGCAAACAGCGTTGTGCCTAATAAAGGAGTCTGTACACGAGATTGTGTAATTTCCTGGTTTTGATATGTTCAATCCAACATCAAAAGCAGGTTACTTTATGGACGAAAAACAGTTACAGGCTCTGGCTAACGAGCTGGCCAAAAATCTCAAAACCCCTGACGCTCTCAACCCGTTTGATCGCCTGCTGAAAAAGATCTGCGTTGAAGCTGCCCTTAATGCTGAAATGACCCATCACCTCGGGCATGAGAAGCCCCAGTCCAAATCTGGAACTAACACGCGCAATGGCCACTCCACAAAGACTGTTACCACCGGCGATGGTCCGCTGGAACTGCGTGCACCACGTGATCGTGATGGTTCCTTTGAACCGCAACTGGTGAAGAAGAACCAGACCCGGCTCACCGGGATGGATAACCAGATTTTATCGTTGTATGCCAAAGGAATGAGCACCCGCGAAATTGCCGCTGCGTTCAAAGAGCTGTATGACGCGGATGTCTCACCCGCCCTGGTATCGAAGGTCACCGATGCCGTTATGGAGCAGGTTGTTGAATGGCAAAATCGCCCCCTGGATGCGGTTTATCCCATTGTTTACCTTGACTGTATCGTTCTGAAAGTCCGGCAGGACAGCCGCGTTATCAATAAGTCTGTGTTCCTGGCGCTGGGTATCAATATCGAAGGCCAGAAAGAGCTACTGGGGATGTGGCTGGCGAAAATGAAGGCGCAAAGTTCTGGCTGAACGTGCTGAGAGAACTGAAAAACCGTGGCCTGACCGACATCCTCATTGCCTGTGTGGACGGCCTGAAAGGGTTCTCGGATGCCATCAACACGGTCTACCCGGAAGCCCGCATCCAGTTGTTCATCGTGCACATGGTGCGCAACAGTCTGCGCTTCGTTGCCTGGAAGGACTATAAGGCGGTAACACGCGACCTCAAAGCAGTGTATCAGGCTCCAACCGAAGAGGCCGCGCTTCAGGCGCTGGAGACGTTCGGTGGGACATGGGATCACCGCTATCCGCAGATAAGCAGGAGCTGGCAGTCAAACTGGGCCAACCTGTCGACATTATTCTTCTCGTACCCGCAGGAACTTCGCAAGGTAATCTACACGACGAACGCTATAGAATCACTGAACAGCGTGCTCCGGCATGCAATCAAGAAACGCAAGGTGTTCCCGACTGATGACTCGGTGAAGAAGGTCGTATGGCTGGCAACCCATGCGGCATCACAGAAATGGACGATGCCCTTACAGGACTGGCGTATGGCAATGAGTCGCATTATTATCGAGTTCGGTGACCGTCTTGACGGTCACTTCTGAGGAAAGGCATTTACACAAAATCTTAAACAGGCTCTAATAAAGCGCCGATAACATTTGTTCTTCCCTTGGCTCCCCCGTTCTTCAGGCCAAAACACCGTTGACCTTTTGGGGAATAGCCGTGAGTCCGTGGGGTATCGTGTGGAAAACCACTTTCATCAATAAAAACAATAGATTTACCTTCTTTTTCATACTGTTGTATTTTTTGTTGAAATGCTTGCCGGGCGCTTTCGTCGGCTTTCGGATGACGTAGAGTTTTTTTTATAGGTCAATCCCAGCTTTTTAAGAGCTTGCCAAATGGCCTTCTGACAAACGCCAAAACGCTCTGCACGTTCTTTTTGGTAAGCATCTGGATATGGTTCAACATCTTTTATCAACTCGGATTTATCGCTCTTTCGCTGACGCGTGGTCGATGCTTTTGACGCTATTTGATTAATCCAACGCGATACAGAGGCAGGGCCAATCCGAAATTGCTTTGCTGTTTCTCGGATACTCAACCCTTCTTCTTCCCGTGTAGATATCACTTTACGTCTAAAATCAATTGAATAGCTCATTTAAATGATGTAATCAAAATTAAGTCGTTTATCTATATAAACGGTTTTCCATGGGCCGTAACGTTCAGGTAAATCACGCCATGGTGCGCCTGAACGCAGTATCCAGAACATGCCGTTGAAGATTTTTCGATGTTCTGCCCACGACAGACCGGCCCGCGGAGATGTCAAAACGGTTGGCAACAAGGGCTCAATGATGGCCCATGCTTCATCAGAAAGATCGTAGCGAGCCATAATCAAAAGTGTCGTAGAAACAGATGGATACTATAACTCAAGCAATTAAGGGACACAGCCTAGCATCTTATGCAGTATACCAACAGGTTGAAAGTGTAATATTTCGAGGGCATTGTTCGATTTTATTGAACAAGAGAAAAAAGGCACGGTGATAACACTCGCGCCGGCATGTGATAACATGCCCGCCGAATGATAAAACGCAGGCACAGAGGCAGCCTGCATAGCGCTTGCGGGATATACGTTTGAGGAACAGGATTGTGACATCACCCCTTACACCATTGTCATCTCAGTTGGATGAGCTCATGTTGCGCGACAGGTTACGCCTCCAACGCCGTTTACAGGGGGCGGCGAAAGTACGTAACCCACAGGCGCAAGCCGCTATTGCGCAGGAACTCAGTGTAGAGATCGCTGCGGCGCAAACGCGCGTTGCGCAGCGTCGGGCCAGTTGTCCGGCCATCAACTACCCGCCCGCGCTGCCGGTAAGTCAGAAGCGTGACGAGATTTTGCGCGCGGTGCGCGATAATCAGGTGGTGATCGTTGCCGGTGAAACCGGCTCAGGCAAAACTACCCAGTTGCCGAAGATCTGCCTGGAATTGGGACGCGGTGTCAGAGGCATGATCGGCCATACCCAGCCGCGTCGTCTGGCTGCACGTGCCGTGGCCGATCGCATTGCGGCCGAATTGGACACACCGCTGGGCGGTTGCGTCGGTTATAAAGTGCGTTTTAACGATCAGGTGGGGGAAACTTCACTGGTGAAGCTGATGACCGACGGTATCTTGCTGGCGGAGATTCAGCAAGATCGGTTATTGATGCAGTATGACACCATCATTATCGATGAGGCACATGAACGTAGCCTGAATATCGATTTCATATTGGGCTACTTGCGCCAGCTGTTGCCAAAACGCCCCGACCTCAATGTCATTATCACGTCAGCAACCATTGATCCTGAGCGCTTTTCGCGCCATTTCGGCAATGCCCCGATCGTGGAAGTGTCAGCGCGTACCTACCCGGTGGAAGTACGCTATCGTCCGGTGGTTGAAGAGGCTGATGACAGCGATCGCGATCAATTACAGGCGATTTTCGATGCCGTTGATGAACTGAGTCGCGAAGGGCCGGGGGATATTCTGGTGTTTTTGAGCGGCGAGCGGGAGATTCGAGATACCGCTGATGCGCTCAACAAGTTGGACTTGCCACACACTGAGGTGGTACCGCTTTATGCGCGCTTATCCAATCAGGAACAGAACCGTGTTTTCCAATCCCACGCCGGGCGGCGTATTGTGCTGGCCACCAACGTGGCGGAAACCTCACTCACGGTGCCCGGTATTCGTTATGTGATTGACCCTGGCACGGCGCGCATCAGTCGCTACACCTACCGCACCAAGGTTCAGCGCTTGCCGATCGAAGCCATTTCGCAGGCGTCTGCCAATCAGCGTAAAGGGCGCTGTGGCCGCGTAGCTGCCGGGGTTTGTATTCGGCTCTATTCTGAACCCGATTTCTTGTCGCGTCCTGAATTTACCGACCCGGAAATCTTGCGTACCAATCTGGCTTCGGTCATTTTGCAGATGACATCTCTTGGGTTGGGCGATATCGCCGCGTTTCCGTTTGTGGAAGCGCCGGATAACCGTAACATTCAGGACGGTGTGCGTCTGCTGGAAGAGTTGGGAGCGATCACTACCGCTGAGAACGGTCACTACCGCTTGACGACGTCAGGACGGCAGTTGGCCCAGTTGCCTATCGATCCACGCCTGGCTCGCATGGTGCTGGAGGCGAGTAAAACCCGCTGCGTGCGTGAAGTGATGGTGATAACCGCCGCGCTGTCGATTCAGGATCCGCGTGAACGCCCACTGGACAAAAAACAGGCGTCCGATGAAAAACATCGGCGCTTTGTCGATAAATCCTCCGATTTCCTCACATTGGTCAACCTCTGGAACTACCTGCGTGAGCAGCAGCAGGCACTCTCCTCCAGCCAGTTCCGTAAACAGTGCCGCAGTGACTACTTGAGCTACCTGCGCGTGCGCGAGTGGCAGGATATTTATACCCAACTGCGCCAAGTGGTGAAGACCCTGGGTATCCCGGTTAACAGCGAACCAGCTGACTATCTCAGCGTTCATTGCGCCCTGTTGACCGGCATGCTTTCCCATATCGGTCAGAAAGATGTAGAAAAGCAGGAGTTTACCGGTGCGCGCAATGCACGTTTTGCGCTGTTCCCCGGTTCTGCGCTGTTTAAAAAGCCGCCTAAATGGGTAATGGTAGCGGAACTGGTGGAAACCAGTCGCTTGTGGGGACGCATGACGGCCCGCCTTGAACCGGAGTGGATTGAACCGGTTGCACAGCACCTGATTAAGCGTAGCTACAGCGAGCCGCACTGGGAAAAAGCGCAGGGCGTAGTGATGGCGTTGGAGAAAGTCACGCTGTATGGCTTGCCGATTGTGGCCGCGCGTAAGGTTAACTACAGCCAGATTGATCCGGTACTAGGGCGCGAACTGTTTATCCGCCATGCGCTGGTGGAAGGGGATTGGCAAACGCGGCACTCGTTCTTCCGCTCCAACCTCAAACTGCTGGCGGAAGTGGAAGATCTCGAGCACAAATCGCGACGTCGCGACATTCTGGTCGATGACGACACGCTGTTTGCGTTTTACGATCAGCGTATCCCGCACGAGGTTATCTCAGCCCGTCACTTTGATAACTGGTGGAAAGCTGCCAGCCGCGCAGACACAGACCTGCTCAACTTCGAAAAGAGCATGTTAATCAAAGATGGTTCGGAAAAGGTCAGTGCCTTGGATTACCCCAATTTCTGGCATCAGGGGGCGATTAAACTGCGTTTATCCTATCAGTTTGAGCCCGCTGCCGATGCGGATGGGGTCACGGTGCATATTCCGCTGCCGATTCTCAATCAAGTGCGTGAGGACGGGTTTGAATGGCAAATTCCCGGTCTGCGTGAAGACCTGATCATTGCCTTAATCAAGTCCTTGCCCAAACCGTTACGACGCAATTTTGTGCCGGCACCTAACTATGCACAAGCCTTTCTCGGGCGTGCCACGCCGTTGGAACGGGGACTGCTGGAATCGCTGGAGCGTGAACTGCGCTTGATGACTGGTGTGACTGTGCCGCGTGAAGAGTGGCAATGGGAACAGGTGCCCAATCATCTGAAAATGACGTTTCGCGTAATCGATGAAAAAAATCATACGTTACGCGAAGGCAAAGATCTGGCGGCGCTGAAAACCCAGCTTAAAGAGAAAGTGCAGCAGACCTTATCTGCCGTTGCCGATGATGGGCTGGAGCAACAGGGACTGCATATTTGGAGCTTTGGCACCCTTCCGGAACGCTATGAGCAGAAGCGCGGCGGTTACTCGGTGAAGGCTTACCCGGCACTGGTGGATGAGAAAGAGAGCGTCACAATCCGGGTATTTGATACGTCGGAACAACAGCGGCACGCGATGCGCCACGGCCTGCGTCGTTTGCTTTTGCTTAATATCCCGTCCCCCATCAAATATCTGCATGAAAAGCTGCCGAATAAAGCCAAGTTGGTGCTCTATTTCAACCCCTATGGAAAAGTGCTGGATCTGATCGATGATTGCATCGCCTGCTGCGTTGATAAACTGGTGGCACAAGCAGGGGGCGTGGTATGGGAGGAAGCTGCGTTCCAGCAATTGCATGAAAAGGTGCGCGCTGATCTGAACGAAACCGTTGTTGATATCGCCAAGCAGGTGGAGCAGATCCTGACCACTGTTTTCGCTATCAATAAACGTCTGAAGGGCCGGGTTGATATGGCGCTGGCGTTGGCGTTAAGCGATATCAAAGCACAGCTGAGTGGCTTGGTTTATCGCGGCTTTGTCACCGATGTCGGCTGGCAGCGACTGCCCGATGTGTTGCGCTATTTGCAGGCGATTGAGCACCGACTAGAAAAATTGGCACAGTATGTTCACCGCGACGGGGCGCAGATGCTGAAGCTGGAGCAGGTGCAGCAAGCATGGCAGCAGTGGTGGCATAAGGTGCCTGAAGCGCAGCGCGATGATGACAATGTGAAAAATATTCGCTGGATGATTGAAGAGCTACGCGTCAGCTATTTTGCCCAGCAGCTGGGCACACCCTATCCCATTTCGGATAAACGGATACTGCAAGCCATGGAGCAGATTGTGCTGTAAGCGTCGGCGGCGTATTGTGAAGCAAAAATGCGGGCGGAGCGGAAACGGTTCGCCTGCTTTTTTATGTCCGCTGTTTTAGCAAAGAGGGGCGTTGTGTAAGTGATACGCAGTGGTAAACACGACGTGGTACTAGGAGAAAGGGAATCGTCGGTAGGTGATATAGCGACGGAGGATTACGATTTTATGCTGGCATCGTGTAACTCTAACCCCTGCGCAAAATTGTCGGCCATCAACGGGCGCGAGAAATAATAGCCCTAGCCCTGATCGCAATTGTACTGCCCTAAATAGTCGAGCGTTTCCTCATCTTCAATCCCTTCTGCCAGCACCAGATATAGCCAACCGACTTAAAAATGATTACAACAGATACCGTGATATGCGGCAAAAAAGCATAGTTGGCTGTTATCAAAATAATGTCGCTTGGCTATAATTCAATTTATGCAGCATCTCAATGGTGTGCTGCACGATAATGCGGCTGCTCTTATCCGTCTTCATATCCTTATATCCTTGATTAGCGACTTATCTAGTTTGATCACGTGGGCTGGCATATTTTTCAGGTAGTTAAGGTTGCTGTAACCGGTTCCAAAGTCATCCAAGGAGATCATGAATCCTTGGTCTTTCAGTTTTTTAATGGTGGAGAGTGCGGCGGAGTTTTCGACTATTTTCTGCGTTTCAAGGCATTCAAATTCAATATCGTGGATGCTGAGTTCATTGGTTCGTAGGATGCGTTGTAAACGTTCAATCAAATCTTCTTCGGCGAAGTTGGTAACGGTGACGTTAACCGAGACGGAAATGTTATAGCTAAGCGACTTAATTTTGATTACACCATATGGACTGAGAACAAAATCTCTGTATCGCAACCACTCTCTCTTTTTTTGCTTTTTGCTTGTGCCCATTTATGCTCAATGGGGTTAAGATCTGGCGAATATGTAGGCAAATACTCCACCATATACCCTGCATCGATGATGACTTGTTGAATATTATGTTTTTTGTGAAAAGTTGCATTGTCCATCACGATTACCCTGTTTTTAGGGAGTACGGGGATAAGGACTTGTGTGACCCAGGAATAGAAAACATCGCTGTTAATATTGATATCAAATAATCCGATAGCAAACAGCGTTGTGCCTAATAAAGCGCCGATAACATTTGTTCTTTCCTTTGCTCCCCCGTTCTTCAGCCCAAAACACCGTTGACCTTTTGGGGAATAGCCGTGAGTCCGTGGGGTATCGTGTGGAAAACCACTTTCATCAATAAAAACAATAGGTTTACCTTCTTTTTCATACTGTTGTATTTTTTGTTGAAATGCTTGCCGGGCGCTTTTGTCGGCTTTCGGATGACATAGAGTTTTTTTTTATAGGTCAATCCCAGCTTTTTAAGAGCTTGCCAAATGGCCTTCTAACAAACGCCAAAATGCTCTGCACGTTCTTTTTGGTAAGCATCTGGATATTGCTCAACATCTTTTATCAACTCGGATTTATCGCTCTTTCGCTGACGCGTGGTCGATGCTTTTGACGCTATTTGATTAATCCAACGCGATACAGAGGCAGGGCCAATCCGAAATTGCTTCGCTGTTTCTCGGATACTCAACCCTTCTTCTTCCCGTGTAGATATCACTTTACGTCTAAAATCAATTGAATAGCTCATTTAAATAATGTAATCAAAATTAAGTCGTTTAGCTATACCTACTCATTAGAGTAGGCAGTAATGCAATAAGTTGCGCGGTTATCAGGTGCGACCGGGTAATTTTTTCCAGGTGACATTGTTGCGCAGATAACGCGGCAAGGCATCGGCGACGGCGACCGCGTTACCTGACTGCCACTGATGGCAGGCCAGCGGCAGCATATCCTGCGCCTGTGGCAACAGCATATCGCCCGGCGTCAGAGCGATCTCCGCGTGGGCAGCCAGTGTCGGATACGTCTCCCATCCGGTTCCAACGGTCGCCCACTCACCACGCAGTGATAAGGTACGCTCCAGTACCTGCTGTGGCGTCAGCACAGCTTCATGTTCGTCGCCCTGCCAGTTGCCGTCAACATCACGCTGATACTCGGCCCAATAGACCTCTCCCATTCTGGCGTCAATCGCCGCCAGAACGCGCGTTGCACCTGTGCGACGCAAGGCCCCCTGCGCCATCGTGGCGAGCGTGGAGATACCCAGAATCGGCAAATCTGCGCCTAACGCCAGCCCCTGAGCAATACCAATACCGATTCGTACACCGGTAAAACTGCCGGGACCTTGACCAAATGCCAGCGCATCCAGACTGTTCAACGCCACACCGGTTTCAGCCAGCACCTGTTGCACCATCGGCAACACGCGTTGGGTATGCTTACGTGGACATACTTCATACAGGGAGAAAACTTGACCATCATTCCAGAGTGCAACGGAACAGGCTTCCGTCGCAGTATCGAGCGCTAAAATTCGCGTAGACATGCCGACCTCAGGCAGTGAAACAAAAATAACGTGGTGTAGCATAGCACACCGCGAATGGAATCACTTCGAGGCATCACACCGCCTCGGTGCGGGAAAGAAAACGGATCGCTTGAGTCAGATCGCGCGTGCGAGCAGCGGGCGGCAGGCTTTGCAGAAAGGTTTTGCCGTAAGGACGCATCACCAGACGGTTATCGCAGATAACGATAACGCCGCGATCGTCCACATCACGAATCAAACGCCCCACCCCTTGTTTCAGGGTGATGACCGCATCGGGCAGTTGTACTTCGTCAAACGGATCGCCGCCGCGCAGGCGGCAATCTTCGATACGCGCTTTCAGCAGCGGGTCATCTGGCGAGGTAAACGGCAGTTTATCGATAATCACACAAGAGAGCGCATCACCGTGCACATCCACCCCTTCCCAGAAGCTGCTGGTCGCCACCAGCAACGCATTCCCCGCAGAGACAAACTGCGCTAACAGTTGTGCCTTGCTGGTTTCGCCCTGAAGCAACACGGGCAATGTCAGTGAGGCACGGAACTCTGCGGCCAGATCGAGCATCATTTGATGCGAAGTACACAACATAAAGCAACGCCCGCGATTCGCCTCGATGAGAGGACGCAGCTGAGTGGCCAACCGTTGTGCAGCACCCCGTTGCTGCAATTCTGGCAGAAAACGTGGCACGCAAAGCAGCGTCTGCTGCGCATAATCAAACGGGCTCGGCAGCAACATAGATTGCGCATGGTCCAATCCCAGGCGCTCGGTAAAATGCTCGACCCGGTCGTTAACCGACAGCGTCGCCGAGGTAAAGATCCATGCGGCCTTCTTCTCTTGCATCAGTTCACGAAAACGGTCCGCCACGGAGAGCGGTGTCAGCGCCAACACAAAATGCCGCGCATTGCATTCATACCAATAGCTGTAACCGGCCTGTTGCACATCATGTAGCAGTTTGAGACGGGCGCGATACAGGGTCGCGCGTTCAAAGGCAGCATCCAGCAGCGCCGAGCGCCCGAGCGACAGTTTGGCAACGTCATAGCAGAGTTCAAGCGCATCATCGAGCAACAGCAGCGCGCGTTGCAACGAGGGTTGAGCCAACACATCACGCAGGTTGCCGCGAAAACCGGGCTCCCCCAGTGCCAGCCGAAAATCCTGTGTGCTTTGTGATAAGCGATCGGCGGATTTTTGCAGTTGAGCCGCATCGCGCACTTCGGTGCGATACGCGATAATAATATCTTTCGCCAGATCGAGCAATTGACGGCTGGTGAGTTGCTGACCAAAGTAGTGACTGGCGATATCGGGGATCTGATGTGCTTCATCGAAAATAACCACATCACTATCCGGGATAAGCTCAGCAAATCCGCTCTCTTTGACCACCATATCGGCCAGATAGAGGTGATGGTTAACCACCACAACATCGGATTCCATCGCCTTACGCCGCGCTTTGACCACGAAGCATTCTTTATAATGCGGGCAATCGCTCCCCAGACAGTTGTCATTGGTGCTTGTGACTAACGGCCACACCGCACTATCCTCCGCCACGTCGGTGCAGGTACTGATGTCACCATCTACCGTGGCCGATGACCATCCCCGCAAACGTACTAGTTCGCTCAGCGCTTCACCGCTCAAATCGCCGCCAGCCAGTGATTGTTGCTCCAGCCGCTCGATACACAGATAGTTCGATCGGCCTTTGAGTAACGCGACCTGCCCGGTGTAACCCAAGGCGGTGGCGATGCGCGGTAAATCACGTGAAAAAAGCTGGTCCTGAAGGGCTTTCGAACCGGTGGAGACAATGACCTTGCGTTCAGAACGCAGCGCCGGAACCAGATAGGCATAGGTTTTGCCGGTCCCGGTGCCCGCTTCCACCACCAGTGCGTGTTGTTCGACGATGGCACGCTCTACCGCAGCAGCCATATCACGCTGAGGTTCACGTGGGTTAAAACCGTCAATGGCTCGCGCCAAGGTGCCTTCGGGAGAAAAATCGTCCTGTACGAAATGTTTTGTCACACACGCTCTCTATTTGTCACTGCACAATTACCACAACCAAAACCGGAAAGGATGCGGTGAAGTTATTGTTCAATTATAGCCAAGCGACATTATTTTGATAACAATTAGCTGTATTTTTTGCCACATATCAGGGCATTGGCTGTAATCATTTTTAAGTCGGTTGGCTATATGCCCTGTGTCTGCCCCGGTAGCCACCCTGCATCGCGATCGCATCGCCTCACCCCACAGAATCATGGTAGGCTGCAAAATGATTTTTATCTTTTAGGATTGATGCAGGGAGACAAACAATGACAGACATTATCAGAATTCAACCAGAAGCCCGCTGGTCCGATGCCGTAATTCATAACAGCAACCTTTATAGCCAAGCGACTTAATTTTGATTACACCATATGAACTGAGAACAAAATCTCTGTATCGCAACCACTCTCTCTTTTTTTGCTTTTTGCTTGTGCCCATTTATGCTCAATGGGGTTAAGATCTGGCGAATATGTAGGCAAATACTCCACCATATACCCTGCATCGATGATGACTTGTTGAATATTATGTTTTTTGTGAAAAGTTGCATTGTCCATCACGATTATCCTGTTTTTAGGGAGTACTGGGATAAGGACTTGTGTGACCCAGGAATAGAAAACATCGCTGTTAATATTGATATCAAATAATCCGATAGCAAACAGCGTTGTGCCTAATAACGCGCCGATAACATTTGTTCTTCCCTTGGCTCCCCCGTTCTTCAGCCCAAAACACCGTTGACCTTTTGGGGAATAGCCGTGAGTCCGTGGGGTATCGTGTGGAAAACCACTTTCATCAATAAAAACAATAGGTTTACCTTCTTTTTCATACTGTTGTATTTTTTGTTGAAATGCTTGCCGGGCGCTTTTGTCGGCTTTCGGATGACGTAGCGTTTTTTTATAGGTTAATCCCAGCTTTTTAAGAGCTTGCCAAATGGCCTTCTGACAAACACCAAAACGCTCTGCACGTTCTTTTTGGTAAGCATCTGGATATGGTTCAACATCTTTTATCAACTCGGATTTATCGCTCTTTCGCTGACGCGTGGTCGATGCTTTTGACGCTATTTGATTAATCCAACGCGATACAGAGGCAGGGCCAATCCGAAATTGCTTCGCTGTTTCTCGGATATTCAACCCTTCTTCTTCCCGTGTAGATATCACTTTACCTCTAAAATCAATTGAATAGCTCATTTAAATAATGTAATCAAAATTAAGTCGTTTAGCTATACTACACCAGCGTGCCGGAGAATCTGGATGCCGATGCTCAGGCGCAAACCGAAAGCACCTTGGCACAGCTTGATACCATCCTGACTCAGAATAGTTCAGACAAAACACGTCTGCTGGATGTGACGATTTTCCTTGCTGACGCAGCAGACTTTAGCGCCATGAATGCCGCTTGGGATGCTTGGGTGGTGGCAGGCCAGGCGCCGGTACGCTGTACCGTAGAAGCGCGTCTGATGAACCCGAAATATAAAGTGGAAATCAAGGCCATCGCCGCGCTGTAGTGCATTCTGAAAGTCGTCCGCTCAGCGCCTGCATTAGGGATTATTCATCTTCTTCGTCACATTTATCATAAGTGACCATGTCACTTCTATGTTGCCGCCGTAAGTCAGCGGCAACCAGCGCGATGGCCTCTCCACTGCTCATACCTTGCACCATCAGTGATTGAATACGTTCAACCGCGTCTTGCTGCTGAGAGTGGGTTAAGGGGGGCATATCATTAAACATTCAGTCAGCTTCCTTATACGCCGTGGGCGAATTGTGCTAGGCTAACGCACTGGCGTAGCCTATAAGCACGCATCATAACGCTAACAACGATATTAATTAGCACCTGCACGATGACATAACACCGATGGATTCTTGTTTACCTGATTTTCATAGACTGCCTTATCAGCTGGATGCCCTGCTGCATCTGTTTGCCCGATTCTCTCATCAGCCATGGGCCATGCTGCTGCACTCCGGTTTTGCCGATCACCAGCACAACCGTTTCGATATCATGGTGGCCGACCCGGTAGCAACGTTAACCACTCAGGGCGATGAGACGCTCATCACGCGCGCGGACGGCACAGAGCGCTCCGCACAAGATCCCTTCTTGTTGGTACGCCAGACAATGATGCTGGCCGGGATCACCGCACACACGCATCCCGATATGCCTTTTCAGGGCGGTGCACTCGGCTTGTTTGGTTACGATCTCGGACGACGCGTCGAAACGCTTCCATCACAGGCAAAGCAAGATATCCACCTACCGGACATGGCAGTGGGCATCTACGACTGGTCTCTGATCGCCGACCACCAGCAGCAGACGCTTACGCTGGTGACCTATGGTAACCATGAAGCGCGGCTGGCCTGGCTATCCGCACCGCCAAATGTGGCTTCTCTTGGCGATTTCCAACTGACTACCCCGTGGCAGTCCAATATTACACGGGATGAGTACGGCATCCGCTTCCAACACATTCAAGCTTATCTGCGCGCGGGAGATTGCTATCAGGTCAACCTAGCACAGCGCTTCAGCGCAGGTTATCGCGGTGATGAATGGCAGGCTTTTCTCTCGCTCTCTGATGCCAATCGAGCCCCGTTTTCTGCGTTTATCCGCTTGCCGGAGCATTGCGTCATCAGCGTATCGCCAGAGCGTTTCTTGCAGTTACAAAATCAGCGCATTGAAACGCGCCCCATCAAGGGGACACTGCCACGCGCTACCGATCCACAGGAAGATGCGCGCCGCGCCACGGCGCTTGCTGCCTCGCAGAAAGATCGCGCAGAGAATTTAATGATTGTCGACCTGCTGCGTAATGATATTGGCCGCGTTGCCGTACCCGGCAGCGTGCGGGTGCCTGCGCTGTTTCACGTTGAGCCGTTTCCAGCGGTGCACCATCTGGTCAGCACCATTGAGGCAAGGCTACCGGAAAACAGCCATGCCACGGATTTGCTGCGCGCCTGTTTTCCCGGTGGCTCCATCACCGGTGCGCCCAAAATTCGCGCCATGGAGATTATCGAAGAGCTGGAACCGCACCGCCGCAACGCCTATTGTGGCAGCATTGGCTATATCAGCGTCTGTGGCACCATGGATACCAGCATTACTATTCGCACGCTGATTGCAGAACAGGGACAGCTTCACTGCTGGGCGGGCGGGGGTATCGTGGCAGACAGCCAGGAGCAAGCGGAATATCAGGAAACCCTGGATAAACTGGGCCGAATTCTTCCTCTACTAAACGCGGCGCACAGGTTATGAGTACAGTAATTGAGCCAGTTACCTTTCCATTCCCCCCGCTGACTGACGACTTGTCGAACTTCGTCACGCGCTTTCAGTTGCAGCGTGCACATCAGGCCAAACCGGTGCGCCAAGTGCGTAAAGCGGCTGTGCTGGTGCCGATTGTGTGCCACACCGATGCTCCGACGCTATTACTGACCCGGCGCGCCAGCACACTGCGCAAGCATGCCGGGCAAGTTGCCTTCCCCGGAGGGGCCGCAGACAGTAGCGACGCCAGCTTGATCGCTACGGCATTGCGCGAAGCCCAAGAGGAAGTGTCTATTGCTCCTGAGGTTGTGACGGTGTTAGGCACCCTGACGCCACTGGACAGTGTCAGCGGCTTTCAGGTCACGCCCGTGGTTGGGCTGTTACCGGCCAATATTCACGTTGCGCCCAATGCTGATGAGGTGGCAGAACTGTTTGAAATGCCGTTGACCGATGCGTTTTCGCTGGCGCGCTACTATCCGCTGGATATTGAGCGACAGCACCAAACGCACCGCGTTTATCTTTCCTGGTATCGGCAACAGTTTGTCTGGGGGCTGACTGCCGCCATCATTCGCCATCTTGCTCTTCACGTCTCCGCCTCAACCGACTGAAATGTAGCATTTTATTCTGATTATTCCCTGTGCGGACATTAACCATACATAAGTATGGGTATTTCTATTCCCCTGATTATCCTTGTCAAACGCAAGTGTGATGCGGATCTGCTATAAGTTATCTTCACCTGGTGCATAAGTTTTTTTCATGTGAAAAGCCCACTCCTGCCATATAAACCCCACTACAATAGCGCGATCCAAGGAGTATTATTCTAAATCTGCGCTTTTGAGGAGCTTTCGCGTGATAAGCGTTTTCGATATGTTCAAGATCGGTATTGGCCCTTCAAGCTCTCATACGGTTGGACCGATGAAAGCCGGTAAGCAATTTGTCGATGATTTGATTGAGCTGGGTAAACTTGGCGATGTTACCCGCATCACCGTTGACGTCTATGGCTCGCTCTCCCTGACCGGGAAAGGACACCATACCGATATCGCCATCATTATGGGACTGGCGGGCAACATGCCCGATACCATCGCCATCGATGCCATTCCGGAATTTATCCGCGACGTGGAACAGCGCGAACGCTTGCTGCTGGCAAACGGTCAGCATGAAGTGGATTTTCCGCTGCACGGCGGCATGAATTTTTGCAGTGAAAATCTCTCCCTGCACGAGAATGGCATGACGATCACCGCTTTTGGCGGCGACCTCCCTCTGTATCGCAACACCTATTACTCCATCGGCGGTGGATTTATCGTTGATGAATCCCACTTTGGGCAAAGCAGCGCAGGTGTCGTTCAGGTGCCGTTTCCCTTCCACTCGGCAAAAGAGATGCTGGTGCACTGTAAACAGCATGGTCTGTCCCTTTCCGGGTTGGTGATGCGCAATGAGTTGGCGCTACACAGCCGGGATGAGATTGAGCGCTACTTCGCTGATGTATGGCAAACCATGCATGCCTGCATCGAGCGCGGCATCAATACCGAAGGGGTGCTGCCCGGCCCGCTGCGCGTACCGCGCCGCGCCTCGGCGCTGCGTCGTATTCTGGGAGCAGCAGGCAAACACTCCAACGATCCGATGGACGTGGTCGATTGGGTTAACATGTTCGCACTGGCTGTGAATGAAGAAAACGCCGCTGGCGGCCGCGTCGTGACAGCGCCGACCAACGGAGCTTGTGGGATCGTTCCGGCGATATTGGCTTATTATGATCACTTTATTGAGTCGATCACCACCGACATTGCCCTGCGTTACTTCCTCGCCGCCGGGGCGATTGGCATACTGTACAAGATGAATGCCTCGATCTCCGGCGCAGAAGTTGGCTGTCAGGGGGAAGTCGGCGTGGCCTGTTCCATGGCGGCAGCAGGCCTGGCGGAATTACTCGGAGCCAGTCCGGAGCAAGTGTGCGTTGCCGCTGAAATTGGTATGGAGCACAACCTCGGTCTCACTTGCGATCCTGTCGCGGGTCAGGTTCAGGTACCGTGCATTGAGCGCAATGCCATCGCCTCGGTGAAAGCCATCAATGCAACTCGCATGGCCATGCGTCGCACCAGCGAACCGCGCGTATCGCTCGATAAAGTGATTGAAACCATGTACGAAACAGGTAAAGACATGAATGCCAAATACCGCGAAACCTCGCGTGGTGGTTTGGCCGTGAAAGTACAATGTGATTAACAGCGCATACACCCACCGTCATTCCTGCCCACCTCCGTCATTCCCGCGAAAGCGGAAATCTCTTGTCGAAGAAAAGCACTTTTTCCCTCGTCATCCCCGGCTTTCGACGGGAATGACGAGGGAAAAGTTACAGAGTCAGAAGCAAAGATTACTCTTCTTCATCCGCATAGGGATCAGCCAAACGCGTCACCCGCACCAGTTCGATTCGGTATTCCGATACGGCCATGATCTCAAAACGGAAGTGATGCAGTTCAATCACTTCGCCTACCTTGGGAATTTCATTGCTGTGTGCCAGCAACAACCCCGCCAACGACGCATATTCCTCTTTCGGATCGACCAGTTCATGGCTGTCCAGCACCTGTTGCAACGTGTGCAAATCGGTACCGCCTTTCACCAACCAGCCGCCCTCTTCGACCACAATATCCGGCGTTTCATCTTCATCTGGGAATTCACCGGCAATCGCTTCCAGAATATCCAAAGGCGTCACCAGCCCCTGTACTACACCAAACTCGTTGGTGACAACAACCAGACTGCCCTTGGCACGGCGCAGTACCGGTAGCAGATTGATGGCATCCAGCGTATCCGGCACCACCAGCGGCGGTGTGGCAGCAGCAAAGCTCTCTACATCTACACCGTTATCCAGCGCCACCAACAATTCTTTGGCGCGCACCACACCGACCAACTCATCCAGAGAACCACGGCAAACTGGGAACAGGCTGTGCGGCGTATCCAGTAATTGCACGCGAATATCGTCAATCGAGCGTTCACTGTCCACCCAAGAGATCTCGGTACGCGGCGTCATCACACTGCGCAGCGAGCGCGATGCCAGCGTCAATACACCGCTGATCATGTAGCGTTCTTCTTCTGCGAAGGTTTCCATGGCAGGAGATGCGGGTTTGGCTTCTTCATCATCCGTGGCTTTACGCGCCCCCATCAAACGCAGGATCGCTTCGGCAGTCCGCTCGCGCATCGGGCGACGTGACTGGTGTTTGATGAAATTACGGCGCGCAATCTGGTTAAACAGCTCAATGAGAATCGAGAAACCGATCGCAGCGTACAGGTAACCTTTCGGAATATGAAAACCGAAGCCTTCCGCCATCAAGCTCAAACCGATCATCAGCAAGAAGCTAAGGCAGAGTACTACCACCGTCGGGTGGGCATTGACGAAGTTCATGAGTGGCTTGGATGCCTGCAACATCACCACCATCGCAATCACCACCGCCGTCATCATCACGCCGATATGGTTAACCATACCAACAGCCGTGATCACAGCATCCAGTGAGAAGACGGCATCCAATACGACAATCTGTGCGACAACTGACCAGAAACTGGCGTGAACCTTGGGCCCGTTATGCTCATGCGGCCGATTTTCCAGCCGTTCATGCAGCTCCGTGGTGGCTTTGAATAGCAAAAATAGCCCCCCCGCCAGCAAGATCATATCACGCGCGGAGAAACCGTAACCAGCGATAGTGATCAGTGGATTGGTCAGTTTCACCATCCATGAAATCAGAGACAACAGTCCCAGACGCATCAAGAGCGCCAGCGAGAGGCCGATGACACGGGCCTTGTCGCGCTGCTTTGGCGGCAACTTATCCGCCAGAATGGCGATGAACACTAGGTTATCGATGCCCAGAACGATTTCCAACACTACCAGCGTCAACAGGCCCGCCCAGATTGAGGGATCTAGCAAAAATTCCATGTCAGACTCCAGAAATGGTACAAGCAGATAGCATCAACACCGTCGGTGTGATGTGGCGCAGCATAAGGGAAACAGCAAGAGAAGAAATACCGCCTTGGCGGCTATCGATAAATGGGTGACCCATCAGGTCAGCCCCAGAAACAGAACCTGCGCAGGCCGGCTGGGTAAGAAAGGATTGTCGGTGACGGTCCATATAGAGTGGGTCGAAACCCTGTGCTCCTAAGCAATTAAACAGGAGGCTACTCTAGCAGGTTGTTTCGAATTTTTACAAAGATTTCTTTGCTACCAAAAAACGTCAATACGCAACGTTTCTTAACATGCCAGTGATATTGTTCTCAATCACATAACAAACGACGTTTTAACCAGAAAATACGTAAGCAACGTCACACTATTTATTTTTTCAGTGGGTAAAATAAATCGGACATTACACCCATGATAGGGAGACTGAATCGTTTCATAGCATATAACGCTACAGCGCATCCTTTTTATTCTTTTGTGATTCTTGAGTAAAAACTTGCGTTCATACTGATATCACTTCGGTTAATTGCCTTCCCCCTTAACCGGATGCATTGAGTACCTTAAAGGCTTTGTTGAATAAATCAGAACTTGTAACGACTGCGCCCCATACGGGTCGATTGTTACGTGATGCGAATACTGTTCAGCATTCCTAATAGCGTGATCAGGTTAAGCGCTTTGACCATAGCCATGGCTTCACCCACCTGACCATCGTAGTTTCTCAGACTTAGATGACCACCCAGAAGCCTTTTGAACCGGAACATGGCCGTTTCAGCCACTGAGCGCCGGTGATAGCCCACTTTCTTTTTCCAGATAGCGTTACTACCGCTAATGCGCTGATTTGCAACAGCGGGGTTACGCTCGTGGTAGCGATCTTGCCAATATTGCGCCCCCCTTCGTGGCGGGATAAGCGGCCTTATTTTCTTCCTCACCAGAGCATCATAGCAGTAAACTGTATCCTAAGCGCCGTCAGCCGATGCCTCTCTGATTTTCCGGTGGGTCTGGTTTATCAGCGCCGGTAGAGCTTGGGCATCGGTCGTACCACTGAGCGACAAATCCACACAGATAATCTCATGCGTCACACTGTCTACTGCCAGGTGCAGCTTACGCCATACCCTGCGTCTGTCGGCACCATGCTGCCGGACTTTCCATTCGCCTTCGCCAAAGACCTTCAGGCCGGTTCCATCAATGACCAGATGTGAGATTTCACCACGAGTTGGCGTTTTTATGCTGATGTTCACTGTCTTTGCTCGCTTGCTGAGCAGCGAATAGTCTGGACAATGGAGCGACAATTTAATCAGTTTAAAAATCGAGTCACCAAAGCCCTGTAAAGCCCTCAATGAAAGGCCAAACACGCGTTTCATCATCAGGACTGTGGTGATGGTCATATCTGAGTAGTGGAGCGGTCGTCCACGCCGTTCAGTAGTGTTTTTTTCCGTCCATGCAGCAATGGCTGATTCATCTAGCCATACGGTTAGAGAAGCGCGCTGCTTGAGGGCCTTGTTATAAGAGGGCCAGCTGGTGATTTTAAAATTTTGTTTTGCCATGGAGACCTGATTTTGAAACAACTGTGTTGATCTGCTCCGATGATTACCCAAAAGTTCTATTTATTCAACAAAGCCCATAAAAACGCCAACCCGTGGTGAAATCTCACATCTGGTCATTGATGGAACCGGCCTGAAGGTCTTTGGCGAAGGCGAATGGAAAGTCCGGCAGCATGGTGCCGACAGACGCAGGGTATGGCGTAAGCTGCACCTGGCAGTAGACAGTGTGACGCATGAGATTATCTGTGCGGATTTGTCGCTCAGTGGTACGACTGATGCCCAAGCTCTACCGGCGCTGATAAACCAGACCCACCGGAAAATCAGAGAGGCATCGGCTGACGGCGCTTACGATACAGTTTACTGCTATGATGCTCTGCTGAGGAAGAAAATAAGGCCGCTTATCCCGCCACGAAGGGGGGCGTAATATTGGCAAGATCGCTACCACGAGCGTAACCCCGCTGTTGCAAATCAGCGCATTAGCGGTAGTAACGATATCTGGAAAAAGAAAGTGGGCTATCACCGGCGCTCAGTGGCTGAAACGGCCATGTTCCGGTTCAAAAGGCTTCTGGGTGGTCATCTAAGTCTGAGAGACTACGATGGTCAGGTGGGTGAAGCCATGGCCATGGTCAAAGCGCTTAACCTGATCACGCTATTAGGAATGCCGAACAGTATTCGCATCACGTAACAATCGACCCGTATGGGGCGCAGTCGTTACAAGTTCTGATTTATTCAACAAAGCCCTGTGGATAGTGCGCTCTCAGGGGGTATCAAAACGAGCGACAGTGTAACCGATACCGATTTGCAGCCGCTAGGCTGCTTCGTTCATTTTGCAAAAATATATTTCCTGTATCTCCATTTTTGCAAAAACCAACTAAATAAATTAATTACGTGTTAATCTAAGCATATTTTTCTTATTCTTCTGAATGAATTTTGCTATGATTATCATCAACATCTTTATCACTTGAGTAAGTTGTTATGGTAATTGTTTTTTGTCAGCTGACGGAGAGAAGTTTTATTGAATGAGTTAAACTTTCGTGTTGTCGCCGCTAATCAGCGCACTAAAGAAATTTATCTTTTAGAGCCTATCCCAGTAGGCCTAATTGGAGCTATCAGTTTGGTCACGGATAGCTTGCAGAAACCGGAGCGTACACAGAGTACGTGAATATTTCGAGCACTGACTAAGTGCCCAAATGGCAACATACTTAACGCATAATCAAAAATTAGTAATTTACTTATTCCTATTCAGAGGTAGTGAAAAATGATAAACAATTCAATATACATAAACAATCGCAAACGCTATAATCATGATAATATTGTAAACACAGAAAATATTACTTTAAAAAAAACATTGCATGATGTTAAAGATATTGTCACTCCACATATAATTTCTCATAACCTCAAATCAAAAACTTTATTAAAACCCGATGTTCCGATGCTAGTGGAACCTAAAAAAAAAGGAAATCAGCAAAAGGATATAACGCAGATAGTCAAAACATTATCAATCATAGCAAATAAAAATAATTCCATCATAAAAGAAAATGGCCACATAGATAATGTGGCGATAAATAAAAATTGCGATACTATTTCTTACAGAAAAACATCATCAATCAGAGATAATAAAAAAGAAAGAAGCTATTTTTACATCATGTTATTGATGAATAATTTGATTTCAAGTTCAAAAATCATGGAAATAGAGCAGAAGGGGAAAATATTAAGTATCTTAAGACAAGAAAATATTCTTGATGATCATAAAACAGGAATTTATGGATATGTTCAGAAGGCGTTTAACTTTATCTCTGATATATCACCGTTGATAGAAGATATTATATCTTTTTTACTGTTAGGCTCTCCCGGTATCGGTATCGTTTTAGCGGCAATAGATGCCGTAGATGGAATTTATAAATTAGCAACAGGAAAATCTTTTATAAAGAATATTGAAAAAGAATTATATGATAAAATTGTAAGTCCGTTTATTGAAAAAATAAATAATACTATTTTAGACACTTTAACTCACTTTGGAATTAAAGAAAATCAGGCTAGAATTATTGCAAAAGATTTATCTGAAATCATTACAGTCGCTTTCTTTGTTTCATCATTGAAATTAATAAAATGTGATATTATTTCAGATAATAAAAACCTGATTAAGCTATTCTCTTCACTGGTTAATGTTATAGAAAAAAGATTTGACCTGGGAAAAGACATTTCAGAATTGATTAATATGACCGCCTCAGCACTGCTGAAGGAGGGGGAACAGTATGCTGGTAAGTTATTCTCCGATCTGGGCAAGGAGATTAGCAAAAACTTTGAGGGACTCCTCCCACCGGATCTGCTGAAAAAACTCGAAAGCGATATCAGCTCGGCTATTGCCAATGTTAGGGGACCAATGACGGCCGCTCTGTCTGACTTTGTTAGCAGTGTCACTAACACTATCAGCAAGGTTATCAGTGGCCAAGGGCTAGATACGCCAGCGCTAAAAAACGCGCTTGCCACATTTGAAAGCCGTATGGTAGCCGAGCTCCGTTCGACAGTGCAAAAACTGCTCAGCAGCAGCGCCGCGGACCTGCTGAAGGAGGGGGAACAGTATGCTGGTAAGTTATTCTCCGATCTGGGCAAGGAGATTAGCAAAAGCTTTGAGGGGCTCCTCCCACCGGATCTGCTGAAAAAACTCGAAAGCGATATCAGCTCGGCTATTGCCGATGTTAGGGGACCAATGACGGCCGCTCTGTCTGACTTTGTTAGCAGTGTCACTAACACTATCAGCAAGGTTATCAGTGGCCAAGGGCTAGATACGCCAGCGCTAAAAAACGCGCTTGCCACATTTGAAAGCCGTATGGTAGCCGAGCTCCGTTCGACAGTGCAAAAACTGCTCAGCAGCAGCGCCGCGGACCTGCTGAAGGAGGGGGAACAGTATGCTGGTAAGTTATTCTCCGATCTGGGCAAGGAGATTAGCAAAAGCTTTGAGGGGCTCCTCCCACCGGATCTGCTGAAAAAGCTCGAAAGCGATATCAGCTCGACTATTGCCAATGTTAGGGGACCAATGACGGCCGCTCTGTCTGACTTTGTTAGCAGTGTCGCTAACACTATCAGCAAGGTTATCAGTGGCCAAGGGCTAGATACGCCAGCGCTAAAAAACGCGCTTGCCACATTTGAAAGCCGTATGGTAGCCGAGCTCCGTTCGACAGTGCAAAAACTGCTCAGCAGCAGCGCCGCGGACCTGCTGAAGGAGGGGGAACAGTATGCTGGTAAGTTATTCTCCGATCTGGGCAAGGAGATTAGCAAAAGCTTTGAGGGGCTCCTCCCACCGGATCTGCTGAAAAAGCTCGAAAGCGATATCAGCTCGACTATTGCCAATGTTAGGGGACCAATGACGGCCGCTCTGTCTGACTTTGTTAGCAGTGTCGCTAACACTATCAGCAAGGTTATCAGTGGCCAAGGGCTAGATACGCCAGCGCTAAAAAACGCGCTTGCCACATTTGAAAGCCGTATGGTAGCCGAGCTCCGTTCGACAGTGCAAAAACTGCTCAGCAGCAGCGCCGCGGACCTGCTGAAGGAGGGGGAACAGTATGCTGGTAAGTTATTCTCCGATCTGGGCAAGGAGATTAGCAAAAGCTTTGAGGGGCTCCTCCCACCGGATCTGCTGAAAAAGCTCGAAAGCGATATCAGCTCGACTATTGCCAATGTTAGGGGACCAATGACGGCCGCTCTGTCTGACTTTGTTAGCAGTGTCGCTAACACTATCAGCAAGGTTATCAGTGGCCAAGGGCTAGATACGCCAGCGCTAAAAAACGCGCTTGCCACATTTGAAAGCCGTATGGTAGCCGAGCTCCGTTCGACAGTGCAAAAACTGCTCAGCAGCAGCGCCGCGGACCTGCTGAAGGAGGGGGAACAGTATGCTGGTAAGTTATTCTCCGATCTGGGCAAGGAGATTAGCAAAAGCTTTGAGGGGCTCCTCCCACCGGATCTGCTGAAAAAGCTCGAAAGCGATATCAGCTCGGCTATTGCCGATGTTAGGGGACCAATAACGGCCGCTCTGTCTGACTTTGTTAGCAGTGTCACTAACACTATCAGCAAGGTTATCAGTGGCCAAGGGCTAGATACGCCAGCGCTAAAAAACGCGCTTGCCACATTTGAAAGCCGTATGGTAGCCGAGCTCCGTTCGACAGTGCACAAACTGCTCAGCAGCAGCGCTGCAGACATTCTGAAGGAGGGGGTACAGAAGGACAGTTTCAGTATTTCCAATCATATATCCTTCTTGGAGTTACGCCCTAAGTCAGCTGACAATGACAGCATGCAAAAGTCAATTACTTTAATAGAAAACTATTTAAATAGTAAAATAGAACAGAAGAACAAGGAGATATGTAATGAAATTAATTATAACGAAACAAACAGGATAATATCCTTGCTTAAAAAGCATGAAAATAACAATGAATTAATGATAAATAAATCATTAATGCTTATTTCACGGGGCTAAATTGGAGCCTGTACACGAGATTGTGTAATTGCCTGCTTTTGATATGTTCAATCCAACATCAAAAGCAGGTTACTTTATGGACGAAAAACAGTTACAGGCTCTGGCTAACGAGCTGGCCAAAAATCTCAAAACCCCTGACGATCTCAACCAGTTTGATCGCCTGCTGAAAAAGATCAGCGTTGAAGCTGCCCTTAATGCTGAAATGACCCATCACCTCGGGCATGAGAAGCACCAGTCCAAATCTGGAACTAACACGTGCAATGGCTACTCCACAAAGACTGTTATAGCCAAGCGACATTATTTTGATAACAATTAGCTGTATTTTTTCCCACATATCAGGGCATTGGCTGTAATCATTTTTAAGTCGGTTGCCTATACCACCGGCGATGGTCCACTGGAACTGCGTACACCACGTGATCGTGATGCTTCCTTTGAACCGCAACTGGTGAAGAAAAACCAGATCCGGCTCACCGGGATGGATAAGCAGATTTTATCGTTGTATGCCAAAGGGATGACCACCCGCGAAATTGCCGCTGTGTTCAAAGAGCTGTATGACGCGGATGTCTCACCCGCCCTGGTATCGAAGGTCACCGATGCCGTTATGGAGCAGGTTGTTGAATGGCAAAATCGCCCCCTGGATGCGGTTTATCCCATTGTTTACCTTGACTGTATCGTTCTGAAAGTCCGGCAGGACAGCCGCGTTATCAATAAGTCTGTGTTCCTGGCGCTGGGTATCAATATCGAAGGCCAGAAAGAGCTACTGGGGATGTGGCTGGCCGAAAATGAAGGCGCAAAGTTCTGGCTGAACGTGCTGACAGAACTGAAAAACCGTGGCCTGACCGACATCCTCATTGGCTGTGTGGACGGCCTGAAAGGGTTCCTGGATGCCATCAACACGGTCTACCCGGAAGCCCGCATCCAGTTGTTCATCGTGCACATGGTGCGCAACAGTCTGCGCTTCGTTGCCTGGAAGGACTATAAGGCGGTAACACGCGACCTCAAAGCAGTGTATAGCCAACCGACTTAAAAATGATTACAGCCAATGCCCTGATATGTGGGAAAAAATACAGCTAATTGTTATCAAAATAATGTCGCTTGGCTATATCAGGCTCCAACCGAAGAGGCCGCGCTTCAGGCGCTGGAGACGTTCGGTGGGACATGGGATCACCGCTATCCGCAGATAAGCCGGAGCTGGCAGTCAAACTGGGCCAACCTGTCGACATTCTTCTCGTACCCGCAGGAACTTCGCAAGGTAATCTACACGACGAACGCTATAGAATCACTGAACAGCGTGCTCCGGCATGCAATCAAGAAACGCAAGGTGTTCCCGACTGATGACTCGGTGAAGAAGGTCGTATGGCTGGCAATCCAGGCGGCATCACAGAAATGGACGATGCCCTTACAGGACTGGCGTATGGCAATGGGTCGCTTTATTATCGAGTTCGGTGACCGTCTTGACGGTCACTTCTGAGGAAAGGCATTTACACAAAATCTTAAACAGGCTCCTATCGTGTGGAAAACCACTTTCATCAATAAAAACAATAGGTTTTCCTTCTTTTTCATACTGTTGTATTTTTTGTTGAAATGCTTGCCGGGCGCTTTCGTCGGCTTTCGGATGACGTAGCGTTTTTTTATAGGTCAATCCCAGCTTTTTAAGAGCTTGCCAAATGGCCTTCTGACAAACGCCAAAACGCTCTGCACGTTCTTTTTGGTAATCATCTGGATATGGTTCAACATCTTTTATCAACTCGGATTTATCGCTCTTTCGCTGACGCGTGGTCGATGCTTTTGACGCTATTTGATTAATCCAACGCGATACAGAGGCAGGGCCAATCCGAAATTGCTTCTCTGTTTCTCGGATAATCAACCCTTCTTCTTCCCGTGTAGATATCACTTTACGTCTAAAATCAATTGAATAGCTCATTTAAATAATGCAATCAAAATTAAGTCGTTTATCTATAAAGTACCTAAGGTCAGGGATCGCAGCGGCAACGGAATATGCTTCAACAGCGCGTTGTTGCCGCCTTATCTGAAACGTGCAAAAAGCGTCGAAGAGTTGCTACCATGGCTGTACCTGCGAGGCATATCCACCGGTGATTTTCACGAAGCCCTGAGGGCGCTTCTCGGTGAAAAAGCTAATGGCCTCTCTGCCAGTACCATCAGCAGACTGAAACAGCAATGGCTTGAAGAGCACAGGCAATGGTGCCTGCGTGATTTAAGCGATACGCGCTACGTTTATTTCTGGGCCGATGGCATATACAGCCATGTCAGGCAAGATGATCGCCTTTGCCTGCTGGTCATTATCGGCGTCACTGAGCATGGACGTAAGGAGCTGGTTGCGGTCGAAGATGGTTATCGAGAGTCAGAAGCAAACTGGGCCGAACTTCTTAATGGCCTGCGAGCACGCGGCCTAACCGTATCTCCCAAGCTGGCTACGGGAGACGGTGCCCTTGGTTTTTGGAATGCAATGGCAAAGATATTCTTGGACACGCAGCACCAACGCTGTTGGGTGCACAAAACCGCTAATGTGTTGGCTTCACTCCCCAAAGCCATGCAACCGAAAGTTAAGGCTGAGCTGCGGGAGGTTTGGCTAGCAGAGAGCCGCGATGCCGCTAATGAAGCCTTTGATGTTTTGTTGGCAAGGTTTTCAGCGAAGTATCCTGCAGCGATGAAGAAGCTGGAGAAAGCTCGAGAAGAACTGCTGGCTTTCTACGACTTCCCGTCAGAGCACTGGGCGTCAATAAGAACGACAAATCCGATTGAATCGGCTTTTGCGACTGTGAGGCTACGAAGCAGAGGCGCGAAGAACGGTGGTTCGAGAGAAACAACCCTGTCAATGGTATTTAAGTTGCTCCAGTCTGCTCAGAAAAGCTGGAACCGACTAAGAGGATTTGACCTGCTGACCCTTGTAGAAAGCCACATTAAAATAAATAACAAATAAAAATAATTACTTAAGATTAAATGTCAGATATAAAATGACATCCTGTTATACATAATGGCACTCAAAACTCGTGATAAAACCGCGCAAGCATTAGAGCAACTAGAGACAACTTTTTCGGCAAAATGGACGTGCCAATCACAGATGACGGGGAAGGTAGGCCAGCCAGAGAGGAGGCTTTTCCTTTGGCTGACGTGCCGAGGCATCGAAAAAATTCTCTTTATTTAAGGCCTTGTTGAATAATAGTGAGTCATGCTGTTTTTCCAGCAAGTTTTGGTAGAAAATGCTTGTCACCTCAGGTTTACAGTTTTCTTATGAGGCCTAACTGCATGATTTTGCGTTGCGAGGATCTGTCGTTTCACCAGTGGTGCAGCATAAAATATGTTTATTCAACAAAGCCTTTATTTAATACAAAACATGGTGGGATATCGGGATAATCTCAATATTAACCTTTAAAATCATTGTGTTACTGAAATCCACTTATCCCACTGTTGTAAATGCCTATCCCATTTACTAGGTATCACTTTCTACAAGCTAGCTGCACAAATCCGAAATCGGCATTGGTATTCAACAGGTTATCTGGGCGCAAGCCCCCTCTGGCTCCGCTGGTTTTGCGCGTGTCTTTTAGCGACGCACAAAGTTTGAGCGACACAGGGATTCCGGCATCGGTCCGCACAAATCCCCAATCAGAATTAACATTCAATAGGTTATCTGCACATACCCCATGCGCATGTTAAGAATATAAATCAATCAAACGCTGATTGATGATTTTAAGGTCATAAGCTCGTTCGGCTATGTCAACCATCAACCACTCGTGTAATTCTTCTCGCTCTGGATTGTTAACATCCTGAATATCTTCAAGCTTTTGGTAGTACCCCCAAACTCCAGCGGAGTCTTCAGCCGGACAAGTTTCCGCTCCCTTTATACAGATGGGGAGATGGGGTAATTCCTGATCAGGCAATGATGATTCTTCAAGCCAAATAACATGATCCCAATTATCTCCAAAATCATATGTATAGAATATTTTATCCCCTTGATTACGCAAGATCTTTTTCAACTGAACTCCCTTGCTATCGCGCATAAATTTTTCATCAAAATCATCTAAGAACTCACCATACCGAAAGTCTTCGTTATCATCAAATCCGTACATGTGGCTATTTGTCCACCCCATAGCTAATTGTATAACCATGTGTAGTTCATCAAGAGGGATTGTCTTCGGAACAATCAAACGTCGCCAAATAAGTGGTTTACTGTCAACTAATGTGATCTTTATTTGATACAAATCCTTTCCTGAAAATTCAACCATCATCATAATCCTTAGCTAAATTCAGCCTCTTTAATCTCACACCCCGCTGAATTCTGCAAGCCGTTGCTGTTGCTCATCGCTCAACGAGTAGGCAAATTCCTCATGCTCGGCCTGTAGTGTCCCGAACGCCATCAGGAACGCTATCGCAGGGTCAATCTTGTTGGCGGACTTCTTCTTGTTCGGCTTGATATTGGCGTTGGCGTCACTCTCCATCGCCCATGCCAGCACCGGATCGCCGTTGTGCCGGATAATCTGGCGGTTAACGAATACCTCGGCTGACTTCACCACCGGACTGAACCGCATATAGGTTTGCGGGAACGGCTCTACATCCAGTCCCGCGCCCTGTAGCTGGGTTCTCAGGTGGGTAGCATTCCATGTATCAAAGCCAATCAGCGGGATAGTGAATTGCTCACTGTCCTTGAGAATGTCATCCCGGATGCGGTCATAGTCGATGCAATCCCCCTTCGTGGTGCGTATCCAGCCAGCTTTGGCCCACTGGCGATAGATAGCCCGGTTCTTGTTGGCGACGTTCTGTAACTGCGCTTCCGGCAGGTAATAGCGAGTGAGCAGCAAGATTTCATTTTCACCGGGGAAGGCGTAGCAGACGCTGCTGATATCGCCTGTAGACGACAAATCCAGTCCGGCATAGCAATCCCGCCCCCTAAGGTCATCCTCGCTGTGATCGGCTTTACAGGCGTCCCACGCGCCCGTTCCCATCCACGGCGTAGCCCCTTGGCACCAGAGATTAAAGCGTTTGGTCAGCATCTCTACCCACTGCGCATAGGTATAGCCAACCGACTTAAAAATGACTACAACAGATACCCTGATATGCGGCAAAAAAGCATAGCTGGCTGTTATCAAAATAATGTCGTTTAGCTATATCTACACATCATAAAGGGTTAAAAACCACCATAGCTAAGTGGGCAAGTTCTTCCGGGGTATAGTCTGCTAATAACGTCAAGGTATTTAGCAGGATGGATAGTCCGGCAAGCAGCGCTGGGGCGCTTTCTTTACGCCCTCGTTTTTGTTGTCGTCCGGATAATCGGCAAATTAACTGACGGGCTGCCGCATTGTCCTCTCCTTCAGCGCGTTACAGCCGCCATACCAGCACACATGCCATGCTAGCTATCAATAACCTGCGTAGCAGGGCACCAGCACTGCGCTGAAGCCATTTTTCTACATCATGACCGGCACCTTTCAGCAGCTTAAAAAAGGATTCAATACCCCAGCGCCAGTAATACCAGCGAGCGACTTCCGCGCTGGTGAGCTCGTTGCTAACGTTTGTGAGCAGCGTCCAGCGTCCGATAAATTTACCGTGAGTATCGGTAAGGCGAACCACAACTAATCTGAGTGTCAGAGCTACGCCTGGCTGAACTTTCACTCGCCGTCCGGTGTTCTTGTCTTTCCGCTTCGCTTTTGCTGTTCGCGTTATGATCACGGATGTTTCCCCGATCTCCATATTGGCTTTTTTCCCTTTCCAGCCAACCTGTCCGTTTGCGATAAATGGCAGATCGTCTGCAATTTCACCAATTTTACGGGTGTCACCGCCCCACTCGGCCCGATACCCTTCCTTTCCCCGGATAAGCCAACATATTCCCTGGGAGCTTAATGTGCGCATATGCCCGATAGAGTCACCTTCACGGTCAATGAGATGAACTAACTTCTTCCCGGTATCAAGAGACTCAACGCGGGCGATATCAGCCGTCAAAGCATCCATATGAGTCAGACTCTCAGACAAGCCCTCGGTTAGCGTTGAACGACAACCCGCCCTATCGGTTAGAGTTTGAGACAGGGGCGCTATTGGTAAACCATTTGCAGCATCAACCAGTAGGCGGGTTTGTAGTTCATAACCGACGTCGCCACCATGCGTCATTTTCAAACGTTCTTCTTTCCCATTGTGGGTACGAAACTGTAAATGAGACCAGTCGTGAACGACGGGAGCGTATGGATGCGGGCTAAGTGCAACCTGCCGGAGAGCCAGCGAAATAATCGGTTCATTGAGCTGACTGAAGCTAATACGTTCATTATTAAAAAACGCCAAACGGCCTGAGTAGTGGCGAATGTTGTTTTCTGCGCGCAGGCAAGGTCTTTAACGGCTGACGCCAATGGTGCTGCGGGAGTCATGTGTTGCTTAACCAGACGCTGATAACGCCGGTTAAGGCGGGCATCAATCTCGCCGATGGATAAGTTGAGATCATGCAGCAACGTAATAGCAGATATTGCAAAAGATGTGTAGATACCTATGCCCACTGCGAGGGGATGCCTCGCGCTTTCTGTATCGTGTCAACCAGCGCCGCCTTATCGACGGACACACCCAAATTGGGATTGGCTTTTACCCACTGCGCCGGGTCGTCTACTTCGCTTTCGTCGTCGAGTTCATAAATCAGTGCAAACAGGGATTCATTTGTTTCTTCGCCCGCCAATATCTGGCGAGTTATAGCCAAGCGACATTATTTTGATAACAATTAGCTGTATTTTTTGCCACATATCAGGGCATTGGCTGTAATCATTTTTAAGTCGGTTGGCTATATTGAGGAACCGATCCATAACGTGATCCGCGTGGAGATGCCGCCCAAGGCACGCCAGCAGTATCAGGAAATGGAAAAGGAAATGTTTCTGGAACTGGATGGTGACGGCATTGAAGCGCCAAACGCCGCCGCAAAAACCGTGAAGTGTTTGCAAATCGCCAGCGGCGCTATCTATACCGACGACAAAGGTACCTGGTCAGAAATCCACGACGCCAAGTTGCAAGCGCTGGAAAGCGTGATTGCCGAATCTGGCGGTATGCCGGTGCTGGTTGCCTACCACTTTAAAAGCGATTTAGCCCGTTTATTGAAAGCCTTTCCAAAGGGTAAACAGCTTGATTCCGATCCACAGACGCTGCGCGACTGGAATGCCGGTAAAATCCCGGTGCTATTCGCTCATCCAGCTAGCGCAGGCCACGGCCTTAACTTACAGGATGGCGGAAACATCCTGGTGTTTTTCTCGCACTGGTGGGATCTGGAACAGTACCAACAAATTATCGAACGTATCGGGCCAACACGCCAGATACAGGCGGGGCATAACCGCCCGGTATTTATTCACCACATTATCGCCGCCGACACCGTAGATGAACTGGTGATGGAACGGCGCGATTCAAAACGCAACGTGCAGGATATCCTGCTGGAAGCCATGAAGAAAAGGGGCAGAGCATGACACCGATAATTTCAGACACCGACCTGATAACGATTAAAGAAGTGGAACGCAGTGTAGGGTTAAAAAAATCCTGCATTTACCTGCACATCAGTAATGGTAAATTTCCCAAGCAAAAAAAGCTCGGCACCCGTACCGTGCGCTGGGTACGCGGCGAGATAGAAGCGTGGAAAAAACAGTTTCTTTAAATCAGCCTCAAGTGATCGATATAGTCCGCGTACCACTGCATCATTTCCCGCCGTCCATCCAGATATAGGGCCTGGTTATAGGTTCCACGAATCACATTTTTGTCCACGTGTGCGAGTTGCAGCTCAATCCAATCGGGGTTAAACCCCTGGTCATTGAGTACTGTGCTCATCGTATGCCGGAAACCATGCCCTACTACCCTTCCCTTATAGCCGATGGTCGCTATCATCCGGTTAATCGTGTTGTTGCTCATCACCTTTGAGGGATCATTCCTTCCGGGAAACATATTCCTATACCGTCCGCTCAGTGTCTTGAGTTCACGCAACAGGGCAATCAGTTGCGATGACAGCGGTACAATGTGTGGTCGGCTCATCTTCATCACCTCAGCCGGTATTGACCACAGCTTTTCCCCATCAAGATCCAGCCAGTCCCACTGTGAATAGCGTAGCTCCTGCGTACGTAGACCAGAGAGCATAAGAATTTGCAAGCCCAAGCGCGTTATTACGCTGCCAGTGTAACCATCCACCGCCATGAGGAAGTCCGGCAATTGGTCGACGCGCAGAAAAGGATGCCGCGTAGACTTGTGTTTCACCATGGCGCTTTTCAGCTCCCCGGCAGGGTTAAACTTAGCCCGTCCGGTTGCCACCGCATAGCGGAAAACCTCACCACACCAGCACCACGTTTTGGCCGTTTTCTCTGTGGCGCCGTGTGCTTCAACTTTACGCAATGCCGCCAGCATCATTACTGGCTCAATCTCCGCAACCGCAAGATTGCCCAGCGCCGGGAAGATGTCTTTGCCGAACGCTTCTAAAATGTCGGCAGCATAGCGAGGGGAGCAGCGGTTTTTTTTTAAATTCATGCCATTCGATGGCAATCTCTTTAAAGGTAATGGTTTTCGCCGCTGCCGCCGAAGCACCATAGTTTTTTACTTTCACGGGATCGATGCCCGCAGCCACATTTTGCCGGGCCTCATCGCGTTTCCGTCGTGCAGCGGCGAGGGATACCGCAGGGTAGACGCCGATTGCCAACATTTTTTCCTTGCCGGCAAAGGTGTAACGGTAGCGCCAGTATTTGGCACCACTGGTTTTTACCAGCAAAAACAGCCCGTCACCATCCGGCAGTTTGTAATCCTTGTCACCGGGTTTTGCTGTTTCAATCTGTCGCGCATTGAGTTTCATAGATACCCGTTACCAACTTAAGATACCCGGATATGTACCCGTTTTAGGCACGGATCGCAACGGTTTTAGATGGATCAGATCGGACAATAAATGGCGCTAACATTTCTATTTTTAAGTGAAAAATGGACACTCAAGGACACCACCGGAACAATAGATGGCTCATCCATCATCAGGTTACGGTATCAGTCACACTGTATTGCAACCATGATAGCGGGAAGTGGGCTATGTCGCCTTATTGCATTAGCGCTCTGTGTGTATCAATGCGAAACGGGGCACGAATAAGGCTTTTTTCATCGCACCTTTTATGATGAAGTACTCGGATGAATGACCACAATAAGGCTTTGGCATCATCATGACGAGCAGGTGTTTGCTGACACCACGCCACCAGCGTGGACCTCTTAAGGTATCCGGTGAACGCTATGGTTTATCCGCGTTGGACGCACCGTTACTCTACTTTCCTGCCGAGCACATCAGTAGCGACACCGGCCTGATTCTCGCAGGCACGCATGGAGATGAAGCCGCGTCAATCGCCGTTCTCTCCTGCGCCCTGCGAACGTTACTCCCAGGACAACGCCATCAGCATCTGGTGCTATGCGTCAATCCGGATGGCTGCCAGCTTGGTCTGCGCTCCAACGCTAATGGCGTTGATCTGAACCGTAATTTTCCCACCGCCAGCTGGCAGGAAGCCAATACGGTCTACCGCTGGAACAGCGCCACGCCTGAACGCGACGTGCAGTTTTCCACCGGCGCGTATCCCGGCTCAGAGCCTGAAACCCAGGCATTGTGCTCGCTGATTGAACGTCTCGATCCAGCCTGGATTGTCACCTTCCACGAGCCACTTGCCTGCGTTGACGATCCGGACCGTTCTTCGCTGGCAGGATGGCTTTCACAGGCTTTCTCATTCCCATAGGTTGAGCATATTGGTTACCCCACGTCGGGTTCTTTTGGCAGCTGGTGCGCAGAGCGTCAGTTACCGTGCATCACCTTAGAGCTGCCGGCGGTTTCTGCCGACGACGCCAGCGAACGCTACCTGTCCCCGTGTGTCACTTTGTTGCAACAAAAGTTTTTATATCAATGTTGCTAATGTTGCCCTACACTGATGCCCGTGTTAACCACCTGTAATTGAAGGACAAAGAAATGTCAAAAAATGTGCATTTTAAAGGCAATCCTGTCGCTGTAGCCGGAAACTTTTCTGAGAAAGGCGCTAAAGCTCCCGCCTTCACACTGGTTGCCAAGGACCTTTCCGATGTCGCGCTGACCCAGTTCGCCGGTAAGCGTAAAATTCTGAATATCTTCCCAAGTATTGATACGGGTGTCTGCGCCGCTTCCGTGCGCAAATTTAACCAATTAGCTTCTGAGCTGGATAACACTGTGGTGCTCTGTATCTCCGCCGACCTGCCGTTTGCACAATCGCGTTTCTGCGGTGCAGAAGGTCTGAACAACGTGGTGGTACTCTCTTTGCTGCGCGGTGCAGAATTCAAGGATAACTATGGTGTTGCTATCGCCGCTGGCCCGCTGCACGGACTGACTGCGCGCGCTGTGGTGGTATTGGATGAGCAAGACAACGTGTTGTACAGCGAGTTGGTGAACGAGATCACCACCGAACCTGATTATGATGCCGCGCTGGCTGCACTGAAATAAGTCTCAACAGATAAAAAACGGCTGCCTCGGCAGCCGTTTTTGTTGGATTATTCCTCCGCCTCATATGCGGCTTTACGCTGGCTCAATCCGTATTCACGCAGTTTGTTGGCGATGGCAGTATGGGAAACGCCCAGACGTTTTGCCAGTTTACGCGTGCTGGGATAAGCCTGATAAAGGCGGGTCAGCACTGAACGTTCAAAGCGCTTGCTGATATCGTCCAGTGACCCCTCAAGCAAATCATCGTTCTGTACAGTATCAAGGGTGAACGAAGGCAGATCGATATCCTGCACGCGCAGTTCGCGCCCTTCCAACTGAGTCAACGCACGATAAACAGTGTTTTTCAACTGGCGCACATTACCCGGCCATCCGTACTGCGGCAGCAGATGATACAGCTCCGGCGCAATGCGAGGTCTGGCAATACCTTGCTCATCGGCAAAACGCGCCACGAACAGTTCGGTGAGCGCCATGATATCCGCCGGACGTTCGCGCAGCGGCGGCAAGGCAAGCATCAACACGTTAAGCCGGTAATAGAGATCTTCACGAAACTCACCGCGCTGCACCAGTTCCAACAGGTTTTTTTGCGTGGCGCAAATCACTCGGACGTCAACGTGCACCTCGTGCTCTTCCCCAACCCGACGGAAGGTGCCGTCATTAAGAAAACGCAGCAGCTTGGTCTGCATTTGCGGCGACATTTCGCCCACCTGATCCAGCAATACAGAACCGCCATTGGCCTGCTCAAAGAAGCCTTTTTTGCCTTCCAGCGCATTGGGATAAGCTCCCGGTGCGTGGCCGTACAGTTCACTTTCCATTACATCCTCAGGCAGTGATGCGCAATTGAGCGCCAAGAAAGGCTTTTTGCCGCGAGAACTGCGCAGATGGCACGCACGGGCCAGCATATCTTTACCGGTGCCAGTATCACCCACGATCAGCAACGGCGCATCGAGCATGGCCAGCTTTTTACCTTGCTCAACCACCTGACGCATTTTGGGGCTAACGGCGACGATATGATTAAATTCATTCTCATCGTTAACCGCCAGATCTTGTAACTGGCGGCCCATACGCACCGCCGATTTCAGCATAACCAACGCGCCGGCAATCACGCTTTCGCCCGCGTCATTATCCAAATACACCGGGGTGATTTCCAACAGGAAATCTTGCCCGCGAATCACCACACGCTCCGCTTCCAACCGGCGATCATCGCGCTCCAGCCAGCGTGTGAAATTGTAATTGGGGATCAACTGATTAATGGTGACCGCGCCGATGCTGTCAGCCGATTGTTCGAACAGCGCCAACATCGCCGGATTGAACAATTCAATATTGCCTTTCAGATCGAGGGAGAAAACCGGCTCGAGCATCGATTCCAAAACGGCATTCATCGCACGCTGCTCTCGCTCGGAAGGCATGAACGCCACGGTGCGCACATCGCGCACGCTTTCGATACGTCGAATCTCCGCCATCAGTACACGGAAATCTTCAAATCCAAGCGTGGCAAAATTCAGGTAAATCCGTCCGGCGGGGTCAATTTCAATACCCCGCAAATCAATAGCGCGCGAGGCCAGTAAATCTAACAACTCGCGCGTCAGGCCAATTCGATCTTCACAAAAGACTTCCAGACGCATTAACAGCTACCTTCTTCCAGGGGAATGGATATCTCCGGCATCATACCGCGTCCCATCCCACGGATGAAGCTACCTGTCAGCAAAAGTTGACAGGTGGCAACATCTTTTTTCCCGTTGGCGGTATTTCGAGCGTTCATGGGCGCTACGGCGGCGTTGGCGTAGTTTTTTTCTGTACCACGGCCTTGATTTGCCCGAGCAATTCACGCCGGAAATCCCCAAGCTGGGGCTTGTCGTCGAGCCAGGGCAATGGACGACAGAGTTCCATCGCTTTAATGCCGAGTCGCGCGGTCAGCAAACCCGCACCAATTCCCTGTGCAGCGCGGGCCGAAAGGCGCGCTGCCAGATCCTGCGACATCCAGTCCATGCCGATTTCACGCACCATCTCTGAAGCAGCGGCGAAAGCGATATTCAGCAACACCAATTTAAATAGGCGAATGCGACTAAAATAGCCCAGATCAATACAGTAAAGCGCGGCGATACGATTGATCAGACGCAAATTGCGCCAGGCAATGAAAGCCATGTCCACCAGTGCCAGCGGACTGACCGCAATCATCAGCGTGGATTCAGCGGCCGAACGGCTGATCTCACGGCGGGCGCGGTTATCCAGCACCGGTTGCACCAGATTGGCGTAAAGTACCAGCACTTCTTTATCGTTGTGTGTTTCATGCAGCGAGGCACGCCAACGCTGGAGTGCGGGATGCCCATCATCCAACCCGGCCTGCTGCGCCAGCTTTTCACAAAAATCGCGTCCCTGCCCAATACCGTGACTGCCGAGCAACTCTCGGGCTTTATCGCGTGCTTCGGCACGGGCCCGCAAACGGTACAAACGCCGCCACTCGGCAATCAGGGAGCCTGCACCGGCAGCCACTATCATACCGCCCGCGGACAACCCACCCAACGCAATCCACTGCTGTTCCAGCCAGGCTGGTATGCACCGATTTGATGCCCTGCGCAATCCATGCTGATGCCCTCAAAAGCCGCATTCTGCCAAGCTTCCTGTACCAGTTGCTGCAATAGCAACACCAGATTCGCATGCTGATCCGCCGTAATATGGTCCGCTTTACTGGCTGCAAACATCAGTTTATCGATGTACGGTGAAAATAAACGGCGCAACAAGGTGTGTTTGCCATAATGGAAACTTTGCATCAATTGCGTGAGCGCCAGACGCATATCAGTAAAAGCGTGTAGCCCGCGGTTGAGCGGTTGCAAGCAATCCACCAGCACAATCTGGCGGTCGAAACGTAAAAAGTAGTGTTTATAAAAACCTTTGACTACGGTTTGACAGTAATAGTCATAGCGACGGCGCCGCATGCCGAGCGTGCTTTTTTCATCCGCCTGCGCCAGCGCGACGTCTCCCAGTTGTTGCGCCTGCGGCCACGGGAAAAATTGCAGAACTGGCGCATCAGCCAATTCACTCGGCAGCACAAAGCGCCCCTGCTGAATAAAATGCAGCCCCTCCTGCTTGCAGCGCAGTAGGTAATCGGTGTAGCGCTGCGCAATCTCCGCCAGAAGATTTTCATCAGCGGGGGCCAGTGGATCGAGCTTATCGCACAAATCTAACCACGACTTGGCCCACAGGGCGCGCTCACTTTGCAGCAACCCGAGCATTTGCCGCGACCAGGAGAGGTAATTTTGCTCCAGCAATGGCAGATCCAGCATCCATTCACTGGGATAATCGACAATCTCCAGATAGAGCGTCAAGGTATCCTTAAAGTGGCGCAGCAGCGAATCGTTGGAGCGGTAACGCAGCGCCAGACAGATTTCACTGACGCCGCGTGTCGGCGTCGGCCACTGCGGCGGATCGCCAAACAGCGACATCATGCCTTCGTCATAAGCGAAGCGCGGCACCGCCAAATTTCGCTGAGGAACCCGTTTTGCGCCAAGCAATCGCCCTTCCCGCACCGCGGAAAAAAGTGGCAGCTGCGCGCCGTTATGCACGTTGAGCAGTTGATTGACAAAACCGGTGATAAATGCGGTCTTACCGCTGCGGCTCAGCCCGGTAACTGCTAACCGCAGCTGGCGATCGACACTGCGATTAACCAAGGCTCCAAATTCATGCTGTAAATGATGCAAAGGTTGCTTTAGGGGCAATCCGTCACTCCTTGTTCTATACCTCATGATTCATACGCCAGTAGATGACATCACAGTTGACGAAAACGACTTTGTACCGCAAAGGTCTCCGAGGTGACATAGCGCTCCATGTCACGCAAACGCGCTTCACTGTCACGCAATACCGCATCTGCCTCGCTCAATGTTTGACTTGGGCGCACGGCATCATCATCGTGCTCATAAGTGCCCACCGGTGCCGGGTCGAGGACAAAGGTCAGCACGATATACGCCACCAGCGTAAAGAAAAACAGGCCAAAGAACAGCGACAGCACCACAATGATACGCAGCAGTTTTACCGGCACATCCAGATAGCGCGCCAGCCCGGCGCACACGCCTTTGATCATACCCTCTTGCGGTAACCGGTATAGCTTGCGGCCGTGCGAATTCATCATCGCGTTCAATTTTCCTTTTATCATGATTGCCTCCAGTGGGGATGTTCTGCATCCAGAATCTCTTCCAATGCCTGGATCCGCTCGCGCATCTGTTTCGCTTCTTGAGACAGCGTGGTCAAACGTTGGAGATCGCTTTGCCCCCAAGATGCCTCCCCTTGCGCCGCATCATGTTGCTTGCGCTGACTGTAGTGCAGCCAAAGCCATATCGGGGCCACGAACAACATGAAAATCGTCAATGGGATGGCAAGAAACAAAGCACTCATTATATCTCCTTGATAGGCGTGTTAGTGTGGTGCGAGCGGCCCAACAGGCTGGCCGCCATCAGGTTTCCGGTTTGATTTTTGCTTTTAACTCAGCCAACTGAGCGCTGATTTCATCATCAGCCTGCAACTCGGCAAATTGCTGATCCAGCGATTTCTGCTTACCGAAACCAGCGCTCTCTGCTTCCGCCTCCATCGAATCGATGCGGCGTTCGAACTGTTCGAAACGGGCCATCGCTTCATCCAGTTTACCGCTATCGAGTTGACGGCGCACATCGCGAGAGGAAGAAGCTGCCTGATGGCGCAGCGAAAGCGCCTGCTGGCTGACACGGGTTTCCGTGAGTTTGTTTTCCAACTCACCAATTTCGCGTTTCATGCGCGTCAGCGTTTCGTCCAGATTTTCCGCTTCACGGGTCAGCACCGCAATCACGTCGGCAAGTTTCTGTTTTTCAAGCAGTGCCGCACGCGCCAGATCGTCTTTGTCTTTACGCAACGCCAGTTCGGCTTTTTCCTGCCATTGTCCCTGTTGGGATTCAGCTTGCTCGACACGACGCGCAATCTGTTTTTTCTCCGCCAGCGCCAGCACCGAGGTGGAGCGTAGTTCTACCAGTGTTTCTTCCATTTCCTGGATCATCAAGCGCACCAGTTTTTGCGGATCTTCCGCTTTGTCCAGTAACGAATTGATGTTCGCGTTCACGATATCAGCAAAACGAGAAAAAATACCCATCACAGTGTCCTCTTGGTCATATCACAGTGCGCATGCACTGGGTTGGTGATGTTGATTCGTCATGCTTGATGCCGACCAACCTTAGCGTTCCCCCTTGCTATTACAAGATGCATGCCAACATAGAGATAAATTTATCCGACTGAAATTATTGATTATTATTTTTTGACAAATGACCACCATTGGATAAATTAGTTAAATACGCCAATAGTTAGCAAAATTAACCACAATAAAAGGTGATATCTGATGGAAAAAGGTCAGGAGAATCTCCTTGGTGAAGCCAACAGCTTTGTTGAAATGCTGGAGCAAGTTTCACAATTGGCGCAGCTTACCAAACCGGTGCTGGTGTTAGGCGAACGTGGTACCGGTAAGGAGTTGATTGCCAGCCGCCTTCACTACCTGTCGCCACGTTGGCAAGGCCCGTTTATTTCCCTGAACTGTGCGGCGCTTAATGAAAATCTGCTGGATTCAGAGTTGTTCGGCTATGAAGCCGGGGCCTTCACCGGCGCGCAACACCGTCATCTGGGGCGTTTTGAGCGTGCAGACGGCGGCACGCTGTTCCTCGATGAGTTAGCAACAGCGCCAATGCTGGTACAGGAGAAATTGCTGCGCGTCATCGAATATGGCGTTTTGGAGCGCGTGGGAGGCAGCCAACCGCTTCAGGTTGATGTACGTCTGGTGTGTGCCACCAATGAAGATCTGCCCACACTCGCTACGGCAGGTAAGTTTCGCGCCGATCTGCTCGACAGACTTGCTTTCGATGTGGTGCAACTGCCCCCGCTGCGCGAACGCCAGCAGGACATCATGTTATTGGCGGAGCACTTCGTCATTCAGATGTGCCGGGAATTGAAACTCCCTCTGTTTACCGGATTTTCTGCGCACGCCCGTGATACCTTGTTAAATTATGCTTGGCCCGGCAATGTTCGGGAGCTAAAAAACGTGGTTGAACGCTCGGTTTATCGCCATGGCGCGGCGGGAGAACCCTTGGATGCCATTATTATTAACCCATTTCAACGCACCGCTGAAACACCGGTTACTCCAGTTTGCGTTGCTTCTACCCTACCGCGTTTACCACTGGCGCTGCGTGAATGGCAGCAGACACAAGAAAAAGCCCTCATTGAGAAGGCATTGTCTCAAGCGCGTTTTAACCAACGTAAGGCCGCAACGCTGTTGGGATTGACCTACCACCAGCTGCGTGGGCTGTTGAAAAAATACGATATCGCCAGCGGTGAGGGATAAATTGCAGATAAAAAAAGCCAGCAAACGCTGGCTAAAATAATACTGGAAGCAATGTGAGCAATGTCGGAGGAGTTATGCTCATTTCTGGTGTACGGGGTTTCGGGGAGGGGGGAGTATCCTGCTGATTGATTTCGTGGATGATTTCAACAACAGAGAGATGATACCCCATGAAAAAGTTTACCCTACAGGTCTCCGCAGAACCAGATATTGCCGGTGATCCCTTGCATGAACTCATTCGTAATGGTACCAGGCAACTGATAGCTGCCGCCGTTGAGGTTGAGCTCGAAGCCATGCTGCAACAATATGCTGAACGCCGCCTTGACGACGGGCGTCATGCTGTCGTTCGTAACGGCTATTTGCCACAGCGAACCATACAGACGGGTATTGGGGATGTTGAAATTAAAGTGCCCAAGGTCAGGGATCGCAGCGGCAACGGAATATGCTTCAACAGCGCGTTGTTGCCGCCTTATCTGAAACCTGCAAAAAGCGTCGAAGAGTTGCTACCATGGCTGTACCTGCGAGGCATATCCACCGGTGATTTTCACGAAGCCCTGAGGGCGCTGCTCGGTGAAAAAGCTAATGCCCTCTCTGCCAGTACCATCAGCAGACTGAAACAGCAATGGCTTGAAGAGCACAGGCAATGCTGGCTGCGTGATTTAAGCGATACGCGCTACGTTTATTTCTGGGCCGATGGCATATACAGCCATGTCAGGCAAGATGATCGCCTTTGCCTGCTGGTCATTATCGGCGTCACTGAGCATGGACGTAAGGAGCTGGTTGCGGTCGAAGATGGTTATCGAGAGTCAGAAGCAAACTGGGCCGAACTTCTTAATGGCCTGCGAGCACGTGGCCTAACCGTATCTCCCAAGCTGGCTACGGGAGACGGTGCCCTTGGTTTTTGGAATGCAATGGCAAAGATATTCCCGGACACGCAGCACCAACGCTGTTGGGTGCACAAAACCGCTAATGTGTTGGCTTCACTCCCCAAAGCCATGCAACCGAAAGTTAAGGCTGAGCTGCGGGAGGTTTGGCTAGCAGAGAGCCGCGATGCCGCTAATGAAGCCTTTGATGTTTTGTTGGCAAGGTTTTCAGCGAAGTATCCTGCAGCGATGAAGAAGCTGGAGAAAGCTCGAGAAGAACTGCTGGCATTCTACGACTTCCCGTCAGAGCACTGGGCGTCAATAAGAACGACAAATCCGATTGAATCGGCTTTTGCGACTGTGAGGCTACGAAGCAGAGGCGCGAAGAACGGTGGTTCGAGAGAAACAACCCTGTCAATGGTATTTAAGCTGCTCCAGTCTGCTCAGAAAAGCTGGAACCGACTAAGAGGATTTGACCTGCTGACCCTGGTTGTAAGCAACGTCCAATTTAAGGATGGAGAACAGATTCACGAAGCATCAGAGCGGAACGTAGCCTGATCGCCATACACCAGATTTGCTAATATGTACTAGCTCAGACCTGATTTGACAGTTACCGATTATTTATACAGGTGTCTGTCAGATTACATCTGGTTCAGATTCTTTTCTGCCCAGATCCGTTTTCCATCGAGTAAAGTGGCCATCGGCGTACGCCCGTAGCACATTTTTCCCTGATGAGTTCGCTCATTATTGTAATACCACAACCAGTTGTCCAGATCTACCTGCAGGCTTTCCAGGTCTCCATATAACTTCTTGCCGAACGTAACCTGATAAAAATCCTGCAAAATGGTTTTATGGAAGCGCTCGCAGATGCCGTTCGTCTGCGGAGACATCGCCTTCGTTTTCGTATGCTCGATATCGTTGATAGCCAGATAAAGCTGATAATCATGCTGCTCCACTTTACCACAGTACTCCGTACCCCTGTCGGTCAGTATTCTCAGCACCGGCAGTCCCTGAGCCTCGTAGAACGGGAGTACGCGATCATTGAGCAGGTCGGCGGCGGTGAGCGGTGTTTTATTCGTATACAGCTTGCAGTGTGCCACTTTCGAGTACGTATCCACGAACGTCTGCTGATAGATACGGCCCATCCCCTTCAGATTGCCCACGTAGAAGGTGTCCTGCGAGCCCAGATACCCGGGATGTGCCGTCTCGATTTCACCGCAGGTCTCATCATCGTGCGCCTTCTTCTCCAGGGCTGCGATTTGAGCGTCGGTAAGGACAATGCCTTCTCTGGCGACCTTTTCCTCAAGCACCTTCAGGCGTTTACGGAAGTTCTCCAGGTCGTGTCGTTGCCAGATGGAGCGCACGCCGCTGCCGGAGATAAACACGCCTTTTTTACGCAGCTCATTACTGGTCCGGTGCTGCCCATGGGGCGGGAACTCAATAGCATAATCAACAACCGCGCGTTCAGTGGCTTCGTCGGCGCGGTTCTTCAGGTTCGGAACCCGGTGGTTCTGGTTAACCAGCGCATCAATGCCGCCTTCAGCAGCCAGTTCCTGATAACGGTAAAATGTATCGCCTGACACGCCCATGCTCTTGCAGGCTTTTGATACGTTACCGAGTTCTTCGGCGAGATTGAGCAGGCCGGCTTTGTGTTTGATAATGGGATTGTTAGTATGAAGCATGAGAGTTACCTCGCGTTTTGTTTAAGGATTAGACACCCATATCAAAACCGGTAACTCTCAACCTTTCAAGGTCCAGTGTCAGATCTAGTCGCGACTAATACAGATAATAGATAACACTGAACTGCCTCTTTATACCCGCGTCGATATTCATTGGCAAAATTATACATCAATCCAAATCAAGGAAAACCACGATGGAACTTGCTATCGCGGGCACACCCATCGTGCGTCCTGAAATTAAATTTGACCAGATTCGGTCAATCGAACATCAACGCTCAAATATCGTCACGGGCCAGAGCTTCAAAAACAAAAGCTGGCTGCAACTCTTATTAGAGTGGCTTATTGCAACGATTAATCAGAAGGGGAACCCGATATGAAAATCAGCGAATCAGGACAACGAGAGATAGAGAAAATTATCTCGACATTCTCAGATGCCGATTTGGATGTGGTTAACACATATTACGCTTTTGCTGATAAACGGGTAAAGCAAGATGAAATTTTTACTGCCATTCGTAGAATGACCGGCGTTGACGAAAGCGTGGTTGACATTCTGGCGAATGACCCTGACCAGCAAATAGCCCTTGAGACATTCACGGATGGATTTATTCAGCTGCTTGCAAAATACGAATACGCCACCGAGTTGTGGCTGAGAATGAGATACGGGGAGGATGCAGCATGAGCGAGCAGGCCAAGACGCACTATAGAAAGGCGTTCGATTCGTCTTATCTCAGCAGTGCTGACATTCTGGAACCAACGGTTTTAACGATAGCAAAGGCTTTGTTGAATAAATCAAAACTTGTAACGACTGCACCCCATACGGGTCGATTGTTACGTGATGCGAATACTGTTCGGCATTCCTAATAGCGTGATCAGGTTAAGCGCTTTGACCATGGCCATGGCTTCACCCACCTGACCATCGTAGTCTCTCAGACTTAGATAACCACCCAGAAGCCTTTTGAACCGGAACATGGCCGTTTCAGCCACTGAGCGCCGGTGATAGCCCACTTTCTTTTTCCAGATAGCGTTACTACCGCTAATGCGCTGATTTGCAACAGCGTGGTTACGCTCGTGGTAGCGATCTTGTCAATATTGCGCCCCCCTTCGTGGCGGGATAAGCGGCCTTATTTTCTTCCTCACCAGAGCATCATAGCAGTAAACTGTATCCTAAGCGCCGTCAGCCGATGCCTCTCTGATTTTCCGGTGGGTCTGGTTTATCAGCGCCGGTAGAGCTTGGGCATCAGTCGTACCACTGAGCGACAAATCCGCACAGATAATCTCATGCGTCATACTGTCTACTGCCAGGTGCAGCTTACGCCATACCCTGCGTCTGTCGGCACCATGCTGCCGGACTTTCCATTCGCCTTCGCCAAAGACCTTCAGGCCGGTTCCATCAATGACCAGATGTGAGATTTCACCACGGGTTGGCGTTTTTATGCTGATGTTCACTGTTTTTGCTCGTTTGCTGAGCAGCGAATAGTCTGGACAATGGAGCGACAATTTAATCAGTTTAAAAATCGAGTCACCAAAGCCCTGTAAAGCCCTCAATGAAAGGCCAAACACGCGTTTCATCATCAGGACTGTGGTGATGGTCATATCTGAGTAGTGGAGCGGTCGTCCACGCCGTTCAGTAGTGTTTTTTTCCGTCCATGCAGCAATGGCTGATTCATCTAGCCATACGGTTAGAGAACCGCGCTGCTTGAGGGCCTTGTTATAAGAGGGCCAGTTGGTGATTTTAAAATTTTGTTTTGCCATGGAGACCTGATTTTGAAACAACTGTGTTGATCTGCTCCGATGATTACCCAAAAGTTCTATTTATTCAACAAAGCCTGTCGATGGTTAAACTGGGCTGCATCCGCCTCTTTTACAAGAAGTTATGCAATTAAGGGACACAGCCTAAAAGTTCGATTTATTCAACAAAGCCTACTTACTTGATGCCGAAAAAATCCCGCCCTCCTGTATGATACTGTTCACATCTTCAATGTCGAGGAAGTTCAGATCTTTATATATAGCACTATCGACAGAACCATATCGTGCATTACAGATGCGAAAATGATCCTCAAAATCATCATCGATATAGTACTGATCTAACGTAAAGCAAGTTTTATCTTCATTGTCTTCCATAATGGTACTTAACACGTTCTCCCTCTGAAACATCACCATTTCTGCAAGTGCACATTTAAATTTATCACTCGTAATTTCCCCTTTTACTTCATGTTTACCATTGCTAACGGTCACTATAACCATACCGTCTTCATTATTATTACTCGGCAAAGTAAAGGTTACTTTATTACCTTGAATATCATACAAATTAATAGTTCTTGTGCTTGTGAAATCATACAAGAATTTTGAAGAACCAATTAGATTTATAATATTTTCATTAATCTGATGATAAAGTTCTTCATTATCTTTTTCTCACCCCACCAAAGGTAAAAAAATTAATAATATGCTCTAGCAATCCATGGGGAGATAAAGCTTTTTTTATTTCATCCTGATTTTCCATACCAACTGCGCAAGCAGCAATATTGTATAATGTACTAATGCTTGTCATCATAACTCCCTTATCTGATAAGAAACACTTATCAGTAAGAAGGTTAATGCCCCATTCACAAGGTTTTGGGCTTTGTTGAATAAATCAAAGTTAGGGCTTTGTTGAATAATAGGTAATCATGCTGTTTTTCCATGCCAGTTTTGGTTGAAAATGCTTGTCATCTCAGGTGTACACTTTTCTCATGAGGCCTAACTGCATGATTTTACGTTGCGAGGATCCGTCGTTTCGCTGGGCTGCCAGCATAAAATCTATTTATTCAACAAAGCCCAAAGTTAGCCGACAGGATGGTCCCTCTGGAACACCTGTTATGCAATACGGACGCTGGCCGGCATACCCAACAGCGTCATCCGGTTCAGCGCTTTGACCATCGCCATCGCTTCACCCACCTGCGTGTCATAGTCCCGCAGGCTCAGGTGGCCACCCAGCAAAGTTTTGATGCGGAACATCGCTGTTTCTGCCAGTGAACGCCAGTGATAACCTACTTTCTTTTTCCAGACGTCATTACTCCCGCTCAGATGCTGATCCACCACCGCATGATTACGTTCATGGTACTTGTCCGGCCACTATTGCGCCCCGCTTCGCGGCGGGATAAGGGGCCTGATTTTCTTTCTCAGCAACGCATCGTGGCATTTTCAATGACAACTAATTTAGACATAACGATTTCTCCATAATTAAACGGATGTGGTTATCAGAGGGCTAACGGGTAAAATTTTGCAGATTGGCGGTCAGATCGCTTACACTTGGCTTAATACAGGAGGATCCGCTATGGGCCAGGTTGCATTTGATACATTGCAGGCGTCAGAAGAGCTTGAAACCGCTGGCATCTCTAGAGAACAGGCTAGGGCGATTTCGCTCCTCGTACACAAGTCTCATGAAGTGGCGGATGTCGCTACCAAGGTAGATATTGCCGAGGTAAAACGCGATATAGCTGATGTTCATAAGGATATGCAGTTATAGCCAACCGACTTAAAAATGATTACAGCCAATGCCCTGATATGTGGCAAAAAAATACAGCTAATTGTTATCAAAATAATGTCGCTTGGCCATAGTTCGCAAGGATTTACAGCTTGAGATGGCGGGTATCCGCTCTGAGCAGAAGTTAATTCGCTGGATGCTGAGCGCTGGAGTTTTAGGTATTTTCTCTCTGGTTGTGAAAGCTTTTCTCGTCACGGCCCTCTAATTAATTATGCCACTACGGGTTGTTAGCTCAGTTGGTAGAGCAGTGGACTCTTAATCCATCGGTCGCAGGTTCGAATCCTGCACAACCCACCATGCTACCCCTTTTGTCAAGCGGAACATGATTGCACGGCACACCCGACGACGTGCATGAACTCACGCTGCCACCTGATTTAATATGTTTTGTTTAACCTCCATGACCAGTGTTAAAAATTGCTCTCGCCTTTTCCTTAGTGCGTTAATTTCATCCATGCAATCATCACGGTTTATGCGGCATACAATTAACTGGTTTCCTTCAGGGAAGTCGGCGCAATAGCTGACAAAATCAACCCAGTCACGCCCGGTGCAATCCAGATGGCCGATTAACTGCCAGTGGTATGACGGGTCGAAACTACCTCACTGCAATGTGGCGTAATGTGTGGGTGCGATAACAGATTTAATCTCTATTACTCCATCACTGCCGACTAATCCGTCAGGGCTATCACCGTATGTGTCGTGGTCAAAGAAACCCCCGTTATCTACGCTGATGAAGTTCATGTCCTCATACAGCATACGCGCTATCGGCTCCTGCTCGTGACCACGCTCCATGTGCTCATTTGAAAAGCTGAATTCCGACTTGCAGCCTTTGATTTGCTCCAGTGCAATTTGGAGCGCATAGCGCTTTGCAGGGTCGCCAAACGCTTTCCCTGCGTTAGCCATGATTAACCCGAAATTCGATGCGGTGGTCTTTCCTACGCGCAGCGCTTCCCATTCCTCGGTGTTCTGCTGGATATCATGCCAAATCATGCCGCTGCCTCCCTGCATTCACTAATAAGCTGCTGACGGTGTTCCTCTGACATGTCCATGCGTTCAAGCACTTTGCGCAAATCACCATCGCGCTTATAGGCTGCTTTAGCGTTATTCCATGCCTGAATAGATGCCGGTGTCAAAACTGGCTTGGTGACGCGGGTAGGGCTTATGTGTACTAGCTCAGACCTGATCTGACAGTTACCGCATGTTTATTTCACTGGTCCGTCATGTTCGCGGCGCCAATCAGGGAAACTGAGAGACAAAAAAAGAGGCCGTTTAGCACGGCCTCTGAGACTGATAATTACGTCACGTCAACAACTCGTCATCCCCGACTTCCCTCTTGTTATCCTCGGCGAAAGCCGGGGATCCCTGAAAGAATAAACGCGTTTCTTCTGCACGAGATTCCCGCCTTCGCGGGAATAATGGAAGTCGGCGGGAGCAACGTTCGCAGGTATCACGGTTTCAAGCAGGACTGGCACAATTTCTGCCCGCTATAGCGTAAGCGTGCTGCTACGATGCCTGTACCTGCGGCGCTTCATTCTCACTGGCAAAACCACGCAGTCCGACCACGTGCACATGCTCCTGATTCTGGAACACCTTACGCACCAGCTTATAGGTGGTGCCTTTTTCCGGACTGATATTTTCCGGTGCAGCAATCACCAACTGCATTTCCAACCGCTCGCACAGTTCGAATAACGTAGCGATGGATTTCGCATCCAGACGCGCCGCTTCATCGAGGAACAGCAAACGACACGGGATAATATCTTTGCCGCGCAAGCGTTTGGATTCATCTTCCCAGCTCTGCACCACCATCACCAGAATCGACATCCCGGTCCCGATCGCTTCACCGGTGGAAAGCGCGCCGCTCTCTGCACGCAACCAGCCATCGGCACCGCGATTAACCTCCACTTCCATCTCAAGGTAGTTACGGTAATCGAGCAGTTCCTCACCGATAGTTTGCGGCGTGCGTTGTCCCATATCCACTTCAGGATTAAGGCGTTGGTAAAGCTTCGCCAGCGCTTCCGAGAAGGTCAACCGGTTGCTGCTGAACAGGTCCTGATGCATCTCTTGCTGTTCCGAGAGCACATTGAGCAGCGTGGTGTGTGTTTCACGCACGTTGACGTTCAAGCGCACGCTTTTCACCTGCCCAAACGCAACCACCTGCAAGCCCTGGTTCAGCATGCGTATGCGGTTTTGCTCACGCTGGATGGTTTTGCGAATAATGTTTGCCACGCTCTTGGAACTGATCGCCAGCGTTTTCTCACGCGCGGTCAGTTCTTCGGTCAGGCGGTTGAGTTCAATTTCCATCTGCTCAATGGCTTCAACCGGATCATCGGTACGAATAATGTCCTGACGAATACGCTCACGCAGATGCTGATAAACCGCAATATAGAACTGCACTTTGCGCTCAGGCCGCTTTGGATCTTCCGATGCGCGCAGCACATCACGCAGATGTTCATTATTCGCAACCGCCAGTCGCAATGCCCCCAGCGCTTTATCCGACATGGAACGCAATTCGTCAGCGTCCATGTAGGCCAGTTCACGACGGTGCAAACGGCGCTCCACGCCATTGTCTTTCACTAGGCGCATGACGACACACCAGCCCGCCTTCGCAGTCACCACCTGTTCGCGCATCTGGTGATAATCACGTTCCACTTTGCGCAATTTTTTCTGCAAGCCATCCATTTCCGCTTCACAGAAGGTAATCTGCTTCTCCAACTGATTACGGCGCGTGCGGTTGGCACTCAAGGCAGCATGCAATTCATCACGGCAAGTACGGGCGCGAGCTTCTGCATCCGCATCCGCGCGCACGCCGATCTCCTGCAACTCCTGAATAAGCTCTTTGTGCATTTCATTTTTGGCGTCATGCGCACTGCGCAACGAAGCCTCCACCTGGCTGTACTGCGTTAACTGCGCCTGCTTCTGACGCAATTGTTCACGCGAACGGGTACGCTCGGTTTCTGCCTGATCCAACCGTTGGCGCAATTTGTCATTCAAATCGACATCTTCCCCCAGCATGTCCGCTGAGTCGCTATAGCTGAAATGAGGACGCCGTTGCACCACTTCCGTTAAGGCAAACGCCTGCTGTTTCGCCTGACGCTGTGCACTTTGCGCCTGGGTGTACTGTGCTCGCAGCTGTTCATGCTGCTGTGGATCGCTTTGCAGCACCGCCACCAATGGCTCCAGTTTCACCAACGACGTACCGTGCTGCGTAATAAATTGTGCGGACTCTTCTGCGGCATCCAGCTCGTCGCGAATCTCCTCGATTCGGTCATGCAAGGTATCATCACACAGCAGGCTGACACGTGGGATCAGGCGGTTCAGCAATGGAACACACTCTTTAGCATGGTCGTATTGCTGACGTTGCTGCTGGTTTTCTGCGTCAAAATTATTAATGGCACGGTCCAACTCACCGCGACGTGAGCTCAAGGGACGCAGCGCCGCCTCAGGATCGTCATCGAACGCAATAGCCAGATGAGAACCGATAAAATGGCTGAAGGCTTGGTGCAAACGCTGCGTCTTTTGCACGTCAAACGACAGAGTGGCGTACTGCTCTGCCAGCGCTTCACGTTCGTCGCGCAGACTCTCCAGCCGGTTTTCGCGCGCCGCGCGACCAAACAACGGCACGTTAGGGAAACGCGAATAGCGCCATTGGCGATCGGCGATTTTAACCACCACCGCTTTTTGTAACTCTTCTACTGCAAAGACGCTGTCATCGAACGATTGCGGATCTCCTTCGATCAGATAGATATCTTCCGGACAGTCCTCCAACCCTTCAAGCTGCTCACGCACCAGCGATAGATCGGCCACAACGATGCCGTGGCGTGATGGCCCGTAGAGCGCGGAGTAGTACGGCGCATCGTCCAGCGTCACGTCATCATAAATTTCGGACAGCAACACTCCGCCAAAGCGTTCTGCCAGCGCCGCCATCCGCGGATCTTCCGCACCACCTGGCTGACTTAACCGCTCGATTTGATCGTCGATGTGACGTTTACGCGCCGCTACCTCATCACGCTCGACCGTGATTTCACGCTCACGCTCCAGCAGTTGCTGCAAATGCTCGGTCAGTGCCTGACCATCAGCAAACGTCGCCCCACTCTGTTCACTTAATTGCGTCAGGGCTTCCTGTGCAGCCAGCCACACCGGTGCACGCGCGGTTAATGTCTGGATTTGTTGCTGGGTCTGCTCCAGTTCTTGACGCAGCGCCAAACGACACTCCCCGGCTTCCGCGACCTGCGCAGAGAGGGTTTCAATCTTCAGTTCCAGTTCCTGCTGCAAGCTGTCCAAGTCTTCCGACTCACAGGGCTGACCATAGCGTTTGCCAAACTCTTGCAGCAGACGTTCTGCTTCTTGCTGCTCGCGCAGACGCTGTTCCAGTTCAGTCAGACGGCCGCGCAAAGGATGCACAAGTTCTGCCTGATAGCGCTGCGAGGTGCTGTCGCGCAGCACATCACGCGCCGCCTGCCAGGCCTCGCTACGCGAAACGTTACCCACAATTTTGCAAACTAGCTGATAGGCTTCTTCAAATTGGTTATGTGCCGCATCGGAAACGCTCAGGGTTTGTTCCAGTTGCAGCAACAGTTCGGTCGCCTCCTGCTCCCGCGCGTGGAAGGTTTCCAGCCACTCATCGGCGTTATCCGCCGTTAAGTCCGGCAACTGGCAGAGCGAGCGAGCCCGCTCCAATGCCTGTTGCGCCTGCTGGTACTGGATCGCCCGTGTCTGCTGCACGTCCAGCGCCTGCTGGTAGTCAGCGAGTTGGCTTTTCAGTTCATCCACTTCCTGCTCGGCAGCTTGGGCGCGCGCGTCGTTCTCTTCGAGCTGCTCGCGCGCTTCTTCTACCACGATGTCCTGCTCTTCCAGACGCGAACGCAGCTCTTCCAGATCCGCGTCGTAACGCTCAATCTTCTCCTGCTGACGCAGCGCCGTTTGCACTAGGTTAAGGTGGTCGCTGGCAGCCTGGTGATCGGTTTCCAAATCGCTTTCGGCGTCCGTTTGTTCCGCCAACTCGCGCGCCATTTCCACATGGCGGTACTGCTCATGCACCAGCTGCTTGCGACTACCAAACAGGTCATGACGCAGCGCCAGCGCACCATCCAAATGCACCCGCCGCTCATTGGCATGGCGCATATAGTCAGCAGCCACGTAGGAAGTGGCTTCTGAAATCAGGTGTTTGAACAGATCGTGATCCGATTGCGTCACCCGGATGGCTTCCAGTGTCATACGGTTTTCCCGCAATGCCGCTTCCATGTCCTGGAACGCCTTGCGCACCCCGCTATTTTCCTGCAGAAGATAATCACGCAGCGATCGAGTGATGGCGCTGGAGATCCCGCCGTACAGAGAGGCTTCGATCAAGCGATAGAATTTACTGCGATCGGAAACGGAGCGTAACCGACGAGGCACCACGCCCAAATCAAACATCAGCGCATGGTAATCGGTCATGGAGTTGAACTGTTTGAACAGCACGCCCTCCATCTCTTCCACATGATCTTTCAGTTCTTGCAACGTCAACACCCGAACCTGGCGTTCGCCCAATGACTGGGTCAGCACCTGCGTCGGCTGCAACGTAGTGGGCAATCCCTGAATGGCAAAGGGTTTGATATCGACTTTTTTATCGCGCCCTGCAACCTGTTGCAGGCGCACCCCGACCAACACGCGTTGATGGCGGGAATTGACGACGTCCAACGTGGCATAACACACGCCGGCGCGCAGCTTGCCGTGCAGCCCTTTATCGCGTGAGCCGCTGGTGGCCCCCGCCTCCGTAGTGTTACGGAAATGCAGCAACGTCAAATCGGGGATCAGCGCGGTGATAAAGGCCGCCATCGTCGTCGATTTTCCCGCGCCGTTACCGCCGGACAAGGTGGTAACCAGTTCGTCCAAATCGAACGTCCGGGCAAAAAAACCGTTCCAGTTGACCAGCGTCAGTGAGCGAAATTTACCGCGTTTAATCATTGTTATTCTTCCTCTCCACTCTCTGACGCATTGTCTTGCGCACTTTCACCCTCTTCGACCTCATCGTTCAACGACAGGCCGCTATCTAACGGCAGTGCTTCGCCATCACGGATCATGCGCAACTGTGCTTCACGTGCATCGTCGCCGCTGCGCACGTCGGCACCGAAACGAAACGCCGCTTCGGTGATACGGAATTTGCTGCTGTCGTTGCCCATGAAGTAGACCATCCCCAAGCGCCGCAAGCGATTCAACGAGGTTCTAACCTTCTCCTGCAATTTCTGCCGGTCAAGATCCGAGCCGGTTGAACGTTGGTTGACCAACTTCAGCAACTTGTTTTCATCGGCCAGACTCAACAGCTCTTCATAAAGTTCCTGCTGAGTGAAAATGCCCTCTTGCGCCAGTCGCTCCGGACTGAGGTAGAGATAGCAGAGAATTTTTCCCACCATCATGTCCAACTCTGACAGCACCGAACGCGGGATCAGGGTGGTCGATCGCGGACGCAGATAGAAGAAACCTTCCGGCGCGCGGATCAGTTCCACGTTATAGCGTGCGTAGAACTCCTCCAACACGTCCTGAAAATCCATCAGGTAAGCATGGTTCTCCAGCTCTTCCACGCCGATATGTCGTCCCGCACGCAGTTGGCTATCGAGCGCGGGAAACAGGGTATTGGCTAACGCCGTTGCCAGTTTAGCTGGCATGATTTTATCAATAGTTGTCGATGACATGGGCCTGTACCTTGGCTCCGTAATCATTGATTGACTGCCATAGCGCAGGCAATCCGGTGAAATCCGCTTCGGCCACACCCAGACGCACCGCCTGGTCGACCACGATTCGTGCCACATCAAAATGCTGCGCCCGGGGATAGTGACTTAGGTAATCGCGTACCACGTCCACTAGGTTGAGCGGGATGCGCTCGGTTTTATATTTTTGCAGCGCCGCTTCTATCAGCGCGGCGATCTGTTCGCGCATTTCGCTGAATTCTTCATACTCCAGCTCCGGTGGCAATTCGCCTGTCACTTCATCACTACGCAGCGCCAGCTCTTCATCGCGCATGTCCAGCAGACGATCGGCATTGGCAAAGGTCAACGCCCAGGGCTGGTCAAAATAATTTTGCACCGACTGGCGCAGGCGCTGAGCGAATACCCGGTTTTTATCCATATCAATGGCGGTACGGATAAACTTGTGGACGTGCCTGTCATAGCCAATCCACAGATCGATAGTTTGCTGCCCCCAGCTGATGATGCGGTCAAGCTTGGCTTGCAAATCGAACACCAGTTTATCAACAAACTCGAGCTCAGGATGCTGCATCGTCGCCTCCTGGATCTGCAACAAGCTGGTTTGCAACTTATCACCCGCCGCTTCCAATGTGTCCTGCAATTCACGCAGGATGCCGGAGGTTTCTGTCAGCAAATGCTCACAACTGGAGATGGCGGCGCGCCAATCTTGCGTCAGCAGAGCAGCGATATCATCTTTCACCCCCTGCTGCTGCTCGTCCATCACACGCTGAGAAAGATCGATACTGTCAAAAATTTCCGCCACCGAATATTTAAGCGGCGCGAATACATTACGGTGCCAGTGGAACTCATCGCCCCCCTCTTCTGCGGCCTCCGCCGCGCGCAACAGTTCTTGCGCTACAATAGATAGTTGCATAGACAGGCGCAGAGTCGAAAACTCGCGCTGGCGGATGTAATAGTCGGTGATGCCAATACCGAGCGGCGTCAGCCGGTAGATGGCATTGCCATCCGCCATTTCACTGACAAAGCGATTCACCAAACGCTGGCGTACCAAATCGTTGATGGCGTTATTGGCACGCATTGCCACGGTTTCATGGGTTTGTTCAAATCCCTTGCTGACGTGACGAAAGGCATCCACCAGTTCCCCTTCACTCATTTCGCCATCCATCCGCTCGCTGTTCAGCGTGGCAATCGCCAGCAGAAACGCCAAGCGTTCGGTGGGGAGTGACAGGGAAAAATCATTTTTTCGCGCCCAGGCAACCAGTTCCGGCACTGTCTGGGAAAAATCACTCATAGAGCATCCTTTATAGGGCGTTTACGCGCCATGACATGAATATAGCGTCCCAGGCTAACAAAAGGCTCCTGGCGACAATAGCGCTGTTCCAACGCTAACAATTCCTCGAAATTATCGATTTGTTGCTGCTTGTTCTGCAAGTAGTCATGAAACACCCGTACACCGGTCTTTCCTTCAATCGTCATCCCCAACGCATCGAGCCAGCCATAAACCTGCTGAGGATCGAGGGGATGATCCGGCGACAGCGAACGTCGTTTGCGCTTTGGCATACCGGCTTGCACATAGGAAAAATTACCCAGCACCATATTGCGCAGCAAAAGTGCATGATGATTATAAAACATCAGCGAAAAAACACCGTCAGGAGCCAGACAATCCGTTAACGTCCGCAATATCGCCTGCGGATCGGCTACCCATTCCAGCACTGCATGGAACAAGATTAAATCCGCCGGATACGCCATATGATCCGCAATATCCTGCGCGGCACAGGGAACGAAACGCATATTATCGGCTACGCCCTGTTCCTGAGCGATGCTGCTGGCGCGGTGAATCATCTCATCTGAAACATCGCACAACAAGACCTGATGTCCTAAAGCCGCCAACCGACAGGCCATGTGCCCTTCACCACCGCCCGCATCAAGAATCCGCAAAGGCCGGTCAGGCAATGTTTTCAGCAACGCATCCAAATCCTGCCACAGCACCGCCTGACGCACCTGGCCTTTGGTGGTGCCATAGATATTACGGGCAAACTTTTCGGCGATATCGTTAAAATTGCGATCTTGCATTGTGCTGCGTTCCACGTCATCGTTAGGGCGATCGTCTGGCACGGAGTGCCCTCATATACCCGATGTTCGGGTATAACGCCATATTTCCTTCAACCTGTTGTTTTGGCACAGGCGGCACAAGAATAAACCGCCTGACCGCACGATATTTTGCCGGATGCCGTTTTTTCACCCAAAGGGAACCTGATTTCATGCTGTTTACCCTAAAAAAAGTCGTTGGCGGATTGCTGCAACCGCTCCCATTATTGCTGGTGCTGATGGGCGTTGGTCTGGCGCTGCTGTGGTTCTCGCGCTGGCAACGAGGGGGAAAAGCCGTTATTTCCTGCGCCTGGCTGGCGTTATTGCTGCTGAGTGTGCAACCCATCGCCGATAAGCTGCTGCTGCCGTTGGAAAGCCACTACACGACTTGGCAGGCAAGCGCAGCACCGATTCCGTATATCGTGGTGCTGGGCGGTGGCTATACCTACAACCCGGCATGGGCACCGAGCGCCAATTTAATCGGTAACAGCCTGTCACGGGTGACCGAAGGCGTACGTCTTTATCATGCCAATCCCGGCACAAAACTGATTTTCACTGGCGCAGCCGCACAGGGAAATCCGATGAGCAGCGCACAAACCGCTGCGTTGGTCGCGGAGAGTCTGGGGATTCCGCGCGAGGATATCATCACGCTGGATACGCCGCGCGACACGGAAGAAGAAGCCGCGGGCACGGCGGCCTTTATCGGACAACAGCCTTTTCTGCTAGTGACATCAGCCAGTCATCTGCCGCGAGCCATGGTGTTCTTCCAGGCGCAAGGACTGCATCCTATACCGGCCCCCGCCAATCAGTTGGCCATTACCAGCGCGCTCAATCCGTGGGAAAAAATATTCCCTTCAGCGTTTTATCTGTCTCACAGTGAACGTGCCTGGTATGAGACCCTAGGCTTACTGTGGCAACGGTTGAAAGGCAGCGAAAGGCCGCCAGAAGCGGCGTCGAACTGAGAGATCTATTCCAGCCACGGAGTCAATTCGCGCGTGGCGCGATCGAACAGCGCGCGATCCAATTGTCCGGTGTGAAGGTAGCGAGAAGCCGCTTCCCAAATGACGTAAAGCCAGCGACGATAGACAAAATTTTCCGCCAACGGTGCTTTTTGCAGGTAGCGATAGAGTAACGCTTCCGACATACCCGGCTCGCACAGGCGAAACATGTCATATTCTCTGGGAGCCCACAACATCATGCCGGGGTTGATCATCGCCAGCAATTGATCGCTGCGCGGGTCTTTGAGCATACTGCGCAGCGATAAATTACCGTGCACCAACACGCAACCGTCATCAAAATCATCAAACAAGGCATCAAGACACTGGCGCGAGCGATACAACACGCTGCGATCTTCCTTCGTCAGTAACGGTGCACCTACATTCAATAACGTTGACCAAAGCACCTCCAACCGCTGTTCGTACCAACTGAGCCAATCGTTATCCTGCGTGCTATCCATGCTGCCCACACAGCCGTGACTATCGATGCGGTGCCAGCGCAGCATGCTTTCAACCACATGATCCATCAGCTATGCCCAACGCTCGGGGGTGCGCGTTGGCGCTTCGACTGATACACCGCGCAGGCGCTCAATCAACAGCAGCTCTTTGTAGGGGGCTTCCTGGGTGATCACCACACCGTACAGCGTCGGCAAGCGTACATCCCCCTCGCGCTCCAGCATGGAAAGCTTGTACGCTTCTTGCTGCGCGATGCCCTGACAAACATAGCTTTTCGCCAACAGCGGCATGGCGTTGCCGTTATTGTCATACAGGGCGTATAAGTGTACGTAGGGTTGCTCACTGATGCGTTCGAGCCGGCTTAATTTTTCCCCCAACACCGTGCTTAATTCAGCCTTCAAATGTTCCATACCTTGCTAAACCTCGCTCCTGCTTCAGGATCCCGCGTGTCATCATGCGGTGGACCGCCGTCAATTTCTTCAATATAGATCAAATAAAGGGCTTTGTTGAATAATAGGTAATCATGCTGTTTTTCCATGCCAGTTTTGGTTGAAAATGCTTGTCATCTCAGGTGTACATTTTTCTCATGAGGCCTAACTGCATGATTTTACGTTGCGAGGATCCGTCGTTTCGCTGGGCTGCCAGCATAAAATCTATTTATTCAACAAAGCCCAAATAAAGTGCCATCGGCAGGCGGTATACCGGTTTTGGCGCAAGGCGAGAAGTGATGTCACAAGCAAGTGGGGGAGTAGATAAAAACGTCACGTTCCCCTTCGTCATCCTCGGCGAAAGCAGGGGATCTCTGCGAGAATAAAGGCGTTTCGTCGCAAGAGATTCCCGCCTCCGCGGGAATGACGGAGGGAGCGTAAGTAGCAAGCGTTACAGCATCACCGCCCGCACGCGCTGTAAATCTTCTGGCGTATCTACGCCGACGCTGGGCACAGCCTGCGCTACCGCGACATGGATTTTCTCGCCGTACCACAGCACACGTAACTGTTCGAGCAGTTCGATCTGCTCAAGGCTACTGGGTTGCCAGGTCACATAACGACGGATAAACCCTGCGCGATAAGCGTAGATGCCAATATGGCGTAAGAAGTGGTCGCCAATCGTCTCCTTGTTTTGAGCAAAACGCTCGCGATCCCAAGGAATGGTGGCGCGGGAAAAATAGAGCGCGTAGCCCTGCGCATCCATCACCACTTTTACCGCATTGGGGTTAAACGCCTCTTCTGCTGTGGTGATAGGTACGGCTAACGTCGCCATCCCGGCCTGACACACGGCCAGATTATCCGCCACCTGACGAATAATCACCGGAGGAATCAAGGGTTCATCCCCTTGGACGTTAACGATGATTTCATCATCCGGGAATTGGTAACGCTCGATAACCTCTGCCAAACGTTCCGTACCAGAATGGTGATCGGGGCTAGTCAGACACACTTCCCCGCCAGCCAGTTCCACCGCACGTTGAACGTCAGGATGATCCGTCGCGACAATAACACGGCTGGCACCGGACTCCAAGGCGCGTTCCATCACATGCACCACCATCGGCTTACCGTTGATATCGGCCAGCGGCTTTCCCGGTAAGCGCGTCGAGGCATAGCGCGCAGGTATGATCGCAGTAAAACTCATTGTGTTATCTCATCTGCGGGAATTTTACGCGCTTCGTCTTCCAGCAGGACCGGAATACCATCACGCACCGGATAGGCCAAAGCATCCGTTTTACAAATCAGTTCCAGCTTCTCTTTGTTGTAGTACAAGCGTCCGTTGCATACCGGACAGGCAACGATCTCGAGTAAACGGTGATCCATGCATCCTCCATTAAAGGTGCTTACAAACAAAATAGGTAGCCAGGTTACGCGCGCGGCGAAGGCAACAGTGACGTTATCTTATCCAGCAATAGCGATGCTCCAGGCTCGGCAAGTTGCGCATCTACCGGTACGTACCACCAGTTAGCCTGGGCGAAAGCGCGGCACTTCACCGCATCTTTTTCCGTCATCAGCAATGGCTGCTGATTATCCTCGGTCAGCGCTTGAATGGCTTCTGGCAAATAAGTTTGGTGATCGGCAAACGTGACTTCGCGCACAACGTTTACGCCTTGAGCCCGTAGCGTGGCAAAAAATCGGGGAGGATGACCAATGCCTGCCATGGCGACACTTCCGGTCAAAGTAGCCACCGGGCAGGTTTCTCCCGTGAGTACATTAATCGCGTCAGCCGGTTGCAAATGCATGGCTATTTCGCCGAACCGGGATACGCCACCGTTAACCACAATGGCATCCACACTGCGAAAACGATCGGCCCGTTCGCGCATAGGCCCGGCGGGCAGCCACCAGCCGTTACCAAAACGACGCTCACCGTCCACTACCACAATCTCGATATCCCGCGCCAGCGCATAGTGCTGTAAACCATCATCGGTGACAATCACATCAAGCTGCTGACGCGCCAGTAGCGCTTCAATGGCATCGCGCCGCACAGGGGATACCGCCACCGCAGCGCCCGTGCGCTGGTAAATCAGCACTGGCTCATCTCCCGCTTGCGCCGTAGATACCGAGGCATCCACCACCAGCGGATAGCGCTCCGCCTTGCCACCGTAGCCACGCGATACCACGCCAACGCGATACCCTTGGCGTTGCAGTTGCTCCACCAGCCAGACCACCAGCGGCGTTTTACCATTTCCACCGGCGGTCAGGTTTCCCACAACCGCTACCGGGATAGGCGCGCGCCAAGCACGACGCCAGCCAGCACGATAGCTATAGCGGATAACCGCCGTTATCAGTCCGTACAACATCGCCAAAGGGATCAGCAGCCAGTAGAGCCGCGATTCACCAGACCAGATGCGCGCTATCATTCGCCAAACTGCATTTTATGCAACTGTGCGTAAGCGCCATTTTTCGCCAGCAGCTCCGCGTGCGGCCCGCGTTCAATAATTTGCCCGTCCTCAACGACCAGAATCTCATCAGCACTCTCGATGGTAGACAAACGGTGCGCAATCACCAACGCGGTACGATCTTTTTGCAGCTCATCCAGCGCAGCCTGAATCGCTCGTTCTGATTCTGTATCCAGTGCTGACGTGGCTTCATCCAGCACCAGAATCGGACAATCACGCAGCAATGCGCGTGCAATGGCGATACGCTGACGTTGCCCGCCAGAGAGCAATACGCCATTTTCACCGATAATCGTATCCAGTCCGTTATCCATTTTGCTAATAAAGTCCATCGCATGGGCCATTTTAGCTGCGCGCTCGATGTCTTCTCGCGAGTAGCGATCGCCGCAGGCATACGAGATATTATTAGCAATGGTGTCGTTAAACAGGTGCACGTGTTGCGACACTAGTGCGACCTGACGACGCAGCGAGGAGAGCGTATAGTCGCGCAGGTCATGCCCATCCAGCAGGATCTCACCGGATTGAATGTCGTAAAAACGCGTGATCAGATTGGCGATAGTGGACTTGCCGGAACCCGAACGCCCAACCAACGCCACCGTTTTACCCGGAGGAATGTGCAGACTGACATTCCTCAACGCCAATGTCTCTTTGGTCGGATAGGAAAAACTGACGTTGCGGAATTCCAAATCGCCTTCGGCCCTTTCCAGCACTCGCGTACCTTCGTCTTTCTCCTGCTCCATATCCAGAATGGCAAACAGCGTTTGGCAGGCTGCCATGCCGCGTTGAAACTGGGCATTGACGTTAGTTAACGATTTAAGCGGACGCATCAGGGCGATCATCGAGGAGAATACCACGGTAATGGTCCCGGCCGTCAGCGTATCCATCACACTCGGGAAGCTGGCGGCATAGAGCACAAATGCCAGCGCCAGAGACGCAATCAACTGGATAATCGGATCAGAAATCGCTGACGCCGAAACCATTTTCATGCCTTGGGTACGAATGCGGTTACTGACTTTATCAAAACGCGCCACTTCAACGTCCTGACCGCCGAAAATCAGCACTTCTTTATGGCCTTTCAGCATCTGCTCGGCGCTGGCCGTCACCTGCCCCATGGTGTTCTGAATATTTTTGCTGATATTACGAAAGCGTTTAGATACCACGCGGATCGCAATAGCCACGATGGGAGCGATAACAATCAGGATAATAGACAGCTGCCAACTGTAGTAAAACATCAGCACAAACAGACCGATAATCGATGCACCTTCACGCACCAACGTAATCAACGCGACGGATGAGGACGAAGCCACCTGTTCAGAATCATAGGTAATGCGAGAGAGCAGTGTTCCCGTTGATTGCTGATCGAAGAAGCCTACGGGCATACCCATGATATGGCTAAACAAGCGACGGCGCATATTCATGACCACCTTGCCCGATACCCAAGAGACGCAGTAGGCGGACACATAACCGGTTACCCCGCGTACCAGCATCAGGCCCATCACCACCAGTGGCATCCACAGCAGAATGCTGCGATCGGTTTTCCCAACCCCTTCATCCAGCAAAGGCTTCAACAGCGAGAGCATCAGCGTGTCACCAGCCGCATTGATGATAAGCGCAATTGCCGCCGCGGCTAAGCCCGCCTTAAAGGGAGAAATCATCGGCCACAGGCGACGGAAGGTCCGCCAAGTGGAGAGATCTTTATCATTCAGCATGCATTAAACCTGAATTATTTATAAATAGCCGCTTATTCTACTCACTATCGCGCTTTACGCCAAACCACTGATGATACCAAAACGGCAATAGCCGCTCACGATAGGGTAAAACCTGCCAGCGTTCGTTGAAAAAACGTACACTGATTTGTCCTGACTGCGCCGTATAGACCCAATGATGCCCCGCGTTGCGATATAGCCAAGAGACTTAATTTTGATTACACCATATGGACTGAGAACAAAATCTCTGTATCGCAACCACTCTCTCTTTTTTTGCTTTTTGCTTGTGCCCATTTATGCTCAATTGGGTTAAGATCTGGCGAATATGTAGGCAAATACTCTACCATATACCCTGCATGGAGTTATGCTCATTTCTGGTGTACGGGGTTTCGGGGAGGGGGGCGTATCCTGCTGATTGATTTCGTGGATGATTTCAACAACAGAGAGATGATACCCCATGAAAAAGTCTACCCTACAGCTCTCCGCAGAACCAGATATTGCCGGTGATCCCTTGCATGAACTCATTCGTAATGGTGCCAGACAGCTGATAGCTGCCGCCGTTGAGGTTGAGCTCGAAGCCATGCTGCAACAACATGCTGAACGCCGCCTTGACGACGGGCGTCATGCTGTCGTTCGTAACGGCTATTTGCCACAGCGAACCATACAGACGGGTATTGGGGATGTTGAAATTAAAGTGCCCAAGGTCAGGGATCGCAGCGGCAACGGAATATGCTTCAACAGCGCGTTGTGGCCGCCTTATCTGAAACGTGCAAAAAGCGTCGAAGAGTTGCTATAGCCAACCGATTTAAAAATGATTACAGCCAATGCCCTGAATATGTGGCAAAAAAATACAGCTAATTGTTATCAAAATAATGTCGCTTGGCTATAAGCCCTTCGTGCCAAGTTGGAACCGGGTGCAATCAGCCTTTCCTGACATACTGGAACGCTTTTATCAAGCTGTTGAAGCAGATAACGCTATCGCGTAACAGTAGTCACTGTATGCCTTTTTCCGGTAAGCTGTTGTCATCTCTGACATTCCGCCATGAACCCTTTTGGTATCACGACGAGTTTGCACTAATGGAATCAGACGTGAGGACTACCATGATTATTTTTGTTACTGGCGCAACAGCGGGTTTCGGTACAGCGATTACGCGTAAATTCATTCAGGCGGGCCACCGCGTTATTGCCAGCGGTCGACGTCAGGATCGTCTGGATGCACTGAAGGCGGAGCTGGGTGAGTCAGTGTATACGGTGACCTTTGACGTGCGCGATCGTCAATCGGTTGAAAGCGCGATTGCCGCCCTGTCCGCCGATTGGCGCAATGTTGACGTGCTGGTCAACAACGCTGGGTTGGCGCTTGGGTTAGAGCCCGCTTATAACACCCAGTTGGATGATTGGGAAACAATGATCGACACCAATAACAAAGGGTTGGTATACATGACCCGCGCTGTGTTGCCTGAAATGGTTAAGCGCAATCAGGGCCATGTGATCAATATCGGCTCAACCGCAGGCAACTGGCCCTATGCTGGCGGGAACGTTTATGGTGCCACCAAAGCATTTGTGCGCCAGTTTAGCCTGGGCCTGCGTGCTGATTTGTTCGGCACTCAAGTACGTGTTACCAATATCGAGCCGGGGCTGGTTGGCGGCACCGAATTCTCATCGGTCAGATTCAAAGGCAATGAGGACAAGGTTTCCAAAACCTACGACAACACTCAGCCCTTAACCGCAGAGGACGTTGCTGAAGCCGTGTTCTGGGTGGCAACGCTGCCTGCACACGTCAATATCAATACGTTGGAGATGATGCCGGTGAGCCAATCCTATGCGGGGTTGAGCGTACATCGAGACGCATAAAACTTATCTCCCTTGTCGGTGTAATAGGATGCGCGTGATGTTATAGAGTTATTGCAGACAAGAATGCTATAGTGTTTTTGTTGCGATGCTAACACCCGCGTAATCAGCGCGTTTGTGGAAACATCGCGGGTCATCACCCTTTAGTTCTTCAGGATGAAACATGAACAATCAAACCCTCAAATTACTGCGACGTGTACTGTTCCCCCTGTCGCTGCTCGTTTTGGCCGGTGCATGGCAGGCTAATGCTCTCGCAGATACCCGCCACATCATTGTGGAATCAGGCGATAGTGCGCTCTCCAAAGAAGCGGCGCGTCAAAGCAAAGAGCAATGGGATAGCACCCGTTCACTGCGTAACAAAGTGAATAACCTCAGAGAGAAAGAATTCGACAAGTTCGACAAATCCATTGATTTGCAAGAGAAATGTAATACTAGCAGCAACGTTAATGCCTATTGGGAAGCCAATAGCGACCGCTGCCTGGATCGCCGCACGGGTCGTGCGATAACGCCTTGATCTTATCTATTGTGTTTATGCCTGGCTTCAATGCCAGGCATTTTGTTCTGACTGAATCACAGACCAGATATCGCGTTCATGTTCACGGCATCAAGTTGTTCTGTTTTCTGGTTTTTTTCTGTCTTTATGCTTTCCAATTCTGCTGCTTTTGTTACGGATGCTGTTCTGGTTATGGGCATAAACAAAACCGGTATAAGCGGTCCCCATAGTGGTTCCCACTATTGCACTGGCGGCGTGTCCGCTAAAGGGCAATGCGCATGCCGCCGTGTAGGCAGAGACAATAACAGATGCACGACTCGCTATGGTATTTAACGTACAATCCATAATGGCTTTGCGCGTATAATCCTCTTTTTTACGCATCGCTAATTTGACACTCAATGCCCGATTTTTTTTCGAAATGCATTAATTCCACGATAGCAAAAGTCATCACCAAATTCGCCAATAAGATTAACGGTAGACCTGCCGACAATATTCCCCATTAAGCCGCTCATTGAACCAGATAACGCGTTAGAAACGACATCCATACCAATATCTACTGCCGTTTGATTGCCAGAATAAAGAATACCAGAAGCTGTCACAGCAGCCAGTGACAGTTGGTCATGGCTTTGTTGAATAATAGTGAGTCATGCTGTTTTTTCAGCCAGTTTTGGTAGAAAATGCTTGTCACCTCAGGTTTACAGTTTTCTTATGAGGCCTAACTGCATGATTTTGCGTTGCGAGGATCTGTCGTTTCACCGGGGGTGAAGCATAAAATATGTTTATTCAACAAAGCCGGTATTGGCTGTAATCATTTTTAAATCGGTTGGCTATACTTGTAACAAAAAGACGCGTTAACATGGATATAAGCTCCGGAGGTCCCACCTGAAAATAAAAAACACAGCAAAAAGGCTTCCAATAGTGAAAGTCTAGGTGATGTACTTCAGGCAGTGCTTGCGTTAGCACAATGTTTTGTAATCCATGAAACGTTTTATAAATTTTTGTGCCACATCAGCCTTGCAACAGTTTCACCAGCAGCGAACCGTTGTACAACGCCTCTTTGACCAGCGCCGCGCCCGGCATGGTACCCTGATTATAAAACGCAGTAGATTCCACCTGTATATTGTGGCTGTAGGCAGGCAAAGACTGTTGTCGAACACAATCTAAGATCGCTGGATGCAGAATACTCGCGGCCTTATTTAAGGGAGATCCAACCAGAATTTTGTCCGGATTGAAAAGGTTAACCATAATAGCCGCGATACGGCCCACATTGTTGCCAACTCCGTTAATAACGTCTTTGGCTAATTGGTCCCCTCTCAGCGCGGCATCGCAGAGCGTCTCTACGGTAAGCGGTGAACCGTTCAGCAATGAGCTCATCGAACCATTCAGGCGCTGTTGTGCCAGTTCGAGCATGCTTTCAATACTGGCAAGGGTTTCCAGACAGCCGTTATTACCGCAATAGCAGCGCTTGCCGTAGGGATCGACTTGGGTATGGCCGATTTCAACCAGATTACGGCTGCCCGCATGGAGTAAGTGGCCGCCGATGATGACCCCCGTGCCGACATTGTGATCGATAACAATCTGGATAACGTTTTGCGAACCCCGCGCGGCGCCATACATCGCTTCGGCCATGGTCCAAGCGTAAATGTCGTACTGTAGGAAGACTAGTAATCCGGTGCTGCTTTCTAACGCCGGACCTAACGCCATCTCCTCGACTGCATGCATAAAATGGCATGGTGAATAATCCCAGCGACGTAATGGCGATTGCCGTTAGCCGCTCCAGTTTGCGTTGGTGACGAATAAAAAACTGGTCGACTTCTTGCAGGATGCGTTCCAGCAGCGGTTACGGATGGTCGCTCGGCAGGTTGACGCAATCCTCAACAACCAGCGAATTACTGAGATCGCTCAGCGACAGCGTGATCTCCTCACGGCCAATTCTGACTGAAAGGTAGTGCCAAGCATCGGTATCCAGCAATAATCCAATCGCAGGACGACCACGGCTGCCGACATCTTAGTACTCTGTCTCTTTCACCAGATGCGCTTCCATCAATTCGCGCACGATCTTGGTGATACTGGCTGGGGCCAATTGGGCCAGTTTTGATAATTCAATGCGAGATACGGGGCCGTGCAGGTCAATGAGCCGGTATACCGCACCGGCGTTCATTTGCTTAATTTGATCGATATGTCCGGGTTGACCATCCGCAATCACAAAACGGCTCCTACTGTCTACGAATTGCCACGCTGAGCGTTCGCTGATGCATAAGGTGATTTGCAGCGAAGGTTCTTAGCATCAATGCGTATTTTTCACGCTGCAAAATAAAAAAACTGCGGGTATGGTGGGGCTTTTAGTGAATTGCGTCAACTCTTTGATTCATTTTGTGATTTGGTGCACATATTTCCCCGTATCCTGTTCCAACATAAATGAAATCAACGTGTTTGCCGCAGGATTAAGTGCCGCCCGACACGATGTGACTAGCCACACTTCCGTGTGTGGCATCCGGTTCACTGAGCGGCACGTATTTAACGCCATTCACGGAGATGCGTAAAAAGGATGCTGGCAGAATTGAAACGCCCAGCCCCGCCGACACTAGGCTGTGTCCCTTAATTGCGTAACCGGCGGTAAAACAAGCGGATGCAGCCCAGTTTCACCATTGCTAGATACTTTCTTGCCATTTTTTCATAACGTGTGGCGATCCGTCGATATTCCTTTAAACGGCCAAAACACCTTTCCACAACGTTGTGACGGCGATAAGCATCACGATCAAGTTGCGAGCGTCCATCTGAAGCCAGTTTTTCATTTGATTTTCGGGGAATAACCGTTTTTATCCCTCTTTTTTTCAACTCGTTACGTAGTGCATTCCCAGAGTAGGCTTTGTCAGCCAGTACTGCATGGACGGAAAAAAACACTACTGAACGGCGTGGACGACCGCTCCACTACTCAGATATGACCATCACCACAGTCCTGATGATGAAACGCGTGTTTGGCCTTTCATTGAGGGCTTTACAGGGCTTTGGTGACTCGATTTTTAAACTGATTAAATTGTCGCTCCATTGTCCAGACTATTCGCTGCTCAACAAGCGAGCAAAGACAGTGAACATCAGCATAAAAACGCCAACCCGTGGTGAAATCTCACATCTGCTCATTGATGGAACCGGCCTGAAGGTCTTTGGCGAAGGCGAATGGAAAGTCCGCCGACAGACGCAGGGTATGGCGTAAGCTGCACCTGGCAGTAGACAGTGTGACGCATGAGATTATCTGTGCGGATTTGTCGCTCAGTGGTACGACTGATGCCCAAGCTCTACCGGCGCTGATAAACCAGACCCACCGGAAAATCAGAGAGGCATCGGCTGACGGCGCTTAGGATACAGTTTACTGCTATGATGCTCTGCTGAGGAAGAAAATAAGGCCGCTTATCCCGCCACGAAGGGGGGCGCAATATTGGCAAGATCGCTACCACGAGCGTAACCACGCTGTTGCAAATCAGCGCATTAGCGGTAGTAACGATATAGCCAACCGACTTAAAAATGATTACAGCCAATGCCCTGATATGTGGAAAAAAATACAGCTAATTGTTATCAAAATAATGTCGCTTGGCTATATCTGGAAAAAGAAAGTGGGCTATCACCGGCGCTCAGTGGCTGAAACGGCCATGTTCCAGTTCAAAAGGCTTCTGGATGGTCATCTAAGTCTGAGAGACTACGATGGTCAGGTGGGTGAAGCCATGGCCATGGTCAAAGCGCTTAACCTGATCACGCTATTAGGAATGCCGAACAGTATTCGCATCACGTGGCTTTGTTGAATAATAGGGAATAATGCTGTTATGACACGCCTGTTTTGGATTAAAATGCTGATCGCTCCGGGATGCATCACTATGCTCTGGATTTAACATACTGATTTTACGTCAAGGGAATCCGCAGCCTTTATGGCTACGCAGCATAATATCTATTTATTCAACAAAGCCGTATCACGTAACAATCGACCCGTATGGGGCGCAGTCGTTACAAGTTCTGATTTATTCAACTGTACTAGCTCAGACCTGATCTGACAGTTACCGATTATTTATACAGGTGTCTGTCAGATTACATCTGGTTCAGATTCTTTTCTGCCCAGCTCCGTTTTCCATCGAGTAAAGTGGCCATCGGCGTACGCCCGCAGCACATTTTTCCCTGATGAGTTCGCTCATTATTGTAATGCCACAACCAGTTGTCCAGATCTACCTGCAGGCTTTCCAGGTCTCCATATAACTTCTTGCCGAACGTAACCTGATAAAAATCCTGCAAAATGGTTTTATGGAAGCGCTCGCAGATGCCGTTCGTTTGCGGAGACATCGCCTTCGTTTTCGTATGCTCGATATCGTTGATAGCCAGATAAAGCTGATAATCATGCTGCTCCACTTTACCACAGTATTCCGTACCCCTGTCGGTCAGTATTCTCAGCACCGGCAGTCCCTGAGCCTCGTAGAACGGGAGTACGCTATCATTGAGCAGGTCGGCGGCGGTGAGCGGTGTTTTATTCGTATACAGCTTGCAGTGTGCCACTTTCGAGTACGTATCCACGAACGTCTGCTGGTAGATACGGCCCACCCCCTTCAGATTGCCCACGTAGAAGGTGTCCTGCGAGCCCAGATACCCGGGATGTGCCGTCTCGATTTCACCGCAGGCCTCATCATCGTGCGCCTTCTTCTCCAAGGCTGCGATTTGAGCGTCGGTAAGGACAATGCCTTCTCTGGCGACCTTTTCCTCAAGCGCCTTCAGGCGTTTACGGAAGTTCTCCAGGTCGTGTCGTTGCCAGATGGAGCGCACGCCGCTGCCGGAGATAAACACGCCTTTTTTACACAGCTCATTACTGGTCCGGTGCTGCCCATGGGGCGGGAACTCAATAGCATAATCAACAACCGTGCGTTCAGTGGCTTCGTCGGCGCGGTTCTTCAGGTTCGGAACCCGGCGGTTCTGGTTAACCAGCGCATCAATGGCGCCTTCAGCAGCCAGTTCCTGATAACGGTAAAATGTATCGCGTGACACGCCCATGCTCTTGCAGGCTTTTGATACGTTACCGAGTTCTTCGGCGAGATTGAGCAGGCCGGCTTTGTGTTTGATAATGGGATTGTTAGTATGAAGCATGAGAGTTACCTCGCGTTTTGTTTAAGGATTAGACACCCATATCAAAACCGGTATAGCTAAACGACTTAATTTTGATCACATTATTTAAATGAGCTATTCAATTGATTTTAGACGTAAAGTGATATCTACACGGGAAGAAGAAGGGTTGAGTATCCGAGAAACAGCGAAGCAATTTCGGATTGGCCCTGCCTCTGTATCGCGTTGGATTAATCAAATAGCGTCAAAAGCATCGACCACGCGTCAGCGAAAGAGCGATAAATCCGAGTTGATAAAAGATGTTGAACCATATCCAGATGCTTACCAAAAAGAACGTGCAGAGCGTTTTGGCGTTTGTCAGAAGGCCATTTGGCAAGCTCTTAAAAAGCTGGGATTGACCTATAAAAAAACGCTATGTCATCCGAAAGCCGACGAAAGCGCCCGGCAAGCATTTCAACAAAAAATACAACAGTATGAAAAAAAGGAAAATCTATTGTTTTTATTGATGAAAGTGGTTTTCCACACGATACCCCACGGACTCACGGCTATTCCCCAAAAGGTCAACGGTGTTTTGGCCTGAAGAACGGGGGAGCCAAGGGAAGAACAAATGTTATCGGCGCGTTATTAGGCACAACGCTGTTTCCTATCAGATTATTTGATATCAATATTAACAGCGATGTTTTCTATTCCTAGGTCACACAAGTCCTTATCCCAGTACTCCCTAAAAACAGGGTAATCGTGATGGACAATGCAACTTTTCACAAAAAACATAATATTCAACAAGTCATCATCGATGCAGGGTATATGCTGGAGTATTTGCCTACATATTCGCCAGATCTTAACCCCATTGAGCATAAATGGGCACAAGCAAAAAGCAAAAAAAGAGAGATAAGTCGCCTGACTATATTCCCGGACACGCAGCACCAACGCTGTTGGGTGCACAAAACCGCTAATGTGTTGGCTTCACTCCCCAAAGCCATGCAACCGAAAGTTAAGGCTGAGCTGCGGGAGGTTTGGCTAGCAGAGAGCCGCGAGGCCGCTAATGAAGCCTTTGATGTTTTGTTGGCAAGGTTTTCAGCGAAGTATCCTGCAGCGATGAAGAAGCTGGAGAAAGCTCGAGAAGAACTGCTGGCATTCTACGACTTCCCGTCAGAGCACTGGGCGTCAATAAGAACGACAAATCCGATTGAATCGGCTTTTGCGACTGTGAGGCTACGAAGCAGACGCGCGAAGAACGGTGGTTCGAGAGAAACAACCCTGTCAATGGTATTTAAGCTGTTCCAGTCAGCTCAGAAAAGCTGGAACCGACTAAGAGGATTTGACCTGCTGACCCTGGTTGTAAGCAACGTCCAATTTAAGGATGGAGAACAGATTCACGAAGCATCAGAGCGGAACGTAGCCTATCGCCATACACCAGATTTGCTAATAACTCTGTTCATACGGTTCGGAACCGATTCTGTTCATCAATGTCTCCTTAACTATTGATAAGTATCATCGCTTATTGCCTCTCTAATAACAGAAGGCCGCCTCGAATATAATCATGAAAAAGGGAAGAGGTAATATAAAAAAACATTATCAAGGCACGCAAGCAAGTGCTTGCGTGTGAAGAACGAAAAGCGAAGATGAAGTACTTATCGCATGTGTCATTGTTTAATCGATTGATGTGTGTTTATTCTTTTTGGTTGCCCTATAGAAGGGCATACCATTCCTTATGTTTCAGGGAGTTTGCCATTGCACCCCAAATATCGGACAGCACATTGACCGTAATTACCATTGCTCCGACAACCATAACCCCGGCGGAGATAGCGGAGTAATCTTGCTGGCGAATCGCATCCACCAACCAGCGCCCTAAACCGGGCCAACTGAACACCACTTCGGTAATGATCGTCAGCGTCAGCATGGTGGAAAACTGAAGCCCCAGTTGCGGTGCGATCGGTGGCAGTGCATTATGCAGCACATGGCGGCGAATGATGGTCAGTCGCGACAGGCCTCGGGTGGCGGCAGCTTTGACATAATTTTTACTGAACACGTCCGTCGTGCTAATGCGCATCAGGCGGATAACTTCCATCGTGGGACCGACGGCCAGCACAATGATAGGCAAAATCAGATGGCGCACGGCGCTGAACAGCATTTCATCGCGATAAGGGGAGTCGGATAACCAAGCGTCAATGAGTGCAAATTCGGTCACAGGTTCTACCTGATAGAGCAGATCGAAACGACCTGAAACTGGCAACCAGCCGAGTTGCAGCGAAAACAGCAGCGTGAGCAATAGCGCCAGCCAAAATACCGGAATAGAAAAGCCCACCAACGCGATGGCGCTGATGATGATGTCAGGTGTTTTATTGCGCATCACGCCCGCTGTCACACCGAGCGGGATACCCACTAACAAAGAGAGTGTGAATGCCAATACGCACAGTTCAATGCTGGCGGGAAGCACTTCCTTCAATTGCACACTGATCGATTCGCCGTTAATCGATGAAATGCCCAGATCGCCGCGCATCAGGCTGCGCATAAAGAAACCGTAGGCGTCAAACAGCGTCGCACCGCCCAGCGGGGCGTTGGGAGTGTAATAGCAGAGGCTGAATCCGACCAGCGTTAGCAGCAGCAGGGTTATCAGCAGCAACAACAGGCGACGCAGCGTAAAAATGATCATGGCTGTTCTCCCTCTTTACCCACCTGTGGTGGCACTTCCGGCGTCGGGGTCTCACCAAACTCGCGATATACCCCGGCGAAAGAGGCATTGCCAAACGGGCTTAATATCAGCCCTTTCATGTCATAGCGGTATGCCAGCATACGCAGTGAAGAGGCCAACGGTAGCACCGGTAACTGCTGTGCCAGTATCTGCTGGGCTTGCTGGTAGTACTCAATGCGTTTGCCTAACTGCTGTGAGGTGAGGGCGCTTTGCAGCACGCTGTCGAACGTAGGATCGCACCAATGCGTATAATTGGTTTGCGAGTGAATTGCGGCGCAACTGAGCAGCGGGCGGAAAAAACTGTCAGGATCGTTACTGTCGGTGGTCCAGCCGGAGAGCGTCAGGTCATGGCTCATCTCCATCAAGCGCGCCTCCTGAAAACGGCCTTCGACGGGGACAATGGTCACTTTCACACCTACCTGTGCCAAATCCGCCTGAATCAGCTCCGCAGTCTTTAACGGGCTGGGATTATAGGATTGCGATGCAACCGGCATCCACAGCTTGAGGTTAAGGTCAGTTGCCCCTAGGGTTGTCAGCAAGTGGCGGGCTTCTTCCGGATTGTATTCGGTAATGCGCGATTCGCTGTCATAAGCCCAGGAAGCGCGGGGCAGCAGAGACGCCGCTGTTTCTGCCGTGCCGTAATAATAGATGGACTGCATCAAACGGTCATTGTTGATTGCCAGCGCAATGGCGCGGCGAATGCGCATGTCGTCCAACGGCGGTTTACGCACATTGAAGGCGAGATACGCGATGTTCATCCCTGGACGCAGCGAGAGTCGTAGCCGCGGATCGTTGCGCAAAATAGGCAACTGGTTGGCGGCAGGATAAGCCAGCACGTCACACTCGCCGGTGAGCAATTTAGAGAGGCGACCGGTGCCTCCGACGCCCAAATCGACGACCACCTGCTGCATTCGCGGTTTTCCACGCCAGTAGCGATCGTTGCGCATCAAGCGCAGATACTGACCGCTGCGATACGCTTCCAGTCGATAAGGACCGGTACCGACCGGCTCACGATCTAATAGTTCCTTTCTGTCCTGTTTGATCAGCTGCTGACCATACTCGGCAGAAAGCACCGGTGCATAGTGGGTCGCCAGATGCCATAAAAAAGAGGCATCCGGACTGTTAAGGCGGATTTCCAGCGCATAGTCGCCCAGCTTGCGGATGATTTGCACCACATCGGCAAACTGCAAACTGGTGAAATAGGGGTATTCACCACCGTTAACGTCATGATACGGGTGGGTTTTATCCAGCATCCGTTGCAGGCTGAAAATCACATCATCGGCGTTTAACGGGCGAGTAGGCGTAAACCAGTCGGTGGTTTGAAACGGCACATCGTGGCGCAGGTATAAACGGTAGGTGGCACCGTTATCCAGAACTTCCCAACGTTGCGCCAGTTCTGGCATCAAACGGTAGGTGTAAGGGTCCACATCCAGCAGTCGGTCGTAAAGCTGTGCTGCCAGCGTATCGATGATCACGCCGCTGCGCGCCATTTGCGGGTTGAAGGTATTGACCACGCCGTTGACGCAGTACACGAAACCGCTGTGGCGGATATCTTCCCGCTGCGCCTGTGCGGGGTCTGCGGCGAACGCAGACCCTATCAGGCAGGCGGAGTACAGCGCGCCTATTTTTATCAGGCAGGAGGTGTATCCAGACATACGATGCGCTTTAGTTGGCTGAAAATCAGAGTTGTCATTATAAGAGTGTACCGCACTCTGCTAAAGCTCCCCACTCCGTAGATGCTCACCTGCTGTATTTTCCGCCAAATTTGGAAAAATGCAGCGCTGAACCGGGTATCAGACGTCTACATCGCTGAGGATAGAGTGCTACCTCACGAAATGATAACTTTTGTTATTTTTTCGCTAAGGGATTAACGCCAACTGCCGTTATACAAAAGATATAACTAAACGACTCAATTTTGATTACATTATTTAAATGAGCTATTCAATTGATTTTAGACGTAAAGTTATATCTACACGGGAAGAAGAAGGGTTGAGTATCCGAGAGGCTTTGTTGAATAAATAGAACTTTTGGGTAATCATCGGAGCAGATCAACACAGTTGTTTCAAAATCAGGTCTCCATGGCAAAACAAAATTTTAAAATCACCAGCTGGCCCTCTTATAACAAGGCCCTCAAGCAGCGCGGTTCTCTAACCGTATGGCTAGATGAATCAGCCATTGCTGCATGGACGGAAAAAAACACTACTGAACGGCGTGGACGACCGCTCCACTACTCAGATATGACCATCACCACAGTCCTGATGATGAAACGCGTGTTTGGCCTTTCATTGAGGGCTTTACAGGGCTTTGGTGACTCGATTTTTAAACTGATTAAATTGTCGCTCCATTGTCCAGACTATTCGCTGCTCAGCAAGCGAGCAAAGACAGTGAACATCAGCATAAAAACGCCAACCCGTGGTGAAATCTCACATCTGGTCATTGATGGAACCGGCCTGAAGGTCTTTGGCGAAGGCGAATGGAAAGTCCGGCAGCATGGTGCCGACAGACGCAGGGTATGGCGTAAGCTGCACCTGGCAGTAGACAGTGTGACGCATGAGATTATCTGTGCGGATTTGTCGCTCAGTGGTACGACTGATGCCCAAGCTCTACCGGCGCTGATAAACCAGACCCACCGGAAAATCAGAGAGGCATCGGCTGACGGCGCTTAGGATACAGTTTACTGCTATGATGCTCTGCTGAGGAAGAAAATAAGGCCGCTTATCCCGCCACGAAGGGGGGCGCAATATTGGCAAGATCGCTACCACGAGCGTAACCACGCTGTTGCAAATCAGCGCATTAGCGGTAGTAACGCTATCTGGAAAAAGAAAGTGGGCTATCACCGGCGCTCAGTGGCTGAAACGGCCATGTTCCGGTTCAAAAGGCTTCTGGGTGGTCATCTAAGTCTGAGAGACTACGATGGTCAGGTGGGTGAAGCCATGGCCATAGTCAAAGCGCTTAACCTGATCACGCTATTAGGAATGCCGAACAGTATTCGCATCACGTAACAATCGACCCGTATGGGGCGCAGTCGTTACAAGTTCTGATTTATTCAACAAAGCCTATCCGAGAAACAGTGAAGCAATTTCGGATTGGCCCTGCCTCTGTTCGCGTTAGATTAATCAAATAGCGTCAAAAGCATCGACCACGCGTCAGCAAAAGATCGATAAATCCGAGTTGATAAAAGATATTGAACAATATCCAGATGCTTACCAAAAAGAACGTGCAGAGCGTTTTGGCGTTTGTCAGAAGGCCATTTGGCAAGCTCTTAAAAAGCTGGGATTTACCTATAAAAAAAACTCTACGTCATCCGAAAGCCGACGAAAGCGCCCGGCAAGCATTTCAACAAAAAATACAACAGTATGAAAAAGAAGGTAAACCTATTGTTTTTATTGATGAAAGTGGTTTTCCACACGATACCCCACGGACTCACGGCTATTCCCCAAAAGGTCAACGGTGTTTTGGCCTGAAGAACGGGGGAGCCAAGGGAAGAACAAATGTTATCGGCGCTTTATTAGGCACAACGCTGTTTGCTATCGGATTATTTGATATCAATATTAACAGCGATGTTTTCTATTCCTGGGTCACACAAGTCCTTATCCCAGTACTCCCTAAAAACAGGGTAATCGTGATGGACAATGCAACTTTTCACAAAAAACATAATATTCAACAAGTCATCATCGATGCAGGGTATATGCTGGAGTATTTGCCTACATATTCGCCAGATCTTAACCCAATTGAGCATAAATGGGCACAAGCAAAAAGCAAAAAAAGAGAGAGTGGTTGCGATACAGAGATTTTTTTCTCAGTCCATATGGTGTAATCAAAATTAAGTCGCTTTGCTATATTTTATCGGTTCTGCTTATTGCCATTGCGGCATATGCAATTTTTAAACATTTTAAAACAAGGGAAAGTCAACGTATCGGAACCAATCATCGGGGAAGAAAGCGTTAACTATTTTTCGCTAGCGCAGGTTTTTTTTCTTCTTCTTTGTCTCCTTTCCCGACGCGCTCTCCCCCCCTCTTCGTGCTCTATCCCCCTTGCATTTTCTCAGGAAAATTCTCGCGGGGAAGGTGCACCCTGCTGACGTCTAAGCCCAAATATGGTATAAGCGGGGGCTAAATTTTTATTAAAGGTATCCAAGTGAATATTCAGGCTCTTCTTTCGGAAAAAGTCAGCCAAGCATTGGTTGCAGCAGGTGCGCCCAACGGCACAGACCCGCAGGTGCGCCAGTCTGCCAAGGCTCAGTTTGGTGATTACCAGGCCAATGGTGTCATGGCAGTGGCGAAAAAACTTGGGCTTGCTCCGCAACAACTGGCAGAGACGGTAGTTCAGCATCTGTCGTTGGGCGGTATTGTCGCAAAAACAGAGATCGCAGGTCCAGGGTTTATCAATCTGTTTCTGGATGCGCAATGGTTAGCACAACAAACCGAACGGGCTTTGAACACACCTAAGTTGGGTATCACTCCGGTCACACCGCAAACCATCGTGGTTGACTATTCTGCGCCTAACGTCGCCAAAGAAATGCACGTCGGCCACCTGCGCTCCACTATTATTGGTGATGCTGCGGTACGCACACTTGAGTTTCTCGGACACAAGGTTATCCGCGCTAACCACGTGGGTGACTGGGGGACACAGTTCGGTATGTTGATTGTCCATCTGGAAGATGTGCAGAAAGACACTTCCGGCGAACTGGTATTGCCCGATCTGGAAGCCTTCTATCGCGAGGCCAAACTGCGCTACGATGAAGATGCAGCCTTCGCTGAGCGCGCTCGCCACTACGTGGTGAAGTTACAGGGCGGAGACGTTTATTTCCGCGAAATGTGGAGCAAACTGGTTGATGTCACCATGACACAAAACCAGCTCACCTACGATCGTTTGAATGTTACCCTGACCAAAAAAGACGTAATGGGAGAAAGCCTCTACAAGGCGATGCTACCGGAGATTGTTGCCGATCTGAAGGCAAAAGGCCTGGCCGTTGAAAGTGAAGGAGCAACGGTGGTTTTCCTTGATGAGTTTAAAAACAAGGAAGGCGAACCGATGGGCGTCATCGTTCAAAAGAAAGATGGCGGTTATCTCTACACCACTACCGATATTGCCTGCGCCAAGTACCGTTATGAAACGCTGGGCGCCAATCGTGTTCTCTACTATATCGATTCCCGCCAGCACCAGCATTTGATGCAGGCGTGGACTATCGTGCGTAAAGCTGGCTATGTGCCGGAATCGGTATCGTTGGAACACCATATGTTCGGCATGATGTTGGGCAAAGATGGCAAGCCGTTTAAAACCCGCGCGGGCGGCACCATCAAGCTGGCAGACCTGTTAGACGAAGCCTATGAGCGCGCATTGACGCTGATCGCGGGTAAAAACCCGGATATGGAACAAGACGAGTTGCGTGAATTGGCGCGCGTTGTCTCCATCGGGGCGGTAAAATATGCCGATCTGTCAAAAAGTCGTACCACTGACTACGTGTTTGACTGGGATAATATGCTCGCGTTTGAAGGAAACACTGCGCCCTATATGCAGTATGCCTACACTCGCGTTGCCTCGATTTTCAAACGCGCCAACTTGGATAAAGCCGTACTGACACAGCCAGTGGTACTGAATGATGGGAAAGAAACGGCGCTGGCAACCCGCCTGATGCAGTTTGAAGAAACCATCACTACTGTGGCGCGCGAAGGTACTCCGCACGTGATGTGTGCCTACTTGTACGATCTTGCCGGCCTGTTCTCCAGTTTCTACGAGCATTGCCCAATTCTGAACGCCGACAGTGATGCTGTGCATCAAAGCCGCCTGAAACTGGCCCTGTTGACCGCAGAAACGCTGAAACAAGGATTAAGCACCCTAGGCATTGAAACCGCCGATAAAATGTAATCAACGGCGTCATGTCATAAAAAACGGTGGCCTGAGCCACCGTTTTTTATTGGGTCCGATCACATACCCCTGCGCGCAAAATCGCGCGGACGGAAGCCAAGCAACGCAAGCATCACAAAGTAGGTCCCCGCACCGGCCACCACCACCAGCATCAGGCGCGAAATACGCACTGTCATGCCGCTGATGTCCCAGGCTGGCATCCACACTAGCAACGCGATCAATACCGCCGACATGGCAAGCACCGCGATAAGCAGTTTGACCAGAAAGGTGCCCCACCCCGGACGTGGCTGGAAAAGCTGCTGTTTACGCAACTGCCAATAGAGCAGCCCTGCATTCAGACACGATGCCAATCCAATGGAAAGTGCCAGCCCAGCATGCTGCAACGGCCCGATAAAGATCAGGCTCATGACCTGCGTCAACGCCAACGTCACCAATGCAATTTTCACCGGCGTTTTGATATCCTGCCGAGAATAGAACCCCGGAACCAACACTTTTACCACAATCAGCCCCATCAACCCGATGGCGTAGGCAATCAACGCCCGCTGAGTCATCAATGCATCCAGTGCGCTAAACTTGCCATACTGGAACAGCGCAACAATCAACGGCTTCGACAAAATGCCTAACGCCACCGCACTCGGCAACGCCAACAGAAAGCAGAGACGCAGCCCCCAATCCATCAGGTGTGAATATGCTTCCTGATCGCCACTGGCGACGCTTTTCGCTAACGATGGCAGCAAAATCGTGCCTAAAGCGACACCCAGTACACCGGACGGAAACTCCATCAGTCGGTCAGCGTAGTACATCCAAGAGACCGCCCCCCCACTGAGAAAAGAGGCAAATATAGTGTTAATGATCAACGAGATTTGGCTCACTGATACGCCTAGAATCGCTGGAGCCATCAGTTTCATCACTCGCCCGACGCCTAGGTGACGCCATTTAAAACGTGGCAATACCAACATCCCGATCTTTTTAAGATGCGGCAGTTGGTAAACCAATTGCAGCACCCCCCCCAGCAACACCGCCCAAGCCAACGCTAACACAGGCGGATCAAAATAAGGTGTGGCGAACAGGGCAAAACCAATCATGCTGATATTGAGAAATGTCGGTGCAAACGCTGGGACGGAGAAGCGATTCCAGGTGTTTAAAACCGAGCCCACCATCGAGGTCAGCGATATCAGCAAAATATACGGGAAAGTGATGCGCAACAGTGCCGAGGTCAGCGCAAACCGATCGGGCGTGGCGGCAAATCCCGGAGCCGTCACCATGATAACCCAGGGCGCAGCGATCATCCCGGCCACAGTCACCAATGCCAGCACCAGCGTCAACATGCCTGACACGTAGGCAAGAAAGGTTCGTGTTGCTTCATCCCCTTGCTGGCTTTTGTATTCAACCAGTATTGGAACAAATGCCTGCGAGAAAGCTCCCTCAGCAAAAACGCGACGTAGCAAATTCGGCAGTTTAAAGGCGACGAAAAAGGCGTCAGTTGCCACCCCAGCGCCAAACACCCGTGCGACAATGGCATCGCGGATAAAGCCCAAAACGCGCGATAGCATGGTCATTGAACTGACCGCGGCCAATGATTTTAATAAGTTCATCCGATTCGATTCTGTTGTGTCGAGAGTTACAGCGGAACGCAGCCCGCCAGGCGTGGCGACAGTCTACGCATCAGGGGCGGAATAGCCACCCTTGATGATAGTTCACAGCAGGATTCAGCATGATGTGAGCAGCGACTCAACCACTCTCTGCGCCAGAACCGCCTGCTCGCCTGATGTTTGGGGTTGAACACCTTTCTCAAGTGAGTCGATAAAATGGTCAACTGCCCCCACAAAACCGCGCTGTTCCAAAACATAGATAAACGACTTAATTTTGATTATATTATTTAAATGCGCTATTTAATTGATTTTAGACGTAAAGTGATATCTACACGGGAAAATGAGGATGTCGGTCAGGCCACGGTTTTTCAGTTCTGTCAGCACGTTCAGCCAGAACTTTGCGCCTTCATTTTCGGCCAGCCACATCCCCAGTAGCTCTTTCTGGCCTTCGATATTGATACCCAGCGCCAGGAACACAGACTTATTGATAACGTGGCTGTCCTGCTGGACTTTCAGAACGATACAGTCAAGGTAAACAATGGGATAAACCGCATCCAGGGGGCGATTTTGCCATTCAACAACCTGCTCCATAACGGCATCGGTGACCTTCGATACCAGGGCGGGTGAGACATCCGCGTCATACAGTTCTTTGAACGCAGCGGCAATTTCGCGGGTGGTCATCCCTTTGGCATACAACGATAAAATCTGGTTATCCATCCCGGAGATCCGGGTCTGGTTCTTCTTCACCAGTTGCGGTTCAAAGGAACCATCACGATCACGTGGTGTACGCAGTTCCAGCGGACCATCGCCGGTGGTAACAGTCTTTGTGGAGTAGCCATTGCGCGTGTTAGTTCCAGATTTGGACTGTGCTTCTCATGCCCGAGGTGATGGGTCATTTCAGCATTAAGGGCAGCTTCAACGCAGATCTTTTTCAGCAGGCGATCAAACTGGTTGAGAGCATCAGGGGTTTTGAGATTTTTGGCCAGCTCGTTAGCCAGAGCCTGTAACTGTTTTTCGTCCATAAAGTAACCTGCTTTTGATGTTGGATTGAACATATCAAAACTAGGCAATTACATAATCTCGTGTACAGGCTCCTTTTGGATGACGTAGAGTTTTTTTATATGTCAATCCCAGCTTTTTAAGAGCTTGCCAAATGGCCTTCTGACAAACGCCAAAACGCTCTGCACGTTCTTTTTGGTAAGCATCTGGATATGGTTCAACATCTTTTATCAACTCGGATTTATCGATCTTTCGCTGACGCGTGGTCGATGCTTTTGATTCTATTTGATTAATCCAACGTGATACAGAGGCAGGGCCAATCCGAAATTGCTTCACTGTTTCTCGGATACTCAACCCTTCTTCTTCCCGTGCAGATATCACTTTACGTCTAAAATCAATTGAATAGCTCATTTAAATAATGTAATCAAAATTAAGTCGTTCATCTATACCACAACCCGATTCACCGACAATACCCAGCGTTTCGTCTTCATAGAGGCGAAATGTGACGCCATCTACCGCTCTAAGCGACTGTGCGGGTTGCCAAAACCATTTTTTGCGCGCATTGACGGCGAAGTGCACACTGAGGTCACGCACGTCTAGGATGACGCGTTTCTCCTGTTGATTCGTCATAGCACCTCCTACACCGCGCGAAAACAGGCCCGCATCCGACCCGCATCAAACGTGGTCAATCTTGCCGTTAAGGTAGGGGTTTCTTCCTTCCCCCAGCGACGCACCGCTTCGTTGGGGGGGGTTTATTCGCCTATTTTCTATCTGCCGATACTGACGCGTGGGCTAATCCCAATGCGCTTTTGTAATGTTTGCGACAGACTGACACATAGCGCTCATTGCTTCCGATCACCACCTGTTCACCTTCACGCAGCGGATTGCCCTGCGCGTCAAGCCGCAGCACTCTATTCGCTTTGCGCCCGCAATGACAGACCGTTTTCAACTCGATCAGCTTATCCGCCCAAGCGAGCAAATACTGGCTGCCAGAAAATAATTCGCCCTGAAAATCAGTACGTAGACCGTAACACAGCACCGGAATATCCAATTCATTGACAATGCCTGACAGCTGGTTCACCTGCTCGCGGGTTAGAAACTGACACTCATCGATTAATATACAGTGCACAGGCTGCTCACGTTGTGCATTAACCAACAAGGTAAACAAATCAGTTTGTAAATTAAACACCAAAGCTGGGGCGGAAAGTCCAATACGCGAGCTGACCCGCCCGATACCATCACGGTGGTCTATTTCAGCCGTTAAAATCAGCGTCCTCATCCCCCGTTCCTGATAGTTATAAGAGGACTGTAATAATGCGGTAGACTTTCCCGCGTTCATTGCCGAGTAATAAAAATAAAGTTGTGCCATGTTTATAACCCCAAAAGAGCGCTTTACCCGCGCAACGGCGCATTGTATCATATTTTAGATAATCGGCGTGCCCGCTTGTCTATGCCGCCCCACGTGCCCTGAGAGACAATGAGTCGGGATAGTGACGCCATCACTGCCACAATGGTGACGGTAATCGCCGGATATAAGGCAATGGGCGATTGCGAAAATTCCTATACTGAGAAAAACATTAACAGCATGAGCGATATTTAGCATAAATAATTAGCATTGTATGATATCGACCCAAACGAGGTGAAATCCCCCTCTTCTGAGTAAGGGAACGAGTAACTTGATTTGTGTTTATCGACGCTGACAAAAGGTAAAAGTTTCGGGTATAAAAAATGCTTATATCGCATCTTCTCGGCATCGCCACTGACCGTTTTAACGCAACGTGCGCAGTAATACTCAAGTAACAAGTATTTCATTTGTTAACAACGTGGTTTTATTTACCTTAGCGGCAACGTGATATCGGTTTTAAAAACGCCATTTTTTAACAATCTTACAAATTTGACTATTGCAGAAAATAAAATAGCCATCTATCATCACCCTACATACGCCACCAATAATATTATTTGAGATTATCACAATGAGCGAAGCACTAAAGGTTCTAAACAACATCCGTACTCTGCGCGCCCAAGCGAGAGAATGCAGCCTGGATACCTTGGAAGAAATGCTGGAAAAACTGGAAGTCGTTGTCAATGAGCGTCGTGACGAAGATAATCAGGCTCAGGCAGAAATCGAAGAACGTACCCGTAAATTACAGCAATATCGTGATATGTTGATTGCTGATGGCATCGACCCGAATGAACTGTTGCAATCTTTGGGTGCAGCAAAAACACCGGGCAAAAGCAAACGTGCTGTGCGCCCGGCAAAATATCAATATACTGATGAAAATGGCGAAGCAAGAACTTGGACTGGCCAAGGCCGCACTCCTGCCGTGATCAAGAAAGCCATTGAAGAGCAAGCTAAATCTCTGGACGATTTCCTGTTATAATTCCCAATCGGAATTGTTTTGCTTATTTAACAAAAAACCCCGTTTAACGGGGTTTTTTATATCCATTTTTCGTTACGCCCCGCGAAACACAAGGCAAAGCGCTATCGAATCAGGTTATTTCACATCATTTTCATTAACGGTTTCATTAAGCCATGCGGCAAAATCATTACCCAGCGTATTGTGACGCAAGCCGTATTCTACAAATGCACGCATGTAACCCAATTTGTTTCCGCAGTCATGACTTACACCTTTAAGGTGGTACGCTTCAACGGTTTCTTTTTCCATCAACATGGCAATGGCATCCGTTAATTGGATTTCATTACCCGCTCCCGGCGGTGTTTTTTCCAGCAGAGACCAAATATCAGCCGAAAGTACATAGCGACCGACAATAGCCAAATTAGAAGGTGCCTCTGACGCCTTGGGTTTTTCCACTACGCCCACCATCGGTGCACTGTCTCCAGGCTGTAATGCCTGCCCTTTGCAATCAACAACACCATAGCTGCTGACCTCTTCAACCGGTTCAACCATAATTTGGCTGTGACCCGTTTCAGAAAAACGAGCCAGCATTTCACTCAGGTTGTCTTTCTTCAGATTGGATTCAAATTCATCAATGATAACGTCGGGCAAAATAACAGCGACAGGTTCATCCCCCACTAAAGGGGGTGCGCACATGACAGCGTGCCCCAATCCTTTCGCCAGTCCCTGACGCACTTGCATGATGGTGACATGTTTCGGGCAAATAGACTGAACTTCTTCCAACAGCTGACGCTTAACGCGCTTCTCCAGCATCGCTTCCAGCTCAAAACTGGTATCGAAGTGGTTTTCAATGGAATTCTTGGATGAGTGTGTAACTAAAATGATTTCGTTCAAGCCTGCGGCAATACACTCATTGACGACGTATTGAATGAGCGGCTTATCAACCAGTGGCAACATTTCTTTTGGAATCGCTTTTGTTGCCGGCAGCATCCGAGTCCCTAGCCCTGCGACGGGGATGACCGCTTTTTTAACTTTTTTATTCACCGTTGACATAACAACCTCTGATATACCGTTCAAATAATGAACTTTATTGCTGGGTTTAATTCGTGGTACACTAGCCTGCTCGGCCAGAGACGACACCCGGTAAACACAATGGCTATGATAAAAATAAAACAACGCTTTATATAGTAGGAAATAAAAATTAATTACGAAAGCGAAGAGTATGCAACAAATTGCATGATGAACGCCTATCAGACTATTCCTTAGGCCTCATCACACTGCGTAAGCCTTCAATCTGTTGATAACATCAGCCGTAAGCGTCCACCGCGCCCCCAGACCTGACATTCAAAAGAGGCGCACTCATGGTTTAATTGGTTAAGATATGCTCCATCGAGGGTGCCGAGCGGAATACCATTGTTTAACACCAGCTGCTCCTCCCCTGCGTTCAACATGGCATGCAAACCTGCTGAAATAAGGATGAGCCGTTGCAATCCTCGGTGATAGTAACCCACCAGCAGGGGGAAACGCCCATTAAGATTGGCCTGGCGCAGCAATTGGTTGACCTGTCGCAACAAGACAGGCAATTCGGGTAGGCGGTGTTGTTGGTTAGCTAGATGCTCTTGTAACAACCCGTTAAACAGTGTGCGCAGCAGCAGAGCTGCCAGCGTGCCGTTATTGTTCACTGCTTGCGTCACATCTAGACAATAGAACGCCAAGTCATCATCAGACAACGCGGCAATATCCAATACCAACCCCGGTTGTTCCAATGACGTCAATTGACGGTAACGCACGCTGCAACCGGCCATTTTTTGTTGTACCGGAGGCTGTAGCTGCGCCAGCAGTTTATTGACCGCATCTGGCGATTGATTGAGTGAATCCATATCCTCCATCAACTGCTCAACTTCGCTCAGTTGAGAAGTAAACATATCGGGATACATGCAGGTCATTACGGCTTCGCGCAAGCGTGCATAATCGCGGATAGGTTTAAGCATCACATCCTGCACGCCCAGGCGCAGCACTTTGGCAACATCCCCCATCTGACTGGTGGCAGACACCACCAGAATGGGCGTGCGATTATCTTGCAACCGGAGCGTTTCAACGAACTCAATGCCCCCCATTAGTGGCATTTCCAAATCGCACACGATCAAATCAGGGCGATAGTTTTGCATTATGGCTAATGCATCCACCCCATTGACAGCTTCACGCACAGATGCACCCAGCGATGTCAGATAGCCAGCGATCACGGAACGAAATACCGCTTCATCTTCAACAATCAAAATGTGCTTATCTGTTAATGGCTGACCCATTGATGACCTCATACGTCAACTTCATGCATATTCCCTCGCGTTGTTCGGCCTTAACCCCTGCCACTCTACCTTTTTACCCTTGTTGATACTTATCAGGCGCTGCTACTCCACTATCCTGCGTCTCGGTTTAGCAACAGTTGTAATTCATCTTGTTTTTTCTCCACAGCCAGTCGCCCTTCGGCAATCGCCTCTTGCGCACGGTGAAAATCCAGCCTGGCAATTTGTGTGCAATAGGGCTGCACCACCACATCAGGAGGATAGCCAGCCATACGATGCATTTTTAAACGGTTTTCCAACACTTGAATGGAGGCCGTCATGATATCCATCGCTGAAGGTGCGCGGTTGGCACGCTGGCGCTGCAACCCCATGGACAAGCGCTGCCGGAGCTTGTGCTGCCAGTTGAGCGGCGCAGAATCCGCATGCGTCTCTTCAGCCATCGCGGCCACGGACAGCATGTCGTCATGCCCCAAGGTCGCGTTGTGCTGCAAATCCACAGCAATCACCACGTCAGCGCCCAGCGCGCGAGCCAGAGAAACCGGCACCGGGTTCACCACAGCACCATCAACCAGCCAATAGGCATTGTGTCGCACGGGCGCAAGCAACCCCGGCATACTGCATGAGGCGCGGATCGCATGGTGCAGATCGCCTTCGGTAAGCCACAGTTCTCTCGCCGTTGTCAGGTTGGTGGCCACTGCTCCGAACTTGATAGCACATTCGTCGATCTGTTGGGTACGCAAGATATGTCGCACCTGGTTAAATACTCGATCGCCGCGCAATAACCCACCACGCTCCCAAGAGAGATCCATCAGGCGAATCACATCCCAATGATGAAGCCCACTCACCCAGCGCGCCATGGCATTCAAGCGATTGGTGGCATACGCGGCCCCCACCAAAGCCCCCACCGAACAACCCGCGACCACATCGATAACAATACCCATTTCAGTCAATGCCTGAATGACACCAATATGTGCCCATCCTTTCGCCGCACCCGATCCAAGCGCCAAACCAATCTTTCTTTGCCTCATGATATCCTTCTCATCTCGCTATTCATTTTAGCGCACATTGCCACTCACCGAGATTGTTAGGTAACATATCGCCACGACGTTGAGTTATTTTCACGCAACTATCGATATTTTTTTACTGTTCGTCATACAATCAGGAGTTACCGTGCCACAAAGCTGTCCCTGCGGGAGTGGTAAGCAGTATACCGCATGCTGCCTTCCCTATCTGCAGCGCACCGACACCAGAAGCATTAATGCGTTCACGCTATTGTGCTTACGTAGCCCATGACGTTGATTATCTTATCGCTACCTAGGATCCTGCGCTTCATCCCGAAAAATGGCGTGCTTCAATCACCGAAAGCGCTCAGGATACGCAGTGGCAACGATTGAATGTGCTGACTGCCAGCCTAGGACGCGATACGGATGAAGGTTATGTCGAATTCGCTGCGCGCTATACCGACACCTCGCAGCCAGAGCGTACCTCGCTGATGCGCGAGCGCTCACGCTTCCTTCGCCGCCTCGATCGCTGGTACTATGTAGACGGCGTGCATCTGCAAACCTGCAGAAACGATCGCTGTCCGTGCGGTTTGGACAAAAAATACAAACAGTACTGCGGGCGTGGATAGCCGCGTAGTGTAAGGCAAAAAATGTAACCCGGTGGCATGCTTCCCCTTATCGCGGCGATATAGCCAAGCGACATTATTTTGATAACAATTAGCTATATTTTTTTGCCACATATCAGGGCATTGGCTGTAATCATTTTTAAGTCAGTTGGCTATAAATCGCACGAACGTGGCAGCTTTCGGGGATGATGACAGACGATTTTGGACAGGGTTCTTATTTCCATGCAATCCCAAACGATGCAATCTCAGGCAATACAACGAAAAGTGTTGCGTACCATTTGCCCCGATGCAAAGGGGCTTATCGCAAAAATTACCAACATCTGCTACAAACACGAATTAAACATTGTGCAGAACAATGAATTTGTCGATCACCGCACCGGGCGCTTTTTCATGCGTACCGAATTAGAAGGGATCTTCAATGATACTACGCTGTTGGCCGATTTAGACGGCGCGCTGCCGGAAGGCTCCGTGCGCGAACTCAGTGATGCAGGCCGCCGTCGTATCGTGGTTCTGGTCACCAAAGAAGCGCATTGTCTGGGCGATTTGCTGATGAAGAGTGCCTACGGCGGCCTAGATGTGGAAATTGCCGCCGTGATTGGCAACCACGATACGTTGCAGACGCTGGTAGAGCGTTTTGATATTCCGTTCCATCTGGTGAGCCATGAAGGGCTCTCACGAGAAGCGCACGACCAGTTGATGATTGAACAGATTGATGCGTACAAACCGGATTACGTGGTATTGGCCAAATATATGCGCGTTTTGACGCCTGCTTTTGTGCAGCACTATCCAAATCAGGTGATTAACATCCACCATTCGTTCCTGCCTGCGTTCATCGGTGCTCGTCCATACCATCAGGCCTATGAGCGCGGCGTGAAGATCATCGGTGCGACCGCCCACTACGTGAACGACAACCTAGATGAAGGTCCGATCATCATGCAGGATGTGATCAACGTGGATCACACCTATACCGCCGATGACATGATGCGTGCAGGCCGCGACGTTGAGAAAAACGTCCTGAGCCGCGCCCTTTACCGCGTGCTGGCACAACGAGTTTTCGTTTACGGTAATCGCACCATTATTCTTTAAGCCGCTGTTTTTCCACTCAACCTTGAGTGGAAAACCCGCAAGGCGCGTGAAAAAACGGCAAACAAACGCGTTTTTTTGCGTTCAGGCTTTACAGGGGCGTCGCATTTGATATGATGCACCCCGCTTACCAAGAAAGCGCACAATCAGTTAGGCCATGGTGGGGTTCCCGAGCGGCCAAAGGGAGCAGACTGTAAATCTGCCGTCACAGACTTCGAAGGTTCAAATCCTTCCCCCACCACCATCTCGCAGCAGCTATTTCATTGTTTCTACGGTTTATTTTGCTTCACAACTGACACCTGAATTTTCCCTGTTGTCCTTATAACGTTTTCTGCTCATGGTATTTACCGTACTCTCTTTTATAGACAAAAGAGCCAGACAGCATGAACAAAGTCATCACGGCCAGTATAACCAGCGTCAACTCTGCGCCCATGAATCCTAGGGAATAACCGGCCACTAGGCTACCAACACCGGCACTGATTTTCACCAACCTCCCGCTCACCGCAGAAATCTTTGCCGCCAGTTTGAGCGGCATCTCCTGAAGGGTGAATACGTTATAACTGACATTCCATATCCCTCCCATAATGGCTTTAAAGACAAACAACACAAAGATCGACACAGGATCGGTGAAAACGAGAAATCCAAAGAAAACCAGTACCCGGGCCAAGTTTACAAAGAGAACCAGCTGCCTGAGCGACAATATATTAATCACTTTACGTGAAATAAAGCTGCCGATAAGACCGCCCGCCACCAAGCCGGTGATTTCAAAGGCGGTATTTTGCGCTTTCAAGCTCCATATTACGGTCAGATAGAGAATCGGATGCAAAAAATTATTAAGCGCTGTCAGAGCAACGATGACGGTAAACAGTTTATAGCCAACCGACTTAAAAATGATTACAGCCAATGCCCTGATATGTGGCAAAAAAATACAGCTAATTGTTATCAAAATAATATCGCTTGGCTATATTGTCTCGCAACCAGTGGAATGCCTGTTGAACATCCGCGCCCATCGAGGAGTGCACGGGGCTTGCTGTCTGTGGGACATCGATACGAATCAGGAACAGCAAGAGCACGGCTAACAGCGAAAAGAGCAAGTTGACAGAATAGGGAAAGAAAACATTCACGGAGATCAGATACCCACACAACGCAGGCGCAACAAGCTGAACGAGCCTGTTTAAGATTTTGTGTAAATGCCTTTCCTCAGAAGTGACCGTCAAGGCGGTCACCGAACTCGATAATAATGCGACTCATTGCCATACGCCAGTCCTGTAAGGGCATCGTCCATTTCTGTGATGCCGCCTGGATTGCCAGCCATACGACCTTCTTCACCGAGTCATCAGTCGGGAACAGCTTGCGTTTCTTGATTGCATGCCGGAGCACGCTGTTCAGTGATTCTATAGCCAACCGACTTAAAAATGATTACAGCCAATGCCCTGATATGTAGCAAAAAAATACAGCTAATTGTTATCAAAATAATGTCGCTTGGCTATATAGCGTTCGTCGTGTAGATTACCTTGCGAAGTTCCTGCGGGTACGAGAAGAATGTCGACAGGTTGGCCCAGTTTGACTGCCAGCTCCTGCTTATCTGCGGATAGCGGTGATCCCATGTCCCACCGAACGTCTCCAGCGCCTGAAGCGCGGCCTCTTCGCTTGGAGCCTGATACACTGCTTTGAGGTCGCGTGTTACCGCCTTATAGTCCTTCCAGGCAACGAAGCGCAGACTGTTGCGCACCATGTGCACGATGCACAACTGGATGCGGGCTTCCGGGTAGACCGTGTTGATGGCATCCGGGAACCCTTTCAGGCCGTCCACACAGGCAATGAGGATGTCGGTCAGGCCACGGTTTTTCAGTTCTCTCAGCACGTTCAGCCAGAACTTTGCACCTTCATTTTCGCCAGCCACAGAGTTATGCTCATTTCTGGTGTACGGGGTTTCGGGGAGGGTGGCCTATCCTGCTGATTGATTTCGTGGATGATTTCAACAACAGAGAGATGATACCCCATGAAAAACTCTACCCTACAGGTCTCCGCAGAACCAGATATTGCCGGTGATCCCTTGCATGAACTCATTCGTAATGGTACCAGGCAACTGATAGCTGCCGCCGTTGACGTTGAGCTCGAAGCCATGCTGCAACAACATGCTGAACGCCGCCTTGACGACGGGCGTCATGCTGTCGTTCGTAACGGCTATTTGCCACCGCGAACCATACAGACGGGTATTGGGGATGTTGAAATTAAAGTGCCTAAGGTCAGGGATCGCAGCGGCAACGGAATATGCTTCAACAGCGCGTTGTTGCCGCCTTATCTGAAACGTGCAAAAAGCGTCGAAGAGTTGCTACCATGGCTTGTACCTGTGAGGCATATCCACCGGTGATTTTCACGAAGCCCTGAGGGCGCTTCTCGGTGAAAAAGCTAATTCCCTCTCTGCCAATACCATCAGCAGACTGAAACAGCAATGGCTTGAAGAGCACAGGCAATGGTGCCTGCGTGATTTAAGCGATACGCGCTACGTTTATTTCTGGGCCGATGGCATATATAGCCAACCGACTTAAAAATGATTACATACAATGCCCTGATATGTGGCAAAAAAATACAGCTAATTGTTATCAAAATAATGTCGCTTGGCTATACAGCCATGTCAGGTAAGATGATCGCCTTTGCCTGCTGGTCATTATCGGCGTCACTGAGCATGGACGTAAGGAGCTAGTTGCGGTCGAAGATGGTTATCGAGAGTCAGAAGCAAACTGGGCCGAACTTCTTAATGGCCTGCGAGCACGTGGCCTAACCGTATCTCCGAAGCTGGCTACGGGAGACGGTGCCCTTGGTTTTTGGAATAATGGCAAAGATATTCCCGGACACGCAGCACCAACGCTGTTGGGTGCACAAAACCGCTAATGTGTTGGCTTCACTCCCCAAAGCCATGCAACCGAAAGTTAAGGCTGAGCTGCGGGAGGTTTGGCTAGCAGAGAGCCGCGATGCCGCTAATGAAGCCTTTGATGTTTTGTTGGCAAGGTTTTCAGCGAAGTATCCTGTAGCGATGAAGAAGCTGGAGAAAGCTCGAGAAGAACTGCTGGCATTCTACGACTTCCCGTCAGAGCACTGGGCGTCAATAAGAACGACAAATCCGATTGAATCGGCTTTTGCGACTGTGAGGCTACGAAGCAGAGGCGCGAAGAACAGTGGTTCGAGAGAAACAACCCTGTCAATGGTATTTAAGCTGCTCCAGTCAAACCGACTAAGAGGATTTGACCTGCTGACCCTAGTTGTAAGCAACGTCTAATTTAAGGATGGAGAACAGATTCACGAAGCATCAGAGCGGAACGTAGCCTATCGCCATACACCAGATTTGCTAATAACTCCCAGCCGCATCTAGCATAGGTATCTACACATCTTTTGCAATATCTGCTATAGCCAAGCGACTTAATTTTGATTACACCATATGGACTGAGAACAAAATCTCTGTATCGCAACCACTCTCTCTTTTTTTGCTTTTTGCTTGTGCCCATTTATGCTCAATGGGGTTAAGATCTGGCAAATACTCCACCATATACCCTGCATCGATGATGACTTGTTGAATATTATGTTTTTTGTGAAAAATTGCATTGTCCATCACGATTACACTGTTTTTAGGGAGTACTGGAATAAGGACTTGTGTGACCCAGGAATAGAAAACATCGCTGTTAATATTGATATCAAATAATCCGATAGCAAACAGCGTTGTGCCTAATAAAGCGCCGATAACATTTGTTCTTCCCTTGGCTCCCCCGTTCTTCAGGCCAAAACACCGTTGACCTTTTGGGGAATAGCCGTGAGTCCGTGGGGTATCGTGTGGAAAACCACTTTCATCAATAAAAACAATAGATTTACCTTCTTTTTCATACTGTTGTATTTTTTGTTGAAATGCTTGGCGGGCGCTTTCGTCGGCTTTCGGATGACATAGAGTTTTTTTTATAGGTCAATCCCAGCTTTTTAAGAGCTTGCCAAATGGCCTTCTAACAAACGCCAAAATGCTCTGCACGTTCTTTTTGGTAAGCATCTGGATATTGCTCAACATCTTTTATCAACTCGGATTTATCAATCTTTCGCTGACGCGTGGTCGATGCTTTTGACGCTATTTGATTAATCCAACGCGATACAGAGGCAGGGCCAATCCGAAATTGCTTCGCTGTTTCTCGGATACTCAACCCTTCTTCTTCCCGTGTAGATATCACTTTACGTCTAAAATCAATTGAATAGCTCATTTAAATAATGTAATCAAAATTAAGTCGTTTAGCTATATTACGTTGCTGCATGATCTCAACTTATCCATCGGCGGGATTGATGCCCGCCTTAACCGGCGTTATCAGCGTCTGGTTAAGCAACACATGACTCCCCCAGCACCATTGGCGTCAGCCGTTAAAGACCTTGCCTGCGCACAGAAAACAACATTCGCCACTACTCAGGCCGTTTGGCGTTTTTTTAATAATGAACGTATTAGCTTCAGTCAGCTCAATGAACCGATTATTTCGCTGGCTCTCCGGCAGGTTGCACTTAGCCCGCATCCATACGCTCTTGTCGTTCACGACTGGTATGATTTACAGTTTCGTACCCACAATGGGAAAGAAGAACGTTTGAAAATGACGCATGGTGGTGACGTCGGTTATGAACTACAAACCAGCCTACTGCTTGATGCTGCAAATGGTTTACCAATAGCGCCCCTGTCCCAAACTCTAACCGATAGGGCGGGTTGTCGTTCAACGCTAACCGAGGGCTTGTCTGAGAGTCTGACTCATATGGATGCTTTGACGGCTGATATCGCCCGCGTTGAGTCTCTTGATACCGGGAGGAAGTTAGTTCATCTCATTGACCGTGAAGGTGACTCTATCGGGCATATGCGCACATTAAGCTCCCAGGGAATATGTTGGCTTATCCAGGGAAAGGAATGGCATCGGGCCGAGTGGGGCGGTGACACCCGTAAAATTGGTGAAATTGCAGACGATCTGCCATTTATCGCAAACGGACAGGTTGGCTGGAAAGGGAAAAAAGCCAATATGGAGATCGGGGAAACATCCGTGATCATAACGCGAACAGCAAAACCGAAGCGGAAAGACAAGAACACCGGACGGCGAGTGAAAGTTCAGCCAGGCGTAGCTCTGACACTCAGATTAGTTGTGGTTCACCTTACCGATACTCACGGTAAATTTATCGGACGCTGGACGCTGCTCACAAACGTTAGCAACGAGATCACCAGCACGGAAGTCGCTCGCTGGTATAGAAAAGCGACATTATTTTGATAACAATTAGCTGTATTTTTTTCCACATATCAGGGCATTGGCTGTAATCATTTTTAAGTCGGTTGGCTATATTACTGGCGCTGGGGTATTGAATCCTTTTTTAAGCTGCTGAAAGGTGCCGGTCATGATGTAGAAAAATGGCTTGAGCGCAGTGCTGGTGCCCTGCTACGCAGGTTATTGATAGCTAGCATGGCATGTGTGCTGGTATGGCGGCTGCAACGCGTTGAAGGAGACGACAATGCGGCAGCCCGTCAGTTAATTTGCCGATTATCCGGACGACAATAAAAACGAGGGCGTAAAGAAAGCGCCCCAGCGCTGCTTGCCGGACTATCCATCCTGCTAAATACCTTGACGTTATTAGCAGACTATACCCCGGAAGAACTTGCCCACTTAGCTATGGTGGTTTTTAACCCTTTATGATGTGTAGATACCTGTGCCGCATCTAGGGGGCGATTTTGCCATTCAACAACCTGCTCAATATAGCTAAACGACTTAATTTTGATTACATTATTTAAATGAGCTATTCAATTGATTTTAGACGTAAAGTGATATCTACACGGGAAGAAGAAGGGTTGAGTATCCGAGAAACAGCGAAGCAATTTCGGATTGGCCCTGCCTCTGTATCGCGTTGGATTAATCAAATAGCGTCAAAAGCATCGACCACGCGTCAGCGAAAGAGCGATAAATCCGAGTTGATAAAAGATGTTGAGCAATATCCAGATGCTTACCAAAAAGAACGTGCAGAGCATTTTGGCGTTTGTTAGAAGGCCATTTGGCAAGCTCTTAAAAAGCTGGGATTGACCTATAAAAAAAAACTCTATGTCATCCGAAAGCCGACAAAAGCGCCCGGCAAGCATTTCAACAAAAAATACAACAGTATGAAAAAGAAGGTAAGCCTATTGTTTTTATTGATGAAAGTGGTTTTCCACACGATACCCCACGGACTCACGGCTATTCCCCAAAAGGTCAACGGTGTTTTGGCCTGAAGAACGGGGGAGCCAAGGGAAGAACAAATGTTATCGGCGCTTTATTAGGCACAACGCTGTTTGCTATCGGATTATTTGATATCAATATTAACAGCGATGTTTTCTATTCCTGGGTCACACAAGTCCTTATCCCAGTACTCCCTAAAAACAGGGTAATCGTGATGGACAATGCAACTTTTCACAAAAAACATAATATTCAACAAGTCATCATCGATGCAGGGTATATGGTGGAGTATTTGCCTACATATTCGCCAGATCTTAACCCAATTGAGGGCTTTGTTGAATAAACATATTTTATGCTGCACCCCCGGTGAAACGACAGATCCTCGCAACGCAAAATCATGCAGTTAGGCCTCATAAGAAAACTGTAAACCTGAGGTGACAAGCATTTTCTACCAAAACTGGCTGACAAAACAGCATGACTCACTATTATTCAACAAAGCCCCAATTGAGCATAAATGGGCACAAGCAAAAAGCAAAAAGCAAAAAGCAAAAAGCAAAAAAAGAGAGAGTGGTTGCGATACAGAGATTTTGTTCTCAGTCTATATGGTGTAATCAAAATTAAGTCGCTTGGCTATAGCGTGATATGGTAAATCTCGATTCCCAGCAGTGAAAACGCAGAACTCGCGACAAAAACGTTAAAGTTGTTCTTCATAATATCCAGATAGTTGAAGACGATCAGATCCGTCTGCCACAATTGTTATTTGTTATGAAGAAGCAACATTACACCGTTTTATTCACGATTACGGTGCGGTTCACCACATCTCTCAGGCTTTTCCTTTCCAACTGCCCGGCGAGTAGGAAAACACCGGCAGTTGCCATGACCACCGGATCGCCGCCAGACGCAACGAGAGCCCCAAGGTAAAGGACACCAGCAGATTAATATCGTGGTTAATCTGTAACGCTTTCAGCCCGAGATAAAGCAGCGCCACCAGCAGTGATACGCTGGCATAGAGCTCCTTTCTGAGCACCATCGGCGTGCGGTTACAAAAGATGTCACGCAGAATACCACCGAAGATCCCGGTGACAATCCCGGCCATAATGACCACGGTAAAGGAGTAGTTCAGCTTCTGCGCCACATTGCAGCCAATAATGGTAAAGGCAATCAGCCCCATGGCGTCAAGGATCAGGAACAGTCGATGCAAGTGATGCATGATACGGGCAATTACGATAGTGAACAGACCTGCACCAATCGTCAGATAGATATAACCCGGGTGTTGCGTCCAGCCGATGGGATAGTTGCCGAGCAGGATATCACGAACGGTGCCACCGCCCAGTGCGGTGATAAAAGCGATCATCGCCACACCGAAAATATCCATGTTCCTGCGTCCAGCGGCCAATGCGCCAGACACGCCTTCTGCAGTAATTCCAATCAGATAGATGTAAGTAAGCACACAAGTTTTCCTGTGAAATGTGCCTCTCCCCCTGTCCGTTTTACCTGAGAGTTTATGCAGCTCACGCCGCTTGCCCCTTCGGTGGGTGGCTACGCCGATAAACAACGTGCACACCGCTCTCCAGTCGGCGTATCAACAAAGTACAGTAAGGTGGCCTGAGCGATTATGGGAGTTTGCGCCTTCGGCGGGTCGCGCGTTGCGCGGTCCTCTCTCCTGCGAGGTGCGAAGTATAAGGGCTTACTATCGCTACTTCAACCTTCCGTTCGCTCGCCAGACCTCGATATAGCTAAACGACTTAATTTTGATTACATTATTTAAATGAGCTATTCAATTGATTTTAGACGTAAAGTGATATCTACACGGGAAGAAGAAGGGTTGAGTATCCGAGAAACAGCGAAGCAATTTCGGATTGGCCCTGCCTCTGTATCGCGTTGGATTAATCAAATAGCGTCAAAAGCATCGACCACACGTCAGCGAAAGAGCGATAAATCCGAGTTGATAAAAGATGTTGAACCATATCCAGATGCTTACCAAAAAGAACGTGCAGAGCGTTTTGGCGTTTGTCAGAAGGCCATTTGGCAAGCTCTTAAAAAGCTGGGATTGACCTATAAAAAAACTCTACGTCATCCGAAAGACGACGAAAGCGCCCGGCAAGCATTTCAACAAAAAATACAACAGTATGAAAAAGAAGGTAAACCTATTGTTTTTATTGATGAAAGTGGCTTTCCACACGATACCCCACGGACTCACGGCTATTCCCCAAAAGGTCAACGGTGTTTTGGCCTGAAGAACGGGGGAGGCAAGGGAAGAACAAATGTTATCGGCGCTTTATTAGGCACAACGCTGTTTGCTATCGGATTATTTGATATCAATATTAACAGCGATGTTTTCTATTCCTGGGTCACACAAGTCCTTATCCCAGTACTCCCTAAAAACAGGGTAATCGTGATGGACAATGCAACTTTTCACAAAAAACATAATATTCAACAAGTCATCATCGATGCAGGGTATATGGTGGAGTATTTGCCTACATATTGGCCAGATCTTAACCCCATTGAACATAAATGGGCACAAGCAAAAAGCAAAAAAAAGAGAGTGGTTGCGATACAGAGATTTTGTTCTCAGTCCATATGGTGTAATCAAAATTAAGTCGCTTGACTATATCATCCGTCGTGCACCGCTGGCGTGACCTTTGCCTGTTTTTTCTGATACCATCAGCGTCACAATTTCCTGATATGGCAGTGACGATGAAAGTTTTTTCTTTTAATATCAATGGGCTGCGTGCCCGCCCTCACCAACTGGCCGCCATCATCGCCCAGCATCAGCCGGATATCATTGGCTTGCAGGAAACCAAAGTCCACGATGATATGTTTCCCTTCGAAGAGATACGCAAGCTCGACTATCAGGTCTACTATTACGGGCAAAAAGGCCATTATGGCGTCGCGTTGCTGTGTAAAGAGACACCGATTGCCGTGCGCTACGGCTTTCCAACCGATGAACCCGATGCGCAGCGACGCATCATCATGGCAGATTTCGCCACGCCCGCAGGCACGCTGACCGTTATCAATGGCTATTTTCCACAAGGAGAGAGTCGTGACCATCCGGTAAAATTCCCGGCCAAAACGCGCTTTTATGCCGACTTGCAGACCTATCTGGATCAGCATCACATCCCGGAGCAACCGCTGATTGTCATGGGGGATATCAATATCAGCCCGACGGATCTGGATATTGGCATTGGCGAAGAAAACCGTAAGCGCTGGCTACGCACCGGTAAGTGTTCATTTTTACCTGAAGAGCGTGAATGGATGACGCGCTTGCTGGGATGGGGATTGGTCGATACCTTCCGTGCACTGGCGCCAGACACTACCGATCGCTATTCCTGGTTTGACTACCGCTCTGCCGGTTTTGACGACAATCGCGGCCTGCGAATTGATGTGATCCTCGCCAGTCAGGCATTGGCGGCGCACTGCACGGCGAGCGATATCGATTACGACATACGCGGTATGGAAAAACCGTCCGACCACGCGCCGATTTGGGCCACGTTCTCCGGTCTGTAACATCTTGTGATGGCAGCCGCATGCGGCTGCCCCACCTTGGAAACCGTTACTGTTTAAGCACCTGCCAGATCAGATTATTCGTCCCCAGCGTTTGCCTGTCGCGTACACACTGCAACAACACGCCTTCCGTTCTCACCACCGCGCCTTCGGTATAATTACGGTTCTCGAAGACGCAGCAACGCATGCAGTTGTTTTGCGGCTCTCGCCGCGTCGAACCGTTGTTATCGCCCCAAATCACACTGGGCGGTACGCCAACCACGATATCCGTATTCCCCCGCGAGGGCGTGGTCACCGCTGTGGATTGCGCCCACACGGACAGAGAGACCAGCGCGCTAACAAACAACATCACCTGTGATGATTTCATCCGTTCTGCTCCTTCGCGGCCTTTTTCGCCGAGGGCTTACGTGTTTTCTTCTGTGTTTTTTGTGGTGCTTGCAGCCCGCGGAATGCCGATGTGGACCGGTTTTGTCGTGCTTGATCGATCAATCCACTCAAGGTTTGAGTGAGCGGTTGCATAAAATCCTGGTAGCGGCGCTGTTTTTCACTGATCAACGTTAATGTAACTTCCCAGTTGGCGGTCATATCCGGCAATGCTGCGCTAGGCGGTAATGCGTGAATCAGCGCGCGCCCCGCTTCGCTGGCATGAATGTAACGCCCTTTTTTAAACAGAAAGCTTCGTTTAAAGAGTAGCTCAATAATGCCTGCACGCGTGGCTTCAGTGCCAAGGCCATCGGTTTCACGCAATATCTTCTTCAATGTTTTATCTTGCACAAAACGGGCAATACCGGTCATAGCCGAGAGCAACGTAGCATCGGTAAAAGGACGCGGAGGCTGGGTTTTCCGCTCCACCACTTCACCTTTTTCACACAGCAGCACATCCCCTTTAGCCAGCATCGGCAACGGCAAGCCGTCGTTTTCGTCGTCGCGTTCCTTGGCACCCAGCAGCGCGCGCCAGCCCGCATCGGCCAGAAAACGGGCTTTGGCAATAAATTTTCCCCCAGCGATATCGAGGGTAATAACGCATTTATGAAACACCGCATCAGGGCAAAACTGCATCAGATACTGTCGGGCAATCAGCCCGTACAGCTGACGTTCGTTCTCGCTTAGCGAGACGCTGGCGCTGCGCGCAGTGGGAATAATCGCATGGTGAGCATCGACTTTGCTGTCATCCCAGCAGCGATTGCGGCGTTCAAGATCAACGACCGGTTGCGGCAATAACCCGGAGGCATGCACCGTAATCGCATTGATAACCGCGTAACGCCCGGCAAAATGCTCTTCAGGCAGGTAACGGCAGTCCGAACGCGGATAGGTAATCAGCTTATGAGTTTCATACAAGCGCTGGCAGGTGTCCAGCACTAATTGTGCGCTCAGGCCAAAGCGTTTCGCGGCTTCAATTTGCAATGCGGAGAGAGAATAAGGCAGCGGTACCGTTTCCGACTCACGCTTATCGCTGTAATCCGTTACGGTAGCCGGCTGCCGGGCAATGCGCTTGACCACATGCTCAGCCAAAGAACGGTGCAACAGATGCCCTTCTTCATCCTGATAAGGTTCACAGGATTCGCTCGGTTGCCACAGCGCCACAAAGCGTTCATCAGCAGGCGTGACAATATGCGCCTTGACCTCAAAGTAATCCTTGGAGATGAAGTTTTCGATCTCTTCATCGCGGCGTACCACAAGCCCCAGCACCGGCGTTTGCACCCGTCCGACGGAGAGCACGCCGTCATAGCCCGCATTGCGCCCTAATAGCGTGTAGGCGCGAGTCATGTTAATGCCATAGAGCCAGTCAGCACGCGAACGCGCCAGCGCAGAGACGCACAGTGGCACAAAGTCGCGGTTATCGCGCAGGCGTTCGACCGCACGCGTCACTGCCTGCGGGTTGAGATCGTTGATCAGGCAGCGCCGCACCTGCTGGCGTTTTTCCGGGGCCAGCGCCAAATACTCCAGCACTTCATCCACCAGTAGTTGCCCTTCGCGATCCGGGTCACCGGCGTGGATCACCTCTGACGCCTCCCCCAGCAGCTTCTTGATGGCATTCAATTGCTTGCTCACTGATGGGCGCGGCATTAATAGCCAGTTTTCGGGGATAATCGGTAGATCGGCCAACGACCAGCGCACATAGCGGGCATCATAGGCATCGGGCTGAGCCTGCTCGAGCAGATGTCCTACGCACCAAGTGACGACATCCTGCGAACCGCAGGCGATGTAGCCGTCGCCTCGCCGATGTGGTTTGGGCAAGACATCTGCTATCGCCCTGGCGAGGCTCGGTTTTTCAGCAATAAACAGGCGCATTATCAGAAATAACGGACAAATTTTTCCGTGTCCACCGGCACAACCGTAGTGGACGCTTTCAGTTGCGGTGTACCCAAATAGAGAAACCCGACAATTTCATCTTGTTCGCGGCAACCGAAGGCTTCACGCACCTGTTGGTGCTCAGTCCACAGACCACTGCGCCAGATGCCGTTGAAACCCTGCGCCAATGCTGCCATTTGCATCGCTTGCACCGCGCAGCCCGCGGAAACCACCTGCTCCCATTTAGGCACCTTGGGATTTTCTTCGCAGTGTGCAATCACGGTGATGACCATTGGTGCGCGAAATGGGGCTTGACGGGCTTTATCTTGTGCAGCATCCAGTCCATCCTGTTGCGCAGCAGCGTGTAAAACGTCACTCAGGCGGGCCAACCCCTCATCCTGTGCAATCACGAAACGCCACGGTTGCAGAGTGCCGTGATCTGGCGCGCGCATACCTGCATGAATAATATTGGCTAACGCGTCACCTTGCGGTGCCGGAGCAGCCAAACGCGAGGCAGAACGGCGATTAAGTAACAAGTCCAGTGCATCCATCATTTTTCTCCTGTTAACGGCCTGCATGAAAAATAGCACCAAGCGTTGCCATCTCCTGTCATTGCGCGCCACGGTATCACAACTCGCGATGCGTCAGTAACGGTTTTATGGCAATCCTATCATAGCGGATACCGGCAATAATGCGGGGAGATTCTGAATGTTATCGGCCTTGTTCAGGCGGTTGACCTATGATGATGCGCAAGCACAGAACGTCTGCCTGCGCATCCAAACAGTGACCAGTAACGTGCTCAATGCCGCGCCGCGATCACTCTGCGTCGTGACGCAAGTGGTACACCTTCAACTGATTCCAGAAATTGAGGCCAATCAGCGTGTCATTTCCTGCACGACGAAAGGCGAACGCACCACCTTTATTGTGTCCGATACGGATAATACCTTGTTCTTCTTGTGCTTTTACTGGGGCAATAGCGCGCATGTTCACCACACCGTCTTCGGCAATAGTGATATCAGGATCGCCCGTTTCGCGCAGGGCAAAGGCTCCTACGGGAATACCCGATGCCAGTGACGCGATGTCCTGCTCTGTCAATGAGGCCAGATTGGCAACGTTCTGGCACGATGCACCATCATTAATCGGCGCAGAGCAGGCAACCTGCAAAAGGTCACGGGCAGCTAGGTATAGCAAACCGACTTAAAAATGATTACAGCCAATGCCCTGATATGTGGCAAAAAAATACAGCTAATTGTTATCAAAATAATGTCGCTTGGCTATATTGTCCACTACGCCACTGCGCTTTGGCAGCTTCGGTGCACAGTTTGGCCGAGACACCGCGGCGGCATAGCACTGCCATCGTATCGGTATATTCCTGCGCCGGTGCCGCCGGGATGCCCGTCACGACTGCGAACAACGACTGACCCTGCTTTTCCGCAGAGGCACGCGTTTCCCAGCTGCTGCACGCTGAATCAATGTAATCTTCGCACAGTTGCTTTAAGTGTGCAGTATCAATCTCATACATCATTTTTTTGCAGACACGTAGGTCGTTCCAACAGGTTTTACCCACTTCTGTTTTCGGCTGCGGCAGGTTGGACAGGCAGGGTTGCTCCTCCTTGAGCACATATAGCCAAGCGACTTAATTTTGATTACACCATATGGACTGAGAACAAAATCTCTGTATCGCAACCACTCTCTCTTTTTTTTGCTTTTTGCTTGTGCCCATTTATGCTCAATGGGGTTAAGATCTGGCGAATATGTAGGCAAATACTCCACTATATACCCTGCATTGATGATGACTTGTTGAATATTATGTTTTTTGTGAAAAGTTGCATTGTCCATCACGATTACCCTGTTTTTAGGGAGTACTGGGATAAGGACTTGTGTGACCCAGGAATAGAAAACATCGCTGTTAATATTGATATCAAATAATCCGATAGCAAACAGCGTTGTGCCTAATAACGCGCCGATAACATTTGTTCTTCCCTTGGCTCCCCCGTTCTTCAGGCCAAAACACCGTTGACCTTTTGGGGAATAGCCGTGAGTCCGTGGGGTATCGTGTGGAAAACCACTTTCATCAATAAAAACAATAGGCTTACCTTCTTTTTCATACTGTTGTATTTTTTGTTGAAATGCTTCCCGGGCGCTTCCGTCGGCTTTCGGATGACGTAGAGTTTTTTTTATAGGTCAATCCCAGCTTTTTAAGAGCTTGCCAAATGGCCTTCTGACAAACGCCAAAACGCTCTGCACGTTCTTTTTGGTAAGCATCTGGATATGGTTCAACATCTTTTATCAACTCGGATTTATCGCTCTTTCGCTGACGCGTGGTCGATGCTTTTGACGCTATTTGATTAATCCAACGCGATACAGAGGCAGGGCCAATCCGAAATTGCTTCGCTGTTTCTCGGATACTCAACCCTTCTTCTTCCCGTGTAGATATCACTTTACGTCTAAAATCAATTGAATAGCTCATTTAAATAATGTAATCAAAATTAAGTCGTTTAGCTATATTTAAGCTGCTCCAGTCAGCTCAGAAAAGCTGGAACCGACTAAGAGGATTTGACCTGCTGACCTTGGTTGTAAGCAACGTCCAATTTAAGGATGGAGAACAGATTCACGAAGCATCAGAGCGGAACGTAGCCTGATCGCCATACACCTGATTTGCTAATAACTCCGGCTTTGTTGAATAATAGTGAGTCATGCTGTTTTTCCAGCAAGTTTTGGTAGAAAATGCTTTCCACCTCAGGTTTACAGTTTTCTTATGAGGCCTAACTGCATGATTTTGCGTTGCGAGGATCTGTCGTTTCACCGGGGGTGTAGCATAAAATATGTTTATTCAACAAAGCCAATAACTCCCTACATATTCGCCAGATCTTAACCCCATTGAGCATAAATGGGCACAAGCAAAAAGCAAAAAAAAGAGAGAGTGGTTGTGATACAGAGATTTTGTTCTCAGTCCATATGGTGTAATCAAAGTTAAGTCGCTTGGCTATATCGACGGATCGCCACACGTTATGAAAAAATAGCAAGAAACTATCTAGCAATGGTGAAACTGGGCTGCATCCACTTGTTTTACCGCCGGTTAGGCAATTAAGGGACACAGCCTAGGTCGCATGAAAAAAGTCACCTCACAAGCAATCGCTTTTCTTTACAAAATAGACACATTTTTATCAACGAAGGGGACTAATGAAGTTGGCATTTTCCTATACGCTCATTAGGATAGAGAGTAAGTTTGCTCTTATTAGCGTGAATGTCGCGGGGCAACCCTTTACTGCTCGCTTTGCCATCAAAAGGAACAGCGAGCAGGTATTATGTTTGGCGTTTTTGGAGATAACATGCGCACACTGTGGCGAATCTTTAGCGGACTCTTCAAGTGGACTTGGCGTCTGCTCAATTTCACCCGCGAGTTTATTCTTAACCTGTTTCTGATTGTGTTGATTCTGGGGGGTATCGGTATTTATGCGCAGTTTAAAAATGCACCGACCCAAACGCCTCAGGGCGCACTGCTCGTTGATATCACTGGCGTTGTCGTCGATAAGCCGACGGTCAATAATAAACTGCGTCAGCTGGGCAGAGAATTTTTTGGTGCTTCCAGCAACCGCCGTCAGGAAAATTCGCTGTTTGATATTGTTAACACTATTCGTCAGGCTAAAACCGACAGCAATATCACCGGTATGGTGCTTGATCTGAGTGATTTCGTCGGTGCCGACCAACCCTCTCTGCAATATATCGGCAAGGCATTGCGTGAATTCCGCGACAGCGGCAAGCCCATTTTTGCGATCGGCGACAGTTACAGCCAAACGCAATACTATCTGGCCAGTTTCGCGACCAGTATTTCACTCACCCCGCAGGGTAACGTCGATCTGCGCGGTTTCGCCGCCAATGGCCTCTATTACAAATCGCTGCTGGAAAAGCTGGATGTAACCAGTCACGTATTCCGCGTCGGTACCTACAAATCTGCGGTAGAGCCTTTCCTGCGTGACGATATGTCCCCCGAAGCGCGCGAAGCCGATATGCGCTGGGTCGGTGGATTGTGGCAAAACTACCTGAATACGGTTGCAGCAAACCGCCAAATTACACCGCAACAGCTGTTCCCCGGTGCCAGCGCGATTATTGCTGGCCTTCAGGCTGTGCAAGGCGATCCGGCACGCTATGCGCTGGAAAACAAACTGGTGGACGAAGTGGCATCACGTTCAGTCATCGAACAGAAGCTGGTAAAAACCTTCGGCAGGGACACCAAAAATCAGAGCTTCAACTACACCAGCATTTACGACTACACCGAAAAACCGAACAATCAAAGCGGCGCAGAAATTGCGGTGATCTTTGCCAGCGGCGCTATTGTTGATGGTCCAGAAACCCCTGGGTTAGTCGGTGGTGATACCACGGCGGCTCAAATTCGTCAGGCTAGACTGGATCCTAAAATCAAGGCTATAGTGCTGCGCGTTAATAGCCCCGGAGGCAGTGTAACCGCTTCAGAGAAGATTCGCTCTGAGTTGATGGCCGTACGTCTGGCTGGCAAACCGATCGTGGTATCCATGGGCGGTATGGCCGCGTCCGGAGGATACTGGATTTCCACACCAGCGAACGCCATCATCGCCAGTCCGAGCACCCTGACGGGTTCGATTGGGATATTTGGCGTGATCACCACGTTTGAAAATACCCTTGGCGCTATCGGCGTACATACCGATGGTGTGGCAACCTCGCCATTAGCGGATCTCAGCATCACCAAAACGCTGCCGCCCGAGTTTGCGCAGATGATGCAAATCAGCATCGAGCGGGGTTATAAAAACTTCCTCGAACTGGTCGCGCAATCACGTAAGAAAAGCCCGGAAGAGATTGATAAAATCGCCCAAGGGCACGTATGGACCGGTGACGATGCCAAGACCAACGGGTTGGTCGATCAACTGGGTGACTTTGACGACGCGGTCAAAAAAGCCGCTGAACTGGCCAAGCTGGGCCAATACCAGCTCAACTGGTTTGAAGAGCAGCCAAGCCTGCTGGATATGATGCTAAACCGCGTCAACGCCGCCGCTCATGCTTGGTTACCGGCCCGACTTCAGGCCATGTTACCTGCTCCGGTAGCGCAGTTGGCTGAGGTGGTGCAAGCACAACCTGCGTTGCTCAATACATTTAACGATCCGCAACATCGCTATGTCCTTTGCATGGCCTGCGGTGAAGTGAAATAAACATCGTCACTCAGGATTTTCCTTCAGCCCGGCTTATGTCGGGCTGTTTTTCATCTTTTTAATAAGAACAGCATGCAAAAGAAATCCATTTATGTCGCGTATACCGGCGGTACCATAGGTATGCAACGTTCCGCCAATGGTTACATTCCGGTTTCAGGTCACCTGCAACAACAGCTGGCCAACATGCCGGAGTTTCATCGCCAAGAGATGCCTGATTTTACCATCCATGAATATGACCCGCTGATTGACTCCTCCGACATGAGCCCTGCCGATTGGCAGGCTATCGCTGAGGATATTCAACAGCATTATGATGAGTATGACGGCTTCGTGATTCTGCACGGCACCGATACCATGGCCTTCACGGCATCTGCTCTCTCCTTCATTATGGAGAATTTGGCAAAACCACTAATTGTGACAGGGTCACAAATTCCGTTGGCCGAATTGCGTTCTGATGGGCAAACCAACCTGCTCAATGCGCTTTATGTCGCGGCTAATCACCCAGTGAATGAAGTCAGCCTGTTTTTCAATAACAAGTTACTGCGCGGTAACCGCACCACGAAAGCCCATGCTGACGGTTTTGATGCGTTCGCTTCCCCCAACTTCCCGATGCTGCTGGAGGCCGGTATTCACATACGCCGCTTGGTGTCAGCGCAGTCGGAACTCCCAAGCGCACCGCTGATCGTACATCCTATTACCCCACAACCGATCGGCGTGATTACCGTCTATCCAGGGATTTCAGCGGACGTAGTGCGTAACTTCCTGCGCCAGCCGGTCAAGGCGCTGATATTGCGTTCTTATGGTGTAGGTAACGCCCCGCAAAGCCCAGCGCTACTGGACGAATTGCGTCAAGCATCGGGGCGCGGTATTGTTGTGGTTAACCTCACTCAGTGCATTTCCGGACGGGTGAATATGGAGGGCTACGCCACTGGAAATGCGCTGGCGCAGGCTGGCGTGATCAGTGGTTTTGATATGACAGTGGAAGCCGCGCTGACTAAACTGCATTATCTGCTGAGCCAACCTGATTTAACCCCTGATACCATTCGGCAGTTAATGCAACAAGACCTGCGCGGCGAATTGACCCAAGACGCATAACCCGGATGCTGGAGCGAGCTGCCATGAACCATACCGCCATAAACCATGCCCTGCTGTTGGTTGATTTGCAGAATGATTTTTGTCCGAACGGCGCACTGCCTGTCGCACAGGGTGATGTCACCATCGATGTTGCCAATGTAGCGATAGCGGCAGCACAGAAAGCCGGGATATTCATCATCGCCAGCCAGGACTGGCATCCGGCCAATCATTTGAGCTTCGCCGACAATAACCCTGGTGCTGTCGTGGGAGAGCGTGGTGAACTAGCAGGATTAGCGCAAACATGGTGGCCAGTACACTGCGTACAGGGCACGCGAGGTGCGGAGTTTCACCCGCGCCTTCATCATGAGGCGTTTGATGCGGTGATACAGAAAGGCACTCAGCATGACATTGACAGTTACAGCGCTTTTTTCGACAACGGCAAACGTGCCGCCACCGCACTGGATAACCTGTTACGCCAACGTGGCATCACGCGTTTGACCATCATGGGGCTGGCAACGGACTACTGCGTAAAATTTACCGTGCTAGATGCGTTGGAACTCGGGTATGACGTGCAGATCGTTGAAGAGGGCTGTTGCGGGGTGAATCTCCAACCAGATGATAGCGAAGCAGCGCTGGCCGACATGGTGGCTCACGGAGCACGCCGTATTAGCTTGGCAGACGTTATCGCGGCATTAGCACACCACCCCGCATAACGCCGAGTCCCTGTGCATTCAGGGACCTCGGTTACTGACGTTCTCGCTGAATCAGCTTGTCGATGGCAAACGCCTGCTTCAGCTCTTGCTTACTTTTCATCACCAACTCACCGTCGGTATTAATGGTCATGTGTTCCGCATCAACGTTGTGGCGTGATTGCCATAACATCACCATTTGCAGGCAATTTTCTTTTTGCTCCAGCGTCAACGGTACGCCATCAGGCCATTTTCCCAGCTCCACGGCGGTTGCCAGGCGTTGGTAGATATCCGGCGTCAGCGCCGTCACAACTTCATCAAGCTGTTTGTCGAGCATCGTTATTGCCACCCTGTTATTGCTATTTTTCACAAAACCCAGCAAGCTGAAACGTTTTAGCTACAGCTACTATCCTTAACCGTCAGCCATCCACTTTTTCACCGTCGGTGCCATCGATAAAGCTCAACGAGGCCGAGTTAACACAGTAACGCTCGCCGGTGGTTTGCGGACCATCGGGGAACACATGCCCCAAATGGGCATCGCATTTACCGCAGCGAATTTCGATACGGTGCATATTATGCGAAAAATCTTCCAGATAACGGATTGCCCCCTTCGCCACGGGCCGATCAAAGCTGGGCCAGCCGCATCCAGAGTCATATTTGTTGTCGGAGTAAAACAGCGCGCTTTGGCAGCACAGGCAGTGATATACCCCGGTGCGTTTATTATGCAACAGTTTGCCTGAATAGGCAGGCTCAGTGCCGCGTTGCTGCGTCACGTACTGTTGCATCTCCGTCAACGTTCCCTTGCCTGCCGTTGCAGACGTTGAAGCTTGCTTATCCATGATTGTCTCGTCATCATTTTTGTTTGGCATGACCTAGTTTAACAAGAATTAACATCCTCATAACGTTTTTTTTCCGACTAAAATATGGAGTAACCGACCAAGGCTCCAGTAATTGTCATATCCATCACATTTATCGGGCCTGCGGGCTTTATATTGGTGCAAACGCTCCCATTTAAGGGAAAGATGTTCCTAAGTTTCATTACGGCGCTTTTTCGTGCAACTGTTGCGCATCAGATTTGACTTGCCGCAACTATTGACACGATTCCGCTTGACGCTCAGCAAGGTTTTTGTAATTTTACAACCAATCTTCAACCTTTATTCACTAACCATAGCTGGTGGAATATATGACTATCAAAGTAGGTATCAACGGTTTTGGCCGCATCGGCCGCATTGTTTTCCGTGCTGCTCAGAAACGTTCTGACATTGAGATCGTTGCAATCAACGACCTGTTGGACGCTGACTACATGGCTTACATGCTGAAATACGACTCAACTCACGGCCGTTTTGACGGCACCGTTGAAGTGAAAGACGGTCAGCTGATTGTTAACGGCAAAAAAATCCGCGTTACCGCAGAAAGAGATCCGGCTAACCTGAAGTGGGACGAAGTTGGTGTTGACGTGGTTGCAGAAGCAACCGGTATCTTCCTGACTGACGAAACTGCACGTAAGCACATCACCGCTGGCGCGAAAAAAGTGGTTCTGACTGGCCCGTCCAAAGACAACACTCCGATGTTCGTTCGTGGTGCAAACTTTGACAAATATGCCGGACAAGATATCGTTTCCAACGCATCTTGCACCACTAACTGCTTGGCACCGCTGGCAAAAGTAATCAACGACAACTTCGGCATTATCGAAGGTCTGATGACCACTGTTCACGCCACTACTGCTACCCAGAAAACCGTTGATGGCCCGTCTCATAAAGACTGGCGCGGCGGCCGCGGCGCATCCCAGAACATCATCCCGTCCTCTACGGGTGCAGCCAAGGCTGTAGGTAAAGTTCTGCCGGAACTGAACTGCAAACTGACCGGTATGGCGTTCCGCGTTCCGACCCCGAACGTTTCTGTGGTTGACCTGACTGTTCGTCTGGAAAAAGCAGCAACTTACGAAGAAATCAGGAAAGCTATCAAAGCCGCTTCTGAAGGCGAGTTGAAAGGCGTTCTGGGCTACGTTGAAGATGACGTGGTTTCCACCGATTTCAACGGCGAAATTCTGACGTCTGTGTTCGATGCCAAAGCCGGTATCGCACTGAACGACAACTTTGTGAAACTGGTTTCCTGGTATGACAACGAAACTGGCTACTCCAACAAAGTACTGGACCTGATCGCCCACATCTCCAAATAAGGCGACGGTGCGATAAGCGATGCAAGGGGCGACATGATGTCGCCCTTTTTATTAGCTGAGTTCCGCCATGATGCAACACGAAATACAAATAAAACAAGGTATAGCCAACCGACTTAAAAATGATTACAACAGATGCCCTGATATGCGGCAAAAAAGCATAGCTGGCTGTTATCAAAATAATGTCGCTTGTCTATAACATCATGAACGATAAAATTTTTTCACTTCCCATCAAATCTGAAATTTCATCCACGCTCAGTCAACGCTAGGTAGACCAACTACCGGTCATTGTCGTTGATCATCCGCAGGTACGCGCAGCCGTCACGCTGCAAGGCGCCCATCTGCTGCATTGGCAGCCGCAAGGTGAAGTCCCACTGCTGTGGTTGAGCGACAACACGCCGTTCGCAGAAAGCGTCGCCATTCGCGGTGGCGTGCCGATCTGCTTCCCATGGTTTGGCCCGTTTGCGGAACCTAACCACGGTTTTGCCCGTTTACTGCCGTGGGAATTCACCGCGCACCGTGAAGATGCCAACGGCGTTGAGTTGACTTTCACCCTGCGTGATACGCCGGAGACGTTGGCAAGCTGGCCGCACGCTTTTACGCTGACTGCGCGCTACAAGCTGGGTAAAACCTGCACGATCGAGTTAGAAGCGCAGGGTGATTACAGCATCACCAGCGCCCTGCACACCTACTTCTAGATTGCTGACATTGACCATATCCGCGTCAGCGGTTTGGGCGATACCTTTATAGCCAAGCGACATTATTTTGATAACAATTAGCTGTATTTTTTTGCCACATATCAGGGCATTGGCTGTAATCATTTTTAAGTCGGTTGGCTATATCGATAAGGTCAATCAAGGCAAGTTGACGACGCAAGGTGGCGATCTGACGTTAACTGAGCGCACCGATCACATCTATACGTATCCGCAAGCAGTGAGCAGCATCGTGGACCCAACGCTGAAACGCACTATTGACGTGCACCACACGCACCACAGCGATGCGGTTGCCTAGAACCCTGCGGCGGAACTGTCTAAAACCATCGCCGACATGCCGGATGACGGTTATAAAACCTTTGTCTGCATGGAAACGGCTCGTGTGACTCAACCGTTTGTTGCCACCCCCTCCGCACCAGCGCGTTTGACCACGGTGATTAGCGTAACACGTTGATCAGCAAAACGGGTTTGCTTCGATAGATCCGAAATCGCCGCTCGCAGGCGGCGCTAACACGTAATGTTTCACTGCCCTATCTCGCTACACAACATCCAACGACTGCTTACTGGTCGGTGCAGGAAAAGCGACATCCAGCGCAGCAATATCACCACTATAGCCAAGCGACATTATTTTGATAACAATTAGCTGTATTTTTTTACCACATATCAGGGCATTAGCTGTAATCATTTTTAAGTCGGTTGGCTATATATCACCACTATCCAATTCCAACGTGAGCGCGCGGGCGTTTTCTTCAACATGGGCCACCGAACTCGCTTTCGGAATGGCAATCACGCCGGGTTGTCGCAATACCCAAGCCAGCATAATTTGTGCCGGCGTCGCTTGGTATTTGTGCGCCATGCGCATTATCACAGGATGAGAAAACAGGTTGCGGCGCAGCGTACCTGCTTGTGCTAATGTGTATTAGTCGCGACTAGATCTGACACTGGACCTTGAAAGGTTGAGAGTTACCGGTTTTGATATGGGTGTCTAATCCTTAAACAAAACGCGAGGTAACTCTCATGCTTCATACTAACAATCCCATTATCAAACACAAAGCCGGCCTGCTCAATCTCGCCGAAGAACTCGGTAACGTATCAAAAGCCTGCAAGAGCATGGGCGTGTCACGCGATACATTTTACCGTTATCAGGAACTGGCTGCTGAAGGCGCCATTGATGCGCTGGTTAACCAGAACCGCCGGGTTCCGAACCTGAAGAACCGCGCCGACGAAGCCACTGAACGCGCTGTTGTTGATTATGCTATTGAGTTCCCGCCCCATGGGCAGCACCGGACCAGTAATGAGCTGCGTAAAAAAGGCGTATTTATCTCCGGCAGCGGCGTGCGCTCCATCTGGCAACGACACGACCTGTAGAACTTCCGTAAACGCCTGAAGGCGCTTGAGGAAAAGGTCGCCAGAGAAGGCATTGTCCTTACCGCCGCTCAAATCGCAGCCTTGGAGAAGAAGGCGCACGATGATGAGGCCTGCGGTGAAATCGAGACGGCACATCCCGGGTATCTGGGCTCGCAGGACACCTTCTACGTGGGCAATCTGAAGGGGGTGGGCCGTATCTACCAGCAGACGTTCGTGGATACGTACTCGAAAGTGGCGCACTGCAAGCTGTATACGAATAAAACACCGCTCACCGCCGCCGACCTGCTCAATGATCGCGTACTCCCGTTCTACGAGGCTCAGGGACTGCCGGTGCTGAGAATACTGACCGACAGGGGTACGGAGTACTGTGGTAAAGTGGAGCAGCATGATTATCAGCTTTATCTGGCTATCAACGATATCGAGCATACGAAAACGAAGGCGATGTCTCCGCAGACGAACGGCATCTGCGAGCGCTTCCATAAAACCATTTTGCAGGATTTTTATCAGGTTACGTTCGGCAAGAAGTTATATGGAGACCTGGAAAGCCTGCAGGTAGATCTGGACAACTGGTTGTGGCATTACAATAATGAGCGAACTCATCAGGGAAAAATGTGCTGCGGGCGTACGCCGATGGCCACTTTACTCGATGGAAAACGGATCAGGGCAGAAAAGAATCTGAACCAGATGTAATCTGACAGACACCTGTATAAATAATCGGTAACTGTCAGATCAGGTCTGAGCTAGTACACATAACAGCATTATTCCCTATTATTCAACAAAGCCATTTGTTATCTGTGTCCTTGAATGACGCCTTGTTCCATCCCTGTTTTTTCTCAGTCGAGCAGATGGCAAAATTCTCTTCCAGTGAGTAGAGATATCGACCGATCCCCCACTGAAAAGCTGCTCGCTTCATTGAGCCAGACATGCCACCCTTAACCGCCTCCACCTGTGTTTTATCTGCGCCGTCCCACTTCGTTACCCACTCATCACGAATACGAATGAATATGCCACACATAACGCCGCCATCAGGTCCGGGAGAGAATTCATTTTTCCAATTCTCTTTTCCACAAACGTCGTCCAGTCGTTTCATGATGGCCCGAGTTATAGCCAAGCGACATTATTTTGATAATAATTAGCTGTATTTTTTTCCACATATCAGGGCATTGGCTGTAATCATTTTTAAGTCGGTTGGCTATACATAGACAAGAACCATTGCCCAAGGGTTGTTGTTTGATATTCCGCATGGCTTTGTTGAATAAATCAGAACTTGTAACGACTGCGCCCCATACGGGTCGATTGTTACGTGATGCGAATACTGTTCGGCATTCCTAATAGCGTGATCAGGTTAAGCGTTTTGACCATGACCATGGCCATGGCTTCACCCACCTGACCATCGTAGTCTCTCAGACTTAGATGACCACCCAGAAGCCTTTTGAACCGGAACATGGCCGTTTCAGCCACTGAGCGCCGGTGATAGCCCACTTTCTTTTTCCAGATAGCGTTACTACCGCTAATGCGCTGATTTGCAACAGCGGGGTTACGCTCGTGGTAGCGATCTTGCCAATATTGCGCCCCCCTTCGTGGCGGGATAAGCGGCCTTATTTTCTTCCTCAGCAGAGCATCATAGCAGTAAACTGTATCCTAAGCGCCGTCAGCCGATGCCTCTCTGATTTTCCGGTGGGTCTGGTTTATCAGCGCCGGTAGAGCTTGGGCATCAGTCATACCACTGAGCGACAAATCCGCACAGATAATCTCATGCGTCACACTGTCTACTGCCAGGTGCAGCTTACGCCATACCCTGCGTCTGTCGGCACCATGCTGCCGGACTTTCCATTCGCCTTCGCCAAAGACCTTCAGGCCGGTTCCATCAATGACCAGATGTGAGATTTCACCACGGGTTGGCGTTTTTATGCTGATGTTCACTGTCTTTGCTCGCTTGCTGAGCAGCGAATAGTCTGGACAATGGAGCGACAATTTAATCAGTTTAAAAATCGAGTCACCAAAGCCCTGTAAAGCCCTCAATGAAAGGCCAAACACGCGTTTCATCATCAGGACTGTGGTGATGGTCATATCTGAGTAGTGGAGCGGTCGTCCACGCCGTTCAGTAGTGTTTTTTTCCGTCCATGCAGCAATGGCTGATTCATCTAGCCATACGGTTAGAGAACAGCGCTGCTTGAGGGCCTTGTTATAAGAGGGCCAGCTGGTGATTTTAAAATTTTGTTTTGCCATGGAGACCTGATTTTGAAACAACTGTGTTGATCTGCTCCGATGATTACCCAAAAGTTCTATTTATTCAACAAAGCCATTCCGCATCGCTGAACGCACCATTCGATATCATCAACCTGGAACGGCGCATCTAATTGTGATAATTCCATTGCTCACCTCAGAATGGCATGTCTTTATCGAGGAAATAGCGCTCGTTAAGTCGCTCCCGGTGAGTAAACTCAAGCGCAGACCTTTTGTATTTACGGTTGCCCGCCTTGCGCCAGTAGAGCGCTTCGGCTTTGTTGAATAAACATATTTTATGCTGCACCCCCGGTGAAACAACAGATCCTCGAAACGCAAAATCATGCAGTTAGGCCTCATAAGAAAACTGTAAACCTGAGGTGACAAGCATTTTCTACCAAAACTGGCTAGAAAAACAGCATGACTCACTATTATTCAACAAAGCCGAGCGCTTCAGTGAGATAATTCAATCTGGCTAACCGGCTTAAATCTGGCGTTTTCTGAATGCCGCTGTAAATCATTTGAACACCTCCGGATTTCCTTTCTGATTAACCGTGGCTTTGTTGAATAAATAGAACTTTTGGGTAATCATCGGAGCAGATCAACACAGTTGTTTCAAAATCAGGTCTCCATGGCAAAACAAAATTTTAAAATCACCAGCTGGCCCTCTTATAACAAGGCCCTCAAGCAGCGCTGTTCTCTAACCGTATGGCTAGATGAATCAGCCATTGCTGCATGGACGGAAAAAAACACTACTGAACGGCGTGGACGACCGCTCCACTACTCAGATATGACCATCACCACAGTCCTGATGATGAAACGCGTGTTTGGCCTTTCATTGAGGGCTTTACAGGGCTTTGGTGACTCGATTTTTAAACTGATTAAATTGTCGCTCCATTGTCCAGACTATTCGCTGCTCAGCAAGCGAGCAAAGACAGTGAACATCAGCATAAAAACGCCAACCCGTGGTGAAATCTCACATCTGGTCATTGATGGAACCGGCCTGAAGGTCTTTGGCGAAGGCGAATGGAAAGTCCGGCAGCATGGTGCCGACAGACGCAGGGTATGGCGTAAGCTGCACCTGGCAGTAGACAGTGTGACGCATGAGATTATCTGTGCGGATTTGTCGCTCAGTGGTACGACTGATGCCCAAGCTCTACCGGCGCTGATAAACCAGACCCACCGGAAAATCAGAGAGGCATCGGCTGACGGCGCTTAGGATACAGTTTACTGCTATGATGCTCTGCTGAGGAAGAAAATAAGGCCGCTTATCCCGCCACGAAGGGGGGCGCAATATTGGCAAGATCGCTACCACGAGCGTAACCACGCTGTTGCAAATCAGCGCATTAGCGGTAGTAACGCTATCTGGAAAAAGAAAGTGGGCTATCACCGGCGCTCAGTGGCTGAAACGGCCATGTTCCGGTTCAAAAGGCTTCTGGGTGGTCATCTAAGTCTGAGAGACTACGATGGTCAGGTGGGTGAAGCCATGGCCATGGTCAAAGCGCTTAACCTGATCACGCTATTAGGAATGCCGAACAGTATTCGCATCACGTAACAATCGACCCGTATGGGGCGCAGTCGTTACAAGTTCTGATTTATTCAACAAAGCCATTAACCGTTGCAATAAGCTGCTCGAATAACCTTTTCAGCCAGCTTTTGTTTTTGAAGCTCTGGCACGTGACGATATTTGAGCAGTGATGTTCGATTGACCGAATCGGGTCAAGTTTAATTTCAGGACGCACGATGGGTGCGCCCGCGATAACAAATTCCATCGTGGCTTTCCTTTATTTATATTGATGTATTAATGATGACGAAGAATATCGGTGTGGGTATAAATCGGTAGTGTGATATTATCTATTGTTGTCACTGTTATGTTAATTACAGCAATAAGCACGATGATGGGAATGCTGAAAGTGTTTCAGTCATAGATACCCGTTAATTTTTTCATCTGCTTTTTGAGCCACTTATTTTCTTCCGTCAGATAGAAAATAGTTGACTTATATACTCTTGTCTCATTGTCATCACAAGGGAGGATGTCAATGCTCATCAAATAACGTGAATCATTAATATTATTTCTGCCGTTGGTGACAGCGACCATCTCACCTAAATTAGGGTGATTGAAGGTCGTGATATGAGGTTTATTAAGTTGCATCATTCAATTCTCCGTTGGCTATCAAAATATTTTCGCTTTTCCCAATCTTCTCGACATTCTTTGCAGAAGAAATTACCCTCGGTTGGCTCGTCACAATGTAGTGGCACACGGAATTTCGGTAATCAACTACTTTTCCAATCAGTATCAAACAATTTTCGCACTTACATCCTATTGTCTTTTTAGGGGTTAAACACTTATATGATGAACTCTACTTCTTGCTATTGTTTCCCCTTCATTTACAGCCAGTATTATCAGGAAGCTACATGCCTTTAAATATCAATTCATGCCTACACACCCCACTATTAAGCACTTATTCATATGTTAAGAGCTTATTCACCTCAAAGCGCTCAACTCAAAGTATCCAGTCCTCCGGCGGGTATGTCACAACCAGTACGAAGGTTAAAATCTCAGAAATTAAGCCGCGAGCTTCGTGTTTCGATCCTAAATTAAGAATGAGTGCTAAAGAATATACTCAGAACAAAGAAACCATGGGTTTAATGGGGGAAGCGAATAAAAAAGTTCACTTTGATAATTTTACGTTCAGGAATGAGAGTGTCTCTTCCAGAGTATCTGATACCCAGACAGCGTTAACCGCCCCCATTAGTGCTTTAGATGACGATGATACTGATTTCGTTCCATTTGAAGAGTTTGAGCAATGGCGTTTGCAGCGATTAAAAGATCAAGTCAGTACAACCTCGTCCGATTCGGATACTATCCCAGCACGCAAACAATCCTATACTCAGAACAAAGAAACCATGGGTTTAATGGGGGAAGCGAATAAAAAAGTTCACTTTGATGATTTTACGTTCAGGAATGAGAGTGTCTCTTCCGGAGTATCTGATACCCAGACAGCGTTAACCGCCCCCATTAGTGCTTTAGATGACGATGATACTGATTTCGTTCCATTTGAAGAGTTTGAGCAATGGCGTTTGCAGCGATTAAAAGATCAAGTCAGTACAACCTCGTCCGATTCGGATACTATCCCAGCACGCAAACAATCCGAAAGATCTGCATTTTCCGTAAAACGGGCTACCTCAACTGACTACGATACTCCAAGAAATCTTGCTATCTCAATTGACTACGATACTCCAAGAAATTTTGCTATCTCAACTGACTACGATACTCCAATAAAGCTTGCTACCTCAACTGAGTACGATACTCCAAGAAATCTTGCTATCTCAGCTGACTACAATATTCCAAGAAAACATGGATTGTGACTCAGATTTGCTGACAGTGTTTGTAGTGGTCAACTAATACTGGCCACCGCATTAGACTGTAAGTAGTACAGTCGCTCAGATTCGTTTGGCGTCAGACCGGCGTTATACCAGTGAGGCCGGATGGCGCTGTAATAATCCGTGATGTAGCGGATAATCGCGCTCTGGGCCTCGCTGAAGCTGTTGTAGCCCTTCGTCGACACCCATTCGGTCTTCAGGCTTAGGAAGAACCGCTCCATAGGGGCATTATCCCAGCAGTTACCCCGTCTGCTCATACTTTGCGTTATCCGGCAGCGCCACAGCGCCTGACGGTATTTACGGCTAGTATAGGCTTTGTTGAATAAATCAGAACTTGTAACGACTGCGCCCCATACGGGTCGATTGTTACGTGATGCGAATACTGTTCGGCATTCCTAATAGCGTGATCAGGTTAAGCGCTTTGACCATGGCCATGGCTTCACCCACCTGACCATCGTAGTCTCTCAGACTTAGATGACCACCCAGAAGCCTTTTGAACCGGAACATGGCCGTTTCAGCCACTGAGCGCCGGTGATAGCCCACTTTCTTTTTCCAGATAGCGTTACTACCGCTAATGCGCTGATTTGCAACAGCGTGGTTACGCTCGTGGTAGCGAGCTTGCCAATATTGCGCCCCCCTTCGTGGCGGGATAAGCGACCTTATTTTCTTCCTCAGCAGAGCATCATAGCAGTAAACTGTATCGTAAGCGCCGTCGGCCGATGCCTCTCTGATTTTCCGGTGGCTCTGGTTTATCAGCGCCGGTAGAGCTTGGGCATCAGTCGTACCACTGAGCGACAAATCCGCACAGATAATCTCATGCGTCACACTGTCTACTGCCAGGTGCAGCTTACGCCATACCCTGCGTCTGTCGGCACCATGCTGCCGGACTTTCCATTCGCCTTCGCCAAAGACCTTCAGGCCGCTTCCATCAATGACCAGATGTGAGATTTCACCACGGGTTGGCGTTTTTATGCTGATGTTCACTGTCTTTGCTCGCTTGCTGAGCAGCGAATAGTCTGGACAATGCAGCGACAATTTAATCAGTTTAAAAATCGAGTCAACAAAGCCCTGTAAGGCCCTCAATGAAAGGCCAAACACGCGTTTCATCATCAGGACTGTGGTGATGGCCATATCTGAGTAGTGGAGCGGTCGTCCACGCCGTTCAGTAGTGTTTTTTTCCGTCCATGCAGCAATGGCTGATTCATCTAGCCATACGGTTAGAGAACCGCGCTGCTTGAGGGCCTTGTTATAAGAGGACCAGCTGGTGATTTTAAAATTTTGTTTTGCCATGGAGACCTGATTTTGAAACAACTGTGTTGATCTGCTCCGATGATTACCCAAAAGTTCTATTTATTCAACAAAGCCGATTTACAGTAAATGATAGTAGCCATGCTCCCCTCCAATAGATGGTTTTGGTGGTGCGGTGAGCCAGTGGTGGCCCTAGTGTTGGCTATAATTTTTATTCAGCCCAGCACACCCTAAAAACATCTGGGCAAAGGTTCGGCACGTTGTCGGTGCCTTCCGTAGAGCGCATAGGTATAGCTAGGCGAGTTAATTTTGATTACACCATATGGACTGAGAACAAAATCTCTGTATCGCAACCACTCTCTCTTTTTTTTGCTTTTTGCTTGTGCCCATTTATGCTCAATGGGGTTAAGATCTGGCGAATATGTAGGCAAATACTCCACCATATACCCTGCATCGATGATGACTTGTTGAATATTATGTTTTTTGTGAAAAGTTGCATTGTCCATCACGATTACCCTGTTTTTAGGGAGTACTGGGATAAGGACTTGTGTGACCCAGGAATAGAAAACATCGCTGTTAATATTGATATCAAATAATCCGATAGCAAACAGCGTTGTGCCTAATAACGCGCCGATAACATTTGTTCTTCCCTTGGCTCCCCAGTTCTTCAGCCCAAAACACCGTTGACCTTTTGGGGAATAGCCGTGAGTCCGTGGGGTATCGTGTGGAAAACCACTTTCATCAATAAAAACAATAGGCTTACCTTCTTTTTCATACTGTTGTATTTTTTGTTGGAATGCTTGCCGGGCGCTTCCGTCGGCTTTCGGATGACGTAGAGTTTTTTTTATAGGTCAATCCCAGCTTTTTAAGAGCTTGCCAAATGGCCTTCTGACAAACGCCAAAACGCTCTGCACGTTCTTTTTGGTAAGCATCTGGATATGGTTCAACATCTTTTATCAACTCGGATTTATCGATCTTTCGCTGACGCGTGGCTTTGTTGAATAATAGGTAATCATGCTGTTTTGCCAAGCCAGTTTTGGTAGAAAATGCTTGTCATCTCAGGTGTACACTTTTCTCATGAGGCCTAACTGCATGATTTTACGTTGCGAGGATCCGTCGTTTCGCTGGGCTTCCAGCATAAAATCTATTTATTCAACAAAGCACAAAACCAGATAGATTATCTAATAAATAGCCATATAACTCAGCTCGGCCTCTTTGGTTAAAAAACATTTGTTCGGTATTGTTAAGCTCTGAAAATGATTTCACAAAATTAGCCAAAGACTCATACGGTTTTTTGTTTGAGTTATTTGATATGGATTTCATTGCGTTAGAAACAAACAAACCACATGCATTAGGTGCATTTTCTTGGAGTGATTCTTGCACTACTAAAACTTCATTGACTTTAAGAAATTCCGTAAGTTTTTGTATAAACTTCATTTCCTTGTCATCCAAATAATTTGCACTATCAAACAATATAGCTGATTTATCTCCCGAGTCAGTTTTAGACAACCCAAACAAAACCCAATGATTTCTAAATAATAGAGGAATAAAATCTCCTGATAAAGATGTTTGTTTCCCTTTATGGTCAATATTTGACAAATTGGTTAATAAATTTTTTGGTATAGATTCATCATCAGTAGCAATAGCGGGGATGCCTACCGCATCATGGAATCTAAAACCACTTTCTTTATTATTTAACAATTTAGATGTGGAGTCGAGCTCTGCTGATGTGATTAATCGGTTTGTGTCAAAAAATGATGAGCTCACCTTATCCCCATTATCAATACTAGCACAAAAGTTTATATTTTTATTTATTTCTTCTAAAATCTCTTCTCTCTTTTGTGATCTTTCTTGAGTTTCAAAACCAGCCATAATTAATATCTTATCAGGTATAGACCATGCCTCTTCTGGTGTTTTGTTTTTATTTCTTCCTTGCACGATCTCGCATAACTTTAAACTGTCTTTTCCTAATTGTTCCTTTACGTCAGGGTGCCCTGCTTCCTTTCCCGTATACAAATCAAAAAGAAAAGATTCAGCTTCTAATCCAGCAGAGCTCTTCTCACATGCTAATGTAAATAAAGATTCAATACTAAAATCATCGTTATTTCGAGCGGCGCTTTTTAAAGTTTCAAGTGAAGGAAAGTTGTATCCATATTCCATTTTTCTGTTTTCTTTTACAGAAACAGAATACGTATTTAATGAAGGTGTACGAGAAATAGAAAGTGCAGTCATTTTTAATCCTTACTATTTTAACTAAATTAACTTTTCAAGTTGTCTAACTCCGCATCATTTAGCCCAGTGGAAAGCTTTACGACATCTCTGTCAACAGCATTAGCGAGAAGTCGGCGGGCGATCTGAATGCGGGTTTCCTGTAGGCCTTTTTGCACGCCAAGCTGAATGCCTCTTTGCTAGCTTTCCTGCCGTAGCTGTTCTGCTATCGTCATAACATCCTCCCGATAATCCTGTTTCTGTGCTGCGATGGCATGCAAAAACTACCTGCTATCTGATGTTTCGCTTCGACCAACGATATAGTAGATCATACTGGCTTTGTTGAATAAATCGAGCTTTTGCTGAATGGCAGGATCAGATCACGCATCATCCTGACAAGGAAGGCAGTCCCGTGGCAAAGAAGAAGTTCCGAATCAGCAGCTGGCGCACTTACAAAAAAGGGCTGAGAACGTTAGAAATTATGTATCATCCCAGTAATATAGTCAGAAAAAGGAATGACACACATGTCCCAACCCTTCGATTTTCACACAGCACTGAAAGCGCTTCAATCAGGACAAAAACTGACTGGAAAAGACGATATTTTAACTCATTTGATCAAACAGTTAACTGAAGCCGCTCTGACCGCCAAACTCGATTCTCATCTGGCGCAGTCTCTTGAAGCGAATCGGCGCAACGGTACCACCAAGAAAACCATCAAAGCCCCTAGCGGTAATTTCTAACTCGCCACACCACGCGACCGCAACGGCAATTTAGAGCCCCAACTGGTAAAAAGCAGATTTAAAATACATTAAACCAATAAATATCAATATATTGTATAACCTTCTCGTTCAAAAAACAGGAGGAAAAGCACGAGAATACACGACATTTTTATCAATACGTTACCGTCCATTTCGACTTGCAGACTCCCTTCCTTAGACGCATAGGTATCTACACATCATAAAGGGTTAAAAACCACCATAGCTAAGTGGGCAAGTTCTTCCGGGGTATAGTCTGCTAATAACGTCAAGGTATTTAGCTGGATGGATAGTCCGGCAAGCAGCGCTGGGGCGCTTTCTTTACGCCCTCGTTTTTGTTGTCGTCCGGATAATCGGCAAATTAACTGACGGGCTGCCGCATTGTCGTCTCCTTCAGCGCGTTGCAGCCGCCATACCAGCACACATGCCATGCTAGCTATCAATAACCTGCGTAGCAGGGCACCAGCACTGCGCTGAAGCCATTTTTCTACATCATGACCGGCACCTTTCAGCAGCTTAAAAAAGGATTCAATACCCCAGCGCCAGTAATACCAGCGAGCGACTTCCGCGCTGGTGAGCTCGTTGCTAACGTTTGTGAGCAGCGTCCAGCGTCCGATAAATTTACCGTGAGTATCGGTAAGGCGAACCACAACTAATCTGAGTGTCAGAGCTACGCCTGGCTGAACTTTCACTCGCCGTCCGGTGTTCTTGTCTTTCCGCTTCGCTTTTGCTGTTCGCGTTATGATCACGGATGTTTCCCCGATCTCCATATTGGCTTTTTTCCCTTTCCAGCCAACCTGTCCGTTTGCGATAAATGGCAGATCGTCTGCAATTTCACCAATTTTACGGGTGTCACCGCCCCACTCGGCCCGATGCCCTTCCTTTCCCCGGATAAGCCAACATATTCCCTGGGAGCTTAATGTGCGCATATGCCCGATAGAGTCACCTTCACGGTCAATGAGATGAACTAACTTCTTCCCGGTATCAAGAGACTCAACGCGGGCGATATCAGCCGTCAAAGCATCCATATGAGTCAGACTCTCAGACAAGCCCTCGGTTAGCGTTGAACGACAACCCGCCCTATCGGTTAGAGTTTGAGACAGAGGCGCTATTGGTAAACCATTTGCAGCATCAAGCAGTAGGCGGGTTTGTAGTTCATAACCGACGTCGCCACCATGCGTCATTTTCAAACGTTCTTCTTTCCCATTGTGGGTACGAAACTGTAAATGAGAGCAGTCGTGAACGACGGGAGCGTATGGATGCGGGCTAAGTGCAACCTGCCGGAGAGCCAGCGAAATAATCGGTTCATTGAGCTGACTGAAGCTAATACGTTCATTATTAAACAAACGCCAAACGGCCTGAGTAGTGGCGAATGTTGTTTTCTGCGCGCAGGCAAGGTCTTTAACGGCTGACGCCAATGGTGCTGGGGGAGTCATGTGTTGGTTAACCAGACGCTGATAACGCCGGTTAAGGCGGGCATCAATCCCGCCGATGGATAAGTTGAGATCATGCAGCAACGTAATAGCAGATATTGCAAAAGATGTGTAGATACCTATGGCCCATGGGGCGGGAACTCAATAGCATAATCAACAACCGCGCGTTCAGTGGCTTCGTCGGCGCGGTTCTTCAGGTTCGGAACCCGGCGGTTCTGGTTAACCAGCGCATCAATGGCGCCTTCAGCAGCCAGTTCCTGATAACGGTAAAATGTATCGCGTGACACGCCCATGCTCTTGCAGGCTTTTGATACGTTACCGAGTTCTTCGGCGAGATTGAGCAGGCCGGCTTTGTGTTTGATAATGGGATTGTTAGTATGAAGCATGAGAGTTACCTCGCGTTTTGTTTAAGGATTAGACACCCATATCAAAACCGGTAACTCTCAACCTTTCAAGGTCCAGTGTCAGATCTAGTCGCGACTAATACAAATCACTAGCAGACATATTTAACCGCCCCACAGTTTCGGAAGTACATCTTTAAACAACAAACTCAGAATACCAGCCAGTAAGAACCATTGAAGACGGTCAAATTTAATTTCAAGACGGTCAAATCGCTTTTCGGAAAAATCTAGTCGCTTGTCTATCTGGCCAATATCCTTACGAACATCGGCTATCTCTGCGGACAGGTCCTTACGCACATCGGCTATCTCTGCGGACAGGTCCTTACGCACATCGGCTATCTCTGCGGACAGGTCCTTACGCACATCGGCTATCTCTGCGGACAGGTCCTTACGCACATCGGCTATCTCTGCGGACAGGTCCTTACGCACATCGGCTATCTGCGCGTCGGTCTTCTCGAATCGAGCCTGCATCTGAGCTTCGTTTTTTTCGAAGTGAGCGTCAATATCCTTACGGACATCGGCTATCTCACGCTTCACTTCGGCGATATCAGCGGACAGGTCTTTGCGCACATCGTCGAGATCACGCTTTGTAGCAAGATCTGCTACCTCGTGTGATTTTCGCACAACAAGAGATATCGCCTTGGCCTGGTCTTTCGGCAACCCGGCGTTTTCCAGCGTTTCAACGAACTCTTGAGTATCAAATGCAACCTGGCCCATAGAGGATCCTCCTGTGTTAAGCCAAGTGTAAGCGATCTGACCGCCAATCTGCAAAATTTTACCCGTTAGCCCTCTGATAACCTGTACTAGCTCAGACCTGATCTGACAGTTACCGATTATTTATACAAGTGTCTGTCAGATTACATCTGGTTCAGATTCTTTTCTGCCCAAATCCGTTTTCCATCGAGTAAAGTGGCCATCGGCGTACGCCCACAGCACATTTTTCCCTGATGAGTTCGCTCAGTATTGTAATGCCACAACCAGTTGTCCAGATCTACCTGCAGGCTTTCCAAGTCTCCATATAACTTCTTGCGGAACGTAACCTGATAAAAATCGTGCAAAATGGTTTTACGGAAGCGCTCGCAGATGCCGTTCGTCTGCGGAGACATCGCCTTCGTTTTCGTATGCTCGATATCGTTGATAGCCAGATAAAGCTGATAATCATGCTGCTCCACTTTACCACAGTACTCCGTACCCCTGTCGGTCAGTATTCTCAGCACCGGCAGTCCCTGAGCCTCGTAGAACGGGAGTACGCGATCATTGAGCAGGTCGGCGGCGATGAGCGGTGTTTTATTTGTATACAGCTTGCAGTGCGCCACTTTCGAGTACGTATCCACGAACGTCTGCTGGTATAGCCAAGCGACTTAATTTTGATTACACCATATGGACTGAGAACAAAATCTCTGTATCGCAACCACTCTCTCTTTTTTTGCTTGTGCCCATTTATGCGCAATGGGGTTAAGATCTGGCGAAATATGTAGGCAAATACTCCACCATATACCCTGCATCGATGATGACTTGTTGAATATTATGTTTTTTGTGAAAAGTTGCATTGTCCATCACGATTACCCTGTTTTTAGGGAGTACTGGGATAAGGACTTGTGTGACCCAGGAATAGAAAACATCGCTGTTAATATTGATATCAAATAATCCGATAGCAAACAGCGTTGTGCCTAATAAAGCGCCGATAACATTTGTTCTTCCCTTGGCTCCCCCGTTCTTCAGGCCAAAACACCGTTGACCTTTTGGGGAATAGCCGTGAGTCCGTGGGGTATCGTGTGGAAAACCACTTTCATCAATAAAAACAATAGGCTTACCTTCTTTTTCATACTGTTGTATTTTTTGTTGAAATGCTTGCCGGGCGCTTCCGTCGGCTTTCGGATGACGTAGCGTTTTTTTTATAGGTCAATCCCAGCTTTTTAAGAGCTTGCCAAATGGCCTTCTGACAAACGCCAAAACGCTCTGCACGTTCTTTTTGGTAAGCATCTGGATATGGTTCAACATCTTTTATCAACTCGGATTTATCGCTCTTTCGCTGACGCGTGGTCGATGCTTTTGACGCTATTTGATTAATCCAACACGATACAGAGGCAGGGCCAATCCGAAATTGCTTTGCTGTTTCTCGGATACTCAACCCTTCTTCTTCCCGTGTAGATATCACTTTACGTCTAAAATCAATTGAATAGCTCATTTAAATAATGTAATCAAAATTAAGTCGTTTAGCTATAGATACGGCCCACCCCCTTCAGATTGCCCACGTAGAAGGTGTCCTGCGAGCCCAGATACCCGGGATGTGCCGTCTCGATTTCACCGCAGGCCTCATCATCGTGCGCCTTCTTCTCCAGGGCTGCGATTTGAGCGTCGGTAAGGACAATGCCTTCTCTGGCGACCTTTTCCTCAAGCGCCTTCAGGCGTTTACGGAAGTTCTCCAGGTCGTGTCGTTGCCAGATGGAGCGCACGCCGCTGCCGGAGATAAACACGCCTTTTTTACGCAGCTCATTACTGGTCCGGTGCTGCCCATGGGGCGGGAACTCAATAGCATAATCAACAACCGTGCGTTCAGTGGTTTCGTCGGCGCGGTTCTTCAGGTCCGGAACCCAGCGGTTCTGGTTAACCAGCGCATCAATGCCGCCCTCAGCAGCCAGTTCCTGATAACGGTAAAATGTATCGCGTGACACGCCCATGCTCTTGCAGGCTTTTGATACGTTACCGAGTTCTTCGGCGAGATTGAGCAGGCCGGCTTTGTGTTTGATAATGGGATTGTTAGTATGAAGCATGAGAGTTACCTCGCGTTTTGTTTTAGGATTAGACACCCATATCAAAACCGGTAACTCTCAACCTTTCAAGGTCCAGTGTCAGATCTAGTCGCGACTAATACACGTAAAATGCGGTGTGACGATAATAGCGTATGGAAAGTCGGACTTAAACGTGCAGGTATAGAAGATTTCCGTTTCCACGATTTGCGGCACACTTGGGCAAGCTGGTTGATTCAGTCTGGCGTTCCACTTTCTGCTTTGCAGGAAATGGGAGGGTGGGAATCTATCGAAATGGTTCGCCGTTATGCACACTTAGCACCCAACCACCTCACCGAACACGCGAAGAAAATAGACTCACTTCTAGATGGTAACGGCACAAATACGACACAAGAGGGAAATCAGGTGGGGCTGAAACTTGCTTAACCTATTGATTTTAAATGGTACGCCCTACTGGATTCGAACCAGTGACCTACGGCTTAGAAGATCGAAGATCCAAACGTAATGCACTGTAAATAAAAAAATTATCCACGCTCGCGCTTGGTTGTGTGTCGTTTGAGGTTCTTTTAAGTGTGGTTCCCTGCATTCTATGCGCATTTTGTGACGACACAAACACGACACAAAAAATCCAGTCGTGAATATTGCCAACATCAGGCGATGACTACCTTCATAAAGTCACCAGTGAAATCAGCAGGGGCTTTGTTGAATAAATAGATATTATGCTGCATAACCATAAAGGCTGCGGATTCCCTTGACGTAAAATCAGTATGTTAAATCCAGAGCGTAGTGATGCATCCCGGAGCGATCAGCATTTTAATCCAAAACAGGCGTGTCATAACAGCATTATTCCCTATTATTCAACAAAGCCATCAGCAGGTGCAAACAACACCTCAGGCTACGACGACAAAAATTATGCCGGAGGTGAACAGATGCTTGATAAGCACTTTGTTGTAAGTGCGCCACTTGCTGATTCGGAACTTCTTCTTTGCCACGGGACTGCCTTCCTTGTCAGGATGATGCGTGATCTGATCCTGCCATTCAGCAAAAGCTCGATTTATTCAACAAAGCCCAAAACCAGATAGATTATCTAATAAATAGCCATATAACTCAGCTCGGCCTCTTTGGTTAAAAAACATTTGTTCGGTATTGTTAAGCTCTGAAAATGATTTCACAAAATTAGCCAAAGACTCATACGGTTTTTTGTTTGAGTTATTTGATATGGATTTCATTGCGTTAGAAACAAACAAACCACATGCATTAGGTGCATTTTCTTGGAGTGATTCTTGCACTACTAAAACTTCATTGACTTTAAGAAATTCCGTAAGTTTTTGTATAAACTTCATTTCCTTGTCATCCAAATAATTTGCACTATCAAACAATATAGCTGATTTATCTCCCGAGTCAGTTTTAGACAACCCAAACAAAACCCAATGATTTCTAAATAATAGAGGAATAAAATCTCCTGATAAAGATGTTTGTTTCCCTTTATGGTCAATATTTGACAAATTGGTTAATAAATTTTTTGGTATAGATTCATCATCAGTAGCAATAGCGGGGATGCCTACCGCATCATGGAATCTAAAACCACTTTCTTTATTATTTAACAATTTAGATGTGGAGTCGAGCTCTGCTGATGTGATTAATCGGTTTGTGTCAAAAAATGATGAGCTCACCTTATCCCCATTATCAATACTAGCACAAAAGTTTATATTTTTATTTATTTCTTCTAAAATCTCTTCTCTCTTTTGTGATCTTTCTTGAGTTTCAAAACCAGCCATAATTAATATCTTATCAGGTATAGACCATGCCTCTTCTGGTGTTTTGTTTTTATTTCTTCCTTGCACGATCTCGCATAACTTTAAACTGTCTTTTCCTAATTGTTCCTTTACGTCAGGGTGCCCTGCTTCCTTTCCCGTATACAAATCAAAAAGAAAAGATTCAGCTTCTAATCCAGCAGAGCTCTTCTCACATGCTAATGTAAATAAAGATTCAATACTAAAATCATCGTTATTTCGAGCGGCGCTTTTTAAAGTTTCAAGTGAAGGAAAGTTGTATCCATATTCCATTTTTCTGTTTTCTTTTACAGAAACAGAATACGTATTTAATGAAGGTGTACGAGAAATAGAAAGTGCAGTCATTTTTAATCCTTACTATTTTAACTAAATTAACTTTTCAAGTTGTCTAACTCCGCATCATTTAGCCCAGTGGAAAGCTTTACGACATCTCTGTCAACAGCATTAGCGAGAAGTCGGCGGGCGATCTGAATGCGGGTTTCCTGTAGGCCTTTTTGCACGCCAAGCTGAATGCCTCTTTGCTAGCTTTCCTGCCGTAGCTGTTCTGCTATCGTCATAACATCCTCCCGATAATCCTGTTTCTGTGCTGCGATGGCATGCAAAAACTACCTGCTATCTGATGTTTCGCTTCGACCAACGATATAGTAGATCATACTGGCTTTGTTGAATAAATCGAGCTTTTGCTGAATGGCAGGATCAGATCACGCATCATCCTGACAAGGAAGGCAGTCCCGTGGCAAAGAAGAAGTTCCGAATCAGCAACTGGCGCACTTACAAAAAAGGGCTGAGAACGTTAGAAATTATGTATCATCCCAGTAATATAGTCAGAAAAAGGAATGACACACATGTCCCAACCCTTCGATTTTCACACAGCACTGAAAGCGCTTCAATCAGGACAAAAACTGACTGGAAAAGACGATATTTTAACTCATTTGATCAAACAGTTAACTGAAGCCGCTCTGACCGCCAAACTCGATTCTCATCTGGCGCAGGCTCTTGAAGCGAATCGGCGCAACGGTACCACCAAGAAAACCATCAAAGCCCCTAGCGGTAATTTCTAACTCACCACACCACGCGACGGCAACGGCAACGGCAACGGCAATTTAGAGCCCCAACTGGTAAAAAGCAGATTTAAAATACATTAAACCAATAAATATCAATATATTGTATAACCTTCTCGTTCAAAAAACAGGAGGAAAAGCACGAGAATACACGACATTTTTATCAATACGTTACCGTCCATTTCGACTTGCAGACTCCCTTCCTTAGACGCATAGGTATCTACACATCATAAAGGGTTAAAAACCACCATAGCGAAGTGGGCAAGTTTTTCCGGGGTATAGTCTGCTAATAACGTCAAGGTATTTAGCAGGATGGATAGTCCGGCAAGCAGCGCTGGGGCGCTTTCTTTACGCCCTCGTTTTTGTTGTCGTCCGGATAATCGGCAAATTAACTGACGGGCTGCCGCATTGTCGTCTCCTTCAGCGCGTTGCAGCCGCCATACCAGCACACATGCCATGCTAGTATCAATATAGCCAAGCGACTGAATTTTGATTACACCATATGGACTGAGAACAAAATCTCTGTATCGCAACCACTCTCTCTTTTTTTGCTTTTTGCTTGTGCCCATTTATGCTCAATGGGGTTAAGATCTGGCGAATATGTAGGCAAATACTCCACCATATACCCTGCATCGATGATGACTTGTTGAATATTATGTTTTTTGTGAAAAGTTGCATTGTCCATCACGATTACCCTGTTTTTAGGGAGTACTGCGATAAGGACTTGTGTGACCCAGGAATAGAAAACATCGCTGTTAATATTGATATCAAATAATCCGATAGCAAACAGCGTTGTGCCTAATAACGCGCCGATAACATTTGTTCTTCCCTTGGCTCCCCCGTTCTTCAGCCCAAAACACCGTTGACCTTTTGGGGAATAGCCGTGAGTTCGTGGGGTATCATGTGGAAAACCACTTTCATCAATAAAAACAATAGGTTTACATTTTTTCATACTGTTGTATTTTTTGTTGAAATGCTTGCCGGGCGCTTTCGTCGGCTTTCGGATGGCGTAGAGTTTTTTTTATAGGTCAATCCCAGCTTTTTAAGAGCGTGCCAAATGGCCTTCTGACAAACGCCAAAACGCTCTGCACGTTCTTTTTGGTAAGCATCTGGATATGGTTCAACATCTTTTATCAACTCGGATTTATCGCTCTTTCGCTGACGCGTGGTCGATGCTTTTGACGCTATTTGATTAATCCAACGCGATACAGAGGCAGGGCCAATCCGAAATTGCTTCGCTGTTTCTCGGATACTCAACCCTTCTTCTTCCCGTGTAGATATCACTTTACGTCTAAAATCAATTGAATAGCTCATTTAAATAATGTAATCAAAATTAAGTCGTTTAGCTATAACCTGCGTAGCAGGGCACCAGCACTGCGCTGAAGCCATTTTTCTACATCATGACCGGCACCTTTCAGCAGCTTAAAAAAGGATTCAATACCCCAGCGACAGTAATACCAGCGAGCGACTTCCGCGCTGGTGATCTCGTTGCTAACGTTTGTAAACAGCGTCCAGCGTCCGATAAATTGTATTAGTCGCGACTAGATCTGATACTGGACCTTGAAAGGTTGAGAGTTACCGGTTTTGATATGGGTGTCTAATCCTTAAACAAAACACGAGGTGACTCTCATGCTTCATACTAACAATCCCATTATCAAACACAAAGCCGGCCTGCTCAATCTCGCCGAAGAACTCGGTAACGTATCAAAAGCCTGCAAGAGCATGGGCGTGTCACGCGATACATTTTACCGTTATCAGAAACTGGCTGCTGAAGGCGGCATTGATGCGTTGGTTAACCAGAACCGCCGGGTTCCGAACCTGAAGAAGCGCGCCGACGAAGCCACTGAACGCGCGGTTGTTGATTATGCTATTGAGTTCCCGCCCCATGGGCAGCACCGGACCTGTAATGAGCTGCGTAAAAAAGGCGTATTTATCTCCGGCAGCGGCGTGCGCTCCATCTGGCAACGACACGACCTGGAGAACTTCCGTAAACGCCTGAAGGCACTTGAGGAAAAGGTCGCCAGAGAAGGCATTGTCCTTACCGACGCTCAAATCGCAGCCCTGGAGAAGAAGGCGCACGATGATGAGGCCTGTGGTGAAATCGAGACGGCACATCCCGGGTATCTGGGCTCGCAGGACACCTTCTACGTGGGCAATCTGAAGGGGGTGGGCCGTATCTACCAGCAGACGTTCGTGGATACGTACTCGAAAGTGGCGCACTGCAAGCTGTATACGAATAAAACACCGCTCACCGCCGCCGACCTGCTCAATGATCGCGTACTCCCGTTCTACGAGGCTCAGGGACTGCCGGTGCTGAGAATACTGACCGACAGGGGTACGGAGTACTGTGGTAAAGTGGAGCAGCATGATTATCAGCTTTATCTGGCTATCAACGATATCGAGCATACGAAAACGAAGGCGATGTCTCCGCAGACGAACGGCATCTGCGAGCGCTTCCATAAAACCATTTTGCAGGATTTTTATCAGGTTACGTTCGGCAAGAAGTTATATGGAGACCTGGAAAGCCTGCAGGTAGATCTGAACAACTGGTTGTGGCATTACAATACTGAGCGAACTCATCAGGGAAAAATGTGCTGCGGGCGTACGCCGATGGTCACTTTACTCGATGGAAAACGGATCTGGGCAGAAAAGAATCTGAACCAGATGTAATCTGACAGACACCTGTATAAATAATCGGTAACTGTCAGATCAGGTCTGAGCTAGTACAGATAAATTTACCGTGAGTATCGGTAAGGCGAACCACAACTAATCTGAGTGTCAGAGCTACGCCTGGCTGAACTTTCACTCGCCGTCCGGTGTTCTTGTCTTTCCGCTTCTGCTTTTGCTGTTCGCGTTATGATCACGGATGTTTCCCCGATCTCCATATTGGCTTTTTTCCCTTTCCAGCCAACCTGTCCGTTTGAGATAAATGGCAGATCGTCTGCAATTTCACCAATTTTACGGGTGTCACCGCCCCACTCGGCCCGATGCCCTTCCTTTCCCCGGATAAGCCAACATATTCCCTGGGAGCTTAATGTGCGCATATGCCCGATAGAGTCACCTTCACGGTCAATGAGATGAACTAACTTCTTCCCGGTATCAAGAGACTCAACGCGGGCGATATCAGCCGTCAAAGCATCCATATGAGTCAGACTCTCAGACAAGCCCTCGGTTAGCGTTGAACGACAACCCGCCCTATCGGTTAGAGTTTGAGACAGGGGCGCTATTGGTAAACCATTTGCAGCATCAAGCAGTAGTCTGGTTTGTAGTTCATAACCGACGTCGCCACCATGCGTCATTTTCAAACGTTCTTCTTTCCCATTGTGGGTACGAAACTGTAAATGAGACCAGTCGTGAACGACGGGAGCGTATGGATGCGGGCTAAGTGCAACCTGCCGGAGAGCCAGCGAAATAATCGGTTCATTGAGCTGACTGAAGCTAATACGTTCATTATTAAACAAACGCCAAACGGCCTGAGTAGTGGCGAATGTTGTTTTCTGCGCGCAGGCAAGGTCTTTAACGGCTGACGCCAATGGTGCTGCGGGAGTCATGTGTTGCTTAACCAGACACTGATAACAAGGCGGGCATCAATCCCGCCGATGGATAAGTTGAGATCATGCAGCAACGTAATAGCAGATATTGCAAAAGATGTGTAGATACCTATGCCTGTAAGGGCATCGTCCATTTCTGTGATGCCGCCTGGATTGCCAGCCATACGACCTTCTTCACCGAGTCATCAGTCGGGAACACCTTGCGTTTCTTGATTGCATGCCGGAGCACGCTGTTCAGTGATTCTATAGCGTTCGTCGTGTAGATTACCTTGCGAAGTTCCTGCGGGTACGAGAAGAATGTCGACAGGTTGGCCCAGTTTGACTGCCAGCTCCGGCTTATCTGCGGATAGCGGTGATCCCATGTCCCACCGAACGTCTCCAGCGCCTGAAGCGCGGCCTCTTCGGTTGGAGCCTGATACACTGCTTTGAGGTCGCGTGTTACCGCCTTATAGTCCTTCCAGGCAACGAAGCGCAGGCTGTTGCGCACCATGTGCACGATGCACAACTGGATGCGGGCTTCCGGGTAGACCGTGTTGATGGCATCCGGGAACCCTTTCAGGCCGTCCACACAGGCAATGAGGATGTCGGTCAGGCCACGGTTTTTCAGTTCTGTCAGCACGTTCAGCCAGAACTTTGCGCCTTCATTTTCGGCCAGCCACATCCCCAGTAGCTCTTTCTGGCCTTCGATATTGATACCCAGTGCCAGGAACACAGACTTATTGATAACGCGGCTGTCCTGCCGGACTTTCAGAACGATACAGTCAAGGTAAACAATGGAATAAACCGCATCCAGGGGGCGATTTTGCCATTCAACAACCTGCTCCATAACGGCATCGGTGACCTTCGATACCAGGGTGGGTGAGACATCCGCGTCATACAGTTCTTTGAACGCAGCGGCAATTTCGCGGGTGGTCATCCCTTTGGCATACAACGATAAAATCTGGTTATCCATCCCGGTGAGCCGGGTCTGGTTCTTCTTCACCAGTTGCGGTTCAAAGGAAGCATCACGATCGCGTGGTGTACGCAGTTCCAGCGGACCATCGCCGGTGGTAACACTCTTTGTGGAGTGGCCATTGCGCGTGTTAGTTCCAGATTTGGACTGGTGCTTCTCATGCCCGAGGTGATGGGTCATTTCAGCATTAAGGGCAGCTTCAACGTAGATCTTTTTCAGCAGGCGATCAAACTGGTTGAGAGCGTCAGGGGTTTTGAGATTTTTGGCCAGCTCGTTAGCCAGAGCCTGTAACTGTTTTTCGTCCATAAAGTAACCTGCTTTTGATGTTGGATTGAACATATCAAAATCAGGCAATTACACAATCTCGTGTACAGGCTCGTATCGTGTGGAAAACCACTTTCATCAATAAAAACAATAGGTTTACCTTCTTTTTCATACTGTTGTATTTTTTGTTGAAATGCTTGCCGGGCGCTTTCGTCGGCTTTCGGATGACGTAGCGTTTTTTTATAGGTCAATCCCAGCTTTTTCAGAGCTTGCCAAATGGCCTTCTGACAAACGCCAAAACGCTCTGCACGTTCTTTTTGGTAAGCATCTGGATATGGTTCAACATCTTTTATCAACTCGGATTTATCGCTCTTTCGCTGACGCGTGGTCGATGCTTTTGACGCTATTTGATTAATCCAACGCGATACAGAGGCAGGGCCAATCCGAAATTGCTTCGCTGTTTCTCGGATACTCAACCCTTCTTCTTCCCGTGTAAATATCACTTTACGTTTAAAATCAATTGAATAGCTCATTTAAATAATGTAATCAAAATTAAGTCGTTTAGCTATATTTTCACTATATAGAACGAACCTGCCTGTCGTAAACTGACTCACCACGTTAATGAGAATTGTTATCATGCAACTGTTATTCCCCCTTATCGCCGCCTTGTTTTGGTCATTTAACGTGATCGTTAATAAACTTTCCGTTGGTGTCATCGATCCAGTAGCGATGTCATTCTACCGCTGGCTATTGGCTCTGCTGGTACTGACGCCCTTTATGTTGCCTCAGTTGCGACGACACACGGGCAGCATCAGTGCGCTGATGATGGGCATTCTGGTTTCGTTGATCCCCTTGCTCACGGTATTGATCAGCATTTCGTTGCTCGGCGTGGTACCCACCTTGAGCTTACTGTACGGCAGTCTGCTCTCCTTTTTCGGCATCAGTTGGCTTATCAACGGTGGACATCCAACTCTGATTCTGGCGCAGGGCATCGGGCGCGGCGAGGTAATGATGTTTATTGCTGCGTTAGCCTACGCCTTGTACGGCGTGTTAACCAAACGCTGGTCCATTGCTCTGCCCACCTAGGTGTCGCTCTACGTGCAGATTGCCTTTGGTGTCGTGCTGTTGCTGCCGAACGTATTGTTGGCACAAAGCATTGCCCTGAACGCGCAAAACCTGCCGCTGGTACTGTTCGCCGGTATTTTCGCCTCGATCCTTGCTCCGTGGATGTGGATCGTCGTGGTGATGCGCATCGGGGCCAATAACGCCAGTATTTTCATTAATCTGACACCGGTGTTTAGCGCACTGATCGCTGTGACGTTGCTGCATGAGCTGCACAGCTATAGCCAAGCGACATTATTTTGATAACAATTAGCTGTATTTTTTTGCCACATATCAGGGCATTGGCTGTAATTATTTTTAAGTCGGTTGGCTATACCATATCGTAGGCGGGATTCTGGTATTACTCGGGGTTGTCATGGCGCAGCATATGCGTACTCCGCACGCTCAGCGCAATGCAGTTTGCGCACCGGATAGCGATACGTCTCGCAGCCAAATCCATGAAGTGGAAGCAAACCGCAAATAAGAAGGTATTTTCCCCTATGATCTGACTATTCTCGCACCAGACACCTTGCTATGATTTCCGTTGCCTATTCAGGGCTCCCGGGGAATGCAGGGTGCCTTTCACGCAGTGAGGAGTCCATCATGCAGCCAGTCAGCAGTCCGGGAACCCCGACGTCGGCCATTGCCTCTTCCTCATCCAATACGGCGGCGGCGAACTCCCCGCTCAGCTTTACCCAGCGCGCCACGCTGGATACGCTGGTGGTCAAGCTACAGGCGCTGACGTCGCTGAGTAACAATGCCATCTGGACCACACTACGTCAGGATATTGGTCTGGCTCCAAACCAGACATTGCTCGGACAGCATTTTACCGCCTCCGAGCAGTCATTGCAGAACCAGCTGGTGCAGGCTCAAACACAGCAAAGCAGCGCCCGCCATCCGTTATTGCAACGCCTGACCGATCTGCTGCCGCAAGAAAACAACAGCCAGCGCGTCACTCAATTTTTACGTCAGGAATTTGCTCATACCGAACTCAAGGCGCTGACGCAACCTCAGTTACAACGGGTGCTGACCATGTTGCAAACACCGCCCGATGCAGCACCGCTAAATGCCGCGCCAGGCAGAGCACCCGCGCTTGCCACAACGCTGGTGCAAAATGCGCTCACCAATGCCGCGACCACGGCCCTGCTACAACGTCCGTTATCCAGCGTCGAGCAGAACAGCCTGAATCAGATGGTGGTGCAATTGTCCGCGTTGCTGGGCGAACCGACGGAAAAAATCTGGACGTCATTGACGGCAATGCAACACCAACCGCCGGGCACGCCGATCCCCGCTCGTCATTTGCCGCTCCTGATGCAATATTTGCAAACGCAAACTGACCTGCATCATCTGCTGACCACTGGCAATGGGCGCAGCGATGCACCCGCGACTTTGGCAACAACGTCGACCACAGGCAATGCGGCGCAACCCCCAATGACCGCAACTCAGTCCACCTTGTACACGCTGTTTCAACCCGCGTTGGAAGCCAATGAGCGACAGCTGTTGCTAGACTACAGTCAAAACCGTTTCAATGCCGGGGTACAAACACCGCTTACCCAACCGCAACTCAACGAACTGGTGACCTTTTTGTTCGCTCACCGCATGCAGTGCGCTTCCGACGGGGAACTGACGATACAGAGCCTGTTCCCGCATCCGCAGCCGATTGCCAACCCGCTGGTTGCCGCCTTACCGCCTGCCCTCCAGGCCGTGTTCAACCAGGCCGTGTTCAACAAACAGCTGTTTTGGCCCATTGTCAGCGTTTGCGTGGTGATATTTTTGCTGTGGGTACTGTTTTAACCGACAAAAAAACCGGGGCACACAGCCCCGGTTCAGCAAAACAGACTATACCCGTCATACTTCAAGCTGCACGTGCGTTGGCTACATTCGTTCACCCGAATCACTTACCTGAGTAAGCTCATCGGGATTCACTCACTTGCCGCCTTCCTGCAACTCGAATTATTTAGGGTATATAGATATAGATTACGCTAAGTTACGCATCACCAACGTCGCATTGGTGCCGCCGAAGCCAAAACCGTTGGACATTACCGTGGTCAGTTTACGCTCAGTCAGTTGTGTCACGATCTTCATGTCCTGCGCCAACTCATCCAGCGTATCAACGTTAATGCTCGGCGCGATAAAACCGTGCTCCAGCATCAGTAGAGAGTAGATCGCTTCCTGTACGCCCGCAGCGCCGAGGGAGTGCCCGGTCATTGCCTTGGTTGCCGAGATGGGCGGCACCGCGTCGCCAAACACCTGACGAATCGCCCACAACTCTTTCACGTCACCCACCGGCGTAGAAGTACCATGGGTGTTGATATAATCGATAGGGGTATCCACATCCTGCATCGCAAGCTTCATGCAGCGCACGGCACCTTCACCGGACGGCGCAACCATGTCGGCACCGTCAGAGGTTGCAGCGTATCCCACCACTTCGGCGTAAATATGTGCACCACGCGCCAGCGCATGTTCCAGTTCTTCCACGACCACCATACCGCCGCCACCGGCGATAACAAAACCGTCACGATCGGCATCATAGGTACGGGACGCTTTTTCCGGCGTGTCGTTATATTTGGTAGACAACGCGCCCATGGCATCAAATTCACAGGCCAGTTCCCAGCATAGCTCTTCACCGCCACCAGCAAATACGATGTCCTGTTTACCCAGTTGGATCTGCTCTACCGCATTACCAATACAGTGCGCAGAGGTGGCGCAGGCAGAACTGATGGAGTAGTTCACGCCCTGAATTTTAAAGGGCGTTGCAAGGCAGGCTGACACCGCAGAACCCATCGCTTTGGTCACCACATACGGGCCAACCGCTTTCAGGCCCCGTGGGCTGCGCATGGCATCCGCGCCAAACACTTGAGAACGCGCGGAACCGCCGGAACCGGCAATCAAACCGACGCGCGTGTTGTTTTGGTAAACCTCAGGTGCCAGCTTGGCATCGTCAATGGCTTGTTCCATCGACAAAAAAGCATAGACAGAGGCATCGCTCATGAAACGCACGACCTTACGTTCAATGAGGCCGGCAGTGTCCAGCTTCACATTGCCCCAGACGTGACTACGCATACCGGAATCTTTCAGCTCTTGTGAAAACGTAATACCCGAGCGACCTTCCCGCAACGATGCCAGGACTTCCTGCTGGTTATTACCAATGCTTGAGACGATCCCCAGGCCAGTAATCACTGCACGTTTCATTCAATACCTCTTTCCGCATAAATGTATTTTGGGATTTCGTCACGCACTTTAGCGTACAGATGTAAGCTGAACAAGTCCGATCACCCAACCTTTTACAAAATTTGCGCACTCGACACTGGCTGAGTAAAATCACGCTATCGCTTTAAAAATGAGTCAATTATCGTGAAAGAGCATGCTATTCAGCACGGTACGCTCTCCTAGAACGAACAAGGTACACCTGTTTCGCAACAGTTTGATGACGTTTACTTCTCAAATCAGGATGGATTGGAAGAGACCCGCTACGTTTTCTTGCAAGGCAATCACTTTCCGGTGCGCTTTGTTGAGCACTCACGCCCGCTGTGCATCATTGCAGAAACCGGATTTGGCACTGGCCTGAACTTTTTGACGCTGTGGGAAGCGTTTGTCCACTTTCGCGCACAGCATCCGCAGGCCACGCTGCGGCGCCTGCACTTTATCAGCTTTGAAAAATTCCCGTTGCGCGTGACCGATCTGGAACAGGCGCACGCCCACTGGCCGACACTCGGACCTTACGCCGAAGCGCTGCGGCAGGCATGGCCGTCGGCGCTGCCGGGCTGTCATCGCCTGATTCTGGCTGACGGTGCCATCACTCTCGACCTGTGGTTTGGCGATATCAACGACTTGCTGCCAACGCTGGACGATTCCCTGACGCATCAGGTTGACGCCTGGTTTCTCGATGGTTTTTCCCCGTCCAAAAACCCGGACATGTGGACAGATAATCTATTTCACGCCATGGCACGCCTGTGCCGGGCGCAGGGTACCTTTGCGACATTCACTGCCGCAGGGTTTGTGCGTCGAGGGCTACAGCAAGCCTGCTTTGATGTGGAAAAGATCAAGGGCTACGGACAAAAACGCGAAATGCTGCGCGGCGTATTACCGAACGCCATCCTGGCCCCGGCGGCAACCCCATGGTATTCACGCCCGGCCGCGAGCGCGATAGAGGATATCGCTATTATTGGCGGTGGTATTGCCAGCGTACTGACAGCACGGGCGCTGCTGCGACGCGGCGCACACGTGACACTCTATTGTGAAGATGAGGCACCAGCGTTAGGCGCATCCGGTAACCGTCAGGGAGCCCTTTACCCGTTACTCAACGACAAACACGATGCGCTTTCCCGCTTTTTCGCCACCGCTTTTGGTTTTGCCCGTCGCCAGTACGATTCACTGCTGCAAGCCGGTATCGCCTATGAACATGACTGGTGCGGTGTGAATCAGATTGCCTACGATGAAAAAAGCGCGCGCAAAATCACGCAAATCTTGCACGGCAACTGGCCAATAGAGGTAGTTACACCGCTCAGCGCTGATGAGATGGATGCAACGGTAGGATTAGCGATAGGTTTTTCAGGTGTGAGCTATTCCGAGGGTGGTTGGCTGTGCCCGGCAGAGCTCACCACCCATGCGCTGAAACACGCACAATCGCTCGGGTTGGTCGTGCATTTTGCTACTCGCGTCTCTGCGCTGGAAAAAAATGCATCCTGCTGGCAACTGAGGTTGGCAAACGGGCAGCAAAAAACCCATCCTGTGGTGATCCTGGCGAATGGACACCAGCTCAGCGACTGGTCGCAAACTCAGCATCTCCCCAGCTATGCGGTGCGCGGTCAGGTAAGTCATATCCCGACTACGCCGGTGCTACAAAGCTTGCAACGCGTCCTTTGTTACGATGGCTATCTGACTCCCGTCAGCCCTCGTCACCAGCAGCACTGTATCGGTGCCAGCTACCAGCGAGGCGTGATTGCCACCACGTTTAGCGCAGATGAGCAGCAGGAAAACCACCAGCGCCTCGCGGCCTGCTTGCCCGATGCAACGTGGGTGAATGACATTGACGTCAGCGGCAACGCAGCACGTCAGGGCGTGCGCTGTGCTACGCGCGATCACCTGCCGCTGCTCGGTGCCGCGCCGGATCACGCACTGACGCTACATCAATACGCGTCACTTGACGTACAGCAGCACACGCCAGAACGTGTGGCCGTGACACCGGTTCATAAGGATCTGTTCATTATCGGTGCGCTAGGATCGCGCGGATTGTGCTCTGCCCCGTTGGCTGCCGAAATTCTGGCAGGGCAACTGTACGGAGAACCGTTGCCGCTCGATGCACCAACGCTCGCCACGTTGAACCCGAATCGTTTTTGGGTGAGAAAGCTGCTGAAAGGCCGCGCGGTGTAATCAGCCACGCTCAAGGAGAGAGTGTCGCGGAATAACGCCAGTGGGTACCGGTATCGTTGATGAGCTGATAGCTGAGCGTCTGTCCGACGATCGAACGATTTATCGGCAGGTTTACGCTGGACGCCGGAGCCACCATCATGCTGCCCAGACGCTGTTCAGCATAGCTGATGTCGGTCAGCGTCATATGCCAAGGGGTGGGATTGTCGACCTGCAACCGTTGCCCGTCCCACGCTTGCAGCAAACGAAAACGCAGTTGTTCGCCATTAGACTCGTTGGGGTCGCCCAGCCCGGCTGGCCGAATAAACACCTTCAGGCGCAAGCGCAGCAGCAACACCACGCTTTGCGTGTGGTGCGTCATCTCTGCGGTGTTCGGTGGAATTTGATAGACGTTAAGCCACAGCAGCGATTCCTTGTCTTTGGCAAACCCCTGACGCGAGGTGAGCAACAAACGCAAAGAACGCTCCTCACTCGGCTTCATACTGAATACCGGCGGTACGGCGATCAACGGCGTTGTAGCACGCTCGGGTGGGAGCAGCGGAGCCCGCATCACTCCAGACCTGTACCAGCGTGGGCTGTTTTTCTGAATTGGACAGCATGAGCGATGTGGACATCTCGCCGTTGTGCAGAATCACGCGAGTGCCTTCAACATTATAGAAAACCAACATTATTTTGACAACAGCCAGCTATGCTTTTTTGCCGCATATCAGGGCATTGGCTGTAATCATTTTTAAGTCTGTTGGCTATACCACAGCGAATGCAGGCTCCGCCCCCATCAAGCAAAGCACGCACAGCATCCCGCTGATGACTTTCTGCACGCTACTGGAAACTGACCATGATCTGCAATTGCGCATGAGTTATTAGCAAATCTGGTGTATGGCGATCAGGCTACGTTCCGCTCTGATGCTTCGTGAATCTGTTCTCCATCCTTAAATTGGACGTTGCTTACAACTAGGGTCAGCAGGTCAAATCCTCTTAGTCGGTTCCAGCTTTTCTGAGCTGACTGGAGCAGCTTAAATATAGCCAACCGACTTAAAAATGATTACAGCCAATGCCATGATATGTGGCAAAAAAATACAGCTAATTGTTATCAAAATAATGTCGCTTGGCTATAACGGCATCGCGGCTCTCTGCTAGCCAAACCTCCCGCAGCTCAGCCTTAACTTTCGGTTACATGGCTTTGGGGAGTGAAGCCAACACATTAGCGGTTTTGTGCACTCAACAGCGTTGGTGCTGCATGTCCGGGAATATCTTTGCCATTGCATTCCAAAAACCAAGGGCACCGTCTCCCATAGCCAGCTTGGGAGATACGGTTAGGCCACGTGCTCGCAGGCCATTAAGAAGTTCGGCCCAGTTTGCTTCTGACTCTCGATAACCATCTTCGACCACAACCAGCTCCTTACGTCCATGCTCAGTGACGCCGATAATGACCAGCAGGCAAAGGCGATCATCTTGCCTGACATGGCTGTATAGCCAAGCGACATTATTTTGATAACAATTAGCTGTATTTTTTTGCCACATATCATGGCATTGGCTGTAATCATTTTTAAGTCGGTTGGCTATATATGCCATCGGCCCAGAAATAAATGTAGCGCGTATCGCTTAAATCACGCAGGCACCATTGCCTGTGCTCTTCAAGCCATTGCTGTTTCAGTCTGCTGATGGTATAGCTAAACGACTTAATTTTGATTACATTATTTAAATGAGCTATTCAATTGATTTTAGACGTAAAGTGATATCTACACGGGAAGAAGAAGGGTTGAGTATCCGAGAAACAGCGAAGCAATTTCGGATTGGCCCTGCCTCTGTATCGCGTTGGATTAATCAAATAGCGTCAAAAGCATCGACCACGCCTCAGCGAAAGAGCGATAAATCCGAGTTGATAAAAGATGTTGAACCATATCCAGATGCTTACCAAAAAGAACGTGCAGAGCGTTTTGGCGTTTGTCAGAAGGCCATTTGGCAAGCTCTTAAAAAGCTGGAATTGACCTATAAAAAAAACTCTACGTCATCCGAAAGCCGACGGAAGCGCCCGGGAAGCATTTCAACAAAAAATACAACAGTATGAAAAAGAAGGTAAGCCTATTGTTTTTATTGATGAAAGTGGTTTTCCACACGATACCCCACGGACTCACGGCTATTCCCCAAAAGGTCAACGGTGTTTTGGCCTGAAGAACGGGGGAGCCAAGGGAAGAACAAATGTTATCGGCGCGTTATTAGGCACAACGCTGTTTGCTATCGGATTATTTGATATCAATATTAACAGCGATGTTTTCTATTCCTGGGTCACAAAAGTCCTTATCCCAGTACTCCCTAAAAACAGGGTAATCGTGATGGACAATGCAACTTTTCACAAAAAACATAATATTCAACAAGTCATCATCAATGCAGGGTATATGGTGGAGTATTTGCCTACATATTCGCCAGATCTTAACCCCATTGAGCATAAATGGGCACAAGCAAAAAGCAAAAAAAAGAGAGAGTGGTTGCGATACAGAGATTTTGTTCTCGGTCCATATGATGTAATCAAAATTAAGTCGTTTAGCTATATGTCCCCTATTTATTCGTTTGATATAGCCAAGCGACTTAAAAATGATTACAGCCAATACCATGATATGTGGCAAAAAAATACAGCTAATTGTTATCAAAATAATGTCGCTTGGCTATATACCCGTGATCATTGAAGATGCTTGATTTTACGTGGTAAGAAGATCATGCTCACCCACTATGAAGATATTTATTACCGACAAGCAAAAAGCCGAACTCGAACACCTTCATGACACCAGTCGTGATAAGCGTGTTTGTGATCGCATCAAAGCCGTCCTGCTGGCCTCCGAAGGCTGGAGCTCTGCGATGATTGCGCAAGCTCTGCGTCTGCACGAAACGACGGTAAACCAACATATCAACGATTACGTCAACACTCGCAAACTTAAACCTGAAAACGGTGGGTCTGCAAGTCGGCTTTGTGCTGAAAAGACTGCGCTCTTAATCAGCTATTTATCTCAACATCTCTTCCATCATACCCACGACATCGTGGCTTATGTCGAACATCGCTGGGCTATCCGATTCGGTATTCCCGGCATGAACAAGTGGTTGCACCGTCATGGTTTCTCCTACAAAAAACCGGCGGGCGTCCCCCATAAATTCAGTGAAAAAAATCAGAAGCATTTCATTGAATATTATGAGAATTTAAAGAAAACAGCCGGCAATGAGCCGATTCTGTTTATCGATGCGGTTCATCCGACACAAGCCACAAAGCTCAGTTATGGATGGATACGAAAAGGGCATAAAAAGTCAGTTAAAACAACGGGAAGTCGAATCCGTCTGAATATACTGGGTGCGCTGAATCTGAGCGATATCGGCGGTACGGTTATTCACGATTACAAAACAATTAATGACTACAACATTGCTCGTTTTTTCATTGAGATACGCAAACGTTACCCTGATTACCGACAGAGAATCCATGTAATACTGGACGGTGCGGGTTATCACCGAGCCCAATTGATTAAGGATTGGGCCTTTGTCGTGAACATAGAGCTTCACTATTTACCGCCTTACAGTCCGAATCTGAACGCGATAGAACGCCTGCGGAAAGTGATGAATGAACATGCACGGAATAATCGCTATTTTGAAAACACCCGCGATTTTCGGGATGCAATATTCAATTTTTTCACCAATACGCTACCAGAAATAGCGGACTCGCTGACGTCCAGAATTCACGATCGTTTTCAGATGCTCAAACCTGCATCTTGAGGTTTATTGGGTATATATAGCCAAGCGACATTATTTTGATAACAATTAGCTGTATTTTTTTTCCACATATCAGGGCATTGGATGTAATCATTTTTAAGTCGTTTGGCTATACGAATGAGGACACTTACCATCACCGATAAAATCTGTTAAAATTGACCAATATCAATTATCGACTGAGCAAAGTCTATGATCCCGGAAAAGCGAATTATTCGGCGCATTCAGTCTGGTGGTTGTGCAATCCATTGTCAGGATTGCAGCATCAGCAAGCTGTGCATTCCTTTTACATTAAATGAACACGAGCTCGATCAGCTCGATAATATCATTGAAAGGAAGAAGCCGATCCAAAAGGGACAAGCACTGTTCATAGCCGGTGATGAACTGAAATCACTCTATGCGATCCGCTCCGGAACCATTAAAAGTTACACTATCACCGAACAGGGTGACGAACAGATTACTGGTTTCCATTTGGCGGGCGATCTGGTCGGTTTCGATGCCATTGGCAACGCCCAGCATCCCAGCTTTGCGCAGGCGTTGGAAACCTCTATGGTGTGTGAAATCCCCTTCGAGACGCTGGATGACCTTTCTGGCAAAATGCAGAATTTGCGCCAGCAGATGATGCGTCTGATGAGCGGCGAAATTCGTAGCGATCAAGACATGATACTGCTGCTGTCGAAGAAGAACGCCGAAGAGCGTCTTGCCGCGTTTATCTACAACCTGTCGCGACGTTTCGCCCAGCGCGGTTTCTCGCCGCGTGAGTTCCGACTGGCCATGACGCGTGGTGATATCGGTAACTACTTAGGGCTTACCGTAGAAACCATCAGCCGTTTGCTTGGCCGCTTCCAGAAAGGCGGTATTCTGGCAGTGAAAGGAAAATATATCACCATCGAGAATATTGACGCCCTGTCAGAACTGGCCGGAACTGCACGCGCCAAAGCCTAACCTATTGCCGGGTCATTGTTTTTATTTTATTGATCCGGCTCTCATCACCAGTTGTTAAAAGCAATTCCCATGAGGTACTCTTAATTACCGGCTGTAAGGTGACAGCTGTTAGGAGGACCTATGGCAACATATCAGAACTTACTGGTAGCTATTGACCCGAATCAGGATGACCAACCCGCGCTGCGACGTGCAGTCTACCTAGTTCAGCGGTTAGGCGGTCGTATCAAGGCGTTCCTGCCGATTTATGATTTCTCTTACGAAATGACCACCTTGCTCTCGCCAGACGAACGCACGGAAATGCGCCAAGGTGTCATTGAACAGCGGAAAGCATGGATTGCAGAACAGTGCGCCTACTACATTGAAGCCGGTATCCCTATCAATATCAAAGTGGTATGGCACAATAAACCCTATGTCGCCATTATTCAGGAAGTGATCGCCCACCAGCACGACCTGGTGTTAAAAATGACCCACCAGCACGACAGGCTGGGGGCCGTGATTTTTACCCCTCTGGATTGGCAATTACTGCGTAAATGCCCATGCCCGATGTGGATGGTGAAAGACCAACCTTGGCCCGAAAATGGCCGTGCGCTGGTCGCTGTCAACCTTGCCAGTGAAGATCCTTATCACGATCCGCTTAACATCAAGCTGGTGTCTGAAACGCTGGCGCTCGCCAAGCAGGTCGATCAAACCGAAGTGCATCTGGTCGGTGCCTATCCGGTTACCCCCATCAATATTGCTATTGAACTGCTGGATTTCGATCCCGGAGTCTATAACGACGCCATTCGTGGCCAACACTTGATTGCCATGAAATCCTTACGCCAGAAATTTTCGTTGGACGAACGCCTTACGCATGTCGAAAAAGGGCTACCGGAAGAAGTTATCCCCGATCTGGCAGAACACTTGCAGGCAGGCGTGGTGGTGCTGGGCTCATTGGGTCGCACCGGGCTGTCGGCGGCTTTTATCGGCAACACCGTTGAACACGTTATTGACCACCTTAGATGTGACCTGTTAGCCATCAAACCCAATGATTTTGTATCCCCTGTTACCCTTGATGGCGAAGGTGAGGATACCAAAGCTTAGTGTCTCAAGGTTATAATCTACTTCTCTGGACGAAATCGACCTGACGGCCGATTTCGTTTTTTTATGCGCTAATAACCGTCGCTTGACACGCTGTGCCGTAATCTCATTTATGTTGTCAAACGGTTTAACGCATTTTCTCGTTTATGCTTGTCTTAGGTTAGAAGAGTTATGGCCAAGCGACTTAATTTTGATCACACCATATGGACTGAGAACAAAATCTCTGTATCGCAACCACTCTCTCTTTTTTTGCTTTTTGCTTGTGCCCATTTATGCTCAATGGGGTTAAGATCTGGCGAATATGTAGGCAAATACTCCACCATATACCCTGCATCGATGATGACTTGTTGAATATTATGTTTTTTGTGAAAAGTTGCATTGTCCATCACGATTACCCTGTTTTTAGGGAGTACTGGGATAAGGACTTGTGTGACCCAGGAATAGAAAACATCGCTGTTAATATTGATATCAAATAATCCGATAGCAAACAGCGTGGTGCCTAATAAAGTGCCGATAACATTTGTTCTTCCCTTGGCTCCCCCGTTCTTCAGGCCAAAACACCGTTGACCTTTTAGGGAATAGCCGTGAGTCCGTGGGGTATCGTGTGGAAAACCACTTTCATCAATAAAAACAATAGGCTTACCTTCTTTTTCATACTGTTGTATTTTTTGTTGAAATGCTTGCAGGGCGCTTCCGTCGGCTTTCGGATGACGTAGTTTTTTTTTATAGGTCAATCCCAGCTTTTTAAGAGCTTGCCAAATGGCCTTCTGACAAACGCCAAAACGCTCTGCACGTTCTTTTTGGTAAGCATCTGGATATGGTTCAACATCTTTTATCAACTCGGATTTATCGATCTTTCGCTGACGCGTGGTCGATGCTTTTGACGCTATTTGATTAATCCAACACGATACAGAGGCAGGGCCAATCCGAAATTGCTTCGCTGTTTCTCGGATACTCAACCCTTCTTCTTCCCGTGTAGATATCACTTTACGTCTAAAATCAATTGAATAGCTCATTTAAATAATGTAATCAAAATTAAGTCGTTTAGCTATATTGCTGTCGTCTGCGTAGCGGACGTGCTTCAGGCCGCGCTTTTCAAGCTCGCGATCCAGTTCATCCAGCAACACATTCGACAACAGGGGCGACAACGGACCACCCTGCGGTGTGCCTTCCATCTGTGGGCTGATCAGCCCTGCCTGCATGATTACAGCATTCAGGAAGGCCCGGATAAACTTTAACACCCGCTTATCCGTTATCCGCTTTGCCACCCGGCTCATCAGTACATCGTGGTTTACCCGGTCAAAGAATTTTTCGAGGTCGATGTCCACCACCCAGTGGTTGCCTTCTTCCACGTATCTCTTTGCTCGCTTCACCGCATGATGCGCTGACCTGCCAACGCGGAACCCATAGCTGCTTTCACTGAAGGTCGGATCCCACTGGCTTTGCAGCACCTGCATCACTGCCTGCTGGATGAACCTGTCCATTACCGTCGGGATTCCCAGTTGTCGGGTTCCTCCCCCGGGTTTCGGTATGTCCACCCTGCGGACGGGCTGAGGTTTGTATCTGCCAGCCAGCAGGTTACTCCGCAGTTCCGGCCACTGGCGTTTCAGATGGTCGGGGAGTTCGCTCACGCTTATTCCGTCCACACCCGGCGCGCCTTTGTTGGCTTTTACTCTTTTCAGCGCCTGCTTCAGATTTTCTTGGTTGAGGATAACCTCCATGAGACTATCCCCGGACGACGGGCTTTCCCGCTCCGGTTATGTCTGGACGGTTTCAGCCCCTGATGGGGCAGGAGTCGGGGCTTCACCCCTTCTGCTCTCATCGGGGTCGCATTGCGTTTTCTGCTGCATGACCGTTCAGAACCTCCGGCGATACTCGCCACTCATCACTGTTCGGGCCTTCAGGTTTCCCCTACGCCCTCTGCTGACTTCTGCATAGCGATCAGCGCACCTCACGATGAGCTCAGTCCTGAATGCAGGACGCTATGCAGACCTCCCGGGGTAAACCCGCCCCCCTTCACCACACACCTGCCTGATTTACTCACTCGACCCTTGATGGTTATGGCCTTCGCGATCATATGCTCGCTCTGCCGATCGGATGAGCCTTGTATCAGGTTTCTGTTCGTCAGGTCATGGCTTTGCTCCACGCTTCCTTCAGACCCCACCTCGCGATGACACCCTTGCACTTCGCTAGTCCTTCGCCACCATCAGGCTGTACAGGAGACTTTCACCCCCAAGCTGTCGGGCATGCCCGGCACACATAAAAAAGGGCAGGATTTCCCCTGCCCTTATTAACTAACACGCCATGTCATAAACCTGCTACAACGCTTTCAGGATCGCTTCTACGCTTTCTTTGGCATCGCCAAACAGCATTTGGGTGTTTTCCTTGAAGAACAGCGGGTTCTGCACCCCGGCATAACCGGTGTTCATAGAACGTTTAAACACAATAACGTTCTGTGCTTTCCACACTTCCAACACGGGCATACCAGCAATCGGACTACTCAGCTCTTCCTGTGCCGCCGGGTTCACCGTATCGTTAGCACCAATGACCAGCACGGTATCGGTATCGGAGAAATCGTCATTGATCTCGTCCATTTCCAGCACTACATCATAAGGCACTTTGGCTTCCGCAAGCAGCACGTTCATATGGCCCGGCAAACGCCCAGCAACCGGGTGGATACCGAAACGCACTTTGATGCCACGTGCACGCAATTTGACCGTGATGTCATGCACCGGATATTGCGCCTGTGCTACCGCCATGCCGTATCCCGGCGTAATGATGACCGAAGTGGAGTTTTTCAGTAGTTCCGCGACGTCTTCTGCCGACGCTTCACGGTATTCACCCACTTCTTCGCTGGCGCCGGTAGAAGAACCATCGGTACCGAATCCGCCGGCAATGACGCTGAAGAATGAACGGTTCATCGCCTTACACATGATGCAAGAGAGAATCGCACCCGAAGAACCGACCAACGCACCGGTAACGATCAGCAGGTCGTTGCTGAGCATAAAGCCCGCCGCCGCCGCCGCCCAACCGGAATAGGAGTTCAGCATCGACACCACCACAGGCATGTCAGCACCACCGATGGATGCCACCAGATGCCAACCGAACACCAGTGCAATGGCGGTCATGAACAGCAGAGCAATGCTCTGTCCTGCCACGCTGCCGGTATTCACAAACCACAACAGCAGCAGGAACGACACGACCAGCGCGGCCAGGTTCATCTTATGGCGACGCGGCAGCATCAGTGGCTTGGATGAAATAATGCCGCGCAGTTTACCGAAGGCCACCACGGAACCGGTAAAGGTTACCGCACCGATAAAGATGCCGAGGAACACTTCCGTCAGATGGATATTGACCATCACCGGATCAGTGATTTCACAGTGATCCAAGAAGCTGTTAAACCCAACCAATACCGCAGCAAGACCAACGAAGCTGTGCAGAATGGCAACCAACTCCGGCATTTTAGTCATTTCGACTTTACGCGCCAAGTAGATACCGACAGCACCACCGATCGCCATCGCAGCAATAATCCAGCCAACGTTTACGGCATTCGGCCCGAAAATGGTGGCAATCAGCGCAATCGCCATCCCGGTAACGCCAAAGATATTCCCCTGACGTGATGTTTCATGTTTTGACAGCCCTGCCAGACTGAAAATAAACAAAATAGCGGCAACAATGTATGCAGCTGTAACCAATCCTCCAGACATGTGTTACCCCTTAGTTTTTACGGAACATTTTCAGCATGCGCTGGGTGACGGTGAAACCACCGAATATATTGATGCTGGAGATCAGTACGGCAATGAAGGAGAAGAACGACACCCATCCACCATGACCGATCTGCAACAGCGCCCCCACCACAATAATGCCCGAAATCGCATTGGTAACGGACATCAGCGGCGTATGCAACGCATGACTGACGTTCCACACCACGTAGTAGCCCACCACACACGACAACGCAAACACGGTGAAATGCGATAAAAATTCTTTCGGAGCCACGTTGGCCAGCCAGCCGAACAACAAAATAGCCAAGGCCATAAACGCGTATTTTTTCCACGGTGAAGGCGGTGTCGCTTCTACTTTTGGCGCAGCAGCGGCCGTCTTGGCCTGTTGCGGTTGAGCAGAAACCTGAATCTGCGGTGCCGGCCAGGTGACATCCCCTTCTTTCACCACGGTAACACCACGGATCACAACGTCATCGAAATCAACGGTGATGGTACCGTTTTTCTCTTTGCACAACAGTTTCAACAAGTTAACCAGGTTAGTGGCATACAGCTGTGAAGATTGTGTCGGTAAACGGCTCGGTAAATCTGTGTAACCGATAATTTTCACACCGTTCTCAGTGACAGTCACCTGATCGGCAACAGTGAGTTCACAGTTGCCACCGGTTTGTGCCGCCAGATCGACAATTACGCTGCCCGGCTTCATGCTCAACACCATCTCTTTGGTGATAAGGCGCGGTGCCGGTTTGCCAGGGATCAAGGCGGTAGTCACAATAATGTCGACGTCTTTCGCCTGCGCGGCGAACAGTTCCATTTCCGCTTTGATAAAGGCTTCGGACATCACTTTGGCATAGCCATCACCGCTGCCCGCTTCTTCTTCAAAATCAAGCTCAAGGAATTCGGCGCCCATACTCTGCACCTGTTCCTTAACCTCCGGGCGGGTGTCGAACGCACGCACAATCGCGCCTAGGCTGCCTGCTGCACCGACAGCGGCCAGCCCGGCAACGCCCGCACCGAGCACCATCACTTTGGCGGGCGGTACTTTACCCGCAGCGGTAATCTGACCGGTGAAGAAGCGGCCAAACTCATGGGCTGCTTCCACAATGGCGCGGTAACCGGCAATATTGGCCATGGAGCTCAAGGCATCCAAGGATTGCGCACGAGAAATACGCGGCACGGAATCCATTGCCATCACGGTGATCTGCCGCTCTGCCAGTTTTTCCAGCAATGCCGGATTCTGAGCAGGCCAAATAAAACTCACCAGCGTGCTGCCTGCATGCAACAACGCCGTTTCATCCTCCAACGGCGCGTTAACTTTGAAAATGATATCGGATTGCCAGACATCCGCCGGTTCCGCAATCGCTGCACCCGCAGCGGCATAAGCGGCATCGTCGAAACTGGCCAATTTGCCCGCGTCACGTTCTACTGAGACCTCGAAGCCGAGTTTCAGCAACTGTTCCACCGTTTTCGGCGTTGCTGCGACACGCGCTTCATTGGCCAACCATTCTTTTGGTATACCAATACGCATACTGATTCCCTATCGCTTATTATACGAAGTTTTTATTGTCACCCCACCTGATAACTCGGTTGCCCGGCAATGCTTGCGCAACGTTCTGTTATCAACAATCACAAGGCAATGACATATATACCCAATAAACCTCAAGATGCAGGTTTGAGCACCTGAAAACAATCGTGAATTCTGGACGTCAGCGAGTCCGCTATTTCTGGTAGCGTATTGGTGAAAAAATTGAATATTGCATCCCGAAAATCGCGGGTGTTTTCAAAATAGCGATTATTCCGTGCATGTTCATTCATCACTTTCCGCAGGCGTTCTATCGCGTTCAGATTCGGACTGTAAGGCGGTAAATAGTGAAGCTCTATGTTCACGACAAAGGCCCAATCCTTAATCAATTGGGCTCGGTGATAACCCGCACCGTCCAGTATTACATGGATTCTCTGTCGGTAATCAGGGTAACGTTTGCGTATCTCAATGAAAAAACGAGCAATGTTGTAGTCATTAATTGTTTTGTAATCGTGAATAACCGTACCGCCGATATCGCTCAGATTCAGCGCACCCAGTATATTCAGACGGATTCGACTTCCCGTTGTTTTAACTGACTTTTTATGCCCTTTTCGTATCCATCCATAACTGAGCTTTGTGGCTTGTGTCGGATGAACCGCATCGATAAACAGAATCGGCTCATTGCCGGCTGTTTTCTTTAAATTCTCATAATATTCAATGAAATGCTTCTGATTTTTTTCACTGAATTTATGGGGGACGCCCGCCGGTTTTTTGTAGGAGAAACCATGACGGTGCAACCACTTGTTCATGCCGGGAATACCGAATCGGATAGCCCAGCGATGTTCGACATAAGCCACGATGTCGTGGGTATGATGGAAGAGATGTTGAGATAAATAGCTGATTAAGAGCGCAGTCTTTTCAGCACAAAGCCGACTTGCAGACCCACCGTTTTCAGGTTTAAGTTTGCGAGTGTTGACGTAATCGTTGATATGTTGGTTTACCGTCGTTTCGTGCAGACGCAGAGCTTGCGCAATCATCGCAGAGCTCCAGCCTTCGAAGGCCAGCAGGACGGCTTTGATGCGATCACAAACACGCTTATCACGACTGGTGTCATGAAGGTGTTCGAGTTCGGCTTTTTGCTTGTCGGTAATAAATATCTTCATAGTGGGTGAGCATGATCTTCTTACCGCGTAAAATCAAGCATCTTCAATGATCACGGGTATAACCTACTGAAAATGTGATCGATGATCCATATATAAAATCACTTTCCTGCAAATGCTTAGCAAATTTCGGCGAATGGCTCGAGTTCAGGAGAAAAGCCGCCGCTATCTACCTTGTTTTTATCATTATCGAGTTATGCTCATTTCTGGTGTACGGGGTTTCGGGGAGGGTGGCGTATCCTGCTGATTGATTTTGTGGATGATTTCAACAGATGATTTCAACAACAGAGAGATGATACCCCATGAAAAAGTCTACCCTACAGGTCTCCGCAGAACCAACGCTGTTGGGTGCACAAAACCGCTAATGTGTTGGCTTCACTCCCCAAAGCCATGCAACCGAAAGTTAAGGCTGAGCTGCGGGAGGTTTGGCTAGCAGAGAGCCGCGATGCCGCTAATGAAGCCTTTGATGTTTTGTTGGCAAGGTTTTCAGCGAAGTATCCTGCAGCGATGAAGAAGCTGGAGAAAGCTCGAGAAGAACTGCTGGCATTCTACGACTTCCCGTCAGAGCACTGGGCGTCAATAAGAACGACAAATCCGATTGAATCGGCTTTTGCGACTGTGAGGCTACGAAGCAGAGGCGCGAAGAACGGTGGTTCGAGAGAAACAACCCTGTCAATGGTATTTAAGCTGCTCCAGTCTGCTCAAAAAAGCTGGAACCGACTAAGAGGATTTGACCTGCTGACCCTGGTTGTAAGCAACGTCCAATTTAAGGATGGAGAACAGATTCACGAAGCATCAGAGCGGAACGTAGCCTATCGCCATACACCAGATTTGATAATAACTCTCATTATCTTCCAAAACGTATTTAGCGGTAATTCACAAAACTCGCTTGTTACAAGGTTGTTATTACTGAAAATCCTTATAAATCTCACTTATCGCACGCAAATTATCATTAATGGGTATTATTCCCTTTTTTGTGCCGCGAATGCTTCACCCCCTGACGATACGCTGCCGCCAGACAAAATGCTGAGGCGAACGCGCTGATTACGTGCCATAATCGGCACCACGTTGTGTCATCAGGTGATGACGTTTTTTGTCGCAACCTTCCATGCGTCAGGCGAAAGGATTTTTTATGAAGCTGAAGACTCGCGTTATCGCGTCTACCCTCCTCTCTCTCTCGGTTTTTTCTGCACACGCGGCACAGGAATTGACACCCGAGCAGGCTGCTGCGGTAAAACCGTTCGATCGAATTTCTTTTAGTGGCCGTTTTGACGCCATTTTTGACGCGGTGGCTGAAGCGTCAAAACGTGCTGACAAAGCCGGAGCTGATGCGTTTTACATTCAGGCGATCAACGAACAAAACCGAGGCAACAGTCAGACGGTTTATGTCGACCTGTACCATAAAGAGGCACCGAAAGCGGATGCTACTCCGGTACAGCGCACCTTTGATGGCATTCGCGAACTGCCACAATATGATGCTTACCATCTTGAGCCGTTTGATACCGTATCGGTCAGCGGGTATTTCTCTACCCAGCCTGACATCAATGCTGCCATCGCCAAAGCCGCTAAAGAGAAGAATGCCGCCTCTTTCTTTATCGTGCGCCAGATCGATATCAACAGCACTGGCACTAACCAGAAGATCACCGCTTATGTCTATAAAGCCGATGCGCCGAAACGTGTGGTGCAGAGCACTGATGTGATCCCCGCTGACTCTGACGCGGGCCGCGCAGCCCTAGCCGCAGGTGCTGAAGCGGCGGCTAAAGTGGAAATCCCCGGCGTTGCCATGTCTGGCAGCCCGAGCCGTAACGTGGGTAATTTCTACGAAACACAGACATCTAAAGGCGGACGCTATACAGTGAATTTGGCCGATGGCAAAAGTATTCAGGAATTAAACAAGGCCACCGCAGCACAGATGACCCCCTTCGACTCCATCACCTTCCGTGGCAACTTCAACGGAACGACAGATGTGTCAGAAGCCGTGGCAAAACGTGCCGCCGACAAGGGTGCCAAGTACTACCACATTACCAAGCAGTGGTTTAACAAAGGCAGCAATATGACCATCAGCGCGGATCTGTATAAATAACCGCGTGTTGTAATTTTTTACTGAAGTGCAGATTCCCATCCCAAAAGTCACTTTACCCCTTGTCATCCCCGGCGAAAGCTGGGGAGCTCTGTGAGAATAAATGCGTTTCTTCTGCACGAAATTCCCGCTTTCGCGGGAATGACTATGGTAGGCGAGAATCGGCTTTTAGAGCGGATAATTAAACGCGAATAATCAGTTGTTGGTATCCAGTTCCGGGAACTGTTTGACCAGATCATCAATCGCTTTAATTTGCTGCAAGAAGGGTTCCAGCTTATTCAGCGGCAATGCAGACGGACCGTCGCATTTCGCGTTGGCCGGATCCGGATGTGCTTCAATAAACAACCCCGCCAAACCAACCGCCATGCCTGCTCGTGCCAGCTCAGTGACCTGACCACGACGACCACCGGAGGCCGCACCGAAAGGATCGCGACATTGCAATGCGTGAGTCACGTCAAAAATCACCGGGCAGCCGCCAGACACCTGCTTCATGACGTTGAAACCCAACATATCCACCACCAGGTTGTCATAACCAAAGTTGCTGCCACGATCGCACAAAATTACCTGCTCGTTGCCACCTTCCTTGAACTTGTCAACGATATTGCCGATTTGTCCTGGACTGATAAACTGCGGTTTTTTCACGTTTATCACCGCGCCGGTTTTTGCCATAGCCTCAACTAGATCGGTTTGACGCGCCAAAAACGCCGGTAGCTGGATCACATCCACCACATCGGCGACGGTCTGCACCTGCTGTGCTTCGTGCACATCCGTTATCACCTTCACACCGAAGGTCTGTTTCAGTTCCTGGAAGATCTTCATTCCCTCTTCCAGACCCGGCCCACGATAAGAGTGAATGGAGGAGCGGTTAGCCTTGTCGAAGGAGGCCTTGAACACGTAGGGAATGCCCAGTTTTTGCGTTACGGTGACGTAATGTTCACAAATACGCATGGCGAGATCGCGCGATTCAAGCACATTCATACCGCCAAACAGGACAAAAGGCGCGTCGTTGGCAACAGGAATATCACCAACCTTGACCACTTTGTTCTTCATGCTGTTACCTTATCGAAGTGATTAACATTAAAAAATGCGTTAGTGCAATACAATATGTTTTTGCTCTATCGAGTGAATTTGCACTTTGATCATTTCACTGACCGGATCTTCAGGGCACTGTTCCACGAAGTAGCTTAAATCAGACACCGCGATATGGTCGCAGTCCAATTGTGCATAGATCAAGCCGCGATCGCGAACTTCATAAGGGTCTTCCGGATCGAATTGCAGCACTGCTTCACTGGCCCGCAGCGCAAGTTCCATCTGCTTCTCTTCCATCAGCGCCACTTTTAACGTATCAAGCAATTTGCGAACAATCAGCACGTTTTCCGCTTCGTCCAGATCTTCATCCATCAGCTGCGTAGACGGGCCAATGTTACCTTTAAGCCACACATCCAGTACATGTTCGCTCAGGGTATCGCCATTGAGCGGATTGATGAGCCACATCTCGTTATCCATCCAGTCCGCGCGCAGGATCAACTGCGTCGGGAAAATCACCGGCATCATGGGAAGATCCAAGGCGTGAGCGATATGCAGGAACACAATTCCCAGCGATACTGGCATTCCCTGACGGGATTCCAGCACATTATCTAACCACAGCGCATCCGATAAACGGTAAACGCCACTGGCACCGCCAAATCCCCAGATGTGGTAAAAAAGCATCAACAACATATCCAGTTGCTGATCCTGATCCAGATCGCGGGGAATGGTTTTACGCGCTTCATCAACCAACTGTTGCAGTTTCTTGCGTACATTCAGGGCGGAGAAGTCACTTCGCACTCTCTGTGAAACTAAAATAACTCCTTCACTTAACGGCGACTGATTGAATTCAAAATCCGCAATAGAACTCATAGTTATTCCATCAGAAATGCGAGTTTAGTGATTGCTGCCTGTGCAATCAGAAAGAAACACACCAAAGCAAGGATAAACGCTACCCAACGCAGACTCAGGCTGCGTTGGCGTCGACCCAGCGCGATGTGTCCCAGTAAAATGTAAATGATAACGCCAAACAGCTTCGCCGTCAGCCAGCTTTCTTGCACAGAGAAAGGATAAAAGCGATTGATAACGATCAGTGCAATACCGCTCGCTAACAGTAGCGTATCGTTAATGTGCGGCACTACCCTGACCCAGCGCTGTTGCAACGCGGGAGAGTGGCGGCACAGCCAATAAAAACGTGTCACAAACAGGCCAATCGTTACAACAGCGGTAAGCACGTGCACCGTGAGAACAACGGCGTGGTACGACATCAGGCATCTCCCTCTGCCGCAGGCCACTGCCCCAGCGTCACGCGCTCGTTACCACCATAATCGCTGCAGGTGGCAACCTGCTCAAAACCGCGCTGTTGCAGCAACTGCTGCACTGGTTCACCTTGCTGCCAACCGTGCTCTAACAGTAACCAGCCCGTATTTTTCAAATGTTGCGGAGCCTGTTGGATAATCCAGCGCAAATCAGCCAGTCCACCTTCGGCAGCCACCAGTGCGCTGAGCGGTTCAAAGCGCACGTCCCCTTCACACAGGTGGATATCTTCGGCATCGATATAAGGCGGGTTGCTGACAATCACGGAAAAACGCGTGGGCGCGACCGGTTCAAACCAATTACCATGCAGAAATTGCACATTGGGCAATTGCAATGTCGCCGCATTGCGTTGTGCCAATGTCACCGCGTCCGGCTGAACGTCAACCCCGGTCACGGTGCAATCCGGGCGTTCGCTCGCCAAAGCCAGCGCGATCGCCCCAGTTCCAGTGCCCAAATCCAGCACCGTCGGAGCACTGAACTGCGCCATGCATTGCAACGCTTGTTCCACTAGGCACTCAGTGTCTGGACGTGGAATCAGCGTTGCCGGGGAGACAGCCAGTGGCAGAGACCAAAATTCACGGGTGCCCGTCAAATAAGCCACTGGCTCACCATTGATGCGACGGGCCAGCAGCGCCGACAGGCGCTGAAGCTGCGCGTCATCAAGCAATGTTTCGCCAAACGCCAGCAAAAACGTGCGCCCTTTGCCCGTAACATGTTCCAGCAGAATTTCTGCGTCACGCTTCTGGCTTTCACTGTGGGTCAGCTGCTGTAGCGCCGTTGCCACCCAAGTGCGGTAATCCATTATTCCTGCTCAGACAGCGCAGCCAGCTGATCTGCCTGATACTCTTGCACCACGGGTTGGATCAGCATATCCATCTTGCCTTCCATCGCTTCATCCAATCGGTAAAGCGTCAGGTTAATGCGGTGATCGGTCACGCGCCCCTGCGGGAAGTTATACGTGCGGATACGATCGTAACGGTCGCCGCTGCCTAACAGGTTACGACGCGTCGATGCTTCTTCCTGCTGACGTTTTTGCACTTCTGCTGAGCGTATACGTGCAACCAGCACCGACATTGCCTTCGCCTTGTTTTTGTGTTGGGAACGCTCATCCTGACATTCGACCACAATCCCGGTCGGTAAGTGGGTGATACGAATAGCTGAGTCGGTGGTGTTAACGTGCTGACCACCGGCACCGGAAGAACGGAAGGTATCAATACGCAAATCCGCCGAATTGATATCGGGGGTTTCCGCTTCGGGCACCTCGGGCATTACCGCAACCGTACAGGCTGAGGTGTGAATACGCCCCTGCGATTCTGTGGTAGGCACGCGCTGCACGCGGTGGCCGCCCGACTCAAATTTCAACTGTCCATAAACACCATCGCCACTCACTTTGGCGATCACCTCTTTATAGCCGCCATGCTCACCGTCGCTGGCACTCATAATTTCCACTCGCCAGCGGCGCGATTCAGCATAACGGCTGTACATGCGAAACAAATCGCCCGCAAACAGTGCGGCCTCATCACCGCCGGTGCCTGCACGTACTTCAAGGAAGCAACCGCGCTCATCGTCCTGATCTTTCGGCAATAACAGCACCTGAAGCTGCTGTTCCAGCGCCTCACCGTCAATCTTCAGTTGTTTTAATTCTTCTTGCGCCATATCGCGCATTTCCGCATCGTTCAGCATCAATTCTGCGGTTTCACTGTCTTCTTGCACCTGCTGCCAGCGTTGAAAACAGCGCGTGATGTCCGCCAACTGGGCATATTCGCGAGATAACGCCCGAAAGCACTCCATATCGGAGATAACGCTCGGCTCACCCAGCAGGGCTTGTACTTCCTCGTGACGTTCTTGTAACGCTTCCAGTTTAGCAACAATAGAAGGCTTCATGCGTGCTGTTAATTCCTGTCAACTAAGAATGGAGGGGTGCTAGTCCAGCCCAAGGCTGTCGCGTAAAATGTGTAATCGGTTCAAATCGCCATCGCGGGCAGCCTGCTGCAACGCGGCGGTAGGCGCATGAATGAGGCGGTTAGTGAGACGAGAGGTTAACGCGTCCAGCACCGCTTCGACGTCATTGCCTTGCTGAATGCCTGCAAGCGCTTTCGCCGTCATTTCCGCGCGAATCGCATCTGCCTGTGAACGGTATTCTCGAATGGTTTCCACCGCAGATTGAGCACGCAACCAGGCCATAAAATCGGCAGATTCTTGCTGCACGATGGATTCAGCCTGCACCGCTGCGGCCTGACGTTGCGCCATGTTGTGCTGAATGATGGCATGCAAATCGTCCACGCTATATAGATAAACGTTGGGTAACTTACCCACTTCCGGCTCGATATCGCGCGGCACGGCGATATCCACCATCAGCATTGGCTGGTTACGTCGCGCTTTCAGCGTCCTTTCCATCATGCCTTTTCCAATAATCGGCAGCGTACTCGCGGTGGAGCTGATCACGATATCGGCCTGAGCCAGATAGTCGTCCAGTTCGCCCAGCGTTATCACTTCAGCGCCCACTTCTGCGGCAAGGACTTGCGCGCGTTCGCGGGTGCGATTGGCAATCACCATGCGTTTCACCTGATGTTCGCGTAAATGGCGCGCCACCAGTTCAATAGTTTCTCCCGCACCGACCAGCAGCACGGTAACACCCACCAGTGATTCAAAAATCTGCCGCGCCAACGCACAGGCAGCAAACGCCACCGACACCGCACTGGCGCCGATATCCGTCTCCGTGCGCACCCGTTTTGCCACTGAGAACGAACGCTGGAACAAGCGTTCCAGCTCGCTGGAGAGAGAGTGACCGCGTTGGGATTCGGCAAAGGCTTTTTTAACCTGCCCAAGAATTTCTGGCTCGCCCAGCACCAACGAATCCAATCCGCTGGCAACACGCATCAGGTGGTTAACCGCCGCATTATCCTGATGCCAGTAGAGGCTGTTTTTCAGTTCATCAGGGTTCAGGTGGTGGAACTGGCACAGCCATTCGACCACCTGTTCGCGCTGGTTCTCCCGCTCATCGACACTGAGATACAGTTCAGTACGATTGCAGGTAGACAGCACAACCCCACCCTGCACCAACGGCTGCGCAAGCAGGCTGTGCAAAGCATCCCCCAGCGCATCAGGGGAAAACGCGATACGTTCCCTGAGTGATACTGGAGCGGTTTTGTGGTTGATACCAAGCGCAAGCAGGGTCATTGGGTCATTCTTGAATAAATGCCGTCAAGAGTAATGCCGACATTAGTATGGTCTTCGAGTAGGGCCATTCTACTTGATGCTGCGCAGCATGAAAAGCGACGCGGCGCGAAGTACCTCTATTGGCGTAGTTGATATAGCCAAGCGACTTAATTTTGATTACACCATATGGACTGAGAACAAAATCTCTGTATCGCAACCACTCTCTCTTTTTTTGCTTTTTGCTTGTGCCCATTTATGCTCAATGGGGTTAAGATCTGGCGAATATAGCCAACCGACTTAAAAATGATTACATCCAATACCCTGATATGTGGCAAAAAAATACAGCTAATTGTTATCAAAATAATGTCGCTTGGCTATAGATACGGCCCACACCCTTCAGATTGCCCACGTAGAAGGTGTCCTGCGAGCCCAGATACCCGGGATGTGCCGTCTCGATTTCACCACAGGCCTCATCATCGTGCGCCTTCTTCTCCAGGGCTGCGATTTGAGCGTCGGTAAGGACAATGCCTTCTCTGGCGACCTTTTCCTCAAGCGCCTTCAGGCGTTTACGGAAGTTCTCCAGGTCGTGTCGTTGCCAGATGGAGCGCACGCCGCTGCCGGAGATAAACACGCCTTTTTTACGCAGCTCATTATTGGTCCGGTGCTGCCCATGGGGCGGGAACTCAATAGCATAATCAACAACCGTGCGTTCAGTGGCTTCGTCGGCGCGGTTCTTCAGGTTCGGAACCCGGCGGTTCTGGTTAACCAGCGCATCAATGGCGCCTTCAGCAGCCAGTTCCTGATAACGGTAAAATCTATCGCGTAACACGCCCATGCTCTTGCAGGCTTTTGATACGTTACCGAGTTCTTCGGCAAGATTGAGCAGGCCGGCTTTGTGTTTGATAATGGGATTGTTAGTATGAAGCATGAGACTTACCTCGCGTTTTGTTTAAGGATTAGATACCCATATCAAAACCGGTAACTCTCAACCTTTCAAGGTCCAGTGTCAGATCTAGTCGCGACTAATACACTTAATAGGATATATGCAACATGTTAAGTCACACCGCACGCGCGTTACGGCTCCTGCCTTTAGCCAGCTTGCTGCTGACTGCCTGTACGTTGACCAAGCCCTCTGGTCCTAGTGCAACGTCGGATTCGCCGGCTTGGTTACAACATAAGCAGCAGGTGCAACAATTGAGCCAGTATCAGACACGTGGCGCATTTGCCTATCTCTCCGATAGCAAGAAACTTTCGGCTAACTTTTTCTGGCATGAGTCTTCCACGCAACGCTACCGTCTGCTGCTGACCAATCCGTTCGGCGGGACAGAACTGGAACTGCGCGTGCAGCCCGATGGCATTCAAATCACCGATGGGCAAGGTAAACGTTATATCGGCAAAGATGCAGAGTACATGCTGTCCCAACTGACCGGGATGCGTATTCCATTGACCAATCTGCGCCAGTGGATGATTGGCCTGCCGGGAGATGCGCAGCAGTTTACGCTGGATGAGCACGCGCGGCTCAGTACAGCAACGCTGGTACAAAACGGCTTAACGTGGGAAGTGAAATACCTCGGTTACGATGATAGCGTCACGCCCCCCCTACCCAACGCCCTGGAACTGACGCAAGGCGAGCAACGCATCAAGCTGAAAATGAATAACTGGACGGTTCAATAAGCATGAGCGATGCGGCACAACTGACGCACTGGCCATCTCCGGCCAAACTCAACCTTTTTCTGTATATCACCGGTCAACGCGCCGACGGGTATCACCTACTGCAAACGCTGTTTCAGTTTCTGGATTATGGCGACACGGTCGACATCCGATTACGCAACGACGGCATTATCCAGCTACTCACCCAGCTGCCCGGCGTGCCTGACAACACCAATCTGGCCGTACGCGCGGCACGCTTGTTACAGGCCTACAGCCAGGAGCAGGGGCGCACACTGATCTATAACGGTGCTGACATCGCTATCGATAAACGCCTGCCAATGGGCGGCGGTCTGGGCGGCGGATCTTCCAACGCGGCTACGGTGCTGGTTGCGTTGAATCATCTGTGGCAATGTGGCCTTGATGAGGACACGCTGGCGCAGTTGGGATTACGACTAGGCGCAGATGTACCGGTGTTTGTACGCGGGCAGGCCGCTTTCGCCGAAGGCGTTGGTGAGATACTGACACCCGCCTCACCAACGGAAAAATGGTATCTGGTGATACATCCCTGCGTCACCATTCCGACCCCGCTGGTGTTTAGCGATCCGGACTTACCACGCGACACACCGGTACGCACATTAGATGCGCTACAAAAACAGACCTTCGTCAATGATTGTGAATCTACCGTAAGAAAACGTTTTCGCGAGGTTGAACAGCGACTTTCTTGGCTGCTAGAATACGCACCGGCGCGCCTGACAGGAACGGGAGCTTGTGTGTTTGCCGAATTCGACACCGAATTCGCCGCTCGTCAGGTGCTTGACCAGGCCCCGGAAACGCTGAACGGTTTTGTTGCGCGTGGCGTGAACACCTCGCCGCTGCACCGTGTGCTTTCCGGGCAACGTTAAGCGTTGAAAACATTTTTACCCCGTATGGAGGGGTTATGCCTTAAGTTCAACGCTTAACTCATACACCCGTATGCATATTTTACCTGCTGCCTCGCAACGCCCTCGAGACACCGGGTACAATATTTCTCTGGACGCAAGCCTGAGGTTCTTCTCGTGCCTGATATGAAGCTTTTTGCTGGTAACTCTATCCCCGAACTAGCGCAACGTATTGCCAACCGTTTATACACCAGCCTGGGAGACGCCGCTGTAGGTCGCTTTAGCGACGGTGAAGTCAGCGTGCAAGTCAATGAAAACGTTCGTGGTGGCGACATTTTCATCATCCAGTCCACCTGTGCACCAACCAATGACAACCTGATGGAGCTGGTTGTGATGGTCGATGCTCTACGCCGCGCGTCAGCGGGACGTATTACCGCCGTTATCCCCTATTTCGGCTATGCTCGTCAGGACCGCCGTGTGCGTTCTGCGCGTGTACCGATCACCGCCAAAGTGGTCGCTGACTTTCTGTCAAGCGTAGGGGTTGACCGTGTCCTGACCGTGGACCTGCACGCAGAACAGATTCAAGGCTTCTTCGACGTTCCGGTCGATAACGTTTTCGGCAGCCCGATTCTGCTGGAAGACATGTTGCAGCAGAATCTGGAAAACCCGATTGTGGTTTCTCCGGATATCGGTGGTGTTGTGCGTGCACGTGCCATTGCTAAACTGCTGAACGACACTGACATGGCGATCATCGACAAACGTCGTCCGCGCGCCAACGTCTCTCAAGTGATGAACATCATCGGTGATGTCGCAGGGCGCGACTGCATTCTGGTCGACGACATGATCGATACCGGTGGCACACTGTGCAAAGCGGCAGAAGCATTAAAAGAACGCGGTGCCAAACGAGTCTTTGCTTATGCCACTCACCCGATTTTCTCCGGCAATGCGTATGACAACATCAAGAATTCGGTGATTGATGAAGTGATCGTCTGCGATACCATTCCACTGTCGGAAAATATCAAAGCACAGCCTAACGTGCGCACACTAACACTTTCGGGCATGCTGGCGGAAGCTATTCGTCGCATCAGCAACGAAGAGTCTATTTCTGCCATGTTTGAACATTAATCAACAGCGTCCATTTCTGTTGTCAACAAAACGCCACCCTAGGGTGGCGTTTTTTATTTCTCGTGGATATTGTCACGTATTGCACATAATATCGTTTGGCGTGGCAATAATATTGCCTGCGAACAGTGGCGATAATTATAGCCAAGCGACATTATTTTGATAACAATTAGGGCTTTGTTGAATAAATAGAACTTTTGGGTAATCACCGGAGCAGATCAACACAGTTGTTTCAAAATCAGGTCTCCATGGCAAAACAAAATTTTAAAATCACCAACTGGCCCTCTTATAACAAGGCCCTCAAGCAGCGCGGTTCTCTAACCGTATGGCTAGATGAATCAGCCATTGCTGCATGGACGGAAAAAAACACTACTGAACGGCGTGGATGACCGCTCCACTACTCAGATATGGCCATCACCACAGTCCTGATGATGAAACGCGTGTTTGGCCTTTCATTGAGGGCTTTACAGGGCTTTGGTGACTCGATTTTTAAACTGATTAAATTGTCGCTCCATTGTCCAGACTATTCGCTGCTCAGCAAGCGAGCAAAGACAGTGAACATCAGCATAAAAATGCCAACCCGTGGTGAAATCTCACATCTGGTCATTGATGGAACCGGCCTGAAGGTCTTTGGCGAAGGCGAATGGAAAGTCCGGCAGCATGGTGCCGACAGACGCAGGGTATGGCGTAAGCTGCACCTGGCAGTAGACAGTGTGACGCATGAGATTATCTGTGTGGATTTGTCGCTCAGTGGTACGACCGATGCCCAAGCTCTACCGGCGCTGATAAACCAGACCCACCGGAAAATCAGAGAGGCATCGGCTGACGGCGCTTAGGATACAGTTTACTGCTATGATGCTCTGGTGAGGAAGAAAATAAGGCCGCTTATCCCGCCACGAAGGGGGGTGCAATATTGGCAAGATCGCTACCACGAGCGTAACCCCGCTGTTGCAAATCAGCGCATTAGCGGTAGTAACGATATCTGGAAAAAGAAAGTAGGCTATCACCGGCGCTCAGTGGCTGAAACGGCCATGTTCCGGTTCAAAAGGCTTCTGGGTGGTCATCTAAGTCTGAGAGACTACGATGCTCAGGTGGGTGAAGCCATGGCCATGGTCAAAGCGCTTAACCTGATAACGCTATTAGGAATGCCGAAGAGTATTCACATCACGTAACAATCGACCCGTATGGGGCGCAGTCGTTACAAGTTCTGATTTATTCAACAAAGCCAACAATTAGCTGTATTTTTTTTGCCACATATCAGGGCATTGGCTGTAATCATTTTTAAGTCGCTTGGCTATATTTACGGGGTCAACTACATCGCAGGAGGAATATAATCAGCACTCAAAGCGGGGATTATCTGCAAGCAGAAAAAATATCCAGACGCCTGCCGAACAAGCAGGCGTCTGGTATCATCAGGAATGAGGTTGCTGACGGCGGCAGCGTTTATCAAAATGCTTTACCCACCAATAGCTAGCGGCGACGGCTTCACGGCCGCCAATGCGTGCCCCAACCAGCCAAGTCATGGCACCAGCGAAAATGGCCATTAGGTCGATAATAGGTAAAGTAGGCGGGCAAGTTCAGCTCAGGTAATTGGCTGATAATGGTGAAGGCGATCCCCCCGACCATTAACACCATACCGATGCCCATAAATACGTTGCCCAGCATGACAGCATTTTTGCGTTTCATCTGTCACCTCCTGTAAGGGTCAGGTAAAATACGTGACCGTTCGGAAAAATGAAAATGCTACGTAACCGTCCTTGTTCTGATGTAATTATAGACGCTGTAGGCAATAAGGTATTGCGTAGGCGCTCACAGATAAGCAAGTGTAGAAACGTTTTTTTACATTTAGTGCTGACCAAAGGCGAATATAATTAATAACAAAATTGAATTATTGCAAAAGTAAATTATTTCCAGCCATTTTTTGCTACACGTTCGTCGGGCGCGCGACAAACAACCTGCTGAAGGCTTTTTCACTGCCCTGCTCCTGTGTAAACTACGCGTTTGACTTTCTTTTATCGGGCGTCGCGAGACGCAAAATCTGGGACTTAACGTGAGCAGTATCAAATTAATTGTCGGATTGGCGAATCCGGGAGCCGAATACGCCGCCACGCGCCACAATGCCGGTGCCTGGTACGTTGACCAGTTAGCTGAGGCTTACCGGCAATCACTTAAAGAAGAGGCCAAGTTCTTTGGCTATACCGCGCGCCTCACTCTGGCCGGTCATGATGTTCGCCTGCTGGTGCCAACCACCTTTATGAACCTCAGTGGTAAAGCCGTGGCGGCAATGGCAACCTTTTACCGCATCCAACCGGATGAAATTCTGGTAGCGCACGATGAGCTGGATCTTTTACCGGGGGTTGCCAAACTGAAACTGGGCGGCGGACACGGCGGGCACAACGGCTTGAAAGACATCATGAGCAAATTAGGTAACACCCCTAATTTTCATCGTTTGCGCATTGGCATCGGCCATCCCGGCGATAAAAGTAAGGTCACCGGCTTCGTGCTGGGCAACCCCCCCGCCAGTGAACAGATGCTGATCAACGGCGCGCTCGACGAAGCCATTCGCTGCACCGAGATTTTGCTGAAAGACGATATGGTGAAAGCAATGAATCGACTGCACGCCTATAAACCTGCGTGAAATGATATTCCCGCGCAGTCGGTTCGAGTTAATGCGCCATTCCGTGTATAATTGGCGCTAACGTATTTATTTGTTCAGATGAGAAAACATAACCATCTGATTTATAAGCTATTTAAGGTGATAAAAGTATGGGATTCAAGTGCGGTATCGTTGGGCTGCCTAACGTGGGTAAATCTACACTGTTTAATGCATTGACCAAAGCCGGTATCGAAGCGGCCAACTTTCCGTTTTGCACCATAGAGCCCAACACTGGCGTGGTGCCGATGCCCGACCCGCGTTTGGACAAGCTGGCTGAGATTGTTAAACCGCAGCGTATTCTCCCCACCACGATGGAGTTTGTTGATATCGCTGGCCTAGTAAAAGGTGCGTCCAAAGGTGAAGGCCTAGGCAACCAATTCCTGACTAACATTCGTGAGACGGAAGCGATCGGCCACGTGGTGCGTTGCTTCGAAAACGACAACATTATCCACGTTGCGGGCAAGGTCGATCCGGCTGACGACATTGATACCATCAACGCAGAACTGGCGCTGGCGGATCTCGATACCTGCGAGCGTGCACTGCACCGCGTGCAGAAGAAAGCCAAAGGCGGCGACAAAGACGCAAAAATTGAACAGGCCGCGCTGGAAAAATGTCTGCCACAGCTGGAAAAAGCGGGCATGCTGCGCGCCCTGGATCTGAATGCTGAAGAGAAAGCAGCCATTCGTTACCTGAGTTTCCTGACGCTCAAGCCCACCATGTACATCGCTAACGTCAATGAAGATGGCTTTGAAAACAACCCTTATCTGGATCGGGTGCGCGAAATCGCTGCCAGCGAAGGTTCTGTGGTTGTCCCAGTGTGTGCCGCGGTAGAATCCGACATTGCCGAGTTGGACGATGCAGATCGCGAAGAATTTATGGCAGAACTGGGGCTGGAAGAACCGGGCCTGAATCGCGTGATCCGTGCCGGTTATGAACTGCTAAATCTGCAAACCTACTTTACCGCAGGCGTAAAAGAAGTGCGCGCCTGGACCATCCCTGTCGGTGCGACGGCCCCACGGGCCGCAGGTAAAATCCACACCGATTTTGAAAAAGGCTTTATCCGCGCGCAAACCATCGCGTATGAAGACTTTATCACCTACAAAGGTGAACAAGGCGCGAAAGAAGCAGGGAAAATGCATTCTGAGGGCAAAGAATACATCGTTAAAGATGGCGATGTGATGAACTTCTTGTTTAACGTCTAATTTACTTCTGTTATCTCATGGGATCTCTCAGCATCTCGTAAAGACTAACAAACCTTTTAAAATACATGCACTTGTGTGGATTTTAATTTAATATTGGCTGCACATATAAGAGTTATTAGCAAATCTGGTGTATGGCGATCAGGCTACGTTCCGCTCTGATGCTTCGTGAATCTGTTCTCCATCCTTAAATTGGACGTTGCTTACAACCAGGGTCAGCAGGTCAAATCCTCTTAGTCGGTTCCAGCTTTTCTGAGCTGACTGGAGCAGCTTAAATACCATACCATTGACAGGGTTGTTTCTCTCGAACCACCGTTCTTCGCGCGTCTGCTTCGTAGCCTCACAGTCGCAAAAGCCGATTCAATCGGATTTGTCGTTCTTATTGACGCCCAGTGCTCTGACGGGAAGTCGTAGAATGCCAGCAGTTCTTCTCGAGCTTTCTCCAGCTTCTTCATCGCTGCAGGATACTTCGCTGAAAACCTTGCCAACAAAACATCAAAGGCTTCATTAGCGGCATCGCGGCTCTCTGCTAGCCAAACCTGCCGTAGCTCAGCCTTAACTTTCGGTTGCATGGCTTTGAGGAGTGAAGCCAACACATTAGCGGTTTTGTGCACCCAACAGCGTTGGTGCTGCGTGTCCGGGAATATCTTTGCCATTGCATTCCAAAAACCAAGGGCACCGTCTCCCGTAGCCAGCTTGGGAGATACGGTTAGGCCACGTGCTCGCAGGCCATTAAGAAGTTCGGCCCAGTTTGCTTCTGACTCTCGATAACCATCTTCGACCGCAACCAGCTCCTTACGTCCATGCTCAGTGACGCCGATAATGACCAGCAGGCAAAGGCGATCATCTTGCCTGACATGGCTGTATATGCCATCGGCCCAGAAATAAACGTAGCGCGTATCGCTTAAATCACGCAGGCACCATTGCCTGTGCTCTTCAAGCCATTGCTGTTTCAGTCTGCTGATGGTATAGCCAAGCGACATTATTTTGATAACAATTAGCTGTATTTTTTTGGCACATATCAGGGCATTGGCTGTAATCATTTTTAAGTCGGTTGGCTATACTGGCAGAGAGGCCATTAGCTTTTTCACCGAGAAGCGCCCTCAGGGCTTCGTGAAAATCACCGGTGGATATGCCTCGCAGGTACAGCCATGGTATAGCCAAGCGACATTATTTTGATAACAATTAGGTGTATTTTTTGCCACATATCAAGGCATTGGCTGTAATCATTTTTAAGTCGGTTGGCTATAGCAACTCTTCGACGCTTTTTGCACGTTTCAGATAAGGCGGCAACAACGCGCTGTTGAAGCATATTCCGTTGCCGCTGCGCTCCCTGACCTTGGGCACTTTAATTTCAACATCCCCAATACCCGTCTGTATGGTTCGCTGTGGCAAATAGCCGTTACGAACGACAACATGACGCCCGTCGTCAAGGCGGCGTTCAGCATGTCGTTGCAGCATGGCTTCGAGCTCAACCTCAACGGCGGCAGCTATCAGTTGCCTGGCACCATTACGAATGAGTTCATGCAAGGGATCACCGGCAATATCTGGTTCTGCGGAGACCTGTAGGGTAGACTTTTTCATGGGGTATCATCTCTCTGTTGTTGAAATCATCCACAAAATCAATCAGCAGGATACGCCACCCTCCCCGAAATCCCGTACACCAGAAATGAGCATAACTCTTTAAGATTTTGTGTAAATGCCTTTCCTCAGAAGTGACCGTCAAGGCGGTCACCGAACTCGATATAGCCAAAAGACATTATTTTGATAACATCCAGCTATGCTTTTTTGCCGCATATCAGGGCATCTGTTGTAATCATTTTTAAGTCGTTTGGCTATATGTTCAATCCAACATCAAAAGCAGGTTACTTTATGGACGAAAAACAGTTACAGGCTCTGGCTAACAAGCTGGCCAAAAATCTCAAAACCCCTGACGCTCTCAACCCGTTTGATCGCCTGCTGAAAAAGATCTGTGTTGAAGCTGCCCTTAATGCTGAAATGACCCATCACCTCGGGCATGAGAAGCACCAGTCCAAATCTGGAACTATAGCCAACCGACTTAAAAATGATTACAACAGATGCCCTGATATGCGGCAAAAAAGCATAGCTGGATGTTATCAAAATAATGTCGCTTGGCTATATCGAAGGCCAGAAAGAGCTACTGGGGATGTAGCTGGCCGAAAATGAAGGTGCAAAGTTCTGCCTGAACGTGCTGACAGAACTGAAAAACCGTGGCCTGACCGACATCCTGATTGCCTGTGTGGACGGCCTGAAAGGGTTCCCGGATGCCATCAACACGGTCTACCCGGAAGCCCGCATCCAGCTGTGCATCGTGCACATGGTGCGCAACAGTCTGCGTTTCGTTGCCTGGAAGGACTATAAGGCGGTAACACGCGACCTCAAAGCAGTGTATCAGGCTCCAACCGAAGAGGCCGCGCTTCAGGCGCTGGAGACGTTCGGTGGGACATGGGATCACCGCTATCCGCAGATAAGCCGGAGCTGGCAGTCAAACTGGGCCAACCTGTCGACATTCTTCTCGTACCCGCAGGAACTTCGCAAGGTAATCTACACGACGAACGCTAACGCTATAGAATCACTGAACAGCGTGCTCCGGCATGCAATCAAGAAACGCAAGGTGTTCCCGACTGATGACTCGCTGAAGAAGGTCGTATGGCTGGCAATCCAGGCGGCATCACAGAAATGGACGATGCCCTTACAGGACTGGCGTATGGCAATGAGTCGCATTATTATCGAGTTCGGTGACCGCCTTGACGGTCACTTCTGAGGAAAGGCATTTACACAAAATCTTAAACAGACTCCCTTATCCCAGTACTCCCTAAAAATAGTGTAATCGTGATGGACAATGCAACTTTTCACAAAAAACATAATATTCAACAAGTCATCATCGATGCAGGGTATATGGTGGAGTATTTGCCTACATATTCGCCAGATCTTAACCCAATTGAGCATAAATGGGCACAAGCAAAAAGCAAAAAGCAAAAAGCAAAAAAAGAGAGAGTGGTTGCGATACAGAGATTTTGTTCTCAGTTCATATGGTGTAATCAAAATTAAGTCGCTTGGCTATACAACAAGACGCGCAGCGCTGGCACGCTCAAACGCTCTCTATCACCGACTTCAGCCAGCGCCTGATTGACAGCGGTGAGATCCACCCGCTGTTTCACCACTGGTTACAGCTGCAGGGACTGCGCAGCATGCGCGGCGTGCGCATGAACATGTTGGGCTGGTTCGACTTTAAATCCGCTTGGTTTGTGCCACCGGAGCACGACGCCGACTTTCCCTGATGCTACAAACCCTTTACAATGATGACGTTCTCAACGGGGTGCAGGCCGTTTGTTGGCTATATCGCATTGTCAACGCACGGTATTTATGCTGGGAAAATACCCGTCGAACCTGATCCGGTTAATACCTGCGAAGGGATTTGAGAGTGCATTCGCCTGCCTCAAAGTCCTTTGCCACCCTAATATACCCAGGAGTGCAAAGTGTTACAGTCGCTATTATCCCGTTTATTACTTGCTGTATTCGGCCTCTCTGCCGTGCTGTTCGGCTCTGCTGCCGCTAATACCAAGCCCGCATTGACCGTTTACACCTACGATTCCTTCGCGTCTGAATGGGGCCCCGGCCCGGCGATTAAAAAAGCCTTCGAAAAAGAGTGCGAGTGTGAATTAAATTTCGTCGCGCTGGAAGATGGCGTTGCCCTGTTGAACCGCTTGCGCATGGAAGGTAAAAACAGCAAAGCGGATATCGTCCTGGGGCTGGATAACAACCTGCTCAAAGCGGCAGCGGATACTGTGCTATTTACCCCACACCACGTGAAAACCGCCGTGTTAACGCTGCCCGGCGGCTGGAACAACGCCACGTTCCTGCCTTACGATTACGGCTACTTCGCGTTCGTCTACAACAAAGACACGCTAAAAAATCCACCGACCAGTCTTGATGCCTTGATCAACAGCGAGCAACCGCTGAAGGTCATTTATCAAGACCCGCGCACCAGTACGCCGGGGCTGGGCCTGCTGCTGTGGATGCAAAAGGTGTATGGCGATAAAGCGCCTGACGCTTGGCAAAAACTGGCGCGTAAAACCGTTACCGTCACCAAAGAGTGGAGTGAGGCTTACGGTCTGTTCCTTAAAGGCGAAGCAGATCTGGTGCTGAGCTACACCACCTCTCCGGCCTATCACATTATCGAAGAGAAAAAGACTAACTACGCAGCGGCGCTGTTCAGTGAAGGCCACTATATGCAAGTTGAAGTTGCTGGGCAGTTGACCGCCAGCAAGCAGCCGGAACTCGCTAACCGCTTTATGCAGTTTATCCTCACCCCGACGTTCCAAAGCCTGATACCAACCGCCAACTGGATGTATCCGGTCACTGGCGTGGCACTGCCAGAAGGTTTCCAATCACTGGCGCGCCCGGAAAAAGCGCTGTCCTTTAGCGCACAAGAGGTGGCAGACCTGCGTGGGCAGTGGATTCAGGCATGGCAATGCGCCGTCAGCCGCTGATCCCACACTGGCTCTGGCCTGGGCTGTTTATCGCGGCATTGCTGGCAGGTGTTGCCCTGCTCGCGTTTGGCGCTCTCTGGCATCAGGCTCCTGATACCCCATGGAAGACGCTATGGGGTGACAGCTATGTATGGTACGTAGTGCGCTTTACCTTTTGGCAGGCATTGCTTTCGGCGCTACTCTCCACGCTGCCCGCCATTGTGCTGGCACGCGCCCTCTACCGCCGCCATTTCCCCGGCAGAACCTGGCTGTTGCGCCTGTGCGCCATGACGCTGGTGTTACCGGTGTTGGTGGCGGTATTTGGCATACTGCGCGTCTACGGGCGACAGGGCTGGCTGGCACAAGGCTTAAGCGCACTCGGCATCGACTACACCTTTTCCCCCTATGGCCTGCAAGGGATTCTGTTGGCCCATGTGTTCTTCAATCTGCCGCTGGCGACACGTCTGCTGTTGCAAGCCCTGGAGTCCATCTCCACGGAGCAGCGTCAGCTAGCGGCCCAGTTGGGCATGAATGCCTGGCAAACCTTTCGTCTCATTGAATGGCCGTGGTTACGGCGTCAAATCCTGCCCAGTGCGGCACTGATTTTCATGCTCTGCTTCGCCAGTTTTGCCAGCGTACTCTCACTCGGTGGAGGCCCGCGCGCCACTACGATCGAATTGGCTATCTATCAGGCATTGAGCTTTGATTACGATCCTGCGCGTGCGGCTGGATTGGCACTGATCCAGATGGTCTGTTGTCTGGGGTTGGTACTACTGAGCCAACGACTCGGATCGTGGTTCGCCGTGGGCAATACCCAGCAATTGCGCTGGCGCAACCCACAGGATTCGCTGGCTGGACGGTTGGGCGATACTGTGATTATCGTTGCTGCGCTGTTATTGCTGCTGCCACCGTTGCTAGCTGTGGTGCTGGATGGTCTCAGCCCTGCGATGCTGGCGGTGCTCAAACAGCCCGCGCTGTGGCAAACGCTGTGGACATCCCTGCGTATCGCGCTCGCCGCAGGTGTGCTTTGCGTCATCCTGACCCTGATGCTGCTGTGGAGCAGCCGTGAGCTGAAACTGCGTCAGCAGCGGCTGGCCGGACAGTTGATGGACATCAGCGGCCTGCTAATTCTGGCGATGCCGGGCATTGTGTTGGCGACAGGCTTTTTTCTTGTGCTTAACAACACCGTAGGGCTACCGACATCCCCCTATGGGCTGGTGGTCGCCACTAACGCGCTGATGGCCATCCCCTACGCGCTCAAGGTGTTGGAGAACCCGATGCTCGACATCACTCAGCGCTATAATCTGCTGTGCCAGTCTCTGGATATTCGCGGTTGGCACCGTCTTCGTCTGATTGAGTTGCACGCGTTGCAACAACCGATCGCGCAGGCGATGGCATTTGCCTGCGTACTCTCGGTGGGGGATTTCGGCATTATCGCCCTGTTTGGCAATGAGCAGTTCCGCACGTTGCCCTTCTATCTTTACCAACAAATTGGCGCTTATCGCAGCGCAGACGGTGCGTTAACCGCACTGCTGCTGATGCTGCTCTGTTTCGCGTTATTTACCGTGATGGAGACATTGACCCTGTGGCAAAAACGGGCGGGCCGACATGCTGTCGTTGAATAAACTCACTTATCTCTATCAACAGGCCCCCATGCAGTTCGATGTCAACATCGCTGCGGGAGAGCGCGTTGCACTGTTGGGGCCAAGCGGTGCGGGAAAAAGTACGCTGCTCAGCCTGATTGCCGGTTTTTTATTGCCGAACAGCGGCGAACTGTGGCTAAATGGCGACGATCATCGCTATACGCCGCCCGCCGAGCGCCCGGTGTCAATTCTGTTTCAGGAAAACAACCTGTTCCCACACCTGACGCTGGAGCAAAATATTGCGCTTGGCCTACACCCCGGTTTGCGTCTCACGGCAGCACAGCGTCAGGCATTGCACGCTATTGCAGAACACGTGGGCTTAAACAGCCTGATGCAGCGCCTGCCCGCGCAGGTGTCTGGCGGTCAACGCCAGCGCGCCGCATTGGCCCGCTGCCTGCTGCGCCAACGCCCTGTCCTGCTGCTGGATGAACCGTTCTCCGCGCTCGATCCGGCGCTGCGTCAGGATATGCTCACACTGGTTGATAGGGTGTGTGCAGAGCAGCAACTTACGCTGCTGATGGTCACTCACAATCTGGATGACGCGTTGCGTATTGCTCCACGCAGTCTGCTGTTGGTCGACGGGAACATAGCCTACGATGGCCCCACGATGTCGCTGTGTGACGGCAGCAGCGAGGCGGCGCGGATACTGGGGATCAGCGCCACACGTGACCGATCGCCTACATCTCGCGAAGACTCAACAGAGGATATTTTGTGAGCTGAATAAAATTTTCACTTTTTATTCCTTATGGGTATTGCGCCTATTGCAACGCCCGTGCTTATATAAAACGGCTAATTAACTGACTGATTGACAGGATCCCCGTGAGACACTCCGCTGCTATGACTTCTGCACTACTACACACCGCGCATGTTGACGCGGTCGTCGTCGACGACGCCCCCTAACGGGTTCCGAATCACAGCACGATTCCCAAACCTCGCCGGCGCAACCCGAGCGAGGTTTCTTGTTTTTACCTTCCCCGCTCCAAAAACGCACCAGCCCAAATGAAGGATATTACTATGCGTTATACCGGAGCGCAGCTGATCGTCCGGCTGTGAACAGCAGGGTATCACCACGGTAGCGGGCATTCCCGGCGGGGCGGCACTGCCGCTGTATAGCCAAGCGACTTAATTTTGATCACACCATATTGACTGAGAACAAAATCTCTGTATCGCAACCACTCTCTCTTTTTTTGCTTTTTGCTTGTGCCCATTTATGCTCAATGGGGTTAAGATCTGGTGAATATGTAGGCAAATACTCCACCATATACCCTGCATCGATGATGACTTGTTGAATATTATGTTTTTTGTGAAAAGTTGCATTGTCCATCACGATTACACTGTTTTTAGGGAGTACTGGGATAAGAACTTGTGTGACCCAGGAATAGAAAACATCGCTGTTAATATTGATATCAAATAATCCGATAGCAAACAGCGTTGTGCCTAATAAAGCGCCGATAACATTTGTTCTTCCCTTGCCTCCCCCGTTCTTCAGGCCAAAACACCGTTGACCTTTTGGGGAATAGCCGTGAGTCCGTGGGGTATCGTGTGGAAAACCATTTTCATCAATAAAAACAATAGGTTTACCTTCTTTTTCATACTGTTTTATTTTTTGTTGAAATGCTTGCCGGGCGCTTTCGTCGGCTTTCGGATGACGTAGCGTTTTTTTATAGGTCAATCCCAGCTTTTTAAGAGCTTGCCAAATGGCCTTCTGACAAACGCCAAAACGCTCTGCACGTTCTTTTTGGTAAGCATCTGGATATGGTTCAACATCTTTTATCAACTCGGATTTATCGCTCTTTCGCTGACGCGTGGTCGATGTTTTTGACTCTATAGCCAACCGACTTAAAAATGATTACAACAGATACCCTGATATGCGGCAAAAAAGCATAGCTGGCTGTTATCAAAATAATGTCGGTTGGCTATATTTGATTAATCCAACGCGATACAGAGGCAGGGCCAATCCGAAATTGCTTCGCTGTTTCTCGGATACTCAACCCTTCTTCCTTCTTCCCGTGTAGATGCTTTGTTGAATAATAGTGAGTCATGCTGTTTTTCCAGTCAGTTTTGGTAGAAAATGCTTGTCATCTCAGGTTTACAGTTTTCTTATGAGGCCTAACTGCATGATTTTGCGTTGCGAGGATCTGTCGTTTCACCGGGGGTGCAGCATAAAATATGTTTATTCAACAAAGCCCCGTGTAGATATCACTTTACGTCTAAAATCAATTGAATAGCTCATTTAAATAATGTAATCAAAATTAAGTCGTTTTTCTATATAGCTCAAGCAATTAAGGGACACAGCCTAGTATCACAATGGAAAAAAATGCCCGTCATTGCTAACGGGCATCGGCACACAGCACCGTTAATGAGGCGGTTAACGGTGCGTTGTTTCTTCACGTAAGATAACAGCCACTTCTTTTGCCGTCGGCGTCTCGCTTGCCAAGGCACGGCGAATCACGAAAAAGGCGGAAATAAGCATGGTAACCACTACCAGCATAAAGAACCCGCACAGTGCGGCGTTGATCTGGTTGCTGAACACAATGGTTTCCATATCTTTGATGGTCTTGGCCGGGGCGATTAACGTGCCTTGCTCAATACCCTGCGAGAAACGTTTAACCTGAGCCAGAAAACCGATACTGGCTTTTTCATGGAAGATTTTCTGCCAGCCGGCTGTCATGGAAGTGATAAACAGCCAGATGGTCGGCAGTATAGTTACCCAAGCATAGCGCTGTTTCTTCATTTTGAACAGCACAACGGTACCAAGAATCAGCGCCATAGAAGCCAGCATCTGGTTTCCGATACCAAACAGCGGCCACAAGGTGTTAATCCCACCGAGAGGATCGATAACGCCCTGATAGACAAAAAATCCCCAACCGGCTACCGCCACCGTGGTGCCCGCCATGTTACCCAGCCAGGAGTGGCTCTTGCCCATACCGGGAATGGCGAGACCGACCAGATCCTGCACCATGAAACGGCAGGCGCGGGTACCGGCATCGACAGCTGTCAAAATGAACAGCGCTTCAAACAGGATGGCGAAGTGATAGCAGAATGCCATCATGGCCCGACTGTTAAAGATTTCGGTGATGATATGCGCCATACCCACCGCAAAGATAGGTGCCCCCCCGGCACGTGACAGAATAGAGGCTTCGCCCACGTCTTTGGCTATTTCACTCAGCGCTTCCGGTGTGATCATAAAGCCCCAGCCGTTGATCACCTGTGAGGCTTGTTCAACGGTGGTACCGATTAGCACAGACGGTGAGTTCATGGCGAAATAGACGCCCGGATCGATAACTGAAGCGCAAATCAGCGCCATGATCGCCACAAACGATTCCATCAGCATCGCACCATAACCAATCATGCGAATGTGACTTTCTCGTTCAATCAGCTTAGGCGTGGTACCGCTGGAGACCAACGCGTGGAACCCGGAGATGGCACCGCAAGCGATGGTGATAAACAGGAAGGGGAACAGGCTACCGGAGAACACCGGCCCGCTACCGTCAATAAAGCGTGTCACAGACGGCATTTTCAGTTCTGGCGTGACGAACACAATACCCACAGCCAGACCGACAATCACACCAATTTTCAGGAACGTAGAAAGATAGTCGCGTGGTGCCAGCAGCAGCCATACTGGCAGCACCGAAGCGATAAAGCCGTAAATCACCAGCGCCCAGGTCAGCGTGGTACCTTGCAGGGTGAAGAAGGGACCCCAGTACGGATGGACAGAAATGTCGCCGCCGTACACGATGGCCATCATCATCAACACAAAACCGATCAATGACACTTCAGCTATTTTTCCAGGGCGCAGAAAACGCATATAGACGCCCATAAACAGCGCAATCGGGATGGTCGCTGCAATGGTAAACACCCCCCAGGGGCTGTGTGCCAGCGCTTTGACCACAACCAGTGCCAGTGCGGAAAGGATGATTATCATCACACCCAGTGCGCCCAGCATCGTCACCACACCTGCAAAGGTGCCTAACTCTTGTTTTGCCATTTCCCCGAGCGAACGGCCATCGCGGCGCGTCGAGATAAACAGGACCAGAAAATCTTGTACCGCACCGGCGAACATCACCCCGACCAAAATCCAGATGGTGCCCGGCAGAAAGCCCATCTGCGCGGCAAGAATCGGGCCAACCAACGGACCCGCCCCGGCGATAGCGGCAAAGTGGTGACCAAACAACACCCACTTGTTGGTGGGAACATAATCCAACCCGTCATTGTGACGCTTAGCCGGCGTGACACGACGGTCGTCCAGTTCAAACACTTTTTTAGCAATAAACAGACTGTAAAAGCGGTAGGCAATGCTGTAGCAGGATACGGCGGCAATGACCAACCACACGGCATTAACGTGCTCTCCACGGCTTAAGGCCAGCATCGCGAAGGCGATAGCCCCCGCTAATGCGACCAACAGCCAGATCACTATGCTCTTGACATTATTCATGACAACGGCTCCTTCGTTACCCAACTAATGGGGCGAGACTTTTGCTGGCTTTTAGGGAGTGGCGCCATGGCAAACGGCGCACCCCTTAAAAACATAGTATATTTCAGCGTGATACGCGGCAGGTGCAGATGAGAAAATGTGAGCAAGAGTGAATTTTTGTAAATTAAATTCAGTTTTGGCTAATGATGATAGAGTTATTAGCAAATCTGGTGTATGGCAATCAGGCTACGTTCCGCTCTGATGCTTCGTGAATCTGTTCTCCATCCTTAAATTGGACGTTGCTTACAACCAGGGTCAGCAGGTCAAATCCTCTTAGTCGGTTCCAGCTTTTCTGAGCTGACTGGAGCAGCTTAAATACCATACCATTGACAGGGTTGTTTCTCTCGAACCACCGTTCTTCGCGCCTCTGCTTCGTAGCCTCACAGTCGCAAAAGCCGATTCAATCGGATTTGTCGTTCTTATTGACGCCCAGTGCTCTGACGGGAAGTCGTAGAATGCCAGCAGTTCTTCTCGAGCTTTCTCCAGCTTCTTCATCGCTGCAGGATACTTCGCTGAAAACCTTGCCAACAAAACATCAAAGGCTTCATTAGCGGCATCGCGGCTCTCTGCTAGCCAAACCTCCCGCAGCTCAGCCTTAACTTTCGGTTGCATGGCTTTGGGGAGTGAAGCCAACACATTAGCGGTTTTGTGCACCCAACAGCGTTGGTGCTGCGTGTCCGGGAATATCTTTGCCATTGCATTCCAAAAACCAAGAGCACCGTCTCCCGTAGCCAGCTTGGGAGATACGGTTAGGCCACGTGCTCGCAGGCCATTAAGAAGTTCGGCCCAGTTTGCTTCTGACTCTCGATAACCATCTTCGACCGCAACCAGCTCCTTACGTCCATGCTCAGTGACGCCGATAATGACCAGCAGGTAAAGGCGATCATCTTGCCTGACATGGCTGTATATACCATCGGCCAGCAATAAACGTAGCGCGTATCGCTTAAATCACGCAGGCACCATTGCCTGTGCTCTTCAAGCCATTGCTGTTTCAGTCTGCTGATGGTACTGGCAGAGAGGCCATTCGCTTTTTCACCGAGAAGCGCCCTCAGGGCTTCGTGAAAATCACCGGTGGATATGCCTCGCAGGTACAGCCATGGTAGCAACTCTTCGACGCTTTTTGCACGTTTCAGATAAGGCGGCAACTCTTCGACGCTTTTTGCACGTTTCAGATAAGGCGGCAACAACGCGCTGTTGAAGCATATAGCCAAGCGACATTACGAATGAGTTCATGCAAGGGATCACCGGCAATATCTGGTTCTGCGGAGAGCTGTAGGGTAGACTTTTTCATGGGGTATCATCTCTCTGTTGTTGAAATCATCCACGAAATCAATCAGCAGGATACGCCACCCTCCCCGAAACCCCGTACACCAGAAATGAGCATAACTCATGATGATAGGGGCAGGGAGAATCTGATGCGGAGAAAATCGGTGTCGCCAACCCGCAGGCAGGCGACACTAAAAGTTTATGCTACGGGTTTGGCAATGATACTGCGCGTTTCCATGCGCACGTCGGTCAATACCACATCCAGCGTATCGCTTTGGCGGTAGACCACTTCACCTTTGACGGAGACCGTTCCCGTTTCCTGGCTGCTGACTAGCTCATCGCGTACTGCGTGAATAAACGAAGCCGGGATAAAGGCAACGGCACCGTTGTTCAGCAAACGCACACGCAGACCACCACGCGTCACATCGATGATCTCGGCGCGGAAGCGGGCATCACTCCCGGCTTTCGGTTTCAGGAAACGAGCATACAGCCAGTCACCGACGTCACGCTCGGCCATCCGGTTTAAACGACGGCGCTCCGCCATTTGTTGCGTGATGTCATCTTGCGGTTTCTCAGCGGGCTGTCGGCAAATAATTGCTTTCAGCAGGCGATGGTTGATCATGTCGCCAAACTTGCGGATGGGTGAGGTCCAGGTGGCATACGCATCCAGCCCCAAACCAAAATGCGGCCCTGGCGTAGTGGAAACCTCGGCGAAGGTTTGGAAGCGGCGAATGCGGCTGTCTAAAAATGACGTCGGCTGCGCATCCAGCTCTCGGCGCAGTTTGCAAAAGCCGTCCAGGGTCAACAGCGCAGCAGCGTCCGCTTCAATGGCGTTGTTACTTAACACCGTCACGGCCTGATCGACCTGAGTTGGCTCGAAACCGTTGTGCACGTTGTAAATGCCGAAGCCAAGCTTCTCTTTAAGCATGCGTGCGGCGCAGATATTGGCGGTGATCATGGTTTCTTCGACGATACGATTAGCGATGCGACGTTGCTCAACCACGATATCCAGCACATCGCCCTGCTCACCGAGCAGGAAACGGTAATCAGGACGATCTTTAAACACCAGTGCGTGGGTGGCACGCCAAGCGCTGCGGGCCAGACCGATGCGGTGCAACAAACGGATTTGCTCGGCAACGGCATCGTTCTCCGGCTGCCATTCCCCCTGTTGCTCCAGCCAGTCTGAAACGTTGTCGTAAACCAGTTTGGCCTTGGATTCTACCCAAGCGGCAAAGAACTGCACATCATCGCCCAACGTACCGTCGGCCGCGACGGTGACGCGGCACACCACTGCCGGGCGGCGCTCCTGCGCGCGCAGCGAGCAGAGATCGTTGGAAAGTACGCGCGGCAGCATAGGAATATTGAATCCCGGCAGGTAGTTGGTAAACGCACGTTGACGCGCCAGCCTATCCAGCGTGCTGCCCGCTTCCACATAGGCGGTAGGGTCGGCAATGGCGATAGTGAGTTCCAAGGTGCCGTCGCCGTTATCTTTGGCATACAGCGCATCGTCCATGTCTTCAGTGCTGGCGCTGTCGATGGTAACAAAGGTCAGTGCGGTCAAATCTTCGCGCGTCAGATTGCCGTCATTGAGCGTCAATTCGCTGTCCATTTCTGGCGCAGTACGCTCAAGATTGTGACGTGACAACGTCACCCACCACGGCGCCAGCGGATCGTCGCCGGTGGTGATATATTGCGTTAATTCAGCATGGAAGCTGCGATCGCCTTTGAGCGGATGGCGACGCATTTCCGCCACCGCCCAATCACCATCCTGAAAGGTGTGATTGACGTCGCGTCCGGTACGGCAGGGGATCGCCTCTTTCAGCAGCGGATGATCGGGCAGGATGGCAAAACGGTCATCCTTTTTCTGCACGCGGCCAACAAAGCGCGTCAAAAAGGGTTCAATCAGGGATTCCGGCTCTGCGATTTCACGATCTTTATCGGTGTGGAGCGTCGCAACGATACGATCGCCATGCATCACCTTCTTCATCTGCGGTGGTGGAATAAAGTAGCTTTTTTGTGCGTCGACTTCCAAAAAGCCGAACCCTTTATCAGTGCCTTTCACTACGCCTTCAGCACGCGGAGTTTGGGTGTTAAGTTGCTGTTTTAGCTGGGCAAGCAGCGGATTATCTTGAAACATAATGAGTAAAAGAGATGTCCAGATGCGGTTATTAACGACACTAATGAATGGCAGACAGTTTTACGCGAAACCCGTGCTGGCGGCAAGCGTGATGTATATCAATGAGAGCAATCTTCGCGCTTTGAGAATAACCGCTAATGCATCGTGTAACGGGAGTGGAACGCAGGCGTCCCGGCCTGTGCCGTCATCGCTGCCGGTATGCTCGCCCTGTTTTGGGCGATAAAACACCTGCGCACCGCGTCTACCCCGTTGATTCGCCTTGACGCATTGAGCGTTCCCACATTCCGCATCACCATGCGCGTAGGATTTGTTTTACGCGCAACCATCAGTTCCGTTTCCTTCCTGCTACCACTGATGTTTCAGGTGGGATTTGGTATGGATGCCTTTAACTCTGGTGCGTTGGTACTGGCGGTTTTTGCCGGTAACCTGGCGATGAAACCTGCGACAACGCCGCTTATCCGCTATTTTGGCTTTAAAAAATTGCTGATTGGTAACGGTATTCTTTGCGTACTGTCGTTGTTAGGCTGCGCACTGTTAAGCCCCGATACACCACAAATGGTGACATTGGTGGTACTGTTTTTAGGCGGTCTGTTTCGCTCCATGCAATTCACTGGGATCAGTTCATTGGCCTTCGCCGATGTTCCCGCGCAAGAGATGAGCTCGGTGCGCTGTGCATTCGCTCGGGTGCCTAGATCAGCGAGACGCTTATGCTACCCGCCATACCGGGAGTCAGTTTTCGCATCAGGTTTGCGCTGATTACCGCGCTGGCACTCTGGGATATAATCAAGTTAAGTGCAGATGCGGGCAACAATGTTTCCCGCAAACCCAAATGATCGATCTACCGGTCGGAATTGGTTTCCCTCTATCGCTCAGATTTTTTTCGCATTGACGGTTCTGGCCAAGTCGCGTTGGCCAACTATCAAAAAACGCGCCACATCCACAGTTATCGTACGGAATAACGGAAATCATCTATTATTCATTTTAAGTATTAAAAAAGCTCTTTTTTTGGCCGATAGTGATTTCAAGGGTTTGTGTTCTGTGCACATACAGATAAGCTCGATGCATTAGTGGGCAATGGTTAAATCATCGATAACCAGCGGTTGCTGGGTCAGACGTCGCGTCCTTCAAAACCCAACGCGTTGAGATCGCACATTAATATTTTAAGTGGCTGTTTTGTAAGAAATATTTTACTGACATTTTTATCTTTTTCGCTTTATTTCAAAGTGACGTGTTGGCATTAAACACTGCCAGTAATGAATATATAAAGGAGTTATATTGTGGTTATTCCAGATATTCAGATTCAAAATCTACATGGCGCCACTTTTCAACCTAACGTCTCTACCGTTGATGTGATCAAATCACCCAATGCGGTAGCGGCAGTCAATACTGAGAGTAAAACCGGATCTTCATCTACTGGCTCAGATCCTTCCGATACGTTTTCACCGGACAACAGCACTAAGGTGACCCTCTCTTCTGACAAGGTACGCGCAGCACGAGGCGATGCTGCCGAGAAAAAGCAGGCCGAGCAACAACAAGATAATGACGAAGCCGCTGCGGGCAATGAATATTTATTGACCATGACAGGCATTCCTCTGTTCGGCGGTAAATTGGTCTCCGTGATTAAATATCCTGATGGACAATCAGAGATGTTTGATTCCTTGACCGGAAAACGCATTTCTCAACAAGATCTGGCTCTGCTCGGTGTGTTGCACGGCGTGGATCCTGGGCAAGTAATGAATTTTGAGAGCAATGAATCCAACAGTGGTCTCACGGCGGCTGAAGTCTATCAACGTATTCAAGAGCTGCGCGGCAAGGAAAACGGAAGCGACGAGTAATGTCGATGACGGCTCAGTGCCCGCGCTGATATTTGCTTTATCCGCGCGGGCTGCCGTATGACGTGATGCGGTTTACTCCTCTGCGTGACAGCATAGGTATAGCCAAGCGACATTATTTTGATAACAATTAGCTGTATTTTTTGCCACATATCAGGGCATTGGCTGTAATCATTTTTAAGTCGTTTTGCTATAAATGGCAGATCGTCTGCAATTTCACCAATTTTACGGGTATCACCGCCCCACTCGGCCCGATGCCCTTCCTTTCCCCGGATAAGCCAACATATTCCCTGGGAGCTTAATGTGCGCATATGCCCGATAGAGTCACCTTCACGGTCAATGAGATGAACTAACTTCTTCCCGGTATCAAGAGACTCAACGCGGGCAATATCAGCCGTCAAAGCATCCATATGAGTCAGACTCTCAGACAAGCCCTCGGTTAGCGTTGAACGACAACCCGCCCTATCGGTTAGAGTTTGAGACAGGGGCGCTATTGGTAAACCATTTGCAGCATCAAGCAGTAGGCTGGTTTGTAGTTCATAACCGACGTCGCCACCATGCGTCATTTTCAAACGTTCTTCTTTCCCATTGTGGGTACGAAACTGTAAATGAGACCAGTCGTGAACGACGGGAGCGTATGGATGCGGGCTAAGTGCAACCTGCCGGAGAGCCAGCGAAATAATCGGTTCATTGAGCTGACTGAAGCTAATACGTTCATTATTAAAAAAACGCCAAACGGCCTGAGTAGTGGCGAATGTTGTTTTCTGCGCGCAGGCAAGGTCTTTAACGGCTGACGCCAATGGTGCTGGGGGAGTCATGTGTTGCTTAACCAGACGCTGATAACGCCGGTTAAGGCGGGCATCAATCCCGCCGATGGATAAGTTGAGATCATGCAGCAACGTAATAGCAGATATTGCAAAAGATGTGTAGATACCTATGGGTATAGGCCGAGGATCGTTAGTACGCGACGGATGTCAGAGCAACGTAACACTCTGTTGTTTCACGCGTTGTGAATCCAGACCAATAAATACCTCAAACTTGCCCGGTTCGACAACCTGCTGCATTTGCGTATTGTAGAACTTCAGGTCATCTTCAGAGATAGTGAATCTGATAACGCGGCTTTCACCCGGTTGCAGCATCACTTTCTCATAGCCACGCAGTTCCTTGGCCGGACGACTGATAGACGCGACGACATCGTGCAGGTACAGCTGCACCAAGGTTTCGCCTGCCCGTTTGCCGGTGTTGGTGACCGTTACGCTCGCTTTCACGCTGCCGTTACGTTTCATCAGCAGACTGGACATGCTCACATCCGACACGCTGAAGGTGGTGTAACTCAAGCCGTAGCCAAACGGATACAGTGGGCCATTGGCCTCGTCATAGTAATGCGAGGTGTACTTGCCGGGATTTTCCGGCGTATATGGACGGCCGGTTGGCAACTGGTTGTAATAAATTGGGATTTGCCCAACGGAACGCGGGAAGGACATCGGCAACTTGCCTGAAGGGTTATAATCACCAAACAGCACATCGGCGATCGCATTGCCCCCTTCCGTACCGCTAAACCAGGTTTCCAGCAGCGCATCCGCTTGCTGATCTTCGCGCACCAGCGCCAGTGGGCGACCGTTCATCAACACCAGCACCAACGGCTTGCCGGTGGCTTTGAGCGCGGCGATAAGATCGCGCTGGCTCTGCGGTAAATCGATGTTAGAACGGCTGGAAGCCTCATGGGCCATACCGGCTGCTTCACCGACGACCGCAACTACCACATCAGATTTCTTCGCCACCGCCACAGCTTCATCAAGCATCTCTTGCGGCGAACGCGGGTCAACCTGTACCGCATCTTCGTATTGATTCAGGAAATCGATAATGCCTTTGTGATTACTGACATTAGCGCCTTTGGCATAAAATACCGTCGCGTCATTACCCACCGCAGTGCGAATACCGCGATACACGGTCACCGTTTGGCGCGCTAATCCGGCCGCAGACCAACTGCCCATGGTATCTCGCTTGCTGTCCGCCAACGGCCCCACCACCGCAATCACACCCGATTTTTTTAACGGCAGAATGTTGAGGCGGTTTTTCAGCAACACTAGGCTGCGTTTGGCAACATCACGCGCCTCGGCACGGTGTAAGCGGCTTTCCGCATTGGTATCCACCGGATCGCTGCTGGCAGCGCCTAGCATGCGGTAAGGATCGGCAAACAGTCCCATGTCATACTTCATGTTCAGCACCTGGCGGCAAGCCTCATCCAGTTCTTGCATGGTGACAGCACCGCTTTTCGCCAACTCAGGCAGGTACTTCACAAAGTACTCATCGCTCATGCTCATCGCGATGCCAGATTTCAGAGCAATGCGCGACGCGTCACGTGGATCGCTCGCTACACCGTGTTTCATCAGTTCTTTAATCGCACCGTGATCGGTGATGGTAATCCCTTGGAATTTCCACTGATCGCGCAGTAAATCTTTCAACAACCAGCGATTTGCCGTTGCAGGCACACCATTGATGGAGTTCAGAGCGACCATCACACCGCCACTGCCGGCATCAATTGCCGCTTTATAGGGGGGCAAATAATCCTGAAACATACGCTGGGGACTCATGTCCACGGTGTTGTAATCGAGTCCGCCTTCCACCGCACCATAGAGGGCAAAATGTTTGACGCTGGTCATCAGTGAATGTCTGTCGGTCGGTGCTTCGCCTTGAAACGCTTTCACCACCACACGCGCAATTTGGCTGGTCAGCCAGGTGTCTTCCCCAAAGCCTTCCGATACCCGTCCCCAGCGCGGATCGCGGGTGATATCGACCATTGGCGCCCAAGTCATGTTTAGCCCATCTTCGGTGGCTTCATAAGCGGAGACGCGTGCGCTTTTTGCAATGTTGTTCATGTCCCAAGAAGAGGCTAACCCCAGCGCAATCGGGAAAATGGTTCGATGACCGTGCACCACATCGTAGGCAAAAAACAGCGGAATTTTCAGGCGACTCAGTTCCATCACCTGATCCTGCATCGCTCGAATCTCCTGTCGCGTTACCGTGTTGAAAATCGCGCCCACCTGCCCATCTCTGATCATCTCGCGGATCACGTGTTTCGGGTTATCAGTTCCCACACAGATCAGGCGTAACTGCCCAATTTTTTCGTCGGTGGTCATTTTACGCAGCAGATCGGAGACAAAGGCATCACGCTGCGCCTGATGGACTGCATTGCTTTGTGCCGCAACAGGTACAGTGTTGGTCAGTTGCGCCCCGCCCGAAGAGCAGGCCAAGCCAATCGCAATCGTCAAAGAGGTAAGCAATTTCATTCGTTATTCTAGCCCAAGCATGCCGCACTCCACGTCATCGGGGAGCGCCTGTGAGGTTTGAAAATGACGTCAGTAACGTCGTCAAAATATCCAGCGCGTAATCATAATGTATTTGTTCTGATTCTCTTTAGTAAAAACTGAAAGAATTACGCAATCCTGCGCCATCTCTCATCTGCCGCGTGTCATTAGGCACATTTCATGATATAGCCAACCGACTTAATTTTGATTACACCATATGGACTGAGAACAAAATCTCTGTATCGCAACCACTCTCTTTTTTTTGCTTTTTGCTTGTGCCCATTTATGCTCAATGGGGTTAAGATCTGGCGAATATGTAGGCAAATACTCCACCATATACCCTGCATCGATGATGACTTGTGGAATATTATGTTTTTTGTGAAAAGTTGCATTGTCCATCACGATTACCCTGTTTTTAGGGAGGACTGGGATAAGGACTTGTGTGACCCAGGAATAGAAAACATCGCTGTTAATATTGATATCAAATAATCCGATAGCAAACAGCGTTGTGCCTAATAAAGCGCCGATAACATTTGTTCTTCCCTTGGCTCTCCCGTTCTTCAGGCCAAAACACCGTTGACCTTTTGGGGAATAGCCGTGAGTCCGTGGGGTATCGTGTGGAAAACCACTTTCATCAATAAAAACAATAGGTTTTCCTTCTTTTTCATACAGTTGTTTTTTTGTTGAAATGCTTGCCGGGCGCTTTCGTCGGCTTTCGGATGACGTAGAGTTTTTTATAGGTCAATCCCAGCTTTTTAAGAGCTTGCCAAATGGCCTTCTGACAAACGCCAAAACGCTCTGCACGTTCTTTTTGGTAAGCATCTGGATATGGTTCAACATCTTTTATCAACTCGGATTTATCGCTCTTTCGCTGACGCGTGGTCGATGCTTTTGACGCTATTTGATTAATCCAACGCGATACAGAGGCAGGGCCAATCCGAAATTGCTTCGCTGTTTCTCGGATACTCAACCCTTCTTCTTCCCGTGTAGATATCACTTTACGTCTAAAATCAATTGAATAGCCCATTTAAATAATGTGATCAAAATTAAGTCGTTTAGCTATAAAATCTGGTTATCCATCCCGGTGATCCGGGTCTGGTTCTTCTTCACCAGTTGCGGTTCAAAGGAACCATCACGATCACGTGGTGTACGCAGTTCCAGCGGACCATCGCCGGTGGTAACAGTCTTTGTGGAGTAGCCATTACGCGTGTTAGTTCCAGATTTGGACTGGGGCTTCTCATGCCCGAGGTGATGGGTCATTTCAGCATTAAGGGCAGCTTCAACGCTAATCTTTTTCAGCAGGCGATCAAACTGGTTGAGATCGTCAGAGGTTTTGAGATTTTTGGCCAGCTCGTTAGCCAGAGCCTGTAACTGTTTTTCGTCCATAAAGTAACCTGCTTTTGATGTTGGATTGAACATATCAAAATCAGGTAATTACACAATCTCGTGTACAGGCTCCTTTATTAGGCACAACGCTGTTTGCTATCGGATTATTTGATATCAATATTAACAGCGATGTTTTCTATTCCTGGGTCACACAAGTCCTTATCCCAGTACTCCCTAAAAACAGGGTAATCGTGATGGACAATGCAACTTTTCACAAAAAACATAATATTCCACAAGTCATCATCGATGCAGGGTATATGGTGGAGTATTTGCCTACATATTCGCCAGATCTTAACCCCATTGAGCATAAATGGGCACAAGCAAAAAGCAAAAAAAAGAGAGTGGTTGCGATACAGAGATTTTGTTCTCAGTCCATATGGTGTAATCAAAATTAAGTCGCTTGGCTATATCTACGTCAGAAGCGAAAGAGCCGGTAAATGTGTGAAGGAAAGCATCACCCACTGGCTGGAGAAGAGACTGAAACTGAAGGTTAATGAGCGGAAAAGAGCGGTGTCGCCACAGTGCGAACGTAAGTTCTTGGGTTACAGCATCAGCTCCGGCAAAGGGAGAGCGTGGATCCTCATTGCCCCGGAGTCGATAAGACGGGCTAAATCCCGTCTGAGAGAGATAACCGGGCGCAGCAAAGGCCGCAGTCTGGAACAGGTTATCGGCAAACTCAGGGTATATCTGACGGGATGGCGGAACTACTACAGTCTGAACGAGTTATAGCTAAACGACTTAATTTTGATCACATTATTTAAATGAGCTATTCAATTGATTTTAGACGTAAAGTGATATCTACACGGGAAGAAGAAGGGTTGAGTATCCGAGAAACAGCGAAGCAATTTCGGATTGGCCCTGCCTCTGTATCGCGTTGGATTAATCAAATAGCGTCAAAAGCATCGACCACGCGTCAGCGAAAGAGCGATAAATCCGAGTTGATAAAAGATGTTGAACCATATCCAGATGCTTACCAAAAAGAACGTGCAGAGCGTTTTGGTGTTTGTCAGAAGGCCATTTGGCAAGCTCTTAAAAAGCTGGGATTGACCTATAAAAAAAACTCTACGCCATCCGAAAGCCGACGAAAGCGCCCGGCAAGCATTTCAACAAAAAATACAACAGTATGAAAAAGAAGGTAAGCCTATTGTTTTTATTGATGAAAGTGGTTTTCCACACGATACCCCACGGATTCACGGCTATTCCCCAAAAGGTCAACGGTGTTTTGGGCTGAAGAACGGGGGAGCCAAGGGAAGAACAAATGTTATCGGCGCTTTATTAGGCACAACGCTGTTTGCTATCGGATTATTTGATATCAATATTAACAGCGATGTTTTCTATTCCTGGGTCACACAAGTCCTTATCCCAGTACTCCCTAAAAACAGGGTAATCGTGATGGACAATGCAACTTTTCACAAAAAACATAATATTCAACAAGTCATCATCGATGCAGGGTATATGGTGGAGTATTTGCCTACATATTTGGCCAGATCTTAACCCCATTGAGCATAAATGGGCACAAGCAAAAAAAGAGAGAGTGGTTGCGATACAGAGATTTTGTTCTCAGTCCATATGGTGTAATCAAAATTAAGTCGCTTGGCTATACCGTCACTGACGCGCAACCTGCTGGGGTGGGTAAGAAGGAGGTTGCGCAGTCTGCTGTGGAAAGAGTGGAAGAAAGGGCGGACTCGTTATAGCGAGCTCAGGGTTAGAGGGGTCGGTAAGGACCTTGCAGCCCAGACAGTGGGCAGTTGTCACAAGCAATGGCGGATCAGTCTGTCACCAGCGCTGTGCATAGCCCTACCAAATAGACTGTTCAGAGAAATGGGCCTGCCGGATATATAGCCAACCGACTTAAAAATGATTACAGCCAATGCCCTGATATGTGGCAAAAAAATACAGCTAATTGTTATCAAAATAATGTCGCTTGGCTATATAAGGTGGGCGACGATTAACATAACTGAACCGGCGTATACGGATCCGTATGTACGGTGGTGTGGGAGGAAGCTGATCGTGAGATCGGCTCCTATCCCTATTGCATCCGATTAATAACTGAGTGCAGATAGATATAGCTAAAAGACTTAATTTTGATTACATTATTTAAATGAGCTATTCAATTGATTTTAGAGGTAAAGTGATATCTACACGAGAAGGGTTGAGTATCCGAGAAACAGCGAAGCAATTTCGGATTGGCCCTGCCTCTGTATCGCGTTGGATTAATCAAATAGAGTCAAAAGCATCGACCACGCGTGAGTTATTAGCAAATCAGGTGTATGGCGATCAGGCTACGTTCCGCTCTGATGCTTCGTGAATCTGTTCTCCATCCTTAAATTGGACGTTGCTTACAACCAGGGTCAGCAGGTCAAATCCTCTTAGTCGGTTCCAGCTTTTCTGAGCAGACTGGAGCAGCTTAAATACCATTGACAGGGTTGTTTCTCTCGAACCACCGTTCTTCGCGCCTCTGCTTCGTAGCCTCACAGTCGCAAAAGCCGATTCAATCGGATTTGTCGTTCTTATTGACGCCCAGTGCTCTGACGGGAAGTCGTAGAATGCCAGCAGTTCTTCTCGAGCTTTCTCCAGCTTCTTCATCGCTGCAGGATACTTCGCTGAAAACCTTGCCAACAAAACATCAAAGGCTTCATTAGCGGCATCGCGGCTCTCTGCTAGCCAAACCTCCCGCAGCTCAGCCTTAACTTTCGGTTGCATGGCTTTGGGGAGTGAAGCCAACACATTAGCGGTTTTGTGCACCCAACAGCGTTGGTGCTGCGTGTCCGGGAATATCTTTGCCATTGCATTCCAAAAACCAAGGGCACCGTCTTCCGTAGCCAGCTTGGGAGATACGGTTAGGCCACGTGCTCGCAGGCCATTAAGAAGTTCGGCCCAGTTTGCTTCTGACTCTCGATAACCATCTTCGACCGCAACCAGCTCCTTACGTCCATGCTCAGTGACGCCGATAATGACCAGCAGGTAAAGGCGATCATCTTGCCTGACATGGCTGTATATGCCATCGGCCCAGAAATAAACGTAGCGCGTATCGCTTAAATCACGCAGGCACCATTGCCTGTGCTCTTCAAGCCATTGCTGTTTCAGTCTGCTGATGGTACTGGCAGAGAGGGCATTCGCTTTTTCACCGAGAAGCGCCCTCAGGGCTTCGTGAAAATCACCGGTGGATATGCCTCGCAGGTACAGCCATGGTAGCAACTCTTCGACGCTTTTTGCACGTTTCAGATAAGGCAGCAACAACGCGCTGTTGAAGCATATTCCGTTGCCGCTGAGCTCCCTGACCTTGGGCACTTTAATTTCAACATCCCCAATACCCGTCTGTATGGTTCGCGGTGGCAAATAGCCGTTACGAACGACAACATGACGCCCGTCGTCAAGGCGGCGTTCAGCATGTTGTTGCAGCATGGCTTCGAGCTCAACCTCAACGGCGGCAGCTATCAGTTGCCTGGCACCATTACGAATGAGTTCATGCAAGGGATCACCGGCAATATCTGGTTCTGCGGAGACCTGTAGGGTAGACTTTTTCATGGGGTATCATCTCTCTGTTGTTGAAATCATCTACGAAATCAATCAGCAGGATACGCCACCCTCCCCGAAACCCCGTACACCAGAAATGAGCATAACTCTCCTTGCAGCAAATCACATTGGAGCGTCATTAACGTGAGATATTTTATTTTTCATTGAGGCGGTGTGAAAAATACGGCGTTGGCCATTACTAGGCTTAAAGGGGAACACACTGCTGCCGGTTCACTTTATTGGCGCATCCGTATCAGGTTTGTTAGCATAGCGTGGCTATCATGGCGAACCGAGCACTGGATATCATGGCACCAAGACGCGATTGGCTTTTACAACAAATGGGGATTACGCAGTGGACGTTACGCCGCCCCACGGTGTTGCAGGGCGAGATTGCCGTTACCCTGCCCGCACAAACGCGTCTGGTGATTGTTGCCGCTTCGCTCCCCACCGCCCATGACCCTCTGATTGGCGATGTGCTGCACAGTTTGTCACTGCGCCCCGAACAAGTGTACCCGCTCACACCGGAACAGACTGCCATGCTGCCCACCTCGACGCATTGCCATAGCTGGTGTCTGGGGGTTGATGTGACACCCGCCTGGACGGGGGTGCAATTGAGTAGCCCGGCGCTGGACGCGCTTTACGCCAACCCCAGTGCCAAACGCGCCCTGTGGCAACAAATCAGTGAACATCTTCCCTTGCTGGCAGCCTCAGAGGCCCATTAATTCAGGTTGTTTATCATGCACGTTATTTCTCCCCTCACGTCCCACGATTTGCCTGCCGCCTTTACCATCGAAAAGGCAAGCCACGCTTTTCCGTGGACGGAAAGCACCTTTAACAGTAATCAGGGCGAACGCTACCTGAACCTGAAATTGACACACAACGATACTCTGGTGGCGTTTGCCATTACCCAAGTGGTACTGGATGAAGCGACGTTGTTCAATATTGCCGTTCACCCGACACACCAACGGCAAGGCCACGGTCGGCATCTGCTGGAACAACTGATTGAAACGCTGGAGGCACGCGGCATTACCACGCTGTGGCTGGAGGTTCGTACATCCAACGCCAACGCCATCGCGCTGTATGAGCAATTGGGGTTTAACGAAGTATCGCTGCGGCGTAACTATTACCCGGCAGCCAACAGGCGCGAAGATGCGGTGATCATGGCATTGCCGCTGTAAACCATAACGCGCCTGTGCCACTACACCATGGCAACAGGCGCGGTCAGTACTAGGCTGTGTCCCTTAATTGCTTGAGCTATAGTATGCATCTGTTTCTACGACACTTTTGATTATGGCTCGCTACGATCTTTCTGATGAAGCATGGGCAATCATTTAGCCCTTGTTGCCAACCGTTTTGACATCTCCGCGGGTCTGCCGGCCGTGGGCAGAACATAGAAAAATCTTCAACGGCATGTTCTGGATACTGTGTTCAGGCGCACCATGGCGTGATTTACCTGAACGTTATGGCCCATGGAAAACCGTTTATAACCGTTTCAACAGATGGTCAAAGTCTGGAATTATTAACATTATTTTCAATAAGTTACTTTCATTTCTTGATACTCATGGAGTTGTTGACTGGTCAGCCACTGCGCTGGATGGCAGTAATATCCGTGCGCTCAAATGTGCGGCTGGCGCTCAAAAAAACATCTCGATATTACCAACGATAATAGCCTGGGTCGCTCACGAGGTGGTTATGGCACCAAAATCCACATGGCGACTGACGGAAGCGGCATCCTGCTAAACATCGAACTGAGTGCTGGGCAGGGTCACGAAAGCCTGTTTGCGTTACGACTCCTGGACGGAATTGGCGTGCAACGCCAGAACGGCAGCATGAAGCGTCGTGGCCATGCAGTACTGGCTGACAAAGCCTACTCTGGGAATGCACTACGTAACGAGTTGAAAAAAAGAGGGATAAAAACGGTTATTCCCCGAAAATCAAATAAAAAACTGGCTTCAGATGGACGCTCGTAACTTGATAGTGATGCTTATCGCCGTCGCAACGTTGTGGAAAGGTGTTTTGGCCGTTTAAAGGAATATCGACGGATCGCCACACGTTATGAAAAAATGGCAAGAAACTATATCCAAGCGACTTAATTTTGATTACACCATATGGACTGAGAACAAAATCTCTGTATCGCAACCACTCTCTCTTTTTTTGCTTGTGCCCATTTATGCTCAATTGGGGCTTTGTTGAATAAATCAGAACTTGTAACGACTGCGCCCCATACGGGTCGATTGTTACGTGATGAGAATACTGTTCGGCATTCCTAATAGCGTGATCAGGTTAAGCACTTTGACCATGGCCATGGCTTCACCCACCTGAGCATCGTAGTCTCTCAGACTTAGATGACCACCCAGAAGCCTTTTGAACCGGAACATGGCCGTTTCAGCCACTGAGCGCCGGTGATAGCCCACTTTCTTTTTCCAGATAGCGTTACTGCCGCTAATGCGCTGATTTGCAACAGCGGGGTTACGCTCGTGGTAGCGATCTTGCCAATATTGCGCCCCCCTTCGTGGCGGGATAAGCGGCCTTATTTTCTTCCTCACCAGAGCATCATAGCAGTAAACTGTATCCTAAGCGCCGTCAGCCGATGCCTCTCTGATTTTCCGGTGGCTCTGGTTTATCAGCGCCGGTAGAGCTTGGGCATCAGTCGTACCACTGAGCGACAAATCCGCACAGATAATCTCATGCGTCACACTGTCTACTGCCAGGTGCAGCTTACGCCATACCCTGCGTCTGTCGGCACCATGCTGCCGGACTTTCCATTCGCCTTCGCCAAAGACCTTCGGGCCGGTTCCATCAATGACAAGATGTGAGATTTCACCACGGGTTGGCGTTTTTATGCTGATGTTCACTGTCTTTGCTCGCTTGCTGAGCAGCGAATAGTCTGGACAATGGAGTGACAATTTAATCAGTTTAAAAATCGAGTCACCAAAGCCCTGTAAAGCCCTCAATGAAAGGCCAAACACGCGTTTCATCATCAGGACTGTGGTGATGGTCATATCTGAGTAGTGGAGCGGTCGTCCACGCCGTTCAGTAGTGTTTTTTTCCGTCCATGCAGCAATGGCTGATTCATCTAGCCATACGGTTAGAGAACCGCGCTGCTTGAGGGCCTTGTTATAAGAGGGCCAGTTGGTGATTTTAAAATTTTGTTTTGCCATGGAGACCTGATTTTGAAACAACTGTGTTGATCTGCTCCGATGATTACCCAAAAGTTCTATTTATTCAACAAAGCCCTCAATTGGGTTAAGATCTGGCGAATATGTAGGCAAACATAGCAAAGCGACATTATTTTGATAACAATTAGCTGTATTTTTTGCCACATATCAGGGCATTGGCTGTAATCATTTTTAAGTCGGTTGGCTATACTCCACCATATACCCTGCATCGATGATGACTTGTTGAATATTATGTTTTTTGTGAAAAGTTGCTTTTAAACAACAAGCCAAAAACCGACAATACACCCTAAATAATTCGAGTTGCAGGAAGGCGGCGACGAGTGAATCCCTAGGAGCATACTCAAGTATGTGACTGGGGTGAACAAGGAAAGCCAACGCACCTGCAACTTGAAGTATGACGGGTATAGGGATTAGTATTCTTGATCTTCGATCAGACGTTTCCCCAGCGTAACAGAATCCACGATATCGTAGTTCAGCTTCTCATACATGCCGATCACTGCATCATTATCCTGCCGCACCATCAGGTGGATTTTGGGGCAACCGCGTGCGATCAGTTTTTTCTCCAGGCGGCTAATCAACGCGTTAGCGATGCCGCGCCCGCGAAAATCCGGATGGACGCCCAGATAGTAGGCCGATCCGCTATGGCCGTCATACCCGCCCATCACCGAGCCCACGATTTCACCGCCCACTTCGGCCACCAAAAACAGGGAGGCATCGTGATTCACTTTACGCTCAATATCCATTTCCGGATCGTTCCAAGGGCGCAGCAGATCGCAACGTTCCCATAGAGTAATCACTTCTTCAAAGTCATCTTGTCTGAATACGCGGATTTCCATGGGATCCCCCCGTTGATCGCTAAGGAAAATCTGATTATCGCGTGATCTGGCGCAGACGCAATATCAATTTGCTGCCACCTCTCCTACCGCAGTCGCTCAGCAGCAGGAAAGCCAACACCTCGCGGTTGTGACAGGCTATATAGCCAAGCGACTTAATTTTGATTACAGCATATGGACTGAGAACAAAATCTCTGTATCGCAACCACTCTCTCTTTTTTTGCTTGTGCCCATTTATGCTCAATTGGGGCTTTGTTGAATAAATCAGAACTTGTAACGACTGCGCCCCATACGGGTCGATTGTTACGTGATGCGAATACTGTTCGGCATTCCTAATAGCGTGATCAGGTTAAGCACTTTGACCATGGCCATGGCTTCACCCACCTGAGCATCGTAGTCTCTCAGACTTAGATGACCACCCAGAAGCCTTTTGAACCGGAACATGGCCGTTTCAGCCACTGAGCGCCGGTGATAGCCCACTTTCTTTTTCCAGATAGCGTTACTGCCGCTAATGCGCTGATTTGCAACAGCGGGGTTACGCTCGTGGTAGCGATCTTGCCAATATTGCGCCCCCCTTCGTGGCGGGATAAGCGGCCTTATTTTCTTCCTCACCAGAGCATCATAGCAGTAAACTGTATCCTAAGCGCCGTCAGCCGATGCCTCTCTGATTTTCCGGTGGGTCTGGTTTATCAGCGCCGGTAGAGCTTGGGCATCAGTCGTACCACTGAGCGACAAATCCGCACAGATAATCTCATGCGTCACACTGTCTACTGCCAGGTGCAGCTTACGCCATACCCTGCGTCTGTCGGCACCATGCTGCCGGACTTTCCATTCGCCTTCGCCAAAGACCTTCGGGCCGGTTCCATCAATGACAAGATGTGAGATTTCACCACGGGTTGGCGTTTTTATGCTGATGTTCACTGTCTTTGCTCGCTTGCTGAGCAGCGAATAGTCTGGACAATGGAGTGACAATTTAATCAGTTTAAAAATCGAGTCACCAAAGCCCTGTAAAGCCCTCAATGAAAGGCCAAACACGCGTTTCATCATCAGGACTGTGGTGATGGTCATATCTGAGTAGTGGAGCGGTCGTCCACGCCGTTCAGTAGTGTTTTTTTCCGTCCATGCAGCAATGGCTGATTCATCTAGCCATACGGTTAGAGAACCGCGCTGCTTGAGGGCCTTGTTATAAGAGGGCCAGTTGGTGATTTTAAAATTTTGTTTTGCCATGGAGACCTGATTTTGAAACAACTGTGTTGATCTGCTCCGATGATTACCCAAAAGTTCTATTTATTCAACAAAGCCTATCAAAGATAATATCAGATTTTGAGTGCAGGCATTTTAGCCAAAACGTTTGCTAATGGTCACCACCGCTTGTTCCATGGTTGGAGACATACCGCCAGCAACCAGACAGCAAGCAAGCTGTAAGCGCAGGGCATAAGGTACTGCAATTTCCCCCGCCAAGCACTGCGCTGTCCAACGCACAGTCGTCACTACATCCCGGGCAATCGGCAACTTATCCGGTACTACAACAATATCCTGACGCTGTTGCAGCATTACACTGTGTTGCCCCCGAATAAACTTAATTTCAAGACATCGCTGCGGATTCGCATAGACCTCACCTTCCGTGCCGTGCATCAGCAACGCTCTGGTATCGATATCAAGGAAAAACTGATTAAGCCGAGTGACGTATTCCGGATGTGAGACGCTGGTCAAACGCAATGCCTCTTGCTCGCCAAACGGCGTCAACAATTTAGCCAGCGTATGACTGCTATTGCGCACGCCCATGCGCCAGCGCAGTTGCAACTGTTTATCCAAAGCAGGACTCAGGACTGAAATCGGAATAAATACTGGGAACCCCTCATCAATCAATGACTGCCCCGCCTTGGCGCTGCTCGCACTTTTCACCCCGAGCGCTTGCAAAATTTCCGCGCTGGTTACCCGCGTCGGGTCATTTTCAACGCCGTGAACCACCACTGGAAAGCCCAATTTAACCAGCAATGGCGTCAGATTGGGCTGGCGCCGTGCACCGTTGTAGCTGGGGATGACAATAGGCATCGGGCGACCCGCAGGCGCGTGCAAGCGCAATACCTGCTCGCTGGTGGCCTGATAGAAACCGCGCAGCTCTGCTTCACCTTCCCCTTTGATTCGCAAGGGAATCAGTACACCGCCCAGTTCCAGATCGGGCACATCACCTTGCAGCATATGACGATATAGCGAGTAGGCAGCGTCCTGATCCAAATCACGTGCGTGATTTTTCCCCCGCCCGATCTCTTTGATGATGGTGGTAAAGTCCATGCGTTCTCCCGCGAAAAAGACGATCGATCTATTTCTGCAAAAATAGCATGTTTATATCAGGCTGGCACATCACGTTGTTCAATGGGGAATACCGGCAACGCCACCAACAGTTGCGCACCGTATCCCTTGGTCAACAAGCGTCTGTCATAGATAACGATTTCACCAAAACAGGTGTGACTGCGAATCAAACGCCCAACCTGCTGGATCAGGTTAAATGAAGCGGCAGGCAGGCTTTGCACCACAAAGGGATGGCGTTTCTGACTTTTTAACCACTCCCCTTCGGTCAGGATCACCGGGCTGTCAATCGGGGGAAAGGCAATCTTATGAATATGCACTTGCGACAGCAGTTCACCTTTCAAATCCAGCCCTTCGGCAAAAGATTGCAACCCAACCAGTACGCTGACGTCGCCCGCCTCCACGCGTTGTCGGTGCAACGCAATCAGGCGCGAACGCGGCTGATCCCCTTGCACCAACAGCATTAAGCGCAAATCGGTGACCTGTGAGAGAAACTGCTGCATCGCTCTTTGGCTGGCGAACAACACCAGAATCCCTTTGTGTCCCTGCTGGGACAATGATTGGCGGAAAAAACGCGCCATTTCGGCAATATGTGGCACTTCATTTTCCAGCAAGGGTTCACAGTGCATTTTGGGGATCACCAGCTTGCCCTGCTGACAGTGGTTGAAAGGCGAATCCAGCGTGATAAAACGATCTCCCTCTTCTTCATCCAGGCCAGAGAGTTCTTTCAGCCGCTGGTAACTGTTCAGGGAGCGTAAGGTCGCGGAGGTCAGAACCACGTGCGAAACATTGCGCCACAGCAGTCGGTCGAGCTGGTCACAGACACGTATTCCCGCACAGTGCAACGATAGCCGCCACTGCCCTTCGCGATATTCCCGATGCAGCCATTTTGATACCGGTGCGTTGGATACTTTCTCCAGCGCGGCCAAATGCCAGAGTTGCGTTTTACTCTCCAGATAACCCATGGCGCGGCTCATACGCAAAAGCGCCTGATGAACCCGCACCACATCGTGCTTGCCGGTTTTTTCCCCGAGATCGTGAGACAGGTATTCGGTTAAGCCGCGCAGGCCATCCGTTAGCTTATGCATCCGGACACACACCAGCCGCATCTCTTCCGGCATAACCCCCATCGGGAAGCGATATTCGCTTTCTTGTCCTTCCCCCTGGAGAAACAGCTCACTCATGGCAACAAATGCGGCGTTCTGCTCAATCATCTCCTCAATATGCACCGTCAACCGTTCAGGGTTAGTCAGACGCGGCGGAGATTTTGGCGGGAACTGCGCCATACAGGTTGCCACCAGCTGGATCACACTGTCCATCTGCGCTTTAACATACGCCGGGGTAATGTCCCCCGCCATTTCCAGCGAATCGCGTGCCACATCCGGCACGTGATGCCCTTCATCCAGCACCAACAGCAGATCTTTCGCGGCAGGCAGCACCGAATCGCTCTCCATCGCCGCCATCACCAAGGCGTGATTGCTCACCACAACTTCTGTATTTTCAATCTCACGACGGGCGATAAAGAATGGACAGTCACGGTAATAGTAACAATTTTTACCCAGACAGCTGGCTTTATCGGTACTGACCTTACGCCATAAAGCATCGTCGATCGTCAGGCTGTAATGATCGCGCATCCCGTCCCATTCATACCCTTGAAATGCTTTCGCCATCTTGAGACACTCCCCGCGCTCTTCTTTGCTGGCTGGCTCCAGTTCATCACTGAGAAATGCCAGCAAATCCCCTTGCGCGGTCTCGGAGGTCAACGCCGCCAGATTGCGCGGGCAGAGATAATGCGCCCGACCAAAAGCGGCGGTGAAGGTGAGCTCAGGGATGAATTTTTTCAGCAGCGGCAGGTCTTTGGTGACAATCTGATCCTGCAACGCGATGTTGGCGGTGCTGATCACCAGTGTCTTGCTCTCTGCGCGCGCAATCGCAATGGCGGGAATCAGGTAGGACAAAGTTTTACCCACACCGGTGGGTGCCTCAATAACCGCGTGGCGCGGATACTCACCGGCCAAGGTTTTCGCCACTTCTGCGATCATCTGTCGCTGTGGAGCCCGGGAGGTAAAATCAGGAATATGTTGTTGCAGCGCCTTATACCACTGGTCGATTTGCTGCTTGATTGTGGGGGTAAGCGCCATGCCATCTCAATGTCTGTCCAATTCTGCGACTATTGTCCCACAGACAGCGGCAAACGTCAGCCGCCATTCCCCTCGACAAACCTGCATGCAGCCAGTAGGGTAAAGTAAATCGTGATAAAGAGTCTTTTCCATGTCTGCGGTGTACCGCGTCAAACAAACGTATTGGTTTTCTCCGCGCCTGCCTCAGGTTGAATGCCGTTCGACCTAGTGTAGCGGCATAGGTATCTACACATCTTTTGCAATATAGCCAACCGACATTATTTTGATAACAGCTAGCTATGCTTTTTTGCCGCATATCAGGGTATCTGTTGTAATCATTTTTAAGTCGGTTGGCTATATCTGCTATTACGTTGCTGCATGATCTCAACTTATCCATCGGTGGGATTGATGCCCGCCTTAACCGGCGTTATCAGCGTCTGGTTAAGCAACACATGACTCCCGCAGCACCATTGGCATCAGCCGTTAAAGACCTTGCCTGCGCGCAAAAAACAACATTCGCCACTACTCAGGCCGTTTGGCGTTTTTTTAATAATGAACTGTATTAGTCGCGACTAGATCTGACACTGGACCTTGAAAGGTTGAGAGTTACCGGTTTTGATATGGGTGTCTAATCCTTAAACAAAACGCGAGGTAACTCTCATGCTTCATACTAACAATCCCATTATCAAACACAAAGCCGGCCTGCTCAATCTCGCCGAAGAACTCGGTAACGTATCAAAAGCCTGCAAGAGCATGGGCGTGTCACGCGATACATTTTACCGTTATCAGGAACTGGCTGCTGAAGGCGCCATTGATGCGCTGGTTAACCAGAACCGCCGGGTTCCGAACCTGAAGAACCGCGCCGACGAAGCCACTGAACGCGCGGTTGTTGATTATGCTATTGAGTTCCCGCCCCATGGGCAGCACCGGACCAGTAATGAGCTGCGTAAAAAAGGCGTGTTTATCTCCGGCAACGGCGTGCGCTCCATCTGGCAACGACACGACCTGGAGAACTTCCGTAAACGCCTGAAGGCGCTTGAGGAAAAGGTCGCCAGAGAAGGCATTGTCCTTACCGACGCTCAAATCGCAGCCCTGGAGAAGAAGGCGCACGATGATGAGGCCTGCGGTGAAATCGAGACGGCACATCCCGGGTATCTGGGCTCGCAGGACACCTTCTACGTGGGCAATCTGAAGGGGGTGGGCCGTATCTACCAGCAGACGTTCGTGGATACGTACTCGAAAGTGGCGCACTGCAAGCTGTATACGAATAAAACACCGCTCACTGCCGCCGACCTGCTCAATGATAGCGTACTCCCGTTCTACGAGGCTCAGGGACTGCCGGTGCTGAGAATACTGACCGACAGGGGTACGGAGTACTGTGGTAAAGTGGAGCAGCATGATTATAGCCAAGCGACTTAATTTTGATTACACCATATGGACTGAGAACAAAATCTCTGTATCGCAACCACTCTCTCTTTTTTTGCTTGTGCCCATTTATGCTCAATGGGGTTAAGATCTGGCGAATATGTAGGCAAATACTCCACCATATACCCTGCATCGATGATGACTTGTTGAATATTATGTTTTTTGTGAAAAGTTGCATTGTCCATCACGATTACACTGTTTTTAGGGAGTACTGGGATAAGGACTTGTGCGACCCAGGAATAGAAAACATCGCTGTTAATATTGATATCAAATAATCTGATAGCAAACAGCGTTGTGCCTAATAAAGCGCCGATAACATTTCTTCTTCCCTTGGCTCCCCAGTTCTTCAGGCCAAAACACCGTTGACCTTTTGGGGAATAGCAGTGAGTCCGTGGGGTATCGTGTGGAAAACCACTTTCATCAATAAAAACAATAGGTTTGCATTCTTTTTCATACTGTTGTATTTTTTGTTGAAATGCTTGCCGGGCGCTTTCGTCGGCTTTCGGATGACGTAGAGTTTTTTTGGCTTTGTTGAATAATAGGTAATCATGCTGTTTTTCCATGCCAGTTTGGCTTTGTTGAATAATAGTGAGTCATGCTGTTTTGCCAGCCAGTTTTGGTAGAAAATGCTTGTCACTTCAGGTTTACAGTTTTCTTATGAGGCCTAATTGCATGATTTTGCGTTACGAGGATCTGTCGTTTCAGCGGGGGTGCAGCATAAAATATGTTTATTCAACAAAGCCTGCCAGTTTTGGTTGAAAATGCTTGTCATCTCAGGTGTACACTTTTCTCATGAGGCCTAACTGCATGATTTTACGTTGCGAGGATCCTTCGTTTCGCTGGGCTGCCAGCATAAAATCTATTTATTCAACAAAGCCAGTTTTTTTATAGGTCAATCCCAGCTTTTTAAGAGCTTGCCAAATGGCCTTCTGACAAACGCCAAAACGCTCTGCACGTTCTTTTTGGTAAGCATCTGGTATTGTTCAACATCTTTTATCAACTCGGATTTATCGCTCTTTCGCTGACGCGTGGTCGATGCTTTTGACGCTATTTGATTAATCCAACGCGATACGGAGGCAGGGCCAATCCGAAATTACTTCGCTGTTTCCCGGATACTCAACCCTTCTTCTTCCCGTGTAGATATCACTTTACGTCTAAAATCAATTGAATAGCTCATTTAAATAATGTAATCAAAATTAAGTCGTTTAGCTATATCAATATTATAGCAAAGCGACATTATTTTGATAACAATTAGCTGTATTTTTTGCCACATATCAGGGCATTGGCTGTAATCATTTTTAAGTCGGTTGGCTATATTCCAGCGCCCTAATCCGTTTCCTAAATCCATCTATGACAACGTGGCCTATGGCTTGCGTTTGCAAGGTATTCGCGATCGGCGCTTGTTGGATGAAACCGTGAAGAACGCACTGCGTGCAGCAGCGCTGTGGCATGAGGTGAAAGACCGGCTGGGCGATAACGCCCTGACGCTCTCCAGCGGCCAGCAGCAATGCATGGTGATTGCTCGTGCCATCGCGATTGAACCCGAAGTGTTATTGCTTGATGATCCGACATCCGCGCTCGATCCTATCTCTACGCTAGTGATTGAAGAGTTGATGGGAGCATTAAAACAGCGCTTCACGCTGGTGTTGGTGACGCACAATATGCAGCAAGCGGCGCGGGTATCGGATTATACTGCCTTTATTCATCAGGGTAAACTGATTGAATACGATCTTACCGACACGTTGTTTACCTCCCCCGTTCAGCGCAAAACGGAAGATTACATTACCGGGCGCTTTGGTTGATGGTGCAGCAGAAAAAATCGTAAAAAAACCTGTCTTTTGTACGATTCTCCGTGCCATATGAAAAAGTGATGATAAAATGTGCGGAATTTAATCGGGCGCAGGTAAAACCGTAACATGAAATTCAGCAGTATGAGTGAAGGCGACATTGTTGTTGAACTGGGCCGAAGAATCAAGGAAGCACGCATTCAGCAGCGGCTGTCGCAGGTTGATTTGGCCGAACGCGCCGGGTTGGGTATTGCCACCATCAAACGTGCGGAGTTGGGGGAATCGATAACCCTAAGCAGCTTGTTATGCATTCTGCGCGGTTTGAACCGCCTGCATCAGCTGGAAGGCGTGTTGTTTGATGCGGATGTTTCCGCCTTCCATGCGCAAATCAGCGGAGAAAAACAGCGCACACCGATGCGCATTCGCAAGAAAGCTTCGGCATTCCCGCCGCAAACCCACAGCGCACCCGCTGTGGTGAAACCGGTCGCGAACAGCACAGTGGATTGGTATATCTCGGCGGCAGAGAACAACATTATCTGGTCACGCCCGGAAAACGAGAAAAAATCGTAAGGCGGCGGCTTGTCACTCTGGCATCTATCTGGCCGCTCCCGCATTCCGCGTCATTCTTGCGTAGGCGCTGAGGGATCCGCAACAAATAGCGTAAACCAGCTTTGACGTTATATCGCTTAAAAAAATAACGCTGAGGGGAATGGGACCACAGAGTGAGCGGCAGGACGCCGTGAAAGTCAGCGCCGCGTCTGGAACGCGTCGCTGGCGGCCCGTCAGTGGGTTCGGGCCCCGAAGGCACCGCGAAGCGGCATTATTTCCCGCGGAAAGCCACGGGGCGAGGGCGATTGAGCGCCCCGTGTCGGGCGCGTGCGATGTACGATGCAAATAACTGCGTGGGTTAACGCGCACGAAACATTCACTGCAACAACAAAAAGACTTGGTCTAGATTTGTGGAGTATGCCTCAGCGCGAAAGCAGAGATGAAACCCATTTCGTCTCACCGCCATCCCCGGCTTTCGCCGAGGATGATGTGGGGATGTGAGTCGAGGACGATGAGAAGCTACCGCGTTATTCGCACAGCACCACTTTGATTGCCAGCCCACCGCGCATAGGTAACGGAGGCGATAAGCGACTGGCTGACCAGATCATCGGTAAACATTTTACCTGCTTTCATCGGCCCGACGGTGTGCAAACTCGACGGCACAATACCAATTTTGAAAATCTCGAATACGCTGACCATGGCGATGTCCTCTAACAAGATGCTGAGAACGCCAAGGCGCTGCCAGCAGATTCCGTCATCAGGTGTGCCGAGAGACGGCTGGCAACTTATGCCAACCGTCTCTTGATAGTCATGAGGGGGAACAAGGAAGCGGCTCAGTGCCGCTTCTGCGTGGATTAATGCAGGCTATAGACAATGGCGGTGATGGCGATCAGACCCATCACGGTAACGAACACGTTGCTGATCTGTCCGCTGTATTGCTTCATTGCCGGGACTTTCTGAATGGCGTACATCGGCATCAGGAATAGCAGGCAGGCGATAACCGGGCCACCCATTGTTTCAATCATGCCCAGAATGCTGGGGTTGAGCGTGGCGACGATCCAGGTGGTCAGCAGCATAAACAGCGCCGTGATGCGGTTCAGCTTGGCGTGACCGATGGTTTTACCACGGCTGCGCAGCGATTTGATTATCATACCGTTAAAGCCTTCTCCCGCCCCCAGATAGTGGCCGAGGAACGATTTGGAGATAGCGATGGTGGCGATAACCGGTGCCAGATAGGCCATGACCGGGTTGTTAAAGTGGTTTGCCAGGTAAGACAAAATGGAAATGTTCTGCGTTTTGGCTTCCATCAGTTCCGCAGGGGACAGGCTCAGTACACAACTGAACACAAAGAACATCACGGTCAGCACCATCATGATATGGCTATAGGAGAGGATGCGGGAGCATTTGGGCTCGGCATCGTCGCCATACTCTTTACGCTTGGCAACGGCAAAAGAGGAGATAATGGGGGAATGGTTAAAGGAGAATGCCATTACCGGGATCGCCAACCACAGGGTCGACAATAGCCCATTGCCGGTTGCGCTGCTGGTGAAAGATATATTATCAAAAATCGCTAAATTCCAATGAGGAACTAAATAAAATGCCAGCAGCATCAAGACCATGACAAAAGGATAAACCAGAATGCTCATGGCTTTTACAATCATTGCTTCGCCAAAGCGAACGATAAACATCAGGCCCAGAATTAATACCAAAGACAACACAGCGCGTGGCGGCGACGGTAAATGAAGTTGGTGCGTGATAAAACTGTCTACCGTATTGGTTATCGCTACGCTATAAACCAACAAAATAGGGTAAATAGCAAAAAAGTAGAGTAGCGTGATTAATTTCCCTGCGCCGACACCGAAATGTTCTTCGACCACTTCAGTAATATCTTCACCACCTTTTTTACCGGATAAAACAAATCGACACAGTGCGCGGTGTGAGTAATATGTCATCGGAAAAGCAATAATTGCCATAATTATCAATGGAATTAATCCACCAATACCGGCATTGATCGGCAGGAACAGCACGCCCGCGCCAATGGCCGTCCCGTAAAGCCCGAGCATCCAGATAGTGTCGCTTTTACTCCAACCAGAAGCGTGTGCGACGATCGCACTGCTTTCTTGGATTGTGCTCATAATTGGTTCTCCTTGGTGAACACAGTTTGCAAATCGTGTCAATATTGGCAATAGCACCAATGTTGTATAAATAATAAACATCGACGCATTTTTATAACGCAATCGCATGTTAGAGAGTCAATACTGATTGTGGCGGCATTCTATATTGAGGCGGTCAGCGAATAATATTGAGATGATCACAGAAATGAATTGACGCGTTTTAATTTTATCAAAATTCGCTCATAAATAAAATACCAATGATGATTCCTTACGTTATTTTTTATAACGTATCTTATTTGATACTTTAGATTAATTTCACACCAAATAATAAGCAATAATATCGTTTCTAATAAATAGCGTTAATTTACCTGCGATTAATAATAGACCTAGGCTGTGTCCCTTATAGCCAAGCGACTTAATTTTGATTACATTATTTAAATGAGCTATTTATTCGCCAGATCTTAACCCAATTGAGCATAAATTGGCACAAGCAAAAAGCAAAAAGCAAAAAGCAAAAAGCAAAAAGCAAAAAGCAAAAAGCAAAAAGCAAAAAGCAAAAAGCAAAAAAAGAGAGAGTGGTTGCGATACAGAGATTTTGTTCTCAGTCCATATAGTGTAATCAAAATTAAGTCGCTTGGCTATAAGTGACACAGCCTAATAATCCATATGTCACTCCAAAATAAGAACATATAAATGGTGTGTGTTTATGGTTTGCAGACAAAACAGACGAGAGCGTAAGGGAATGCACTTCCCACCGGCCTAAAGCCACGCGGTGGGAAGTGCACAGCGGTTAAAGCGTTGCTTGTGCCCACTGTAGGCCGGAATGATAGGCTTCAGGTAACAGGGGGACGAGTGACTGTAACGTGTGTTGTAGCTGAGTGCGATCGCTGTGCGTCAGGTTCAGGTGGCCGACTTTACGCCCAGGTCGTACTTCTTTGTCATACCAGTGCAGATGAACCAGCGGCAGTGCCAGCCAGGCGTGATTAACATCAGTACCAATCAGATTGATCATGACGGCAGGGGCATCAATCACTGATTTCGGCAACGGCAGTTCCAGGATGGCACGCAGGTGCAGTTCAAACTGGCTGATGGATGCGCCATTTTGTGTCCAGTGGCCGCTGTTGTGCACGCGGGGGGCCAATTCGTTGATCAGTAAACGATCGCCCACGATAAAGCACTCCATCGCCATAACACCGACGTAATCGAGCGCATTCATGATGGCCGCGAGCATGGTTTCTGCCTGTTGTTGCATGCGCGCATCCGGCTGCGGCAGCGCAACGCTGGCGCGCAGAATACCCTCTTCATGCAGATTGTGCGTCAGCGGATAAAACACGCAATGTCCATCCATACCACGCGCGCCTACCATTGACACTTCACCAGAAAACGCGATGCCTTGCTCTACGATGCATTCGCCGTAGCACTCTTGCGGCAGGGTCGCGGCGGTGTCAGGGCGTAAGCGCCACTGACCACGGCCGTCATAGCCGCCCACGCGACGTTTGACGATGGCCAACTCGCACAGCCGGCTGAATACTGCTGGCCATTCTTGCGCTGAAGCCAGCAACTGCCAAGGGGCGGTGGGCAACTGCAACGAATCCAGCAACTGTTTCTGTGTCAGGCGATCGGCCAGACGTGGAAATATGTCACGGTTAACAAAGGCCGCGTGCTCTGCCAATTCGCGCGTCAATGCGGTTTCCGGCCAGCGTTCAATCTCGGCGGTGATGACCGCGTGATGAAACGGCACGGACTCCGGTTCAGCATCCAGTCCCACCGGGTAAACGGCAATCCCCAAGGGTTCACCGGCCTGACGTAACATACGACCCAGTTGGCCGTTTCCTAATACACAAACGGGTTTCATGCCTCCTCCCGTGGATCGGGATGCGCCAGCACCTCATCGGTTTGCTGTTGACGCCAAACGGCGAGGCGAGTGGCCAATTCACCATTGTGCAGCGCCAGAATCTGTGCGGCGAACAGGGCCGCGTTGGCGGCCCCAGCTTTACCGATAGCCAGTGTCCCGACGGGGATGCCACGCGGCATTTGCACAATGGAGTACAGGCTATCAACGCCGCTTAATGCTGCACTCTGAACCGGCACGCCCAACACCGGCACCAGCGTTTTCGCTGCCAGCATACCGGGCAAGTGCGCTGCTCCTCCTGCGCCCGCAATGATCACATCAAATCCGTTTTCTGCAGCTTGCTCTGCAAAGCTAAACAGTTTGTCCGGCGTGCGGTGCGCTGAAACGACTTCGGTATGAAAGGGAATAGCGAGTGTGGTGAGAATTTCCGCAGCAAACTGCATCGTAGCCCAGTCACTCTTTGAACCCATGACGATGGCAATTTTTGCCGGGGCAGCGTTGGATGACATGCCTGTAGTGCTCCTGTGATATGACGTATTGAGACGCATGGCTGCGTCGGCCAGAAAACGGATGACGCTCTGGCTGGAGGGCGCAGATCATACCATGAGCGTTCGGGAAGGAAAACGGTTGCGTACGGACAAATCGCAGTATTATTGCCGTTAATGGCATTACAGGTTTGCCACAAAAGGTGTAAAAAATGGAGGAAATCAGAAGGGAAAGGAAATCAACGCGGTATCGCTAGCCGTGACTTTTATCATCCATCCTTGTTCATGCCAGGCACCCAACACCGCCCGTTGCGCTTCGCCGCTGTCGGTCATGACCGTGTGTATCGCTGGCCGATGGGTATGCCCATGAATCAGGGTGTTAACACCATACGCTTGTAAACACGCCTGCACCGCCCGCGGATTGACATCCATAATCTGCTGCGACTTATGCTGGTTTGCCTGCTGACTTGCCGCCCGCATTTTTGCCGCCACCCTGAGACGCAAACGTAAGGGTAAGCGCAGGAACAGCCACTGGATGACGGGGTTATGTACCCAGCGGCGATATTTCTGATAGGCCGCGTCGTCAATGCACAGAGTATCGCCGTGCATGATCAGGATTCGGCGTCTATAGCACTCCACTACCTGCTCGGCAGGGAGCAGTGTCATGCCTGCTTGCGCAGCAAAACGCTTACCTAGCAGGAAGTCTCGGTTGCCGTGAATGAAGTAACAAGGGATACCGCGTTGTTGCAACTGACGCAGCGCGTTAGCGACGTTGGCATGCAGCGGTTGAGGATCGTCATCGCCGATCCAGGCATCGAACAGATCGCCAAGGATATAGAGCGCATCTGCCTGCTGGGCATCACGTTCCAGAAAACGCAGAAAACCGACGGTGATCGCCGGTTCATGTACGTTCAGATGCAGATCGGCAATAAACAATGTTGCCATGCTGCTGCGATTACTCGCTGACAGTCACGTGGGTAATTACCACATCTTCTTTAGGAACGTCTTGATGCATGCCGCTCCGGCCAGTTGCAACGTCTTTGATCTTATCAACCACATCCATGCCGTCGGTCACTTCGGCAAACACACAATAGCCCCAGCCGTCGGCACGTTCTGAGCGGAAGTTGAGGAAGTCGTTATCCACCAGGTTAATAAAGAACTGTGCGGTAGCGGAGTGTGGATCGTTGGTACGCGCCATAGCCAGCGTGCCATGGGTGTTTTTCAGGCCGTTATTGGCTTCATTGGCGATAGGCGCTTCGGTGGCTTTTTGCTGCATACCCGGTGCGAAACCGCCGCCCTGGATCATGAACCCATTGATCACACGGTGAAAGATGGTGTTGTCATAAAAGCCGTTACGGCAGTAGTTTTCGAAGTTTTCCACGGTAGCAGGCGCTTTGTCTGCAAACGTATTAATGACGATGTCACCGAAGTTTGTATGTAATGTAATCATAAGAGTAAACCCTGATAACCAGAAGGATGAGACATCAGCTGCCAGGCAGCGCTGTCCGCACAAAGGCTGAATAACCAAGGCACTCTTATAGCATAACTGGCTGCGCGAGTCAGTATGACGAGGGAACTATTCGCAAGGTAGATGTGGACGGTTTGGTCAAAAAGTAACACAATGTCAATAAAATTGATAATATGTCATATATACCCGTGATCATTGAAGATGCTTGCTTTTACGCGGTAAGAAGATCATGCTCACCCACTATGAAGATATTTATTACCGACAAGCAAAAAGCCGAACTCGAACACCTTCATGACACCAGTCGTGATAAGCGCGTTTGTGATCGCATCAAAGCCGTCCTGCTGGCCTCCGAAGCATAGGTATCTACACATCATAAAGGTATTTAGCAGGATGGATAGTCCGGCAAGCAGCGCTGGGGCGTTTTCTTTACGCCCTCGTTTTTGTTGTCGTCCGGATAATCGGCAAATTAACTGACGGGCTGCCGCATTGTCGTCTCCTTCAGCGCGTTGCAGCCGCCATACCAGCACACATGCCATGCTAGCTATCAATTAACCTGCGTAGCAGGGCACCAGCACTGCGCTGAAGCCATTTTTCTACATCATGACCGGCACCTTTTAGCAGCTTAAAAAAGGATTCAATACCCCAGCGCCAGTAATACCAGCGAGCGACTTCCGCGCTGGTGATCTCGTTGCTAACGTTTGTGAGCAGCGTCCAGCGTCCGATAAATTTACCGTGAGTATCGGTAAGGCGAACCACAACTAATCTGAGTGTCAGAGCTACACTTGGCTGAACTTTCACTCGCCGTCCGGTGTTCTTGTCTTTCCGCTTCGCTTTTGCTGTTCGAGTTATGATCACGGATGTTTCCCCGATCTCCATATTGGCTTTTTTCCCTTTCCAGCCAACCTGTCCGTTTGCGATAAATGGCAGATCGTCTGCAATTTCACCAATTTTACGGGTGTCACCGCCCCACTCGGCCCAATGCCCTTCCTTTCCCCGGATAAGCCAACATATTCCCTGGGAGCTTAATGTGCGCATATGCCCGATAGAGTCACCTTCACGGTCAATGAGATGAACTAACTTCTTCCCGGTATCAAGAGACTCAACGCGGGCGATATCAGCCGTCAAAGCATCCATATGAGTCAGACTCTCAGACAAGCCCTCGGTTAGCGTTGAACGACAACCCGCCCTATCGGTTAGAGTTTGAGACAGGGGCGCTATTGGTAAACCATTTGCAGCATCAACCAGTAGGCGGGTTTGTAGTTCATAACCGACGTCGCCACCATGCGTCATTTTCAAACGTTCTTCTTTCCCATTGTGGGTACGAAACTGTAAATGAGACCAGTCGTGAACGACGGGAGCGTATGGATGCGGGCTAAGTGCAACCTGCCGGAGAGCCAGCGAAATAATCGGTTCATTGAGCTGACTGAAGCTAATACGTTCATTATTAAAAAAACGCCAAACGGCCTGAGTAGTGGCGAATGTTGTTTTCTGCGCGCAGGCAAGGTCTTTAACGGCTGACGCAAATGGTGCTGCGGGAGTCATGTGTTGCTTAACCAGACGCTGATAACGCCGGTTAAGGCGGGCATCAATCCCGCCGATGGATAAGTTGAGATCATGCAGCAACGTAATAGCAGATATTGCAAAAGATGTGTAGATACCTATGCCTCCGAAGGCTGGAGCTCTGCGATGATTGCGCAAGCTCTGCGTCTGCACGAAACGACGGTAAACCAACATATCAACGATTACGTCAACACTCGCAAACTTAAACCTGAAAACGGTGGGTCTGCAAGTCGGCTTTGTGCTGAAAAGACTGCACTCTTAATCAGCTAGTTATCTCAACATCTCTTTCATCATACCCACGACATCGTGGCTTATGTCGAACATCGCTGGGCTATCCGATTCAGTATTCCCGGCATGAACAAGTGGTTGCAGCGTCATGGTTTCTCTGGCTTTGTTGAATAAATCAGAACTTGTAACGACTGCGCCCCATACGGGTCGATTGTTACGTGATGCGAATACTGTTCGGCATTCCTAATAGCGTGATCAGGTTAAGCACTTTGACCATGGCCATGGCTTCACCCACCTGAGCATCGTAGTCTCTCAGACTTAGATGACCACCCAGAAGCCTTTTGAACCGGAACATGGCCGTTTCAGCCACTGAGCGCCGGTGATAGCCCACTTTCTTTTTCCAGATAGCGTTACTGCCGCTAATGCGCTGATTTGCAACAGCGGGGTTACGCTCGTGGTAGCGATCTTGCCAATATTGCGCCCCCCTTCGTGGCGGGATAAGCGGCCTTATTTTCTTCCTCACCAGAGCATCATAGCAGTAAACTGTATCCTAAGCGCCGTCAGCCGATGCCTCTCTGATTTTCCGGTGGGTCTGGTTTATCAGCGCCGGTAGAGCTTGGGCATCAGTCGTACCACTGAGCGACAAATCCGCACAGATAATCTCATGCGTCACACTGTCTACTGCCAGGTGCAGCTTACGCCATACCCTGCGTCTGTCGGCACCATGCTGCCGGACTTTCCATTCGCCTTCGCCAAAGACCTTCAGGCCGGTTCCATCAATGACCAGATGGCTTTGTTGAATAAACATATTTTATGCTGCACCCCCAGTGAAACGACAGATCTTCGCAACGAAAAATCATGCAGTTAGGCCTCATAAGAAAACTTTAAACCTGAGGTGACAAGCATTTTATACCAAAACTGGCTGGCAAAACAGCATGACTCACTATTATTCAACAAAGCCTGACCAGATGTGAGATTTCACCACGGGTTGGCGTTTTTATGCTGATGTTCACTGTCTTTGCTCGCTTGCTGAGCAGCGAATAGTCTGGACAATGCAGCGACAATTTAATCAGTTTAAAAATCGAGTCAACAAAGCCCTGTAAAGCCCTCAATGAAAGGTCAAACACGCGTTTCATCATCAGGACTGTGGTGATGGCCATATCTGAGTAGTGGAGCGGTCGTCCACGCCGTTCAGTAGTGTTTTTTTCCGTCCATGCAGCAATGGCTGATTCATCTAGCCATACGGTTAGAGAACAGCGCTGCTTGAGGGCCTTGTTATAAGAGGGCCAGTTGGTGATTTTAAAATTTTGTTTTGCCATGGAGACCTGATTTTGAAACAACTGTGTTGATCTGCTCCGATGATTACCCAAAAGTTCTATTTATTCAACAAAGCCGGTTTCTCCTACAAAAAACCGGCGGGCGTCCCCCATAAATTCAGTGAAGAAAATCAGAAGCATTTCATTGAATATTATGAGAATTTAAAGAAAACAGCCGGCAATGAGCCGATTCTGTTTATCGATGCGGTTCATCCGACACAAGCCACAAAGCTCAGTTATGGATGGATACGAAAAGGGCATAAAAAGTCAGTTAAAACAACGGGAAGTCGAACCCGTCTGAATATACTGGGTGCGCTGAATCTGAGTGATATCGGCGGTACGGTTATTCACGATTACAAAACAATTAATGACTACAACATTGCTCGTTTTTTCATTGAGATACGCAAACGTTACCCTGATTACCGACAGAGAATCCATGTAATACTGGACGGTGCGGGTTATCACCGAACCCAATTGATTAAGGATTGGGCCTTTGTCGTGAACATAGAGCTTCACTATTTACCGCCTTACAGTCCGAATCTGAACGCGATAGAACGCCTGTGTAAAGTGATGAATGAGCATGCACGGAATAATCGCCATTTTGAAATCATCCACGAAATCAATCAGCAGGATACGCCACCCTCCCCGAAACCCCGTACACCAGAAATGAGCATAACTCGGGGGGGCTTGAAAATTTGCAAAATGGCACCCAACTGTTTGCGCTGTTCAGCATCCAGTTCGCCCCCGGCTGAATGCCCGGCATTTTGCAGAATCAGGGTATTGAGCCCAACCAGCCAGTCATACACGTAAAATGCCGTATTGTTGGTCGGTGTGAGTGACAACTTGGTCAATCGCTTGGCACTACCCCAACTGACAGCCTGTTTTTCCGGCTTGGCGAAGATTTTACGTCCACGGTTGATGCGGCTTTCAGGGCGCTGTTCCTCGGGCATTTTCTGGAAGCCTAACCAAGCGATATAATCGCCGAGTACCGTCAGGGCGCGAGAAACCTGACTGTTGATCTCATTGTCCGTATAGGCGCTGGGGTGATCGTCCTGGTTCAGCGTCGCGTGTAGCGCCTGATTGATGCCTTGACGCAAGCCAGCGGTGATGACTTCTTCCATTAGCATTTCCAGCGTCGGTTTACTCAACCCGAGCAATTCAACCAGCGGTGCGTTGTCTGGCAAGTTGCGCATATGGTTTATCCAAAAGCGCAAGACCTGACTGGCAAAGACCGCATTGGTATCCACATCGCTCGGGGCTTGGGACTCATCAGTCTGTGTCAAATCCAGCGGTGTGTCGCTGAATAAATCGATATCCATAACGATGCCAAAAGGATCGGCGTTGGTCATGGCACTAATGTTATCCAGGGCCGGATGGGTGACATGGCTAACGCCGGATTGACGCTGCTGTTGGTAAAGACGGCGCAACTCATCCCGTGTCGGCAACATGCGCTCCAGCAATTCGCCGTGTACGCCCGGTCGCGTCTGGAGTGATTTCAACACGGATTCGGCCACTTTCTGCTTTCTCATCGCCGAAATTTCACTGTCAGACTGGTACCAGCCGCCGAGGATGTGCTCGAACAGTTCATTTTGCATGTCATGCAATTGTTCTGACAGTCGCGCCAGCTTGTTTTCCCGTTTGACTTCGGTATTCAGCCAGTTCGCCATGCGTTTTACACCGCGTTCGTCCGTTGCCAGCATGGTTCCCCAGGATTCTCCCGGATTACCCACGTAACGTTGAACGCCTTCATCGTAGTGGGTGTTGTGTATGACACGCTGATCGAATTTGGTTACCGCCCAAATCAAGCCGGGTTTATGCTGACTACGCTGCTGTGCGGTTTCCCCCTGCCTCTGTTTCACCCAGTAGTCGAGCGCTTTACCGACTGCTTTGACATCAGCGCGCCGATCTACCGCCGTGCAGATCATCAACAGATTGATGGCGTGCTGCTCGGTGTACCGTTCCAGTAAATAGCTGGCCTTGGCTTGCAGCAGGTTTTTTATCAGCACCGGATAACGTTGCACTGCGCCGTGCTCGCGATCGCTACTGGAAGCGACGTGTACGTTGCTGAGCGGATTGAAGCCCGGAATATCAAGCAGATCAACTCGCTCAAACAGCGGCTCACGCGTCGGTGACTGTAGCGTCACCACCAGTTCAACGGCGAGGAAAGCCAGCTCCGCCAGAGAAAGCTCAACCGGTTTGCTGGCCCGATTATTGATGACTGGGCGCACATGTACGCTGGGATCGGACGAAGTATTGAGGTAGGCGACGGTTGAGAGGTTCATGATGCCATCGGTAGGCAGCAAGACGTCATCGACCAGTACGCTGAGCGGTGCCAGCACTTTATAGCTGTAATTCAGGCGCTGTAGCGTATGCGCAAACTGGCGATAGGTCGCCGTGTACTCTTCTTTGCCTTGCCACAACACTGAGAATAAGCTCGCCCGATCGTCAATAGTCAACGTTGGGGTAAGGGCGATAGCGGCTGGCCAGAAGTGGATCTCAAGGCATTTTTGCCGTTTGGCATCGTGACGCGCTAGGCTGTCCCACAGGGCAATGACTTCATCACTGCTGAATCCCGGGATTGTCTCGGGCTGACGATGCATCTCCAGCAGCGCCATCTGCTCGACGAGTTGCTGTTCATCTTCGGCCAAACTACGGGGAGACGGAGGCGCAACGGTCGTGGACAAATACGCTTGTGCCAGAATATTGACGATGTCCGCTTCGCTTAACAACAGCAATTGAAGCGGATAGGTAGTGTTTTTCACGCCTGGCTGACGGGTAAAGCGGGTTACCAGTCCGGCGAGTTGGTTTTCAGGATTAATATGTGCCTGATAGTCCAGGGTATGGGCGCCGAGATCGCTCTCCAATCGACCATTTTCACCTGCGGCTAATGCGGAAATCAGGTAGGTTTTGACTTCCTGTGCCTGACCGAACAGCCCGATGGCCATCTCTTTTCCAGCGCTGTCTGCCAGCAGTTGTGCCTTGTTACGATGACGGCGTAGTTTGATGGTTAGCGTATCGGCTTCCATCTCCAAACGCAGTGAGCGGGGTCGGTTGTTCTCTACCCACTCAATGGCCTGCTCGATACCTTCTGATGCGGCAGTCAGCTGCGTGGTTAACCGGGTCGAAAGTTGTTTTGGCGTCAGTGCTCTCATTTGCTGAATACGCTCCCGCTGTCGATCCAGTAGTGTGTTGCGCCGGAAGCGCTGTCAGCCAGCGTGTTAAGCCGCAGCCGCAGATAGTGAAGTGGAACCTTGCTGCCATCTTGTAGCGTGGCGTCGGCGATGTCGAAACGTTCTGGCGTAGGTTGCCCCGCCTCGCGCGCGACCGCCAAACGCAGATGCAATACGCTGTCACCCGCAAGCTTGCGGGCCAGTGGTTGATCGATAATGGTCAGCGTGTAAAGCGGCGTAGCGGGCCAGCGCTCGTTATCCAACTGACGGAAACCAAGCACAATACCGCCGCGCACCGAGAAGTAGCCGCGTTTATCCAATTCAAAATCGGCGGCATCCAGATCGATATCGCTGTAATAAAGGTTATCCTGCGTTAACTGTTGGTTGGTATCGATCATGCCGAAATAGCGGATAGTGGAGTAGGGTTCAAAATCACTCGCTTTAAAATAAAAGCCCGGCAGGCGCAGGTCCAGAGCCAACAGGCACAGCATGGCGCCGACTGCCGCGGTGGATTTTGGGTTCTCGATACGGCCGAATTTATTGAACGGATACCAATCGCTGGTGTGGTAGCCATCCAGTGACACTATACGGCTGATGGGCAACGGCTGAAGGTAACGGAACAGTGCCTGTATGCCGGGGAAACGCGACGGGCGGCCGGTAAGCAGCAACACATCACAATCATAGAGTGCCACCACCTCGCACAGTGAACGCAAATTTTGCGTGATACTGATGCGGTTGGATAAGAACTCGCCGTGTAACTTGCTCAGCCGAACGATAAGCGGCGTGTGCAGGATATCAAACGCGGCAGCACCCGCCGGTTGTTCACGCTGGATTTCGCCGTTCAAATAGTCCAGTACCTTGCCGGTCGGGCGCTGTGGCAGCAGCTCACCAAAGCTGGCTTCCAGTTCGGCACTCATGTCAAGTGGATCGAATCCTTCATAGGCTTCAAGGATCGCACGCCCAATCGGCATCAGAATTTGCAAGGTGGACTGCTGACGCAGGGTTGATTGACCATCCATTCTGCCCGCGTTACCAAACAGCTTGTCCATCAGGCTGTCCGGCGTGGCGATCCCGGCTTTCTTCAGTGATGCATGCAGTGCAGGCAGCACGTAGAGCTGGATCATATCCAGCAAGATATCGTCGCCCTCCACTTTGAAACCTTCGCGGAACATCAGCAATGGGCTGATTTTGACGTTACTGCCGATACTGTCATCCAGCGTATACTGCGTTACCGCGAGATCTGTGGTACCACCGCCGATATCAATCGATGCAACGCGCAGAGTTTGTCCCGGCTGTTCATCGGCATCGCGCACCCGGTCTGGCCGCGCCTGGCTCGCGAAAAAGGCTTTGGTGTTGCCACCAAAATTGACCTGACTTTCGTTGTAGAGATAGACCATCTGGCCGCAGGTGGCTTCATCCCACTCCATTTGCACGTCAGGCGCGGGGAAACGACTGGCCGCTTTCTCTTGTTCCGTATTGAAGCCATCATCAGTCGGGTGCCATCCCATCGCTTTCCAGACCAGACCAATGGCTTCTTGCATGCGACGTCGGAAAATCTCGCGCTCAGGTTTTGGCATGGCGGAGGGTAGCGTCAGAATGATGTTACGCAGGCGGCGCGGTGCGCTGTCATTCATCATTTTGGCGCGCTGTGCCGCACTGTTCATCTGGCTCAACGACTGTGCCAGCAGTTCACACAGCATCAGCGTCATCAGCGAGCTGCGGCTATATTGTGCGGAAAATACCGGAAGACGATCGTCGAACGGCACAGTAAAAAGCGGCTGGCCTTCGTCATTGATCAAATGTGTGAACGGTGCGGCGATGGCGTGCGGCTCGAGCGCGGCGTTGCCAACGGTTTTGCTGAATCGCCAACCGGGGGTGTAGCTCTCTTCATCCCACAGATAGCGGCGTGGGCTGGAGAGCCCGCTGGAACCTTCGGTGCCGAGTCGCGCCAGCGCCATACGGCTGGCTTCTCGGCCAACGCGCACGATGGAAGGCCAGAGAAAGGCGTCTTCGCGGCCACTTTCCAAGGAGAAATTGGGCTTGCCAAACTGCGCATGCGCAAATTCGATGCGGCTTTCAAACATCTCATTGTAGATCTGATGCGGCTGTTCCAGATCGCGCAATTGCAACTCATAACTCTGGCTTAGCCCGTTATGCTCCTCCGGATGGTCTTCGACCAGAATGCCGCAGGTGTGCGAGTTGCCCACATCCAGAATCAGGTCAACGGCGATATCCGGCTCTTGACGTGTGCCTGCAACCAGGGTGATTTCCGGGATCCGCAATTGCTTGCCCAGCATATCCAGTAGGTTCAGGTAGTGCGCCTGATACTCAAAACCACGCAATGCGGTGCGTTGTTCCGCTTCACTGCGCTGTTCACGCTCGGTGGCATGGTGAGTAAAGACTTCGCGCAGCCAGCCATCGACCCAGGTTAAATCGAGAAACTCCCCCAACTCTTCACTGTGATATGCCAGCGCAAACTTCAAACCGGCAGTAATGTCGCTTTCAGTCGGAGCGAGCAGCTCGTTCTCATTGCCGTCAGGATAGACTTTGGTATCGAAAACGATGCAGATACGGTGAGTATTGCCGTCCTGATCAGATCTTGGCAGGGGCACGACCTTCATACGTGCCCAGTTATCCGGGCCGCCAATAAAGGTACGCGGTGGGTTGAAGCGCATAAACGGGAGCGGCAGCCAGACATTACTCAGTAGCAGCAGCGATTGGCCCAGCGAGAAGCTAGATTCAGGGCGTACCACTTCTGGCACTGATCCCAGCGGCGCAGGCAGGAGATATTTGCCGTTCTCCTCATTGAGGATCAGGCGCAGCAGCGGGCCGTTTGCCGTCTTGCGGACGAACTTGCCCGGGCCTTGCGCATCGATAGCGGGTTTAAGCGCAAAATCCAGAAATTGCAGACCGCTGTCCTGGATGAGCGTGATCTTTTGTTTATAGTCCGTAATCGTGGCCAGCATAAGGTTATTCGCTCTCACGCTTGAAAGTCAAAGGGATCAGGTTGTCGTCGTCATAACGGCATGAGCACTCAGCCGGGCCGTTGGCCCCCTGAGAACAAACAATTTCTGGCATTTGATAGCGTGAACCATCGCTACAGCGTGCTTTCACCCGGCTGTTGATAATCAGATTGCCCGATTGCATCAATCCGGCAGTGACGTTGGCGCGGCAAGTGACACCTTCACCGTGAGTGAGGCGCACCGTACCCTGACCATCTTTGAGTTGATAACGCAGGCGGGCTGGTTTGCCAATGGTGGGGGTTTTTATATCGGCCGTCACGCGCCAGGTGCCGTTCAAGAAATCGGTTTTTCCCAGCTTGACCGATAATATCGGCATCACCAGTGCATTTTTGTCTACCGGTTTGGTTTCTGCAACCACCGTTTCAACCGGTGGCGTGCTCGGTGCAGGGGCGGCTTTCTGTGCCGCCACCGGCGCTGCTTCTGGATGTGCAACCACGGGCGCTTTTTCGGCTTCTGGCGGTGTTTCAGCAGCAACAGGCGGTGGGGCTATCTGTGTGGCGTTTTGTGCGATGACTTCAGCTTCCTTGGTTTTGTCTGTGGCAGGCAGCACACGTTTTTCAGGTGTATGCGCAACCACCGGTTCTGAGGTTATCGGTTTACTAGGCACGCCAGCGCGGAATTGCCACACCAGCGCACCCGCGAGTGACACTCCCGGTGCAACCCACCACCAGCGACGCAATGCGGATTTCCTTGATGCCATCGGTGGCATGGCAGGAATCGCCACCTTGGGTGCTTCTTCGGGCTCGTTTTCTGGCTCAACCGGTAACGACGACGTTTCTGCATAGACGGCGGCAGCGTTGGGTTGTGGAATGGGCGGTGCAATCGGATCGACCAGCGGTTGTGCCGTGATGACCGGTAAGGCTTCGCGCAGACACTCTAAGGCGTCGGTTCGAGGTTTTTGGTCAAGATTAATAAAACCCCAAAAGGTGATGACGGGGCGGCCACCGAGCAGATAAACGTAATTTGCGGCGGGGAATTGGAACGCCTTGGCGAGCAGGGCACCAAATCGTTGCTGCACCGCACTGTCTGATGCCAACGCACGTTCACTTAATGCTGCAACGGTGGTCAGGCAGGTTTGCAGCTGCTCCAGCGCGGCCTCCCGTTCCGCTTCGCCAGCGGCCATCCATGAGGTGACTTTTCCTTCGCCGGGAGCGTACCAGTCAAGACGATCGCCCGTTTCATTCGGTTGCGGAATGGCCAGACAGTCAGCGATGGTTTGTTGTCGCCGTAAACGCAGAGTTTCTCGCAGCTGAAGAGCCGATGCATACACCGGTTGCCCATTTTCGCCCAGCGCAAAAAAATCGGCCAAACTTCCGCTGCGTAGTAATGATTTTGCCAAGAAAGAGACCTTATTAAATGGAAGGTTAAAATCTGAAATCAAATCAGTTTACTATAAAATGTACTTTAAACCGGAAATGGCAATGTCAAACGGATAAAGAAACGACAAAACCACTAAATATTTGACCTATCAACGCCGTTTCTTGGGTTTGGCGTCGCGTATGGGCGGTTTTTTTCTATGGGCTGTCGTTTTCCGAGTATGCCGCGCCTTGTGATCATAGGTATCTACAGATCTTTTGCAATATCTGCGGCTTTGTTGAATAAATCAGAACTTGTAACGACTGCGCCCCATACGGGTCGATTGTTACGTGATGCGAATACTGTTCGACATTCCTAATAGCGTGATCAGGTTAAGGGCTTTGACCATGGCTTCACCCACCTGACCATCGTAGTCTCTCAGACTTAGATGACCACCCAGAAGCCTTTTGAACCGGAACATGGCCGTTTCAGCCACTGAGCGCCGGTGATAGCCCACTTTCTTTTTCCAGATATCGTTACTACCGCTAATGCGCTGATTTGCAACAGCGTGGTTACGCTCGTGGTAGCGATCTTGCCAATATTGCGCCCCCCTTCGTGGCGGGATAAGCGGCCTTATTTTCTTCCTCAGCAGAGCATCATAGCAGTAAACTGTATCCTAAGCGCCGTCAGCCGATGCCTCTCTGATTTTCCGGTGGGTCTGGTTTATCAGCGCCGGTAGAGCTTGGGCATCAGTCGTACCACTGAGCGACAAATCCGCACAGATAATCTCATGCGTCACACTGTCTACTGCCAGGTGCAGCTTACGCCATACCCTGCGTCTGTCGGCACCATGCTGCCGGACTTTCCATTCGCCTTCGCCAAAGACCTTCAGGCCGGTTCCATCAATGACCAGATGTGAGATTTCACCACGGGTTGGCGTTTTTATGCTGATGTTCACTGTTTTTGCTCGTTTGCTGAGCAGCGAATAGTCTGGACAATGGAGCGACAATTTAATCAGTTTAAAAATCGAGTCACCAAAGCCCTGTAAAACCCTCAATGAAAGGCCAAACACGCGTTTCATCATCAGGACTGTGGTGATGGCCATTCTGAGTAGTGGAGCGGTTGTCCACGCCGTTCAGTAGTGTTTTTTTCCGTCCATGCAGCAATGGCTGATTCATCTAGCCATACGGTTAGAGAACAGCGCTGCTTGAGGGCCTTGTTATAAGAGGGCAAGTTGGTGATTTTAAAATTTTGTTTTGCCATGGAGACCTGATTTTGAAACAACTGTGTTGATCTGCTCCGATGATTACCCAAAAGTTCTATTTATTCAACAAAGCCAATATCTGCTATTACGTTGCTGCATGATCTCAACTTATCCATCGGCGGGATTGATGCCCGCCTTAACCGGCATTATAGCCAAGCGACATTATTTTGATAACAATTAGCTGTATTTTTTGCCACATATCAGGGCATTGGCGGTAATCATTTTTAAGTCGGTTGGCTATATCAGCGTCTGGTTAAGCAACACATGACTCCCACAGCACCATTGGCGTCAGCCATTAAAGACCTTACCTGCGCGCAGAAAACAACATTCGCCACTACTCAGGCCGTTTGGCGTTTTTTTAATAATGAACGTATTAGCTTCAGTCAGCTCAATGAACCGATTATTTCGCTGGCTCTCCGGCAGGTTGCACTTAGCCCGCATCCATACGCTCTCGTTGTTCACGACTGGTCTCATTTACAGTTTCGTACCCACAATGGGAAAGAAGAACGTTTGAAAATGACGCATGGTGGCGACGTCGGTTATGAACTACAAACCAGCCTACTGCTTGATGCTGCAAATGGTTTACCAATAGCGCCCCTGTCTCAAACTCTAACCGATAGGGCAGGTTGTCGTTCAACGCTAACCGAGGGCTTGTCTGAGAGTCTGACTCATATGGATGCTTTGACGGCTGATATCGCCCGCGTTGAGTCTCTTGATACCGGGAAGAAGTTAGTTCATCTCATTGACCGTGAAGGTGACTCTATCGGGCATATGCGCACATTAAGCTCTCAGGGAATATGTTGGCTTATCCGGGGAAAGGAAGGGCATCGGGCCGAGTGGGGCGGTGACACCCGTAAAATTGGTGAAATTGCAGACGATCTGCCATTTATCGCAAACGGACAGGTTGGCTGGAAAGGGAAAAAAGCCAATATGGAGATCGGGGAAACATCCGTGATCATAACGCGAACAGCAAAACCGAAGCGGAAAGACAAGAACACCGGACGGCGAGTGAAAGTTCAGCTAGGCGTAGCTCTGACACTCAGATTAGTTGTGGTTCGCCTTACCGATACTCACGGTAAATTTATCGGACGCTGGACGCTGCTCACAAACGTTAGCAACGAGATCACCAGCGCGGAAGTCGCTCGCTGGTATTACTGGCGCTGGGGTATTGAATCCTTTTTTAAGCTGCTAAAAGGTGCCGGTCATGATGTAGAAAAATGGCTTCAGCGCAGTGCTGGTGCCCTGCTACGCAGGTTATTGATAGCTAGCATGGCATGTGTGCTGGTATGGCGGCTGCAACGCGCTGAAGGAGACGACAATGCGGCAGCCGTCAGTTAATTTGCCGATTATCCGGACGACAACAAAAACGAGGGCGTAAAGAAAGCGCCCCAGCGCTGCTTGCCGGACTATCCATCCTGCTAAATACCTTGACGTTATTAGCAGACTATACCCCGGAAGAACTTGCCCACTTAGCTATGGTGGTTTTTAACCCTTTATGATGTGTAGATACCTATGCCATAAAGGTCGGGCAGCGATGGACAGGGAGCTACCGGCTGCACTGGAGCGGCTGAAAACGAAGCTGCAGCCGTATCTCATCACCGTGCTGGAAGACCTGTACAACAGACTGAGTGAGCTGGACATGCTGATAGATGGCCTTGAAAAACAGCTTAACAATGTGGCGAGACAGAATGAAACCTGTAAGCGGCTGATGGAAATTCCCGGTGTGGGACCATTAATCGCTACAGCGGCGGTTGCCACCATGGGAGAAGCATCCGCGTTTAAATCAGGGCGAGAGTTCGCTGCTTATGTCGGTCTTGTACCGAAACAAACGGGTTCAGAAGGGAAAGTTCGCCTGCTGGGGATAAGCAAACGCGGTGACACTTATTTGCGAATGCTGTTTATCCACGGAGCAAGGGCTGCTTCATTAGTGGCGAAAGAGCCGGGACCATGGATAACAGAACTGAAAAAACGGCGTCCGACCAGTGTGGCTATCGTGGCGATGGCAAACAAGCTGGCGCGAACTGTGTGGGCGCTAGCCGCCCATGAGCGTAAGTACGACAAAAATCATGTCAGTATCAGGCCCTATTACTCGCTGATACCGATAACTATTTACTCTTAAAAAGGGTGAAGGGTGAATGCTGAAAGGTTGCTATAGCGGCCAGAGTGATGACAAAGACGATAAGAGCGTGACCTGATAAACCTGAATATTTCCTTGGACATAAAGTCCGTCAGGAGAATAAGGCTCAGGTCAGCGAATCTCATAGTGGCCCGCAGCACTGTGACTGCAACAAGGCCGGATACAGAGCTGCAACTACTCGTCAATGTCAGAACAACGGAAGCCTTGCAAACGGGGAGGCGTTCATACAGGCATTATGATTATCTGTAAATTTGGTATTGGAGAACAGATTCGTAATAAACTGCTGGGATACCCTAGTGTCGTGATTGATATCGATCCTGAATACTCGCTGGTAAGCCCGGCGTGGAAGGAACTGGATGCCCACGATACGCTGCGCTCTTCACCTTGGTATCATGTTGTGATGGAAGATGAACAAGGACAAGCCATTCATATGTATTAGTCGCGACTAGATCTGACACTGGACCTTGAAAGGTTGAGAGTTACCGGTTTTGATATGGGTGTCTAATCCTTAAACAAAACGCGAGGTAACTCTCATGCTTCATACTAACAATCCCATTATCAAACACAAAGTCGGCCTGCTCAATCTCGCCGAAGAACTCGGTAACGTATCAAAAGCCTGCAAGAGCATGGGCGTGTCACGCGATACATTTTACCGTTATCAGGAACTGGCTGCTGAAGGCAGCATTGATGCGCTGGTTAACCAGAACCGCCGGGTTCCGAACCTGAAGAACCGCGCCGACGAAACCACTGAACGCACGGTTGTTGATTATGCTATTGAGTTCCCGCCCCATGGGCAGCACCGGACCAGTAATGAGCTGCGTAAAAAAGGCGTGTTTATCTCCGGCAGCGGCGTGCGCTCCATCTGGCAACGACACGACCTGGAGAACTTCCGTAAACGCCTGAAGGCGCTTGAGGAAAAGGTCGCCAGAGAAGGCATTGTCCTTACCGACGCTCAAATCGCAGCCCTGGAGAAGAAGGCGCACGATGATGAGACCTGCGGTGAAATCGAGACGGCACATCCCGGGTATCTGGGCTCGCAGGACACCTTCTACGTGGGCAATCTGAAGGGGGTGGGCCGTATCTACCAGCAGACGTTCGTGGATACGTACTCGAAAGTGGCGCACTGCAAGCTGTATACAAATAAAACACCGCTCACCGCCGCCGACCTGCTCAATGATCGCGTACTCCCGTTCTACGAGGCTCAGGGACTGCCGGTGCTGAGAATACTGACCGACAGGGGTACGGAGTACTGTGGTAAAGTGGAGCAGCATGATTATCAGCTTTATCTGGCTATCAACGATATCGAGCATACGAAAACGAAGGCGATGTCTCCGCAGACGAACGGCATCTGCGAGCGCTTCCATAAAACCATTTTGCAGGATTTTTATCAGGTTACGTTCGGCAAGAAGTTATATGGAGACCTGGAAAGCCTGCAGGTAGATCTGGACAACTGGTTGTGGCATTACAATAATGAGCGAACTCATCAGGGAAAAATGTGCTGCGGGCGTACGCCGATGGTCACTTTACTCGATGGAAAACGGATCTGGGCAGAAAAGAATCTGAACCAGATGTAATCTGACAGACACCTGTATAAATAATGGGTAACTGTCAGATCAGGTCTGAGCTAGTACAATTCATACCTATCTGGCGGAAGCTCAGTTGATGCAAGAAGCGCCCGATAATAACAGACACTCTTCTCTGGATGAGCTTGCTAAAGAGATCAAGCAGCGAGCGCCTCGCTTACAGCATTAATGCCGGCCGCGATGGCCAGCATTAAGTGCAGACCTGTTACTTGGAGAGGCCCAGGCGTGGAATCTCGATTTTCGGGCAGCGATCCATCACCACCTCCAGTCCGGCATTTTTTGCCAACATCGCCGCCTGCTCGTTTATGACGCCAATTTGTAACCACAGCACTTTTGCACCAATGGCGATGGCTTCTTTAGCCACCTCGTAAGCGGCCTCTGACTGGCGAAAGACATCGACCATGTCCACCTTGGCAGGAATATCGACAAGTGACGCATAAACCCGTTGACCATGGAGTTCTTGCCCTGCCAATTTAGGGCTGACGGGGATCACGCCATACCCTTGCTCTAATAAATATGCCATCACACCATAGCTGGGACGAGAGACTTTTTCACTGGCACCGACCAAAGCAATCGTTTTTACCCTCTCCAACACCGATTTAATCTCTGCATCCTTCATTGTTGTTACCTCGTATTGCATGGACTCTTTTAGGATTTGTTGAATAAATAGATTTTATGCTGGCAGCCCAGTGAAACGACGGATCCTCGCAACGTAAAATCATGCAGTTAGGCCTCATGAGAAAAGTGTACACCTGAGATGACAAGCATTTTCAACCAAAACTGGCATGGAAAAACAGCATGATTACCTATTATTCAACAAAGTCACTCTTTTACAGTGTACACCACTGCGCCACCTTATTTTTGTCTTCCATTGCCGACAAGTCGGGTATTCAATCTGGCATCCTCAAACGTAGAATTGTCAGATAAACAAAGCAGTAAACGCACAAGGGGAGCAAATCATAACAGCGATAAAAACTGTTAAAAAATGAAAACTTTGACACATTTAGCCAAATACTCAACAATGGCGCGTTAAATAATGCCGGAGGAAAGCTGATGAAATTGTACCGTGTTTTAGTACTGCTTTTCTTCGTCACGAGCAATATAGCCAGCTCTGCCACCACCCTAAAATTACACCAGGATATTGAACTGCTTGCCGTCGATGGGCAAAAAGTGTCCAGCTCACTGTTAAAAGGTGCCGATAGCCTGGAACTGGACAATGGTCAGCACCAAGTGCTGTTTCGGGTGGTGAAAATTATTTCCTCCTCTGGCGGTGAAAAACGCACTTATTCATCGCCGCTGTTGTTGTCTGCATTCAATATGCGTAATAAGGACATCATTACCATCCAGTTGCCCGCACTCGACACGCCAAAAGCCCGAGAGCGTTTCGATCTCGATACCCACTACCAGCTCGTGGATAATCACAATAACCCTATCAGCGCACACCTTGACAGGCTTGAACTGAGCAATGATGAGCTCACTCACAAGCTGGAACCCATTCTGGCACAGTACAATGCCGCCAATAAAAATGCATCCATAACCGCCTTTATGTCGCCCAAGCAAAACGCTAAAACCTGGCCTGAAAATAATGCAGCCAATACTCAGGACAGCATTGATCTCTTTCTTATCCTCAAATACTGGTTTTGGCAGGCAGATAAAGACACGCAGGATCGCTTTCTCAAATGGGCAAAGGAAAAGGACAAGTAATAAAATCGCACCGCTGTTTTGATTATTTTAACAGCAGTTGCATCAATGCGTTGGTTGTTAGTCGCATTTTTTTCATCTACATCTTTTCAGGGAAATAGTGTTCTCGTAATCTGTGTTTATTATTCTGATGAAAGGACGTAAACATGGAGCTCACAACCCGTACTATTCCTGAACATAAGCACATTGCTTTAGTGGCGCACGACCACTGTAAGCAAGCTCTGCTGGATTGGGTGAGTACTCACAAGAACACGCTGTCTGAACACCACCTTTACGCGACAGGCACCACGGGGAACCTGATCCAACGCACCACCGCGCTTCCAGTCAAGAGCATGCTGAGCGGCCAGATGGGCGGAGACCAGCAAGTCGGAGCCTTGATTTCGGAAGGAAAAATCGATCTTATGATCTTCTTTTGGGACCCACTGAACGCGGTTCCGCACGATCCTGACGTCAAGGCTCTGCTTCGCTTGGCTACCGTCTGGAATATTCCGGTCGCAACCAACCGTTCCACCGCTGACTTTTTGGTTAACTCAGCCCTTTTTAAACAGCCCGTTGAGATCGCCATTCCTGACTACCAACGCTATCTGAATGAGCGTCTGAAGTAACGCGGCGCATCAGCGCTACCCGGTTGCTGGCAGCGCTATTATTAAGGTTTCCTCTGAAGCGGCACACCGATACGCTGTAATTGTTCAACAAAGACAGACGGTGCGTCACGATCGTAGAGCAACAAGACCCGGTGTTTCGCACGGGTTAGCGCCACATAAAGTAAACGACGTTCTTCCGCATCAGCAAAAGGTTCCGGCTGGGGTAACAAGACCTGCTCCAGCAAACTTTCACGCGGCAAGGCGGGGAAGCCTTCTTTGCCATCGTTCAATCCCACAATCACCACATAGTCAGCCTGCTGCCCCTTGCTAGCATGGATTGTCATAAACTCAATAATCAGGTTTGGCCATCTCACACTCGCTTTATCCAGCATGGCTGGCCGCAAATGGTGATAACGCGCCAGCACAAGAATACGCTCATCAGGCGTGACGTAACTGCTGAGCTTATCGAACAACGCTTCCAACTGTGTTTCAGGCAGCAGCATGACCGCTTTTTTATCGCCAGCGCGCAAGCTGTTAAGAGGCTTCTTTAACTGATGCGGATTCTGCTGCACAAAGGTATTGGCAATCTCCCCAATACGATCGTTAAAGCGATAGGTCGTATCCAGCGCACAGCGCTCACCGCGCCCAAAGTGATGCTCAAATGCCGTAGTCAGCGTCAGTTCAGCGCCACTGAAACGGTAAATCGCCTGCCAGTCATCACCGACAGCAAAAAGGCGGGTACGCAGATTTTGCCTGCGCAGCGCGGCCAACAATTGCGCACGCTGGGGAGAAATATCCTGAAACTCATCGACCAGAATATGCTTCCAAGGACTGATAAAGCGCCCTTTATCCAGCAAATTTACCGCCTGATGGATCAGGCCAGAGAAGTCCACCGCGCCTTCTTCTTTCAATGCTGCTTTCCATGCCTTAAGCAAAGGGGCCATCAAGCGTAAACCACGTTGCAATCGCGGGCGCTGCTCATCATCCGCCAGCGCCAGCATGTCATTTTGGCTCCCGCCCTGCATACGCATTAGCCCGAGCCAGCGGTCCAAACGACCACTCAGCCGCGCTGCCAGACGCGCATCTAGCCAGAACTCGCCGTCAGGCACATCCCACGCCATCTCCTCGCTCAGCCACTCCCGCCATCCTTTGGCTTGCGCTTTCTTCTCCGCACACTGCTGCTGCCAGGTTTTAATCAGCAGTTCATGTCGTAGCGCGCCATTGCTTTCCAATCGGCTGATAACCGGTGCTTTGCGCGTAGCGTGCTGAATAATATGCAATGCCAGCGCATGGAATGTTTTGGCCTGTACAGCGTCGGTGTGTAAGCACGCCTGTATACGTTCATTCATCTCCTGCGCGGCTTTGCGGCCAAAGGCAAGTAACAAGATTTGTTCCGGCATCGCTTCGTTTCGGTGCAGCAACCAGGCGGCGTGCGCCACTAATACGGACGTTTTTCCACTGCCCGCCCCCGCCAGCACTAATACGGAATCTTCACCATTGATGACGGCGCGACACTGCGAAACATTAAGCGGAGTAGTTTCAACGCCGTCAAAAAACGCCTGCTCTGAGGAGAGCGTTTTCTCCATCCAAGTTTGGTTACAGACGGTTCTGCACAACTCCCCCTCAGCGAGCCACTGCTGACAAAGGGTGTAGCTGTTACAACAATTCACAAACCCCGCCAGCCTTGCGACAGGCAACGGCAAGGAAGAGAGCGTTGCGCGGATGTCTGCCTGTAACTCAGTCAAAGCCTGATGTGAAATCCACCCATGATGGTTCGCCATTTGCTCAATATCGGTGACCTGGCACTGTAACGCGTCGGCACACACTGCGCTCATGTCGTCACTCCATTGACGCCACATTTTCATCAGATAGCGGTAGAACTGCTGAGTTTCCTGCCATTCGGTGCCATGCAGTCGCACCACCTGGTTTTCTGGTAGCGCAAACTCCAGTTCCCCCCATACCAGCCCACGCTTGCATTGAATATCCAGCAACTGGTTAAAGGGAATGACATACTCGTGTTTCTCACCGCTCACCTGAACGCCCGCATTGAGCAGCTTCACCCGATTGTAGGGGTGTTGCGCCAGATGTTTGCCTAAAGAGGTTGCTTTCAGTTCCATTTTCGTTACGCCATGAAAAAAAAGGCTTTTCGGTAGTTTATCTGCGACACAGACCCCTTCTCCAGTGTTAAAACACGTTAGGATATCCCCGCGCTTGATGTAATATTCTTTCTGATGACATCATACGCGATGTGTGCCGAAGCAATGCCATGAGATGTCTGTATTTTGTAATGATAGATGCCCTATTTACGAGACCTTCGCTACGCCTGACATCATGGAGCAACAATGCGAGCCGTATTGAACATTCTTAATTTTGTGCTGGGTGGATTTTTCACTACGCTGGCATGGTTTATTGTAACGCTAATCAGCATTGTTCTGATTTTCACATTGCCACTGACCCGATCATGCTGGGAAATCAACAAGCTATCGCTGTTCCCTTACGGCAATGAGGCTGTTCACATCGATGAAGTAGAGCCTGAGCGTAAAAATGCCGTATTGAGCGCTGGCGGGACAGTCCTTAATGTCTTTTGGTTTATTCTTTTCGGATGGTGGCTGTGTATATCGCACATTGCCAGCGGCATTGCGCAATGCCTAACGATTATCGGTATTCCTGTCGGGATCGCCAACTTCAAACTGGCAATCATCGCGCTGTGGCCTGTAGGTCGTCGCGTGGTGTCCATTGAAGAGGCACAGGCGATACGTGAAAGAAACGCGCGCCGTCGCTATCGCTAACCGTCGGTAAGGAACAGACGTTGTTGACATTCATCTCAGGATTCCAGCGTTACCTATACAATAGCGGTTGGTTGTACAACGCGCGTATTTTTATTGCCTTAGGCGGCGGCGCATTGCTGCCCTGGTGGATGGGCCAACCTACTACTACCATTCCGTTAACGCTCGGGGTAGCGGCCGCTGCGCTGACCGATCTCGACGATCGGCTAACCGGCAGATTGCGCAATTTGTTTATTACGCTACTTTGTTTCTTTATAGCGTCTGTATCCATAGAACTGCTTTTTCCTTACCCGTGGTTATTCGGCATCGGTCTGGCCTTTTCAACGGCAGGATTTATTCTGCTCGGTGCATTGGGTCAGCGCTACGCCACTATTGCTTTTGGTGCTCTGTTAATTGCTATTTACACCATGCTGGGCGTGTCCCTGTATGACAATTGGTATCAACAGCCGCTTTTGCTGCTCGCGGGGGCGTTGTGGTACAACCTGCTTACATTGTTGGGGCATGTTGTTTTTCCCATTCGTCCTTTGCAGGACAGTCTGGCTCGCTGCTTTGAGCAGCTTTCCCACTATTTGGATGCCAAAGCGACACTGTTTGATCCCGATATTGATGATTCGACCGATAACCCATTGATCGATGTGGCACTGGTTAACAGTGATGTGGTGGCAACGCTCAATCAAGCCAAAGCCTCTTTGTTAACCCGGTTACGCGGCGATCGCGGACAACGCGGCACTCGCCGCACGCTGCATTACTATTTTGCAGCACAAGATATTCACGAACGCGCCAGTTCCTCGCACGTGCAATACGCTCAGTTACGTGAAACCTTTCGCCACAGTGATATTCTTTTTCGTTTTCAACGTTTACTGACGATGCAGGCACGCGCCTGTCGTCAATTGGCGCAATCCATTCTGTTACAGCAAAAATATCAGCACGATGGACGTATCGAACGGGCGTTTGTTTATCTGGATGCCGCACTGCATGCCTTTTTTGCCAAAGATGGCGCAAATCCAACCCAAGGAAAAGCATTACGCCACCTGCTGAATAATCTGCGTGCCATTGATACCCAGTTAATGAATATCGAATCAGAGCAATGGCTGGAATCGCAACAACAGATGGAAGAAAGTCTGGCTGATGATGGGCTGACCGGCTGGAGTGATATTCGGCTGCGCATCAGTCGTCATTTTACACCGCGTTCAGCCTTGTTTCGCCACGCTATCCGTATGTCTGCCCTGCTCTGCGGGGGGTATGCGCTTATTCAACTGACACACATGCAGCACGGCTATTGGATTCTGCTCACCAGCCTGTTTGTGTGTCAGCCAAACTACAATGCAACACGACGGCGTTTGGCGCTGCGTATTATCGGGACGCTGGCAGGCATACTGATTGGGATTCCGGTACTCTATTTTGTTCCCTCGCTTGAAGGACAAATCACACTGATTGTTATCAGCGGTGTGCTGTTCTTTGCCTTTCGCAACGTACAATATGCCCATGCAACCCTGTTTATTACCCTATTGGTTTTGCTCTGCTTTAACTTGCTGGGAGAGGGTTTCGAAGTGGCAGGGCCACGCATTCTGGATACACTGATTGGCTGCGCCATTGCCTGGGCCGCTGTCAGTTTTATTTGGCCGGACTGGCGTTTTCGCGGTTTACCTGCGGTCATCGATAAAACCACCAATGCCAATTGCCGTTATCTGGATGCCATTCTTGAACAATATCATCAAGGTAAAAGCAACAGTTTGCGTTACCGTATCGCGCGCCGCGATGCGCATAACAGCGACGCGGAATTGGCCTCTGTCGTCGCGAACATGTCTTCTGAACCCCATGCCATCAGGAATACGCTCGATGATGCGTTTCGCTTTATGTGCCTTAACCATACGCTGCTGAGCTATATTTCTACACTCGGTGCCCACCGAGAAAAGCTGGTGCTGCCGCAGACGCTACAACTTCTGGATGACGCTATTTGCTATATTGATGCAGCATTGCACCATCCTGACATTGATGTGCAAACACAGCGAGAGGGGTTGTTGGCACGTCAACAGCAGGTACAGCAACTTGCCCCCGATCCAGACAGCAAGGAGCAACTGGTCTTGCAGCAAATTGGTCTGATCATCGATGCCTTGCCAGAACTGACGCAGTTGAAGGGAACCATCCGTTAAAAGAAACTATCCGGTGATAGTACACACGGTCAAAATGGTGCAGAGAAGACGCGAAGCATAAAAACATATAGCGCGGCATCATTGCCTTTGAAGATACCGCGCAAGTTGACGTTTCAGGTTTTAGGCAACGGCGCTGAATGGTGTTTATACCATTCAATCAGCTCGTTTCTTACCCCTTTCGGTAAAGCGGCCTGATGCGTTCTGCAAATCGCGCCCGCCAACGCCAGTAAAATATTCACACTGGCATGTTTACTGACAGCTTTTAACCTCAAGTAGCTCTCCTTTGCACCGTGTTGTTGCAGCTCGTCAGCATTTCTGATTCCCGCCTTCCATAACATTCGCTCAAGATCGTGATTCAGATTGGGCAAATCCTTTAACCGTGTGCAGTGCTCACGCTCTGATTTGTCCTGTTCTGCGCCCTCAAGCGACATTTTGGCCAGCTGCAGCAGCTGAGTCGGTTCCTCCCATAAGACCTCCCCCACCAGATAGTAACTCAACGGAACGGGCATGCCCCGTTTGGTATAAACTAGGTGCGGCATATTCAGTGCAAGGAAATGAGGCTCACAGCGCTTGTTCGCACGTAAATAAAGCTCTCCGTTGGATATAAGGCCAAAGATCGTTTTATTTGCCGCGATGCTATAACCGCCAAATTGAGAACGGGTGGTAATTTCTCCCAATGAGGAGAAAGAAATTTTTGACTGCAAAATCCTTTTTTTGCATAACTGATTCATACAACACCCTTTAGTATTGAAAATCAATCCTCTGTCTGTATATGTGTTCTTAACGTGTTAAAGCAATTAATCACAAGCTTGCTAAGGCTTCAAACACAAAATGTGATCTCCGCCCACTGCCATTCCAATTATGCGAAGCGCTTCCCAAAAAAGCAGGTTGATTTTCATCTATAGTCGATACACTGTATACACATACAGTAATGCTAAGGATGAAACCCATCATGCGTGCGCACTCTATTCGTTCAGAATGTCATCAGCCAGCCTCACTGCACAGCGCCCCGATACCACGGCACACTGTTGCGGGATACGGCAGCGGTATCATCAGCGAAATCGACTACAGTGTTGAGCCCCCAATGACAACGCTTCTGTTACTTCCCCTTTTGCAACAATTAGCCGCGCAATCACGCTGGCTACTGTGGCTGGCCCCACAACAAAAAATTAGTCGCCACTGGTTACAGCAATCGGGTTTACCGCTGGATAAAGTTATTCAACCTTCTCACCTCAATCCCAATGAAACCGTGGATGCCATGGAAAAAGCACTGTTAACGGGAAATTACAGCATTGTCTTATGCTGGCTTGAGCACCATTTGACAGAAGAAGAAAGTATGTGTTTGAGGCAAGCTGCCCAAAAAGGAAACGCCTACGGGTTTATCATGAGACCACAGTGTATAAACGGAGAAGAGGATGGACTATTTTCTCGCCTAAAAATTCATTCAACACTGTACCATTAAGTAAATTAAGAGTTTTCTCATCTGCGTGTCGCCATCCTGATGTGTTTGACGCTAAAACCACGGATAAGCAGGTGTGATGCGCGTCGACCATTACGGATAAACGTTGCGATTCGCCAAAATAAACTATTATTTGTTAGGAAGTATGTATAAAACGCTGTTTTTTCTACAAGGCAGTTCATATCGTACTTGTAACTTTCGTATCACGTTGTAGACTTTAACGCGCTGGGGTTGCTCTTTGCATAATGCCAGTTGGCTGGCATTAAGTTATAAATTAAGAGCAGTGGCTTCAGTCAAGGATTTAACCAAAGGCCTGTTGGCATTAATGCTGATTGCCGGTTTGGATGATAATGAGGAGTAAAATGAAAAAAACAGCAATCGCAGTGGCACTGGCTGGCTTCGCTACAGTAGCACAAGCAGCCCCCAAAGAAGAAACCTGGTACGTTGGCGGTAAACTGGGTGTTTCCCTGTTCCATGATACCGGTTTCTACGGTAATGCTTTCGAAGGTATTAACAATAACCCAGTCAAGAGCAAACTGGGCGCAGGCGCATTCGTCGGCTATCAGGCAAACCAATATCTGGGCTTTGAATTAGGTTATGACTGGCTGGGCCGTTTGAAATATTCAGGTTCTCAGAACAGTGCAGCTGACAGTGCCGCTTTCAAAGCTCAGGGAGTTCAGTTGGCCGCGAAATTAAGCTACCCGGTAATGCAAGATCTGGACGTATACACTCGTCTGGGCGGCATGGTATGGCGTGTTGACGCTAACGGCAAAAATGGCACTACTCAGCTGAGCGACAGCGACACTGGCGTGTCCCCACTGGCTGCTGTCGGTATCGAATATGCTTTCGATCGTGACTGGGCTGCTCGCGTTGACTACCAGTGGACCAACAACATTGGCGATGCTGGCACCGTTGGTGCACGTCCGGATAACCTGCTGATGAGCGTTGGTGTTTCCTACCGTTTCGGTCAGGGCGATGCTCCGGCACCAGTTGCAGCACCAGCACCAGTTGCAGCACCAGCACCAGTTGTAGAAACCAAGCGTTTCATACTGCGTTCTGACGTTCTGTTCAACTTCGCTAAAGACACACTGAAACCAGAAGGTCGTCAGTCTCTGGACCAACTGTACAGCCAGCTGAGCAATCTGGCTCCTAAAGATGGTTCTGTTGTTCTTCTGGGCTTCACCGACCGCATCGGTTCCGTAGAAGCTAACCAGGCGCTGTCTGAACGTCGTGCTCAGAACGTCGTGTCTTACTTGGTATCCAAGGGTATCCCGGCTAACAAGATCTCTGCGCGTGGCATGGGTAAATCCAACCCGGTTACCGGTTCTACCTGCGATAACACGAAACCGCGTGCAGCGTTGATCGACTGTCTAGCACCGGATCGTCGCGTTGAGATCGAAGTTAAAGGCATCAAAGACGTCGTTTCTCAGCCTCAGGCTTAAGTTATTCGTTTCTGAATAACCTTATACTGATAAAAAACCTCGCGATTGCGAGGTTTTTTTTACTTCCTTTTTTTGAAGAATTCTTTTTCGATCAGCTGTTTTTTATGTTTCCATCGTCTTGAGACAAGATCGCTTTCAGATCCTGTTTTAGCAATGACATTTGAGTCGCATAACGCTCTTTTGACTCAGCATCTTCAATCAATTGCACTACGGTTTCAGACAGCGTCGCATTACGACGGGTTGCCAATGCCGCCAACCGTTGCCAAACCAGATATTCAAGATCGATAGATTTTTTGCGCGTGAGTTGGCTTTCGGCATTGAAATGGCGCTTACGGCGTGCACGTATCGTTTGCTTGAGACGATTTTCCAACGCGGGGTTCATGCACTGTTTAATCCAAGCAAGCACTAGCACCGGTTGGTTCTCCATTTTTAGCAACGCGTCTACCGCATCATCAGCCGCACTTTGCTCAATGAAGCGCGTAATGGCTTCACCTTCCCGGTGTTTTTTCACCAGATATTTCCATTTCCAACCGCACTCAAGATTCTCTAACTGTTGATATTTCATGATAAATTCTTCAGTGACCGCGTAACGCTTACCTTAGCATAACAGTTTTTAGTCAACTTTCCTCTCAGGGCTCGCGTTTTTGCCATGAACGTCAAGAGATGGCGTCATCACACATCAATTATCTATTTCCATAACGTTCCAACACTTCGTCTGTGCAGCAGGTATTATTCTTGTATAATCACGCTCTTCACTCAGACAACTACCTTTGATACTTTGACCAATAACCAACTTGCATGGCAGCATCTGCTGCCCGACCATACGCCTTACCAGTCTCTGTTCGATCGGGCAGACAAGCTTGAATCGCTGGATTTTGCTGCACTTCAGCCCCGACTGGCGGATAGCCTGAAGGTATTTTGCCATCCGCGCTCACCGTCACCCTATATGTTGGTGAAGGCAGAAGAGACCCATGCTTACCTCGCACTTATTACAGGGGCGGTAAGGCATCTGTGCCCACCGATCTCAGCCCCTCGCGGTAGCTGTTATAGTATTGAACACGATCTGGTTGAGATTCAACCGGCGCAACAACTTGACGATAATTTTGCGGCCCAGCAGGCATGCGAATTCCAGGCATGGATCGAAGCAGAACAGTTATTCGGCTGTGTCCGTTATTTTCAGGAACGCATTAGCCTGCAACCCGGCTTATTACACCGTATCAATGGCGGCACGTTGATCCTGACCGCACGAACCTTGTTAGCACAGCCATTGCTGTGGTTACGCCTAAAACAAATTATCGCAGAAGGCCAATACCATTGGCTTTCACCTGATGAAAGGCGTCCTTTACCTCTCGCCATTCCGCCGATGCCCATGAACATTCGGTTGATCGTGGTCGGCGATCGCGAAAGCCTTGGCGATCTACACGATATTGAACCCGACCTGCGTGACCTGGCCGTTTACGGTGAATTTGAATCCAAATTGCCGCTGATTGACGAAGATGATATGTCGCGCTGGTGTGCATACATTAATGCATTATGCACCGCCAATCATCTCCCCTTGCTCGCGGCAGATGCCTGGCCTTCATTGCTGCAATTAGCTGTACGTTACAGTGGCGATCAGGGCAGCCTGCCGCTTTGTCCTCAATGGCTTACGCATCAGCTCAAGCACATTGCCATTTACGCTCAGGATGCGCATATCACCGCTCAAACCATCACTGAGGCGATCGCAGCCCAACGCTGGCGAGAAGGCTATCTGGCAGAGCGTATGCGTGACGAAATTGAGCTGGGGCAGATAGTGATAGAAACCGAGGGCGAAGTCGTTGGTCAAATTAACGGACTCTCGGTACTCGAATATCCCGGTCATCCGGTGGCATTTGGTGAGCCCACTCGCATTAGCTGTGTGGTTCACCCTGGCGATGGCGAATTTACCGATGTCGATCGCAAAGCAGAATTGGCAGGTAATTTACACGCCAAGGGCATGATGATCATGCAGGCATTTCTAATTTCCGAACTGGAGTTGGAACAACAGTTGCCTTTCTCTGCATCGCTGGTGTTTGAGCAGTCCTACAGTGAAGTTGATGGTGACAGTGCGTCGCTGCCAGAACTGTGCGCATTAATCAGTGCGTTGTCGCTACAACCGATCAATCAGCAACTCGCGATCACCGGCTCGGTCGATCAGTTTGGCCGCGTGCAACCCATTGGCGGTGTCAATGAGAAGATTGAAGGCTTCTTTGAAATTTGTCAGCGACGAGAACTCACTGGCAATCAGGGTGTCATCATTCCAGCGGCCAATCTTCGTCACCTGAGTCTAAATGCTGATGTGGTTGAGGCCGTTCGATCCGGACAATTCCATATCATTCCAGTGGAAACGGTGCCGGAAGCCATCACGTTATTAACCAATATGCTCTATGACGATGAACAACAGCCGAATCTGTTGGGCTTGATCAAAGAGCGTATTGCGCAATTCTCACCGCCGGAGCGACGCCGCTTCCCGTGGTTTTTTCGGTGAAAAACTGGTTTAACCAGATGTTTCTGGGTTGCTCAGCTTACAGGTGTAAGCTAACCTGCGTGCTTCACTAGAATAAGGCTTACTGAGAATATGGTAGATAAACGCGAATCTTATACGAAAGAAGACCTTCTTGCCTCTAGCCGCGGTGAACTGTTCGGCCCTCAAGGCCCACAGTTGCCTGCCCCGAACATGTTGATGATGGACCGTGTTGTCAAAATGACGGAAGACGGCGGTAATCATGGCAAAGGCTACGTCGAAGCAGAATTGGATATTACTCCTGACATGTGGTTCTTTGGTTGCCACTTTATCGGCGATCCGGTAATGCCTGGCTGCCTGGGATTGGATGCCATGTGGCAGTTGGTCGGGTTCTATCTGGGCTGGCTGGGCGGTGAAGGTAAAGGCCGTGCGCTGGGTGTAGGTGAAGTGAAATTCACCGGTCAGGTATTGACAACGGCTAAAAAAGTCACCTACCGTATTCACTTCAAGCGCGTTATCAATCGCCGTTTGGTGATGGGAATTGCCGATGGTGAAGTGTTGGTTGATGGCAAGCAGATCTATACCGCTGACGAATTAAAAGTGGGCCTGTTCAAAGATACCACCTCGTTCTAATCGCTACATGTGGATGGTTTTCCCCACCGTCCACGTTCTCTCCGTTCAGCGACAATGCAGCTCGCGCTGTCTGCACTTCATTACTGATCGACGCGCAAACGTCTGCTGGGATTTTCAGTTCCTGTGCCAGAGCATTGAGGTAGCTTTTCTCCATAAAGTGGTCGACATCAATCACCGCACAACTTAAGAAGTAGACCTCCAGCGCTTCGTCCTCATTCTTAACTCCATTCGCTAACAGTGCAGGATCCAGCGGTTGGTTGATAGCGTCTTGTATCCAGGTTTCAGCTTCTGCACCCATTTGAAGTTCATGAACGTTCTCTTTTATGTGTTGCTGCTCTGTGGCATCAATATGCCCATCACTCTTGGCCGCAAACATCAATGCCATGATCAAACGGCGGGCGCGCGCATTGTCGCTGGATGACTGAACACCAAAATCTGCATCCTCGACGTGGGTATCGCGTACACGCTTTTTGTATTGGTTAAAGAGCATGACGCCAGCAGCAGCGCTTCCAGCAATGATCAAGGCATTTTTGCCCAGAGACCCCAGCATCTTTCTTGTGGATTTGTTCGCCAACAGCACCCCTGCCAACCCACCAAACGCCGCAGGTTTTATAGCCAAACGACTCAATTTTGATTACATTATTTAAATGAGCTATTCAATTGATTTTAGACGTAAAGTGATATCTACACGGGAAGAAGAAGGGTTGAGTATCCGAGAAACAGCGAAGCAATTTCGGATTGGCCCTGCCTCTGTATCGCGTTGGATTAATCAAATAGCATCAAAAGCATCGACCACACGTCAGCGAAAGAGCGATAAATCCGAGTTGATAAAAGATGTTGAACCATATCCAGATGCTTACCAAAAAGAACGTGCAGAGCGTTTTGGCGTTTGTCAGAAGGCCATTTGGCAAGCTCTTAAAAAGCTGGGATTGACCTATAAAAAAACGCTACGTCATCCGAAAGCCGACGGAAGCGCCCGGTAAGCATTTCAACAAAAAATACAACAGTATGAAAAAGAAGGTAAACCCATTGTTTTTATTGATGAAAGTGCTTTTCCACACGATACCCCACAGACTCACGGCTATTCCCCAAAAGGTCAACGGTGTTTTGGCCTGAAGAACGGGGGAGCCAAGGGAAGAACAAATGTTATCGGCGCGTTATTAGGCACAACGCTGTTTGCTATCGGATTATTTGATATCAATATTAACAGCGATGTTTTCTATTCCTGGGTCACACAAGTCCTTATCCCAGTACTCCCTAAAAACAGGGTAATCGTGATGGACAATGCAACTTTTCACAAAAAACATAATATTCAACAAGTCATCATCGATGCAGGGTATATGCTGGAGTATTTGCCTACATATTCGCCAGATCTTAACCCCATTGAGCATAAATGGGCACAAGCAAAAAAAGAGAGTGGTTGCGATACAGAGATTTTGTTCTCAGTCCATATGGTGTAATCAAAATTAAGTCGCTTGGCTATAACCTTGCTGAATCCTACCGTTTGCCTGGCAGACGTTAAAATCTTGCTGGAAAGTGTGAAAGCATGCGCGATGCAGTTACTAAAAGCGTAGCGATCTTAAAAATAAAAGCCGACAGCATTTCTGTTGTCGGCTTTTTTACGCTCACAATATATCAGAAACTATACTGAATCCCGATCCGATAGCGTGTTTGCCGATGATTCCCTTTGTCTACCGCGGGGACATTACCGACAGCAAGGTAAGGGCGCCAATTTTTATCCCATTGATAGCTCAATTTAAAATCATGGCTAAACGCATATTTCTTGTTTTCTGACGGGTCGGCCTTTTGTTCGTTGGAATTTTGATAATCCAGCTCATATTCAAACGTATAGTCATTAAGAAACTTATACTCCATCGTCGACGTTAAATTATAACCTTTTTCGGATGTTTGTTTCTGGGTTCCAATGTTTTTACTGATTCGTTTATAATAAGGGCGATAGGTCAGCGATATGGAGAAATCGTCGGTAATATTGGTCTTGCCGCGCAGATAAGGGCGATAGCTATTGTAGTCGGCAGTCGACTCCAACGAAAACCCAGGTTCCAAAGAAAAGGTCTTGTTAATATCATACGTATAGCTCGCGACCACCTCCGTACCGCTGCTGACCCGTTCGCTGAACGGGCTTTTTTCCGATTTATCATTGGGATGTTGAGCCCAGCGCGCTTCTACTGATAGCCCAAAACCTTGCTCAAAAAGCGTGAAAAACTTAAAGCTATCATTGTGCTCTCCGTTTGATGAATCTTTAAATTCATGCTGATAATCAATGGCAGTAGCATGTGCGTTGAGTGTGACCAATGAAGCCATTGCCAACGTAACTAACTTTAATTTCATTATATCTCTCCGAGAAAAATAACATTAACGTCAACAACTCCGCAGACAAAAGCAACCCCAACCTTGTAAAGACAACAGTGTATGAATGTAATGCGCCAAGATATTGTGGCAGCAATTCAATATTAAAGAATGTTACATTTATGACTCGGCTAAGAATATAGTAGAATCCATACTTATAAAATAAACCGATAGGCAATAAACATGCAGGAAGAGATTTTTTCCAATCTATGAAAAAATTATGACTTATTTACTATTAACTTAACGGAGAATTTAATCTAATTTCCGATGAACGCGCTAATTTTTTCTAACAGTATTGAATAAATCAGAAAATTAATGAATCTAATACTCACTGTTGAGTAGGGAAGATTGAAACGATCCTATCAACCGCCAGCGAAGGCATTGAGAATATAATGGTTCTGATTTCGTGAGCCTGTTTAAGATTTTGTGTAAATGCCTTTCCTCAGAAGTGACCGTCAAGGCGGTCACCGAACTCGATAATAAAGCGACTCATTGCCATACGCCAGTCCTGTAAGGGCATCGTCCATTTCTGTGATGCCGCCTGGATTGCCAGCCATACGACCTTCTTCACCGAGTCATCAGTCGGGAACACCTTGCGTTTCTTGATTGCATGCCGGAGCACGCTGTTCAGTGATTCTATAGCGTTCGTCGTGTAGATTACCTTGCGAAGTTCCTGCGGGTACGAGAAGAATGTCGACAGGTTGGCACAGTTTGACTGCCAGCTCCGGCTTATCTGCGGATAGCGGTGATCCCATGTCCCACCGAACGTCTCCAGCGCCTGAAGCGCGGCCTCTTCGGTTGGAGCCTGATACACTGCTTTGAGGTCGCGTGTTACCGCCTTATAGTCCTTCCAGGCAACGAAGCGCAGACTGTTGCGTGCCATGTGCACGATGCACAACTGGATGCGGGCTTCCGGGTAGACCGTGTTGATGGCATCCGGGAACCCTTTCAGGCCGTCCACACAGGCAATGAGGATGTCGGTCAGGCCACGGTTTTTCAGTTCTGTCAGCACGTTCAGCCAGAACTTTGCGCCTTCATTTTCGGCCAGCCACATCCCCAGTAGCTCTTTCTGCCCTTCGATATTGATACCCAGCGCCAGGAACACAGACTTATTGATAACGCGCCTGTCCTGCCGGACTTTCAGAACGATACAGTCAAGGTAAACAATGGGATAAACCGCATCTAGGGGGCGATTTTGCCATTCAACAACCTGCTCCATAACGGCATCGGTGACCTTCGATATAGCAAAGCGACTTAATTTTGATTACACCATATGGACTGAGAACAAAATCTCTGTATCGCAACCACTCTCTCTTTTTTTGCTTTTTTCTTGTGCCCATTTATGCTCAATGGGGTTAAGATCTGGCCAATATGTAGGCAAATACTCCACCATATACCCTGCATCGATGATGACTTGTTGAATATTATGTTTTTTGTGAAAAGTTGCATTGTCCATCACGATTACCCTGTTTTTAGGGAGTACTGGGATAAGGACTTGTGTGACCCAGGAATAGAAAACATCGCTGTTAATATTGATATCAAATAATCCGATAGCAAACAGCGTTGTGCCTAATAAAGCGCCGATAACATTTGTTCTTACCTTGGCTCCTCAGTTCTTCAGGCCAAAACACCGTTGACCTTTTGGGGAATAGCCGTGAGTCCGTGGGGTATCGTGTGGAAAACCACTTTCATCAATAAAAACAATGGGTTTACCTTCTTTTTCATACTGTTGTTTTTTTGTTGAAATGCTTGCCGGGCGCTTTCGTCGGCTTTCGGATGACGTAGAGTTTTTTTATAGGTCAATCCCAGCTTTTTAAGAGCTGGCCAAATGGCCTTCTGACAAACGCCAAAACGCTCTGCACGTTCTTTTTGGTAAGCATCTGGATATGGTTCAACATCTTTTATCAACTCGGATTTATCGATCTTTCGCTGACGCGTGGTCAATGCTTTTGACGCTATTTGATTAATCCAACGCGATACAGAGGCAGGGCCAATCCGAAATTGCTTCGCTGTTTCTCGGATACTCAACCCTTCTTCTTCCCGTGTAGATATCACTTTACGTCTAAAATCAATTGAATAGCTCATTTAAATAATGTAATCAAAATTAAGTCGTTTATCTATACCAGGGCGGGTGAGACATCCGCGTCATACAGTTCTTTGAACGCAGCGGCAATTTCGCGGGTGGTCATCCCTTTGGCATACAACGATAAAATCTGGTTATCCATCCCGGAGATCCGGGTCTGATTCTTCTTCACCAGTTGCGGTTCAAAGGAACCATCACGATCACGTGCTGTACGCAGTTCCAGCGGACCCTCGCCGGTGGTAACAGTCTTTGTGGAGTAGCCATTGCGCGTGTTAGTTCCAGATTTGGACTGGGGCTTCTCATGCCCGAGGTGATGGGTCATTTCAGCATTAAGGGCAGCTTCAACGCTGATCTTTTTCAGCTGGCGATCAAACGGGTTGAGATCGTCAGGGGTTTTGAGATTTTTGGCCAGCTCGTTAGCTAGAGCCTGTAACTGTTTTTCGTCCATAAAGTAACCTGCTTTTGATGTTGGATTGAACATATCAAAATCAGGCAATTACACAATCTCGTGTACAGGCTCGAGCCATTTTGTCCCAGAGTTCATCACTGATCTGCCACCTGTTACCTACCATCTCTCCCTCCCCCCTCAGAAATTACCATCATTTATTAATGATAGTTCCTTTTGATTGGTTCTTAACCCAAAAAACAGTATATTACCCAGCCACGCCTTAATGCGCCAGAGCCCGTATAAAAGACCCGATGTTTATTTCTTCAGCATTGCTGGGTATAGCTAAGCGACATTATTTTGATAACAATTAGCTGTATTTTTTTGCCACATATCAGGGCATTGGCTGTAATCATTTTTAAGTCGGTTGGCTATACCTTCCTCAAGGCCTGTCGTAATTTCAACCGACGAATGAGTACCACATGGCAACCGATCCACACCCAGATATCGAGAACTGCGTCCCATACATTGCCACTGGGCCAGCGGGTAATCGCAAACAGTAGCAACGCCAGCGCAATCCAGTTATACACAAGCATATGACGGTTTGTCAGGGCATGTCTTTCAATCGTACGGTCTTCTTGGTGACGTTTTTGTGCCCACACCGTGCAGCAATGTGCTAAGCCACCTAGCAGAGCTACGAGCGCACACACGACCCATAGCGTATAGTTACTGAATCCAAGATCGAAGAGCGGTATATCAAAAATAGCAGGCCAGAGGTTGAGCGTGTCTAACCACAGAGCCCAGCCGAGTAACACGCCACATAGCGCCAAGGGAAAATCGACACGTGGTTTCGAGACAGCACATCCAATCTTAGTTCGTGTTTGCCAAGCATACCACGCGCTGTTAAGCCCCCAAACGAGGGAAATCAAGCTTGGTGTTTGAAATGCTAAGGCTAAATACGCTGTCCAGCCACGTGTACTGGGCCAAAGCACTGAACTGCCGACCAGTACGGCGAAGACGATTGCCCATATGGGGGAAGCCTGCCAACGGCGGCTTAGTACAAGCGTTATGCGCAATGCCAGTACTGCCATGATGCACGCCCAAGAAGCTGCGACCCAAATGGGTAATGTTGAGCGTAAAGGTAAGACGGGTAGATTCATGGTTGCACCTGTTGGCACTGAACACGCAGGCACATAAAGGCAATGGCACGTCGTTGATCTGTGTAAGTCAACCATACATCGAATGAATATGAAGAGAGTGCAGATTTCGTCTTATCCGTCGCTCGGGTAACTAACATGGTAGGGTAGGAATACTCACTGCCTGCTTGGCCTTGCTGCAATACCTCAGAGTCCCATGGTTTCCTCAAACCATTCAGACTATTTATCTGACTAAGCATCAACATCGAACGACCTTGCGGCACTGGGTTATACGCTACCAACCATTCGCCCGATGGTAACTGTACCGTGGCAACAGAGGAATTGGGGTTGCCCACCGGTGCGTCAGGTAGATCATGCCAATGTGCACCCGCATCATGCGTTTCGCTCAAGGCCAAGCGTTGAGCCGGACCATCGCTGCGCATGAAGGCTATCGCATCGGTAGGTGACTTTGTGACAATACTCGGTTGCAGTACATCATGGCGTCGTGACATGCGCCTCACATGATGTAACTCGCCTTGTGGTCCGACCTTTAGTGCTAAGGCGTATTTGATACCAAGCTCAAAATAGAGTGGTAACAAGGCGCCACCATCATTTAATGGCTGTGGTAAGGCACGAACCAGCACGCTGGTGTTGAACAAGGCTACGAGTGGCGTGAGTGGCAGAATGCGTTCGGCAGTGAACTGGAAAGGTTCCTGTTCGCGCAGGTGTACCACGCGTGATGCGGCCCATCCGCCGAAACCTGTCGCTACAACATACAAGTGCATCCGTCCCGAAGCGTCGCGCCAAACCATAGGGTTACCAATGCGGCGTATTGCCACCCCGAGTTCAGCCTGTAGTGTTTGGCGCGTTGTCACCGATTGTGCAGTGCGCCATTTCTGTTGAACTTTGTCATATAGCGACATGGTAATGAATACATCGGGTGCACTCTCGTGTGAGCCTGCAAACCAAAACGCCGCTAGCGAATATGGGGCACGCGGCAGAGAAGGGGAGTCCTGTAAGGCGGTGAGTGTACTGGCATGTGCGGACGAAACGCCCTCAGGCATGGGCAGTGTACCTTTATCAATGATACGTATTGGGCCGCAAACGTTACCCTCAGACGTGGTATTCTCGATGGGAAACAGCACCGGTGTGGTCTCTGTGTGCGTTGAAGGTACATCAATGTAATGCCATAGAGCATCGGCACAAATACTTAGTAATAACATTAAGCTTATAGTAAGGACGTTCATGAATGTGTTCTTTAACTAGCTGTTATTGATATCGCTACACCAAAAGCCTTGTGGCACAAGGGATAATCAGCTTTTTACACCGAAAGCCGTTTATATCAAGGCTTAGAAGTTGTAGTGATGAGTAACATACTAATAACACATGATTATCAAATGATCTACTATTTGGAACAGTTATTTAGATAAATAGGTTAAGTGGCTGATAAACGGATACCGAAAGCTTATCGATATCCTCGAACAGGCGGGCAAGCCTCTACGACCTACTCTAGCACATTAGTCAAGACTGTTCAGCCTGAAATCACCTTCATCACCGCACACCCTGTCGGCAACCTTCACTGTACCGTTTCTGAGATTCACAAATTCCCCGCCTGCCCGCCGTCATGACGAACGGCGCAGTGGCTTAATTTTAGCAGAGGTCAATTATGGCATACATCACCTTATCCGAGTGGAATCGGCGGGAACCCCGTCCGCGTTGTATGGAAACCGTCAGGCGATTGTTCAGGAGCGGAATGATTTTTCCAGCACCGATACGAGATGGACACGAGTACCTGGTTGACGAAAATGCCTGCAAGCTCACCCAGAACAAAAACATTGGCCCATCCAGCGCCCTTCACCCCACCCTGTTATCATAGGTATCTACACATCTTTTGCAATATCTGCTATTACGTTGCTGCATGATCTCAACTTATCCATCGGCGGGATTGATGCCCGCCTTAACCGGCGTTATCAGTGTCTGGTTAACCAACACATGACTCCCCCAGCACCATTGGCGTCAGCCGTTAAAGACCTTGCCTGCGCGCAGAAAACAACATTCGCCACTACTCAGGCCGTTTGGCGTTTTTTTAATAATGAACGTATTAGCTTCAGTCAGCTCAATGAACCGATTATTTCGCTGGCTCTCCGGCAGGTTGCACTTAGCCCGCATCCATACGCTCTCGTCGTTCACGACTGGTCTCATTTACAGTTTCGTACCCACTGATAGGACGTGAGATATAGCCAAGCGACTTAATTTTGATTACACCATATGGACTGAGAACAAAATCTCTGTATCGCAACCACTCTCTCTTTTTTTGCTTTTTGCTTGTGCCCATTTATGCTCAATTGGAGCCTGTTTAAGATTTTGTGTAAATGCCTTTCCTCAGAAGTGACCGTCAAGGCGGTCACCGAACTCGATAATAAAGCGACTCATTGCCATACGCCAGTCCTGTAAGGGCATCGTCCATTTCTGTGATGCCGCATGGGTTGCCAGCCATACGACCTTCTTCACCGAGTCATCAGTCGGGAACACCTTGCGTTTCTTGATTGCATGCCGGATAGCGGTGATCCCATGTCCCACCGAACGTCTCCAGCGCCTGAAGCGCGGCCTCTTCGGTTGGAGCCTGATACACTGCTTTGAGGTCGCGTGTTACCGCCTTATAGTCCTTCCAGGCAACGAAGAGCAGACTGTTGCGCACCATGTGCACGATGCACAGCTGGATGCGGGCTTCCGGGTAGACCGTGTTGATGGCATCCGGGAACCCTTTCAGGCCGTCCACACAGGCAATGAGGATGTCGGTCAGGCCACGGTTTTTCAGTTCTGTCAGCACGTTCAGCCAGAACTTTGCACCTTCATTTTCGGCCAGCCACATCCCCAGTAGCTCTTTCTGGCCTTCGATATTGATACCCAGTGCCAGGAACACAGACTTATTGATAACGCGGCTGTCTTGCCGGACTTTCAGAACGATACAGTCAAGGTAAACAATGGGATAAACCGCATCCAGGGGGCGATTTTGCCATTCAACAACCTGCTCCATAACGGCATCGGTGACCTTCGATACCAAGGCGGGTGAGACATCCGCGTCATATAGTCAAGCGACTTAATTTTGATTACATTATTTAAATGAGCTATTCAATTGATTTTAGACGTAAAGTGATATCTACACGGGAAGAAGAAGGGTTGAGTATCCGGGAAACAGCGAAGCAATTTCGGATTGGCCCTGCCTCTGTATCGCGTTGGATTAATCAAATAGCGTCAAAAGCATCGACCACGCGTCAGCGAAAGAGCGATAAATCCGAGTTGATAAAAGATGTTGAACCATATCCAGATGCTTACCAAAAAGAACGTGCAGAGCGTTTTGGCGTTTGTCAGAAGGCCATTTGGCAAGCTCTTAAAAAGCTGGGATTGACCTATAAAAAACTCTACGTCATCCGAAAGCCAACGAAAGCGCCCGGCAAGCATTTCAACAAAAAAACAACTGTATGAAAAAGAAGGAAAACCTATTGTTTTTATTGATGAAAGTGGTTTTCCACACGATACCCCACGGACTCACGGCTATTCCCCAAAAGGTCAACGGTGTTTTGCCCTGAAGAACGGGGGAGCCAAGGGAAGAACAAATGTTATCGGCGCTTTATTAGGCACAACGCTGTTTGCTATCGGATTATTTGATATCAATATTAACAGCGATGTTTTCTATTCCTAGGTCACACAAGTCCTTATCCCAGTACTCCCTAAAAACAGGGTAATCGTGATGGACAATGCAACTTTTCACAAAAAACATAATATTCAACAAGTCATCATCGATGCAGGGTATATGGTGGAGTATTTGCCTACATATTCGCCAGATCTTAACCCCATTGAGCATAAATGGGCACAAGCAAAAAAAGAGAGAGTGGTTGCAATACAGAGATTTTGTTCTCAGTCCATATGGTGTAATCAAAATTAAGTCGCTTGGCTATATGTGGCAAAAAATACAGCTAATTGTTATCAAAGTAATGTCGCTTGGCTATAATCGAGATTATCTTTGGCGTGGAACAGATAAACGGCAATCAAGTAATCGTAGGTAAATTTGAGCCTGTACACGAGATTGTGTAATTGCCTGATTTTGATATGTTCAATCCAACATCAAAAGCAGGTTACTTTATGGACGAAAAACAGTTACAGGCTCTAGCTAACGAGCTGGCCAAAAATCTCAAAACCCCTGACGATCTCAACCCGTTTGATCGCCAGCTGAAAAAGATCAGCGTTGAAGCTGCCCTTAATGCTGAAATGACCCATCACCTCGGGCATGAGAAGCCCCAGTCCAAATCTGGAACTAACACGCGCAATGGCTACTCCACAAAGACTGTTACCACCGGCGAGGGTCCGCTGGAACTGCGTACACCACGTGATCGTGATGGTTCCTTTGAACCGCAACTGGTGAAGAGGAACCAGACCCTGATCACTGGGATGGATAAGCAGATTTTATCGTTGTATGCCAAAGGGATGAGCACCCGCGAAATTGCCGCTGCGTTCAAAGAACTGTATGACGCGGATGTCTCACCCGCCCTGCTATCGAAGGTCACCGATGCCGTTATGGAGCAGGTTGTTGAATGGCAAAATCGCCCCCTGGATGCGGTTTATCCCATGGTTTATAGCCAAGCGACATTATTTTGATAACAATTAGCTGTATTTTTTTGCCACATATCAGGCATTGGCTGTAATCATTTTTAAGTCGGTTGGATATAGCGTTCTTGCCGTTTTGCTCCCCTGCAACCGAAATAATTTAGGGTATAATCGCTGTTCTATTTTTGAGGAGTGAACACCTGATGTCAGCATTAACCCCCGTCAGTGAAGTGATACTGCGCCGCAGTGACGAATTTATTTCCCGCCGTATGCTGTTTGCCGGCGACATTCAAGACACGTTACCAGCGCAGTTTGACGCGACGGAGGTGCACGCGCATCTCACGCAATATCACCATTGGCTGCCGCTGAACAAAACCATGGGCGACAACGCGCAGTTTGGTTTGCTGGTGGATGCTGAGCAGGTGGCCGCCTGCGATACCCTGATTTACTACTGGCCGAAGAGCAAACAGGAAGCGCAGTTCCAGCTCGCCAACCTGTTATCGCATCTTGCCGTTGGCTGCGAGATTTTTGTGGTGGGTGAGAACCGCAGCGGTGTGCGTAGCGCGGAAGGTATTCTCGAAGACTTTGCACCGTTAACCAAGATTGACAGCGCGCGGCGCTGTGGGCTTTATCATGGCCGATTAGAGGCTTCTGCTGAATTTAATCTCGATGACTGGAAAAACAGCTATTACGTTGAGGATGTACCGGTCGTGACCTTGCCCGGTGTCTTTAGCCGTGATGGTCTCGATGTCGGCAGCGCGCTGCTGTTATCTACCTTTGCGCCGCACATGAAAGGCAAGGTGCTGGATATTGCCAGCGGCAGTGGCGTGGTGGCGGCGGTGTTGGCAAAACAGTCGCCAAAGCTGCGTTTGACGCTGAGTGATGTCAACGCGGCGGCGTTGTTGAGCAGCCGTACGACGCTGACGTTAAACGAATTGGAAGGCGATGTGATTGCCAGCGACGTCTACTCGGATATTGCCGGACGTTTTGACCTGATCGTCTCCAACCCACCGTTCCATGATGGCTTGCAAACTAGCATGAGTGCGGCCGATCGTCTGATTCATGAAGCCCCCAAGCACCTGAATATTGGCGGGCAGTTACGCATTGTCGCTAACGCTTTCCTGCCTTATCCGGCATTGCTGGATGCCACTTTTGGTAACCACGACGTGCTGGCGCAAACCGGACGCTTCAAGGTGTATCAGGCCACATTAACGCGTGCCAGTAAGCATGGCAAACCGGCTGCGCGCTAACCCTATGCGGGCCTCGGTGATACGCCGAGGCCTCAGGTTGATAAAGATGAGATCTTTCTCTCTTGTCATCCTCGGTTTCCCCCTTGTCATCCTCGGCGAAAGCCGGGGATCTCTGTCAGAAGAAACGCGTTTAGTTTGTACGAGATTCCCGCCTGCGCGGGAATGACGGGATGTATGCAAGAATGACTGTTTTAAGTAGGTTATCGGCTTTGTTGAATAAATAGAACTTTTGGGTAATCATCGGAGCAGATCAACACAGTTGTTTCAAAATCAGGTCTCCATGGCAAAACAAAATTTTAAAATCACCAGCTGGCCCTCTTATAACAAGGCCCTCAAGCAGCGCGGTTCTCTAACCGTATGGCTAGATGAATCAGCCATTGCTGCATGGACGGAAAAAAACACTACTGAACGGCGTAGACGACCGCTCCACTACTCAGATATGTCCATCACCACAGTCCTGATGATGAAACGCGTGTTTGGCCTTTCATTGAGGGCCTTACAGGGCTTTGGTAACTCGATTTTTAAACTGATTAAATTGTCGCTCCATTGTCCAGACTATTCGCTGCTCAGCAAGCGAGCAAAGACAGTGAACATCAGCATAAAAACGCCAACCCGTGGTGAAATCTCACATCTGGTCATTGATGGAACCGCCCTGAAGGTCTTTGGCGAAGGCGAATGGAAAGTCCGGCAGCATGGTGCCGACAGACGCAGGGTATGGCGTAAGCTGCACCTGGCAGTAGACAGTGTGACGCATGAGATTATCTGTGCGGATTTGTCGCTCAGTGGTACGACTGATGCCCAAGCTCTACCGGCGCTGATAAACCAGACCCACCGGAAAATCAGAGAGGCATCGGCTGACGGCGCTTACGATACAGTTTACTGCTATGATGCTCTGGTGAGGAAGAAAATAAGGCCGCTTATCCCGCCACTAAGGGCATAGGTATCTACACATCTTTTGCAATATCTGCTATTACGTTGCTGAATGATCTCAACTTATCCATCGACGGGATTGAGGCCCGCCTTAACCGGCGTTATCAGCGTCTGGTTAAGCAACACATGACTCCCCCAGCACCATTGGCGTCAGCCGTTAAAGACCTTGCCTGCGTGCAGAAAACAACATTCGCCACTACTCAGGCCGTTTGGCGTTTTTTTAATAATGAACGTATTAGCTTCACTCAGCTCAATGAACCGATTATTTCGCTGGCTCTCCGGCAGGTTGCACTTAGCCCGCATCCATACGCTCCCGTCGTTCACGACTGGTCTCATTTACAGTTTCGTACCCACAATGGGAAAGAAGAACGTTTGAAAATGACGCATGGTGGCGACGTTGGTTATGAACTATAGCCAAGCGACATTATTTTGATAACAATTAACTGTATTTTTTTGCCACATATCAGGGCATTGGTTGTAATCATTTTTAAGTCGGTTGACTATACAAACCAGCCTACTGCTTGATGCTGCAAATGGTTTACCAATAGCGCCCCTGTCTCAAACTCTAACCGATAGGGCGGGTTGTCGTTCAACGTTAACCGAGGGCTTGTCTGAGAGTCTGACTCATATGGATGCTTTGACGGCTGATATCGCCCGCGTTGAGTCTCTTGATACCGGGAAGAAGTTAGTTCATCTCATTGACCGTGAAGGTGACTCTATCGGGCATATGCGCACATTAAGCTCCCAGGGAATATGTTGGCTTATCCGGGGAAAGGAAGGGCATCGGGCCGAGTGGGGCGGTGACACCCGTAAAATTGGTGAAATTGCAGACGATCTGCCATTTATCGCAAACGGACAGGTTGGCTGGAAAGGGAAAAAAGCCAATATGGAGATCGGGGAAACATCCGTGATCATAACGCGAACAGCAAAACCGAAGCGGAAAGACAAGAACACCTGATAGGACGTGAGATATTTAAACGGGAAACGTGCGATAAATGTGGATCTACCTGGGACAAACTGGATCTACCTGGGACAGGTAACAGTAATTAAGTTTCACTATGTGAAACAAGGAACAGTCATCGAGACGGCTTATCTTCATCTTCAAACAGATTGCCCTGGATGCGAGCCATCTCTTCTTTTTTAACGCGTTTGACCACCGAATAAATCCACTGTAGCGAGACTTTGTATTTACGCGCCAGTGCGTGGTGGTTATGGCCGTTGAAGTCAGCAAATATCTCCCGGTCACGCTGGCTGACTTTCCATATCAGCCCCATCGGGAAATAGACATTTTGCCCGCCCCAGACCGCCATCATCTGACTGGCGACGGCATCGCCTATCTGGCTGGCAACAGCAGGGTCAACATCGATAATCTGCCTGACGGTCTGGGCGGTGTGCTCGGCCAGTTCAACCAGTAACTCTGGCCCTTTGCTACGAAAGGTATTCTCTAGCATGATGTTGACCTCGCTACGCGTTTTTGCCACTGCTTGAGTTTTTCGATAACCTGGCTGGCCTGAGGGTTATCCAGCCAATAAGGCGAATCACAGCCGGTTTCCCGTTTAACAAAGTGAGCAAGGGCTTTCGCCGAGGCATCACGGACGATGCCATCATCGGCCATTGCCTGCCACAGGGCCTGTATTTTTTGGATTTGCGGACGGTCGGTCTGCTTTTTCGTCGTGGGTTTAGTTGGCTGGATACGAAAGCCTTTGGCTTTCAGGGCGTTTAGCACTTGCGCCAGTTGACCGATATTCAGGGTTTTTGCCGATGTTTTCCCCGTTAGCCTGTGCAGCAGCTGGCGGTAAGTCGCGTCATCCAGTTTGAGGTGCTGTGCGGCAATATGGATTAACTGCAGGTATTTTTGTCGGGTCATCGGGGGTCTCCTTTATCGTCGTGGTCAGGGTCAGGGTTCCTTATGCCATGAATAAAAAAATAATCCTTCGGGTTTTGAAGGATTATAAAATGAATATCGTTATTATACAATTGAATGAATTGTACGCCTATTTTCTGCTATGACTTCTTCACGCAAATCGCCCTGGCATCAATATCCTTGAACGTTTCAAATTTTTCTGCGAACTGTTTGGCGGCCTGTTGACAGGCAGTTGCCGTGTCAAACTCTTGTGTATGCAGCGTCGAAAAAGCATTACCGGCATAGGGATTGGCGTATAGGGCTAAAATTAATATCCACATGATAATTTATCCTTTTTCACTGAATTAAGGTCGTGTGTTCAATAAAACAAATGCTGACCGCAATGAACACCAGGAAACCGGCAAACAGGCGGTTTTGTTGTTGACGTGTTTCTGGCGATTGAAAATAAGGCCGTAAGCGGGTGGCAATGAGCGCGTAGAGCGTCATCGTCAGCGCATCGACCATCACCATTGTCAAGGTCATGAGGGTAATTTGTGGCCCTAACGGTTGGGCCGGATTAAGAAAGACCGGCAGGGTAGCAAGCAGGAAAGCGAGCGCTTTGGCGTTGGTGATATCGGTCAGAAAACCCCAGCAGAACCGTTGCGCGCCAGGTTCGGTATGCAGCAAACAGCAACCAAAGTACGCTAATGCCTTTCAACAAGAACCAGGCTATTGCTGAGGCGCGCAATGCCTCAGCACCCAGTGTCACAATCGGCACCATCAAGGCTAATGCTGTTGCCTGACCGGCGATCAGGGGTAATGTCTTGCGCCATCCCCGCTGGAAGGCATGCTTAAGGGTGAGGATAGCGCCTGCACCCGGTAATACGGCACTCAGCAAGGCAACGCCTAAAAAACTAACCAAAGGTTAAGGTTCATGGTTTATTTCCTTCGTGCGTTTGATGATGGGGTGGGATTGATGTTGAGGTCATCTTTGCCCTCATACCCGTTAAAGGATGAATATCCCAGTTAAGTACCCAGGCACCATATTGCTGTCCGCAATGGGGGCAGGCCAGGATGAGGTCAATCCCCCACTCGCCGCTTTCCGGTTGTTGAGTAATCTCTGCCTGGGTAGGATTCAGGTGTCGGGTTGCCTGATGGCAGCTGATGCAGGTAATACTCATAACGTGTTTTCCTTATCTACTGTGACGATGAGTTCGGCCAATATCTCGAAGGCATGTTGAAATTCACAATACGCGGCGGCAGAATGGTCTGCCTGAAGATGATGCATGGCACGGTTAAGGCGTTTTTCAATCTGACGGCGCAGATGTTTTATTTCCTGATAGCTCATGCACTGACCTCCTGCTCAAAGGGCGTAATAATGACGTCTGACGGTGGGATTGTTTTAGCGGTGTCCTGGGTGAGGGCGTGCATGCAGGCAGCTATGAAGTTGTGGGCCTGTGGCGCATTGAGGGTATTACCGTAGGCGCGCAGTCGTCCCACTCTGTTGGTAATCCCATCAGCCAGCGGGCGTGTGCCGGGTTCAACTGGCCGCCATTTTCCATCCCGGCAGCAGAGCCAGTCAGCCTCTCGCCAGAAGCCGTGAGTCGGACAGGTGGCGTCATTGGCGACCCTCCTGTCAGACAGGCAACGTCTTGTAAATTGGACTGTCTCCCTGGGCGTTTCCATGCTAAAACCTTCTTCCAGTCCTGATAGGCATTTTTCGTGTTGCCGGCGGTCGGTGTTGGCCAGCCCGTTAACCACACCACCCTCCCCAGTAGGGCATTGAGCGGCACATTCGGGCATTCCCTGCCATCCTTTCCGTCCCGCGTAGTGGGCGTCGGCCACCCAGTAAAGTCGTTGTCGGCTGTGCGGCGCACCGAAGCCCGCAGCGCATAAATCAAGCGCTGCTGTGGCGTAGTTCTCTGCTTCCAGGTCAATCTGTACAAGGTCGAGCCAAGCGAGTCCGTCAGGGCTTGCAACCTGCTCACCAAAGATAACGTCAGGTTTGCACTGCTGGATGAGGTGGAAGAACGCGGGCCATAAGCGCCGCTCGTCAGCAAATCCCTTTCCCTTGCCTGCCGGGCTGAAAGGCTGGCACGGACAACTGCCTGTCCACACGGGTTTATCATCGGGCCAGCACACTTTTCGCAGGGCGTATGACCAGGTGCCGATTCCGGCGAAGAAATGACACTGGGTGTAGCTCTGTAACTCATCGGGTTTAATCTCCTCGATTGAACGTTCATCGACATCACCAGGCGCAATATGCCCGGCGGCCATCAGGTTTCGCAGCCACTGCCCCACATAGGGGTCAGTGTCGTTATACCAGGCGCGCATTACTGCACCTCCTGCTCAAAGGGGGTAATAATGAAATCCTCAAGCTGGTTACGAAACGTAATGCCGCGAATATTAAGGTGCCTGATGGTATCCTGATTTTTTAGCAGGGCATTTTTATCCACCTGTGCCTTGCGAATAATGCAGTGGTGTTGTCCGTTTTCTTCCAGCGCCTGCAGGATATCGTCCATCCCTTTGAGCGAAACGGACGGCGGGCGGTTACGCCATGACACCTCGCCGGTTATCAGGTTGGCGGTTTTGGTTTTTCCGTTTTGGGTCAACCCCTCACGGTTGGCTTCACACCAAGTCTGGATACCTCTTTGCAACAGGGTGATGCGGGCTTTCATGGCTTCAATATCAGCAGCATGTTGATGGGTTAAGCGCGCAATTTCATCGTTAATCTGCGTCTCCAGTCGGGTCATTTCCCGCTGGGTATCGCCCAGTTTTTTAATATCGCTTATCACCCGCTCCCGGGTTTGCGGCGTGCAGGCACCCGCCGCGGCTTTAATCCGCGTTTTTTTCTTGGTCATGTTTTTTACCTGTTAATTAAAAATAGTGGGAATTAAACGCACTCGAAAATAATGTCTTCAAGGGCGTCAGTGTGTTGAATATGCTCAAATACGTTAATTCGATATCGGGCCGCAATTTCACCAAGACAGCAATCTTGTTCATTAAAATCACGGCAGTTTTCGCAAATCGATAAATAGGTTTCATATTCCTCTTGGGGAATATCAACGGTTTTTGCCAGATAAACCGATTGGCGAGCGGTAATACGGACAGGGCGTGTTGTCATGGTTAACGTACCTCCCAGGTGATTCGGCAGTTATCTTGCAGGAACTGGTATTTTTCCCAGCGGCCCTGATGATCGGTACCCAGGGCATAGCGAACGGCATGCCCCTTTTTATGTAAGGCATCACACCGTCGGTCATGCCGCAGGGTAATGGTCGGACGGCTATAGCCATCAACGGTAAACTGACTGACGGTAAAACCTTCCTGGCTGAGGTTGTCCATCACAGCCAGGCATTGCCTGAACTGCTCCTGAATGGCTTGGTAGGTCATCGCTGACGGGTTTTTTATGGTCACGGCGGGGGTCAGCATAAAAGCCTCCTTTTAATGCACACTGTGAATAATATTGGCGTCAATAACCGGGATGGCGTTTTGCGCGGCCAGGTTCATGGCGGCGGTCACCAGATTGCCGATGGCCAGGGGATAAAGCAGGCTGAGCGACGTGTCTTTTTTTGGGCGCACCCAGCTTAGGCGTTGGCGTAGTGCCGGTATTGCATCCGGGCCGAGAACGTTGTTCATGTCGCCGCCGACGCGTTTAAACTTGAAATCAAGAAACGCCGTCAGGTGTTCATCCAGTGGCGGCAGGTCAATCACTTCGCAGCGCTGTACCACTTCCCTGACCGCTAACAGGCGCTCAGATAACTTGTCGCCCAGCTCGGGTTGTCCCAGCAGCACGATGGACAGCAGTTTTTTAAAGCCGTCTTCCAGCTCAAAGAAGCGTTTAAGGTGTTTTAGAGTCGGTATGGGCAAGGCATGGGCTTCTTCAATCACCAGCACATGGCTGTACCCAGCACGGCTGCTGTCTTTTAATACCCGGTGTAGCTGACGAAAGCGGGCCTCCGGCGAGCGTTTGAGTTTTTCCAGTGGGGCCAGGGTATGGACAATAGCCTCGGCGAGGCTGGCGGCTTTCAGGGTTTTACCCTGATGGTCGTTGTCTTCCATCGCCAGCACGTACGGCTCAATCACGACGACCGGGGCACTTTCCCGGTTAATCCGGTCAACCAGGTCACGTCTCAGGGTGCTTTTGCCCGAGCCGGATTCACCGATAACCGCGATAAAGCCACCATAACGGGCGGTCTGGTACAACGCCTCGCGCACATAACGGCTTTCAGGGGTTAAAAACACATCTTCATGCCCCTGCATGGCCTGGTCATCAAACGGGGCGCGAAACAGCCCAAAATGCTTTTTCGTGGCAGGGGTTAATACCTGTTTTTTCAGTAACATGGTGTCTTCCTCGTTGCTGGGTGGTGTACGATTTTCCTTGCCGTCAGGCGTGACACCGTCAAAGCAGTCGTCCGCCGGGATACCCTGGTCACGCAGCCAGGCCCGAATACGGTGTTTTAGCGCGTCGGTGTCCTGTTTCGGCCACTGGTGGTGGTTGACTATCTGCGCCAGCGTCGCCTCGGAAAGGTCAAGCGCCCGGGCCAGTGCCGCCTGGGTCAGATTGTGTTGTTGTAATAGAGTCTTAAGTTTCAGCATGATGGCCTCCCGTTAACCGTGACTGGCGAGGCTAACCACCACCTCGGTGGACTGGGCCATCAGTTCATCACCCAGCGCGTCGACCTGCTCAGCGGGGATGCCGTCCGGGAAGCGCTGGGTTAGCGTGGTGTAAAATTCACTGCGCCAGGTCTTGCCCGCCGCCTGAAAACGTGCCCGCAGGCGTTGCACCACCACGACCGGGTTTAAACGCTCTTCAAAACGGGGGGCACAAACCGTAGATACCTGCCCCTGTTTGGGGAGGTAAATGGGTGGGGTATCGCGTTCATTGTCAAGATAAGGGTTAAAGCGCCCACCAAAGGGTAAGGCGTTGGCTTTTTGCGCGGCGGCAGTTTCCCCCGCCGTAGAGGTGCCATACAGGGTCTGTTCAACTTCGGCCAGATGGTGTTGCGCCGTGGTGTGGGGTAATGCCTTGAACGATTCACCGAGTGTCGGGGCATTGAGGGCAAAACCGTAATCGTCTTTCGCCACTTCCGGCACCCGGCAGAAAGTTTCCTGTCCGTCTTCATTCATCATGACCACCTGCGCTTCACTGTCGCGCCAGGGGTTGCGCACTATCTGTACGGTGTCGCCCACGCAAACGCCGGGGACTTGCCGTACATCGTATTCACTGCCCCTGAACGATACGCGAAGATGCGTCGTGACCTTACGGTTTTCCGGCAGACTCACCGCCAGTTCGCGGCAGACGTCAACAGGCGGTGCCTTGATTAACTGTCCAGGGGTAATACGCAGCCAGCAGTCGGTGCGGGTCATGCCAGTACGCCGATGCAACGCGGTACGGTTATATTTTTTACGCCACAACCCGACCCGGCGGTTCAGTTCATCAATATGATTGACTTGCACAAACCGCAGGCCGGATTCAAAATGGCACTCGAGAATGTCGCGCGCCTTTTCCACTGAGCCGGTGGCGCGGGCATTACCGGCTTTATGGGCGATAAGTTGAATACCGAGGGTTTGACACAGGTTGCGCATGGTGGACGAGACCAGCGCGCAACCGGGGTCGGTATAAAGAATGCGTGGCACGCCATGCAGCACGTCGGCTCTACCGCGCTCCTGCATGGCATTAATCAGCACATCGGTAAAGTTTTCTGTCGTTTCGCCACCGAAGCGGTACTCGGCATAAATCCAGCCACTGGTATGGTCGGTCAGCTCAAATGACCAGACGCGGTCGTTGACTACTCGCGCCAGATTTTTTGGCTTGTTCTTGTTAAACTCCGCCTCACTCATCATGCGCAGGCCGCTATCGCGCGTAGTGCGACCTTTGGCGGGATTTTTCAGGTAATAGAGCACACACAGCGACGCATCCAGTTGCCAGACATGATTGGGATGGTCGGTTTTTAGCTGGACGCAAGGGGCAGGTGCGCCTAACTGGTTGGGGTGCAGGCGATAACGGTACAGCGCCCGGCTGATGGCATCCACCGACAGGGGGAACCACTCGCCGGTCTCGTTATCAATATACCCGGCATTAATCAGGTTATTGGCCCGCAGGTCATTAACCGCCTGCTCCAGGCTGTAAAGGCGCTTTCCGTTTTTGCGATGAGAGGCCATCATCACGCCGGATATCTGCAGGGCTTCCTCACGGGTCAGGGCGCTGGTGCCATAATCCCCCCGCTGCTTGCGCGGCGATTTAGCGCTTACCTGTTTGATTTTTCGCAGCAGAGTCGCCCGGGAAATGCCGAGTGCCTGGCAACCTGTCTGATAAACCGCGTCTTTACCGCCATGCCCGGCTTTTTCGGCGGCTTGGGCAATCGCCAGTACGCGTTCGGTCAGGATGGGGTTCATTGCACCACCTCCTCACCGTTATCTTCACCAGTACCACGCAAGTGCTCAGGTAACTGAAAATCGGCATCGTCGGCATCGGCATCGTCTTTTACCCAGTCAGGTACTGCCTCTGACACCGTGTGGTAGGGCAAGGCAAAATCGCTACGTAATGCATTGATTTCAAACTCAATATCATTAAGCAAGCCGGCTAAATAGTCGGCGTGAGAAGTCATATCGCCACTGTGGCTGCTCAGTTTTTCCAGCCCTTCCCGAAAGCGGCCCATTAATATGGCCTTGACATCAAAGCCCACCAGGCCAATTTCTTCGCGTAACTGGCGGATGCCTTCTTCCCCTAACGGGCGATGCTGATTAAGTAGGCGGTTTTCACTCAGCTCATTGATTTTTTGGTCTTTTTCGTTGGCTAAGCGGCGGCTCGCTTCCAGGCTGTCACGGGTTTCGCGCAGTTTTGCCTTTAGTTCACGCACTGACATGCGATCAATGTCATCCAGCGTCAGGCCCACGATGGTGCCGCCTTCTGCAAGTTCGGCCAGATCTTCATCGTCTTCGGTCATCAGTTCAAAGAGTTTAGCTTTCCCCAAATGGGCAAGCGTTTGCCCATTTGATTGCAAGGCTGGAGATGTATATTTTAAAGCGGCTTTCATGATCAAGCTGGCAGTTCTCCGTGCCATGCCTAATTTTTCAGTAACAATTTTTATAAACTCCCCATGCGGTTCATTCTCTTTAAGAATAATCAGTCGCTTGCCAGCCTCCAGCATGGCTTCGGCACTCTGTGCCATATAGAAGCGCGCCTCATGTACAATGCGCTCACGCTGATAGGGCAGGCCCTCACCGTACTTTTCCATGATGGCCTGCTGATGCTCAGCCAGGGCGTTAAGGTTGTTCATTAAATCCGGTGTCAAAGGCTGTTCGGGGGCAATTTCAGCCGTCATCGGTAATGCTTTCCTACCCATTATTTTTTCCTCTTACAGTTTTGACGGTGAGGCTACGCAGCGCCCACGTCTTTCGGCCATCTTGATTTGTGCGCGTTCGGTTTCATCAAAAAAGGCCAGGGCAATCTGTATCAATTCCTCACCAAGGGCATAGTGCCCATTGGGGCGTTGTTCAATCATGCCTTCTTCCACTAAAAACGGCAGGGTGCGACTGATATTGGCCGGTGAGTCATTGATAAGCGCCGCCAGGGCTTTATTGGACAGGCCGTCGCGGTAATGCCCTTTCATGGCTTTCAACATACGCAGCGCCCGCCGTGTGCGTGAAGAAGCATGGAGCGATAAGGTGTTTTTCATCGGAGAGCCTCTTTTTCATTCATGGAAATTGTGATACCGTCAGTGAAACAGGCGAATGTTATTTTTTATGGCGCTTTTTGCCCGATGGCATGGGTTTCCCCATTATCTGTTCAATCGCCTGTCTGATTTTGCGCACTTCCCCGCGCCAGCCCTGGCAGTGACCATTTAGTAGCATGGATACGTGATTGTGGTTAAAACCGTTTGTCTTGGCCCATGCTCTCATGGAGGGATAGTGCTGATAGACATGGTCATAAAAACAGCGTTTAAAGTCGGCGGGGTGTTGTAGTGACATTGTTTTACCTCCGTTATGAAAAGTTAAAATAAATATACATTGGCATGCAAAATAATGTAAAGTCTTTTTTGTTTGTTTTTATATATTCTTTATCACAATAAAAAACCACTGACTGTTATCGGCCTAAAGGAGACCTGTATGGCAAAGAAAAAAGCGGCAACCAGCCTGTCTTTAAGCACGGCGGACAATATCACGATTGCGGGGGGGGGGGGGGGCAATTGCATACCCTGAAAAAAATGCAGAAAACAACGCCCAGCAAGAGGTGATGGCGCGTTTCGGCGATGGGCTACCCTATGAAAGGGAAAGAATTGTGCATGAAGCGCGCTTTTATATGGCACAGAGTGCCGAAGCCATGCTGGAGGCTGGCAAGCGACTGATTATTCTTAAAGAGAATGAACCGCATGGGGAGTTTATAAAAATTGTTACTGAAAAATTAGGCATGGCACGGAGAACTGCCAGCTTGATCATGAAAGCCGCTTTAAAATATACATCTCCAGCCTTGCAATCAAATGGGCAAACGCTTGCCCATTTGGGGAAAGCTAAACTCTTTGAACTGATGACCGAAGACGATGAAGATCTGGCCGAACTTGCAGAAGGCGGCACCATCGCGGGCCTGACGCTCGATGAGGTTGACCGGATGTCAGTGCGGGAATTGCGGGCAGCGTTACGTAAAGATGAAGCAGCCCTTAAGCGCAGCCAACAACTGGTAGCAGAAAAAGAGAAGCAACTGCAACAGCTAAGCCAGAAATTGACCGGCAAGATCTCGTCGACTACCACAAGCAATGAACAGGCCCCGCTCGATACCCAGCAGTGGGTCACGCTGACGCTGGAAGGCGTGGGAGATCGCCTCAAATCCGAGCGTCTGCGATTGGGGCTTAGCCAAGAAATCTTCGCCGAACGCTGTGGGGTCAAAAAACTCACCCAGTACAATTACGAAAAAAGCGAACGTCATCCTGATGCGGCTTATCTGGTATCCGCTAAAGCATTAGGAGTTGATGTTAATTACTTGATCACTGGTGAGCGCAGTGATGAAGCCAGTGCACTCGATGTGGTGAGGGATGAGGAGGAAGCTAACTTGCTGACAGCGTTTAGGCATATTCCCAGTGAGTCACGGGATATCGTCCAGCGCACGATATCTGCCTTGTCTGAGAAAAAAGCCGCTCGTCACCACGCTTAACCTTCCCTATCCGTGGCCGCGAAAGGGGTTATTTAACGGTAATAATCAGCTCACGTCGCTGGGTGGGCTGATTGCTGTTGAGGCTATACCGAATCGGGACGCTCTCCATCGCAAAACCCTGAAACACGTCCCGCATCTGCGGAATATCATTGACTGAGATGATCATCATTCCGGCGAGATCGCGTCCCATGTCCGCCAGTTTTTCATATTCTGCCAGATCAAAATCCACGCCATAGCCCTCAGTACCCCAATACGGCGGGTCACAGTAAAAGAGCGTGTGCGGACGGTCATAACGGGCAATGCAGGTTGACCAATCGATTTGTTCAATGGTGGTGCGTGACAATCGCAGATGAGCGAGCGACAGCTCCTCTTCCATGCGTAGCAGGTTCAGGCGTGGCCCTCTGGTGGTGGCAATGCCGAAGGTGTGTTCGGCGACTTTACCGCCGAACGCCTGTTTTTGCAGGTAATAGAAACAGGCCGCGCGGCTTCCTATCGGTTAAGGTCTCGGTCGGCGTAATGTTTAACCATTGATACATCGCCCGGCTGACCAGCGCCCATTTAAACTGGCGCATAAACTCTTCCAGATGGTGTTTCAGCACCCGATAGAGATTGACCAGCTCGCCGTTGATATCGTTAATCACCTCCGCCTTACTGGGTAACTTCATAAAGAAGAGCGCCGCCGCGCCACAAAATGGCTCCACGTAGCAGGTATGCGCCGGGAAGCGCGGTAAAATCTGTTTTGCCAGTCGCCGTTTACCGCCTATCCAGGGCAGTATCGGTAAAAAATGTTGCTGCATTCACTGTTCGCCTTTTTCACTAATGGAAATTAGTGTAAGCCCTTTCCTGTCCTCAAGAACGGAAAGCGCCACGGTTGACTCACAGGTCGGGTCTGTGTGTTGACGGCCTGTCCGGTGTGCTCGCACCGGGCGGGTCGCGCTTTTTCCCTTGCCCCATTCGGGGCTATTACTGCATCTAACCTAACCGTTCCCTCATCCTCCCACTAGTAAACCGCTTTAAAAGCGTTTAGCGACCTGCCTTGTCACACTGTCTGCCTGATTTTCAGGGAGATTGTGATGAAAACGCGAAAAAAATTGACCTTACCGCCATTTAAAACCCCGCGATTAAGCGGCTGGTTACTGACCGCTACCGGTCTGTTGCTGGTGATTGGCCTGGTGTCACCGCAGCAATTACCGGTGGTGATCTACAAGCTGGCCTTGATCACCCTGGCGGTGGTGGTCGGTTACTGGCTTGACCGTTCGCTGTTCCCCAAGGCCCGTCCCGGTCAATACCTGCACCATGACCACCCGGAGGTGGCGCAAGGTCGACATCCGGTACGCGGCGGCTGCCATCAGGTGTTTGCTGCTGCGCAGCTGCGCCGGGCGGTAATTGTGGCGGCGGTGTGTCTGAGTGTGGCAATGGGGCTGTGATGATGAATAACCACCAACACCCCGATACCCCACCCGGCATGATGCTGTTCTTTTTGCTGATACTACTGATGGGGGGTGCCTTTGATGCAAATGCCACCCGTACTCCGCAAGCCGCACTCCCGTACCGGGCTGCGCTGATACGCAACGCCCGGCTGGTGTGGGGACTCAATGCGCCGGTAGCGGATTTTGCCGCGCAGATTGAGCACGAAAGCAGCTGGCAGCCGGGTATCACTAACCACATCGGGGCGCAGGGGTTGGGGCAGTTTATGCCCGCGACCACGGCATGGATTGGGGAGGTAATGCCGGAACTTGCTGACAAAGCGCCGCTTAATCCCGGCTGGAGTTTACGTGCAGTGGTGAGTTTCGATAACTGGCTATGGCAACGTTTGTCGGCGGTGAATAGCTGTGAGCGCATGGCGATGACCCTGTCGGCCTACAACGGTGGCCTGGGCTGGGTGCAGCGTGACCGCCGCCTGGCGGAACGTCAGGGGTTCGATGGCAGGCGCTGGTTTGACAGTATTGAGCGGGTCAATGCCGGGCGTCGCGCAAGTGCCTGGCGTGAGAATCGCCATTATCCCCGCCGTATTTTAAAAAGCCTGGCACCGCGTTACCTGACCTGGGGAGGGGCAAGCTGTGTTTAGTGCAGTCAGTCTGAAAAGCCTCGGCGGGGTGCTGGTAATGGCGCTGCTGTCGGGCATCTGGTGGCACGGCTACACGCAAGGCGTAGCTCGCTCAACCGACCGTTGCGCGGCAACAATCAGTCAGCTGCGTGAGGCGTTTGCCATTCAGGAAAAACAGCGCGCCGAGCAGGCCGCGCAAAGTCTGCACGCCCTGCAACAGCGTTTTGCGCGCCAGGTTGCTGCTGCCCATACGAGCGAGCGGAATTACCTGGCCCACGTTGCACGAATAAACGCCGAAAACCGTCAACTTAAGAGGCAAATAGATGATGTTACCCAACGTTGGCTGGATGAAAAAGGCCAGCCTCATGCTGTGTCCTGCGTATTTACTCGTGGCTTCGTGCAGCACTACAACGCCGCCCTCGGTGTGCCTGACGCCAACACCTCAGGTGCTACCGCCGCTCCCGGCGGCGCTGGCAACACGACCCGGCCCACTGCGTCCGCTGGTGAACCGCTCCGCCCCAGTCCGGTCACCCAGCGCGATATCCTCGCCAATATCACCGCCAACGGGCAGCAATGTCAGGTCTGGCGGGCACAGGTAAACGGGCTACTGGATCACATTGAAGGATTACAACCATGACATTGCAAGTCGATTTCTGGGTACTGGTGAGCTATCTGTTTGGGCTGGCGGGTTTTCTCGCGGGGTTGGCACGGTGGTTTATCCGTGAGACCGAAAAGCGTCAGGCCGAGCGATTTGCTTCGCTGGAGCGGTTGATGCGCGACGCGTCCGATAAAGGGTCGCGCCTTGAGCGCGAGGTACTGGAATTCAAAGTGGAGGTGCCGGCGCGTTATGTCCGGCGCGACGAATTTATTCATTATCAGCAGGTGGTGGAGTCCCGGCTTGACGCGATTTACCAGAAGCTGGAAACCATACAACTGCGTCAGGTGGCAGGAGGATAAGGATGATAAATACCGAACAGGCGCGCCGCGAAGGGTTGCGCTGGGTGTTACTGCAGGTGGTCAACAAGGCACGGCCCTATCCGGCCAATGACCGGCTGCTGTGGGATGTGGGCCATTCGCTCTACCCGGACATGACCATGCTGGAGCTGCAAAAAGAGTTACTGTTCCTTGAGGGCTTAAGTCTGGTTGGCCTGACCCGCCCGCCCGCACGTGCCTGGACGGCCACGCTGACGCCGGAAGGGGTGAATCTGGTGGAATACGTGACCGACGATATCCCCGGCATTGCCCGTCCAGCGAAGTACTGGAGGGAGTGACGATGGCACCGCGCAGTCATATCGAGGTATTACCCCCATCGGTACGTGAATGGCTCGACCGGGCGCTGACCGAGCGCAATTTCAGTGGCTACCGGGAGCTGGAGACGTTACTGCGGGATAAAGGGTATAGCATCGGTCGGGCGCAGATTTCCCGCTACGGTCAGAAAGTACAGCGACGCTTTGCCGCCATTCGTGAAGCCACCGAGATGGCACGCGTCATTACCGAAGGGGCGGAAGACGACCAGGACAAGCGCTCGGAGGCGATTATAGCCACTATTCAGTCCGATATCCTGACGGCGCTCATCGACGTGCGTGAGGCCAGTGATGAAGAGATGGAACCCGCCGAGCGCGCCTCTCTGTTAGCCAAAGTGGGTAAAAGCATTGCTGCCCTGACCCGCTCGTCGGTCAGTCTCAAACGCTATCAGGCGGAGGTGCGTGAGAAAATCGCCGCCCGCCTTGATGAGCTGGAGCAGGAAGTCAAAAACAACGAAGGCCACGTGAGCCTGGAAACCGTGCAGCGTGTCCGTCAACAGATTTACGGGATTATCCAATGAACGCTGCCCTGCCGCTTTACCCTTATCAACAGCGCTGGTTCCTCGACCGGTCGCGCTTTAAAATCGGCCAGTTTGCCCGCCAGACCGGCAAAACCTTTACCACCACGCTGGAGCTGGTTGATGACTGCTTTGAGACCGAGGCCCGTGGCGGTCGCACCCGCTGGGTCATTCTCTCGCGCGGTGAACGACAGGCCAAAGAGGCGATGGAAGAAGGGGTCAGAAAGCATTGCCAGGCTTATAGCCTGGTGGCGCATGAGTTTGAAGGTTACCTGATGGGTAGTGGTGGTGAACGTTACACGATGTTAGAAGCGGTGCTGCCCGGCGGCTCGCGTATTACCGCACTCCCGGCGAACCCGGATACGGCGCGCGGCTTTGCCGCCAATGTGTTTCTCGATGAGTTTGCCTTTCATGCCGACAGCCGCAAAATCTGGACGGCGCTGTTTCCGGTGATATCGAACGGCTACAGGCTGCGCGTCACTTCCACCCCGAACGGCAAAGGCAACAAATTCTATGAGCTGATGACCGATGCGTCCCTGGATACCGTCTGGTCGCGCCATGTGGTGGATATCTACCAGGCGGTACGTGAAGGGCTGCCGCGCGATATTGCCGACATGCGTGCCGCCCTGAACGACGAGGATGCGTGGGCGCAGGAGTTTGAACTCAAATGGCTGGATGAAGCATCAAGCTGGCTCTCCTATGCGCTGATTGATGGCGTAGAGCATGACCTGGCGGGTATCCCCGAACACTATGCCGAGGGCCCCTGCTTTGTCGGGGTTGATATCGCCACCCGTCATGACCTGTTTGTGATTTGGGTGATTGAGCAGGTGGGCGATGTGTACTGGACGCGCGACATCATTACCCGCAAACGAGCCACCTTTGCCGAGCAGGACGCACTGCTCGATGCGGTCTTTTTTCGCTACCGGGTACTGCGTTGCTGCATTGACCAGACCGGCATGGGTGAAAAGCCGGTGGAAGATGCCAAACGCCGTCATGGTACCCATCGCGTTGAGGGGGTTCTCTTTACACCCAGCAATAAGCTCACGCTGGCCACGCGCGGCAAAGAAATCTTTGAAGACCGTCGGTTGCGTATTCCGCAAGGTGACAAGGAGTTACGGGCTGACCTGCACAAGTTAACGCGCGTGACCGGCCCGACCGGTGCCCCGCGCTTTGTGGCCGACAGCGATGCCAGTGGCCATGCTGACCGCACCTGGGCCTGTTTTCTGGCGCTCAATGCCGCCGACAGCCCGACCGGGCCGGGACGTGTTTACTCTCGCCGCCCCCGGCAGGCTAACCGATTACTGGAGGGCTATTAATGGCACACGGACTCTATGTCACGCCGACCGAATTTGTCGCCTTCGCCGATCCGCGTCGGCCACTGATGCGCACGATTGCCTCGCGCGAGCGCAGCCCGGCAGGCATTCTGGGGTTTACCCAGTGGTTGCCTAACCCGGACGTGATCCTTAAATCCCTGGGGCGCGATATCAGCGTCTACCGTGAACTGCGGGCTGAACCATTAGTTGGCAGCAGCATTCGCCGCCGTAAATCAGCGGTCAAGGCGCTGGAGCGGGGCCTCACGCCCCGTAATGCTGACCCGGCGGTGGTAGATTTTCTGCGTGAGGTGATGGAAGACTGGGATATCGACCGCATCATTGGCGAGCTGCTGGACGCGGCCTTCTTTGGCTACCAGCCCGCCGAACTGACCTGGGTCAAACGTCACGACCGCCTGCGGGTCAGTGATATTGTCGGCAAACCGCCGGAGTGGTTTAGCTTTGATGACGGCAACCAGCTGCGCTTTCGTGCCAGACAGGCCGGGCTCGCCGGTGAATTATTGCCCCCGCGCAAGTTTGTGGTGGCAACACAGGACGCTACCTTTGATAACCCTTACGGCTTTCCCGACCTGTCGATGTGCTTCTGGCCGGTGGCGTTTAAAAAAGGCGGCTGGCGTTTCTGGATGCGCTTTACCGAGAAGTACGGCAGCCCCTGGCTGGTTGGCAAACACCCACGCGGCACCGCCGATGCGGAAATCGACCTGCTGCTCGATTCGCTCGACAAGATGGTGGAAGACGCGGTGGCGGTGATCCCCAATGATTCCACGGTGGAAATTATTGAATCCGCGGGCAAGGGGGCCTCCAGCGACATCTATCGCCATCTGATTGAACTGGCGCGCTCTGAAATCGTTATTGCCCTGCTGGGTCAAAACCAGACCACCGAAGCAGAGACCACGCACGCCTCAGCGCAGGCCGGACTGGAAGTCGCCGCCGATATCCGAGATGGCGATGCGTCCATGGTGATGAGTGCCATCAACCAGGTCTTGCGGTTTATGGTGGAGCTTAACTTCGGTGAGGTGCCGATGCCCTCATGGGAGCTATGGGCGCAAGAGACCATTGACGAGACCCAGGCCAAACGCGATTTGAGCCTGTCACAGGCCGCGACGCTGTTTACCCCGCAATACTTTATGCGTGAGTACAACCTGCAGCCGGGCGACCTGCGTGAGTCTGCGGTCATGACGCCCCTGACGAACGCTGCCTTTGCCGAGACGCAATCCGAAGAAGCCGGGCTGGCAGAGGATGAACTGGAGCACGCGCTGGAGCGTCTGATAACCAGCGGGCAACGGGATAAGGTCATGGAGCCGATACTGGCGCCGCTGTTTGCCGCCGTCGAACAGGGCCAGTCGCCCCAGGCATTAATGGGCATGCTGGCAGAAATGTATCCGCGTATGGCGGCTGACCGTCTGCAGGCGCACCTGGCGCGGATTTTATTTGTGGCGAAAATCGCCGGGAGGCTCAGTGCTCAACAGTAACGACATTGCCGTCTGTTTTGGCCTGCCGCCTGCCCGCGCCATTGCCTACCTTAACGCCAAGGGCTACCGCATCACCTGGGACTGGGAGGAGATGTGGCAGGAAGCGCATGCACAAGCCTTTACCGTGGCGAAAGTGATGCGCCTCGATATTCTGGAGGATATCCGCCAGGCACTGGAAAAAGCCCTGGCGGAAGGCAAGACCCTGCAGTGGTTTAACAAGGAACTGACACCGGTGCTACAGGTCAAGGGATGGTGGGGGAAAACCGATACCACCGACCCCGTCACAGGCGAACCGGTCACCGTCCAGCAGGGCAGTGCATGGCGTCTGGAGACGATTTACCGCACGAATCTCTCCCTGCTCTACAGCGCCGGACGCTGGGCCGGGCAGCAGGCCAATATCGATGATCGGCCTTACTGGATGTACGTGGCCATCCGCGATAACCGCACGCGCAAAAGCCATCTGGCGCTGCATGGTTTGGTTTTTCCGGCGGATGATCCGTTCTGGCAGACCTTCTATCCCCCTAACGGCTGGCGCTGTCGCTGCAGCGTGATTGCGCTCTCCGCCGACGACGTTCGCCAGCGCGGACTGGCGGTGGGTACGGCAGCCGGTCGACTGGAGACGGCGCTCAGACGGGTCTCTGAAAAAACCGGGGAAATGAAGCCGGTGACCACGTTTCATTTACCGTCCGGTAAAACCCTCAGCCCGGATGTCGGCTTTTCCTATACACCCGGTCGTGCTTATGCGCCTGACCTGGCACGCTACGGTGGCCCGCTGGCTGCACTGGCGCGTCAACAGTGGCGAGGGCCATCATGAAAGACCTGATGCACATTCAGATTGATGCCCGCGAACTGGCAAAGGCACTACGCGACCTGAGCCTCGCCGGGCAGGACATGACGCCGCTGATGCGCGCTTTGGCAGAAACCCTCAAGACCGAAACCGACCTGAACTTCGAGGATGAGGGGCACCCGGCCTGGCAGCCTTCCGTGGCCGCCCTGGCTAGAGAGGGCATGACCTTGTCGGCCAGCGGCCAGCTACGCGGCAGTGTCACCACCGATTACAGTAGCCATCATGCGGCGCTTGGCAGCAATCTCGATTATGCGCGGATACATCAACTGGGGGGCAAGGCCGGACGCCAACGCCGCGTCACCCTGCCCGCGCGACCATATCTGCCTGTGGATGAGCAGGGTGCGCTTCAGCCCGGTACCGAACAAAAACTGCTGGATACAGTGCTGCGCTATCTGGAAAGGGCCACCCGCCGCTAACGCCCGTGGTGCGTTTTACGGCGTTCAGGCGGGTCAGTTTACCCCTGAACGCCCTGACGGCCTTTATAAACCTTTATAAAGGCTTTCCTGCGCCCTTTTTATCGCCTGTGTTGACGGTCGTCGCCTTTTAACGGCATGATGTGGGTGACCCGCCGTTATCCGTACATTCTTAAACCCCTTTAAAAGCCTGCCCTGTTTTTACTCGCCACACTGTTCCCCTGTCTATTGACCGGAGGGGACATGAGCACACTCCATATTTTTAAAGCGGGCACGCATACCGATATGCACGGCAACCGGATCCAGTTTAGCGAAGCGGCGGTCGCGGCGATGGTGCAGGCTTACGATCCGGCGCTGTACGATGCGCCTATCGTGGTCGGGCATCCTGCGCTCGACGCCCCTGCCTACGGCTGGGTAAAAAGCCTGATGGCACAGGGTACGGATGTGCTGGCTGAACCCAAGGACGTCGACCCGGCCTTTGCCGAACTGGTGGCGCAAAAACGCTACAAGAACATTTCTGCCTGTTTTTACTCCCCCGATGCGCCCGGCAATCCGAAGCCCGGTAACTGGTATTTGCGCCATATCGGCTTTCTCGGCGCACAGCCGCCCGCGATTAAGGGGCTCAGGCCTGCCGCATTCAGTGAAGCCGAAGAGGGCGTGGTCGAGTTTGCCGACTGGGGCAGTACAACCAGTGCTTCACTGTTCGCCCGGCTGCGTGACTTTTTGATTGAGAAATTTGGCCGTGAAGCGACCGATGCGGCGCTCCCCGTGTGGCAAATCGACGCGCTGCGTGATACAGGCCAGGAAAACGACAGCGTGCGTCCGGCTTTCACCGAAAGCACGGCTACCGCCCCAGCATCCCCTACATCATCAATTCCCCCCACCACTGAGGACAACACCGTGGATGAGAAAGAAACCCTGCGCCTGGCGCAGGAGAACGCTGAACTGAAGCGTCAACTTGAGGCACGTCGTCAGGCCGACAGTCAGGCCCAACAACGTCAGCGCCATGAAATGAATGCCGCCTTTGCCGATGGTCTGGTCAGCGAAGGGCGTCTGACTCCTGCCGCCAAAAATGTGGTGGTGGCGCTGCTGGATGCGGTTGAACGTGGCGACCAGCCAGTGGCCTTCAGCGAAGGTAGTCTCACCCAGCCACTGGGCGAGGCGTTCCGAAACGTGCTGAAAACCTCCCCGCTGCTGGTCAGTTTCAGCGAGGTGGCGACCAAGGTACGCGGTAACCCGTTGGGGCAGTCGGTGGAGTTTGCCGATGCCGATCCCGTCAAACTGGCCCTGCACCAGAAAGCGCAGGCCCTGGCGACGTCTGAAAACATTAGCTATGAAGCGGCGGTCAAGCGCTGCCTGTAAGGAGAAAGTATGTCTGATTATCTCAAGGGGAAGCGCGTCGTTGACCCGGTACTGACCACCGTGGGGCGCGGTTACAGGAACGCGTCCTTTATCGGCGAGCAGTTGTTCCCAGTGGTCCATATGGAAAAGGAAGGGGCGAAAGTGCCGACCTTTGGTAAAGGGGTGTTCGCGGTGTATGAAACCCAGCGCGCCGTGGGGGCCGACAGCAATATCATGATCCGCGAAAAGCAGGACGCGATGGATATCGTGCTGGATGAACATGATTTGGCCGCTCCCGTAGATTACCGGGAACGGGCGGAGTCGATGTTCAACGAGGAAGCCAAGGCCGCACGCCGCGCCACCAATGGCATTGAGCTGCGCCGTGAGGTGTATGCCGCCGAATTGGCGCAGAGCATCAATATCTACCCGGCGGATGCCGTCAAAAAACTCACCGCCGCTACCGGTTGGGGAGCCAGGGACAGCAACCCCCTCAAGGATATTGAAGGTGGCATGGAAGTTGTTCGCCAGAACATCGGCCTGCGTCCGAACGTGATCACCCTTGGTGCATCCGTGATGGCCCTGCTGCGGTTCCACCCGGCGCTGCAGGCTGCCATCGGTGCCAATGAGCGCAAGCGCATCACCGAGGAGATCCTCAAGGACCTGTTCCAGGTGGACAAGGTGCTGGTCGGCGCGCCACGGGCGATCGCCGAGGACGGCAAAAAGGTCTCCGACCTGTGGAAGGACAACGTGATGCTGCATTACGTGTCCGGGCCACAGACCAGCGGCGACAGCGCCGATGAACACGAGCCGTCGTTCGGTTACACCTTCCGCCGTCAGGGTATGCCGATGGTCGACAAGTTCGACAGTGTCGGCGGCAAGGTGGTGAACGTGCGTTACACCGATATCTACAAGGTGGCAGTGGTAGGCAGTGATGCCGGTTATCTTATCACCAACGTAAAAGGAGCCTGAGTCATGGTGACCCAACAGGTGGTACTGACCACCACAATGATTGCCGCCGAGGCGTTAACCCAGCACCGACTGGTCGGGTTATCTGGCAAGGTTTTCAAAGGCAGCGGTACCGAACTCGGTGTGGCTGACATCGCAGGCAAAAAAGGCGATGCCGTGCCGGTCAATGTCCTGGGCATTATGGCGGTCGAGGCCGGTAGTGCCATCAGTGTCGGCGAGTTACTGAAATCCGATGACCAGGGTCGGGTTATCCCGGAGTCTGCTTTGGAAAAAGGCGCATTACCGGCCTCGACGGTCGGGGCGGCGCTGGATGCGGCCACTGCCGAAGGTCAGCTTATCCGCATGGTGCGAGGTATCTGATGGATTACTGCACACCTGATGAGGTGGCGGCGGTCATTCCCCGCCAGACGCTGATTGAGCTGACGCAGGACGGGATGGTGATAGGCCAGGCGCTACCGGATGTGGTTAATGAAACGGTGGTTAATGAGGCTATCCGGTATGCGGTCGAGCTGATTGATGCGCATCTGCGCGGGCGCTATACCCTGCCGCTGACGCAGTTACCTACTGTCCTTAAGGATTTGGCGCTGAATCTGGTGTGCCATGCCCTCTATCGCCGCAGTCCTGAGGGTGACTTGCCGGACGCGGTCAAGGAAAGCTACCGCGCTACCGAGAAAACCCTGGTGGCGCTGCGCGACGGCAAGCTGACGCTGGGCATTCAGGCAACACAGAAGGATATGCCCGAGCCGGGGGAATACCGTGTCCGCAGCCGGGAACGGCAGTTCGGTGGCTCTGATGGCCTGTTGGAGCGCTACTGATGGATACCCGTACCCTACTGAGCGCGGTGGTTGAACGACTGCGCCTTCAGCTGCCGGGGCTGCATGTGGATTTTTTCCCCGAACGGCCTGAGCAGTTCCGCCTGAATCATCCGCACGGGGCGGTGCTGGTCAGCTACGGCAAATCCCGCTTTGGCCAGACGCAGGATATCGGCGTGGTTATTCAGCCTCAGACCGTCAGACTGACCGCCACGGTGGTGGTGAGGCAGCTTAACGGCAAAGACGGCGCGGTGGCGGTGCTTGACCAGGTGCGCCAGTGTCTGGGCGGCTGGCGTCCACCCGACTGCCAGCGTGATATCTGGCTGGTCGAGGAGGTCTTTTTGGGGCAGATCGAGGGGCTGTGGCAATACGCGCTCACTGTTGAGACCGTGACGGTCTTTATCCAGAACGACAGCCCCGAAGACAATCCCCCGTTAACCCAGATAAACCCTGAGGAGCAATAAAGATGGCCCTGTTTCGTTATGACGGCCCACCCAGTGGCGTCACCCTGCGTACCGGCGAGGTGCTGCAGGAAGTCCTGCTCTGGCCGGGGCGGGAAGTGAAAATGCCGGAAGATCATGAGTACACCCAGACACTGGTGTGCCTCGGCTATCTGACGCGCCTGGATGCGCAACCGGTCTACCTTGAACCGGCGGCGCGTCCGGTGAAATCCCGCCCCGCCAATACCCCCTCGCCGCCAGAGAAGACGGGCGAGCGTAAAACAGACAGCCCGGGCACGGAGGGAGAAAAAGCATGAGCGATCCCTATGTACACGGCCCGGAAACCATTGAGGTCGAGCGCGGCCCCCGTCCGGTACGTGCCGTCAAATCATCAGTGATAGGACTGATGGGCACCGCCCCGACGGGCGCGGTGAATCAACCGATACAATGCCTGTCAGAAAAGGACGCCGCCCAGTTTGGCCCGGAAATCGACGGTTTTACGATACCGCAGGCGCTGGGGGCGATTTACGATCATGGGGCAGGTACGGTGGTGGTTATCAACGTACTGGATCCAACACGGCACACCCAGCACGTGGATGAAAGCGAGCTGAAATTTGATGCACAGCATCAACGTGCCCACCTTCGCTATGGGTACGTGAGCGCACTGGTATTGAAAAGTGCTGATAGCCAAACTACGTATCGGCGAGAGACGGATTATCGGCTTGAGCCGGTGAGCGGTACGCTAACACGGCAAGCCAACGGCGCTATCCCGGCAGGCGAAGCCTGTATCGCCAGCTACGATCATCTGGATACCGGTCAGGTCACGGCGGCAGATATTCTGGGCAGTATCGATACCGCCGGACGACGGAGCGGCATCAAGGTACTCGACGATGTTTATAATCTGCTGGGCTATGATGCCAAAATTTTGATTGCACCAGTCTATTGTACCCAGACCTCGGCCACCACCGAGCTGGCGGCCTATGCCGACAGGCTCAAGGCCATCGCCTATGTGGATGCGCCGATTGGCACCACCTTTGCGCAGGCTATCGCCGGTCGCGGATCGTCTGGCACCATCAACTTCAACACCGCCTCCGAGCGTGTTCGTCTGTGCTATCCGCATGCCTTGGTCTATGACAAGGCCAGCAACAAAAATCGCCTGGAGCCGCTCTCGCAGCGGACTGCCGGATTGCGGGCGAAAGTCGACCTGGAAAAAGGGTTCTGGTGGTCGTCTTCCAATCAGGAGATTGCCGGGATTGTTGGCATGGAGCGGGCGCTGTCGGCAAAGCTCGGGGATGCCCAAAGTGAAGTTAACCAGCTCAATGAAAACGGCATCACCACGGTATTTAACGGTTTTGGTACCGGTCTGCGGCTATGGGGCAACCGCACGGCGGCGTTTCCGACGGTCACCCATATGAAGAACTTTGAAAACGTGCGGCGCACCGGCGATATGCTCGACGAGGCGCTGCGCTTTTTCAGTCTGCAATATCTGGACAGGCCCATGGATCAGGCATTGATTGATGCCCTGTGCGAGTCGGTCAATGCCTACGGACGCAAGCTGATAGGCGATGGTGCGCTGCTTGGCTTTCGCTGCTGGTATGACAAGGCGCGTAATGAAGAAGAGGAGTTGTCTGCCGGGCATCTGTTGCTGAACTATGCCTATACTCCACCCCCGCCGATGGAGCGCCTGACCTATGAAACCGAAATTACCGCCGAGTTTCTGGCTAACCTGAAAGGAAGCGCATCATGATAAGGAGAGGTGGACACCCGGTATTGCGTCAGCGCTACCGGGTGGCGGTGATAAGCGGGCGTGCGATAAAGGAAAACAGCGGCGATGCGCGGACCTGTGCTGTCAGCGGCATTAATGTTATCGAGGAGAATGCGTATGACCGGTAAAATTCAGCTTAACGCCATTAGCAATGCCAATATTTACGTTAATGGCAATAATCTGCTGGGGCGAGCCGAAGAGGTGAAGTGCCCGGAGATACAGGCCATCATGCAGGAGCGCAAGGCGCTCGGTCTGGTGGGCAAGATAGAGTTGCCCTACGGTTTTGACAAACTGGAGGGGGAAATCAGGTGGAACAGTTTTTACGCCGATGTCGCCCGGCTGGTTGCCAACCCGTTTAGCACCTATCAGCTGCAGTGCCGCTGCAGTGTCCAGCAGTTTGCCAGCCAGGGTCGGTTCAATGAAGTGCCGATGGTGACCTATATGACGGTGATGTTTAAAAAGAACCCGCTGGGCACCTTCAAACAGCATGAAGATCCGGATTTAAGCAGCGCCTTTACCTGCACCTATATCAAGCAGGTACTGGATGGCGAAGAATTACTGGAGCTGGACTACATGGCGAATATTTTTCGCGTCGGCGAGGTGGATATGCTGACAGACTACTGGGCTAATATTGGTGGTTAGCGGCTCATCCCTTTTCAGCGGTGTTACCACGCCGCTATTGTCAACGACGATCGAAAAGTGATCCCACCATTCTTAATGGTGTTTAAAAGACCCTGACCGCGCCAGGGGACAGACTGCCAGGGTCAAGAAATCCTCTCAACCCAGGAGCTTATTATGCACGACACTTACCCCCTGCGTTTTCCCTATCCGCTGGCCAACGGCGAGATGCTGACCCAGGTCACCGTGCGTCGGTTGACCGTGCGCGACATGAAACAGGTACGCAAGCAAAGTCAGGACCCATCAGATTTGGATGAATTGCTGGTTGCCAGCATGACCGGGCTGTTACCGGAAGATTTGGACAAGATGGATCTGGCGGATTACCAGGCATTGCATGGCCGATTTCGCGGCTTTGCGGGGCTGGATACAGTATCCGGGACAACTGCGTAAGGCGGAGGCGTTACTGGCGAGGTGGTTTCGCTGGCAGCCCAGTGAGATTGACGGACTGCCGGTAGAGGAATTTGAGGGCTACCTTAAGGAAGCGGGCGAACAGATAAAGCGTGAAATTGTACGGAGAACAGTCCAAAAAAGAAAGCGAAAAAAACCTTCAGCGGCGAAAAAAGCCAGTGCGATAAAGGGGCCAAAACAGAACGCGAGAAGGGCTAAACCCAGGCCAATCACCGCTGTAGCGATGCCGGACATCATAAAAATGGTTATCCATGACTCGCTTCTCGCCACCATGGGCTCTATTACCCAGTACAGGCCATAACAGTAACATGCCGCCACCACCATACCGATCAGCCCGTTATAGATGTTAAGACGCGTTTCCATGGTTGCCCTCCTTAATTCATTATTAGTGAGTTTACCCTTATGGCGAGTGGTTTTTCAATTGGTGTTGTCGTCTCCGCCGCCCTGCACGGCACGTTCCGGGCTGTTATGGGGAATTCCCAACGTGCACTGGAACGGCTAAGTTCTGCGACCACCCAACTACAGCAGCGTCAGGCATCGCTGATGCGGGCGGTTAGCCGATACGGCGACATTGGCGGAGATGCCGCCCGCCGCCTGAACGGTGAACTGACCCGCATTGGCCATACCCTGTCCCGACTGGAAAGTCAGCAGGCACGCCTGACACGCGCCACCGCCACCGCCTTGCGTGATAATCGCATGAACATCTACGGTCAGGGACTGGAGAGCTACGGCATGGCTCGGGCGGCCTATGGTGCCGTTCAGCCGTCAGTAAAAAAGTACATGTCCTTTCAGGACAACATGATCGATATGGCGATCACGGCGGGCTTTAACACGAAAACCCGCGACGCACTGTGCAAGGATATTCGTGCCTGGAGCCTGCAGTACACTCAGACCCAGGACGATTTACAGGCAGCAAGCAGCTCACTGATTGGCAATAATATCGATGATTTAGATGATCTCCGCGCCTACCTGCCCAGTATTGCCCGCGCGGCCACGGCCACAAAAACCCCGGCAGAGCTGTGGGCGCAAGCCGCCTTTACCACCAAACAGTCGCTGGGCATCGCCGCCAAAGATTTCGCCGCCGTACAGAACATCATGACCTATGGTGGTAAAGCGGGATCGTTTGAAATGGCTGACCAGGTGAAGTGGTTACCCGATTTAGCCCCACAAATGGCGAATGTAGCCCAGGGTGAGGAGGCCGTTGCGGAGATGGTGGCAGCCTTACAGGTGGCAAAAATTGGGGCGGGTAGTTCAGATAAAGCGGCGAATAATTTTAATAATTTTCTCGAAAAACTGTATGCCCCAGAAACAAAAAAACGCTTTGCCGATGTGCATATCGATATTGAAAAGTCATTAATGCAGCAAAAAGCGTATGGCATTTCGCCGATTGAAGGGATGATGAATACCCTGCAAACCTATTTGGCGCAAAAAAGTCCGCAAGCCCTGGCACAATTTAAATCGGCGATGGCGCTGCAGGACAATAAGGCTCGCGATAAGGCGTTATTGGCCCTTCAGCAAAATTTTGGGTTGGGTGAACTGTTCGCTGATATGCAGGTGATGGCGTTTGTACGACCCATGCTGGCCAATATGGAGAAGTACCGCACTATCCGTGCTGGAGCCCTCAACGCCGCCAACACCGACGTGCTGGCGGGGGATTATTCCAAGCGCCTGGCATCGCCCATTGAGAAAATGAAGCAATTGATGATCGCCAGTAGCGATCTGGGGATCACGCTGGGTGAACAATTAACGCCTGCTATTGTTACTGCGGTAGATAAAATACTGCCCTGCGTCACAGCGCTTGGATCATGGATAAAAGCCAATCCTCAATTAGTGACAGGGATAGCTGGTGTCGTCACGGGACTGATCGCCTTTAAGTCTTTTTTGTTTATGTTACGGATGGGACTTAACCTGCTGGCTACCCCTTTCGTGTCTGTGTGGAAAGGTTTTGTAACACTGCGAAGTCAATGGGTGTTATTGCAAAGCACCTTTAGCCAGGGCAGCCTTCGCCGTCTGGCCGGACTCATGGGCCGACTCTCACGCGGCGCGTTGCGTCTTGGGGCGGTGCTCGGCGGCGGACTGGTGCGTGGCCTGATGATAGCGGGACGTGCCGTGCTGTTTATTGGTCGGGCACTGATGCTTAATCCCATTGGGCTGCTGATCACCGGTATTGCTGTCGGCGCTTTCCTGATTTATCGCTACTGGGGGCTCATTAGCGCCTGGTGCAAAGCCCGCTGGGCGGATATCAAACAGGCGTTTTCCGGCGGCATCGGTGGCGTCGCGGCGCTGATTATCAACTGGTCGCCGGTGGGGCTGTTCTATAAGGCGTTCGCGGGGGTTATGCGCTATTTTACTATTGAGTTACCCGCCAATTTTACCGATTTCGGTCGCAACCTGATTGAGGGGCTGGTCAGCGGTATTCGCAGCAAGCTGACCGCGGCGAGAGAGAGTATCAACGAGTTTGGCGGCAGTATCAAAAACTGGTTTAGCGAGACGCTGGGTATTCATAGCCCCTCTCGGGTCTTTATGGGCTTTGGGGACAATATCGTTGAGGGGGCGGCAATCGGTATCAGACGCACCACCCCAAAAACTCGCAGCGCGACCCGCGACTGGCTGGCGGCGTTGTTGCAGGCAGGCTCAGGGCTGGCACTGCCGGGTCTGCCTGGATGGCGACCCGCTCCCATTCCCTCGGTACCGAACGGGGCGGGGCCGCGTGGACATGGGACGACAGGCCAGGGCGGTATCGTGGTGCATTTCAGTCCCAATATTGTGCTTGATGGTCGGTCGCAACCCCCCGGCTCAGCGGTGCAGCAGGCGTTGAGTCTGGGTGTGCGCGAACTGGAGCAGATGCTGGCGCGCGTACTGCAACAACAGCAGCGCAGGAGGCTGGAATAATGTTTGCCGTATTGGGGGATATCCCTTTTCAGCTGGGTACCAGCTTTGATGCCCTGGACGGAACTTTTGGCAATGACTTTGCCGAGCAGGCACGCATTGGCCACAAGCCGGGCTTACAGTTTACCGGGGCAAAACTGGATGAGTACCATCTGACCCTGGTGCTGCATCAGCGTTACTGTGATCCGGCGCGTGAGTGGCAACGGTTGCAGGCGGCGAGCCGTGCCCATCAGGCGCTGGCCTTTGTGCTGGGTAACGGCGATTACAAGGGCTGGTTTGTGGTAACCGACCTGTCGCTGAGTACCCAGCTCTGCAGCGCGCAGGGCAGTGCCCAAGCGCTATCGGTTGAGGTGACGCTGCGCGAATATACCGGCGACCCGCAAAAGCCGCTCCGCCCCCCTGCCGTCAAAGGCGGGTTGCCGAACCTGAATCAGACCCGGCAGGCGGCCTTGCCCGCGTCGGGGCTGGGGCAGACGCTGCGCCAGGCGGTGGGCTTTGCCCGGCAGGCGCAATCGGCACTACAGACCGCCTCCAGCGTCATCCGGGTGGCGCGCCAGATGAAAAGCAATCCTGTGGTGGCGCTGACCCGCGTGCCCGGCGTACTGACCCGTCTCGGCGATGTGGCCGCCCCACTGGCGCAATCGCAACCCTGTCTGCGCCAGCTTACCGGCACCTTACCCGACGCTATCCCGCTCCTGCGGGCGAGCGGTGAGGCGGCAACGATGATAGACCATGCCCAGGACACCCTGCGCGGCCTTGCGCCGGGCGAGAGTCAACATCTGCCCGGTGCGCTCGATACGGTCGCCGGTCTGGTTGGCAATGCCGTGACGGTTTACCAGCATCAGTCAGCACCGCTCAGTCGCCTGGCCAGCCGTATTATTAGCCGGAGGGGATAATGATGTCTGCTGATACGCCTGCCGTCATGATCCATACCACCCGTGAAGGCGAACGCTGGGACACCCTGGCGCATCACTATTATGGCGACCCGCTGGGCTATGGGCGCCTCATTATGGCTAATCCGCAGGTGGCCATTACCGCGTCGCTCCCGGCAGGGATGCAGCTGCTTATCCCTGTCATTGCCGCGGATGACACCGAGGAGAACACACCCCCATGGCTGCGCTAACCCCCCGGTCTGACACGATAACCCCGGTAGATATCCCCACCTTTACCCTGCACTACGACCAGAAAGATATCTCGCGGGAAGTGACGCCTTATGTGCTGTTGGTGAGCTTTACCGACCGGCTGGCCGGGGAATCGGATGAAATTGAAGTCGAGCTGGAAGACAGTGACGGTCGTTGGCGCGAGGCCTGGTATCCGGGCAAAGGCGACAGCCTGACGCTGGCGATAGGTCTGGCCGTTCAACCGCTGCTGGCGTGCGGGACGTTCTCCCTGGATGAGCTGGAATTTTCCGGCCCGCCGGACAGCGTGCGGTTACGGGGGCTATCGGCCCCGGTCACCCACGCGTTGCGTACCCGCAGTAACCGGGCTTTTGAAGCCACCACGCTGCGGGCTATCGCCAGCCGGATAGCCAAAAAACAGCATCTGCGACTGGAAGGTACGATTGCGCCTTTGGCGCTCGACCGGGTGACGCAGTATAACGAAACCGATCTGGCGTTTATCACCCGACTGGGGCGTGAATATGGCTATATTGTCAAGGTGACCGATAAGGCGCTGGTGTTTTCCCATCGTGCGACATTGCGCGAAGCCTCGCCGCTACTGACGCTGACGCCATCTGAAGTAAGCCGCTTTACCCTGCGTGATACGCTGAATCGCATTTATCAACAAGGCAAGGTCAAATACCAGGACACCCGCACCAAAAAACTGGTCACTGTCGGCGTGCTGGCCGATGGCAGCATCGGCACGGTGGCAGAGGAAACCGTCCCTGCCAAGGGAGGGCGCGCCACCAGTGCGGACACGCTGCAGCTGCAAAACCGGGCACGCACTCGCGATGAAGCGGTCGGTAAGCTGTGTGCCGGGCTTAACCGCCACAATGAATACCAGCGCACGGCAAATCTCAGTCTGCCGGGTCAGACCCGGCTAAAAGCCGGTATCACGGTGCAACTGGCGGACTTCGGTCGGCTGTCCGGTGTGTGGCTCGTCACCTCGGTACGGCATGACCTTAACCGGCAAAGTGGCTATACCTGCGAACTGGAGTTAGGCCAGGGGCCGATTGCTCATTCGCATAAAAAAGGCAAGGCCAGCCACAGAGTCTTATGGTCATCGGCCAAAAAGCCGACGGCAGCATTGGCGTGGTGGCAAAAGAAACGCCCGTTGCACAGGAGAAAAATCGATGAGCGGTATAAAATTTACCACGGGCACGGTGAGTGCGGTGGATGAGAAAACGGTTCGGGTACGCGTTCGCCTGCCTGAGCTGGATAATCTGCGTACCGCCTGGCTTGAGGTGCTGCAGCGCAACACACAGAATAACAAGGACTACTGGCTACCGGATATCGGTGAGCAGGTCAAACTGTTACTTGACCCTTATGGTGATGATGGCCTGGTGCTCGGCGCGGTCTATTCACAGGTCGACCAACCGGCTATTGCGTCACGCGATAAACGCCGGGTCGACTTTGCCGATGGCACCTTTGTCGAGTATGACCGCAAAACCCATGTGATGGCCGTCGGCGGCACCCTCCAGACCCTGATACTGACCACCCAGGACACTGTGCATATTCAGACGCAAAATGCGACGGTGAAAGCGAGTAAACGGCTCACACTCGATGCGCCTGATACCTTCTCGACCGGCAACCTGACGGTGCAAAAGCGACTGACTTATCAGGGCGGACTGTCCGGGGACGGTGGCGCTAATATTAACGGCGATATCAAGGCCAGCGGAGATATCCAGGCTGGGAAGGTGTCGCTGGAGAACCATCAGCACAGTAACGGTCATGAGGGCAGGCCGACCGGCAAGCCGATATAAGCGTTTGCAGGCTTTAACGCGCTTTAATACCCCCTGTTGCCCGCCAGTGTCATGCTGCAGGTATGAAAAATGATTATGCAACATCCGTTTACTGGCAACCCGCACTGAACCGTCCCGGCGAAGGGGTTTCAGGACGGGCTGATATTGAGCAGTCCATTCGCATTATACTGGGTACGCCCTGTGGTGCAGACCTGCATCGACCCGATTTTGGCAGCAACCTGTACCGCTATCTGGATATGCCCATCGAGCAGGCTATTCCCCATGTTGTCAGAGAGACGGTCGACGCGCTGCGCCGCTGGGAGCCACGGATGCAACTCCTTGAGGTGAAACCGCGTGCTGAAGCAGAACATCTCTGGCTGCGGGTACGCTGGCAACCGATAACGGACGGCACGCCGCAGATGACGGAGGTTGCATGGCGTTAACCAACAAGAAGCCGGTCTTTGTCAACACCGATGCGGCGGCGCTGACCGCTGAAATGATAGCCTGGTATGAAAAAGTCAGCGGCAAGACGCTCTATCCGGCGCAGGATGAACGGCTGCTGATTAACCTGATGGCCTACCGTGAGGCGCTGGTACGCCTGGCGATTCAAGATACTGCCGAGCAGAATCTGGTGGCCTTTGCGCGTGCCCCGATGCTGGACTATCTGGGTGAACTGGTCGGCGTATACCGCCTGGCGGCTGCGGCAGCCCGTACCCGCCTACGGTTTCAGCTCGAAGAGCCTCCCGCCACGCCGTTGGTCATTCCGGCGGGCACGCGCGTCAGTGCTCGCGACAGTATTGTTTTTGCCACCGATGAGGCGGTCATCCTGAGCGACACCACTGCCAACGTGACGGCCACCTGTACCGAGCGCGGCACACTCGGCAACGGCTGGCAACCGGCGCAAATCAGCACCTTGCTCGACGGCATCAACGATGCTGACCTGAGCGTGACCAATACCGAACCCAGTACCGGTGGTGCTGATCCGGAAGAGGATGAGCATCTGCGTGAGCGTATCCGGCTGGCCCCCGCGTCATTTAGCAACGCCGGTTCGCGCGAGGCGTACCGTTTTCATGCCATGAGTGCCCATCAGGATATCCGCGATGTGGCGGTGATGCGCCCGGTACCGGGGACGGTAGCCCTTTATCCGCTGGTCAAAACCGGTCTGCCGTCCGACACCTTGCTGGCCCTGGTCAGCGGCACATGCGCGGATGAAAAGGTGCGCCCATTAACGGATACCGTCAAGGTGGCCTCGCCGGTTAAGGTGACTTACCGGATTGAAGGGGCTATCCGCGTTTATGCTGGCTACGATAGCGCCGAGGTCATGGCAGAAGTGAAGCAGTCCGCCCAGCGTTATATGGACAAGCAGGCCGCACAGCTGGGTCGTGATATCGTTCCCAGCCAGATACAGGCCACCCTCTCGGTCAACGGGGTTTACAGCGTCGAGCTTAAACAACCGACCCTGCAGGTGGTGAAAGAAAACGAATGGCCCTGGTGTGAAAACATCGACCTGAAGTTAGTGGGGGTGGTCAATGACTGATATCACACCCGATACCCCTGCCCACGAGACCTTACTGCCCCCGCCATTAGCCGACGATAGCCGCTTTCAGTGGCTGGCAATGTTAGCGGGCCGATTGCAGCAGCTTGACCTGACGCCGCTGCTGGTTTACCTGATGGATATGACCGAAACCAGTGCCTTACCCTGGCTGGCCGAACAACTGTCGCTGACCGGCGATAATGGCTGGGATCTGGCCGAATCCGACGATGCCCGCCGGGCGATGCTGAAAAACGCCATTGAACTGCACCGCTATAAAGGTACTCCCTGGGCGGTACGTGAAGTCATTCGCCGTCTGGGCTTTGGGGAAGTCGAACTGAGCGAAGGGGAAGCGGCATTGTGGGAAACCCTGACCCGTACCTGGCCAGCAGAATGCCGCTGGGCGCTTTACCGGGTGGTATTGAAACAGATTATTACCAATGACCAGGCGGCACTGTTACGCCAGACGCTGGCGGCGTTTGCCCCGGCACGCTGTGAACTGACGGCGCTCGATTACACCGCCGTCCCGTTACGCTATAACCACACCGCCCAGTATGACGGAGTTTATAATCATGGGAGCAGCTAAGATGAGTTATTTGAAAGAATCCCCAGCATGGGAAGACGGCATTTATCAGATTGAAACCTCAGACCCGGTATTGGGTGGCCCAGAGGGCATCACCAACCGACCGCCCAGGGAATTGGCCAATCGCACCGCCTGGCTAAAGCAGCAGCTGGAAGGCACACAAGCGGCCCTTGAGGACCATGCCAATTCGCGCAACCATCCGGATGCCACATTGGCGGCGAAAGGGTTTGTGCAGCTGAGTAATGCCACCTACAGCCAGGACGAGAGCACCGCAGCGACGCCTAAACTGGTCAATGATCGGGTCAATGCCATTGTCGACAATGCGCCATCAGATTTAGATACGCTGAACAAGCTGGCGCAAGCGATCAGCAATAACCCGAAATTTGCCGAAAGTGTGACGCAACTGTTGAGCCAGAAGCTGGCAAAAAATGAAAATGGGGCCGACATCCCAGATAAAAATCAATTTGTGAAGAACCTCGGTTTAACGGAAACGGTAGATTGTGCAAAAAACGCACTGGATAAACGTACTGGCGGAACGGTCAATGGCAACATTATTTCACAGGGTGGCCAAATCGGACTGAAGGGGGATAACCGTAAGCATTTTATTCTCGCGAATGCTGATGGTAAAGTGTGCGCCTATATCTGGAAAGATAAGGGCGGTGATGGAATACACATCAATAACGGTATTGATGGCGGCGGCGATTATATTTTTCATAAAGATGGCGGTTTTCGTGCCCCTTCTTCGGTGTATGCCGGAGCGGCAAGGATAGCCTCTGACGGCAATATCTACGGTAGCATGTGGGGCAATCAATGGCTGGACGCTTACCTGAGGAATACCTTCCAGCCCAAAAAAACCGGTGTAGTCGATATCGTAGAAACGGGGTCTGGTACAGGGTATTACTGGCGAAAATTTTCGGACGGGAAGATAGAAATTTTTGGGCGTCTGGATTCAACATATGGTGCGCCACTTGATGTTGTTTTCCCGAAAGTATTTACCGAAATCCCGTTTCTTTTTGTGAAAGAAAATGGCGACCCAAAAATTAACGGCTGGGTGATGAGAGCCAGAAATTTGTCAAAAACAGGGTTTTCAGTGCAGTGGAATCTGTGGAGTGATTCCGGGCGGGGGCGTGCAATGGAGGTTTGCTATCATGCCATTGGGGGTTGAGAGAGTGCCTCCACCATTATTGCCCCCCTTCAGGATGCGGTAGACCTCGATATGGCCACGGAGGTAGAAAGGGCAAAGCTTGTCGCGTGGAAGAAATACCGCGTGCTGCTAAACCAGGTGGATATCAGCAAAGCGCCGGATATCGACTGGCCTCAACAGCCTGATAAAGATGCATAAGGCACGGTATTATGCCGCCCTCACGATATAGTTAAAGGCTATGTTTCGAGGGCGGGCTGAGGTATAAGCATACCATTTATAGCGTTTTGCGGAACGCCCCCGCACAATCCATTGTTGTGCATCAATGCTGGCGTGTTGCCCACTTGTCAGTGCATCACCCAGTGCAACTCCTGCTGTACCGAGGGCACTAATATCGCCGTTATCATTATCATCAAAACCGGGAATAACCGTGCCCTCCTGATGAGTTAATATTTTTCTACCCGGATCTGCGCCTCGTCCATTGTCCCAGCCTCGAATAAATTCACCGCGTAAATCTGGCGTTCTGCCAGAAGGGTAGATGACAGGCAACTGAGGACAGGCCACTTTATCGAAAGCATCACCGTTGCATTTAAGCCATCCGACGGGGGCATTTTCGGTAGGCCAAGGGAGAGGAACACCTATCGGTACAACCGCTTCCAATAAACCAACAATATTTGTAAATGCTGGCCAATGACACCCCATACAGTAATGCCAGCTGTTTTCTACTATAGCTAGGAGGCTTAATTTTGATTACAAAAATATATGTTTTTATCCAATATAAATTGACTGATATAGAGCAATTATTTGTAATCATTTTAAAGTCGCCCAGCTATATGACCGGACTCGAGTAATTTTTTAGCCTGCTCTTGCTGCGCGGAAGATAATGAGCAAGGTCTCCCCCCGATACGTCCTCTGCTTCTTGCGGCTGCTAAACCCGCTTTAGTACGTTCAACAATCAGTTCCCGCTCCATTTGCGCCAACGCACTCATCACATGAAAGAAAAAACGACCTGCGGACGCAGAAGTATCAATGGCATCCGTCAAACTATGAAAATGAATACCTTCATCTTCAAGTTTGGATATTAAAGTAATCAAATGTTTAATGCTACGACCCAGCCTGTCCAGCTTCCAGACCACCAATGTATCGCCCGATTTCAGGCATTTTAATGCACGTTTTAACCCAGGTCTCTGGTCCGTTTTTCCACTGATTTTATCCTCAAAAATCTGCTCGCAATTTGCACAAACGAGCGATTTTCGCTGTAAATCGGTGTCTTGGTCATTTTTTGACACCCTCATATAGCCTATTTTTGCCATTCCTGACCTTTTTTCACTCTCTATGAGCCTTTTAATTACTTGGTTTGGCCAAAATTTTAGCTAAATTCTCGATGTCATAAAACCTCCAGTTAACCGGAATGCTCGAAAAGGCCAAAATGGCTCTGATGAAAAATAAGAGTGTAATTTCGTTGCACTGTTGGAAACAAAAGTAGCTTGTCATTTATCGCACGTTTTGGCTTCAAATATCGCGCGGCGCATCAAACACCGGACGGCGAGTGAAAGTTCAGCCAGGCGTAGCTCTGACACTCAGATTAGTTGTGGTTCGCCTTACCGATACTCACGGTAAATTTATCGGACGCTGGACGCTGCTCACAAACGTTAGCAACGAGATCACCAGCGCGGAAGTCGCTCGCTGGTATTACTGGCGCTGGGGTATTGAATCCTTTTTTAAGCTGCTGAAAGGTGCCGGTCATGATGTAGAAAAATGGCTTCAGCGCAGTGCTGGTGCCCTGCTACGCAGGTTATTGATAGCTAGCATGGCATGTGTGCTGGTATGGCGGCTGCAACGCGCTGAAGGAGACGACAATGCGGCAGCCCGTCAGTTAATTTGCCGATTATCCGGACGACAACAAAAACGAGGGCGTAAAGAAAGCGCCCCAGCGCTGCTTGCCGGACTATCCATCCTGCTAAATATAGCCAACCGACATTATTTTGATAACAGCCAGCTATGCTTTTTTTGCCACATATCAGGGCATTGGGTGTAATCATTTTTAAGTCGGTTGGCTATATAGGTCAATCCCAGCTTTTTAAGAGCTGGCCAAATGGCCTTCTGACAAACGCCAAAACGCTCTGCACGTTCTTTTTGGTAAGCATCTGGATATGGTTCAACATCTTTTATCAACTCGGATTTATCGCTCTTTCGCTGACGCGTGGTCGATACTTTTGACGCTATTTGATTAATCCAACGCGATACAGAGGCAGGGCCAATCCGAAATTGCTTCGCTGTTTCTCGGATACTCAACCCTTCTTCTTCCCGTGTAGATATCACTTTACCTCTAAAATCAATTGAATAGCTCATTTAAATAATGTAATCAAAATTAAGTCGTTTAGCTATATCAGCCGTCAAAGCATCCATATAGCCAACCGACTTAAAAATGATTACACCCAATGCCCTGATATGTGGCAAAAAAAGCATAGCTGGCTGTTATCAAAATAATGTCGGTTGGCTATATTTAGCAGGATGGATAGTCCGGCAAGCAGCGCTGGGGCGCTTTCTTTACGCCCTCGTTTTTGTTGTCGTCCGGATAATCGGCAAATTAACTGACGGGCTGCCGCATTGTCGTCTCCTTCAGCGCGTTGCAGCCGCCATACCAGCACACATGCCATGCTAGCTATCAATAACCTGCGTAGCAGGGCACCAGCACTGCGCTGAAGCCATTTTTCTACATCATGACCGGCACCTTTCAGCAGCTTAAAAAAGGATTCAATACCCCAGCGCCAGTAATACCAGCAAGCGACTTCCGCGCTGGTGATCTCGTTGCTAACGTTTGTGAGCAGCGTCCAGCGTCCGATAAATTTACCGTGAGTATCGGTAAGGCGAACCACAACTAATCTGAGTGTCAGAGCTACGCCTGGCTGAACTTTCACTCGCCGTCCGGTGTTCTTGTCTTTCCGCTTTGGTTTTGCTGTTCGCGTTATGATCACGGATGTTTCCCCGATCTCCATATTGGCTTTTTTCCCTTTCCAGCCAACCTGTCCGTTTGCGATAAATGGCAGATCGTCTGCAATTTCACCAATTTTACGGGTGTCACCGCCCCACTCGGCCCGATGCCCTTCCTTTCCCCGGATAAGCCAACATATTCCCTGGGAGCTTAATGTGCGCATATGCCCGATATAGCCAAGCGACATTATTTTGATAACAATTAGCTGTGTTTTTTGCCACATATCAGGGCATTGGCTGTAATCATTTTTAAGTCGTTTTACTATAGCATTGCCCTACAGCAAACAGCCCAGTATGCCGGGCTGTTTTTTATCAGGGAATTAACGCCGCTGGCGCAGCCACTTATCCAACTCATTGGCAAAGCGCTGGCGATCTTTCTGATTGAGGACACCCAGTCCACCGGTTTGCACACCGCTGGCGCGCAGCGTATCCATAAAATCGCGCATCGTCAGTCGTTCACGGATGGTGGCGAGCGTGTAGGTTTCACCGCGCGGATTAAGCGCCACGGCTTTTTTTTCCAGCACCTCTGCTGCCAGCGGAATATCGGCGGTAATCACCAAATCCCCGGCGTTGACGCGTTTGACGATTTCGTTATCCGCCACGTCAAACCCGGCGGCAACGCGCACTGACGAGATGTAACGTGACGGCGGCGTGCGCAGTGACTGATTGGCGACCAGAATGACACGGGTTTGTGTACGATCGGCTGCGCGATACAGCACCTCTTTAATCACATTGGGGCAAGCGTCAGCATCCACCCAAATTTGCGGTTCTGCGTCGGTATTGTCGTTCATGCAAGCTCCTTAGCTAACCAATCTTTTACCGGTAAAAAATCCCGATAAAGTGTGGCTTCCGGGCTGTCCGGCTCTGGTTGATATTGGTATTCCCAACGTGCCAGCGGCGGCATCGACATCAGGATGGATTCGGTGCTTCCGCCGCTTTGCAGGCCAAACAGCGGGCCGCGATCCCACACCAGATTAAACTCAACGTAGCGCCCGCGGCGGTATAGCTGGAACTGGCGTTCGCGCTCTCCCTAGGGCAATGCCGCGCGTCGCGCGACGCGCGGCAGGTAAGCGTCGAGAAAACCGTTTCCGACGGCGCGCATAAACGCAAAGCTGGTGGTGAAATCTGGCGTGTTCAAGTCATCAAAAAACAGCCCGCCGACGCCGCGTGCCTCGTTACGGTGCTTGAGAAAAAAGTAATCATCACACCATTTTTTGTAACGCGGATAAACGTCGTCACCGAACGGCTGGCAAAGATCGTGCGCGATTTGGTGCCAGTGTACGACGTCTTCAGTGAAGCCGTAGAACGGGGTGAGATCGAACCCACCGCCAAACCACCATACCGGCGCTTCACCCTCTTTTTCCGCAACGAAAAAGCGTACGTTAGCGTGGCTGGTGGGTACATACGGGTTTAACGGATGGATAACCAGAGACCCCCCCATGGCCTGAAAGCGGCGTCCGGCAAGCTCGGGCCGGTGCGCGCTGGCCGAAGGGGGCAGCGTGGCGCCCATCACGTGAGAAAAATTGACGCCTGCTTGTTCGAACACCGCCCCCTGGGTCAGCACCTGGCTGCGCCCACCGCCGCCAGCGGCGTGTTGCCAACACTTCTCATTAAAGCCGTTCTTGCCATCCGCGGTGGCAAGGTGCTGACAAAGGGTGTCTTGCAGCGTCAGTAAAAAGGATTTTACGGCGGAAATATCAGGCTGACTCATGACGGTGTTAGGCTGTGTCCCTTAATTGCGTAACCGGCGGTAAAACAAGCGGATGCAGCCCAGTTTCACCATTGCTAGATAGTTTCTTGCCATTTTTTCATAACGTGTGGCGATCCGTCGATATTCCTTTAAACGGCCAAAACACCTTTCCACAACGTTGCGACGGCGATAAGCATCACGATCAAGTTGCGAGCGTCCATCTGAAGCTAGTTTTTCATTTGATTTTCGGGGAATAACCGTTTTTATCCCTCTTTTTTTCAACTCGTTACGTAGTGCATTCCCAGAGTAGGCTTTGTCAGCCAGTACTGCATGGCCACGACGCTTCATGCTGCCGTTCTGGCGTTGCACGCCAATTCCGTCCAGGAGTCGTATAGCCAAGCAACATTATTTTGATAACAATTAGCTGTATTTTTTTGCCACATATCAGGGCATTGACTGTAATCATTTTTAAGTCGGTTGGCTATACCAGTTTTGAGTCCATGACCTCGAGGGCAGGACGTAGACGGGATCGCCAGATTTCATCAATACGCCTGAAATTATGCAAAACGGCGTGCAGATTGCCGATGAACATCTCTTTTTCCGCGTCACTGATCTCCGGCTGGACTTTCCGAATGCGCTTCACATGGCCATTCTTGTAGAAGAGTTGCTGCGCTGCGACTGCGTCGTCCACTGTCGGGTAAACTCCGATATAAACGTTCTTTTCACCGTTCCATACATAAGCACCGTAAGGGTTGTATTTGCTCTGGTGATGGTAAACCATCTTAGGCAGGCATTCCCTGTGCGGAGCAATGACCGTTGAGGATTGTTGGTGCAGCAGCTTTTCACACTCAATGAAGTAACGGCGAACCTGACGGCCTTTGTCGTTGTGCTCCACCATTGCCAGTTCTTTGGCTGTGTCCAGGGTGAGGTGGTAGTCCTTTCTGCCTCGTCCGTGACCTATTTCCCGATTCTGGGAAATAGCTATGTAGTCCTGATTTTCAACGAAACCAAACTCCGCAATCCGTTCGGTAATCCACGTTGCAAAAGGCAAGGAATTCATGTAGCTCGCGTGCATCACAAAGTAGGGTGGATTCGTTACTTATAGTTCCTTTGAAAACGGGGATGAGTTGTGTTGTCATTTTACGTCCTCTATTTTGCGTTGATTGCCCTTGTTGATAGGGTGGTCGGGTACTTCAACACCGAATAGAGACGGCCAGCAGTTTTCCCCACCAAAGCAGGTGTTGTATAGACTGCTCGCTACCCGACCATAATCTATGGACGTAAAAAAACCGCAAGACTGTCGGGTGCGGAGTTCCGCTCTATTGGTGTGTTGAGCACCTGAAGCGGACTATAGCCCCCGACTTCCTATAATGTCAATCCTCAATAATTGTTTTGCGAAAAGGGTTACTTGTTGCAAAACACCCGGCGTTTGTGCCGGGTGGTGAGTGAGTTTAAATCAACGCTTCTGCGTCAGCGCCTTCGCTCATATTCTCGAAGTCATCCGGCGTCGCTACACCGCCGCCAGCGAAGGCGTCACCATCGCGCAGGAACTGGACGCCGCCCAGTGACGCGTTAATGCGTTTGCCGAAATTGTTATCCATCGCCCATATATAGCCAAGCGACATTATTTTGATAACAATTAGCTATATTTTTTTGCCACATATCAGGGCATTGGCTGTAATCATTTTTAAGTCGGTTGGCTATATCTGAGTAGTGGAGTGGTCGTCCACGCCGTTCAGTATAGCCAACCGACATTATTTTGATAAGAATTAGCTGTATTTTTTTGCCACATATCAGGGCATTGGCTGTAATCATTTTTAAGTCGGTTGGCTATAGTGTTTTTTTCCGTCCATGCAGCAATGGCTGATTCATCTAGCCATACGGTTAGAGAACAGCGCTGCTTGAGGGCCTTGTTATAAGAGGGCCAGTTGGTGATTTTAAAATTTTGTTTTGCCATGGAGACCTGATTTTGAAACAACTGTGTTGATCTGCTCCGATGATTACCCAAAAGTTCTATTTATTCAACAAAGCCTCTGTGCGTTGGTTATGATCGCTATTCAATTCATCTTTTTATCCAGCGTTGACGTTGTTAAAAACAACAATCTTACGCGTTGTAACTCAATGTTTTTATGCGAGTAGTATCTGATCGATTGGCTCCCTTTTTTGGCCTGTTTTTGGCTTTGTTGAATAAACATATTTTATGCTGCCCCCCCGGTGAAACGACAGATCCTCGCAACGCAAAATCATGCAGTTAGGCCTCATAAAAAAACTGTAAACCTGAGGTGACAAGCATTTTCTACCAAAACTGTCTGGCAAAACAGCATGACTCACTATTATTCAACAAAGCCCCTGTTTTTGTGAAAAGCCGATTATTAATAGTTATGCTAAGAAGAAACATACAATATCCAATGATATCGTTCAATTTTTTCACTTGATATTAGAGCAATAAGGAAAAATATGACTATAGTAAATTTAAAGCGACTGGACCATTGTGTTTTAAATGCCCAGCAGATCTCTGCTAGTGATGGCGAAGGGTATAATAACTCGACAGCATTAGCAAAAAAACTACACTCCATTGACAACACATCGTGTGTTTTACAATTTGGTTTTAAAAAAGGGAACATTGCGTCGACCCTGAATAAACAGGGTACACTTTTTATGGGAATGCCGAAGATGGCTATGCCCATGAAGCCAGGCTATATCAGAAGCCTTGCGCATGAGCAACGTGGCATAAATAATCCGGTAAAATATCAGGGTGGCCGCATTTATAATCCACTTAATAAACATGGAAATACCTTTCAGGGGCTCTCGAAAAGTAACGCATCAACGCGGCCCGGCTTTATCAGAAGCCTTGCAGATGAGCGGCGTGGCGTAAATAACGTGGTTAAATATCAAGGTGGTCCCATTTACAATCCACTTAATAAACATGGGAATGCATTTCAAGGGTTTTCTGCCAGTATGAAAAGAGAGCCTGAAACAGTGAGAGACGTTTTCAAAAGAAATTCTATCGATATAGGTCTTGATGAACATATTTTTGAAGAATATAAATTATTTCCTGTGAAGAATGAAGCAAAAGTGCAAGTTGCACCAGTGAATCATGAAGATGATATAAAACCGATTATGTTTAAAGATAATAAGCCCTATTATCAAATAGCATTTGTGGATGTGAATTGATTTTTAGCGTATTCCAGCATATTGAAGAGATGGTACAACTATGAACGTGGGCTTTTTAGGCAGTTCAGTTTTAAATAGTAAAAACTTGTCTAATCTTGTCATGTACAATGACAAAATGAAAGCAACGAAAATTAGCCTATGGGATAGATTTATTGATCTTTTTAAATCTTGCAAAAAGCAAGATGTCGTCAATACGTTTTACACCCTTATTCATGGCGATAGCAATAAAGGGAATAGTGCTAAAACAAACAACAGATTTTATTGTTTTGAACAATTAAAAAGACTGGCGGATGTTGAACATCAACATCTTTTCAGCATCCGTGAAACGCCGCACAGTGCCAGTGAAAGCCTGTACACCTTCTCGATTGGCAATGAGGATATTGTTAGCTTTTGTTCTGATAAAAATGGGCTCTCACTCGCTGGATTGGAAATGCCTGGATTACCGGTAGTGGACAATTATGAGCGCATTGTGTATGACTACATGAAACGTCATGAAGCACGCTTTGCGGTTGATTACGTTGATTACAAAGACATCAAAACCAAGGCAGGATTTGGCGCAGACGAGCTTATGGATTATAGCTGTTTCTTTCTGAAGAATAATGCAGATATCAGAAGAGAATTTCTTGCACACGGTCTGATAAATATGGATATGATGGACATACTCAGGGACGATATAAACGATCGGTTCCCCATTGATGAGAATCGAAGAAATTATGTACTTACCGTCATCACCGGTTCATTGAGGTCGCTGTATCAGTTAGATAGCGATTACATGTAAAGCCGGAATATCTATTTTGCTTATTCCAGACTTCGACGCGGTTTATTCGAAGTCTGGTGAGAGGGATAATAGGTATATGGCGGGCGTATCCGTTATCGAACAGAACTTGCCAGCGCGCGATCGTTTTCCTGCCATTCTAACGCTAACTCGATCAATGCGGTGATGAGATCGGTATAGCTTAGGCCGCTAGCCTGCCACAGTTTTGGATACATGCTGATATTGGTGAAGCCGGGCAGCATATTCACTTCATTGATAATCACGTCATCGTCCGGCGTGGAGTCATTAGCAAATCTGGTGTATGGCGATCAGGCTACGTTCCGCTCTGATGCTTCGTGAATCTGTTCTCCATCCTTAAATTGGACGTTGCTTACAACCAGGGTCAGCAGGTCAAATCCTCTTAGTCGGTTCCAGCTTTTCTGAGCTGACTGGAGCAGCTTAAATACCATTGACAGGGTTGTTTCTCTCAAACCACCGTTCTTCGCGCCTCTGCTTCGTAGCCTCACAGTCGCAAAAGCCGATTCAATCGGATTTGTCGTTCTTATTGACGCCCAGTGCTCTGACGGGAAGTCGTAGAATGCCAGCAGTTCTTCTCGAGCTTTCTCCAGCTTCTTCATCGCTGCAGGATACTTCACTGAAAACCTTGCCAACAAAACATCAAAGGCTTCATTAGCGGCATCGCGGCTCTCTGCTAGCCAAACCTCCCGCAGCTCAGCCTTAACTTTCGGTTGCATGGCTTTGGGGAGTGAAGCCAACACATTAGCGGTTTTGTGCACCCAACAGCGTTGGTGCTGCGTGTCCGGGAATATCTTTGCCATTGCATTCCAAAAACCAAGGGCACCGTCTCCCGTAGCCAGCTTGGGAGATACGGTTAGGCCACGTGCTCGCAGGCCATTAAGAAGTTCGGCCCAGTTTGCTTCTGACTCTCGATAACCATCTTCGACCGCAATCAGCTCCTTACGTCCATGCTCAGTGACGCCGATAATGACCAGCAGGCAAAGGCGATCATCTTGCCTGACATGGCTGTATATGCCATCGGCCCAGAAATAAACGTAGCGCGTATCGCTTAAATCACGCAGGCACCATTGCCTGTGCTCTTCAAGCCATTGCTGTTTCAGTCTGCTGATGGTACTGGCAGAGAGGCCATTAGCTTTTTCACCAAGAAGCGCCCTCAGGGCTTCGTGAAAATCACCGGTGGATATGCCTCGCAGGTACAGCCATGGTATAGCCAAGCGACATTATTTTGATAACAATTAGCTGTATTTTTTTGCCACATATCAGAGCATTGGCTGTAATCATTTTTAAGTCGGTTTGCTATATGAAAAAATGGCAAGAAACTATCTAGCAATGGTGAAACTGGGCTGTATCCGATTGTTTTACATCCGGTTATGTAATTAATGGACACAGCCTAGTCGATAGCGGCCTGCCGTCGGTAAAGGGGCTAATATAGCTAAGCGACATTATTTTGATAACAATTAGCTGTATTTTTTGCCACATATCATGGCATTGGCTGTAATCATTTTTAAGTCGGTTGGCTATATTAGCGTGCATTTTGTACAGCAAATACCAAGAAAAGCTCCGGCCAAGTATGCCTAGTTGCTGTAATGAGGGGGGTAATATGCAAAAACCCCGCCGAGACGGGGTTTTTTAAAAGGTGAAGTCGACCGATAAGCCGGGTTCTGTCGTGGACAGTCATTCATCTAGACCAGCACTCACGCACTTGCTCAAGCAGCCTACCCGGGTTCAGTACGGGCCGTACCATGTGAACCCCTATTTGGCCTTGCTCCGGGTGGAGTTTACCGTGCCGCGAACGGTTACCCGCCGCGCGGTGCGCTCTTACCGCACCCTTTCACCCTTACCTGATCCCACTTGCGTGGGCCATCGGCGGTTTGCTCTCTGTTGCACTGGTCGTAGGTTTTACCCTCCCAGGCGTTACCTGGCACCCTGCCCTATGGAGCCCGGACTTTCCTCCCCTCCACGCGTATCCCCCGAAAGGGACAACCATGAAGCGGCGACTGTCTGGTCAACTTCGGCGCGAATGATAGGCGAATTAGTCTCGATTGTCATCCTCTGCGTCGTCATCCGCCTCATTTTGCGCCAACGCATAACGATACAGCGCGTTCTTTTTCACGCCGTGGATTTCCGCCGCCAGCGACGCCGCCTTTTTCAACGGCAATTCAGCGCGCAGCAGCGCCAAGGTACGCAGCGCTTCCGCTGACAGCGCGCTCTCATCCGGTTGGAAACCTTCGACAATCAGTACCATCTCACCCTTGCGGCGATTTTCGTCTTCTTGCACCCAGGCCAACAGTTCACCCACCGGGGCCCCCTGAATCGACTCCCAAGTTTTGGTCAGCTCGCGCGCCAGCACCACATAACGCGCTTCCCCCAGTACCGTTGTTATATCGGCCAAGCTGTCAATCAAGCGGTGGGTAGATTCGTAGAAAATCAGCGTGCGTGTCTCTTCAGACAGCTGCAGTAAACGGTCCTGTCGCGCTTTGGTTTTGGCGGGCAGAAATCCTTCGTAACAAAAACGATCCGAAGCAATGCCCGCCGCCGACAGCGCCATGATCGCCGCGCACGGCCCCGGCAATGGCAGCACGCGCACGCCCGCTTCACGACAACGGCGCACCAGATGGTAACCAGGATCGTTAATCAGCGGCGTCCCCGCATCAGACACCAGCGCAATGGATTGTCCTTGTTGAAGCTTGGCCAGCAGATGATCGGCCTTTTGCTGTTCGTTGTGATCGTGCAGTGCAAATAAGCGCGCACTGATGGCAAAATGTTGCAATAACAGGCCGGTATGGCGCGTATCCTCTGCGGCAACCACATCCACCCCGCGCAGTACGCTCAGCGCACGTTCTGTGATGTCGCCCAGATTACCAATCGGTGTTGGCACAATGTAAAGCGTGGATGCAGAAATGTCTGCTTGTTGTTCATGATTCATTGTTTCATCCGGGTTGCCGATTTAATATTGAGCATCTTTATAAAAAAACCACTGGATACAGTATGCTTCCCAATCATTTCGTCTGTTCGCAAACAGGGCGTATCGCGTCTGTGTTATTCGCGGCGCTGCTTCTTGCGGGATGTCCAAGCCAGGCGCCACAGCCGCCTTCACCTGATGTTCAAGGTCAGGCCGGAGCTTCCTCTTACTACTACCTGCAACAAATGGAGCAAAGCCGAGATAATAACAAGGCTGGCTGGCAATTACTTGCGATTCGTGCCTTGGTTCAGGAAGGAAAGCTCCCTCAGGCAACCGAACAGTTCAACGCATTGCCTGCGCAGTTGGCACAACCGCAACAGCGTGAGCAGCAACTGCTAAAAGCGGAAATTGCCGCCGCCAGCAACGGCACAACCGCCGCACTGCAAGGGCTGGACGTCAGTGCACTCTCCGCAGATCAACAAGCACGTTACTATCAGGTGCAGATCAACGCACATCAAGGCCAGCCTTCTGCTGACTTGCTGCGTGCCTATATCGCCCAAGAACCGCAGCTCAAAGGCGATGAGCATCAAAAAAATATCGCTCAGACTTGGGTTGCTCTGACACAGATGTCTGTGCAGGCAGCCAGTAGTGTGCTGATCAACGCCAATGAGAACGTGCTGGCCGGATGGATGGATTTGCTCACCACCTACCAGAACAACCGCGAGTCGAGCGACCAGTTGAAAGCCGCACTGAGCGACTGGCAAACGCGCTATCCGCGCCACCCAGCGGCACAAACGCTGCCAACGCCGCTGGCATCAGGCCAGACCGCCTTGCCGGTAGCAGGTGGTGGTATCGGCAGTAGTGTCGCCCTGCTGCTGCCGCTCAACGGTCAGGCACAGGTGTTCGCCAATGCCATCCAACTGGGCTTTAATGCGGCGAAAAGCGGTCAGGCCAGCATGGCGTACAGCGCGCATGCCGATACGGCCTCCGCAGCAGCTGACAACGGAACGGTAACGTCAATCAGTGCCCCGTATGCCACGCCATCCAGCGGCGTGTCTGTGAAAGTCTACGACACCACGTCGCAACCCGTAGCTAATTTGGTCGCACAAGCGCAGAAGGATGGCGCATCACTGATTGTTGGACCATTGCTGAAAAACGACGTTGAGCAACTCACCAGTCAGCAAACCACCATGAACATTCTGGCGCTCAATCAGCCCGAGCATGTGCAAAACACTCCCAACATGTGCTTTTTCGCCCTATCACCGGAAGATGAAGCGTGCGACGCGGCGCAATTTATTCACCGCCAAGGCAAACAACAGCCGCTGCTGCTGGTGCCACGCGGCGCGTTGGGCGATCGCGTGGTTAATGCCTTTGCCCAAGCTTGGCAAAGTCAGGGCGGTAATACGCTGCTGCAACAACGCCTTGGTAATACGGCAGAGCTGAAACAGGCCATCAACAGCGGTGCGGGGTTGAGTCTGAACGGTCAGCCAGTCAATGTGATGTCCTCAGCGGCACAACTAGGCACGACCATCGGCGGGTTAACCATCCCTGCACAGATTGAACCCACCCTCAGTACCAGCGGCAGCGGCAATGTCGATGCGGTTTACATTCTGGCGACGCCGGATGAATTGGCGTTAATTAAACCGATGATCGATATGCGCACCACCTCGCAATCACGCCCGGCATTATATGCCAGTTCGCGTAGTTTCCAAGCCGGGTTGGGGCCAGATTTCCGTCTTGAAATGGAAGGCCTTCAGTTCAGTGAGATCCCCTTGCTGGCAGGCAGCAACCCGGCGCTGATGCAACAAGTGGCTAGCCAGTTCAAGAATGACTACTCACTGGTGCGTCTCTATGCCATGGGGATGGATGCTTGGGCGTTGGCGAACCACTTTGCTGATTTACGTCAGTCGTCCAGCCAGCAAATTACTGGCGCAACGGGCACGTTAACGGCCAGTGCAGATTGCGTTATCAACCGCCAATTAACCTGGCTGCAATATCGCCAGGGCCAGTTGGTGCCCGTTCCCTGAATCTGCGAGCGACAGGCACGCACTATGAGCACCACGCCGGGCTGACGTTCGTTGTCGCCAACGTGAATTGTCGCGGCAGTGAGCTGGATTCGATTATGCGGGATGGACACACCAGGGTCTTTGTTGAGGTACGTTACCGCAAAAATGCGCAATTTGGTTCGGCAGTGGAGAGTGTGACGCCCCGCAAGCAACAGCGGTTATTGCATGCTGCTACGCTCTGGCTGGCGCAACGACAGCAGAGTTTTGACACGACAAGCTGCCGATTCGATATACTGGCGATTACCTGCGAACACTATGATTGGTTGCCAAACGCCTTTGGCGCGTAAACACCGCATCTGGACGCTGTCGTTGTCAGAGAAAAGATCGCATTGCTCAATGGATCGCTTGGAAAATAGGTTAATGCACCGTGCTGGATAGAATAAAAGTCTGTTTCACCGAAAGTATTCAAACACAAATCGCCGCAGCGGAAGTCCTACCCGATGCGATCGCCAGAGCAGCCACTGCGCTGGTGCACTCATTACTCAACGGTAACAAAATCCTGTGCTGTGGCAATGGGACTTCCGCCGCTAACGCACAGCATTTTGCCGCCAGCATGATCAACCGATTCGAAGCGGAGCGCCCCAGTTTACCGGCGATTGCACTAAATGCGGATAATGTAGTCTTAACCGCGATAGCAAACGATCGTCTGCATGAAGAAGTGTACGCAAAACAGGTGCGTGCATTAGGGCAAGCGGGCGATATTTTGCTGGCGATCTCCACCCGAGGCAACAGCCGAGATATTGTGAAAGCCGTGGAAGCCGCGGTGACGCGTGATATAACGATTGTCGCGCTGACCGGTTACGATGGCGGGGAACTGGCCGGTCTGCTTGGCTCGCAGGATGTTGAAATACGTATACCTTCACATCGCAGTGCGCGTGTGCAGGAGATGCACATGCTGACCGTTAATTGCCTGTGCGATTTGATTGATAATTCCCTTTTCCCACATCAGAACTATTAAGGAGCACCCCCATGAGGATATGTTCTGCATTTGCCGTGCTGTCTGTCGCCCTATTGCTGCAAGGTTGTATTGGCGTCGCTGCCGTTGGCGGTGCTGTTGCCACCAAGACTGTAACCGACCCACGCACTGTAGGCACGCAGGTGGATGATGGTACATTGGAAGTCCGTGTCTCTAACGCTATCAGCAAAGATCAGCAGTTATCCAAAGATGCACGCATCGTAGCGACAGCCTATCAGGGTAAGGTGTTACTGACCGGTCAGGCCCCCACCACCGACCTAGCCAGGCGGGCGAAACAGATAGCCATGGGTGTAGATGGTGCGAGGGAAGTCTATAACGAGATCCGCAAAGGCACCCCGGTATCTATGGGCACCGCTTCCATGGATACCTGGATCACCACCAAAGTGCGTTCCCAGTTGCTTGCCACCGACACGGTAAAATCATCCAACGTGAAAGTGACGACCGAGAACGGTGAAGTCTTCCTGCTGGGTCTGGTCACCCAGCGCGAAGGGCGTTCCGCTGCTGAAATTGCCAGCAAAGTGAGTGGCGTGAAACACGTGACGATGGCGTTCACCTTCTTGGAATAATCGCACGTCGTAGCAAGAAAAAGGGTGCCGAGGCACCCTTTTTCATTTTCCAGCATCCGAATTACGCGCTAGGCGCACTGGCCAGCGAAGAGAGCAACCAAACGTCGCGGCGCGTCTCTTGACCAATTTCGCCGCCAACATCCTGCTTGTCACGGTTCATACCGGACAGGAAGGTGGAAAACCCTGCTTTTTCAATACGGTAACGCGTATTGCCCTTGGCCTCATCTACCCGCAGCATCAGGGGAATTAATCGTGCGCTTTTCTGATCGAACGATTTGTAAGGCCAACGGTTATCTTTGTCCAGATAAGGGGCCAAGAAATTAAAGGCGTTAGCGATACCACTGCCCTGCGGCGTGCGATAACGCCACAGATCTTCACCTATAGCCAACCGACTTAAAAATGATTACACCCAATACGCTGATATGTGGCAAAAAAATACAGCTAATTGTTATCAAAATAATGTCGCTTGGCCATACCTTGTCTGCCAATATCGCCATGTTGGTAATGGCTTGCAGGTTGAAATAGCTGTAGTGGAAGGAACGGGGGCGAGAAAGCTCTTCCTGCTGCGCGCCGTCATCCTGAATCTGGTGATTCAGCTTGGTACGCTGTAGCGCGGCCATCGCAGAGACCACATCTTTCTTATCGAGATACCAGGCAATACCGGCTACCTGAGCGGCGTACCAGCTACCGTGGTTGTTCTTCGCTTCCGATTCCCGCTTCGCCAGCTTGCTGCTCTGCAACCACCCCAGATAGGCAGTCATCCACTCACGCATCTGCGCATCATCCTCTTTTTTCCATCCTTGGTAGTCGCGCAGCATAATCAGCGCATCCACAATGCGGGTGGAGAAATATAGCCAACCGACTTAAAAATGATTACAGCCAATGCCCTGATATGTGGCAAAAAATACAGCTAATTGTTATCAAAATAATGTCGCTTTGCTATAACACGCGCAATGGCTACTCCACAAAGACTGTTACCACCGGCGATGATCCGCTGGAACTGCGTACACCACGTGATCGTGATGCTTCCTTTGAACCGCAACTGGTGAAGAAGAAGCAGACCCGGCTCACCGGGATGGATAACCAGATTTTATCGTTGTATGCCAAAGGGATGACCACCCGCGAAATTGCCGCTGCGTTCAAAGAGCTGTATGACGCGGATGTCTTACCCGCCTTGGTATCGAAGGTCACCGATGCCGTTATGGAGCAGGTTGTTGAATGGCAAAATCACCCCCTGGATGCGGTTTATCCCATTGTTTACCTTGACTGTATCGTTCTGAAAGTCCGGCAGGACAGGCGCGTTATCAATAAGTCTGTGTTCCTGGCGCTGGGTATCAATATCGAAGGGCAGAAAGAGCTACTGGGGATGTGGCTGTCCGAAAATGAAGGCGCAAAGTTCTGGCTGAACGTGCTGACAGAACTGAAAAACCGTGGCCTGACCGACATCCTCATTGCCTGTGTGGACGGCCTGAAAGGGTTCCCTAATGCCATCAACACGGTCTACCCGGAAGCACGCATCCAGCTGTGCATCGTGCACATGGTGCGCAACAGTCTGCGCTTCGTTGCCTGGAAGGACTATAAGGCGGTAACACGCGACCTCAAAGCAGTGTATCAGGCTCCAACCGAAGAGGCCGCGCTTCATGCCATAGGTATCTACACATCATAAAGGGTTAAAAACCACCATAGCGAAGTGGGCAAGTTCTTCCGGGGTATAGTCTGCTAATAACGTCAAGGTATTTAGCAGGATGGATAGTCCGGCAAGCAGCGCTGGGGCGCTTTCTTTACGCCCTCGTTTTTGTTGTCGTCCGGATAATCGGCAAATTAACTGACGGGCTGCCGCATTGTCGTCTCCTTCAGCGCGTTGCAGCCGCCATACCAGCACACATACCATGCTAGCGTAATAGGGCACCAGCACTGCGCTGAAGGCATTTTTCTACATCATGACCGGCACCTTTCAGCAGCTTAAAAAAGGATTCAATACCCCAGCGCCAGTAATACCAGCGAGCGACTTCCGCGCTGGTGAGCTCGTTGCTAACGTTTGTGAGCAGCGCCCAGCGTCCGATAAATTTACCGTGAGTATCGGTAAGGCGAACCACAACTAATCTGAGTATCAGAGCTACGCCTGGCTGAACTTTCACTCGCCGTCCGGTGTTCTTGTCTTTCCGCTTCGCTTTTGCTGTTCGCGTTATGATCACGGATGTTTCCCCGATCTCCATATTGGCTTTTTGCCCTTTCCAGCCAACCTGTCCGTTTGCGATAAATGGCAGATCGTCTGCAATTTCACCAATTTTACGGGTGTCACCGCCCCACTCGGCCCGATGCCCTTCCTTTCCCCGGATAAGCCAACATATTCCCTGGGAGCTTAATGTGCGCATATGCCCGATAGAGTCACCTTCACGGTCAATGAGATGAACTAACTTCTTCCCGGTATCAAGAGACTCAACGCGGGCGATATCAGCCGTCAAAGCATCCATATGAGTCAGACTCTCAGACAAGCCCTCGGTTAGCGTTGAACGACAACCCGCCCTATCGGTTAGAGTTTGAGACAGGGGCGCTATTGGTAAACCATTAGCAGTAGGCTGGTTTGTAGTTCATAACCGACGTCACCACCATGCGTCATTTTCAAACGTTCTTCTTTCCCATTGTGGGTACGAAACTGTAAATGAGACCAGTCGTGAACGACGGGAGCGTATGGATGCGGGCTAAGTGCAACCTGCCGGAGAGCCAGCGAAATAATCGGTTCATTGAGCTGACTGAAGCTAATACGTTCATTATTAAAAAAACGCCAACCGGCCTGAGTAGTGGCGAATGTTGTTTTCTGCGCGCAGGCAAGATCTTTAACGGCTGACGCCAATGGTGCTGGGGGAGTCATGTGTTGCTTAACCAGACGCTGATAACGCCGGTTAAGTCGGGCATCAATCCCGCCGATGGATAAGTTGAGATCATGCAGCAACGTAATAGCAGATATTGCAAAAGATGTGTAGATACCTATGGCTTCAGGCGCGGGAAACGTTCGGTGGGACATGGGATCACCGCTATCCGCAGATAAGCCGGAGCTGGCAGTCAAACTGGGCCAACCTGTCGACATTCTTCTCGTACCCCCAGGAACTTCGCAAGGTATAGCAAACCGACTTAAAAATGATTACAGCCAATACCCTGATATGTGGCAAAAAATACAGCGAATTGTTATCAAAATAATGTCGGTTGGCTATAATCTACACGACGAACGCTATAGAATCACTGAACAGCGTGCTCCGGCATGCAATCAAGAAACGCAAGGTGTTCCCGACTGATGACTCGGTGAAGAAGGTCGTATGGCTGGCAATCCAGGCGGCATCACAGAAATGGACGATACCCTTACAGGACTGGCGTATGGCAATGAGTCGCTTTATTATCAAGTTCGGTGACCGCCTTGACGGTCACTTCTGAGGAAAGGCATTTACACAAAATCTTAAACAGGCTCCTTTATTAGGCACAACGCTGTTTGCTATCGGATTATTTGATATCAATTTAACAGCGATGTTTTCTATTCCTGGGTCACACAAGTCCTTATCCCAGTACTCCCTAAAAACAGTGTAATCGCGATGGACAATGCAACTTTTCACAAAAAACACAATATTCAACAAGTCATCATCGATGCAGGGTATATGGTGGAGTATTTGCCTACATATTTCGCTAGATCTTAACCCAATTGAGCATAAATGGGCACAAGCAAAAAGCAAAAAAAGAGAGAGTGGTTGCGATACAGAGATTTTGTTCTCAGTCCATATGGTGTAATCAAAATTAAGTCGGTTGGCTATAACAACGGGTGCGGAATAAAACACCCGGTCAGCGCATTGCGTTTGAAATAGAGTGCTGACTGGTGCCATGACGCGCTACCGAAGGAACGCGCCAGCCCATATAGCTAAACGACTTAATTTTGATTACATTATTTAAATGAGCTATTCAATTGATTTTAGAGGTAAAGTGATATCTACACGGGAAGAAGAAGGGTTGAGTATCCGGGAAACAGCGAAGCAATTTCGGATTGGCCCTGCCTCTGTATCGCGTTGGATTAATCAAATAGCGTCAAAAGCATCGACCACGCGTCAGCGAAAGAGCGATAAATCCGAGTTGATAAAAGATGTTGAACCATATCCAGATGCTTACCAAAAAGAACGTGCAGAGCGTTTTGGCGTTTGTCAGAAGGCCATTTGGCAAGCTCTTAAAAAGCTGGGATTGACCTATAAAAAAAACGCTACGTCATCCGAAAGCCGACGGAAGCGCCCGGCAAGCATTTCAACAAAAAATACAACAGTATGAAAAAGAAGGCAAACCTATTGTTTTTATTGATGAAAGTGGTTTTCCACACGATACCCCACGGACTCACGGCTATTCCCCAAAAGGTCAACGGTGTTTTGGCCTGAAGAACGGGGGAGCCAAGGGAAGAACAAATGTTATCGGCGCTTTATTAGGCACAACGCTGTTTGCTATCGGATTATTTGATATCAATATTAACAGCGATGTTTTCTATTCCTGGGTCACACAAGTCCTTATCCCAGTACTCCCTAAAAACAGGGTAATCGTGATGGACAATGCAACTTTTCATAAAAAACATAATATTCAACAAGTCATCATCGATGCAGGGTATATGGTGGAGTATTTGCCTACATATTGGCCAGATCTTAACCCCATTGAGCATAAATGGGCACAAGCAAAAAGCAAAAAAAGAGAGAGTGGTTGCGATACAGAGATTTTGTTCTCAGTCCATATGGTGTAATCAAAATTAAGTCGCTTGGCTATACCATTCAATCGGGGTTTCGTAATAACGCCCGTTATCCGCGCAATACATGTTGTCCAGCAGGTCATAACTGTCACGCACCGGATAAGGGCCATCGAACGTGAACGCGCTTAAACCGGGTTCGTTTTTCAGTGCAGTGGCAACGTCTGGTTGCGTGGCCGTGTCGGAAGTGGCTGTGCTGGCCACCCGTGTGTTGTGCTGTTTCTTGCGCATCAGAACTCCATAGCAAAACCGCCGCCGCCGAATTCTTGGCCGAGCGGTTCATTGATGATTGATAGCATGGTTGACCATGCCAGATCACCGTGATTTGAACCGCGCGTGCGGTCAGAGTCATAGGTAATATAGCCAAGCGACATTATTTTGATAACAACTAGCTGTATTTTTTTGCCACATATCAGGGCATTGGCTGTAATCATTTTTAAGTCGGTTGACTATACTTCACCCGTCAGATGATTAACCACATGAAATTGCGGCTTATCTGGCGCAAAGCATACCGCCTGAGCCCCCGCACGATCGACGGTAAGCAGCGTCAGCACTGCTTCGTGAATTTCGGCGCCATCATAGACGCCGCAACCGCTCAGAACGATGCCGACTCGTTTCATCATATTTTCCTTCATTTCATTACATCAACTAATTGATTTTTTGATTGACAAACACTAATCTACACCACACATTTTAATGATTCTTGTAACAAAGATTTCTGCATTTGCTATTTTGTTGCTTGAGCGGTTCGTCACCTTACGACGTTGCAAATACTCGCACCTGCTAACTGAAACTGCTGATAATTATCAAGCAGGTGCATAGTTTCCCTGGTGTTGGCGCGTAATTCGCGCACCCCGGCCTCGGTCGGGGTCATTTTTTTAGGCCCCTGAAAATCCTTTTCCTCTCCCTCACGATGCCCACACCGCGATTTATCGCACTGCGTTGGCGTGCACCCGCTATTTGCGGGCGCGTTTTTCCTGTTCAGCCACCCAGGCTTTCAATACGTCAATATCGTGCCGCCAGTCGTGTTTCAGTTCGTCAATCCACTCCTGCACGTTGTCCCACCAGGCGGGCAGCGTCGTGGTCTGGATTTGCTGGGCCACCTGCTGTAGATGGCGCAACCCAACGGAACCGGCAGCACCTTTGATTTTGTGCCCCTCTTCCGCGATGCCTTTCTGATCGCACGCTGTCATATTGGAATCCAGCACGGCAAGATAACCGGGCATCATCTGCTCAAACATCGCCACGCTCTGATGGATCAGCGACGGTCCAACCAAATCCAGATATTGTTGTAACATGGGAATATCAAGCAACGCTTCTCGAACCGGTTCCTGCTCCGACACATCGGCGGTGGCTTGCTCAGGCTCATCCTGATAGTCCCAATACTGTTTAATAACAGAGGCTAATGCAGGCACCGCCAGCGGTTTGCTAAGCACATCGTCCATACCCGCATCGAGATATTCTTTTTTATCGCGCAGTACGTTAGCCGTTAAAGCAATCAGCGGCGGCACGTTTTGTCCGGCATATTTTTTGCGCAGCTCACGCGCCACATCCAGCCCGGTCATGTCCGGCAGTTGGATATCCAGCAGCACCAGATCGAATTCGTCCGGATCGAACATCGTCAGCGCTTCCTGTCCGGTCATCGCCACTTCCACGCTACTGCCCAGTTTCTCCAGCACCGAACGCGCGACCACCACATTTAGCTCGATGTCCTCCACCAGCAGCACGTTGAGCGCGGGTAACGGCAACTCATCCTCTCTGCCGACAATCACCTCATCTTCCAACGCCGGGGCGGTAACGGTCAGCGTAAAGCAAGAACCTTTGCCCTGCGTGCTGGTGACATGAATATCACCGCCCATGTTCTGCGCCAGACGCTTGGAAACCGCCAAGCCGATGCCTGTACCGGTCGCCGGTTTACCGCCATGTTTGTCTTTTACCTGATAGTACATGGCGAAAATTTTCTCCAACTCATCTTCGGGAATGCCCATGCCGGAGTCTTCGACATCAAAGCGCAACTGATCGCCAGCGTCGTGCCAGACACGCACCACAATGTTCCCTTTCTGGTTAAATTTCACCGCGTTACTGAGCAGGTTCCACAGAATCTGGCGCAGACGCGTACCATCGGTAATCACTCGCTGTGGCAACGGCGGATGCTGTTCAACGACCAGTTGCAACCCATTCTGCTGCGCCAGCAAACCGCCCAGATTTTCCAAATCCGCCAGGAAACCAATAAAATCAATAGGCTGATTATCCAGTTGCACCTTGCGGCGCTCCTGCTTGTCCATCTCGATCACGTCGTTAAAGATATTGCCCAGCGTGATGGCGCTGACATGCAGGGTTTTGAGGTATTTTTTTTGTTCCGCATCCAAGTGAGTATCGAGTAGGATGCGACTGAGGCCAACAATGCCATTAAGCGGCGTACGAAGCTCGTGGCTGATCGTTGAGATGAAGGTGGTCTTCTCCCTACTGGCCTTCTCTAACGCGTCCTGATAGCGTTTACGCTCAGTTATATCGCGCCCAAAACCCATCAGCCCGTGTCGCTTGCCCATTCTGTCGTAGAAAGGCACCTTGCGCAGTTCAAAACAGGCTTTGCGCCCGTCAGGATAGACCAGCCACTGTTCATAGGTGAGTGACACGTTGTGACGGAACACTTTTTCATCCGTTTCCATCACTTTTTCCGCCACATCGGGGGTGTAAACGTCTTTCGGCGTCAGACCCACCAGCTGTTTCTGGCTGCGACCCAATAGCAGTTCCATGGCGCGGTTACAGCCGGAAAACTCTTTATTTTCATTGCGGTAGTAAACTAGGTCCGGCGATGCATCCAGAAACGATCGTAACAGCGCTGATTGTTGCTCCAGTTCCACCTGCGCCTGTTCGCGTCCGGCAATTTCCTCTTTGAGCTTGCTCAGCATCATCAGACGCGCCTCTTCTGCTTTTTCGCGATCGGCAATCTCCTGATTGAGCTGGGCAATATTGCCCTTTAGCTGATCGTTCAGCGTCTGGTCGCGCAGGCGCATCTCCTCCAGCTTCGCCACCAACTTAGCCAGACGTTGGCGCGACTCCTCCAGCTGATCCACCACCACGGAGAGGAAATAGACCGCCCAGGGGGTGATTAACAGGCCAAAAAATACGGAGCGAACGACATCAATGTCTTCGACCTTGCTGGTCAGCAGCAGTGTGACTGCCATCTGCACGGCCATCGCCAGCAGCACCAGCACCGAGGCCAGCAACAGTGAAAAACGCACCAGCCCGAGCTTTACCATCAAATCGACGTAGTACTGCGCCAACAACCGGATCTGCTTCATAGAGAATTTCCTTGGATACCCACAGCGCCATCATAACGTAAAACTCAGCACGATGCGGTGAGACAATCAGCACAACACGTTAACATTACCCTAAGATAACCGGTTGATATGGTTGGCCGAGCGCAGAGCCTTGCACCCCATGAGCCTGAAGGTATAAATCCAGTTCCACCATCCCGGTCCAGCGGTTTTCGCACCATAACGGTGCCAGCAGCGTCGGCCGCCGGGCGCTGGCAGAAATACGATGGAACACGACCTCTGGTGGTGTATGGCGAATCATCTCGCCGGCCGTGGCGACGTAGGTGCCCAGCGGTAATTCGCTCAACCGCCCGGCGCGCCACGCCTTAGCCATAATGCTACCGTCAACGATATGCAGAGGGTGAAGCTTGATGCCTTCAACGCCTGTATCCACCACGCGTTGCAACGTCGTCATACAGTGCTCGGCACGCTCGCCCGACAATCAGGTGGCTGCACACGCGTAAACCACGCTGATGCGCACGCTGCACCGTCAAGGTAAACAATGGGATAAACCGCATCCAGGGGGCGATTTTGCCATTCAACAACCTGCTCCATAACGGCATCGCTGACCTTCGATATCAGGGCGGGTGAGACATCCGCGTCATACAGCTCTTTGAACGCAGCGGCAATTTCGCGGGTGGTCATCCCTTTGGCATACAACGATAAAATCTGGTTATCCATCCCGGTGATACGGGTCTGGTTCTTCTTCACCAACTGCGGTTCAAAGGAACCATCACGATCACGTGGTGTACGCAGTTCCAGCGGACCATCGCCGGTGGTAACAGTCTTTGTGGAGTAGCCATTGCGCGTGTTATAGCTAAACGACTTAATTTTGATTGCATTATTTAAATGAGCTATTCAATTGATTTTAGACGTAAAGTGATATCTACACGCGAAGAAGAAGGGTTGAGTATCCGAGAAACAGCGAAGCAATTTCGGATTGGCCCTGCCTCTGTATTGCGTTGGATTAATCAAATAGCGTCAAAAGCATCGACCACGCGTCAGCGAAAGAGCGATAAATCCGAGTTGATAAAAGATGTTGAACCATATCCAGATGCTTACCAAAAAGAACGTGCAGAGCGTTTTGGCGTTTGTCAGAAGGCCATTTGGCAAGCTCTTAAAAAGCTGGGATTGACCTATAAAAAAAGGCTTTGTTGAATAAACATATTTTATGCTGCACCCCAAGTGAAACGACAGATCCTCGCAACGCAAAATCATGCAGTTAGGCCTCATAAGAAAACTGTAAACCTGAGGTGACAAGCATTTTCTACCAAAACTGGCTTGGCAAAACAGCATGACTCACTATTATTCAACAAAGCCATAAAAAAACTCTACGTCATTCGAAAGCCGACGAAAGCGCCCGGCAAGCATTTCAACAAAAAATACAATAGTATGAAAAAGAAGGTAGCCCTATTGTTTTTATTGATGAAAGTGGTTTTCCACACGATACCCCACGGACTCACGGCTATTCCCCAAAAGGTCAACAGTGTTTTGGCCTGAAGAACGGGGGAGCCAAGGGAAGAACAAATGTTATCGGCGCGTTATTAGGCACAACGCTGTTTGCTATCGGATTATTTGATATCAATATTAACAGCGATGTTTTCTATTCCTGGGTCACACAAGTCCTTATCCCCGTACTCCATAAAAACAGGGTAATCGTGATGGACAATGCAACTTTTCACAAAAAACATAATATTCAACAAGTCATCATCGATGCAGGGTATATGGTGGAGTATTTGCCTACATATTTCGCCAGATCTTAACCCAATTGCGCATAAATGGGCACAAGCAAAAAAAGAGAGAGTGGTTGCGATACAGAGATTTTGTTCTCAGTTCATAATTAAGTCGCTTGGCTATAGTTCCAGATTTGGACTAGTGCTTCTCATGCCCGAGGTGATGGGTCATTTCAGCATTAAGGGCAGCTTCAACGCAGATCTTTTTCAGCAGGCGATCAAACGGGTTGAGAGCGTCAGGGGTTTCGAGATTTTTGGCCAGCTCGTTAGCCAGAGCCTGTAACTGTTTTTCGTCCATAAAGTAACCTGCTTTTGATGTTGGATTGAACATATCAAAATCAGGCAATTACACAATCTCGTGTACAGGCTATTTTTAGGAGTTATTAGCAAATCTGGTGTATGGCGATCAGGCTACGTTCCGCTCTGATGCTTCGTGAATCTGTTCTCCATCCTTAAATTGGACGTTGCTTACAACCAGGGTCAGCAGGTCAAATCCTCTTAGTCGGTTCCAGCTTTTCTGAGCTGACTGGAGCAGCTTAAATACCATACCATTGACAGGGTTGTTTCTCTCGAACCACCGTTCTTCGCGCGTCTGCTTCGTAGCCTCACAGTCGCAAAAGCCGATTCAATCGGATTTGTCGTTCTTATTGACGCCCAGTGCTCTGACGGGAAGTCGTAGAATGCCAGCAGTTCTTCTCGAGCTTTCTCAAGCTTCTTCATCGCTGCAGGATACTTCGCTGAAAACCTTGCCAACAAAACATCAAAGGCTTCATTAGCGGCATCGCGGCTCTCTGCTAGCCAAACCTGCCGTAGCTCAGCCTTAACTTTCGGTTGCATGGCTTTGAGGAGTGAAGCCAACACATTAGCGGTTTTGTGCACCCAACAGCGTTGGTGCTGCGTGTCCGGGAATATCTTTGCCATTGCATTCCAAAAACCAAGGGCACCGTCTCCCGTAGCCAGCTTGGGAGATACGGTTAGGCCACGTGCTCGCAGGCCATTAAGAAGTTCGGCCCAGTTTGCTTCTGACTCTCGATAACCATCTTCGACCGCAACCAGCTCCTTACGTCCATGCTCAGTGACGCCGATAATGACCAGCAGGCAAAGGCGATCATCTTGCCTGACATGGCTGTATATGCCATCGGCCCAGAAATAAACGTAGCGCGTATCGCTTAAATCACGCAGGCACCATTGCTTGTGCTCTTCAAGCCATTGCTGTTTCAGTCTGCTGATGGTACTGGCAGAGAGGGCATTAGCTTTTTCACCGAGAAGCGCCCTCAGGGCTTCGTGAAAATCACCGGTGGATATGCCTCGCAGGTACAGCCATGGTATAGCCAAGCGACATTATTTTGATAACAATTAGCTGTATTTTTTTTCCACATATCAGGGCATTGGTTGTAATCATTTTTAAGTCGGTTGGCTATAAGGCGGCAACAACGCGCTGTTGAAGCATATTCCGTTGCCGCTGCGCTCCCTGACCTTAGGCACTTTAATTTCAACATCCCCAATACCCGTCTGTATGGTTCGCTGTGGCAAATAGCCGTTACGAACGACAACATGACGCCCGTCGTCAAGGCGGCGTTCAGCATGTTGTTGCAGCATGGCTTCGAGCTCAGCCTCAACGGCGGCAGCTATCAGCTGCCTGGCACCATTACGAATGAGTTCATGCAAGGGATCACCGGCAATATCTGGTTCTGCGGAGACCTGTAGGGTAGACTTTTTCATGGGGTATCATCTTTCTGTTCTTGAAATCATCCACGAAATCAATCAGCAGGATACGCCACCCTCCCCGCCCCCCCCGTACACCAGAAATGAGCATAACTCTATTTTTAGGGAGTACTGGGATAAGGACTTGTGTGACCCAGGAATAGAAAACATCGCTGTTAATATTGATATCAAATAATCCGATAGCAAACAGCGTTGTGCCTAATAACGCGCCGATAACATTTGTTCTTCCCTTGGCTCCCCCGTTCTTCAGGCCAAAACACCGTTGACCTTTTGGGGAATAGCCGTGAGTCCGTGGGGTATCGTGTGAAAAACCACTTTCATCAATAAAAACAATAGGCTTACCTTCTTTTTCATACTGTTGTATTTTTTGTTGAAATGCTTCCCGGGCGCTTCCGTCGGCTTTCGGATGACGTAGAGTTTTTTTTATAGGTCAATCCCAGCTTTTTAAGAGCTTGCCAAATGGCCTTCTGACAAATGCCAAAACGCTCTGCACGTTCTTTTTGGTAAGCATCTGGATATGGTTCAACATCTTTTATCAACTCGGATTTATCGCTCTTTCGCTGACGCGTGGTCGATGCTTTTGACGCTATTTGATTAATCCAACGCGATACAGAGGCAGGGCCAATCCGAAATTGCTTCGCTGTTTCTCGGATACTCAACCCTTCTTCTTCCCGTGTAGATATCACTTTACGTCTAAAGTCAATTTAATAGCTCATTTAAATAATGCAATCAAAATTAAGTCGCTTGGCTATAGAGCTTCACTATTTACCGCCTTACAGTGAATCTGAACGCGATAGAACGCCTGTGGAAAGTGATGAATGAGCATGCACGGAATAATCGCTATTTTGAAAACACCCGCGATTTTCGGGATGCAATAGGCTTTGTTGAATAAACATATTTTATGCTGCACCCCCGGTGAAACGACAGATCCTCGCAACGAAAAATCATGCAGTTAGGCCTCATAAGAAAACTGTAAACCTGAGGTGACAAGCATTTTCTACCAAAACTGGCTTGGCAAAACAGCATGACTCACTATAAAGCCGATGCAATATTCAATTTTTTCACCAATACGCTACCAGAAATAGCGGACTCGCTGACGTCCAGAATTCACGATCGTTTTCAGGTGCTCAAACCTGCATCTTGAGGTTTATTGGGTATATAGCCACATCAATATATATAGTTTCATTCCAAACGGTAAACCACAATTTGATGTTTTTCCACTGTACTGGCGGGATTATTCTTGAATAATTTGAAACTGGAATTTAGGCTGTGTCCCTTGATTTCTTGAGCTATAGTATCCATCTGTTTCTACGACACTTTTGATTATGGCTCGCTACGATCTTTCTGATGAAGCATGGGCAATCATTGAGCCCTTGTTGCTAACCGTTTTGACATCTCCGCGGGCCTGCCGGCCGTGGGCAGAACATCGAAAAATCTTCAACGGCATGTTGGCTTTGTTGAATAAATAGAACTTTTGGGTAATCATCGGAGCAGATCAACACAGTTGTTTCAAAATCAGGTCTCCATGGCAAAACAAAATTTTAAAATCACCAACTGGCCCTCTTATAACAAGGCCCTCAAGCAACGCGGTTCTCTAACCGTATGGCTAGATGAATCAGCCATTGCTGCATGGACGGAAAAAAACACTACTGAACGGCGTGGACGACCGCTCCACTACTCAGATATGACCATCACCACAGTCCTGATGATGAAACGCGTGTTTGGCCTTTCATTGAGGGCTTTACAGGGCTTTGGTGACTCGATTTTTAAACTGATTAAATTGTCGCTCCATTGTCCAGACTATTCGCTGCTCAGCAAGCGAGCAAAGACAGTGAACATCAGCATAAAAACGCCAACCCGTGGTGAAATCTCACATCTGGTCATTGATGGAACCGGCCTGAAGGTCTTTGGCGAAGGCGAATGGAAAGTCCGGCAGCATGGTGCCGACAGACGCAGGGTATGGCGTAAGCTGCACCTGGCAGTAGACAGTGTGACGCATGAGATTATCTGTGTGGATTTGTCGCTCAGTGGTACGACTGATGCCCAAGCTCTACCAGCGCTGATAAACCAGACCCACCGGAAAATCAGAGAGGCATCGGCTGACGGCGCTTAGGATACAGTTTACTGCTATGATGCTCTGCTGAGGAAGAAAATAAGGCCGCTTATCCCGCCACGAAGGGGGGCGCAATATTGGCAAGATCGCTACCACGAGCGTAACCACGCTGTTGCAAATCAGCGCATTAGCGGTAGTAACGATATCTGGAAAAAGAAAGTGGGCTATCACCGGCGCTCAGTGGCTGAAACGGCCATGTTCCGGTTCAAAAGGCTTCTGGGTGGTTATCTAAGTCTGAGAGACTACGATGGTCAGGTGGGTGAAGCCATGGCCATGGTCAAAGCGCTTAACCTGATCACGCTATTAGGAATGCCGAACAGTATTCGCATCACGTAACAATCGACCCGTATGGGGCGCAGTCGTTACAAGTTCTGATTTATTCAACAAAGCCCGGCATGTTCTGGATACTGTGTTCAGGCGCACCATGGCGTGATTTACCTGAACGTTACGGCCCATGGAAAACCGTTTATAACCGTTTCAATAGATGGTCAAAGTCTGGAATCATTAACATTATTTTCAATAAGTTACTTTCATTTCTTGATGCTCATGGACTTGTTGACTGGTCAGCCACTGCGCTGGATGGCAGTAATATCCGTGCGCTCAAATGTGCGGCTGGCGCTCAAAAAAACATCTCGATATAGCCAACCGACTTAAAAATGATTACAGCCAATACCCTGATATGTGGCAAAAAAATACAGCTAATTGTTATCAAAATAATGTCGCTTGGCTATAGCAATGGTGAAACTGGGCTGCATCCGCTTGTTTTACCGCCGGTTACGCAATTAAGGGACACAGCCTAGCTTTCATAAATCGGCTATACGCCTTGCCAAGTTCCGGGGATAAAACGGAGGCATAAAAAAGTCACTCTGACGAAATACTTGTTTTCATCAGAATGGCGCTGTAGATACGATTACGGCAAGGATTTAAGCAACTGCTTACGCTGGTTTTCCAGTGAAATGACTCGCTGGCATACATCCTTGCCAAAGCGCTGGAACGTGAGTTCCTGGCTATTCCACTCAGTTTGAATCGCTTGTTGCAGGTTGCCAAGGTTACCCATCATCGCCTGCAACGGATTGCCGCCGCTGGAAAGCTGCTTTACACCCATCTCGTTCAGGCTGTCTTGCAACACGCCGCCAAGGGCTTGCTGCACCAACTGGCGGCCATCCTGCTCCACCTGTTTGACGGCCTTGTGATGAAACGCAATGCCATCGCTGCGCGGCTCGAGAATGCGCGCCATCTGCTGCTTGAGTTGGGTATCCAACGTGGTCAGACGGGCACGCACATTGCTGTCACTTCCCAGTTCCTTAGCAATGACACCATCCAGCGCCACGCGCGCTTTTTCCAGATGCGCCTGTGCCGCCTGCTCAATCCACGGCAGCTGCTGACGCAAATTCGCTTGATACGCTTTCGCCTGCTGACGTTGTGCCGCAGTAAGCGTTACTGCCGTCTGGTTGCGGGTGACATCGCCCTGCGGCGAAATCACCAAATTGCCACTTGCGCCAACCACCTGCACCTGTTGCGGTGTAATGAAGATGTCATCCTGCGGATTTACTTCACATTGATACGCCGCCTGTGCCTGCCAGGACAACAAAGCCAGCAGAGAAAGCATTACCGATCGCAACATGTCGTCTTCCTATAAAAACAGAATCAGGAGAGCAGATTTTCCGGCAGATCCCACCAGATATCGAACAGTTCGCTAACTTTAACCTCTTGCAACTGTTGGGCTTTCAGCCAAGCAACGACCTGCTCACGGTGCGCATTGGTACAATGGCCGGTCTTCTGCAAGCAGATTAACCCTTCCCAATGCAGATAACCGCTGCCTTCAAATGCCAAGCCAGCCGGATCAATCACATCGTCAACAAACTTATCCAAAGTGGCATCGATGGTATCGACCGACGTGCTCTCAGCGAAACGCCAGCTTACCGAAAAGCCCAGTTCCTGAAACTCATCAATGTGTAACTTTTTGCGCAAACGACGACTGCGTTGTTGTGCCATTATTCTATCCTCTCAAACATAAGATCCCACACTCCGTGGCCTAACCGCTGGCCGCGTGCTTCGAACTTGGTTAACGGGCGAGACGATGGGCGAGGAACGTAGTCCTGTGTGGCAGAGAGATTACGGTATCCCGCCACATCGCGCATGACCTCAAGAATATGTTCCGCATAAGGCTCCCAGTCTGTCGCCATATGAAACACACCACCCTTCGCCAGCTTGCGCAGCACCCGCTCCGCAAAGGCTTTTTGTACAATACGACGTTTATTATGGCGCGCTTTATGCCAAGGATCAGGGAAAAAGAGCTGCACCATGGCCAGCGCCCCGTCGGGAATCATCTGCTCCAGCACTTCTACCGCGTCATGACACATCACGCGCAGATTGCTCAGATTAGCGTCCTGCGTCGCTGCTAGGCAGGCACCGACACCGGGAAGATGAACCTCAATCCCTAAAAAATTTTGCTCAGGGTGTTGCTCTGCCATGGTGACCAGCGACGCCCCCATGCCAAACCCGATTTCCAATACCGTCGGCGCTTCGCGACCGAAAAGCGCGGTAAAATCGAGCGCCTGTGCCTGATACTCTACCCCCATCACGGGCCAGTAGTTATCCAGCGCCTGCTGCTGTCCATTGGTTAAACGCCCCTGACGGCGCACAAAACTGCGAATACGGCGCAGCGGACGCCCATCTTCATCAAATTCCGGTGAAATGACGTTATTGATCATAAAAAACGTGTGCCGATGGCCTGTTCAAATTCGCCCAAAGAAAGGCGCATTATGCAAGGATACCGCGGTTTAGCAAGGGGGATACCTCGGAAAGTTCCGGTTTACAGCACATTCACTCTGTGCTGGAATCGCTGTCAGACTTTTCACCCGGCAAGAGAGTGGCTTTTTTATGATGCAAGCGCAGCCGTTCGCGCAGCAGGTGTTGGCATGGTATGAGCGCTATGGCCGCAAGACGCTGCCGTGGCAACAAGAGAAAACGCCTTATACCGTATGGCTCTCCGAGATCATGTTACAACAGACGCAGGTCACCACGGTCATCCCCTATTTTCAACGTTTTATTGCACGCTTTCCCGATGCACGCACCCTTGCCGCCGCCCCCTTGGATGAGGTGCTGCACCTGTGGACCGGGCTGGGTTATTACGCGCGTGCACGCAACCTGCACAAAGCCGCGCAAACCATCGTGGAGCAACACGACGGAGAGTTTCCTACCACATTGGACGCCGTTTGCGCGCTACCGGGTATCGGGCGTTCTACCGCGGGCGCAGTGCTGTCCCTTTCTCTCGGTCAGCATCACCCGATTCTTGATGGCAATGTAAAACGCGTGCTGGCACGCTGCTACGCGGTAGCCGGCTGGCCGGGTAAAAAAGAGGTTGAGCACCAGCTCTGGTCCCATAGCGAGCAGGTTACACCCGCACAGGGCGTTAGCCAGTTTAATCAGGCGATGATGGATTTAGGTGCAATGGTGTGCACCCGCAGCCGCCCCAAATGCGAACTTTGCCCACTAAGCAACGGTTGCATCGCTTATGCCAACCACAGTTGGGCCAGCTATCCGGGTAAAAAACCGAAGCAAACGTTACCGGAAAAAAGCGCCTGGTTTCTATTACTGCAACGAGGTAATGACGTATGGCTGCAACAGCGGCCTGCGACCGGGTTATGGGGAGGATTGTTTTGCTTTCCACAGTTCAACACCCATGATGATGTGGAACCTTGGCTGCAACAACGCGGTCTGAAAATCACAGATGTGCAGCAATTGGTGTCGTTTCGCCACACCTTTAGCCATTTCCATCTGGATATTGTTCCGCTCTGGCTCGCATTACCCACTGACATTCCTCACGCTTTGCACCATGCTTGCATGGAGGAAAAGACCGGTCTCTGGTATAACTTGGCGCAAGCGCCCGCCGTTGGGCTGGCTGCACCGGTGGAACGACTATTACGTATGTTAACGCTACACTCCGGCGGCAGTTTGATCTGACCAGCACGCGTTATCCAAGAGGAATCAGTATGAGCAGAACTATTTTTTGTACTTTTTTACAACGTGAAGCCGAAGGGCAGGATTTTCAGCTTTATCCGGGAGAATTGGGCAAACGCATCTATCAGGAAATTTCGAAAGAGGCGTGGGCGCAATGGCAGACCAAGCAAACCATGCTGATCAACGAGAAAAAGCTCAATATGATGAACGTGGAGCACCGCAAACTGCTGGAACAAGAGATGATTAAGTTCCTGTTCGAGGGTAAAGAGGTCCACATCGAAGGCTATGCCCCTCCCAGCGCATGATATCAGGGCCTTGTGGCCCTTTTGTCTCCTTGTGCTGACACCGCGTTGCTAATGAACCGTTAATAACAAGATACTTATAACGAATCATCTATGAAGAAATTGCTAGCGTTGTTGCTCGTTGCGCCCTTGCTGATCTCCTGTTCCGGCAAGCGCGGCGATCTCAATAATGAAGAATTCATCAAGGATACCAACGCCTTTGACATTCTGATGGGGCAGTTCGCCCACAACATCGAGAATATCTGGGGGCTGAACGAAGTGCTGATTTCCGGCCCGAAAGATTACGTCAAGTATACCGATCAATATCAAACCCGTAGTCATATCAACTTTGATGCCGGTACGATTACTATCGAGACCATTTCAGCGACCAATTACGTCCCGAGTTTACGCCAGGCCATCATCACCACACTGTTGATGGGCGATGACGCCAGCAATACGGACCTCTACTCTGACGCAAATGACATTCAAATCAGCCGTGAACCAATGCTATACGGCCAGGTGTTAGACAACACCGGACAACCCATTCGTTGGGAAGGGCGCGCCGCCAGCTTTGCCGATTATCTGCTGCAAAACCGCTTGCAGAAACGGACCTCCGGACTGCATGTGATCTGGTCTGTCACTTTCCAGCTGGTGGCAAACCATCTGGACAAACGTGCGCATAAATATCTGCCGCTGATCCGTCAGGCCTCCGAACGCTATGGCATTGAAGAATCGCTGATTCTGGCAATCATGCAAACCGAATCCAGCTTCGACCCTTACGCGGTCAGCCGTTCTGACGCATTAGGACTGATGCAGGTGGTGCAGCACAGCGCCGGACGTGATGTGTTCAAGAGCAAAGGAAAATGGGGGCAGCCGAGCCGTAGCTACCTGTTCGATCCTGAGAATAACATTGATACGGGCGTGGCTTATCTGGCGATTCTGAAAAACACCTATCTGGGTGGTATCGAGAACCCTACCTCACGTCGCTATGCTGTTATTACGGCGTATAACGGTGGGGCGGGTAGCGTGCTGCGCGTATTCTCCAGCGACAAGGACAGGGCCGTTAGCCTGATCAACCAAATGTCGCCGAGCGAAGTCTACAATACATTGACCACCAAGCACCCGTCAGCCGAATCGCGACGCTATCTCTACAAGGTCAACGCGACGCAGAAAAACTATCGCCGTTAATCGAGATGTTGCACTTACCTCTGGCGTATTCGTACGCCAGAGGTATAGCCAAGCGACTTAATTTTGATTACATCATATGGACTGAGAACAAAATCTCTGAGTTATGCTCATTTCTGGTGTACGGGGTTTCGGGGAGGGTGGCGTATCCTGCTGATTGATTTCGTGGATGATTTCAACAACAGAGAGATGATACCCCATGAAAAAGTCTACCCTACAGGTCTCCGCAGAACCAGATATTGCCGCTGATCCCTTGCATGAACTCATTCGTAATGGTGCCATGCAACTGATAGCTGCCGCCGTTGAGGTTGAGCTCGAAGCCATGCTGCAACAACATGCTGAACGCCGCCTTGACGACGGGCCTCATGCTGTCGTTCGTAACGGCTATAGCCAACCGACTTAAAAATGATTACAGCCAATACCCTGATATGTGGCAAAAAATACAGCTAATTGTTATCAAAATAATGTCGCTTGGCTATACGGTTAGGCCACGTGCTCGCAGGCCATTAAGAAGTTCGGCCCAGTTTGCTTCTGACTCTCGATAAACATCTTCGACCGCAACCAGCTCCTTACGTCCATGCTCAGTGACGCCGATAATGACCAGCAGGCAAAGGCGATCATCTTGCCTGACATGGCTGTATATGCCATCGGCCCAGAAATAAACGTAGCGTGTATCGCTTAAATCACGCAGGCACCATTGCCTGTGCTCTTCAAGCCATTGCTGTTTCAGTCTGCTGATGGTATAGCCAAGCGACATTATTTTGATAACAATTAGCTGTATTTTTTGCCACATATCAGGGTATTGGCTGTAATCATTTTTAAGTCGGTTGGCTATACCACCGGCGATGGTCCGCTGGAACTGCGTACACCACGTGATCGTGATGCTTCCTTTGAACCGCAACTGGTGAAGAAGAACCAGACCCGGCTCACCGGGATGGATAACCAGATTTTATCGTTGTATGCCAAAGGGATGACCACCCGCGAAATTGCCGCTGCGTTCAAAGAACTGTATGACGCGGATGTCTCACCCGCCTTGGTATCGAAGGTCAACGATGCCGTTATGGAGCAGGTTGTTGAATGGCAAAATCACCCCCTGGATACGGTTTATCCCATTGTTTACCTTGACTGTATCGTTCTGAAAGTCCGGCAGGACAGCCGCGTTATCAATAAGTCTGTGTTCCTAGCACTGGGTATCAATATCGAAGGCCAGAAAGAGCTACTGGGGATGTGGCTGGCCGAAAATGAAGGCGCAAAGTTCTGGCTGAACGTGCTGACAGAACTGAAAAACCGTGGCCTGACCGACATCCTTATTGCCTGTGTGGACGGCCTGAAAGGGTTCCCGGATGCCATCAACACGGTCTACCCGGAAGCCCGCATCCAGCTGTGCATCGTGCACATGGTGCGCAACAGTCTGCGCTTCGTTGCCTAGAAGGACTATAAGGACTATAAGGCGGTAACACGCGACCTCAAAGCAGTGTATCAGGCTCCAACCGAAGAGGCCGCGCTTCAGGCGCTGGAGAGGTTCGGTGGGACATGGGATCACCGCTATCCGCAGAGCAGTCAAACTGGGCCAACCTGTCGACATTCTTCTCGTACCTGCAGGAACTTCGCAAGGTAATCTACACGACGAACGCTATAGAATCACTGAACAGCGTGCTCCGGCATGCAATCAAGAAACGCAAGGTGTTCCCGACTGATGACTCGGTGAAGAAGGTCGTATGGCTGGCAATCCAGGCGGCATCACAGAAATGGACGATGCCCTTACATGTACTAGCTCAGACCTTATCTGACAGTTACCGATTATTTATACAGGTGTCTGTCAGATTACATCTGGTTCAGATTCTTTTCTGCCCAGATCCGTTTTCCATCGAGTAAAGTGGCCATCGGCGTACGCCCGCAGCACATTTTTCCCTGATGAGTTCGCTCATTATTGTAATGCCACAACCAGTTCTCCAGATCTACCTGCAGGCTTTCCAGGTCTCCATATAACTTCTTGCGGAACGTAACCTGATAAAAATCCTGCAAAATGGTTTTATGGAAGCGCTCGCAGATGCCGTTCGTCTGCGGAGACATCACCTTCGTTTTCGTATGCTCGATATCGTTGATAGCCAGATAAAGCTGATAATCATGCTGCTCCACTTTAGCACAGTACTCCGTACCCCTGTCGGTCAGTATTCTCAGCACCGGCAGTCCCTGAGCATCGTAGAACGGGAGTACGCGATCATTGAGCAGGTCGGCGGCGGTGAGCGGTGTTTTATTCGTATACAGCTTGCAGTGTGCCACTTTCGAGTACGTATCCACGAACGTCTGCTGGTAGATACGGCCCACCCCCGGCTTTGTTGAATAAACATATTTTATGCTGCACCCCCGGTGAAACGACAGATCCTCGCAACGCAAAATCATGCAGTTAGGCCTCATAAGAAAACTGTAAACCTGAGGTGACAAGCATTTTCTACCAAAACTGGCTTGGCAAAACAGCATGACTCACTATTATTCAACAAAGCCCATAAAAACGCCAACCCGTGGTGAAATCTCACATCTGGTCATTGATGGAACCGGCCTGAAGGTCTTTGGCGAAGGCGAATGGAAAGTCCGGCAGCATGGTGCCGACAGACGCAGGGTATGGCGTAAGCTGCACCTGGCAGTAGACAGTGTGACGCATGAGATTATCTGTGCGGATTTGTCGCTCAGTGGTATGACTGATGCCCAAGCTCTACCGGCGCTGATAAACCAGACCCACCGGAAAATCAGAGAGGCATCGGCTGACGGCGCTTACGATACAGTTTACTGCTATGATGCTCAGGTGGGTGAAGCCATGGCCATGGTCAAAGCGCTTAACCTGATCACGCTATTAGGAATGCCGAACAGTATTCGCATCACGTAACAATCGACCCGTATGGGGCACAGTCGTTACAAGTTCTGATTTATTCAACAAAGCCATAATTTGTCAGACACCAAGAAAAAAATCGCTTTCCTTTATAATCAACTTAGTGAAATTAGGCGCCATGCGCAGAAAAGAATGTCTGACTTGGATTATATTCTGCATTTGGCGGTGGAAAACAAAATTTACAGCATTAAAGATATTGGGTGTGGACCCACCACATGGAAAGGTCACCTTTTTGCGGATGCTTACGCCAAAAAATACTTTGGCACTCAACGGGCTTATGGCCGAAGAAAACATATAGAAAGGGAAATACCCAGCCTATATGGAAAGCAATGGCAGACCGCTCTCATCGATTATTGCCATGCACATGATGTATTGAAAGCGTATCAACATGCCTTGAAAAAAGAGACCCATGATGGGTGTCTCTGGCCGAACGGCGTTGATGAGTGACATCATCCAATCTATTGATGCGTATCATGCAAGGTACAGCACTTACACCAAGCGGGCAGAAAAGACTGCCGATCACCTAACCAACCTCAAGATGAAATCAATGGCCTATAACGTGGCGATTAACAATGTTAATCGTCAAATCGAGAGAGTAAAATTGATGGGTAATAGCTGATTTTTATCGGCAAAAGTGAGGAGGGTGGTGATGTTGTGTATAGGTTTTTGTTGCTGAAAATATCACCATTCGGAAAAAGAAGAATGTTAACAATAAGTATCATCATCGCCAATGTTATGGTATTCCTTTGATTTTTAATTTAAATAAAATGAATTTTTATTCATTTTATTGCAGATTGAACGGTTCAGCATCGATTGGTTTTCGTTTCATAAAAGTTAAAACATTTATAGGGTTGAAGCCGCTACTTGCTAGTGAATATAGGGTTTTGACCTAATCGGATCGTGCAATTGTTAAAATTTGGTGGAGAACATGATTTAGCGCAACGTCCGTATGGACAGAAGGTGAATACTTTGTTACTTTAGCGTCACGTTTTTGAAATTGGTATTACCAATTGACTCCGCGCACTTCGCAGAGAAACACTTACCATGGCCTATAGCAAGATCCGTCAGCCCAAACTGTCAGATGTGATTGAACAACAGCTGGAGTTTTTGATCCTCGAAGGAACCTTGCGCCCCGGCGAGAAACTCCCCCCGGAGCGCGAACTGGCGAAACAGTTTGATGTCTCCCGTCCTTCTTTGCGAGAAGCCATCCAACGTCTGGAGGCAAAAGGCCTGCTGCTACGTCGTCAGGGTGGGGGAACGTTTGTCCAGAACAACCTGTGGCAAAGCGTGAGTGATCCGTTGTCGGAACTGCTGAGCACCCATCCTGAATCTCAATTTGATCTGCTGGAAACCCGTCATGCGCTGGAAGGCATTGCTGCCTACTATGCGGCGTTGCGTGGTACGGAAGAAGATTTCCAGCGTATCCGTGAGTGCCATACCCAGATTGAGCAGGCGCGTGCTTCTGGCGATCTGGTCGCGGAGTCAGAAGCTGTTATGCATTATCAAGTGGCTGTCACAGAAGCAACGCACAATGTGGTTTTGCTACATTTGCTACGCTGTATGGGACCGTTACTGGAACAGAACGTGCGGCAGAATTTTGAATTGTTGTACCTGAGCCGAGAAGTTCTGGCCCAGGTAAGCAGTCATCGCGCCGGGATTTTTGAGGCGATTGTCGCTCGCGAACCTGAAAAGGCACGCGAAGCGTCGCATCGTCATCTGGCGTTTATTGAGGAAGTACTGCTGGATCTTAACCGGGAACATAGCAGAAGAGAGCGTTCGCTACGTCGGCTCCAGCAACGCAAGGATTGAGCGCTCTGATTGGGGCGTTTAACGCGTAAATGACGAGATTGGACCTGTCTTACTGTGCTTTGACAACTGTCGATGATACGGCAGCCGTCAGTGATATGACGACAATGACAGAGTACAGCAAGACAGGCTCCAGAAAATTAACTGATTAGAAACAGATAAGGAATACACCATGTCAGAACGTTTGAATAATGACGTGGATCCGATCGAAACTCGCGACTGGCTACAGGCGATCGAATCGGTTATCCGTGAAGAGGGTGTTGAACGTGCGCAGTACCTGATCGATCAGGTATTGTCAGAAGCGCGCAAGGGTGGCGTAAACGTAGGGGTAGGCAGTGCCGTTAGCAACTACGTAAACACCATTGCTGTGGAAGACGAACCCGCCTATCCGGGTAACCTGGACCTTGAGCGCCGCATTCGTTCCGCTATTCGTTGGAACGCCATCATGACCGTGCTGCGCGCATCCAAGAAAGATCTGGAACTGGGTGGCCACATTGCGTCCTTCCAGTCTTCCGCGACCTTCTACGAAGTGTGCTTTAACCATTTCTTCCGTGCACGCAGTGCTCAGGATGGCGGCGATCTGGTGTATTTCCAGGGCCATATCTCTCCGGGCATCTATGCACGTGCCTTCCTAGAAGGGCGTCTGACCGAAGATCAGATGAACAACTTCCGTCAGGAAGTACACGGCCAGGGGCTTTCCTCTTATCCGCACCCGAAATTGATGCCGACCTTCTGGCAGTTCCCGACCGTCTCCATGGGGCTGGGTCCAATTGGTGCTATTTATCAGGCTAAATTCCTGAAATATTTGGAAAACCGTGGTCTAAAAGACACGTCCAAACAAACCGTTTACGCCTTCCTAGGCGACGGTGAAATGGATGAGCCGGAATCCAAGGGGGCTATCACCATCGCGACCCGCGAGAAACTGGACAACCTAGTCTTCGTGATCAACTGTAACCTGCAACGTCTAGACGGACCAGTTACTGGTAATGGCAAGATTATCAACGAGCTGGAAGGCATCTTCGGTGGTGCTGGCTGGCAAGTGATCAAAGTCATGTGGGGCGAGCGTTGGGACGAACTGCTGCGTAAAGACACCAGCGGTAAACTGGTCCAACTGATGAACGAAACCGTTGACGGTGACTATCAGACGTTCAAATCCAAAAACGGTGCCTACGTGCGTGAGCACTTCTTCGGCAAATACCCGGAAACGGCTGCGCTGGTTGCCGACTGGAGCGACGATCAGATTTGGGCCCTCAACCGCGGTGGTCACGATCCGAAGAAAGTCTTTGCTGCACTGAAAAAAGCGCAAGACACCAAAGGCAAACCGACCGTTATTCTGGCGCACACCATCAAAGGTTATGGTATGGGTGATGCGGCAGAAGGCAAAAACATCGCTCACCAGGTCAAGAAAGTTAACATGGACGGCGTGCGTTACTTCCGCGACCGCTTCAATGTGCCGGTGGCTGATGCTGACATCGAAAAACTGCCGTTCATCACTTTCGACAAAGATTCTGATGAATACAAATACCTGCATGAGCGCCGTCAGGCTCTGGGTGGTTACCTGCCGTCTCGTCAGCCGAACTTCGACGAGAAACTGGAGCTGCCGACTCTGGAAGATTTCAGCTCTCTGCTGGAAGAGCAAACCAAAGAAATCTCCACCACCATCGCCTTTGTGCGTGCCCTGAACGTGATGCTGAAGAACAAGTCGATCAAAGATCGTCTGGTTCCGATCATCGCTGACGAAGCGCGTACCTTCGGTATGGAAGGTCTGTTCCGCCAGATCGGTATCTACAGCACGAACGGCCAGCAGTACACCCCGCAGGACCGTGAGCAGGTGGCTTACTACAAAGAAGACCTGAAAGGTCAGATCTTGCAGGAAGGCATCAACGAACTGGGTGCAGGCTCATCTTGGCTGGTGGCGGCAACGTCTTACAGCACCAACAACCTGCCGATGATCCCGTTCTACATCTACTACTCCATGTTCGGGTTCCAACGTATTGGCGACCTGTGCTGGGCAGCGGGTGACCAACAGGCGCGCGGCTTCCTGGTCGGCGGTACTTCTGGCCGTACCACGCTGAACGGCGAAGGTTTGCAGCACGAAGATGGTCACAGCCACATTCAGTCGCTGACCATCCCGAACTGCATTTCCTACGATCCGTCCTTCGCTTACGAAGTGGCTGTGATCATGCAGGACGGTCTGGAGCGCATGTACGGTGAAGCGCAGGAAAACGTCTACTATTACATCACCACGCTGAACGAAAACTACCACATGCCAGCCATGCCGCAAGGCGCGGAAGAAGGTATCTGTAAGGGTATCTACAAACTGGAAACGGTAGCGGGTGCGAAAGGCAAGGTTCAGCTGCTGGGCTCGGGTTCTATCCTGCGTCACGTTCGCGAAGCGGCACAGATTCTGGCCAACGACTACGGCATCGGTTCCGATGTTTACAGCGTGACTTCCTTCACGGAGCTGGCGCGCGATGGTCAAGACTGCGAACGCTGGAACATGCTGCACCCGACCGACGCACCGCGCGTACCGTACATTGCTCAGGTGATGAACGATGCACCGGCTGTTGCGTCCACTGACTACATGAAACTGTTCGCCGAGCAGGCACGTACTTACGTTCCGGCCAGCGATTACCGCGTACTGGGTACTGATGGCTTCGGTCGTTCTGACAGCCGTGAAAACCTGCGTCACCACTTCGAAGTGGACGCTTCCTACGTAGTAGTTGCCGCACTGGGTGAATTGGCTAAACGCGGTGAAGTTGAAGCTTCTGTGGTGGCTGAAGCCATCAAGAAATTCAACATCGATCCTGAAAAAGTTAACCCGCGCTTAGCATAAGAGGGAAAGAGTAATGGCTATCGAAATCAACGTACCGGATATCGGTACAGATGAAGTTGAAGTCACCGAGGTGATTGTGAAGGTGGGCGACAAAGTAGAAGCTGAACAGTCGCTGATTACCGTGGAAGGCGACAAAGCCTCCATGGAAGTGCCTTCTCCTCAGGCTGGCGTGGTGAAAGAGATCAAAGTGGCTGTCGGCGATAAAGTGGCGACGGGCAAACTGATCATGGTCTTCGACGCTGAGGGTGCGGCAACTGCGGCACCGGCTCCGGCGGCAGCCGCCAGCGCAGCGAAAGAAGTGGCCGTGCCGGATATCGGTGGTGATGAAGTTGAAGTTACTGAAATCATGGTGAAAGTGGGTGACAGCGTGAGCGCTGAGCAGTCGCTGATCACTGTGGAAGGTGACAAGGCTTCCATGGAAGTGCCAACACCGTTCGCGGGCGTGGTGAAAGAGATCAAAATTAACACCGGCGACAAAGTGAAAACCGGCTCGCTGATCATGGTGTTTGAAGTCGCAGGCGCTGCTGGCGCGGCAGCTCCGGCCCAGCAAGCGGCGCCGGCTGCTGCTCCTGCCGCTGCGGCATCTGATCCGAAAGAAGTGAACGTACCGGATATCGGCGGCGACGAAGTTGAAGTCACTGAAGTGATGGTGAAAGTCGGCGACAAAATTGCCGCTGAACAATCTCTGATCACCGTAGAAGGCGACAAAGCCTCTATGGAAGTTCCGGCACCGTTCGCGGGCACTGTGAAAGAGATCAAAGTCAGCACTGGCGACAAAGTGAAAACCGGCTCGCTGATCATGGTATTTGAAGTGGAAGGCGCTGCGCCTGCCGCCAAACAAGAAGCCGCTCCGGCAGCGCAACCGGCGAAAGCCGCTGCACCTGCACCGGCTGCTGCCAAGGCAGATGCCAAAGGCGAGTTCGCTGAAAACGATGCTTACGTTCACGCAACGCCGGTTATCCGCCGTCTGGCGCGTGAGTTTGGCGTAAACCTAGCGAAAGTGAAGGGCAGCGGCCGTAAAGGTCGTATCCTGCGCGAAGACATCCAGGCTTACGTGAAAGACGCGGTTAAACGCGCTGAATCTGCACCTGCGGCGAGCGCAGCGACCGGTGGTTCTCTGCCGGGTCTGCTGCCGTGGCCGAAAGTGGACTTCAGCAAGTTCGGTGAAGTGGAAGAAGTTGAACTGGGTCGCATCCAGAAGATCTCTGGTGCCAACCTGAGCCGTAACTGGGTGGTTATCCCTCACGTTACGCACTTTGACAAAACCGATATCACCGATCTGGAAGCGTTCCGTAAACAGCAGAACGTCGAAGCGGAAAAACACAAACTTGATGTGAAGATCACCCCTGTGGTGTTCATCATGAAAGCCGTTTCGACTGCGCTTGAGCAGATGCCGCGTTTCAACAGCTCGCTGTCTGAAGATGCTCAACGTCTGACGCTGAAAAAATACATCAACATCGGTGTTGCCGTTGATACGCCGAATGGTTTGGTGGTTCCGGTGTTTAAAGACGTGAACAAGAAAGGCATCATCGAGCTGTCTCGCGAGCTGATGGCTATCTCCAAGAAAGCCCGTGATGGCAAGCTGACTGCGGGCGAAATGCAGGGTGGTTGCTTCACCATCTCCAGTATTGGTGGCCTCGGTACCACGCACTTCGCACCGATCGTCAACGCGCCGGAAGTGGCTATCCTAGGTGTGTCCAAGTCTGCGATGGAACCGGTCTGGAACGGTAAAGAGTTTACGCCGCGTCTGATGATGCCTATCTCTCTGTCCTTCGACCACCGTGTCATTGACGGTGCTGATGGTGCTCGCTTTATCACCATCATCAACAACACCTTGTCTGACATCCGCCGCCTAGTGATGTAATCGAAAAAGCCGGCCTTACGGTCGGCTTTTTTCTGATAAGCTGTTATTTGTTACAGCTGTCAGTGATTAAGAACAAATCGTTAGTTGCTTGTTGTTTCAAAATTGTTAACGATTTTGTAAACTACAGTGGCAAAAGACACGTCCCGGTGGAAGAGGGCGTTAAGACTCAATAATAATGACGTCACAGACCCGCCGGAAATCAATTAAGAGGTCATGATGAGTACAGAAATTAAAGCTCAGGTAGTGGTACTGGGTGCTGGCCCTGCGGGTTACTCTGCGGCGTTCCGCTGCGCGGACCTAGGGCTGGAAACCGTACTGGTAGAGCGCTACTCCACGCTGGGTGGTGTGTGTCTGAACGTGGGCTGTATCCCTTCTAAGGCGTTGCTGCACGTAGCAAAAGTTATCGAAGAAGCGAAAGCGCTGGCGGAGCACGGTATCGTGTTTGGCGAACCGCAAACCGACATCGACAAGATCCGTCTGTGGAAAGAGAAAGTTATCACCCAGTTGACGGGCGGTCTGGCCGGTATGGCGAAAGGCCGTAAAGTGAAAGTGGTCAACGGTCTGGGTAAATTTACCGGTGCGAATACGCTGGAAGTTGACGGTGCCGAAGGCAAAACCGTGATCAACTTTGATAACGCAATCATCGCCGCAGGTTCTCGTCCGATTCAGCTGCCGTTTATTCCTCATGATGACCCGCGCGTATGGGATTCCACCGATGCGCTGGAACTGAAAAACGTTCCAGGACGTCTGCTGGTCATGGGCGGCGGTATTATCGGTCTGGAAATGGGCACCGTGTACCATGCGCTGGGCTCTCAGATCGATGTGATTGAAATGTTCGATCAGGTGATCCCGGCTGCGGATAAAGACATTGTTAAAGTCTTCACCAAGCGCATCAGCAAGAAATTCAACCTGATGCTGGAAACCAAAGTCACGGCGGTAGAAGCCAAAGAAGACGGTATCTACGTTTCGATGGAAGGCAAGAAAGCCCCTGCGGAACCGCAGCGTTATGACGCGGTGCTGGTGGCTATCGGCCGTGTGCCGAACGGTAAAAACCTCGATGCCGGTAAAGCAGGCGTGGAAGTTGACGAGCGTGGCTTTATCCACGTTGACAAACAATTGCGCACCAACGTGCCGCACATCTACGCTATCGGCGATATCGTCGGTCAGCCAATGCTGGCGCACAAAGGCGTACATGAAGGTCACGTGGCCGCTGAAGTTATCGCGGGCAAAAAACACTACTTCGATCCGAAAGTGATCCCGTCCATTGCCTACACCGAACCAGAAGTGGCATGGGTTGGTCTGACAGAGAAAGAAGCGAAAGAGAAAGGTATCAGCTTCGAAACGGCGACCTTCCCGTGGGCGGCGTCTGGCCGTGCCATCGCTTCTGACTGCGCGGACGGCATGACCAAGCTGATTTTCGACAAAGAAACGCATCGTGTTATTGGTGGGGCGATTGTCGGCACCAACGGCGGCGAACTGCTAGGTGAAATCGGTCTGGCGATCGAAATGGGCTGTGATGCGGAAGACATCGCACTGACCATTCACGCTCACCCGACGCTGCACGAATCTGTTGGCCTAGCGGCTGAAGTGTTCGAAGGCAGCATCACCGACCTGCCGAACCCAAAAGTGAAGAAAAAATAAGTTTTCAGGTTTGCAGGCATGAAAATCCGGCGCTTAGACGCCGGATTTTTTTTATCTCTGTTTTATCCCCGACAAAAGCTAGCACGCTAGGGTGTGTCCCTTAATTGCGTAACCGGCGGTAAAACAAGCGGATACAGCCCAGTTTCACCATTGCTAGATAGTTTCTTGCCATTTTTTCATAACGTGTGGCGATCCGTCGATATTCCTTTAAACGGCCAAAACACCTTTCCACAACGTTGCGACGGCGATAAGCATCACTATCAAGTTACGAGCGTCCATCTGAAGCCAGTTTTTTATTTGATTTTCGGGGAATAACCGTTTTTATCCCTCTTTTTTTCAACTCGTTACGTAGTGCATTCCCAGAGTAGGCTTTGTCAGCCAGTACTGCATGGCCACGACGCTTCATGCTGCCGTTCTGGCGTTGCACGCCAATTCCGTCCAGGAGTCGTAACGCAAACAGGCTTTCGTGACCCTGCCCAGCACTCAGTTCGATGTTTAGCAGGATGCCGCTTCCGTCAGTCGCCATGTGGATTTTGGTGCCATAACCACCTCGTGAGCGACCCAGGCTATTATCGTTGGTAATATCGAGATGTTTTTTTGAGCGCCAGCCGCACATTTGAGCGCACGGATATTACTGCCATCCAGCGCAGTGGCTGACCAGTCAACAACTCCATGAGTATCAAGAAATGAAAGTAACTTATTGAAAATAATGTTAATAATTCCAGACTTTGACCATCTGTTGAAACGGTTATAAACGGTTTTCCATGGGCCATAACGTTCAGGTAAATCACGCCATGGTGCGCCTGAACACAGTATCCAGAACATGCCGTTGAAGATTTTTCTATGTTCTGCCCACGGCCGGCCGGCCCGCGGAGATGTCAAAACGGTTGGCAACAAGGGCTCAATGATTGCCCATGCTTCATCAGAAAGATCGTAGCGAGCCATAATAAAAAGTGTCGTAGAAACAGATGGATACTATAGATCAAGCAATTAAGGGACACAGCCTAGTATTGTTAGTAAACTCTGTAATACGAATCATTTAAGACTAATCTGACTTGATTGTAAATCCTACTCCCAAATAAGTAATGTTTGATCTACAACAAGAAAAATTTTATTCAATAAAATAATGCAAATATACCCAATAAACCTTAAGATACAGGTTTGAGCACCTGAAAACGATCGTGAATTCTGGACGTCAGCGAGTCCGCTATTTCTGGTAGCGTATTGTTGAAAAAATTGAATATTGCATCCCGAAAATCGCGGGTGTTTTCAAAATAGCGATTATTCCGTGCATGCTCATTTATCTGTACTAGCTCAGACCTGATCTGACAGTTACCGATTATTTATACAGGTGTCTGTCAGATTACATCTGGTTCAGATTCTTTTCTGCCCAGATCCGTTTTCCATCGAGTAAACTGGCCATCGGCGTACGCCCGCAGCACATTTTTCCCTGATGAGTTCGCTCATTATTGTAATGCCACAACCAGTTGTCCAGATCTACCTGCAGACTTTCCAGGTCTCCATATAACTTCTTGCCGAACGTAACCTGATAAAAATCCTGCAAAATGGTTTTATGGAAGCGCTCGCAGACGCCGTTCGTCTGCGGAGACATCGCCTTCGTTTTCGTATGCTCGATATCGTTGATAGCCAGATAAAGCTGATAATCATGCTGCTCCACTTTACCACAGTACTCCGTACCCCTGTCGGTCAGTATTCTCAGCACCGGCAGTCCCTGAGTCTCGTAGAACGGGAGTACGCGATCATTGAGCAGGTCGGCGGCGGTGAGCGGTGTTTTATTCGTATACAGCTTGCAGTGCGCCACTTTCGAGTACGTATCCACGAACGTCTGCTGGTAGATACGGCCCACCCCCTTCAGATTGCCCACGTAGAAGGTGTCCTGCGAGCCCAGATACCCGGGATGTGCCGTCTCGATTTCACCGCAGGCCTCATCATCGTGCGCCTTCTTCTCCAGGGCTGCGATTTGAGCGTCGGTAAGGACAATGCCTTCTCTGGCGACCTTTTCCTCAAGCGCCTTCAGGCGTTTACGGAAGTTCTCCAGGTCGTGTCGTTGCCAGATGGAGCGCACGCCGCTGCCGGAGATAAACACGCCTTTTTTACGCAGCTCATTATTGGTCCGGTGCTGCCCATGGGGCGGGAACTCAATAGCATAATCAACAACCGCGCGTTCAGTGGCTTCGTCGGCGCGGTTCTTCAGGTTCGGAACCCGGCGGTTCTGGTTAACCAGCGCATCAATGCCGCCTTCAGCAGCCAGTTCCTGATAACGGTAAAATGTATCGTGTGACACGCCCATGCTCTTGCAGGCTTTTGATACGTTACCGAGTTCTTCGGCGAGATTGAGCAGGCCGGCTTTGTGTTTGATAATGGGATTGTTAGTATGAAGCATGAGAGTTACCTCGCGTTTTGTTTAAGGATTAGACACCCATATCAAAACCGGTAACTCTCAACCTTTCAAGGTCCAGTGTCAGATCTAGTCGCGACTAATACAATCATCACTTTCCGCAGGCGTTCTATCACGTTCAGATTCGGACTGTAAGGCGGTAAATAGTGAAGCTCTATGTTCACGACAAAGGCCCAATCCTTAATCAATTGGGTTCGGTGATAACCCGCACCGTCCAGTATTACATGGATTCTCTGTCGGTAATCAGGGTAACGTTTGCGTATCTCAATGAAAAAACGAGCAATGTTGTAGTCATTAATTGTTTTGTAATCGTGAATAACCGTACCGCCGATATCGCTCAGATTCAGCGCACCCAGTATATTCAGACGGGTTCGACTTCTCCTTGTTTTAACTGACTTTTTATACCCTTTTCGTATCCATCCATAACTGAGCTTTGTGGCTTGTGTCGGATGAACCGCATCGATAAACAGAATCGGCTCATTGCCGGCTGTTTTCTTTAAATTCTCATAATATTCAATGAAATGCTTCTGATTTTCTTCACTGAATTTATGGGGGACGCCCGCCGGTTTTTTGTAGGAGAAACCATGACGGTGCAACCACTTGTTCATGCCGGGAATACTGAATCGGATAGCCCAGCGATGTTCGACATAAGCCACGATGTCGTGGGTATGATGGAAGAGATGTTGAGATAACTAGCTGATTAAGAGCGCAGTCTTTTCAGCACAAAGCCGACTTGCAGACCCACCGTTTTCAGGTTTAAGTTTGCGAGTGTTGACGTAATCGTTGATATGTTGGTTTACCGTCGTTTCGTGCAGACGCAGAGCTTGCGCAATCATCGCAGAGCTCCAGCCTTCGGAGGCCAGCAGGACGGCTTTGATGCGATCACAAACACGCTTATCACGACTGGTGTCATGAAGGTGTTCGAGTTCGGCTTTTTGCTTGTCGGTAATAAATATCTTCATAGTGGGTGAGCATGATCTTCTTACCGCGTAAAATCAAGCATCTTCAATGATCACGGGTATATATAGCCAAGCGACATTATTTTGATAACAATTAGCTGTATTTTTTGCCACATATCAGGGCATTGGCTGTAATCATTTTTAAGTCGGTTGGCTATAACTTGTTCGTGAGCTTGTTGAGCATTTTAGGCATCATGCGCAACGACTAACCGGATTGAGGCTTCTGCCTTTATCATTGCATTGATGTAACGGGCCTGAGTGTGGCGTCTCTGCCGCTCAGGCCTTTTTATTCCCCCCTGCTCCCCCATTCTTCCGACTGAATTTCTTTGCTACACTTCGCTTAAAACAGGGGTTACGAGGCACTATGTTGGAGTTTGAAGGGCGTTTTATAGAAACGGATGCACAGGGATACTTGCTTAACAGCGCTGATTGGAGTGAGTCTCTCGCACGGCTACTGGCAAAGCAGGAAGATATCGCGTTAACGGATGCGCATTGGGAAGTGGTGCGCTTTGTTCACCACTTCTATCTAGAGTTCAACACCTCACCGGCGATTCGCATGCTGGTAAAAGCGATGGCACAAAAGTACGGCGAAGAAAAAGGTAATAGCCGCTACCTGTATCGGCTCTTCCCGAAAGGCCCCGCCAAACAGGCAACCAAAATTGCAGGACTACCTAAGCCGGTAAAATGTATCTGATATTCGGCTAATAGCGGATTGAAAAACCCGTGTAATCCATCATCACGTAGGGCTCGACAAGAACGCGCTCAACACGAGCACTGCTCGCTCCCCCCCTTTTAGCCCCATAGGTATCTACACATCTTTTGCAATATCTGCTATTACGTTGCTGCATGATCTCAACTTATCCATCGGCGGGATTGATGCCCGCCTTAACCGGCGTTATCAGCGTCTGCTTAAGCAACACATGACTCCCGCAGCACCATTGGCGTCAGCCGTTAAAGACCTTGCTTGCGGGCAGAAAACAACATTCGCCACTACTCAGGCCGTTTGGCGTTTTTTTAATATAGCCACCCGACTTAATTTTGATTACACCATATGGACTGAGAACAAAATCTCTGTATCGCAACCACTCTCTCTTTTTTTGCTTTTTGCGGCTTTGTTGAATAAATAGAACTTTTGGGTAATCATCGGAGCAGATCAACACAGCTGTTTCAAAATCAGGTCTCCATGGCAAAACAAAATTTTAAAATCACCAACTGGCCCTCTTATAACAAGGCCCTCAAGCAGCGCGGTTCTCTAACCGTATGGCTAGATGAATCAGCCATTGCTGCATGGACGGAAAAAAACACTACTGAACGGCGTGGACGACCGCTCCACTACTCAGATATGGCCATCACCACAGTCCTGATGATGAAACGCGTGTTTGGCCTTTCATTGAGGGCTTTACAGGGTTTTGGTGACTCGATTTTTAAACTGATTAAATTGTCGCTCCATTGTCCAGACTATTCGCTGCTCAGCAAGCGAGCAAAGACAGTGAACATCAGCATAAAAACGCCAACCCGTGGTGAAATCTCACATCTGGTCATTGATAGAACCGGCCTGAAGGTCTTTGGCGAAGGCGAATGGAAAGTCCGGCAGCATGGTGCCGACAGACGCAGGGTATGGCGTAAGCTGCACCTGGCAGTAGACAGTGTGACGCATGAGATTATCTGTGCGGATTTGTCGCTCAGTGGTACGACTGATGCCCAAGCTCTACCGGCGCTGATAAACCAGACCCACCGGAAAATCAGAGAGGCATCGGCTGACGGCGCTTACGATACAGTTTACTGCTATGATGCTCTGCTGAGGAAGAAAATATAGCCAGGCGACATTATTTTGATAACAATTAGCTGTATTTTTTTGCCACATATCAGGGCATTGGCTGTAATCATTTTTAAGTCGGTTGGCTATAAGGCCGCTTATCCCGCCACGAAGGGGGGCGCAATATTGGCAAGATCGCTACCACGAGCGTAACCACGCTGTTGCAAATCAGCGCATTAGTGGTAGTAACGCTATCTGGAAAAAGAAAGTGGGCTATCACCGGCGCTCAGTGGCTGAAACGGCCATGTTCCGGTTCAAAAGGCTTCTGGGTGGTCATCTAAGTCTGAGAGACTACGATGGTCAGGTGGGTGAAGCCATGGCCATGGTCAAAGCGCTTAACCTGATCACGCTATTAGGAATGCCGAACAGTATTCGCATCACGTAACAATCGACCCGTATGGGGCGCAGTCGTTACAAGTTCTGATCGGCTTTGTTGAATAAACTGTATTAGTCGCGACTAGATCTGACACTGGACCTTGAAAGGTTGAGAGTTACCGGTTTTGATATGGGTGTCTAATCCTTAAACAAAACGCGAGGTAACTCTCATGCTTCATACTAACAATCCCATTATCAAACACAAAGCCAGCCTGCTCAATCTCGCCGAAGAACTCGGTAACGTATCAAAAGCCTGCAAGAGCATGGGCGTGTCACGCGATACATTTTACCGTTATCAGGAACTGGCTGCTGAAGGCGCCATTGATGCGCTGGTTAACCAGAACCGCCGGGTTCCGAACCTGAAGAACCGCGCCGACGAAGCCACTGAACGCGCGGTTGTTGATTATGCTATTGAGTTCCCGCCCCATGGGCAGCACCGGACCAGTAATGAGCTGCGTAAAAAAGGCGTATTTATCTCCGGCAGCGGCGTGCGCTCCATCTGGCAACGACACGACCTGGAGAACTTCCGTAAACGCCTGAAGGCGCTTGAGGAAAAGGTCGCCAGAGAAGGCATTGTCCTTACCGACGCTCAAATCGCAGCCCTGGAGAAGAAGGCGCACGATGATGAGGCCTGTGGTGAAATCGAGACGGCACATCCCGGGTATCTGGGCTCGCAGGACACCTTCTACGTGGGCAATCTGAAGGGGATGGGCCGTATCTACCAGCAGACGTTCGTGGATACGTACTCGAAAGTGGCACACTGCAAGCTGTATACGAATAAAACACCGCTCACCGCCGCCGACCTGCTCAATGATAGCGTACTCCCGTTCTACGAGGCTCAGGGACTGCCGGTGCTGAGAATACTGACCGACAGGGGTACGGAGTACTGTGGTAAAGTGGAGCAGCATGATTATCAGCTTTATCTGGCTATCAACGATATCGAGCATACGAAAACGAAGGCGATGTCTCCGCAGACGAACGGCATCTGCGAGCGCTTCCATAAAACCATTTTGCAGGATTTTTATCAGGTTACGTTCCGCAAGAAGTTATATGGAGACCTGGAAAGTCTGCAGCTAGATCTGGACAACTGGTTGTAGCATTACAATAATGAGCGAACTCATCAGGGAAAAATGTGCTGCGGGCGTACGCCGATGGCCACTTTACTCGATGGAAAACGGATCTGGGCAGAAAAGAATCTGAACCAGATGTAATCTGACAGACACCTGTATAAATAATCGGTAACTGTCAGATCAGGTCTGAGCTAGTACAAATAAACATATTTTATGCTGCACCCCCGGTGAAACGACAGATCCTCGCAACGCAAAATCATGCAGTTAGGCCTCATAAGAAAACTGTAAACCTGAGGTGACAAGCATTTTCTACCAAAACTGGCTTGGCAAAACAGCATGACTCACTATTATTCAACAAAGCCGCTTTTTGCTTGTGCCCATTTATGCTCAATGGGGTTAAGATCTGGCGAATATGTAGGCAAATACTCCACCATATACCCTGCATCGATGATGACTTGTTGAATATTATGTTTTTTGTGAAAAGTTGCATTGTCCATCACGATTACACTGTTTTTAGGGAGTACTGGGATAAGGACTTGTGTGACCCAGGAATAGAAAACATCGCTGTTAATATTGATATCAAATAATCCGATAGCAAACAGCGTTGTGCCTAATAAAGCGCCGATAACATTTGTTCTTCCCTTGGCTCCCCCGTTCTTCAGGCCAAAACACCGTTGACCTTTTGGGGAATAGCCGTGAGTCCGTGGGGTATCGTGTTAAAAACCACTTTCATCAATAAAAACAATAGGCTTACCTTTTTTCATACTGTTGTATTTTTTGTTGAAATGCTCGCCGGGCGCTTTCGTCGGCTTTCGGATGACGTAGCGTTTTTTTATAGGTCAATCCCAACTTTTTAAGAGCGTGCCAAATGGCCTTCTGAACAAACGCCAAAACGCTCTGCACGTTCTTTTTGGTAAGCATCTGGATATGGTTCAACATCTTTCATCAACTCGGATTTATCGATCTTTCGCTGACGCGTGGTCGATGCTTTTGACGCTGTTTGATTAATCCAACGCGATACAGAGGCAGGGCCAATCCGAAATTGCTTCGCTGTTTCTCGGATACTCAACCCTTCTTCTTCCCGTGTAGATATCACTTTACGTCTAAAATTAATTGAATAGCTCATTTAAATAATGTAATCAAAATTAAGTCGTTTAGCTATATTTGTGAAAGTCAGGAAAAGTCATTTTTGAATATTTAACAAAACGCGTCCCGCGAGACAATTTATAACCGAACCAAATCAGCAAAAATAATGGAATGCCAATATAGGTTGCGGTGACGCCATACCAGTCAATGTTATCTTGCAAAAATGCCTGGTAGTTTTGCCCCAGAGTGATCAGCAGACAAAGCACAAACGCGAAGATCGGCCCAATCGGAAAGAATCCCGAGCGGTATGGCAGCGCGTTAAGATCCACCCCTTGCTGCACATAGCCACGACGGAAACGATAGTGGCTAATCGCAATCCCCAGCCAGGCGATAAAACCGGTCATGCCGGAGGTATTCAGCAGCCAGAGGTAGACCGTTTGGTTACCAAACATCGAGGTCAAGAAACAGAGTCCCGCCACAACGGTGGTCGCATACAGCGCATTGCGCGGGACGCCGCCTTTCGAGAGTTTGGCAAACATACGCGGCGCTTTGCCTTCCTGCGCCAGAGTAAAGAGCATACGTGTTGAAGCGTACATTCCGGAGTTACCCGCAGAGAGCACCGCCGTCAGGATCACTGCATTCATCACCGCCGCCGCCGACAGCAACCCGGCATTCTGGAACACCAGCGTAAACGGGCTAACCGTAATGTCTTTTACATCATTACGCAGCAAGTTGGGGTCGGTATAAGGAATAATCAGGCTGATAATCAGAATGGCAAACACGTAGAACAGCAATATACGCCAGAACACCTGACGAATGGCACGTGGAATATTTTGCGCAGGATATTTTGACTCGCCTGCCGCTACGCCGATCAGTTCCGTGCCCTGAAAGGAGAAACCGACAATCATCGTCACGCCAATCATCGCGGAGAAGCCACCAGAAAAAGGCGCATCGCCAATTTGCCAGTTGTGCCAGCCTGCGTTCTCTGCACCGCGCAGAATGCCAACGATCATCAGCACGCCAACGGCGATAAAGACCACGACGGTAACCACTTTGATCAGTGAGAACCAATACTCGGCCTCACCAAACCCTTTTACCGAGATGTAGTTAAGCAGAAACATCAAGACTAAAAACATGGCGCTCCAAATCCAGCCGGAAACCTCAGGGAACCAGTAGCCCATCACCAGCTGCGCCGCGACCAGATCGACGGCTATCGTCACCGCCCAGTTATACCAGTAGTTCCATCCGAGCGCGAAGCCGAAACCCTCTTCTACGTATTTGGCAGCGTAAGTGGAAAACGATCCTGAAACGGGCATAAATGCGGCCAGTTCGCCTAGGCTGGTCATCAAAAAGTAAACCATCAGCCCGATAAGCGCATAGGAGAGCAGCGCCCCACCGGGGCCGGCCTGCGAAATGGTCGCGCCTGAAGCGACAAACAGCCCGGTGCCGATGGATCCGCCAATGGCAATCATGGTGAGATGCCGCGCTTTAAGCTCACGGCGCAGCGTAGGCGCGCCCTGAGATGTGCTATGTAATTGTTGCAGACCCATAATATCCTGCGCTCTATCTAAAATGAGGCGGGATTGTAGCAAATCGTTTTCTACAGAATCGCTATCATTATCGAGTTATAAGAGAGCTTCATAACTGCCTCGCCATCATTAGCAATAAGAAAGTCGAATGGCCGCAGTTAACTCTACTTTGCTGGCTGACAGTATTCCAGAAAGCGTTGCAACACATTGGAAAGGTGTTTTTGTCTGTGGTGCACCAGATAAAGTGTACGCACCAAGCGCGGTTGCTCCAGCTGCAACGCCACCAGTGACTCCGCAGCCAACTGATCGGCAATGACACGACGTGACAGGCAACTGATACCAATGCCGTGACGCACGGCATGCTTGATCGCCTCGGAGTTCCCCAACTCCATCACCAGTTTAAAATGGGGTAATTGTGCCAAGAGCTGGTGATCCAATACTTCCCTCGTGCCTGAGCCACGTTCACGCAAGATCCACGGTGCTTCCGCTAGCATCGGGACGGTAAGCGTTTGCTGTACGAGAGGATTCTCAGGGGCGCAAAAGACCACAAGTTCATCCTCCAGCCAAGGTTGCGTCACCAAATCCGGATGATGACAAGGCCCCTCGATAAAACCGAGATCGACGCTGAATTCCGACACCGCCATCACCACATCCTGGGTGTTGCCCACATGCAGCTCAAAAGGGATAGAGGGATAATCACGGCGATAGCGGGCAATCATGGCAGGCAACAGATAGTTACCAATGGTGCTGCTGGCGAACACGCGTAACGCACCATTCTCTTGCTGGAACATTTTTTCTATCTCCAGCGACTGCTCCAGGATGGCCAACGCTTTTGGATAAAGCAATCGCCCATGCTCATTCACCACCAACCGCTTACCGACGTGATCGAACAGTTGTACGCCCAGTTGCGTTTCCAAATCCGATAACGCTGCGCTCACGGCAGACTGAGAAAGGGCCAGCATAACGGACGCTTGTGTGCTCGATCCGCTTTTCAGGACCTCTGCAAAAACTTCAAGTTGTCTTAACGTGATGTGCATCGTTAGCCCTTACCGGAAATATAGCCAACCGACATTATTTTGATAACAGCCAGCTATGCTTTTTTGCCGCATATCAGGGTATCTGTTGTAATCATTTTTAAATCGGTTTGCTATAGCAATAGGTTATAAGCATATAATCAATTTCTCTTTTATGGCTACTCATCATAGGCTGTGTTCCTGGTTAGCTCGACTTCAAACAGGTATTACAATGGCATCTCTTTTTATAATTCAAGGTGATAAATCTATCCACCCGCTTTTACGCAAGCTACTTGGCCTGCTTTTTATTGCCCTTATGACCGCCGGGTTTCTGCAGCTGACCGCGCTCCCTTCGGTTGCCCACATGGAATTGGGTTCACTGACCCTTGCCATGGTGGGCGGCGCATTGATTGGCAACACGCTTTACCCACGCCTGCAACGCTACTGTGATGAGGGTGTTAATTGCTCAAAGCATCATCTGCTGCGTTTGGGCATTGTGCTATATGGTTTTCGTCTCAGCCTGCAACATATAGCCAAGCGACTTAATTTTGATTACACCATATGGACTGAGAACAAAATCTCTGTATCGCAACCACTCTCTCTTTTTTTGCTTTTTGCTTGTGCCCATTTATGCTCAATTGGGTTAAGATCTGGCGAATATGTAGGGCTTTGTTGAATAAATCAGAACTTGTAACGACTGCGCCCCATACGGGTCGATTGTTACGTGATGCGAATACTGTTCGGCATTCCTAATAGCGTGATCAGGTTAAGCACTTTGACCATGGCCATGGCTTCACCCACCTGAGCATCGTAGTCTCTCAGACTTAGATGACCACCCAGAAGCCTTTTGAACCGGAACATGGCCGTTTCAGCCACTGAGCGCCGGTGATAGCCCACTTTCTTTTTCCAGATAGCGTTACTGCCGCTAATGCGCTGATTTGCAACAGCGGGGTTACGCTCGTGGTAGCGATCTTGCCAATATTGCGCCCCCCTTCGTGGCGGGATAAGCGGCCTTATCTTCTTCCTCAGCAGAGCATCATAGCAGTAAACTGTATCCTAAGCGCCGTCAGCCGATGCCTCTCTGATTTTCCGGTGGGTCTGGTTTATCAGCGCCGGTAGAGCTTGGGCATCAGTCGTACCACTGAGCGACAAATCCGCACAGATAATCTCATGCGTCACACTGTCTACTGCCAGGTGCAGCTTACGCCATACCCTGCGTCTGTCGGCACCATGCTGCCGGACTTTCCATTCGCCTTCGCCAAAGACCTTCGGGCCGGTTCCATCAATGACCAGATGTGAGATTTCACCACGGGTTGGCGTTTTTATGCTGATGTTCACTGTCTTTGCTCGCTTGCTGAGCAGCGAATAGTCTGGACAATGGAGTGACAATTTAATCAGTTTAAAAATCGAGTCACCAAAGCCCTGTAAAGCCCTCAATGAAAGGCCAAACACGCGTTTCATCATCAGGACTGTGGTGATGGTCATATCTGAGTAGTGGAGCGGTCGTCCACGCCGTTCAGTAGTGTTTTTTTCCGTCCATGCAGCAATGGCTGATTCATCTAGCCATACGGTTAGAGAACAGCGCTGCTTGAGGGCCTTGTTATAAGAGGGCCAGCTGGTCATTTTAAAATTTTGTTTTGCCATGGAGACCTGATTTTGAAACAACTGTGTTGATCTGCTCCGATGATTACCCAAAAGTTCTATTTATTCAACAAAGCCAATATGTAGGCAAATGCTCCACCATATACCCTGCATCGATGATGACTTGTTGAATATTATGTTTTTTGTGAAAAGTTGCATTGTCCATCACGATTACCCTGTTTTTAGGGAGTACTGGGATAAGGACTTGTGTGACCCAGGAATAGAAAACATCGCTGTTATAGCCAAGCGACATTATTTTAATAACAATTAGCTGTATTTTTTGCCACATATCAGGGCATTGGCTGTAATCATTTTTAAGTCGGTTGGCTATAATATTGATATCAAATAATCCGATAGCAAACAGCGTTGTGCCTAATAAAGCGCCGATAACATTTGTTCTTCCTTTGGCTCCCCCGTTCTTCAGCCCAAAACACCGTTGACCTTTTGGGGAATAGCCGTGAGTCCGTGGGGCATCTTGTGGAAAACCACTTTCATCAATAAAAACAATAGGTTTTCCTTCTTTTTCATACTATTGTATTTTTTGTTGAAATGCTTGCCGGGCGCTTTCGTCGGCTTTCGGATGACGTAGAGTTTTTTATAGGTCAATCCCAGCTTTTTAAGAGCTTGCCAAATGGCCTTCTGACAAACGCCAAAACGCTCTGCACGTTCTTTTTGGTAAGCATCTGGATATGGTTCAACATCTTTTATCAACTCGGATTTATCGCTCTTTCGCTGACGCGTGGTCGATGCTTTTGACGCTATTTGATTAATCCAACGCGATACAGAGGCAGGGCCAATCCGAAATTGCTTCGCTGTTTCTCGGATACTCAACCCTTCTTCTTCCCGTGTAGATATTACTTTACGTCTAAAATCAATTGAATAGCTCATTTAAATAATGCAATCAAAATTAAGTCGTTTAGCTATGTCAGAGAGTTGAACAGCTTTTCATCAAGCGTTACGTTCAGCCTAGAGCGCGGCGGTTGGTGTATGCCTCATCATGATAAAAAAAATGCCGCTGATTAAGCGGCGCTCTGTTTTCGTTTTGCACATCAAGGGAAATGTGACTAACTGGTCATACCGTTAACTGGTGGCGCCTTTGCTGAAAATGCGACGACCTTCCTGATAACGTTTGTTCCAGTAGGCATCGTCCATGCTGGAAATCATCACACCCGCACGGGTGGAGGCATGAACAAACTGGTTATTACCAATGTAGATGCCAACGTGACGACCGGTGGAACCAGCCCGGAACAGCACCAAATCGCCGGGGCGAAGTTTGCCGCGCTGAACCTGAATGCCCGATTCCTGCTGTTCATAAGTCGAACGTGGGAGTTCCATGCCAAATTGTTCACGGAAGGTACGTTGAACAAAGGCAGAACAATCAATACCTTTGCGGCCGTCACCACCTAAACGATAACGTACACCTTTCCAACTGGCATATTGATCCATCAGTTTGGATTTGATGTCCAGGTTACGCACCATGGCTTCAAATTCGTCCTGAGAGGCCTGCAATAAAAGACTGTCTTTATCATTTATTGCAGAACGATCAGTTTGTGCTTGATGAGATCCTGTATTTGTACAGGCAGATAGCGCAAGTGCCATCGCCAAGGCGGGAATTGCCCGCCAGATATATCTCAGGCTCGGTTGAGATTTGACCATTATCGTTATGTTCCCTTGATTTCCTTAACGACCACCATCGTCATGTGTGCAACTACGCCATATATAAACGCCGAAACGAGAGTCAGACTAAAACAGAGTTTTACTTGGACCAACCACTTGAGGATGAAAATGTGTGGAATCGCACATAATTTCTTCCATTCCAAGAATAACCGCGTTCGGTAAAACTCAAACTTTACCGAGACCACCCTAACGCTCCGGCGATTGCAAGCCTTTTTAGGCTTTGTTGAATAAACATATTTTATGCTGCACCCCCGGTGAAACGACAGATCCTCGCAACGCAAAATCATGCAGTTAGGCCTCATAAGAAAACTGTAAACCTGAGGTGACAAGCATTTTCTACCAAAACTGGCTGGCAAAACAGCATGACTAACTATTATTCAACAAAGCCGTCTTTTTATGGAAATTCTTTATAAGAATTAATGATGTAATATAGCCAAGCGACTTAAAAATGATTACAGCCAATGCCCTGATATGTGGCAAAAAAATACAGCTAATTGTTATCAAAATAATGTCGCTTGGCTATAACGGTATCAGTATATGGTTACCGTCTTTCTTTCGGGGATCCTTCCTATCTCTTACCATCACGGCCTTTTGCTTCTCGTCGATATCATCCCAGCGAATACGACATACCTCTCCAATACGCATACACGACAATATTGAAAAGTTGAGAATATCCACAAAAGGAATAGCTGCCGCACGATGTTCTTGCCGCGTCCGAAGTCCCGCCTCTAGGCGCGCCAACTCATCACCGACGGGGCGACGACTGCGCCGCTGTGATTTCCCAACCATCCCTAAGTTAACCAATATCACGCGCGCATCAACGACCAGATTTGCCGTGTACTCGATACCAAAAATTGGTTTAGCGGCGGAAAGTACGGAAGAAAGGTAGCTTAAGTCGTGGGAAACTGTCGCCGGGCCAGCACCAGCACCTGCTCGCAAGCGCCCATGCTCAACGACATCATTAACAGACAGGTCCGCCAGTGTAATCTCTGCGATATCACAATCCACCAGCATATTGAGAACATAGCTCTTTGTACGTCCTGCTTTGCCGGCTAAGTCCGGATCGTTGAGGTACTTCATCAGCAGCTGACGAACAGTTATTTGGCTTGCATCTGAATCGGACGGGACACCATGCTCCTCAAGTTCAGCAGCACGACGGGTACCCTAGGTCTTTGCTACAGCTAATTTCCCAACGTTTTACTTTCGCGGTAAAGGTGTTTACCCTGCTCCTTCACGCCCACTGTGCAGCGGTATCTGACTGACCCATCTGCGCGAGGGCGTTTAGCAATCGTAAAGTAGGCCATTTCGTTATTTTCTCCGCATATCAGGACACCAAATTGTGGTGTCTCTTATGGTGTCCCGTGAATGCAAAAATATAACAAAACCGCCCAAAATGCTCGAGAAAATGACAGAAGTAAAAAACCCTACAAACAGCGTAATGACTAAGAACAGTGATAGTTTTAGCCTGAATCGCTTCTCCATCGCGCCAGTCAATGACCGGCGCGAGAGAGACTTAGTCGGCGCGGCCCATATAGCGACGCTCGGCGATATGAATACGAATGTTTTCACCTGCGCTCAGGTATTCTGGCACCTGAACCACCAGACCGGTGCTCATGGTCGCCGGTTTGTTGCGGGCGCTGGCTGAAGCACCTTTGATGCCTGGTGCGGTCTCTACAATTTCCAAATCTACCGTTTGCTGCAGTTCCAGCGCCAAGATTTGTCCATCCTAGGTCAGTACCTGAATGCCCGGCATCCCGCCTTCCGGTATAAACAGCAGTCCATCTTCAATTTGCTCTTTTTTGAAGATATACGGCGTGTAATCTTCATCATCCATAAAGACGTACTCATCACCGTCCATATAGGAAAACGTGACAAAACGGCGTGTCAGGGTGATGGTATCGAGAATGTCGTCACCCTTGAAACGTTCCTCAACCTTCAGGCCGGTACGTACATCGGAGAAGCGCATTTTGTACAACGTGCTGGCACCGCGAGCGCTGGGGCTTTGGATGTCGACATCCTTTACCAACAGCAGCTTGCCACCGTAATTGATCACCATGCCACGTTTGATTTCGTTCGCTCTTGCCATGAAAAAAACCTGTTATAAAGAAAAAGACATTTTTGTGGCGACACGTTACTCGCGCCGCTAAATTCAGGCAAGCGGCATTTTATCATCCGCTCGCGCATTCATCGCAGTCGTTCTATTTTATAGCAGGTCGGTCAGGCGTACACCGGCAGAGCGCCCAATAGTGTAAGCAGGTGCGCCACGATGTTAATGGCGCCAAACGCCAGAACGATAACCACCAGCCACATTCCACCTGGTGCGCGATAGGTCGTGCTATCAGGAGCAAAGCGCTTGCGGGCGGCGGCGACCATACAGGCAGGAATGATCACTGCCCACAGCGTCGCCGCCAGCCCTGCGAAACCGATGGCATGCAGAAAACCATCCGGATACAGCAAGGCGGCAAGCGTTGGCGGAATAAAGGTGATGCTGGCTGCCTGTGTACGGCCTCGTGGTGTATCTGCCAGTGAAAAAGAGTCTTGAATATAGTCAAACAGTCCCAGGGATACGCCGAGGAAGGAACTGGCCAGTGCCATATAAGAAAAGGCGTTCAGCAAGGGGATCAGATAGGCACTTTGCGCAGTGTTGCCCATGTGCTGAAGTAAATTGCCGATGTTACCGCCCTCGGCGACCACGGCTTTAAATCCTTCACGTGGAATGTTGCCTTGAATCACATACTGCCACAGTAAATAGATCGCCAGTGAAAGTAAGGTGCCGTAGAACAGGCTGCGCGCCACCGTGCGCCCGTCCTTGTGATAGTACTTCACCAAACCGGGTACATTGCCATGGTAGCCAAAAGAGGCCAACAGGTAGGGTAGCGCTGCCAGTGCATAGGGAAAGTAGGGCGCATCCGCGGGCGCGCTCATCAACAGACGAGGGGGGTTGACCTGAGTGAGCAGGTCGCTCACTGACAGCACAAAAGTAATCACCATACCGCCAATCAGAAGAGTACTTAGCCGATCCACGGCGCGCGTGGAGAGCCAGACAGTAAAGGCAACCAGTAGAGAAAATATTAACCCTGATGTAGCGTGCCCTATGGGAAAAACATCTGCCAGCGTGTGCGTGATGATTGAACCACCCGCTGAGATATAGGCATAGGTTAAAATATAAAGTACAAAGGCCACGGACAGACCGTTCAGGGTATTCCAATGTTTCCCGAGCAGATCTTTCACCATGGTATGGAAGCTGGCACCGGCGGGGTAGTGCAGGTTGGTTTCCAGGATCATCAGTCCGGAGGCAAACATGCAAAACCAAGTGGCAACCAGCAACAGCACCGAGCCACTAAACCAGACACCGCCGGTAACAATCGGAATCGAAAACATGCCTGCACCTACGGCAGTGCCAGCAATGATCATGGCTCCGCCAAAGGCAGAGCGCGAACGAGAAAGCGGGAAAACGTCGGCTGACATTGCAGCTCCAAGGTAAAGTCATTGTACTAGTTTAATGATACAAGAAACTTATGGTTAAGTAAATCGTCGATCTGCCAGTAAAACGTGAAATAGCCAACGCTTATGACGATATAGCTAAACAACTTAATTTTGATTACATTATTTAAATGAGCTATTCAATTGATTTTAGACGTAAAGTGATATCTACACGGGAAGAAGAAGGGTTGAGTATCCGAGAAACAGCGAAGCAATTTCGGATTGGCCCTGCCTCTGTATCGCGTTGGATTAATCAAATAGCGGCTTTGTTGAATAATAGTGAGTCATGCTGTTTTGCCAGCCAGTTTTGGTATAAAATGCTTGTCACATCAGATTTACAGTTTTCTTATGAGGCCTAACTGCATGATTTTGTGTTGCGAGGATCTGTCGTTTCACAGGGAGTGCAGCATAAAATATGTTTATTCAACAAAGCCTCAAAAGCATCGACCACGCGTCAGCGAAAGAGCGATAAATCCGAGTTGATAAAAGATGTTGAACCATATCCAGATGCTTACCAAAAAGAACGTGCAGAGCGTTTTGGCGTTTGTCAGAAGGCCATTTGGCAAGCTCTTAAAAAGCTGGGATTGACCTATAAAAAAAACTCTACGTCATCCGAAAGCCGACGAAAGCGCCCGGCAAGCATTTCAACAAAAAATACAACAGTATGAAAAAGAAGGTAAACCTATTGTTTTTATTGATGAAAGTGGTTTTCCACACGATACCCCACGGACTCACGGCTATTCCCCAAAAGGTCAACGGTGTTTTGCCCTGAAGAACGGGGGAGCCAAGGGAAGAACAAATGTTATCGGCGCTTTATTAGGCACAACGCTGTTTGCTATCGGATTATTTGATATCAATATTAACAGCGATGTTTTCTATTCCTAGGTCACACAAGTCCTTATCCCAGTACTCCCTAAAAACAGGGTAATCGTGATGGACAATGCAACTTTTCACAAAAAACATAATATTCAACAAGTCATCATCGATGCAGGGTATATGGTGGAGTATTTGCCTACATATTCGCCAGATCTTAACCCCATTGAGCATAAATGGGCACAAGCAAAAAAAGAGAGAGTGGTTGCGATACAGAGATTTTGTTCTCAGTCCATATGGTGTAATCAAAATTAAGTCGCTTGGCTATAAAGGCGGGGGAAATGGTAAATTTCTCTGCATTACGCTGGTGTTATCGGGCAAATTTGCTAGGCTTTAGCAGCCATTAAACCCGCCTTGCGAGTAAACAGGATGGAATGTCGTTCAGGCTGTGGGGCCTGCTGTATTGCTCCGTCAATCTCCAGTCCGTTGCCGGGAATGCCGGAGGGGAAACCCGCCAACGTACGCTGCCTGCACCTTGATGCCGCGATGCGCTGTGGCTTGTTTGGCTCGCCGTTGCGACCTGCGGTGCGCGCGACGCTGCAACCGCAGGCGGAGATGTGTATGACAACGCGGGATGATGCGCTGACTTATCTTTTACAGCTTGAGGCAGAAACGGCTCCCTGATAGGGGCAGTATCGTTTGTTTATACGTCCTTGATTTTCCACATACAGTAAGCCGCTCCCACGCTCATCAGCAGGGAAATAGAGAAGACGGCGTGATAACCCCAAAATTGTGCCACGATGCCGGCCAGCGATCCGGAAATGATCCAACCTACGCGCGTGGTGTTGGTAAATAGCGTGGTGGCGGTGCCCGCTTGCCCTAGCATTAAATCCTGAAAATAGAGCATGCCGATACCTGCCAAAATACCGATAAAAATGGCGTTCAGCATTTGTAATCCTAACAGCACCCACTCTGCGCTGAACAGCACCAGCCCGACATAAAAAAGCAGTCCTGCGCCGACGGCAATGCGCATCAAAATGCGTTTACCAACGCGTTTTGCCACATAGCCCGCAATCAACATAACAGGAATTTCCAGCCCGGCCGCCGTGCCCATCATGATCCCTGCCAGCTTCTCAGACAGCCCCAGTGCGTTGACTACATATAAAGGCATCGTAATCAGGTAAACCCCGTTACAGGTCCACATGGCGGTGCAAGCGAAAAAAAGCAGCAGCGTGTCATGTCGATTCTGACGCGGTGATGTCAACGTCGTGTCTGTTTGCAAGGCCGATTTCTGCATTGAGGGGAGCAGAAAGGTCACCAGCGCGCCACACAGCAAAAATACCACTGCTGCGGTGAGGTACATCACTGGGAAGCCAAAACCCAGCGCCAGGGCAAAAGCCACCGGCGGGCCGATCACCCAAGACAGGGAGATCTGGGTACGCATCACTGAGCTAAACATCGCGGCTTCGCCCCCGGTACGATCGGCGTGCTCGCGCGCCAACGCGAATAGCTGTGGGTTAGCGGTCGAACCAAAGCTTGAGAGAAGGACGCCGAGAATCAGCAAGATAAAGTAATTACGGTTCCAGGCATACAGCACGCATCCCAGTGCACCCAGTATGCAGCAGTGCAGAATCAGCCGTTTACGGTCGCCCTGCTTGTCGGAGCGTGTGGCCAGCATTTGGCTCACGACAATGCCGATAACAGCACTACCCGTGTAGTAGAGCCCCACCATCAGCGGGTTTACTTTCACTTCGGTCGAAAGGAACAGGCTCAACGTTGGCAATTGCAATGCCCCGGCAATACCGGTCAGGAAAGCAATGACCAGGAATGCAAAGGAGGTCAGATCGGGCTGACGCCGCAATACGGAGTTCAATATAGACATAATTAACAATCTAGGGCAGTGCGTTTGTGTGTCAGAAAACGTATGGAAGATACGCGCGTGCAAAAAACGTGCAAGATGAGAGTCAGTACCGTTTGAGTCAGAAAATGCAAACCGTGATACCACAGCGCGCGTATTTTACGCGAGCTGTGCGCTTTCTGAAAAGATGCTTCATCTTTTTTGCTTCAGCAAGCCTTCAGCTGGTGCGACTTTCTATAGCCAACCGACATTATTTTGATAACAGCCAGCTATGCTTTTTTGCCGCATATCAGGGTATCTGTTGTAATCATTTTTAAGTCGGTTGGCTATAGATCGCATGCTCAGTACGCTGTCTGCCAAGGCTAGGCAGGCGTTTCTTTGGGGGCATATTGATGGACTGACGTACCAGCAAGTGGCCGATCGCCTTGCTGTCTGCGATCGTATGGTGAAAAAATACATGGCACAGGCGATGTTCGCTTGCCTGACCTGTAAGGATCGCTAATTTCGGCCATGCGATCTGACGATATTCCTCAGGATGTGTTCTATAGCTAAACGACTTAATTTTGATTGCATTATTTAAATGAGCTATTCAATTGATTTTAGACGTAAAGTGATATCTACACGGGAAGAAGAAGGGTTGAGTATCCGAGAAACAGCGAAGCAATTTCGGATTGGCCCTGCCTCTGTATCGCGTTGGATTAATCAAATAGCGTCAAAAGCATCGACCACGCGTCAGCGAAAGATCGATAAATCCGAGTTGATGAAAGATGTTGAACAATATCCAGATGCTTACCAAAAAGAACGTGCAGAGCGTTTTGGCGTTTGTCAGAAGGCCATTTGGCACGCTCTTAAAAAGCTGGGATTGACCTATAAAAAAACGCTACGTCATCCGAAAGCCGACGAAAGCGCCCGGCAAGCATTTCAACAAAAAAACAACAGTATGAAAAAGAAGGTAAGCCTATTGTTTTTATTGATGAAAGTGGTTTTCCACACGATACCCCACGGACTCACGGCTATTCCCCAAAAGGTCAACGGTGTTTTGGCCTGAAGAACGGGGGAGTCAAGGGAAGAACAAATGTTATCGGCGCTTTATTAGGCACAACGCTGTTTGCTATCGGATTATTTGATATCAATATTAACAGCGATGTTTTCTATTCCTGGGTCACACAAGTCCTTATCCCAGTACTCCCTAAAAACAGTGTAATCGTGATGGACAATGCAACTTTTCACAAAAAACATAATATTCAACAAGTCATCATCGATACAGGGTATATGGTGGAGTATTTGCCTACATATTCGCCAGATCTTAACCCAATTGAGCATAAATGGGCACAAGCAAAAAAAGAGAGAGTGGTTGCGATACAGAGATTTTGTTCTCAGTCCATATGGTGTAATCAAAATTAAGTCGCTTGGCTATACTATGAATTCAGCATGCTCAATGGCTAAAATGTGCGTGATGTCAAAAATTCATCACATGAAATACGTGGAATATTTGCATAAAAGCAACATTAGGCCCAGACTTAGTGAAACGTTTCAGCCATCCTTTTCTTTGCATTGTTCGCCATTCGTGGCCTTATATCTTTATTTGTTTACTGAAGCGATTCAATAAAAGCGGAGAGGAGCGTCATGTTCCAGTTATCACAGAAAGATATTCATATGGGTGCGGCTGCCAGCGATAAGCAGGACGCTATCCAGCAAGTGGCGGCCGCACTGGCTGCTGGCGGGGGTGTCAGCCCTGCGTATGTCGAGGGCATGTTGCAGCGTGAACTGAAAACGTCGACCTATTTAGGTAATGGTATTGCTATTCCACACGGCACAGCTGATACGCGTGATCTGGTGCTGAAAACTGGTGTTCAGGTGTTTCAATTTCCGCAGGGGATCGCTTGGGGAGAGGAGACCGCCTATGTGGTGCTGGGCATCGCAGCTCGCTCGGACGAGCATCTGGCGTTATTGCGTCAGCTAACCCATGTGCTGAGCGACAAAAACGTTGCAGCGCGTATGGCAAAAACCGCGTCAGCAGAAGAGTTGCGCAGTTTGCTGATGGGGGAGCAGCAGAGCGCGGATTTCCGTTTTGATACCTCGTTGATCACGTTGGACGTTGCCACGGACAGCCTGCTGACGTTACAGGCGTTGAACGCGGGTCGTTTGCAGCAGGTCGGTGCCGTTGATGCCGGGTTTGTCAGCGCGGTCGTCAGCCAGAAGCAGCTTTATCTGGGACAAGGCGTGTGGTTGAGCGATAACGCACAGGGCAATCTGGCGAGTGCTGTCGCTGTAAGCCGCCCAGTCACCGCGTTCACCGCCTATGACGAGCCGGTGGCACTGCTGATTACGGTTGCCGCCGCGGATGAACAAGCGTTGGCCCCTATCGATTATTTAAGCAACCTGTTGATCGCACAGAAAGCTGAACGCTTGCTGAATGCTGATGCTGCCACGCTGCTGGCATTGCTGACCAGTGACGTACCGGAAGAAAACGATGTGCTGACCGCAGATTACACCATCCGCAACGAGCACGGGTTGCACGCCCGCCCGGGAACCATGCTGGTGAATGTTATCAAACAGTTCACCAGTGAGATCACGGTGACCAACCTTGATGGAGCCGGTAAACCGGCCAACGGGCGCAGCCTGATGAAGGTGGTGGTGCTGGGCGTTAAAAAGGGCCATAAGCTGCGTTTCACCGCAGTGGGCAGCGATGCTGAACAGGCATTGGCGGCGATTGGCGAAGCAATTAATTCTGGATTAGGAGAGGGCGCAGCATGAGCAGGCGAGTTGCCACCATTACCCTGAATCCCGCGTATGACCTAGTGGGATATTGCCCCGAAATTGAACGGGGTGAAGTCAACCTGGTGCAAACGGCGGGTCTTCATGCCGCAGGCAAAGGTATTAATGTTGCCAAGGTGCTGAAAGACCTCGGGATTGACGTCACGGTGGGTGGATTTCTGGGCAAAGACAATCAGGACGGCTTTCAGCAATTGTTCAGCGAACTGGGCATTTCCAACCGTTTTCAGGTTGTCCCCGGTCGCACGCGTATCAACGTCAAGCTGACAGAAAAAGCCGGTGAAGTGACCGATTTCAACTTCTCCGGGTTCGATGTCACACAACAAGACTGGCAGCGCTTCGTCAATGACTCGCTCAGTTGGTTAGGGCAGTTCGACATGGTTGCCGTCAGTGGTAGCTTGCCCGCAGGCGTCGATCCGGATGCGTTTACTGATTGGATGTCACGTCTGCGGACCCAATGTCCTTGCATTATTTTCGACAGCAGCCGTGAGGCGCTGGTAGCGGGGCTGAAAGCCGCGCCCTGGTTGGTGAAACCCAACCGTCGTGAGCTGGAAATCTGGGCTGGCCGCAAGTTGCCCACGCTGGAAGATGTGGTAGACGCTGCCCATGCGCTGCGTGAGCAAGGTATCGCTCATGTGGTGATCTCGTTGGGGGCGGAAGGTGCCCAGTGGGTTAATGCCTCGGGTGCCTGGTTGGCCAAGCCACCGGCTTGCGATGTTGTCAGCACCGTAGGTGCCGGTGATTCCATGGTCGGCGGATTGATTTATGGCCTGTTAATGCGTGAATCGAGTGAACACACCTTACGATTGGCAACCGCAGTGGCTGCGCTGGCCGTAAGCCAAAGCAATGTTGGCATTACCGATCGACCTCAGCTGGCCGCGATGATGGCGCGTGTCGACCTGAAACCCTTCAATCACTAACAGCAAGAGATAGATCATGAAAACGCTGTTGATAATAGATAAATTACTGGGGCTTGCCAGAAGCCACCTAGTGAAAAAACTGCTCGGCGCGGCGGCTGCGAAAGCGGACCTGACGCTGACTGACAAGATCGATGAAAGCGAACTGGTGATAGTCCTAGGCGGTGTACTGTCTGCTGACAGCGCGCTCAATGGCAAAAAGGTGTATGTCGGTGATATTGAACTGGCAGCAAGTCAGCCAGAACAATTTCTGACGCAGGCAAAAGCAAAGGCGGAGCCGTATCAGGCCCCTGCGGCGGCTACGGTGAGTGCACCTTCAGTGCCGCGTATCGTGGCGGTGACGGCGTGCCCGACCGGCGTGGCTCACACCTTTATGGCGGCAGAAGCCATCGAGCAGGAAGCGAAAAAACGCGGCTGGTGGGTGAAAGTGGAAACGCGCGGCTCCGTTGGTGCGGGTAACGCTATCACGTCGGAAGAAGTCGAGCAGGCCGATCTGGTTATCGTGGCAGCGGATATTGAAGTGGATCTGTCGAAGTTTGCCGGCAAAAAAATGTACCGCACCTCAACCGGTCTTGCGTTGAAGAAAACGGCGCAGGAACTGGATAAAGCGCAGGCGGAAGCTATCGTTTACCAGCCAACAGCGCAAAGTGGTGCACAACCAGCCAGTGCCGAACAGAAAAAGGGTGGCACTGGACCGTACCGCCATTTGCTGACGGGCGTGTCCTATATGCTGCCGATGGTGGTGGCGGGTGGTTTATGTATTGCGCTTTCTTTTGTGTTTGGTATCGAGGCGTTTAAACAGGAAGGCACGCTGGCTGCCCACCTGATGAAGATCGGGGGCGGCTCCGCGTTTGCTCTGATGGTTCCGGTGTTGGCGGGTTATATCGCATTCTCCATTGCTGACCGTCCCGGTCTGGCACCGGGGATGGTCGGCGGTATGTTGGCCGTGAGTACCGGCGCGGGATTCCTTGGTGGCATTATCGCTGGCTTCCTGGCGGGTTACCTGGCGAAAGCGCTCAGCGACCATGTCAAGCTACCGCAAAGCATGTCAGCTTTGAAGCCGATACTGATTATTCCGCTGGTGGCGACGCTGATTACCGGCCTAATCATGATCTACGTGGTAGGTACTCCGGTGGCGAAGATCCTGACGGGCTTGACCAGCTGGTTGCAATCCATGGGCACGGCTAACGCAGTGATTCTGGGGGCAATCCTAGGCGGCATGATGTGTACCGACATGGGCGGTCCGGTGAACAAGGTGGCCTATGTATTTGGTACCACACTGCTCAGTAGCCAGATTTACGCGCCGATGGCGGCCGTTATGGCCGGAGGCATGGTTCCGCCGTTGGCGATGGGCCTTGCGACGTTGGTGGCCGCGAAGAAATTCAGCGCGTCCGAGCGTGAAGGGGGTAAAGCAGCGTTTGTGCTAGGCCTGTGCTTTATCTCTGAAGGTGCGATCCCTTACGCGGCCAGTGACCCGATGCGCGTACTACCGTGCTGTATTCTGGGCGGAGCCGTTACCGGGGCGCTGTCGATGGCCGTGGGCGCACACCTGATGGCACCGCATGGCGGGTTGTTTGTGTTGTTGATTCCTAGAGCGATCACGCCGGTACTAGGCTACCTGTTCGCGATTCTGGCGGGCACAGCGGTGGCGGGTCTGCTGTATGCCGTGCTGAAACGCCCTGACGAACAGCTGGTGAAAGCGGCGTAAGTGGTAAGTAAAAACTGAACGTAATGCAAAAGCGCCAGCCGTAAGGCTGGCGCTTTTTTATGCGGTTTGTGGCTTCAGCCAAGCAATTTCATCAGCCCAGATATAGCCAACCGACTTAAAAATGATTACAGCCAATGCCCTGATATGTGGCAAAAAAATACAGCTAATTGTAATCAAAATTAAGTCGCTTGGCTATACAGCCATGTCAGGCAAGATGATCGCCTTTGCCTGCTGGTCATTATCGGCGTCACTGAGCATGGACGTAAGGAGCTGGTTGCGGTCGAAGATGGTTATCGAGAGTCAGAAGCAAATTGGGCCGAACTTCTTAATGGTCTGCGAGCACGTGGCCTAACCGTATCTCCCAAGCTGGCTACGGGAGACGGTGCCCTTGGTTTTTGGAATGCAATGGCAAAGATATTCCCGGACACGCAGCACCAACGCTGTTGGGTGCACAAAACCGCTAATGTGTTGGCTTCACTCCCCAAAGCCATGCAACCGAAAGTTAAGGCTGAGCTGCGGGAGGTTTGGCTAGCAGAGAGCCGCGAGGCCGCTAATGAAGCCTTTGATGTTTTGTTGGCAAGGTTTTCAGCGAAGTATCCTGCAGCGATGAAGAAGCTTGAGAAAGCTCGAGAAGAACTGCTGGCATTCTACGACTTCCCGTCAGAGCACTGGGCGTCAATAAGAACGACAAATCCGATTGAATCGGCTTTTGCGACTGTGAGGCTACGAAGCAGAGGCGCGAAGAACGGTGGTTCGAGAGAAACAAGCCTGTCAATGGTATTTAAGCTGCTCCAGTCAGCTCAGAAAAGCTGGAACCGACTAAGAGGATTTGACCTGCTGACCCTGGTTGTAAGCAACGTCCAATTTAAGGATGGAGAACAGATTCACGAAGCATCAGAGCGGAACGTAGCCTGATCGCCATACACCAGATTTGCTAATAACTCTACAGAGGCAGGGCCAATCCGAAATTGCTTCGCTGTTTCTCGGATACTCAACCCTTCTTCTTCCCGTGTAGATATCACTTTACGTCTAAAATCAATTGAATAGCTCATTTAAATAATGTAATCAAAATTAAATCGTTTAGCTATATCCTCGACGTCCTCGATGATTGCCGCCAGATGTTCAAAGCGGAATCCTAGGTTGGTGCCTTGGAGTGGCATTGAGAGCAATATTGATCGACTCGGCAATGCATGCCAGACAGTCACGCTCATCAATCTGTTTTAAATGGCTGCCGGGATGAGGTGAAAGTTAAGTAATGACAGCCCCAATTGTTGGCAACGCGCCATTTCATCAATAAAAGCGCTGCGTGATTTCTCCAACGCCTCTGTGTCCGGATGACCGAGGTTGATCAGATAGCTGTCGTGCGGAAGGATCTGCCCCGGTTGGTAGCCGTACTGCTGGCAGGCGGCCTTGAACTGCGCAATGACCGTTTCGGATAACGGTGCGGCCTGCCATTGGCGCTGATTTTTGGTGAACAAGGGCTTTGTTGAATAAACATATTTTATGCTGCACCCCGGTGAAACGACAGATCCTCGCAACGCAAAATCATGCAGTTAGGCCTCATAAGAAAACTGTAAACCTGAGGTGACAAGCATTTTCTACCAAAACTGGCTTGGCAAAACAGCATGACTCACTATTATTCAACAAAGCCGTGAACAAGGCAAATGCGGTTGCCTTAAGTTCGTGGGCTCTAATGACCGCATGATCCACACCGCCGGCAGCGCTGACGTGTGCGCCTACATATTTCATGCTGTTCTCCTTATTGTTCTGGCGCACAGTATGCCACTGTTATTAACCAAAGGTGATCGCTTGAACTAAAAAGCGTAACAACATGCTAAGCGCGCAGCGCAAAAAAGGCGCATTTATGCCAACAACGCCGTGATGCCAAGGTTGATACTGGCACCGCCAACAATCAGCTAGATAAACAGTAATAGCGCCAGCAGCAACGGTTTGGTACCTGCACGGCGTACGGCGCTGAGGCGGGTTGTCACGCCCAAAGCGCCCATCGCCAATAACAGATTATCAATCTGGTTGACGGTGGTTAACTAGGTATCCGGCAGCCAATGGCACGAATTAAACCCGGCTACGGCGATAAAACCCACGGCAAACTAGGGGAAGGCCATTGGCGCTTTTTCTGTTGTGCTGCTGGTGCGGCGTTGCAGAAATCCCCCCAATAGCATCAGAAATGGAGCCAGCAGCATGACGCGTAACATCTTGCTAATAACTGGGGTGTTTTCAACCTGCGGTGAAATGCTGTGGCCTGCCGCTACAACCTAGGCCACTTCGATGCAGGGTATATGGTGGAGTATTTGCCTACATATTCGCCAGATCTTAACCCCATTGAGCATAAATGGGCACAAGCAAAAAGCAAAAAAAGAGAGAGTGGTTGCGATACAGAGATTTTGTTCTCAGTCCATATGGTGTAATCAAAATTAAGTCGCTTGGCTATATTAAAGTAGGTTACGCGTAATTTTCATGGTAAAAAGGGACGCGCTGATCTATTACCCATAGGCGGCAACATCGGTTTGACCTATATTCAAGTGATCCAAATGAAAATCACCGCAACTTTGGTCTAATGCCAGATCATTGCACGGCTTTGCAGGAGAAACACAGCGCAATGCTAAAACGTGTGGCCACCCTAGCTTTGCTCGGTTCTCTTTGTTGGGGAGCCCTTGCCGACACCATCCAACAGAACACCTCGTTCGCCTTGTTGGGAGAGCCTAAATATCCCGAGGGATTCACGCATTTTGGTTACGTCAATCCTGACGCCCCCAAAGGGGGGAACATCACGCTCAGCACTCTGGGAACGTATGATAACTTCAACCGTTTTGCGTTACGCGGCGTGGCGGCTGAGCGTACCGAACGCCTGTACGATACGCTGTTCACTTCATCTGATGATGAGCCGGGTAGCTTTTACCCGCTGATTGCACTGCATGCACGCCATGCTGACGATTTTCGTTGGATGGAAGTGGAACTGAACCCCAAAGCCACGTTTCAGGACGGCTCACCGATTTTAGCCTCTGATGTGGCCTTCACCTTCACTATGTTTATGACACAAGGGGTTCCACAGTTCCGCGTGGTGTACAAAGGCGTCACGGTGACTGCTATCGGGCCGCGCAACGTGCTGCTGGAAATGCCTGAGCCGGATAAAGAACGGCTGCTGGGACTGCTGACATTACCCGTTATGCCTGAAAGTTTCTGGAAAAATCACAGTCTTGCCGATCCGTTGTCCTATCCCCCACCGGCCAGTGGCCCCTACCGCATCACCTCCTACCGCACCGGCCAATATGTGACCTACAAACGGGTACAAGACTATTGGGGTGCCGATCTTCCGGTGAATCGCGGTTTGAATAATTTCGACCAAATCCGTTACGACTACTATCTGGATGACAGTGTCGCGCTGGAAGCGTTCAAAGCGGGCGCTTTCGATCTGCGTGTCGAAGGATCCCCCAAGCACTGGGCAACGCAGTATCAGGGCGGTAACTTCGCTCGGGGTTATATCGTCAAGCGCGATCGGACAAATCAAGCGGCGCAGGATACCCGCTGGCTGGTGTTCAATATAGATCGTCCGCTGTTTCAGGATCGCCGCATCCGACAAGCCATTGGGCTTAATTTTGATTTTAACTGGATGAACAAGGCGTTCTATTACAACGCTTATCAGCGCGTTAACAGCCTGTTCCAAAACACAGAATATGCCGCGCAAGGTACCCCCAGCCCAGAGGAATTAAAATGGCTGGAGCCGCTCAGGGACAAAATACCGCCTGAAGTCTTTGGCCCCAGCTTTCAACCACCAGAGAGTGATGGCAGCGGCTACGATCGCGCCCATTGGCAACAAGCTTTACAGCTGCTTGAGGAAGCGGGCTGGGAATTGAAAAACCAGAAGTTGGTCAATCGCAAAAACGGACAACCATTTACCTTCGAATTATTGCTCCCCAGCGCTGCCAACGTGCAGTACGTACTGCCGTTCCAGCAAAATCTTAAACGTTTGGGCATCGACATGAAGCTGCGCCTGATTGACAGCGGGCAGTTCACCAATCGTCTGCGTGCCCGGGATTTTGATATGCTCGCCCGCCTTTACCCGGCAAGAATTTATCCGGATGGCAACCTGAAATTTGGCTGGCATACCAAATACCTCGACTCAACCTATAACACAGCGGGCGTGAGCGATCCGGCCATTGATGCACTTATTGAGCAAATCGATGCGCATCAAGGCAATAAGGCGGAATTGCTGGTATTAGGCCGCGCGCTGGATCGGGTGGTGACCTGGAATCAATTTATGATCCCCATGTGGTACTCCAATCACGATCGCTACGCTTACTGGGATAAATTCGCCATGCCAGCAACCCGACCGGCCTATACGTTAGGGTTGGATAGCTGGTGGTACGATGCACAGCGGGCGCAGTCATTGCCGCCTGAACGCCGTTAAGGAGCCATGGTGGGAACCTATTTACTACGCCGACTTTTGCTGGTGATCCCCACGCTGTGGGCCATTATTACCATTAACTTTTTTATTGTGCAGATAGCCCCAGGTGGCCCGGTTGATCAGGCTATTGCCGCCATCGAGATGGGTCATGGCAGCGGGTTTGGTGCCGGTGGCGGCATGGATGGGGCGATGGGGCGCAGCGGCGGTGGCACGCTGACCGTGGAAAATGCCTACCGTGGCGCTCGCGGGCTGGACCCAGAGGTGATTGCGGAGATCACCAAACGTTACGGGTTTGATAAGCCGATTCACGAGCGCTATTTCACGCTGCTGTGGAACTATGCCCGATTGGATTTTGGCGATAGCCTGTTTCGCGGCTCCTCGGTGATGGAGCTTATCAAGCAGAGTATGCCGGTTTCTATCACGCTGGGATTATGGAGCACGCTGATCATTTATCTGGTCTCAATCCCGCTTGGCATCAAAAAGGCGGTCAAGAACGGTACACCGTTTGATACCTGGAGTAGTACCCTGATTATTGTCGGCTACGCTATCCCGGCGTTCTTGTTTGCCATCTTGCTGATTGTGCTGTTTGCCGGCGGCAGCTATCTGGACTGGTTCCCGCTGCGCGGACTGGTATCGAGTAATTTCGACACCCTGCCTTGGTACAGTAAAATCACCGATTATCTGTGGCACATCACGCTGCCCGTACTGGCAACGGTGATTGGCGGCTTTGCAACGCTGACCATGCTGACCAAAAACTCGTTTATGGACGAGATTCGCAAGCAATATGTGGCCACCGCACGTGCCAAAGGGCTGGACGAAAACAGCATTCTGTACCGCCATGTCTTCCGCAACGCCATGCTGCTGGTGATTGCCGGGTTCCCGGCGACCTTTATCAGCATGTTTTTCACCGGTTCGCTGCTGATTGAAGTGATGTTCTCACTCAACGGGCTGGGTCTGTTGGGTTATGATGCCACACTGCAACGCGACTACCCGGTGATGTTTGGTACGCTCTACATCTTCACGTTAATTGGTCTGCTGTTGAATATTGTCAGCGATATGACCTATACGCTGGTCGATCCGCGCATTGATTTTGAGGGACGCCAATGAGCCGAATCAGCCCAATAAATTTGGCGCGCTGGGCCCGTTTTCGCGCCAATCGCCGTGGCTACTGGTCACTGTGGATCTTTCTGGTGTTGTTTACCCTCAGCCTGTTCGCCGAACTGCTGGCCAATGACAAACCGCTGCTGGTGCGCTACGACAACCGTTTCTATACGCCATTGCTGGTGAATTACCCTGAAACCACCTTCGGCGGCCAGTTTGCCACCACCACTGATTTTCGCGATCCCTACGTGGCGGCACGTATCGCGCAACATGGCTGGAGTATCTGGCCGCCGATCCGTTATCGCTACGATACCATTAACTATGCCACTACCCAGTCATTCCCCTCCCCGCCTTCCGGACTGAATTGGCTCGGCACAGACAGTCAGGGAAAAGATGTGGTAGCGCAAGTGCTGTACGGCTTTCGCATTTCCCTGCTGTTTGGGCTTTCACTGACCTTGTTCTCCAGCCTGATTGGCATTGTGGTCGGCGCAACGCAGGGTTACTACGGTGGCAGGCTCGATTTGTGGGGGCAGCGCTTTATCGAAGTTTGGTCGGGCATGCCGACCCTGTTCCTGATTATCTTGCTGTCCAGTGTTATCCAACCTGATTTCTGGTGGCTGTTGGGCATCACTATCCTGTTTGGCTGGATGAGCTTGGTGAGCGTGGTACGCGCAGAATTCCTGCGAACCCGTAATTTCGACTACATTCGCGCGGCACAGGCGATGGGGGTAAACGATCGGGTAATCATGATGCGCAGTATGCTGCCTAACGCCATGGTCGCGACGTTAACATTTCTGCCCTTTATTTTGTGCAGCTCAATCACTACCCTTACATCGCTCGATTTTCTGGGGTTTGGACTTCCACTCGGTTCGCCCTCACTGGGGGCACTGCTGCTGGAGGGCAAGAACAATCTTCAGGCTCCCTGGCTCGGCATTACCGTATTTCTGGTGTTGGCAACCCTGTTGTCGTTACTGATTTTTATTGGCGAAGCGGTGCGCGACGCTTTTGATCCCAGCAAGGCACATTGATATGAATCAAACTCCGTTGTTACAGATTCAGGATCTCAGCATCGCGTTTCACCAGGGTGAGCAGGTGCATCAAGTGGTGGATTCAGTATCCTTCAACGTCGAGCGCAGTGAAACGCTGGCGCTGGTGGGTGAATCCGGCTCGGGCAAGAGTGTCACTGCGCTGTCGGTGCTGCGCCTGCTGCCTTCTCCACCGGTTATCTATCCTCAAGGGGATATCCTGTTTGACGGTGAATCGCTGCTGCATGCGCCAGAAACACGGTTACGCGAACTGCGCGGCAACCGTATCGCCATGATCTTCCAGGAACCGATGGTGTCACTTAACCCGCTGCACAGCATTGAAAAGCAATTGATGGAAGTGTTGACGTTGCACCGTGCAATGACACGAGACGTTGCGCGCAGTGAAGTGCTTACCTGTTTGGATCGCGTTGGCATACGGCAGGCACACACGCGCCTGAAGGACTTTCCTCATCAGCTGTCGGGCGGTGAACGCCAGCGGGTGATGATCGCGATGGCCCTGCTGATGCAGCCAGATTTGCTGATTGCTGATGAGCCAACTACCGCGCTGGATGTCACCGTACAGGCACAAATCCTCACCTTGTTGCGTGAACTGAAACACGAGTTAGGTATGAGCCTGCTGTTCATCACGCATAACCTGAATATCGTCAAGCAACTGGCAGACAAGGTTGGCGTGATGCAGGGTGGGCGCTGCGTAGAACAAAATCGTTGCCGTGACCTCTTTGCCGCGCCGCAGCACAGCTACACCCGAGAGTTGCTGGATGCCGAACCCTCCGGTTCCGCGCTGCCTCTGCCGGATGATACACCGACGCTGCTACGCGTAGAAAAGCTCTCGATTTCATTTCCCATCAAGCGTGGGCTATTGCGCCGTACAGTGGCAGAAAAAACCGTCATCAATGGGTTGAATTTCACCTTACGTCGTGGCGAAAGTCTGGGACTGGTGGGGGAATCCGGTTCAGGGAAAAGTACTACAGGACTGGCATTGTTACGGCTCATCGCCTCACGCGGTAACATTGTGTTTGATGAACAACCGCTGCACCAATTTAATCGCCGTCAAATGTTACCACTGCGTAGCCAGATCCAAGTGGTGTTTCAGGATCCCAATTCGTCGTTGAATCCACGGCGCACCGCGCTGCAAATTATCGAAGAAGGGCTGAAAGTGCACCAGAAGATGAGTACCTCCGATCGAGAACAGCGGATCATTGAGGTGATGCGCGAAGTCGGCCTTAATCCCGAATTTCGTCACCGCTACCCGTCTGAATTCTCCGGTGGCCAGCGGCAGCGTATTGCTATCGCTAGGGCGCTAGTGCTTGAACCCGCACTACTGATCCTTGACGAACCCACCTCGTCACTGGACAGAACCGTACAGGCGCAGATTCTGACATTATTGAAAACCTTGCAGCAAAAACGCCAACTGGCTTATCTGTTCATTAGCCATGACCTACAGGTGGTGCGTGCGCTGTGCCATCAGGTTATCGTGCTGCGTCAAGGTGAGGTGGTAGAACAAGGGCGTTGTGAACAAGTTTTTTCCGCGCCTCAGAGCGCCTATACACAAGAGCTGCTGCGCATGGCTACCCTGTAGAGGCACACGCGCCATGTCATGGCAGAAGCACGGCGTTTAAAACGGATAGAGCGCACTCAGGGGTTCCGCGATGGCGACGCCCATATTTTTAAGACGACACAATGCTGTACTTTCATCATCGCGGTGTAAAAACAGACAGGGTTCCCCTTCCCATTCCAACACGGCACAAGCAATCTGAATTTCAGCCAGGGACTGGTTCAACTGACGTAAAATAACCCAAGCTATTTCACCATCGTGGCTTAATAATTTAAAGCCAATCAGGTTGTTGTCCTCATCTCGTCCCCGCAGGGGAATACCGCTCAGCGGAATCGGTTCCACCTTGATACCAGCGAAGCCCGATAGCCAACGATAACTTTGCGGCAAACGATGCACTACCGAAAGTTGGAGAGTGTCCACTATTACTTTCCCTCAGGTATGATGATGGTGAACAAACGCAATGACATTGGCGTCAAAGAAAAAACGTTTACTCTTAGTGTCCAAATATGGCGGCACTGCTGAATGAGCATTTCTACAAGAATCCGTGTTGCAACAGTCATAAGTCACCCTTCTTAGCGAATGGAAATGATTGCAATACTGATTAATGCCACGTTGATCACATTTTAAGATTTTATAGGTTGCCCTATATTTAACGCTTTCCCTGCAATATCTCAACCACTTTTATTTACATTGTTCACTTTCAAATCATACATTTTACATTTTTAGAACAACATTCCAAAAAAAGACAATGTGACATCGATAACACTTGACCGTGAACAAAAAGGAAAGATAAAAATTAATGGAGCCCGACGTTGAAGGCATAGGTATCTACACATAATAAAGGGTTAAAAACCACCATAGCTAAGTGGGCAAGTTCTTCCGGGGTATAGTCTGCTAATAACGTCAAGGTATTTAGCAGGATGGATAGTCCGGCAAGCAGCGCTGGGGCGCTTTCTTTACACCCTCGTTTTTGTTGTCGTCCGGATAATCGGCAAATTAACTGACGGGCTGCCGCATTGTCGTCTCCTTCAGCGCGTTGCAGCCGCCATACCAGCACACATGCCATGCTAGCTATCAATAACCTGCGTAGCAGGGCACCAGCACTGCGCTGAAGGCATTTTTCTACATCATGACCGGCACCTTTCAGCAGCTTAAAAAAGGATTCAATACCCCAGCGCCAGTAATACCAGCGAGCGACTTCCGCGCTGGTGATCTCGTTGCTAACGTTTGTGAGCAGCGTCCAGCGTCCGATAAATTTACCGTGAGTATCGGTAAGGCGAACCACAACTAATCTGAGTGTCAGAGCTACGCCTGGCTGAACTTTCACTCGCCGTCCGGTGTTCTTGTCTTTCCGCTTCGGTTTTGCTGTTCGCGTTATGATCACGGATGTTTCCCCGATCTCCATATTGGCTTTTTTCCCTTTCCAGCCAACCTGTCCGTTTGCAATAAATGGCAGATCGTCTGCAATTTCACCAATTTTACGGGTGTCACCGCCCCACTCGGCCCGATGCCCTTCCTTTCCCCGGATAAGCCAACATATAGCTAACCGACTTAAAAATGATTACAACAGATACCCTGATATGCGGCAAAAAAGCATAGCTGGCTGTTATCAAAATAATGTCGGTTGGCTATATTCCCTGGGAGCTTAATGTGCGCATATGCCCGATAGAGTTACCTTCACGGTCAATGAGATGAACTAACTTCTTTCCGGTATCAAGAGACTCAACGCGGGCGATATCAGCCGTCAAAGCATCCATATGAGTCAGACTCTCAGACAAGCCCTCGGTTAGCGTTGAACGACAACCCGCCCTATCGGTTAGAGTTTGAGACAGGGGCGCTATTGGTAAACCATTTGCAGCATCAACCAGTAGGCGGGTTTGTAGTTCATAACCGACGTCGCCACCATGCGTCATTTTCAAACGTTCTTCTTTCCCATTGTGGGTACGAAACTGTAAATGAGACCAGTCGTGAACGACGGGAGCGTATGGATGCGGGCTAAGTGCAACCTGCCGGAGAGCCAGCGAAATAATCGGTTCATTGAGCTGACTGAAGCTAATACGTTCATTATTAAAAAAACGCCAAACGGCTTGAGTAGTGGCGAATGTTGTTTTCTGCGCGCAGGCAAGGTCTTTAACGGCTGACGTCAATGGTGCTGCGGGAGTCATGTGTTGCTTAACCAGTGGTTCCCTGCATTCTATGCGCATTTTGTGGCGACACAAATACGACACAAAAAATCCTACCTGATAACGCATATTGCTCAGCTAGCCTCAACAGCCTTTATGGTATTGGGGGGCTTTCAATCACCTCGTTATACACATCTCTGTTCGTGCCTGAACGCGCGTAGGGTTCTGTCGCATTAAGGAGTCATCAGGTAATATGCTATTTTTTTGCGATGTTACCTGCCCATGTCTCTGATTCGAAAATCCTTCAAACGCCTGCATTATCCCGTCGATATTATTGCTCAGTGTGTACGCTGGTACCTGGCTTACTCACTTAGCATGCGAAATTTGGAAGAGATAATGGCTGAGCGGGGGATTGTCGTTGACCATTCCACGCTTCACCGTTGGGTCATCCTGCTGGTACCACGCCTGGATAAGGTGTTTCGCCGGCATAAACGCAATCCTGACCGACGGTGGCGAATGGACGAAACCTACATCAAAATCAAAGGTCAGTGGCAATACCTGTACCGTGCAGTCGACAGTACGGGGCAGACCATCGACTTTCTGCTGACCGCTAAGCGGGATGTGGCAGCTGCTCTGCGTTTCTTCCGCAAGGCTATCCGGCACCACGATGAACCTGAAGTGGTGACCATTGATAAAAGTGGTGCTAATACGGCGGCTCTGGGCACACTTAACGCGGGTAAAGCTGATGAAGAAACCATTACCGTCAGGCAAAGCAAATATCTGAACAACCTTGTTGAACAGGACCACCGGAACATCAAACGGCGGATACGGCCGATGCTGGGATTCAAATCATTTCGCCGGGCGCAGACGATACTGGCCGGCATTGAGTTAATCCATATGATAGGCTTTGTTGAATAAATCAGAACTTGTAACGACTGCGCCATACGGGTCGATTGTTACGTGATGCGAATACTGTTCGGCATTCCTAATAGCGTGATCAGGTTAAGCGCTTTGACCATGACCATGGCTTCACCCACCTGACCATCGTAGTCTCTCAGACTTAGATGACCACCCAGAAGCCTTTTGAACCGGAACATGGCCGTTTCAGCCACTGAGCGCCGGTGATAGCCCACTTTCTTTTTCCAGATATCGTTACTACCGCTAATGCGCTGATTTGCAACAGCGGGGTTACGCTCGTGGTAGCGATCTTGCCAATATTGCGCCCCCCTTCGTGGCGGGATAAGCGGCCTTATTTTCTTCCTCAGCAGAGCATCATAGCAGTAAACTGTATCCTAAGCGCCGTCAGCCGATGCCTCTCTGATTTTCCGGTGGGTCTGGTTTATCAGCGCCGGTAGAGCTTGGGCATCAGTCGTACCACTGAGCGACAAATCCGCACAGATAATCTCATGCGTCACACTGTCTACTGCCAGGTGCAGCTTACGCCATACCCTGCGTCTGTCGGCACCATGCTGCCGGACTTTCCATTCACCTTCGCCAAAGACCTTCAGGCCGGTTCCATCAATGACCAGATGTGAGATTTCACCACGGGTTGGCGTTTTTATGCTGATGTTCACTGTCTTTGCTCGCTTGCTGAGCAGCGAATAGTCTGGACAATGCAGCGACAATTTAATCAGTTTAAAAATCGAGTCAACAAAGCCCTGTAAAGCCCTCAATGAAAGGCCAAACACGCGTTTCATCATCAGGACTGTAGTGATGGCCATATCTGAGTAGTGGAGCGGTCGTCCACGCCGTTCAGTAGTGTTTTTTTCCGTCCATGCAGCAATGGCTGATTCATCTAGCCATACGGTTAGAGAACAGCGCTGCTTGAGGGCCTTGTTATAAGAGGGCCAGTTGGTGATTTTAAAATTTTGTTTTGCCATGGAGACCTGATTTTGAAACAACTGTGTTGATCTGCTCCGATGATTACCCAAAAGTTCTATTTATTCAACAAAGCCCATATGATACGCAAAGGGCAGTATCAGCATCCGCAGGGAGATGGGTTGTCACCAGCAGAACAATTTTATCTGTTGGTTGCCTGAGAAACAGGCAACGCAACTTTTGCTGACTTACCGCCGTTAACGCGACACAGCCGCATTTTATGCCAAAAATGGCATGAAAAAACAGCATGATTACCTATTATTCAACAACACCCCTCATTTCATGAAATCAGAAGTTTGGCGGCGCTAGGGCACCTCGAAAAACCTCATGCTCGATAATTATCGGCGGTAAGCTACAGTAGAATCAAAAGAAATTGTTTGTTTTCTGTGCGCAATATGCGCAAAAATATTCTAATTGGAGGATGAGTAATCGTTTTTAAAAATCAAAAGTGAAAGAGTCTAGGTTTTTCGAGGTGCCCTATTAATATATCGAAGGGATACAGGAAAGCACACGCCAGTACGAATGCACAAAATACCCGTTCCCACAGAGGATATTTACTCGGGCTCAATATTGGAATACAAAAACGCCAACGACATGGCCATAGCAACGGTACTCCTGCTGGTGTTAACATATCGGCTACAACATGGCTAATATATCCAACGACCATGCCATGGACGAAGTCTATCGGTATTGAAATGATAATTCGTGACAAAAAGCCTGAAAAAAGAAATGTGCAGCACCCTGCAATAGCCAAAAAACTGTGGGTAATACCTCTATGACCGAACACCTTGGCAATAGGTATAGAAAGCCATTTTAATCGCTGACCTAACAAAGATTTAGGGTGATCAATGTCTGGCAGAAGGCAGGTCAATATTCCACCAATAATAATATGCCCCCAGTTCCCTTGAGCTAAGACTGGTGATAACTCCAATTTCTTCGCAAAAATAGCGCTTGCTAAAGCAAAGATGAAATGCCCGCCAGCAGTCATAGTAACCACACATAGCTATACTTGAATATAATTATTTATTCGCATGCATTATGCATATAAAAAGTTAAATAATCAATAGGTTACTCAGTAAAAAAGCTCCGACCACGCTAGATAGCTGCTGATGACATCCGTGAGAAGCGATCCGGCTTATTTGAGCTTCAGTAGTTTCAATGGTAGGTCATCCCCTTAACGCGGTATACTACACCCATGACAAAATCCTTTCTCTCAAAACATGACTCCCTGTTCAAAAAATTCCTCGGCGATATCACGGTCGCCCGAGACTTTCTGGAAATCCATTGCCTCCTCATCTACGGGAACGCTGCGATTTCAGTACGCTGGCAATGGAGTCGGGCAGTTTTATCGAAGACGACCTGCGCACCCAGTGTTCGGATATGCTCTATTCCGTGCAGACAAAAACGGGGAAAGGCTATATCTACACATTGATCGAGCACCAGAGTAGGCCCGAGAAGTTGATGGCGTGGCGTTTAATGCGTTATAGCATGGCAGCCATGCAGCGGCACCTGGAGCAAGGCAACGAGACCTTGCCCGTGGTCATCCCGCTCCTGTTCTACCACGGCACCACGTCGCCCTACCCCTACAGCACCCAATGGCTCGATTGCTTTGCTGACCCTGAACTAGCAGAATCAGTCTATACACAGGCATTCCCGCTGGTTGATATCACCGCCATGTCGGATGATGAAATACTGTCCCATCGGCGGGTAGCCCTGCTGGAATTTGTGCAAAAACATATTCGTACACGGGACATGCTGGAATTAGCCGGAGATATTGCTCGCCTGCTCAATCTGTGGGCGATACCCAAAGAGCAGTTCCGTAGCCTGATGTACTATGATGTACTATATTGTTGGTCGAGGTGAAACCTCAGACACCCGACAGTTTTTACATACCATAGCAGCACAGACACAAGATTATCAGGAGGATGTCATGACGATTGCGAAACAGCTACGGCAGGAAGGCGAGCATAGCGCCTCGCTCAAAATTGCAAGGCAAATGCTTACCCGAGGAATTAATCGTGATGCCGTTAAAGCGTGCACCGGCCTGTCCGACGACGAACTGGCAAGCCTCGACGACCGACGCTAATTCCCCGTTTTTTCACCTTCAGGCACTTCCGGCCACGCAATATCAGGCGCTGTGCGGACATCTACCCGGTAAAGCAGCACATGGTATTTTTTCCACGCAATAAGGGCTTTGTTGAATAATAGTGAGTCATGCTGTTTTTCCAGCCAGTTTTGGTAGAAAATGCTTCTCACCTCAGGTTTACAGTTTTCTTATGAGGCCTAACTGCATGATTTTGCGTTGCGAGGATCTGTCGTTTCACCGGAGGGGCAGCATAAAATATGTTTATTCAACAAAGCCCGCGATAAGCTGCCCCCTTTTTGCCTCTGTGGCCATATCGAGGTCTACCGCATCTCCGGTTGATGAAATACATCAATAATAACAACAAATTAAAAATATAATGGTGTCCTATCGGTGTCCCCACCGTAAATAACATCCCGTTCATACCCCCCACTTTTTCTATCAGCCGCCCTTGATAACTGGTTATACATACAGTATAAATATCTCATTATCTTAATGAGGATCTCGCCATGAAAGTCGAAGTTACGATCGCTAAAGAGAAGAAGCTACCTAAAGGTGCAGTTGAAGCATTACAAAAGGAGTTTGGCCGCAGACTGGAATCCCGGTTCCCCGACTGCCAATTAACAGTGCGTAGAGCGGGTAGTGATGGATTAACGGTATTCGGTGGGGATAAGGACGAGGTGAGTGAACTGCTACAGGAAACGTGGGAATCGGCGGACGATTGGTTTAATTGATTGTCATTTACATGTATTAGTCGCGACTAGATCTGACACTGGACCTTGAAAGGTTGAGAGTTACCGGTTTTGATATGGGTGTCTAATCCTTAAACAAAACGCGAGGTAACTCTCATGCTTCATACTAACAATCCCATTATCAAACACAAAGCCGGCCTGCTCAATCTCGCCGAAGAACTCGGTAACGTATCAAAAGCCTGCAAGAGCATGGGCGTGTCACGCGATACATTTTACCGTTATCAGGAACTGGCTGCTGAAGGCGCCATTGATGCGCTGGTTAACCAGAACCGCCGGGTTCCGAACCTGAAGAACCGCGCCGACGAAGCCACTGAACGCACGGTTGTTGATTATGCTATTGAGTTCCCGCCCCATGGGCAGCACCGGACCAGTAATGAGCTGTGTAAAAAAGGCGTGTTTATCTCCGGCAGCGGCGTGCGCTCCATCTGGCAACGACACGACCTGGAGAACTTCCGTAAACGCCTGAAGGCGCTTGAGGAAAAGGTCGCCAGAGAAGGCATTGTCCTTACCGACGCTCAAATCGCAGCCTTGGAGAAGAAGGCGCACGATGATGAGGCCTGCGGTGAAATCGAGACGGCACATCCTGGGTATCTGGGCTCGCAGGACACCTTCTACGTGGGCAATCTGAAGGGGGTGGGCCGTATCTACCAGCAGACGTTCGTGGATACGTACTCGAAAGTGGCACACTGCAAGCTGTATACGAATAAAACACCGCTCACCGCCGCCGACCTGCTCAATGATAGCGTACTCCCGTTCTACGAGGCTCAGGGACTGCCGGTGCTGAGAATACTGACCGACAGGGGTACGGAATACTGTGGTAAAGTGGAGCAGCATGATTATCAGCTTTATCTGGCTATCAACGATATCGAGCATACGAAAACGAAGGCGATGTCTCCGCAAACGAACGGCATCTGCGAGCGCTTCCATAAAACCATTTTGCAGGATTTTTATCAGGTTACGTTCGGCAAGAAGTTATATGGAGACCTGGAAAGCCTGCAGGTAGATCTGGACAACTGGTTGTGGCATTATAGCTAAAAGACTTAATTTTGATTACATTATTTAAATGAGCTATTCAATTGATTTTAGACGTAAAGTGATATCTACACGGGAAGAAGAAGGGGTGAGTGCCCGAGAAACAGCGAAGCAATTTCGGATTGGCCCTGCCTCTGTATTGCGTTGGATTAATCAAATAGCGTCAAAAGCATCGACCACGCGTCAGCGAAAGATCGATAAATCCGAGTTGATAAAAGATGTTGAACCATATCCAGATGCTTACCAAAAAGAACGTGCAGAGCGTTTTGGCGTTTGTCAGAAGGCCATTTGGCCAGCTCTTAAAAAGCTGGGATTGACCTATAAAAAAACGCTACGTCATCCGAAAGTCGACGAAAGCGCCCGGCAAGCATTTCAACAAAAAATGCAACAGTATGAAAAAAAGGAAAAACTATTGTTTTTATTGATGGAAGTGGTTTTCCACACGATACCCCACGGACTCACGGCTATTCCCCAAAAGGTCAACGGTGTTTTGGCCTGAAGAACGGGGGAGCCAAGGGAAGAACAAATGTTATCGGCGCTTTATTAGGCACAATGCTGTTTGCTATCGGATTATTTGATATCAATATTAACAGCGATGTTTTCTATTCCTGGGTCACACAAGTCCTTATCCCAGTACTCCCTAAAAACAGGGTAATCGTGATGGACAATGCAACTTTTCACAAAAAACATAATATTCAACAAGTCATCATCGATGCAGGGTATATGGTGGAGTATTTGCCTACATATTCGCCAGATCTTAACCCCATTGAGCATAAATGGGCACAAGCAAAAAGCAAAAAAAGAGAGAGTGGTTGCGATACAGAGATTTTGTTCTCAGTCCATATGGTGTAATCAAAATTAAGTCGCTTGGCTATACAATAATGAGCGAACTCATCAGGGAAAAATGTGCTGCGGGCGTACGCCGATGGCCACTTTACTCGATGGAAAACGGAGCTGGGCAGAAAAAAATCTGAACCAGATGTAATCTGACAGACACCTGTATAAATAATCGGTAACTGTCAGATCAGGTCTGAGCTAGTACAGATTAGTTGTGGTTCGCCTTACCGATACTCACGGTAAATTTATCGGACGCTGGACGCTGCTCACAAACGTTAGCAACGAGATCACCAGCGCGGAAGTCGCTTGCTGGTATTACTGGCGCTGGGGTATTGAATCCTTTTTTAAGCTGCTGAAAGGTGCCGGTCATGATGTAGAAAAATGGCTTCAGCGCAGTGCTGGTGCCTAGCATGGCATGTGTGCTGGTATGGCGGCTGCAACGCGCTGAAGGAGACGACAATGCGGCAACCCGTCAGTTAATTTGCCGATTATCCGGACGACAACAAAAACGAGGGCGTAAAGAAAGCGCCACAGCGCTGCTTGCCGGACTATCCATCCTGCTAAATACCTTGACGTTATTAGCAGACTATACCCCGGAAGAACTTGCCCACTTCGCTATGGTGGTTTTTAACCCTTTATGATGTGTAGATACCTATGCATCATAAGAGGGGTCACTGATGCTCCTTTTTCACGTCATCATCACTTTGCTTTTCCTGAGGCGATCGCGTTAATGGACCACACCAGCGCTGCGCCAGTGTACAAGCCAGCACCACCAACACCCAGCTCATCAGGGTCGCCGCAATCAAATCCTGCGGCCAGTGCATGCCCAACGCCAAACGACTGGCCATTACCCCCGACGCCCACACCATCAATACCACCACGGTTTTATAGTGCCGCCGCGCCCACAACAACCCTACCGCCAGCAACGCCCAGGTTGCCGCGAATAGGGTATGCCCTGACGGGAAGGCAAAACCCGTTTCAAATTGCCAATGGGCTCGCAGCCATTCAGGTATCTGCGTCTGTGCGCTCAGTTGTTCCGCCACCAGCCGCGCACGCTCGGGGCGTGGCAAAGAATAGAAATAGCGTTCATCGACCTGATACACTTTTTCCAACCAGACCACAAAGGGGCGCGGCTCCTGAAGCCGCTCTTTAATTAACGACTTCATGCCCTGACCTACCAGTACAGTCAGTGCCATGATTGCCAACACGCCCAGTGCCGGTTTGAAACGAAAACGTAAGCACCACAGAAACCAGCGCGCCAACAGCGCGCTGGTCACTATCCCCCAAGGTCGCGTCACCGTTTCCGTGACCCAGAACAGTCCGCGAAGCCACAGTCCCTGTGTTTCAGGTTGCCATTGCCAGCCGCTCAACCCTACGGCAACCGGCAATATCAGCAAAATTCCCGCACCGAGGGCAGTGCGTTTGGCAATGTCGTACATAGCTTCCCCTGTTTCACCTTTCACTCACCAACGCAGAAAAACACGGTTAAAGAGTGGGTGTAAATCACAATTTTTCATAAAGTTATCATGAAATCTCCCCGCCTTCGTCAATGGAACGTAAACTACTCCATCGTTATGTCAGTACCTGTGCTGCTGTACAAACATCGTGCTGTGGCACAAACCTGATGAATACATGCAGAACACCTGCGCGGTTTGCGTTTGGTTTTATTGCGCAATGGCGTTTTTACTGGTTAATTGCGTTATCCGGCAGTAGGATATGCTCAATCTTTTTGTGTTGGAGATGTAAAATGCAGCTTAAACGGGTGGCCGAAGCAAAATTACCCACCCCCTGGGGCGATTTCCTCATGGTAGGATTCGAAGAGTTAGCCACAGGACACGATCACCTCGCGCTGGTTTTCGGTGATATCTCCGGTCCAGCGCCTGTTCTGGCACGTGTCCATTCCGAATGTTTAACCGGTGATGCATTGTTCAGCTTGCGCTGCGATTGCGGATTCCAACTGGAAGCCGCATTGTGCCATATTGCTGAAGAGGGGCGGGGTGTGCTGCTCTATCACCGACAAGAAGGGCGTAATATCGGCTTGTTGAACAAGATTCGTGCCTATGTGTTACAAGACCTGGGGGCCGATACCGTCGAAGCAAATCATCAACTCGGGTTTGCGGCTGATGAGCGCGACTTCACGCTATGTGCGGATATGTTCAAGCTATTGGGCGTGAATGAAGTACGTTTGCTGACCAACAATCTGCAAAAAGTAAAAATCCTCAACGATGCAGGCATCAACATTGTTGAACGAGTGCCGTTAGTCGTGGGACGCAACCCTAAAAATGAGCGCTATCTGGCAACGAAAGCGGCCAAAATGGGCCATATGTTGGATCTCCCTCCGCGTTAATGTGTGTCTATAGTGACTTGCCGCTATCAACAACACACTGACGTTGCTATCGGGGCCTTCGGGCCCCGATATTTCCGCCCACTGACCATCACAACATCTTGCGAATGACGTAGTGCAAAATACCACCGTGCTGATAATAGGTCAGGGTATCGATACGGCAACGAGTTTGAATAACCTGCACGTGTCCCTGACTGTCCGTGAGGGTGACGTCCACCGTAGCTCCCGGCATCAAGGCTTGCAGGCCCGCTATCGAGATACGCTCTTCCCCCGTCAGCCCTAAGGTTTTACGCGTCACGCCGGGAGCAAACTCCAGCGGTAAAATCCCCATGCCAATCAAATTGGAGTGGTGGATGCGCTCAAACGACTCCGCAATCACCACTCTGACCCCGAGCAACCGCGGCCCTTTTGCTGCCCAGTCACGGCTGGAGCCCGAGCCGTATAGCCAAGCGACATTATTTTGATAACAATTAGCTGTATTTTTTTGCCATATATCAGGGCATTGGCTGTAATCATTTTTAAGTCGGTTGGCTATATCAATTTTCATAACGCGACACATATCAACCAATAACGACGGTTAGGGTAGGTCGATACGCTGGCTGTTTTTTTGCTTTTCGAGTGAAAGCGTTTAGGCATCCGTGCGCTTAGCACCGGATGCCTAAAAAGGACTAACGAAAATTACGCCTTGGTTGATGTTGACGGGTGTTGATGCAAATGCACATCCATTTGCGGATAAGGAATGCCGATCTGGTGCTCATCCAACGCCCGTTTAAAACTTTCTAACAGATCCCATTTCACCGCCATGGCATCACCGTTGCTCGTCCAGACCCATACGACAAAATTCAGTGATGACGCGGCCATTTCATTCAAACGGATGGTGACACCACGCTCATGCTGGATGCGCTTATCAGCCGCGACGATATCCCCCAGCACCGTTTTGACCTGGTCAATATCAGCATCATAGGCCACGCCAACGATAATTTCAGTGCGTCTGTCCGGCTCACGACTGCTGTTAATGATGTTTCCGGCAATGATTTTCCCATTGGGAACAACGATGATTTTACCATCCGGCGTACGCATCGTAGTGGAGAAGATCTGCACCTGCGTCACCGTACCAGAAACCCCGCCCAGATCGACAAACTCACCGGTACGGAACGGGCGGAACATCACCAACAGTACACCAGCCGCGAAGTTTGACAGCGAGCCTTGCAGCGCCAAACCCACTGCTAAGCCAGCGGCACCCAGCACCGCAATCACCGATGCGGTTTGCACGCCAATACGGCTCAATACTGCAATCAGCGTAAAGGTAATAATCCCGTAACGCACCAATGCAGCGAGAAAATCCGCCACGGTGGTATCAATGCCACGCGCCACCATCACTCTGCTGATACCGTTAGATACCACACGCGCCACCAGCAAGCCGATGAGCAAAATGATAATGGCGGCCACCACGTTCACCGCATACTGAATCAGCAGAGCCTCATTATTGACCACCCATTGCCCCATACGGCTCAGGCTTTCGGTCACATCCAGTTCTTCCATTTGCACTCTCCCCTTTTTTGCATTTCACCCTTTGAAAGGGATGGTTCACACCCAAAATGGCCGCAAAGCGGGCCAGAAAAAATTAAGGCTCCTGATAAAAGGAGCCTCTTATTTTCATGCATTGCTTATCAATGCACTTATTAATATAGATTACAGTACGTCGATCGTGTTCAGTTCTTTAAACGCTTTTTCTAAACGAGCCACCATGGTTGCCTGACCAGCACGCAGCCAAACGCGCGGATCGTAGTACTTCTTGTTCGGCTTGTCTGCGCCTTCCGGGTTACCCAACTGACCTTGCAGGTAGCCTTCGTGCTTTTTGTAATACGCCAGCACGCCTTCCCAGGTTGCCCATTGGGTGTCGGTGTCGATGTTCATTTTGATCACACCGTAGCTCACCGCTTCGGCGATCTCTTTTGCCGTAGAGCCGGAACCGCCGTGGAACACGAAGTCCAAGCTGTTATGCGGCAAGTTGAATTTCTTGGAGACATATTCCTGCGAATTGTGCAGGATTTTCGGCGTCAGTTGCACGTTACCCGGTTTGTATACGCCATGCACGTTACCAAACGATGCCGCGACGGTGAAACGCGGGCTGATGGCGTGCAATTTTTCGTAGGCGTAAGCCACGTCTTCCGGCTGGGTGTAGAGTGCGGAGTTATCAAGGTGGCTATTGTCCACGCCATCTTCTTCACCGCCGGTGCAACCCAGTTCGATTTCCAGCGTCATGTTGATTTTTGCCATGCGCTTGAGGTATTCGCTGCAAATCTCGATGTTCTCTTTCAGAGACTCTTCCGACAGGTCGATCATGTGGGAGGAGAACAGCGGTTTGCCGGTTGCGGCAAAGTGTTTTTCACCGGCTTCCAGCAGGCCATCCAACCAAGGCAGCAGTTTTTTCGCACAGTGGTCAGTGTGCAGGATAACAGGAATGCCGTAGTGTTCAGCCATCAGGTGAACGTGTTGTGCGCCAGAGATGGCACCGAGGATAGCGGCTTTCTGACCTTCCGCTTTCAGGCCTTTACCCGCTGTAAACGCGGCCCCCCCGTTAGAGAACTGAACGATAACCGGTGCGCGAACTTTCGCTGCCGCTTCCAGCACCGCATTGACGGAGTCAGTACCGACGCAGTTGACTGCGGGCAGAGCAAAGCCATTTTCCTTTGCTACTGCGAAAACTTTCTGAACGTCATCGCCAGTGATGACACCAGGTTTTACGAAATCAAAAATTTTAGACATGTTAAGTGTCCCGTCTCGTTGGCCGTGGAGGGTTGAGATAATTGACTACGGGCCGGACGCACAGCGTCCGAACCCACCGTTGCCCACTCGAAGAGGGAGCAACGGGTTGCCGGGTGACACCCCCGGCAAAGCGGCATTACTGCTTAGCACGCTCTTCCAGCATGACTACCGCAGGCAGTTTTTTACCTTCCACGAACTCCAGGAAAGCACCGCCGCCGGTAGAAATATAAGAAATCTTGTCTGCAATACCGAACAGGTCAATCGCGGCCAGCGTATCGCCACCGCCAGCGATGGAGAACGCTTCGCTGTCTGCAATCGCCTGAGCGATGATTTCAGTCCCTTTGTGGAAGTTCGGGAATTCGAACACGCCAACCGGGCCGTTCCACAGGATAGTCTTGGCGTTTTTCAGAATATCGGCCAGACGCTCAGCGGAGACATCCCCCAAGTCCAGAATCTGTTCATCATCTTTGATGGCAGTAACAGACTTCAAGGTTGCGGTTGCGGTTTCGGAGAATTCCGTCGCCACGCGCACGTCGCTCGGTACCGGAATATCACAGGTTTCCAGCAATTTTTTCGCTTCAGGGATCAGATCCGCTTCGTACAGCGATTTGCCCACGTTGTGACCCTGTGCCGCCACGAAGGTGTTGGCGATGCCGCCGCCGACGATCAGCTGATCAGCAATTTTGGACAATGAGCCCAACACGGTCAGTTTGGTAGACACTTTAGAACCGCCGACGATAGCCACCATAGGACGCTCTGGGTTGCTCAGCGCTTTACCCAACGCTTCCAGTTCGTCTGCCAGCAGCGGGCCTGCACAGGCGATATCAGCAAACTTGCCTACCCCGTGCGTAGAAGCCTGAGCGCGGTGCGCCGTACCAAAAGCATCCATGACGAACACGTCACACAGCGCTGCGTATTTCTTCGACAGCTCTTCGTCGTCTTTCTTCTCGCCTTTGTTGAAGCGAACGTTTTCCAGAACCACCAACTCGCCTTCGGCAACATCAACGCCATCCTGATAATCCTTCGCCAAACGAACTGGAGAAGAAATTTTATCTTTCAGATAGTTAACAACCGGCAGCAGGGAGAATTCTTCGTTGTATTCCCCTTCGGTCGGGCGTCCCAGGTGGGAAGTCACCATGACACGCGCGCCTTGTTTCAGGGCGATTTCAATGGTCGGCAACGACGCACGGATACGCGCATCAGACGTCACTTTACCTTCTTTAACCGGCACGTTCAGATCCGCACGAATCAGTACGCGTTTACCCGCCAGATCCAGATCGGTCATCTTAATTACAGACATGGTGAATCCTCTTGTTGATTCTCTTATAAAGTTGTGTAATCAAGATTAAAATCCCTGTAAATTCAATTACATATAACTAAAAACCGCAGACTGCCATCGCGCGTGTTGTATCCAGCATACGATTGGCGAAGCCCCATTCGTTGTCGCACCAGACCAACGTTTTTATCAGGTGCGATCCACTGACCCGCGTCTGCGTACCGTCGACAATGGCACTGTGCGGATCGTGATTAAAATCAGCTGAAACTAGAGGTAATTCCGTATAGTCAACTATACCACGAAATGCTCCATGCGCTGATTTTTGAAAAAGTTCATTGATTTCATTAACATTTATCGCTTGCCTTACCGTTACGCTTAAATCAATAGCTGTGACATTGATGGTTGGCACGCGTACCGAAATCGCCTCAAAACGGTCAGTAAACTGCGGGAAGATACGCGTAATGCCTGCCGCCAGTTTGGTATCCACGGGAATGATGGACTGGCTGGCCGCGCGGGTGCGACGCAAATCGCTGTGGTACGCGTCAATCACCGGCTGATCGTTCATCGAAGAGTGGATCGTGGTGACTGTGCCGCTTTCAATGCCGAACGATTCATCCAGCAATTTAATAATGGGAATAATGCAGTTGGTGGTACAGGAGGCGCTAGACACAATGTGGTGTTCTGGCTTCAACGTATCGTGATTGACGCCAAACACCACGGTGGCATCAATATCGTTGGTACCGGGGTGAGAAAACAGCACCTTCTTCGCACCGGCGGCCAGATGTGCTTCGCCGTGCGCACGACTGCCATAGACGCCGCTGCAATCAAGCACCACGTCGACACTCAACGCGCGCCAAGGCAGCCCCTCAATTTCACGCTGATGCAATAGCAGAATGGCGTCATAGCCCACGTAGAGCTGGTCACACTCCTGGCGCACATCCCAGGCGAAGCGTCCATGGCTAGTGTCATATTTAAGCAGGTGTGCCATACCTTCCGCGCTCGCCAGCTCGTTGATCGCCACCACGCTCATATCGGCCCAGCTTCCGGATTCGTACAGCGCCCGTAACACGCTGCGGCCAATACGACCAAAACCGTTTATCGCAATACGAATTGTCATCACATTCTCTGTATCAAGCTGAACACCCGAATTATGTAGGGTATATACCCGTCATACTTCATGTTGCAGGTGTGTTGGCTGCGCTCACTCACCCGAATCACTTACCTGAGTAAGCTCATCAGGATTCACTCACTTGCCACCTTCCTGTAACATGAATTATTTAGGGTATAGAATAATCAGTACCAACAGCGGAATAAACTGTTAAGTAAGACTATTTTTGGGCAACCCCCCTGCCCTTGACGATCCATCTGCGGGATAAATTCGCCGCTATTCGGGATCAATCGCCCTAATTACGCCAACTGAAACGCTTCAGCTAGCATAATGCAAATTTTCATCAAAAGAAATATCTCGGCCAGAGCGCTTGCAGAACAGTGACGTAGTTCAAAGAAAAGGGTAAATCAGCATGACAAGAAACGGTGTCTTGCCATGCAAACCGATGTATAGCCAACCGACTTAAAAATGATCACAGCCAATGCCCTGATATGTGCCAAAAAAATACAGCTAATTGTTATCAAAATAATGTCGCTTGGCTATATCGGCGCCTTATTAGAGCCTGTAGACGAGATTGTGTAATTGCCTGATTTTGATATGTTCAATCCAACATCAAAAGCAGGTTACTTTATGGACGAAAAACAGTTACAGGCTCTGGCTAACGAGCTGGCCAAAAATCTCAAAACCCCTGACGCTCTCAAGCAGTTTGATCGCCTGCTGAAAAAGATCAGCGTTGAAGCTGCCCTTAATGCTGACATGACCCATCACCTCGGGCATGAGAAGCACCAGTCCAAATCTGGAACTATATCAAAGCGACTTAATTTTGATTACACCATATAGACTGAGAACAAAATCTCTGTATCGCAACCACTCTCTCTTTTTTTGCTTGTGCCCATTTATGCTCAATGGGGTTAAGATCTGGCGAATATGTAGGCAAATACTCCACCATATACCCTGCATCGATGATGACTTGTTGAATATTATGTTTTTTGTGAAAAGTTGCATTGTCCATCACGATTACCCTGTTTTTAGGGAGTACTGGGATAAGGACTTGTGTGACCCAGGAATAGAAAACATCGCTGTTAATATTGATATCAAATAATCCGATAGCAAACAGCGTTGTGCCTAATAACGCGCCGATAACATTTGTTCTTCCCTTGGCTCCCCCGTTCTTCAGGCCAAAACACCGTTGACCTTTTGGGGAATAGCCGTGAGTCCGTGGGGTATCGTGTGGAAAATCACTTTCATCAATAAAAACAATAGTTTTGCCTTCTTTTTCATACTGTTGTATTTTTTGTTGAAATGCTTGCCGGGCGCTTTCGTCGGCTTTCGGATGACGTAGAGTTTTTTTATAGGTCAATCCCAGCTTTTTAAGAGCTTGCCAAATGGCCTTCTGACAAACGCCAAAACGCTCTGCACGTTCTTTTTGGTAAGCATCTGGATATGGTTCAACATCTTTTATCAACTCAGATTTATCGCTCTTTCGCTGACGCGTGGTCGATGCTTTTGACGCTATTTGATTAATCCAACGCGATACAGAGGCAGGGCCAATCCGAAATTGCTTCGCTGTTTCTCGGATACTCAACCCTTCTTCTTCCCGTGTAGATATCACTTTACGTCTAAAATCAATTGAATAGCTCATTTAAATAATGTGATCAAAATTAAGTCGTTTATCTATACGTTTATTTCTGGGCCGATGGCATATACAGCCATGTCAGGCAAGATGATTGCCTTTGCCTGCTGGTCATTATCGGCGTCACTGAACATGGACGTAAGGAGCTGGTTGCGGCCGAAGATGCTTATCGAGAGTCAGAAGCAAACTGGGCCGAACTTCTTAATGGCCTGCGAGCACGTGGCCTAACCGTATCTCCCAAGCTGGCTACGGGAGACGGTGCCCTTGGTTTTTGGAATGCAATGGCAAAGATATTCCCGGACACGCAGCACCAACGCTGTTGGGTGCACAAAACCGCTAATGTGTTGGCTTCACTCCCCAAAGCCATGCAACCGAAAGTTAAGGCTGAGCTGCGGGAGGTTTGGCTAGCAGAGAGCCGCGATGCCGCTAATGAAGCCTTTGATGTTTTGTTGGCAAGGTTTTCAGCGAAGTATCCTGCAGCGATGAAGAAGCTGGAGAAAGCTCGAGAAGAACTGCTGGCATTCTACGACTTCCCGTCAGAGCACTGGGCGTCAATAAGAACGACAAATCCGATTGAATCGGCTTTTGCGACTGTGATGGGCTTTGTTGAATAAATAGAACTTTTGGGTAATCATCGGAGCAGATCAACACAGTTGTTTCAAAATCAGGTCTCCATGGCAAAACAAAATTTTAAAATCACCAGCTGGCCCTCTTATAACAAGGCCCTCAAGCAGCGCGGTTCTTTAACCGTATGGCTAGATGAATCAGCCATTGCTGCATGGACGGAAAAAAACACTACTGAATGGCGTGGACGACCGCTCCACTACTCAGATATGACCATCACCACAGTCCTGATGATGAAACGCGTGTTTGGCCTTTCATTGAGGGCTTTACAGGGCTTTGGTGACTCGATTTTTAAACTGATTAAATTGTCGCTCCATTGTCCAGACTATTCGCTGCTCAGCAAGCGAGCAAAGACAGTGAACATCAGCATAAAAACGCCAACCCCTGGTGAAATCTCACATCTGGTCATTGATGGAACCGGCCTGAAGGTCTTTGGCGAAGGCGAATGGAAAGTCCGGCAGCATGGTGCCGACAGACGCAGGGTATGGCGTAAGCTGCACCTGGCAGTAGACAGTGTGACGCATGAGATTATCTGTGCGGATTTCTCGCTCAGTGGTACGACTGATGCCCAAGCTCTACCGGCGCTGATAAACCAGACCCAGCGGAAAATCAGAGAGGCATCGGCTGACGGCGCTTAGGATACAGTTTACTGCTATGATGCTCTGCTGAGGAAGAAAATAAGGCCGCTTATCCCGCCACGAAGGGGGGCGCAATATTGGCAAGATCGCTACCACGAGCGTAACCACGCTGTTGCAAATCAGCGCATTAGCGGTAGTAACGCTATCTGGAAAAAGAAAGTGGGCTATCACCGGCGCTCAGTGGCTGAAACGGCCATGTTCCGGTTCAAAAGGCTTCTGGGTGGTCATCTAAGTCTGAGAGACTACGATGGTCAGGTGGGTGAAGCCATGGCCATGGTCAAAGCGCTTAACCTGATCACGCTATTAGGAATGCCGAACAGTATTCGCATCACGTAACAATCGACCCGTATGGGGCGCAGTCGTTACAAGTTCTGATTTATTCAACAAAGCCAACAATTAGCTGTATTTTTTTGCCACATATCAGGGCATTGGTTGTAATCATTTTTAAGTCGGTTGGCTATAACTCTTGGCAGTGGAATATATCGAAAAAAAAGATTTTTAGCAGAATAAACCAAAGGCGACAGGGAAATAAGAAAAAATGATTGCTGCCCGTAGGCAGCAACAGAATCAATGCAGACTGTGTGACAGAGTGCGCGCAGGAGAGGTCTCTTCTTCTTCACCGAGAAACAGCATATTGTTAGCACAGGCTTCCAAAATAACCATGGAGATCTGCTCTTCTGACTGCTGCATAAAGTGTCGGAACTGCTCAATGACCACGCCTGCCACCACGTCGAGCGTCTGACAAACGATAAGCTTTGGCAGATTATCGTCTTGCACATCAAGAAAGGCTTTCACCGTCAAGGAGCTGGCATTGATTTGGCTCAGGTTGCCCGCCAGTGAAATCAAGGCGCTGGGCTTCACCTCGGCCAGCGCAGAAAATAAAACAACACCGTCCACCAGATCGACCTTGGCATCGAAAATACCATCGAAATTCTGCATATGGGGCAAATGCAACGCCTGACAGGAGTCACATTCAAAATAGAGAATATTGAGTTGATCCAACCACCGCCGCAGCAGATTCAGATCCGGAACGATGAGTGAATCCATCATAATTTGCCTCATTTGCGCCTGTAACGTAAAAACCTTACTAGCTTACGTAAAATTTGCGTACGATACCAATAGAAAAGCGGGATTGCCTATCATGCTGGTGATATTCAATCGCGCGCATACTGCTCAATGAAATCCATCATCATGTCGGCAATATCCAGTTGAGTAGTGCGTTCTATCCCTTCCAGACCGGGTGAAGCGTTTACCTCCATCACCAGCGGCCCACGCGTCGCGCGCAAAATATCCACGCCCGCCACGCTCAAGCCCAGTGTTTGCGTTGCTTTCACTGCAATGGCACGCTCACGCTCCGTGATAATGACCGGGTGCGCGGTGCCGCCACGGTGCAAATTGGAACGGAAATCCCCTTCTTTGGCCTGACGTTCGATGGCCGCGACGACTTCATTGCCAATCACCAGACAGCGGATGTCCCTACCCTGCGCCTCGCGCACATACTCCTGAACCAGGATGTGCGCATTCAGGCCGCGAAATGCATCAATCACGCTTTCGGCCGCCTGACGCGTTTCCGCCAACACCACACCTATCCCCTGAGTACCCTCCACCAGTTTAACCACCAGCGGTGCTCCGCCCAGCATATCGATCAGATCGCTGGTATCGTCCGGTGAATGCGCAAAACCGGTGATTGGCAAATCGATGCCCTCGCGCGCCAGCAGCTGCAGCGAATGCAACTTATCCCGTGCACGAGTGATTGAGAGCGCGTTGTTCAACGCAAAGCTTCCCAGCATTTCAAACTGGCGCAACACTGCGGTGCCGTAAAAGGTAATTTGCGAGCCGATGCGAGGAATTACCGCATCGTATTTTACCAACTGGCGGCCGCGATAATGCACCGTAGGTGCAGCAGAGTTGATGTTCATATAGCACGAGAGCGGATCAATAATATCAACAACGTGCTTGCGGACTTCTGCGGCCTCACGCAGCCGCTTGCAGGAGTACAGACTGCCGTCCCGTGATAAAATGGCGATCTTCATCAGTTCCTCACCCACGTTTTAGCGGATTGCCCAGCCTTGCTGATGCAAGTAGTCCAGAATAAAAGGCCTCAGCTCTTTTTGCAGTGTGCGCTGCACGTGCTCACTCCAGGTGTCGCGACGACGATTACTACCACGCTGCTGGTAGTAATCTCCTAATTGCTGGTCATACTGTGCCAACGCCGCTTTATCTAACGGTTGATAACCATTCTCGTGTACCACCAGCGAGGCGGGCAAGCGCGGTTTGAGATCGGGCGTCGCGGCAGGGTAGCCCAGACAGAGGCCAAATAGCGGTAAGACTTGCGGTGGCAACGCCAACAACGCGGTAACATCGGCAATGTGATTGCGAATACCGCCGATGAATACCCCGCCCAGCCCCAGCGATTCAGCCGCGACCAGTGCGTTCTGCCCCATCAGCGCTGTATCTACACATCCCAGCAGCAGTTGCTCTGCCATCCCGGTTTGCGCCTGCGGGAAAATGTCTAGGTGGCGATGGAAATCGGCACAAAACACCCAAAACTCGGCGGCGGCGGCTACATGCTGCTGATCGCCACAATAATGGGCCAACGTTTGGCGCAGCGTAGGATCGGTAATGCGAATAATGGAGCTGCATTGTAAAAAACTCGAACTGGACGCGCTCTGGGCAGCAGCAATAATGGCGTCGCGCGCATCTGGCGCAATGGGCTGTGTGCTAAAAGCACGAATAGATCGATGGTTTAGCAGCAGATCGATAGTTGGCGTCACGCTTCGTGTCCTTATGATGGTGTGTCCTGAAGATCGCGGGGTCGGCTGAGTGAACCGGATAACCAGGCGCTTAGCAGGCAGTATAAGTCAGCCGTCGCAGCTGACCAATGCTGCTCAGCGTATGTTATGTGGTTTGATAGCCATCACATATTAATGTAACAGGGATTTACTACTTTTTTCAGCGCAGATGGGGGCATAGTAGCCCCACAGAAAGACGAGGATAATATCGTTTACAGCCTTTTGTTTTGATCAGGAGTTAACATTTTTGCTGTTATAGCTAAACGACTTAATTTTGATTACATTATTTAAATGAGCTATTCAATTGATTTTAGACGTAAAGTGATATCTACACGGGAAGAAGAAGGGTTGAGTATCCGAGAAACAGCGAAGCAATTTCGGATTGGCCCTGCCTCTGTATCGCGTTGGATTAATCAAATAGCGTCAAAAGCATCGACCACGCGTCAGCGAAAGAGCGATAAATCCGAGTTGATAAAAGATGTTGAACCATATCCAGATGCTTACCAAAAAGAACGTGCAGAGCGTTTTGGCGTTTGTCAGAAGGCCATTTGGCAAGCTCTTAAAAAGCTGGGATTGACCTATAAAAAAACGCTACGTCATCCGAAAGCCGACGAAAGCGCCCGGCAAGCATTTCAACAAAAAAACAACAGTATGAAAAAGAAGATAAACCTATTGTTTTTATTGATGAAAGTGGTTTTCCACACGATACCCCACGGACTCACGGCTATTCCCCAAAAGGTCAACGGTGTTTTGGCCTGAAGAACGGGGGAGCCAAGGGAAGAACAAATGTTATCGGCGCGTTATTAGGCACAATGCTGTTTGCTATCGGATTATTTGATATCAATATTAACAGCGATGTTTTCTATTCTTGGGGGCTTTGTTGAATAAATAGAACTTTTGGGTAATCATCGGAGCAGATCACCACAGTTGTTTCAAAATCAGGTCTCCATGGCAAAACAAAATTTTAAAATCACCAGCTGGCCCTCTTATAACAAGGCCCTCAAGCAGTGCGGTTCTCTAACCGTATGGCTAGATGAATCAGCCATTGCTGCATGGACGGAAAAAAACACTACTGAACGGCGTGGACGACCGCTCCACTACTCAGATATGACCATCACCACAGTCCTGATGATGAAACGCGTGTTTGGCCTTTCATTGAGGGCTTTACAGGGCTTTGGTGACTCGATTTTTAAACTGATTAAATTGTCGCTCCATTGTCCAGACTATTCGCTGCTCAGCAAGCGAGCAAAGACAGTGAACATCAGCATAAAAACGCCAACCCCTGGTGAAATCTCACATCTGGTCATTGATGGAACCGGCCTGAAGGTCTTTGGCGAAGGCGAATGGAAAGTCCGGCAGCATGGTGCCGACAGACGCAGGGTATGGCGTAAGCTGCACCTGGCAGTAGACAGTGTGACGCATGAGATTATCTGTGCGGATTTGTCGCTCAGTGGTACGACTGATGCCCAAGCTCTACCGGCGCTGATAAACCAGACCCACCGGAAAATCAGAGAGGCATCGGCTGACGGCGCTTAGGATACAGTTTACTGCTATGATGCTCTGCTGAGGAAGAAAATAAGGCCGCTTATCCCGCCACGAAGGGGGGCGCAATATTGGCAAGATCGCTACCACGAGCGTAACCCCGCTGTTGCAAATCAGCGCATTAGCGGTAGTAACGATATCTGGAAAAAGAAAGTGGGCTATCACCGGCGCTCAGTGGCTGAAACGGCCATGTTCCGGTTCAAAAGGCTTCTGGGTGGTCATCTAAGTCTGAGAGACTACGATGGTCAGGTGGGTGAAGCCATGGCCATGGTCAAAGCGCTTAACCTGATCACGCTATTAGGAATGCCGAACAGTATTCGCATCACGTAACAATCGACCCGTATGGGGCGCAGTCGTTACAAGTTCTAATTTATTCAACAAAGCCATTCCTAGGTCACACAAGTCCTTATCCCAGTACTCCCTAAAAACAGTGTAATCGTGATGGACAATGCAACTTTTCACAAAAAACATAATATTCAACAAGTCATCATCGATGCAGGGTATATGGTGGAGTATTTGCCTACATATTCGCCAGATCTTAACCCCATTGAGCATAAATGGGCACAAGCAAAAAGCAAAAAAAGAGAGAGTGGTTGCGATACAGAGATTTTGTTCTCAGTCCATATGGTGTAATCAAAATTAAGTCGCCTGGCTATATTTTTGGCCGCCTTGGCTGCCCTTACTGTGTTCGCGCCAAAGCGCTGGCAGAAAAACTGACCGAACAACGTGACGACTTCAGTTTCCGCTACGTTGATATTCACGCAGAAGGAATCACCAAAGACGACCTTTCTAAAACCGTGGGTAAGCCGGTTGAGACGGTTCCGCAGAGCTTTTTGGACGAAAAACACATTGGCGGTTGCACCGATTTCGAAGCCTATGCCAAAGCGAACCTGAACCTGTTTCAGTAAAACGGTAACGCATCGACAACATACTGACCAAAGGCGCACCCTGCGCCTTTGGTGTTTTTATCTTCAGCTAAAATACCGCTGGCACGAGGCGTAGACGAACAAAAACCCCATCGCGCCCATCAGACTCCAGAACACGGCGCTCATCACATAGGCCAATTCCTGCCAGAACGAGTTTATCGGTGTGCGCCAAAAATGCAGGATAATCAGGCACAGCGGCATGGCCATCAGTGCGCAGAGAAAGGGATAACGCAAGCGGCCGCGTGCCGATAAACCGCTGGCTACAATGCCGGGCAGCAAAAACAACAGCATTCTAGGCTCTCCCCGAAATCCCGTTTCCGTTGTGGAAAAGACATCCATTTTTTGACTCAAAAACACCACGGTAAACAACAAAAAACAGCAGGTTGCACCCACCCCTTATTGCTTCCCATATTCGCCTCTCTTTGCCCCACGCCGACATCGCAAGACGAGGTCGAGTAAGGTGTATTTAATCGGAACAACATCGGAATATCCCTGATATAACAACAAGCAAGGCGGCATCACTTTTTATAAAACAAAGGCTGGCTGTAACACAAACACCCAACTAAAATGGCAGCACTCTTGCTACGCTTCAGGCAATTTATTTTCAGGAAACGGATGGTACCTGTGCCGAATCACGCGCTTTCTCTGCCGGATTCTTCACGCTCTGTTCCGCCATTGCCCTACAGTGAGTATTCTGAGTGAATGGCAATAAATTTAGCCCTTACCTTCATTAATATCAAGAACTTAATAGTAAACAACACGTTACAGGCCATGAATATAAACGTCGCTGAGTTGTTAAACGGGAATTACATACTGCTGTTATTTGTGGTGCTCTCATTTGGGCTGTGCTTGGGGAAAATACGGCTAGGCAGCGTTCAACTGGGTAATTCCATTGGTGTTTTAGTGGTGTCGTTATTATTAGGGCAGCAACATTTTGCCATAAATACCGATGCGCTGAATCTTGGTTTTATGCTGTTTATTTTTTGCGTCGGTATCGAAGCTGGCCCTAATTTTTTCTCCATTTTTTTTCGTGACGGTAAAAACTATTTCGCCCTGGCCTTAATGTTGGTCAGCTCAGCGCTGGTGCTGGCACTGCTGTTGGGCAAGCTCTTCGGTTGGGATATCGGCCTGACAGCAGGCATGCTGGCGGGGGCAATGACGTCAACGCCCGTGCTGGTCGGAGCAGGAGATGCGCTGCGCAATGCTAACAGTGTCGATCCGCAGCTCAGCGTCGAGTTGGATCACCTGAGCCTTGGCTATGCGCTTACCTATCTGATCGGTCTGGTCAGCCTGATTTTTGGCGCGCGCTATCTGCCGAAACTGCAACATCAGGATCTGCCGACCAGCGCGCAACAAATCGCGCGTGAACGCGGCCTCGATCCCGACAGCCAACGTAAAGTGTACCTCCCCATTATCCGTGCTTATCGCGTCGGACCGGAGCTGGTCGCCTGGGCTGACGGAAAAAATCTGCGCGAGCTGGGCATTTACCGGCAAACCGGCTGCTCCATTGAGCGTCTGCGCCGTAACGGCATTCTCGCCACGCCCGATGGGGATGCCACCTTGCAACTGGGTGATGAAATTGCGCTGGTGGGCTACCCGGATGCCCATGCTCGCCTCAATTCCAATTTCCGTGACGGCAAAGAAGTGTTCGATCGCGACCTGCTCGATATGCGCATCATCACCGAAGAGATAGTGGTCAAAAACAACAACGGAGTTGGCAAACGCCTCAGCCAGCTAAAACTGACCGACCACGGCTGCTTTTTAAACCGCATCGTACGCAACCAGATCGAAATGCCCATTGATGACGGCGTGGTGCTGAACAAAGGGGATGTACTACAGGTGAGTGGCGATACCCGGCGGGTGAAAAGCATCGCCGATCGCATCGGGTTTATTTCCATCCACAGTCAGATTACCGATCTGCTCGCGTTCTGCGCCTTCTTTATCATCGGCATCATGGTCGGGCTTATCACCTTCCAGTTCCGTAACTTCAATTTTGCCATTGGCAGTGCAGCCGGATTGCTGTTTGCCGGGATCATGCTGGGCTTCCTACGCGCAAACCACCCGACCTTTGGCTATATCCCACAGGGCGCGCTGAATATGGTAAAAGAGTTTGGTCTGATGGTGTTTATGGCGGGCGTTGGCCTGAGCGCTGGCAGCACCATCGGCACAAGTTTTGGCTCCGTGGGCGTACAAATGTTGTTTGCAGGACTGGCGATCAGCCTGATCCCGGTGGTGGTCTGTTTCCTGTTTGGTGCCTATGTGCTACGCATGAATCGTGCGCTGCTGTTTGGTGCCATTATGGGTGCGCGTACCTGTGCGCCCGCCATGGATATCATCAGTGATACCGCACGCAGTAATATCCCGGCGCTCGGCTATGCGGGCACTTATGCCATCGCCAACGTGTTGCTGACATTAGCCGGTTCGCTGATTGTCATTATCTGGCCTGAACTGCCGTTTTAAGCGGGTTGAAAAAAATTGTCACTATTCTTTAAATAAAACCGAACTTTTTCGCATGCAGAGCGTCTGAATAAGTGCCGCTGCTTTTCTTTGAAATCCCCTTATTGAGGAGCCCGTCGTTCCCGCCTTTTCAGGTTCAAGAATGATGGGCCTTTTCTTTTCTTACCCACCAGACTTCTCTTTGCGACCCGATTCTATTGGATGGTACTATTTACGCCGGACTCACAGGGGATCACCACACGATGGAAACACGGCGCGCAGCACGGATCAACAAACTGACTCAGGCATTGAAGAATGGCGATCGGCTGCACTTGAAACAAGCGGCAGAATTGTTGGACGTATCCGAAATGACCGTGCGTCGCGACCTGAACGCCACGCCAGCCAGCGAGATTCTCTTGGGCGGCTATGTGGTTAACGATCCGCAGAGCAGCGCCATGGGTCACTACTTTGTGTCCGATCAGCAGAACCAGCAGGTGCCGGAGAAACGTGTGGCGGGCCGTCTGGCGGCACAACTGGTCGAGGCGGGCAACACCGTTTTTTTTGACTGCGACACCACCCTGCCCTTTGTTATCGATGCCATCGATGAAGATCTGCCGTTTACCGCTGTCTGCTACTCCCTGAACACCTTTCTGGCACCGCAAGCCAAACCCGCTGCCAAAGTCATTTTGTGCGGCGGGGAATTCCACCCCGATAATGCGATTTTCACGCCGCTGACCCGGCAGAGTGAACTGGACCCGATCTGCACCAACAAAGCGTTCATCTCGGCGGCAGGGTTCGATCTCAAGCGGGGAGCAACCTGTTTTAATTTTGCAGAGCTGGATATCAAACACCGGGCGATGGCGCTATCTCAGCGCACTACTCTGGTGGCAGACTGCGCCCCGCAGGGCACCTATCAGGATTTCGCGCTCGACAACGGCATCATGCTGATCTATCCCGGCTGTTAAAACCAGCCGCCAAACCATTTGGTCAGGGTTAGCCATATCGCATCCCACAGTCGCCCGAACATACCGGCTTCAGGCACGTCATCCAGCACCACCAGCGGTCGTTGGGCAATCACTTTGCCATCCAACTGGAAATCCACGGTACCGACTGCCTGGTTTTTCGCCAACGGAGCCTGTAGATGTGGAGACGTCAGAGTAAAACTGGCTTTCAGGTTGCGCATTTGCCCTTTAGGCACCGTCAGTGTGACATCGTCAGCAACCCCTAACCGTGCTTCACTCTGCGCACCGTACCAGACACGCTGTGTGGTAAACGTGGTATTTGCCTGAACTAGCGTGACTGTTTCGAAGAAGCGGAAACCCCAAGTCAGCAGCTTTTCGCTATCGCGAAAACGAATGGCATCCGTCGGTGCGCCCAGTACCACAGAAATTAACCGCATGTTACCTTCCGTCGCGGATGCCACCAGATTGTGTCCAGCACCACTGGTATGCCCGGTTTTGATGCCGTCAACATTCAGGTTGCTGCTCCACAACAAACGGTTGCGGTTGGGCTGCTTAATGTTATTGAAGGTGAATTCTTTTTCTTTATGCAGGGCATACTCTTCCGGCACATCGCGAATCAACGCCTGCCCCAGCAGCGCCATATCACGCGCCGTGCTGTACTGGCCAGCAGCATCCAGTCCGTGCACGGTGAGAAAATGGGTATTGGTGAGGTTGAGTGATTTGACATAGTTGTTCATCAGGCTGACAAACGCATCCTGACTGCCCGCCACATAGTCGGCCAACGCAATGCTGGCATCATTGCCCGATTGGATAACGATGCCTTTATTCAGTTCCAAAACCGGAATTTTATCGCCGGGTTTCAAAAACATCAGAGACGATCCCCGCAGCACCGGATTACCCGTTGCCCAAGCATCTTTACCGACGGTAACCAGATCGTCTGGTTTAATTTTTTCCGTTTTTATCGCCTGACCGATAACGTAGCTTGCCATCATTTTCGTCAGGCTGGCGGGATCTAGTCGCTCATCCGCTCGCTGTTCCGCAAGAACCACGCCGCTGTGGTAATCCATGAGAATAAAGGCTTTAGCTTCGATCTGCGGCGCGGCAGGTGCCTGTTCGGCGTATACGTGTGGGGTTAGCGCCAGCCACAGCAGCGTTGCGCTGCATAGCATCAAGCGGGAGCACGCGGCCTTGGAAAATCGCGCTTGGGGGAAATGGGCCGTGGTGTTCATGCGTCCTCCATGTCGTAAGTCGTGCAGTTAATCTGATCAGATTTCGATATTCTTTGCAACGAATGGCAATAAGCTGTAAACGTTACCGCCCGCCGCCCGACAATGAAACGCCCTACTCTGTAAAGATACTCAAAGAAATGAAAACGTCTAGAAAATACGCTCATTTATAAATATGTTATGAGAGTTATCTCATGGAAGGAAGGGATAACCGACAAGCGGCATGCGCCGATCGCGTTTATCCGCACACTTGGCAAACCAGTCACCCAGCATCTGCACCACTTGCAGCAGAATAACCAGCGCCACCACGGTCACCACCATCACCTGCGTTTCATAGCGGTAATATAGCCAACCTACTTAAAAATGATTACAGCCAATGCCCTGATATGTGGCAAAAAAATACAGCTAATTGTTATCAAAATAATGTCGCTTGGCTATAATCCTCAGATAAACGCCCATAGCCCACGGCTGTACCCGCGTTGCCATAATCGCCCACTTCGGCAAAGCTCAGGTAAATGCGACGGCTTTGTGCAAAATCCGGGACTAAAGCGACTTCCAGCAAGCCTCCCTGAGAGTTGGCAAATACCGCCGATACGCCTTCAATCGGTGCAGAAAGCCCCTTTCCCTCCTGCCAGTGCCGCAATTGCCCGGCACGTTCAGTGATCAACATGCCATTATTTCCCGGCAAGAAGGCCAGTGACCAGGGGTGGTCCAGTTTATCTTGCAACTCGGTCACCGTAGGCTGTGCCACCAGCAACGGCGTTGCCACAGTAAGCACAAATAACAGCAAACCGCGAGCAAGGGCAGTAACGATGCGGGTCAATGGAAACAGCATGGTAGGGCTCCTTGGCAAGGCATTTCACTAACTGTAGGCAGCGTGACCATGGCACACAAAAAAAGCGGCGACGTTTTACTTTTCTTGACGTTAGCGCGTCCAGAACACGTAAATCGCGCACCTGATAGCACATGTCGCCACGTTCTCGCATTACCCCCACACTTAGCTGTATAATGTTTGCCGTAATGCCATTAAAATCCCGCGCCATTGATGCAAAGTGAGTAACGTTGAATGTCCCACACAAAAACACCTGTCGCCGCGCCGAAAGTCGGTTTTGTCAGTCTCGGTTGCCCGAAAAACCTAGTCGATTCCGAGCGTATCCTGACCGAATTACGCAATGAGGGCTATCAGGTTGTGCCAACCTACGATGACGCCGAAGTGGTTATCGTCAATACCTGCGGTTTCATCGACAGCGCGGTGCAAGAGTCGCTGGAAACCATTGGCGAAGCACTGAACGAAAACGGCAAAGTGATCGTTACCGGTTGCCTCGGTGCCAAAGAGAACCAAATCCGTGAAGTGCACCCGAAAGTGTTGGAAATCTCTGGGCCGCACAGCTATGAGCAGGTGATCTCGCATGTGCATCACTATGTTCCCAAACCGGCGCACAATCCCTTTACCAGTCTGGTACCGGCGCAGGGCGTCAAGCTGACCCCCAAGCATTATGCCTATCTGAAAATTTCTGAAGGCTGCAACCATCGCTGCACCTTCTGCATCATTCCGTCGATGCGCGGTGATTTGGATAGCCGCCCCATTGGCAGCGTGCTGGATGAAGCCAAACGCCTGGTTGAAGTGGGTGTGAAAGAGCTGCTGGTGATTTCTCAGGATACCTCGGCCTACGGTGCCGATGTAAAACAGCGCACTGGCTTCTGGAACGGACAACCTGTAAAAACCAGCATGGTCAGCTTATGTGAACAGCTTGCCTCACTGGGCGTGTGGGTGCGGTTGCACTATGTTTACCCCTATCCACATGTGGATGACCTGATCCCGTTGATGGCCGCAGGCAAGATCCTGCCCTATCTGGATATTCCATTGCAGCATGCCAGCCCGAAAATTCTCAAGCTGATGAAACGTCCCGGTGCGGTAGAACGCACGCTGGGGCGAATCAAACAGTGGCGCGCGATGTGTCCCGAGCTGACGCTGCGCTCCACCTTTATTGTCGGTTTTCCCGGTGAAACCGAAGAAGATTTCCAAATACTGCTCGATTTTCTGAGCGAGGCGCGGCTGGATCGCGTGGGCTGTTTCCAATACAGCCCGGTTGAAGGCGCAACGGCAAACGAACTGCCGGATCAGGTGCCGGAAGCGATCAAGGAAGAACGTTTTCATCGCTTTATGGCGCTGCAACAGCGTATCTCCGCGGAGCGCTTGCAGGAGAAAATCGGCCGCACATTGCGCGTACTGATCGATGAAGTGGATAACGAAGGCGCGATTGGCCGCAGCATGGCCGATGCTCCGGAAATCGATGGCAGTGTCTACCTTAACGGCGAAACCAACGTCAAAGTGAGCGATGTTGTCCAAGTGGTTATCGAACACGCCGATGAATACGACCTGTGGGGCCGTCGGGTAAACTAACCGGGTCTTTTACAGCATAAACCGACCTGCTGACAGAGATGGGAGCACTGTCTTAGCTAGGTTTCTCATCAACCTCTCCGGTTCGCTGGCCGGTTTTTTTGCCTGCTTTTCGCGCATTCGCACAACAATCAATAAATAATCGGCTATTACCTTGGCTATGGCTTGCTTACGCCAGACGGGTAAAGTAGCCTTTGTTCATGATCATTTTTCTCATTTTGATACCCGTATGAGCATATGGAAGCGCCTGATAGTCGGTTCAGGTATTGTTCTTTGCGTATCATTACTGTCAACATTCGCTCTGGACCGGTGGATTGGCTGGAAAACTGCTCCCTACATCTATGACGATTTAGCTGCACTGCCGGAGCGTCAAGTGGGAGTAGTGCTGGGCACGGCAAAATATTACCGTGTTGGCGCATTGAATCAGTACTACCTGTTCCGTATTCAGGGGGCTATCAATGCTTACAACGGTGGGAAAGTCAGCTATTTGCTGCTCAGCGGCGACAACGCGCTACAAAGTTATAATGAGCCAATGACCATGCGGCGCGATTTGATCGCGGCAGGCATTTCACCCAGCGACATTGTGCTTGATTACGCGGGGTTCCGCACGCTGGACTCCATTGTGCGCACGCGCAAAGTGTTTGATACCAACGATTTCACGATTATTACCCAACGCTTCCACTGTGAACGCGCGCTGTTTATCGCTATGTATATGGGCATTCAGGCACAGTGTTATGCGGTACCCTCACCGAAAAACATGATGACGATCCGGCTGCGTGAGGTGGGTGCACGACTAGGGACGCTGTTCGATCTCTACATTCTCAAACGCGAACCCCGCTTCCTTGGTCCATTGGTGCCTATCCCGGCAGAGCACAAAATTGCCAAGGATGAGCCTGATTATCCTGCTGTCCCCCCCGAATTGCTCAGTACGTTAGGCAATCCACCCGCTGAAAAAGAGCATGACAGTAGCACCGACGCAAACGGCGCTAGCACACCACAACAACCATAATGTGGGGCCCACTATCAGACGAGGGTATCGTGCCAGATTAGCGCGAAGGCCCGGCAACCAGCCTCGTTAAACGTCGCCATCCCCACTCCAGCGGACCTTGTTCGAAATTACGCAGCCAGTAGTGCGCCGCTAAACCGTTAATCAACCAGATAAATGGCACAATGCCCAGCAATTGCAAACGGTCGAACTGCATAAAACCGCCCCAGTGATAAAAGAATCGGGTGCAGATCAGCGTCTGCAACAGATAGCTACTCAACGCCATCCGTCCGATGTCTCCTATCCAGGAGGATACCCGCCATTGTCGTAACGTTGACCAATACCCGTAGCAGAGTGCCAGATAACCGATCGCCTGAATCGGCGCGGCAATATCGCGAGGAATTTGCAGCAACAGCCCGCTCCAGCGGTACTCCCAGGCAAGATGCCACTGCAACACCATGCCGACGGCATCAATCAATAATCCCCCTGCGATGAACCACAGCACAACCTTGCGATAGTGCGCCGTACTGAATTCACCGCGCAGCCAACCGCTGCGCATCAACCCGGCCCCCAACAGTAACAAGCCTGCCAGCAGCCAACCATATTGCACACCCAGCGACAATAAACTCTCGATCAGCAGATCCACGCGATTGCGCCACGCTTCTACGCCCCCCAGTTGGAGCCAATAGGCCTCGTAGGGCATGTCTGCATCACCCGGCAACCAGTAACGCCCCGGTTCCGGGCTGAAAATCTGGCTTAACACCACCAGCATGCCAACGCCTACGGCGTACATTACCGTGCCCATACGTATAGCCAACCGACTTAAAAATGATTACAGCCAATGCCCTGATATGTGGCAAAAAAAATACAGCTAATTGTTATCAAAATAATGTCACTTGGCTATATCAGCATGCGGCTGCTGTCCGCCTGTCTAATCATGGCATAGCAGAGCAAACCGATCAGGCCGTAATCCAGCAAAATATCGCCATCCCACAGAAAAATTCCGTGCAACAAGCCAATCAGCATCAACCAGAACAGACGCGCATGCACCCAACGAGCACCTCGCTGCAGCAGCAGCTGTAAGCCTGCACCAAACAACAAGGCGAACAATGTCAGAAACTTCGCCTGCGCCAGCAGATCCATCACAGCCTAGGTCAGAGCATCACGCAGTGCGGGATAACCAGCGTAAGCAGGGTTAAGATAGGCAGCTTTGGGCAGACCGAATGCGGTGATATTGAGCAATAAGATGCCCAATACGGCAACGCCACGCACGAAATCCAACGTGGCGATACGGCGCGGCGATGACAGCGAGTGAGACTTCATAGGCGTTTGTGCCAATCCAATGGGACGCATGCCGCCGACAGCCACACCCGGTGGCTGCGGCACAACGATCAGTGCTGGTGGTGGCGCACGGCGCGCAAGAATTCCTGACGCGTATTCTGGCTTGATTTGAACAAACCACCCAGCGATGTGGTGGTTGTCGCACTGGTCGCATCACAAATACCGCGTGCCTTGACACAGTAGTGCACGGCATCAATCGATACGGCGACGTTGCTGGTGCCCAGCAGAGTTTGCAACGCGACAAGAATCTGCTGGGTCAAACGCTCTTGTACCTGCGGACGCTGTGCAAAAAACTGCACGATACGGTTGATCTTCGACAGGCCAATCACCCCTTCCTTCGGAATATAAGCGACGGTTGCCTTGCCATCAATGGTGACAAAATGATGCTCGCAGGTGCTGGTCAGTGTGATATCGCGCACGGTAACCATTTCATCCACTTTCATTTTGTTTTCAATGATGGTGATTTTTGGAAAATTGGCATAGTCCAACCCGGCGAAAATTTCGTCCACATACATTTTTGCGATGCGATGCGGCGTTTCTGCCAGGCTGTCATCTTGCAGATCGAGACTCAGCAGATTCATGATTTCGGTCATGTGTTCGGCGATGCGCGCCTTGCGGGTAGCGGCATCCAGTAGCGCACCGCGCAGCGGGGTTTCCAGACCGCGCGCCAGCAACGCTTCATGAACCAGTGCCGCTTCGCGACTCAACGTGGGGGTCATTCTCTTTCTTCTCCGGCAGGTGTGACATTCCAAGCGCGTTCACCCTAGTGGAGTGACGCAGGATTATCCAGTGATTGTACTTCATCATGGGTGAAATAGGTTCAACTTCATGCCGGGGGATAACGGAGCGTGGAAAGAAAAAAAGCGCCAGATTTATCTGACTGGCGCTGAGGTTGCTGACAAACCACCCTACTCCCACCGTCATGCCCGCGAAGGCGGGAATCTCTTGCCGAAAAGATGCGTTTATTCAGACAGGAATCCCCGGCTTTCGCAGAGGATGACGAGGGAGGAAATGACGTTGTCATCAGTCTGAGCGTCAGACGAGTCCGTCTGACGCCATAGGATAACAGGTTGCTTATGGCGGCAGTGTTACGCCGCTGGTCGTCAGAACGTCTCCCAGTTATCGTTTGCTGAGGCACTTTTCTTGCTGCTGGTTAACAGTGCAGGCGCGGGAGTCGCACTTTTACGCGGCAGCGCAACGGCAAGTAACAGATGTTTATCCTGCCCAGAGAGTTTGAACAGCGCAACGGCTTCGGTAAGCTGACGCGCCTGATCCTCCAGCGATGCAGCCGCCCCCGCCAATTGCTCCACCAGCGACGCATTCTGCTGCGTCACGCCGTCCATCTCAGCAACCGCTTGTCCGACCTGACTGATACCACGACTCTGCTCATCAGATACATTGGCGATCTCCCCCATCAGATCGTTAACCCGCGTCACCACAACAATAATGGCATTCATCACATCGCCGGTTTGAGCTATAGCTAAACGACTTAATTTTGATTGCATTATTTAAATGAGCTATTCAATTGATTTTAGACGTAAAGTGATATCTACACGCGAAGAAGAAGGGTTGAGTATCCGAGAAACAGCGAAGCAATTTCGGATTGGCCCTGCCTCTGTATTGCGTTGGATTAATCAAATAGCGTCAAAAGCATCGACCACGCGTCAGCGAAAGAGCGATAAATCCGAGTTGATAAAAGATGTTGAACCATATCCAGATGCTTACCAAAAAGAACGTGCAGAGCGTTTTGGCGTTTGTCAGAAGGCCATTTGGCAAGCTCTTAAAAAGCTGGGATTGACCTATAAAAAAACGCTACGTCACCCGAAAGCCGACGAAAGCGCCCAGCAAGCATTTCAACAAAAAATACAACAGTATGAAAAAGAAGGTAAGCCTATTGTTTTTATTGATGAAAGTGGTTTTCCACACGATACCCCACGGACTCACGGCTATTCCCCAAAAGGTCAACGGTGTTTTGGCCTGAAGAACGGGGGAGCCAAGGGAAGAACAAATGTTATCGGCGCGTTATTAGGCACAACGCTGTTTGCTATCGGATTATTTGATATCAATATTAACAGTGATGTTTTCTATTCCTGGGTCACACAAGTCCTTATCCCAGTACTCCCTAAAAACACTGTAATCGTGATGGACAGTGCAACTTTTCACAAAAAACATAATATTCAACAAGTCATCATCGATGCAGGGTATATGGTGGAGTATTTGCCTACATATTCGCCAGATCTTAACCCCATTGAGCATAAATGGGCACAAGCAAAAAAAGAGAGAGTGGTTGCGATACAGAGATTTTGTTCTCAGTCCATATGGTGTAATCAAAATTAAGTCGCTTGGCTATACCCCATGAAAAAGTCTACCCTACAGGTCTCCGCAGAGCCAGATATTGCCGGTGATCCCTTGCATGAACTCATTCGTAATGGTGCCAGGCAGCTGATAGCTGCCGCCGTTGAGGTTGAGATCGAAGCCATGCTGCAACAACATGCTGAACGCCGCCTTGACGACGGGCGTCATGCTGTCGTTCGTAACGGCTATTTTCCACACCGAACCATACAGACGGGTATTGGGGATGTTGAAATTAAAGTGCCTAAGGTCAGGGAGCGCAGCGGCAACGGAATATGCTTCAACAGCGAGTTGTTGCCGCCTTATCTGAAACGTGCAAAAAGCGTCGAAGAGTTGCTACTATGGCTGTACCTGCGAGGCATATCCACCGGTGATTTTCACGAAGCCCTGAGGGCGCTTCTCGGTGAAAAAGCTAATGGCCTCTCTGCCAGTATCATCAGCAGACTGAAACAGCAGTGGCTTGAAGAGCACAGGCAATGGTGCCTGCGTGATTTAAGCGATACGTGCTACGTTTATTTCTGGGCCGATGGCATATACAGCCATGTCAGGCAAGATGATCGCCTTTGCCTGCTGGTCATTATCGGCGTCACTGAGCATGGACGTAAGGAGCTGGTTGCGGTCGAAGATGGTTATCGAGAGTCAGAAGCAAACTGGGCCGAACTTCTTAATGGCCTGCGAGCACGTGGCCTAACCGTATCTCCCAAGCTGGCTACGGGAGACGGTGCCCTTGGTTTTTGGAATGCAATGGCAAAGATATTCCCGAACACGCAGCACCAACGCTGTTGGGTGCACAAAACCGCTAATGTGTTGGCTTCACTCCCCAAAGCCATGCAACCGAAAGTTAAGGCTGAGTTGCGGGAGGTTTGGCTAGCAGAGAGCCGCGATGCCGCTAATGAAGCCTTTGATGTTTTGTTGGCAAGGTTTTCAGCGAAGTATCCTGCAGCGATGAAGAAGCTGGAGAAAGCTCGAGAAGAACTGCTGGCATTCTACGACTTCCCGTCAGAGCACTGGGCGTCAATAAGAACGACAAATCCGATTGAATCGGCTTTTGCGACTGTGAGGCTACGAAGCAGACGCGCGAAGAACGGTGGTTCGAGAGAAACAACCCTGTCAATGGTATTTAAGCTGTTCCAGTCAGCTCAGAAAAGCTGGAACCGACTAAGAGGATTTGACCTGCTGACCCTGGTTGTAAGCAACGTCCAATTTAAGGATGAAGAACAGATTCACGAAGCATCAGAGCGGAACGTAGCCTGATCGCCATACACCAGATTTGCTAATAACTCTTGTTCAACATCTTTTATCAACTCGGATTTATCGATCTTTCGCTGACGCGTGGTCGATGCTTTTGACGCTATTTGATTAATCCAACGCGATACAGAGGCAGGGCCAATCCGAAATTGCTTCGCTGTTTCTCGGATACTCAACCCTTCTTCTTCCCGTGTAGATATCACTTTAACTCTAAAATCAATTGAATAGCTCATTTAAATAATGTGATCAAAATTAAGTCGTTTAGCTATACCTGCTCGGAGCCTTTACCCACCCGTTGTACCGACTCGGCAATCAGCGTTTCAATCTCTTTAGCCGCCTGAGCGCTGCGCTGTGCCAGATTGCGTACCTCACCGGCGACGACCGCAAACCCACGCCCTTGTTCACCCGCTCGTGCGGCTTCCACCGCAGCGTTCAACGCCAAGATATTGGTTTGGAACGCGATGCCGTTAATCACACTGGTAATATCAGCAATCTTTTTCGAACTGGTGGTGATGCTGGCCATGGTTTCTACCACGTCAGAGGCCACTTCGCCACCGCGCCGCGCGGCCACTGCCGCATCTTGCGAAAGCGTACTCGCCTGATGCTCGTTGTCGGCATTCTGCTTCACCGTGGCGCTCAATTGCTCCATGCTGGCAGCGGTTTCGGCCAAAGCAGCGGCCTGCTGTTCGGTACGCGCCGAGAGATGGTTATTCCCACTCCGAATCTTGCTCGAGCCTTGATATAGCCAAGCGACATTATTTTGATAACAATTAGCTATATTTTTTTGCCACATATCAGGGCATTGGCTGTAATCATTTTTAAGTCGGTTGGGTATAGTTGTAGACATAAATAAAAAACACCTCGTGTCAGGGGCGCTGTGGCGATAACAGTTGTCTCACATCAGCTGTCCATAAAATCAGCCTTGGCACAAGGAAAGAGCGGTAAGCAGGGAGCAGGCGTAGATAAGTAATCATCACTACGGTACACCTAGAAGAGCTCCACCTTGCTGAACGTGCAGTTTACATTGATAGCCTGCACGTTGCTGGTGACAACCCAGAGGATTCAGCCCCTGTAGTCGATGATGGCATTCCCATATTGCCCATCATCTCGGCGGCGCTCCCCCTGGTTTATCGTCACTGGATTTACGGATCCTCGGATAAATTACCTAGGCGGCGCTCCTCTTCTGGCTTATGCAACCGCCTTCGGCGTGGATGCATAAGTTTACGCTTACAAGTAACGGGTTATCTTGCGGCTGTCAACCAGTAACCGCAGGGAAATGCGTAATTGCAAGAAAAGGGATCGCAACTGGTGGTATAAGGGATACAATCGATTCAGCCTTAGCGATTTTATTATCGGAGACAAGAGTGTTGTTATGAAAAATATCAATCCCAGCCAAACTGCCGCATGGCGCGCTCTGCAACAGCATTTTTCCACGATGGAACAGGTGCAAATCAGCGAACTGTTTGCTCAGGACCCGGATCGTTTCTCACGCTTTTCCGCCACGTTTGATGACCTGATGCTGGTGGACTACTCCAAGAACCGTATTACCCAGGAAACGCTGGATAAGTTGCTCAGTCTGGCGCGCGAAACGCAGCTGAGCGAGGCCATTGCCTCGATGTTCTCTGGTGAGAAAATTAACCGCACCGAAGATCGCGCGGTACTGCACGTTGCGCTGCGTAACCGTAGCAATACGCCCATTGTGGTGGATGGCAAAGATGTGATGCCAGAGGTCAATGCGGTATTGCAGAAGATGAAAGGCTTTAGCGAGCGTATCATCAGCGGTAGCTGGAAAGGCTATACCGGCAAGGCGATTACCGATGTGGTGAATATCGGCATCGGTGGTTCGGATCTCGGCCCCTTCATGGTGACGGAAGCGCTGCGGCCGTTTAAGAACCATCTTAACATGCACTTCGTGTCCAACGTTGATGGCACACACATCGCTGAAACCCTGAAAACGCTGAACCCGGAAACCACGCTGGTGCTGGTTGCCTCAAAAACCTTCACCACGCAGGAAACCATGACCAACGCCCATTCGGCGCGCGACTGGTTCCTGAAAACCGCGCAGGATGAGCAGCATGTTGCCAAGCATTTCGCCGCGCTCTCCACCAATGCCAGCGCGGTCAGCGCATTCGGTATTGATACCGCCAATATGTTTGAATTTTGGGATTGGGTCGGCGGTCGCTACTCTCTGTGGTCTGCCATCGGATTGTCGATTATCCTCTCTATCGGTTTTGACAACTTTGAGCAATTGCTGAGCGGCGCGCACGCCATGGATCAGCACTTTGCCACCACGCCTATCGAGAAAAACCTGCCAGTGATGTTGGCGCTGATCGGGATCTGGTACAACAATTTCTTTGGCGCGGAAACTGAAGCGATCCTGCCTTACGATCAGTACATGCACCGTTTTGTGGCCTACTTCCAGCAGGGCAACATGGAGTCCAACGGTAAGTATGTCGACCGCGACGGTAATCCAGTGACCTACCAAACCGGGCCGATTATCTGGGGCGAGCCGGGTACTAACGGGCAGCATGCGTTTTATCAGTTGATTCACCAAGGGACAAAACTGGTGCCGTGTGATTTCATCGCACCGGCGGTGAGTCACAACCCGTGGTGCGATCACCACGGTAAGCTGCTCTCTAACTTCTTTGCCCAGACTGAAGCGCTGGCATTTGGTAAATCCCGTGAGGTGGTGGAGGCCGAGTTTGCCGCGCAGGGAAAAACGGCGCAGCAGGTTGAGCATGTTGCACCGTTCAAAGTGTTTGAGGGCAATCGTCCAACCAACTCCATCCTGTTGCGCGAAATAACGCCTTACAGCCTGGGCTCGCTTATCGCGCTGTATGAACACAAGATCTTCACCCAGGGTGCGATTCTGAACATCTATACTTTCGATCAGTGGGGTGTTGAGTTGGGCAAACAACTGGCCAACCGCATTTTGCCGGAATTGGAAAATGACCAGCCGGTGAGCAGCCACGACAGTTCGACCAACGGTTTGATTAACCGCTTTAAAAACTGGTGCGCCTGAGTCGTGGACGCCGATAGGGGTATATCCCCCTTTTGTCATCAACATGGAGGGATGTATGCAGAAATGTGCTTTATTGAGCATCGCCGTGGCGGTTTTACTGGCAGGATGCAGCACCAGCAAGGAATTGAGTTCAGCCGGGCAGTTGGTCAAGTTTACTGATAAGCAACCCGGCAGCGAATGCCGTCTGGTGGGGCAGGTGACAGGCTCGCAGTCCACTTGGTTAACGGGTCATGATGAGGGTAACGCTCAGCGCGGCGCGGCCAACGATCTGCGTAACAAGGCGGCGGCGCTCGGCGGTAACGTCATCTATGGCGCCACCAGTTCCAGCGAAAGCTTCTGGTCGAGCTTTGCACCGCTTGATAGCAAGCTGGTCGGGCAGGTTTATCACTGCCCCTAAGCGACAGGCCTTCACAGGCGGATGCTTGCTGAGCTGCCGTCTGTGAAGAATTTCTGTTAGTTGGGCTTCAGCAGCTGCAAATCCAGCAGCGTTTTGCTGGCTTCTCCGCCAATCTCGCGCGTCAAACGCGGTACCAGATAGCCGGAGACCTGCGACAGCAGTTTTTTCATGATGTTGCGTGCTTCTTCATCGCTCACCAGAAAATGCGCTGCGCCTTGTACTTTGTCCAGCACGTGCAGGTAGTAAGGCAGTACGCCTGCGTTAAACAGCGCGTTGCTCAGCGCCGCAAGCGTCGAGGCGTTATCATTCACGCCGCGCAGCAATACGCTTTGATTCAGCAGCGTAACGCCAGCCTGACGCAAACGTGCCATACTTTCACTCAGTTCGCTGTCAATTTCGTTGGCATGGTTGATGTGTGCCACCAGCAGTACGCGAAGGCGCGTTTGCGATAAGCGTTGACACAACACCTCGGTAATTCGCGCCGGGATCATCACCGGCAACCGGCTGTGAATACGCAGGCGTTGCACGTGGGGAAGGGTTTCCAGTTCGGTGATAAGCCAGTCCAACTCATGGTCTTTCGCCATCAGCGGATCGCCTCCGGAGAAAATAATTTCATCCAGTTCAGGATGCTGGCGAATATAGTCCAGCGCCTGACGCCAGTTGCTCTTGTTGCCCTGATTGTCCTGATAGGGAAAGTGGCGACGGAAGCAATAGCGGCAGTTGACCGCGCAGCCGCCTTTGACCAGCAACAAGGCGCGGTTGTGGTATTTATGGAGTAATCCAGGCACCACGCTGTGCTGTTCATCAAGCGGATCGACGCTGAACCCGGGAGTTACCTCGAATTCGTCCTGTGCAGTCAGTACTTGCAGCAATAGCGGATCGAGAGGGTCCCCTTTGCGCATCCGCGCGGCAAAGGACCAAGGTACGCGTAGGGGAAATAGCGTGTGCGCTTGTGCCCCTTTACGTAGCTCAGTGTGGTCATCCAGCGCCAAAAAGTGCAAAAGTTGGAGAGGGTCGGTAATGACATCCGCAAGTTGATGCAACCAATCTTCTCTGGGATGGGGTTTTAGGGTTACAATGTGTGCCATTTTTTGGCTGAGTACCAGTATCAAATAGTAGAGGGCCTTTATGGCGACTTATTTTAGCAACGATTTTCGTTCCGGTCTTAAAATCATGTTTGAAGGCGAGCCTTACGCTGTCGAATCCAGTGAATTCGTTAAGCCAGGTAAAGGGCAGGCTTTCGCGCGCGTGAAAATGCGCCGTTTGCTGACCGGCAAACTGATTGAAAAAACCTTCAAATCCACCGACAGCGCCGAAAGTGCTGATGTGGTCGATATGAACCTGACCTACCTGTATAACGACGGTGAGTTCTGGCATTTCATGAACAATGAAACGTTTGAACAACTGGCCGCTGATTCCAAAGCTGTTGGCGATAACGCCAAATGGCTGCTGGATCAGGCTGAATGTATCGTGACGTTGTGGAACGGCCAACCGATTTCGGTAACGCCGCCAAACTTCGTGGAACTGGAGATCGTGGATACCGATCCGGGTCTGAAGGGCGATACAGCAGGGACTGGCGGTAAGCCGGCAACGTTGACCACAGGTGCCGTTGTAAAAGTGCCGTTATTTGTTCAGATTGGCGAAGTGATCAAAGTGGATACGCGTTCTGGCGAATACGTTTCCCGCGTGAAATAGCTGTATTAGTCGCGACTAGATCTGACACTGGACCTTGAAAGGTTGAGAGTTACCGGTTTTGATATGGGTGTCTAATCCTTAAACAAAACGCGAGGTAACTCTCATGCTTCATACTAACAATCCCATTATCAAACACAAAGCCGGCCTGCTCAATCTCGCCGAAGAACTCGGTAACGTATCAAAAGCCTGCAAGAGCATGGGCGTGTCACGCGATACATTTTACCGTTATCAGGAACTGGCTGCTGAAGGCGCCATTGATGCGCTGGTTAACCAGAACCGCCGGGTTCCGAACCTGAAGAACCGCGCCGACGAAGCCACTGAACGCACGGTTGTTGATTATGCTATTGAGTTCCCGCCCCATGGGCAGCACCGGACCAGTAATGAGCTGTGTAAAAAAGGCGTGTTTATCTCCGGCAGCGGCGTGCGCTCCATCTGGCAACGACACGACCTAGAGAACTTCCGTAAACGCCTGAAGGCGCTTGAGGAAAAGGTCGCCAGAGAAGGCATTGTCCTTACCGACGCTCAAATCGCAGCCTTGGAGAAGAAGGCGCACGATGATGAGGCCTGCGGTGAAATCGAGACGGCACATCCTGGGTATCTGGGCTCGCAGGACACCTTCTACGTGGGCAATCTGAAGGGGGTGGGCCGTATCTACCAGCAGACGTTCGTGGATACGTACTCGAAAGTGGCACACTGCAAGCTGTATACGAATAAAACACCGCTCACCGCCGCCGACCTGCTCAATGATAGCGTACTCCCGTTCTACGAGGCTCAGGGACTGCCGGTGCTGAGAATACTGACCGACAGGGGTACGGAATACTGTGGTAAAGTGGAGCAGCATGATTATCAGCTTTATCTGGCTATCAACGATATCGAGCATACGAAAACGAAGGCGATGTCTCCGCAAACGAACGGCATCTGCGAGCGCTTCCATAAAACCATTTTGCAGGATTTTTATCAGGTTACGTTCGGCAAGAAGTTATATGGAGACCTGGAAAGCCTGCAGGTAGATCTGGACAACTGGTTGTGGCATTACAATAATGAGCGAACTCATCAGGGAAAAATGTGCTGCGGGCGTACGCCGATGGCCACTTTACTCGATGGAAAACGGAGCTGGGCAGAAAAGAATCTGAACCAGATGTAATCTGACAGACACCTGTATAAATAATCGATAACTGTCAGCTCAGGTCTGAGCTAGTACACATCACCCATTGAGCCTGTCGCTTCCTGGCCTTTTTCGCCCAGTACGCGCACAATCTGGTCCAGCTCTTCGCTACTGTAGCCGAACTGCTTCTGGTAGGTTTCCAGCAGGTTGTCATCCAGCTTACAGCTGCCGACCTGATCGTCCGGCAGTTATTCAAACGGCACCAGACGCTTGACGTTGCGTTCCATCCACTCTTTGTACGGGGGGCGGCCTTTGAGGTCGTTGTCGGTTTCGTTGGAGTGCAGAATGCGGCCTTCGAGGGTATCGATAACCATCAGTTCGCCGGGGCCAACGCAGCCTTTTTCCACCACTTCGTCCGGCTGATAATCCCAAATCCCCACTTCAGAGGCATAGGTATAGCCAACCGACTTAAAAATGATTACAACAGATACCCTGATATGCGGCAAAAAAGCATAGCTGGCTGTTATCAAAATAATGTCGGTTGGCTATATCTACACATCATAAAGGGTTAAAAACCACCATAGCTAAGTGGGCAAGTTCTTCCGGGGTATAGTCTGCTAATAACGTCAAGGTATTTAGCTGGATGGATAGTCCGGCAAGCAGCGCTGGGGCGCTTTCTTTACGCCCTCGTTTTTGTTGTCGTCCGGATAATCGGCAAATTAACTGACGGGCTGCCGCATTGTCGTCTCCTTCAGCGCGTTGCAGCCGCCATACCAGCACACATGCCATGCTAGGCACTAGCACTGCGCTGAAGCCATTTTTCTACATCATGACCGGCACCTTTCAGCAGCTTAAAAAAGGATTCAATACCCCAGCGCCAGTAATACCAGCGAGCGACTTCCGCGCTGGTGAGCTCGTTGCTAACGTTTGTGAGCAGCGTCCAGCGTCCGATAAATTTACCGTAAGTATCGGTAAGGCGAACCACAACTAATCTGAGTGTCAGAGCTACGCCTGGCTGAACTTTCACTCGCCGTCCGGTGTTCTTGTCTTTCCGCTTCGCTTTTGCTGTTCGCGTTATGATCACGGATGTTTCCCCGATCTCCATATTGGCTTTTTTCCCTTTCCAGCCAACCTGTCCGTTTGCGATAAATGGCAGATCGTCTGCAATTTCACCAATTTTACGGGTGTCACCGCCCCACTCGGCCCGATGTCCTTCCTTTCCCCGGATAAGCCAACATATTTCCTGGGAGCTTAATGTGCGCATATGCCCGATAGAGTCACCTTCACGGTCAATGAGATGAACTAACTTCTTCCCGGTATCAAGAGACTCAACGCGGGCGATATCAGCCGTCAAAGCATCCATATGAGTCAGACTCTCAGACAAGCCCTCGGTTAGCGTTGAACGACAACCCGCCCTATCGGTTAGAGTTTGAGACAGGGGCGCTATTGGTAAACCATTTGCAGCATCAAGCAGTAGGCTGGTTTGTAGTTCATAACCGACGTCGCCACCATGCGTCATTTTCAAACGTTGGAGTTATGCTCATTTCTGGTGTACGGGGTTTCGGGGAGGGTGGCGTATCCTGCTGATTGATTTCGTGGATGATTTCAACAACAGAGAGATGATACCCCATGAAAAAGTCTACCCTACAGGTCTCCGCAGAACCAGATATTGCCGGTGATCCCTTGCATGAACTCATTCGTAATGGTGCCAGGCAGCTGATAGCTGCCGCCGTTGAGGTTGAGCTCGAAGCCATGCTGCAACAACATGCTGAACGCTGCCTTGACGACGGGCGTCATGCTGTCGTTCGTAACGGCTATTTGCCACCGCGAACCATACAGACGGGTATTGGGGATGTTGAAATTAAAGTGCCTAAGGTCAGGGAGCGCAGCGGCAACGGAATATGCTTCAACAGCGCGTTGTTGCCGCCTTATCTGAAACGTGCAAAAAGCGTCGAAGAGTTGCTACCATGGCTGTACCTGCGAGGCATATCCACCGGTGATTTTCACGAAGCCCTGAGGGCGCTTCTCGGTGAAAAAGCTAATGGCCTCTCTGCCAGTACCATCAGCAGACTGAAACAGCAATGGCTTGAAGAGCACAGGCAATGGTGCCTGCGTGATTTAAGCGATACGCGCTACGTTTATTTCTGGGCCGATGGCATATACAGCCATGTCAGGCAAGATGATCACCTTTGCCTGCTGGTCATTATCGGCGTCACTGAGCATGGACGTAAGGAGCTGGTTGCGGTCGAAGATGGTTATCGAGAGTCAGAAGCAAACTGGGCCGAACTTCTTAATGGCCTGCGAGCACGTGGCCTAACCGTATCTCCCAAGCTGGCTACCGGAGACGGTGCCCTTGGTTTTTGGAATGCAATGGCAAAGATATTCCCGGACACGCAGCACCAACGCTGTTGGGTGCACAAAACCGCTAATGTGTTGGCTTCACTCCTCAAAGCCATGCAACCGAAAGTTAAGGCTGAGCTGCGGGAGGTTTGGCTAGCAAAGAGCCGCGATGCCGCTAATGAAGCCTTTGATGTTTTGTTGGCAAGGTTTTCAGCGAAGTATCCTGCAGCGATGAAGAAGCTGGAGAAAGCTCGAGAAGAACTGCTGGCATTCTACGACTTCCCGTTAGAGCACTGGGCGTCAATAAGAACGACAAATCCGATTGAATCGGCTTTTGCGACTGTGAGGCTACGAAGCAGACGCGCGAAGAACGGTGGTTCGAGAGAAACAACCCTGTCAATGGTATTTAAGCTGTTCCAGTCAGCTCAGAAAAGCTGGAACCGACTAAGAGGATTTGACCTGCTGACCCTGGTTGTAAGCAACGTCCAATTTAAGGATGAAGAACAGATTCACGAAGCATCAGAGCGGAACGTAGCCTGATCGCCATACACCAGATTTGCTAATAACTCTTGTTCAACATCTTTTATCAACTCGGATTTATCGATCTTTCGCTGACGCGTGGTCGATGCTTTTGACGCTATTTGATTAATCCAACGCGATACAGAGGCAGGGCCAATCCGAAATTGCTTCGCTGTTTCTCGGATACTCAACCCTTCTTCTTCCCGTATAGATATCACTTTACGTCTAAAATCAATTGAATAGCTCATTTAAATAATGTGATCAAAATTAAGTCGTTTAGCTATACAGCCATGTCAGGCAAGATGGTCGCCTTTGCCTGCTGGTCATTATCGACGTCACTGAGCATGGACGTAAGGAGCTGGTTGCGGTTGAAGATGGTTATCGAGAGTCAGAAGCAAACTGGGCCGAACTTCTTAATGGCCTGCGAGCACGTGGCCTAACCGTATCTCCGAAGCTGGCTACGGGAGACGGTGCCCTTGGTTTTTGGAATGCAATGGCAAAGATATTCCCGGACACCCAGCACCAACGCTGTTGGGTGCACAAAACCGCTAATGTGTTGGCTTCACTCCCCAAAGCCATGCAACCGAAAGTTAAGGCTGAGCTGCGGGAGGTTTGGCTAGCAGAGAGCCGCGATGCCGCTAATGAAGCCTTTGATGTTTTGTTGGCAAGGTTTTCAGCGAAGTATCCTGCAGCGATGAAGAAGCTGGAGAAAGCTCGAGAAGAACTGCTGGCATTCTACGACTTCCCGTCAGAGCACTGGGCGTCAATAAAAACGACAAATCCGATTGAATCGGCTTTTGCGACTGTGAGGCTACGAAGCAGAGGCGCGAAGAACGGTGGTTCGAGAGAAACAACCCTGTCAATGGTATTTAAGCTGCTCCAGTCTGCTCAGAAAAGCTGGAACCGACTAAGAGGATTTGACCTGCTGACCCTAGTTGTAAGCAACGTCCAATTTAAGGATGGAGAAAAGATTCACGAAGCATCAGAGCGGAACGTAGCCTGATAGCCATACACCAGATTTGCTAATAACTCAAAATCAATTGAATAGCTCATTTAAATAATGTAATCAAAATTAAGTTGTTTAGCTATATCGGGCTTGAAGACTGTGATGATATGATCGATGATTTGACAGCCGGATTCAACAGAATTCACAAAGTGTGACGGCGATATCTCTTGATATGGCTGCAGTGGTGTGTGTAAAGCGTGTATGATGAACGGAATAAGCAAGACAAAAAAACCGCTTTACACGAATAACAGAGCTTATGTCTGTCGCCGAAAGGCGTTCGTATTGGCGACACTAAGATCTTGGCCCTACGCTATTGCTTAGCGACACAGATTGATCCGTTCGACATTTGTGCGAGCAGGGTTGTGCTTTGGGCCCCTACACCTGGCAGGAAGTAATATGAGTGTGGTTCACGACATCATTCAGGCGCTGTGGCAGCAAGATTTCAGTGCGTTGGCCGATCCCAATGTTATCTGGGTTATCTATGGCATTCTTTTCACGACATTGTTTCTGGAAAATGGCTTGCTGCCAGCCTCGTTTCTGCCGGGAGACAGCCTGCTGTTGCTCACCGGGGCCATGATCGCCAAAGGTGTGATGAGTTTCGTGCCCACCATGTGCCTGCTTACTGTCGCAGCCAGTCTCGGCTGTTGGCTCAGCTACCTGCAAGGTCGCTGGTTGGGGGATACGCGCATCGTGAAAGGGTGGCTGCTGCAACTGCCCGCACACTATCACCAACGTGCCTACCATATGTTCCATCGTCACGGTCTGGTGGCGTTGCTGATTGGCCGTTTTCTGGCTTTTATCCGCACCCTGTTGCCGACCATGGCGGGCATTTCTGGCCTTAACAGCCTGCGTTTTCAGTTGTTTAACTGGCTCAGCGGCTTTCTGTGGGTGTTTGGTATCGTCACACTGGGTTATGCCATTAGCCATGTGCCACTGGTCAAGCGCTATGAAGACCAAGTGATGACCGCGCTGATCATTCTCCCCATTGTGTTGCTGATCAGTGGATTGGTTGGCATGCTGGTGATGTTGTGGCACAAAAGGCGCTCCGCCGCCTAACGCGGGATCTTTCTAGGCTATTCTGCAACGATAACCGCTACTATCTGATTTTCTTGATGTTACGCGCAAGAAAAGCAGGTACCGTTATATCTCCTCGCCGCTTTGCTGCTATTTTCGGCTAGACTTAACCGACATGTCCTGTCCATTACGAACAGGGTTGAAGGGGTACCATTCATCACCGTATCCGGTGGCTGAAATCCAACCGAGCCCTTGCCGACCTCGGCAGCATAGGTATCTACACATCATAAAGGGTTAAAAACCACCATAGCTAAGTGGGCAAGTTCTTCCGGGGTATAGTCTGCTAATAACGTCAAGGTATTTAGCAGGATGGATAGTCCGGCAAGCAGCGCTGGGGCGCTTTCTTTACGCCCTCGTTTTTGTTGTCGTCCGGATAATCGGCAAATTAACTGACGGGCTGCCGCATTGTCGTCTCCTTCAGCGCGTGCAGCCGCCATACCAGCACACATGCCATGCTAGCTATCAATAACCTGCGTAGCAGGGCACCAGCACTGCGCTGAAGCCATTTTTCTACATCATGACCGGCACCTTTCAGCAGCTTAAAAAAGGATTCAATACCTCAGCGCCAGTAATATAGCAAACCGACTTAAAAATGATTACAGCCAATGCCCTGATATGTGGCAAAAAAATACAGCTAATTGTTATCAAAATAATGTCGCTTGGCTATACCAGCGAGCGACTTCCGCGCTGGTGAGCTCGTTGCTAACGTTTGTGAGCAGCGTCCAGCGTCCGATAAATTTACCGTGAGTATCGGTAAGGCGAACCACAACTAATCTGAGTGTCAGAGCTACGCCTGGCTGAACTTTCACTCGCCGTCCGGTGCTCTTGTCTTTCCACTTCGCTTTTGCTGTTCGCGTTATGATCACGGATGTTTCCCCGATCTCCATATTGGCTTTTTTCCCTTTCCAGCCAACCTGTCCGTTTGCGATAAATGGCAGATCGTCTGCAATTTCACCAATTTTACGGGTGTCACCGCCCCACTCGGCCCGATGCCCTTCCTTTCCCCGGATAAGCCAACATATTCCCTGGGAGCTTAATGTGCGCATATGCCCGATAGAGTCACCTTCACGGTCAATGAGATGAACTAACTTCTTCCCGGTAGCAAGAGACTCAACGCGGGCGATATCAGCCGTCAAAGCATCCATATGAGTCAGACTCTCAGACAAGCCCTCGGTTAGCGTTGAACGACAACCCGCCCTATCGGTTAGAGTTTGAGACAGGGGCGCTATTGGTAAACCATTTGCAGCATCAAGCAGTAGGCGGGTTTGTAGTTCATAACCGACGTCGCCACCATGCGTCATTTTCAAACGTTCTTCTTTCCCATTGTGGGTACGAAACTGTAAATGAGACCAGTCGTGAACGACGGGAGCGTATGGATGCGGGCTAAGTGCAACCTGCCGGAGAGCCAGCGAAATAATCGGTTCATTGAGCTGACTGGAGCTAATACGTTCATTATTAAAAAAACGCCAAACGGCCTGAGTAGTGGCAAATGTTGTTTTCTGCGCGCAGGCAAGGTCTTTAATGGCTGACGCCAATGGTGCTGCGGGAGTCATGTGTTGCTTAACCAGACGCTGATAACGCCGGTTAAGGCGGGCATCAATCCCGCCGATGGATAAGTTGAGATCATGCAGCAACGCAATAGCAGATATTGCAAAAGATGTGTAGATATAGCAAAGCGACATTATTTTGATAACAATTAGCTGTATTTTTTTGCCACATATCAGGGCATTGGCTGTAATCATTTTTAAGTCGGTTGGCTATACCGCCGCGATTTACAAAAACGAAGCAGGCGTTGGAGAGGCGCTACAGGCCAGCTCGCTGCCCCGCGCTCAGCTGTTTATCACCACCAAACTGTGGAATACCGATCAGTCCGATCCGCAAAAAGCGCTGGAAGAGAGCCTGCAAAAACTGCGGCTGGATTTTGTCGATCTCTATAGCTAAACGACTTAATTTTGATTACATTATTTAAATGAGCTATTCAATTGATTTTAGACGTAAAGTGATATCTACACGGGAAGAAGAAGGGTTGAGTATCCGAGAAACAGCGAAGCAATTTCGGATTGGCCCTGCCTCTGTATCGCGTTGGATTAATCAAATAGCGTCAAAAGCATCGACCACGCGTCAGCGAAAGAGCGATAAATCCGAGTTGATAAAAGATGTTGAACCATATCCAGATGCTTACCAAAAAGAACGTGCAGAGCGTTTTGGCGTTTGTCAGAAGGCCATTTGGCAAGCTCTTAAAAAGCTGGGATTGACCTATAAAAAAACTCTACGTCATCCGAAAGCCGACGAAAGCGCCCGGCAAGCATTTCAACAAAAAATACAACAGTATGAAAAAGAAGGCAAAACTATTGTTTTTATTGATGAAAGTGATTTTCCACACGATACCCCACGGACTCACGGCTATTCCCCAAAAGGTCAACGGTGTTTTGGCCTGAAGAACGGGGGAGCCAAGGGAAGAACAAATGTTATCGGCGCGTTATTAGGCACAACGCTGTTTGCTATCGGATTATTTGATATCAATATTAACAGCGATGTTTTCTATTCCTGGGTCACACAAGTCCTTATCCCAGTACTCCCTAAAAACAGGGTAATCGTGATGGACAATGCAACTTTTCACAAAAAATATAATATTCAACAAGTCATCATCGATGCAGGGTATATGGTGGAGTATTTGCCTACATATTCGCCAGATCTTAACCCCATTGAGCATAAATGGGCACAAGCAAAAAGCAAAAAAAGAGAGAGTGGTTGCGATACAGAGATTTTGTTCTCAGTCCATATGGTGTAATCAAAATTAAGTCGCTTGGCTATATCTGATCCACTGGCCGGTGCCGGATCAGGATACTTATGTTGATGCCTGGCGCGGCCTGCTGCGTTTGCAGGAGCAGGGGCTGGTGAAAAGCATTGGCGTGAGCAATTTTCATCCACACCATTTACAACGCCTGAAAGCTGAAACCGGCGTATTCCCGGTCATCAATCAGGTTGAGCTACACCCTCTGTTCCAGCAGCGCCAATTACACGCCTGGAATGCCACGCACCAGATTCAAACCGAGTCCTAGAGTCCGCTGGCACAAGGAGGAGAAGGGGTATTCGAACAGCCGCTGATCCGTCAGCTCGCGCTGAAATACGGCAAAACGCCTGCGAAGATTGTGATCCGCTGGCACCTAGATTCTGGTCTGGTGGTGATACCGAAATCCGTTACCCCCGCGCGCATCCGAGAAAATTTTGATGTGTTCGATTTCCGTCTCGACAAAGACGAACTGGGCGAGATCGCCAAGCTGGATGCAGGCAAACGGCTGGGACCAGACCCGGATGTCCCACGCACCACGTTTCCGACCAAAGACTAACGTGGTTTCCGCCACTGTGAGTGGCGGAAATCCTTTTTTCCGCTGCACTCGCCCCGCTCTTAAGATCGCTATCAAATAACAATCAGAATTCCCTCCAACATTAACAGACACCAAACGAGCTTCCCGCATCCATTGATAGGGTAAAGACCCTATTATATTACATGCTTCATGGCGCAGTTCAGGCGTTCGAGTATAGCCAACCGACTTAAAAATGATTACAACAGATACCCTGATATGCGGCAAAAAAGCATAGCTGGCTGTTATCAAAATAATGTCGGTTGGCTATAATACCCAAACCCTATGAATGATGGAGATGTTACCGATGAAAAATGCAATCAAATATCTGCTCTTGGCGAGCATATTATAGCTAAACGACTTAATTTTGATTGCATTATTTAAATGAGCTATTTAATTGATTTTAGACGTAAAGTGATATCTACACAGGAAGAAGAAGGGTTGAGTATCCGAGAAACAGCGAAGCAATTTCGGATTGGCCCTGCCTCTGTATCGCGTTGGATTAATCAAATAGCGTCAAAAGCATCGACCACGCGTCAGCGAAAGAGCGATAAATCCGAGTTGATAAAAGATGTTGAACCATATCCAGATGCTTACCAAAAAGAACGTGCAGAGCGTTTTGGCGTTTGTCAGAAGGCCATTTGGCAAGCTCTTAAAAAGCTGGGATTGACCTATAAAAAAACGCTACGTCATCCGAAAGCCGACGAAAGCGCCCGGCAAGCATTTCAACAAAAAATACAACAGTATGAAAAATAAGGCAGACCTATTGTTTTTATTGATGAAAGTGGCTTTCCAGACGATACCCCACAGACTCACGGCTATTCCCCAAAAGGTCAACGGTGTTTTGCCCTGAAGAACGGGGGAGCCAAGGGAAGAACAAATGTTATCGGCGCCTTATTAGGCACAACGCTGTTTGCTATCGGATTATTTGATATCAATATTAACAGCGATGTTTTCTATTCCTGGGTCACACAAGCCCTTATCCCAGTACTCCCTAAAAACAGTGTAATCGTGATGGACAATGCAACTTTTCACAAAAAACATAATATTCAACAAGTCATCATCGATGCAGGGTATATGGTGGAGTATTTGCCTACATATTCGCCAGATCTTAACCCCATTGAGCATAAATGGGCACAAGCAAAAAAAGAGAGAGTGGTTGCGATACAGAGATTTTGTTCTCAGTCCATATGGTGTAATCAAAATTAAGTCGCTTGGCTATACAGCGTGGGTAGATGTATGCGGTGTTAAGCGTGAAGTGAATGTTGCGCTGGTGGCGGATGGCGTTGCCAGTCTGATCGGCAGTTGGGTGTTGGTACACGTCGGGTTTGCCATGAGTCGGTTGGATGAACAGGAAGCGCTCGACACGCTGGCAGCATTGCGCCAAATGGAAGAGGTAGAGCACGATGTTACAATGTTTCTGAAACAGTGAGCCCTTTTGTGATTTACGTCAAGAAATGTGGATGTTAAAATGTGATAACGAAAATAATTCTCATTGTCGATGACTATCGTATTTATGTTTATTTGGCAGAAGTGTTTGACTGTACTGTTTTTTATGTTCTCCAGTTTGTCGGCGTTAGCCGCAACGGATTACAACACCTTCATCCATGATATTCAGGGCCGCCTAGATAAGACCGCTGAACTCTACCAGCAGCAGAAGCCGGATGAAGCCCGTACCGAAGTTCAGATGGCCTACTTCGAGGTGTTTGAGAACTTGGAAGGGCCGATTCGTATCAACATCTCCGCGCAGAAAAGCTATCAACTGGAAGCCACCTTTGGTGAAATTCGCCGTATGATTGGCGAAGGTAAGCCGCAAGCCGACATTCAGGCCAAGGTGAACTGGCTGAAAGGCGAGTTGGATCGCGTGTTGCCGGTGTTGACTGACGGTCACAAATTAGTGGCGCAGGAGCAGCACGGGGCTTATGGCAACCGCGATATCGCCCTCTACTGGCAGCAAAGTTTCAAAACCATTGACGATGGGTTGGCACAGGCAGTGGCTCACTATCAGGCGGGCGACTATCAGAAAGCCAGTCAAAGCGTACAGCAGGCACACTATCAGGGATTTAAAAACTCCGAGATGGAAATGTCGGTGCGCCAAAACCGCTCCTCGCAGCAAGCTGCCTCAATCAACCAGCAATTCAGCGCACTGATTGCGCTGACCGCTCAGCCGAATCAAATGAGCGAAGTGGCTTATCGGGTCACCACGCTGTTGCAAGATATCGAAGATGTGCTGCCGGGCTTGTCCACCACCCGCGACGACCAGCCGGTATCAGCGGCACCGGATAGCAGCATCGCAGGCGCTGACGTCCCGGATGCGGACTGGGCCAGCGTAGTGAATAACATCAACCAGGCTATCGCAGCGGCGATTGCACAGTATGAAAGCGGGCAGGCAAAACCGGCCATTATGGCGGTGCAGGATGCCTACTTCGATCTGTTTGAAGCCAGCGGTATGGAGAACAAAGTCGGCTCGCGTGATTTCTCATTCAAATCCACGCTGGAAGGCTACTTCACCCGACTGGTCAGTATGATGAGCGCCGGACAGCCAGTTTCTGAGCTGCATGCGCAGGCCGGTGCGATGCAACAGGACTTGGCTAACGCGGTCACTATGCTTGACAGTGGCAGTGAAACGCACTGGAGCCTGCTGATTTACAGTCTGTTGATCATCGTGCGCGAAGGGCTGGAGGCGCTGCTTATCGTGGCGGCCATTGTCGCCTATCTGGTGAAAAACAATCACCATGACAAGCTGCCGTTGATCCGCCAGTCGGTGTACGTGGCGCTGGTGTGCAGCGTATTGACCGCCGTGCTGTTCCAGATGCTGTTCAGTAATTCCGGTGCCAGCCGTGAATTGCTGGAAGGGTTCACCATGCTGATTGCGGTGGTGATGTTGTTCAGCATGAGCTATTGGCTACTGTCGAAAGTCGAAGCCCGACATTGGAAAGCGTATCTGGAAGGAAAGCTGTCGCACTCCCTGAGCAGCGGTTCGGTAATTGGTTTGTGGCTGACCAGCTTCCTGGCGGTGTACCGCGAAGGCGCGGAAACGGTACTGTTCTACTTTGCGTTAGTGGGTGATGCCAGCAACATGGCGGGGCACCTCTCTATTTTGGCGGGCTTCCTGATTGGCTGCGTGATATTGCTTATCGCTTATCTGGTGATGCACTTTACCGTAGTCAAACTGCCGCTGAAACCCTTCTTCATGTTTACCGGCTGTTTCATGTATCTGATGGCGTTTGTGTTCGCCGGTAAAGGGGTACTGGAGTTAATTGAAGGCAAGCTGTTTGAGCCGACGCTGTTGACGTGGGTTCAGGAAATCAGCGTGTTGGGGATCTACCCCTACGTCGAAACGCTGATACCGCAAGTCGTATTGGTGTTCGCTGCTCTGGCCGCGCTGTGGATTATGCGTCAGCGCGCTGAGACGTTCGAATACCGGAAGCAATGATAAGCAAAAATCAAAAACAACATGATATTGATGATATGAGGATCGGTTTGATGAAGATGCAAAAAAGTTTGATTGCCAGCGCGATTATTGCCGGAGTATTAACGGCACCTGCCGCGTTCGCGTTTACCGAACATCCGGCTGGCGAGCCGATCACCATTAACGAACTGGAGATCGCTGCGGTCTACTTGCAGCCGATTGACATGGAACCGCGCGGCATGGGTCTGCCAGCGGCTAAATCCGATATTCACCTGGAAGCCGATATCCACGCTGTGGAGGGTAACAAAAACGGCTTCGGTGCAGGCGAATGGATGCCGTACCTGACTATCGCTTACACCTTGGTGAACACCGATACCGGTGCCAAACAGGAAGGCACCTTCATGCCGATGGTGGCGAGCGATGGCCCGCACTACGGTGCCAACATCAAGATGATGGGCGTAGGTAACTACAAAGTGACCTACCACATTGAGCCACCGTCAAAAGCCGGTATGCACCGCCATACCGATGGCGAAACCGGTGTTGGCCGCTGGTGGAAATCGTTTGATGTCAGCTATGACTTCAAATACGTTGGTCTGGACAAATAATCCGATCCTAGATTGCGTAAGGCCGTTACGGAAACTCCCCCTGCCGCCCTGGGCGCGGGGGCTTCGCCTGAGTGTGCGTTATGAGTAGTTTTTTTGTTACCGTGCTACAAGCGTTTTTACCTGTTGCACTGCTGTTAGGGCTCCACTGGAGTCACCGTTCTGCTCCTCGTCTGCGCCCGCTAGTGTGGACCACGCTACTGGCGTTGCTGGTCGGTACGTTGGTGGGAATTCGCCTGCCTTCCAGTCAAACCGTTCAACTCATCTTTACCGTGATTCAAGTGGTCGCGCTGGCGCTGTTTTTACTGAGCCAATTCACGCAGAGTAGCAAACTCAGCTACCTCTGGCAGGGGACATTGATCATCGGGGCCGCCGTGCATTGGGGCGACGATCCCAATCTAACGGCACTCACTACCACTCATGTGGTGAACACCGATTTACTGTTGAACATCAGCGCGGTGATTCTGGCCTTTGGTTGGGTCGCTTTTAGTGCTGTGCTGTGCAGCATGATGGCGCGGCGTTTACCGCGTCTGCGCTGGCCGCTACTGCTGCTGCTGGTGGCATTGCTGGTGCTGCCGCTGAGCGGCGGTCTGATGTTACTGTTGATGAAGCTGCAAGCGCTGGGTTTGACCAAACCGCGCCTGAGCTTTGTGGCGCGCGTCACCAATAACGGCGCGGCGCTTAACTATTTCTGTGCACTGCTGTTGGGGCTGCTATCGGCCGGTTTCATGTTGCCGTTGCTGAAAACCCGTCAGCAGATGCAGGCAACCGATGAGGCGATAGCCAAGCGCAAGGCAACGGCTGATTACCGGAATACACGCCGGACCTTTACCGCCGCGTTGCTGGCGCTGCTGGTGGTGACGCTGGGGCAGCTTTATTGGGACAAAGTGGCATCGCAGCCTCCGCGTTTATCGGAAGCGCAACCCGTAACACTGGGCCCGGATAGCAAAGTGCATATTCCTATCGAGCAGGTGCGTGACGGCAAACTGCACCGTTTTGTCTGGATTGCTGATGACGGCAAAGCCGTTCGCTTCTTTGTGATTAACCGCTATCCCGACCGACTTCGCCTTGGCGTGGTGTTTGATGCTTGTCTGCTGTGTGGCGATCAGGGTTACGTGATGGAAGGCAATCAGGTGATTTGTGTGGCTTGCGGTGTGCGGATCTTTATTCCTTCCATCGGTAAAGCTGGTGGATGTAACCCGGTACCGATTGAAGGCTGGAGCAACGACGACAACGAACTGGTGATCAGCTACGCGTCGCTGGCGGTGGGAGCGAACTACTTCACCACCGTGGTTTTCATGGATGTGGTGGATCCGGTTGACGGCAGCAAGCTGACCAACCTGAAAGCCGAGCACAAATACCGCTATGCCGGGAAGACCTACTTCTTTGCATCGGAAGCCAACTACAACAAGTTCCGTGACAATCCCCGCAGCTTTGTGACAGCACATCCAGCGGGTAATACCGAGTCTGCGACGGATAACGCCGCAGCGGACGAGGAGGAATAATCATGTTATGGCGCATGCTACGTCAGTCATGGAGTCGCAATGTGCGGCGCAAATCGCTGGCGATATTGACGGTGTTTCTGGCTGCCGGGTTGATCTCAGCGCTGCTGGCGGTATCGATCGATATTGGCGACAAAATGGCGCGCGAGCTGAAATCCTACGGTGCCAATATTCTGGTTGAACCCGCCGGTCAGGCAGCGCTGCCTGCGCTCTTTGGTGAAAATAGCAATCCGCTGGCCAGTGAAGAGTTTCTTGATGAATCAGAACTACTCAACATCAAGGATATCTTTTGGCGTAACAATATTGTCGGCTTTGCACCGCTGCTCAGCGGGGATGTGATCGTTGCCGGCAAGCACATTTCCGTGCTCGGCACCTTCTTTTCTCAACCGATCACCATCCCGGATGAAGAGGATTACCACACCGGACAACAGAGCCTCAGCCCTTACTGGCAGGTGACCGGTAATTGGCCTACTGAACCGGTGAGCGAAAGCGCCTTGCTGAGCGGGCAGGGGATTGACGTGCTGGCGGGAAAACAACTGGCACAGCAAAACGGCTGGCAGGTGGGGCAAACGTTACGTTTACAAGGGCCTGAACGCACGCTGGATGTGCGTATCAGCGGCATTCTTGCCAGCGGTGGCGATGAAGAGAACCGCTTGGTGATGCCGCTGGCAGCGGTGCAGAACATGCTGGGACTGGAAGGCAAGATTCAGGCCGTGCGTGTGTCTGCACTGACGGTGCCGGAAAACGAGCTGTCACGCCGGGCGCGGGAGAATCTCGAAGCGCTCAACGCGGAAGAGCATGACTTGTGGTATTGCACCGCTTACGTGTCGTCGATTGCCCACCAGTTGGAAGAAGCCATATCAGGATCGGTGGTTCGGCCTATCTGGCAGGTGGCGGCGTCAGAAGGTGTGGTGATCGACAAGATTCAGTTGCTGCTGGGCGTGGTGACCTTTGCCGCACTGGTCGCTGCCGCCATGGGCATCGCGTCCTTGATGACCAGTACCATCATGGAGCGTTCCAAGGAAATCGGTTTGATGAAAGCGCTCGGCGCACGGCAGTGGCAGATCATGCTGCTGTTCTATCTTGAAGCGGCGATGAGCGGCTTGCTCGGCGGCGCATTAGGATGTATTGCAGGTTGGGGATTGGCGCGTGCGATTGGCTTGATGCTGTTTGGCGTACCGCTCAGTTTCGCTTGGGTGGTGATCCCGTGTGTACTGGTGATCGCCATGCTGATTGCCGTTATAGGCACTTGGTTCCCGGCGCGGCGCATTGCCCGACTCTACCCGGTGGAGGTGCTGTATGGCCGTTAAACACTCGGGTTCAGAGCGTAGGATCGGCAGTATGTTCTGGCGACTGGTGATTCGCGCATTGCGCTTGCGCATGCAGCGTGTCAGCGTGGTGTTTGCTGCACTGACCGTCGGTGCCGCCATCGTTACCGCCATGTCGGCGGTGTACTTTGATATCAACGCCAAAATGAGCCAGGAGCTGCGTACCTTTGGTGCCAACTTTTATATTGGCCCGGCACACGGTGGCTCCCTGGCACAAAGCGGCTTTCAGCCGATTCTCGACAACGCTCCGCCGGGGTTAATCAATGCCACCAGCCCGTATTTGTACGGTATGGCGCGTACCGAGTTGGAAAAAGTGGTGTTGATGGGCGTGTGGTTTGATGCGCTGCGCCAACTCTCTCCCTACTGGCAGGTAACCGGTGACTGGATTGGCGTTAAGTTTGACGATCGTAACGCGATGATCGGCGTCAAGCTGGCGGAACGACTGCATGTCAAAGTCGGCGATAATGTTACGCTGATCGATGGCAGCGAGCGTCAGCGCCTGCGTATCAAAGGGATTGTTGAAGCAGGTGACGCTACCGATAATATGCTGATTGTGAATCTAGAGCTGGCGCAAAAATGGTTGCAAAAGGAAGGCACCATCAGTAACGCCCTGTTGAGTGTCAGCAACGATCTGGGGCAGGTGGATCGCTTTGCCGCCAGCCTGCAACAACAATATCCTGACCTCGAGATCCGGCCTATCCTGAAAGTTTCCGCCTCGGAAGGGCAGGTGCTGGACAAGATTAAAGGGCTGATGGGATTGGTTTCTGCCGTTATTCTGGTGCTCTCTTCGCTGTGTGTGAACACCACCTTGATGGCGATTGTCGGTGAGCGTGCCAAAGAGTTTGCGTTGCAGAAAGCGTTGGGCGCGAACGGCAAAGATATCGTACGCCAGATGTTGGCAGAAACCGGTGTGATTGCGCTTGCGGCGGTAGTGTGTGGTTGCCTGCTCGGTTATCTGTTGGCACAGGTGCTGGGACTGACGGTGTTCAATGCCAGCATTTCGCTGCGTGCGCCGGTGCTGCCGTTAACGCTGCTACTGTCCTTGCTGGTGGCCGCCGCTGCCGCTGTGTTTCCTACCCGGCGCGCGATCCACGTCGAGCCCGCAAAAGTGTTAAAAGGGGAGTGATTCAATGGGTGTTGCACATAACCCGCAAGAGGCGGTGATTGAAACCCGCCAGCTGTACAAACGCTTCGGGCAGGTCACTGCGCTGGAAAACATCAATATCCGTATTCAGCGCGGTGAATTTGTCGCCATCATGGGCGCATCCGGCTCGGGGAAAACTACGCTGATGAATATCCTGACCTGCCTCGATACCGTGACGGAAGGGCAGGTGCTGCTGGATGGCGTCTATGCTGCGGCGCTGGATGAAGAAGGGCGGCGACGCTTTCGCGCGGACAAAATCGGGCTGGTGTTTCAGCAGTTCCACCTGATCCCGTTTCTCACTGCGCTGGAAAACGTGATGCTGGCACAGCATTACCATAGCGTGATGGATGAAACCGCGGCGCGCCAAGTGCTGGCGCAGGTCGGGCTGGAGCATCGAACCGATCACCTGCCGAGTCAGCTTTCCGGTGGGGAACAGCAGCGCGTCTGTATTGCTCGCGCGCTGGTGAATGAGCCGCCGGTGATCTTTGCCGATGAACCGACCGGTAATTTGGATGAAGAGAACGAACAGCGCGTGCTGGCGCTGTTGCAGGATCTACATCATCAGGGACGTACCATTGTCATGGTGACGCACAACCCGGAACTGGGGTGTTTTGCCGATCGTATTATCCGCTTGCAGCACGGCAAGTACCTGAGCGAGGAGGTTCAACAACATGCAGTGGCGTAAACTGATAACGCTAGGGTGTCTGATAGGCGCGCTGGCACTGCTGTCGGCCTGCAAAGAAGAGCAGGTACAGGTTGGCGCACGCGCACCTGCGCTGGCGGCCTACGATCTGGCCGGACAACAGGTGGAACTGGCACACTGGCAGGGCAAACAGATTTATCTCAACTTTTGGTCTTCTGGCTGTGGTGGTTGTCTGGCAGAGATGGCCACGTTGGAGAAATTGAGCAAAACCTACGCGGATAACGTGGTGGTGCTCGCGGTGAATACCGATCCTGATGGTGTGGATATTGCTGCACTGTTGGCGCAGCAGCACATTAGCTACCCGGTCATTCGTGACCAGCTGGGCATTACCAAGGAACGCTATCAGGTGGTGGGTACGCCAACCTCGTTCATGATTGACGCGTCGGGTAAAGTGACAGCCCAGCATGAAGGTGCCCGCAATGAGCAACAGTTAACGGCGCTGTTCAAACAACTCGCCACCGGGGCCTAATCCCCTTTAGCTCGTGGCGCAGGGGGAACTCTGCGCCGCCTTCGGGTTTATTTTTCCGGCACAGCCGTATCCACCTTCACCACGACAGGTTTTGGTTTGATGCGCATGGCACCCACCACACCCACCAACAAACAGAAGATGCCGCACAGTGTCAGCAGCGGTGGCCACGCCTGACGCAGCATAAAGGTGTAGGTCAGCCCGGCCAGCATTTCGAATACGATCAACGGTCCAACCAGCACTGTCGGCAGACGTTGACTGGCCTGATTCCAGCAGAAGGTGCCAAGCCAGGAGCAGAGCAACCCAATCGCTAGCATTAAGCCAATAAACACCAGTGGGCGCGGGCCAAACGGTAGGGAAAAATCCGGTTTGGTCAGGGCGAGTTGTCCGCTGACAATCACATAGGCCAGCAAGGCCATGGGTAACGTCACCATCCCTTGTGCGGTGGCCCAAGTGGTGGATTTTTTATCCAGATTACGGTGCAGCCAGCGTGCATTACGCAGCGGATACCAAGTCCAGCAGATGACCGCGATAATCGCCATGCCGAGCCCACTCAGATAACGCTCCATATCGACCTGCTGATTCTGAGCGCTCAGTTCTGCCAGATTCACGCATAACAGCCCAAGCAAAATCAGCAGCAGCGGTGGCGTTAATCGCCGCTAGGAGAGCATGCCTTCCTGCCGCCCGTACAGCAGATTAGCGGTAACGGCAATCACCACCGGCAGCGTGCCGATAATCATGGTAGAGACGGGAGCGCCGGTACGCTGAATAGCGCTGGCAAGGAAAAAGTAATAGAGCAGATTACCCACCGCTGAAAGCTTCAGCGCTTCGATCCAGTCCGCACGGTTCAACCGACGCAGACGTTTCCTGTCAGCCCATGCCAATGGCAGCGCTATCAGCCCAAACACCACATATAGCCAAGCGACATTATTTTGATAACAATTAACTGTATTTTTTTGCCACATATCAGGACATTGGCTGTAATCATTTTTAAGTCGGTTGGCTATAACGGCCCGCAGACTGCAACGCGGCAGGGTATTCCGGCACCATCAACGGGCCCACAAAAATAAGCCCCCACATCAAACCCGCCGTCAGGGCGAAAACGATACCGCTTAACATATCACACCCGTTACCCATTTATGCTTGAAGGGCCAAGCCCTTGTGTTGTCGTATCACGGGAAGCCTAACCGGTAAGCCGAATGACATAATGACATATTGTAGGATATTGCGCTTTTTTTAGCGGAGGCGGCCGTGCGGCATAACCTGTTTTTGATAGCGAACTGGCGTAATGCCATAACGCTGGGCAAAGGTGCGCGTCAGATGGGCCTGATCCGTCAGCCCAACCTCCGCCGCCACCTGTGCGGCGGGCATGCCGTGGCACAGAAATTGTTTGGCCCGCTGTAAACGAATCGCCATCAGCATTTGGTGTGGGGTGACGTGATAGTGCGCTTTAAAGCGCCGCTGAAAATGATAAGGGCTGAGGGATGCGACGGCGGCTAACTCGTTAAGCGTGATGGCCTGAGCAAAGTTATCGTTAAGGTAGTGCTTTACTTCGTCAAAGCGCGACAGACCTTGCGTTTGTAACGGCTGTGCTACGCGGGCAAAGGGACGAAAAAGATCGATGATGCTCAGCTGTCACAAGCCAGCGGGTCGTGAGCACGCCACAGTGCGGCCAGCAGCGCAGAAAGTTGGCGGGCTGCCAGTGGGTCATGCCGCACCACATCGCTAAACCACCAGCCTTGCTCAGCAGAGATCACCTCCAACTGTGTGGGATCGATATAGATCATGCGATAACGCCATCCTTCCTCGCCGACAGCCTGCCCAGTATGCAGTTCATCTGGATTCATCAACACCAGCGTATCCTGCGCTGCCACGTGCTGAGCCCCCCGATAGCGAAACTGGCTCGGCACCAAAGTCGATAGTACCGATACCAAAGGCGTCATGGGTATGGGGTTCAAAAGCACAGTGGGCAATGTGCGCCTGATATAATTCAACGCCGGGTTGCTGCGGCACATGACGAAATTGCGCGCGATCCAATGGACCTTGGAACATCTCGCGATCGACGCCTTCTTTTTTATCCAACAGCGAGAGAGGGGCGTTATTCATGTGCAGGTCCATGACGTATTTTTGAAGGAGTAAGACCGGATTTATCTAAATCATAACAAAAAGATTTATCGAACCGCGAAAGAAATTAAACCCACATAAAGAGTGATTATTTTAATGCATTGATTATAAATGTTTTTGTTTCTTTATGCATCAAAGAATATTGCTCAGATGGCCACGGCTTATTTTCTTAGTAGAAAATAATATAGCCAAGCGACATTATTTTGATAACAATTAGCTGTATTTTTTTGCCACATATCAGGGCATTGGCTGTAATCATTTTTAAGTCGGTTGGCTATATCTGAGTAGTGGAGCGGTCGTCCACGCCGTTCAGTAGTGTTTTTTTCCGTCCATGCAGCAATGGCTGATTCATCTAGCCATACGGTTAGAGAACTGCGCTGCTTGAGGGCCTTGTTATAAGAGGGCCAGTTGGTGATTTTAAAATTTTGTTTTGCCATGGAGAGCTGATTTTGAAACAACTGTGTTGATCTGCTCCGGTGATTACCCAAAAGTTCTATTTATTCAACAAAGCCTATATTTTTATGCGCCAGGGGCGAACCTTCGCCTACGGTTAATGAAAAGCAATCGCACATTTTGTGCGTATCCATGATCACAGATGGGGGAAAACGTCGGACATTCTAGGAGCAATCGTCATCACTCGCTATACTACGACATGATTTTCCTTCCTTAACACAGACAGGCACTTGATTTTCTCATGCGATTGGACAAATTTTTATCCCAGCAACTCGGGATCAGCCGTGCATTGGTAGCACGGGAGCTGCGTGCGCAGCGCGTTACCGTTGATGGTGAGGTGGTTAAAAGCGGCGCATTCAAATTGGCACCTGAACATCAGGTTGAGTTCGATGGCAACGCGCTGGTGCAGCAGAATGGCCCGCGCTACTTCATGCTTAACAAGCCGCAAGGGTACGTGTGTTCAACGGAAGATCCGGATCACCCGACCATTCTCTATTTTATCGATGAACCAGTTGCGCACAAACTGCATGCTGCGGGTCGACTGGATATTGACACCACCGGACTGGTATTGCTGACTGACGATGGACAATGGTCGCACCGCATTATGTCGCCCAAGCATCACTGTGAAAAAACCTATCTGGTCACGCTCGAACTGCCGCTGGCAGAGGATACGGCACACCAGTTTGAGCTGGGGGTGCAACTGCACGGTGAAAAATCGCTGACCAAACCCGCGCAACTGGAAAAGCTGGATGACCATCAGGTCCGGTTAACCATCAGGGAAGGGCGCTACCACCAGGTCAAACGGATGTTCGCCGCCGTGGGAAATCGCGTGGTTGAGTTACACCGTGAGCGCATTGGTGCCATTGCACTGGATGACACGCTGGAGCTGGGCGAGTATCGCGCACTGACGGAAGAAGAAGTGGCCAGCGTTTTGCCGCATTGAGGCGATTTGCGCCATACTGCATGCAGTATGCGTTATCCGCTTGTCATCCACCTTATGTAAACACGATGCGCCGCTGAACCGGTCATCAAGCCTATTTCAACCGTCACCGTGGTGGAGGCCTGCCGCTGCGGTGAATTTTTTTGTTTTGCGGGCAACACGCTGGGAGACATGCAGTGGGGAAAGCGCCATCACATAGTGGCTTGATTTTTATTCTTGGCTTGTTGTCGATGCTGACACCGTTTGCCATCGATATGTACCTGCCGGCGCTGCCGGTGATTGCCAAAGAGTTCGGCGTGGAGCCGGGCCAGGTGCAGATGACGTTAAGCGCCTACATCATGGGGTTTGCTATCGGTCAGTTATTCTATGGCCCGATGGCGGACAGCCTAGGACGTAAACCCGTGATACTGGGGGGAACGCTGATCTTTATGTTGGCTGGCGTGGCCTGCGCGCTGGCGCAAACCATTGAGCAGCTTACCGTGCTGCGGATGCTGCACGGCTTGTCTGCGGCTGCGTCTGCGGTGGTGATTAATGCGCTGATGCGTGACACCTTCGCCAAAGATGAATTTTCGCGCATGATGTCATTTGTGATGCTGGTCATGACGGTCGCACCGCTGTTGGCGCCGATGTTGGGCGGCGTGTTGCTGCTATGGTTTAGCTGGCATGCGATTTTCTGGACGCTGGCCGGACTGTCACTGATTGCCTCGGTGCTGGTGATGCGCTTTGTCAAAGAGTCGTTGCCGGTAGAAAAACGCCAGCCGTTCCATTTTCGTACCACCGCCGGGAATTTCGCCTCCCTGTTTCGCCACAAAAAAGTCTTTAGCTACATGGTGGCAAGCGGGTTTTCGTTTTCTGGCATGTTTTCTTTTTTAAGCTCTGGTCCTTTTGTCTATATCGATCTCTACGGTGTGTCTCCGCAGCATTTCGGCTATTACTTTGCCCTGAACGTGGTCTTTCTGTTCCTGACCACCTACACCAATAGCCGTGTGGTGCGCCGCTTGGGCACGAATCAAATGTTTCGCATCGGGCTGCTGATACAGTTTGTTGTCGGTATTGCGTTGGTGGTTATCTACGCGTTGGATCTGGGCTTCTTGCCGTTGGTGTTGGGAGTGGCTATCTATGTCGGCTGTATTGCGATGGTGATGTCAAATGCCATGTCCGTGATACTGGGTGATTTTCCACATATGGCGGGCACTGCGTCCTCGCTGGCTGGCACGCTACGCTTTGGCATGGGCGCACTGGTCGGAAGCCTGCTGTCACTGGTGAGTTTTACCAGCGCCTGGCCGATGATCGTCTCCATGTCACTCTGTTCCATTGCTGCCTTCCTGCTTTACGGTTACGCAGCCCGCTCTCGCTGATTCCGTCCCTTTTTTCTATTTGCCGCAGTGATGCGACAAATGGAACCCTCTCGTTGCTGACCTTCAACGCATAGGTATCTACACATCTTTTGCAATATCTGCTATTACGTTGCTGCATGATCTCAACTTATCCATCGGCGGGATTGATGCCCGCCTTAACCGGCGTTATAGTCAAACGACTTAAAAATGATTACAGCCAATGCACTGATATGTGGCAAAAAATACAGCTAATTGTTATCAAAATAATGTCGCTTGGCTATATCAGCGTCACTAAAGAACCTCAAATGACACAAAACTAAGCGCGAGCGTGGATAATTTGTTTATTTACAGTGTATTACGTTTGGAACTTCGATCTTTTAAGCCGTAGGTCATAGGTTCGAATCCTATAGTGCGTACCATTTAAATCAACAAGTTATGCTATTCACCGAGCGCTATACTTTCCAAAAGTGCCAGATTAGTGACATCGCCCGCCAAGACTTCGTCAATTTTTCTGGCATGTTCGGTTAAGTGAACCGGTGATAAATGAGCGTAACGTTGTACCATCTCGATACTCTCCCAGCCCCCCATTTCTTGCAATGCAGACAGGGGCACGCCTGACTGAACTAACCAACTTGCCCAGGTATGTCGCAGATCATGAAATCTGAAGTCAGTTATTCCCACTCTCCGTTTACCTGTGTTCCATGCAGAATTGTCATCCACTCGCATTTTTCGTACTGCTGCTGTAGCCCCGCCTCCAAGAGGTGTATGTGCTTTGGTGTGAACAAAGACAAAGCGTGAGTGCCTGCCTATCTGATCGCGAAGCACTTTGCAGGCAGTATAGCAAAGCAACTTAAAAATGATTACAGCCAATGCCCTGATATGTGGCAAAAAATACAGCTAATTGTTATCAAAATAATGTCGCTTGGCTATATCAGCCGTCAAAGCATCCATATGAGTCAGACTCTCAGACAAGCCCTCGGTTAGCGTTGAACAACAACCCGCCCTATCGGTTAGAGTTTGAGACAGGGGCGCTATTGGTAAACCATTTGCAGCATCAAGCAGTAGGCTGGTTTGTAGTTCATAACCGACGTCGCCACCATGCGTCATTTTCAAACGTTCTTCTTTCCCATTGTGGGTACGAAACTGTAAATGAGACCAGTCGTGAACGACGGGAGCGTATGGATGCGGGCTAAGTGCAACCTGCCGGAGAGCCAGCGAAATAATCGGTTCATTGAGCTGACTGAAGCTAATACGTTCATTATTAAAAAAACGCCAAACGGCCTGAGTAGTGGCGAATGTTGTTTTCTGCGCGCAGGCAAGGTCTTTAACGGCTGACGCCAATGGTGCTGCGGGAGTCATGTGTTGCTTAACCAGACGCTGATAACGCCGGTTAAGGCGGGCATCAATCCCGCCGATGGATAAGTTGAGATCATGCAGCAACGTAATGGCAGATATTGCAAAAGATGTGTAGATATCTATGCCGTCTTTCGGAGGATGTATTGCGTTTTGCACTATGCCGCAAAAACGGTGCACTGACCTGATAGAACCGGGGTCACAACGCTGAGAAATGCGTCATCCTGACTGAAAAGTCGGCAATCAACGTGGTTTTGATGCTTTTCCTGCACAAACCCGTTGACGGCAAGCGGCCAATACGGTTTAATGCGCCCCGTTGCCCGGATAGCTCAGTCGGTAGAGCAGGGGATTGAAAATCCCCGTGTCCTTGGTTCGATTCCGAGTCCGGGCACCATATTTTCAAGGGGTTACATACGTAGTCCCTCATCTTTCAGAATATTTCAGAATACCCGTTCAGAATTCCCCATTTCACAATGTGCATAATCATTCAATCAAAACCTATTAATCTCGACACGCATAAACCGCCGCTTCTAATTCCTTCTCGTAGCCTATACGCTGGTGACGTTCTGCACGTAGCGCGCGCATCTGCTGATCGATGGGCGCACCGATTTTTAACTGCTCTACAGCGAAAGCCGGTTTTGATACCTCGGCAGTTTTACACGGTACCGGCACAGGAACTTTAACCTCGACATAAACAGGATAAGGGCGCGGCGTTTCACCACAACCCGCCAGCACCAAAACACCCACCAGAATTACGCGATTCATTTCGAACGCTCCCGCCGTAGCTCATCATCAAACGCCGCTGCGCATGCTTCACCCATGGTTTGTTCAGACAGAACGGCATTCGCGGCGGCATACTCCGTTTGTGCCGATTTGCGGGCTTCCTCTTGTTTTGCTTTTGCACTGGCTTCTCGCAGGTCGGCTAAAAGTTTTAATGCCGCCAGGCCGTTCTGGCGCTTCTCCGTTTTGCAGGTTGTCAGCAGCCCATTGAGGTTATCAATGGTGGGTTGGTAGTGGCGCGCCGCCAGCCAGGCACCCGCGCCGACGATGGACGCCAGCGCTAACAGGAAAACAACAAGTCGCGTAGCCGTGTTCATTTATCCAGCCCCCAGCAGGTTAATGCAGATTCCTGCTCGCGCCGTTCAATCTGCCCGTAACAGTTGTTTGAGCGGATACGGCAATCTTTCCCACCGTCCCAAATCCAGCGCTTAATTTCTTTACAGGCACCAATCAGATCGCCTGCATTTAATTTGCGGTAGAACGTTGATGTGAAGCAATTAGCCGGGCCGATATTCCACGGACAAAATGAGGCAATGCCGACTTTCTGAGGTTCGTTGAGCGGCACGCTAACGTTGCGCTCCACCCAATCGAGCGCCTTTTTCTGCTCTATGGCATCAACTTTTGCGCACTGCTCAGCGGTCAGCTTCATGCCCTTCACTACCGGCTTGCCATCTACCCGCATTACACCACCGCAAATCGTCCATACACCACCATCTGGGTATGCAATTAAATGGTTGCCCTCTTTTTCATCAAGAAATCGGTCAAGAATAACCGATGCGGGAGCGCCGGCCAGTATGAGCCCGAAAATGACGGCACTTAGCCGCGTCTTTAAGGCACTCATTTCTGCTCTCTTAATGTTTTTTTCAGGTGGGAAATTATTTCGACAAGCACGTCAGGCTCTACGTTGTACTTACCATCGGCTATTTGTTCCAGAATGTCAGTTTGTCGCCGGGCTTCCGATGCGAGCGCCTTGTTTTTTCTGTCGTTTGAGCGATAGGTGTAGACCGTGAAGATTGCCGTAAAAACTGCACCCGCGGCAAAGATAATATCCTGTAGTGACAGCGCTGCCAGTACGCCCGTCAACCAGCCCCAAAAGTATGACCCTTTGTCATTCATTTGCATACGCATCCCGTGTCTGTTGGTAATGCGTATGCTCGACTGTTATGCGTTCGGTTTCCTGACTAAAGGTTGATTGTCTATGATGCCGTTTGCGACCTCAGCATCACTGGCGGCCTGAGTCTGGCGCTTCCGGCCACGCAATATCAGGCGCTGTGCTAACGTCGATACGGTTAAGCAGCACGCGGTATTTTTTCCACGCGACAAGCTGCGCCCTTTCTGCCTCCGTGGCCATATCGAGGTCTGCTGCATCCTGTAGCGGCTGAATTCGCGCATTCGCAACGGTCAACCGTGACGCTAATTCCTGCTTTGCCGCCTGCTGCGCCGCCTGGACTTCTGCTTTGTGCTGGGCCGCTTTGTCTGTTACCCATTCCTTTCCGTTCCAGGTATAGATAAACGACTTAATTTTGATTACATTATTTAAATGAGCTATTCAATTGATTTTAGACGTAAAGTGATATCTACACGCGAAGAAGAAGGGTTGAGTATCCGGGAAACAGCGAAGCAATTTCGGATTGGCCCTGCCTCTGTATCGCGTTGGATTAATCAAATAGCGTCAAAAGCATCGACCACGCGTCAGCGAAAGAGCGATAAATCCGAGTTGATAAAAGATGTTGAACCATATCCAGATGCTTACCAAAAAGAACGTGCAGAGCGTTTTGGCGTTTGTCAGAAGGCCATTTGGCAAGCTCTTAAAAAGCTGGGATTGACCTATAAAAAAAACGCTACGTCATCCGAAAGCCGACGGAAGCGCCCGGCAAGCATTTCAACAAAAAATACAACAGTATGAAAAAGAAGGCAAACCTATTGTTTTTATTGATGAAAGTGGTTTTCCACACGATACCCCACGGACTCACGGCTATTCCCCAAAAGGTCAACGGTGTTTTGGGCTGAAGAACGGGGGAGCCAAGGAAAGAACAAATGTTATCGGCGCTTTATTAGGCACAACGCTGTTTGCTATCGGATTATTTGATATCAATATTAACAGCGATGTTTTCTATTCCTGGGTCACACAAGTCCTTATCCCCGTACTCCCTAAAAACAGGGTAATCGTGATGGACAATGCAACTTTTCACAAAAAACATAATATTCAACAAGTCATCATCGATGCAGGGTATATGCTGGAGTATTTGCCTACATATTCGCCAAGCTTTGTTGAATAAATCAGAACTTGTAACGACTGCGCCCCATACGGGTCGATTGTTACGTGATGCGAATACTGTTCGGCATTCCTAATAGCGTGATCAGGTTAAGCGCTTTGACCATGGCTTCACCCACCTGACCATCGTAGTCTCTCAGACTTAGATGACCACCCAGAAGCCTTTTGAACCGGAACATGGCCGTTTCAGCCACTAAGCGCCGGTGATAGCCCACTTTCTTTTTCCAGATATCTTTACTACCGCTAATGCGCTGATTTGCAACAGCGTGGTTACGCTCGTGGTAGCGATCTTGCCAATATTGCGCCCCCCTTCGTGGCGGGATAAGCGACCTTATTTTCTTCCTCAGCAGAGCATCATAGCAGTAAACTGTATCCTAAGCGCCGTCAGCCGATGCCTCTCTGATTTTCCGGTGGCTCTGGTTTATCAGCGCCGGTAGAGCTTGGGCATCAGTCGTACCACTGAGCGACAAATCCGCACAGATAATCTCATGTGTCACACTGTCTACTGCCAGGTGCAGCTTACGCCATACCCTGCGTCTGTCGGCAACATGCTGCCGGACTTTCCATTCGCCTTCGCCAAAGACCTTCAGGCCGGTTCCATCAATGACCAGATGTGAGATTTCACCACGGGTTGGCGTTTTTATGCTGATGTTCACTGTCTTTGCTCGCTTGCTGAGCAGCGAATAGTCTGGACAATGGAGCGACAATTTAATCAGTTTAAAAATCGAGTCAACAAAGCCCTGTAAAGCCCTCAATGAAAGGCCAAACACGCGTTTCATCATCAGGACTGGCTTTGTTGAATAATAGTGAGTCATGCTGTTTTGCCAGCCAGTTTTGGTAAAAAATGCTTGTCACCTCAGGTTTACAGTTTTCTTATGAGGCCTAACTGCATGATTTTGCGTTGCGAGGATCTGTCGTTTCACCGAGTGTGCAGCATAAAATATGTTTATTCAACAAAGCCATCAGGACTGTGGTGATGGCCATATCTGAGTAGTGGAGCGGTCGTCCACGCCGTTCAGTAGTGTTTTTTTTCCGTCCATGCAGCAATGGCTGATTCATCTAGCCATACGGTTAGAGAACCGCGCTGCTTGAGGGCCTTGTTATAAGAGGGCCAGTTGGTGATTTTAAAATTTTGTTTTGCCATGGAGACCTGATTTTGAAACAACTGTGTTGATCTGCTCCGATGATTACCCAAAAGTTCTATTTATTCAACAAAGCCTATTCGCCAGATCTTAACCCAATTGAGCATAAATGGGCACAAGCAAAAAGCAAAAAGCAAAAAGCAAAAAGCAAAAAGCAAAAAAAGAGAGAGTGGTTGCGATACAGAGATTTTGTTCTCAGTCCATATGATGTAATCAAAATTAAGTCGGTTTGCTATATAGCAAACCGACTTAAAAATGATTACAGCCAATGCCCTGATATGTGGCAAAAAATACAGCTAATTGTTATCAAAATAATGTCGCTTGGCTATATTTACCTCAACGGGGAAATTGATGAAATCGATAAGGAACTGAAAACCCACCTTGCGGAGGATGAAACTGCCCAACGCCTGCTGACCATTCCCGGCGTCGGGCCGATAACAGCGAGCCTGTTAGCCACCCCCCTGGGGGATGGTAAAAACCATGCCAGCAGCCGTGATTTTGCGGCTTCGACAGGGCTGGTTCTCCGTCAGTACAGCACGGGTGGGAAGACGACACTGATGGGCATCAGCAAGCGGGGTGACAAGAATCTGCGACGGCGGCTGGTGCAATGCGCGCGGGTGTTTATGCAGCGGCTGGAACACAACCCAGGGCGTCTGGCAGAGTGGGTTAAAAAGCAGCTTGTCAGCCATCACTCGAATGTGGTGGCGTGTGCGCTGGCGAACAAACTTGCGCGGATAGCCTGGGCGGTGACAGTCCATCAGGCGGCGTTCAGCAAATAAAAGAGCCACCGAAAAAAAATCGCTGGCTCAGTGAGTTAACAGATTACTTTCTGGTTTTGCGACGACAGATAATTGATGACATGAACGGCATATCGGCCTGCTGATGAACCTGACATAAAAAATGGCTCTATGAAGCCGAGGCTTTTTTAAGGTTCGGCAGGTGCGGAACTCATCGTGGCGCGGGCATTAATGCCCACCAGACGCCGAATAGATTTACGCAAGCCCATCATAAATCAAAATCTGTGTTGCAAAAACGGGGGTGACCATAGATTTTTATGCACTTATTTATACGCACTGTATGGATAAAAATGAGTTTACAGGTAACACAACCATGACAGACAACCCTTTACTGGCCTTACGTGAACGTATCACCGAGTTGGATTTAAAACTGCTTGAACTGCTGGCCGAACGGCGAGAGTTGGCATTGGAAGTGGCACGCGCAAAGTTACATACGCACCGCCCGATTCGCGACAAAGAACGAGAAAGAGATTTGCTGGATAAGCTCATCGCAGCGGCAAAATCTCATCATCTTGATGGGCATTATATTACGCGCCTGTTTCAACTAATTATTGAAGACTCAGTGCTAACGCAGCAGGCGCTGTTGCAGCACCATCTTAACCCCACCGGAGCCCACTCGGCGCGTGTCGCCTTTCTTGGCCCCAAAGGCTCCTACTCCCATCTAGCTGCCCGGCAGTATGCCGCACACCATTTTGAACAGTTGGTTGAGTGCGGCTGCCAGAAGTTTCAGGATATCTTCGCGATGGTGGAAACCGGCCAAGCCGACTACGGCGCTCTCCCCATTGAGAACACCACATCGGGTGCAATCAATGACGTGTACGATCTATTGCAACATACCGGGCTGTCGATTGTGGGCGAACTTACCCACCCCATCGATCACTGTATGCTGGTCGCTACCGACACTGATTTAAGCCAAATTACGACCGTCTACAGCCATCCACAACCCTTCCAGCAGTGCAGCCATTTTATCCAGCGTTATCCACAATGGAAAATCGAATATTGTGAAAGCACGGCGGCTGCGATGGAAAAAGTCGCATCATTGAATTCACCCCACGCCGCCGCGCTGGGCAGCGAGGCCGGTGGATTACTTTATCAATTGCGCGTGCTGGAACATAACCTGGCAAACCAGACCCAAAACACCACCCGCTTTATCGTGTTGGCACGTAAGCCGATTGATGTCTCTGAGCAAGTCCCCGCCAAAACCACCTTAATTATGGCGACGGGTCAGCAATCGGGAGCATTGGTGGAAGCACTGCTGGTGCTGCGCGAACACAGCATCATTATGACAAAACTGGAATCTCGTCCTATTTACGGTAACCCTTGGGAAGAGATGTTTTATATTGATGTGCAGGCTAACCTGCGCGGGGATGGATTACAAAAAGCACTGAAAGAGTTATCGGGCATCACACGCTCACTGAAAGTGCTCGGCTGTTACCCCAGTGAGAACCTCGTCCCCGTTGAGATGCACTGAGTGTAGCGCTCCCAGCTGCCTGGCTGGGAGCGCCTCTCCGCTATCTAGATGCGGCTGTCGTTAGCCTGTTTCAGCAAGGCTCGACTTTCCACCTGAAAACGCTTGGCATAATCACCAAACCAATGCTCTACTTTCTTGAAGCTGGCGATAAACGCCGCCTTGTCTTTGCCTTCCAACAGTGCAATCGCTTCACCAAAACGGGCGTAATAGCGTTTGATCAAGGCCAGATTATTTTCGGATGACATGATGATATCGGCATAAAGCTGCGGGTCTTGTGCGAACAGCAGCCCTACCATCACCAGCTCGAACCGGTAAATGGGTGAAGACAATGCAAGTAATTGCTCAAGCTGCACATTCTCTTCCGCCAAATGCAACCCGTAGGCAAAAGTGGCAAAGTGACGCAACGCCTGAATAAACATCATATTTTGATCGTGTTCAACCGCACTGATGCGATGCAGCCGGGCGCCCCATACCTGAATTTGCTCCAACAGCCATTGATACGCTTCAGGCTGGCGAGCATCGCAATACACCACGACTTGCGTGGCAAGGCTACCGCTGTCTGGTCCAAACATCGGGTGTAAACCTACGACCGGGCCAGAATGTGCCGCCAGCATCGCCTGCAACGGCCCATTTTTCAGCGAAGCCAGATCCACCAGAATATAGCCAAGCGACATTATTTTGATAACAATTAGCTGTATTTTTTGCCACATATCAGGGCATTGATTGTAATCATTTTTAAGTCGGTTGGCTATACAATCCTCCAGCAAACGCGGTAACTGTGTAATCACCTGTTCCGTCACGTGAATGGGCACACTAACGATCACCATACCAGCATCCGCCAACAGGCTGTCAGCCTGCGGCCAATCGTCTTTTTCCAACAGCCTTACTTCATAGCAGGACAGACGCAACATTTTTTCGAACATACGCCCCATCTGCCCGCGTCCACCCACAATGACGACAGGCCGCAGCTGCGAACACAGTGTTTTAAAGCCGTTGTCATTTTCACTGGCGTAGGATTCTCGCATCACCCGGCGCAGAACGTCCTCAATGAGATCCGCTGGCACGTTGAGGGCCTCGGCCTCTTCACGACGAGAACGCAGCATCGCAGCCTCGCGATCGGGAGCATAGATAGGGAGACCATAGCGGCTTTTTACTTCTCCGACTTCTGCCACTAATGCCAGCCTGCACGCCAACAAACCAAGCAGCGCCTTATCCACCTCATCAATCTGATCCCGCAACGCGGTCAGTTCTGCAACCATGTTCTGTTATTCTCCCAACGATGAACGGCGTACCGCACCTAGCTCCTGATGCACCGATCTCAGCAACGCATCGGTGCTTTCCCAATTGATACAGGCATCCGTCACCGATACACCATATTGCATTGCCGAACGCGGTTTTTCCGACGACTGATTGCCTTCATGAATATGACTTTCCAGCATCATGCCAATAATGGAACGGTTACCCGCTTTAATTTGCTCAACAATGGATGACACCACCTGCGGTTGGCGACGGTAATCTTTATTCGAGTTGCCATGGCTGCAATCTATCATGAGTGAAGGCGTTAAGCCCGCAGCCTGCATCTGTTTTTCACATTCCGCTACGTCTTGTGCGCTGTAGTTAGGCTGCTTGCCGCCACGCAAAATAACATGACCGTCGCTGTTACCCTGAATTTGCAGCAGGCACACCTAGCCGGTTTGGTTGATACCCACAAAACGGTGCGGCATTGCTGCGGCTTTCATCGCATTAATGGCCGTGCCCAGGCTTCCATCGGTGCCGTTCTTGAAACCCACTGGCATCGAAAGGCCAGAAGCCATTTCGCGGTGCGTTTGCGATTCAGTGGTCCGCGCACCAATCGCTGACCAACTGAACAGATCGCCCAGATATTGTGGACTGTTGGGATCCAACGCTTCTGTCGCCAAAGGCAGCCCCATGTTCACCAAGTTTAGCAGCAGCTCACGTGCAATGTGTAACCCCGCCTCCACGTCGAAGGAGCCATCCATGTAGGGGTCATTGATAAGACCTTTCCAACCTACAGTAGTACGCGGTTTTTCAGAGTAAACGCGCATTACGATATACAACCGATCGTTCAATTCGGCTGATAGCGTATGCAAGCGGCGGGCATACTCCAACGCAGCATCCGTGTCGTGAATGGAACAGGGTCCACACACCACCAATAACCGGTTATCGCGACCGTGGATAATATCGGAAATGGTACGACGTGCCGTGGCAATGGCCTGCTCTTCTTGCACATTGAGCGGAAATTTTGCCTTGAGCTCATCGGGCGTAATCAGTACTTGTTCATCGGCAATATAGCCAAGCGACATTATTTTGATAACAATTAGCTGTATTTTTTTGCCACATATCAGGGCATTGGCTGTAATCATTTTTAAGTCGGTTGGCTATATTGATGTTGTTGAGCGAATCTTTTTGCATGTTCATTTTCCTGGACAGTTCTTGAGTAGCGTAGCGCGTTTTCCGCCGCCACATTGAGTTCAAGATATAGCTAAACGACTTAATTTTGATCACATTATTTAAATGAGCTATTCAATTGATTTTAGACGTAAAGTGATATCTACACGCGAAGAAGAAGGGTTGAGTATCCGGGAAACAGCGAAGCAATTTCGGATTGGCCCTGCCTCTGTATTGCGTTGGATTAATCAAATAGCGTCAAAAGCATCGACCACGCGTCAGCGAAAGAGCGATAAATCCGAGTGGATAAAAGATGTTGAACCATATCCAGATGCTTACCAAAAAGAACGTGCAGAGCGTTTTGGCGTTTGTCAGAAGGCCATTTGGCAAGCTCTTAAAAAGCTGGGATTGACCTATAAAAAAAACTCTACGCCATCCGAAAGCCGACGAAAGCGCCCGGCAAGCATTTCAACAAAAAATACAACAGTATGAAAAAGAAGGTAAGCCTATTGTTTTTATTGATGAAAGTGGTTTTCCACACTATACCCCACGGATTCACGGCTATTCCCCAAAAGGTCAACGGTGTTTTGGCCTGAAGAACGGGGGAGCCAAGGGAAGAACAAATGTTATCGGCGCTTTATTAGGCACAACGCTGTTTGCTATCGGATTATTTGATATCAATATTAACAGCGATGTTTTCTATTCCTGGGTCACACAAGTCCTTATCCCAGTACTCCCTAAAAACAGGGTAATCGTGATGGACAATGCAACTTTTCACAAAAAACATAATATTCAACAAGTCATCATCGATGCAGGGTATATGCTGGAGTATTTGCCTACATATTCGCCAAGCTTTGTTGAATAAATCAGAACTTGTAACGACTGCGCCCCATACGGGTCGATTGTTACGTGATGCGAATACTGTTCGGCATTCCTAATAGCGTGATCAGGTTAAGCGCTTTGACCATGACCATGGCTTCACCCACCTGACCATCGTAGTCTCTCAGACTTAGATGACCACCCAGAAGCCTTTTGAACCGGAACATGGCCGTTTCAGCCACTAAGCGCCGGTGATAGCCCACTTTCTTTTTCCAGATATCGTTACTACCGCTAATGCGCTGATTTGCAACAGCGGGGTTACGCTCGTGGTAGCGATCTTGCCAATATTGCGCCCCCCTTCGTGGCGGGATAAGCGACCTTATTTTCTTCCTCAGCAGAGCATCATAGCAGTAAACTGTATCCTAAGCGCCGTCAGCCGATGCCTCTCTGATTTTCCGGTGGCTCTGGTTTATCAGCGCCGGTAGAGCTTGGGCATCAGTCGTACCACTGAGCGACAAATCCGCACAGATAATCTCATGTGTCACACTGTCTACTGCCAGGTGCAGCTTACGCCATACCCTGCGTCTGTCGGCACCATGCTGCCGGACTTTCCATTCGCCTTCGCCAAAGACCTTCAGGCCGGTTCCATCAATGACCAGATGTGAGATTTCACCACGGGTTGGCGTTTTTATGCTGATGTTCACTGTCTTTGCTCGCTTGCTGAGCAGCGAATAGTCTGGACAATGGAGCGACAATTTAATCAGTTTAAAAATCGAGTCAACAAAGCCCTGTAAAGCCCTCAATGAAAGGCCAAACACGCGTTTCATCATCAGGACTGTTGTGATGGCCATATCTGAGTAGTGGAGCGGTCGTCCACGCCGTTCAGTAGTGTTTTTTTCCGTCCATGCAGCAATGGCTGATTCATCTAGCCATACGGTTAGAGAAGCGCGCTGCTTGAGGGCCTTGTTATAAGAGGGCCAGTTGGTGATTTTAAGATTTTGTTTTGCCATGGAGAGCTGATTTTGAAACAACTGTGTTGATCTGCTCCGATGATTACCCAAAAGTTCTATTTATTCAACAAAGCTCCAAGAAACCGGTTAGTAAACGCATACGCTGGCTGACGAGAGAGGAAGCATCACGCCTCATTGAATGCATGCCGGAGATTATCAGACCCGTTGTGGTTTTCGCTCTTTCGAGCGGGTTACGCCGATCAAACATTCTCGATCTCGAGTGGGCACAGGTTGATATGCAGAGAAAGGTTGCCTAGATCAATCCAGAAAACGCCAAAGCGGGCAATGCTATTGGCGTGGCTCTGAATGATACGGCATGCCGGGTGCTGAAGGGGCAGATCGGAAAGCATTCTCGCTGGGTGTTTGTCCACACCAAGGCAGCAACGAGAGCAGACGGAACCAAGACAGCTGCTATACGTAAAATGTGGTGTGACGATAATAGCGCATGGAAAGTCGGACTTAAACGTGCAGGTATAGAAGATTTCCGCTTCCACGATTTGCGGCACACCTAGGCAAGTTGGCTGATTCAATCTGGCGTTCTACTTTCTGCTTTGCAGGAGATGGGCGGGTGGGAATCTATCGAAATGGTCCGCCGTTATGCACACTTGGCACCCAACCACCTTACTGAACATGCGCGTAAAATTGATTCACTTTTAGGTAGTAACGACACAAATACGACACAAGGTGAAAATCAGGTAGGTTTGAAGTTAGCATAACCCATTGTTTTTAAATGGTACGCCCTATAGGATTCGAACCTATGACCTACGGCTTAGAAGGCCGTTGCTCTATCCGACTGAGCTAAGGGCGCATAGCGAGATGCGGTTGTGTCGTTTGATAACAGTGGGCTGGATTATACCCACACGCCTCAGTGAGTCAACGAATTTGGCCCGATTTTCTGCCGTACGGTGAATCACTGTACAGTTCTATTGCTGAGCCCACCATTCAGTATGCTGTGTGTTAAAGCCGTTATAACCAAGCGACATTATTTTGATAACAATTAGCTGTATTTTTTTTCCACATATCAGGGCATTGTCTGTAATCATTTTTAAGTCGTTTGGCTATATTTATGCCGGTGTCCGCGTGACCGAAGGGGTGGCTCTTGGCGTAGTGATCATGTCTACCGGTGCCTGGTTCGAGCCGGGTTTCGGTCAGAAAGAGTGGCACGCGGTGGAGCAGTCCGGCAATGCCAACGTGCTGACGCTGGATATTGGCTTGGCACCTCACCGCTCACGCAGGGGTCTAATGCCATGAGCTGCCTAGTGGATGTAGCGGCAGGCTGATTTTCATCACACCAGTAGCGCAACAGGCCCGATCGCTTTATGATCGGGCCTGTTTTTTTACAGCAGTTATCAGAGTTAAGGGTTAGTGGTCATGAGTGGTACGTTATCCGAAGCCTATCTGCAACGCTTCAGCGGCACAGCGCGGTTATACGGTCAGCAGTCGTTGGCGCTGTTCGCACAGGCGCACGTGTGTGTTATCGGCATTGGCGGCGTAGGCTCCTGGGCCGCAGAGGCGCTGGCGCGTACCGGCATTGGTGCGATTACGCTGATTGATATGGATGACGTCTGTGTCAGCAACACCAACCGGCAGATTCACGCGCTGCGCGAGCATACCGAACAGGCGAAAACGGAAGTGATGGCGGAGCGTATCCGTGCCATTAACCCTGAATGTCAGGTTACCTGCGTGGATGATTTCGTTACGGTGGATAACGTGGCGGAATATCTCAACCGTGGCTTCAGCTATGTGATTGATGCGATTGACAGCGTGCGCCCGAAAGCGGCGCTGCTGGCATACTGTCGCCGTTATAAAATTCCGGTCGTGACGACCGGCGGGGCTGGTGGGCAAATCGATCCGACACGCGTCAGCGTGGTGGATCTCGCCAAAACCATTCAGGACCCGCTGGCGGCCAAGCTGCGTGAGCTGCTTAAACACGATTTCAACGTGGTCAAGAACAGCAAAGGCCGCTTAGGCATTGACTGCGTATTTTCCGATGAGCCTCTGGTGTACCCACAGGCAGATGGATCGGTGTGCGCATCGCGCAGCACGGCGGAAGGGGTAAAACGTATGGATTGCGCCTCTGGCTTTGGGGCTGCCACCATGGTGACCGCGACCTTTGGATTTGTTGCGGTATCCCACGCGTTAAAGAAAATGATGGCGAAGGCGGCGCGCGAAGTGCAGCAGGTTGGTTCCTGAGCGGTACGACAATCGCTGCGTAGATGCTGAGGACGACCCAAAAAAATAGCGTAAAGCCGCATGATTTGAATGGGTTGACGTTATAGCGCGTAAAAAATAACGGTGAGGGGAACGAGACCACAGGGTGAGCGGCAGGACGCCGCGAAAGTCAGCGCCGAGTCGGGAACACGTCGCTGGCGGCCCGCCAGTGGGCTCGGGCCCCAAAGGCACCGGGTAGCGGCGTTATAGCCAAGCGACTTAATTTTGATTACACCATATGGACTGAGAACAAAATCTCTGTATCGCAACCACTCTCTCTTTTTTTGCTTGTGCCCATTTATGCTCAATGGGGTTAAGATCTGGTGAATATGTAGGCAAATACTCCACCATATACCCTGCATCGATGATGACTTGTTGAATATTATGTTTTTTGTGAAAAGTTGCATTGTCCATCACGATTACCCTGTTTTTAGGGAGTACTGGGATAAGGACTTGTGTGACCCAGGAATAGAAAACATCGCTGTTAATATTGATATCAAATAATCCGATAGCAAACAGAGTTGTGCCTAATAAAGCGCCGATAACATTTGTTCTTCCCTTGCCTCCCCAGTTCTTCAGGCCAAAACACCGTTGACCTTTTGGGGAATAGCCGTGAGTCCGTGGGGTATCGTGTGGAAAACCACTTTCATCAATAAAAACAATAGGTTTACCTTCTTTTTCATACTGTTGTATTTTTTATTGAAATGCTTGCCGTGCGCTTTCGTCGGCTTTCGGATGACGTAGCGTTTTTTTATAGGTCAATCCCAGCTTTTTAAGAGCTGGCCAAATGGCCTTCTGACAAACGCCAAAACGCTCTGCACGTTCTTTTTGGTAAGCATCTGGATATGGTTCAACATCTTTTATCCACTCGGATTTATCGCTCTTTCGCTGACGCGTGGTCGATGCTTTTGACGCTATTTGATTAATCCAAGGCTTTGTTGAATAATAGTGAGTCATGCTGTTTTGCCAAGCCAGTTTTGGTAGAAAATGCTTGTCACCTCAGGTTTATATACCCGTGATCATTGAAGATGCTTGATTTTACGCGGTAAGAAGATCATGCTCACCCACTATGAAGATATTTATTACCGACAAGCAAAAAGCCGAACTCGAACACCTTCATGACACCAGTCGTGATAAGCGTGTTTGTGATCGCATCAAAGCCGTCCTGCTGGCCTCCGAAGGCTGGAGCTCTGCGATGATTGCGCAAGCTCTGCGTCTGCACGAAACGACGGTAAACCAACATATCAACGATTACGTCAACACTCGCAAACTTAAACCTGAAAACGGTGGGTCTGCAAGTCGGCTTTGTGCTGAAAAGACTGCGCTCTTAATCAGCTAGTTATCTCAACATCTCTTCCATCATACCCACGACATCGTGGCTTATGTCGAACATCGCTGGGCTATCCGATTCAGTATTCCCGGCATGAACAAGTGGTTGCACCGTCATGGTTTCTCCTACAAAAAACCGGCGGGCGTACCCCATAAATTCAGTGAAGAAAATCAGAAGCATTTCATTGAATATTATGAGAATTTAAAGAAAACAGCCGGCAATAAGCCGATTCTGTTTATCGATGCGGTTCATCCGACACAAGCCACAAAGCTCAGTTATGGATGGATACGAAAAGGGCATAAAAAGTCAGTTAAAACAACGGGAAGTCGAACCCGTCTGAATATACTGGGTGCGCTGAATCTGAGCGATATCGGCGGTACGGTTATTCACGATTACAAAAAAATTAATGACTACAACATTGCTCGTTTTTTCATTGAGATACGCAAACGTTACCCTGATTACCGACAGAGAATCCATGTAATACTGGACGGTGAGGGTTATCACCGAACCCAATTGATTAAGGATTGGGCCTTTGTCGTGAACATAGAGCTTCACTATTTACCGCCTTACAGTCCGAATCTGAACGCGATAGAACGCCTGTGGAAAGTGATGAATGAGCATACACGGAATAATCGCTATTTTGAAAACACCCGCGATTTTCGGGATGCAATATTCAATTTTTTCACCAATACGCTACCAGAAATAGCGGACTCGCTGACGTCCAGAATTCACGATTGTTTTCAGGTGCTTAAACCTGCATCTTGAGGTTTATTGGGTATAGTTTTTTTATGAGGCCTAACTGCATGATTTTGCGTTGCGAGGATCTGTCGTTTCACCGGGGGTGCAGCATAAAATATGTTTATTCAACAAAGCCTTAATCCAACGCGATACAGAGGCAGGGCCAATCCGAAATTGCTTCGCTGTTTCTCGGATACTCAACCCTTCTTCTTCCCGTGTAGATATCACTTTACGTCTAAAATCAATTGAATAGCTCATTTAAATAATGTAATCAAAATTAAGTCGTTTAGCTATATACACCATCCCCATATCCGCATGGAATGCGGTCACCAGCGCCGTGGAGCTAGGCTGAGGAGGGAACAGGCTGTGCGCCGTGGTTGCGGCGGCAACCATGGTGATACCCAATTTCAGGAAAGGGATTTTTGCTTCTCGGGCAATACTGATAACCAAAGGTGCTAAAATCAGGAAAGCCACTTCATAAAACATGGCCAAGCCAAAAATTAATCCGATAACCAAAATAGCCCATTGGACTTTCTGCGGCCCGAATCTTTTCAGTAGCGTTGATGAAACCCGCTGCGCCGCACCGGAATCCACCATCAATTTACCCAGAATGGCACCAAACAAAATAATTAATGCCAAATGCCCAAGCGTACTGCCGACGCCGTTTTCAATCGATTTACCAATTGCCTCAAGTGGTAACCCTTCACACACACCGACAAACATTGCCGCGAGCAGCAGTGCCAACATCCCGTTAATTTTAAATTTCATATTTAAAATTAACAGCAAAACGACGCCCAGAGCCACCCATATAATGGGCAGCGCCTCAATGATAAAATTCATATTTTCCCCGTCAACATTGAATAAAAAACAAAATTAGTCAGACATTTCTTTTCTACATATATGAACATAACAAAATATAGCATACCAATTAAGCGCCCGTAATGCGCCAAAAACTGTGATGGAGATTAAAATTTTTTTATAAGGGAAAATGACCACAGAGATGATGTGATTGAAATCACAAGAATAAATGTAACGTATACGACAAACACGCAATTAATGAGAAATGTATTATACCAATAAGGCAGGAATGGTAACCAAAAGCCGAGAAGTGCCACAGCAGCACGCCACAACGCGCGCCACCGTTACTGATCTATAGTTATGACTCAGGCTTGTCCGTTTTTTCTTCCAGCACAGGCGATGAGGTATTCTCGTCATCTTCCTTTACCGGTGTGTTGGCGGTGAGCAGATAGGGTGACTGCTGCCAGCGGCTGCGACGGTGCTGCAACAGCGTGCGGGCCAGAATAATGCCGATCGCTAACGCCAGCAGAATCATCAGGCGCAAGATATTGGTAGTGTTATCGACCTGCTTGGCTTCGGTCGCCAACACGTGAGTATCGAGCGTCATGCGCAGAAACCCGATCGGGCCATCCTTGCCGTTGATGGGCTGCACAATCTGGTGGTTGAAATAACTCCCCACCCGCTTGCCATCCAGCGCCAGCCGATCGCGCACCACAACCTCTTCTCCAGTACGGGCAATCAATGAACCGTCCTGCTGATAGAGTGCCGCGTCGAGAATGCGACTATTTTGCGTTAACTGCGCCAGCATTGTGCTGATTTTCTGGCTGTTATCATCGTTGCTTTCCATCAGCGGCGTCAGGCTGAATGCCACCTGCCGCGCCAGCGTGCGTGCAATGTCTTCAAGCTGCTCGGAACCCGCCATTTGATGACTCAGGCTGAAATAGGACGCCCCCTGCATCAATGCAACCAGCAGCGCCAAGCAGATCAGTACAATAGCGGTGCGGTGTAAGCGGAATTTTAACCGGGTGTGGACCATGAGAATCCCTGAGCGATTTGCATACTTTCATGTTGCCAGAAGCGATAGCGATAGGGTAGCTTGTTGCCCTGTTTTCTGAGTGATGTTCTGTTATGTTTACCTGCGTCAATACGCGCTATTTTTGCCAGAAGAGGATGCCCCATGCCGAATAGTCAGACCTACCGCGATCTCCCTAACGAGATTAACTGTTGGCCGGGACTGCCGTTATCACTCAGCGGTGATGATGAAGTGATGCCGCTCGACTATCGCGCGGGGGACACCGGCTGGCTGCTGTACGGCGACGTACTGGATAAAAACTTGCTTTCGCGTTACCAGCGCAAGCTCGATGCGGTGATGGTAATCGTCAGCGCCTGGAACGTGGAAGATTATCAGGTGGTGCGTTTGGCCGGTTCGCTCACGCCACGCGCCACTAAACTGGCTCATGAACTGGGGATGGATGTGGCACCGATGTGCAACACCCCGACGCTGCGTGCGCCCGGTTTACTGGTGATGGACATGGATTCCACCGCCATTCAGATTGAGTGTATTGATGAAATCGCCAAACTGGCCGGCACCGGAGAGAAGGTGGCGGCGATCACCGAACGGGCGATGCGCGGTGAGTTGGATTTCTCCGCCAGTCTGCGCGAGCGCGTGGGCACCCTTAAGGGAGCCGATGCTGATATCCTGCAAAAAGTGCGCAAAAATCTGCCGCTGATGCCGGGGCTGACCTACATGGTAGAGCAGTTGCAGGCGGCGGGCTGGCACATCGCCATTGCGTCCGGCGGCTTCACCTATTTCGCCGATCATCTGAAAGAGAAACTCGGCCTGGTGGCGGCAGTGGCCAACGAAATGGGTTTGCGCGACTGTAAGCTGACCGGCGAAGTGGTAGGCCCGATCGTCGATGCCAAATATAAAGCCAAAACCCTGCGCCAATTGGCGGAGAAGCTGGAGATCCCCGAAGAGCAGACCATTGCCATCGGTGACGGGGCCAACGATCTGGTGATGATCAAGGCATCCGGGCTCGGCATCGCCTATCATGCCAAACCCAAAGTGAATGAGCAGGCCCCCGTCAGCATCCGTCACGCCGATTTGACCGGCGTAATGTGCGTACTGAGCGGCAGCCTGCGGCACGAAAAACGCTAAGAGCAGTGAGGTGAACCGTGGCAAAAGCCGTTAAACGCGCCTTCGTTTGCAACGAATGTGGTGCAGATTATCCGCGCTGGCAGGGCCAATGCAGCGCCTGTAACGCTTGGAACACCATTACCGAAGTGCGGCTGGCCGCCGCCGCTACGTCTCGCACCGATCGCCGTACTGGCTATGCGGGCGACCATGAAGGCATCAGCCGCGTACAAAAACTCTCTGATATCAGCCTAGAAGCGCTACCGCGTTTTTCCACCGGCTTTAGCGAGTTCGATCGCGTGTTGGGTGGCGGCGTGGTGCCCGGCAGCGCCATTCTGATCGGGGGCAACCCCGGTGCGGGGAAAAGTACCCTGCTGCTGCAAACATTGTGCAAACTCTCTGAACAGATGAAAACCCTGTACGTCACAGGAGAAGAGTCGCTACAGCAGGTGGCGATGCGCGCACACCGCTTGGGCCTGCCAACCCAGCATCTCAATATGCTGTCCGAAACCAGCATCGAGCAAATCTGTCTGATCGCCGAACAGGAGCAGCCCAGGCTGATGGTGATCGACTCGATTCAGGTGATGCATCTGGCCGATATCCAATCCTCACCCGGCAGCGTGTCACAGGTGCGGGAAACCGCCGCCTATCTCACCCGCTTGGCCAAAACGCGCGGTGTCGCTATTGTGATGGTGGGCCACGTTACCAAAGATGGTTCATTGGCTGGCCCCAAGGTGCTGGAGCACTGCATTGACTGCTCCGTGCTGCTCGACGGTAATGCAGATTCCCGTTTTCGTACCCTGCGCAGCCATAAAAACCGTTTCGGTGCCGTCAATGAATTGGGAGTGTTCGCCATAACCGAGCAGGGATTGCGCGAAGTCAGCAACCCCTCTGCCATTTTTCTCAGCCGGGGTGATGAAGTGATGTCCGGCAGCTCCGTTATGGTGGTGTGGGAAGGCACGCGTCCTCTGCTGGTGGAGATTCAGGCGTTGGTGGATCACTCGATGATGGCCAATCCTCGCCGCGTCGCCGTCGGTCTGGAACAGAACCGACTTGCGCTCCTGCTCGCCGTGTTACACCGCCACGGCGGACTGCAAATGGCGGATCAGGATGTGTTCGTGAACGTGGTTGGTGGTGTAAAAGTCACCGAAACCAGCGCCGATCTGGCACTGCTGCTATCGTTGGTCTCCAGCCTGCGCGACAGGCCGCTGCCGCAGGATCTGGTGGTGTTCGGCGAAGTGGGGCTATCCGGCGAGATAAGGCCAGTGCCCAGCGGTCAGGAACGTATTTCCGAAGCGGCCAAACACGGCTTCAAGCGCGCCATCGTCCCGCATGCCAATGCGCCAAAACGCCCCCCCGCCAACATGCAGGTGTTTGGCGTGAAAAAGCTGACTGACGCACTGGCGATCCTCGACGATCTTTAACGCCTAACCTGCGGGAACATGCGTGCAGGTTGAGAATGCTTGTGGTATCTTGGTTTAGCATGCTAAACACACGTGCTAAACCAAGAGTGCCTGACAATGTCATCTTTTGATTACCTGAAATCCGCCATCCGCAAGAAAGGGTGTACCCTTCAGCAGGTTGCCGACGCAACCGGTATGACCAAGGGCTATCTCAGCCAATTGCTGAATGCCAAGATCAAAAACCCCAGCGCTCAAAAGCTGGAAGCGCTGCACCGTTTTCTGGAACTGGAATTTCCCCGCCACGACAAAACCATCGGGGTGGTGTTCGGAAAGTTTTATCCTCTGCATACCGGCCATATCTACCTGATCCAGCGCACCTGTAGTCAGGTTGATGAATTGCATGTGATCCTGGGTTACGACGGATCACGCGACAGCCTGCTGTTTGAGCACAGCGCCATGTCGCAGCAGCCCACCGTAAGCGATCGTCTGCGTTGGCTGCTACAAACTTTCAAATATCAGAAGAATACCCGCATTCACGCCTTTAACGAAGAAGGCATGGAGCCTTACCCGCACGGCTGGGATGTATGGAGTCGCGCTATCAAGGCCTTTATGCAAGAGAAGGCGATTGAACCCAACTTTGTCTATACCAGCGAAGCCAAAGATGCCCCGCAGTACCGCGAACAGTTAGGCATCGACGCGGTGTTGGTTGACCCAGAACGCTCATTTATGAACATCAGCGGCGCACAGATCCGTCACGATCCGTTCCGCTATTGGGATTATATTCCCACCGAAGTGAAGCCCTTTTTCGTGCGCACCGTTGCCATTCTCGGCGGCGAATCTAGCGGTAAATCGACGCTGGTCAACAAGCTCGCCAATATCTTCAATACCACCAGCGCCTGGGAGTTTGGCCGGGACTATGTCTTTTCCCATCTGGGCGGCGACGAGATGGCGCTGCAATATTCCGACTACGACAAAATCGCGCTAGGACAAGCTCAATACATTGATTTTGCAGTGAAATATGCCAATAAAGTGGCCTTTATCGATACTGATTTCATTACCACACAGGCATTTTGCAAGCAGTATGAAGGACGCGAACACCCTTTTGTCCAGGCGTTGATTGACGAATACCGGTTTGATCTGGTGATTCTGCTGGAAAACAATACGCCGTGGGTCGCGGATGGTTTACGTAGCCTGGGTAGCAGTACCGCACGCAGCGCGTTCCAAACGCTACTCAAAACCATGCTGGTGAAGAATAACGTCCCTTACGTACACGTAACCGAATCAGATTATGATTCGCGCTTCCTGCGCTGCGTGGAACTAGTACAACAAATGCTGTCGCACCGTACGTCTGGCGGGCCAGATACGGCGACGCTGTAATCAACGACGGATTACCACTGCCAGCGGCGAGAGGGGGTTAGAATGGCGGGCAACGGGATGTCCCACGCTTCGTTCGGGATGGCATCGACCTGCTGGCAGTCATGGGCCAAGCCAATCGGGTATGGCCCCCGCTGTTGCCAGCGCTGTAAGGTCCGGTCATAAAACCCGCCGCCCATGCCCAGCCGTTGTCCCTGCGCATCGAACGCCACCAACGGCGTAAACAGTACATCGAGTTGGATTAGCGGCAACACGCGGCGCACATCCAGACGCGGCTCAAAGATCTTCAGGCGATTCTTCACCAGCGGTGTCTGCGCATCGTAGTGTAAAAACAGCAAATGTCCCGGCGAAAACGGGTGCAGTACCGGCAGATACACCGCCTTTCCCTGCTGCCACAAACGGGCAATCAACGGCTGGGTATCCAGCTCACCGTCAAACGACAAAAACAGCGCAATCCGCTGTCCCTGCTGCACTTCAGGTTGTTCCAACGCACGTTCGGCAATCTGCTGGGCAAACCGGGCTTGTTGTTCCTGCGTGAGCGCACGGCGCAGCTGACGCACGCGATCGCGTATGGCCTGACGCTGTTGCTGTGGCAAAATGGGCATGGACGCAGAAGTCATAGACAATAACAGGGAAAAGAAAGGAGAGAAGGGATCTCCGAGATGCCGCCGCAGGTGGTAACCCTTGAACCCTTGGTTCAAGGTGAACATACCGTCGCAACCTTAAGGCTTCTCGGACGAACCGAGCATGCTCACCGGCTGCGGAGCGTTACATTCTGTTGGTTTGAAATATCGGCTCAGGGGACTGACCCGCAGACAAACACCTCAGAGAAATTTTATTCTTTACTGTGAATAACTCTATCACGCTTTATAGCGAAAAACATCGGGCAACTAACAAAAATCAATTTAAAAAACCAAAACGCGGAGCAAGGCGCTAGCCCCTCTCGACTCACTCGAAAAGCGTGCCCTGACGCTCGGTTATGCGCCCTTGTTCCAGCAAAGCCTGCTCGATGGTCTGCTGCAACATACGGATGCGCTGCTCCATATTTGCCGCGTAATCACGCGTTTTCAAGCGCTCTTGTGCCAATTCATGGCACACGTTAAGTGCAGCGATAAACACCAATTGTTCCGTGTTGGTCACGCGTGTGCGCACTTTGAGATCCTGCAACCGCTGGTTAAGATCTTCCGCAGCCTGATTCAACGCTTCCTGTTGTTCCGGCGGACAATTGACTCTTAAGGAACGGCCAAAGATTTGAATATCTACTGGTTGTGCAGACATGCCCCTTTCCTGCCTCATTTCGTTTTCTGCGCCGCAGAAAAAATTCATATCACGGACTGGCGACAGCCCCTTCACGCGGGCGCCACTATAATAACTCAACATAGAAGAAACAAGCCCTTTCTGGCATAGCAGCCGAGCTTGGTGGTAGCATAACACGATACCAACCCGCCAACGATGAACAAAGCACATGTCCATAGAAACCACGTATCCCGGCTATGAAACCCTAGACGTGTTCCTGACACAGCAACAAGTTGCACTGACGGCAGCGGAAATGCACGGGCTTATCAGCGGTATCCTGTGCGGGTGCAACACCGATGACAGCTGGGAAACGTTGTTACACGAACTGACTAACGATGGTCTGGCGTTCTCTCACTTGGTTTCTCAGCCGCTGCAAACGCTGTATCAGGTCACTAAAGAAACTCTAGAAGAGAGCGAATTTGAATTCCAACTGCTGCTACCGGATGACGACAACACGGCGGTAAGCGTGTTTGATCGTGCCGACGCGCTGGCCGGATGGGTCAATCACTTTCTACTCGGGCTGGGCGTCGTTCAGCCACGTCTGAACAAGGCGCAGGGCGAATTGAAAGAAGCCATCGACGATTTGCGCAATATTGCCCAGCTTGGCTATGACGAAGATGAAGATCAGGAAGAGCTGGCGCAATCGCTGGAAGAAATCATCGAATACGTCAGAGTTTCCGCCATTCTCTGCCACAGTGAATATACACGCCCGGTACAGACAGTACCGGAGAAGAAAAAACCAACGCTACATTAATCGCGCATCCAGCCTTACCCGCAGGGGTTCCCACGCAGGAGGGAATTACCGAATGCGCATCACACAGGAGCAGGTGATGATTCAACAAGACGCTTTTGGTCAGGAATATACTCGCCGCCGCCAGCAGTTGCTCGAAAAAATGGCTCCCGCCAGCGCGGCGATATTTTTTGCCGCACCGGAAGCCACGCGCAGCGCTGACAGTGAGTACCCTTATCGTCAGAACAGCGATTTCTGGTACTTCACCGGATTTAACGAGCCGGAAGCGGTGCTGTTACTGGTAAAAAGCGATGAGCACCATCACCACACCGTCCTGTTCAACCGCGTGCACGATGTCACGGCGGAAATCTGGTTTGGACGCCGTCTGGGGCAGGAAGCGGCCCCTTCGCGCTTGAATGCCGATCGCGCCTTGCCATTTAGCGACATCAATGCGCAGTTGCACCTGCTGCTCAACGGACTGGACGTGATTTACTACGCACAAGGGCTGTACGAGTACGCGGACCGCCTGCTGTTCAACGCACTGGAGACGCTGCGAAACGGCACGCGTCAGGGGCTTATCGCACCGCCGACGCAGACCGACTGGCGCCCCTGGGTGCACGAGATGCGCCTGTTTAAATCCCCGAAAGAGCTAGAGCTGATGCGTCGGGCTGGAGAGATCACCGCCAAGGCCCATACTCGCGCCATGACAAGCTGTGAACCTGGGATGTACGAATACCAATTGGAAGGGGAAATTCATCATGAATTTACCCGCCACGGTGCGCGCTATCCTTCGTATAACACAATTGTCGGCAGCGGTGATAACGGCTGTATTCTGCACTACACCGAAAACGAACGGCAAATGCACGAGGGCGATTTGGTGTTGATTGACGCGGGCTGCGAATATCAGGGCTATGCCGGTGATATCACGCGGACCTTCCCGGTAAGTGGAAAATTCAGCCACCCGCAGCGCGCGATTTACGATATTGTGCTGGCTTCACAGCGCAAAGCGCTGGCGCTATTCAAACCCGGTGTCAGCATTCGTGAAGTGAATGAGCAGGTGATTCGTATCATGGTCGAAGGGTTGGTTAAACTCGGCGTGCTGAAAGGTAGCGTCGATGAACTGATCGCCGAACAGGCACACCGCGCGTTCTACATGCACGGACTCAGCCATTGGCTGGGGCTGGACGTGCACGATGTTGGCGATTACGGCACGTCAGAGCGCAGCCGTTTGCTGGAACCCGGCATGGTACTCACCGTCGAACCGGGGCTCTATATCGCGCCAGACTCCAAAGTGCCCCATGAATATCGCGGCATCGGTATCCGCATTGAGGATGACATTCTGATTACTGACAGCGGTAACGAAGTATTGACGGCGGGCGTCGTAAAAGACGCCGACGACATTGAAGCGTTGATGGCACAGGCCCGTGCCGTACGCCAGGCAGCGAGATAATCGCGATGACGATCCTGATAGTTGGCGGAGGCATGGCGGGAGCAACGCTGGCACTGGCCATTTCCTCCCTTTCCGGCGGCACCCTACCCGTCGAGGTGATAGAAGCACACTCGCCGCTGGACAGCGCGCATCCCGGCTTCGACGCCCGCGCTATCGCGCTGGCTCAAGGCACTGTGCAGCAGCTTAAGCGTATCGGCATCTGGCAAACTATCGCCAGCGAAGCGGAACCCATCACCGCGGTGCACGTCAGCGATCGCGGCCACGCCGGTATGGTCAACATGCAGGCCAGTGATTATCGTACCGCCGCATTGGGTTACGTGGTTGAGCTACATCAGGTTGGTCAAACCCTGTTTCGGTTACTCCACAGTGCGCCAGGCGTACGCGTGCACTGCCCACGCAAGGTAGTACACGTTGAACGCAGTGCCGAACAGGCCACCCTGCAACTGGATGACGGCAGTACGCTGTGCGGGCAGCTCTTGGTGGCAGCAGACGGCTCCGCCTCCGCGCTGGCTCGGGCCTGCGGCATGCAGTGGCAGACAGAGGAGTATCCGCAGTTTGCCGTTATTGCCAACATCCGCACCCGCTTGCCTCATGCGGGAAAAGCCTTTGAGCGCTTTACCCCTGACGGCCCGTTAGCACTATTACCCATGCGCGGTGGACGCAGTTCGTTGGTATGGTGCCACCCGTTATCAAACCAGACGCAGGTGAGCGCCTGGAGCGAGGCCGAATGCCGCGCTGCGTTGCAACGCGCCTTTGGCTGGCGATTGGGCGCAATTACCCACATCGGCGAACGTCACACCTATCCGCTGCGACTGGTGACGGCGGCACGGCATATCGCGCACCGCGTGGCGCTGGTGGGCAATGCGGCGCAAACGCTGCACCCGATTGCCGGACAGGGGTTCAATCTCGGGCTGCGCGACGTGATGTCGCTGGCAGAAACCCTGACACAGGCCGCCACGCAACAGGAAGAAACCGGCAGCTATCGCGTGCTGAGCCGCTATGCCCAGCGCCGAGAACCCGATCAGCAGGCGACCATTGCGCTGACAGACGGTCTGGTACGCCTGTTTGCCAACAGTGTTACCTCGCTGGAAGTGGGTCGCAATCTGGGTTTGATGACCATGAATACCGTTGCGCCCGTGCGTGATACCTTTGCACGCCGCACGTTGGGTTGGGTCGATTGTTAATGCAAGCAACAGGAAACAGGGCTTATGCAATCATTTGATGTGGTTATCGCGGGCGGCGGCATGGTCGGTCTGGCATTAGCCTGCGGGCTGCAACAATCCGGGCTACGCATTGCCGTTCTGGAACAGCGTACGCCACCACAGACGGCCGCGGACGGGGCTTATGCGCTGCGCGTCTCCGCCATTAACGCGGCCAGCGAATGCCTGCTGCGTCATCTCGATGTCTGGCAAGCGATCGAAGCACAGCGCATCAGCCCCTATAACGCCATGTACGTGTGGGACAAAGACAGCTTTGGCAATATCCATTTTGAGGGCGAGGCCCATGGTTTTTCCCGCCTCGGCCACATTATCGAAAATGATGTCATTCAACGCGCCCTGTGGCAACGAGCCGAAAAAGCAAAAGACATTACCCTAGTGGCACCGGCGGTATTGCAGCAGGTGGCCTGGGGCGAGAACGAAGCATTTATCACGCGGGACGATGGCACCATGCTCACGGCGCGCCTAGTGGTCGGCGCAGACGGTGCGCACTCCTGGCTACGTCAGCAGGCCGATATCCCACTGACGTTCTGGGATTACGGTCATCATGCACTGGTGGCAACGGTACGCACCGAACGCCCGCACGACGGCGTGGCACGCCAGGTGTTCCACGGCGATGGCATTCTGGCGTTTCTGCCGTTGGCGGAGGCAAACCTGTGCTCGATTGTCTGGTCGCTGCCACCGTTGCAGGCAGAATCCATGCTGGCACTGCCCAAGGAGGCTTTCGATCAGCAATTGGCGATCGCCTTTGACACGTATCTTGGGCGGTGCACCACCATCAGTGCCCGGCAAACACACCCGTTAACCGGACGCTATGCGCGCAGCTTTGCCGCGCATCGACTGGCGCTGGTGGGCGATGCTGCACATACCATCCACCCTCTGGCCGGACAGGGCATCAACCTCGGGTTTATGGATGTCTCCACGCTGATCGCCGAAATCAAACGCTTACAGGGGCAAGGTAAGGATTTCGGGCAATACCTCTACCTGCGACGCTATGAACGCCAACGTAAGCACAGTGCCGCGCTGATGTTGGCCAGCATGCAAGGGTTCAGGGAACTGTTTAACGGAGAGAACCCAGCGAAAAAATTGCTACGGGATATTGGCCTGACGCTGGTGAACCGCCTGCCGGGGGTGAAACCGGTGCTGCTGCGTCAGGCGATGGGATTAAATGACCTGCCGGAATGGCTGGCGCACACCGCTACGCCGCAGTAAGTAAAACGGTACGCCAGAGCGGACGAACTGTCAGACCGCTGGCAAAGTCACTTTCCTCCTCGTCATCCTCGGCGAAAGCCGGGGATCTCTGTGAGAAGAAACGCATTTCATCTGCACGAGATTCCCACCTTCGCGCGAATGACGGAGGTGGCGGAAATGCCGGAGGTCGGGAAGCGTTACTGTTTTCGGTAGGTTTGTCAGTAAATTCTCGGTACGCCTGAGGGGGCGTACCGTTAACATTGCTTCTTTTCGTGACGCCTCGCTTTGTCCAGATAGCCCATCAGAAACGCCGACAACACAAACGTCAGGTGGATAATCATATACCACATCAGCTTGTTATCCTGCGTATTGCGCGCATCCATAAACACGGGCAGCAAATGAATGGAAGAGATGGCGACGATCGATGCCGCCACTTTATTTTTGAGTGAGCCGGAATCCATTTTGCCGAGCCAGCTCAGTTTCTCCCGATCCTCATCAATGTTCAGCGTCGAAACAAAGTTCTCATAGCTAGACAGCATCAGCATTACCAACAGACCGCCTACCAGCGTCATGTCAATCAGCGACAGCAGTACTAGGATCAGATCGGCCTCTGCCAATGCAAAGACGCTTGGCAGAATGTGAAACACTTCCTGGAAAAATTTGAGCATCAGCGCCAGTAACCCGAGCGACAGTCCTAGGTAGATCGGGGCCAGCAACCAACGCGAGGTGTACATCAGGTTTTCAATAAAACGTTCCATAGTTCTTCTTTTCGCAGGTGAATAACCACCGTCGCGTAATGGGCACACGACGGCAAAACGCACAGTTTACTGATCGACCACTGAACCATCTATAGTCAACCGACTTAAAAATGATTACAGCCAATGCCCTGATATGTGGCAAAAAAATACAGCTAATTGTTATCAAAATAATGTCGCTTGGCTATATATGAACAAATTCGTCGCGCTACTCCTTTCGATGGCAGCCGCCTTGTCGGGCTGTACCTCTCCCGTAAACACACAGCAGTCAAACAGGCATATCTACATTGTTCACGGATACGACGCTTCACCGTCAGAGCATTGGTTCGCGTGGCTGAAAAGCGAGATGGAGAAAACGGAAGCCAGGGTGTCGATCATTGATTTACCCACCCCTGACGATCCCCAACCGCAGGCGTGGCAACGGGCCCTCGAAACACAGGTGACATCGCTGGATAGCAACACCTATTTTGTCGCGCACAGTCTTGGCAGCATTACGCTGTTGAGATTCCTTGAAAAACACCCGGGCAACGCACCTATCGGCGGCTATATTCTGGTTTCCGGTTTCAATGAGCGTCTGCCGACGCTTCCGCAGCTCGACCGCTTCATAAAACCGGATATTGATTATGGCAAACTGGTGCAGAGGGCAAGCAGCCGCGTTGTCATCTCTGCACCTGATGATAGTGTGGTTCGTTACCGATTCAGTCAGGCGTTGGCGAAATTCCTTGATGCCCGGTTCATTACGGTTGAGCAGGGTAACCACTTTCTGGCAAGTGATGGATTTACCGAATTCCCTCTGGTGCTGGCTGAGCTACAGAAGGCCATAGCCGCATCAGGGCGGTGAGCCGCTGGCGTCAGACGAGCAGCAGAATCAGGATACGCTCGGCACAATGCCTGTGGGCTACGAGAAATGCGCCTGCGCAGCCCGCCGTACATTGGCGATTTCGTCGAGCAATTCCAACCACTCCTGCTCCAGTTCCAGCACGTCCGTTCCCTTACGCAGTGCGGTTTCCAGCGTGTAACACAGTTGCTTCAAGCGTGGCACGCCGCTGTAGCCGCAACTGCCGTGCAGTTTATGAATCAGAGGCAGTGTATCTGCCACCGGGTGGCCCGCCAACAGCGTTTCGATGTGTTGCTGCACGTCGGGCAGGGAATCCAGCAGCATTTGCAGCAGATCGCGCGCCAGATCGGGTTTATTCGCTGCCTGACGGGTTGCCAGCGACCAGTCGAGCGAGAGCTGGCTGTCATCATGTTCAGCCAGCAATTGCGCCATGCTGCCGTTCTCGCTCTCAATCGGTATACCCGGTTGTTGGGTATAACGCGTCAATACCGACGCCAGCATCTGCTCATCAATCGGTTTAGCCAGATAACCATCCATTCCCGCTTGCAACAATGATTTGCGCTCGTCACTCAGCGAATGGGCGCTGACCGCAATAATCGGCGTAGTAGCGTGGCGGGAAAGCTGACGGATGTGTTCGCTGGCGCGAATGCCATCCATGCCGGGCATTTGGATATCCATCAGGATGACGTCGATATCCTGCATTGCCGCCTGTGCGATAGCCTCTTCACCGCTGTCGCACAGCAGGGTGTTTTCCACCTGCTCTTCCAGCAGCGTGCCGATCAGTTTCAGGTTAGCCGGATTGTCATCCACCGCCATCACACACAGCGGCAAGCGCTGTATGGGCAGCGTTGCTGGTTGCGTTGCTGGCAGCAACGATAGCTGCTGGATCAACAGACCTTCCTGTATTAAGGGCAACAGGCGTACCGAGGAAAGGGGTTTACTCAGACAGGCGTGGATACCGAAGGATTTCAACTGTTCAGCATCCATTTGTGCCAGACTGGGCAAGGCCAAAATAACACAAGCTGCTTTGCGGCTCATGTCGCGCAACTGTGAGGTGTAATCCAGCAAGTTATTACGATGCCGAACGGGAACGCCGAGCAGCAAAATATCGAAATGTTGCGGCGGTAACTGTTCAAGGGTCACGCTAAAGTGCACCTGCAACGGCGTTTGCCCCAGAATATCTAATCCGGCTTGCGCGGCGGAGGCGTTGGCTTCCACATAGGCAATGCTGTGTCCTTGCAGTACGGAGAGATTGTTCTCTGCCATGCTGCTGTGCGGATCGCAGGTTAACGTAATGTGGAACCAAAAGGTGGAGCCTTGGTTTACCGCGCTTTGGAAGCGAATATCGCCGCCCATCTCTTTCACCAGTCGCTGGGTGATAACCAGCCCCAGCCCGGTGCCGCCATGGCGGCGGGAAATGCTGGTATCTGCCTGCCGAAATGCCTGAAACAACTGTGTCTGCTGTCCCTCGGCGATGCCAATACCGGTATCTCGGATCTGAATTTCCAACTCCAGCTGTTTATGGCTTTGACGGTGGCGTTCAATGCGGATATCGATATTGCCCTTTTCGGTGAATTTGATGGCATTGCTCAGCAGATTGGTGATCACCTGTTGCAGACGCATCGGATCGCCGATAAAACGTTCGGGTACGCCTGACTGAATGTTGAGCGTCAGCTCTAATCCCTTCTCATGGGCAGTGTGCGCCAACAGCGTGATGACATCATCCAGCGTGTTATGCAATGAGAATGGGATGTTTTCCAACACAAGTTTGCCCGCTTCGAGCTTGGAGAAATCCAGCACGTCATTGATGATGGTCAGCAGGTTGTTGGCGGAACGCTCGATAGTGCGCAAATAGTCGGTCTGGGTTGCGGTTAACGTAGTTTTCAGCGTTTGACGGGTGAAACCGATCACGCCGTTAAGCGGGGTACGCAGCTCGTGCGACATGTTGGCTAAAAACTCGGACTTGATACGCGCGGCCTCTTGCGCCCGCTTTTTCGCCAAATCCAGCTCGACGTTCTGGATCTCCATCTGTTCCAGCGTCTCTCTCAGATCGTAAGTGGCCTGATCGATGTTTTGCCGCATCTCCTCGTGGTAGGCCGTCAGGGACATCGCCATGGCGTTAATGCCATTCTTCAGCATATCCAACTCGCCCAGCATGCACCCTTCTGCACGGCTGTCCAATTGACCGCGCCGGATACGATCGACGGTATCCACCATATTGTGTATCGGCATGGTGACATCACGCACCAGACGGTAGGCGAACAGACCTGCAATCGCCATGCACAGCAGCATCAACAGCGTGGCGATAAAGGTCTCCTGATACTGTTGCAGCACGATGGAGTCGGTATCCAGCTCCAGCAACACATACCCCACGGTCGCGCCGGGGCGCTCAACCTTGCCCGCATGACGGGTGAATTCCGGGCCGATGGTGATAGGCATATGCAGTAACAGCTTGTCATCAACCTGGTGAGAATGTAGCTCTGACGGCATCGACTGCTGTTTTACCGCATCAATCAGTTGGGTGATATGGCGCGAATCGGTGCTGAATAACACCTGATGTTGTGCGTTAGTGATGATAATGGCGCGTACAATGTCGGAATGACGCCGATGCAGCATATTGATTAGCTGCTGAATCATCTCCTGCTGGTTGGCTACCAGCGAATAGGCAGCGACGGCGGAAAGCGGCTCAATAATACTGGCCCCCGCGCTGGCAAGCTGGTCCTGCAACTGATTGCTGCGGTGAATAACGAAGAAGGTACTGAGCAGCAACCCGATAATCAGTGTCGGAGCCAGAATCAGTATCATCATGCGGGCACGCAGACTGTATTTGGTCATGAGGTTCCAATGTGGGAGAATTAGGCACAGATGTTCAGCTTAAAGACACAATAGCAAACTATGGCGCAATTCTACTCTCCAAACCTGCGTGTGACGACCCGGCAAACCATTAACGTGACCGATCTCGATCCCTTCGGACAGGGTGTAGCGCGTCATCAAGGCAAAACCGTTTTCGTGCCCGGCGCGCTGCCGGACGAGCAGGCGGAAGTCCGGCTGACCGAGGATAAACGTCAGTATGCGCGTGCTGAACTTAAACGGCTGCTGACGCGCAGTGCGCAACGTGTGGAAGCGCGCTGTCCGCACTTTGGCGTGTGCGGTGGCTGTCAGCAGCAGCATGCCGATGTCGCGTTGCAACAGCGTAGCAAATCGGCCGCGCTGCAAAAGCTGATAACGCGAGAAACCGGATAAACGCTGATGGATATTGGACTGATTGCGGGGCCGGCCTATAGTTACCGTCGGCGTGCGCGTCTTGCGTTATATAGCCAACCGACATTATTTTGATAACAGCCAGCTATGCTTTTTTGCCGCATATCAGGGTATCTGTTGTAATCATTTTTAAGTCGGTTTGCTATACTTTTTGACGGGAGACAAACCTGCGTCAGCGGGTGGAAAAGCAGCAGCCCGCGCCAAATCAGTGCCTCAACCCGCGTCGGGTTTGCGCATGGGATACCGCCAGGAGCAATCGCACGATGTGGTGGATATCGCGACCTGCCCGGTGTTGGCACCGGAACTGAATGCACTGTTAGCCCCACTGCGTCACTGCCTCAGCCAGTTGCAAGGGGTGAAACGGCTCAGCTATGTGGAACTGGTGCTGGCGGATAACGGCCCGCTGCTGGTGTTGCGCCATCTTGATGCCCTGAGCGCGGTGGATACCGATGCTTTACGCGCGTTTTCCGCAGCCCAGCAGGTGGCTATCTATCTGGCACCGGAGGCTGATATCGTCATCCCTCTGACGGGCGAAACGCCGGTTTATCGTGTGAACGACATGACGCTCGCCTTCAGCCCGCGCGACTTTATTCAGGTCAATGACGCGGTGAATCAGCAGATGGTGGCACAGGAACTGGCGTGGCTGGATGTACAGCCGCAAGACCGTATTCTGGATCTGTTTTGCGGCATGGGCAATTTCACATTGCAGCTGGCAACGCGTGCGGCAGAGGTGATCGGTGTCGAAGGTGTGCCGGCGCTGGTGGAGAAAGGACGAGAGAATGTGCGCCGTAACGGCTTGTCTAACGTCACATTTTCTCACCAAAATCTCGACGAGGATGTGGCACAACAGTCTTGGAGCGCCTAGGGATTTGATAAGATACTGCTAGATCCGGCACGCGCCGGGGCGGCGGAAGTGATGCCGCAAATTGTTAAACTTGCACCACAGCGTGTGGTCTATGTTTCGTGTAACCCCACCACGTTGGCGCGGGACAGTAAAGTGCTGTTGGCCGCAGGTTACACGTTGGCGCAGGTCGCCATGTTGGATATGTTTCCTCACACCGGCCACCTTGAATCGATGGTACTGTTTTTGCAGCGTTCTGGTAAGGCGGCACGCTCTGGCAAAGCGGCATTGTAGGGAGAGTTTATGGTTGCGGTAAGAAGTGCGCATTTGAATACGGACGGCGAGTTTGTGCCAGATGCCTGGATTGCATCGTTGGGCATCAATAATCAGCAGTCGTGTGAACGCTTAGCCGAGACCTGGCGCTATTGTGAACAGCACACGCAGGGGCACCCCGATACGATGTTGCTGCTGTGGCGCGGTATTGAAATGGTGGAGATCCTCTCCACACTCAGCATGGACAACGACAGCATGCGCGCGGCGATGCTGTTCCCGTTGGCTGACTCCGGCGTGGTGGATGAAGACACGCTGCGTGACGCTTTTGGCAAGAATATCGTCGATTTGGTGCACGGCGTGCGCGATATGGATGCGATTCGTCAGCTGAAAGCGACGCAACACGATTCCGTTGCCTCCGAGCAGGTAGACAATATCCGCCGTATGCTGCTGGCGATGGTGGAAGATTTCCGCTGCGTGGTGATCAAGCTGGCGGAGCGCATTGCGCACCTGCGTGAAGTGAAAGATGCGCCGGAAGAAGAGCGCGTGCTGGCGGCCAAGGAATGTACCAACATCTACGCGCCTTTGGCGAACCGCCTCGGTATCGGCCAGCTCAAGTGGGAGCTGGAGGATTTCTGTTTCCGTTATCTGCATCCGGATGAATACAAAAAAATCGCCAAACTGTTGCACGAGCGACGTATTGACCGTGAACAGTATATTGACGATTTTGTTAAAACCCTGCGCACCGCGATGGCGGGAGAGGGCGTCAAGGCTGAAGTCTATGGCCGACCCAAGCATATCTACAGCATCTGGCGCAAGATGCAGAAAAAATCCCTGTCGTTTGATGAACTGTTTGATGTGCGCGCCGTGCGTATTGTGGTTGAACGCTTGCAGGATTGCTATGCGGCGCTCGGTATCGTTCACACCCACTACCGTCACCTGCCCGACGAGTTCGACGATTACGTGGCAAACCCGAAGCCTAACGGCTACCAGTCCATCCACACGGTGGTATTGGGGCCGAGGGGCAAAACCCTTGAAATCCAGATTCGCACCAAACAGATGCATGAAGATGCAGAATTGGGTGTTGCTGCGCACTGGAAATACAAGGAGGGCGCGGTTGCGAGGGGACGCTCCGGTTACGAAGGGCGCATTGCCTGGCTGTGCAAGCTGCTCACTTGGCAAGAAGAGATGGCCGATTCAGACGAAATGCTGGACGAAGTACGCAGCCAGGTGTTCGACGATCGTGTCTACGTGTTTACGCCAAAAGGCGACGTGGTCGATCTGCCAATCGGCTCTACGCCGCTGGATTTTGCCTACCACATTCATAGCGATATTGGGCATCGCTGCATCGGGGCCAAAATTGGCGGGCGCATTGTGCCCTTTACCTACCAGTTGCAAATGGGCGATCAGATTGAAATCATCACTCAGAAGCAGCCGAACCCGAGCCGCGATTGGTTGAACCCGAACCTAGGTTATATCACCACCAGCCGTGGCCGTTCCAAGATCCATAACTGGTTCCGCAAGCAAGATCGTGACAAGAATATCCTAGCAGGGCGCCAGATTCTGGATAACGAGCTGGAACATTTGGGGATCAGCCTCAAAGCGGCAGAGAAGCTGCTGCTACCGCGCTATAACATCAACTCGCTTGATGAACTGTTGGCCGGTATTGGCGGCGGGGATATTCGCCTTAACCAGATGGTGAACTTCCTTCAGGCGCAGCTCAATCAGCCCAGCGCTGAGGAGCAGGATCGCGAAGCGCTGCGTCAACTTACCCAGCAGAAAGCGCCAGCGCAGAACAGCCGCAAAGACAGCGGCCGTATTGTGGTAGAAGGGGTTGGCAATCTGATGCATCATATCGCGCGGTGCTGCCAGCCGATCCCGGGCGATGAGATCATCGGTTTCATTACGCGCGGACGCGGTATCTCTATCCACCGCGCTGACTGTGAGCAGCTGGACGATCTGCGCAGCCATGCGCCTGAGCGGATTGTCGATGCCGTCTGGGGGGAAAGCTACTCCAGCGGCTATTCGCTGACGGTGCGCGTAACCGCCAACGATCGTAGTGGGTTACTGCGCGATATCACCACCATTCTGGCAAACGAAAAGGTGAACGTGCTGGGCGTGTCCAGCCGCAGTGATACCAAACAGCAGATAGCGGTGATCGACATGGAGATCGAGATCTACAACCTTCAGGTATTGGGACGGGTGCTGGCGAAGCTCAACCAACTGCCGGATGTCATTGACGCGCGTCGCCAGCAAGGGGCGTAATTTTTTACGTAGGTCCTCACTTTGTCATCCCCGCGTAGGCGGGGATTTATCACGGAATATACTCAAAATAATTCGCGTTGCAGGAAGGCGGCCAGTGAGGGAATCCTCAGGTAAGTGATTCGGTCAGCGAAAGCAGTCAACGCACCTGCAACATGAGGTATGACGGGTATAAACGCGTTTCTCCAGTAAGGGGGGCACGCGATTTTTATTGATTCAGGAATCAGGCATGACAGCAGCGGCTATTGAACGTCTTCTTTCCATTATGAATACATTGCGCGATCCGAAAAACGGTTGCCCGTGGGATCGCAAACAAACCTTTGACACGATCGCGCCCTACACGCTGGAAGAGACCTACGAAGTGTTGGATGCTATTGCGCGTTAGGATTTCGACGATCTGCGCAGCGAATTGGGCGATCTGTTGTTTCAGGTGGTGTTTTACGCCCAGATGGCGCAAGAGCAGGGGGTGTTTGATTTTTCTGCGGTATGCGACGCTCACCGACAGTGACGCGGAGCTTGCCAACTGGGAGCAAACCAAAGCCTAGGAGCGCGCTGAAAAAGCCCTATACTCTGCGTTGGACGATATTCCTGACGCGTTGCCCGCTTTGATGAAAGCGTACAAAGTCCAGCAGCGTTGTGCGTCAGTCGGTTTCGACTGGAACAGTCTGGGGCCAGTGGTCGACAAAGTGTATAAAGAGATTGATGAAGTGATGTATGAAGCCCGGCAGGCAGTCGTCGATGAAGAGATGAAGAAAAGCTGGCCGAAGAAGTGGGCGATTTATTGTTTGCTACGCTCAATCTCTCACGCCATCTTGGTCAAAAAGCCGAAAATGCGCTTCAGGCAGCAAACCGCAAATTCAGCCGCCGTTTCCGTCAAGTAGAACAAATTGTTATCGCCTCGGGAAAAACAGTTGAACAGGCGACGCTTGAGGAAATGGACGCGGCTTGGGAACAGGTAAAACGTCAAGAAAAGGCCAGTTAAGATATTTTTATCGTATTACTGCATTTTTTTGGTGGCTTTGTTATTTATCTTTATGATTTTTAATCCGATGTTTCATGCCATTTGTGCGTGATACATCGGTTTAGCCACGACGTTATGATCGCCACAATGATGAAAAGCAACATTTGTAGCCTTCATCAGGTTCAGGTATACTACTTTCCCGTCTTGGTACTCCATCGTTATACCCGTCATACTTCAAGTTGCAGGTACGTTGGCTGCGCTCGCTCACTCTAGTCACTTACTTGAGTAGGCTTCTAGGGATTCGTTTGCTTGCCGCCTTCCTGCAACTCGAATTATTTTGGGTATATAAACCTAAACTCTCAGGTTCAGCATGACAACTAATTATATTTTTGTGACCGGCGGGGTCGTATCCTCTCTGGGTAAAGGCATTGCCGCAGCCTCTCTGGCGGCTATTCTCGAAGCCCGTGCCCTCAACGTTACCATCATGAAACTGGACCCGTACATCAACGTGGATCCGGGCACGATGAGCCCAACGCAGCACGGTGAAGTGTTTGTCACCGAAGACGGCGCGGAAACCGATCTTGACTTGGGCCACTACGAACGCTTTATCCGTACCAAAATGACGCGCCGCAACAACTTCACCACCGGCCGTATCTACTCTGATGTGCTGCGCAAAGAGCGCCGTGGCGACTACTTGGGTGCAACCATTCAGGTGATTCCGCACATTACCAATGCCATTAAAGAACGCATCATTGAAGGCGGTGAAGGCCATGACGTGGTGCTGGTGGAAATCGGCGGCACCGTCGGCGATATCGAATCTCTGCCGTTCCTTGAAGCGATTCGGCAGATGGCGGTGGAAGTGGGCCGCGAGCATACCCTGTTCATGCACCTGACGCTGGTACCGTACCTGGCGGCAGCAGGCGAAGTGAAAACCAAGCCGACTCAGCACTCGGTAAAAGAGCTGCTTTCTATCGGTATTCAACCGGACGTGCTGATTTGCCGTTCCGATCGCACAGTGCCCGCCAACGAGCGTGCAAAGATTGCTTTATTCTGTAATGTGCCGGAAAAAGCAGTAATCTCCTTAAAAGATATTGATTCGATTTATAAAATCCCGGCGCTCTTGAAATCGCAGGGATTGGACGATTATATTTGTAAACGATTCAGCTTGAGTTGCGCCGAAGCAGACCTGTCCGAATGGGAACAGGTTGTCTATCAGGAAGCCAATCCGGGTGGTGAAGTCACCATTGGTATGGTCGGCAAATATGTCGCACTGCCGGATGCCTACAAGTCGGTGATCGAAGCCCTGAAGCACGGCGGGCTGAAAAATCGCCTGACCGTCAACATCAAGCTGATCGATTCGCAGGATGTAGAAACCCGCGGCGTCGAAGTTCTCAAAGATCTTGATGCTATCTTGATCCCAGGGGGATTCGGCTACCGCGGTGTTGAAGGTAAAATCATGGCGGCGCGTTACGCCCGTGAGAATAGTATCCCTTATCTGGGCATTTGCCTGGGAATGCAGGTCGCTTTGATGGAATTTGCCCGTAACGTTGTGGGTATGGAAGCGGCAAACTCTACGGAATTTGTGCCAGACTGTAAGTACCCGGTTGTTGCGCTGATCACCGAATGGCGTGATGAAGACGGTAACCTTGAGGTGCGCAGTGAAGAGAGCGACTTGGGTGGCACCATGCGCGTGGGCGGTCAACCGTGCCACTTGGCGGAAGGCAGTCTGGTGCGCGAGATGTACGGTGAGGCAACCATTATTGAACGCCACCGTCACCGCTATGAAGTGAATAACATGCTGTTGAAACAAATTGAAGCGGCGGGATTGCGTGTTGCTGGTCTTTCCGCCGACCGCAAGCTGGTGGAGATTGTTGAACTCCCTGAGCATCCATGGTTCGTGGCCTGTCAGTTCCATCCGGAATTTACGTCGACGCCACGAGATGGGCATCCCCTGTTTGCCGGTTTTGTTAAAGCCGCTGGCGCGTATCAAAAGCGTCAGGTGAAGTAAGGGTTTTTCAGCAACGCGCGGTCCAGTACCGCGCGTTGTTCGTCTAAGGTTTTAGTTTAACTTGTACTGAGGAAAATCTAATGTCCAAAATCGTTAAAGTCATTGGCCGTGAAATCATCGACTCACGCGGAAACCCGACCGTTGAAGCGGAAGTGCACCTGGAAGGTGGTTTCGTTGGTCTGGCTGCTGCTCCATCAGGCGCTTCCACAGGCTCTCGCGAAGCGCTGGAACTGCGTGATGGCGACAAATCCCGTTTCCTGGGCAAAGGAGTAACCAAAGCCGTTGCCGCTGTGAACGGACCGCTGGTGCAGGCAATTCTGGGCAAAGATGCCAAAGATCAGGCTGCCATCGACCAGGTAATGATCGACTTGGACGGTACTGACAACAAATCCAACTTTGGTGCTAACGCCATTCTGGCGGTGTCTCTGGCTAACGCCAAAGCAGCAGCAGCATCCAAAGGTCAACCGCTGTACGAACACATCGCTGAACTGAACGGCACCCCGGGCAAATTCTCCATGCCTCTGCCGATGATGAACATCATCAACGGTGGCGAACACGCTGACAACAACGTTGATATTCAAGAGTTCATGATTCAGCCGGTTGGCGCGAAAACGGTGAAAGAAGCGATCCGTATCGGTTCTGAAGTGTTCCATCACCTAGCGAAAGTGCTGAAAGGCAAAGGCCTGAACACCGCTGTTGGCGACGAAGGCGGCTACGCGCCGAACTTGGGCTCCAACGCAGAAGCACTGGCTGTTATCGCTGAAGCGGTAAAAAATGCCGGTTACGTGCTGGGCAAAGACGTTACGCTGGCTATGGACTGTGCCGCTTCTGAGTTCTACAACAAAGAAACCGGCAACTACGAACTGAAAGGCGAAGGCAAAACCTTCACTTCTCAAGAGTTCACTCACTATCTGGAAGGTCTGACCAAAGAGTACCCGATCGTTTCTATCGAAGACGGTCTGGACGAATCTGATTGGGACGGTTTTGCTTACCAGACCAAAGTACTGGGCGACAAAATCCAGCTGGTTGGTGACGACCTGTTCGTAACCAACACCAAGATCCTGAAAGAAGGCATCGAAAAAGGCATCGCTAACTCCATCCTGATCAAATTTAACCAGATCGGTTCTCTGTCCGAAACTCTGGCTGCTATCAAGATGGCGAAAGATGCGGGCTACACTGCCGTTATCTCTCACCGTTCTGGCGAAACCGAAGACGCTACCATCGCCGATCTGGCGGTAGGTACTACGGCTGGTCAGATCAAAACCGGTTCCATGAGTCGTTCTGATCGCCTTGCCAAGTACAACCAGCTGATCCGTATCGAAGAAGCACTGGCTGGCCGTGCTGCATTCAACGGTCTGAAAGAAGTGAAAGGCTAGGCGTAATCGCCTGTCTGCTGCCGGGACTTATCGCCCGGCTATCGAAGCCCGGAAACGTGTATGCATCTCCGGGTTTTATTATTTGTATTAGTCGCGACTAGATCTGACACTGGACCTTGAAAGGTTGAGAGTTACCGGTTTTGATATGGGTGTCTAATCCTTAAACAAAACGCGAGGTAACTCTCATGCTTCATACTAACAATCCCATTATCAAACACAAAGCCGGCCTGCTCAATCTCGCCGAAGAACTCGGTAACGTATCAAAAGCCTGCAAGAGCATGGGCGTGTCACGCGATACATTTTACCGTTATCAGGAACTGGCTGCTGAAGGCGGCATTGATGCGCTGGTTAACCAGAACCGCTGGGTTCCGAACCTGAAGAACCGCGCCGACGAAGCCACTGAACGCACGGTTGTTGATTATGCTATTGAGTTCCCGCCCCATGGGCAGCACCGGACCAGTAATGAGCTGCGTAAAAAAGGCGTGTTTATCTCCGGCAGCGGCGTGCGCTCCATCTGGCAACGACACGACCTGGAGAACTTCCGTAAACGCCTGAAGGCGCTTGAGGAAAAGGTCGCCAGAGAAGGCATTGTCCTTACCGACGCTCAAATCGCAGCCCTGGAGAAGAAGGCGCACGATGATGAGGCCTGCGGTGAAATCGAGACGGCACATCCCGGGTATCTGGGCTCGCAGGACACCTTCTACGTGGGCAATCTGAAGGGGGTGGGCCGTATCTACCAGCAGACGTTCGTGGATACGTACTCGAAAGTGGCACACTGCAAGCTGTATACGAATAAAACACCGCTCACCGCCGCCGACCTGCTCAATGATAGCGTACTCCCGTTCTACGAGGCTCAGGGACTGCCGGTGCTGAGAATACTGACCGACAGGGGTACGGAGTACTGTGGTAAAGTGGAGCAGCATGATTATCAGCTTTATCTGGCTATCAACGATATCGAGCATACGAAGGGTAAACGCTTTGGCCGCCGTAACTTCTTTATTTTGCTCGGTATTCCCTGTATGTTTAGCTACAGTTTTATGTGGGTGGGCGACATGGGGTACTGGTACTATCTGCTGACCTATTTGGTGTTTGATGTGGTCTACACCATGATTCTGGTACCGTATGAAACGCTGGTACCAGAAATGACCGATGATTTTAAACAGAAAACCAAATTCTCCGGTGCACGTATTGCGCTGGCGCAGCTTTCTGCCATTCTGGCGGCGTTCCTGCCAGGCATTCTGCTCAGTCACTTTGGCAAAGACAACTCCATTCCCTTCTTCTACTCAAGACTGGTGTTCTCGGTGATTTGCGCCACAGTGCTGACGCTGGTCTATTTCTTTACTTGGGAACGGCCGAGCGAAGAGATGTCAGCGGCGTCACTACAGGCAGAAAAGGAACTCACTGACGCTGGGACAAAGCCTGAAGCGCTTGAGCGTCGAACTCTCTTCCACGCTGCGCATTCGTATTTTCCGTCAACATCTCGGGATGTACCTCGGCGGCTACATTGCACAGGACGTGTTTAATGCGGTGTTCACCTACTACGTCGTCTTTGTACTGATGCAAAGCCCCACGGTGGCTTCCAACCTGATGGGTACCATGGCTATCCTGCAATTCCTAGCGGTGATTTGCATGATCCCGCTGTGCATTCGCTTCGGACCGGCTCCCTCTTACCGCTTAGTGGTTTGCCTGTTCGGTCTGGCGGCGATGTCTTACGGCGTGCTCTATAGCCAAGCGACTTAATTTTGATTGCACCATATGGACTGAGAACAAAATCTCTGTATCGCAACCACTCTCTCTTTTTTTGCTTTTTGCTTGTGCCCATTTATGCTCAATGGGGTTAAGATCTGGCGAATATGTAGGCAAATACTCCACCATATACCCTGCATCGATGATGACTTGTTGAATATTATGTTTTTTGTGAAAAGTTGCATTGTCCATCACGATTACCCTGTTTTTAGGGAGTACTGGGATAAGGACTTGTGTGACCCAGGAATAGAAAACATCGCTGTTAATATTGATATCAAATAATCCGATAGCAAACAGCGTTGTGCCTAATAACGCGCCGATAACATTTGTTCTTCCCTTGGCTCCCCCGTTCTTCAGGCCAAAACACCGTTGACCTTTTGGGGAATAGCCATGAGTCCATGGGGTATCGTGTGGAAAACCACTTTTATCAATAAAAACAATAGGCTTACCTTCTTTTTCATACTGTTGTTTTTTTTGAAATGCTTGCCGGGCGCTTTCGTCGGCTTTCGGATGACATAGAGTTTTTTTATAGGTCAATCCCAGCTTTTTAAGAGCTTGCCAAATGGCCTTCTGACAAACACCAAAACGCTCTGCACGTTCTTTTTGGTAAGCATCTGGATATGGTTCAACATCTTTTATCAACTCGGATTTATCGATCTTTCGGGCTTTGTTGAATAAATCAGAACTTGTAACGACTGCGCCCCATACGGGTCGATTGTTACGTGATGCGAATACTGTTCGGCATTCCTAATAGCGTGATCAGGTTAAGCGCTTTGACCATGACCATGGCTTCACCCACCTGACCATCGTAGTCTCTCAGACTTAGATGACCACCCAGAAGCCTTTTGAACCGGAACATGGCCGTTTCAGCCACTAAGCGCCGGTGATAGCCCACTTTCTTTTTCCAGATATCGTTACTACCGCTAATGCGCTGATTTGCAACAGCGGGGTTACGCTTGTGGTAGCGATCTTGCCAATATTGCGCCCCCCTTCGTGGCGGGATAAGCGACCTTATTTTCTTCCTCAGCAGAGCATCATAGCAGTAAACTGTATCGTAAGCGCCGTCGGCCGATGCCTCTCTGATTTTCCGGTGGCTCTGGTTTATCAGCGCCGGTAGAGCTTGGGCATCAGTCGTACCACTGAGCGACAAATCCGCACAGATAATCTCATGCGTCACACTGTCTACTGCCAGGTGCAGCTTACGCCATACCCTGCGTCTGTCGGCACCATGCTGCCGGACTTTCCATTCGCCTTCGCCAAAGACCTTCAGGCCGGTTCCATCAATGACCAGATGTGAGATTTCACCACGGGTTGGCGTTTTTATGCTGATGTTCACTGTCTTTGCTCGCTTGCTGAGCAGCGAATAGTCTGGACAATGGAGCGACAATTTAATCAGTTTAAAAATCGAGTCACCAAAGCCCTGTAAAACCCTCAATGAAAGGCCAAACACGCGTTTCATCATCAGGACTGTGGTGATGGCCATATCTGAGTAGTGGAGCGGTCGTCCACGCCGTTCAGTAGTGTTTTTTTCCGTCCATGCAGCAATGGCTGATTCATCTAGCCATACGGTTAGAGAAGCGCGCTGCTTGAGGGCCTTGTTATAAGAGGGCCAGCTGGTGATTTTAAAATTTTGTTTTGCCATGGAGACCTGATTTTGAAACAACTGTGTTGATCTGCTCCGATGATTACCCAAAAGTTCTATTTATTCAACAAAGCCTCTATTTGATTAATCCAACGCGATACAGAGGCAGGGCCAATCCGAAATTGCTTCGCTGTTTCTCGGATACTCAACCCTTCTTCTTCCCGTGTAGATATCACTTTACGTCTAAAATCAATTGAATAGCTCATTTAAATAATGCAATCAAAATTAAGTCGTTTAGCTATATCAGGACTAACGTGGCAAGGAAAAGCCCCTTCATTTCACGAAATCAGGAGCCTTGCAGCGCGTCTCTACACTAATGAGAAAGGGAGGGATTATGCGCAAAAACTGCTGGGACATAAGTCATCCGAGATGAATGATAGGTACCGGGATGTAAGAGGGTCGGAGTGGGGTGAGATTGAATAGTTTCGACTAAATTTCGAGTAATTTCGATCAATTGCTTGTAACTCTCTGAATCTAAATGCCATAATTTTCATCCCGCTGTTTAACGAACAGCTGGAACTGCACGATGGGCGGATGTGGGTCTCTGACCGTCCGGGATTGGGCTTCACCATCAGCGAGCAGGCGCGGCGCTAGACGGTGCAAACCTGTGAATTCAAGTAATCGGTAGCGCATCCCATTGCGGCTCGTGCGGGTCTGCCTAGTCACAACGTAAGATGCTTTGGTGCACCTTTAGCACACGTGCTGTTTCCATCCGTTGATGAACTCCATCGGAAACAGCACGTTTTTTAAGGCACTCAAATGAAGGAGAAGGCGTCGCTGTAGAGGTGGTCAATCAACGCACCACGCTCGTTGCAGAAGCGCTCGCGGGCAATTTTTGCCATTTCAAAGCGCCCTGCAATGTAGATATCATGACCTGACAGTGTGCCGTAATCCTGCAATACCGTGCTAAGTACCGTACCCGTTCTGCCACACCACTCCTGTTCCAGCTGCTCAACCACAGGGATAACCTTCAAGTTCGCGTGTTGGCTCGCCAGAGCCTGTAGCTCGGTCAAATCATACAGATGCTTGATCTCCCGCCCTCCCCAGTAGATCGCTATCTCGCGCTCAGGTTGATGTGCCAGCACCGTCAGCAGGATAGAACGTGCATAAGAGAACCCCGTGCCGCCGGCAATCAGGATCAGCGGACGATCGCTCTCTTCGCGCAACCAAGCCTCACCGTGGGGGATATCCACCGTCAGCGCGCGCTCTTTCAGAATACGATCCATCACCGCCATCGCATACAAGTTCAGCTCTGAGGCACCCACGTGCAGCTCGATAAACTGCTGTTCCATCGGCGTTGATCCCATTGAGAACGGGCGCTTATCACGCTCATCCATTACCACCATCAAATACTGACCGGCACGGAAAGAGAAAGGGGCTTCCGGCAACAAACGTACCCGATAAACCGTATCCGTTATCGCCTCTACGGATGTCACTTTACAGCTCAATGTTGTCATGCATTCCCTCTAAGGGTGATAAAAGCAAAACGAGTAACAGCGGCACACCATACATCAAGCACGCGGTGGGCTGTCGTTAAAAATGGCAAGCTCATCCCATATGGCATCAATACGGGCACACACATCAGGATCCTTCTTGATGGGATGCCCCCACTCGCGCTGAGTTTCAGCGGGCCACTTATTGGTGGCATCCAGTCCCATTTTGGAACCCAGCCCCGACACCGGCGACGCGAAATCCAGATAGTCTATTGGCGTATTTTCCATCAATACCGTATCTCGTGCCGGGTCCATACGGGTGGTAATCGCCCAGATAACATCTTTCCAGTCACGCGCATTGATGTCGTCATCGCAGACAATGACAAACTTGGTATACATAAACTGGCGCAGGAAAGACCATACGCCCATCATCACCCGTTTGGCATGACCGGAGTACTGTTTTTTCATGGTGACGACTGCCAGACGGTAGGAACACCCTTCCGGCGGCAGGTAAAAATCGACAATTTCCGGGAATTGCTTTTGCAAAATCGGCACGAACACTTCATTCAGCGCCACCCCTAATACGGCGGGTTCATCGGGTGGGCGTCCGGTATAGGTGGAGTGGTAAATGGCGTCCTGACGCTGCGTCACATGCGTAACGGTAAACACCGGGAAGTTATCCACCTCATTGTAATAGCCGGTGTGATCGCCATACGGCCCTTCCGCCGCCATTTCTCCCGGTTCAATGTACCCTTCCAGCACAATTTCTGCGCTGGCGGGCACTTCCAAATCATTGGAGAGACATTTCACCACTTCGGTTTTATAACCGCGCAGTAGCCCGGCAAAGGCGTATTCGGAAAGCGTATCTGGCACCGGGGTTACTGCAGCAAGGATAGTCGCCGGATCGGCACCGAGCGCGACAGAAACCGGGAAGCGTTGACTGGGATTTTCCTGACACCACTCCTGGAAATCTAACGCGCCGCCGCGATGAGATAACCACCGCATGATCAGCTTATTTTTACCAAGCACTTGCTGGCGATAAATACCGATATTCTGACGCGCCTTGTGCGGCCCGCGAGTAACCGTTAAGCCCCAAGTGATCAAGGGAGCAGCATCTTCCGGCCAGCACTGCATCACAGGAATACGAGTCAGATCGACGTCTTCCCCAGACCAGACCTGCTCCTGACAAGGAGCCGATGACAGCCGTTTGGTGGGCATATTGAGCACCTGACGGAATTTGGGCATGTTTTCCATCAAGTCTCGGAATCCTTTGGGCGGCTCAGGCTCTCTCAAAAAGGCCAGCAGCTTGCCGACATCACGCAGCGCCGTCACGCTATCCTGTCCCATGCCCATTGCCACCCGCTCCGGGGTGCCAAACAGGTTGCACAGCAGGGGCATGGTATAACCGGTGGGATTTTCAAACAGCAACGCCGGACCGCCCGCACGCAGCGTTCTGTCGGCAATCTCCGTCATTTCCAAGTGGGGGCTGACAGGGTGACGAATGCGTTTCAGTTCCCCCTTCTGTTCAAGAAGCGCGAGAAATTCACGTAACTCACGATATTTCATGCTGATTGTCAATGCAGTCTGTGAAAACGACATTATAAGGTTTCTTGCCAATTCTGTCGCTTCCTCATGCCGCTATTTATCCACACAGGGTTTTGTTATGCTTCCCTGCAATGCTCATCGACTGACAGATCATCGACACAACACATTATGGAAGCTTGGTATTTATTGTATTGCAAACGTGGGCAGCTGCTGCGCGCCAAGGAACATCTTGAACGCCAAGCCGTTAACTGCCTGAGCCCGATGATTAAAATGGAAAAGATCGTGCGGGGAAAACGCGCGGAAGTTAGCGAGCCACTGTTTCCCAACTACCTGTTTATTGAATTCGATCCCGAACGCATCCATACCACCACGATTGCCGCCACACGGGGCGTCAGCCACTTTATCCGTTTCGGCGCTCTGCCTGCCGTCATCCCCCTGACCGTCATTACCGAACTGACACAACACCCGGTACAGATGATTCACGATCCACAAACACCGTATCCCGGGGACACCGTGCTGATCACCGAAGGGGTGTTTACCGGGCTACAGGCGATTTACAGTGAACCTGACGGTGAAGCACGCTCCATGCTGCTGCTCAATTTTCTCAACAAGCAGGTGCCGCAAAGCCTCGATAATCGCCAGTTCAAAAAGCTGTAGTCAGGCGTAACCGACAAAATAAACGCCGCCGGTAAGAACACTCACGGACGGCGAACGGACAGGTCTGAGCGGATAGGACGATTAGCGGGAAAGCTGTTCGTCACGCAGCCATTGTGCGACCTGCTTGGCAAAATAGGTCAGTACTCCGTCTGCCCCTGCGCGTTTGAAGCACAGCAGTGACTCCATCACCAGCGGCTGCTCCTGAAGCCAGCCGTTGCGAATGGCCGCCATGTGCATGGCATATTCACCAGAGACCTGATAGGCAAAGGTCGGCACGCCAAACGTTTCTTTAACACGATGCAGCACATCAAGATAGGGCATACCGGGTTTCACCATCACCATGTCCGCGCCTTCCTGCAAATCCTGGGCAACTTCCTGTAAGGCTTCATCCCCGTTGGCCGGGTCCATCTGATAGGTTTTTTTGTTACCCCCCTTCAGATTGCTTGCCGAACCTACCGCATCGCGGAAAGGCCCATAGTAGCAAGACGCATATTTTGCCGAGTAAGCAATGATCTGGGTGTTCACCAGATGCTGCGCTTCCAACTCGGCGCGTATGGCACTAATGCGGCCATCCATCATGTCGCTTGGTGCAATGATTTCTGCCCCCGCTTGTGCATGACACAGCGCCTGACGCACCAGAACGGATTTGGTGATGTCATTGATCACATAGCCATCCTCATCAATAATGCCGTCTTGCCCATGCGTGGTATAAGGATCCAGGGCAACGTCTGTCAGCAACCCCAGCTCCGGCACTGCATCTTTGAGCGTGCGGATCACACGCGGCACCAGCCCTTCGGGGTTATAGGCTTCTTCAGTGTTCAGCGACTTCTTGTCGGTATCGATCACCGGAAACAGTGAGAGCACCGGGATACCCAGCTTGGTGAGTTCTTCCGCCTCTTTCACCAGTAGATCGAGCGTCATGCGGTATACGCCCGGCATCGAAGACACTTCCTGACGCTGATTTTTGCCTTCCATCACAAAGACAGGATAAATAAGGTCATTGACCGTCAACTGATTTTCAGCAACAAGGCGACGGCTGAAATCATGACGGCGTAAACGGCGCAGGCGACGGTCGGGAAAAGCGCCAGGAAAAACATTGCTCATAATTATTCTCCAGAATCATGGCAGCCGGAAAATCCGGCGTGCGTTTTCATCTACTTTTTGCCCCAACATACTGGCGTCTTCATCGCGCCAAGCAGCAACCTGCTGAACGATATGCGGCAAAAAGCAGGGTTCATTACGCCGGGATGCAGGTTTTGGTGATAAATCCCGGGGTAACAAATAGGGCGCGTCTGTTTCCAATAACAGGCGGTCGATGGGAATCTGTTTTAGCAGATGGCGAAGTGCAATTCCGCGTCGCTCATCGCACACCCAACCGGTGATGCCAATCGAAAGCCCAAGACGCAAGCACTCATCCAACTCCTGTTCAGTCCCCGTGAAACAGTGCAGCACTGCTCCCGGCAGCTTATCCAACCAGGGGGAGAGTAGCGCGATAAAACGCTCATGGGCGTCACGACAATGCAAGAATACGGGTAACTCCCGCTCTGCGGCCAACGCTAACTGCGCGGAAAAAGCGTGTTCCTGCTCATCAGGCGTTGAGAAATTGCGATTAAAGTCCAGTCCACACTCGCCCAGCGCTACCACTGCAGGCTGTTGCGCCAACTGCGAAATCCGTTCCGCCACCGCCGTCGACCAACTACTGGCATCATGGGGATGCACACCCGCCGTCGACCAGCAATAGTCTGGGTATTCCTGTGCCAGCGCCAGCGCCTGCTCACTTTCATGCAGGTTGGTTCCGGTGATGATCATTCCACTTACCGCAAACGCCTGAGCACGCTCAATGACCAGAGCACGATCGTGAGCAAATTGGCTATTGGTCAGATTGACGCCGATATCAAACATGGACATTCCTGAATGGTAATGACACTCCCGCTCCGGCGAGCGTGTCCCGAAGGGAAGCAGATGCAGATTGGAGGAAATCCCCGCCTAAGCGGCGATAACAACAGGATTCAGGACGATGGATCTTCGTTGCTTTCTTCTGCCTCGCGCTCTTCCGCCTCATACTGACGGCGTCCTTTCCCCACGTAAAAACGTGAGCAGAACAGGCCGACTTCAAACAACAGGTACATCGGAATAGCTAACAACGTCTGTGAGAACACGTCCGGCGGCGTCAGCAGCATACCGACAACGAAAGCGCCAACCAGCACATAAGGCCGCTTCTTCTTCAAATCTTCCGTGTTGGTCACACCGCTCCAGCACAGCAGTACAATAGCAATAGGTACCTGGAAAGAGACGCCAAACGCCATAAACAGCGCCATCACGAAATCGAGGTAGTTATTGATATCAGTGGCGATTTGCACACCCTGTGGCGCTGTCTTGGCAAAAAAGCCAAACGCCAGTGGGAACACGACAAAGTAGGCAAATGCCATACCCGCATAGAACAGCAGGCTGCTGGAGAACAGCAACGGCATCATCAGGCGACGTTCATGTTTGTACAGCGCTGGAGCGATAAACGCCCAGACTTGATACAACACCAACGGTGCAGCGACAAACACCGACACGATCATCGTGAGTTTAATCGGCGTAAAGAACGGGGAAGCCACATCGGTGGCAATCATACTGGCCCCGGCAGGCAGTTGTTCAATAAGCGGTGCCGAGACAATCTGATAGATGTCGTTAGCAAAAAAAACCAGCACGACAAATACGCCCAGCACACAAAGAATGCTGTTTAACAGGCGCTTGCGAAGCTCAATCAGGTGACTGATTAACGGTTGTGTATCTTCAACGACCATAGATTAGCGTTCATCAGCAGAGGGTTGGGAAGGCGCGACAGCCGGAGCAGGCGCTGCACGCTTATTGGGTACATCATCGGTCGGTGCCACGGCAGCGACAGCTGGCGTATTGTCAGGCACAGCCGTTGCAGAAGGCGCTTCTGGTGCGCGATTCACTGCCGCAGGCGGTGCCACATCGATAAGGGATGAGGATGGCGAAGAGGCTTGCTCGGTGCTGATAACCCCATCATGAGCTGCTTCAGCATCAGCCAGCGGTTTATGTGGCACCTCACCCAGCTGCGCCGTGGCGCTGTCACCGGGTTTCACATATCCGCGCCACATCGCGTCCGCCGCGTCTTTGAGTTCGTCCATAGAGGCTTTCAGCTCTGGGGAAAGGTTTTTCAGGCTAGCCTGCTCCACCTTCTTCAAACTGTCCTGCAACTCTTGCAACTTCAACTCTTGGGTCAGCTCATTTTGCACCGTAGACGCCAGCGAGCGCAGCGTTCTGACCCAACCAGCAATCGTTTTAACCGCAACAGGCAGGCGTTCAGGCCCGAGTACTACCAGGCCGATCACCATTATGAGCATCAGCTCACCAAATCCGATATCAAACACCGATTATACCTGCTCTTTATGCTGGCTCTTCGTTTCTTCTGATTTTGCGTTAGCCTGTTGTTCCGTGATGGACTTCGTCGCGAAATCGGCATCCTGCTGTGTTTTTTCATTCTGGTTTGCAGATGCGCTGTCAGCGTACGAAGGTTGGTCATCGCTGATGGCTTTTTTAAAGCCTTTAATCGATGCGCCCAAATCGGAGCCTAGCGTTCTCAGCTTGTTAGTACCAAACAGCACCACCACGATCACCGCAATGATCAACAAGTTCCAAATACTAATACCACCCATACCAATTACCTCTTTTCTACAAAGGGGAGTTATCTATCATCTTTCACACCGCAAACGTTCGTGTGTGCATTTTGTCCAAAAACGAGTCACCGCGCGTTATTCTTACCTAGAGAATGCATGCCCAGAGGATGTGCTCGGTTTGCGTTTCCTGCAACGCCTTTTTCCTGTGGCGGAAAGGCATATAAGGTCAAAACCGTAACTATTATGTACGGCTATTAATAGCGCCTGTCATGATCTGCTTCAACGTGTACGATGCCAACCAATGACCCAGCTCACAACACCAGCGGCCATTAACCCCGCCGAAATCACTTCCGGGAGATCCTGACGCCCCACCAACATGAGTAACCCAGCCAGCAGCAACGTCGCGCCAACACCAAGTAAATAATGCGACTGGCTTTGACGCACTCGCTGCACGCACAGTTCATCTGTCAGTTGTGTCACACTGCGACGCAGCAGCCGATGCTGCCGCAAACCATCGTAAATCAACTCGGGAATTTCCGGCAGTTTTTCCGCCCAGAAGGGGGCCTTTTCTTTCAATCCGCGAATCAGTGCAGCAACCCCCATTTGATCTTTCAGCCACGACTCCAGAAAAGGCTTGGCTGTTTTCCATAAATCCAGCTGCGGGTAAAGCTGGCGGCCTACACCTTCAACGTAGAGCAACGTCTTTTGCAACAAGACCAACTGTGGCTGCACTTCCATGTTGAAGCGGCGCGCGGTATTGAACAAGTTTAATAACACATGCCCAAAGGAGATCTCTGCCAACGGCTTTTCAAAAATGGGTTCGCACACGGTGCGAATCGCAAATTCAAACTCTTCAACATTAGTATCGGCAGGCACCCAACCGGAATCCACATGCAGTTCAGCAACGCGACGATAATCGCGATTGAAAAAGGCAATGAAGTTTTCTGCCAGATAGCGCTTATCTTCTTTGTTCAATGACCCAACGATGCCACAATCAATACCGATATATTGTGGGTTTTCAGGGTGTTCATAGCTGATAAAAATATTTCCCGGATGCATATCGGCGTGGAAGAAGCTGTCGCGGAACACCTGAGTAAAGAACACCTGCACGCCACGCTCCGCCAGCAGCGGCATATTGGTGCCGTTGGCTTTCAGCGCCTCAACGTCTGAGACCGGAATACCGTAGATACGCTCCATCACCAGCATGTTTTCACTGCAATAATCCGAATAGATTTCCGGAATATACAGCATCGGGCTGCCATCAAAGTTACGGCGCAATTGAATGGCATTTGCCGCTTCACGCAGCAGGTTTAATTCATCAAGCAGGGTTTTTTCGTACTCATGCACGACCTCTCGCGGGCGCAAGCGTCGTCCATCCGGTAACAGCATCGGCAACCAGCCCGCCAAACGGTTCATCAGCCGCATATCAGCCTTGATGACAGGGAGGATATCAGGACGAATGACCTTGATAACCACTTCCTGGCCATTTGTTTTGAGCCGCGCAGTATGTACCTGTGCGATAGATGCAGAGGCCAGTGGCACTATTTCAAAATCATCAAACCAGCTTTCGAGTGGAATGCCCCCCATCGAAAGTTCGATCTGCTCACGAGCCAGTTTACCGTCAAAAGGATCGACGCGATCCTGAAGGATAGCGAGCTGATCGGCAATCTCCGGTGGAAAAAGATCGCGTCGAGTAGAGATCATCTGACCGAACTTGATCCACACCGGGCCCAATTCCTGCAACGCCAAACGCAAACGTTCACCAAGCGGTTTGTCCTTATGTCGGTTTGGCATCCAGAACAGGAATTTGCGCCAGATACGCAACGGTAAGGTGATGCGCAAATGCGGGATCAATTCATCGAGCCCATAGCTCAACATGACGCGAATAATGTGGTAAAGGCGTAGCAATTCACTTGGCGTCATGCGGCAGACTCCAGCTTCGCCAGTCGTGCCGCCAGCGTATCGACGTCATCGCTTAACGCGGCCACTTCATCATACCACCAGGCCGCTTCTAAACGCCCAGGCGTAAGCCGCCACTCTTCCGTTACGGTTTCTGCCAAATAACGCCGCTGGCGATCGAACAAACGGGCCGCACCGCGAAACGCGCCTTGTACTGTCTGACCAATGCCTTGCGCAAAAACATCGCCCGTGTAAGGCGCAAGCCACTCTGCAGGGTCGCACTCTGCCAAATCCAATAGATTGACAAGGTGTTGGACAACCTGCATATCCCCTTCAATGAGCAGTTCACCACGACGCATCAGCGATGAAAGCTGCTGGCGATCGCGCAACGTGAGCAATGCGGGTATCCGGGTTTCTAACTGACAATCCGCCGTATCAGCCCACTGGCTTACCACATCAACGCGGTGCTCACCAAAGACCAATACCAGCGGCACTGGCAGTTCTGCTAACACAATTTTGAGCGTTTTTCCCTGTAGTCGCTGGCGCGCCGCTTTCAAGCTACGTTCGCGAAAAAGCAGGCTATTTAACGCCGTTTCCAGCGCGGCAGTCAGCACAGACGTTATCAGCATCAGCGTTTCCCACTATAAAACAACTTAAAATTTGAACCCACGGTGTAACGCGACAATGCCTCCCGTGAGGTTGAAGTAGTTTACACTGTCAAAGCCCGCATCCACCATCATGCCCTTCAGCGTTTCCTGATCCGGATGCATACGTATCGATTCCGCCAAATAACGGTAGCTGCCCGCATCTTTGGTCACCATATCGCCAATACGCGGCAAAACATGGAATGAGTAGAAATCGTAGACTTTGCTGAGCGGTTTCAACGTCGGTTTGGAAAACTCCAGCACCAGCAAACGGCCGCCGAGCTTCAGGACGCGGAACATGGAGCGCAGCGCTTTGTCTTTATCCGTCACGTTGCGTAAACCGAAAGAAATGGTGATGCAGTCAAAGTAGTCATCCGGGAAGGGCAGCGCCTCCGCATTGGCCTGCACATAGCTGACGTTATCAATAATCCCCAGATTGCGGAGCTTTTCGCGTCCCACTTTCAGCATGGAAGCATTGATATCGGCCAGCACCACTTCCCCCGCTTCGCCGACCAGACGTGAGAATTTAGCCGTCAAATCCCCCGTTCCGCCCGCCAGATCCAGCACGCGCTGGTCGCGCCGGACGCCGCTGCACTCAATGGTAAATCGTTTCCAGGCACGATGAATCCCGAAGGACATCAAATCGTTCATCAGGTCATATTTTCCCGCTACGGAGTGAAATACGCCCGCTACCATGGCCTCTTTATCGTTTTTATCGACAGTACGAAAACCAAAATGCGTGGTTTTCTCCGGATCGTTCGTCATGTTCTTCGCCCTACTTTTCCAAATCAGAATTGTGGTCAATCCCCTTTGCGCACTCTCGGCTAGACTCACCGCTCACATTGCGCTGTCGAGCGTTATGCGCAACACGAGCTTGGCGTGTCTGTGTGCGTTTCGCATCAACAATCGAAGGGGTACATCGAATTTTGAAACTACCCCTTAATGGGGAGAGTGTAACAGACCAGGCTTAAAAACCCATCGCTCTTATGCACTGAATAAAGTTGTAAAACGTGAACATACGCAACGCATCACAGCTTGTTCGATATTCCCACGTCTGCACTGGCAGGTTGTTCTCCGCTGGTCGGGATGTCAGTTTGCATTGCTTCAGGCTGCTGAGACAGCCGCCCGGTCTCGTCGTTAGCCTCAGCAGAGAGCAGCGCTTGCTCTGCCACGTTGGTGCTTATGGTACGCTTAACCTCAACACCAAGGGAACGGAAACCTTCTACCTGGGCTATCAGATTGCCGCGCCCGGAAGCCAGTTTGTTCATAGCCTGCCGATAGCTAACCTGTGATTTATCCAGATTTTGCCCCAACGCCGCCATGTCTTCCACGAAGAGACGCAGTTTATCGTACAGCCGAGAGGCACGATCGGCGATCTGCTGCGCATTGCGGCTTTGCTGTTCATAACGCCACAGATTGGTGATGGTTCGTAACGCGACGAGCAGCGTGGTAGGGCTTACCAACATGATGTTGTGTTGCAGGGCTTCGCTGATCAATTCAGGATGGCGGTCGATAGCAACCAGAAAGGCAGGCTCGACGGGGATAAACATCAGCACATAGTCCAACGAGCGCAGCCCCGGCAATTGCTGATAGTCCTTATTGCTCAGCAGACGGATATGCCCGCGCACGGAGGCGATATGCTCGCTGAGTGCGCTGGCGCGTTCCCCGTCGTCCTCACTGTTAAAGTAGCGCTCATAGGCCACCAGCGACATCTTGGCATCAATCACCACATCTTTGCCCTGCGGGAGACGAACGATCACATCCGGCTGCATGCGTCCGTTTGCGCCCGTCTGGATACTGACCTGCGTTTGGTATTCATGGCCTTCACGCAGGCCCGAAGCCTCAAGCACGCGTCCCAGCACCACTTCGCCCCAGTTCCCTTGGGTTTTATTATCGCCTTTCAAGGCTTTCGTCAGGTTGACCGCTTCTCGCGCCATTTGCACGTTGAGTTGCTGCAGCTGGCGAATTTCATGCGCCAGCGTGTGGCGCTCACGCGCTTCACTGCCGAACCCCTCTTGGACCTGACGACGAAAACCGTCCAGTTGTTCCCGCAGCGGCGTCAGCAGTTTATCAAGGCTCTGTTGATTTTGTTCATCCACCCTGCGACCGCTGTGCTCAAAAATCCGGTTAGCCAGATTTTCAAACTGTGTCGTCAGGCGTTGCTCACTGTTGATTAACAAGCGCTGTTTTTCCTCAGCAGCGAGGCGCGTCTCTTCCAAACGGATGGTGACTTCACGCAGTTCCGCTTCCTGCGCACCGTTTGCTTCGCGCAGCGCGCGCAATTCCTGGTTGAGCTGGTTGCACTCCTCTTGCAACCGGGAGATGACCAGCAGCTTTTCCTGATGGGCGGTGAGTTTACCGTGCATCAAACGCAGTTCCATATCATCCTGACGCAGGCGCTGTTCGTCCTTATCACGCGCAAGCTGAAGCTCACGTACCGCGCTTTGCGCCTGCTGTAACGCTTGTTCTTGTATACGTTGTTCCGTTTCTTGCCGGGCGCGGCGTTGCTGGTAACGCAGACTGGCAACCAGCCATCCCACCAGCACGCCGCCTACACAGTAAAAGAGGGTGATATCCACGTCGCATTCCTTTCGTTATCGCCACTGTCCGTTAAGGTAAAGTGATACTGTATGTATGTCCAGAAAGAATAACGCAGGCCAACGTAAAGCGGCATCGTTGTCGGCGGTGAAATGGTTAAAATGCGAGGCGTCTTGTGTTATGGCTTATGGTTATTGGCTGAATAAAAAAGGGCCGGAAATCCGGCCCTGATATAGCTAGGCGACTTAACTTTGATTACACCATATGGACTGAGAACAAAATCTCTGTATCGCAACCACTCTCTCTTTTTTTGCTTGTGCCCATTTATGCTCAATGGGGTTAAGATCTGGCCAATATGTAGGCAAATACTCCACCATATACCCTGTATCGATGATGACTTGTTGAATATTATGTTTTTTGTGAAAAGTTGCATTGCCCATCACGATTACCCTGTTTTTAGGGAGTACTGGGATAAGAACTTGTGTGACCCAGGAATAGAAAACATCGCTGTTAATATTGATATCAAATAATCCGATAGCAAACAGCGTTGTGCCTAATAACGCGCCGATAACATTTGTTCTTCCCTTGACTCCCCCGTTCTTCAGGCCAAAACACCGTTGACCTTTTGGGGAATAGCCGTGAGTCCGTGGGGTATCGTGTGGAAAACCACTTTCATCAATAAAAACAATAGGTTTACCTTCTTTTTCATACTGTTGTTTTTTTGTTGAAATGCTTGCCGGGCGCTTTCGTCGGCTTTCGGATGACGTAGAGTTTTTTTTATAGGTCAATCCCAGCTTTTTAAGAGCTTGCCAAATGGCCTTCTGACAAACGCCAAAACGCTCTGCACGTTCTTTTTGGTAAGCATCTGGATATGGTTCAACATCTTTCATCAACTCAGATTTATCGCTCTTTCGCTGACGCGTGGTCGATGCTTTTGACGCTATTTGATTAATCCAACGCGATACAGAGGCAGGGCCAATCCGAAATTGCTTCGCTGTTTCTCGGATACTCAACCCTTCTTCTTCCCGTGTAGATATCACTTTACGTCTAAAATCAATTGAATAGCTCATTTAAATAATGTGATCAAAATTAAGTCGTTTAGCTATAGAATCACTGAACAGCGTGATCCGGCATGCAATCAAGAAACGCAAGGTGTTCCCGACTGATGACTTGGTGAAGAAGGTCGTATGGCTGGCAATCCAGGCGGCATCACAGAAATGGACGATGCCCTTACAGGACTGGCGTATGGCAATGAGTCGCTTTATTATCGAGTTCGGTGACCGCCTTAACGGTCACTTCTGAGGAAAGGCATTTACACAAAATCTTAAACAGGCTCAAAAACACCGACACCATAACAGTGCCGGTGGATACTTGGCGCGCTATCAGGCGCTTTTCAGATAGTTCAGTACGATATCGTGGTGATCGCTGGTTTTGAAATCATCAAACACGTGCGCCACTTTACCGTCTTCATCAATCAAAAAGCTGATACGGTGGATGCCGTCGTAGGTTTTTCCCATAAATGTCTTTTCGCCCCACACGCCGAAGGCTTGTGAGATCTGATGATCTTCGTCGGACAACAACGTAAAGTTCAGCAGCTCTTTTTCCGCAAAGCGAGACAGTTTTTCCGGTTTGTCGGTGCTAATACCCAACACTTCCACGCCATGTTTCTTCAGATCGTCCATGTTGTCACTCAAACCGCAGGCTTGCACGGTACATCCCGGCGTCATCGCTTTAGGGTAAAAATAGACCAACACTTTTTGTCCCTGGAAGTCGGTTAAATTTACTTGTTCGCCATCCTGGTCGGGCAAGCTAAATTTCGGTGCGGTATCACCGGCTTTCAGTGTGTTCATCACTACTCTCCATCTTTCTTTTCATACTGTGGATAGTTCACGACGCTAATACTGCCTTGTGCGTGCAGTTCTGTACATAGCTGATGAAAGGCTGGCTCAATAATTGCGCCATTAAACGTTTCAGAGCTGTGTGCGGTGATTTGAATATATATAGCCAAGCGACTTAATTTTGATTACACCATATGGACTGAGAACAAAATCTCTGTATCGCAACCACTCTCTCTTTTTTTTGCTTTTTGCTTGTGCCCATTTATGCTCAATGGGGTTAAGATCTGGCGAATATGTAGGCAAATACTCCACCATATGCCCTGCATCGATGATGACTTGTTGAATATTATGTTTTTTGTGAAAAGTTGCATTGTCCATCACGATTACACTGTTTTTAGGGAGTACTGGGATAAGGACTTGTGTGACCCAGGAATAGAAAACATCGCTGTTAATATTGATATCAAATAATCCGATAGCAAACAGCGTTGTGCCTAATAAAGCGCCGATAACATTTGTTCTTCCTTTGGCTCCCCCGTTCTTCAGGCCAAAACACCGTTGACCTTTTGGGGAATAGCCGTGAGTCCGTGGGGTATCGTGTGGAAAACCACTTTCATCAATAAAAACAATAGGTTTACCTTCTTTTTCATACTGTTGTATTTTTTGTTGAAATGCTTGCCGGGCGCTTTCGTCGACTTTCGGATGACGTAGCGTTTTTTTATAGGTCAATCCCAGCTTTTTAAGAGCTTGCCAAATGGCCTTCTGACAAACGCCAAAACGCTCTGCACGTTCTTTTTGGTGAGCATCTGGATATGGTTCAACATCTTTTATCAACTCGGATTTATCAATCTTTCGCTGACGCGTGGTCGATGCTTTTGACTCTATTTGAGGCTTTGTTGAATAAATAGAACTTTTGGGTAATCATCGGAGCAGATCAACACAGTTGTTTCAAAATCAGCTCTCCATGGCAAAACAAAATTTTAAAATCACCAACTGGCCCTCTTATAACAAGACCCTCAAACAGCGCGGTTCTCTAACCGTATGGCTAGATGAATCAGCCATTGCTGCATGGACGGAAAAAAACACTACTGAACGGCGTGGACGACCGCTCCACTACTCAGATATGACCATCACCACAGTCCTGATGATGAAACGCGTGTTTGGCCTTTCATTGAGGGCTTTACAGGGCTTTGGTGACTCGATTTTTAAACTGATTAAATTGTCGCTCCATTGTCCAGACTATTCGCTGCTCAGCAAGCGAGCAAAGACAGTGAACATCAGCATAAAAACGCCAACCCGTGGTGAAATCTCACATCTGGTCATTGATGGAACCGGCCTGAAGGTCTTTGGCGAAGGCGAATGGAAAGTCCGGCAGCATGGTGCCGACAGACGCAGGGTATGGCGTAAGCTGCACCTGGCAGTAGACAGTGTGACGCATGAGATTATCTGTGTGGATTTGTCGCTCAGTGGTACGACCGATGCCCAAGCTCTACCGGCGCTGATAAACCAGACCCACCGGAAAATCAGAGAGGCATCGGCTGACGGCGCTTAGGATACAGTTTACTGCTATGATGCTCTGCTGAGGAAGAAAATAAGACCGCTTATCCCGCCACGAAGGGGGTCGCAATATTGGCAAGATCGCTACCACGAGCGTAACCCCGCTGTTTCAAATCAGCGCATTAGCGGTAGTAACGCTATCTGGAAAAAGAAAGTGGGCTATCACCGGCGCTCAGTGGCTGAAACGGCCATGTTCCGGTTCAAAAGGCTTCTGGGTGGTCATCTAAGTCTGAGAGACTACGATGCTCAGGTGGGTGAAGCCATGGCCATGCTCAAAGCGCTTAACCTGATAACGCTATTAGGAATGCCGAACAGTATTCGCATCACGTAACAATCGACCCGTATGGGGCGCAGTCGTTACAAGTTCTGATTTATTCAACAAAGCCCAAAGCCTCTATTTGATTAATCCAACGCGATACAGAGGCAGGGTCAATCCGAAATTGCTTCGCTGTTTCTCGGATACTCAACCCTTCTTCTTCCCGTGTAGATATCACTTTACGTCTAAAATCAATTAAATAGCTCATTTAAATAATGTAATCAAAATTAAGTCGTTTAGCTATATCACTTTACGTCTAAAATCAATTGAATAGCTCATTTAAATAATGTGATCAAAATTAAGTCGTTTAGCTATGTGCGGTGAATCAGCCAGTTCAACCTTGACCCATACCGTCGAGGGCATCGGCGGGCGAGCCTAGGATTCCGTGCGCTTCATCACGATCAACAATTCCATTTCCGCCCCTTTGAGCGGCAGCGTGGATTCGATAAGCGTGATGGCATTCCAACTTCCCGACAGCAGCATGATGAACGTGAACTCTTTGCCCAGCATCGCAAGACGACTATCTTCAATATTACAGCCACAGCTACTGACGTGACGTGTGATGGCGTTCACAATCCCGGGACGATCGACGCCGAGGGCGGTGATAACCAGAAAATGTTCTTGTTGGCTCGGCAAAATCTTGCTTCCTCTGCATCGGGTTGAGAGTAACATGGTAAACACAAAAAACTGTATGGGGTAATTTTGAGTTTGTTCTGCGTGCGTTTTCCGGCGCCGCCGTCAGTCGCGGCACGCAGAAAGAAAAAAACCGCATGTCAGACGCCGACAACGCGGTTGCGCGCTTGCTTTTGCAGTGAAGTCAAAAGTACCATGAAGAACTTGTTTTTGGAGGGGATGGCGAATGTTTACGGGAAGTATTGTTGCACTGGTTACGCCGATGGACGACAACGGAGCCGTCGATCGTGCAAGCTTGAAAAAACTTGTTGATTATCATGTTGCTAGCGGAACCGTGGCGATAGTGTCTGTCGGAACCACCGGAGAGTCCGCCACCTTGAGCCATGATGAACATGGCGATGTGGTGGTGATGACGCTGGAACTGGCAGACGGACGTATCCCGGTGATAGCCGGAACGGGTGCCAATGCGACGTCGGAAGCCATCTCTCTCACCAAGCGTTTTCACGGTACCGGCGTGGTGGGCTGCCTGACGGTAACCCCTTACTACAACCGCCCGACGCAGGAAGGGTTGTTCCAGCATTTTAAAGCGATTGCCGAGCACACCGATTTACCGCAGATTTTGTATAACGTACCGTCGCGTACCGGTTGTGACATGCTACCGGAAACCATCGCTCGTCTTTCCGAAGTAAAAAATATTGTTGCGGTTAAAGAAGCTACCGGGAACTTAAGCCGTGTGAGTCAGATCCAAGAGTTGGTTGATGATAAATTCATTCTGCTGAGCGGTGATGACGCCAGCAGCTTGGATTTTATGCAACTCGGTGGTCGAGGCGTGATTTCCGTGACGGCGAACATTGCAGCGTGGGAAATGGCACAGCTGTGCGCACTGGCGGCACAAGGTGATTTCGCTGCAGCGCGCCGTTTAAATCAACGCCTGATGCCACTGCATCAGAAATTATTTGTTGAACCTAATCCGATCCCAGTGAAATGGGCATGCAAGGCATTAGGATTGATGGCGACTGATACGCTTCGCTTGCCGATGACACCACTGACTGACACCGGTCAGGCGGTGATGGAGCGCGCATTGAAGCAAGCTGGTTTGCAGTAACCCTTAGGGAGATTTGATGACTTCTTCAGTGCAAAAGTCCATGGTGGCAAAAGTGGTTGGTTTGTCGCTGGTTATGCTGTTAGCAGCATGTTCTAGCGATCAGCGTCACAAACGTCAGGTCAGCGGCGATGAGTCCTATTTGAAAGCGCCACAACCGAGGACGTTAGTGGCACCGGCGGGAATGATCCTTCCGGTGCAGAATGGGGATTACGAGATCCCGGCAGCCTCATCAACCGGTGAGTTGGGTAAAGCGTTAGATATTCGTCCTCCTCTCCAGCCATTGGCGTTGTTAAGCGGATCGCGCACGCAAATTTCCGGTGATACAGCCACCTTGCTGATCGAAAACAGCGCGCAGGCGAACCGTCTGTGGCCGCAGGTGGTGCAAATCATTCAGGACAAGGGCTATGTGATTGCCAGCCGTCAGGATGCTTCGCAGACGCTGACCAGCGATTGGATCTTCTGGCCGCGTGACGATGAAAGTGTGCCGTACCGCGCACGTTATCAGATCTCCGTTCAACCTCAAGGGTATCAGGTCGCGGTTGTCGTGAAACTGCTCGGCCTCGAAGTGCAGAATACGTCGGTAGCAGAGGCGCTTCAGGTGCAACGTTATACCAGTCTGATGGCCAATACTCTGTCAGACGCGTTGGAGAAACAGGCAGCCGCACGTGAGAATGCGCAGGTCAATCGCGCAGTCGGTACGCTGGACGTGCTGAGCGGTGCCGATGACAGCGGTCTGCCGTTGCTGGTGGTGCGTGGTCCTTATTCAGTGGTCTGGGATCGTCTTCCTGCCGCGCTGGAAAAAGTCGGCATGAAGGTGAACGATCGCAGCCGTCCGCAAGGCTCCATCGCGGTGACCTACAAAGCACCGGGCAGCAGCGCTTGGGAACATCTGGGGGCGAAAGACCCTGAATTGACCAACGGTGATTACAAATTGCAGGTTGGCGATCTGGGTAACCGCAGTACGTTGCAGTTTATCGATGCGAAAGGGCATACGCTCAGCCAGTCGAAAAATGACGCGCTCGTCGCCGTCTTCCAAGCGGCACTCAGTCACTAACAGCAAGGGCCGGTCACATCCTGCCCTTCTTTATTTGGCCCGGCGAATGCCGGTATTTTTATTGTTAATCAAGTATTAAATCATCGGGCCTGTTGTAGGAGGCCCACAACTGTGTGGAGTAATAAAAGATGCAAAAGCTAGCTGAGTTGTATCGCGGAAAAGCGAAAACAGTCTACACCACTGAAGATCCCGATCTGTTGGTGCTGGAGTTTCGCAATGATACGTCAGCCGGTGATGGCGCGCGCATTGAACAGTTTGATCGTAAAGGTATGGTGAACAACAAGTTCAACCATTTTGTCATGAGCAAACTGGAAGAAGCGGGCATCCCGACGCAAATGGTCAAGTTGCTGTCCGACAACGAAGTGCTGGTGAAAAAGCTGGAAATGGTGCCGGTAGAGTGCGTGGTACGTAACCGTGCTGCCGGTTCTCTGGTGAAACGCCTGGGTGTGGAAGAGGGCATTACCCTGAATCCGCCACTGTTTGACCTGTTCCTGAAAAATGACGCCTTGCACGATCCGATGGTAAATGAGTCTTACTGCAAAACCTTTGGTTGGGTGAATGAAACCCACTTGGCGCGCATGAAAGCACTGAGCTACAAAGCCAACGACGTGCTGAGCAAGCTGTTTGATGACGCGGGCTTGATTCTGGTGGATTTCAAACTGGAATTCGGATTGTTCAAAGGTGAAGTGGTGCTGGGTGATGAGTTCTCCCCAGACGGCAGCCGCCTGTGGGACAAGCAAACCCTGAACAAGATGGACAAAGACCGTTTCCGTCAAAGTCTGGGTGGCTTGATTGAAGCCTATGAAGAAGTTGCACACCGTCTTGGCGTAAAATTGGACTAAACGCGCAATCGTTTTCGTATTGAAGCATTGCGCGCGCGCCGTTGCCTGCCATTCTCTGCACTAAGCGGAGAATGGCAGTTTACCCGTACCAATGTGGGTATTGGGCTAATTAGCGGTGTCAAAACAGTGCTATCATCTGAGTCTTGAATGAAACCGATATCTTGACTTCAGCATGGCAGGAAAACCCTTCCTCATGACTTCTTTTGATCCCACGCTTCTGATCCTGCTCGGCCTTGCAGGACTCGGTATTATCAGCCACAACATGACGGTCACTTGGGCGATGTTGGTGCTGCTGGCGGTACGCTTGACGCCGCTGAACGGTTATTTCCCGCTGCTGGAAAAATATGGATTGAGCATCGGGATACTGATTTTGACCATTGGCGTGATGGCCCCGATCGCCAGTGGGAAAATCAGTGCCCATGACTTCTTTCAGGCGTTCCTTAACTGGAAATCGCTGGTAGCGATTGCGGTGGGCGTTGCGGTTTCCTGGCTCGGTGGTCGCGGCGTTTCTCTGATGAGCAATCAACCTTCCGTGGTGTCGGGATTGCTGATTGGCACTGTGGCCGGCGTCGCGTTGTTCCGCGGCGTGCCAGTAGGTCCGCTGATTGCGGCAGGTCTGCTCTCGTTGTTGATTGGCAAATCCTGAGAACGGTATTGGCATGTCTGAGCTCATCACCCCAAACCTGCTCAGTGCTGACGCGAACGGCGATCCTGCGCTGCTGCGGCATGTTGGCGTGCGCCGCCTGCTGGTGGTCAGCGGCGAGGCGCATTGGGTGCAAAGGCAGGCGGAAGCACTGTGCCGACAGACGCCGGGGGATTGGCTTTGGCTGGGGGGCATGCAACCTGACAGCATACCCTTTAGCAAAGCGCGGAGGCTACTGGGGCAAGAGTATCAGCATGCCGTCTTTGATGCTCGCAGTGGGCTGGATGTAGAAGCGCTGGCGATCGTGGCTGGCACTTTGCGTGCGGGCAGTTGGCTACTGCTGCTGGTTCCGCCTTGGCACGCGTGGGCACAACAGCCCGATGCTGATAGTTTGCGCTGGAGTGGGCAGTCTCAGGAGATAGCCACACCGAATTTCATTACGCATTTTCAGCAGCAACTGCTTGCGGACGATGAGGTCACGCTGTGGCGGCAGGGAGAGGAGGGTGCCATAAAGCCGCTCACTCCTCGTGCGCTGTGGCAACCTGTCAACGGTGACCCAACGCCACAGCAGCAGGCATTGCTGACACGTCTACGGGATGCGGCACCGGGCGTTTATGTGATTACTGCGGCGCGCGGGCGCGGTAAATCGACGCTGGCAGGAATGCTGGCCGCGCAGTGTACGGGGGGCTGTTGGGTGACATCACCTTCCCGTGAAACTGCCGCTCAGCTGCTACATTGCGGTGGGGCTGAATTGCCGTTTTGGTCTCCAGACGCTCTGCTTGCACATTGCCAATCGTCATCAGTGCCGCCGCTCGACTGGCTGTTGATTGATGAGGCAGCGGCGATCCCTGCGTCAGTGTTGCAGGCACTGGTAAGCCATTTCCCTCGCGTGTTGATGCTCACTACGGTGCAGGGGTATGAAGGGACGGGACGTGGCTTTCTGCTGAAATTTTGTGCCTCTCTGCCGCGGTGTGACATGCTGACGTTGGATCAACCGCTGCGCTGGGTCGCAGACGATCCACTGGAGCGTTTTTTGGACGATGCTCTGCTTTTTCGTGACACGTTTACTGATGTCGATGCCCTGAATCCGGCAACTGCGCGATTACCTGCTGTTGTCACAAAACGTTTGGCGCCGGCGTGGTTGAGTGAATCGGCGGGTTTGCATCGGTATTATGCCTTATTGTGCAGCGCGCATTACCGCACCTCGCCGCTTGATTTGCGGCGCTTGCTGGATGCGCCCAGCATGCATCTCTACGGCGCTCAGCGAGGCGAAGCAGTGTGCGGCGTAGCTTGGTGGGTCGATGAAGGCGACCTGTCGCCAGCGTTAGCGCATGAGGTGTGGGCGGGCCGCCGTCGCCCGCACGGCAATCTGGTGGCACAATCGCTGGCGGCGCACGGTGATGAGTGGCAAGCCCCTTGTTTACGCTCGCGGCGTATCAGCCGTATCGCGGTTGTCGCAGAGCAGCGGCGCAGCGGTATTGGTCATGCACTGATTGCTGCACAACGGGACACCGCGAGCGATGATGGTATTGATTTTCTGTCGGTCAGCTTTGGCTATCAGCCGGAACTGTGGGCATTCTGGCAGGCGTGCGGGTTTAGGCTGGTGCGCATTGGCAGCCATCGCGAGGCGAGCAGTGGCTGCTATAGCGCGATGGCGATTTTGCCTATCAGTGAGGAAGGACGACAATTGGCGACGCGTGCCGAATGGCGTCTTGCTCAGGAGTGGCCTGCCTTGCGTCGTATTATTCCTCTGGCGCTGCCGTTGCAACTGCCGATGACCGAGCTTTCTATACTCGAAGATGCCGAATGGCGCAGCCTGGCCGGATTTGCTTTTGCGCAGCGCGGCATGGAGCCCACCTTTGCCACGTTGACACGTCTGCTGGGGCGCTCGGGGTTGCCGCTGCCCGCATTGCGCATGCTCAATGCTTATCCGCACGATCCAGAGCGTGGTGTGACGGTGTTTTCATTAAGCGGTAAAAAAGCTCTGTTACAACGCTGGCGTGATGAGACGGCTCAGGCACTTGCCGAGCTTGATGCCGCAGTCTGTGCTCGTTGGCAACGCTGGACGCAACCAGATGGTTTCCGGCTGAATAAATAAGTGCCTGGTGTAATGGACCGGTTTGCCGGCATACGTAGTAATCGACATGGAAAAGAGCGACATATTATGGTGATGGGAATTTTTTGCGGTTCAAGTGCGGGAAGTGACACCGCCTTTATTGATGCAGCGCGGATGACGGGAAAAACCCTAGCGCAGGCCGGTATCGCCATTGTTTATGGCGGTGGTCGTGTCGGGTTGATGGGCGCGGTTGCGGATGCGGCTCTGGCGCAGGGCGGGGAGGTGATCGGTGTCATGCCGCACCTGTTGGCCGATCAAGAGCTTTCTCATCCGGGCCTGACCACGCTGCATGTGGTGGAAAACATGCATGAGCGTAAAGCCAAAATGGCACAGATTGCCGATAGTTTTATCGCGATGCCGGGTGGCCCAGGGACGATGGAAGAAATTTTCGAGCAGTGGACCTGGGCGCAATTGGGGATTCATGACAAACCCTGCGCGTTTCTCAATGTTAACGGTTATTTTGACCCACTGAAAACCATGAATGAAACGATGGTCAGACAGGGGTTTATGAAGCAACACTATGCCGATATGCTCACATTTTCTGACAGTATTGAGGATATTCTCCGCGTTTTCGCTGCCTATACGCCGCCGCCGCATAAGTGGACTCCTGCGTTTCGTCAGGTAGGGTGAGATGCCGATGGAGACGTCCTGTGTGATTCGCATCGCCGCTGCAGTGATCACCGATGCAACAGGTGCCTGTTTGCTGGTGCGCAAACAGGGCACCACCGCGTTTATGCAGGCGGGGGAAAAATGGAACCCGGAGAAACGCCAGAACAGGCGCTGGTGCGCAAACTGAAACAAGAGCTGTCGATTTAGATTGCGATAGCGGATCTGACGTATCTTGGTTATTTTTCCGATCAAGCGGTCAATGAGCTTGGGTATGTTGTTGAAGCCGAGGTGTACCGTGTGTAGGGTGTGAATAGCGTCGTAACCCCGGCGGCTGAAATTGCCGAAATCGCCTGGGTTAACCCAAAAACGCCGACGACGCTGCCTCTGGCCCCGTTGACTCAGCAACAATATATTGCCCCTCGCTGCCGCATTTTGACGCTGTTGTGACAGGCTGGCCGCCGCGTCAGCCTGGTATTTCTCTTTTTCGCTCCTGCCTATGGGGTGAAGTTCGTGAGGGCGGGTCATTGGAAATAATGGAATGACTTGTTCAATAAATCCCAATAGCACGTGATAACCGCAGGGGTATCATTAAAGAATACCATGACAAAACGGGACATATCATGAGCGATGCAATTACAGTACAACAACCGGAGCAGGCGCAGCGTTTGGTCTTGCTGTTTCACGGTGTTGGCGACAGCACCAACGGCATGGCGGCACTGGGGCGTTATTTCGCCGATGCTTTAGGAGGTTGATCGCGTCGAAATGCTGCTTGCCAGTACCACAGCAGAACCCGCAGGCCTGCTAGCAGTAAGCGTACCGCCGCTGCTCGGCGCGCAGGTCGTCACCCCCACCCTGTTGGCGCTGTGCCAGCAGTGGCCGCAATTGAGTATCAGTGTTTCACCCTCTGTCGACATGGCCGACTTGTTCGATGGATCAGTCGATCTTGCCGTGCGTGTAGGAGAGGTGCCGGATGCGGCGGGGATTGTCGCCAAAAGGTTAGGCACGCAACGCATCGTCCTGTGCGGCACGCTAGGCTACTTTGCTCAGTCACCACCGCTTCACGGCATAGATGACCTCCATCGCCACATCCTGATCGGTACGCTGAAAGAGGGCTATGCGGCCCCCTGGCACTTTCAGTTGGCGGACAAAACACACCGAGTGATGACACCTGATACCCGTTTATTGCTGGATGGCGCACTGCTGACTCTCAACGCCATCAAGGCAGGATACTGCCTCGGCAGAGTGCCCTACTGGTTAGTCAAGGAGGAACTCGAGCGCGGCGTGCTGGTTAGCGTTTTGGACGAGGTTATTGCCGGACATTTGCCCGTTCATGCTCTATGACGGGCAACACCGGTGATGTTGCCCCGCTTTCGTCTGGCAATAGATGCGCTGGTCGAGGCCACCACCGCACGATTTTAGTAGGCAATCAAGGGAGTGTGCTGAGGCACTTTACCGATTCTCGCACCACCAAATGTCCGGTCAATTCAACATGCTGTGTCACCCCCAGCGACTGTGCGGGAACCAGCTGCTGGGTTAATAGTTGCAGTGTGGCTCTCGCAAGCGCATCAAGCGGCATGTGCACCGTAGTCAGTGATACCGGCAGCATATCCAGTGGCAAAATATTATCCATACCCACCAACGACATATCATCTGGAACGCGAATACCACGCTGTGCCAGCGCATCCACCACGCCCACCGCCTGATTGTCCGCCGCGCAAAAAATCGCAGTCACACCAAGGCGGTCAGGATGTGCGGAAAGCCAGCGCAGCATGGCGTCACGCGCGGTGAGGGGGTGGAAATCAGGCAAAGCCAGAATCAGTGACTCATCGACAGCAATTCCTGCCTCCAGCAAGGCATCACGGTAGCCGCGTTCCCGCTGCTTAATAGTGATGCAAGACGACCAGGTTAAATGCAGAATTCGCCGATGTCCGTGTTCTATCAGATGACGAACGGCACAGACTGCGGCGGCATAGTTAGCGGGAGTAACGCGGTTTAAACGCATGGAAGGATCTTCACCGTTGATCAGCACGGCAGGTATTCCACTTTTCACCACCGCCTGCAACAAGGGGATACGCTCGTCATTGACGATCACAATGCCACTCTGCCGCATACCTTGCAGCGATGCACTCATTTGCTCTTCCGTCATGGCGTCATGCTCCGAGGGAAATGGACGCAGTCGGATATTACGCTGTACGCACAATGTCTTGAGCGCATTGATCAATGACAGGGAAACCAGATTGTAATCACTTTCCAGCATCAGGTTGCGCGGCGCGGCCAACAGAACATGGCGCAAGGGATCCAAAGCTTCGGCCACCGGTTTCGCCAATTTATGCAGCGGATAGCCCTGTTCAGCGGCAATCGCCAGTATCTGCTGTTTGACTTTGGCACTGATCGGCGCAGTACCATTTAATACACGAGAAACCGTACTGATAGAGACGCTTGCACACTCCGCGATATCCTTTAATGTTGCCATTATTCCTTCATCCCTGTGTTTGCGAGGCTCACGATAGACGGTTTTAGCAAGAAATCACTCAATGCATCAGCCCCCTTTCCTATCGCTTATCTCTACACTGTCGAGGGTTAACGCAATAACAACCATAAGAACATTTGCACGCAGACTAGGGCCAAAGCCACCATGTCACATTCTCTTACGTCTTTCTGGTGGCGCTTGAAATGCTATATTATAACATAACAATAAATTTCTCTCTGTATGGCACTCGCGAGTGAGCTTCTATTATTCTCTTTCCGTCTGGGCGCGTATCAGCATTGCGCTGGCGCTGTTGGCGTTGTTATGGGCGCTGGTCGCCTGGGCGGTATCGCTACCATGATCGCACTGCACAACCTCACATTCGGCTACATCGCATCTTCACCGCTTGGCACGCTGAGCGGCAGCTTCAGCGCGGGTTCACTGACGGCCATTGTCGGTGAAAACGGCAGTGGAAAATCGACGCTGTTAAAAACCCTTGCAGGACTAATTCCTCCCTTAGCGGGCTCGTTGACGCACGATGGCAACGCCGTACCGCGCATTGGCTATTTGCCACAGCTGTCGGAGTTCGATCGCCAGTTTCCGTTGAGCGTCATGGATTTGGTGTTGATGGGCAGCCTGCCGCAACGCGGCCTGTTCGGTGGCCTCAATAGTCTCTGGCGGCGTAACGCATATGCCGCATTGGAAGCAGTTGCGATGGCCGCGTTCGCCACCCGTCCTATCGGCCATTTATCGGGAGGCCAGCTACAGCGCGTCCTGTTTGCACGCTTGCTGTTGATGGACGCACCGGTGCTGCTGCTCGATGAACCGTTTACTGGTGTTGATGCCGAAACAACACAGGCTCTGCTGGCCTTGATCCACCAACGTCATGAGCAAGGATGCACCGTTCTGGCGGTGCTGCACGATCGTGACATTGTCGACCGCCATTTTCCGCTGGTGCTACAGCTCAACGCCGCAGGCCATCGCTGGGGCGCAACCCACGATATATTCACCTCGGCACACCCCGCGCCCCACGGCACGCAGGCGCGGATCAGGGCGGTAGTATGATGACAACAAATCTCCTTTCACCGCTGGTGGAGTTCGGGTTTATGCGGCGCGCACTGGTGGGATGTATCGCGCTCACGCTCAGTGCCACGCCGCTGGGTTGCTTTTTGTTGCTACGCCGCATGAGTTTGATCGGCGATGCGCTATCGCACGCGGTGCTGCCCGGCGTCGCCATTGGGTATCTGCTCTCCGGCATGTCGCTGTTGGCAATGGGGACCGGCGGGTTTATCGCCGGGCTGATCGTGGCGCTGCTTTCCGGTTTTGTTAGTCGTAACACGGCGTTAAAAGAGGACGCCAGCTTCGCCGGGCTCTATCTGGGTTCGCTAGCGCTCGGTGTGACGTTAGTGTCACTGCGCGGCTCCAGCGTTGATCTGCTACACGTGCTGTTTGGATCAATTTTGGCGGTCGATCGCGGTGCGTTGATCGATATCGGCCTGATCTGTTCGGTCTCGATACTGCTGTTGGCATGTCTCTATCGTGCGCTAGTGATCGAATCATTTGATACCACCTTTATGCAGCTCGCCTCACCGCGAGGACGTACGCTGATCCACGCGTTATTTCTCGCACTGGTGGTGCTCAATTTGGTGGCAGGGTTTCAACTGCTGGGCACGCTGATGACGGTCGGCATGATGATGCTACCCGCGACCTGCGCCCGTTTCTGGACAGCTCGCTTGCCCGTCATGCTGGCGGTCTCAGTGCTGGTAGGCATTGCGTCCAGCCTTATCGGCCTGCTGTGGTCCTACTATGCCTCACTGCCTGCCGGACCTGCCATCATCCTGACTGCCACGCTGTTTTTCGCGGTCTCGGTCGCCTTCGGCGCTGAGGGCGGCATGCTTCGCCTGCGCCGCTAATACCATCCACATGTCATCAATGAGGACATCATGAAACATCCTGTTATCGCACTGGCACTTTCCAGCCTGTTATTCAGCACGTTTGCGATGGCGAAGCCGTTGCAGGTTGTCGCTAGCTTTTCCGTTTTAGGCGATATGGTCAGCCACATTGGCGGCGATCGCATCGTCGTCACCGATTTGGTCAAGCCCAACGGCGATCCCCATGAATTCGAACCCTCGCCGCAAGACAGCAAAACGCTCGCGAGCGCGGATCTGGTTGTTGTTAACGGACTAGGCCTGGAGGGTTGGTTAACGCGTCTGGTATCCGCTTCCGGTTATCAAGGAAAAGTGGTGACCGCCTCGCAGGGCATCCACACATTGGCAATGGAAGAAGAGGGTAAAACCCAGACCGATCCGCACGCCTGGAACAGCGCAGCGAACGGGATTATCTACGCGCAGAATATCATCGATGCGCTAGCCAGCGCGGCCCCGCAGGATGCTGACTATTTTCGTCAGCAGGGAAAAGCCTATATTCAGCAACTTCAGGCGCTGGATAATTATGCCAAGAAAACCTTCTCTGCCATTGCACCAGAAAAACGCAAAGTGCTTACCAGCCACGATGCGTTTGGCTATTTCAGCCAGGCCTATGGCGTAACCTTCCTGGCACCGCTGGGTTATTCAACGGAAACGGAGGCCAGCAGCAAACAGGTTGCTGAGCTTATTCGCCAGATCAAACAAGAGAAGGTCGACAGCTACTTTATCGAGAACCAGACGGATCCTCGTTTGGTGAAACAGATAGCTAGCGCCAGCGGCGCACAACCGGGCGGTGAACTCTACCCGGAAGCATTAACTGACAGCAATGGCCCTGCCGCCAGCTACACCGCTGCGTTCAAACACAATGTGGACACCCTTGCCGCCAGCATGAAGTAAACGGGGCATCTGGCGCACGGGTTATTTCGCCCCGTGCGCCAGATATTTCTGCATCTCCGCGTCCGGCACCATGCCACCGCCCGTCGCCCACACCAGATGCGTTGCCTGTTGCATCGCCGAAGCAGATAACGACAAACGCGACAGGTATTCCGCGTTGCCTGCCACGCGCCACGGCCCGGCCATTCCAGCCAACGCCGAGGGCTCCAGACAGAGTGCTTCGGTTTGCGCCAGCATCGCCAGCAAGCGATACATTTCGTCATCGCTCAGCGTGTAATAACCGTCAATCAACCGCGCCATGGCACGTCCAACAAAACCGGATGGACGTCCCACCGCCAATCCATCGGCCGCCGTCAGGTTATCGATGCCCAAATCCTGCACCGCAATCCCGTCGTGCAAGCCGGTGTACACGCCCAGCAGCATACAGGGCGAGTGCGTTGGCTCAGCAAAAATACAGTGTACGTGATCGCCAAACGCCAATTTCAGACCGAACGCCACCCCGCCCGGCCCACCGCCCACGCCGCACTGCAGGTAGACAAACAGGGGGTGTTCCGCGTCTACCACCATGCCACGCTCAGCAAACTGGGCTTTGAGGCGACCGCCAGCAACCGCATAGCCAAGAAACAGCGAGCGAGAATTCTCGTCATCAATAAAAAAGCAGTAGGGGTCGTCCTGTGCGGCTTTGCGTCCTTGTTCAACGGCGACGCCGTAATCCTGTTGATATTCCACGACGTCAACGCCGTGTGCGCGCAATCTGTCCTTTTTCCATTGGCGCGCATCCGCCGACATGTGTACCGAAACCTTGAAGCCCAAGGTCGCCCCCATAATTCCGATCGACATACCGAGATTGCCGGTCGACCCCACGGCAATACGGTATTGGCTAAAGAAGTGCCGCGCATCTTCGCTCGCCAGCTGACGATAATCATCCGTGACGGTAATCAATCCCGCCTGTAATGCCAATTGTTCCGCGTGTACCAGCACTTCATAGATACCGCCGCGCGCCTTTATCGAGCAGGAAATCGGCAAGTGGCTATCTTTTTTCAGCCACAGTTTTCCAGGCAATGCCCTGTCGTATCGTGCATCCAGCGCGGTTTGCATCGCGGCGATGTCAACCATATCGGACTCAATGATGCCTTCACTCGCCGCCAACGCGGGAAAAACCTGGCGGAGATAGGGAGCAAAACGGCGTAAGTGCGCATCCGCCGCCTGCACATCCGCGAGCCCAAGCCCGACGTAGGACAATCCCTCGACAAGCGTGGTGCTCTCCGGGTTAAACCAGGTTACGTCACGCAGCGCAACTAGGCATGCCATGAGCGGATCGCGCTCAATCAGCGTTTTGATGTAAATATCAACCATTGTTTCCCTGTCTCCCTTTCGCCCAATGCTTCGAAAACCATACGCCGAATCCCAACCGGGATCACCTGCATCAGCATCCCCCCACGAGGCCAAAAAAACGTACCGACGCGCGATGTCGATACGGATATCTGTATAAAAAACCTAACACTTCAAGTAAGTTATATTAATTAAAAAATTACCCTGATTGATAATCGGCATTTATAATTATCATTCTCAGCAACGTCGATAGCATGGCAGGGTACAGAGACGGTATTCAGTGGCTTATAACAACCACCCACTGCGTTATCTTGCAACCGGTTCAACACATACAGGTTAAACATTGCGTCATGCGACAAACTGAAACACCTTTTCTCAAGCCACTGTAGACATGGCCGATAACTTCACCAGATTGGCAAGGATGCGATATCTGAATCCACATGCCGAGTTATGTTCATCACCACTAATTGGATAATAACGATGCTATCCTCCAACAATGCCGGATTATTGTTCAGATTAATCATTTTCATGCTGCTCAGCGCGGTATTGGCGCTGTTCATTGGTCAATCCTTTATTGCGCAGTCAGAACAAAAGCGCTTGGTGAGCTACGCGCAAGAGGTGTTAGCGCAAGGGGTCGCCGTCGCGCAAGAAAGTCGTGACACCATGCAGCGCATACTGTTATTGGGCAATCTCCCCTGCTCCGATGCCGACCTGCGCGAACTACGCCTGCTGTCCTTTTACGCGCTTAATCTGCGCGACGTGGGACGCATCGAAAACGATCGTCTGATCTGCTCTGCGGGGTGGGGAAGACTGAATCCCCCTATCCCGCTGTTTCCGCCCGATCTGACGACATCAACGGGCACACAGCTGTGGACCGCCATGGAAAGGCTGGTTGACCCTAGGATCACCGCCGATATCGCCAGCAACGGAGGCGTAGCGACGATCACCGCTTCGGCTGCTTTTCGCCGCTATTCACAACCTCCACAGGGATACAGCGCCACCTTAATCAATAAGAATCTCGACCACCCCTACCAAACCTTCGGTTCCCTGACACTTCCTCATAAAGAAGACTTAAGCAGATTAAAAAACGGTTGGCTCACCTTGGGTACACGCCATTTTTTCACCTGCTCAAACAGCTTTGATATCTGTGTGCTGGCGCAGTTTGAGGACGCGGGAGTGATATATCGCCCATGGTATGTGATAGCGGGCATCATTCTGATGGGGGCAGCATTAGGCGGCAGCTTCACGCTGTGTTACTCGCTTTACCGTGAAAAGCGGCACTCCCTGCCCTGCCAACTGGAACGGGCCCTGAAGAACGATCAGCTGCGCGCCCACTACCAGCCATTGGTCAGCCTTACCACGCGCTCGCTGATTGGCGTTGAAGCCTTGGTGCGCTGGCGCAACGGCGCGGGTGAGGAAATTTCGCCAGAGGTGTTCGTGCGCATTGCAGAAGAAAACGGCATGATCGATGAGCTAACCCGAGCCATCACCCGCTGTGCAATTCGGGACATGCGACCTTATCTGACGCAACCATCGTCTTTTACGCTCAGCATCAACCTTGCTGTAAGTGACATCATCTCTCCCTACTACCACCGCTTTTTGCAGCGTGAGTGCGAGCGCAACGGGGTGATGCGCGAGCGTGTTATTTTAGAACTGACAGAACGCTCTACCGCATCTCCGCAGTTACTGGAGGTTGCACTGCAATCGTTGCAGCAGCAAGGGCATAAAATCGCGCTGGATGATTTTGGCACCGGCTATTCAAACTTGGATTACCTGAGCCGTTTCTCATTCAATCTGGTGAAGATAGATAAGATTTTTGTCGGCGCGATCGGCACAGATTCCGTCAATGCCGCCTTCACCGATGTGCTGTTCTCTTTGGTACAAAAACTGGATGCCAGCATCGTGGTGGAAGGGGTGGAAACGCAGGAACAGGCCGCTTATGTGGCGCGACACTGCCCGAATGCAATTGTGCAAGGGTGGTATTTTGGCCGACCTGCGAGCATTGATCAGTTTGTCGAACCTGAACATTATCGCTGCCCGCCCATTGAATCATAACCTGAGCCGCGTGATGCAAAGCGGCACAAGACGTTACACCAAATGCAGTTGCACCGGCTGCGCGTGCAGCAGTTGCTGCGTCTCCGGTGCCAGCGCGCTGTCGGTAACGATGTCAGTCAGTGCCGTGAGCGGCGTAACGCAAAACAACGAATAGGCGCCGTACTTGCTGCTGTCGGCCAGCAGCACGCGGCGGCTGGAATTCATGCCCAGATCCTGTTTCACCCCGGCTTTCTCTTCGGTTGGCGTGGTGATGCCTTTTTCCATACTCCATGAGTTGCAACTGATATAGCCAAGCGACTTAATTTTGATTACACCATATGGACTGAGAACAAAATCTCTGTATCGCAACCACTCTCTCTTTTTTGGCTTTTTGCTTGTGCCCATTTATGCTCAATGGGGTTAAGATCTGGCGAATATGTAGGCAAATACTCCAGCATATACCCTGCATCGATGATGACTTGTTGAATATTATGTTTTTTGTGAAAAGTTGCATTGTCCATCACGATTACACTGTTTTTAGGGAGTACTGGGATAAGGACTTGTGTGACCCAGGAATAGAAAACATCGCTGTTAATATTGATATCAAATAATCCGATAGCAAACAGCGTTGTGCCTAATAAAGCGCCGATAACATTTGTTCTTCCCTTGGCTCCCCCGTTCTTCAGGCCAAAACACCGTTGACCTTTTGGGGAATAGCCGTGAATCCGTGAGGTATCGTGTGGAAAACCACTTTCATCAATAAAAACAATAGGTTTGCCTTCTTTTTCATACTGTTGTATTTTTTGTTGAAATGCTTGCCGGGCGCTTTCGTCGGCTTTCGGATGGCGTAGAGTTTTTTTATAGGTCAATCCCAGCTTTTTAAGAGCTTGCCAAATGGCCTTCTGACAAACGCCAAAACACTCTGCACGTTCTTTTTGGTAAGCATCTGGATATGGTTCAACATCTTTTATCAACTCGGATTTATCGATCTTTCGCTGACGCGTGGTCGATGCTTTTGACGCTATTTGATTAATCCAACGCGATACAGAGGCAGGGCCAATCCGAAATTGCTTCGCTGTTTCTCGGATACTCAACCCTTCTTCTTCCCCTGTAGATATCACTTTACGTCTAAAATCAATTGAATAGCTCATTTAAATAATGTAATCAAAATTAAGTCGTTTAGCTATATAGCCAACCGACTTAAGAATGATTACAACAGATACCCTGATATGCGGAAAAAAAGCATAGCTGGCTGTTATCAAAATAATGTCGGTTGGCTATAGCTATCCAATGTAGCGTTTTCTTCATTTTTATCCCTGATTTTTATATGGACAATGAGACTCATTATCACCTTTAAAATAATATGCTGCGCGCCAGAGCAGACGCAATGGCTTTTTGACGTCAGGCACGTTCAGAGAGAAAAACCAGAATCAGGCACGTCAGGAGAACGGACGGATACCACCGGTAATGGCAGGTTGTGCCGAGAGATAAAGCAGAATCCCCACGCCAAACAGTAACATACCACCCGCCAGCGACAACGTGCTCCAAGCGGTCTGTTGCCACAACATAGGCGCACGTGAGCGACCCATACGTTCAATCACGCGGCGGCAAAAGAACACCAGCAGCGCCAACACCGAGAGGGTAATGGCCGTGCCCAGCGCCATGGCGAGCGCAGAAGCAACGCCCCAAGCAAACACGCCGATCACTTTGGAGAACAACAGCACCAAGATGGCCCCCGAGCAGGGACGCAACCCCATAGCACACACAATCGCCACTCGGGTACGCCAGCCATCACCACGTTGCAATTCCTCCTGGGAGGGGAGATGACGATGGCCACAACCACATACGCCATCATCTGTCACGGGCGATAACGGCGCTAACGGTAGCGGGTGCGCCTGTGCGGTTAACACGTGAATACGCTGAATATTGGGTTTGCTGGCATGTCGGGCATGGGTAATCGCCGCCCACAGACGTTTAAGGGCGCGCACGCTGAGCCACAACCCCAGTAGCGCCACCAGCATAAAACTGGTCTTTTCCATCCAGAAACTGCTGGCGTGCAGTGCCCGGCTGGAGAGTTGCAAAACCCCCAACGTGACGCTCACTAACCCAATCGCCATCATGCCTTGCAGCAGCGAGGATGCCAGCATCAGTTTCAGACTATTTTTAAGCTGCGTCGGATGGGTGGCAAGGTAGGTGGCGATCACCACTTTACCGTGTCCCGGCCCCACCGCGTGCAAGATGCCGTAGACCAGACTGAACGCCAGCAGGCTCAGCCCCGCCTGATGCGGCTGTTCGTGCACCGCCTCAAGCAGCGCTGACATCTGTTGATGCATCACCTTCTGCCAGGCAACGCTTTGCAGCAGAATATTCGGCCAGTAGCGCAGCACCACCTGAGCCCCCAGCGACAACAGCAGTAAAAAAACCACTAACGGGCACAAGCCAAGACACAGTCTCAAGGTGTGATGAGGTTTTCGTTTTTCAAACACAGTCAGTGGCATTCCAGCGTAATTTGTTGTGCAAACTGTTTGCCCAGCGCCAGATCCTCATCGAGGGCATCGGTTTTATCCAGCGACAGCGCATAAGAACGTAAATCAGCGCTGGGTTTCGGGGTAAACAGCGCTGTTTTACAGTGTTCCGCCAGCACAGGCGCGAGGCGGACAGCGTTTTTATCCTGATAGGACATATCGACAAAATAGGTCGGGTCATAGGTAGAAATCTGTAGCGGCGCGCCTTTTAAAGGCTGCGGATGCGCAAGCGGCAGCACAAACTCCAGCACCGCTTTGTTACCTTGCCGCGACAGATGATATTCTGTCGGCAGCGGTTGAAATTTCACCGCCGCGTTATCCCGGTAGATCTCAGTAAAATAGTGCTGGCCCAACACGTTCGCCATCACTTCCGCCGCCAGCTTTTTCCAGATTTCAGAGTCACTTTTCGCCTTGCCCGCATCGTAGAGCAGATCTGCTGAGGTGATTGGGTCCATCGTCCAGTGCATACGCAACCCGGTGATGGTGTCATTGTCACCTTCAACCGTGGTTTGGATATCAATAAAACTGTGGGGATGCGCCCACACCGAAGGCGAGGCAAGCGACAGCATCGAGAACAAAACACCCCACCGCCACCCTAACCGAGCACAACAGCGACCGAAAGTGTTATAAAGTAACATAATGTATCATCTCTTGACGCAGATAATGACACCCGGACTTTCCAAGTGTCAGACTGATGACAAAATCACTTTACCTCGTCATCCTATTCCAAAATGAACCTGATACTCGGTTTATGCGTGCTGAACGGGCGTTGCGGGTCGCAAAAACAGAGCGGGAACCACTAGCGCCGCCATCATCTAGAAGGTAGCGTGTTGAAGATGTTCAAACAAAAATCCCGACACCACCGTCATCACCGCAATGCTGCCGCCCATTGCCAGTACCGAGTAGACGGCCTGCAAACGCAGCACGTCGCCACCGCTACGCGCAGAGATAAAGCGCATGGCGGCTAGGTGGCACAGGGTAAAGGTACCGCAGTGCAATACCTGTATCACAATCAGCTAGGGTAGCGCTACGGTGGCCCCCATCAGCCTCCAGCGAACAATGCCTGCCACCGCTGACAGCAGCAACAGATCGCGGGCGCTGAAACGCGCAAACCAGCGTTTGCTGAACATAAACACCACCACCTCAGCCACCACCCCCAGCGACCACAAATAGCCTATCACCGCTGGCGAATACCCGGCATCCTGCCAGTAGATATAGCCAAGCGACTTAATTTTGATTACACTATATAGACTGAGAAGAGCCTGTACACGAGATTGTGTAATTGCCTGATTTTGATATGTTCAATCCAGCATCAAAAGCAGGTTACTTTATGGACGAAAAACAGTTACAGGCTCTGGCTAACGAGCTGGCCAAAAATCTCAAAACCCCTGACGCTCTCAACCCGTTTGATCGCCTGCTGAAAAAGATCAGTGTTGAAGCTGCCCTTAATGCTGAAATGACCCATCACCTCGGGCATGAGAAGCCCCAGTCCAAATCTGGAACTAACACGCGCAATGGCTACTCCACAAAGACTGTTACCACCGGCGATGGTCCGCTGGAACTGCGTACACCACGTGATCGTGATGGTTCCTTTGAACCGCAACTGGTGAAGAAGAACCAGACCCGGATCACCGGGATGGATAACCAGATTTTATCGTTGTATGCCAAAGGGATGACCACCCGCAAAATTGCCGCTGCGTTCAAAGAACTGTATGACGCGGATGTCTCACCCGCCCTGGTATCGAAGGTCACCGATGCCGTTATGGAGCCGGTTGTTGAATGGCAAAACCGCCCCCTGGATGCGGTTTATCCCATTGTTTACCTTGACTGTATCGTTCTAAAAGTCCGGCAGGACAGCCGCGTTATCAATAAGTCTGTGTTCCTGGCGCTGGGTATCAATATCGAAGGCCAGAAAGAGCTACTGGGGATGTGGCTGGCCGAAAATGAAGGCGCAAAGTTCTGGCTGAACGTGCTGACAGAACTGAAAAACCGTGGCCTGACCGACATCCTCATTGCCTGTGTGGACGGCCTGAAAGGGTTCCCGGATGCCATCAACACGGTCTACCCGGAAGCCCGCATCCAGCTGTGCATCGTGCACATGGTGCGCAACAGTCTGCGCTTCGTTGCCTGGAAGGACTATAAGGCGGTAACACGCGACCTCAAAGCAGTGTATCAGGCTCCAGCCGAAGAGGCCGCGCTTCAGGCGCTGGTGACGTTCGGTGGGACATGGGATCACCGCTATCCGCAGATAAGCCGGAGCTGGCAGTCAAACTGGGCCAACCTGTCGACATTCTTCTCGTACCCGCAGGAACTTCGCAAGGTAATCTACACGACGAACACTATAGAATCACTGAACAGCGTGCTCCGGCATGCAATCAAGAAACGCAAGGTGTTTCCGACTGATGACTCGGTGAAGAAGGTCGTATGGCTGGCAATCCAGGCGGCATCACAGAAATGGACGATGCCCTTACAGGACTGGCGTATGGCAATGAGTCGCTTTATTATCGAGTTCGGTGACCGTCTTGACGGTCACTTCTAAAGGCATTTACAGAAAATCTTAAACGGGCTCTAATAAAGCGCCAATAACATTTGTTCTTCCCTTGGCTCCCCAGTTCTTCAGGCCAAAACACCGTTGACCTTTTGGGGAATAGCAGTGAGTCCGTGGGGTATCGTGTGGAAAACCATTTTCATCAATAAAAACAACAGGTTTGCCTTCTTTTTCATACTGTTGTGTTTTTTTGTTGAAATGCTTGCCGGGCGCTTTCGTCGGCTTTCGGATGACGTAGAGTTTTTTTATAGGTCAATCCCAGCTTTTTAAGAGCTTGCCAAATGGCCTTCTGACAAACGCCAAAACGCTCTGCACGTTCTTTTTGGTAAGCATCTGGATATTGTTCAACATCTTTTATCAACTCGGATTTATCGATCTTTCGCTGACGCGTGGTCGATGCTTTTGACGCTATTTGATTAATCCAACGCGATACAGAGGCAGGGCCAACCCGAAATTGCTTCGCTGTTTCTCGGATACTCAACCCTTCTTCTTCCCGTGTAGATATCACTTTACGTCTAAAATCAATTGAATAGCTCATTTAAATAATGTAATCAAAATTAAGTGGTTTAGCTATATTCATTGCCAGATTGGCTGAATAGAGTGCGAAACAGAGTTGCCCGCCAAGCTGATAGGCTTGCGCTGGCAATGATGTTGGTACTGCCTGCGTTTTCTTGTTCATAAAATACAATCTATATAGATAAAGATTAAATAGCAAGCGATTTAAGTGCGAAAAACTTTGTTTTTTGATAATGAATTGATTTTATTAATTTTATATTTTCATTGTTACCTAGACTAAGAGGGCCTTAACGTTTTTCTTACGGGGTTTACATAGTTTCTCCGCATTCTCCACATTTGACGCAATTGTGGAGACGGAACTTGCAGAGATTTATCCTTACGCTAATTAACTCGAAGTTGCACTGTCTATACTCAACACCGTCAAGACGACAATCGTCGTTAACGAGTAAACTGGAAAGAGAGAGATAGCACTATGCGTAAACTGACAGCGATTCTGGTGGCATCTACATTGGCGTTTGGCGCAGCGGGTATTACGCATGCCAATGATGCTCAAAAAGGCCATGGTCATGAAACTCGTATGATGAAAGGTGAACGCGGTGGCCCTCGCGCCGGCATGCATGAGGAGTGGATGCTTAAAGATCTCAACCTGACCGAGGCGCAGAAAAAGCAGGTTGGGGATATCATTCGTGATGCGCGCGATAACATGCGCAAAGTGATGCAGGATGAACACCGTGCCATGCGTGATGTGATTGCGGCAGACACGTTCGATATGGCGAAAGCCCAAGCGCAGGTCAAATAAGCAGGATGAGATTCATAAAGCGCGGATGGTAAGCCGCCTGGAAACGCAGAACAAGATTTATAACGTTCTGACGCCGGAGCAGAAAAAGCAGTTTAACGAAAATTTTGATAACCGCATCAATCACAAGATGACGGAACCCGCTGAGAAGACTGCTGCTAAGTAATTCAGCCTTTCTCTTCTGACAACCGCCTTACTCACCGTGTAAGCCCGTTTATGGGGTAACCGATGAGAAGGCGGTTTTTTTACGCCAGAGACGCTCACCGGCCACCGGTTAACGTGCGAGTAACGTAAGCCACTCATTATAGATAAACGACTTAATTTTGATTACATTATTTAAATGAGCTATTCAATTGATTTTAGACGTAAAGTGATATCTACACGGGAAGAAGAAGGGTTGAGTATCCGAGAAACAGCGAAGCAATTTCGGATTGGCCCTGCCTCTGTATCGCGTTGGATTAATCAAATAGCGTCAAAAGCATCGACCACGCGTCAGCGAAAGATCGATAAATCCGAGTTGATAAAAGATGTTGAACAATATCCAGATGCTTACCAAAAAGAACGTGCAGAGCGTTTTGGCGTTTGTCAGAAGGCCATTTGGCAAGCTCTTAAAAAGCTGGGATTGACCTATAAAAAAACTCTACGTCATCCGAAAGCCGACGAAAGCGCCCGGCAAGCATTTCAACAAAAAAACACAACAGTATGAAAAAGAAGGCAAACCTGTTGTTTTTATTGATGAAAATGGTTTTCCACACGATACCCCACGGACTCACTGCTATTCCCCAAAAGGTCAACGGTGTTTTGGCCTGAAGAACTGGGGAGCCAAGGGAAGAACAAATGTTATTGGCGCTTTATTAGAGCCCGTTTAAGATTTTGTGTAAATGCCTTTCCTCAGAAGTGACCGTCAAGGTGGTCACCGAACTCGATAATAATGCGACTCATTGCCATACGCCAGTCCTGTAAGGGCATCGTCCATTTCTGTGATGCCGCCTGGATTGCCAGCCATACGACCTTCTTCAGCGAGTCATCAGTCGGAAACACCTTGCGTTTCTTGATTGCATGCCGGAGCACGCTGTTCAGTGATTCTATAGCGTTAGCGTTCGTCGTGTAGATTACCTTGCGAAGTTCCTGCGGGTACGAGAAGAATGTCGACAGGTTGGCCCAGTTTGACTGCCAGCTCCGGCTTATCTGCGGATAGCGGTGATCCCATGTCCCACCGAACGTCTCCAGCGCCTGAAGCGCGGCCTCTTCGGTTGGAGCCTGATACACTGCTTTGAGGTCGCGTGTTACCGCCTTATAGTCCTTCCAGGCAACGAAGCGCAGACTGTTGCGCACCATGTGCACGATGCACAGCTGGATGCGGGCTTCCGGGTAGACCGTGTTGATGGCATCCGGGAACCCTTTCAGGCCGTCCACACAGGCAATGAGGATGTCGGTCAGGCCACGGTTTTTCAGTTCTGTCAGCACGTTCAGCCAGAACTTTGCGCCTTCATTTTCGGCCAGCCACATCCCCAGTAGCTCTTTCTGGCCTTCGATATTGATACCCAGCGCCAGGAACACAGACTTATTGATAACGCGGCTGTCCTGCCGGACTTTTAGAACGATACAGTCAAGGTAAACAATGGGATAAACCGCATCCAGGGGGCGGTTTTGCCATTCAACAACCGGCTCCATAACGGCATCGGTGACCTTCGATACCAGGGCGGGTGAGACATCCGCGTCATACAGTTCTTTGAACGCAGCGGCAATTTTGCGGGTGGTCATCCCTTTGGCATACAACGATAAAATCTGGTTATCCATCCCGGTGATCCGGGTCTGGTTCTTCTTCACCAGTTGCGGTTCAAAGGAACCATCACGATCACGTGGTGTACGCAGTTCCAGCGGACCATCGCCGGTGGTAACAGTCTTTGTGGAGTAGCCATTGCGCGTGTTAGTTCCAGATTTGGACTGGGGCTTCTCATGCCCGAGGTGATGGGTCATTTCAGCATTAAGGGCAGCTTCAACACTGATCTTTTTCAGCAGGCGATCAAACGGGTTGAGAGCGTCAGGGGTTTTGAGATTTTTGGCCAGCTCGTTAGCCAGAGCCTGTAACTGTTTTTCGTCCATAAAGTAACCTGCTTTTGATGGGATTGAACATATAGCCAAACGACTTAAAAATGATTACAGCCAATGCCATGATATGTGGCATTGGCTGTAATCATTTTTAAGTCGGTTGGCTATATCGGATTATTTGATATCAATATTAACAGCGATGTTTTCTATTCCTGGGTCACACAAGTCCTTATCCCAGTACTCCCTAAAAACAGTGTAATCGTGATGGACAAGGCTTTGTTGAATAATAGTGAGTCATGCTGTTTTTCCAGCCAGTTTTGGTAGAAAATGCTTGTCACCTCAGATTTACAGTTTTCTTATGATGCCTAACTGCATGATTTTGCGTTGCGAGGATCTGTCGTTTCACCGAGGGTGCCGCATAAAATATGTTTATTCAACAAAGCCGATGGACAATGCAACTTTTCACAAAAAACATAAAGTCAAAATAATTGCGATACCCCATCTGCCGGGCAAAACGGTTACGCAGGGTAATCAGCTCAGGGAAACCATGGTGTAATAACCACTGTTCCACATCGCGCAGGGCCTGTTGCGAACTTTGGCGATAAGATTCATTGTCGTTGGTCGCCTGATTGGTGATGCGCCATCTATTGTTCCGGTGGTGTTCTTGAGTGTCCATTTTTCACTTAAAAATAGAAATGTTAGCGCCATTTATTGTCCGATCTGATCCATCTAAAACCGTTGCGATCCGTGCCTAAAACGGGTACATATCCGGGTATCTTAAGTTGGTAACGGGTATCTATGAAACTCAATGCGCGACAGATTGAAACAGCAAAACCCGGTGACAAGGATTACAAACTGCCGGATGGTGACGGGCTGTTTTTGCTGATAAAAACCAGTGGTGCCAAATACTGGCGCTACCGTTACATCTTTGCCGGCAAGGAAAAAATGTTGGCAATCGGCGTCTACCCTGCGGTATCCCTCGCCGCTGCACGACGGAAACGCGATGAGGCCCGGCAAAATGTGGCTGCGGGCATCGATCCCGTGAAAGTAAAAAACTATGGTGCTTCGGCGGCAGCGGCGAAAACCATTACCTTTAAAGAGATTGCCATCGAATGGCATGAATTTAAAAAAAACCGCTGGTCCCCTCGCTATGCTGCCGACATTTTAGAAGCGTTCGGCAAAGACATCTTCCCGGCGCTGGGCAATCTTGCGGTTGCGGAGATTGAGCCAGTAATGATGCTGGCGGCATTGCGTAAAGTTGAAGCACACGGCGCCACAGAGAAAGCGGCCAAAACGCGGTGCTGGTGTGGTGAGGTTTTCCGCTATGCGGTGGCAACCGGACGGGCTAAGTTTAACCCTGCCGGGGAGCTGAAAAGCGCCATGGTGAAACACAAGTCTACGCGGCATCCTTTTCTGCGCGTCGACCAATTGCCGGACTTCCTCATGGCGGTGGATGGTTACACTGGCAGCATAATAACGCGCTTGGGCTTGCAAATTCTTATGCTCTCTGGTCTACGTACGCAGGAGCTACGCTATTCACAGTGGGACTGGGTGGATCTTGATGGGGAAAAGCTGTGGTCAATACCGGCTGAGGTGATGAAGATGAGCCGACCACACATTGTACCGCTGTCATCGCAACTGATTGCCCTGTTGCGTGAACTCAAGACACTGAGCGGACGGTATAGGAATATGTTCCCCGGAAGGAATGATCCCTCAAAGGTGATGAGCAACAACACGATTAACCGGATGATAGCGACCATCGGCTATAAGGGAAGGGTAGTAGGGCATGGTTTCCGGCATACGATGAGCACAGTACTCAATGATCAGGGGTTTAACCCCGATTGGATTGAGCTGCAACTCGCACACGTGGACAAAAATGTGATTCGTGGAACCTATAACCAGGCCCTATATCTGGATGGACGGCGGGAAATGATGCAGTGGTACGCGGACTATATCGATCACTTGAGGCTGATTTAAAGAAACTGTTTTTTCCACGCTTCGATCTCGCCGCGTACCCAGCGCGCGGTACGGGTGCCGAGCTTTTTTTGCTTGGGAAATTCACCATTACTGATGCGCAGGTAAATGCAGGATTTTTTTAACCCTACGCTGCGTTCCACTTCTTTAATCGTTATCAGGTCGGTGTCTGAAATTATCGGTGTCATGCTCTGCCCCTTTTCTTCATGGCTTCCAGCAGGATATCCTGCACGTTGCGTTTTGAATCGCGCCGTTCCATCACCAGTTCGTCTACGGTATCGGCGGCGATAATATGGTGTATCCATACCGGGCGGTTATGCCCCGCCTGTATCTGGCGTGTTGGCCCGATACGTTCGATAATTTGTTGGTACTGTTCCAGATCCCACCAGTGCGAGAAAAACACCAGGATGTTTCCGCCATCCTGTAAGTTAAGGCCGTGGCCTGCGCTAGCTGGATGAGCGAATAGCACCGGGATTTTACCGGCATTCCAGTCGCGCAGCGTCTGTGGATCGGAATCAAGCTGTTTACCCTTTGGAAAGGCTTTCAATAAACGGGCTAAATCGCTTTTAAAGTGGTAGGCAACCAGCACCGGCATACCGCCAGATTCGGCAATCACGCTTTCCAGCGCTTGCAACTTGGCGTCGTGGATTTCTGACCAGGTACCTTTGTCGTCGGTATAGATAGCGCCGCTGGCGATTTGCAAACACTTCACGGTTTTTGCGGCGGCGTTTGGCGCTTCAATGCCGTCACCATCCAGTTCCAGAAACATCTCCTTTTCCATTTCCTGATACTGCTGGCGTGCCTTGGGCGGCATTTCCACGCGGATCACGTTATGGATCGGTTCCTCAATAACAAACCAGTCGGCGGCATCCAGTGAGATCGTCACATCGCGTAGCGCGGCCTGTATCTCATCCTGCGAATGGGGAAAGGGTTCCAGCTTTGGCCGGGAAACTGGATTGCGTTGAACCAGCGCGAGGTAAATGCGCCGTATGTGCGCCCCAGGCGCTGGCCCTGATCGACAAACCACGCTTGCCCCCACAGGTCTACCAGACCGTTTGGTGCTGGCGTGCCGGTGAGATTGCCCCAGCGGTGGACATGCTTATGTGCGACCTTGCCAAGTGCTGCCGCACGTTTGCCGCCGCCGCGCAATCGAAAGGATTTAAGCCGGGTGCTCTCGTCGCCAATTACGCTGGCGAACGGCCAGCGCTCACCCAGCGTTTCAACCAGCCATACCAGGTTGTCGTAGTTGGTGGTAAAAACGCTGGCGTTGCTGTTCGTCAGCGCTGCCAGCCGTTCTTTTACGCTGCCCATAATGGGCTGGATCTCGATATTGCGCAGATGACTCCATTTGTTGGCTTCATCCGGCCACGTTGACCGTGCCACGCGCAGCGGCGCAAGAACCAACACCGGTTGGGTTTCGGCTCCGCACATAAAGAGATCTTCCAGCGTAGTCAGTGTGGCAACTGTTTTACCCATACCCATGCCTGCCCACACGTTGCAGCGCGGATTATTAATGAGGAAACTGGTGATTAATTCCTGATATGGCCGTGGGGTGTATGGTTTTGTCATTTTCAGCCTCAGAATGGCTTTGTTGAATAATAGGTAATCATGCTGTTTTTCCATGCCAGTTTTGGTTGAAAATGCTTGTCATCTCAGGTGTACACTTTTCTCATGAGGCCTAACTGCATGATTTTACGTTGCGAGGATCCGTCGTTTCACTGGGCTGCCAGCATAAAATCTATTTATTCAACAAAGCCGGAACAAGTAAAAGGGCGTGTTAAAGATAATCCCTATCGATATTGGGTCGATAAACACTTAGTGGAATCCAACAGTTTCAAGCATGAATTAATCAAAAATCTTAAAATTATTATGACAAATGGACATGGCGTTGACTCTGCTACTATCACTTCGTATCTGCCTAGCAACTGATTGATTGCAAAGGGCTTTATGGGATGGCCATAAAGCCCTTTTTTGGATATACTTTAGAACTGACATGTAGAGGTATCATATGCGTTTTAACACCCCACTTCGCTATCCTGGCGGCAAAGGCAAGCTTTCAAATTTCATGCTTCGGATTATTGAAGATAATAAGCTTTCGCCTATACATTATGCAGAGCCATATGCTGGAGGGGCTGGTTTAGCGCTGAAGCTTTTACATTTAAATGTAGCTGAAAAAATCATTCTTAATGATATTAATATTTCTGTTTATGCCTTTTGGCACACTGTATTAAATAATGCAGACCACCTGTGTGCTTTAATTGAAGGAACTGAAGTCACAATGAATGAGTGGTTCAAACAGAAAGAAATAATTAATAATCCCAAAGGCCATGATATGCTAACAATTGGTTTTTCTTCCTTTTTTCTTAATAGAACAAATCGTTCTGGAATATTAAAAGGCGGTGTGATTGGTGGTAAAAATCAAGAAGGGCAATGGAAGCTTGATGCTCGCTATAACAAAAGTGAGTTAATTTCCCGGATAAAGAAAATATCAAAAAACCGTGAAAGAATAGACTTGTATAACATGGATGCAATTGATTTCATAAAAAAATAGTTGTTCAATTGCCGAAGAAATCATTAACATATTTAGACCCGCCATATTACATAAAAGGTAAGGGATTATATATCAACCATTATGAACATGGTGACCATCTTAATGTTGCAAAAGTAGTACAGAATGATATTAAAACACCATGGATTGTTTCTTACGATAATACTCCTGAGATCCAAGGTATGTATAAGGCATCATCATTAGTGTATGGAATAAACTACAGTGCTCAAGATCGATATAAGGGCTCAGAAGTGATGTTCTTCAGTAAACGATTGAAGGTCTTTAAAACCGATGATCCAACTAAGGTAAAAGCACCTGCCATTAAAAATGCTATGAGCTAGACGACTACACCCGGACAGAGGAAGCGCCGTAAAAGAGCCGCAGTATATTCACTTTTTAATAAATTATTTATAATCAATAAGATAAAAAATTTCGGTCGCAGGTTCGAATCCTGCACAACCCACCATGCTACCCCTTTTGTCAAGCGGAACGGCTTTGTTGAATAATAGTGAGTCATGCTGTTTTGCCAAGCCAGTTTTGGTAGAAAATGCTTGTCACCTCAGGTGTACACTTTTCTTATGAGGCCTAACTGCATGATTTTGCGTTGCGAGGATCTGTCGTTTCACCGGGGGTGCAGCATAAAATCTATTTATTCAACAAAGCCCCTCAGAATAGTTTCGCTATATCCACGTCGTAGACTTCCAGCCATGCTTCACGGGGGTAGCATAAAATTCGTGCATCCGTGGACTCATCCCAGTAGTAGGATTCCATCGCGTCATGTTCGTCCTGCCATGTGGTGAGTTGGCGGTAGCTGTACCAGTTACCTGTGGCGCGCCACACTGAGCGTACTGACGCATAGTCTTTGCTGGCACCCAGCAAAGCCGCCATTTCTTCGCGTTCTTTTATCGCCTTATTGGCTATACGCTGGTAAACAGCATTACGCTGGCAGGCGGTGGCTTCCCGTTTTTCGCTGATCTGCGCTTTGGTGCGTACAGCTTCATCGCGCTCGAAAGTAATCAGCTGAACAGCCTTGCGCTCCTTGCCCCATGCGATCGCCGCTTCTGCCGGGTCGAGGAAGTTTGGTAGGCCAAGATCCACAGGGGATTTTTGTTCGCGTAAGCGGAAGTAGTTATCTTCCAGCGCCTCATACCATTCCCACGCCTGGTCGGTCTCCAGCATCTTGGCATGACGTGATGCCCCGCGCTCAGTCCAGAGTGTGAGGCTAGTTGTATGTTTATTAACCGCGTGACTTAATGTCACGTGGTTCTTAAGCTCTTGTAATTCCTAGCCTTCTACCTTGAAGTAGTGTTTCCCTTCGATGAAGCGGTTTTTATTGCGTTTGAAATTCTGACGTACGCTATCTACTTCAGCTCCATACCCCTGAGCTAGTAGCTCGGTCGTAATTACGCGCTGGCCCTGATATTCGATAACGGGCAGTTGGGTATTCTGGATAGTGATAATTTTGGTCATGGCAATGTCTCCATAATTAAACAGATGGGGTTAAAAGGTATGGGGGGGCTAACTTGCAAAATTTTGCAGGTTGGCGGTTAGATCGCTTACACTTGGCTTAACGCAGGAGGATTTCCCATGGGCCAAGTTGCATTTGATACATTGCAGGCATCGGAAGAGCTTGAGACTGCTGGCATTTCCAGAGAGCAGGCGCGGGCGATCTCGCTCGTCGTACGCAAGTCTCATGAGGTGGCGGATGTGGCTACAAAGGCTGATATTGCCGAGGTAAAGCGCGATATCGCTGATGTCCGTAAGGATCTATCCGCAGAGATAGCCGATGTCCGTAAGGACATGGAAGCTCGCTTCGAGAAGAACGAAGCTCAGATGCAGGCTCGCTTCGAGAAAACTGAAGCTCAGATAGCCTTACTCCGTAAAGATGTTGAACATACTGCAAATGGATTATTGATAAAACTGAGTGCTGTGATTCTCGCTATCGCCGGTCTGGCATCAACCATTGTCACGGTGGTAATTAAACTGCTTTGATTTTACACCCCCCTTCCTGCGTCAGGCGGCTAACCTGTTTGCGCAGCCGCCTGTTGTCTTCCGCCATATACCCAATCACCGCCCTGAGCGTCTGCGTTTCCCAGTCCTCGTTAGGCTGTCTGCCCAGACTGACCAGATAGCGGGCATCGTCTATACTCTCGCCGCCGTTGGTGATGGCGACGACCTCGCCCATATTGGGGTGTCTGAAGGTCAGCACCCGTGCGTTATCCAGTTTCATTGAATACCCTCCATATTTTTGCTGTCCAGCACAACCACGGTAAAACCCAGCGCGCGCATCCGGTTGTGTTCCCGAAGTTGATCTGCCCGTGGCTTCTCGCCAGGAGCTTTGCATTCAACGAAAACGAGACGGCCACCAGGTAGCAGTACCAGCCGATCAGGAACAGAGCGGCGTCCGGGGGACACAAACTTGTAGGCAATACCGCCCGCTTTTTTCACTTCCGCTACAAGGTGCTTTTCGATGGTGGATTCACGGATGTAAGCCATCGGTAACCGCCTCTTTCAGTTTGTCCCGCCCGATCTGCATCAGGCAAAAGTCAGAGCGGTTTTCGCTCCACATTTGGTTTAGCGGGTTACGCGCTGACCGGTTTGCTTTCGCCCATATTTTGGCGGCGCGGCGGTAATCGCCCTCGCGTTCAATTTGTGCAGCTTCACGCGCAGCACGGAAATAAAGCGGATTGTCATTTTTTTTAAAAGACATAAGGGTTACTCCTTACGGTAGCGGTAGGCCTCGAACCCGCCAGCAGACAGTGGTAGGTCTAAAGCCCATGCGGGGTTAGTTGCGAGCAGGATGCTCAGGTGTTCGTGGGAGTAATCAGAATGGTCTGGCGCTTCCGTTAAAATCTCGTCATGCACCGTCAGTATGATGTCGTAACCGTTGTCCTCCACACCGGGCATATTCGCGGCCATCACATCACGGGCGGTAGCCTGGGTTACGTTCTCTGCCAGCTTGCCGCCGTAGGTTTGCAGGCGTTGCCATTTCCGGCTGTAGGTGTTGATGCCCATGTAGCTGATCTTGCCGCTGTCGTCGATACGTGCGCCGGGATAACAGACCGCCCGGCCAGAGGGAAGCTGAATACGTAGCCAGCTTCCGTCGCGGCGAAGCTTTAATTTGCGGCAGGAAATGGTTATGCCGGGTGTGGCAATGGCGCGGCGGGTGGCCTGGTCGATCTCCTTCCAGAAGCTGAATGTTGCCGTGTGGGCTTCGCGCCAGAGGCGTTTAAAAGAGTCGCAAACAACATAAGCGCGTTTTGACAGTCCGTAGGTTCGCTTCTGTTTTACCGACCATTCATATGCACGGATAGCTTCATCCAGAATGTTGCGCGGAATATTGGCGATAGCGGCGGAGGCCATTTCTTCGAGGTCGATGTTGTACGCCAGCGAGAACGTCAGAAATGCGCCAACGCCCCCTTCATAGCCCAGCGCCAGCTCCTGCACCTTGCCGACCTGACGCTGATCTTTGTCCACTTCATCCGGGTGGACGCCGAAAGATTTTGCATAGGCCAGTTTGTACAGGTCATGGCCAGCGCGGATCGCCTCGCCTTTTTCATCGGTACCGATGATGGTGTCATAATCCCGGAACGCCTGTAGCTTCCACTTCTCCCCGGCTAACCACGCCAGTACGCGCCCCTCGATGTTGCTAAGGTCAGATACCACCAGTTTTTTATCGGCAGGGGCCATGATGCAGCCGCGCAACGCTGAACTGGTCAACTGCATCACATCGTCGTAAAGCAGGTCGGCGCACCCGGCTTTCAGTGCTTCAATACCACAGTCAATGTCGGCTTGTTTCAGCATTGGTCTGGGTAAATTTTGCGGCTGAAATAAGCGCCCGGCCCAGCGGCCTGTGCGCGATGCCCCACAAAACTGCAATGTGCCGCGCAGACGTCCGTCACGGCTGACGCCTTTCATCAGGGTTTTGTATTTACTGGTGCTGGTGGAGCTGGCCTGTAGGCGGATAGCGAGTAATTCACGAAGTTCAAACGGTAAATCAGGATCGTTAACCCGGCGCTGCAAGGTGCTGGCCTGCATATCGGGCAGTTCGATACCAAAGGCTTCTGCTATGTGTTTCAGCATGGCGTCACGCTGTGTTGCCGCTTGCACCGCGTTGTCCGTGAGCTCCCGCGTTCGTTTGGCCAGAACCTTCTGTTCACTGTCAACCGCCGTCACCGCTGCTTCTGCGAGGGGGACATCCATGAATACGCCGCGATCATTGATACGCTGATCCCGGTGCCAGAGCGCCAGTTCCTGACCTGAGTAATTCCAGGCAGGTAGCTTTTTGTCGATCTCACGCATGGCATCAATATCCAGTCCGGCGTACTCAACGAATCGCTGCCACTCGACAGGGTGTGTTTTCGCGCTAGCGCGGCGGATAGCGCTGTTTTTGGGTCGAGGCTTGCAGAATAGCTGGATCAGTTGCTTACCAGCCTTATCCTTGGCTTTATCCTGCGAAACACTGAGAATGTCACACAGATCGCCCAGCGATCCCGGCAGGCCGTGCGCCAGCGCCCTGACCATTGTATCCCGCCAGCGCTCAACGCCACCGGCAGCTATACCCGGCATGGCGTGATTTAATACCGTGCGGTCGAAATATGAATTATGGGCGTAAATCAGCCCATCAGGATTGGCTAATGCGGTTCGAAGCGCCGTGGGCATGGGCTTTCCGCGGGTCACGTCCCATACCTGCACGGGGTCAGTATCAATAGCCCAGGCAAAAAGCATGATCTCAGCCTCCTCTGTATACGCATGGGTACCGTTTTTGATAGGCACCTCGCTGAAGGTTTCAAGATCGAGATAAAGACGTTCAGGCATGACCATGCCTCCGTATTAAAATCGGTTACAAAAAGCCCCTGGCAGAGCAGGGGCTGGGATAAATTAGCGGGGTAGTTTTGGCGGTATGTATTTGCCGATACGTGATTCTATTGTTGGTAAAACACACATGCTGTCGTTGAACCGGTCGTGCAGAAGGTATACCAGTTTTGAGTCCATGACCTCGAGGGCAGGACGCAGACGGGATCGCCAGATTTCATCAATACGCCTGAAATTATGCAAAACGGCGTGCAGATTGCCAATAAACATTTCTTTCTCGGCATCGCTGATCTCTGGCTGGACTTTCAGAATTCGCTTCACATTGCCATTCTTGTAGAAGAGTTGCTGCGCTGCGACTGCGTCGTCCACTGTCGGGTAAACTCCGATATAAACGTTCTTTTCACCGTTCCATACATAAGCCCTGTAAGGGTTGTATTTGCTCTGGTGATGGTAAACCATCTTAGGCAGGCATTCCCTGTGTGGAGCAATGACCGTTGAGGATTGTTGGTGCAACTTCTTCTCACATTCGATGAAGTAGCGTCGCACCTGACGGCCTTGCTCGTTGCGCTCAACCATCGCCAGTTCTTTAGCAGTGTCGAGGGTGAGCTGGTAGTCCTTTCTGCGACGCCCGACAGTTTTCGCCGAATCTGGCGAAAATACGATGTAGTCTAGATTTGCGGTAAACCCGTACTCTGAAATTCGCTCACGAATCCAGTTGGAAAAGTCGCGGCCTACATTCAAAAAAGTATGAAGATCGCGAGCATTACAAAGAAGAATGGAATCGTTTGCAATGGTGCCATTAAAAACAGGGATGAGCTGGTCGTTCATAGTGATTTTCCTTCTAACGAAAGTTAATCACCACCACAGAGTTGCTAATCTCATAGGGTGGTGAACCGACGGGGTTAGCAATACCGGGTTAGAAGGAAACCGGCGCGCCGAAGCGCCCCCGCCAGCCCACCATAATTCAGGTGTGACTGTACAAACGACATTAAAAAAGACGCTGGCGCGTCTGGTGTCGCCTTCTAACATCCGGGTTGCTAATCCCGATCTCCATGAGGGAGATTCGGGAAGCATAAACCGGAATCAGGAGGCGGGTCAAGATTAGAGGTGTTTTGCAAAAAGGGATAGTCTTTGCAAAACACCCGGCGCGGGGCCAGGTGATCAGGGGTGTGACTGCGGGTTAAATCAACGCTTCTGCGTCGGCGCCTTCGCTCATATTCTCGAAGTCATCCGGCGTCGCTACACCGCCGCCAGCGAAGGCGTCACCATCGCGCAGGAACTGGACGCCGCCCAGTGACGCGTTAATGCGTTTGCCGAAATTGTTATCCATTGCCCATATATCGATGGTGGCGTTAACGTAGCAACCGGCATACGGCTTGCCATCGGCGGCGGTCAACGCGGAACGAGCACGGTCGATAACCAGTGGTCGGGCTTTATTACTGGCGGAGACAAACTTATTACCGGAATAGCCCTCGTATTCTGCTTTTTCATCGCCATCGTGCAGGCAGACTTTCAGGCCGGTGCGTAAGGATTTAAGAACGCTGTCGGTTTTCGGCCCCCATTTTTCTTTCGCTACCTGAGCGATAGCCGCTTCAATTTCTTTCACGCAGGGATGGTCGGGTGGGAAAATAAATGCAGCGCTAAATCGTGGTTCACCTTCGCCATTAACAGTCTTAGGTTCAAACAGCGCAGGGAAGGCCAATCTTACATTTGATAATTTAACTTTCATCGTGATGCTCCTTAAATGAGGGATTCAGCGGCTTCAACATCGTCAAAGTCGTTTACGGGATTGATAATTAATGCCGGTTTGGGATCGGCTTCTGGCACCATGGCGGGTTTTCCATCAGGGCGGGTAATAATGGCTTCTACCTGTGCCCAGCGGCGCGGATTGTCTTTTTTCAGCAGGTTTTCGGCCTGTTTGGGGCCGATCAGTTTATGCGTGTAAATCTGATTGCCCTTCAGCCTGAACGATTTGAGAAGCGCTTCCGCTTCGCGCTCATCACCCCAGATGCGATTCCCCTGTTTACCCTGAACCAGTTTATAGCCGGAAACGGAGTGCCCATTTTGCAGCAGGTTAAATGCCGCAGAGCGGACGCTTTTACACCAGCTTTCGATATGGTCAATCAGCGGTAGCGTTTCGCCCAGCCATTTCCCATCCGATTCAGCCAGCTTCTGACGGGCAGTGGTCAGTGCGTCTTCCAGAGGCGGCGGGTCGGCTATTTCGCTGAAATCATTTATTAGCGCAGCCGCGACATACTCCGCTTGCACCTGGCATTTACCTCGCCGCTTACACCAGCGGCAGGTTTTCTCTCCGGGGTGATAGGCCGAAGCCGGAATAACATCGGGGCCGTTTTTCCCGGCGTCGTCTGCCAGTTGCAGCACATCGGCAGCGATGGCTTTCACGTTCTGCCCGAACTCCTCCAGATTTTGTACGCTGCATTCGTATTCGCTGAGGTGGTTGATGCGGGGCTGGTGGATAAACATGCGTACACGATGGATGTCGGCGATCAGGCTGACCTGCTCCAGCGCCCCGAGGGCGTAAAGCATGAGCTGGGGGTTTTCGAACGCATCCACTTTCTCATAACCGTATTTGAGGTCGTGGATCTGGAGTTCATCACCGAGGATGATGACCGCGTCCGAAGTACCAAACTGATTGGGTATACCAACGATGTGAGAGAAGTCGCATTTCTGCTCTACCAAGAGTATCGCGCCGGGTTGCTGTGCCAGCGTCCAGACCGCTTCAACGTACTCTCCCACCTTATCAACCATTTCCTGGCTGACCTGCGGGACAGGACTGGCTTTTAACTGAGGTTTCAGCCGGTTACGGAGGATCGTTTCGGCCAGATGATGCGCTGTGGTGCCTTCTTCGGCATAACTCGTCGTTTCATCAGCTTCAAACTGCTCCGCTGCCAGTGCCGCGTTGCAATGTAGCCAGCGGTGAGCGGATGAGGGGGACAGTTTCGCGTGAATATCTGGCATGCCTTATCCCTCCGCCAGCGCCTGTTCTGCGAGCATCACAACGTCTGCCAGATTTTCCTGTGGCACCTGCCCCAGCTTCTGGGCACCGAATTTATTCAGGATGTCTACGGCCTGGTGACGATAACCGCCTGTCGTCAGTTCCATAATCAGGTTTCTCGCCTGCTTGAAAATGTCTTCCGGGGTATCGCCAACGGTGGCTTCTGTTTCCTTTTTGGTCACTGTCGGCTTAACACCTGCGCGTTCATCGCGTGGCATATCCAGCAATAATTCGGCGTATTCGCGACGCTCGGTGATCCCCGGCAACGCATCCCAATGCTCAAGTATCTGGACAGCCAGATTGAATACGTCCTCACCATGCAGTTGGGTTGCGCGCGGCACGCCTTTCAGGGCCATCGTCAGCGCGTCAATCTGCGCATTGCGATCTTTGCCGTTGAGCGTTTCCGTCACGTCAACCGCGGCGGTGATTTTATCGCTGTCCAGATAACGGCCCTCGTTACCGTAGAGCGCCGCCAGCGCAACGGCTACCGGCAGGGGTTGGTCTTCAAGACGGGGTTTTTCCTGTTCCGCTTTTTTGGGGCGGGTGCTGTCTGTTTTCGGTTGTGGTGGAGCAGGGGGAGTAAAGACGTTACCGCTCTGCATTGCTGCGATTAGCTGGCGCATTACCTCAGTATTTTCTTTAATGACTACTTCAAGGCTCATGAGGTACCTCAGGTATAAAGGGTGATCGGAAAACGGGCATTGGGGTTTTGTTCCAGTTCATCGCGCTTACGTAACCAGCGCAGGCGGCGAACGGTGTTATTGACTGGCGCAGTGGCCATCGGGGCGGTTTTAACTTTTTCCTGTTGTTGCATCGTGGTCCTCCTCAGCGAACTTAATAAAGCGCCCGCGACCAGGGCCGACGCTTGATAAATTCACATTTGCTTGAGGGACATGCAGCAAAAAGCATGTCCCTCATCACGTTCCTGTCTCGCATTCCGGTTTCAACGGGTTAGCCAAGACATTCAGCGGGCCACTGAATTGCGGGGGGTGACTGCCCTGTCCAGATTGTTAAAGAGCGGGTGGTTCACTGGCCTTAAAAATACAAGTAAACCTGTAAGTTGGTCAACATGTATTTTGGTAATTATTTGCTATTTATACATATTTACTTGTTTTTTCAGGCAAAATAAAAAGGGGAGACCGAAGTCTCCCCGAATGGATTTGTTTGCTGATTAGCGTTTTCTGCGAAAAATTCTATGCTCTACCATCGTGCCTATTATCTTCATCGGCTTTTCCCACGACCGACAAGTGGGGTAATCGCTATTCAAAGGAACCAGTTCAAAGTCCTCTTTTCCTTGTTGATCTATACCCACTGGTCGGTATTTCTTAAAAGTTGCTTCATGACCGCCGTTGCTGGCTGCCACAAACTCGCCCGGTGTTGGGTACACATTGGCGTCAATGATCACTATATCACCTTCTCTGAATTCAGGCTCCATTGAGTCACCGCGGATACGAAAGGCAAAAGACCTTTCTGACAGTTCAGTAGTCGTTAATACGTACTCGAAATCCCCGTCGATATCCAAATTTTCAGGTGCGGTGAATGCACCTGCCTGAACGTAGCTTAAGATCGGTATTTTTTTCGCACCGTAGTTATAGTCAGGAACTATATCACCCCCAAGCAATAACCATTTTGGATCGCATTCAAGAGCTGCGGCTATGGCGATCAAATTTCTGGGCTTTCTGGTTTTACCATTCTCTATAGCTTCTATCGATTGTTGGGCTACCCCTGCACGCTCCGCGACTTCTGTCTGCGTTAACCGAAGTTCTAAGCGACGTTTTTTAGCTCTGCTGGCAAGGTTCATTTTTAAGCTCCCTTCTCTAGTTTCGATGATTACAGATAATTCTGTATTTGACAAACCAGAGTGCCTGTGAACTAATTACCAGTAAACCTGTAAATGACTGAGGACTTACTTAATGAACGATTCCACTTTGGCGACCCGCATCAAGGAGCGACGTAAAGCCTTAGATATTACCCAAACTGAATTAGCCGAACGCGTTGGGATGAGGCAGCAATCAATTCAGTATCTGGAATCCGGAAAGGGGAACCGTACTAGCTTTATCCTTGAGCTGGCAAAAGTTCTTAGGTGTGATCCCAATTGGTTGTTAAACGGTGAATCAACCGAAGACAGGGCGTAGCCCATGGCCGATAAAGTTAAAAATGGTATCGCGTCGGAAAAGTGGGATCTGGCCGTGGCTTTATTCGGAAGGGAAAACCTGATCCCGATAGCCACCAAAGGGGAACTGTCGCCAAACTCATCACTTGACCCTAAATCAGTGGGTAAGGTCCCGAGCGTTCATAACAGCCGCGATAAAATCGTGGGGTTCAAAGACTGGACTGCCTACAAAGCAAGCGAAGCGGATATCCAGCGATGGAAAAAAAGAGGCTATGGTATTGGCCTCATACTTGGCCGGGATCGCGGCGATGGCTATGGCCTCCACGCTGTGGACGTCGATACCTCAGTCGATGAGCATCAGGATACCGTTTATGAAGAATTGTTCCGTAGGTTGAAGCTCTTTTTACCGTACCGTGGTCGTGGCAATAGCTTACGTCGGGCTTATCTGGTATGGGCACCTCCGGTACCTAAGCACGTTCACGAACTTCCGCCAGAAGACGGCAAGCGAGCAGCGGTCGAGATGCTTGGTGTTGGCCAGCAGGTCGCGATCTTTGGCTTGCACCCATCCGGTTGTGATTACACCTGGTACGATGACCCCCTTATTGGTTGCGAAACAACCCTGAGGTTATCCGATATTCCCGTATTGACATCTGAACAATTCTCGGATTTCTGGTCAGCACTGAACGGGCAACTGCCAGTTATCGACAGCCACATCGCCCGTTCCGGAAGACAGCGTGATCTGTCCGATATTGACCCCAGCGCTACCGATGAGGTGGCGAACTGGCTCGATGCGAACGGCTGGACGTTATCCGTGAGTGCTGATGGTTCGCGCAATTTAAAACCTTTTCGAGATGAGTCTGAATATAGTAACGGTTGTAGCGAAACGTCGATTAAATATTTCCCTGCGGGTACAGGTGGTTTCCAGCAAGGCCATTTCAAAAGCATGCACGCTACCGATCTCGGCCTGAATGATGCTGACTGGCTGGATGGGTATGGTTTCCGCGCTTCTGAGTTTGAGGACGTTTCTGTCGCTGAAAAGGGTGACGAGGTTGCTGAGTATTTGCCATGGCCCAAGTTTACTCGCGATAAAAACGATAAAATTGAAGGTGTTATTTCTAACGTGCTATTGGCGCTAAGACGACCAGATCTCTGTGGTGTGCAGATCCGCCTCGACGAGTTCCGTGATGAGATAATACTGACTACCCCGAAGGGTAAGAACATACAACTGCGGGATGAGTATTACACCAAACTACATACAACTCTTGAAAGTCTAGGCTTCAAGAAATTCGAAGAAGCAGCCATTAAACGTGCAGTTCGTCTAATCGCCTGGGAACACAGGTTTGACTCTCTGAAAGAGTGGGTAAACACACTGCCAGCGTGGGATGGTGTACCACATATCGATACATTTTTTATTCGCCACTGGGGAATAAAAGAGAGTGCCTACACCCGCTCTGTCGGTCGCTACTGGTGGACTTTGCTTGCCGGGAGAGCGTTGCTCCCCGGTATTAAAGGCGATATGGCGGTGATCCTCGTCAGTCAACAGGGAAAGAATAAATCAGAAGGTATCCGTGCTATGGCACCTACGCCTGAACACTATATGGAACTGGACTTCGACAAAAAGGGTGAAGAACGTATACGCGAGATGCGTGGGCATAACGTCATCGAACTTGGCGAGATGCGCGGCATGGATAAGCGGGGTATCGGTGATGTCCGGGTTACTATTTCTACCCGTGCTGATCGTAACCGTGGGCTGTTTCGTGAGCATTACGTCACCTTGCCGCGTCGTTGCGGCTTCATTGGTACTTCCAACTCTGAAACCCCTTTGACAGATACCGAAGGTAATCGTCGCTGGTTGCCTATGACGATCCCTGATGAAACCGAGGGTAAGTTCATCGCTCAAGGCATCGCGGAAGAAAAAATCCAGTTATGGGCTGAGGGCGTTTCGATATTTAAGCGCGAAGGTATCGCCTGGGAACGTGCGGAAACGCTCGCCAAATCAATTCTTGGCGACTATGAAGTTAAGGATGAAGTCTGGACGACCAGTGTCGCCGAATGGCTGGAGCAGGAGACCGTAGAACTTACGGGCGATGGTATTAAATTGAATAGGGAGCGGGTACCTCTGACATCAAAAGACATCCTGATCGATGCCATCGGCTTCAAAGCAACCCAAGTCAAACGGGGTGACGAGATGAGAGTTGCAAAAATTATGAAAGACCTTGGTTACAAAAAACGTCAGCTGCAAAGTTTAGCGGGTAAGCCTTATCACTGGCAAAAGTGCGAATAATTACGAGTTTGTAATATTTTACATATTTACCACTTAACCTACTTAACCTACTTAACTAGTTTACCTATATACGCGTGCGCGCACATGCGCATGTGAGTAAGAATTTTATTTTGCTAAATAGGTTGAATAGTTAAGTAACTTAATGATTTTACACTACTTAACCTTTTAAACGGTAAATGAGGTTAAGTTAACCCAAGGAGCAAGGAGAAAGTGAAAAATGAGTATTTCCAGTGAAAGATTACCAAGTGCTGATACCCTAGCGGGACAAGCGGCAAAAACGGCAAGTGGGTGGATGTCAGACGCAGTAATCGAGATAGATAAGCTTTTTGGAAAGGGATACTCGAAGCAGCACCCTGAGTTAGTCGCAGCTTTCATGCAAACCGCCGGTTTAGATGAGGCCGCAATGCACCTACGGGGGCTTGCGCTTGCACACCAACGGGTTGACGACACGCTAGAAGTGCTTTCAGAGCGGATTACGCAAATTCTGGAAAGAGGGTAACAACTATGCGCGCACGCCGAAAGCTCAATAAAATCGCTTTCTACCCTCGCGCGTGCGCGCGTTTTGTCCTGAGGAGTTCGCACGATGCAAATCGACTGGTTTAACGTCATCATCGATATCGAACGTGCGGGGATGACGCAGCAACAGATAGCGCAAACCCTCCACGTATCCAAGTCAGCGCTGTATGGCTGGAAAGCGGGAGCGGTACCGCGCTACGACGATGGGGAGGCGCTCATTCGCTTATGGGTACTGGTCACAAACAGAGCGCCGCAAGAAATCCCTTACACCCGTTTTTTTCAAAGCCGGTACCGCAAGCGCTAACGTGTCAAAAATACCCGGTTCGTTGCATGATCATGGCGAACGGCGATACCCGCCATTTGTTACAAAAATGTTATTTTCAAAAAGCACCCATTCCGGCGCAGTAAACACGATCTTTTGCGCCCTTCACCCTGTTTTATGCTTGAGCGCCATTTCGTCGATGCGCTTAACAGCCATTATGTTAAATAGCCCCCCGAATCGATTATTTTAGTCGGAAAACCGAACAGGCCTTTACGCATGCTGCAAGCTCCAAATGCCAACGGAGTAAGCAACATGGGTCGACCTAAAAAGCAAATCGAAGTTCCGGGCGAAATCATTACGTCATCGGAGGTGGAGGGTACGGCTAACCCCCCTGAACAACTGAACGCCGCCACCGCTGGCGCAACGGTTATTACTGATGCGGACGCAGATGGTGGAAGCGGTATTGCTACAGACGCTGTCACAGCCCGCAACGCGGCGCTTTCTGGGCTGAACGCCGCCGCCTTTCAAATCATCACTAAATTCGACGCGTATGGCTTTACCGACCTCACGGATCAGCCGTTAACGAACAACCTCGATTTTATCGACCTGGTTAAACAGGCCACCACGCAAACCACCAGTACCGCAGTCACCAACGAGGACAGGCAGCGCAAGCCGCATAAAGCCCCCGTACTGACTGACAAGGGCTGGCACGTTCCCAGCTAAGGAGAATCCGTCATGTGTGGAGGAGGTTCACCCACCGTTGTGCGGTACGACCCAGAAGCGGAAGCCGCCAAAGCAGCAGACGCCGCCGCCAAGGCAGCAAACGCGGATTCAGCCGCACGCCGTAAACGTAAAAAGGGATCATCCCTGCTTGCCACGGGTTCAGAAGGGGCAGCGGATTCCGGCACGTCACTGCTTGCGTCTGGTGCAAGCGGTAAAACCAACTTGGGGGCGTAACGTGGTCAACGAAACAGCCAGCAAAATAATCCGTCGGGCGGATTCACTGAAAGCATTACGCCAGTCCAATGAATCGGCCTGGCGCGAGTGCTTTGATTTCACCTACCCGTTGCGCGGGGCGGGCTTTTCTTCCGATGTACTGGACGCCAGCAGCGCTAAATCCAGGGTGGCGCAGTTGCTGGACGGTACCGCAACGGACAGCACGCGCATTCTTGCCTCGGCGCTTATGTCCGGTATGACGCCCGCTAATGCGCAGTGGATGGATTTAAACAGCGAAAGCCTCACCGACGAGCAAAAAACGTGGCTATCCACCTGCGCAACGCTGGTATGGGAAAACATTCACGCGGCCAATTTTGACGCGGAAGCCTACGAAGCCTGTTTGGATGTGGTTATTGCTGGCTGGTTCGCACTTTACATCGATGAGGACAAGGAGCAGGGCGGCTTTACCTTCCAGCAGTGGCCGCTATCGCAGTGCTATGTCTCATCGTCTCGTCGTGATGGCATTGTTGACACCCTGTATCGCTGCTACCCGTTAACCGCAGAGCAGGCGGTAAAAGAATTTGGCGACAAAAACGTGAGCGACAAAATCCGCGACGAGGCCAAGAAAAAACCTGACGCGAAATTCGATTTTATTCATGCCATTTTTCCGCGTGATACCTATGTGGTCAATGCCCGTCTCGCAAAAAACATGCGCTTTGCGTCGTATCACATCGACGTCCAGGGCAAGTGCACCGCGCGCGAGTCTGGCTATCATGAATTTCCCGTTGCCGTTCCTCGCTGGATGAAGATCCCCGCCAGCGCCTACGGTGTCGGCCCCGTTTATGACGCGTTGCCCGACTGCAAAGAGCTAAACGAAATTAAGCGCATGGAGAAAGCCGCCGCTGACCTGGCGATTTCCGGCATGTGGATCGTGGAAGACGACGGTGTAATAAACCCGCGCACCGTCAAGGTGGGGCCACGCCGCATTATCGTCGCCAACAGCGTGAACAGTATGAAGCCGCTGTTAACCGGTGCCGATTTCAACGTTGCGTTTACGTCCGAAGAAAAACTACGGGCGCAAATCCGCAAGATTCTGATGGCCGACCAGCTACAGCCGCAAGACGGCCCCGCCATGACCGCCACCGAGGTGCATGTGCGCGTGGCTCTGATCCGTCAATTGCTCGGACCCGTGTACGGACGCTTTCAGGCTGAATACCTGCAAATACTGGTTCAGCGTTGTTTCGGCATTGCGTACCGCGCTGGCATCTTCCCCGCCGCGCCTGAGGGGATGGACTCCGCCAATTTTAACGTGCATTACATTTCCCCGCTGGCGCGCGCGCAGAAGCTGGAGGACGTGACCGCCATTGAGCGTGCCGGGGCCAACATTGCGCAACTGGCACAGATTGATCCCGACGTTACCGACCTGCTGGATACCGACTCAGCGGCTCGCGTGGTGTCCGAAGCGCTGGGCGTTCCCGCCAAGGTGATTCGCAGCGCCGACGATGTGGCCCGTTTACGTGAACAGCGCAGACCGGCACAGCAGCAGGCAGCACAACAGCAAATGCTGATGCAGGCAGGGCAGGAAGCGGCAACCTCGGCAGGTAAAGAAGCCGGTTCCGCATTGGTTCAGCAGATGGTAGGGGGAGCACGATGATCTTAAAGGATGCTCGAGCAGAGGATTACAAGCGCGTTTTTGAAGAAACGCCGGGCGGACAGCAAGTGCTGGATGAGTTAACGCGGCGTTTTGGTGGTGCCGTGTACGTCAAGGGGGGCCCTGAAGGTGAACGCCAGACATGTTTTAACGCCGGGCGACGTGATGTGCTCGATTTTATTTTACGCAGGCTTAACGAAGCAGACGAAGAGATGGAGTAAGCAACAATGTGGAAGCTTAAATTCCCGTTCATGAATCAGGCTGGCGAGGGCGAAGGCTCAGGGGGGAGTGATGGTGGTAACGGCGGCGGTGGTAATGCGGGTGGCGAAGGTGGCGGCGCTTTGCTCAATACTGGCGCAGCACAGCAACCGGGCGCGACAGATTGGCTACCGGAAAAATACCGCGTTGTGGGCGAAGACGGTACCCTCAATATTGAAAGCTCTGCCCGCAAACTGGCGGATGCGCATACGCATTTGGAAAAGCGCCTTGGCAGCGGGGACGCGCCGCCAAAAACGGCGGATGAGTATGCACCTAAGGTAGATGCCGAGGGCTTCAATTGGGATGAGTTTAAAGCCGATCCCCAAATGCAGGGCTTCTTAACATCCGCCCACGCCAAGGGGCTAACCAATGACCAGTTAAGCTTTGTGCTCGGTGAGTACATGCAGCGTGTGCCGGAACTGGTGGGCGGTGCCGCACAACGGGATCAGGAAGCCGCCAGCACAGCATTGCGCGAGGTGTGGAAAACCGACGCGGAATTTAACAAAAATATCGGGCTGGCATACCGGGCGTTTAATTCTCTGGCTGATGAGGCCGACAAAGGCCGCATTGACGAGATCGGCAATAACCCGATGGTCATTCGCATGCTGGCAAGAATCGGCGGAGAAATGCAGGAAGATTCCCCCGCTGGCAGTGATATCAATCTGGAAGAGCAACAGACCATTCGTGATTTGATGAAGTCGGATGCCTATATGGATCCGAAACACGCCGATCATGAAAAAGTCTCTGCGCGTGTCTAGGCGTACTACGCGAAAACCTACGGCAACACACCCGTAGCGTAATACTGTGACATGTCACAACAAGCCAGCCTGAGCGCTGGCTTTTTTTATTTGGTCGGGAAACCGAACGCGCACCTTGCGCACAATCACTCTACCAGCCCGGCGTGGTAGCCGGATACCTGATTTCCCGCCGTCTGTAAGCGCCAAGCAGTCGGTGTATTGGGCCGGGAAACCGACACCCCACAGGCGAAACAGAATTGGAGTGCGCATTATGGCTTTTGATGCCAATAAAAGTATGGTCACCGCCGCCTTTGTAACGCAGTTTCATGATTCTTTTGAGATTGCCTCACAACAAAAAGATTCCCGTCTGCAGGCAGCGGTACAGGATCGCGGGCAGATCACCGGTGCGTCGTTCACCATCAACGACATGGGTACCATCGAAATGAACGCCATTACTACGCGTTTCGGTAACACCGTGTGGGATGTGCCGGAAGCCGGCACCCGTAACGCACTGATGGCGGATTACGGTGTGTTCGTTCCTGTCGAAAAGCGCGACCTGCGCAAGCTGATTGCTGACCCTCAGGGGCCCTATCTGCAATTGACGCTGGCCGCCGCCAACCGCCGCAAGGATACGGTGATTTACCGTGCATTGCTGGATGCGGTACCGCGCAAGACGGAAAACAACGGCGCTTACACCAACGTTGCGCTTCCTGCGTCCCAGAAAATTGTAGCGGGTGGCACGGGCTTGACCAAAGCCAAACTGATAGCCGCCAAAGCGATGTTCCGCCGCAACGAGTGCGACGAGCAGAACGGCGAACAGCTTTACATCGCCTACAACGCCGACATGCTGACGCAAATCCTGAGTGACACCACATTGACCAGCGCCGACTTTATGGCGGTCAAGATGTTGCAGGAAGGGTCTGTGTCTAACCACTGGCTGGGCTTCCAGTGGATCGCTTATGAAGCGCTGGATGCTACCAGGGCCGCAAGCGTGACCACTAAAACCACGGTGGCCTGGGCGAAGTCTGCCGTGCATTTCGGTACCGGTGCGGAATATAACGTCGATATCGGTCCGCGTCGTGACAAGAACAACACCATCCAGATTTCCGTGGATGCGTCTTACGGCGCAGGCCGCGCCAACGAGAAGAAAGTGGTTGCGATTGATTTTGTCGCGTAACGCCGCGTGGGTATTGCCGGGGTTTTACCCCATAGGTATCTACACATCATAAAGGGTTAAAAACCACCATAGCTAAGTGGGCAAGTTCTTCCAGGGTATAGTCTGCTAATATAGCCAAGCGACATTATTTTGATAACAATTAGCTGTATTTTTTTGCCACATATCAGGGCATTGGCTGTAATCATTTTTAAGTCGGTTGGCTATAACGTCAAGGTATTTAGCAGGATGGATAGTCCGGCAAGCAGCGCTGGGGCGCTTTCTTTACGCCCTCGTTTTTGTTGTCGTCCGGATAATCGGCAAATTAACTGACGGGCTGCCGCATTGTCGTCTCCTTCAGCGCGTTGCAGCCGCCATACCAGCACACATGCCATGCTAGCATCAATAACCTGCGTAGCAGTGCACCAGCACTGCACTGAAGCCATTTTTCTACATCATGACCGGCGCCTTTCAGCAGCTTAAAAAAGGATTCAATACCCCAGCGCCAGTAGTACCAGCGAGCGACTTCCGCGCTGGTGATCTCGTTGCTAACGTTTGTGAGCAGCATCCAGCGTCCGATAAATTTACCGTGAGTATCGGTAAGGCGAACCACAACTAATCTGAGTGTCAGAGCTACGCCTGGCTGAACTTTCACTCGCCGTCCGGTGTTCTTGTCTTTCCGTTTCGCTTTTGCTGTTCGCGTTATGATCACGGATGTTTCCCCGATCTCCATATTGGCTTTTTTCCCTTTCCAGCCAACCTGTCCGTTTGCGATAAATGGCAGATCGTCTGCAATTTCACCAATTTTACGGGTGTCACCGCCCCACTCGGCCAAATGTCCTTCCTTTCCCCGGATAAGCCAACATATTCCCTGGGAGCTTAATGTGCGCATATGTCCGATAGAGTCACCTTCACGGTCAATGAGATGAACTAACTTCCTCCCGGTATCAAGAGACTCAACGCGGGCGATATCAGCCGTCAAAGCATCCATATGAGTCAGACTCTCAGACAAGCCCTCGGTTAGCGTTGAACGACAACCCGCCCTATCGGTTAGAGTTTGAGACAGGGGCGCTATTGGTAAACCATTTGCAGCATCAAGCAGTAGGCGGGTTTGTAGTTCATAACCGACGTCGCCACCATGCGTCATTTTCAAACGTTCTTCTTTCCCATTGTGGGTACGAAACTGTAAATGAGACCAGTCGTGAACGACGGGAGCGTATGGATGCGGGCTAAGTGCAACCTGCCGGAGAGCCAGCGAAATAATCGGTTCATTGAGCTGACTGAAGCTAATACGTTCATTATTAAAAAAACGCCAAACGGCTTGAGTAGTGGCGAATGTTGTTTTCTGCGCGCAGGCAAGGTCTTTAACGGCTGACGCCAATGGTGCTGGGGGAGTCATGTGTTGCTTAACAAGACGCTGATAACACCGGTTAAGGCGGGCATCAATCCCGCCGATGGATAAGTTGAGATCATGCAGCAACGTAATAGCAGATATTGCAAAAGATGTGTAGATACCTATGGCCTGTGGGGGGGAGCGAGATGGAAAGCCGGGTAAAAACGCGCTTTTCGCTGCTTTTCCAGCAGACGCTGGGCCTGACTGGCATCATGAAGCGTTTGGTTTTTTATCATGGCATGCTCCTGTCATCGTTGCTGAACAACGGTTCCGCTGGAGAGAGCCGCCCGGATTGGATGATAAAAATTGTCGACGTTAACACTGAGGCTGGCAAACGGTCGTGTCGGGTAACTGAGAAGTATATCACGATTATTGGCGCTAACTCGTTAATAATACGTTATTTGTATTGATTTTTGTAAGTTTTGTTTCCAAAAAGCAACACTGAGGCCATGACAAAACGGCGAGAGAACGCCTTGCGCTTATTCACGGGTCTAAGTATACTGACGCGTCATTTTTTCAGCCGCATACACACACGTTCCTTGCTTCCATGGGCCGCGGCTGACCCTGACAGGGGGCTGAAAAATCCGTAAGGAGCTATTCGATGCGTCATTACGAAATCGTATTTATGGTCCATCCTGACCAAAGCGAACAGGTTCCGGGCATGATCGAGCGCTACACTGGTGCTATCACTGGTTCAGAAGGCAAAATCCACCGTCTGGAAGACTGGGGCCGCCGTCAGCTGGCCTACCCGATCAACAAACTGCACAAGGCACACTACGTTCTGCTGAACGTTGAAGCTCCGCAGGAAGTGATCGATGAGCTGGAAACTAACTTCCGCTTCAACGATGCCGTTATCCGCAGCATGGTTATGCGTACCAAACACGCTGTAACTGAAGCGTCTCCGATGATGAAAGCGAAAGACGAACGCCGTGAGCGTCGTGATGAATACGCTGAAGCTGGTGATGATGCTGAAGCTGGGGGTTCTGAAGAGTAATTGCCGTGGCGACCGCTAATCGTCTGGAACTGTCTGGCATGATATGCAAGGCACCGGTACGAAAGCTCAGCCCGTCGGGCATTCCTCACTGCCAGTTTGTGCTTGAACACCGCTCGGTACAGGAGGAAGCCGGACTTCGTCGGCAAGCATGCTGTCGTATGCCCGTGATTGTCAGCGGACGTGAGTCGCAAGCAATTACCCACAGTATAACGGTCGGTATGCACATCAGGGTTCATGGCTTTATTTGCAGCCATCAAGGGCGCAATGGGCTGAACAAACTGGTGTTACATGCCGAGCAGATTGAATTGATAGATTCTGGAGACTAGCCAAATGGCACGTTATTTCCGTCGTCGCAAGTTCTGCCGTTTCACCGCGGAAGGCGTTCAAGAGATCGACTATAAAGATATCGCAACGCTGAAAAACTACATCACTGAAAGTGGTAAAATTGTCCCGAGCCGTATCACCGGTACTCGTGCCAAGTATCAGCGTCAACTGGCCCGTGCTATCAAGCGCGCGCGCTACCTGTCTTTGTTGCCGTACACTGATCGTCATCAGTAATCGGCCACAGTCCACTAACGAGACTTTGAGAGGATAAGGTAATGCAAGTTATTCTGCTTGATAAAGTAGCAAACCTGGGCAGCCTGGGTGATCAGGTAAACGTTAAAGCGGGCTATGCTCGTAACTTCTTGGTTCCGCAGGGCAAAGCTGTGCCGGCAACCAAGAAAAACGTTGAGTTCTTCGAAGCGCGTCGCGCAGAACTGGAAGCCAAACTGGCTGACGTTCTGGCTGCTGCTCAAGCGCGTGCTGCGCAACTGACTGAACTGGGTACTGTTACCCTCGCGTCCAAAGCTGGCGACGAAGGCAAATTGTTCGGTTCTATCGGTACGCGTGACATCGCTGATGCTGTCACCGCTGCTGGCGTTGCTATCGCTAAAAGCGAAGTTCGCCTGCCGAACGGTGTACTGCGTACACTGGGCGACCACGAAGTAAGCTTCCAGGTTCACAGCGATGTGTTCGCTACGCTGAACGTGCTGGTTGTTGCTGAATAAGCAATGCCACGGTGCCTTCGGGCGCTGAGCGTTATGTGTGAAACGCCGACCTTCGGGTCGGCGTTTTGCGTTTTATGGGCTATCAATAAGCACTGCAACGGTGATTGGGCGTATGCTAGGCTGTGTCCCTTAATTGCGTAACCGGCGGTAAAACAAGCGGATGCAGCCCAGTTTCACCATTGCTAGATAATTTTTTGCCATTTTTTCATAACGTGTGGCGATCCGTCGATATTCCTTTAAACGGCCAAAACACCTTTCCACAACGTTGCGACGGCGATAAGCATCACGATCAAGTTGCGAGCGTCCATCTGAAGCCAGTTTTTCATTTGATTTTCGGGGGATAACCGTTTTTATCCCTCTTTTTTTCAACTCGTTACGTAGTGCATTCCCAGAGTAGGCTTTGTCAGCCAGTACTGCATGGCCACGACGCTTCATGCTGCCGTTCTGGCGTTGCACGCCAATTCCGTCCAGGAGTCGTAACGCAAACAGGCTTTCGTGACCCTGCCCAGCACTCAGTTCGATGTTTAGCGGTATGCCGCTTCCGTCAGTCGCCATGTGGATTTTGGTGCCATAAGCACCTCGTGAGCGACCCAAGCTATTATCGTTGGTAATATCGAGATGTTTTTTTGAGCGCCAGCAGCACATTTGAGCGCACGGATATTATAGCTAAACGACTTAATTTTGATTACATTATTTAAATGAACTATTCAATTGATTTTAGACGTAAAGTGATATCTACACGGGAAGAATGAAGGGTTGAGTATCCGAGAAACAGCGAAGCAATTTCGGATTGGCCCTACCTCTGTATCGCGTTGGATTAATCAAATAGAGGCTTTGTTGAATAAATCAGAACTTGTAACGACTGCGCCCCATACGGGTCGATTGTTACGTGATGCGAATACTGTTCGGCATTCCTAATAGCGTGATCAGGTTAAGCGCTTTGACCATGGCCATGGCTTCACCCACCTGACCATCGTAGTCTCTCAGACTTAGATGACCACCCAGAAGCCTTTTGAACCGGAACATGGCCGTTTCAGCCACTGAGCGCCGGTGATAGCCCACTTTCTTTTTCCAGATAGCGTTACTACCGCTAATGCGCTGATTTGCAACAGCGTGGTTACGCTCGTGGTAGCGATCTTGCCAATATTGCGCCCCCCTTCGTGGCGGGATAAGTGGCCTTATTTTCTTCCTCAGCAGAGCATCATAGCAGTAAACTGTATCCTAAGCGCCGTTAGCCGATGCCTCTCTGATTTTCCGGTGGGTCTGGTTTATCAGCGCCGGTAGAGCTTGGGCATCAGTCATACCACTGAGCGACAAATCCGCACAGATAATCTCATGCGTCACACTGTCTACTGCCAGGTGCAGCTTACGCCATACCCTGCGTCTGTCGGCACCATGCTGCCGGACTTTCCATTCGCCTTCGCCAAAGACCTTCAGGCCGGTTCCATCAATGACCAAATGTGAGATTTCACCACGGGTTGGCGTTTTTATGCTGATGTTCACTGTCTTTGCTCGCTTGCTGAGCAGCGAATAGTCTGGACAATGGAGCGACAATTTAATCAGTTTAAAAATCGAGTCACCAAAGCCCTGTAAAGCCCTCAATGAAAGGCCAAACACGCGTTTCATCATCAGGACTGTGGTGATGGCCATATCTGAGTAATGGAGCGGTCGTCCACGCCGTTCAGTAGTGTTTTTTTCCGTCCATGCAGCAATGGCTGATTCATCTAGCCATACGGTTAGAGAAGCGCGCTGCTTGAGGGCCTTGTTATAAGAGGGCCAGTTGGTGATTTTAAAATTTTGTTTTGCCATGGAGACCTGATTTTGAAACAACTGTGTTGATCTGCTCCGATGATTACCCAAAAGTTCTATTTATTCAACAAAGCCTCTATTTGATTAATCCAACGCGATACAGAGGCAGGGCCAATCCGAAATTGCTTCGCTGTTTCTCGGATACTCAACCCTTCATTCTTCCCGTGTAGATATCACTTTACGTCTAAAATCAATTGAATAGCTCATTTAAATAATGTAATCAAAATTAAATCGCTTGGCTATAAAAATCAAAGCGGTGGCTTTTGGTGGTCAGCATCGATTGAGTGGCAATGCCCGCCAGCGGTGGGGCGTAGTCGGGACGTTTTACCACCACGCGCTTTTTCGCCAACGCTCGCGCGGGAGCCAGTAGGGCATCCGCATCGTCGTCCGCGCCCACCAGCGATTGAAACACCCGCATCTCTTTCTTTACCAGCGCACTTTTTTGCCGATGAGGAAACATGGGATCGAGATAGACCACATCCGGTGGCGGCGTAATATCGCTCAGGGCTGTGTGGCTTGAGGCGTGAATCAGTGTCAATCTTTCGCGCAGCCATGAGCCTATCTCGGCATCTTCATAACCACGTCGTAAACCATCGTCGAGTAGCGCAGCAACTACCGGGTTACGTTCCAGCATACGTACACGACAGCCTAACGATGCCAGTACAAAGGCATCACGGCCTAATCCGGCGGTGGCATCTACGACGTCCGGCAGATAATCCTTTTTGATACCGACCGCTTTAGCAACTGCTTCGCCGCGCCCGCCGCCAAAGCGACGGCGGTGGGCCATTGCACCAGAGACGAAATCGACATAAATAGCGCCGAGCTTCTCTTCATCCTGCTTGCGCAACTCCAGACGTTCTGGTGTCAGCACCAGCGCCAGCGTCGCGCTGGGATCGTCCTGCAATCCCCAACGTGTCGCTAATGCATCAAGGGCGCCTCTATCGGCACCCTCTTCGATCAGCAGGCTGATATTCACCCTTTAATACCATAATGGTGCAGCATGGCATCAAGTTGCGGCTCACGCCCACGGAAGCGCTTGAACAGATCCATCGGCGCTTCGGAACCGCCGCGCGACAGGATATTATCTAGGAAAGACTGGCCGGTGGTGCGGTTGAAAATCCCTTCTTCTTCAAAGCGCGAGTAGGCGTCCGCAGCCAGAACATCCGCCCACAGGTAGCTGTAGTAGCCTGCGGCATAGCCGCCTGCGAAGATGTGGCTGAAGGCGTGCGGGAAGCGATTCCAGCTTGGGCTTGGCACGACGGCGACCTTGGCTTTGACATCGGCCAGTGTCGGCAGAATTTGAGCACCTTTTGCCGGATCGTGTTCCGCATGCAGACGGAAATCGAACAGGCCGAACTCAAGCTGGCGCAGGATAAATAACGCCGCCTGATAGTTTTTGGCTGCCAGCATCTTGTCCAGCGTGGCTTGTGGCAGCGGTTCGCCGGTTTCGTAGTGACCGGAGATAAACTCCAACGCTTCCGGCTCCCAACACCAGTTTTCCATAAACTGGCTCGGCAGTTCGACGGCATCCCATGGCACACCGCTAATGCCAGCTACCCCTGCGGTATCGATCTGCGTCAGCATATGATGCAGGCCGTGACCAAATTCATGGAACAACGTGGTGACTTCATCGTGGGTGAACAGCGCGGGTTTACCGTTGACTGGGCGGTTGAAATTACATACCAGATAGGCCACCGGTTTTTGCAGTTCACCGTTGCTTTTGCGCAGGCGTCCCGCACAGTCATCCATCCAAGCACCGCCACGCTTGTGTTCGCGCGCATAGAGATCGAGATAGAAGCTGCCGCGTAGTTCGCCGTTTTCATCAAACAGGTCAAAGAAACGTACTTCGGGGTGCCATACGTCTACGTCGTGGCGCTCTTTGGCTGTGATGCCGTAAATGCGCTTCACCACTTCAAACAGCCCTTCAACCACGCGTTGTTCTGGGAAATAAGGGCGCAGTTGCTCATCACTGATGGTGTAGAGGTGTTGTTTTTGCAATTCGCTGTAGTAAGTGATGTCCCACGGCTGCAGTTCGCCAGCGTCATAATGCGCTTTGGCGAAGGCGCGCAGTTGTGCCAGTTCCGCTTCCCCTTGTGGGCGGGCACGCGTTGCCAGATCGTTGAGGAAATCCAGCACTTGTTGTGGATTTTCTGCCATTTTGGTGGCAAGGGACTTATCAGCGAAGCTGTCAAAGCCTAACAGTTGCGCCAGTTCATGGCGCAGTGTCAGCTCCTCGGCCATCACGTCGCTGTTATCCCATTTGCCCTCATTCGGCCCCTGATCGGAGGCGCGGGTTGCGTAGGCACGATACATCTCTTCACGCAGCGCCTGATTGGCACAGTAGGTCATGACAGGCAGATAGCTGGGGATATCCAGCGTCAACAGCCAACCTTCCAGTCCTTTAGCCTCGGCTTGTGCGGCGGCGGCGGCCAGTGCGCTTTCCGGCATCCCTTCAAGCTGCGCAACGTCAGTGATGTGTTTATTCCAACCCATGGTGGCGTCGAGCACGTTGTTGCTGTACTGCGCGCCCAGTTCAGACAGACGCGCGGCAATTTCGCCATAGCGTTTCTGTTTTTCCGGCGGCAAACCGATACCGGACAGTTCGAAGTCACGCAGCGCATTATCCACCGCTTTTTTCTCCGCGACGCTCAATGTAGCGTAGTGGGATCCTTCTTTCAGGTCGCGATACGCCTGATACAACCCGGTGTGTTGTCCAACCCAGGTGCTGTATTCAGAGAGTAGCGGCAAACATTGCTCATAGGCAGCACGCAGCTCAGGGCTATTTTTCACGGCATTGAGATGGCCGATCGGGGAGAACAGACGGCCCAGACGATCGTCGCTCTCTGCCAGCGGTTGACACAGATTTTCCCAGGTGAACGGTGCACCCTGCGCGACCACGCGCTCAACCGCACTGCGACAGTCTGCCAGCGCAGACTGAACGGCGGGGACGATGTCATCAACAGTGATGGTGGAAAAGGGAGGCAGGGTAAACGGGGTCAATAATGGATTCGTCATATCACGGTCCTATCGTTATGTGTCAGCCAGCGATAAGGGCAGTCGCGCGAGCGGCAGCGCTGGCAAAAAAAAGCGAATTATTGATTAACATGAGGCCAGAAAGGCAAAAATCAATGAACGGGGGAAAATTCCCTGAGCATGTAAAAACCGCGCGTATTGCACACGTCAGCATGGGGTACTGCGCAGGTGTTTCACTGCTATGTAGCGTGCAGTGTGAAGAGAGCGGTATTGTGTTTAATGTGCCATACGTACTGCCTCATTCCTTCCCGACGTATCATAACCGGCATAAAAATAAACCACGGTTTGTGGATTGCCGTATTCACTAAAAAACTCAGCGATACGGTCACGCTCCAGCCCATAGCGCCGTGAGAGCAGACCTGCCTCAAACGCGGCTTTTTGTCGATCGCCCACCGCCTCCGCCAGGTTATACGCATATCCACAGATATAACCGCGTCGATATTCTAGGCTGTGTCCCTTAATTGCTTGAGCTATAGTATCCATCTGTTTCTACAACACTTTTGATTATGGCTCGCTACGATCTTTCTGATGAAGCATGGGTAATCATTGAGCCCTTGTTGCCAACCGTTTTGACATCTCCGCGGGCCTGCCGGTCGTGGGCAGAACATCGAAAAATCTTCAACGGCATGTTCTGGATAACGTGTTCAGGCGCACCATGGCGTGATTTACCTGAACGTTACGGCCCATGGAAAACTGTTTATAACCGTTTCAATAGATGGTCAAAGTCTGGAATCATTAAGATTATTTTCAATAAGTTACTTTCATTTCTTGATGCTCATGGAGTTGTTGACTGGTCAGCCACTGCGCTGGATGGCAGTAATATCCATGCGCTCAAATGTGCGGCTGGCGCTCAAAAAAACATCTCGATATTACCAATAATAATAGCCTAGGTCGCTCACGAGGTGGTTATGGCACCAAAATCCACATGGCGACTGACGGAAGCGGCATCCCGCTAAACATCGTACTGAGTGCTGGGCAGGGTCACGAAAGCCTGTTTGCGTTACGACTCTTGGACGGAATTGGCGTGCAACGCCAGAACGGCAGCATGAAGCGTCGTGGCCATGCAGTACTGGCTGACAAAGCCTACTCTGGGAATGCACTACGTAACGATTTGAAAAAAAGAGGGATAAAAACGGTTATTCCCCGAAAATCAAATGAAAAACTGGCTTCAGATGGACGCTCGCAACTTGATTGTGATGCTTATAGCTAAGCGACTTAATTTTGATCACATTATTTAAATGAGCTATTCAATTGATTTTAGACGTAAAGTGATATCTACACGGGAAGAAGAAGGGGTGAGTGCCCGAGAAACAGCGAAGCAATTTCGGATTGGCCCTGCCTCTGTATTGCGTTGGATTAATCAAATAGCGTCAAAAGCATCGACCACGCGTCAGCGAAAGATCGATAAATCCGAGTTGATAAAAGATGTTGAACCATATCCAGATGCTTACCAAAAAGAACGTGCAGAGCGTTTTGGCGTTTGTCAGAAGGCCATTTGGCCAGCTCTTAAAAAGCTGGGATTGACCTATAAAAAAACGCTACGTCATCCGAAAGCCGACGAAAGCGCCCGGCAAGCATTTCAACAAAAAATGCAACAGTATGAAAAAAAGGAAAAACTATTGTTTTTATTGATGGAAGTGGTTTTCCACACGATACCCCACGGACTCACGGCTATTCCCCAAAAGGTCAACGGTGTTTTGGCCTGAAGAACGGGGGAGCCAAGGGAAGAACAAATGTTATCGGCGCTTTATTAGGCACAATGCTGTTTGCTATCGGATTATTTGATATCAATATTAACAGCGATGTTTTCTATTCCTGGGTCACACAAGTCCTTATCCCAGTACTCCCTAAAAACAGGGTAATCGTGATGGACAATGCAACTTTTCACAAAAAACATAATATTCAACAAGTCATCATCGATGCAGGGTATATGGTGGAGTATTTGCCTACATATTCGCCAGATCTTAACCCCATTGAGCATAAATGGGCACAAGCAAAAAGCAAAAAAAGAGAGAGTGGTTGCGATACAGAGATTTTGTTCTCAGTCCATATGGTGTAATCAAAATTAAGTCGCTTGGCTATAATTTTGGTCATGATGTTCTCTTTTTAGTGTCATCGGAAAAATGTGTGATCTGGCGCAACCGTATAGGCACGGATGCGCCAGCGTTATTGGTTAATAGTGTGGCGGTGGCGTCTCTTCGGACTGCGAGGCGAGAAGAGAAGGGGACGTCGCTTTCAATTTTTCCACTAACAGGCGTAGGTGCTCACGGATTTTCACCATTTCCAATTCATGTTGGACGACCGTCTGATTCAAATCATCAATGGTGAGCTCCTGAAAAGCCAGCTTGCTTTCAAGCATTTCAATACGTTGCTCTAGTTGCGTATGGGGCATTACGATTCCTCTGTATTTTGTCGTATAGCAAAGCGACTTAATTTTGATTACACCATATGGACTGAGAACAAAATCTCTGTATCGCAACCACTCTCTCTTTTTTTGCTTTTTGCTTGTGCCCATTTATGCTCAATGGGGTTAAGATCTGGCGAATATGTAGGCAAATACTCCACCATATACCCTGCATCGATGATGACTTGTTGAATATTATGTTTTTTGTGAAAAGTTGCATTGTCCATCACGATTACCCTGTTTTTAGGGAGTACTGGGATAAGGACTTGTGTGACCCAGGAATAGAAAACATCGCTGTTAATATTGATATCAAATAATCCGATAGCAAACAGCATTGTGCCTAATAAAGCGCCGATAACATTTGTTCTTCCCTTGGCTCCCCCGTTCTTCAGGCCAAAACACCGTTGACCTTTTGGGGAATAGCCGTGAGTCCGTGGGGTATCGTGTGGAAAACCACTTCCATCAATAAAAACAATAGTTTTTCCTTTTTTTCATACTGTTGCATTTTTTGTTGAAATGCTTGCCGGGCGCTTTCGTCGGCTTTCGGATGACGTAGCGTTTTTTTATAGGTCAATCCCAGCTTTTTAAGAGCTGGCCAAATGGCCTTCTGACAAACGCCAAAACGCTCTGCACGTTCTTTTTGGTAAGCATCTGGATATGGTTCAACATCTTTTATCAACTCGGATTTATCGATCTTTCGCTGACGCGTGGTCGATGCTTTTGACGCTATTTGATTAATCCAACGCAATACAGAGGCAGGGCCAATCCGAAATTGCTTCGCTGTTTGGCTTTGTTGAATAAACATATTTTATGCTGCACCCCCGGTGAAACGACAGATCCTCGCAACGCAAAATCATGCAGTTAGGCCTCATAAGAAAACTGTAAACCTGAGGTGAAAAGCATTTTCTACCAAAACTGGCTTGGCAAAACAGCATGACTCACTATTATTCAACAAAGCCTCGCTGTTTCTCGGATACTCAACCCTTCTTCTTCCCGTGTAGATATCACTTTACGTCTAAAATCAATTGAATAGCTCATTTAAATAATGTGTTCAAAATTAAGTCGTTTAGCTATATCTAGCCGAATATTCGGAACCTCCGTACATCGACGAGGTCGGAAAATGGGCCTATGAATAATTCAGGGAATTTTATCAAAGGATTGTTGTGTGTCGTTGTGTTGTCTCGATACCCGCAGTTATAGTAGTCGCGCATTTACGATTAATGTTTCTGGAACCTGTCGTTTCAGACCGGGAGATGATAGATGAGATCACTATTTAAAGTAACGCTGTTAGCGACGACGATGGCACTGACGCTGAATGCTAACTTGGTAATGGCAGCAGAAGCGACCAAAGCGTCCGATGCGGCCCCAGCGGCAAAATTCAAGAGCGATGAGGATGCCGCCGCTTATGCACTGGGGGCTTCCTTGGGGCGTTACATGGATAATTCCCTGAAAGAGCAAGAAAAACTGGGCATTACGCTGAATAAAGACCAGTTGATTGCCGGCGTTCAGGACGCGTTCGCTGACAAGAGCAAGCTGAGCGATGAAGAGATTGAGAAGACCCTGCAAGGTTTCGAAACGCGCGTGAAAACCGCAGCAGAAGCGAAAATGAAGCAGGATGCTAAAGAAAGCGCAGAAAAAGGTACCAAATTCCGTGATGCATTTGCCAAAGAAAAAGGCGTGAAGAAAACGGAATCTGGCCTGCTGTATCAGGTAGAAAAAGAGGGTACGGGCGCAGCGCCGAAAGAGAGCGATACCGTAGTGGTTAACTACAAAGGTACGCTGGTTGATGGTAGCGAGTTTGATAACTCTTACAAACGTGGCGAACCGCTCTCCTTCCGTCTTGACGGCGTTATCCCAGGCTGGACTGAAGGGCTGAAGCAGGTTAAAAAAGGCGGGAAAATCAAACTGGTTATTCCGCCAGAGTTAGCTTACGGCGAAAATGGCGTCCCGGGTATTCCGGCGAACTCTACGCTGGTGTTTGAAGTGGAACTGCTGGATATCAAGGCAGACGCTGATGCTAAACCGGCTGCTAAAGCAGAAAAACCTGCTGCCAAGAAAAGCGCAAAGTAAGCCGTGGTGGCTAACTAACAACATCCATCCTTATCCCTTCGTCCCCGGCGTAGGCCGGGGGCACGGTACAGAGGGTGTGCGTTTAGCGTGAAAGAGATTCGCGCTTGCACGGGAATGACAGCGTTAAGGCAGTTTGTCAGTCACGTAGCCGTGGGGTAGAGCCTGTTTAAGATTTTGTGTAAATGCCTTTCCTCAGAAGTGACCGTCAAGGCGGTCACCGAACTCGATATAGCCAACCGACATTACTTTGATAACAGCCAGCTATGCTTTTTTGCCGCATATCAGGGCATCTGTTGTAATCATTTTTAAGTCGGTTGGCTATAATAAAGCGACTCATTGCCATACGCCAGTCCTGTAAGGGCATCGTCCATTTCTGTGATGCCGCCTGGATTGCCAGCCATACGACCTTCTTCACCGAGTCATCAGTTGGGAACACCTTGCGTTTCTTGATTGCATGCCGGAGCACGCTGTTCAGTGATTCTATAGTGTTCGTCGTGTAGATTACCTTGCGAAGTTCCTGCGGGTACGAGAAGAATGTCGACAGGTTGGCCCAGTTTGACTGCCAGCTCCGGCTTATCTGCGGATAGCGGTGATCCCATGTCCCACCGAACGTCACCAGCGCCTGAAGCGCGGCCTCTTCGGCTGGAGCCTGATACACTGCTTTGAGGTCGCGTGTTACCGCCTTATAGTCCTTCCAGGCAACGAAGCGCAGACTGTTGCGCACCATGTGCACGATGCACAACTGGATGCGGGCTTCCGGGTAGACCGTGTTGATGGCATCCGGGAACCCTTTCAGGCCGTCCACACAGGCAATGAGGATGTCGGTCAGGCCACGGTTTTTCAGTTCTGTCAGCACGTTCAGCCAGAACTTTGCGCCTTCATTTTCGGCCAGCCACATCCCCAGTAGCTCTTTCTGGCCTTCGATATTGATACCCAGCGCCAGGAACACAGACTTATTGATAACGCGGCTGTCCTGCCGGACTTTCAGAACGATACAGTCAAGGTAAACAATGGGATAAACCGCATCCAGGGGGCGGTTTTGCCATTCAACAACCGGCTCCATAACGGCATCGGTGACCTTCGATACCAGGGCGGGTGAGACATCCGCGTCATACAGTTCTTTGAACGCAGCGGCAATTTTGCGGGTGGTCATCCCTTTGGCATACAACGATAAAATCTGGTTATCCATCCCGGTGATCCGGGTCTGGTTCTTCTTCACCAGTTGCGGTTCAAAGGAACCATCACGATCACGTGGTGTACGCAGTTCCAGCGGACCATCGCCGGTGGTAACAGTCTTTGTGGAGTAGCCATTGCGCGTGTTAGTTCCAGATTTGGACTGGGGCTTCTCATGCCCGAGGTGATGGGTCATTTCAGCATTAAGGGCAGCTTCAACGCTGATCTTTTTCAGCAGGCGATCAAACTGGTTGAGAGCGTCAGGGGTTTTGAGATTTTTGGCCAGCTCGTTAGCCAGAGCCTGTAACTGTTTTTCGTCCATAAAGTAACCTGCTTTTGATGTTGGATTGAACATATCAAAACTAGGCAATTACACAATCTCGTGTACAGGCTCTTGCATCATGCAGCAAATTGCCCTGGCACCGTCACTCTTGAGGATTAATATTGCCAGGAATAACACCTTGGGGTGAGAATTCACCGTAGGCTGCATTGACACTATGCTGCTTAACTGACGCTTGCATTAATGAACTCAGCTCATCCATGCGTTTTTGCAGTAACTCTTTTATTTGCGCTTCACTTTCTATGATTTCTCGCAAAATTTTGCGAAATTGCAACTGCATCACACTGTCCAGATTATCGGGAATCGGCATCTTGCTCAGATTCTTCACCGACTGGATGTAGATAATCTCTTGTTCGACCACTTCATCCCATGCGCCGTTGTTAGCAAGAGCCAATATATGTCGGCTCAGTAGCTGAAGTTGCTGATAATCCTTTAGCAGTTGCGAAGGCGTTGTCATTTATGCTGCTCCGCTCTGTACCGCTTGCGGTGTAGGGCCAATCTGGCGCCAAGCATCAGAGATGCTATTAAGCAATGTTTCAACTTCGTCGATAATTTTTGCATCATTATGCAAGTTAGCAATCATTAAACGTTGAACCATGTAATCATAAAGGGCTGCAAGGTTCTCTGCCAACTCACCGCCTTTTTCTATGTCCAAGCCCGCTTTAAGGCCATTCGTGATGATATCGATAGCTTTGGATAAAGCGTAACCTTTACCAACAATATCATTCTGCTGTAATAAAATCCGCGCACGGACCAACGCACTGCACGCACCGTCAAAAAGCAGAACAATGAGCTGATGTGGTCTGGCGCTCATCACACTGCTTTCCAGGCCAACTTGGGCATAGGCCTGGCTGCCATTTCTGCTGTACATCAGTGACTTTCTCCATTAACTACTTTTGCTTAAGGCAGCGAGTTGTGTTGCCAGATATTCGCTGGTGCTATTCATTTTAGAAACCAACATATCTAACTGGGCAAACTGCGCTTTATAGCGCGCAATAGTATCTTCGATACTTTGCTGAGTGCGATCGTAGGTTTTCTTAATGGTTTTCAGCGTCGCTGCAATACTGTCTTTGGCGGTTTGGATTGCCCCTTTGCTGGAATCAAGAACGTTGTCTAAATAATTAGTGACTTGTGTAGCGTAGCCGGTGGTTTTTCCGTCGCCGACGAAGAAATCTAATACCTGACTGGAATTATCTGTCAGTGCAGTTGTTAGCTTATCGCTATCAATCTCAAGCATGCCGGTTTTGGGGTTTTGTTTAACGCCCATTTCGTTAAGCGTACTGATATCCATACCGCTCTGAGCGGAGGAGATTTGTGTTTTCAATGAGGTCTGGATACCACGGACAGTCCTGTTACCAAGCAATACACCGTTACTGGTGCTTTGTGCATCAGAACCAGGATCTACCTCTGTGTATTTGGTCAAGGTACCAATTGTCGTCTGCAGTGCATTGTACGCATCGACGTAATTTTGAACGGCTGTCTTCATCGGCGCAATATCAATGGCGATTGATAATGTCTCTGATGAGTTCGTCGCTGTTTGGGATTTCAAGGTTAATGTAACGCCGTCAATAGCGTCAGAAATCGTGTTACTTTGACGCTCAATCGTCATGCCATTAAGCTTTATTGATGCATTTTGCGCGGCAGTCTGCTGCGTCATTGCACCACTGCCAGCACCTGTATCGGAGGTATAATTCAATTTGCTATTCAGCGTGTCATCACCGGTGACGCTGATAGTCATCTTGGCATCGCTGCCAGTGTCTTTGGCCGTGATAGACAAATAATAAGTATCGTCATCCACTTTGATGATACTCGCACCAACATTGCCATTAGCCTTATTAATTGCATCACGGATGCCCACTAATGATGTTTGGTTATCGGTCAGTTTGATTTCAAGTGGTTTATCCTGACCTGGCTGGCTGATAGTCAGGGTCCGGGTATTGTTTTCTGTCGCTGAACCCTGCTGTGCTGTATTGCTGGCAAACTCACCCGAGATCAAGGATTGCGCGGTAGCAAGTGTCTTCACTTCTACACTGTAATTGCCGTTAGTTGCTTTGCTATCCGTTGTTGCAGTGAAGGCGGTATTGGTGCTGCTGACACTGGTTTTATTGATGCTGCTTGCTTTGGTCAATGCTTCTGCGGCAGTGTTCAGCTTTTCTAGTGCACTCTTAAGGGTGTCAAAGGCTTTATCTCGGTTTTCGTAAAGCGTTTGTTGTGCCTTTACCGAGGTTAAGCGAGTCTGTTCATTGGTTGTTAATTTCGAAAGAATATCGCTCATTCCGCTGGTGGAACCTGTGGAGCTGATGCTTGCCATGGTAATTCCTTATGAATAGGTTAATGCCTTCTAGAAGCTTATCGGCAAATAATGAACAAAGTTTAAAGTTATGCTCATTTCTGGTGTACGGGGTTTCGGGGAGGGTGGCGTATCCTGCTGATTGATTTCGTGGATGATTTCAACAACAGAGAGGTGATACCCCATGAAAAAGTCTACCCTACAGCTCTCCGCAGAACCAGATATTGCCGGTGATCCCTTGCATGAACTCATTCGTAATGGTGCCAGGTAACTGATAGCTGCCGCCGTTGAGGTTGAGCTCGAAGCCATGCTGCAACAACATGCTGAACGCCGCCTTGACGACGGGCGTCATCCTGTCGTTCGTAACGGCTATTTGCCCCCGCGAACCATACAGACGGGTATTGGGGATGTTGAAATTAAAGTACCTAAGGTCAGGGAGCGCAGCGGCAACGGAATATGCTTCAACAGCGCGTTGTTGACGCCTTATCTGAAACCTGCAAAAAGCGTCGAAGAGTTGCTACCATGGCTGTACCTGCGAGGCATATCCACCGGTGATTTTCACGAAGCCCTGAGGGCGCTTCTCGGTGAAAAAGCTAATGGCCTCTCTGCCAGTACCATCAGCAGACTGAAACAGCAATGGCTTGAAGAGCACAGGCAATGGTGCCTGCGTGATTTAAGCGATACGCGCTATAGCCAAGCGATTTAATTTTGATTACACCATATGGACTGAGAACAAAATCTCTGTATCGCAACCACTCTCTCTTTTTTTGCTTTTTGCTTGTGCCCATTTATGCTCAATGGGGTTAAGATCTGGCGAATATGTAGGCAAATACTCCACCATATACCCTGCATCGATGATGACTTGTTGAATATTATGTTTTTTGTGAAAAGTTGCATTGTCCATCACGATTACCCTGTTTTTAGGGAGTACTGGGATAAGAACTTGTGTGACCCAAGAATAGAAAACATCGCTGTTAATATTGATATCAAATAATCCGATAGCAAACAGCGTTGTGCCTAATATAGCCAAGCGACATTATTTTGATAACAATTAGCTGTATTTTTTTGCCACATATCAGGGCATTGGCTGTAATCATTTTTAAGTCGTTTTTCTATAAAGCGCCGATAACATTTGTTCTTCCCTTGGCTCCCCAGTTCTTCAGGCCAAAACACCGTTGACCTTTTGGGGAATAGCCGTGAGTCCGTGGGGTATCGTGTGGAAAACCACTTTCATCAATAAAAACAATAGGTTTTCCTTTTTTTCATACTGTTGTATTTTTTGTTGAAATGCTTGCAGGGCGCTTTCTTCGGCTTTCGGATGAGGTAGAATTTTTTTTATAGGTCAATCCCAACTTTTTAAGAGCGTGCCAAATGGCCTTCTGACAAACGCCAAAACGCTCTGCACGTTCTTTTTGGTAAGCATCTGGATATGGTTCAACATCTTTTATCAACTCGGATTTATCGCTCTTTCGCTGACGCGTGGTCGATGCTTTTGACGCTATTTGATTAATCCAACGCGATACAGAGGCAGGGCCAATCCGAAATTGCTTCGCTGTTTCTCGGATACTCAACCCTTCTTCTTCCCGTGTAGATATCACTTTACGTCTAAAATCAATTGAATAGCTCATTTAAATAATGCAATCAAAATTAAGTCGTTTAGCTATACGTTTATTTCTGGGCCGATGGCATATACAGCCATGTCAGGCAAGATGATTGCCTTTGCCTGCTGGTCATTATCGGCGCCACTGAGCATGGACGTAAGGAGCTGGTTGCGGTCGAAGATGGTTATCGAGAGTCAGAAGCAAACTGGGCCGAACTTCTTAATGGCCTGCGAGCACGTGGCCTAACCGTATCTCCCAAGCTGGCTACGGGAGACGGTGCCCTTGGTTTTTGGAATACAATGGCAAAGATATTCCCGGACACGCAGCACCAACGCTGTTGGGTGCACAAAACCGCTAATGTGTTGGCTTCACTCCCCAAAGCCATGCAACCGAAAGTTAAGGCTGAGCTGCGGGAGGTTTGGCTAGCAAAGAGCCGCGATGCCGCTAATGAAGCCTTTGATGTTTTGTTGGCAAGGTTTTCAGCGAAGTATCCTGCAGCGATGAAGAAGCTGGAGAAAGCTCGAGAAGAACTGCTGGCATTCTACGACTTCCCGTCAGAGCACTGGGCGTCAATAAGAACGACAAATCCGATTGAATCGGCTTTTGCGACTGTGAGGCTACGAAGCAGACGCGCGAAGAACGATGGTTCGAGAGAAACAACCCTGTCAATGGTATTTAAGCTGCTCCAGTCAGCTCAGAAAAGCTGGAATCGACTAAGAGGATTTGACCTGCTGACCCTGGTTGTAAGCAACGTCCAATTTAAGGATGGAGAACAGATTCACGAAGCATCAGAGCGGAACGTAGCCTGATCGCCATACACCAGATTTGCTAATAACTCCAAAGTTTAGTATAATCTTTCAGCAGAACTGAGATGGCACGATGGCATCCGCTACAGCGTATTTTAATCAGTGTACTAGCTCAGACCTGATCTGACAGTTATCGATTATTTATACAGGTGTCTGTCAGATTACATCTGCTTCAGATTCTTTTCTGCCCAGATCCGTTTTCCATCGAGTAAAGTGGACATCGGCGTACGCCCGCAGCACATTTTTCCCTGATGAGTTCGCTCATTATTGTAATGCCACAACCAGTTGTCCAGATCTACCTGCAGGCTTTCCAGGTCTCCATATAACTTCTTGCCGAACGTAACCTGATAAAAATCCTGCAAAATGGTTTTATGGAAGCGCTCGCAGATGCCGTTCGTCTGCGGAGACATCGCCTTCGTTTTCGTGTGCCCGATATCGTTGATAGCCAGATAAAGCTGATAATCATGCTGCTCCACTTTACCACAGTACTCCGTACCCCTGTCGGTCAGTATTCTCAGCACCGGCAGTCCCTGAGCCTCGTAGAACGGGAGTACGCGATCATTGAGCAGGTCGGCGGCGGTGAGCGGTGTTTTATTCGTATACAGCTTGCAGTGTGCCACTTTCGAGTACGTATCCACGAACGTCTGCTGGTAGATACTGCCCACCCCCTTCAGATTGCACACGTAGAAGGTGTCCTGCGAGCCCAGATACCCGGGATGTGCCGTCTCGATTTCACCGCAGGCCTCATCATCGTGCGCCTTCTTCTCCAAGGCTGCGATTTGAGCGTCGGTAAGGACAATGCCTTCTCTGGCGACCTTTTCCTCAAGCGCCTTCAGGCGTTTACGGAAGTTCTCCAGGTCGTGTCGTTGCCAGATGGAGCGCACGCCGCTGCCGGAGATAAACACGCCTTTTTTACGCAGCTCATTACTGGTCCGGTGCTGCCCATGGGGCGGGAACTCAATAGCATAATCAACAACCGCGCGTTCAGTGGCTTCGTCGGCGCGGTTCTTCAGGTTCGGAACCCGGCGGTTCTGGTTAACCAGCGCATCAATGCCGCCTTCAGCAGCCAGTTCCTGATAACGGTAAAATGTATCGCGTGACACGCCCATGCTCTTGCAGGCTTTTGATACATTACCGAGTTCTTCGGCGAGATTGAGCAGGCCGGCTTTGTGTTTGATAATGGGATTGTTAGTATGAAGCATGAGAGTTACCTCGCGTTTTGTTTAAGGATTAGACACCCATATCAAAACCGGTAACTCTCAACCTTTCAAGGTCCAGTGTCAGATCTAGTCGCGACTAATACAAAGGAAATTTTAAAAAATCATTAAAGCTTCCGAAAGGAGCGCCGATATCAGGTAGGACGGTGATGAAACCGTGGGCGGCAGACGCTGTCCCCCTAACTGACTTGAATTGAAAAAGGAATACAACTATGGCAGTGATCAACACTAACAGCCTGTCGGTGGTAGCACAAAATAACCTGAATAAATCTTACTCCGCACTGGGGACATCTATTAAACGTCTGTCTTCAGGCTATCGCATCAACAGCGCTAAAGATGATGCAGCTGGTCAGGCGATTGCTAACCGTTTCACCGCGAACATCAAAGGTCTGACTCAGGCTGCTCGTAACGCCAACGACGGTATCTCAATCACGCAGACTGCTGAAGGTTCTCTGAACGAAATCAACGACAACCTGCAACGTATCCGTGAACTGTCTGTTCAGGCACAGAATGGTACTAACTCTGCATCTGACATCGACTCCATCCAGTCTGAAGTTAACCAACGTTTGGAAGAAATTGACCGCATTGCTTCTCAGACTCAGTTCAACGGTATCAAAATGCTGTCCAAAAGCAATGCTGATACGTCTATTTCCATCCAGGTCGGTGTTAACGATAAAGAAGCTATCAGCTTCATCCTGAAAGGCAACTCTGGCTGGAACAAATTTGATCCCGCTGGTTCTGCCGCTGCTTCTGGTGGCCAGGTTACTGTTGCCGGTAAAGGTACTGCTGCTGGTCAACGTCAAGTTGGCGCCAAAGGTGTTGACGTTTTGGGTACTACCGTATTGGCTGATGTGTACGCTGCACTGAAAGCCGTTGATACGCAACGTAGTGATCTGGGTGCGATTCAGAACCGTTTTGAATCCACCATCACTAACCTGAACAATACCGTAGCTAACCTGACTGATGCACGTAGCCGTATTGAAGATGCTAATGTGGCGACCGAAGTGTCTAACATGAGCAAAAACCAGATTCTGCAACAGGCTGGTACTGCTGTATTGGCTCAAGCTAACCAGGTTCCGCAGACTGTTCTGTCTCTGCTGCGTTAATTGAGCCTGTTTAAGATTTTGTGTAAATGCCTTTCCTCAGAAGTGACCGTCAAGGCGGTCACCGAACTCGATAATAAAGCGACTCATTGCCATACGTCAGTCCTGTAAGGGCATCGTCCATTTCTGTGATGCCGCCTGGATTGCCAGCCATACGACCTTCTTCACCGAGTCATCAGTCGGGAACACCTTGCGTTTCTTGATTGTGCATGCCGGAGCACGCTGTTCAGTGATTCTATAGCGTTCGTCGTGTAGATTACCTTGCGAAGTTCCTGCGGGTACGAGAAGAATGTCGACAGGTTGGCCCAGTTTGACTGCCAGCTCCTGCTTATCTGCGGATAGCGGTGATCCCATGTCCCACCGAACGTCTCCAGCGCCTGAAGCGCGGCCTCTTCGCTTGGAGCCTGATACACTGCTTTGAGGTCGCGTGTTACCGCCTTATCGTCCTTCCAGGCAACGAAGCGCAGACTGTTGCGCACCATGTGCACGATGCACAACTGGATGCGGGCTTCCGGGTAGACCGTGTTGATGGCATCCGGGAACCCTTTCAGGCCGTCCACACAGGCAATGAGGATGTCGGTCAGGCCACGGTTTTTCAGTTCTCTCAGCACGTTCAACCAGAACTTTGCGCCTTCATTTTCGGCCAGCCACATCCCCAGTAGCTCTTTCAGGACTTCGATATTGATACCCAGCGCCAGGAAAACAGACTTATTGATATAGCCAACCGACTTAAAAATGATTACAGCCAATGCCCTGATATGTGGTAAAAAAATACAGCTAATTGTTATCAAAATAATGTCGCTTGGCTATAACGCTGCTGTCCTGCCGGACTTTCAGAACGATACAGTCAAGGTAAACAATGGGATAAACCGCATCTAGGGAGCGATTTTGCCATTCAACAACCTGCTCCATAACGGCATCGGTGACCTTCGATACTAGGGCGGGTGAGACATCCGCGTCATATAGTCAACCGACTTAAAAATGATTACAGCCAATGCCCTGATATGTGGCAAAAAAATACAGCTAATTGTTATCAAAATAATGTCGCTTGGCTATACAGTTCTTTGAACGCAGCGGCAATTTCGCGGGTGCTCATCCCTTTGGCATACAACGATAAAATCTGGTTATCCATCCCGGTGAGCCGGGTCTAGTTCTTCTTCACCAGTTGCGGTTCAAAGGAAGCATCACGATCACGTGGTGTACGCAGTTCCAGCGGACCATCGCCGGTGGTAACAGTCTTTGTGGAGTAGCCATTGCGCGTGTTAGTTCCAGATTTGGACTGGTGCTTCTCATGCCCGAGGTGATGGGTCATTTCAGCATTAAGGGCAGCTTCAAGGCTGATCTTTTTCAGCAGGCGATCAAACTGGTTGAGAGCGTCAGGGGTTTTGAGATTTTTGGCCAGCTCGTTAGCCAGAGCCTGTAACTGTTTTTCGTCCATAAAGTAACCTGCTTTTGATGTTGGATTGAACATATCAAAATCAGGCAATTACACAATCTCGTGTACAGGCTCGCCTCCGGGCTGGCTTTTTTTGTTTAAAAGGGCTTTGTTGAATAAATCAGAACTTGTAACGACTGCGCCCCATACGGGTCGATTGTTACGTGATGCGAATACTGTTCGGCATTCCTAATAGCGTGATCAGGTTAAGCGCTTTGACCATGGCCATGGCTTCACCCACCTGACCATCGTAGTCTCTCAGACTTAGATAACCACCCAGAAGCCTTTTGAACCGGAACATGGCCGTTTCAGCCACTGAGCGCCGGTGATAGCCCACTTTCTTTTTCCAGATATCGTTACTACCGCTAATGCGCTGATTTGCAACAGCGTGGTTACGCTCGTGGTAGCGATCTTGCCAATATTGCGCCCCCCTTCGTGGCGGGATAAGCGGCCTTATTTTCTTCCTCAGCAGAGCATCATAGCAGTAAACTGTATCCTAAGCGCCGTCAGCCGATGCCTCTCTGATTTTCCGGTGGGTCTGGTTTATCAGCGCTGGTAGAGCTTGGGCATCAGTCGTACCACTGAGCGACAAATCCACACAGATAATCTCATGCGTCACACTGTCTACTGCCAGGTGCAGCTTACGCCATACCCTGCGTCTGTCGGCACCATGCTGCCGGACTTTCCATTCGCCTTCGCCAAAGACCTTCAGGCCGGTTCCATCAATGACCAGATGTGAGATTTCACCACGGGTTGGCGTTTTTATGCTGATGTTCACTGTCTTTGCTCGCTTGCTGAGCAGCGAATAGTCTGGACAATGGAGCGACAATTTAATCAGTTTAAAAATCGAGTCACCAAAGCCCTGTAAAGCCCTCAATGAAAGGCCAAACACGCGTTTCATCATCAGGACTGTGGTGATGGTCATATCTGAGTAGTGGAGCGGTCGTCCACGCCGTTCAGTAGTGTTTTTTTCCGTCCATGCAGCAATGGCTGATTCATCTAGCCATACGGTTAAAGAAGCGCGCTGCTTGAGGGCCTTGTTATAAGAGGGCCAGTTGGTGATTTTAAAATTTTGTTTTGCCATGGAGACCTGATTTTGAAACAACTGTGTTGATCTGCTCCGATGATTACCCAAAAGTTCTATTTATTCAACAAAGCCAATGTAATCCCACTTACCTACAGACGCTTTGCTAATTTCTGATACTTTGATATTCTTCATGCCTAAACCTTTTTCAGTAAATTCATTAAGCGCCGCTTACTACGGCGCTTTTATTTAGTTCATGGTTTATTCATTGGTATTAGTGGATTCTGATATGGTTTTTTTCGTAGCCATTTATTACACATTCCCATCTCTGTTACTTCCTGCAATACAGCGGCGATATCATCATTGATATAGCTCAAGATATCAGGAACTAATAAAGGAGGAATAATGTCTATCGTCGTTCCACGAATAAGTAATTCCATATTAAAGGCAGTGTTTTTTGAGCGATTTAATTTTTTAAATCCCTTAAGGCTAAGGTGAGCAGGTTTTATATGATGAATATTGTTAGAAATACCCATTTATCATTCCTTTTTCTGTAAACGTGTTCATCCGCCGAAAATATATTCGGTTTATATTGATACAGGCTAATTACAGGTTATCAGCGTCGTTTTCTGATAATCGGCATGCTTATATCCAGTACCTTTAAGGCTTTAAAATGCGTTAATCCCTCCCTGCGTAATTGCGCCGCTGCGCGGATTATTGCATCGTCAGGACTAATTGCCTCAATCATAACCTGTGCACTGCGTGTATAGCCTTTAGGTGTTACCGCATAGCCAAAAACCTGATACGATTTATTCCGTGTGATTTTACCGCGAAATATATCAGCCACGTTTCACCTTCATTACCTTTACGGTGTACTCATTCTCGTCAGCGTATGTTCCATTGCAGGTAATATCATTCATTAATCTACGGGCAAGCTTTGCAGCTTTGCCGGGAGAATTATATTTCAGTGGACTTTGATAATATTTCTCTTCCCCCGTCATTACGTTACGGAAGATAACGAGTATTTTATACATTTCTGTCCTCCACAATTCTCACAATATATTCATGCGTGACTGCTTCTCCGGCATTCTTATGCACATAAGCCATTTTCTGCGCGTCTTTCCATGCTGATTCTCGGGTATTGTAGCGTCCGTTATGCACCAGTTCGCGCCGGTCGCCAGCTTCGTGATTAATCAGGGTGATAATGAGCTTAAACATGCGTCACCTCACGAACTGGCAGACGGCCAGCAAAGGAGGCAACGAAATCACGCGCTATAGTGCGTCGTGCGCTTATGAAATCAGGGGCGGTGATTCCTCGCGGTGGGGTTTAGCCGACGCGTCAGAACGGCGTACAGCGAGAAAAAGCCAGACAAACTGAGGATGTGAGTGAATTGGGGTAGTAGCCATAAGGCAACCTCCGATAACAGCATAATCATTGCTATCGCCGAAGGTGGAATTCTTCATGGTGGCGATAGCCCAGACGGGGATTCCACTACCGGCGTTATCGGAGGCCGGCCAGCCCGAAAGCTGCCCCGCCTGAGCTACCATTGACTTGACGGAGTGATGCGTTATCTGTTCATGCCCGGTGATAACGTGCCCGGAGTGAACGCACCACGCCATAATCTGGCGCTCTGTGGCGTTGGTTGCGACGTAAAAAAAGACGCATGGCGCGTCTGTCGTCGCCGATAACATACACGGGGTGGAATGCCCGGCTGCCCATTGAGGGGCAACGTCTGGATTCTGCGATCCATCGGGCGCAGTTGTCAAACAGTATTTTTTATTATTTTTCGCGCATGGCATAGTGGTCTCGCTTTAGTTGTACTTCATGATGTAAGGTTTTCCGGCTCAAATGAAAACTATCCGGAGAGATGATCCCCAACCCTGCCTGTTTTTTCTGGTGATATTTTTATAGTGAGTCATGCTGTTTTGCCAAGCCAGTTTTGGTAGAAAATGCTTGTCACCTCAGGTTTACAGTTTTCTTATGAGGCCTAACTGCATGATTTTGCGTTGCGAGGATCTGTCGTTTCACCGGGGGTGCAGCATAAAATATGTTTATTCAACAAAGCCATTGATGTCCCTCATGCCGACCATCACGTGATGCGGATATTTGCTCTTTAATCCAGTGTTCGACTTCGCTTTCGATAAATGAAATTGAGCGAGTACCTATTTTTACCGAACGCGGGAAAGCATTTTTAGAAAGCTGCTTATACAGCCATGCTTTACTACGCTGCACGCGACGCAAGACCTCTTTTGCAGAAATAAGAGACTGATAAAAATCAGGATTATTCGTGTATTCCATGTTAATTCCTCGTGTTCTACTCAAGTACACAATGACTGTAAACACTAGGAATGCCCGATTCTAGTGATAATAGAATCTATCGAAATTAAAATTAATTCTACTGAAACCTTTTGGATTATATCGAAATAACAATGCACTTAAAAACTACGTTAAAATTATCTGAATGTGACATGGGATAATACATATAAAATTAAATTTTTTACAAATCAATATCTTATATATAAATTACATGAATTTAATATTGACATTTTGAATTAATGACAGGAAATTTCTGGTATTTAATGAGGTTTACAGGGGTTTGTAGGTGTACGCTGATGCTCCAACATCGGCGGAGAAATATTATCCTTTTTATTCAGTTCGTTACAATTAATCGATCGAAATTACTCGAAATTCGATCGAAATAATTACACCTCTGTCCACTCTGAGCCACGTACATCTCGGTACTTGTCGGTCATGGTTGCTGATTTATGCCCTAATAGTTTTTGTGCGTAGTCTTTCCCTTTCTCTTCAGTATATAAGCGAGCTGACAAACTTCTGATTTCATGAAAAGAGGGAGCAGTGCCTTCCCATTTCAACCCTGATCCACGACGCGCTTTCATAAATGCTTCAGATAATGTTCTCTTAGCGAGAACACTGTGTTTTTCATCCGCCACAATGTGAGATTTACCATTATTTAATATTCTTAATTGCTGAAGCACATCTAAAAGGGAAAGATTCAGACATTCAAGGCGGGTTGTTTCCGCGATGGCCAACATCATGCCCGTTTTTTCTTGTCTGACGTAAAGACGTCCATCCCGGTAATCACTCCAGCACATGCCCTGAACATCGCTTAGGCGTTGTCCTGTGAGTAGAGCCAGGTCAAGGCAGGGGCCAACCCATGCGGGTAATTTATCTGCTGCTTTACGGATAGCCTTCCAATCGTCCAACGTTATGCGCTCGCGTTGAATGTCTACACGCTGGTTGCGCGTAGCTTCGGCCGGATTGCTTTTGGTGACCCCTTCAGCAATGGCCTCACGAAACAAGTCAAGCAGCAATGTTCTGATGCGGTTTGCCATTGTCGGTTTTCCTGCCTTTACCCACTGATTAAGGAACGAGGCAATGTCTTTGGTTTCTACTTTATGAAGAACAAATTCCCCTAAATTGGCATTAACGGCTTTCAGGTATTTATGGTACTCGTTCATCGTTGTCAGCTTGAGTTTCCGTCCTTCGAGTATCGTCAGATAGCGTTCAGTCCATTCGCTAACTGTGGTCACCTGTGTGTCGTTGATGCGGTCAACGAGCGGTGACGGTTTTGATGAGCCATAAATCGCCATATTAGCGGCGATGGCTTGTGTAATGGCCTCTTGTCGATGGCGGCCCAGGCCATATTCTTTTCCGGTGCGTGGGTCGCGGTAGCAAAAATAGCCGCCATTGCGCGGTTGCAGGTTTGGCGGCAAATCGCGATTCTTATGGTTTCTCCGGCGTGCCATGTCTTATCCTCGATAACAGGGTGGGGTGAAGGGCGCTGGATGGGCCAATGTTTTTGTTCTGGGTGAGCTTGCAGGCGTTTTCCTCAACCAGATATTCGCGCCCATCTCGTATCGGTGCGGGAAAAATCATTCCGCTCCTGACCAATCGCCTGACGGTTTCCATACAACGCGGGCGGGGTTGCCGCCGATTCCACTCGGATAAGGTGATGTATGCCATAATTGACCTCTGCTAAAATTAAGCCACTGCGCCGTTCGTCATGACGGCGGGCAGGCGGGGGAATGACCAATCGAAGAAATGCGGGGGTGAAGGGGATTTCAGGCTGTAACAGCCTTGATTAAGGTGCTGGGGCAGGTCGTAGAGGCTTGCCTTGCTGTTCGAGGATAGCGATAAGCTTTCGGTATCCGTTTCGCAGCCATTTAACCCATTTATCCAGGTGGGTTTCTTGCGGGTGATAGCTCCCCATGAGGGCAGCATGACCATGACCCGCGAATGCATAATTCATGGGGTGCTCCTGTTTTTATATTGCTATTTGGGTGTCGTATGTCGCGTGACTCATGGTTTTCCAACTCAGGCCGTTATCTTTGGATAACATGCGCCAGTAGTGAGAAAGCCGCATTGATAAATAACCGGTTCGTCGTATGCGTCTTGCATGAATAAGTCCTTCACGGTATAAGCGTTTAAATAGCTTCTCCCGCTCCTTTATCCTGTTAGGTATTTTAGGTTTCATTCGTTGCTCCTCTCACGATGCAAGGCTGACGTGCTTCTGGTGGGTAAAATCGCCGTTCCAGTTGAGTTTCATGGGCACTTTGCCACGGCGGTAAAGGACGTAGAGGCGCTCAGCGCCTTTGCGAAGGAGTACCGGCTGGTGCTTAATGAAGTCATCGGCACCATGAACGCTAATCAGATGCTGGTGCTCAGTCAGGTATCTGTCGCGAGCGTAGGATGTTGCCCGCCAACGGGTACCGGATTGGCTTTCGTTGTAGAGCCAGTTACGGTCTGCTAACCAGTGGTTCACTTTCTGGGTGTTAACACCATTGAGCATTTTACAGAACTGGGTCGGGGTCATGCCCTCCTTGAACAGGCTCTTGAGGTCGTGGAGTTCTGCTTCCTGCTCTTTGTTGACCAATGCCAGTGCAGCTTCACTCTTTTTCGATTCCAGCAGGGCTTCCAGGGCGGAGATGTAGTTTTCCGGTAATGCGGGGACTGTGGTGATTGCCTGCGATTTTGAGGCAGCCAGTTGCTCCAGCTTATCAATCAGCGAACGACGAACTGCCTTCGACTCACGCGCTGCGACACGGAGAGCTTGTTTGAGCGTCATGTGGATAATCTCAGACTCAGTATTGTTCGTTTTTTGAACTACGGAAATTTCGTAGTGCTCTCCTTCAAGCTCATCTTTAATTTTTTCAACGAAGTCGTTATTGCGGATAGGTTTCTCTCCGTATTGCTTGCGCGTTTCGTTGACCATAATCAGCAACCGCTGAGAGTCGATTCCGTTGTCGCTACTTGTGGTTAAATTTTGCACGTTCATTAAATTTTGCACACAGATATACCTCGTTGGTTAAAACGATAATGGAACCCCGGCACGTTACCGGGGCGGGATTAGTGGTTAATGGGGCTTTGTTGAATAAATAGATTTTATGCTGGCAGTCCAGTGAAACGACGGATCCTCGCAACGCAAAATCATGCAGTTAGGCCTCATGAGAAAACTGTACACCTGAGGGGACAAGCATTTTCTACCAAAACTGGCGTGTCACAACAGCATTATTCCCTATTATTCAACAAAGCCGCCGTCATGATGAATGCCCCCCACTGGATCACGCTCTGAAGAGGTGGTTTATGGTGGGTTGTGCAGGATTCGAACCTGCGACCGAAATTTTTTATCTTATTGATTATAAATAATTTATTAAAAAGTGAATATACTGCGGCTCTTTTACGGCGCTTCCTCTGTCCGGGTGTAGTCGTCTAGCTCATAGCATTTTTAATGGCAGGTGCTTTTACCTTAGTTGGATCATCGGTTTTAAAGACCTTCAATCGTTTACTGAAGAACATCACTTCTGAGCCCTTATATCGATCTTGAGCACTGTAGTTTATTCCATAGACTAATGATGATGCCTTATACATACCTTGGATCTCAGGAGTATTATCGTAAGAAACAATCCATGGTGTTTTAATATCATTCTGTACTACTTTTGCAACATTAACATGGTCACCATGTTCATAATGGTTGATATATAATCCCTTACCTTTTATGTAATATGGCGGGTCTAAATATGTTAATGATTTCTTCGGCAATTGAACAACTATTTTTTTTATGAAATCAATTGCATCCATGTTATACAAGTCTATTCTTTCACGGTTTTTTGATATTTTCTTTATCCGAGAAATTAACTCACTTTTGTTATAGCGAGCATCAAGCTTCCATTGCCCTTCTTGATTTTTACCACCAATCACACCGCCTTTTAATATTCCAGAACGATTTGTTCTATTAAGAAAAAAGGAAGAAAAACCAATTGTTAGCATATCATGGCCTTTGGGATTATTAATTATTTCTTTCTGTTTGAACCACTCATTCATTGTGACTTCAGTTCCTTCAATTAAAGCACACAGGTGGTCTGCATTATTTAATACAGTGTGCCAAAAGGCATAAACAGAAATATTAATATCATTAAGAATGATTTTTTCAGCTACATTTAAATGTAAAAGCTTCAGCGCTAAACCAGCCCCTCCAGCATATGGCTCTGCATAATGTATAGGCGAAAGCTTATTATCTTCAATAATCCGAAGCATGAAATTTGAAAGCTTGCCTTTGCCGCCAGGATAGCGAAGTGGGGTGTTAAAACGCATATGATACCTCTAAATGGCTTTGTTGAATAAATAGATATTATGCTGCGTAGCCATAAAGGCTGCGGATTCCCTTGACGTAAAATCAGTATGTTAAATCCAGAGCGTGGTGATGCATCCCGGAGCGATCAGCATTTTAATCCCAAACAGGCGTGTCATAACAGCATGATCACCTATTATTCAACAAAGCCTAAAAACCGTTGTAGAACCCCGGCGCGATCCCGGGGCGGGATTAGTGATTAGTGGCGTTGCAGGAACTGGTTAATGTTCGCCTGTTGCCATTTTTCGAGCGCATGGGTTCTCCTTGCGTCAATGAGGTGTATGACTCTATGAACGCTTTTGCCGCCTCCACGTTGATAGCGTTTCCGTAGGCGCGCACTCGTCCCACGCGGTTGGTAACCCCATAAGCCAGCGGGAATGCGCCGGGTTCAACTGGCCGCCACTTTTCATCCCGGCACAGGAGCCAGTCAGCCTCTCGCCAGAAGCCGTTAACCGCACTGGGGTTGTCAGCCACACTACGCGCCCCAGCAATGCATTGAGCTGCACATTCGGGCATTCCCTGCCATCCTTCCCGTCCCGCGTGGTCGGCGTAGGCCACCCAGTACGCCCGGTCGCGGATATGCGGGGCACCGACGCCCGCAGACGGAAACGGCACACACCCGAAGGCGTAGTCCACGGCTTCCAGGTCAGCCTGTACAAGGTCGAACCAGAGGTTTGCATGGCTGCTTGCAACCTGTTCACCAAAAACGTACTCAGGGCGGCACTGGCTGATGAGCCAGTGAAAAGCGGGCCAGAGATGCCGCTCGTCATAAAACCCGCCGCCCTTGCCTGCCGCGCTGAAAGGCTGGCAGGGGCAACTGCCCGTCCACACGGGTTTATCATCGGGCCATCCTGCTTTTCGCAGGGCATACGACCATACGCCGATCCCGGCAAAGAAATGGCATTGCGTGTAGTTTTGTAAGTCATCGGGAGTGACATCCTCAATCGAACGTTCATCAACATCGCCTAGCGCAATATGACCGGCGGCAATCAGGTTTCTCAGCCACTGTGCTGCATAAGGGTCAATTTCGTTGTAGTAAACTGCTGCCATCATCCAGTCACCATGTATCGAATCCGGCAGGGACAGCACGGGGTAATGATGTAGTTATCTGCTCTGGTTATTTTTGTCATAACAATTTCTCCATAATTAAACGGATGTGGTTATCAGAGGGCTAACGGGTAAAACTTTGCAGATTGGCGGTCAGATCGCTTACACTTGGCTTAATACAGGAGGATCCGCTATGGGCCAGGTTGCATTTGATACATTGCAGGCGTCAGAAGAGCTTCAAACCGCCGGGCTTACCAGTCAGCAGGCCAAGGCGATTTCGCTCGTCGTACGCAAGTCTCATGAGGTGGCGGATGTTGCTACAAAGGCTGATATTGCCGAGGTAAAGCGCGATATCGCTGATGTCCGTAAGGATCTATCCGCAGAGATAGCCGATGTGCGTAAGGACCTGTCCGCAGAGATAGCCGATGTACGTAAGGACCTGTCCGCAGAGATAGCCGATGTACGTAAGGACCTGTCCGCAGAGATAGCAGATGTCCGTAAGGATATGACTGCCGGTTTTGATAAACTTGGCATGCAGATGACCATCCGACTTGGGCTAATGGTCGCCGCCGCTGTCAGCATCATTGCTGCCATTCTCAAAATGTGACGGTGTACTATACCCCTTGGGTCAGGCTGAACCTGATTGTGTACCCGCCCGACGACGTGCATGCACTCATGCTGCCACCTTGGATAATTTCCTGATAGCCTCAAGTTCGTTTTCAAGCTCAGCCAGAAACTGCCTTAACGCCTCCTCTATTTCAGCAACCCGTTTATCCTCCTGATGAATTCTCAACTGGTAATAGGCAAGGTCTGGCGGTAGCCTGTCGTCATAGCTGACAAAATCACACCATTTCCTGCCCGTACACATCATTTGGGCGTGCATCTGTAGGAGGTATTGGTTTTTCAGCTTACCGGTCTTGATGGTTTCTAAATGCGTCCATGTGTTGGGGCATTTTATTTCTATCAGGCCATCATTTCCGACCAGGCCATCAGGCGACGCCCCAAATCCTACGATCTCTGGATGGGGAATAAATCCCACTTCTGTAACTTCTGCGTCAAACTGGTTAAGCAGGTACATCTCCCGCGCCACCGGTTCAAGTTCAGTGCCGTGCTGCATGGCCGAGTTTGCGTAACTTTCTTCCACCTTTCCTGTTAGGCGCTGGCAGATAAGCTCTGCCATGTAGTTCTGGCGGCTGGCGGAATAGCCCGATTGGGTTTTTGCCATTACGTCAGACAGGCGACTGGCGGTCACGTTGCCACAACGGGCGGAAAACCATTCATCACTGCGCTGTTGCATGATCCACCTCGCTATATTCTGCATCGACGGGAATGCTTTTTTTGATGCGCTCCTTCTCTGCATTGCCGATAATCTGGCGCTCTTCGTGGGTCAGGTTTTTCCATGTTTCTGCGAAGACTTCCATGCTTAGCTGAGCCGCCTCTTCGCACCGGGCAATCAATGCCGGTCGGCGCTCGTCTGTTTGTTGTCCAACAACAACGCTTGCCGGGCTGCTTTCGATGATCCGCTCTGCTTCGTCGCTGTCGTAAATGCCAGCAAACCCAAATGCCATGCGTGCACACTGAATAAGTGACTTGTGGCGCAGCATACGGGTGGGGTGTGATTGCCACGGCTGGGTATTGCGCTTACACTCGCCCATGTATTCGGTGACTACAGTGGGGTGTTTGCGATCTTTGCGGTAAATCTTGCAGGTGCAAGCCCCCTCTTTCTTGTCGTAGCCGAATTCCATTCCGTCGAACTGAGGATGTTCGTTAATGATCCGCGCCCAACCATCTACACCAACAACCGGGACAATGCCGCCCTTATCAGGGAATGCGTAAATCTCTTTCGTCCACGGGTTAAGCCCGTACTGGTTGGCAACGATAAGTAGGGCGGTAAATTGCTCGTCCGTGACGTTACCCCCCTTGAACGCCGTATTCTTAAGGGTATTCATCAAGTCCGTACCGGGCTGCATACCGAGACGCTCAGCCAGCTTCCCTGCCATTGTTGTTAATGCCGTGCTCATGCTGCATCCTCCTCATCTCTCATTCTCAACCACAACTCCGTGGCGTATTCGTATTTTGCAAGCAGCTGAATAAATCTATCCGTGAATGTCTCAAGGGCTATTTGCTGCTCAGGGTCATTGGCCAGAATGTCAACCACGCTTTCGTCAACGCCGGTCATCCTGCGAATCGCAGTAAAAATTTCATCTTGCTTTACCCGTTTATCAGCAAACGCGTAATAGGTGTTAACCACATCCAAATCGGCATCTGAGAATGTCGAGATAATTTTTTCTATCTCTCGTTGTCCTGATTCGCTGATTTTCATATCGGGTTCCCCTTCTGATTAACCGTTGCAATAAGCTGCTCGAATAACCGTTGCAGCCCGCTTTTGTTTTTGAAGCTCTGGCCCGTGACGATATTTGAGCAGTGATGTTCGATTGACCGAATCGGGTAAAATTTAATTTCAGGACGCACGATGGGGGCGCCCGCGATAGTAAGTTCCATCGTGGCTTTCCTTAATTTGGATTGATGTATTAATTGATGCCGAAAAATATCGCCGAGGGTTAAATATTCATCTCTTTATGACAGGTTAAACCGTAATTTCAGCAACGAAATGACATGACGATAAATTTCACCGTGCTTATTGTCGTAATGGCGCTTATTAACTGCCGATTCGAATTCTTCAATAGTTCCAGAGAAGCACCCGCGCCTAACAATGACACTGCCGTCTTTCTTCCTGAATGCGGTTAGTACTCCGTTTTCTGAGCCAATGGGGGATAGGGTGATCCAGTCCGCATCGCCGTACACCCGCGCATCGCCGTACACCCACGCATCGTCGTACACCCGCGCATTGCCGGACACCCGCGCATCGCCGGACACCCGCGCATTGCCGTACACCCGCGCATTGCCGTACACCAGCGCATTGCCGTACACCAGCGCATTGCCGGACACCCGCGCATCGCCGTACACCCGCGCATTGCCGTACACCAGCGCATTGCCGGACACCCACGCATTGCCGTACACCCGCGCATTGCCGGACACCCACGCATTGCCGGACACCCGCGCATCGCCGTACACCCACGCATTCCCGTCCTGAGCCAGATTCGATTCTTTTTCTACCCAGCCGCCTAATTCGCCAGCTCGAACATTACCGAAGGCGATAAGCGCTTTAATGCGAAACAATTTGATGCCGAAAAACGCTTTCACTTCGGCAGTGAGTTCGAATTTTTTCATTTAAAATTCCCTGGATTCAGGCGTAAAAAAACCACCGTCCGATGGCGTTATTGAGTATGGGGGGGAGATTGCGGCGATAAGCGGATAATGGGAATGCTGAAAGTGTTTCAGTCATAGATACCCGTTAATTTTTTCACCTGCTTTTTAAGCCACTTATTTTCCTCCACCAGAAAGGCGATGGTTGATTTGTATACCAATGTTTCGTGGTCGTCATATGGGTGAGTATTGATGCTCATCAAATAACGTGAATCATTAATATTATTGCTGCCGTTGGTGACAGCGACCATGTCACCGAAATTAGGGTGATTGAAGGTCGTGATATAAGGTTTATTAAGTTGCATCATTCAATCCTCCGTTGGTTATCAAAATATTTTCGCTTCTCCCAATCTTCTCGACATTCTTTGCAGCAGAAATTACCCTCGGTTGGCCCCTCGCAATTATAGCAGCGCCCGTTAGCCGGTAATTCCTTCTCTCGATGATTGGTGCTCAGGTGTTGGCGAAAGGCTTCTTCGTTCTGGCTGGCTATATCTACATCATCTGCCATTTTTTATTAAATTCCCTGTACTCCTTTAAATCTTTCACATCAATGCATGGTATTAAGCCATTGGCGAAAACTATTTCACCATCAATAGTCTCGATAAAGCACCAGTTTTTAAATATCCAGGGTGAAACATTATTGTTTATGTCATTCTCTATGGCTGTTGGAAAATCTACGACGTTTTTATCTAGCCATTCCAAGGCATCACACCACTCATCATAATCAGAAGGGGCAATTGGTTTTAAGCATGCTTTAATCGTGGTCCGATTTTCATTTTCCATAAATACATACCTCAATCGTTTAATAACTTCCGGGTATTGTCCGTGAGTTGTGCTTGATATTTCTCAAGCATCCTCGCGGCATAAGCGAGTGCGTCCTCACGGTCGGAGAGGTCACCGATGGCCTGTAGCAAGCCGTCGCTGCCTCGGATATAGACGCTGAAAAAGTCAGGGGTATCATTCTATTGCATTAAATAGCCGCAGTCGTCTACAACGCCCGACAGGATGATATCAGTAACAATCGTCCCCGGCGCTATCAAGTGGTCGAATTCGTCAATGAGCTTTTGCATGGTGGCCTCCGTGTTAAGTACCTGCTTTGGTGACCCTCTCAGGCGGCGAGGGTCTCGGTGTACCCCTACAACGAGAAATTTAAATATGTTAAAATCAGTGTACCCCTACAATGCAAGAAAGGTTTAGACCGATGTCTGAAAAGAAAGCAGTTACCCCCCGGGAAAATTGATTGAGAAACACATGCCGGAAAAAGCTGTAAGACCTATACCGCAGCCGGAATATACACCACCGCCACCGAAGAAAACCGGAGGCTGACAACCATAAGGAATCGCTATGAGCAGAGATGAAATTAAAGACCGCATCCTGTACGGGTATTATCTTGAACAGTTGTACACCACCGCGACGGGGCGACTTGACCGACTCTTTTCGGTGTTAACGTTGATTTTCGGCTCAGCGATAGTGCTAAAAGCGAACCCATTTTTCTTTGGGGTGATGATCGTGATTATTTCAGCGGTGCAATCGACTTACCAATTTGGCAAGCAGTCCGCCGGAGCCGCGAAACAATCCTTTGAGTATCTTCGATTATTCACAAATGAAGCCCGGTTCAGTGATGCAGACCTGAAAGCAAAACTTATTGAACTTGAGAGCATCGATAACAACATCTGGTCTTGTCTGAAGCCTATAGCATTGCGGAAAACGCAAATAAAAATGGATCTTCCTGTTGAAAATCAAGAAAAGCTTTCCAGGCTATCAACGTTGTTACGGTTACTTTGTGGTTAAATATTACAAAAATTATCCTCTATGCGGTGAGTATTACCTTGCCGCAAATGTCCCCGCCTGTTTCCTGTCCCCCTCCTGAAATAACGCCACATTCTCCAGGCAGCACGCCCCCTACTCAAATTCAATGAACGGGCCGCGATGTATGCGTCTGCTTTGCTCTGGCGGTAATGCCATAGTCTGTTTTCGGTTTGCGGTACCAAATACGATGGCTAATACGCTTAACCCTGTCGTACTTTTCGGCGAAACGGTTAATTTGCTCTCTGAATCCAGCCAGTAAATTGAAATTAATTCGTGGCGCCCGTTTGCGCTTGAAGGCTAATTCGATTCGGTTAAGCGCTTTGCGTTTCTCTGGCTTCTGCCCCAATACCTTATAAATACGGGATGACACCAGTTCACGCCGGATCGCTTCTGCCTTGCGTCTGGCATGACGGCGAATAGCGGCGTTGGTTTTGCTAACACAATTAACGGGATTAACGGATTTACGGTAAATGATAGTAGCCATGCTCCCCTCCAATAGATGGTTTTGGTGGTGTGGTGAACGGGTATAGTCCTGGTGTTGGCTATAATTTTTATTCAGCCCACCACACCCCAAAAACATCTGGGCAAAGGTTCGGCACGTTGTCGGTGCCTTCCGTAGAGCGCGAGGCTCGTTTTGAAAGAGCGCTTAAAACAGAGCAGACTCATTAATCTGCTGTGGTTTAATGCCTGGTTTATTTCTCCACCTCAGGCGGCAGTGGTATCCTTGGCGCTCTCACACAACCAAGAAGGTTTTCTATGACTGATTACGACAATCTTTACCTTACGTTAAAGCATGATCTCATCAAGTTTTACGACACCAATGAATACGATATCAGAGAGAAACCATCTACTCTGAAAGTCCTTAAATGCCATACCCACTTACATCATTTGCTTTTAATCGAAATGGTTTTTAAAAATCATAGGGATAAATATAAAAAATCAATTTCTGATCTTTCTGGTATTAAAGCTCTGCATCACATGGTTTTCTTAAAAACCAACTGGAGACCAGAAGAAATAAGATCTACTTCAGTTCATGACCTGCTTTTTGTCCTTCAGGAAGAAATGAATTCTGAATATCTGCCGGAAGAAGAGCGCAAGTATCTAAAAACGATTTTAAACTACGACAATCCGCCAAAAATTGACTTAGCGAGTTACGCTGGTTGGTCGATAGGTGAAGGAGATCAGTATGTAAGGTCTGATCAGTAACAGCCTCAGCTTCTGTTATGCTCATCTTCAGTGAAGAAAGCTCACAGACTACACCGCGAATAGCTGAATCCTGAGATTTAACTATTCCGAGTTGGGCATTGTGCTTATCTTTCAACTCGTCAAGCAGCAGGCTCGCAATGTACATACTACCGGCTGAAAACACTGTGCTGATTGCGTCTTTATCAAAGCGCCGGGTCTCAATGGCGCTATTTGTATTTGTTACCATCTTCCATCTCCTCTTTCGTTAGCTATCCCAACCGCCGTCATGTTCGTGCGCCTCGGGCTGGCTACTTACGCTCAGGCAATCGGCGGGTAACTCGAGGTCTTGCCTGCCGGGGTATTGCCGTTGCGGGTTGGTGTTCCACCCACCGTCTAGCGTCCGATTGTGGGTCTTCTAGGAACATAATGTATCCATAGGGTACATTTGTCAAGCATAAAAAAACCCGCACTTGCGGGCTTTTATCAATAACCTTTCTTATTTAAGATAACGTCTTGCTTTTCCAGAAAAAATTACAGTACCTATTATTGAGCAACGACCATTTACTTGTATGTACTGTTCTGGCCAGTTTTTATTTAGTGCCTTCAAATATTTTTTGCCACTATCTTCAATAAGTCTCTTAAATGTAGCTTCACCCGAGTCAAGCAATAAAGCTATTACATCATCACCATGAATGGCTTCAACTTCTGGATCAACAAAAATCATATCGCCTGGCGAGTATTCTTCTATCATCGAGTCACCGACAACTCTTAAAATGTACGTCATCTCACTACAAGGAACAGGACATGGATACTGTTGCAAAAAGTTATCATCCTCTTCGGTATCTTGAATAGAAGTCCACGAACCAGCTTGTACCCAAGAGATGAGAGGAACCATTCGTATTGCAAGATTGGTTTCAGAGATGTTATTAACAGCAGCATGATTGCTTACCTGATGTTCGCTGTCTAGCCAGCCTACACCTAAAGAGAAACATTTTTCAATATGACGAGCTAAGTCATCACCTATTTTTTTTGTGGGGTTTTTCCCGATGATACGACTAACTTGAGTGGATTCACGGTCAATAAAAGCAGCGAAGGAATTATTTCCCCCAACACTATCACGAAGCTTTCTGGCGTTATCTCGCCTGATTTCATCATTAGTTTTCATATTGCCAACATTCTATCGATATGTATCAATCAGGTACAAGTGCCTTGCGTGTTCATTTTTATTCTGTATAATGTACCCAGGAGGTACCAATGAAAGAGTTTTGGGATACGTTAACAATCGCAGAGCAACATAAGCTTGCTCATAAAGTTGGCAGTAGCCGTGGATACTTGCGACTAATATTTAATGGTTACAAAAAAGTAGGTTTTTCTCTTGCCAGAAGTTTGGAGGAAGCAACCGATGGTGCTGTAACCAAAGCTCAATTACGTCCTGATATTTATGAAAACCTAGTGGGGGCACCACAGAAAGCTAAATATTATCAATACTTATCTGCCTAACCCGCAGTACCGCTCTTTACAACGGACACTCGTCCTACGGAAGCCACCGACAACGTGGCGAACGCAACATCCCACAGTAACAAACTCACTGTGACTGGCTCACGGCTTCGTCACGTCTGTTGATCACCAAAACACAGGTGCCGTGTCTCTACACGCGCATCCGATAACCTGTTTTTTTCAACAAGGAAATTATCACACATGAACCACGCAACACAAAGCAAGAAAGCCGCTCACATCGAGTCGGCGCTACTCAACAAGTTAGCCCTGATGGGACAGAAAGCCTTTGCCGCCGCCATGAACGTACCGGAGTACCAAGTCAGTCGCTGGAAGAACGGTCTGTTTCGACAGGTGAGTCTGATGTTAGCCGTGCTGAACTGCGGTGTTGCCGATGATGAAATGGCTGAGTTAGCCAAGCGGCTGGCGGGGTATCTGAGCAAAGAAAAAGCCGGTCAGTGGGAGAACACTTTTCCGGCTTAAAATTGCAACAACAAATTGATTTCAGGAGGAATTATGGCACGAAACAGCCGGAATTTCAAGCAAAAGGGCACCTGTCGCCATCATCCTGAACCCCAAACATTGATGCCAGAGGATGCGACGAAGAAATTCGCCGAACTCTTCCGCCTGCAACAACAACTTTACCTGGCTCTGCATGAGTCCGGGGAGAAACGCAAATGAGCATGTCATTGATGGCTAGGGCCATGAATATCAAAGTCGGTAACCCGATACGTAAGCTGGTTCTCCTGAAGCTGGCTGATAATGCCAATGACAAAGGGGAGTGCTGGCCTTCGTATCAGCATATTGCCGATCATTGTGAATGCAGTAAAAGCACTGTTCGAGATCACATTGATGCACTGGAAAAGGCGGGTTTGTTGGTAAAAGAAAATCGTACCGGTACGAATAATGGCAAGGGTAATGCATCCAATGTTTACTATCTGAAATTGGATAACCCTATGCCGACTACCAGCACACCCCCTGTGCCGGGAAATGGCACCCCTATGCCGGTAGGCGGCACACCCCCTATGCCGACAGGCGGCACCAGAATCAGTCACTCTTTTGAACCAGTCATAGAACCTAAAACCCCCTTACCCCCTACGGGTGAAAGTGTGAAGGGGGGTAAACCCTCCAAACGAAAATCAAACCCAATCAAATACGACGACTACCTGAACGCCTACAACGAAGCCGTGGGTGACAGACTGCCTCACGCTGTTGAAGCCAATGACGAGCGAAAACGGAAACTTGCTGCTCTGGTTAAATCTCTGGCCACGCCAAACCTGGACGGCTTTAGGTCCTACGTCAGGGCGTTTATGGCTGCTGCCAGGCCGTTCCACTTTGGCGACAACGATCGCGGCTGGGTGGCTAATTTTGATTACCTGCTTCAACGCAAGACCCTGACGAAAATCAGGGAGGGTACGCTATGAGACAGGATATCGAGGCCAGCGTGATTGGTGGTTTGCTGATCGGCGGTTTAACGCCAACGGCAACTGACGTTCTGGCAACGCTGGAGGCGGAAACCTTCGAGATCCCGATTTACAAACGAGCCTATGAGGTGATCCGTAAACAGGCTCGCACCAGAAACATGATTGATTCCCTGATGGTTGCCGAGGAATGTGGCGATGAGCATTTTGCCGACATCATGGAAACGGCGCGTAGCTGCCCCAGCGCTGCAAACCTGCGGGGCTATGCCGACACGGTGACTGAAATGTACCAGCGCCGGATGTTCGTTTCGGCTGTTGACGAGATGCGCGGGACAATCGGAAATTCATCGATTGAAGTGGCTACCGTGGCGATGGACGAACTTATCGGCAGACTGTCAGGCATTCGAAAGCCGAAGCAGGAAGTGAAGCCGGTTCGCCTTGGAGACATCATCTCCGAATACACCAACACGTTAGCGCGCCGCCTGAAAAACGGGGAAGAGTCCGACACGCTGAAAACAGGCATTGACGACTTGGACGCGATCACCGGGGGGATGAACGCTGAGGATTTAGTGATCGTCGCCGCCCGGCCCGGAATGGGGAAAACTGAACTGGCGCTTAAGGTCGCCGAAGGCGTGGCAAACCGGAAGTTACCCGGGGAGAACCAGCGGAGGGGCGTTCTGATTTTCAGCATGGAAATGAGTTCTCTACAGGTAGCTGAGCGTTCGATAGCCGGGGCAGGGCGGATGTCGGTAAGTCTGCTGCGTAACCCTTCAAACCTTGACGATGAGGGATGGGCGAGGATTGTTGACGGGATTAACCGACTGGCAGATCTTGACGTATGGGTCGTTGATGCTTGTCGCCTGACGGTGGAGGAAATCGTAGCCATTGCCAGGCGGCACAAACAGGAGCACCCAGCGCTATCGCTGATCATGGCAGACTATCTCGGGCTGATCGCCAAACCGAAAGCGGAGCGTAACGACCTTGCCATAGCCCATATCTCATGGAGCCTAAAGGCAATGGCCAAGACGCTGCGAACGCCAGTGATCGCGCTTGGTCAGCTATCACGAGACGTTGAGAAGCGACCTAACAAGCGCCCGACCAACGCCGATTTGCGTGACTCTGGCAGCCTTGAACAGGATGCCGACTCAATCATCATGCTCTACCGCGACGCGGTGTATAACGAGAATTCACCCGCCGCTCCATTCGCAGAAATCATCGTCACAAAAAACCGCTTTGGCTCACTCGGCACCGTCTATCAGCGATTCGTTAACGGTCATTTCATTGAGTGCGACCAGGACGAAGCGCGGGAGAAGTGCACGACAAGGCAGCAGACAGAAACCAGCGTACGCAGGTACGCAAAAGGCGCTGACGTCTAGGCAAACAAACAGGAGGAGTGATGAAAAGGGATACACGGAAAGCCGCTGAAAGAAGTTATGGGTTTTTAAAGCGAGGGAAACAGGAATGACAGCCTATCTAACAGAATGCATCGTGGGGCTGCTGGCAATGGCAGCCCTTTTGGTTTGGGTGGGTAAAAACGCCCCCCATGGTTAACCATAGCGATTGGAGGGGCGAGGTGTCGGTCAAGGTACTTCATCGACAGGACACAAAAAACCCGGCGCGGGGCCGGGTGGGGGGGTTAGTTCATTTTATTTTTGTCTGGCGAAGGAATGTCATGAAGAAGATTTAGTGGGAACTGGTCAGATAAGGAGATGGGTTGTATTTCAGATATGAGCCTGTTTAAGATTTTGTGTAAATGCCTTTCCTCAGAAGTGACCGTCAAGGCGGTCACCGAACTCGATAATAAAGCGACTCATTGCCATACGCCAGTCCTGTAAGGGCATCGTCCATTTCTGTGATGCCGCCTGGATTGCCAGCCATACGACCTTCTTCACCGACTCATCAGTCGGGAACACCTTGCGTTTCTTGATTGCATGCCGGAGCACGCTGTTCAGTGATTCTATAGCGTTCGTCGTGTAGATTACCTTGCGAAGTTCCTGCGGGTACGAGAAGAATGTCGACAGGTTGGCCCAGTTTGACTGCCAGATCCGGCTTATCTGCGGATAGCGCTGATCCCATGTCCCACCGAACGTCTCCAGCGCCTGAAGCGCGGCCTCTTCGGTTGGAGCCTGATACACTGCTTTGAGGTCGCGTGTTACCGCCTTATAGTCCTTCCAGGCAACGAAGCGCAGACTGTTGCGCACCATGTGCACGATGCACAACTGGATGCGGGCTTCCGGGTAGACCGTGTTGATGGCATCCGGGAACCCTTTCAGGCCGTCCACACAGGCAATGAGGATGTCGGTCAGGCCACGGTTTTTCAGTTCTGTCAGCACGTTCAGCCAGAACTTTGCGCCTTCATTTTCGGCCAGCCACATCCCCAGTAGCTCTTTCTGGCCTTCGATATTGATACCCAGCGCCAGGAACACAGACTTATTGATAACGCGGCTGTCCTGCCGGACTTTCAGAACGATACAGTCAAGGTAAACAATGGGATAAAGCGCATCCAGGGGGCGATTTTGCCATTCAACAACCTGCTCCATAACGGCATCGGTGACCTTCGATACCAGGGCGGGTGAGACATCCGCGTCATACAGCTCTTTGAACGCAGCGGCAATTTCGCGGGTGGTCATCCCTTTGGCATACAACGATAAAATCTGGTTATCCATCCCGGAGAGCCGGGTCTGGTTCTTCTTCAGCAGTTGCGGTTCAAAGGAAGCATCACGATCACGTGGTGTACGCAGTTCCAGCGGACCATCGCCGGTGGTAACAGTCTTTGTGGAGTAGCCATTGCGCGTGTTAGTTCCAGATTTGAACTGGTGCTTCTCATGCCCGAGGTGATGGGTCATTTCAGCATTAAGGGCAGCTTCAACGCTGATCTTTTTCAGCAGGCGATCAAACTGGTTGAGAGCGTCAGGGGTTTTGAGATTTTTGGCCAGCTCGTTAGCCAGAGCCTGTAACTGTTTTTCGTCCATAAAGTAACCTGCTTTTGATGTTGGATTGAACATATCAAAATCAGGCAATTACACAATCTCGTGTACAGGCTCTCAGATATTGATTTAACATCAATTCCAGCCTCCTTACCTTTCTTGATCACTTCACCATCAGAACTCCAAATTTCTGTGATCCCATTTGCTTTAGCAATGGATATTATTTGTCTATCGAATCGGATCTTATTAGCGGTTTGGTTTGAATTTATCTGTTTGGAAAACTGCTTAAACTCTTGAATAGATGGAAGTAATGAGCACTCTACTGCTGCTAACTCTTCAAAAGGAATTATTTCAAAACAGTTCATGCTCGATATTCTTTCTACGTGAGCGTGCTTGTTTCTTTCACCGTCAATTCCAAGCAAATACTCAGCAAGAACAGGTGCTGGTATCGCTATGGTGCCGCCTTGGCGTTCAATGTGCTCAAGAAGTGTTCGTGACCTCAATTCAAGATTTTCTATCTTTGAGAACCCATCATCACCAAGCAGGTTAGTGCTTGGTGAATTCTTTTCCATAAGGCAAATTAGGATGTTGGTGTCTACTATTATTTTTTTCAACTGAAACTCCTGTATTTCAGTATCAGCTCAGCCTGAGCTTCTATTTCACCCCATTTATTTGCAGGATCACTAGACAAGCGGCCAAGCCCTTCTGATAACGTTGTATCTTGAAGTTCAACGAATTTTTCTATTTTTAGGTTTTTCAATTTCCATACACCATCCTTTTTCTCGTGCTGAGAGTCTCCATACACTCTGATTTTTTTAAACAAATACTTAGCTAGCCTAACTGCATCAGGTTTCGTTGCGGTACAGATTAGTATCTCTCCACCATTCCCTCTAAGCCTTACTGAAACCAGGTCATGGTTCTTTTCAACGATGTGATACAACTCGCCTTGTATTTTTGTGTTTTTCTTTGTGACCAAGATTGGCTTATCGTCACTTATCGCTCTAATTGAGCTTAACAAGTTGTTATTAGAGTATATTTCTGCTGAAAAATTATCTTTTGATATGCGTTTTGCTAGTTTGCTCGTGTCAAGGTTTTCTATTATGTTTGCGCAAATGACGTTGTGCGATGTTGTGTTGGTTGTGTAAGTGTGAATTTCAACACATCCATCTGTGACCGCTTTGAATCTGACATCCTTTTCCTCTCCATAAAGCGTAGCGAGATCGGCAAGATAACCAGCCAGCTTATTCATTGGGATCTCGCTGGGGCTAATGCCGTTTATTACTAGTTTTAGGCTAAGTAACTCGCTCATAAAAACGCTCATAAAGTAAGAATGCTAAAACATCACTATAAAGCATACGCCTGTGTTGTAAACAACGTTCGGCCGCATCTCTGCGACCTCTCACCCACCTGCTTATGCCGTGGCTAGATTAGCCGCATTTTGGTTTCGACAGCCACACCAATGAGGCGGCAACTTCCATCGATCGGCACCATAGGCCATTGCGGGTGTAGACCCTTTAAGTATACCCCGCCTATGTTCACGAACCCCCTATGACACTGCATTTTCTTTCAAGCAGTGAGGACAGGTTGTATTAAAGGAAAGCATACCCATGAATAAGTTAACTCCCTATTTGAATGATATATCCACGATATTGAGTAACGCAGACAGGCCTGAGGTGGCGTTGTTACAACGCTATGAGATAACCTCAAGCGAGCAAAAAATTAACTTCATTCTATCACTTATTGGAAAGTTGATAGAGCAGGACAGAAGGCTTCGCGCCAGAAGTGGAGGGTGACATGGATAAAACACGCTTCCTGCTGCGTGATGAACGAATACGAAAAAACCTGAAAGCCTTTATTGATTCCCTGCCCACCGACCCACACCGCCCTCTCGAAATTACCGTCAACGATGCTAAACGGACATTACCGCAGAACGACCTGTTCCATGCGTTATGCACCGATGTTTCGCGTCAGGTGGTGTGGGCCGATAAACCCCGCCCGCTGCTGGACTGGAAGGCGCTGTTTGTCTCGGGACATGCCATCGCTACCGGCAGGCCGGGGGAGGTGGTGACGGGGCTGGAGGGGGAGTTTTGCAGCATCCGCGAGAGCACGGCTCAGATGGGCGTAAAGCGCATGAACAGTTTGATTGAGTATGCCCAGGCCTGGTCGGTCGGCAACGGCGTCAGGCGGCGGGAGGTGCGTTATTCCGGGGATTATTTTGGGAGAGTCGGATGAAGAAAACCAGTTTCAAGTACGACGGGTTAACCGGTGAAGAGGCGGAGCTACTCGTCAGGCACTACAAAGACAACGGCTATCGCGCTGCCAGGTCACTGAGCCGCGACCCCAAATACTGGGATGTCGTTGTCACCCTTCCCGAACAGCAGTACCTCAAACCAACACCACGCTCAATGCTCAACAAGGTGTGGGGGTAGATATGGCACTCAAATCACACACCAGACCAGAGCACAAGGACACATGGCGAACCCCGCCCGAGGTCTTCCAGGCGCTGGATGCGGAGTTTGGCTTCTACCTCGATGCCGCCGCGGACCACGACAATACCCTGTGTCGTCTGTATCTGACGCCAGAGGATGATGCCCTTGCCTGTGACTGGAGTAGCACCGGCGCCATCTTCTGCAATCCCCCGTACAGCAATATCCGCCCCTGGGTTGATAAAGCTGCTGAGCAGAGCCGCAAGCAGAATAAAACGGTCGTTATGCTGCTGCCTGCGGATACCTCGACGGGATGGTTCGCACTGGCTCAGAAAACGGTTGATGAGGTGCGCTTCATCACCGAAGGGCGATTGTCGTTTATCAGCGCTGAAACGGGCAAACAAGGCAAGGCGGGTAACAGCAAGGGCAGCGTGTTGTTCATCTGGCGACCGTGGCGCACAACCCCTAAAGGGATGACTACGGTAAGCAAGCACGCGCTGATTAACCGGATGTGGAGGTAGCTATGGCGAATCTTAAAAAAGAGGCCAGAGGCCGAGAGTGTCAGGTGAGGCTCTCGGGTATCTGTAACGGCAACACTGAAACCGTAGTGCTGGCCCATTACCGAATGTCCGGCATTTGCGGCACAGGCATGAAGCCTGACGACCTTTTTGGCGCATGGGCCTGTTCTGCCTGTCACGACGAAATCGACCGCCGCACGCGTATCACCGATGCCGATTATGCCCGGCTGCATCATCTGGAAGGCGTCATGCGCACACAGGTGATTTTACTGGCGCAGGGGAAGATTAAGCGATGACCGAATATCACCTGAAACTGCCGTGGCCACCATCGTTAAACACCTACTGGCGACACGCACGACATCGGCACTACATCAGCGAGAAAGGCAAAGCATACCGACAAGGCATCATCCAGATAATTCAACAGCAACACCTCGATATCAACACTCCCGCAAGACTGAAAATTTCCATTATCGCCCACGCGCCAGACAAACGACGCCGTGACCTCGACAACCTGCAAAAGGCGGTTTTCGATGCGCTCACGCACGCCGGATTCATGCTGGACGACGAGCAGATAGACGATTTCAGGGTAAAACGCGGGCAGCAAGAGCGTGGAGGCAGTCTGGATATCGTCATCACGGAATTGGAGGTGGCATGAAATTCCTTCACGACATCCTCAACCTCTTCACGCACATCACCTCAACTATCCAGCCAACGCATTATCGAGGCTGGGATGCCAGTCCTCGGAGGAAAGCCAAGTGAATTTAGAGTCGATACCGAAATACTTCTCACCGAAATCACCGAAACTTTCCGACGGATCCCCGGCAACACGAACAGACTCACTATCGATAACTGATGTGATGGCCGCCATTGGCATGACACACCAGGAGGGCGGTATAGGGTTAGATTTATTCCTGGCCAAGATTGGCGTCAGCAGCCCGGATAAAGCGATTGAGGGATTGGTAGGCATTGCTAATGGTCTGGCGGGACGACGCAGGCCTATCTCAGAACTCGATGAAGATACTAAATCGAAGCTACTGCAAGTGCTCGCAACGTTTGCATATCAGGACTATGCGCTTAGTGCTGCGAGCGTTAAACCGTGTCCAGATTGCACTGATGGGTTTATCGATACGGAGGTGTTTACGACAAAATCCCATATGCCACAGAGAGAAAAGGAATTCGTGAAGATGTCTGTATTCATGGAAGTAAAGGATTTCATCCCATCAGCTTATGAAGTGCATCGCAATGTGCGTGAAGTGGTTCGCGTGCAATGCCCGACATGCTGCGGTAAAGCGGTCGTCAGCAATTCATGTCGCTGCAAGGGAAGAGGGAAGGTAGTCGATGAAGTAGCAACCAGGGCTAACGGCGGATTGCCCGTCTACAAAGAGTGCCCGAAGTGCAAAGGGAATGGATACCGTAAAATGCCCTCTGAGAACGTCAGGCGAGCTGTGTGTTTGCAGGTGATGGAAGTATCACAACCAAGCTGGTCACGCCACTACAAGCCATTCTATGAGGCTATTGTGGGCGAATGCTTCAAAGAGGAATCAAAAGCATCTACCGCGCTGCATAAAATTACCCGATAGAAGCACGATTGCCACGGATGCATCATTTTAAAAGCAAGGTCTTGACATCTGAATGAAAATGCCCATAATGAGTCTAACAATGGCGAAATTGCATATTGTTGGTGGTGAGATAAACGAGGCGGCGCTCACCATGGAACCGCCAAGCGGGTATGTTCAGCCGATGGCTTGCTGCTCCCGCCGCATAGGCTGAGAGGTCTTGTTAACGGATAATACTCCGTCAAACCGCCTGAAAGGGGCGGTGCCAATTCAGGCACCAGCCTGACAGCTGGGGCTTTTTCCTGTTGACAGCTGCTGATTGCTGAATAAAATTATTCCGTCGCACATCTCGCTTGCTGTTTCGTCCATATCAGCTTGGCTTAGATGTGCGATAAGGCCCCGGTTAATGCCGGGGTTTTCGCTTTCTAGCGGTTTCTACTCTGGCTATCGATTTTGCATTTTGTACAGAAGCGCGACAGAAAATCGCAAAGCCCTGTTGTTTTATCATTGGAGCCTGATGAGTGAAGTAATGCGCTGAATTCTGATTCCAGCTGTTCAAATCTCTTCAGGTAATCGGTAGGGCTTAGCTCCTCGGACAGTCTGCGAAGATATTCAAACGCAAGTTGGCGGGCTGTTGGTTTATTGTTCATTGCGGTGTCCTTCTCGTTATGACTCGGCAGTTTGGTGCAGCACTCCACAGTAACACGACTTAATCATAATTCTTGTTTAATAAATATCCTAAGGCTGAGCTATTGCTCGGCCTTTTTGTTTCCTGTAAATCACACAGCGCCCACTTAGCGGGTGAGGCTATGACACGAATGAGCACTCTCTACAGCAGGCTTTCATACGGAAGCGGGACGGGCTTAATGGGCCTTGGCGCGTCTGCCAGAGCCTACGCCGCATCAACTACAGAGAGCGTATGGTTGCTTGCAGACAAAATGGCCGGGTTAACGCTCGGTGACTGGGCTATTATTGTCGGTATGGTCTGCACAATCGGCACTTTTGCTATCAACTGGTACTACCGCAGGAAGGAGTATCAGCTGAGGGAAAAAGGCGGTGCGTAATGTCAAAAGCAAGCAAACTCAGTGCGGCAATGCTGGCGCTCATCGCTGCTGGCGCGACTGCTCCCGTGATGATGGCGCAATTCCAGACTGAAAAAGAGGGGATGCGTATAAACGCTTATCCTGACGGCGGCGGCATCTGGACGATTTGCGGTGGCGTGACACGGGTAGATGGCAAGCCGGTAGTGAAGGGCATGAAGCTGACCGCCGGGCAGTGCGCAAAGATTGATGCCGCAGAACAGCAAAAGGCGCTCGATTGGGTGGATCGCAACGTTAAAGTGCCGCTCACTGAGACTCAGAAAGTCGGCATTGCCTCATTTTGTCCGTGGAATATCGGTCCCGGTAACTGCTTCACCTCAACGTTCTACCGCAAATTGAATGCCGGTGATCTCATTGGTGCCTGCAAAGAGATTAAGCGCTGGATTTGGGACGGAGGCAAAGATTGCCGTATCCGCGCCAATAACTGTTACGGGCAGATAGCGCGGCGTGACCAGGAGGCGGAATTATCGTGCTGGGGGCTGGGCGCATGAGGCTATATTTCTACGCCGCTCTCGTTGCTCTGCTGGCTACACTGTCATTTGGCGTCTACTACTACCACGACGCATACAGTGATAAAGCGAAAGACCTCGAAGCAGCAGAGCGGCAACAAAAGCAGGTCGAAACCATCGCTGGAAATCTGATCCAGTCGATGCGCATCTTCACCGCCATCACGCAGGCCAATCACGATGAAAAACAGCAGATACAGCAGCGGTCGGAAAATACCGGGGTTTACATCCGTGAAAAATTATCGACTGATGAGTGTGCTAGTCGGCCTGTTCCTGATAATGTCGTTAACAAGCTGCGAGAGCACGCGGACAGAATACGTAACGGCACCCGTCGTACCGATCCCCGCTGAACTTCTACAGGACTGCCCAGCGCCTGAAATCGCTCATCAAATGACATACGGCCAGAGCGTAGCGCTGAATGAAGAATTGCTGACCGTTATTGAGAAGTGTAACGCCGACAAGCGAAGCATTCGGGAAATCGAAGGATCCCGGAAGAATTTACCTGCCAGGTAGCTGTGCAACTCTGTGAAGAAGTGGCAAGGCTGTGAAACCAAACAATGAGGCTCGGTGAATCCGGGCTTTTTTTGTGTCTTGCAATATCCCCGCGCACCGAAAGCGCATCTAAAAACACCGAACCTGAACCTATGGAATGAGCCTTTGAGGGCGTCAGTTTGTGCTGGCGAGCCTTCGGTGGGCTGACGTTCTATTTCGGCAAAGGTTCATTTCATAGAAAAGGTAAACGCTATGACAGCATTAACGTTTAAAAATCACTCCGTGTCTACATATGATCGTGGAGACGGTGGCTTATGGTTCACCGCCCAGCAATCATCGAAAATGCTAGGTTATGCAAATGTAAAATCGGTGACCAATCTATACAACGCAAACAGTGACGAGTTTTCTCCAAGCATGACCGAGGTCATTGTTACAGTGACCTCGGGAAAATCAAAGGGTTGCGGAAACTTAAGAACAAAGACTCGTATTTTCTCGTTACGTGGCCTACATCTACTCGGTATGTTGGCAGAAACTGAGGTGGCAAAGGCACTTCGGCGCTGGGCTCTTGATCTGATGGAAAATGAGTACCAACCGAATGATGTGCGTCATACCATCCAGCAGATGCAGAATATCGTTGCTTCAGCTCGTAAAGCATCCGATGAAGATTCATCTGATGCCGGTCGCCGCTTACGTAAGCGCCAGGATGATCTCCCCGCGTTGGAAAAAGCACAGAAGTTGGTAACCGAAATAGGCCAGATATCCTTCGAGTTGATCGGAGGAGGCAAATAATGGAACAGATTCTCCAACCTCATGAGTTTTTCTGCTGGCGCGTTGCCGAAGCTTATATGTACTACCTGATGGCAACTAACCGTCGTCCCGTCTACCGTTACGAGACCGGTGATATAGAAGTGAGTCGTCATTTTTTGATGCCTTTGCTTGATGGCTATCTAGGAGACAGAAAACCACCAGAATGGCGAGCCAGGTTTTATGTGAAACTTATGACCCCATTCAGTGAAAAACCAGATCCACGAGCAATAATCTGCGTAGGCAAAGTTCCACAGTTAAATCAACGTGGCATCAAATATATGAACGCCTTGCTTCATGAGTTTGGAGACATGCTCTCGGATATTGCTGTTAAAGATGAGCGAGGCGTACTTGTTTTACCACCGGAAAGCGACTGGGCAAACCTGAAATTCAGCGATGTCTTTTTTGAATAAGGGAAGCCGAATGAAAGACTACACAGCATTCATTGAAAAGCATGTGGTCGCCGAACTGCTGAAACAGGGCTATGCGCCATCGGTCGCCCTGAAGGGGGCAGACAGGGCGCTAGATCACTACCGCTGTTCAAGCTCAGCATCAGGGAAGGGGAAGATGTTTGACGATTGCTTTCGCATAGCAAAGGCATGGGCGATGAAATACCAGCCCAAAAAGAAATGACGAAATCCAGGGCATTCTCCCGAGAGTGTTCGATATTTCATTCAGTAGCGTCACTCCCGTCGCTGTCCTGCTGTGTTAGCCAAGACCTGACTTCTCCTTGCAGTTAGCGCACAGAGGGGATCAATAACGGGATATACCGCGTTTCTCCGCACACCAAGGCGGGGTTATCGCTTATGTCAGTCTAACTGGAACTAAAGAGGGGGATGAGTCTTGAAAGGACCCCACATCTACAACAGCAGGTGGGACAAAGCGCGTGTTTCATTTTTGCGCGCTCATCCGTTATGCCGTATGTGCCACGAGCAGGGACGGATAACACCCGCTGTCGTTGTTGACCACATCATTCCGCACAAACTTAAAGAAGCGTTGAAGTCTGGCGACAAGGCGGCGATAGCAAAGGCACAAACATTATTCTGGAATAAAGAGAACTGGCAGGGACTGTGCGTCCCGCATCACTCATCGACTAAACAAAGAATGGAAAAGCGGGACAAGGTCATCGGCTGCGATGAGAATGGTATGCCTCTCGATCCCAATTCAGACTGGTTCAAACACAGCTAACCCCATAGGGGGGCGGGGGAAAAGTTCAGGGCGCTTGCTGTTCCTGACCGCCCGCCCTCCTCAACTTTAACGCTAACCCGATTTTTTTAGTTTTCAAGGTGCTCTCAAATGGCAGAAAAACGAAACCGCTCTGACAGTGCGACGGCGGCGATCCAGGCCATGAAAAATGCGACCGGGGACACCCTTCAGCCCCCGGCGCACGCGGGTTTGGAAAAAAAAGCCGAGCCTTTTTGGCATGACAATATTCGATCCAAAGCATTGGATAGCTGGACACCCGCTGACCTGTTAGCCGCTGTTGAGCTGGCAAATAATCAACACTATATCAACATGTTACGGCGTGATTTACGTAACGAAGAGCGCGTGCGCGGTGAGGCGAGAAACATGGTTGAAATTAAAGAATTGCGCAAACAAATCGTAGAATTACAGCGCGCGATTTTGGCACAGCGACGAGATCTGCAAATCCATTCCCACGCTACCAACGGTGAAAGCCGCGACCAGCGTAACAAAAACAGGAATGACAGGAACGCCAGAAGCACGGTCAGTGGTCATCAACGCGAAGACGATAATCTGATCGCGTTTCCAAAACATTAAGGGGCATTCATGACGCGAGGTGAGCGCGTGATAGCGTTCATTGAGCGCTATTGCATTGTGCCGGAAGGCAAGTTTATCGGACAGCCGATGAAGCTTGATGGCTTCCAGAAAGACTTTCTGCTTGATGTCTATGACAACCCGGTGGGCACCAGCAGGGCAATTTTAAGCATCGCCCGAAAGAACGGGAAAACCGGGTTAATTGCTGGAATACTTCTTGCTCACCTGGTTGGCCCAGAAGCGGTGCAAAACTCTCAGATCGTCAGTGGGGCGATGAGCCGAGAGCAGGCTGCGCTGGTCTTTAGCCTGTCGGTCAAAATGATTAATCTTAACCCCGCGCTACAGGACATTGTGCATATCATTCCCAGCGGTAAGCGGCTGATTGGTACCCCTTGTAATGTTGAGTACAAGGCGCTGGCCGCCGAGGGTAAAACCGCACACGGTCTTTCTCCAGTGCTGGCCATTCTGGATGAAGTGGGGCAGGTAGTAGGTCCGCGCAGTGATTTTGTTGACGCCATTGTTACCTCACAAGGGGCGCATGAGACACCTTTGCTGATTGCTATCAGTACCCAGGCGGCCAACGACGCCGACCTGTTGAGCGTGTGGATTGATGACGCGGCAACTTCTGGCGATCCACATATTGTTTGCCATGTGCATACTGCCGAAAAAGACGCCGACATTATGGATCGGGCTGCATGGCGTGCCGCTAATCCGGCGTTGGGAACCTTTCGTTCACTGGACGAGATGGAGCGCCGGGCAGAAGAGGCGACGAGGATGCCCAGCAGTGAAAATACCTTTCGTAATCTCAATCTAAATCAGCGCGTATCCACTGTGTCACCGTTCGTCTCCCGTAATGTTTGGGAAGCCAGTATTCTGAAGGACATTCGTCCGGGCATGATTGTTGGGGAGTGCTACGCGGGGCTCGACCTGTCAGAAAAGAACGACCTTACCGCGCTGGTGATTGTGGGACAGGATAAAGAGCGCGACTGGCTGGTATTCCCGTTCTTCTGGACACCGGGTAAGACCTTGCTCGACCGGGCCAGGCGAGATCGCGCCCCTTATGATGTTTGGGCCAGGCAAGGTTACCTCGAAACGACGCCGACTACCTCAGTGGAATATGATTTTGTGGTGCTAAAAATCGCAGAGTTACTCAGTGATTTTGATGTAAAAGCTATCGCCTTTGACCGCTGGCGTATCGATGTTTTCAAAAAAGAAGTAGACCGCATCGGGTTAACGCTTCCCCTGGTGGAATTCGGTCAGGGGTATCGGGATATGGCTCCCGCCATCGACACATTGGAAACTGTGTTACTCAACAACCGGCTTCGGCATGGTGATCATCCCGTGATGACGATGTGTGCCGCCAACGCCACGGTGATCAAAGACGCGGCGGGTAACCGCAAGATAGATAAATCCAAGGCGACAGGCCGCATGGATGGCATGGTGGCCCTCACGATGGCGATGGGGGCTGCAAACGGTGAAGTTGTCGATAGGGGTGGCGACTTTGAAGACTTTTTATATCAACCATTGAGCATGTAATGTCAGATACCCAATACTCGATAGACTTGCGTACCAACAATGGCTGGTGGGCGCGGGTGGCGTCATGGTTCGTCGGCGGCAGGCTGGTAACCCCAAATCAGGGATCGCAAACCGGCCCCGTTTCTGCGTCCGGCAGTCTCGGCGATTCCTTGATCAATGATGTACGCCTTCTGCAAATTTCTACCGTGTGGCGCTGTGTGTCATTGATTTCGACCTTAACGGCGAGTCTGCCATTAGATGTATTGAAAACAGACGGTAACGATAACCGTGCCAAGGTGGGGTTGGATAATCCACTGGCCAGGCTGCTGCGTTATTCTCCCAATCAATACATGACCGCGCAGGAGTTTCGCGAGTCAATGACTATGCAACTCTGTTTCTACGGTAATGCCTATGCGCTGATTGAGCGCAATGGGGTTGGCGATGTGGTTAGCCTTATCCCGCTGCTGTCGGCCAATATGGATGTCCGGCTGGAAGGGAAACGTATCGTTTATCGATACCAACGCGATCATGAATTTGCCACTTTCAGCCAGCGAGAAATTTTTCACCTGAAGGGTTTCGGGTTTAACGGGTTAGTGGGCTTATCTCCCATAGCGCATGCCTGTAAATCGGCTGGCGTAGCCGTAGCGATGGAAGATCAGCAGCGTGATTTTTACGCCAACGGCGCTAAGTCACCCAAGATCCTCTCTACAGGAGAGAGGGTACTTTCTAAAGACCAGCGCAAACAACTGGAACAGAACTTCAGGGAAATCGCTGGCGGTCCGGTAAAAAAACTATTGTGGATACTGGAGGCAAACTGTCAGGCTCATGATATCGGTGTGAGTCCGCAGGATGCCGAAACGATGGCGTCTCGTAAGTTCCAGGTCAGTGAACTGGCGCGATTCTTTGGTGTACCACCACACCTCGTAGGGGAGGTGGAAAAATCGACCAGCTGGGGAACTGGCATCGAGCAACAGAATCTGGGGTTCCTCCAGTACACACTGCAACCCTATATTTCACGCTGGGAAAACAGCATCCAGCGCTGGCTGTTAAAGCCGGAACAGGTGGGTGTTTATCATGCTGAACATAACCTTGATGGCCTGTTGCGGGGGGATTCAACTTCACGTGCTGCGTTTATGAAGGCCATGGGGGAATCCGGGTTGCGTACCATCAACGAAATGCGCCGACTGGATAACCTGCCCCCCCTACCGGGCGGCGATGTTGCCATGCGTCAGGCGCAATATGTGCCCATCACCGAACTGGGAACCAGCCACCAACGGCCTCGCGAAAGCGGGGTTTAGTTTTTTATGGGGTCAGCAATGCCAGACATTAACAAAACGCTTTCTTTTGAGCAGACAGAGATCAAGTTTGCCGGTGATGGCTCGAAGGGCATTTTTGAAGGGTACGCCTCTGTCTTTAACAACACCGACTCAGACGGCGACATCATCCTGCCCGGTGCCTTTAAAGGCGCGCTTGAAGCGCAGACGCGCAAGGTGGCGATGTTTTTCAATCACCGCACCTGGGAAATCCCGGTGGGTAAGTGGGAAGCACTACAGGAAGACACAAAAGGTCTCTTTGTGCGTGGGCAGCTCACGCCGGGTCACAGCGGCGCAAGCGACCTGAAAGCCGCCATGCAACACGGCACGGTTGAAGGAATGTCCGTGGGATTCTCGGTCAGCAAAGACGACTACAGCCTTGTCGCCAGCGGTGGGCGCATCTTCAAAAACGTCTCTCGCCTGCGCGAGGTCAGCGTATGCACCTTTCCGGCTAATGACCTGGCGGGGGTTTCCGCCATGAAAAGTGCTGAGGGGATAGAAACCCTTCGTGACGTGGAAAACTGGCTGAGGGATTCAGTCGGTGTCAGCAAGTCACAAGCAGTGGGGCTCATTGCCCGGTTCAAATCAGCCATTCGGAGCGAGTCCGAAAGCGACGAGAACAAAACCGACATTACCGCGCTTATCTCGCGCATCAATACATTTTCAGCCACGTTAGGAAATAACCATGTCCGAACTTGAACAAATCCAAAAGGCTCTGGAAGCATCACAGGCCAAAGTACAGCAACTGTTTGATGCCCAGAAAGCGGAAATCGAAAGCACTGGCCAGATCTCCAGACAATTGCAATCTGACATCGTCAAGGTGCAGGCCGAAATGACCCAATCTGGTCAACGCCTGTTTGACCTGGAACAGAAACTCTCCTCAGCGCCGGACGCCCCAGATGAGAAAAAATCGTTTTCTGAGCGCGCTGCTCAAGAGCTCACTAAGTCTTGGAATGGCAGCAAAGGCCGCTTTGAAGCCAATACCTTCAATAAGTCCCTTGGCAGTGATGCAGGGTCCGCGGGGGCGCTCATTCAGCCCATGCAAGTGTCGGGGATCGTCGTGCCGGGATTGCGCCGCCTGGTGATCCGCGATTTGCTGGCGCAAGGGCGTATTTCCAGCAACTCGCTGGAATATGTGCGCGAAAAGCTGTTTACCAATAGCGCCAGGCCAGTGAAAGAAAAAGCGCAAAAACCTGAATCAGATATCACCTTCGAAAAAGACACGGCCAACGTGAAAACCATCGCGCATTGGGTTCAGGCATCACGTCAGGTGATGGATGATGCGCCGATGCTGCAATCTTATGTAAACACCCGCCTGCTGTACGGTCTGGCACTGGTGGAAGAAGCTCAGCTGCTCAATGGCGATGGTGCCGGGGATAACCTCAAGGGGATTAATACCGTTGCCACGGCTTACGACACTACCTTAAACGTCAAGGGTGACACCAAATCTGACATGATCGCCCACGCGATCTTCCAGGTAACGGAGTCCGAGTTCAGTGCTTCCGGTATCATCCTCAATCCGCGTGACTGGCACAACATCGCGCTGCTAAAAGATGGCGATGGGCGCTATATCTTTGGCGGTCCGCAAGCCTTTGCCAGCAATATCATGTGGGGGTTGCCTGTGGTGCCCACCCGGGCACAGGCACAAGGTACCTTTACCGTTGGGGGGTTCGATTTGGCCTCCCAGGTCTGGGATCGCATGGATGCTACTATCGAGGTGAGTCGTGAAGATCGCGATAACTTTGTGAAAAACATGCTCACCATCCTATGTGAAGAGCGTCTGGCATTGGCACACTACCGACCACAGGCAATGATAAAAGGCGCTTTCGCGACCCCTGCTGGCAGCTAATCAACCCGGAGAGGGCGGTAAACGCCGCCCTGTTGAATGATGGCGATTAAGGTCACTGATGTTGTCCCTATAGAAGAGTTACGCCAGCATCTTGAGTATGACGATGAGGACAGAGATGCTCTGATACTGCGACAGGCTCAGTCATCCCTCGATTATTGCCTGCGCTTTTGTGATGAGCCGCGTTGGAAAGGCGTTAAAGATCTCCCCTCACAGATTGTTCAGGCAATGCTGTTATATCTCTGCGATGCGTTCGAGCACCGAGGCGCACAAACAGAAGTTCAGCTCTACACCAACCAACGGGCAGAAGACTTACTGTTTCAGGTGAGGAACTGGCGCGGAACGGAAGAGGTCTCCTGATGGCGATACGGTTAGCGCAAACCAGTGCACTCTATCAGTTCCCTGACCCCGGCGAACTGCGCCACAAAGTTTTTCTACGAAAACGCATTGATTTACCTGCGGCTGATATGGGAACGGTCTCCTCTTACTCAGAAACGTTTTGGACTAAAGCCAGGGTCAGGCAAGTAAGCGCAACAACCTGGTATGAGAGCGTTCAGATAAATCAGGTCATTACACATTATTTCACGATCCGCTTTCGCTCTGGACTGACTTCTGATTATGAAATTGTCCACAAAGAAAAAGTTTATGCCGTAAAGCGTTTTCGTGATCTGAATGAAGCAGGGAAATACATGCTACTTGAGTGCGAACAACTGACCGATGAATCAATCCCCCTGAGAGGCGGTAACGATGGCAACTCCCTATTTACACGTTGATTTTCAGCAACCGGAAGAGCTGGTTTTCAACCGCGCGAGGTTGCGACGGGCGTTTGTGAAGATCGGCCAGGTGCATATGCGTGATGCACGCCGTCTGGTGATGAAGCGCGGTAAGTCTGCGGCGGGGGATAATCCGTCATACCGCACTGGGAAATTGGCCCGTTCTATCGGCTATTACGTGCCGCGTGCGTCAAAACGGCGCGCCGGGTTGATGGTGCGTATTGCCCCAAACCAGAAAAACGGCAAGGGCAACCGGTTGATAAACGGGGCCTTCTATCCTGCGATCCTGTTCTATGGCGTACGCAAGGGGGCCACGCGCAAAAAAGGTCATCATCGCGGTGCCTCTGGTGAGCGTGGTTGGCGCATTGCTCCGCGCAATAACTTTATGGAACAGACATTGCAGAATAATAACGCCTGGACCCGTTATTACCTCGCCAGCGAACTGCGTAACTCCCTACGTACTCAGAGAAAATATAAAAAACGATGAAACTCACACCGATTATTGCGGCCCTACGCACCCACTGTCCGTACTTTGAAAACAGGGTTGGCGGGGCGGCACAGTTCAAGAGCCTGCCAGAAACCGGGAAATTACGTTTACCCGCCGCCTATGTGGTGCCGGGTGACGACGCTCCCGGCGAGCAAAAGAGCCAGACGGATTACTGGCAGGATCTAAGGGAAAGCTTTTCCGTCATCGTCATGCTGAGTAACGGACGTGATGAGCGCGGGCAGTGGGCGGCGTTCGACGTCGTCCATGATGTGCGGCATATGCTGTTCACCGCGCTGTTGGGATGGGAGCCTGAGCCTGGCGGCAATCCCGTCACCTATGACGGCGGCACCTTGCTGGACCTCAATCGTCATGAATTGATGTACCAGTTTGATTTTGTCGTTGATACCGAAATCAATGCCGAAGACACACGGCAATACGCCGAGCTGAATAATTTACCTGACTTACACACCGTGGCGATTGACGTGAATAAATCGTCAAACAGCGTTAATCCGAATATGGAGATAAACCTGAAATGATAGGTGCCCAACCAGAAATTGTTTTTATTAAACCCAAACACGGTCGAAAAGTGCCTATTCCACAATATATGCGCGATACCAAAGAGTATTTTGGTGAATATTTGCCAGAAGAAGGATTACGTGTTGAAAAAACGCTTTTTTGGATAAGAAGAAAACAGGACGATGATATTGAGGAAGTGAGTGAATCCGACCATCCCCCTCTTGCCATCAATCAAGAGACGATTGATCCCACAAAAAATAAGCTAAAAAAGGCTAAAGAGGAGACGCAGGAATGACCATTAGCTTTAATACCATGAACGCGAACCTGCGTGTGTCTGGGGTCTATACAGAAATGGATAACAGCGCTGCCAATACGATGCAAGCCAGCGGCCCGGCACTGCTCATTGGCCATGCATTACCGAATGCAAAAATGCCCCTGAATGCACCGATGATCATCCCCTCGTCAGAAATGATGCAACAGTTAGCCGGTCGGGGCAGCCAGTTGGACCGCATGGTGCAAGCCTACCGTCGGATTGATGCGATAGGTGAATTATTTGTCATTGCGGTACCTGCTGTACCTGAAACCAGGGGGACGAAAGCAACAGGCGAGATTGCCATTAGTGGCACCGCCACCGATCCCGGTGTCGTTACGCTGTATATCAGCAACCAGCGTATTTTATCTGCCGTCAAGAAATCGGATACCGCCAATACCGTTGCTGCCGCCCTTGGTAAAGCGATCAATGTCAACGAAGATTTGCCTGTCACCGCGGCAATTTCAGCGGGAAAAATCAGCTTGACCGCAAAGCATAGAGGGGCAACGGGCAATGATATTCCATTGATGCTGAACTATTATTCGCCGACAGGCGGTGAGAATACCCCTTCTGGTTTGAATATCAGTCTTACGCCAATGCGTGGTGGGGCTGGTTCGCCGAATATGGACAGTGTTATCGGCGCAATGGGTGACTTGTTATTTGATTTTATTGGCTTGCCTTTCTCCGATTCTGCCTCACTGGAAAAGATGGGCGCGGCGATGAACGACACCAACGGTCGCTGGAGTCCTTATCAGCCGTTGTACGGTCATGTTTATACTGCCAAAAAAGGGACGGTCGGCGAACTGATCGCTTTTGGCAATTCGTTTAATGATCCGCATCTCACTATCGCTGGATACGAACCTGCAATACAAACCGCGCTTGATGAACTGGTAGCGGCACGACTGGCACGGTGCGCGATATTTTTGCGTAATGACCCCGCCAGACCGACCCACACGGGCGAGTTAAACGGGGTGTTACCCGCACCGTCTGGCAAACGCTTCACCTTGACAGAGCAGCAATCCCTGCTTTCACACGGTATCGCCACCACCAATGTGGAAGGCGGCGTATTACGCCTTCAGCGCGATGTGACGACCTACCAGAAAAACCGTTACGGGGTGGCGGATAACAGCTATCTGGACAGTGAAACACTCTATACCAGCGCTTATATTTTGCGGCGATTGAAATCCGTCATAACCAGCAAGTACGGACGGCACAAACTGGCCGATGACGGTACCCGATTCGGGGCAGGTCAGGCGATTGCTACGCCCGCCGTGATTAAGGCCGAACTCTGTGCGGTGTATCGCCAGTTGGAAAATGAAGGGATTGTCGAAAATTTCGATGCTTTTCGTCAACATCTCATCGTTGAGCGCAACGCCAATGATCCCAACCGGATTGATGTGGTCTTTCCGGCGGATTATATCAATCAGCTGCGGGTATTTGCGTTGGTGAATCAATTCAGGCTGCAATATAACCAGGGTGAGGTGGGGTGATGACGGGAAAAAGAAGAATAGGCGGCACCTGCTATTTTAAGGTCGATGGGCAGCAACTCTCATTGAATGGCAGTGTGGAAGTGCCGATGAATCTCACCGTGAGAGAGGATGTGGTGGGGCTTGATGGCAGTGTGCATTACAAACAAACGCATCGTGCGCCTTATATCAAGGCGGAATTTAAGGTCGAGAGACAGTTTCCCCTCCAAAAACTCACCACAGCCGATGAAATGACCCTCACCGCTGAATTGGCTAACGGCATGGTTTATGTTCTGTCGGGCGCGTGGCTGTCGGGTGAATCTTCCTATAACGCTGACGAAGGTACGGTTGAGATGGAATTTCACGGAAATGAAGGATTTTATCAATGAAATCAATTACACTGAGCAAACCTATTCAGATACACAACGAAAAAATTTCAGTACTGGATATTCAGGAACCGACGTTTGATCAGGTCGAAAAGTTTGGCATTCCTTTCAGTTACTCTGAGCGAGGCGAGATGCGGCTGGATACCCGCTCCGCCCTGTCTTATTTGCCTGAACTGGCGGGGATCCCCCGCTCTTCTGCGCAACAGATGGCGCTACATGATGTCTTTCTCGCTTCAATGACCATCGTGAGTTTTTTTACCGGTGCCCAGAGCCTGGCAGTCTCAGACGACGATTCTACAACGTTGCCTGGTTCTGGCGCATAAACCCCTTCGAATTACGCCGACATCCGCTGAGTCAGTTTCTTGAACTGGAGGGAGAGGCTGTTCGCATCAATAAGGAACGACACAGTGGCGAATAGTTTTGAGTTAAAAGCGATCATCACTGCCGTTGATAAACTCTCCGCCCCGTTAAAGGGGATGCGGCGTGAAATGAAGTCCTTCAAAAAGGAGGTTAGCGCGGGATTGGCGGGGGCTGCTGCATTAGGGGCTGGCGTTGTTACTGCCATGGCAGGTCCCATCAAACAGGCGATAGACTTTGAATCAACAATGGCCGATATCCGCAAGGTGGTTGATTTTGATACGCCAGAACAATTCAGGCAGATGTCAGAAGATATCCTTAAGCTGTCGACAGTACTCCCCATGGCAGCCGATGGCATTGGGCAGATTGTGGCCGCGGGGGGGCAGGCGGGGATCGCGAAAGAAGAACTGATGTCCTTCGCCCAATCCGCGGTAAAAATGGGTATCGCCTTTGACCAGACGGCTGAGCAATCCGGGCAGATGATGGCACAGTGGCGGACGGCATTTCGGTTGACGCAAAATGATGTGGTCTCCCTTGCCGATAAAATCAATGACCTTGGCAACAACGGTCCCGCCAATGCCGCTAAAATTTCCGATATTGTGACCCGCATTGGCCCATTGGGTGAAGTCGCGGGCCTGGCATCGGGTGAAATTGCGGCACTTGGCGCAACCATTGCCGGGATGGGGGTTGAGTCAGATGTGGCGGCAACCGGCATCAAGAACTTTATGGTGGCGTTAACCAGGGGAAAATCCGCGACAACCTCGCAAAAAATAGCCTTAAGAGCCTTAAAAATAAGCCCCAAAAAACTCGCGACACAGATGCAGAAAGACGCAAAAGGCGCGATGCTGATGGTGCTAAAGGCAATAGAAAAAGTCCCTAAAGCAGAGCAAACCTCCTTATTAAATTCACTGTTTGGCACTGAATCACTTTCAGCCCTTGCCCCGCTGCTGACCAACCTTGAATTACTGGAAATTAATCTGGATAGGGTCGCAGACAAACAAAAGTACGGCGGCTCGATGCAGAAGGAATACGCCAGCCGTGCGGCCACCACGGCAAATGCTATCCAACTGTTTAAAAATCAGATGCACGTTGCGAGTGTCAGTCTGGGGTCAATTTTTTTGCCCACACTTGTTGAAGTGACAAAGAAAATCCAGCCGTTGATTGAACAATTTCGCACCTGGGTAAAAGCCCATCCAGAACTGATTAAATCCTTCGCCAGGTGGGGGGCTTATCTGCTGGGAACCGCGACAGCGGTAGGGGTTGTCACCCGTGCTTTCAGGCTTTTTAACAGTGTGATGAAAATGTCGACGCTGGGTAAGCTGGTCTCGTTAATGGTCATAGGCGGTGGGCTTATCGTCGATAATTGGGAAACCACGGGTCCAATGGTTAAAGAAGTCTGGCGAAATATTGACGGCGTAGCACAAGCCCTGGGGGGGTGGGAAAACATCCTGAAAGGCATTGTGGCATTTGTGGCGACAAAATGGGCGCTCGATATGGTTTCCTCTATTGGCAGCGTCACAAAAGAAATGCGTCAGCTAGGGAAGGCAACGAAGGCAACGGGGTTGTTTGGCCTGGGAAGTAAGGCAGGATTATACGGTGCAGTAGGGGCCATGCTCTATGACCCCGTGGAAAGCGCACTGGACAGTACCCTGGGCAAAACAGGAGCAGGAAAATGGATGAAGAACACGGGCCTGTTCCTCGCGTCTGACTGGACGCCGTTCTTTAACAAAGACAGGTATGAGCAATATCAGGCGGGTCTTGATGCCGCAAAAAGTCACGAAAATCCCCCGTCTGGCCCTCTCCCTTCCTCCCTGTCAGCGCGAGAAAGGGAGAATGTCGGTCTATTGGACTCCCCCTTGCGTCGAGATGAGCAGGCAAACCTGAAACTGACGGTGGATTTTCGCAATATGCTGACCGGCACGCAGGTGCAAACCGAAGGTAAGTCACCCTCGTGGTTTAACTATGACGTGGGTTATACCCGCTTCGCCAGACAATGACCGCTTCGGCGGTTTTTCTTTTTAAGGAGCGGTGATGATGAACTGGAAGGAGCAGCTGCGTCCTGCGTCTTTTCGTGGCGTACCGTTTCAGGTAGAGGACGACGAAGGGACGTTCGGACGGCGGGTACAGGTGCATGAATACCCCAATCGCGACAAGCCGTATACGGAAGATTTAGGCAGGGCAACGCGGCGCTTTACTATCAGCGCGTATCTGGTCGGTGATGATTTCTTCGAGGCCAGAGATCGGCTCATTGTGGCTATCGATACGCCGGGGCCGGGCACGCTGGTACACCCCTACTACGGTGAGATAGCCGTCTGTATTGACGGTGAAGTCAGAGTGAGCCATAGCGGACGAGAGGGGAGGATGTGCCGCGTCAGTTTTAGCGTGGTCGAAGCCGGTGAATTATCTTTCCCGACTGCGGGTATCGCCACCAGTCACACCCTGATTTCTTCCAGTTCCGCGCTCAATGATCGGATTGAGGCGGTTTTTGCTGATTTAGGCTTAAAAGGATTGGCCGATTTTGCACAGGCTGATGTGTTGGTACGAGCCAAAGAGATGATTGGCAATATCACCAACGCCTTTGACACTATCGATAGCGGGATCACGGCGGCTTCCCGCCTGCTACAGGGGGATATTTCGGTGATCTTGACGCCCGGCTCACCCGGTAAAAACCTGGTTGAATCGATACAGAAAATGTGGAGGGCGGGACGGCGTACCGCGCAGGATGCGTCCACACTGGCACAGCAAATCAGGACGCTATCCGGTGTGACGCTGGGGCATGATTTAGCGCCACGCGGCGTCTGGAAAAGCGACAGGCCAAGTATACAGTCTGAACGTAGGCGAAGTAATCGTATTGCCGCTTTGTTGCGTACCACGGCCATCCATGAGGCGACGTGGCGATTAACACAACTCCCCCCACCACGTACCGCTATGTTACCGGTTAATCAACGTGCAAAACGTCAGCTACAGGTCAATATTTCCCATCCCGCATTACACGCGGTTTCCCATACCGCAGGCAGTCACATTGAAGGACTCGCGGCGGTCACGTGGGAGGCGTTGGTCAGGGTGCGGGAAACGCTGAATCAGGCTATCGGGCACGAACAGGCGTTAACGCTTGACGATACGCTGTTCCTTGCCTTGCAACAGGTGAAAACCGATGCCAACCGGGATATTGCCACACGACTGGCACAAGTTGAAAAAACCGTCACCCGTACACCCGAAACGGTGCTGCCTGCGCTGGTTCTGGCGGCCAACTGGTATGACAACGCGGCACGGGAAACCGATATCACCCGCCGCAATACCGTTAACCATCCCGGTTTTGTGCCGGTACACCCCTTAAGGGTTCCTGCAAGATGAGCGATCATGTGATATTGCGCGTCAACGGGCGCGAATGGGGCGGTTGGACACGCGTCCAGATTTCAGCAGGGATAGAACGACTCTCACGCGATTTCAATGTCGAAATCACCCGCCAATGGCCGGGTGAATCAGGAAGCGTAGCGTTACAGCCCAGAATTAAAAAAGGTGAATTGGTCGACGTCCTCATCGGTCAGGATAAAGTCCTGACCGGCTGGATTGAAGCGATCCCGATACGCTATGACGCAAAAAGTATCAATGTTGGTATCAGTGGTCGCAGCAAGACGGCGGATTTAATCGATTGTGCTGCCCATACCACGCTTTTTACGGGCAACACCTTGCATCAGATAGCCTCAGCACTGGCAAAACCCTTTGGCATTAAGGTGATTAACCAGAAAGCCCCCCAAACGCCGCTACAGGCTTTTCAGGCGGATTATGGGGAAACCGTACACGAGGTACTCAACAAAGCGCTGGGAAGCCAACAGGCGCTCGCCTGGGACGATGAGGAAGGCAATCTATTGATTGGCACGGTCGGTAATGATCGTGCAACAACGGCGCTTGTCTGGGGTGAGAATATTCTCACCTGTGATACCGAACAGAGTATCCGTGAACGTTTTTCAGAATACCAGGTCGCAGGGCAACGGGTAGGTGATGACTCAGATCACGGCGAAGCCACACTGACAGCACTGCGCGCCAGAGCCAGGGATAGCCAGATAACGCGCTATCGTCCGCAACATATCCAGCAATCCGGTAATGCCACTGGGGCCAGCTGTCGCGCACGGAGTGAATTTGAAGCAAAGCAACGGGCAGCCAGAACCGAGGAAACGACCTATACCGTTCAAGGTTGGCGGCAAGGTGATGGCAGTCTGTGGAAACCTAACCAGCGGGTGATTGTGTTTGATCCGGTGCTGGGGTTTAACAACCGTGAACTGGTCATTAGCGAGGTGGTGTATACGCAGGATGAAGGCGGTACGTTATGTGAACTGCGAGTCGGGCCAGAAGCCGCCTATATTCCAGCGCTTGAGGAATTGAAAGCGCCAGACGACGAGGATTAGCGATTCGTCCTGTACCGATCACCCATTTTGGGGCATTGACCGCTTTTATTCTTTTGTTCAGCTGGAGACGTATTAAATGAAAAACGTTGTATCCATGCTACAGCGCAGCTTGTCGCGTCTATGGTCAAGGGCAGTCGTGCGAGGGGTAAATAGTGCCATGGCTTGCCAGCAGGTAGATATCGCAATGATAGCGGGCGAAACAAAAGCCGGTGTGGAATACCTTGAGCCTTACGGCTTTACCTCGACCGCGCATTCTGGCGCGGAAGGGGTTGCGCTATTTCTCGCTGGCGATCGGTCACACGGCATTGTCATTAACGTTGCAGACCGACGCTATCGGCTTAAGGGGCTGAAAGAAGGTGAAGTCGCCATTTATAGCGATGAAGGCGATAGCATCGTGCTTAAGCGTGGCCGGTTAATCGAAGCGACAACAGAGACGTTCATCCTGAATGCTAAAAACAAGGTGGTACTGAATACCGCCTTAATTGAAACATCGGGTGCAATCAAGGCGGAGAAATCGATTACGTCTGCGGCGGAGGTGCAAGATAAAATCGGTTCATTAAGCACAATGAGGAAACAGTACAACAGCCATGCGCATTCAGGCGATAGCGGCGGCATGACCGGTACACCTACTCAAGGGATGAAATAAGATGACCGGTATGCCTATTGAACATGATGACCGGGTAAGCCGTGCCGTGATTATCTCGCTGTTCACCTGGCGACGGGCTGAACAGGATGACGACACGGATACCCCGATGGGATGGTGGGGTGATACGTGGCCGACGGTACAAAATGACCGGATTGGCTCTCGATTGCATCTGCTGAAACGCACAACCTTAACCCCTCAGACGGCGCAAAAAGCGAAGGAATATATCGCTCAGGCGCTCAAGTGGATGACGGAGGACGGTGTAGCGCTTCGTGTTGATATTGAGGTAGTGCGCTCAGGTACCGATAGATTAAGCGCAACCGTCATCCTGACCTTACCTGACCATCACATAAAAACGATGCCCCTCAACAACCTGTGGAGCGTGATCCATGCAAACTAGCGGTTTTTCGCGCCCGACCCTGCCACAACTGATAGACACCGTTCGCGGTGATTTGCTGACACGATTTAACGAGGACGGTGTGTTACGCCGTCTGGATGCAGAGGTGTACGCCAGAGTGCAGGCGGCGGCCATTCACACCTTGTACGGAGATGTGATATATCGCTCGCACTCATTTCCAGACGTTCACATATAGACGATAATTACTATTATTTACAATGGTTTTTATGATTTACCCCTTCATTCTCATTTCCTTTTATTCACCCTCTTACAGTAAAATGTGTATAAACTTTCGCGTAAAACATTGAGGTAAATTGTGGGCGGAGACCTGAACAAACTTTCTGACAAACGGCTTAAAAATCTGATGGGAACGACCCGTGATAAACCTGAGTTCTTCGCAGATGGTGCAGGGCTTAGCGTGAGAGTGTCACCAGTCGGCGGCATTAGCTGGACGTTCACCTATCGTAACAACGGAGTGCTACAACGCATGACTCTCGGGCGCTATCCTGATATGAGTCTCAAACGGGCGAGGGAGAAGCGTGACGAGTGCCGTACATGGCTATCTGATGGTAAAGACCCAAAGCGCCAGCTTAAGCTCAAAAAACAAGAATCACTCAAGCCAGTAACGGTTAGGGATACAATTGAGTATTGGGTAAAACACTATGGGATTGAGAGAAGAGCAAAAATTATCAACGATACTGAAAGATGTAAAAAGCACATTTATCCATATATCGGTGACATGGCCTTGTCTGATTGTGAAACTCGCCATTGGTTGCAATGCTTTGACCGTATGAAAGATATTCCTGTGACGGCAGGAATGTTATTTCAACAATGCAAACAAGCACTAAAGTTTTGCAGAGTACGGAGGTATGCTGTCAGTGATGTGTTAGATGACTTAACTATATCTGATATAGGGAAGAAGGGAGGGAAAAGAGACAGGGTATTAAGTGATATTGAAATAGGGCAGTTATGGAAATTCGTAAATAATAAAAACGCGATATTACCTTATTATTCCATACTTATAAAAGTATTGATTGTATTTGGCTGTAGGAGTTGTGAAGCAAGATTATCCCGTTGGGATGAATGGGATTTAGATAACGGGTTATGGACTGTTCCTAAAGAGCATAGCAAAACTGAGACGCCTATAATTAGACCTATACCTGAAAAGATACGACCATGTATTGAGATATTGCGCGCCCATAACTTACGAACCGGGTATTTACTTGGTGAGCTAAAGACGCAGAACTGTACTTCATCAACAGGTAGAAAACTATGTAAAACTCTCGGTCATGATAAACACTGGACGCCTCACGATCTGCGCCGGACGCTGGCAACCAAGCTAAATGACATGGGGGTAATGCCGCATGTGGTAGAGCAGCTTCTAGGACATGCTATGCCGGGAGTCATGGGTATCTACAACCGTAGTCAGTACTTACCGGAGAAGCTTGACGCACTAAATCGGTGGATGGACAGACTCGATGAACTGGCGGCGAAGAGCGTACTACCAGGTGGATTAATTAAACGGTAGGTGAACGGGTTTTTATTTATTGAAAATATTTTCATGTCAAAAATAAATAGATGGAAATAGAGATAAATAAATCTGAATGTCCTATTCCAGGGTGAGGAAGAATAACTGCTTTTCCGCCCTGTTTACTTTCTTATCTAACTTTGAAAACATACTTAAAAATACTGAAATATGGAGATAATGAAATGGTTCATAAATACGTTTACCCCACGGAAGAAGAGCGCCGCAAGTTGCTTAATTCCGTCAACGAACCCTACGAACGTTTTATTCGTGAAGATGAAAGACATAAGCTTACCGCAATAGGAAAAATCAGTGCATGGAAGTGGGAACAGGAAGGGCGTTTTCCCAAGCGAATTAAACTTGGCGCAACCTCGAATGCGTGGCGCTTGAGCGAAGTGTTGCACTGGATGCAAGATCCGCCTGTCAGGGATTTAAGCAAAAACAAGCAACCTACCGTCAATTAAAAATAAGGTTTAGCCATGTTAACTATAATTTCCGGTAATAACCGGGACGGGTATCCCTGCGCCTTAAATAAAGTGAGCGATATATTCCAGAGTGGCATTTCTCTGTTTGAAACGGAGGGATTGGCAGACGTAGGAGAAGCCAGCCAGAAAGGAGGCTTCCCATTGGCTGGCTCATTGAGCAAAATATTTTGCTCAGTCAACGTGGCGAGTTCGTATAGTGCCGAGGTCACTGTATCGATGACCTCGGAGAATTTGGTGGGTTACATCAATTTGTTCTCGCCAAAATCGGCGAAAACCCTCACTAGCGCAAAATCTCGCCAACGTCGTAGCTCCATGCAAGGGGTCACTGTGACCTCTCGCAATGCAATCAATGAGTTAGAGTGCGGCTCTCTCATGGGGGTATGTGCGGGTAACTGTCTGAATATCAAAGTGAATTCGGCGTTTGTGCAGACGACAGGCAAAGAAAAAGGGCCACGTCCGGCCCTTCGAGTCATGCAGTTGATTACTTGTGAGGAATCGAACGAATTACACCATAATTCTCACTTGCAAGCTACCGGCAATCTGTCTTATAGTCGTGACCAGCACCTTAACAAAACGGGTGCCGGGTTTGGAATCCCGATCCATGAAGCGGACATCAGCCGCGATAAGCGGTTTTTTTGCGTCCGTAACCAGCGTTGCGCCCCTATAATGGTGGGACGTAGCGGGGGAGCGCTTGCGCTCGCCGGGTTCTTCGTGGCCGGTATTCCAACTCCGTTACGTCTCGCCACCCTGCTTGGAATCAGGGAGCGAGGTTCGATAGAACCCACGAAGGAGGCCACCGCTATGGTTGCTACCACCCAAACTCGCCCCGAGTTTATTGATACCTACTGGATTATCCCCGAATACTCATCTGAGCCCTACGGCAAAGTGTCGTTCACACGTCAAGATCGCTGCATCTACAATTCCCTGTTCAAAGACAGCCGCCTAATCTGGGCTGGACGTCAACCTGTGAATCGCTTCACTCAGGGTCTTAAAGACCCCAAGTCGCCAAAGCTGCCCGTCGAAGGCATAGAGGAAATCTCTACGGTTCTGGCAACCATAACGGAAATCGTTACCGTTCAGGGGGTGGCCCATGTCTAACTTCGTCGCCATCCAGAACACCGCTATGCCGGTAGTCGAGTACCAAGGCCAGCGTGTCGTCACCTTCGCCATGATTGATAAGGCGCATGGTCGCCCGAAGGGAACGGCAAGAAAAGCTTTTAATCGAAACCGTTGCCGCTTTACTGAAGGTAAGGATTTCTTCGATGTGACTCTGTCCGTTAAAGGGACCGAGTCGTTGCAGGGTGTTTTCCCCACGCGAACTCCGAAAGGGATGCTTGTCACCGAGCGGGGCTACCTGCTTCTGGTTAAGCCGTTTAACGATGAGTTGTCGTGGGATGTTCAAAACCAGATGGTCGAAGTCTACTTCCGCCGCAACACTCTGGGCGACCTCCGCCACGTCGAGATCCCCAGCCTCGAAGAGTTGCGCGAGATGCCAGCGGAGAAAGCCCAGCATATTGTTGCAAAGGCTGAGAAAGAATCCTCTCACTGTCACGGTAAACCCGGTAGTGCTGCCATGACCCTACGCAGCAAGGAATTAAAGCAGATACGTCCGGCAATCAGGACATTAATTGACCTGCATCAGATTTCTATCTGTGATTTGGGCGACTTTGCGAAGGGGGTTGCCTATGCGTAATACACCCATCCCTCTCGATACCGCCGCATACCGGGTAAGCGTGGCCTGTTCACTGTACGAGGTCATTCTTGATAAGGCTAATGATGAAAAATCTTCACCTGTACCCATCGACTTAATCAGTCTGGCTTGCGATCTCAACTCTGAAGTCAGCCGCTCACTAGAAGCGATGATGGAGGAGGAACATCATGGCTGATATCTACAACCAACTTATTCGCTACGATTTTCAGCGGATGGATACGGATAGCCTGAGGGAGGCCCGTAACCAGTACAGCGATGCGTTCGATGGCATTATGGCAGCACTGCGCACGATGGGCAGCATGGCGTTCTTGGCGCGCAGCAGTGATGCGTACGGCGATGACCTTGTCCTTGAAGATTTACGGACAGTAGCTGAATCATTGATGTACCTCCCGCGCATTGCTGAAGCGCTCAAATTTAATGAAATCGATGCAGATTTTGAACTCCGGAGCCGTGAAGGTCTGCCTGCATCCTGCAAAGCTAAAACGGAGGATGCCGCATGAGCCGCTATCACCTCGAGAATACCCCGGACGGCATCAACATCTCGCAGCACACCGCCGAACGCCTGTACGAACATGTAGCCCTCATCCCCTACGCTAACGTCATGACGCGCCTGGATGCCGGGGAATGGGACGATGACCTCGATTTGGCGTTTGAGATCACCCGTAAATGGGGGCAGTCCGACTACGACTATACCCACAATGACGTGCTGCTGCTCTGGCGCTGGGTGATTGCCTTTGCCTTTAACCATGAGCAGCGGGAAGCCAACGGCAGTGTGACTGTTGAGTGGAGGCCGGGCGAGTACCTGGAATGTGCGGTTTATCGCGGCGAATATGGCGCGATGAACCTTTATCTGTCCACTGAACGTTTCGCGATGGCTAACAACATTGAGGGGGCGTTGATTAAGAAATACGGCGCGGAACAGGGAACGATAAACGCCATCGAGTTCTATGCCGCAATGCGGGGTGAAAACGGCGGCCTCTCCGAGATGGGGCGTGAGGTGCTATCCGAGTTACACGATGGCTTTATCAAAACGCTGAACGATTCCGGGATGCCGGAAGCGCCAACCGCACATTGAGGGGGAAATATGACACTGGTAACAAAAAACTTCCGCCTTAATGCGCTGGCTAACCAGTATTCGGCGGTGCTGTATGACCATCTGACCAAGACCAATGGTGGGGAGCACTTTGTGATTGAAACTATACCCCCCATTGAAGTTCAGATAGTTGGTGGGGTGAAAGGTGTCCGTGACCTCGTGGATAGCTATTTTCTGGAAGCCTTGCAGCAGAACTACAGGCTATGGGAGGACGCTGCCATACGGTTATTGGAAAAGTGCGTCACCGAGTACGGATTGACGGCCCCCGGTGCTGAAATCTGGCAGTCGATGCTGGCGGATATGACGTCAACGCTCGGAGGTGGGGTATGACCACTTTTGTCGATGATGTCCGCCTCAAGGCCAGCGGGCATTGGGACCCAATTCTGGAGCGCCTCGGTATATCAACCAACCGCAAGGAAAGCGAATGTCCTCACTGTGGTGGTAATACCCGCTACCGCTTCGATGATTTGGAGGGACGAGGAACCTATCTTTGTTCGCACTGTGGGGCGGGTACAGGGCTGGATTTGGTGATGAAGGTGTTCCAGTGCAGCGCTCCTGAAGCCGCTGGAAAGGTAGCTGAAGCTATGGCAATGCCGTTGCCGGAACCAAAACAAGCCAAAGAGAAGCCTCAAACGGATATCGCCGGGAAAGTTGCGGCGCTGGCTGCAAAAGCCTCTACGGGGCAGTCTGCTTACCTTGCATCAAAGGGGCTTCAATGCCCCTTCCCGATACTGTCCGATGGATCGCTGCTGCTGGTACTGAAAAACGGCGCTGGCGCGACGACAGGCGCACAGGTGATTAAGCCCGATGGCAGTAAACGGCTGGTAGCCGGAACGGTGAAGAAAGGCGCTTTCTGCAAGGTCAATTCCGTTGAATCGACAGAAACGGTGATTATCGCCGAAGGGCTGGCAACGGCGCTTTCGGTTCAGCAGTTCCGCCCTGATGCGACAATTATCGCAGCGGTTGACGCCGGGAACCTGCTGCCAGCTGCTCAGGTGATGCGACAGCGTTGCCCGGATGCGCAGATCATCATCGCCGCAGATAACGACATTAAGCCCGATGAGCGCAACACGGGTAAGGAGAAGGCTGAGAGCGCCGCTACGGCTGTCTCTGGTTGGGTAACGTTGCCGCCGACTGACCATAAGGCCGACTGGGATGACTACCGCCAAAAAAACGGGCTAGCCGCCACCACAGAAGCATTTACCAGCGGGTTGTATCAGCCAAAGGGTTCCAGTATGAAAGAAGCAACAATCACGGTGATTAGGAGTGGCAAAGAAGACCGCCGCCCGGAACTGAGTCAGATGGCGGCAAGTCAACGTGGGGAACTGCTGGCTGCGCGTTATGGTCAGGTTGCGGTAAATCCAGAGAGCAATACAGCGTATTGTTATGATGGGACTGTCTGGCAAAAAATAGCCGATACTGACTTACAGCGCGATATGGTGGCAATCTTTAATGCGTACCAGACACCCTACACACCGACAGGCATCAAAAATGCTGTTGAAGCGATGAAACTACAGGTTCCGGTTATGGGTACTCCATCTGATGATCTTATCGGGTTCAGTAATGGTGTTTACGATTTAAAGAACAAACAATTCAGGCAGCACAATGGCGAAGACTGGTTATATAACCATAATGGCGTTGAATATATGTTGCCTGTACCTGGTGAAAACCTGAAAGATAACGCGCCTAATTTTTATAAATGGCTTGCACATTCAGCCGCTGACGGTGTGAAAAAGATGGATGCGATATTGGCGGCGCTCTATATGGTGCTGGCGAATCGTTATGACTGGCAACTGTTTATTGAAATCACGGGTAAAGGAGGCAGCGGGAAAAGTATTTTTACCCGGATTGCGACACTGTTAGCGGGTGAGCACAACACGGTAAGCGCCAACATGAAATCACTGGATGATGTTGGCGGACGGGCGCAACTGGTCGGTAAACGATTCATCATACTGCCGGATCAGGTTAAGTATGTGGGAGAGGGCGCAGGCATTAAAGCCATTACAGGGGGCGATCTGGTTGAGATTAATCCGAAGTATGAAAAACGGTTTAGTACACAGATTAAAGCCGTTGTGATTGCAACCAACAACGACCCGATGATATTAACCGAACATCAAGGCGGTATTGCACGGCGGCGGGTGATCTTCCCGTTCAATGCGGTAGTGGGTGATAAAGATCCGCTGATGGCAGACAAAATAGCCACTGAACTTCCCGTTATTATTCGTCATCTGCTGGCTAAATTTGCCAGCCAGGAAGAACATGCCAAGACGCTACTAACCGAGCAACGCAATTCTCAGGAAGCGCTGGTAGTTAAAGCTGAAACCAATTCAGTCATAGCGATGTGCGCCTCGTTGTACTTTATGGAAAAGGCGTGTGGTCTGATGATGGGTGGAGGAAAATGCATCCGCTCAGAACCGAAAACCTATCTGTACCACCTGTATAAAGAATATCTGGAATATTACGGGCTGGGGAAACCTCTCAGTGTACAAAATTTTAGTAAGGCGATGACGGAGGCCGCGATGGAATTCGGACGGGAGTATAAAACCCGATGCATCAAAGGGGTGACGCAAACCAACGTTCAGTTAACAGATTTAGTGAATGCATTTCTGCCACACACTTATGGCAATAGCATTCCCAATGAATGACCCCCTCCACCTATAAAGAGTTTACCCATAATGCTCTCTACCTTCTCTACCTAAAACCTATTAAAGCCAGACAGGAGAAGGGTTTCAGTGAGGTAGAGAGCGAAAGATTTACTCTCTACCTGTTGTCTACCTCTCTCTACCCAGCCATTTCGATTAGGTAGAGAGGGGTAGGGAGGAGGTAGAATAGAAAAATGGGCGTTCTCTACCCCTCAAAGCCGCGCCACTTCTGGCTTGAGCCGTTTAGGTAGAGAGGTAGAGGGGGAAAAGCCAAAACTTTCTAGGGGTGGGGGGTAAGCACTGAGCGCATGACTTCGATGTTAACGTATTGGCCAAAAATTAACCACATTTGCCAGCGTGAAGGCTTTCTCTTGGCTGGCAATCAATAGGGATGGGAAATGAAAAGATTGATGGAAATTAAACGCCGTGTTGATGATATTGCCGAGGACCTAAATAAGATGTATCCACGGTATAGGCAAGATAAAGCTATTAGCGATAAGGTTAGTGGACTGAAAGAATATGCTCAATCTGCCCTTAAAGAGATTCAAGGACAACTTAAGCGCGGAGAGTTAACTGATTTTGAAAGGGGATTTGTGGAGCCTGCTATTTACAATGCCTATATGAAAGGGATCACAAAAATAAGAAAAGGGTCAAGACCAAGCCAAGAACTCTGTGATTTTATTTTTGAGACAGACAACACGATAGGTTACTGGTTATGTGAAATTGAAGCATTTAAAAATAAAGAAATATAAATTATTTATTCTCATATTTACCCATACTACCCCTGTCTCTGATGGGGGGTTATTATTTCCATGTATATCTTGAACAGTGGCACTCAGACGTGATGTCACTACCAAAGTAAATCTGACCCACTTTGTGATTAATCCTCAGCGTCAGACAGAAGTGATTTAACGACCTAACTTTTCTCTGCATTGGTTGTATAAAAAGATTGAGAACGCGCCGTGGAATATTAATAATAGATAACCATGTTAAAATACCCCATCCTCTTTTGACATTAAGGCCCTATTATGCGGGATATTCAGCTTGTGCTTGAAAGGTGGGGAGCGTGGGCAGCAGATGACCGCATTGATGGTAAATGGAAGACCGCGTCGGTATTCATGAAGGGTGTTATTCCCTCCACGAAAAAATCACTCCCCAGTTGCTGTGATGATGACGGTATAAAGATAGATGCGGCTATTAGACGGCTAAAGCATTACAACAGTTATTACCATCAACTGATTCACATGCACTATTTTAAACGCCAGCCACAGCGCGCCATTGCTAACCGTCTCGGTATCTCACGGACAACGCTCATCAAGCGGCTACAGCCTGCTGAGGGCTTTGTTGAAGGCTGTCTGGCAATGGTTGATATCACCCTTGAGAGGGATAAATCGGTACAAAAGGAGAATATTTACGAGCACTAAAGATAAAAACAACCGCCTCTGGATAAATAAATGCTTTTCATATTCGTTCGTGAGCATTTATTTTTACTCACTTTAAATGGTAGTGTCAGTGATTATATTTATTTCTGCATTCGGCAGGTGTAAAATATTTTCTGTTCTGACATAACTATATCCTTGCAATACTTTTTGTGGTAGCGGCGGTTATCTTTCTGACAGTAACCGCTGCACTTTTTTCTGGTGTTGCAGGTTTATTTCCAAACAAACAGAGATGCCATGAAAAAATTAATTGAATTGCGCCAGCAAAAAACGGCGATTGCTGAACAGATGCGAACCCTATTAACGCAATCTGAACAGGAAAAACGCAGCCTGAATGACGAAGAAGCGAAACAGTTTGATGAATTACGCTCACAGGCTGATTCCCTGAATACCGATATTGCCCGCTATGAATCTATTGCTGAAGAAACACGATCCAAGGCTGATATCACTCCCCCGGCGAGCCAGCCGCTCACCAATGAAGAATTACGCCACTACGTGATGACGGGCGATACTCGCTCCTTATCAACCAGCGTACCGGCTGATGGCGGCTACACAGTTATTCCTGAACTCGACAAACAGATTATGCGCCGCCTGACGGCTCATTCCGATATGCGCCAGATTTGTACGGTGAAGCGGGTTCACAGCAACGAATATAAAAAACTCGTCTCTGTTGGGGGCGCGGCGGTAGCTCACGGCGAAGAAGGTAAGAAACGTGGCGAAACCGCGTCTCCGAAGCTGGAAGAAGTCAGCATCAAGCTCTTCCCGGTATATGCCTATCCGAAGACCACACAGGAAATTATTGATTTTAGCGATGTTGATATTTTCTCTTGGCTGACCGAGGAGATCGCCGAAACCTTCACCGAGACGGAAGAAACGGATTTGGTTACAGGTGATGGCAGCAAGAAGGCAAAAGGTTTTCTGGCCTATCCCCGTGATGCCAAAGCCGACAAGGAACGGGCATTCGGCACACTGGAAAAGCGGGTAACTGCCGCAACTGCGCCAACGTCCGATGAGCTAATCGACCTGATATTCAAGCTCAAGAAGCAATACCGCAAAAACGCCGTATGGGTGATGAACTCCAATACCGCAGCCCTGCTGCAAAAGCTGAAGAACGGTAACGGTGATTACATCTGGCGCGACCGGATGCAAGCGGGCGACCCCGATATGCTGTTGGGCCACCCGGTACATTACCTCGAATACATGCCGGATGCCGCAGCGGGTAAGCCCGTGTTGGCGGTTGGTGACTTCAAGCGCGGCTACACCATCGTTGATCATGAGACCGGCACCCGTACCCGTCCAGATGCGATCACCGAGCCGGGCTTCTTCAAGCTGCACACCAGTAAATATCTGGGCGGCGGGCTGGTTGACTCCAACGCTATCAAGGTGCTGGAAATCAAGGGGGCATAAGATGGCCTCGACGGATATCGAAATCCGCACAGCCACCCTTACCCGGAAAGACCAAACGCTGACCGGGTATGCGGTGAAGTGGAATAGCCGTTCACATGTGCTGTTCGATGAATTCGTTGAACAGTTCGCCCCCTATGCCTTCCGTGAGCATCTGGCGGCGGGTCAGGATGTGTTGGCGCTGTGGGAGCATGACCCCAAAAGTCTATTGGGCAGAACGGCTTCCGGTACACTGGCCTTGCATGAAGATGAAACGGGGCTGCACTTCGCCCTGAATCCCCCGGATACGCAGCTAGGCCGGGATGTGCTGACGATGGTAGAGCGTGGTGACATTACTGGGATGAGCTTTGCTTTTCGCTCACTCAAGGATGCATGGGATACCGCCAGCCAGCCGTACGTAAGAACGGTTCACTCTGCCGAGCTACGGGAAATTACGATCACCAGCCTTCCCGCTTACCCGGAAAGTGCAGTGGAGATAGCCAAGAGGTCACTGAGTCAATCAGCTAAAAATTTAGCCGATGACCGCCGCCGCTGGCTGCAATGGGTGGAGGTGTGAACATGTGGCCTTTTCGAGCTAAAAGCGAAGCCCGCAGCCTGACGATAGATGAGTTCCTTTCTCTGGCGGGCATCCCTAACTCCGCCTCCGGGGAATATGTATCGCCGATAACCGCAGAATCGCTACCCGCCGTGATGAATGCCGTCACGGTGATTAGTGAAGCCGTGGCAGCGATGCCTTGTTACCTGTATCGGGTAACACACCACGACGGACAGGAAGCGCGGGAATGGCTTAGTGACCACCCGGTTGATTACCTGCTGAACGAAGCGCCTAACGATTGCCAGACGGCCTACCAGTTCAAGCGGACGCTGATGCGCCATTGTCTGCTGAACGGTAATGCCTATGCCGTCATTGAATGGGGGAAGGACGGACAACCCAAGAGTTTGCACCCTTACCCACCGCAAGCCGTTACGGTGAACCAGATTGGCGACCATCGTTACGCCTACACGGTGACAGAGCCATACAGCGGCAAATTGAGAACTTATCTGCAATATGAGGTGCTGCATCTCAGATACGCCACTGATGATGGCTTTATGGGCCGCTCACCGATTACCCAATGCAGAGAAACGCTAGGACTTGGCCTAGCCCAACAGCGCCACGGAGCCAGCATCATGAAAGATGGAATGATGGCGGCGGGAATTATCAAGTCTGGTGATTGGCTGGATGATGCAAAGGGAGCCAAGGCCCTTCGAGCCTTAGACCGTTATAAAGGTGCGAGGAATGCGGGTAAAACGCCGATCCTCGAAGGCAACATGCAGTACGAAAAACTGGGGATGAGTAATCAGGATGCGGAATGGCTCGCCTCTCGCCGCATGACGATTGAGGACGTAGGCAGAATGTTCAATGTGAGTCCTATCTTCCTGCAAGAGTACAGCAACAGCACCTACAGCAATTTTAGTGAAGCGAGCCGCGCTTTCCTGACCATGACGATCCGTCCGTGGCTGACCAACTTTGAGCAGCAAATTAAAGCGGCGCTACTGGTGGAGTCCAGCATACCCGGTGTGCGCTATCAGATGGAATTTGATTCTGCTGACCTGCTGCGCTCGAACCCGCAAGAACGATTCCAGAGCTACGAGACAGCGATTAAGTCCGGAGTGATGAATCCCAATGAAGCGCGTGAGCGTGAAGGGCTATCTCCTCGTGAAGGTGGCGATGAGTTTAGTCAGGCTTGGCGGCAGTCCATGGAGGTGAAAAACGCCTATGGATAAGTCGGAAATCGGGCTGGATGAGATTAAACAGCACTGCCGGATAGAGGCGGAGTTTCAGGACGATGACAGTTTGCTAACGGCTTACGCTGAGGCGGCGCTGGAAGTCTGTCAGAAACATATTGGCAAGCAGTTTGGCGATGAGATGGCATTCACTCCGGCGCTAAAAGTGGGATGCCTGTTGCTCATTGGCTTCTGGTATGAAAGCAGAGAAGCCGTGAGTGCTGGCGATAAATCTAACGAGTTACCGTTTACCACAAAGACACTGTGGAATTATTACCGTGACGTGGGAATTTATTAATGCCGTATCAACCATTAAGGCGATGTACAGAGCCGGGATGCTTTAAGCGTGTGAAGTCCGGCAAGTGTGAACTGCATAAGCGGGCAGCTAACCGCCGACTGGATAAGCGCCGGGGAACTCATACCCAACGCGGCTATTCCAGCCAATGGGCAAAGTATCGCCTGATGTATCTCAATGAGCATCCGCTGTGTGTGATGTGTGAGAGCAAAGGGATCTATACCCCTGCCAAGGTTGTAGACCACATCATCCCGATTGATGGCGATAAGGATGTTCTGTTCTGGTGGCAAGAAAATCATCAAAGCCTCTGCATGAGTTGCCACTCTCGCAAAACGATAACGAAAGATCCGCTCACCAAGGAGCAGCGCAAGGCGGGCATGTTCCGCGAGCAGGAAGAGAAAGCGGCGCACCGTTGGGACTGGATATACGAGATTGATATTTAAGGGGAAGGGATGAGCAGGTCATTTGATATTAATGCGAGATACCGTTTCCCTGATATCGGGGAGCTCAATAAACGAGTGTTGTTTCGCAAACACCGCGATGAGCCAACGGGTGAAGCAGAGTTAAAAGATGTCTATACAGATGAGTACACAACATGGGGAAAGGTATCACCGGTAGGCGAAACTATCCGCATTGGTTCAGTACAAATCAATGACGTTATTACACATCGAGTTATCGTGCGCTACAGGAAGCAACTTTACAAGAGTAATCAGATAGTTGTTGATGATTGTATCTATAACATCAAAGGGGTAATTGATGTCAACTCAGCCAGGCGCTTTCTGGCGTTCTCATGTGAAGAGCAATCGGAAGAGAAAGTTAACAGGCGAAAATTTGGCGGTTTTGGTTATCAAAATGATGGGGTGGGGGCGTTTGAATGACGAATGGCTACCCCTGCCGGGACCGCCCGCCTCCTCAAATTTTTATGCGCGGCAATTTTTTGAAATGCAGAAATTTTATAGGAAACAGTAAGTTATGAAAAGATCACCTAAAGCACCTGACTACCTCGACGAGATAGCCGCTACAGAGTGGAAAGCCAAAGCAAAATTCATGGCAGAACGAGGAGATTTGAACCCGGCTGACTGGAACAGTCTTGAGTTATATTGCGTCAACTATTCCATTTACCGTAAAGCGATAGCGGACATTGCTGAGCGTGGTTTTTCGGTTGAAGGCAGCCGTGGCGCGGAGTCCCGCAATCCGTCGTTGGCAGCAAAGGCCGATGCCGAACGCATCATGATAAAAATGGCCTCCCTGCTGGGCTTTGACCCCGTATCCCGCCGCCGCAATCCGGTAGAGACTGAAGAAGAAGATGACATTGAGAAATTATTGAATGCCAGAAAATGCATGGCATAAATACGCTGAGGGGGTCATGAATGGCAATATTCCCGCCTGTAAACGCCTTAAAGAGGCTGCTGAAAGGTACTTTAAGGACCTGCGTAACCCCCTTTACCGCTTCGATACAGAGTCTGTAGCGCGCTTTATCGCGTTTGCCACCCTTTGCCCCCATGTCAAAGGACCGCTTCGAGGCCAACCGATTCATCTTGCGCCGTGGCAGCAATTCGCCCTCGCCAATATTATTGGTTTCAAGGATGCGGAAACAGGCAGGAGGAAATACCGCAGTGCCTACATTCAAGTACCGCGCAAAAACGCTAAATCAACACTGGCGGCGATCTTGGCTAACTACTTTCTCGTCATGGAGCAGGGGCAGCACGATATCTACACGGCAGCGGTAAGTCGAGACCAGGCACGAATTGTGTTTGACGATGCCCGCCAGATGAGTTTGATTTCTCCCGCGCTAAGAAAGCGGCTAACCATTCAGCAACACAAGATGATTTACCCCAAATCCCACAGCTTGCTAAAGCCGCTGGCGGCGAAAGCGTCCACCATCGAAGGGACAAACCCAAGCCTCGCCATAGTGGATGAATATCACCTACACCCAGATAACGCCGTGTACTCCGCACTTGAGCTTGGCATGGGCGCACGTCCCGAGGGGCTGCTGTTCGCTATCACCACAGCCGGAAGCAATGTGGTTTCCGCTTGTAAGCAGCATTACGACTACTGTTGCCAGATATTGGCGGGCGAAGAAACGAATGAGTCCCTGTTTGCGCTGATTTATGAACTCGACGACGAAAACGAAGTGGACGATCCCGATCAATGGATAAAGGCCAATCCCAACCTGAACGTATCCGTCGATCAGGCGGCACTGGTTGATACGATTCAGAAGGCGCGGGGCATTCCTTCGCAGTGGGTGGAGATGCTGACCAAACGCTTTAACCTCTGGTGTCAGGGGGCGACTCCATGGATGGGAACGGGCGCATGGGACGCCTGTAAAACTGACTACAGCGAGGAAGATCTCAACGGGAGGGATTGCTATGCCGGGCTGGATTTGTCGTCTACAGGCGATATCACCAGCGTCTGCTACGCCTTCCCCGGTGAAAATGACATATTGCTACTCACTCGTCACTACCTGCCAGAGGCACAGCTTGAGAACGTCGCCAACAAGAACCGGGCTATCTATCGCCAGTGGGCCAAAGCTGGCTGGATACGCACCACGAAGGGGGATTGCATCGACTATGACCGCATCCGGGATGACATTCTCAAGGACAGTGAACGATTCACTATCCGGCTGATTGGCTTTGATACATGGAACGCTACCCACCTGAGAACCCAGCTACAGGGCGCGGGACTGGATGTAGAGCCGTTCCCGCAAACCTATATGCGGTTCAGTCCGGTGGCCAAGTCTGCCGAGGTATTTGTTAACCGCCAGATTATCCGGCACAACGGCGATCCGGTGCTGGCATGGGCGATGGGTAACGTGGTGATGGAGAGTGACGCCAACGCCAATATCAAGCCGAACAAGAAGAAGTCCGCCAACAAGATTGACCCTGCGATCGCGTTCCTGATGGCGTTCGGTACGCTCCAGGCCGAGCATGAAGAGTTCGCCTACTCCTTGAGTGATGACCAGAAGCAACGACTTGCAGAATTCAGCGGGGTGTGAAGTGCTTAAACTACGGGAAAATCCCGGGGTTTATACCGGTGCAACGATTATTGCATCGCCGATAGGGATTTGAAATCCGCATGGGGGTGTGCCCAGATAACCTGTTGAATATCAATGACGATTTCGGATTTGTGCAGCGACCTAAGCGTGTGACTTAAAGTCACGTGGTTCAGAACTACGAAAGTTTTGTAGTGCAGAAAATAACCAACCCTCTTTAAGAGAGGAGCCTGTCCTCAACCGCGTCGCTAAAAGATACGTGGTTCATCCTTACCTGCCTGCTTTGTCAAAGCCTCTTCTCTGGCTGGCCTACCTAAGCGTCATATCTCCCCGGCATCCATGTCATCGCCGATGTGCCAGACATCTCCCTATTTCGATTTTTTCCCTCTCCCTGACTGATTTAGGCATTCAGATTCGTTCACTTTTCTGCATATTTGTTCAGGCAATTTTGGATAACACCATGTATAACATTATTGTGATTTTTGGCTTTTATATTAGTTAACTTTATGTTTTTAGTGTTTTTATTTTAGAAAATCACACCTTGTACGGCTATATCGATTATTTAGCGCGTAATATCTTGCCGGATTTAGCCGATGAAGACTGGTTGACCCGACATGGAAATATCAAGCGTTGTCCACGAAAAGGGGCCACCAAGGCGAGCGGATTTGTTCGGTGGGAGGGGGTACAACATGCCATATCGATGCCCGCTGACACTGAAATACACCGTGATGATGGTCAAATATACACCACAACGGCCCCAACAACATCCGCAAAGGGTGTACTTCGCGTGCCGATCATTGCAAAAAGCCGCGGTCAGGCGGGTAATTGCGAAGACGGTATCGCACTGCGTCTGGCAACCCCGATAACGGGACTGTCGTCTACCGGCTATGCCGATAACATCAGGACAGGCACCGATATTGAAGCGCTGGATAGCTGGCGACAACGCATCATGGCGCGCTGGTACGATACGCCGCAAGGGGGGGCGGATAGTGATTATGTTCGCTGGGCGAAAGAAGTCCTGGGAATAAGTCGGGCATGGACACATCGACACAAGAACGGTATCGGCACAGTTGGGGTCATGGTTGCCAGTGATGATGTAGACCATCCGGCCCCCACACAGGAAATATTAACTAAAGTCAAAGCGCACATCTTACCGCTTGCCCCCGTTGCCGGAAGTGGCTTAACGGTATTTCCCGTCACGGCAAAAACCGTTCTCATCTCGATAGCCTTATCAACCGATACGCCAGACATTCGGGCGGCAGTTATTGCTGAAATCAAAGCGTTCTTACATCGAGAAGGAGAACCCGGCAGCCAGCTTTTTCTCTCAAGGCTCGCTGAAGTGATTAGTCTTGCTACAGGTGAAGTCGCTCATCGCCTGATTGCGCCAACGGCAGACATTGAATTAACCCAGACGGAAGTACCGGTATTGGGTGAGCTCACGTGGGCAAAATATAAGGAATGAGCGTAATGAGTCAACTCGACGAGGAATACACACAGCTACTGCAATCGCTGTTACCGCCGGGGCCTGCATGGGATAAAGAAGATCCGCTCATTAAAGGGCTGGCACCGTCACTGGCACAGGCTCATCAACACGCCGATAGCCTGATGATTGAAATTAACCCGGCCCAATCGGTTGAATTAATTAATCGCTACGAAAAATTATGCGGGTTGCCGGACAAATGCCTGGCAAATAGACAGCAGACGACAGGAGAACGGCAACAAGTCCTTGATGCCAAGGTGAATACGGTGGGTGGTATAAGCGAAGCATTCTTTAAAAAGCAGTTAGAAATATTGGGTTATCCCACGGCAACAATAGAACAATTTCAACATCTTGACAGTACACCCGATCCGTCTTGGGGGGACAAGTGGCGCTACTACTGGCGAGTGAATATTCCTGCGCAAGCGAATGTCCGCTGGATGACCTGCATCAGTGATTGCCCCTCACCTATTCGCACGTGGGGAGACAGCGCCGTTGAATGCGTTATCAGACGCCAGTGTCCCTCCCATACCCACGTCATTTTTGCTTACCCAGAAGGAGCACGAGATGCATCGCATTGATACGCCGACGGCACAAAAAGATAAATTTGGTCAGGGGAAAAACGGGTTTACCAACGGCGATCCGACAACAGGAACACCGTCAACCCATTTGAACAGTGACATTTTTGATGCGCTACAGGAAGAGCCTTGCACGGTCATTGAGAAATCGGGCATTAAACTCGATAAAAACAGGCATGATCAGCTTTATGAAGCGATAAAAAAGTTAGCGAGTGATGCCGTTGATAAAGCAAAAGCAGAGTTGATTGGATCATTAAGACAAAAATTAACAAAAAATGAAAATGGCACTGACATCCCCGATAAAAATCAATTTGTGAAGAACCTCGGTTTAACGGAAACGGTAGATTGTGCAAAAAACGCACTGGATAAACGTACTGGCGGAACGGTCAATGGCAACATTATTTCACAGGGTGGCCAAATCGGACTGAAGGGGGATAACCGTAAGCATTTTATTCTCGCGAATGCTGATGGTAAAGTGTGCGCCTATATCTGGAAAGACAAGGGCGGTGATGGAATACACATCAATAACGGTATTGATGGCGGCGGCGATTATATTTTTCATAAAGATGGCGGTTTTCGTGCCCCTTCTTCCGTGTATGCCGGGGCGGCAAGAATGGCCGCTGACGGCAATATTCTCGGCAGCAAATGGGGTAATCAGTGGCTGGATGTTTACCTGAAAAAGACCTTCCAGCCCAAAAAAACCGGTGTAGTCGATATCGTAGAAACGGGGTCTGGTACAGGGTATTACTGGCGAAAATTTTCGGACGGGAAGATAGAAATTTTTGGGCGTCTGGATTCAACATATGGTGCGCCGCTTGATGTTGTTTTCCCGAAAGTATTTACCGAAATCCCGTTTCTTTTTGTGAAAGAAAATGGCGACCCCAAAATTAACGGCTGGGTGATGAGAGCCAGAAATTTGTCAAAAACAGGGTTTTCAGTGCAGTGGAATCTGTGGAGTGATTCCGGGCGGGGGCGTGCAATGGAGGTTTGCTATCATGCCATTGGGGGGTGAGAGAGTGCCTCCACCGCTATTGCCCCCCTTCAGGAGTAGACCCCGATATGGCCACGGAGGCAGAAAAGGCCCAGCTTGTCGCGTGGAAGAAATACCGTGTACTGCTAAACCAGGTGGATATCAGCACAGCGCCGGCTATCATCTTGCCGGAAGCGCCCGAAGGTGAAAAAACGGGGAATTAGCGTCGGTCGTCGAACAGAGTGGCCAGTTCATCATCGGACAGGCCGGTCGACATTTTGACGATGGTGCGTTCAACACCGTTGGCGATAAGTTGCCTTGCAATGTTGAGCGAGGCGCTATGCTCGCCTTCCTGGCGACCTTCCTGGCGACCTTCCTGGCGACCTTCCTGGCGACCTTCCTGGCGACCAAGAAGTATTCCTTTTTCAATGCCGCGTTGTTCACCTTTGGCTTCAAGCTGTTCTGCGATAGTCATCACGTCCTCCCGGTAATCCGTGGTTTTGGTGGCGATCCCCTGCAAGAACTGCTCGGCGTTCGAGGTATTGCCACGTTCGAGAATATAATACATCAAGCCCCGGAACTGCTCTTTGGGCACTGCCCATTGCTCAAGCAGACAGGCCAGCTCGTTAACCAGTTCCAGCATATCCCGTGTACGAATATGTTTCTGCACCAGCTCCAGCAGCGCTACCCGCCTATGCGTCAGGATTTCGTCATCCGGTATTGCGGTAATATCGACCAGCGGGAATGCCTGTGTATAGACTGATTCTGCCAGTTCAGGGTCAGCAAAGCAATCGAGCCATTGGGTGCTGTAGGGGTAGGGCGACGTGGTGCCGTGGTAGAACAGGAGCGGGATGACCACGGGCAAGGTCTCGTTGCCTTGCTCCAGGTGCCGCTGCATGGCTGCCATGCTATAACGCATTAAACGCCACGCCATCAACTTCTCGGGCCTACTCTGGTGCTCGATCAATGTGTAGATATAGCCTTTCCCCGTTTTTGTCTGCACGGAATAGAGCATATCCGAACACTGGGTGCGCAGGTCGTCTTCGATAAAACTGCCCGACTCCATTGCCAGCGTACTGAAATCGCAGCGTTCCCGTAGATGAGGCGGCAAATGGATTTCCAGAAAGTCTCGGGCGACCGTGATATCGCCGAGGAACTTTTTGAACAGGGAGTCATGTTGGGAGAGTGAGGATGTTGTCATTGGCGCAGTATACCTTGCTCAGGTTACGGTATGCCATCGGGATTTCCAGCTCGGGGTGAATGTGATTTTTCACGTCTAAGGAAGGGAGTCTGCAAGTCGAAATGGACGGTAACGTATTGATAAAAATGTCGTGTATTGTCGTGCTTTGTTGTTTTTTGTCGCCTATTTTTTGAGCACAAAAATAACATAAGCATATGATAAATATCATTTTATAACTTTAGAGCTTCGCTGATGCTCCATCACCAGCTATCACCCTTTACAGCCACTTATTAGCTAATATCGGAGCTTCAAACGAACAGTTAATCTTTTAAAGTGAATTACTTATCATATTTAATAATATCTCTGGAAATTTTTATTTTTTTATAAAATGTTGCTTGCTTTATTCCATCAAGTGATATATTTCTCTCCTAGCATAACGAAACAATATCATTATAAATCACACTTAGATCTTTATAGTTAGCTTTCCCATGCTCACTCAAAAGCTCTACCAGCAATGCAATTAGTTTCCAACTATTATTTTCCTGTATTGCCCTCTAGCATTATTTCGAATTCTTTTCCCTATTTAATATAACTCACAACCACCTAGCTTTGTTAAAATATTAGCCCAATCTTTATTTTTAACCTGCTGTTGTAAAGCAACATAAATCCTTTCTTTAACTTCAACAGGAACAATCCCTTCTCGCTGAAAAATATAAGCTGCCGTTAATGCTAAATCTGCTTCTACTCTTTTTTTTGCACTTGCATTTTTATACTCATCAAATAACTGTAGGTTTCTTGTTATAGCAGATCTTAACTTATGAACATTTTTTAACTGCTCAGTCGATAACTCTTTTTCGTTAATATCATAATCAAAGCCATACATTACCAGTGCAACTTCATGCGGCATAAGATATAGCTAAACGACTTAATTTTGATTACATTATTTAAATGAGCTATTCAATTGATTTTAGACGTAAAGTGATATCTACACGGGAAGAAGAAGGGTTGAGTATCCGAGAAACAGCGAAGCAATTTCGGATTGGCCCTGCCTCTGTATCGCGTTGGATTAATCAAATAGCGTCAAAAGCATCGACCACGCGTCAGCGAAAGAGCGATAAATCCGAGTTGATAAAAGATGTTGAACCATATCCAGATGCTTACCAAAAAGAACGTGCAGAGCGTTTTGGCGTTTGTCAGAAGGCTATTTGGCAAGCTCTTAAAAAGCTGGGATTGACCTATAAAAAAACTCTATGTCATCCGAAAGCCGACGAAAGCGCCCGGCAAGCATTTCAACAAAAAATACAACAGTATGAAAAAGAAGGTAAACCTATTGTTTTTATTGATGAAAGTGGTTTTCCACACGATACCCCACGGACTCACGGCTATTCTCCAAAAGGTCAACGGTGTTTTGGCCTGAAGAACTGGGGAGCCAAGGGAAGAACAAATGTTATCGGCGCGTTATTAGGCACAACGCTGTTTGCTATCGGATTATTTGATATCAATATTAACAGCGATGTTTTCTATTCCTGGGTCACACAAGTCCTTATCCCAGTACTCCCTAAAAACAGGGTAATCGTGATGGACAATGCAACTTTTCACAAAAAACATAATATTCAACAAGTCATCATCGATACAGGGTATATGGTGGAGCATTTGCCTACATATTCGCCAGATCTTAACCCCATTGAGCATAAATGGGCACAAGCAAAAAGCAAAAAAAGAGAGAGTGGTTGCGATACAGAGATTTTGTTCTCAGTCCATATGGTGTAATCAAAATTAAGTCGCTTGGCTATAATCTACACGACGAACGCTATAGAATCACTGAACAGCGTGCTCCGGCATGCAATCAAGAAACGCAAGGTGTTCCCGACTGATGACTCGGTGAAGAAGGTCGTATGGCTGGCAATCCAGGCGGCATCACAGAAATGGACGATGCCCTTACAGGACTGGCGTATGGCAATGAGTCGCTTTATTATCGAGTTCGGTGAGCGTCTTGACGGTCACTTCTGAGGAAAGGCATTTACACAAAATCTTAAACAGGCTCAAAGCGCCGATAACATTTGTTCTTCCCTTGGCTCCCCAGTTCTTCAGGCCAAAACACCGTTGACCTTTTGGGGAATAGCCGTGAGTCCGTGGGGTATCGTGTGGAAAACCACTTTCATCAATAAAAACAATAGGTTTACCTTCTTTTTCATACTGTTGTATTTTTTGTTGAAATGCTTGCCGGGCGCTTTCGTCGGCTTTCGGATGACGTAGCGTTTTTTTTATAGGTCAATCCCAGCTTTTTAAGAGCTTGCCAAATAGCCTTCTGACAAACGCCAAAACGCTCTGCACGTTCTTTTTGGTAAGCATCTGGATATGGTTCAACATCTTTTATCAACTCGGATTTATCGCTCTTTCGCTGACGCGTGGTCGATGCTTTTGACGCTATTTGATTAATCCAACGCGATACAGAGGCAGGGCCAATCCGAAATTGCTTCGCTGTTTCTCGGATACTCAACCCTTCTTCTTCCCGTGTAGATATCACTTTACGTCTAAAATCAATTGAATAGCTCATTTATAGCCAACCGACTTAAAAATGATTACAGCCAATGCCCTGATATGTGGCAAAAAATACAGCTAATTGTTATCAAAATAATGTCGCTTGGCTATAGGTTAAACGCTTAAAGTAAAAATATTTATCTTCTGTATTTACATTATCCATTTGTCACCTCAACTATAGCTAACAATTAATTAAGCACTCAATCTACTTCCCATGAATACATGCAAAATCATATGGCGAAGTCGGGTTTGCCTTATTTACATCTATATAATCAGCCCACCATTGAAGCATTAACTTCCTTTCTTCTATGTATTCAGATGTATTCAGATGTATGCATATATGAACCTTTAACATGTTTACGTTCAACGTGGCTTAATTGTCTTTCAATAGCATCATCATTCCACAGCTTTGATTCACTTAAAGCACCTCGCGCCATCGTTCTAAATCCATGTCCGCAAACTTCAGTTTTGGTGTCATATCCCATAACACGTAAAGCACTATTTATAGTATTCTCGCTCATTACTTTTTTGGGGTCATGGTCACTTGGAAATATAACCTCACGATTGCCACTCAATGTATATAGCTGTTGAAATACATTTAAAGCCTACTTACTGAGAGGAACGATATGTTCAGTTTTCATTTTCATTCCACGTTCAGAATGCTTTACGCCGGGTATGGGTTTACGGATACCGGGTATAGTCCATTCACTGCGATCAAAATCAATTTCATTCCACCGGGCAAACCGCATCTCACTTGAGCGAATAAAAGTCAGCAATGTTAATTCAACTGCAAGCCGCGTGATTAATCGCCCTCTGTAGTTCGATAGTCGTTCTAGAAGTTCAGGTATTCTTTTTGAGGGTAGTGCTGGATGATGGGTTGATTTAACGCTTAAAAGCGCTCCAGCCATATCATTGGCGGGATTAAATTGTAAAAGGTCATTCTGGACACCAAAACGCATAATTGCCGTCACACGCTGTTGAAGTCGCTGTGCAACGTCATGTTTACCAGCGGCATCGACAGCTTTAACCGGCATAAGGAGCTGGCTGGTTCTCAACGTTCTGGCATCAAGCTGACCAATCGAAGGGCTTTGTTGAATAAATAGAACTTTTGGGTAATCATCGGAGCAGATCAACACAGTTGTTTCAAAATCAGCTCTCCATGGCAAAACAAAATTTTAAAATCACCAACTGGCCCTCTTATAACAAGGCCCTCAAGCAGCGCTGTTCTCTAACCGTATGGCTAGATAAATCAGCCATTGCTGCATGGACGGAAAAAAACACTACTGAACGGCGTGGACGACCGCTCCACTACTCAGATATGGCCATCACTACAGTCCTGATGATGAAACGCGTGTTTGGCCTTTCATTGAGGGCTTTACAGGGCTTTGTTGACTCGATTTTTAAACTGATTAAATTGTCGCTGCATTGTCCAGACTATTCGCTGCTCAGCAAGCGAGCAAAGACAGTGAACATCAGCATAAAAACGCCAACCCGTGGTGAAATCTCACATCTGGTCATTGATGGAACCGGCCTGAAGGTCTTTGGCGAAGGTGAATGGAAAGTCCGGCAGCATGGTGCCGACAGACGCAGGGTATGGCGTAAGCTGCACCTGGCAGTAGACAGTGTGACGCATGAGATTATCTGTGCGGATTTGTCGCTCAGTGGTACGACTGATGCCCAAGCTCTACCGGCGCTGATAAACCAGACCCACCGGAAAATCAGAGAGGCATCGGCTAACGGCGCTTAGGATACAGTTTACTGCTATGATGCTCTGCTGAGGAAGAAAATAAGGCCGCTTATCCCGCCACGAAGGGGGGTGCAATATTGGCAAGATCGCTACCACGAGCGTAACCCCGCTGTTGCAAATCAGCGCATTAGCGGTAGTAACGATATCTGGAAAAAGAAAGTGGGCTATCACCGGCGCTCAGTGGCTGAAACGGCCATGTTCCGGTTCAAGAGGCTTCTGGGTGGTCATCTAAGTCTGAGAGACTACGATGCTCAGGTGGGTGAAGCCATGGCCATGGTCAAAGCGCTTAACCTGATCACGCTATTAGGAATGCCGAACAGTATTCGCATCACGTAACAATCGACCCGTATGGGCGCAGTCGTTACAGGTTCTGATTTATTCAACAAAGCCCAATCGAAGGGAAAACATACTGCTCGAGTGTCAGCAGTACACGACAGTGGTGGTCTTCACTCCATGTGAGATTACTTGCATGCCATTGTCTGGCGATGGTTTCAAATAAATATGCCCCCTCAATTTCAGCTTGTGCTCCCTTCTGTTCAACTTTTGGATCAATTCCTTGTGACAGTAGCTTCTTCGCAGTATCACGCTTTACTCGGGCTTCTGCGAGTGTGGTTGTGGGGTAAACACCGAAAGCAAGCCGATCCTCTTTCTTATCAGATGGACGGCGATATTTCATACGCCAGTATTTTGAACCTTTTGGGGATACTTCAAGGTACAACCCGCCGCCATCAGCCATCTTGTAGGCTCTGTCCTTTGGCTTTGCAGTATCAATTTGTCGAACATTAAGCTTCATTTTGGGGGCACAAATCCTGATCGAAGTGGGGTGCCCCCAATTATGCCCCCAAAGGGGGATAGACCACAAGATACCTGAAAAGACTAGTAAAGACAGTAATCTATTAGTTTATAAGGATTTTTTTGATAAAGGTAGACTTCAGAAAACGTCAAAAGAAGAGTGGTTTATGCCGAAGGCCGGACTCGAACCGGCACGTCTTTCAACGGTTGATTTTGAATCAACTGCGTCTACCGATTTCGCCACTTCGGCACTGAAGTAGTATGCGGAAAACGAGGTGCATTATACCGTTTGAGATTGATGACACAACACTATTCCGCACTCTGGCGCGTTGAATGCTGAAAAAAACAGCGCCAGCACACTTTTCTGCGCATTTTACCGGCACGCGATGACGTGCCGGATGCACTCAGCGTCGTGTTATAGCCAAGCGACTTAACTTTGATTACACTATATGGACTGAGAACAAAATCTCTGTATCGCAACCACTCTCTCTTTTTTTGCTTTTTGCTTGTGCCCATTTATGCTCAATGGGGTTGAGATCTGGCGAATATGTAGGCAAATACTCCACCATATACCCTGCATCGATGATGACTTGTTGAATATTATTTTTTTGTGAAAAGTTGCATTGTCCATCACGATTACCCTGTTTTTAGGGAGTACTGGGATAAGGACTTGTGTGACCCAGGAATAGAAAACATCGCTGTTAATATTGATATCAAATAATCCGATAGCAAACAGCGTTGTGCCTAATAAAGCGCCGATAACATTTGTTCTTCCCTTGGCTCCCCAGTTCTTCAGCCCAAAACACCGTTGACCTTTTGGGGAATAGCCGTGAGTCCGTGGGGTATCGTGTGGAAAACCACTTTCATCAATAAAAACAATAGGTTTACCTTCTTTTTCATACTGTTTTTTTTTGTTGAAATGCTTGCCGGGCGCTTTCGTCGGCTTTCGGATAACGTAGCGTTTTTTTATAGGTCAATCCCAGCTTTTTAAGAGCTGGCCAAATGGCCTTCTGACAAACGCCAAAACGCTCTGCACGTTCTTTTTGGTAAGCATCTGGATATGGTTCAACATCTTTCATCAACTCGGATTTATCGATCTTTCGCTGACGCGTGGTCGATGCTTTTGAGGCTATTTGATTAATCCAACGCGATACAGAGGCAGGGCCAATCCGAAATTGCTTCGCTGTTTCTCGGATACTCAACCCTTCTTCTTCCCGTGTAGATATCACTTTACGTCTAAAATCAATTGAATAGCTCATTTAAATAATGCAATCAAAATTAAGTCGTTTAGCTATAACAGCAGCAGCAGACTGATAACCATAAACAGCAGGCTCGGCACCAGCGCGCCCAGCAACGGTGGTAGACCATACACCAGACTGAGCTGACCAAATACCTTGTCCAGCACGTAAAACAGGAAGCCAAAGCTGATACCGGTGACGATACGCACGCCCGCAGGCACATTGCGCAATGGCCCAAAGATAAAGGAGAGCGCCATCAGCATCATCACCGCCACCGACAGCGGGGCGAACGTCTTGTTCCACATGTTCAGCTTGTAACGGCCCGCTTCCTGCCCGCTCTGCTTCAGATAGTTGATGTAGTCGTACAGGCCGCGAATCGAGAGTGCGTCCGGGTCCAGTGCCACGACGCAGAGTTTGTCTGGCGTCAGGGTGGTTTTCCACTCTCCGCTGATGGTCTGGCTGCCCGAAATCTGTTTGCCATCGCGCAGGTTAGATTCATCAACCTGAGAGAGTTGCCACAGCTTGGCATCGTCATCAAATTCCGCAGAGGCAGCGTAGCGCACGGAGAGCAGTTTTTGTTCCGGGTCGAACTGGTAGATATTCACTCCCGCCAGCTCTTTATCCCCCACCACACGTTCAATATAGATAAAGTCGTTGCCGTCTTTCGCCCACAGCCCGTTCTGGGTCGAGAGCATCGAGCCGCCGTACATCATCTGCGAGCGGTAGTTGTGCGCCATCTGTTCACCAGCAGGTGAAATCCATTCGCCAATCGCCATGGTAAGCAACACTAACGGAATAGCGGTTTTCATCACCGCCCCAGCAATCTGTAAGCGGGTAAAACCAGAGGCCTGCATGACCACCAGTTCGCTGCGTGTCGCCAGTGTCCCCAGCCCCAGCAGCGCACCGAGCAGCGCCGCCATCGGGAAAAAGATTTCAATATCCTTTGGCACGCTCAGCAGGGTATAGAGGCCCGCGCACAGTGCGGTATAGTCGCCGCGCCCTACTTTGCGCAGCTGATCGACAAACTTGATGATGCCCGAGAGCGAAACCAGCATGAACAACGTCATCATGATGGTATTAAAAATAGTTTTGCCGATATAGCGATCCAGTACCCCAAACATCAGGCGGCTCCTTGTACTTTCACCCGCGCGCGCAACCGGCGCAGAGGCACGCTGTCCCAGACATTAAGCAGCAACGCAATCCCGATATAGGCCAGATTGGTCAGCCAGATCCACACCATTGGGTCAATTTTCCCCTTGCTGACATTGGAACGCAGCGAGCTTTGCAACAGGAAGAAAATCAGATAAAGCAGCATGGCGGGCAACATGCTCAGCACGCGCCCTTGGCGTGGGTTTACCGCACTGAGCGGCACCACAATAATCGCCATGATCAGCACCGAAAGCACCAGCGTAATGCGCCAATGAAACTCGGCACGCACGGCGTTCTCATCCGACTGCCACAGCTGGCGCATCGTCATCTGTTCTACGCCGGTGTTCTGGAGCGACACATTCTGGTGCCCGATAACTGCCTGATAGTTGGTGAAATCCGTGATACGGAAATCCCTCAACATTGCCGTGCCTTCGTAGCGGGAGCCCTTGTTGAGCATCACCACCTGTGCACCGTTTTGGTCAACGTCCACACGCCCACGGTCGGCAATCACTACCGAAGGACGCGCGTTGCCGCTCGGGCGCAACTGTGCCAGAAACACATGCTCAAACTCCTGCCCTTTGACATCGCCGACAAACAGCACGGCATTGCCGCCCTGCGCCGATTGAAACTGGCCTTCCACCAGAGCCGCGACGCTCGGGTTGGCCTTGGCTTCTGCCATCACGATATCCTGATGGCGCGAAGACCATGGGCTGACCCACAGCGCATTGATCATCGCCACCGCACCGGTCATCACCGCCAGAATAAAGGCGGCCTTGAGCAGCACCGTTTTGCCCAGTCCACAGGCATACATAACGGTGATTTCGCTCTCGGTATACATGCGGCTGAATGTCATCAGCAGCCCTAAAAACAGGCTCAAGGGCAGAATGAGCTGCGCCATTTCAGGCACGCCCAGCCCCAGCAGGGAGAGCACTAAGTTTGCCGGAATTTCACCATCAACTGCCGCACCCAATATCCGCACCAGCTTCTGACAAAAGAAGATCAGTAACAGAATAAAAAGGATGGCCAGTTGGCTCTTAAAGGTTTCCCGTACCAGATATCGAATGATGATCACGCTTAATTAAACCTGTGAAAACTTGTCTTTTTGCAGGAAAGTCGATAATTTCATCGCTAACTCGCCATTTATACGCATTTGTGGCAACCTTTTTCGCTATGATGCATTACAGCATACCGCGCGCCCGGCGTTGTATCAGAACCTGCTTATCATCACCAAAACAGATTCGTCGCGCCGTTAAGATTAACACAGGTTAGGTAAGTGTAACGGCGGGAAAGTATTACGGAGTGTCACATTCTAGCCATTGGCACCGTCTTTGTCTTTAAGATTCAGGAGAGTACATGGAGTTCAGTGTAAAAAGCGGTAGCCCGGAAAAACAACGCAGTGCCTGCATTGTCGTCGGCGTGTTTGAGCCTCGCCGCCTGTCCCCTATTGCCGAACAATTGGACAAAATCAGCGACGGTTATATCAGCGCACTCCTGCGCCGCGGCGAGTTGGAAGGCAAAGTGGGGCAATCCCTACTGTTGCACTACGTGCCGAATATTCTGTCAGAACGTATTCTGCTGATTGGCTGCGGGAAAGAGCGTGAACTGGATGAGCGGCAATATAAGCAAATCATCCAAAAAACCATCAATGCGCTGAATGACACCGGCTCAATGGAAGCCGTTTGCTTCCTGACCGAGTTGCATGTCAAAGGACGCAACACCTATTGGAAAGTGCGTCAGGCGGTAGAGACAGCAAAAGAGACGCTCTACACCTTCGATCAGTTGAAAAGCAATAAGGTCGAACTGCGTCGTCCGCTGCGCAAACTGGTGTTCAATGTGCCAACGCGCCGTGAACTCACCAGTGGCGAGCGCGCCATTCAGCACGGACTTGCCATTGCCGCAGGCATCAAGGCCGCGAAAGATCTCGGCAATATGCCGCCGAATATCTGTAACGCTGGCTATCTGGCCTCGCAGGCACGTCAACTGGCGGACACCTACAGCCCGAACATCGTGACGCGCGTGATTGGCGAACAGCAGATGAAAGAGCTAGGCATGAACGCCTATCTGGCCGTTGGGCAAGGCTCGCAAAATGAATCGCTGATGTCAGTGATTGAGTACAAAGGCGATCCTAATCCGGAAAATCGCCCTATCGTGCTGGTTGGAAAAGGTCTGACCTTTGATTCCGGTGGTATCTCGATCAAGCCAGCCGACAGCATGGATGAAATGAAGTACGACATGTGCGGTGCCGCTACGGTATACGGCGTAATGCGCATGGCCGCCGAGCTGGCGCTGCCGCTGAATATTGTTGGGGTATTGGCTGGCTGTGAAAACATGGTTGATGGCCGCGCCTATCGTCCGTGCGATGTGTTAACTACCATGTCGGGTCAAACGGTTGAAGTGCTGAATACCGATGCCGAAGGCCGTTTGGTGCTGTGCGATGCACTGACCTATGTGGAACGCTACGAGCCGGAACTGGTGATTGATATCGCCACCCTGACCGGTGCCTGCGTGATCGCGCTCGGTCATCACCTTACCGGATTGATGTCGAACCATAACCCGCTGGCGCACGAACTGCTCGGAGCATCAGAGCAAGCGGGCGACCGCGCCTGGCGTTTGCCGATGGGCGATGAGTTTCAGGAGCAGTTGGAGTCGAACTTCGCCGATGTGGCGAACATCGGCGGACGTCCCGGCGGTGCAATTACCGCCGCGTGCTTCCTGTCGCGCTTTACCCGCAAATACAACTGGGCACACTTGGATATCGCGGGCACAGCCTGGCGTTCCGGTAAGGCTAAAGGGGCAACGGGCCGTCCAGTGGCCATGTTGTCGCAGTTCCTGCTTAATCGCGCCGGGTTAAATGACGTAGAATAAAAAGAGGCCGTTCTCTGTGGTCCTCGGCAACAGCCGGGGACCTCTTACAAGAAGTACGAGTTTCCTCTGCGAGCGATTCCCGCCTACGCAGGAATGACGGTAAGTTCGCGAGAATGAGAATAAGTTTGTAGGAATGCCTCAGAGAACAGACATTGTCAGCAACCTAGGGCCGGTTTATATCGTCCCCTCACCTACAGTAAACAATGAAAAACGCAACGTTCTACCTTCTCGAACACAGTGACGATGTCGATGGGCTTAGTGCCTGTGAGGCGCTGGCCTGCGAGCTGGCAGCGGAACGTTGGCGCAGCGGGCAGCGTGTGCTGATCGCCTGTGAAGATGAGCAGCAAGCGTTGCGACTGGACGATGCACTGTGGCAGCGCGACGCCAGCGCCTTTGTGCCGCATAACCTTGCTGGCGAAGGCCCGCGACAGGGCGCGCCCGTCGAGCTGGCCTGGCCTCAACGCCGGGGCAGCACCTCACGCGATGTGCTGATCAGCCTCCTGCCGCAGTTCGCAGATTTTGCCACCGCTTTCCATGAAGTGATAGACTTTGTCCCTCATGAAGAATCCCTGAAACCGTTGGCGCGCGATCGCTACAAAGCGTATCGCAGCTTCGGCTTTCAATTGACTACGGCGATGCCGCCAACGCACTGAATAGTAGACATAATGGATACCAAATATAACCCGAAAGATATCGAACAGCCGCTCTATGAGCGCTGGGAACAGCAAGGCTACTTTAAGCCAAACGGTGACACGAGTAAGGAAAGCTTCAGCATCATGATCCCGCCGCCGAACGTCACCGGCAGCTTGCATATGGGCCATGCGTTCCAACAAACCATTATGGATACCCTGATTCGCTATCAGCGTATGCAAGGGAAAAACACGCTGTGGCAGGCGGGTACTGACCATGCGGGTATCGCCACCCAGATGGTGGTTGAGCGTAAAATCGCTGCTGAAGAGGGCAAAACGCGCCACGATTATGGTCGCGATGCCTTTATCGAAAAAATCTGGCAATGGAAAGCAGAGTCCGGCGGCACCATTACCCGCCAAATGCGTCGTCTTGGTAACTCGCTGGACTGGGAGCGCGAGCGCTTCACCATGGATGAAGGTCTGTCCAACGCGGTGAAAGAGGTATTCGTTCGTCTGTATAAAGAAGACTTGATCTACCGTGGCAAGCGCCTGGTGAACTGGGACCCGAAACTGCGCACCGCCATCTCCGATCTGGAAGTGGAAAACCGCGAGAGCAAAGGCTCCATGTGGCACCTGCGCTACCCGCTGGCCGATGGCGCAAAAACCGCTGATGGCAAAGACTATTTGGTGGTCGCCACCACACGTCCGGAAACCGTGCTGGGGGATACCGGTGTTGCGGTCAACCCAGAAGATCCTCGTTACAAAGATCTGATCGGCAAGTTCCTGATCCTGCCGCTGGTGAATCGCAGTATTCCGATCGTCGCTGATGAACACGCCGACATGGAAAAAGGTACAGGCTGCGTGAAGATCACGCCGGCGCACGATTTTAACGACTATGAAGTCGGTAAACGTCACCAGTTGCCGATGATCAACATCCTGACGTTCGATGGAGACATCCGTCAGGAAGCTGAAGTGTTTGATACCAACGGCGAAGCCAGCACGGTATACAGCAACGACATTCCTGATTTCCTGCGTGGCGTCGAGCGTTTCGCCGCTCGTAAAGCGGTGGTTGCCAAGCTCGATGAGTTGGGCTTGCTCGATGAGATCAAACCGCACGATCTGACCGTTCCCTACGGCGATCGCGGCGGCGTGGTCATCGAACCGATGCTGACCGACCAGTGGTACGTGCGTGCTGGCGTACTGGCGAAACCGGCGGTGAAAGCGGTGGAAGATGGCCGTATCCAGTTTGTGCCGAAGCAGTACGAGAATATGTATTTTAGCTGGATGCGTGACATTCAGGACTGGTGTATCTCGCGCCAATTATGGTGGGGTCACCGTATTCCTGCGTGGTACGACAGCAGCGGCAAGGTTTATTACGTAGGCCGCGATGAAGCGGAAGTGCGCCGCGACTATCAGCTCGCCGACGCGGTTGAACTGCGCCAGGATGAAGACGTGCTGGACACCTGGTTCTCCTCCGGGCTGTGGACCTTCTCCACCCTCGGCTGGCCGGAACAGACGCCAGAGTTGAAAGCGTTCCATCCGAGCAGCGTGATGGTGAGCGGCTTCGACATCATCTTCTTCTGGATTGCGCGCATGATCATGCTGACCATGCACTTCGTGAAAGATGACGAAGGCAAACCGCAGGTACCGTTCCATACCGTCTACATGACCGGGCTTATCCGCGATGAAGAAGGGCAGAAGATGTCCAAGTCCAAAGGGAACGTGATCGATCCGCTGGACATGATAGACGGCATCTCGCTTGAGGCGCTGCTGGAAAAACGAACCGGCAACATGATGCAGCCGCAGCTGGCGGAGAAAATCCGCAAGCGTACCGAGAAACAGTTCCCGAACGGTATCGAACCGCACGGTACGGATGCCCTGCGCTTCACGCTGGCGGCACTTGCATCGACCGGTCGTGATATTAACTGGGACATGAAGCGTCTGGAAGGTTACCGCAACTTCTGTAACAAACTGTGGAACGCCAGCCGTTTTGTGCTGATGAACACCGAAGGGCAAGATTGCGGTTTTAACGGCGGTGAGAAAGTGCTGTCACTGGCCGATCGTTGGATTTTGGCCGAATTCAACCGCACGGTGAAAGCCTTCCGCGACGCGCTGGACGGTTACCGCTTCGATATTGCTGCCGGTATCCTGTATGAGTTCACCTGGAACCAGTTCTGTGACTGGTATCTGGAGCTGGCTAAACCGGTGATGAACGGTGGCAGCGAGGCGGAGCTGCGCGGCACGCGGCACACGCTGGTTACCGTGTTGGAAGCACTGCTGCGTCTGGCGCACCCGATCATTCCATTCATTACCGAAACCATCTGGCAGCAGGTCAAAGTACTGAAAGGCGTTACCGACGATACCATCATGCTGCAACCGTTTCCGACCTATGATGCCACCGCAGAAGATGCGCAGGCGCTGGCCGCTCTGGAATGGATCAAGCAGGCGATCACCGCCGTGCGTAATATTCGCGCCGAGATGAACATCGCGCCGGGTAAACCGCTCGATGTGCTGTTGCGTGATGCAACGCCGGAAACGCAACGCCGCGTGGAAGCGAACCGCAGCTTTATCCAAACCCTAGCGCGTTTGGCAAGCGTTCAACTGTTGCCTGCCGGTGAAAAAGGCCCGGTATCGGTCACTTCCCTGCTGGACGGCGCGGAGCTGCTGATCCCGATGCTGGATCTGGTCGATAAAGACGCAGAGCTGGAGCGTTTGGCGAAGGAAGTTGCCAAGGTTGAAGCGGAAATCAACCGCATCGACAGCAAGCTCTCCAATGAGGGCTTTGTTGCGCACGCACCAGAGGCAGTTATTGCCAAAGAGCGTGAAAAACGTGACGGCTATGCGGTAGCGAAAGCCAAACTATTGGAACAGCAGGCCACCATTGCCGCACTGTAATCCATAAGTATCTTGTGCGAATAAAAAGCCCGGGCCGCTAAGTCCGGGCTTAATGAGATGGTCACCCCCACTCTGTGAGCGGTACGCTGGCAGGGTGTTTTTCTTTCAGGAGAGGCCATCATGGAAAACGTTACTCTTATTGGTATCGATCTCGGTAAACATTCTTTCCACATTCATTGCCAGGATAAGTCAGGTAAGGCGCCTCTGCGTAAGAAGTTTACACGCACAAAGCTAATGCAGTTTTTGGCGACGTGCCTGTTATGGAAGCTTGTGCCAGGGCACACTTTATGGCGCGGCGTATCAATGATAGCGGCCATGAAGCAAAACTTATTTCTCCGCAGTTTGTGCGCCCGTTTATCAAGAGCAATAAAAATGATTTTGTTGATGCAGAGGCGATATGTGAAGCTGCATCGGGTCAGGGAATCTCTTATCAGAGATAAAGTAAAAACCACTAACCAGATCCACGGTTTTCTGCTGGAGTTTGGGATAAGCCTGCCAATCGGCGAGGCGGTAATAAAGCGACTGTCTCTGGTGCTGGCTGAGCACGAAACCCCCGAATATAGCCAAGCGACATTATTTTGATAACAATTAGCTGTATTTTTTGCCACATATCAGGGCATTGGCTGTAATCATTTTTAAGTCGGTTGGCTATATATGGTGGAGTATTTGCCTACATATTCGCCAGATCTTAACCCAATTGAGCATAAATGGGCACAAGCAAAAAAAGAGAGAGAGTGGTTGCGATACAGAGATTTTGTTCTCAGTCCATATGGTGTAATCAAAATTAAGTCGCTTTTCTATACAGCCATTCTAGCAACTCTTCGACGCTTTTTGCAGGTTTCAGATAAGGCGGCAACAACGCGCTGTTGAAGCATATTCCGTTGCCGCTGCGATACCTGACCTTGGCACTTTAATTTCAACATCCCCAATACCCGTCTGTATGGTTCGCTGTAGCAAATAGCCATTACGAACGACAGCATGACGCCCGTCGTCAAGGCGGCGTTCAGCATGTTGTTGCAGCATGGCTTCGAGCTCAACGTCAACGACGGCAGCTATTAGTTGCCTGGCACCATTACGAATGAGTTCATGCAAGGGATCAGCGGCAATATCTGGTTCTGCGGAGACTTGTAGGGTAGACTTTTTCATGGGGTATCATCTCTCTGTTGTTGAAATCATCCACGAAATCAATCAGCAGGATACGCCACCCTCCCCGAAACCCCGTACACCAGAAATGAGCATATAGCCAACCTACTTAAAAATGATTACAGCCAATGCCCTGATATGTGGCAAAAAATACAGCTAATTGTTATCAAAATAATGTCGCTTGGCTATAACTCCCGCTAATGTGTTGGCTTCACTCCCCAAAGCCATGCAACCGAAAGTTAAGGCTGAGCTGCGGGAGGTTTGGCTAGCAGAGAGCCGTGATGCCGCTAATGAAGCCTTTGATGTTTTGTTGGCAAGGTTTTCAGCGAAGTATCCTTCAGCGATGAAGAAGCTGGAGAAAGCTCGAGAAGAACTGCTGGCATTCTACGACTTCCCGTCAGAGCACTGGGCGTCAATAAGAACGACAAATCCGATTGAATCGGCTTTTGCGACTGTGAGGCTACGAAGCAGAGGCGCGAAGAACGGTGGTTCGAGAGAAACAACCCTGTCAATGGTATGGTATTTAAGCTGCTCCAGTCAGCTCAGAAAAGCTGGAACCGACTAAGAGGATTTGACCTGCTGACCCTGGTTGTAAGCAACGTCCAATTTAAGGATGGAGAACAGATTCACGAAGCATCAGAGCGGAACGTAGCCTGATCGCCATACACCAGATTTGCTAATATGTATTAGTCGCGACTAGATCTGACACTGGACCTTGAAAGGTTGAGAGTTACCGGTTTTGATATGGGTGTCTAATCCTTAAACAAAACGCGAGATAACTCTCATGCTTCATACTAACAATCCCATTATCTGTATTAGTCGCGACTAGATCTGACACTGGACCTTGAAAGGTTGAGAGTTACCGGTTTTGATATGGGTGTCTAATCCTTAAACAAAACGCGAGGTAACTCTCATGCTTCATACTAACAATCCCATTATCAAACACAAAGCCGGCCTGCTCAATCTCGCCGAAGAACTCGGTAACGTATCAAAAGCCTGCAAGAGCATGGGCGTGTCACGCGATACATTTTACCGTTATCAGGAACTGGCTGCTGAAGGCGCCATTGATGCGCTGGTTAACCAGAACCGCCGGGTTCCGAACCTGAAGAACCGCGCCGACGAAGCCACTGAACGCGCGGTTGTTGATTATGCTATTGAGTTCCCGCCCCATGGGCAGCACCGGACCTGTAATGAGCTGCGTAAAAAAGGCGTGTTTATCTCCGGCAGCGGCGTGCGCTCCATCTGGCAACGACACGACCTGGAGAACTTCCGTAAACGCCTGAAGGCGCTTGAGGAAAAGGTCGCCAGAGAAGGCATTGTCCTTACCGACGCTCAAATCGCAGCCCTAGAGAAGAAGGCGCACGATGATGAGGCCTGCGGTGAAATCGAGACGGCACATCCCGGGTATCTGGGCTCGCAGGACACCTTCTACGTGGGCAATCTGAAGGGGGTGGGCCGTATCTACCAGCAGACGTTCGTGGATACGTACTCGAAAGTGGCGCACTGCAAGCTGTATACGAATAAAACACCGCTCACCGCCGCCGACCTGCTCAATGATCGCGTACTCCCGTTCTACGAGGCTCAGGGACTGCCGGTGCTGAGAATACTGACCGACAGGGGTACGGAGTACTGTGGTAAAGTGGAGCAGCATGATTATCAGCTTTATCTGGCTATCAACGATATCGAGCATACGAAAACGAAGGCGATGTCTCCGCAGACGAACGGCATCTGCGAGCGCTTCCATAAAACCATTTTGCAGGATTTTTATCAGGTTACGTTCCGCAAGAAGTTATATGGAGACCTGGAAAGTCTGCAGGTAGCTCTGGACAACTGGTTATGGCATTACAATAATGAGCGAACTCATCAGGGAAAAATGTGCTGCGGGCGTACGCCGATGGCCACTTTACTCGATGGAAAACGGATCTGGGCAGAAAAGAATCTGAAGCAGATGTAATCTGACAGACACCTGTATAAATAATCGGTAACTGTCAGATCAGGTCTGAGCTAGTACACATAAAGTAACCTGCTTTTGATGTTGGATTGAACATATCAAAATCAGGCAATTACACAATCTCGTGTACAAGCTTCCCGAGAATTATTTCTGGTAGATGATCTCGACGCCTTCGTCGTCATCTTCGTCCCAGTCGTCATCCCATTCTTCTTCGGCTTCATTTTCCACCGCCGCCAGCTGTTCACGATGGTAGTCATCCCACATGAACTCAACTTTTTCAGGCCCTTTCTCTTCGATGGACATGGCTTTCGGCTGTGCTTCCAGGAAGTTCATCACATCCCAGCACAGTGCGTTGACGCCAGAACGGTTGGCAGCAGAGATCAGGTAGTATTTACCTTCCCAACCTAATGCTTCCGCAATCGCTTTGGCACGCTGTTCAGCATCCTCTTTCTCGATCAGATCGACCTTGTTGAACACCAACCAACGCGGTTTTTCTGCCAGAGAAGCGCTGTATTGTTGCAACTCATTGACGATCACTTTGGCATTTTCTACCGGATCGGATTCGTCGATCGGCGCAAGGTCGATCAGATGCAGCAGCACGCGACAGCGTTCTAGATGTTTGAGAAAACGAATCCCCAGACCAGCGCCTTCGGAAGCACCTTGGATCAACCCAGGAATATCGGCCACGACGAAGCTTTTCTCGCTGTCCATGCGCACCACACCCAGGCTAGGCACCAGTGTGGTGAAGGGATAATCCGCCACCTTGGGCTTAGCGGCAGACACCGCGCGAATGAACGTCGATTTACCGGCATTCGGCAGCCCCAGCATCCCAACATCCGCCAGCAGCAACAATTCCAGCATCAGAGAACGCTCTTCGCCTGCGGTACCGCTGGTTTTCTGGCGCGGCGCGCGGTTAACCGACGATTTGAAACGGGTATTACCCAGTCCGTGCCAGCCGCCTTTCGCCACCATCAAACGCTGCTCGTGGCGCGTCATATCATCCAGCACCTCTCCGGTGCTTTCGTCCAGCACACGCGTACCAATCGGCACCTTGATGGTGATATCTTTACCACGCTTGCCGGTGCAATCACGGCTTTGCCCGTTCTGACCGCGCTCTGCGCGATAAGATTTCTCAAAGCGAAAATCGATCAGCGTATTCAAGCTCTCATCCGCCAACAGATAAACGTCACCGCCGTCGCCGCCGTCGCCGCCGTCCGGACCACCATTGGGGATATATTTTTCACGACGGAAGCTGACACAGCCATTACCGCCGTCACCAGCCACCACCAGAATGGTAGCTTCATCTACAAACTTCATTCACTCTCTCCGCAACAACCCATAGAGATCACCGATCATCAGACGCCATGCATCAGGACATTGTCGGTGCTCTTTGGCGTGATGCTTTCATGGCATGAGGCGTGAATGATCGCCGCGCATCATGCAAAAAACGGAACGTAACAGAACCAGCCTCACAAGGGAGCGGCATTGTACCCGCTTCCCGCGTTGATTTCATCTGTATTAAAAATAAACAGCGCACACCACCATCGGTAGTGTCAGGCTAACACGCGTTACTTTGGCACCGGTATAGCCAAGCGACTTAATTTTGATTACACCATATGGACTGAGAACAAAATCTCTGTATCGCAACCACTCTCTCTTTTTTTGCTTGTGCCCATCTATGCTCAATGGGGTTAAGATCTGGCGAATATGTAAGCAAATACTCCACCATATACCCTGCATCGATGATGACTTGTTGAATATTATGTTTTTTGTGAAAAGTTGCATTGTCCATCACGATTACCCTGTTTTTAGGGAGTACTGGGATAAGGACTTGTGTGACCCAGGAATAGAAAACATCACTGTTAATATTGATATCAAATAATCCGATAGCAAACAGCGTTGTGCCTAATAACGCGCCGATAACATTTGTTCTTCCCTTGGCTCCCCCGTTCTTCAGGCCAAAACACCGTTGACCTTTTGGGGAATAGCCGTGAGTCCGTGGGGTATCGTGTGGAAAACCACTTTCATCAATAAAAACAATAGGTTTACCTTCTTTTTTATACTGTTGTTTTTTTTTGAAATGCTTGCCGGGCGCTTTTGTCGGCTTTCGGATGACGTAGCGTTTTTTTATAGGTCAATCCCAGCTTTTTAAGAGCTTGCCAAATGGCCTTCTGACAAACGCCAAAACGCTCTGCACGTTCTTTTTGGTAAGCATCTGGATATGGTTCAACATCTTTTATCAACTCGGATTTATCGCTCTTTCGCTGACGCGTGGTCGATGCTTTTGATTCTATTTGATTAATCCAACGCGATACAGAGGCAGGGCCAATCCGAAATTGCTTCGCTGTTTCTCGGATACTCAACCCTTCTTCTTCCCGTGTAGATATCACTTTACGTCTAAAATCAATTGAATAGCTCATTTAAATAATGTAATCAAAATTAAGTTGTTTAGCTATATCTGGCTGCATTAGCAGACGACAGCGAAAATGCGCTTCATCTCTGGCCGGGTGCCTTCCCGGAAAACATGATCAACGTCAAACGTAGCTCTCCGTCTGGTGCTCAGATGGCGATGGCACGCAATGACCCGGAGAAAATGCGTGCGCTTGCCGATGGCCGCGAACCGTGCAGGGGCATGGGCTGACAACAGAGAGGGGAATGTTATGGACTTTGCAGCACGTATCCGGACGCTTATTCAGCGCAACAGACAGCTAGCGAATGGCGCATCACCGAAAGACAGAATTCTGATTGAGCAGGAAAATAATAAGCTGGAAGCCGAACTTCACGGACGGAATGACGGCGGGCATTCAGGACAGTGGTTTTCTGTGGGCGGTGAGAGCGATACTTCTGAACCCGATATTTTCCTTCCCGGATCTTCTGGTGGCAATGACGTTTTGCCACCGCCGGTCATGTTGACCGGTGAGAAGCCCCGCGCAGTGGCGACGGTTATCACGCGCGTGGTTGAAGCACTGACCGGCGAGAAAAGCGGGGCCATTAACTTCACGTCAGGCTCTGTGTCGGTGAATTACAGCGATGTCGGCCCGTCACCGGTGCAGTCCGGGGCGCTGGCAGCGAACTACAGCGCGGAGTTTTTGACCCGGATCAACGTCCTGCCCGTTAAGGCTGTGGAGGGCGAAAGCGTTATGGTGGGCTCAGGTGGGCCGCTGGCTTATGTCAATAACCGCGCAGAACGCCGCAACCCACAGGCCGGGGCGGTAATGACGCCTCACCGTTACCAGTGCCGGAAGGTGAATTTTGACACATTCATTAATCATGACGATCTGGATGCATGGGCGCACCTTGAAAACTATCCAGAACTGGCAAAGGCGGCGGTTGATCAGCGCCGGAACCTTGACCGACTGTTAATTGGATTTAACGGTACGCACTATTCATCACCATCGAATCCCGAAACGTATCCAGAGCGCCATGATTGCGGCGTCGGCTGGCTGGAGGGAAGTGCTCGGACATTGGCGAAGGACGAGCCGGAATATAACCGCCTGTCCGTGTATGAGTCCTGGAACGAAGCCTACATGGTGGAGAGGTACGAAGCCGGTTGCCTGATTGATGGGATAGTCTGGAAAAAATAATCTCATTGTGGGTGTCGAGCACGTGTATTGATACTTTCGAATTCACCTCATGCTACACGAGAGAAGAATCTTCTGACCCGATAGAAATAGCGAGGTAAAATTGTACGGAATATTTCTTTACAAAGGTAGCAAGCATTATGTTCAGATGCCCACGTTGCGGCGCGTCAGGCCGTATCCGAACCAGTACAAAAATGAATGACACCAATACGGTACGACGCAAGTACTACCAATGTAACAATCTGGCGTGCGGTGTGTGCTTTACAACGATGGAAGCCTTCGAAAAGTTCACATCAAAGCAGAACAAAGGTGAGTCCGCGCTTCCTGATGATTTCATTCCACGTGATGCATTCCCCACATCACACTACGATAGTAAAGCAACTTAATCGATGACTACAAAAGCCCCGAAAAACGGGGCCATGACGTCATTTATAGCAGCCTTGTCTGTGCTTAACCAACAACGACGCCAGCTTGTCGCTTAAACGCTCGCACGCCTCAATATCCTTGATATCACGTAGTTTTACCTTCTCTGTTTTAGGTTCATCATCGCGAGTACAAAGACTGATTTCAATTTCAATATCGTTCCTGTTCAATAATCTCATGATAGCTCCTTGTTTCCTTGTTCTGCGCCTATTTGTTACTGGGGGGACAACTACCTTGACACTCACCGATTATGAATAACAATACGTATAACATAAATAGAAAATTTAACATTTATTAAAATCAAGTTATTGTTCTTATTTAAGTTTTTATAATTGATTAATTTATGTTACGAAGCCTACATGGTGGAACGGTATGAAGCAGGTTGCCTTATTGACGGGATTTCATGGCGAAGCTGATAAAATGCTGTATTTGAGCGGGTAGAGGGACTACATCCCTCTACTTGTTCTGGGTTGGATCCGAGATACGATCCAAACCGACGTAATTAACTGAAATGTGCTTGATAATGAATCAACTTAGCAATGTGAAAATATTTGTGGGGGCATAAAAAGGGGCATATTAAATTTTAATTAAATAAATAATCAATAAAAACAATTAATTGTTGTTTGTTTTGATTCTGCCTTCGCACCAAAAGCATATTTACAGAAGTCTTCCAAAGTTCACAATCACCCAGCAAACCCTCACCACTAAAGAAAATTCACTCTATAGCCAACCGACTTAAAAATGATTACAGCCAATGCCCTGATATGTGGCAAAAAAATACAGCTAATTGTTATCAAAATAATGTCGCTTGGCTATACTGGCGCATGAAGTACCGACGCCTAGGAGACAAAAAAGAGGATAAACTAGCTTTTGGGGTTTACCCCACAGTCTCATTGGCAGAGGCAAGAGCAAAACGGGATGAAGCCAAAAAGCTATTGGCAAAAAACGTAGATCCAAAGAAAGTTCAACAGGAGGAGATGGCCGAAGCAAAAGGAGAATTTACATTTGAGTACATTGCTCGAGAGTGGCATGCCAATAACAAGCGCTGGAGTGAAAGTACAAAAGCAGGATACTCAGCAATCTTGAGCGATATGTTTTCCCCTACATTGGTAGTGCAGATATTAGGCAATTGAAAACTCGCCAACTATTAGCTGTATAGCCAAGCGACTTAATTTTGGAGCCTGTTTAAGATTTTGTGTAAATGCCTTTCCTCAGAAGTGACCGTCAAGACGGTCACCGAACTCGATAATAAAGCGACTCATTGCCATACGCCAGTCCTGTAAGGGCATCGTCCATTTCTGTGATGCCGCCTGGATTGCCAGCCATACGACCTTCTTCACCGAGTCATCAGTCGGGAACACCTTGCGTTTCTTGATTGCATGCCGGAGCACGCTGTTCAGTGATTCTATAGCGTTCGTCGTGTAGATTACCTTGCGAAGTTCCTGCGGGTACGAGAAGAATGTCGACAGGTTGGCCCAGTTTGACTGCCAGCTCCGGCTTATCTGCGGATAGCGGTGATCCCATGTCCCACCGAACGTCTCCAGCGCCTGAAGCGCGGCCTCTTCGGTTGGAGCCTGATACACTGCTTTGAGGTCGCGTGTTACCGCCTTATAGTCCTTCCAGGCAACGAAGCGCAGGCTGTTGCGCACCATGTGCACGATGCACAACTGGATGCGGGCTTCCGGGTAGACCGTGTTGATGGCATCCGGGAACCCTTTCAGGGCGTCCACACAGGCAATGAGGATGTCGGTCAGGCCACGGTTTTTCAGTTCTGTCAGCACGTTCAGCCAGAACTTTGCACCTTCATTTTCGGCCAGCCACATCCCCAGTAGCTCTTTCTGGCCTTCGATATTGATACCCAGCGCCAGGAACACAGACTTATTGATAACGCAGCTGTCCTGCCGGACTTTCAGAACGATACAGTCAAGGTAAACAATGGGATAAACCGTATCCAGGGGGCGATTTTGCCATTCAACAACCTGCTCCATAACGGCATCGGTGACCTTCGATACCAGGGCGGGTGAGACATCCGCGTCATACAGTTCTTTGAACGCAGCGGCAATTTTGCGGGTGGTCATCCCTTTGGCATACAACGATAAAATCTGGTTATCCATCCCGGTGATCCGGGTCTGCTTCTTCTTCACCAGTTGCGGTTCAAAGGAACCATCACGATCACGTGGTGTACGCAGTTCCAGCGGACCATCGCCGGTGGTAACAGTCTTTGTGGAGTAGCCATTGCGCGTGTTAGTTCCAGATTTGGACTGGGGCTTCTCATGCCCGAGGTGATGGGTCATTTCAGCATTAAGGGCAGCTTCAACGCTGATCTTTTTCAGCAGGCGATCAAACGGGTTGAGAGCGTCAGGGGTTTTGAGATTTTTGGCCAGCTCGTTAGCCAGAGCCTGTAACTGTTTTTCGTCCATAAAGTAACCTGCTTTTGATGTTGGATTGAACATATCAAAATCAGGCAATTACACAATCTCGTGTACAGGCTCTTTGCTATCGGATTATTTGATATCAATATTAACAGCGATGTTTTCTATTCTTGGGTCACACAAGTCCTTATCCCAGTACTCCCTAAAAACAGTGTAATCGTGATGGACAATGCAACTTTTCACAAAAAACATAATATTCAACAAGTCATCATCGATACAGGGTATATGGTGGAGGATTTGCCTACATATTCGCCAGATCTTAACCCCATTGAGCATAAATGGGCACAAGCAAAAAGCAAAAAAAGAGAGAGTGGTTGTGATACAGAGATTTTGTTCTCAGTCCATATGGTGTAATCAAAATTAAGTCGCTTGGCTATAACAGTTCAGTACTGTTACCTAGTCCACAGCCCAGATCGCTGACGGTGTTGGGATTCTGATGGGCAATGCGGGCAACCAACTCCTGTGCCGGGCGGGTACGTTCGTTGACAAAGCGTAAATAGAGTGCGGGGTTCCAATCTTTCATCGTTGCTCCTGATGGGTAGCAGACGCGGCAGGGTGAAAACAGCATGCCAGATTTCTTTCTCTGGTGCTTGTGGGGATACGTTGCCTTTTATTTCCAACGTATTGCGCGAATATGTGCCGATTGATTGTGTCTCACCCACAAATCAGGGAAAATACCCGGCTAATACGTTTTTTCCCCACTTTGCCTGACGCGAACATCCTGATTCCGATGCTCTCGCAGGGTGGTTAACATAAGAAACCTGAAAATCATGTCTCCAAGTGAATACGCCCGCGAAGTTGCGAAACGCAGAACGTTCGCCATTATCTCTCACCCCGATGCCGGTAAAACCACCATTACCGAGAAGGTTCTGCTGTTCGGACAGGCCATTCAGACCGCCGGAACGGTGAAGGGGCGCGGTTCGAGCCAGCACGCTAAGTCAGACTGGATGGAGATGGAAAAGCAGCGTGGTATCTCCATCACCACTTCCGTGATGCAGATCCCGTATCGGGAGGCGCTGGTCAATCTGCTGGATACCCCGGGGCACGAAGATTTCTCTGAAGATACCTACCGCACGTTGACGGCAGTGGACTGCTGCCTGATGGTGATCGATGCTGCAAAAGGCGTCGAAGATCGTACCCGCAAGCTGATGGAAGTAACGCGTCTGCGTGATACACCAATCCTGACGTTCATGAACAAGCTTGACCGCGATATCCGCGATCCGATGGAGGTGTTGGATGAGGTCGAGAGTGAGCTGAAAATCGACTGTGCGCCGATCACCTGGCCGATTGGTTGCGGCAAGCTGTTCAAGGGCGTTTACCATCTGTACAAGGATGAAGCCTATCTTTATCAGAGCGGTAAGGGCCACACGATCCAGGAAGTGCGTATAGTCAAAGGGTTGAATAACCCGGATCTGGATAAAGCTGTCGGTGAAGATCTGGCCGCACAGCTGCGTGAAGAGCTGGAACTGGTGCAGGGCGCTTCTCATGAGTTTGAGCTGGAGGCTTTCCTGTCTGGTGCGTTGACGCCGGTGTTCTTCGGCACCGCGCTGGGTAACTTCGGTGTCGATCATATGCTGGATGGACTGCTCGCCTGGGCACCTGCGCCGATGCCGCGCAATACGGATACCCGCACCGTTACCGCGCAGGAAGAGAAATTCACTGGTTTCGTGTTCAAGATTCAGGCGAACATGGACCCAAAACACCGCGACCGCGTCGCCTTTATGCGTGTGGTGTCCGGCAAGTATGAAAAGAGCATGAAGCTGCGTCAGGTGCGTACCGGCAAGGATGTGGTCATTTCCGATGCGCTGACCTTTATGGCAGGTGACCGTTCTCATGTGGAAGAGGCATTCCCCGGCGATATCATTGGGTTGCATAACCACGGCACCATCCAGATTGGTGATACCTTTACCCAAGGTGAAGAGATGAAATTCACCGGTATCCCGAATTTTGCGCCGGAACTGTTCCGCCGTATCCATCTGCGTGATCCGTTAAAGCAGAAACAACTGCTCAAAGGGTTGGTGCAACTCTCGGAAGAGGGGGCAGTACAGGTGTTCCGCCCACTGGCCAACAACGATTTGATTGTCGGGGCTGTGGGCGTGTTGCAGTTTGACGTGGTGGTGGCGCGCTTGAAGTCAGAGTACAACGTGGAAGCCATCTATGAATCGGTCAACCTCTCCACCGCACGTTGGGTTGAGTGTGCCGATGCGAAGAAATTTGAAGAGTTCAAGAGCAAGAATGAATTGCATCTGGCGCTCGATGGTGGCGACAACCTAGCTTATGTGGCACCGACCATGGTGAATCTGAATTTGACGCAGGAACGCTACCCAGACGTCACTTTCTTCAAAACCCGAGAGCACTAATTTTCGGCTACTGCGGCTTAGTCGGTTAAAAAAACGGCGTTTAAAAGGATTCGGGCATAGCGTCCGGCTTTTTAAACGCCGGTTTTTTATCTATCAATAAGTTAATCTAATTTTGTTTAATTTCCTCTCGCCCTTTTTCCCCACGGAAAAATCCGAAATGCCGCCGGAAAGGGACTTTTCCTCCCTATTCCGCTAGTAATCGTCATTCCATGCACTATAGTTAATATCGCGTTAGCAATTAGTGAGTTTCACTGCTGGTGATAAATTATGTAGTGCGTTATATCGACTACGTGATATTTGGTAACGTTAAACGCCTGTTTTTTTGCTGCGTTGCATTGAGTGCCAATACCAGCGTGATTGATGTCCGCGTGGACCCTAGCAAAAGGAAATAATCGATGAAAAACATCCTTAACGCAAAAACGATGATGGCTGTTGTACTGGGTACTCTGCTGACGGCGGGGAACGCACTGGCAGAAGAGATGCTGGGGCAGAAAGTGCAGCAGGCGGCGACAACGACGGGTGCAAAGATTGACAGTTCTCTCCAGAAAGCCTCTGGGTATATGGATGACAGCACTGTCACCGCCAAGGTGAAAAGTGCCCTGATGGATGATAAGGGGATCGAGAGCGGAGATATTTCCGTCTCGACCACCAAAGGCGTGGTTACGCTGACCGGTTTTGTTCCTAGCCAGGCCGTGGCCGCACAGGCTGTCGCGGTGGCGATCAAGACCGAAGGCGTGCAGTCGGTGAGTGATAAACTGCAAATCAAGGATAACGCCACCCAGTCAGTGGATTCTTATACCGATGATGCGGTCATCACCAGCAGCATCAAGGCCAAACTGTTGGCTGATAAAATTGTGCCGTCGCGCCACGTGAAAGTGGAAACCCAGGAGGGGGTGGTGCAACTGAGCGGTAACGTGAAAAACACTGCTCAGTCAGCGCGTGCAGAGAGTATCACCAAGGCGGTATCTGGTGTGAAAAGTGTTAAAAATGATCTGACCGTCACCCATTAACGGGCCTGTTGCCCTTTAATGCTCACGTATTCGGCGGAGGGTAACCTCCGCCATCCTCAAGCCAATTAGCACTTGGTGTCGTAAGAATCAAACACAGGTGGAAACGCAGCGGTATGCGTAATTAACCTCAGGACGAGCGCCGCTCACCCTCATTAAGGCAAGGAGAGCGTATGTTTCGTTGGGGCATTATTTTTCTGGTGATTGCGCTGATTGCAACGGCGCTGGGATTCGCTGGACTGGCAGGGACCGCAGCGGGTGCGGCCAAAATTGTCTTCATTGTCGGGATCATTCTGTTTCTGGTCAGCCAGTTCGCGGGACGTAAGCGACCTTAGCTATACTATACCCATCATACTTCAAGTGACTGGTGCGTTGGCTGCGTTTGTTATCGGCCCATCCCTAGGCCTCACCTCTTACGAGGCCGCCGCCAGCGGCGTTCAAATTTGTTCCAGACAAATTTGTCCTTCACTTGGCGCTTTCCTGTAACTCGAATTATTTTGGGTATAGACGCACTCACAAGCGCCATTTATCTGAAATTTTAGTCTGCGCACGGGGTGTTAACGAAAATCAATCTGAACCATAATAAAATTGTCATCGTCACCCCGCATACTGTTTGCGATGCTTGCTGAACGTTGGTGTGATTACGATGCGGTTTGTTCGGGAGGTTCGTGATGAATAGCGATATCGTGGTAGGTCTATGGAAGCAGCTGAGAGGGAACTTCTGGGCGCTGTGGGCCGAGTGGTTTGACAGCGATTGTGCCTGGCTGGAAAGTAACAATGATTATCTTGCCGGCATCTTGCAGCAAGATTACAGCCTGCAAGAGGGCGATGAGCTGTCTGATACTACGGTGCAGGCGGGAAAGGGTTCGGCAACGCTGCACTGATTTAACGCTTACTGATTTTACGCCGCGCTTGTTTAACGTTGCGCGAAGGCCGCGTTATACTAAGGCATGGATCATTTCCTCAGGCCGTTTTCCTTTATAGATACCCATTGTCACTTTGATTTTCCGCCGTTGAGCGAAAATGAAGTGGCAAGTATTGCGCTCGCCGCAACGGCAGGGGTAACGTATATCTTGGTGCCTGCGGTGGAGTCCCGTTATTTTGCGCGCATCACGGCACTTTCTCGCACTCACTCAGCGATCTTTGCGGTGCTTGGCCTGCATCCACTCTATGTTGCCCATCATCAGGACAGCGATCTGGATCTGCTTGAACAGCAGCTACTCCAACGCGATGACAGGCTGATCGCGGTAGGGGAAATAGGGCTGGATTTGTATATGGCCGAGCCTCGTTTCGAACGCCAATGTGAACTTTTGGAAGCGCAACTGGCGCTGGCGAAGCGCTATGACTTGCCGGTGATGCTGCACTCGCGACGCACTCACGATCGTTTGGCGCAGTTATTACGCCGTATCGATGTGCCGCGTAAAGGCGTGGTGCATGGTTTTGCGGGCAGCGAGCAGCAGGCGCTGGCCTTTATCAAATTGGGTTACCGCATTGGCGTCGGTGGCACCATCACTTATCCACGCACCAATAAAACTCGTCAGGCGATTTCTCGCCTGCCTCTCGATAGCCTGTTGCTGGAAACCGATGCGCCTGATATGCCGATTAATGGTTTTCAGGGGCAACCCAATCGCCCCGAGCGCGCGGCCAATGTGTTTCATACCCTGTGTGAGCTGCGCTCAGAGCCGCCGGAAGTGATCGCAGACGCGTTATATCGCAACACTTGTCGCCTGTTTACCTTGCCCGGCATTGACGCCAACGGTAGGCTAGCAAACGCCGTTTCTCAAAGCGAGAAATAGCAACACCTTATTGCTACTCTGGTTAATAGTGCAAAAAATCGACGCTCTGCACCGCTACATCGCGCGATTGCTCGCAAACACGCTGCGCTCATAGCCAATGGATAGCGATTTATTATTGCTCAATGCGCAACAACGGCAGCAGCGCGGCGGTTTCTCGTTTTGAGAAAGCAACTGTCTTAAATCAGTAACAAGCAGGTAACCCGGTTGGCGTCACTCTTGCAAAAACACCCTGAACCAGGATGAACGATGATCCTTGTATTCCTCCTTTTATTCATGGTGTGGAGAGTAACATGACGCGTTTACTTGCAAGACGGCTACAACAATATAGCCAAGAGACTTAATTTTGATTACACCATATGGACTGAGAACAAAATCTCTGTATCGCAACCACTCTCTCTTTTTTTGCTTTTTGCTTGTGCCCATTTATGCTCAATTGGGTTAAGATCTGGCGAATATGTAGGCAAATACTCCACCATATACCGCCTTTGTTGAATAAATAGAACTTTTGGGTAATAATCGGAGCAGATCAACACAGTTGTTTCAAAATCAGGTCTCCATGGCAAAACAAAATTTTAAAATCACCAGCTGGCCCTCTTATAACAAGGCCCTCAAGCAGCGCTGTTCTCTAACCGTATGGCTAGATGAATCAGCCATTGCTGCATGGACGGAAAAAAACACTACTGAACGGCGTGGACGACCGCTCCACTACTCAGATATGACCATCACCACAGTCCTGATGATGAAACGCGTGTTTGGCCTTTCATTGAGGGCTTTACAGGGCTTTACAGGGCTTTACAGGGCTTTACAGGGCTTTGGTGACTCGATTTTTAAACTGATTAAATTGTCGCTCCATTGTCCAGACTATTCGCTGCTCAGCAAGCGAGCAAAGACAGTGAACATCAGCATAAAAACGCCAACTCGTGGTGAAATCTCACATCTGATCATTGATGGAACCGGCCTGAAGGTCTTTGGCGAAGGCGAATGGAAAGTCCGGCAGCATGGTGCCGACAGACGCAGGGTATAGCGTAAGCTGCACCTGGCAGTAGACAGTGTGACGCATGAGATTATCTGTGCGGATTTGTCGCTCAGTGGTACGACTGATGCCCAAGCTCTACCGGCGCTGATAAACCAGACCCACCGGAAAATCAGAGAGGCATCGGCTGACGGCGCTTAGGATACAGTTTACTGCTATGATGCTCTGCTGAGGAAGAAAATAAGGCCGCTTATCCCGCCACGAAGGGGGGCGCAATATTGGCAAGATCGCTACCACGAGCGTAACCCCGCTGTTGCAAATCAGCGCATTAGCGGTAGTAACGCTATCTGGAAAAAGAAAGTGGGCTATCACCGGCGCTCAGTGTCTGAAACGGCCATGTTCCGGTTCAAAAGGCTTCTGGGTGGTCATCTAAGTCTGAGAGACTACGATGGTCAGGTGGGTGAAGCCATGGCCATGGTCAAAGCGCTTAACCTGATCACGCTATTAGGAATGCCGAACAGTATTCGCATCACGTAACAATCGACCCGTATGGGGCGCAGTCGTTACAAGTTCTGATTTATTCAACAAAGCCGGTATATGGTGGAGTATTTGCCTACATATTCGCCAGATCTTAACCCAATTGAGCATAAATGGGCACAAGCAAAAAAAGAGAGAGTGGTTGCGATACAGAGATTTTGTTCTCAGTCCATATGGTGTAATCAAAATTAAGTCGCTTGGCTATATCTGATGCGTGTGATATTTACCCTTTTCCCTTTTCTGTTCTCGCTTTCTTCTCTCGCTGCCCCAACGGATTCCGCCGTGGAAATGTCGAAGGAGTCTGTGCAGAGCAATGGGCAGGGCAGTTGGTGGCAAAAAGCCAAATTTAATCTGTCAGAAACCTGGTCGAATTCGTCAAGTCAGGATCTCTATATCCCGGCTATCACTTGGCATAACCGCTGGACTTACGACAAAGAGAAAACCGACAAGTACAATGAACGTCCCTGGGGTGCAGGCTATGGTGTGTCACGTTTGGATGCCGACGGCGATTGGCACGGTCTGTACCTGATGGCGTTCAAGGATTCCTTCAACAAATGGGAGCCTATCGGCGGTTATGGATTTGAGAAACGCTGGACGCCTACCACGAATCCGGATTTCCAATTGGGTGCGGGTTTCACCGCTGGCGTTACTATGCGGGACAACTGGCACTATATCCCGATTCCGGCGCTATTGCCGCTGGTCTCGGTGAACTATCAGCGCCTCTCTTTTCAGGCGACCTACATTCCTGGCACCTACAACAACGGCAACGTCTTTTTTGCCTGGCTGCGCTGGCAAATCTGATTGTTGGTATATAAACCAAATGTAAACCGCATTGGTAGAGGATTATGCAGCCAATGACCTGATATGTGGCAAAAAATACAGCTAATTGTTATCAAAATAATGTCGCTTGGCTATATCCATCCCGGTGAGCCGGCTCTGGTTCTTCTTCACCAGCTGCGGTTCAAAGGAACCATCACGATCACGTGGTGTACGCAGTTTCAGCGGACCATCTCCGGTGGTAACAGTCTTTGTGGAGTAGCCATTGCGCGTGTTATAGACAACCGACTTAAAAATGATTACAGCCAATGCCCTGATATGTGGCAAAAAATACAGCTAATTGTTATCAAAATAATCTCGCTTGTCTATAGTTCCAGATTTGGACTGGTGCTTTTCATGCCCGAGGTGATGGGTCATTTCAGCATTAAGGGTAGCTTCAACGCTGATCTTTTTCAGCAGGCGATCAAACTGGTTGAGATCGTCAGGGGTTTTGAGATTTTTGGCCAGCTCGTTAGCCAGAGCCTGTAACTGTTTTTCGTCCATAAAGTAACCTGCTTTTGATGTTGGATTGAACATATCAAAACCAGGCAATTACACAATCTCGTGTACAGGCTCTAATAACGCGCCGATAACATTTGTTCTTCCCTTGGCTCCCCAGTTCTTCAGCCCAAAACACCGTTGACCTTTTGGGGAATAGCCGTGAGTCCATGGGGTATCGTGTGGAAAACCACTTTCATCAATAAAAACAATAGGTTTACCTCCTTTTTCATACTGTTGTATTTTTTGTTGAAATGCTTGCCGGGCGCTTTCGTCGGCTTTCGGATGACGTAGAGTTTTTTTATAGCTAAGCGACATTATTTTGATAACAATTAGCTGTATTTTTTGCCACATATCAGGGCATTGGCTGTAATCATTTTTAAGTCGGTTGGTTATATCACTTTACGTATAAAATCAATTGAATAGCTCATTTAAATAATGTAATCAAAATTAAGTCGTTTAGCTATATGTCACAGGGGGTGTGCGAGCAGCGAACTCTGCACAGCCAGATTGATGTCAGCGGGGCGGATGTCTACGTGGCGTCGTGCCGGGTTGGGACTGATCCAGTCTCCGCGCTATGGCGTGCGGCACTGGCTGGAAAGCGGTGAACTGGTGGAGGTTCTGCCTGAGATGCCGCCACCGGATATGCCGTTGTACATCATGTACCCTGCCGGGCATTTCTTGGCGCCGCGCGTCAGCGTGTTTATCGATTGGCTGCGGGAGTGCTTCGCGCGTCCCTTATAAGGTCAATATGACGATTTTTGCAGCAAACCCTGCACCCAAGCGGAAATAATCATTGACGTTGTTGAGAAAATCTCTAGAATTCGCCCCCGTGGTGACACGATGCAGATCGTGTGACTGCGTTGCGAAGGTGGTGGAATTGGTAGACGCGCTAGCTTCAGGTGTTAGTGTCCTTCGGACGTGAGGGTTCAAGTCCTTCTCTTCGCACCATTTCTTAATGCTTTTCCCTTCTTTTTTATTTCTTCGTGTCGATCAAACATTTTTCTTGGTACTGCATGACGTATTGTCCGTTATGGCCACGTCGTTTGGAATGCCACCACCAACGCGCTCAATCCGCCCGCCAGTGCAATGCAGGAAGGCAGCAGCAGGTAATGGCGCAAACGAGGATGGAACAGCATGACGGCGGTCGCCAGTAGCGCAATCGCTACGATCAGCTTCCAACTGTTGAGTTGAAGATCGAGCAGAGCAAGCAATGGCATCAGTGCTGCGGGTAGCAGAATACCCCAAGCACTGCTCAGGCGTTTACCCAGACACCAGCTGGCACTCCATAACCCGCATGCGGTAATCATTGCGGTTAGCATGGCTGTGCTCCTCTATGGATGATGAAACCCATGACTGATAATGATAACCACTATCGTATGTGAGTTTATATCATTTACGGACGGGCGTAAACCCCGGCAAGCGATGCCGGGGGAGTGGAGACAATGAAGGGAAACAAGCGGAGAGAGAATCAGTATAGCTAAGCGACATTATTTTGATAACAATTAGCTGTATTTTTTTGCCACATATCAGGGCATTGGATGTAATCATTTTTAAGTCGTTTGGCTATATTCCTGGCGAAAGGGAACCCGAACCGATACCGGGCTCTGTTCAAGCCCAGTAGCGCGGCGGATCGAATAATAGTTTCAGCGTGCACTTGTACACTGAAACTATTCTCGATTACACATCTTCCCGATGAGATTGCATGAAGTTTGTACAGCCAATCGTGCCGGGAGTAAAAACGGAATATGGTGAAATTAGAAAGTAATGCGGGTTATACGTTGGCGGAAGAGATAGCCAACAGTATCAGTCACGGTGCTGGCGTGGTGTTGGGGATTGTCGGGTTGGTGCTGCTGCTAGTGCAAGCGGTGGACAATGGCGCGACGAGCACAGCTATCGCCAGCTACAGTTTGTACGGCGGCACCATTATTCTGCTGTTTCTGGCCTCCACGCTCTACCATGCGATTCCCAGCCCACGGGCTAAACTCTGGCTCAAACGGTTCGATCACTGTGCCATCTATCTGTTGATAGCGGGCACCTACACGCCGTTTTTACTGGTGGGGTTGGATTCGCCGTTGGCGCATGGCTTGATGATTGTCATCTGGAGCATGGCGCTGGTTGGCGTGTTATTTAAACTGGCCTTTGCGCATCGTTTTGAAGTGCTGTCGCTGGTGACCTATCTGGTGATGGGGTGGCTGTCACTGATTGTGATTTATCAGTTGGTGCAGGTGTTAGCACCGGGTGGTGTCACCTTACTGGCGGTGGGCGGCACAGTGTATACCTTAGGCGTGGTTTTTTATGTGTGTAAACGTATCCCGTATAACCACGCCATCTGGCATGGCTTTGTGCTGGGTGGCAGTCTGTGCCATTTTCTGGCGATCTACCTTTACGTTTAGCCGCTAAATATCACTCTGGCACCGTTTCTTGATGAAACAGAAACGGTGCTCTGCGGTGAAATTATTCAGACAATGAATAAGGCAGTGGTTGCAGACTCAACTGACTTTCCGCTGCATCGCGCACGCGCAATACGCTATCCGCTTCCAGATCGTTATTCAGTACCGCTTGCACCCAAAGTGTGCCATCGCTTAACTGGCTGGCGGCGAGTATCGTACCGGTGCGACGCCAGTTTTCACCCATTTTCAGTTCTAGGTCTTCGCCCGCTTCTGGCACGCGCGGTGAAGTACCCGCTAGCCAATAGAGTGCCCGCTTGTTGGCGCCGCGAAATTTTGCCCGCGCCACTATCTCCTGACCTGTGTAGCAGCCTTTATTAAAACTGATGCCGTTAAGTGCCTGTATATTCGTTGCTTGCGGGATAAACTGCGCGCTGTTTACGTTGTCAATAATCGGCAGTGCGGATTCAATATCCAGTGCCAGCCACTGTTGACTGTCGGCCCATTGCACGTTGTCTGCCAGTGTGGCACTCAGCGCGGCGACACCTTCGTCGTTCAGTACCAAAAGAAAACGCTCAGCAGGAAGGGCAAAATGCAGCAGTGTACCGGAGGGGTGGCTGACAACGGGATGCTCACTGTCCGGTACTGCAGAGAAGACCTCGGCTAAAAGTTCGCGTATAGTGCTTCCCGTAGCACCGATAAGCTGGAGATTGTCCTCTGCGGTGATAGTGGTTTTGGCAAAGACGGCGTATTTTTTTAACTCGTTTAACTGCGTATCACGCAGATTGCGACGTACCAGATAGGCGAAGCCATCGTTGTGGGCAAACAGACGCAGTGCGCTCCACATTTTGCCCTTGGCATCACAATGGCCGCAAAGTACATGTTGATCGGGGGCTAACGCATTAACATCGGCCGTCACCTGGCCTTGCAGGTAAGTGCGAGTGTCCGGACCGGTAAGTGTCACCAGTGCCCAGTCATCAAGTGCTATCAGCGTAGCGGGAAGCTGCGCCGAGGCCGTGATGGCGTTTGATTTAACCGTTTGTGCAGCAAAGGGAAGTGGGGTAGCCATGTAACCATCCTCGCGAAGGTTTGCGTTTTGCCTAATGGTAAAAGAGCTTGCAGGGTTTGCAAGCAGTTATTCGTGCGACCCCATGATTTTCAGTTAGCATATTTGAAAGCGTTACTGAGCGTGCGCACGATCGATGACCTTCTGCGCGATACGCTGATATGCGCTAAAATATGTCAAAATGTTACATTTAGTTGAGTGTTCATCTAAAGATCCGAGTTACACTACACGTTGGCGTCGATAAAAAGTAGGAAAAGCAATGGATATCGATAATAAGGCGCGAATTCACTGGGCGTGCCGCCGAGGAATGCGAGAGTTGGATATCGCCATCATGCCTTTTTTTGAACATGAGTATGATGTGCTAAACGATGATGATAAACGCGCGTTTGTGCGCTTATTGCAGTGCGATGACCCTGACTTGTTCAACTGGTTGATGAACCACGGTGAACCGGAGGATGGGGAACTGAAACGCGTGATCTCTCTTATTCAGACGCGAAATAAAGATCGTGGCCCTGTGGCGCTGTGATTTACGCGTCTCTTGGCGCATGCAGGTATTTTCTTTGCTGGTGCACGGGTTGTTGCTGCTGTTGATTCTGCTGGCACCGTGGCCGGACGGTTATGCGGTGCTTTGGCTATCGCTAATGACGCTGGTGGTGTTCGGGTTTATCCGTAGTCAGCGTAATATCAAAGCGTGTCACGGTGAAATCGTGTTGCAGGCTGAAGCGAACCTTGAATGGCAGCATCATCGCTGGCGCATTATCCGCCGTCCTTGGATGTTGAAAAACGGCATATTACTGTCGCTGCGGCGCAGTGACGGCAAACGACGACAGCGGCTCTGGCTGGCATCCGACAACATGGATAAGCAGGAATGGCGGCATTTGCGTCAGTTGTTGTTGGAGAGTAAAGCGTGGGCGGAAGAAAACCCGGACGTGCACTAGGCTGTGTCCCTTAATTGCGTAACCGGCGGTAAAACAAGCGGATGCAGCCCAGTTTCACCATTGCTATAGCCAAGCGACTTAAAAATGATTACAACCAATGCCCTGATATGTGGCAAAAAAATACAGCTAATTGTTATCAAAATAATGTCGCTTGGCTATAGATAGTTTCTTGCCATTTTTTCATAACGTGTGGCGATCCGTCGATATTCCTTTAAACAGCCAAAACACCTTTCCACAACGTTGCGACGGCGATAAGCATCACGATCAAGTTGCGAGCGTCCATCTGAAGCCAGTTTTTCATTTGATTTTCGGGGAATAACCGTTTTTATCTCTCTTTTTTTCAACTCGTTACGTAGTGCATTCCCAGAGTAGGCTTTGTCAGCCAGTACTGCATGGCCACGACGCTTCATGCTGCCGTTCTGGCGTTGCACGCCAATTCCGTCCAGGAGTCGTAACGCAAACAGGCTTTCGTGACCCTGCCCAGCACTCAGTACGATGTTTAGTGGGATGCCGCTTTCGTCAGTCGCCATGTGGATTTTGGTGCCATAACCACCTCGTGAGCGACCCAGGCTATTATCGTTGGTAATATCGAGATGTTTTTTTGAGCGCCAGCTGTACATTTGAGCGCACGAATATTACTGCCATCCAGCGCAGTGGCTGACCAGTCAACAAGTCCATGAGCATCAAGAAATGAAAGTAACTTATTGAAAATAATCTTAATGATTCCAAACTTTGACCATCTATTGAAACGGTTATAAACGGTTTTCCATGGGCCGTAACGTTCAGGTAAATCACGCCATGGTGCGCCTGAACACAGTATCCAGAACATGCCGTTGAAGATTTTTCGATGTTCTGCCCACGGCCGGCCGGCCCGCGGAGATGTCAAAACGGTTGGCAACAAGGGCTCAATGATTGCCCATGCTTCATCAGAAAGATCGTAGCGAGCCATAATCAAAAGTGTCGTAGAAACAGATGGATACTATAGCTCAGGCAATTAAGGGACACAGCCTGGTTTCAGGTTCAGTCGGCAGCACGCTGCCGGCTGATGTCTATCGGGATATCTCCCGATAGACATCAGCTGCTCTGCCATTTCCTGTAAAATCTGCTCGCACCACTGCTGCAAGCGCTCATCGCTCAGGTCATACTGATTCACTTCATCATCAAGCGCCAGCCCGACAAAGTGTTTTCCATCTGGTGTGAGCGGCTTGGTGGTGATGAACTCATAGCCTTCGATGGGCCAATAGCCAATAAAGGTTGCGCCGCTCGTGGCCAGCTGCTGATGCAACATACTGAGGGCATCAAGGAACCATTCACCGTAGCCTAGCTGGTCACCCATGCCATACAGCGCAACGATTTTTCCTTGTAGATTCAACGAGGATAGCTGTCCCAAAATGGCTTCCCAATCCTCCTGAATTTCACCGAAATCCCACGTTGGGATACCCAGAATCAGGAATGCATACTCTTCCATCTTCTGCGGATCGACATCTTTTACGTTATGCAGGTCGACCAGCGATTCGCCCAAAATATCGCGAATCTTTTCCGCTGCCATCTCGGTGTAGCAGGTGCTGGAGCCGTAGAACAAACCAATTTTCATATGCAATTGCAGCGTGTTAAACAAACTTGCCACTAGCCTAACTGAATCTTACAGCGAGGTATATATCCGTCATACTTCAAGTTGCAGGTGCGTTGGCCGCGTTCACTTATAGCTAAGCGACTAAGCGACTTAATTTTGATTACATTATTTAAATGAGCTATTTAATTGATTTTAGACGTAAAGTGATATCTACACGGGAAGAAGAAGGGTTGAGTATCCGAGAAACAGCGAAGCAATTTCGGATTGGCCCTGCCTCTGTATCGCGTTGGATTAATCAAATAGCGTCAAAAGCATCGACCACGCGTCAGCGAAAGAGCGATAAATCCGAGTTGATAAAAGATGTTGAACCATATCCAGATGCTTACCAAAAAGAACGTGCAGAGCGTTTTGGCGTTTGTCAGAAGGCCATTTGGCCAGCTCTTAAAAAGCTGGGATTGACCTATAAAAAAACTCTACGTCATCCGAAAGCCGACGAAAGCGCCCGGCAAGCATTTCAACAAAAAATACAACAGTATGAAAAAGAAGGTAAGCTTATTGTTTTTATTGATGAAAGTGGTTTTCAAGACGATACCCCACGGATTCACGGCTATTCCCCAAAAGGTCAACGGTGTTTTGGCCTGAAGAACGGGGGAGCCAAGGGAAGAACAAATGTTATGAGCCTGTACACGAGATTGTGTAATTGCCTGGTTTTTATATGTTCAATCCAACATCAAAAGCAGGTTACTTTATGGACGAAAAACAGTTACAGGCTCTGGCTAACGAGCTGGCCAAAAATCTCAAAACCCCTGACGCTCTCAACCCGTTTGATCGCCTGCTGAAAAAGATCTGCGTTGAAGCTGCCCTTAATGCTGAAATGACCCATCACCTCGGGCATGAGAAGCACCAGTCCAAATCTGGAACTAACACGCGCAATGGCTACTCCACAAAGACTGTTACCACCGGCGATGGTCCGCTGGAACTGCGTACACCACGTGATCGTGATGCTTCCTTTGAACCGCAACTGGTGAAGAAGAACCAGACCTGGCTCACCGGGATGGATAACCAGATTTTATCGTTGTATGCCAAAGGGATGACCACCCACGAAATTGCCGCTGCGTTCAAAGAACTGTATGACGCGGATGTCTCACCCGCCCTGGTATCGAAGGTCACCGATGCCGTTATGGAGCAGGTTGTTGAATGGCAAAATCGCCCCCTGGATGCGGTTTATCCCATTGTTTACCTTGACTGTATCGTTCTGAAAGTCCGGCAGGACAGCCGCGTTATCAATAAGTCTGTGTTCCTGGCGCTGGGTATCAATATCGAAGGCCAGAAAGAGCTACTGGGGATGTGGCTGGCCGAAAATGAAGACGCAAAGTTCTGGCTAAACGTGCTGACAGAACTGAAAAACCGTGGCCTGACCGACATCCTCATTGCCTGTGTGGACGGCCTGAAAGGGTTCCCGGATGCCATCAACACGGTCTACCTGGAAGCCCGCATCCAGTTGTGCATCGTGCACATGGTGCGCAACAGTCTGCGCTTCGTTGCCTGGAAGGACTATAAGGCGGTAACACGCGACCTCAAAGCAGTGTATCAGGCTCCAACCGAAGAGGCCGCGCTTCAGGCGCTGGAGACGTTCGGTGGGACATGGGATCACCGCTATCCGCAGATAAGCCGGAGCTGGCAGTCAAACTGGGCCAACCTGTCGACATTCTTCTCGTACCCCCAGGAACTTCGCAAGGTAATCTACACGACGAACGCTATAGAATCACTGAACGGCGTGCTCCGGCATGCAATCAAGAAACGCAAGCTGTTCCCGACTGATGACTCGGTGAAGAAGGTCGTATGGCTGGCAATCCAGGCGGCATCACAGAAATGGACGATGCCCTTACAGGACTGGCGTATGGCAATGAGTCGCTTTATTATCGAGTTCGGTGACCGCCTTGACGGTCACTTCTGAGGAAAGGCATTTACACAAAATCTTAAACAGGCTCCTTTATTAGGCACAATGCTGTCTACTATCGGATTATTTGATATCAATATTAACAGCGATGTTTTCTATTCCTGGGTCACACAAGTCCTTATCCCAGTACTCCCTAAAAACAGTGTAATCGTGATGGACAATGCAACTTTTCACAAAAAACATAATATTCAACAAGTCATCATCGATGCAGGGTATATGGTGGAGTATTTGCCTACATATTCGCCAGATCTTAACCCCATTGAGCATAAATGGGCACAAGCAAAAAGCAAAAAAAGAGAGAGTGGTTGTGATACAGAGATTTTGTTCTCAGTCCATATGGTGTAATCAAAATTAAGTCGCTCGGCTATATCTTCCAGCCGTACACGGTGCGAACCGCCATCGAGCTTTTCTGCGTCAACCGGATTTTTTTGTGCTTTTTTTCCATAATCATACACAGTCATCAAGGATTAAGAGGCTTACTTACTCTACTGTGAAGCCATGAAGCCTGTCAGCGTCTTTCACATTGATTTGTTAGCCTTTCGCGTGAATAAGGAGAAAAATCGCCATGATCGAGACGGAAAGATTGATTCTGCGCCAATGGCGCGATGAAGATTACCCTATTTATGCACAATTGAATGCCGACCCGGAAGTGATGCGCTATTTCCCTGAGCTGATGTCGCGCGAAGAAAGCGATGCACAGATAGGCCGTTTCACAAGACATATTGCCAACAAAGGATGGGGCTTCTGGGCCGTGGAATTGAAATCAAGCGGCGAATTTATCGGCTTTATTGGTTTGCATAGGCAGCAGGAAGAGAGCGGCATTCTTCATGCGCCGCTTATCGAAGCGGGCTGGCGCTTACAGGCGCGGCAGTGGGGAAACGGCTATGCCACGGAAGGGGCAAAACGCGTAGTCCGTTATGCCTTTGAGCAACTTGAGTCACCAGAGGTCTACGCCTATACCCCGCTGCAACATATGGCTTCACAGCGTGTGATGATAAAGGCAGGCATGACCAACATCGGTGAAGATTTTAATTATCCCAAAATACCAGCGGGTCACGCACTAGAGTGGTTCTGTTTATACAAGATTACGCGATAGCAGCATCACACCTCGATATCCGCCCGATCGCCCTTCTCTTGCAGCCAGTTGCGGCGATCTTCCGAGCGTTTCTTCGCCAGCAGCATATCCATCACCGCCAGCGTTTCGTTCACATCGTCTTCGCTGATGGTGAGCTGCACCAAGCGGCGCGTATTGGGATCAAGTGTGGTTTCGCGCAGCTGTAGCGGGTTCATCTCGCCCAACCCTTTAAAACGTTGAACGTTAGGCTTGCCCTTCTTGCGCTTAAGCTGCTCCAACACCCCGGCTTTTTCTTCTTCATCCAGCGCATAGTACACCTCTTTACCCAGATCGATACGGTAGAGCGGCGGCATGGCGACGTACACATGGCCGCCTGCGACCAACGGGCGGAAATGGCGCACAAACAGCGCACACAGCAGCGTGGCGATGTGCAAACCGTCCGAGTCGGCATCCGCCAGAATACAGATCTTGCCATAGCGCAGCTGGCTGAGATCGTCGCTGTCGGGATCCATGCCGATTGCGACAGAAATATCATGCACTTCCTGCGAGGCCAGCACTTCATTGGAAGAGACTTCCCAAGTATTGAGGATCTTGCCCTTGAGCGGCATGATGGCCTGAAACTCACGCTCACGCGCCTGCTTGGCGGAGCCGCCCGCAGAATCCCCTTCCACTAGGAACAGTTCGGTTTTATTCAAATCCTGTGAGGTGCAGTCCGCCAGTTTCCCCGGCAACGCCGGGCCGCTGGTCAATTTCTTGCGCACCACTTTTTTGGCCGCGCGCATGCGACGCTGGGCACTGGAAATTGCTAATTCGGCCAGCATTTCAGCCTCTTGCACGTTCTGGTTCAGCCACAGGCTAAACGCATCCTTCACCACGCCAGACACAAACGCGGCGCACTGACGCGAAGAAAGGCGCTCTTTGGTCTGCCCGGCAAACTGCGTATCCTGCATCTTCACCGACAGCACATAAGCACAGCGTTCCCAGATATCTTCGGCACTGAGTTTCACGCCGCGCGGGAGAATATTGCGGAATTCGCAAAACTCACGCATGGCATCCAGCAAGCCCTGACGCAGGCCGTTAACGTGCGTTCCGCCTTGTACCGTGGGGATCAGATTGACGTAGCTTTCCGTCAGCAATTCGCCCCCTTCCGGCAGCCACAGCAACGCCCAGTCCACCGCTTCGGTATCGCCAGCGATAGCGCCGATAAACGGTTTTTCCGGCAGCGTCGGCAAACCGTTAACGGCTTCGCACAGGTAGTCGTTCAGGCCATCCTGATAGCACCAACGCTGTTCGGTATTGTTGACCTTGTCTTTAAAGGTGATTTCCACGCCGAGGCACAGCACCGCTTTGGCTTTCAATAAATGCGTCAGGCGCGAGACAGAAAAACGTGGGCTGTCAAAAAAGCTGGCATCCGGCCAGAAATGCACACGTGTACCGGTATTGCGCCGTCCGCAGGTGTCGCTCACCGTTAACGCTTGCACCTTCTCGCCGTTTTCGAAGGCAATGTCGTAAACCTGCCCGTCGCGGCGCACGGTCACTTCCACCCGTGAAGATAACGCGTTCACCACCGAGATGCCCACACCGTGCAAACCACCGGAGAACTGATAGTTTTTGTTGGAGAATTTCCCGCCAGCGTGCAGGCGACACAGAATCAGTTCAACGGCGGGCACCCCTTCTTCAGGGTGGATATCCACAGGCATACCACGGCCATCGTCAATCACTTCAAGTGACTGATCTTCATGCAGGATAACGTCAACACGGCGCGCATGGCCCGCCAGCGCTTCATCGACGCTGTTATCAATCACTTCCTGCCCCAAATGGTTGGGGCGTGTAGTATCGGTGTACATCCCCGGACGGCGGCGCACCGGTTCTAAGCCGCTGAGCACCTCAATGGCATCAGCGTTATAACTTGATTGACTCATATTCGCGTTAGTAGTTGTTTAAATGTGTAAAACGGAATGGCGCTGAGAGGATGCACTGCCCACGGACCACGCATTGTCGCTGTCCGTGTCAGTAAGGGCAGTGCAGTACAGAACGGGTCAATCGTCGCTCAATCCAAGGAAACGCACAATGGGGTCAAAATACTGTTCAACCCCAACAAAACTGTGGTTCCCACCCGATTCCACCGTCTGGCGACACACCGTGTAATACGCCACAGCCTGCCGATAATCCAGCACTTCATCCCCTGTCTGGAGCAAACACCACAGTAAATCCGGCGCCTCGAGTGATTCAATCTGCATCACTTTCAGGTCGTAAATATGCCGAGACTCTAGCACATATTCTTCACCTGTATAGGGGTTACGATATTCGCCGAGATGTTCCAGCAACAGTTCGAAGGGTTTTACCGCCGGATTGACGACCACGGCTGGCAAGATAAAACATTGCGACAGCCAGGTGGCATAATAGCCGCCCAGCGATGACCCCACCAAGCCGATGGGATGCCCCGCCCGCTCCATCACCAACGATTCCAACAGATCGGCCGCCTCCGCCGGATAGGGCGGCAGTTGCGGCACCAGCATCTCAATCTGGGGATGGTGCTGCGCCAGCCATGCAGCTAGCGCCGTCGCTTTGGCCGATTTAGGCGTACTGTTGAAACCATGGAGGTAGAGTAGCGTAGGCATTAATAGCCGTCCGAATCCATATCAGGCAAAAACTCGCTACCGCTCAGGCGGTAAACGCGCGTCTCCAGCGAACCGTCCGATAACAGATCCAAATAACGCCAGCCGGGCCCGACATCGTCAATGGTAAAGTTAGTGCAGTGTGGTTTGAACTGCACACAGGTGGAAGGCGTCGCCATCAGCCTGCGCCCGTTCCAGTCGAGATCCAGCTCTTGGTGAATATGCCCGCACAGCACATTTTTCACCTGCGGATAACGCGCCAGCACCGCATCCAGATGGTGCGCGTTACGTAGGCTGTGCTGATCGAGCCAAGTACAGCCTGAAGTCAGCGGATGATGATGTAACAGCAACAGCGCATGACGCTCTGGAAAACGCAACAGGCTGCGCTCCAGCCACTCGAGTTGATATTCACTCAATTCACCGTGGGGTTCGCCAAACACCTGGCTGTCTAATAAAATAATCTGCCATGCATCGCCCAACAGCACGTGCTTGGAAGGCGTAATGCCAGCTTGCGCCAGCACATCCACCATCGCAGGCTGGAAATCATGGTTTCCCGGCAGCCATACGCAAGGTGCGGATAGCTGCGCAATGCCGCGCGTGAAGTGATGATAGGCCTCCTGCGAATGATCCTGAGCAAGATCTCCCGTTGCCACAATAAGGTCAACATCCTGCCCCTGCGCCTGAATGGCAGACAGCACGGCATGGTAACTACGGTACGTGTTCACGCCGAGCAGAGTCTCGTGCTCGCCGGCAAACAAGTGGGTATCGGTTATTTGTAAAATCCTGATTCTGGCCCCACTCGCCACAGGAACTTTCAGCAGACTTTCCAAAAAATAGTATCCTTGGTTACTGAAATCTGTCTAACAGACTGGAATCGGCATTTCGCGGTGCCGATGCAAAACCATGCGCCAGGCAGTACCTTAGCCAATCAGCAAGAAACTGATTAATTTGATGCTTTTCATCACGTTGATGCAATTTTTTATTCGGGTAATCATAACGTGCTTTAAAACGGTAGATCTGCTGACTGGCACACACTTCCGCAACCAACGCGTCGTGGTAGAGTCGCACGCTTAACGTTGGCAGGCTCCAGTAGCTGACTGCGGGCGCAATCTGCTGGATTTCAACCAATGAGGTATAACGCGTGGACTCCACTATCGTTAAGCGATAGCTTGCACTATTTACATGATAAACCGCACTTTCTCCGACTTCATCCTTTCGCGGCAATAAACGGCGTAATTGTGCGAAATTCATTTCACACAGCCGTATCATGGCCGGAAAATCCGGGGTGTAGCGTTTCATCAGTTTACTCCGTCCACGCCTTTCTCAATTGCGTATGGTGCAACGCCAACCGTTGCAGCGCAATGACAGACGCCGCATTATCAATAATTCCACAATTCCACTTTCTACCTAGGCGTAGCTCTGTTCGCGGCTGACGACATGCACCCGAATGTCTTCATTCTCTTTGGCCAGACCGTGAATGCCCTGTGCGGCACGGGCATCGACTTCGCCCACCATCACCGCCAGACGCTCACTGGTGCCACCCGGGCTCGCAAGATAGCTGATAATCGGTTTACAGCGCCCAACGTTGAGACCTGCTTCTTCCTGCGCTTCACGTCGCGCCACCGCTTCCAGAGACTCACCTGACTCAATCATGCCGGCCACCAGTTCAAACAGCCACGGGGTCGGACTGGTGTCATAAGCGGCAATGCGGATCTGTTCAATCAACACCACTTCGTCCCGAACCGGATCGTAGGGCAGCAGCACAACCGCATGACCACGCTCCGGAATTTCCCGGCTGACTTCAGCGCTCATCTCACCGTTAAACAACCGATGACGAAAACGGTAGCGCTCGAGCGAAAAAAAACCTCGTACAGCGACTCTCGTGCAATAATTTCTACATCGTCTTTATGGAAAGTCGCCGGATGGGACGCAGACACAGCCATACCTCAACTCCTTGCGAGCAACAGCAGGTACGAGGATGTGTCTCATGTATCATGATGGACATCATACTTGCGATGCTTTGTGATAAATTGGATTAATAGAACACCTATTTGACCAAACGTTAGGGTCTGAGAGCAAATTAAACCCCCTAATGGGGTCGGTCAGGGGGAAGATGGCACGTTCAGCCAGCTTATCCTATTGGCACATTCTGATAGAATCTGCCGGATTCGTTTTTTGATAGCGCTATCTCCGCTACATCGTTGCCTTAGCTGCATAACAAGGAATGCACATGAAGAAATTGCTCCCTCTTCTTATTGGTCTGAGCCTGAGCGGCTTTAGCGCCGTGGGTCACGCGGAAAATCTGTTACAGGTCTATCAACAAGCTAAAACCACCAACCCGGATTTACACAGCTCGGCTGCCACCCGTGATGCCGCTTTCGAGAAAATCAACGAGGCTCGCAGCCCCCTCTTGCCACAACTCGGGCTCGGTGCTGACTACGGTTACACCAAAGGTTTTCGCGATAGCAATGGCGTGAACGGCAACGTTACCAGCGGTTCCTTGCAGTTGACCCAGACCCTGTTTGATATGTCGAAATGGTGCGCCCTGACGCTGCAAGAAAAGCAGGCGGGCATTCAAGATGTGACCTATCAGACCGCACAGCAGTCATTAATCCTAGATACGGCCACAGCTTATTTCAACGTGCTGCGCGCCATTGACGCGCTCTCCTACGTTAACGCCCAGAAACAGGCCATTTACCGCCAGCTCGATCAAACCACTCAGCGCTTTAATGTCGGTTTGGTCGCTATTACCGACGTACAAAACGCCCGTGCGCAATATGACAGCGTATTGGCCAACGAAGTGTCTGCTCGCAACACGCTGGATAACGCGCTGGAAAATCTGCGTCAGGTCAGCGGCAACTTCTATCCGCAACTGGCAGGGCTGAACATCACCCGATTCTCCACCGAGAAACCGGGGGCAATCGCCACCTTACTGAAAGACGCGGAAAACCATAACCTGAGCCTGTTGTCCGCTCGCTTGAGCCAGGATCTGGCGCGTGAGCAGATTCGTTCAGCGGAAACCGGCCATATGCCAACCTTGGATCTGACGGCTTCCTCCGGCGTCAGCAACACGCGTAACACCGGTTCCAATAATACCTCAAGGGATTTTGATGCAGGCCAAAACAAAATCGGCCTGTCATTAACCGTGCCGCTCTACAGCGGCGGTGCCACCAGCTCACGCGTAAAACAGGCACAGCACAGCTTTGTCAGCGCCAGCGAACTGCTGGAAAGCGCGCATCGCTCCGTGGTGCAGACCGTACGCTCCTCGTTTAACAATATTTCTGCCTCGATCAGCAGCATCAACGCTTACAAACAGGCCGAAGCGTCAGCGCAGAGCTCTCTGGACGCGATGGAAGCGGGCTATCAGGTGGGTACGCGTACCATCGTCGACGTGTTGGATGCCACCACCACGTTATATAACGCCAAGCAGCAGCTTTCTAACGCGCGTTATGACTACCTGATCAACCAGTTGAACATCAAGTCAGCGTTAGGCACCTTGAATGAAAACGACTTGCAGGCGCTGAACGGCGCGTTAGGTCAGGACGTTTCCACGTCACCAGTCTTTACTGACAGCAGCGCACCGGAGCCGAAAGCGCCGCGCGGCTAATCAGATCGCACGGTTCTGACGGTTGATAACCCAAAGGAGATACGCTGCGTATCTCCTTTGGGTTTGCCTTGGATTGATTCCACGCCGTCCAAGCGCGCAATAAAATGTATAGCAACGTAATGTATAGCAACGTAAAGAGCAGGCGTTCTGACAGGCGTAATGCTTTAAATTCAGCCAGCCATCCCCTATGCTAGTGCACACTTGGCACACCTTTGGCGTCGACGCCTTATCCTCTTGGATAACCACATGAAACATAAAGAAAATATACAGAAGGACGCTCTCCGAAAAGGGTGGCGCTCCTATCGTCTGGCACCGGTTGCGCTTGCGATCAGTGCTGCGTTTATTCTGGCCGGTTGCGAACAGACCGACGAAACCGTGTCGATGTATCAAAATGCGGATGACTGCTCGGCAGCGAACCCGTCCATGAGCGCACAGTGCACCACGGCGTACAACAACGCACTGAAAGAAGCCGAAAAAACCGCACCAAAATACGCCAGCAAAGAAGACTGCGTCGCAGAATTTGGCGAAGCGCAATGTACACCAGTACCGGATCAGGCAGGCACCGCCGCTCAGCCAACACAAACCAGTAGTTCTTGGATGCCGCTGATGGCCGCTTACATGATGGGCCGCATGATGAGTGGGGGCGCGGGCTTTGCCCAGCAGCCGCTGTTCTCTTCCCGCTCTCCGGCAAGTCCAGCCAACGGTCAGTTCGTTAACGCCAGCGGTAAAAGCTACGGCGCTGCCACTTCAGGTCGTACCGTTACCGTCCCCAAAACAGCACTGGCTTCTAAACCCGCTACCACTAACACCATCACCCGTGGTGGTTTTGGCGAAGACGTTGCCAAGCAGACCAGTATGCAACGTAGCAGCGCCAGCACCAGTTCCTCTTCTCGCAGTATGGGTGGCTGAGGGACATAAGCATGAAGCGCGTTGATATTGCCGAACGCCCGGATTGGCGTGAAAAGGCGACAAAGTTTGGTTTCAACTTTCACACCATGTACGGTGAGCCCTACTGGTGTGAAAATGCTTACTATCAGTTCACGTTGGTGCAGATTAAAGAGTTGGAAGCGGCAACTGCAGAACTGCACCAGATGTGTCTGCAAGTAGTCGAAAAGGTGGTCAGCAGCGATGCATTGCTGACCAAATTCTGCATTCCCAAGCACACATGGGAATTTGTCAGAAGCTCATGGCGCAGACAGCAGCCCTCACTTTACTCGCGCCTCGATCTGGCCTATGACGGAAAATCTATGGTCACCCCCATTTTTGCAACACTGATTTTTGACTAATGGTGGGCTTGATTCAATCTATCCGGCGTCTCTGTGGGCGAGATGCCCACGCCTCGATGAGTTCCGCGCCTGGTGAACCTGAAAAGGCCCTCGGCTTCAGTGAGCCATTTTTGTCGTCAGTTTTTTCAGCAGGCCGATATGCCGTTCATGTCATCAATAATCAGTCTTCGCAAAACCAGATTGGTAACTGCTATTTAATTACTTAATAATCAGTGTGTTGATGTAGTTCTATATAACATCAGGCCTGATGTTCATTGTGATTAGTTGTGATTGACCAGGCTATTCGCGCCAGTTTGTTTGCCAGAGCACAGGCGACAATATTTGAATGTTTGTTATCGAGTTGCCCACGAACCCATTCAGCAAGCTTGCCCTGCTGATGTTCAAGTCGCATCATGAATGAGCGGGCACATTGAACCAGAAGTTTGCGTAAATTTTTATCACCTCGTTTGCTTATCCCCAGCAGAGTCGGTTTGCCTCCTGTGCTGTATTGTCGCGGTACAAGCCCTGTGGAAGCTGCAAAATCCCTGCTACATGAAAATTGTTTTCCATCGCCGAGCTGTGATGAAAGTAAGCTGGCAGTAATCGGCCCGACCCCTAGAATTGTCATAATTCGCTGTGCAGTATCATCAGCTTTGATTGACTGATTTAATTCTGATTCTAGCGCTGCTATTTGCTCGACAAGGTAAAGATAGTGGGCATGTAACTTAACCAGCAGACGACTCAGGTATTCGGGGGTTTCGTGCTCAGCCAGCACCAGAGACAGTCGCTTTATTACCGGCTCGCCGATTGGCAGGCTTATCCCAAACTCCAGCAGAAAACCGTGGATCTGGTTAGTGGTTTTTACTTTATCTCTGATAAGAGATTCCGAGCCTGTACACGAGATTGTGTAATTGCCTGATTTTGATATGTTCAATCCAACATCAAAAGCAGGTTACTTTATGGACGAAAAACAGTTATAGCCAACCGACTTAAAAATGATTACACCCAATGCCCTGATATGTGGCAAAAAAATACAGCTAATTGTTATCAAAATAATGTCGCTTGGCTATAAAACGGTGCAGTTGCCTTACGACCCAACCGAAATTTTTACGTTGGAAAAGGGGGGAACGGAGTACCGTATGGTCAATGCGATTGAGGGGGTGGCCTCACGCATTGACGGTTATTATATTTTTATCATCCCTGTCGACGCGCCCTACAAGATCCAGTGTGCCGCGCGAGCCTGCCCTGAAGAACCGATAAGCAGGTTCCCCCTTAAAGGACACTCTTCTTTTATGAATGCCACCAAGGTGCATTTCGCTGGGGTGCTAAAATTTGTTCAACAGCAGCTGACTTTTTGGAGTAACGCCAGCGGCCATTTCATGCCTCCGGCTGGAGCCCGCCATGCGCTCTTGCCCTATATAAAATTGCTTTTACCTGAATCGCGTTTTGTCGATCATCGCTTTTTATAGCTAAACGACTTAATTTTGATTACATTATTTAAATGAGCTATTCAATTGATTTTAGGCGTAAAGTGATATCTACACGGGAAGAAGAAGGGTTGAGTATCCGAGAAACAGCGAAGCAATTTCGGATTGGCCCTGCCTCTGTATCGCGTTGGATTAATCAAATAGCGTCAAAAGCATCAACCACGCGTCAGCGAAAGAGCGATAAATCCGAGTTGATAAAAGATGTTGAACCATATCCAGATGCTTACCAAAAAGAACGTGCAGAGCGTTTTGGCGTTTGTCAGAAGGCCATTTGGCAAGCTCTTAAAAAGCTGGGATTGACCTATAAAAAAACGCTACGTCATCCGAAAGCCGACGAAAGCGCCCGGCAAGCATTTCAACAAAAAATACAACAGTATGGAAAAGAAGGAAAACCTATTGTTTTTATTGATGAAAATGGTTTTCCACACGATACCCCACGGACTCACGGCTATTCCCCAAAAGGTCAACGGTGTTTTGGCCTGAAGAACGGGGGAGCCAAGGGAAGAACAAATGTTATCGGCGCGTTATTAGGCACAACGCTGTTTGCTATCGGATTATTTGATATCAATATTAACAGCGATGTTTTCTATTCCTGGGTCACACAAGTCCTTATCCCAGTACTCCCTAAAAACAGTGTAATCGTGATGGACAATGCAACTTTTCACAAAAAACATAATATTCAACAAGTCATCATCGATGCAGGGTATATGGTGAAGTATTTGCCTACATATTCGCCAGATCTTAACCCCATTGAGCATAAATGGGCACAAGCAAAAAGCAAAAAAAGAGAGAGTGGTTGCGATACAGAGATTTTGTTCTCAGTCCATATGGTGTAATCAAAATTAAGTCTTTTAGCTATATTAGCTTCAGTCAGCTCAATGAACCGATTATTTCGCTGGCTCTCCGGCAGGTTGCACCTAGCCCGCATCCATACGCTCTCGTCGTTCACGACTGGTCTCATTTACAGTTTCGTACCCACAATGGGAAAGAAGAACGTTTGAAAATGATGCATGGTGGCGACGTCGGTTATGAACTACAAACCCGCCTACTGGTTGATGTTGCAAATGGTTTACCAATAGCGCCCCTGTCTCAAACTCTAACCGATAGGGCGGGTTGTCGTTCAACGCTAAGCGAGGGCTTGTCTGAGAGTCTGACTCATATGGATGCTTTGACGGCTGATATTGCCCGCGTTGAGTCTCTTGATATAGCAAACCGACTTAAAAATGATTACAGCCAATGCCCTGATATGTGGCAAAAAATACAGCTAATTGTTATCAAAATAATGTCGCTTTGCTATATTATCGAGTTGTTCAAAAACAGGCGGTGCTGCCGCGCTCGTCTGATGCTACCTCAGCTAGCCATGTCCTTTCTCCGGCTATAATGGATAATTCTATGGGGTTTAGCGCCAACATTTGGCATAATCATCAGGTTAAGGCGATATCACAGGAACAAGAACGTGAAATACTTGCTGATCTTCTTATTGGTACTGGCGATATTCATAATTTCCATTACATTGGGGGCGCACAACGAGCAGGTTGTCACCTTCAACTATCTGCTGGCACAGGGCGAATATCGTGTTTCCACGCTACTTGCTACGCTGTTTGCAGTCGGGTTTGTGCTGGGGTGGGTGATCTGCGGTTTATTCTACCTGCGATTGCGCATCACCCTCGGCCGTGCGCAACGTAAAATCAAACGCCTGGAACAGCAACAGTCTGTAACAGAGAGCGAAACGCCGCCATCTGTTTCCCACTAAGGATCCTCCTCTATGTTAGAACTGCTGTTTCTGTTATTGCCGCTGGCCGCCGCATACGGGTGGTACATGGGCCGCAGAAGTGCGCAGCAGGACAAGGAGCAGGAAGCCAACCGCTTGTCACGAGAGTATGTGACAGGCGTAAACTTTTTGCTTTCTAATCAGCAGGATAAAGCGGTGGAACTGTTCCTTGATATGTTCAAGGACGAGAGTAACACCTTCGAGGCTCATCTGACGCTGGGTAACCTGTTCCGCTCACGCGGTGAGCTCGACCGTGCTATTCGCATTCATCAGGCATTGACGGAAAGCGCTTCGTTATCGTTCGAACAGCGCCTGCTGGCGGTGCAGCAACTCGGGCGTGATTATATGGCCGCCGGGCTGTATGACCGTGCTGAAGAGATCTTCACCCAACTGGTGGATGAAGAGGATTTTCGTCGCAGCGCGCTTCAACAACTGTTGCAGATCTATCAGGCTACCAGCGACTGGCAGAAGGCGATCGATATTGCGGAAAAACTGGTCAAACTCGACCAGCCGCAGCTGAATACGGAAATCGCCCATTTCTACTGCGAACTTGCGCTGCAAGCGATGAGCAGTGACGATCTGGATAAAGCGTTGACGCTACTGAAAAAGAGTGCAGCAACGGATAAAGCGTGCGCTCGGGCTTCGATCATGATGGGGCGCATTCATATCGCTCAGGAGCGCTATGCGCCGGCGGTAGAGGTGCTCCAGCAGGTTCTGGAACAAGATAAAGCCTTTGTCAGTGAAACCCTGCCGCCGCTGGAAACCTGTTACCAGAACTTGCCTGCGTCGGAGGCATGGGAAGATTTTCTCAAACGCTGTGTTGAAGAGAATACCGGTGCCAGCGCCGATCTGATGTTGGCGGATATCCTAGAGCGCAAAGAAGGGGCTGAGGTGGCACAGGTCTACATCAACCGCCAGTTACAGCGTCACCCGACAATGCGTGTTTTCCATCGTCTGATGGATTTCCACCTGAGTGAAGCCGAAGATGGTCGAGCCAAAGAGAGCTTGCTGGTGCTGCGCGATATGGTCGGAGAACAGATACGCACCAAACCACGCTATAGCTGCCAGAAGTGTGGCTTCACCTCGCAATCCCTATACTGGCACTGTCCTTCATGCCGCTCATGGGCCAGCATCAAACCGATTCGTGGTCTGGACGGACAATAGCGTAAGGTGTGTCTTATGCTATTGCCTATTTTATAAAACACGATTTAGTTACAACATACTTATTATTGAAAGCACATTCACAGCGAACATCGCGCGAAATGCAGCGCGGTCCAGCAGGGTCGCTGGGCTTTCGCGGGAGAGAAGGGTAGAATGCGGCGGAAAATTTTCATACGCGGACCAATCTCACTCCACGGATTCAATCGCCAAGCAAAACTGAGGGCCACATGAGCGAACACATCACCCCACCACATGCCGTTACATCGCCAGTCGTTGTCGCATTAGATTATGCTGACCAGAATCAGGCATTGGCGTTTGTCGATCGCATTAACCCACAGGATTGTCGGTTGAAAGTGGGCAAAGAGATGTTTACCCTTTTCGGTCCACAATTTGTTAAGGCGTTACAGCAGCGCGGCTTTGACGTTTTTCTCGACCTCAAGTTTCACGATATCCCTAACACGGCCGCACATGCGGTGGCGGCTGCGGCAGAATTAGGTGTGTGGATGGTTAATGTCCATGCCAGTGGCGGTCGGCGGATGATGGAAGCGGCGAAAGCGGCATTGCAGCCCTTTGGCGCTGATGCGCCGTTGCTGATTGCCGTTACCGTGTTGACCAGCATGGAGGCGGACGATCTGCTGGCGTTAGGCATCACCGCGACACCGGCTCAGCAGGCTGAGCGCCTTGCGGTGCTGACCCGTGATTGTGGATTGGATGGTGTGGTGTGTTCTGCGCAGGAAGCACAGCGACTGAAGCAGGTTTGTGATAGCGCGTTCAAGTTGGTCACGCCGGGTATTCGCCCTGCGGGCAGCGCCAGTGGCGATCAGCGTCGTATTATGACGCCAGAACAGGCGCAGGCGGTAGGGGGTGATTATATGGTAATTGGGCGTCCGATCACCCAATCTGCCGATCCGGCGCACACGCTGGCGCAGATTCGGCATTCGTTGTTGGTGGGAGGGCAGGCATGACTGAGAGTAACAGTCGGTTGGTCTATTCCACCGATACCGGACGCATCAAGGAAGAACCCGCTCCGGTAAGGCGTGCCAAAGGCGACGGTGTAGTGCGCATTCAACGGCAAAGCAGCGGGCGCAAAGGAAAGGGCGTGTGTATTATCACGGGGCTCGATCTGGATGATGACGCGCTGACCGCGTTGGCCGCAGAACTGAAAAAGAAGTGTGGCTGTGGCGGTGCGGTCAAAGAAGGCACCATTGAGATCCAGGGCGATAAGCGCGATCTGCTAAAACAGCTATTGGAAGCAAAAGGATTGAAGGTCAAGCTGGGGGGCGGTTAATACAGAGTCTGACAGCAGGGAGACCCCTGCTGTCAGACTCTGTATTAATCGACCTGATGACCAATAATGCCGCCAATGGCCGCACCACCTAGCGTGCCCAGCGTGCCGCCACCGGTCAGGATTGCCCCGCCGACTGCGCCAGCCCCAGCGCCAATGGCGGTATTACGATCACGTTTGGACATGTTGGAACAGCCGCTGAGCGTCATGACGAGTGCTACGGCAAGGGTAGTAACGACGAAACCTTTTTCCACAACCATGGTGATCTCCTGATTTTTTCGCCCGCGACGGCGGGAAAATATCGCATTACACGATATTTGCACTACTTAATCTGACCTTGTCGGTCATTTCTTTCTTTATCTCAGTATAATCGTCGGAAGTACTCTGGGCAGGTGGAAAAATCCTAATTGCTTCGCACGAGATTTGCCGTAAATGCTGTTCGTACCATAACGGTGAGCGCGGTGATAAATGATTTCCCAGTCATATAGCCAAGCGACTTAATTTTGATTACACCATATGGACTGAGAACAAAATCTCTGTATCGCAACCACTCTCTTTTTTTGCTTGTGCCCATTTATGCTCAATGGGGTTAATATCTGGCGAATATGTAGGCAAATACTCCACCATATACCCTGCATCGATGATGACTTGTTGAATATTATGTTTTTTGTGAAAAGTTGCATTGTCCATCACGATTACCCTGTTTTTAGGGAGTACTGCGATAAGGACTTGTGTGACCCAGGAATAGAAAACATCGCTGTTAATATTGATATCAAATAATCCGATAGCAAACAGCGTTGTGCCTAATAAAGCGCCGATAACATTTGTTCTTCCCTTGGCTCCCCAGCTCTTCAGCCCAAAACACCGTTGACCTTTTGGGGAATAGCCGTGAGTCCGTGGGGTATCGTGTGGAAAACCACTTTCATCAATAAAAACAATAGGGTTACCTTCTTTTTCATACTGTTGTATTTTTTGTTGGAATGCTTGCCGGGCGCTTTCGTCGGCTTTCGGATGACGTAGAGTTTTTTTATAGGTCAATCCCAGCTTTTTAAGAGCTTGCAAAATGGCCTTCTGACAAACGCCAAAACGCTCTGCACGTTCTTTTTGGTAAGCATCTGGTAGGCTTTGTTGAATAAATAGAACTTTTGGGTAATCATCGGAGCAGAGCAAGACAGTTGTTTCAAAATCAGGTCTCCATGGCAAAACAAAATTTTAAAATCACCAACTGGCCCTCTTATAACAAGGCCCTCAAGCAGCGCGGTTCTCTAACCGTATGGCTAGATGAATCAGCCATTGCTGCATGGATGGAAAAAAACACTACTGAACGGCGTGGACGACCGCTCCACTACTCAGATATGGCCATCACCACAGTCCTGATGATGAAACGCGTGTTTGACCTTTCATTGAGGGCTTTACAGGGCTTTGGTGACTCGATTTTTAAACTGATTAAATTGTCGCTGCATTGTCCAGACTATTCGCTGCTCAGCAAGCGAGCAAAGACAGTGAACATCAGCATAAAAACGCCAACCCGTGGTGAAATCTCACATCTGGTCATTGATGGAACCGCCCTGAAGGTCTTTGGCGAAGGCGAATGGAAAGTCCGGCAGCATGGTGCCGACAGACGCAGGGTATGGCGTAAGCTGCACCTGGCAGTAGACAGTGTGACGCATGAGATTATCTGTGCGGATTTGTCGCTCAGTGGTACGACTGATGCCCAAGCTCTACCGGCGCTGATAAACCAGACCCACCGGAAAATCAGAGAGGCATCGGCTGACGGCGCTTAGGATACAGTTTACTGCTATGATGCTCTGGTGAGGAAGAAAATAAGGCCGCTTATCCCGCCACGAAGGGGGGCGCAATATTGGCAAGATCGCTACCACGAGCGTAACCCCGCTGTTGCAAATCAGCGCATTAGCGGTAGTAACGATATCTGGAAAAAGAAAGTGGGCTATCACCGGCGCTCAGTGGCTGAAACGGCCATGTTCCGGTTCAAAAGGCTTCTGGGTGGTCATCTAAGTCTGAGAGACTACGATGGTCAGGTGGGTGAAGCCATGGCCATGGTCAAAGCGCTTAACCTGATCACGCTATTAGGAATGCCGAACAGTATTCGCATCACGTAACAATCGACCCGTATGGGGCGCAGTCGTTACAAGTTCTGATTTATTCAACAAAGCCCATCTGGTATTGTTCAACATCTTTTATCAACTCGGATTTATCGATCTTTCACTGACGCGTGGTCGATGCTTTTGACGCTATTTGATTAATCCAACGCGATACAGAGGCAGGGCCAATCCGAAATTGCTTCGCTGTTTCTCGGATACTCAACCCTTCTTCTTCCGCTGTAGATATCACTTTACGTCTAAAATCAATTGAATAGCTCATTTAAATAATGTAATCAAAATTAAGTCGTTTAGCTATAAAGGGTAATGCGTAGCAGATCGTAGCAGGGTTTTTAGCCAGTTAGCCCATAGGTGCGGCACTCCGACTCCCCGACAATATCCTATCGGATGAAAGGGGGCGAATGATGTTAGAGAACTCAAACAGCAGGTGCTGGAGGCGAATCTGGCGCTGCCAGCGCATCAGCTGGTGACCCTTACCTGGGGAAATGTCAGTGCAGTCGATCGTCATCAGGGGCTGATGGTCATCAAACCGTCGGGGGTGGCTTACCCGGTGATGACCGCCGAAGATATGGTGGTGGAGCTGGCAACCGGGAGCGTGGTTGAAGGAAGCAAGAAGCCTTCATCAGATTCAGATACACATCGCGTGCTCTATCTGGCGTTTGATCAGATTGCTGGCATTGTGCATACGCACTCACGCCATGCGACAATTTGGGCGCAGGCGGGCAAAGATTTGCCGACCTTTGGCACCACCCATGCCGATTACTTTTATGGCGCAATCCCTTGCACCCGTCTGATGACAGACGCGGAGATCGACGGCTGCTATGAATGGGAAACGGGGAATGTGATTGTAGAAACCTTTCATCAACGCCGGCTTTCCCCTTTGGATATCCCCGCCGTGCTTGTCAACGCACATGGCCCCTTCGCCTATGGCATAAAGGAAAGCAGAGTGCCGCTGCAATCCTTACATCACTCAACCAGCGTTTGCGCTTTATAGATGCTCCGGTAATGCGCTAACCGAGCTTCAAAATAGGCTCTTTTTTCTGGTGGGATTTTCTGGGCGATTGTTTCTGCGCATATTTCGCGCTTCTGGCTTTCCATAAAGGCGACTGTCGATGCAGCAAAATCTGCATACTTGTCACTATATTCGAGAATCATCTTTTCAAAATTAATCATACCAACAGATCCTACCTTGTGGTCAGCACCATGCTGTATTAAAAATATACAACACCCTGTGCAAAGCACCTTGTAAGCGACACAGAAAAACATTGCAGCAGCTCACAAAGTGAGCAGTCAATTTTCCTATCACGCGATATGCAGGTAACGCTGGATGCCACGTTCCCAAATGCCGTATAGTTTGTCTTTGCTGACAGGTATAGATAAACGACTTAATTTTGATTACACTATATGGACTGAGAACAAAATCTCTGTATCGCAACCACTCTCTCTTTTTTTGCTTGTGCCCATTTATGCTCAATGGGGTTAAGATCTGGCGAATATGTAGGCAAATACTCCACCATAATACCCTGCATCGATGATGACTTGTTGAATATTGTGTTTTTTGTGAAAAGTTGCATTGTCCATCACGATTACCCTGTTTTTAGGGAGTACTGGGATAAGGACTTGTGTGACCCAGGAATAGAAAACATCGCTGTTAATATTGATATCAAATAATCCGATAGCAAACAGCGTTGTGCCTTATAAAGCGCCGAGCCTGTACACGAGATTGTGTAATTGCCTAGTTTTTATATGTTCAATCCAACATCAAAAGCAGGTTACTTTATGGACGAAAAACAGTTACAGGCTCTTGCTAACGAGCTGGCCAAAAATCTCAAAACCCCTGACGCTCTCAACCCGTTTGATCGCCTGCTGAAAAAGATCAGCGTTGAAGCTGCCCTTAATGCTGAAATGACCCATCACCTCGGGCATGAGAAGCCCCAGTCCAAATCTGGAACTAACACGCGCAATGGCTACTCCACAAAGACTGTTACCACCGGCGATGGTCCGCTGGAACTGCGTACACCACGTGATCGTAATGGTTCCTTTGAACCGCAACTGCTGAAGAAGAAGCAGACCCGGCTCACCGGGATGGATAACCAGATTTTATCGTTGTATGCCAAAGGGATGACCACCCGCAAAATTGCCGCTGCGTTCAAAGAACTGTATGACGCGGATGTCTCACCCGCCCTGGTATCGAAGGTCACCGATGCCGTTATGGAGCAGGTTGTTGAATGGCAAAATCGCCCCCTAGATGCGGTTTATCCCAGTTTACCTTGACTGTATCGTTCTGAAAGTCCGGCAGGACAGCCGCGTTATCAATAAGTCTGTGTTCTTGGCGCTGGGTATCAATATCGAAGGCCAGAAAGAGCTACTGAGGATGTGGCTGGCCGAAAATGAAGGTGCAAAGTTCTGGCTGAACGTGCTGACAGAACTGAAAAACCGTGGCCTGACCGACATCCTCATTGCCTGTGTGGACGGCCTGAAAGGGTTCCCGGATGCCATCAACACGGTCTACCCGGAAGCCCGCATCCAGTTGTGCATCGTGCACATGGTGCGCAACAGTCTGCGCTTCGTTGCCTGGAAGGACTATAAGGTGGTAACACGCGACCTCAAAGCAGTGTATCAGGCTCCAGCCGAAGAGGCCGCGCTTCAGGCGCTGGAGACGTTCGGTGGGACATGGGATCACCGCTGTCCGCAGATAAGCCGGAGCTGGCAGTCAAACTGGGCCAACCTGTCGACATTCTTCTCGTACCCGCAGGAACTTCGCAAGGTAATCTACACGACGAACGCCATAGAATCACTGAACAGCGTGCTCCGGCATGCAATCAAGAAACGCAAGGTGTTCCCGACTGATGACTCGGTGAAGAAGGTCGTATGGCTGGTAATCCAGGCGGCATCACAGAAATGGACGATGCCCTTACAGGACTGGCGTATGGCAATGAGTCGCTTTATTATCGAGTTCGGTGACCGTCTTGACGGTCACTTCTGAGGAAAGGCATTTACACAAAATCTTAAACAGGCTCTAATAAAGCGCCGATATAGCAAACCGACATTATTTTGATAACAGCCAGCTATGCTTTTTTGCCGCATATCAGGGCATCTGTTGTAATCATTTTTAAGTAGGTTGGCTATAGTTCATCTCATTGACCGTGAAGGTGACTCTATCGGGCATATGCGCACATTAAGCTCCCAAGGAATATGTTGGCTTATCCGGGGAAAGGAAGGGCATTGGGCCGAGTGGGGCGGTGACACCCGTAAAATTTGTGAAATTGCAGACGATCTGCCATTTGTAGCCAAGCGACATTATTTTGATAACAATTAGCTGTATTTTTTTGCCACATATCAGAGTATTGGCTGTAATCATTTTTAAGTCGGTTGGCTATAGTGACTGATCGCACGCTCAACCAAAGCGACAGCTTCATCGATATCAAACGGTTTTGGCAGGTAATCAAATGCACCCTGTTGGTAAGCGCTTACCTCAGCATCCAGATCGGAGTGCGCGGTCATAATAATCACTGGCAGCATCGGATGACGCTGTTTGATCTGTTGCAGCAGCGCCAGACCGTCCATGCCCGGCATGCGAATATCGGACAGCAGTACATCTGGCGTTTGGGTTGCCAGCGTGTGCAGCGCCTGATTTCCGTTATCAAAGGTGGCACAGGTCAACCCCGCCCCAGTGAGCGTGCGCTCCAGCACCCAATGGATGGAGCTATCGTCATCGACAATCCAGACTATCCCTCGTTGCATCGTGAACCTCACTGGCGAATGGGCAGGTAAACCGAGAATTCGGTATGGCCTAGCCAACTGTTAAATTCAATTTTTTCCGAATGCTGATCGATCAAGCTGCGCGCGATCGATAATCCCAGCCCAGTGCCGCCTTCGCGACCGCTTATAGCCAAGCGACATTATTTTGATAACAATTAGCTGTATTTTTTTGCCACATATCAGGGCATTGGCTGTAATCATTTTTAAGTCGCTTGTCTATACCATTGGGTAAAACAGCGTGTCTTGCAACTGTGCAGGGACGCCAGGACCATCGTCTTCGATATCAATACGCGCCGCCAAGCGATAGCGCATGCCGTGCAGCGTGAGTTGAAAAGCGGTGCGCGTGTGCAGCGTAATGGTGCCGCCTTCTTTACCCAGCGCCTGGAGCGCGTTGCGGGTAATGTTTAGCAGCACTTGGGCTTTGTTGAATAAATAGAACTTTTGGGTAATCATCGGAGCAGATCAACACAGTTGTTTCAAAATCAGGTCTCCATGGCAAAACAAAATTTTAAAATCACCAACTGGCCCTCTTATAACAAGGCCCTCAAGCAGCGCGCTTCTCTAACCGTATGGCTAGATGAATCAGCCATTGCTGCATGGACGGAAAAAAACACTACTGAACGGCGTGGACGACCGCTCCACTACTCAGATATGGCCATCACCACAGTCCTGATGATGAAACGCGTGTTTGGCCTTTCATTGAGGGCTTTACAGGGCTTTGGTGACTCGATTTTTAAACTGATTAAATTGTCGCTCCATTGTCCAGACTATTCACTGCTCAGCAAGCGAGCAAAGACAGTGAACATCAGCATAAAAACGCCAACCCGTGGTGAAATCTCACATCTGCTCATTGATGGAACCGGCCTGAAGGTCTTTGGCGAAGGCGAATGGAAAGTCCGGCAGCATGGTGCCGACAGACGCAGGGTATGGCGTAAGCTGCACCTGGCAGTAGACAGTGTGACGCATGAGATTATCTGTGCGGATTTGTCGCTCAGTGGTACGACTGATGCCCAAGCTCTACCGGCGCTGATAAACCAGACCCACCGGAAAATCAGAGAGGCATCGGCTGACGGCGCTTAGGATACAGTTTACTGCTATGATGCTCTGCTGAGGAAGAAAATAAAGCCGCTTATCCCGCCACGAAGGGGGGCGCAATATTGGCAAGATCGCTACCACGAGCGTAACCACGCTGTTGCAAATCAGCGCATTAGCGGTAGTATAGCCAAGCGACTTAATTTTGATTACACCATATGGACTGAGAACAAAATCTCTGTATCGCAACCACTCTCTCTTTTTTTGCTTTTTGCTTGTGCCCATTTATGCTCAATGGGGTTAAGATCTGGCGAATATGTAGGCAAATACTCCACCATATACCCTGCATCGATGATGACTTGTTGAATATTATGTTTTTTGTGAAAAGTTGCATTGTCCATCACGATTACCCTGTTTTTAGGGAGTACTGGGATAAGGACTTGTGTGACCCAGGAATAGAAAACATCGCTGTTAATATTGATATCAAATAATCCGATAGCAAACAGCGTTGTGCCTAATAAAGCGCCGATAACATTTGTTCTTCCCTTGGCTCCCCCGTTCTTCAGGCCAAAACACCGTTGACCTTTTGGGGAATAGCCGTGGGTCCGTGGGGTATCGTGTGGAAAACCACTTTCATCAATAAAAAACAATGGGTTTACCTTCTTTTTCATACTGTTGTATTTTTTGTTGAAATGCTTACCGGGCGCTTCCGTCGGCTTTCGGATGACGTAGTTTTTTTTATAGGTCAATCCCAGCTTTTTAAGAGCTTGCCAAATGGCCTTCTGACAAACGCCAAAACGCTCTGCACGTTCTTTTTGGTAAGCATCTGGATATGGTTCAACATCTTTTATCAACTCGGATTTATCGCTCTTTCGCTGACGCGTGGTCGATGCTTTTGACGCTATTTGATTAATCCAACGCGATACAGAGGCAGGGCCAATCCGAAATTGCTTCGCTGTTTCTCGGATACTCAACCCTTCTTCTTCCCGTGTAGATATCACTTTACGTCTAAAATCAATTGAATAGCTCATTTAAATAATGTAATCAAAATTAAGTCGTTTAGCTATAATTTGCGTGAACTTTGCGCCAGCAGCTGCTGGGCAGCCGGATTGGAATAGTGGATTGCCAAGTCGTTATCCAGTAATAAAATACTATTGATCAAAGAATTGAGGATCTGCCCAGCATCGGGCAGCGTGCCTGTTGCCATAACGCAGACTCCTGCACCCTCGCGGTGCATTGTAGTGTAGATGATGGATGTTACGTCGCAATGGCCAATATTGATGATAAAGAAATAAGGCCGGTGGTGAAAAAAGCCCATCCGAAGATGGGCTGAAAAGTTTCCACGGCAACAAAAACAAACTTCTTATATAGCCAAGCGATATTATTTTGATAACAATTAGCTGTATTTTTTTGCCACATATCAGGGCATTGGCTGTAATCATTTTTAAGTCGGTTGGCTATAATTCTGTTGATGCTCGCTCATGGCAGGGTTCAGCACGCCCACCACACCGAGGTAAATCATAGGTACGCAGTCGTTGATTAAACGCTGTAGTACAGTTCGAACTCAACCGGGTGCGGCGTCATGCGAACGCGATCGTTCTCTTCACGGCGCAGACCGATGTAAGCATCGATAGCGTCGTCAGTGAACACGCCGCCCGCCGTCAGGAATGCACGGTCAGCGTCCAGCGCGTTCAGTGCTTCTTCCAGAGAGCCTGCAACCTGTGGGATTTCATTCGGTTCTTCCGGCGGTAGATCGTACAGGTTTTTGTCCATGGCATCGCCAGGGTGGATCTTGTTCTTGATGCCATCCAGGCCAGCCATCAGCAGTGCTGCGAAGCACAGGTACGGGTTAGCCGCCGGGTCTGGGAAGCGTACTTCGATACGTGCAGCTTTCGGGCTGGAAACGAACGGGATACGGATAGAAGCAGAACGGTTACGTGCGGAGTACGCCAGCATTACAGGAGCTTCATAACCCGGAACCAAACGCTTGTAAGAGTTGGTGGTCGGGTTGGACAGGGCGTTGATCGCTTTAGCATGTTTGATGACACCGCCGATGTAGAACAGTGCTTCTTCAGACAGGCCAGCGTATTTGTCGCCGGAGAATTTGTTGGTGCCGCCTTTGGACAGGGACATATGGCAGTGCATGCCAGAGCCGTTGTCACCGAACATCGGTTTCGGCATAAAGGTGGCTGTTTTGCCGTAAGCGTGCGCTACGTTGTGAACAACGTATTTGTAGATCTGAATTTCGTCCGCTTTTTTGGTCATGGTGTTGAAGCGGGTTGCCACTTCGTTCTGACCAGCCGTTGCCACTTCGTGGTGGTGAGCTTCAACAACCAGACCCATTTGTTCCATTACCTGGCACATCTGAGAACGGATGTCTTGTGCGGAGTCAACCGGTGGAACAGGGAAGTAACCGCCTTTCACTGCCGGACGGTGGCCTTTGTTGCCGCCTTCGTATTTTGTGCCGGAGTTCCAGGCACCTTCGATGTCATCGATAGCAACGTGAGAGCCGGAGATGCTGGTGCCGAAACGAATGTCGTCAAACAGGAAGAATTCAGGTTCTGGTCCAAACAGAACGGTATCCGCGATACCGGTGGAGCGCAGGTACTCTTCAGCGCGTTTCGCGATGGAGCGCGGGTCGCGATCGTAACCTTGCATGGTGTTCGGTTCCAGAATGTCACAACGAATAATCAGCGTCGTGTCTTCATAGAACGGGTCCAGCACAGCGGTGCTTGCGTCAGGCATCAGCACCATGTCGGATTCGTTGATACCTTTCCAGCCACCAATGGAGGAGCCGTCGAACATTTTGCCTTCTTCGAAGAAATCAGCGCTAACCTGGTGAGCTGGAATGGTGACGTGCTGCTCTTTACCCTTGGTATCGGTAAAGCGTAAGTCGACGAATTTAACTTCGTGCTCGTTCAGCATCGTCAAAACATGTTCTGCGGACATACTTGGATCTCCCGATTTGTCATTTATCGTCGTGGAACGAATATCGTTATGGAATGATGTTTGTTACCGTAATAGGGTTTAGGCTAAAATCATGTCAACTCTACGCATGGGGTTGGGAGGCGTTGTTTTCAGGCTTTCATTGAAGGCAGTGCCTGCACCATTAGCGTTCGTTGCACTATTATGGTTCATAATCACCAAAATAGTGTACTGTTTGTGTGCGTTTGTTTACTTTCTCTGCGCCGTTGCACCGTGAAAGGGATCACAAAGCAAGCACCCCTAGGTTGTTTATCGCTTAGGAGTGTGATCTTGTTTGGTCCCTCGCTTAATCCGTGTACAATAGTGCGCTATTTCTAAGTGCTTGAGGCAAAGCTGTGATCGAGAATTTGCGTAACATTGCTATTATTGCGCACGTTGACCATGGGAAAACTACCCTAGTTGACAAGCTGCTACAACAATCTGGAACATTGGGTGAACGAAATGACGCCACTGAGCGCGTTATGGACTCCAACGATCTGGAAAAAGAACGCGGTATCACCATTCTGGCGAAAAACACCGCCATTAACTGGAGAGATTACCGTATCAATATCGTTGACACCCCAGGACACGCCGATTTCGGTGGTGAAGTGGAGCGTGTAATGTCCATGGTCGATTCAGTACTGCTGCTGGTAGACGCAATGGACGGCCCGATGCCCCAGACCCGTTTCGTTACCCAAAAAGCTTTTGACTATGGCCTGAAACCGATCGTGGTCATCAACAAAGTTGACCGTCCGCGCGCGCGCCCTGACTGGGTCGTCGATCAGGTGTTCGATCTGTTCGTCAACCTGGGTGCTACTGACGAGCAACTGGATTTCCCTATCGTTTACGCGTCTGCGTTGATGGGTATCGCCGGTTTGGATCACGAAGAGATGGTGGAAGACATGACGCCGCTGTTCGAAGCGATCGTCAAACACGTTGAAGCACCGAACGTCGATCTGGACGGTCCGCTGCAAATGCAAATCTCCCAGCTGGACTACAACAGCTATGTGGGTGTTATCGGTATCGGCCGTATCAAACGCGGTCGCGTTAAATTGAACCAGCAAGTGACGATTATCGATGCGGAAGGTAAACGCCGTAACGGTAAAGTGGGTCAGGTGTTGGGACATTTGGGTTTGCAACGTATCGAATCTAGCGTCGCAGAAGCGGGCGATATCATCGCTATCACCGGTCTGGGTGAACTGAACATCTCCGACACCATCTGTGATACCGCTAACGTTGAAGCTCTGCCTCCGCTGTCGGTGGATGAGCCGACCGTTACCATGTCTTTCGGGGTTAACACCTCGCCGTTCTGCGGTAAAGAAGGCAAGTTCGTGACCTCTCGTCAGATTCTGGATCGTCTGAAGAAAGAGCTGGTACACAACGTTGCGCTGCGCGTAGAAGAAACCGAAGACCCGGATACCTTCCGTGTGTCTGGTCGTGGCGAACTGCACCTGTCAGTGCTGATCGAAAACATGCGTCGTGAAGGTTTCGAACTGGCAGTTTCTCGCCCGAAAGTTATCTTCCGTGACATCGATGGTCGCCGTCAGGAACCCTTCGAACAAGTTACCGTCGATATCGAAGATCAGCATCAGGGTTCCGTTATGGAAGCGCTGGGCCTGCGTAAAGGCGAAATGCGTGACATGAACCCGGACGGTAAAGGCCGTGTGCGTCTGGATTACATCATTCCAAGCCGTGGTTTGATTGGCTTCCGTACCGACTTTATGACCATGACCTCCGGTACTGGCCTGCTGTACTCCACCTTTAGCCACTACGACGATGTGCGTCCGGGCGATATCGGCCAGCGTCAGAACGGTGTGCTGATCTCTAACGGTCAGGGTAAAGCGGTAGCCTATGCGCTGTTCAGCTTGCAGGAACGCGGCAAATTGTTCTTGGGCCACGGTGCAGAAGTGTATGAAGGCCAGATCATCGGTATTCACACCCGCTCCAATGACCTGACGGTTAACTGCCTGACAGGTAAAAAACTGACCAACATGCGTGCTTCCGGTACTGATGAAGCCACCGTGCTGGTGCCAGCGGTGAAAATGTCGCTGGAGCAAGCGTTGGAATTTATCGATGACGATGAATTGGTTGAAGTGACTCCGCAGTCTATTCGTCTGCGTAAACGTCACCTGACCGAAAATGATCGCCGTCGCGCCAACCGCGGGCCGAAAGAGGGCTAATCCGCCGCTCTTTACAAAACCGTTCTAGGGCCCTTTCAGGCGCCCTGCCTTTTTCCAATCCCGCCTGCCCGCCGTGAGTATTTCGTATACGTTTTAGTTATGTTCCTCCCTGTTCAGCCGCCATGTTTCCCGCTACAGTGAAAAAACAACCATGACGTCTGGAGGGCGAAATGCTTTATATCTTTGATTTGGTTAACGTTGTCATTGATATCGATTTCAACCGTGTGTTGGGCGTGTGGAGTAAGCTGAGCGGTGTGCCACTCGCCACGCTGAAAGAGCGCTTTACCATGGATGAAACCTTTGAACTGCATGAGCGTGGTGAGATCAGTGATGAAGAATTTTGTGCCCGACTGAGTCAGGAAATGGGCATGCTGCTGAGCTACGAGCAGTTTACGGCGGGCTGGCAGGCCATTTTTGTTGCGCTGCGTCCTGAGGTACTGGATGTGATGCAGCAGCTGCGCCAGCAAGGACATCGCGCCGTGATTTTGTCTAACACCAATCGCCTGCACTGCGCGCATTGGCCCGCCCTGTTTCCAGAAGTGGCCCATGCTGCTGATTATCCTATCTGTCACAGGATATCGGGATGCGTAAACCGGAGGCGAGAATTTATCAGTATAGCCAACCGACTTAAAAATGATTACAGCCAATGCCCTGATATGTGGAAAAAAATACAGCTAATTGTTATCAAAATAATGTCGCTTGGCTATAACGTTTGTGAGCAGCATCCAGCGTCCGATAAATTTACCGTGAGTATCGGTAAGGAGAACCACAACTAATCTGAGTGTCAGAGCTACGCCTGGCTGAACTTTCACTCGCCGTCCGGTGTTCTTGTCTTTCCGTTTCGCTTTTGCTGTTCGCGTTATGATCACGGATGTTTCCCCGATCTCCATATTGGCTTTTTTCCCTTTCCAGCCAACCTGTCCGTTTGCGATAAATGGCAGATCGTCTGCAATTTCACCAATTTTACGGGTGTCACCGCCCCACTCAGCCCGATGCCCTTCCTTTCCCCGGATAAGCCAACATATTCCCTGGGAGCTTAATGTGCGCATATGCCCGATAGAGTCACCTTCACGGTCAATGAGATGAACTAACTTCATTGGCTTTTTCCCGGTATCAAGAGACTCAACGCGGGCGATATCAGCCGTCAAAGCATCCATATGAGTCAGACTCTCAGACAAGCCCTCGGTTAGCGTTGAACGACAACTCGCCCTATCGGTTAGAGTTTGAGACAGGGGTGCTATTGGTAAACCATTTGCAGCATCAACCAGTAGGCGGGTTTGTAGTTCATAACCGACGTCGCCACCATGCGTCATTTTCAAACGTTCTTCTTTCCCATTGTGGGTACGAAACTGTAAATGAGACCAGTCGTAAACGACGGGAGCGTATGGATGCGGGCTAAGTTCAACCTGCCGGAGAGTCAGCGAAATAATCGGTTCATTGAGCTGAGTGAAGCTAATACGTTCATTATTAAAAAAACGCCAAACGGCTTGAGTAGTGGCGAATGTTGTTTTCTGCGCGCAGGCAAGGTCTTTAACGGCTGACGCCAATGGTGCTGGGGGAGTCATGTGTTGGTTAACCAGACGCTGATAACGCCGTTTAAGGCGGGCATCAATCCCGCCGATGGATAAGTTGAGATCATGCAGCAACGTAATAGCAGATATTGCAAAAGATGTGTAGATACCTATGCCATTAATGCCGATAACGAAGCCACCATTCGCTTTATGGCGGTGCATCCCGGCGTGCGGTGCAAAGGGCTGGGCACACTGGTAGCTATAGCTAAGCGACATTATTTTGATAACAATTAGCTGTATTTTTTTGCCCCATATCAGGGCATTGGCTGTAATCATTTTTAAGTCGGTTGGCTATATGACGTTGGAGTCCGTCGCGCGTCAGGAAGGCGTCAAGCGCGTGGTATGCAGCGCGCGGGAAGATGCCGTGGCGTTCTTTAGCAAGCTGGGCTTTTCCCTGCAAGGGGAGATCAGCGCACCGCAACCCCCCGTGCGTCATTATCTGATGACCAAACCCATTGCTTCACTGGAGATATCCTGCATCGCCCTGATTGGTGCACACAGTTGCAGCAAACCTAGTATGACCATATCCAGCTCAGTGAAAAAATGGGCGTGCGAATCAACCAATACACTGGGCAAAAATTTATCATCACCATGCTGGAAACGGGCAACCAGAATCCGCACCATACGCTGTTTGGCGGTAGCCTGTTTTCATTGGCGACGCTGAGGGGATGGGGACTGATTTGGTTATTGCTGCGTGAATGGCATCTGGGGAGCACCATCATTCTGGCCGATGCGCATATCCGTTACAGCTCGCCGATTACCGGCCGCCCCAGCGCAGTGGCCGTCTAGGCTCGCTGAGCAGCAACCTTACGCGTCTGGTGCGCGGGCTTAAAGCGCGCGTGCAGCTGAACGTTGAGCTGTTTGGCGATGATAAGGCCGGTGCGGTGTTTGAAGGCGTGTATATCGTGCTACCCGCGCAGCCTGCCGATCCCTTGGAACAAGGCGGCTCGGAAGCGGGGTAGCGGTACGGTCATTAGTGCGCGCTGCTCACTTCACCGTGTTGAATCTGCTGCCTTACGCCGGTGCCATCACTGGTTGTCCCCTGTAACAGACCGTTCAGCGTCGGTTTAAGCGGCGTGTTGGCGGCCAGATTTCCCGTTAAACTCAGCTGCAGATTGCTGTCGGCGCTGGAAAGGGTTTCAGGCGCTTGCCAGCCCCAGTGTGTCAAAGTATCCATCGGCACTGAACGCCCGGTTAATGACAGTGTGAACGCGCGGCCTGGCTGTTGCTCAATAGTGGCCTGCGCCTCGAGCAGACCACGTTGCGTAAATGCACTCAGTTCGGTAATGGCTATTTGCGCATCGCCGGCGTTTAGCGCGAGAGAAGGGCGGCGCACATCGAGTTTGTTGAAGGTGGCATCGCTGGCGTTCAGGTTCAGTGTACCCTGCCAAACGCCCCACTGGTGCTGACGCGCCAGCAACAGATTATTGCCGTAGCCATCCAGCGCGGTGAGCTGGAACGGGAAATCCGGGTTGATGTCGATGAGCAGGTTGCGGTTAGCGCGGAACTTCTTTACCTCAACATCTCTCAGCCAGTCCGGTAATGTCTTCTGCCAGCGCTCACGCCAGTCCATGGGCAGGGTATACTCCATCCCAGCGACCACGACTTCATTCAAGGTCAGACGGTGGTTATTGCGCGTCCACATGCCATCGGTGCGCATCAAACCGCCTTCCCAACGGGTTGTAAACTGTTTGATAGCCACCCCTTGCGGCGAAACGGCAAGGTTAACAATAGGGTCAATCAGGTGCATGCTTCCGTTGACGATGTCGCTGGCATTAAACGACAGCGTGCCGTCGTCGCTTTCCCAGCTGTGCTGGCGGAAGGTGATATTTTGCAACGTGACGTCGAGATCGCTAAACGCCCAGCCGGGCCCTTCAATGTGGGCATCCACCATATCGAAGCGGGAAACCGCTACCGAAGGCAGTTCGGCCACCGGCTGCCACAAATCTTCCAGCGATTTTGCGGTTTGTAAACGCACATTGCTCAGGCGCAGGTTATCCACCTGCCAACTGCCATCTTCTGCACGTCGGGCATTACCGGTTAACTGACCGCCCGCAACGTCTGTACCAAAATTGGTTAACGTGAGCTGGTTGTTGTTGATTTCACCCTGAATCAGCACCTGGCTGGCGGGAACGTCATTGAGGCGCAGCGAGCGAGCGCTGAGTTGAAAATTACCCTGCGTGCCGAGCAGATGTCCCTGTTCTGGCTGCCAGGGGGTGATGCCACCGTTAATTTGCTGCCCGTTCAGCGACCAATCACCGTCTTGCGATTGCAGCGCCATGGTGCGCAATTGCAGCACATCGGCCATGAACGGAACGGCAATGCTGTTGCCAGGCAGCAGATTTAAGGTACCGCCTTCCAGTTCCAGGCTGGCAAAGTGGCTCGGTTCTGTCAGCTGGCGTGCGCTTAAACCAAAGTATATTTTACGTGCCGCCAGGGTCAACGGCTGCCCTTTGACGCCAAAGGTGACATCGCTGAACAAGATATGGTCAGTTTCTGACCAGTTATGCTCGATTTTTCCCAGCGTTAACTGGTAGTCGGTATTGTCATTTACCCAAGAAGTGACGCGGTTTGCGGCCCAGTGGGTTTGCAACACAACGTACACGATGACCAGTGCCAACAGGGCTAGCAACAGCAAGGTGAGCAGTAGTTTCCCGAGAAATTTCATCGTATCAGTCCATGCCTTGTCATCGTGAGTACTTGTGTTATGCCGCAATTCTTCCTGCGTCTCAATACTTAACCGTGGTTACAGACAATAAAAAACGGCCAGTGTTTCCACACTGGCCATTTTATCATACCCAAGTTGGACGCTATTGCCTCTGCCTAGTTTTATTTTTCTTCGTGCGGGAAGACAAGATTAAGAACAATCGCGGTAATATAGCAAAACGACTTAATTTTGATTGCATTATTTAAATGAGCTATTCAATTGATTTTAGACGTAAAGTGATATCTACACGGGAAGAAGAAGGGTTGAGTATCCGAGAAACAGCGAAGCAATTTCGGATTGGCCCTGCCTCTGTATCGCGTTGGATTAATCAAATTAGAGGCTTTGTTGAATAAATCAGAACTTGTAACGACTGCGCCCCATACGGGTCGATTGTTACGTGATGCGAATACTGTTCGGCATTTCTAATAGCGTGATCAGGTTAAGCGCTTTGACCATGGCCATGGCTTCACCCACCTGAGCATCGTAGTCTCTCAGACTTAGATGACCACCCAGAAGCCTCTTGAACCGGAACATGGCCGTTTCAGCCACTGAGCGCCGGTGATACCCACTTTCTTTTTCCAGATATCGTTACTACCGCTAATGCGCTGATTTGCAACAGCGGGGTTACGCTCGTGGTAGCGATCTTGCCAATATTGCGCCCCCCTTCGTGGCGGGATAAGCGGCCTTATTTTCTTCCTCAGCAGAGCATCATAGCAGTAAACTGTATCGTAAGCGCCGTCAGCCGATGCCTCTCTGATTTTCCGGTGGGTCTGGTTTATAAGCGCCGGTAGAGCTTGGGCATCAGTCGTACCACTGAGCGACAAATCCGCACAGATAATCTCATGCGTCACACTGTCTACTGCCAGGTGCAGCTTACGCCATACCTGCGTCTGTCGGCACCATGCTGCCTGACTTTCCATTCGCCTTCGCCAAAGACCTTCAGGCCGGTTCCATCAATGACCAGATGTGAGATTTCACCATGGGTTGGCGTTTTTATGCTGATGTTCACTGTCTTTGCTCGCTTGCTGAGCAGCGAATAGTCTGGACAATGGAGCGACAATTTAATCAGTTTAAAAATCGAGTCACCAAAGCCCTGTAAAGCCCTCAATGAAAGGCCAAACACGCGTTTCATCATCAGGACTGTGGTGATGGTCATATCTGAGTAGTGGAGCGGTCGTCCACGCCGTTCAGTAGTGTTTTTTTCCGTCCATGCAGCAATGGCTGATTCATCTAGCCATACGGTTAGAGAAGCGCGCTGCTTGAGGGCCTTGTTATAAGAGGGCAAGTTGGTGATTTTAAAATTTTGTTTTGCCATGGAGACCTGATTTTGAAACAACTGTGTTGATCTGCTCCGATGATTACCCAAAAGTTCTATTTATTCAACAAAGCAGAATGCATGATCAAACGCAGCTTTGGTATACCAGAGTTTGGCTTTGTTGAATAAACATATTTTATGCTGCACCCCCGGTGAAACGACAGATCCTCGCAACGCAAAATCATGCAGTTAGGCCTCATAAGAAAACTGTAAACCTGAGGTGAAAAGCATTTTCTACCAAAACTGGCTTGGCAAAACAGCATGACTCACTATTATTCAACAAAGCCCCAGAGGTTCATAAAGTTAACACTTGGGGCATTTTGCTTGATAAAGCGTAACAGATCGGCGGCGGCGTGCGTATCTTTTCCAAATGCTGCTTTGGTTGCATTACCCAGCATCACATTATAGCAAACCGACTTAAAAATGATTACAACAGATGTCCTGATATGCGGCAAAAAAGTATAGCTGGCTGTTATCAAAATAATGTCGGTTTGCTATAGCAGCACAGCGCTCATCGTCGAACGGCATGAATGAGGAGCTCAGCGACATCTTTATTTAAGTCGTCGATGTCCACAATTTCGGTGGGCAATCCTGTGTATAAAGTGAGGGTATTTCGCGCAGGTCGCTACCAGCACGGGTGACAGCACGCCTGTCAAAACGGTTGTATTTTAACCACGCCACGCAGACTTCACTTTTCCTGTTGTGGTATGTTGATGCTGACTGTACACAACCGGGGCGGAAAAAGATGGACAGAGAAATGCTGGCAGAGTGGCTGCGGGATATTGCCCAACATATAGAAGGGGAAAGCCCACTGATTCGTGATGTCAGTGTGGATGATGCCCTTTCAGATGAGGGGCTGGCCAGAAAGATCATCACCATCACGTTCAATGCGCCTAGTCGTGCTCCACAGCCTGAAGAAAACGTCAGCGATATCCCCCGACACTAAAAACAGCGCGGACGATATAGCAAAGCGACTTAATTTTGATTACATCATATGGACTGAGAAGAAAATCTCTGTATCGCAACCACTCTCTCTTTTTTTGCTTTTTGCTTGTGCCCATTTATGCTCAATTGGGTTAAGATCTGGCGAATATGTAGGCAAATACTCCACCATATACCCTGCATCGATGATGACTTGTTGAATATTATGTTTTTTGTGAAAAGTTGCATTGTCCATCACGATTACCCTGTTTTTAGAGAGTACTGGGATAAGGACTTGTGTGACCCAGGAATAGAAAACATCGCTGTTAATATTGATATCAAATAATCCGATAGCAAACAGCGTTGTGCCTGAGCCTGTTTAAGATTTTGTGTAAATGCCTTTCCTCAGAAGTGACCATCAAGACGGTCACCGAACTCGATAATAAAGCGACTCATTGCCATACGCCAGTCCTGTAAGGGCATCGTCCATTTCTGTGATGCCGCCTGGATTGCCAGCCACGACCTTCTTCACCGAGTCATCAGTCGGGAACACCTTGCGTTTCTTGATTGCATGCAGGAGCACGCTGTTCAGTGATTCTATAGCCAAGCGACATTGTTTTGATAACAATTAGCTGTATTTTTTTGCCACATATCAGGGCATTGTCTGTAATCATTTTTAAGTCGGTTGGCTATACGAATGAGTTCATGCAAGGGATCACCGGCAATATCTGGTTCTGCGGAGACCTGTAGGGTAGACTTTTTCATGGGGTATCATCTCTCTGTTGTTGAAATCATCCACGAAATCAATCAGCAGGATACGCCACCCTCCCCGAAACCCCGTACACCAGAAATGAGCATAACTCGCGAAAGATCGATAAATCCGAGTTGATAAAAGATGTTGAACCATATCCAGATGCTTACCAAAAAGAACGTGCAGAGCGTTTTGGCGTTTGTCAGAAGGCCATTTGGCAAGCTCTTAAAAAGCTGGGATTGACCTATATAGCCAAGCGACATTATTTTGATAACAATTAGCTGTATTTTTTTGCCACATATCAGGGCATTGGCTGTAATCATTTTTAAGTCGGTTGGCTATAGCTGCCGTCGGGCGCGCTGGCATAATCAGGAATTTCCCCCAGATAGCGATATCCCTGCATGCGGTAAAAGGCTTCTGCCGGAGAACCCGCCTGAGTATCCAGATACAGCAGGCCACGATTGAGTTCAAAGGCGGTTGTTTCAAGCACCGACAGTAGTTTGCGGCCAATACCCTAGCGACGCACACGGCTGTGTACCAGCAGTTTTTGCACCTCTGCTCGGTTCAACCCATTGCTTTTCTGGCACAGTTCAAGCTGCACGCTTCCGATATAGCAAAGCGACTTAATTTTGATTACACCATATGGACTGAGAACAAAATCTCTGTATCGCAACCACTCTCTCTTTTTTTGCTTTTTGCTTGTGCCCATTTATGCTCAATGGGGTTAAGATCTGGCGAATATGTAGGCAAATACTCCAGCATACACCCTGCATCGATGATGACTTGTTGAATATTATGTTTTTTGTGAAAAGTTGCATTGTCCATCACGATTACACTGTTTTTAGGGAGTACTGGGATAAGGACTTGTGTGACCCAGGAATAGAAAACATCGCTGTTAATATTGATATCAAATAATCCGATAGCAAACAGCGTGGTGCCTAATAAAGCGCCGATAACATTTGTTCTTCCCTTGGCTCCCCCGTTCTTCAGGCCAAAACACCGTTGACCTTTTGGGGAATAGCCGTGAGTCCGTGGGGTATCGTGTGGAAAACCACTTTCATCAATAAAAACAATGGGTTTGCCTTCTTTTTCATACTGTTGTATTTTTTGTTGAAATGCTTGCCGGGCGCTTTCGTCGACTTTCGGATGACGTAGCGTTTTTTTATAGGTCAATCCCAGCTTTTTAAGAGCTTGCCAAATGGCCTTCTGACAAACGCCAAAACGCTCTGCACGTTCTTTTTGGTGAGCATCTGGATATGGTTCAACATCTTTTATCAACTCGGATTTATCGCTCTTTCGCTGACGCGTGGTCGATGCTTTTGACGCTATTTGATTAATCCAACGCGATACAGAGGCAGGGCCAATCCGAAATTGCTTCGCTGTTTCTCGGATACTCAACCCTTCTTCTTCCCGTGTAGATATCACTTTACGTCTAAAATCAATTGAATAGCTCATTTAAATAATGTAATCAAAATTAAGTCGTTTAGCTATACACCGGGTACGCATGTTTATTCACCAGCCCCACATCAACCACATAAACCACGTCAGCGAATACGAATGCAGCGTACAGAATCTGGAGGAGTTCGGGCAGAACGTGAAAGCCATCGCTGCCGATGTGCTGCAACTGGCAGACGACGCCGGGAAAAACGGCCCGGATATAGCCAACCGACTTAAAAATGATTACAGCCAATGCCCTGATATGTAGCAAAAAATACAGCTAATTGTTATCAAAATAATGTCGCTTGGCTATATCTTACGGATAACCCAGCCATTGGCCCTGATCTGACTCTGCATTACTGGCATCCTGGCAACAGCGTCAGCCATGATGACACGTTGCGCAGTTTGATAGGCGAAGGGTTCAATCCGGCGTATCTGGCCGAGGCCTGTAATTTGACGATTGAGCAGGTGTGGCAGCAGGCACAAGCGACTATCCAGCATGCTGCCCAGCATCCTCAACCTGTGGCTGATGCCGATTTGAATGCCCACATTCGTATTGTCGATGGTACGCGGATATTGGCAGACAATCGGGATGGCGATAGTGCGATGTGTGAGGCGTTTGCGGCGTTCATTGAACGCGAATACCCGTATACAGAGTGAGTCTCTAAATCGGGTGCGTGTCTGGCCGCCGCGTGGTGATTTCGGCGGGCAACGCAAGGGGCGCTGGCAAAGAGAAGGAGAGCCCGGTAAGGTGCTCCCCCTTTTTAATGCACTCTTGCGACAGTATCAGGAGACATGCTGCAAGAACTCACGCAACCGCTCACTGGGAGGATTAGTGATCAGCTCTTCAGGATCGCCATCTTGTGCGATACGGCCTTTATCAATGAAAATCAATCGTGAAGCGACTTTATGAGCGAATCCCACTTCGTGCGTAACGATGACCATGGTCATGCCTTCGTCCGCAAGATCTTTCATTACTGTCAGTACTTCGTGACGTAATTCTGGATCGAGTGCCGAGGTTGGCTCATCAAACAGCATCAGTTTGGGTTTGACGGCGAGTGAACGTGCAATTGCTACGCGCTGCTGCTGTCCGCCAGAAAGTTCGGACGGAAAGTGGTTCGCACGTTCAGGAAGGCCCACTTTCACCAACAGTTCCAGTGCCAACTTCTCGGCTTCCGCTTTGCTGGCTCCGCGTACGCGAATTGGACCAAATGCCACGTTTTCCAGCGCGGTCAGATGCGGGAAAAGATAAAATTGTTGAAACACCATACCTGCTTCCTGGCGGATAAGACGCTCATCAACTTTAGGATCGTTCACTTTCAGACCGTCGACAATCAGCCCACCGCTGGTAATTTCTTCCAGCTTATTGATGCAGCGCAGCAGCGTGGATTTACCGGAGCCTGAGGGGCCGATAATCACCACCACTTCACCCTGGTTGATATTCAGATTGATGTCATGCAACACCTTTGTCTGACCAAAGTGTTTAGAAACGTTCTTGAATTCAATCATATAATCTTAAGTTTTCTTTCCAGCTGACGCAAAATGAAACTCAGTACCAAGGTAATGACAAGGTAAATCACCGCAACCGCACTCCAGATTTCCAGTACGCGAAAATTGCCCGCAATGATTTCTTGCCCGGAACGCGTCAGTTCCGCCACGCCGATAACGATGAACAGCGAGGTATCTTTGATACTGATGATCCATTGGTTGCCTAATGGCGGTAACATCCGGCGCAACGCCAACGGTGCAATCACATGGCGTAGCGTATCGCGTTTTGATAACCCCAGTGCCAAACCCGCCTCACGAAACCCTTTGTGAATCGACAATACCGATCCGCGCGTAATTTCCGCGATATAGGCACCTGAGTTGATCATGATGGTGACTACCGCAGCAGCGAAGGGATCGATACGCACCGACGTCAGGATCATCGGCAAGGCGAAGTAAATAAACATGACTTGTACAACAATCGGTGTACCGCGGATGATTTCAATAAACACCAACGCGATCTTGTTGGAAATCCAACTCCCGTAGACGCGGGCAAAGCCCGCGACGACACCGATAACCAAGCCACCCAGCAGACCCAGCACGGAAATCAGCAAGGTCATTTTTGCCCCTTCTAACAGAAGTGGCAGAGAAGGCCAGATGGCACTCCAATCAAACTGCATGAACGTTCTCCAGACTGATACGGCAATTATTTCGGTTCAGTGCCGAACCATTTTTTATAAATTTCAGCATAGGTGCCGTTGTCACGCAGCGTTTGCAATGCCGCATTCACTCTTTCACGCAGTGCGCTGCCTTTCGGGAAGGCGACACCGTATTGCTGTGCCTTGATGGAATCACCCACCGCTTTAAACTGACCGCTGCCTGCTGTTTTGATGAAGTACAGGATATTCGGAGTATCATGCAGTACCGCATCGGCACGACCGACACCTAACTCCATGTAAGCATTGTCAATATTTGGGAACTGCCGCAGTTCTTTGGTCTTGATATTGGCCTTGGCGTAGTCAACTGAACCGGTACCACTTTTCACTGCCACTACTTTGCCCGCCAGATCCTGTTCACCCTGAATGCTGGCGTTATCTGATTTTACCATGACCAGCAAGCTGCTGTTGTAATAACCCTCAGAAAAATCGACGGCACGTTTACGTTCTTCCGTAATGGTGATGCCGGCCAGCGCCAAGTCAACGTTGCGGGTTTGCAGTGCAGGAATGATACCTGCGAAATCCATCGGTTTCAGGGTGTATTCCAGTTTCAACTCTTTAGCGATAGCGTCCCAGAGATAGATGTCAAAGCCGACGTATTTATCGCCTTGCTTGAACTCGAAGGGAACAAGCGCTGTGTCTGTGGCAACGATGAGAGGCTTGTCCGCCGCGTAGCTGGAAACGCTCATGGTCAGCGCCAGCGCTGCCAATGAGGCCTTAAGTACTGATTTCATCCGATCCTTCCTAATTAGCCGTTTGTGGGAAGCCTGTTTCAAGCAGGCACTACTAATAATAGTATTTAAGGAAAAAGCTGTAGAAACAGAGGGTTATATTTTATAACTCCTTGTTTTTATTCAGTGTCGCCAATGCATGCAAACGTCGCCTCCGGCACGGGACGCCGCTATGAATAACTGATTATGCTGCGAGACACAACCGTTGATTGTGTTTGAAGGGATAAAAGCTAACTTTTTGTACGAATTTTAAGAGGAAAATGGGCTTTGTTGAATAAACATATTTTATGCTGCACCCCCAGTGAAACGACAGATCCTCGCAACGCAAAATCATGCAGTTAGGCCTCATAAGAAAACTGTAAACCTAAGGTGAGAAGCATTTTATACCAAAACCGGCTGGCAAAACAGCATGACTCACTATTATTCAACAAAGCTAGGAAAATGTATGAATGGCAGGATAGATAAACCCTGATGGAATAGATAGGCCATCGCAACGCGATGTCGACGATGGCCTAATGCTAATTATTTATAGAATGCCACGGTTATTCTGCGATGTTGGCTTCGATAAACCACAGGAATTTATCCAGATCGCGAGAAGCTGCCGTTAACATATCCGCACTGTCTTCATCTTCTGTTTTCGCAATAGCACTGCGGACTTCGTTTGCGACAACGCTGTAACGCTCCGCCAATGCTTTCAGATGATCCTGTACACTGTGGATATTGGTCGGGTAGCTTTTCAGCGAGGTTTCTTTATTAATGACCTGCACTGTACCCAGTGCGACGCCACCCAGTTGTACTACGCGCTCTGCCAACGTATCCAGATGGTCGGTCAGTGCGGTACGAAAGCCATCTAGCATTTCGTGAACGGCGATGAAATTGGCACCGCGCATGTTCCAGTGGGCTTGCTTGGTGATCAATGACAAATCGATTAAATCGACAACTAACTTGTCCAACAGTTTGATGGTGGATGTTTTAACGTGCTCATTCAGATTATTGCGCGTATAGATATAGATGAGGTCGGATGCTGCTGCTTTTAGCAATTTAGCCGTAGCCATAAGGTATCTCCTCCTAATAAATGAAGTAATAATCTGACTGCTCAATGGAAATAACTATAGCAGAATTCGAAGCAGGCAATAACAAGGTAATACCTATTATAGAAATTGCCCATGCACTATGTAGGTGTATGTCTTTTTGACTGATTTTATTATAGAAATCCCACGTCATTATTATAGCAAATAACGATAATGAATGAGAATTATTTAGCTCTTATAATAACTTGTGCCTATTCTGGCGTCACTGTCATTTGCGATGCAATATATCTGAAAGGGGCCTTCTCTTGCCGCAGTCTGCCGCCTGCAAGAGAAGAAACGCGATTGAATTCTGAAGGGGGTGCGTGTCAGCTTTGGGCGCTATCAGTGATGCGTGCTCGTTTTGCTGTGAGCGTAGCACCGAGGGAAGCGGCGATGATACAAAACAGCGCTACCCATTGCGTCAGCAACAGGTGCTCACCGAGAAACAGAATCCCGGATAGGGCGGCAATGGCGGGTTCCATGCTCATCAATGTGCTGAAGGTTTTGGCGGGGAGACGGGTCAGTGCCATCATTTCCAGCGAGTAGGGCAGTGCCGTGGAGAGGATCGCGATGGCGATACCAAGCGGCAGAATGGCAGGGGAGAGCAATGAAGTATCTGCAAAATAAGCCCCCAGTGGGCAAAACACCACGGCCGCAACCAATGAGCCAATCGCCACTGTCGCCGGGCCATGGTTAGCGCCTGCGCTTTTTCCGAACACGATATATAACGCCCAGCAGGCACCTGCGCCGATGGCGCAGAGTGCGCCTTGCATATCGACGTTGGCAATGTCGTTATCTAGCGGTAATAGAAACCACATACCAGTTAGTGCCAAAAGGATCCAAAGGAAATCAAGCGCCCTACGCGACGAAAATAGGGCCACGGCCAGCGGGCCGGTAAATTCAAGCGCGACCGCTACACCCAGTGGAACAGTCCGAATAGAGAGATAAAACAAAAAGTTCATGCCACCGAGGGTCAGGCCGTATAGCAGCAGCGGTAATCGATTCCCCTGAATACGCATGCGCCACGGTTTAAAAACAATGCATAAAATCAGAGCTCCAAGCCCAAGGCGCAGCGCTGTAACGCCGGGAGCCCCTATCAGCGGAAACAGGTTTTTCGCTAAAGCAGCCCCACTTTGGATGGAAAGCATCGCAATCACGATAAGAAGAACAGGCAACAGCGTCGAGCCGCGCAAAGCAGATAAGGTCATCCTTTGGGCCTTGATAAACAGGGAAGAAGTCATGATGGTGTGAGAAAGTACGTCCATAAATTATGATCTTTTCCACACTAATTATAGTATAAATGATTTGTCGGCACTACGCTTAATTTAATTGGCTTTTATTTACGATATATTTATTTACGGTGTGGAATGAATTGCGGCCTGTATATTAACTGAATGCAACATTAAGATTTGTCTGTATTTTACTGTCGGGTGGAAATTAATTTTAGTTTCGTGGTCAGCATTTTTTAGTGATTATAAATCATTCTGTTACGTGTTTTATGAAAATTTTTATTACATTTGTAAGCGGTTTGATAAATATTTAATGCGCAGCACATCAGGTTTTTTTTATATTAAGTCTGCTTAAACTTCTTTCATAAGATGAATTCGAGGGGCTTTGTTGAATAAACATATTTTATGCTGCACCCCCGGTGAAACGACAGATCCTCGCAACGCAAAATCATGCAGTTAGGCTTCATAAGAAAACTGTAAACCTGAGGTGACAAGCATTTTCTACCAAAACTGGCTTGGCAAAACAGCATGACTCACTATTATTCAACAAAGCCAATTCGAGGCAGTATATGAAAAAATTTGCGTGTCTTTCCGCACTGGCTTGCGTATTTGCAGTAAGCGCAGGTTCCGAATTCGCCGGATATGCTCAGGGTGATGCCCAAGGCGTGGTGAACAAAGCGAAAGGTTTTAACCTTAAATACCGCTATGAGTTTGATGACAGCTAGGTTGGCGTAATCAGCTCCTTCACCTATCTGGAAGACAGCCAGTCCAACGACGCTTACTACAATAAAGGCCAATACATGGGCTTTACTGCGGGCCCGGCTTACCGTATCAATGATTGGGCAAGCGTCTATGGCGTGATTGGCCTGAGCCACGGTAAATACACTTACAATGCGGCAGACGGCACCGACCATAACGATGACTATAGCCAAGCGACTTAATTTTGATTACACCATAGGCTTTGTTGAATAAATAGATTTTATGCTGGCAGCCCAGCGAAACGACGGATCCTCGCAACGTAAAATCATGCAGTTAGGCCTCATGAGAAAAGTGTACACCTGAGATGACAAGCATTTTCAACCAAAACTGGCATGGAAAAACAGCATGATTACCTATTATTCAACAAAGCCTATGGTGTAATCAAAATTAAGTAGCTTGGCTATAAAAACAACCACGATGACCAATGAGATCAAAAATGAACGGCGCGGAAAATAGCGCAGTATAAAAGCGGGGTAAATCATCAGCATCATGCCATGGTCGCTAGGGAAGCTGTCGCGGGAGGCATCTTTAGTCGGCCAGCCGGTCAGTTCGCCAACCCAATTAATATCACTAAAGTATATCCAAGCGACATTATTTTGATAACAATTAGCTGTATTTTTTGCCACATATCAGGGCATTGGCTGTAATCATTTTTAAGTCGGTTGGCTATATCTGCCAGCCAGCAGGTTACTCCGCAGTTCCGGCCACTGGCGCTTCAGATGGTCGGGGAGTTCGCTCACGCTTATTCCGTCCACACCCGGCGCGCCTTTGTTGGCTTTTACTCTTTTCAGCGCCTGCTTCAGATTTTCTTGGTTGAGGATAACCTCCATGAGACTATCCCCGGACGACGGGCTTTCCCGCTCCGGTTATGTCTGGACGGTTTCAGCCCCTGATGGGGCAGGAGTCGGGGCTTCACCCCTTCTGCTCTCATCGGGGTCGCATTGCGTTTTCTGCTGCATGACCGTTCAGAACCTCCGGCGATACTCGCCACTCATCACTGTTCGGGCCTTCAGGTTTCCCCTACGCCCTCTGCTGACTTCTGCATAGCGATCAGCGCACCTCACGATGAGCTCAGTCCTGAATGCAGGACGCTATGCAGACCTCCCGGGGTAAGCCCGACCCCCTTCACCACACACCTGCCTGATTTACTCACTCGACCCTTGATGGTTATGGCCTTCGCGATCATATGCTCGCTCTGCCGATCGGATGAGCCTTGTATCAGGTTTCTGTTCGTCAGGTCATGGCTTTGCTCCACGCTTCCTTCAGACCCCACCTCGCGATGACGCCCTTGCACTTCGCTAGTCCTTCGCCACCATCAGGCTGTACAGGGGACTTTCACCCCCAAGCTGTCGGGCATGCCCGGCACACATAAAAAAGCCAGTCCAAGCTGCCCACGATTACGGTATTCATGCTGATATCATCTGTTTTTATTTCTGAAATACAACATGATTCTTTTCACAAGTTCAGCAATAAAAAAGACGAAGCCAGATACACCTATTAAAACACAAAAAATATTCCTGCTTTCCATTCCCCATGAAAACAGGATGGCCGTCACTAACGATAAGCAAGCCAGCAACCATGTTGGCAATCTGACTCTACTCATACCGCGCACCATATCTCGTATATCACCCATGCGAGAATGGCTGCGATTGATATCAGAAATAGTCCGGTAGATAGAGTGATACGTTTCATAATGTTGATATCTTGGAGTTATGCTCATTTCTGGTGTACGGGGTTTCGGGGAGGGTGGCCTATCCTGCTGATTGATTTCGTGGATGATTTCAACAACAGAGAGATGATACCCCATGAAAAAGTCTACCCTACAGGTCTCCGCAGAACCAGATATTGCCGGTGATCCCTTGCATGAACTCATTCGTAATGGTGCAAGGCAACTGATATAGCCAACCGACTTAAAAATGATTACAGCCAATGCCCTGATATGTAGCAAAAAATACAGCTAATTGTTATCAAAATAATGTCGCTTGGCTATAGCTGCCGCCGTTGAGGTTGAGCTCGAAGCCATGCTGCAACAACATGCTGAACGCCGCCTTGACGACGGGCGTCATGCTGTCGTTCGTAACGGCTATTTGCCATAGCGAACCATACAGACGGGTATTGGGGATGTTGAAATTAAAGTGCCTAAGGTCAGGGAGCGCAGCGGCAACGGAATATGCTTCAACAGCGCCTTGTTGCCGCCTTATCTGAAACGTGCAAAAAGCGTCGAAGAGTTGCTATAGCCAAGCGACTTAATTTTGATTACATTATTTAAATGAGCTATTCAATTGATTTTAGACGTAAAGTGATATCTACACGGGAAGAAGAAGGGTTGAGTATCCGAGAAACAGCGAAGCAATTTCGGATTGGCCCTGCCTCTGTTCGCGTTGGATTAATCAAATAGCGTCAAAAGCATCGACCACGCGTCAGCGAAAGAGCGATAAATCCGAGTTGATAAAAGATGTTGAACCATATCCAGATGCTTACCAAAAAGAACGTGCAGAGCGTTTTGGCGTTTGTCAGAAGGCCATTTGGCACGCTCTTAAAAAGCTGGGATTGACCTATAAAAAAACGCTACGTCATCCGAAAGCCGACGAAAGCGCCCGGCAAGCATTTCAATAAAAAATACAACAGTATGAAAAAAAGGTAAACCTATTGTTTTCATTGATGAAAGTGGTTTTCCACACGATACCCCACGGACTCACGGCTATTCCCCAAAAGGTCAACGGTGTTTTGGCCTGAAGAACGGGGGAGCCAAGGGAAGAACAAATGTTATCGGCGCGTTATTAGGCACCACGCTGTTTGCTATCGGATTATTTGATATCAATATTAACAGCGATGTTTTCTATTCCTGGGTCACACAAGTCCTTATCCCAGTACTCCCTAAAAACAGGGTAATCGTGATGGACAATGCAACTTTTCACAAAAAACATAATATTCAACAAGTCATCATCGATGCAGGGTATATGGTGGAGTATTTGCCTACATATTCGCCAGATCTTAACCCCATTGAGCATAAATGGGCACAAGCAAAAAAAGAGAGAGTGGTTGCGATACAGAGATTTTGTTCTCAGTCCATATGGTGTAATCAAAGTTAAGTCGCTTGGCTATATCTCCGACGCATCTTGAAGGAACGAATGCCGTATCAAAGAATGTCTCCCGTACAGGCAATGATGACTTTGACGCACTGGTTTTGCGCTACCTTACCGTTAATCATCCAGAGGGCAATCTGCAAAGCATACTTGAAAAGCTGAAAGCCCTTGCACCAAATTCGCCATTAACGTTAGACGCGCTGAGTAAAGCAATGAATGTCGCTAATGGGCTTTGTTGAATAAATAGAACTTTTGGGTAATCATCGGAGCAGATCAACACAGTTGTTTCAAAATCAGGTCTCCATGGCAAAACAAAATTTTAAAATCACCAACTGGCCCTCTTATAACAAGGCCCTCAAGCAGCGCGGTTCTCTAACCGTATGGCTAGATGAATCAGCCATTGCTGCATGGACGGAAAAAAACACTACTGAACGGCGTGGATGACCGCTCCACTACTCAGATATGGCCATCACCACAGTCCTGATGATGAAACGCGTGTTTGGCCTTTCATTGAGGGCTTTACAGGGCTTTGGTGACTCGATTTTTAAACTGATTAAATTGTCGCTCCATTGTCCAGACTATTCGCTGCTCAGCAAGCGAGCAAAGACAGTGAACATCAGCATAAAAACGCCAACCCGTGGTGAAATCTCACATCTGGTCATTGATGGAACCGGCCTGAAGGTCTTTGGCGAAGGCGAATGGAAAGTCCAGCAGCATGGTGCCGACAGACGCAGGGTATGGCGTAAGCTGCACCTGGCAGTAGACAGTGTGACGCATGAGATTATCTGTGCGGATTTGTCGCTCAGTGGTATGACTGATGCCCAAGCTCTACCGGCGCTGATAAACCAGACCCACCGGAAAATCAGAGAGGCATCGGCTAACGGCGCTTAGGATACAGTTTACTGCTATGATGCTCTGCTGAGGAAGAAAATAAGGCCGCTTATCCCGCCACGAAGGGGGGCGCAATATTGGCAAGATCGCTACCACGAGCGTAACCCCGCTGTTGCAAATCAGTGCATTAGCGGTAGTAACGATATCTGGAAAAAGAAAGTGGGCTATCACCGGCGCTCAGTGGCTGAAACGGCCATGTTCCGGTTCAAAAGGCTTCTGGGTGGTCATCTAAGTCTGAGAGACTACGATGGTCAGGTGGGTGAAGCCATGGTCATGGTCAAAGCGCTTAACCTGATCACGCTATTAGGAATGCCGAACAGTATTCGCATCACGTAACAATCGACCCGTATGGGGCGCAGTCGTTACAAGTTCTGATTTATTCAACAAAGCCTCGTTAATGGAAAGATGCGCAAAGATCCCGCGCATGCGGAATACGCAAATACGGTTCTCAGCAAAAAGGCCATGCAACTTGCAGGGACGAATATTTTATACACCACTATGAAATATTTTTCCCTACAGATGAGGAGAATACAGTTATAGAAAAATTCTAATATAATCATTACGTTGCTTTAGACATGAGCAGTGAGTGACCAACGCCACCTTTACAAGGTGGCAAGGAGCGCCTGTTTAGCGTTGATTTGTCCATTCCGACGACTGAATTTCACCATCATGCTCAATGACAAGTGAATGCACCGAGGCCATCGAATTTTTCGTTAAATACCATAACAGATAAGCCGTAATGATAAATACGACAACCAGTACGACATTCCTGAGACGCATGTTTTTTTTCTTTGGCCTGACACAAGGAGAAATCGCCAATGAATTGACAGGAATGGACGTCAGATTGATCAGCGAGGTTCTGTCATAAACAAACTGCCCGCACGACGTGTCGTACTGTGCCGTATAGAGTGTTTCGACTTCAGGGTGGGCGCCAAAAGCACCTTCCTCCACACCTGCCTGAGGCTCCTCAAAAGAAGGGGTCACCCCAAAACGGTATCCCAACTTAGGGATAGTCACGATGATTTGCTTATCTTTATCCTGCAAATTACGCCGCAGTGCGCGAATCACCTGCGCAATGCTTTGCGATGTTACATATCCCCCTTCCCACACACATGACAGAAAATCATCTTGTGATACGGGATGAGGATATCTTTCGCAAAGCAGAGCCAACACATCGGACTCCTTTTTCCTCAATTGATATAAGGTGTCACGACAGCTTAATGTTCTGAGCTTGGGGCTAAAAATGAAGCCAAGAAAGTAGATATTGCCATCATTCATTAAGCTAATGTTCATTTGCATATCCGCCTGATATTTTATCTAACAAAGGAATCCACCATCAGGGAATTCTCACTACAAACCATGGTGGCAGTAATTACCTCTCCTCCTTAAATTTCTACCACCAAGATACTCATCATCCATCCTTATGATAATCCACCATAAAAACGCACCTTGATTGTTTCATGCAGCAGCAAAAACATTTTATAAAAACGCGAAGTGGAAATAATAAAAACGATGTTTTGATTTCTAATACATTGCTTTTCATTAATACATTGTTTTTTCTTAATGCAATGCATACATGGTCATTGTAAATGCGAAGAATTAAAAACTGTTTAAAACTATTAATAACATTGCATCCAATCGATAAGACAAATCATATCAACATAAAAAACATTTAATAACCAAGTGTAACTATTATTTTCAATTAAGCTACAAAAAGAAAAAATGAGCCCAAATCAGATATAAAATCGTCATTTCACTGGCGATTCCCCGCGCAAGAAAAATCACGTAACAGCATGATTTTAAATACTCTCAAGTAGTGATAACGATGTGCCATCAAAAGACAATCAACACCATAACGGCTTTGTTGAATAAACATATTTTATGCTGCCCCCGGTGAAACGACAGATCCTCGCAACGCAAAATCATGCAGTTAGGCCTCATAAGAAAACTGTAAACCTGAGGTGACAAGCATTTTCTACCAAAACTGGCTTGGCAAAACAGCATGACTCACTATTATTCAACAAAGCCCACCATAACACCTTCACAAACTCCATGCGCAATCATTAAATAAAATGGATCCAATATCAATACGGGCTAATCTATTTTCCGATACTCGACTACTACTGGATATCTTTTAGAGATAAGTCATCAGACAAAATACATAGATATATATTACAATAATAATTTCCAAGTTCGGTTGTCACGCTTGGCCGTCAGCATATGTTATTTGGCTTTGAGCATAACACTGACTGAATTGAAAACATCTTACGAAGCCAATAAAAATAACAAAACATAATTTTAACATGAAAGCTGTCTTGTTGTGTTGGTTAGACATTGATATCCCCTCCCCTTTTTTCAAGATATGATTCATTTATGATATAGCACTATAATCTTCCGGATAGGGTTGCTCTTGCAAAAAACGATTCTTGCAAAACTTCCTTACCTCTCTCTGTAGATAATAAGGATGCGCCCAGATATCTCTCTCCGGGCGCAAGCGGAGCTTATCCATGGCTTTGTTGAATAAATCAGAACTTGTAACGACTGCGCCCCATACGGGTCGATTGTTACGTGATGCGAATACTGTTCGGCATTCACTAATAGCGTGATCAGGTTAAGCGCTTTGACCATGGCCATGGCTTCACCCACCTGACCATCGTAGTCTCTCAGACTTAGATGACCACCCAGAAGCCTTTTGAACCGGAACATGGCCGTTTCAGCCACTGAGCGCCGGTGATAGCCCACTTTCTTTTTCCAGATAGCGTTACTACCGCTAATGCGCTGATTTGCAACAGCGGGGTTACGCTCGTGGTAGCGATCTTGCCAATATTGCGCCCCCCTTCGTGGCGGGATAAGCGGCCTTATTTTCTTCCTCACCAGAGCATCATAGCAGTAAACTGTATCCTAAGCGCCGTCAGCCGATGCCTCTCTGATTTTCCGGTGGGTCTGGTTTATCAGCGCCGGTAGAGCTTGGGCATCAGTCGTACCACTGAGCGACAAATCCGCACAGATAATCTCATGCGTCACACTGTCTACTGCCAGGTGCAGCTTACGCCATACCCTGCGTCTGTCGGCACCATGCTGCCGGACTTTCCATTCGCCTTCGCCAAAGACCTTCAGGCCGGTTCCATCAATGACCAGATGTGAGATTTCACCACGGGTTGGCGTTTTTATGCTGATGTTCACTGTCTTTGCTCGCTTGCTGAGCAGTGAATAGTCTGGACAATGGAGCGACAATTTAATCAGTTTAAAAATCGAGTCAACAAAGCCCTGTAAAGCCCTCAATGAAAGGCCAAACACGCGTTTCATCATCAGGACTGTGGTGATGGCCATATCTGAGTAGTGGAGCGGTCGTCCACGCCGTTCAGTAGTGTTTTTTTCCGTCCATGCAGCAATGGCTGATTCATCTAGCCATACGGTTAGAGAACCGCGCTGCTTGAGGGCCTTGTTATAAGAGGGCCAGTTGGTGATTTTAAAATTTTGTTTTGCCATGGAGACCTGATTTTGAAACAACTGTGTTGATCTGCTCCGATGATTACCCAAAAGTTCTATTTATTCAACAAAGCCCTTATCCATGCCACCGGAAAGGTTGGTTGGTAACTTCCGATACCCCAGTAAAGGTCGTGCGCGTTTGCAAAATACCAGAGCCGGAATGGCTGACCCAGCACTCTTCCTTAATTGCAAAGCGATGTGATTTATAGCTAAACGACTTAATTTTGATTACATTGTTTAAATGAGCTATTCAATTGATTTTAGACGTAAAGTGATATCTACACGGGAAGAAGAAGGGTTGAGTATCCGAGAAACAGCGAAGCAATTTCGGATTGGCCCTGCCTCTGTTCGCGTTGGATTAATCAAATAGCGTCAAAAGCATCGACCACGCGTCAGCGAAAGAGCGATAAATCCGAGTTGATAAAAGATGTTGAACCATATCCAGATGCTTACCAAAAAGAACGTGCAGAGCGTTTTGGCGTTTGTCAGAAGGCCATTTGGCACGCTCTTAAAAAGCTGGGATTGACCTATAAAAAAACTCTACGTCATCCGAAAGCCGACGAAAGCGCCCGGCAAGCATTTCAACAAAAAATACAACAGTATGAAAAAGAAGGTAACCCTATTGTTTTTATTGATGAAAGTGGTTTTCCACACGATACCCTACGGACTCACGGCTATTCCCCAAAAGGTCAACGGTGTTTTGGCCTGAAGAACGGGGGAGCCAAGGGAAGAACAAATGTTATCGGCGCTTTATTAGGCACAACGCTGTTTGCTATCGGATTATTTGATATCAATATTAACAGCGATGTTTTCTATTCCTGGGTCACACAAGTCCTTATCCCAGTACTCCCTAAAAACAGGGTAATCGTGATGGACAATACAACTTTTCACAAAAAACATAATATTCAACAAGTCATCATCGATGCAGGGTATATGGTGGAGTATTTGCCTACATATTGGCCAGATCTTAACCCCATTGAGCATAAATGGGCACAAGCAAAAAGCAAAAAAAGAGAGGGTGGTTGCGATACAGAGATTTTGTTCTCAGTCCATATGGTATAATCAAAATTAAGTCGCTTGGCTATATCTTGATAGCCCACTATGCTGTGTCCCTTAATTGCATAACCGGCGGTAAAACAAGCGGATGCAGCCCAGTTTCACCATTGCTAGATAGTTTCTTGACATTTTTTCATAACGTGTGGCGATCCTTCGATATTCCTTTAAACGGCCAAAACACCTTTCCACAACGTTACGATGGCGATAAGCATCACGATCAAGTTGCGAGCGTCCATCTGAAGCCAGTTTTTCATTTGATTTTCGGGGAATAACCGTTTTTATCCCTCTTTTTTTCAAGTCGTTACGTAGTGCATTCCCAGAGTAGGCTTTGTCAGCCAGTACTGCATGGCCACGACGCTTCATGCTGCCGTTCTGGCGTTGCACGCCAATTCCGTCTAGGAGTCGTAACGCAAACAGGCTTTCGTGACCCTGCACAGCACTCAGTACGATGTTTAGCGGGATGCCGCTTCCGTCAGTCGCCATGTGGATTTTGGTGCCATAACCACCTCGTGAGGAGTTATTAGCAAATCAGGTGTATGGCGATCAGGCTACGTTCCGCTCTGATGCTTCGTGAATCTGTCCTCCATCCTTAAATTGGACGTTGCTTACAACCAGGGTCAGCAGGTCAAATCCTCTTAGTCGGTTCCAGCTTTTCTGAGCTGACTGGAGCAGCTTAAATACCATACCATTGACAGGGTTGTTTCTCTCGAACCACCGTTCTTCGCGCCTCTGCTTCGTAGCCTCACAGTCGCAAAAGCCGATTCAATCGGATTTGTCGTTCTTATTGACGCCCAGTGCTCTGACGGGAAGTCGTAGAATGCCAGCAGTTCTTCTTGAGCTTTCTCCAGCTTCTTCATCGCTGCAGGATACTTCGCTGAAAACCTTGCCAACAAAACATCAAAGGCTTCATTAGCGGCATCGCGGCTCTCTGCCAGCCAAACCTCCCGCAGCTCAGCCTTAACTTTCGGTTGCATGGCTTTGGGGAGTGAAGCCAACACATTAGCGGTTTTGTGCACCCAACAGCGTTGGTGCTGCGTGTCCGGGAATATCTTTGCCATTATTCCAAAAACCAAGGGCACCGTCTCCCGTAGCCAGCTTGGGAGATACGGTTAGGCCACGTGCTCGCAGGCCATTAAGAAGTTCGGCCCAGTTTGCTTCTGACTCTCGATAACCATCTTCGACCGCAACCAGCTCCTTACGTCCATGTTCAGTGACGCCGATAATGACCAGCAGGCAAAGGCAATCATCTTGCCTGACATGGCTGTATATGCCATCGGCCCAGAAATAAACGTAGCGCGTATCGCTTAAATCACGCAGGCACCATTGCCTGTGCTCTTCAAGCCACTGCTGTTTCAGTCTGCTGATGGTACTGGCAGAGAGGCCATTCGCTTTTTCACCGAGAAGCGCCCTCAGGGCTTCATGAAAATCACCGGTGGATATGCCTCGCAGGTACAGCCATGGTAGCAACTCTTCGACGCTTTTTGCACGTTTCAGATAAGGCGGCAACAACGCGCTGTTGAAGCATATTCCGTTGCCGCTGCGCTCCCTGACCTTAGGTACTTTAATTTCAACATCCCCAATACCCGTCTGTATGGTTCGCGGGGGCAAATAGCCGTTACGAACGACAGCATGACGCCCGTCGTCAAGGCGGCGTTCAGCATGTTGTTGCAGCATGGCTTCGAGCTCAACCTCAACGGCGGCAGCTACCAGTTGCCTGGCAGCATTACGAATGAGTTCATGCAAGGGATCACCGGCAATATCTGGTTCTGCGGAGACCTGTAGGGTAGACTTTTTCATGGGGTATCATCTCTCTGTTGTTGAAATCATCCACGAAATCAATCAGCAGGATACGCTACCCTCCCCGAAACCCCGTACACCAGAAATAAGCATAACTCCCCTAGTAGATAAAAATCCATTTTACCTATTCTATTCATTCAGAAAGCCTTCCAAATCCTTGAATTCCCGAGGCGTTATACCAAAAAGCGTTTTGATTTCTGTGGAGAAATGGGAGGACGATGCATAGCCGTTATTCCAAGCCACGGTCGCAATCGACTCATCATTCTCAATCAGTTGCAACGCACTGTATGCAGCTCGCCACATTCTGAGCTGTTTTTTCGGTCCACAGGTAAAAGCGTTATAACAAAGCTTTCTGAAATAAGATTCTGAAACACCATATTCTTTACAGGAATTATACAGCTTATGTGACTTCATGCTTTTACTGTTATCAAGAACTTGATCCAGCAAAAACTGAGCAACCCAGTAGCTCTCAATACCGCGAATGAAATGGCACAGTTTATTGATAACATCTGTGTCACTGATAAAGTCACGACAAAAAACCAAATCCATAAAACTCATTTGTGCGTTATCAATGACTGCGCAGAAGATTTTTTCTGTTTCGAAGAGGACCTTATGTTGTAAAGGCGCAGCATTCGCCCCCCATAGTCGAGAGGACTCTTTAAACCTGTATTCAGTGAAGGCTAAAAAGGTCGCCAGCTGGGTAATCAACGATCGTCCTACCAGCCATTTGCCATGAAGTGATAACTCAATAGCACTGTTTGACACCAATACCGCAGACTGATCTCCCGTGAAGGTGACGCGTTCCCGATTATTCATTATTGAAAAGGTGAATGTCGACTCTGGGGTTAATGGCCTGATAAAGAATAATGAGTTATTAACCCTAAAGGTCTCATCCGTGATAACTGAATCTTCAACCATTGCATTATAACCAGGAGTGTATTTATAATTTTGGAAGCTTGTATTAGTGGCAATACTCTTATTCTGAAGCTCTCTAGACATAGTGACCTCTGTATAATTCGCATGACATTTATAGAAAATTGCGCCAGCCATACTGAACTGCGCAGCTCATACGCTCTAGAATAATAGCGAGCCCACGATAGATATCTCTGCGGTGTGTAGGGCCATAATATTCACTTAAAAACTAGAGGTCAAGACACATCAAAAAATGTAAAAATAAATTAATCAAGATATTATATATATCACGCAAATATCATAATTATATTTAACTGAGCTACCAGGTAATACACGTCAGCTTTAAAATCACGAAATGTTATTTTTTATAAAATATATTAAATAACACGGCAGCCTATTGATATTAAATTAAAATAAATCACCCCCCCCCCCCTCTTTGCTTCAAAAATGAAAAACATAACAACAAATAAAAAATCAAAAAAAACTCAACGCCACATCATTGCCATATTCAATTAGGCCGCTATCATGTCTCTACATTTTTTCACTCGAATCTTTACAGAACCTTATAATCATACTTTGCTAAATGATATATCTAACCGTATCAGTAAATTTGAGCGTGAGTGTCATGGCTCACCCAAAAACATCATTGTAATCATACATAACTTCATTATTAATTATTAAGAGTAGGGGCTTTGTTGAATAAACATATTTTATGCTGCACCCCCGGTGAAACGACAGATCCTCGCAACGCAAAATCATGCAGTTAGGCCTCATAAGAAAACTGTAAACCTGATGTGATGAGCATTTTCTACCAAAACTGGCTGACAAAACAGCATGACTCACTATTATTCAACAAAGCCAAGAGTAGGGCGACACCAAGAATTGCCACTCATTTTAAAGGAACAAACTATTTAGGGTAGCCATATGGATGATATAGCTAAACGACTTAATTTTGATTACATTATTTAAATGAGCTATTCAATTGATTTTAGAGGTAAAGTGATATCTACACGGGAAGAAGAAGGGTTGAGTATCCGGGAAACAGCGAAGCAATTTCGGATTGGCCCTGCCTCTGTATCGCGTTGGATTAATCAAATAGCGTCAAAAGCATCGACCACGCGTCAGCGAAAGAGCGATAAATCCGAGTTGATAAAAGATGTTGAACCATATCCAGATGCTTACCAAAAAGAACGTGCAGAGCGTTTTGGCGTTTGTCAGAAGGCCATTTGGCAAGCTCTTAAAAAGCTGGGATTGACCTATAAAAAAAACGCTACGTCATCCGAAAGCCGACGGAAGCGCCCGGCAAGCATTTCAACAAAAAATACAACAGTATGAAAAAGAAGGCAAACCTATTGTTTTTATTGATGAAAGTGGTTTTCCACACGATACCCCACGGACTCACGGCTATTCCCCAAAAGGTCAACGGTGTTTTGGCCTGAAGAACGGGGGAGCCAAGGGAAGAACAAATGTTATCGGCGCGTTATTAGGCACAATGCTGTTTGCTATCGGATTATTTGATATCAATATTAACAGCGATGTTTTCTATTCTTGGGTCACACAAGTCCTTATCCCAGTACTCCCTAAAAACAGGGTAATCGTGATGGACAATGCAACTTTTCATAAAAAACATAATATTCAACAAGTCATCATCGATGCAGGGTATATGGTGGAGTATTTGCCTACATATTGGCCAGATCTTAACCCCATTGAGCATAAATGGGCACAAGCAAAAAGCAAAAAAAGAGAGAGTGGTTGCGATACAGAGATTTTGTTCTCAGTCCATATGGTGTAATCAAAATTAAGTCGCTTGGCTATACAGGCTCCCGGTTACGCAATTAAGGGACACAGCCTAGCCCTGATAGATATAGCTCACGCTCTCGACGCTCAATAAGCCCGGGAAGTTTCTTGCCACCACCTTGACTTCTTTCAACCATACAGATTTCAAATCCGAGTGGCCCGAACTCTTCCAGATCGGCTTTATTACGGTCAACAAGCTTGATGATGGTGTCATGATATTTCTTAACACCTTCAGTAATCACCATAGTATTCGCTACGAGATCAAGTTTCTTTATTTCCACTAATTGCATCGCTTATTTTCTTTTGGTGATAGAGCCTGCCTCGTAGACATGAGTGGCCCAAGAGGGGTTAGCGATGAAACCGCCACTCTGTCTCAGGCTCATATCCCGAAAGACTCTTGGTAGGATGCGTAGGCGAAAAAGAACCACGGACGGTGCCGAGGCCTCATTGAGTTAGGTTTACTAATTATCCATGCTTTAACAATGAAAAAAATTAAGCAGAACGCTTCACCCAATCTAAATCCACTACATTTTCAGTAATACCGCTAATCTTCCCTTTGGAACTATATTGCCACCATGACCAACTTTGACCTGCATTTTTCCAAGTCAAAGGAAGGTGGGGTGCCTCTACATTCCAGTTGGCAATCCAGAGAGGATAAATACTGAAATCATACTTATCCCATTTAACACCACTATCCCAATACGATGGTGAGCAATATATAAATGTAGCTTGGCAGGACAATTCTGAGTCTTTACTGAGAAAACTTAACAATGAATGCAAATTATCCGCCATTTGTTCTGGCGTTGCTGCTTCATTACGAGACTTTTCAACATCAATCGCCAGTGAGTTTTTGGTTGAATCAAACCCAACAGAAGATAACACCTTTTTGATATTATTAAACTGTTCCTGTGGTGTGCTGCTTAGCGCTCTGAAGTAGTGATAACAATTAACGTTAATATTTGCAAGTTTCGCATTATTCCAGTTTTCGACGAATTTAGGGTCTACATAAGTTCCCCCTTCCGTCATTTTTATAAATGCATGCTTGACACCGCTTTCAGCGACCTCCTCCCAGTCAATAGCTCCTTGCCATTTTGATACATCAATACCTTTATCGAAACAGTTATCATTATTAACAAGACTCATATTTACTCCTCATTATCAAATTGTGATATCAAACAAAGCTCACGTTCTACCGCCCGCCGACTAACCAGGCCCTTAGTATACCTTGCCGTCAACATACTTCCAGCGCCGAATCTCGTTACAGGCACCGGCTCTATCTCCGGAGTTATGCTCATTTCTGGTGTACGGGGTTTCGGGGAGGGTGGGGTATCCTGCTGATTGATTTCGTGGATGATTTCAACAACAGAGAGATGATACCCCATGAAAAAGTCTACCCTACAGGTCTCCGCAGAACCAGATATTGCCAAACGACTTAAAAATGATTACAACCAATGCCCTGATATGTGGCAAAAAAATACAGCTAATTGTTGGCTTTGTTGAATAAATCAGAACTTGTAACGACTGCGCCCCATACGGGTCGATTGTTACGTGATGCGAATACTGTTCGGCATTCCTAATAGCGTGATCAGGTTAAGCGCTTTGACCATGGCCATGGCTTCACCCACCTGACCATCGTAGTCTCTCAGACTTAGATGACCACCCAGAAGCCTTTTGAACCGGAACATGGCCGTTTCAGCCACTGAGCGCCGGTGATAGCCCACTTTCTTTTTCCAGATAGCGTTACTACCGCTAATGCGCTGATTTGCAACAGCGGGGTTACGCTCGTGGTAGCGATCTTGCCAATCTTGCGCCCCCCTTCGTGGCGGGATAAGCGGCCTTATTTTCTTCCTCAGCAGAGCATCATAGCAGTAAACTGTATCCTAAGCGCCGTTAGCCGATGCCTCTCTGATTTTCCGGTGGGTCTGGTTTATCAGCGCCGGTAGAGCTTGGGCATCAGTCGTACCACTGAGCGACAAATCCGCACAGATAATCTCATGCGTCACACTGTCTACTGCCAGGTGCAGCTTACGCCATACCCTGCGTCTGTCGGCACCATGCTGCCGGACTTTCCATTCGCCTTCGCCAAAGACCTTCAGGCCGGTTCCATCAATGACCAGATGTGAGATTTCACCACGGGTTGGCGTTTTTATGCTGATGTTCACTGTCTTTGCTCGCTTGCTGAGCAGCGAATAGTCTGGACAATGGAGCGACAATTTAATCAGTTTAAAAATCGAGTCACCAAAGCCCTGTAAAGCCCTCAATGAAAGGCCAAACATGCGTTTCATCATCAGGACTGTGGTGATGGGCATATCTGAGTAGTGGAGCGGTCGTCCACGCCGTTCAGTAGTGTTTTTTTCCGTCCATGCAGCAATGGCTGATTCATCTAGCCATACGGTTAGAGAAGCGCGCTGCTTGAGGGCCTTGTTATAAGAGGGCCAGCTGGTGATTTTAAAATTTTGTTTTGCCATGGAGAGCTGATTTTGAAACAACTGTGTTGATCTGCTCCGATGATTACCCAAAAGTTCTATTTATTCAACAAAGCCTCGAAAATGTGCAGGATGCCAGGTTTTCCATGTTGTGACATCGCAACGGCATGAAAACGATGGTGGTGTTGTTGCTGTCGTTGCCGAACGCGTTGCACGGTCTCTTCAGGCAAGCGCTGTGCGATGAAATCAGAAATCATCACCGCATCGGCATCATGCCACACATCATCTTCCAGTTTGTCCAGCAGCGCTGACATATAGCCAAGCGACTTAATTTTTGATTACACCGTATGGACTGAGAACAAAATCTCTGTATCGCAACCGCTCTCTCTTTTTTTGCTTGTGCCCATTTATGCTCAATGGGGTTAAGATCTGGCGAATATGTAGGCAAATACTCCACCATATACCCTGCATCGATGATGACTTGTTGAATATTATGTTTTTTGTGAAAAGTTGCATTGTCCATCACGATTACCCTGTTTTTAGGGAGTACTGGGATAAGGACTTGTGTGACCCAGGAATAGAAAACATCGCTGTTAATATTGATATCAAATAATCCGATAGCAAACAGCATTGTGCCTAATAACGCGCCGATAACATTTGTTCTTCCCTTGGCTCCCCCGTTCTTCAGGCCAAAACACCGTTGACCTTTTGGGGAATAGCCGTGAGTCCGTGGGGTATCGTGTGGAAAACCACTTTCATCAATAAAAACAATAGGTTTTCCTTCTTTTTCATACTGTTGTATTTTTTGTTGAAATGCTTGCCGGGCGCTTTCGTCGGCTTTCGGATGACGTAGCGTTTTTTTATAGGTCAATCCCAGCTTTTTAAGAGCTTGCCAAATGGCCTTCTGACAAACGCCAAAACGCTCTGCACGTTCTTTTTGGTAAGCATCTGGATATGGTTCAACATCTTTTATCAACTCGGATTTATCGCTCTTTCGCTGACGCGTGGTCGATGCTTTTGACGCTATTTGATTAATCCAACGCGATACAGAGGCAGGGCCAATCCGAAATTGCTTCGCTGTTTCTCGGATACTCAACCCTTCTTTTTCCCGTGTAGATATCACTTTACGTCTAAAATCAATTGAATAGCTCATTTAAATAATGTAATCAAAATTAAGTCGTTTATCTATACCTCGTTGGTTAAAACGATAATGGAACCCCGGCACGATACCGGGGCGGGATTAGGGGATTAGTGGCGTTGCAGGAACTGGTTAACGTTCGCCTGTTGCCATTTTTCGAGTGCATGGGTCATCACGCCGTAATGCTGCTGTGTGCTCTCTTCAAGCATCTGCTGCATCTCGCCCAGCACGATAGCTTCATCTTCACGATGACGCAGAACACGGCGTATCGTCTGCTTCTCAGCGTCGAAGATCGCACCCTTGAGCGTGTTGGTAATGCCGTAGATACGGCGGCACTCTTCGGCCAGCAGGGGGATTTGCCGGATTTCGAAGTGCTGAGGGGAGGGTACGCCCGTTACACGGCGCAGGGCATACCAGATGGCCTGTGTCTAGGCTCGGTCAAAATGAAAGCCGTTCGCCATGCTCCAGACCAGATGATTCAGGCAACGGGTATCATCATCGTTGAACAGTTCGGCGGCTTGGGGTGGGTATTGTGGGATCTTGGTTTCTTTGCCGAAGATATCCAGCACCCATTTGCGGAACTCTTTGGCGACGGGGGTACGAGCAAACATCGCTATCAGGTGCGCGCCGCGTAGGGAGAAGATGCGGATTTTGTTACGTAAATTGTCGTAACTCATTGATTTTAAAGAGACACTCAAATTAAGGGTATCGGTCATGCACGGGCTAAATTCGTCTACGTTGCGAGTATAAATTTGGGTGATGGCATCAGCTTTCTTGTATTCGAGCGCTTTAGCAAGCTCAGCGGAAGTGAACCAGATCTGCCCGTTGTGGGAGATGGTTTCAAGAACAGTATTACGGAACATTAAGGTTGTCATAGCAATGATTTCCTTTCTAGTTGAGGACAATCACCACCTAGAGGTACTAATCTCTGATATGGTGGCGAGCTGAATAGGGTTAGTACGACCGGCTAGAAAGGACCCGGCGAGCTTTTCAGCTCCCCCATCCAGCCCACCATTATTCTGACATGCCGGACTGACGCATAAAAAAACACGCTCTCGGCGTGTTATGCGCCTTTCTAGCTAAACCGGGGTACTAAACCCGACACCTGAATTTGCAGATGCAGATTGACTATAGCGCATGGGTTCTCCTTGCGTCAATGGGGCGGTGGGTTTCGGTTTATGGTTATACGAGTCCGCTGTTTGCGGCTTCTAACTCTGCAAGCAGGATGTCGTTGAATTTTTCCAGCGCCTTATAGCCAAGCGACTTAATTTTGATAATAATTAGTTGTACTAGCTCAGACCAGATCTGACAGTTACCGATTATTTATACAGGTGTCTGTCAGATTACATCTGGTTCAGATTCTTTTCTGCCCAGATCCGTTTTCCATCGAGTAAAGTGGCCATCGGCGTACGCCAGCAGCACATTTTTCCCTGATGAGTTCGCTCATTATTGTAATGCCACAACCAGCTGTCCAGAGCTACCTGCAGACTTTCCAGGTCTCCATATAACTTCTTGCGGAACGTAACCTGATAAAAATCCTGCAAAATGGTTTTATGGAAGCGCTCGCAGATGCCGTTCGTCTGCGGAGACATCGCCTTCGTTTTCGTTGATAGCCAGATAAAGCTGATAATCATGCTGCTCCACTTTACCACAGTACTCCGTACCCCTGTCGGTCAGTATTCTCAGCACCGGCAGTCCCTGAGCCTCGTAGAACGGGAGTACGCTATCATTGAGCAGGTCGGCGGCGGTGAGCGGTGTTTTATTCGTATACAGCTTGCAGTGTGCCACTTTCGAGTACGTATCCACGAACGTCTGCTGGTAGATACGGCCCACCCCCTTCAGATTGCCCACGTAGAAGGTGTCCTGCGAGCCCAGATACCCGGGATGTGCCGTCTCGATTTCACCGCAGGCCTCATCATCGTGCGCCTTCTTCTCCAGGGCTGAGATTTGAGCGTCGGTAAGGACAATGCCTTCTCTGGCGACCTTTTCCTCAAGCGCCTTCAGGCGTTTACGGAAGTTCTCCAGGTCGTGTCGTTGCCAGATGGAGCGCACGCCGCTGCCGGAGATAAACACGCCTTTTTTACGCAGCTCATTACTGGTCCGGTGCTGCCCATGGGGCGGGAACTCAATAGCATAATCAACAACCGTGCGTTCAGTGGTTTCGTCGGCGCGGTTCTTCAGGTTCGGAACCCAGCGGTTCTGGTTAACCAGCGCATCAATGCCGCCTTCAGCAGCCAGTTCCTGATAACGGTAAAATGTATCGCGTGACACGCCCATGCTCTTGCAGGCTTTTGATACGTTACCGAGTTCTTCGGCGAGATTGAGCAGGCCGGCTTTGTGTTTGATAATGGGATTGTTAGTATGAAGCATGAGAGTTACCTCGCGTTTTGTTTAAGGATTAGACACCCATATCAAAACCGGTAACTCTCAACCTTTCAAGGTCCAGTGTCAGATCTAGTCGCGACTAATACAAATTAGCTGTATTTTTTTGCCACATATCAGGGCATTGGCTGTAATCATTTTTAAGTCGGTTGGCTATAGTACTCGCCATATTCCTCCGTTTTCATGTGGTTGTCGTTGGCGATACGACCAATTTTGTTGGCTGAAACATTAAATATTTTGCCGATTTGCGTGGCGGTGTAGTGTTTTTTCCCAAGCACAGGTACTGGAATCACTTCATGTCCAGCGATCGGGTTGAATCAGTCCGGCGATATAGCCAACCGACATTATTTTGATAACAGCCAGCTATGCTTTTTTGCCACATATCAGGGCATCTGTTGTAATCATTTTTAAGTCGGTTGGCTATAACGGTTTGGCGTGCAGCATCGGAAAGTCCTGTAGCCCATTGGAAGGTTTTTTCGGCTATCTCCATCTGGATTTGCATGGCTCGGGCCTTGCGGTATTCCGGTAAGCCGCTGCCTTCGTCACGATGGGCGGACTTCATGCTGTAGCTGCCCTGCTGACGCAACGATGGCAAAACTTCTTCGTATACCCAATCCTGCACGCGTTCGGCAGAGGGAAGCTTGCTTTTCAGTATCAGGCGGTAGAGATCGGCCTCAGGCGCAAGTGCTACACCTTTGGGATAAACACCTAAATTCAATTCTAACGATTCGTTATAATCAAGCTTTATCAGATTCTTACAGTGGTCGGTTAGCGCTTTAGAGGGGTTTGTGTAGCCAAGTGCTTTAGCCAGTTCGACGGCGAAGAACACTGGCTTGCCTTGGTAGAGCGTTCCCTGTAGTTCGATATCTGAATCAGCAGACTTAAAAAGCATGAGCTGTGTTTTGGTGATTTTGGTCATAACAATTTTTCCATAATGAAACGGATGTGGTTAGAAGGGGATAACGGGTAAAATTTTGCAGATTGGCGGTCAGATCGCTTACACTTGGCTTAACACAGGAGGATCCGCTATGGGCCAAGTCGCATTTGATACTCAAGAGTTCGTCGAAACGCTGGAAAACGCAGGGTTGCCGAAAGACCAAGCCAAGGCGATATCTCTTGTTGTGCGAAAATCACACGAGGTAGCAGATCTTGCTACAAAGCGCGATCTCGACGATGTGCGCAAAGACCTGTCCGCTGATATCGCCGAAGTGAAGCGTGAGATAGCAGATGTCCGCAAGGACCTGTCCGCAGAGATAGCCGATGTCCGCAAGGACCTGTCCGCAGAGATAGCCGATGTCCGTAAGGACCTGTCCGCAGAGATATCCGATGTCCGTAAGGATATGACGACTCAAATATCCTTGGTTAGAAAGGACTTACAGCTTGAAATGGCGGGTATCCGCTCTGAGCAGAAGTTAATTCGCTGGATGCTGAGCGCTGGAGTTTTAGGTATTTTCTCTCTGGTTGTGAAAGCTTTTCTCGTCACCGCCCTCTAATTAATTATGCCACTACGGGTTGTTAGCTCAGCTGGTAGAGCAGTGGACTCTTATCTGTATTAGTCGGTCGCAGGGGCTTTGTTGAATAAACATATTTTATGCTGCACCCCCGGTGAAACGACAGATCCTCGCAACGCAAAATCATGCAGTTAGGCATCATAAGAAAACTGTAAACCTGAACTGAAAAGCATTTTCTACCAAAACTGGCTGGCAAAACAGCATGACTCACTATTATTCAACAAAGCCTTTCGTACCCACAATGGGAGAGAAGAACGTTTGAAAATGACGCATGGTGGCGACGTCGGTTATGAACTACAAACCAGCCTACTGCTTGATGCTGCAAATGGTTTACCAATAGAGCCCCTGTCTCAAACTCTAACCGATAGGGCGGGTTGTCGTTCAATGCTAACCGAGGGCTTGTCTGAGACTCTGACTCATATGGATGCTTTGACGGCTGATATAGCCAAGCGACATTATTTTGATAACAATTAGCTGTATTTTTTTGCCACATATCAGGGCATTGGCTGTAATCATTTTTAAGTCGGTTGACTATATCGCCCGCGTTGAGTCTCTTGATACCGGGAAGAAGTTAGTTCATCTCATTGACCGTGAAGGTGACTCTTCGGGCATATGTGCACATTAAGCTCCCTGGGAATATGTTGGCTTATCCGGAGAAAGTAAGGGCATCGGGCCGAGTGGGGCGGTGACACCCGTAAAATTGGTGAAATTGCAGACAATCTGCCATTTATCGCAAACGGACAGGTTGGCTGGAAAGGGAAAAAAGCCAATATGGAGATCGGGGAAACATCCGTGATCATAACGCGAACGGCTTTGTTGAATAATAGTGAGTCATGCTGTTTTGCCAGCCAGTTTTGGTAGAAAATGCTTGTCAGTTCAGGTTTACAGTTTTCTTATGATGCCTAACTGCATGATTTTGCGTTGCGAGGATCTGTCGTTTCACCGGGGGTGCAGCATAAAATATGTTTATTCAACAAAGCCAACGCGAACAGCAAAAGCGAAGCGGAAAGACAAGAACACCGGACGGCGAGTGAAAGTTCAGCCATGCGTAGCTCTGACACTCAGATTAGTTGTGGTTCGCCTTACCGATACTCACGGTAAATTTATCGGACGCTGGACGCTGCTCACAAACGTTAGCAACGAGCTCACCAGCGCGGAAGTCGCTCGCTGGTATTACTGGCGCTGGGGTATTGAATCCTTTTTTAAGCTGCTGAAAGGTGCCGGTCATGATGTAGAAAAATGCCTTCAGCGCAGTGCTGGTGCCCTGCTACGCAGGTTATTGATAGCTATAGCCAAACGACTTAAAAATGATTACAGCCAATGCCCTGATATGTGGCAAAAAAATACAGCTAATTGTTATCAAAATAATGTCGCTTGGCTATAGAACCAGCAGGTTGAATTTGCCAAGTTCCTAGGCTCTATCGTGATGACCTCCAAACCGTCGGTTTCGGGCGTGAGACCCTGCTCAGCGCGGCGGATACCGTGATCGATTTGGTGGCTAACGGTAAGTTGCGTCATGTGTTCCTAGTGGGGGGATGTGACGGCAGCCGCAGTGAACGCAGCTACTTCACCGATTTCACCCGTAGTGTTCCTGATGATTGCCTGATAATGACGCTGGCATGCGGCAAATATCGCTTTAACAAGCTGGACTTTGGCACGCTGGAAGGGTTACCGCGTCTGCTCGATGTCGGCCAGTGTAACGATGCCTACTCAGCCATCATTCTGGCCGTGAAACTGGCAGAAAAACTAGGCTGCGGCGTGAACGACCTGCCATTGAGCCTGATACTCTCCTGGTTTGAGCAAAAAGCCATCGTCATTCTGCTCACGTTGCTGTCGCTGGGCGTCAAAAACATCAGAACCGGTCCTACCGCCCCCGGCTTCCTGACGGATAACCTGCTGGCCGTACTGAACGAAAAATTCGGTATGCGTTCGATAACCACCGTAGAAGAAGACATCAACACTATTCTGTCCGCTTGAGAGCAATAGGATAACAAGCGGCGCGGCAACGCGTCGCTTGTGCTGTTTGGAGAGCACTCATGACACAACCGACCTCCGCATGCCCGAACCGCATGCAAGTTCACTCCATTCGTCAGGAAACGCCTGACGTCTGGACGCTTTCGCTGATTAATCACGATTTCTACCCCTATCGTCCGGGACAGTATGCACTGGTTTGCATTGCCAACGACCCCGATACCCTGCGCGCCTATACCCTCTCCTCACCCTCTCCTCAACCCTAGGATTAAGCCCGTTTATCACGCTGACGGTGCGGCGTGTAGAACAGGGGACGGCCTCAGGCTGGCTGACGCAGCAGGTCAACCTTGGCGAGTATCTGTGGTTTTCCGATGCACAAGGTGAATTTACCTGCGTCGATGCAGGTCATGCCGAACAGGAATGTTATCTGATGATGGCCGCAGGCTGTGGCGTTACGCCCATTATGTCGATGAGTCGCTGGTTATTGGCGCACCGCCCCAACGTTCACTTGCAGGTTATCTTTAATGTTCGTAACTCGCAGCAGGTGATTTTTGCCACGGAGTGGCAACGCCTTACAGAGCACTATCCATCACAGCTGACGTTGGTCGCCGAATTTGACGCCGAAACTGGTTTTCTCGCCGGAAGGTTAACACCTGAGTTACTGAAACAAGCCGTGCCGGATCTGGCACAGAGCATGGTGATGACCTACGGCCCTGCCCCTTATATGCAGCACGTTGCCGCACTGGTCACCGATGCTGGCGTCCCCACAACACGTTTTTACAAAGAGCAGTTCCAGATTGGTGCTGAATCACTGGAAGAGGACGGTGAGCAGTTGACGCTGACCATTCGCCAGCCGCTTAATACACTGCGTGTTCCGGTGGGCATCAGTCTGTTAGCTGCGTTGGAAAGCCACAAAATAACCGTTAATGCCGCCTGCCGCGCAGGCGTATGCGGCAGTTGCAAAACTAAAGTTCCGGCGATTACACCACCAGTAGCACCATGACGCTGACAGCAGAAGAGATTGCACAAGGCTATGTGCTCGCGTGCAGTTGCCAACTGCACGGTGATACGGTACTGGCGTAACCTAAGGCTTTGCCACACCCGCAACCGCTGGTGTGGGTTCCTTATAGGCCAATGCGATAATTTTTTTGACACAGGCATCTATAGAGTAGCGCAACATCACGTCGTCGCTGGCGTGGCGGGCCCTCTGACGGTAGGGAGCAGGATGCATAAGGAAATCAGCAATAGCATTCTGCCAAGCCGCAACATCATCACACGGCAACAATACGCCATTTTCCTGATGTCGGATAACATCCGGGATGCCTCCCACGTCACTCGCCATCACCGGGACGCCAAAATACATCGCCTCAACCAGTGCCATCCCAAAAGACTCATTACGTGAAGGCATCAACACCAGATCTGCATGCCGGTAGACGGCCGCAGCCGGAAACAGCTTGCCCGCCATCAGCACGTTATCTTGCAAACCATAGCGTGCAATCATCGCGTTGATAACCTTGTACTCAGGGCCATCACCAACGATCAGATAACGAAATGCATGGCCTGACTGCTTGAGTGCCGCCAACGCGGCCAACGCGGTATCATGTCCTTTTTCACCACGCAGCATACCGACCTGTACAATGACAGGCGACGTACCGGCCTCCAGCCAACATTGCACAGAGACAGGCAAAGGCCGCTCACTTTGAGCATGCAAGGTAGCAAAGTCAAACCCGGGTGCGACTACCTCAATTTTTTCATCACGACAGCCACCCGCCACCATCGCGCGCTTCATACCACTACTGGGCACCACCACCTGATCTGCCAGATAATTGGTGCTAAACGGCTTAATCCTGCTGGTAAGATAGGTTTTTTGCCGCACGAGCGTTGGCTTGTTCCAGGTCAGCTTGGTTGCCAGTGCAGCAATATTTGCATCATGCCCGCTGTGACTGACGACAAATAAGGGATGATATTCATTAATAAGCTGTCTGAAACGCCACAGCGAGGGGAAATGATAACTATTTCGAAATGTAATCGGGTATATTGGAATATGTTTTCCTGCGGCAAGTGTAGCGACTTCACTTGCCGGGCGACATGCCAATAGCACCTCAAAACCTAAATGTTGTAAAGCCTGTAATTGCATCATCGCTTGCAATTCCTGCCCGCCAACATGCTTAGAGGATTCCGTGTAGAGAATGCGTCTTCTCATAAATAAACCTAGTAAAAACAACCAGCACCTTACTCTCAAACGAGGATATGCACGGTGTGTATAACGTCTGGCGTAATTTTATGAGAGCGAAGCTAAACGGAAGGTAAATACTTTTTATACAGAAACGTATTTTCGAAAAATAAATACATAAAATGCCCAGGAACATTATTCTGGGCACGTTGTCGTTGCATAAAAAGAACCTCAGGTATAACGCTGACCTTTATGTAATGCAAATAATGAAGAAATAACCGGTGTGGTATAAAGAAACAACCGCCGTTTAAGCCAAGAGGTGTCTTCTCGCTCTTTGGTGCTGATACGTCCCAAGCGCCAAGTCAGATGTCGGGGCATGTTCATTCGTCGTTCGGTGGTGTAGAGATAGTCAAACCCTTGCGCTTGAGCAATGGCAGCGTAATCGTGGTTATAAAAACCCATAGGCCAGCAAAAATGGCGGCTACACGACCCCAGTCGCGCAAGCAGCGTTTCACGGCACAGACGCAGATCGGTTTCTAATGCGCAGTGGCGCTCAGCGGGATCGGTGATTTGCCTGTCCCAGCGCTGATGCGTATGGGTATGCGCGTGAAACTCCACTAACCCACTGGCTTGCATCTCTTCAATTTCAGACCAACGCATCATCACATCATCGGCATGGCCGGTGGCGACTTTTTCCTCACACTCTTTGTGAGAGAATGCAATCTCCGTCAGCTGGCGAACGGGTCCGTCGCCAATCTGGCTGGTAATCAGAAAAATATGCGCATGCAGCCCAAGATGTTTTAACACCGGAAACGCATAAACCCAATTATCTAAATAACCGTCGTCAAAGGTGATCATCACACTTTTACGCGGCAAAGGCTCTCCGCGGTAAAATCCTTCTAATTCAGCCGCAGTCACGGTTTTCCACCCAGCGCGCGCCAACCAGGTCATCTGTTCGATAAAGGTGCCGGGCGACAGCGTCACCAGCCCAAGTTTAGGGCCAACATGGTGATACATCAGGATGGGAATTGCACTTGCATTCATTCTATTACGCTCTTTTCTGTATGAGCTTGTTGACAGGCACAGCCTACCGTCGCCATTGGTGCGCTAATGTCATAACTAAAAATATAAAAACCTCTCATCTTCCCACACAAAACCTCAACCATTCATCACTATAACGCATTCACAACCTGTATTTTTTGATGCTATCGACGTGAAACCGCAGCATGATAGTCGCCGATACGGGCAGATTTGCTGTCTGTTATCCTTCGGTCCCGACAATTACAGCCACCCCGCCGCTTAACCGATATTTTGTGCTATTATTTATCCATTAGTCCGCTAATTAGCAAATTTTAACCCACGGCGATTGCATAAGTATCCTGCCGACGTTAACATTCGCGGTATCAATGTCTATTCAATTCTTGCGCATGAGTATTCAACTAAACAGCATTAACTGTTTCTATGGCGCGCATCAGGCGCTATTCGATGTCACCCTTGATTGTCCGGCTGGCGAAACGCTGGTGTTATTGGGTCCCAGCGGTGCGGGGAAAAGCTCGCTGCTGCGCGTATTGAACCTGCTGGAAATGCCACGTTCGGGCACGCTTTCCATTGCAGGCAACCAGTTTACGTTTGCACAGCCGCCGAGTGACGGTGCCATTCGTGAGTTGCGCCGCAATGTCGGCATGGTATTTCAACAATACAACCTGTGGCCACACCTGACCGTCACGCAAAACCTGACCGAGGCACCTTGTCGGGTATTGGGGTTGAGCAAAGACGAGGCGCTGGAACGTGCAGACAAACTGTTAACACGTTTACGCCTGCGCGATTTTGCCGATCGTTTCCCGCTGCATTTGTCCGGTGGGCAACAGCAACGCGTGGCGATTGCCCGCGCACTGATGATGGAACCCCAGGTGCTGCTGTTTGATGAACCAACGGCCGCGCTCGATCCTGAAATCACGGCCCAGGTGGTCGGTATTATTCAGGAACTGGCACAGACCGGCATCACCCAGGTGATCGTCACTCACGAAGTGGATTTTGCACGTAAAACTGCCAGCCGTGTGGTGTACATGGAAAATGGCTGTATTGTCGAACAGGGTGATGCGAGCCACTTTACTGCGCCGCAAACCGCTGAGTTCGCCAGTTATCTTTCTCATTGATGAACAAGATGGAAATAACAATGAAAAAATTACTCGTTGCAGCACTCCTCGCCAACGCCAGCGTTGCCGCCAGCGCCGCTGAAACCATCCGTTTCGCGACTGAAGCGTCTTACCCTCCGTTCGAATTCGTGGGCGATGATAACAAGATCCAAGGATTTGACGTCGATCTTGCCAATGCGCTGTGCAAAGAGATGAACGCCTCCTGTACGTTTAGCAATCAAGCCTTTGACAGCTTGATCCCAGGGCTTAAATTCCACCGTTATGAAGCGGTTATGGCGGGGATGGATATTACGCCGGAACGTCAGCAACAGGTTACCTTTAGCCAACCTTACTACGATAACTCTGCGCTGTTTATCGCACAGAAAGGCAAAGTGGCCGATATTGGTGCCCTGAAAGGTAAGCGCGTTGGCGTGCAAAACGGTACGACTCACCAAAAATACCTACTGGACCAACACAAAGATGTGACCACAGTGCCCTATGACAGCTATCAGAATGCCATTCTGGATCTGAAAAGCGGCCGTCTGGACGCGGTATTCGGTGACACTGCCGTGGTGAATGAGGGGCTGAAACAGAATGACCAGTTGGCTACCGTAGGCAGCAGCGTGACGGATAAAAACTACTTTGGTATCGGTTTGGGTATTGCGGTGCGTCAGGGTAGCGATGCACTGGTCAAACGCTTCAATGACGCGCTGGACAAAGTCAAACAGGATGGCACTTATCAGTCCATCTACAACAAATGGTTTCAGCAGTAATCTCGCTCAATGATTGAATTTCATCCTCTTGCAAGCGCCGCCAGCATGACCGTCGGCCTTGCCGTTTGTGCACTGGTACTCGGTTTGATTCTGGCGATGCTGTTTGCTGTCTGGGAAATGGCGCGCTGCAAGCCTGTTGCATGGTGTGGCGCAGCGTTAGTGACGCTGCTACGCGGTCTGCCGGAAATTCTGGTGGTGCTGTTTATCTATTTTGGTTCATCACAGTTGCTACTGATACTGGCAGATGGCTTTACGCTCAGTATTGGTGGCGCAGCGTATCCCATCAAGTTAAACATTGAGACGTTTGAAGTCAGCCCGTTTCTGTGCGGTGTGATTGCATTGGCGCTGCTGTATGCAGCCTATGCGTCACAAACGCTGCGCGGCGCGCTCAAAACGGTCCCGCAAGGGCAGCGCGAATCAGGGCAAGCCCTGGGTTTGAGTAAAGCAGCCACCTTCTTTCGTCTGATCATGCCGCAAATGTGGCGTCATGCCCTGCCCGGTCTCGGCAACCAATGGCTGGTATTGCTGAAAGATACCGCATTGGTGTCATTGATTAGCGTGAACGATCTGATGCTGCAAACCAAGAGCATCGCCACACGTACCCACGAGCCCTTTACTTGGTATGTGATTGCGGCAGCGATTTATCTGGTAATCACCTTGTTAAGTCAATACGTCCTCAAACGTATCGAACTGCGTACTACGCGCTTTGAACGGAGGCCGTCCTGATGCTTGCCTACTTACCTGAATTGCTCAAAGGGTTGCACACCAGCCTTAGCCTTACGCTAGTGGCGCTGATTGCCGCACTGGTTATCTCTTTGGTGCTGACGGCAGTGCTTGCGTTAAAAACACCGGTATTGTCGCTGCTATCCCGGGTGTACATCACGCTGTTTACCGGCACACCGCTGCTGGTGCAAATCTTCCTGATCTACTATGGTCCGGGCCAGTTTCCGGCAATCCAGCAGATCCCGTGGTTGTGGCACTTGCTCTCTCAACCCTGGCTGTGCGCCATGATTGCGCTGGCATTAAACAGCGCGGCCTATACTACGCAACTGTTTTACGGTGCCGTACGCGCCATACCTTCCGGGCAGTGGCAATCCTGTGCAGCGCTGGGTATGTCACCGGCACAAACATTGCGTATTTTGCTGCCCTATGCCTTCAAACGCGCCCTATCGTCCTATTCAAACGAAGTGGTGTTGGTGTTTAAAAGTACCTCGCTGGCTTATACCATCACGCTGATGGAGGTGATGGGTTACAGCCAACTGATGTATGGTCGTACCTACGATGTCGCCGTGTTCGGTGCCGCAGGGATTATTTATCTGTGCGTCAATGGGTTGTTAACATTGCTGATGCGACTCATCGAACGACGCGCACTGGCGTTTGAACACCGTATAGCTAAACGACTTAATTTTGATTACATTATTTAAATGAGCTATTCAATTGATTTTAGACGTAAAGTGATATCTACACGGGAAGAAGAAGGGTTGAGTATCCGAGAAACAGCGAAGCAATTTCGGATTGGCCCTGCCTCTGTATCGCGTTGGATTAATCAAATAGCGTCAAAAGCATCGACCACGCGTCAGCGAAAGAGCGATAAATCCGAGTTGATAAAAGATGTTGAACCATATCCAGATGCTTACCAAAAAGAACGTGCAGAGCGTTTTGGCGTTTGTCAGAAGGCCATTTGGCGGCTTTGTTGAATAATAGGTAATCATGCTGTTTTTCCATGCCAGTTTTGGTTGAAAATGCTTGTCATCTCAGGTGTACACTTTTCTCATGAGGCCTAACTGCATGATTTTACGTTGCGAGGATCCGTCGTTTCGCTGGGCTGCCAGCATAAAATCTATTTATTCAACAAAGCCCCATTTGGCAAGCTCTTAAAAAGCTGGGATTGACCTATAAAAAACTCTACGTCATCCGAAAGCCGACGAAAGCGCCCGGCAAGCATTTCAACAAAAAATACAACAGTATGAAAAAGAAGGTAAACCTATTGTTTTTATTGATGAAAGTGGTTTTCCACACGATACCCCACGGACTCACGGCTATTCCCCAAAAGGTCAACGGTGTTTTGGCCTGAAGAACGGGGGAGCCAAGGGAAGAACAAATGTTATCGGCGCTTTATTAGGCACAACGCTGTTTGCTATCGGATTATTTGATATCAATATTAACAGCGATGTTTTCTATTCCTGGGTCACACAAGTCCTTATCCCAGTACTCCCTAAAAACAGGGTAATCGTGATGGACAATGCAACTTTTCACAAAAAACATAATATTCAACAAGTCATCATCGATGCAGGGTATATGGTGGAGTATTTGCCTACATATTCGCCAGATCTTAACCCCATTGAGCATAAATGGGCACAAGCAAAAAGCAAAAAAAAGAGAGAGTGGTTGCGATACAGAGATTTTGTTCTCAGTCCATATGGTGTAATCAAAATTAAGTCGCTTGGCTATATCTCATACGCAACAGCGATCTTCCCGGTTTCACACCGGCACAGAAAAAACTGCTGGCTATTCTGGTGTTAAATCAGAGTGGTGTGCTCGATCTTCAGTCATTAAATCAGCAAAACGCCGTACCCGTACTGCCTGCGCAGCGCTTATGCCGTTTGTTGCGACTGGCGATTATTTTCGCCAGCCGTCGCCGTGATGACACCTTGCCTGAAAGCATCTTGCGGGCGGACGGCGATACCCTGCACATCCAGCTACCTGCTGGCTGGCTTGCCGCCCATCCCCTGTGCGCAGAAGCGCTGGAACAGAAAAGCCGTTGGCAGGGCTATGCCCACTGGCCATTGGTGATTGAGGAAGCCACGCCGTAACAGCGGTATTACTCCTTATCGCGCGCTTGCGCCAGCTGCGTGCGCAGATTCGCCAGATGGCTTTGCCCCTTTTGCATCCGCTCTTGCGCGCTGACCACTTTGCGCGCTGTTTCCCATTGCAGATCGTCCTGCGGCAGTTCCAGCAAGAAACGGCTGGGTTCTGGCCGCACCAGTTCGCCATACTGGCGACGCTCTTTGCACAGGGTCAAAACCAGCTCACGTCGCGCCCGTGTGATACCGACATACGCTAGGCGACGCTCTTCATCGACATTATCTTCGTCAATGCTGCTCTGGTGCGGCAGTAGTCCCTCCTCCATCCCCACCAGATACACATAGGGAAATTCCAACCCTTTTGAGGCGTGCAGGGTCATCAGCTGCACCTGATCCACCTCTTCTTCGCTTTCGCCGCGCTCCATCATATCGCGCAGGGTGAACCTCGTTACCACCTGTGTCAGCGTCATCGGTTCATCGAGCTCCGAGCCTGCCAGCATTTCCGTCATCCAGCTAAACAGCTGATTGACGTTTTTCATTCGCATTTCCGCCGCTTTCGGGCTGGTTGAGGTTTCATACAGCCAGCTTTCATAATCCAGCCCGTGGATGAGGTCGCGCACCGCCGCCACCGGTTCTCGCTCAGCCTGCTGGGCAATTTCCCGCATCCAGTGGGTAAAACGTTGCAGTGAGGACAACCCACGGCCAGACAGGTGTGCTTCCAGCCCTAAATCAAAACTGGCGGTAAACAGGCTTTTGTTGCGCACATTGGCCCACTCACCCAGTTTCTGTAGCGTCGCGGGGCCGATTTCTCGCTTAGGAGTGTTGACGATGCGCAGAAAGGCGCTGTCGTCATCCGCGTTGGTCAAAACGCGCAGATAGGCCAACAGATCTTTGATTTCCGGACGAGAAAAGAAGGAGGTACCGCCAGAGATGCGATAGGGAATGCGGTTTTGCATCAGCATCTTTTCGAACAGTCGCGACTGATGGTTGCCACGATAGAGGATGGCATAGTCACTGTACTGCGTCTTGTTGATAAAGTGATGGGCAATCAGTTCGCCCACCACCCGTCCCGCCTCGTGGTCTTCGTTGTTGGCGGTGATCACCTTCAGTTCACTGCCGTAGCCCAATTTCGAAAAGAGTTTTTTTTCAAATACGTGTGGGTTATTGGCGATCAGGATATTGGCCGCTTTGAGAATACGGCCCGAAGAACGGTAATTTTGCTCCAGCTTGATCACTTCAAGCTGAGGGAAATCCTGTGAAAGCAGTACCAGGTTTTGCGGACGGGCACCGCGCCAAGAGTAGATGGATTGGTCGTCATCGCCGACCACGGTAAAGCGTGCACGTGCACCAACCAGCAGTTTGATCAGCTCATACTGGCTGGTGTTGGTGTCCTGATACTCATCCACCAGCAGGTAGCGCAAGCGGTTTTGCCAGCGCTCACGCACCGCTTCATTGCGCTTGAACAGCAGCGTTGGCAACAGGATCAGATCGTCAAAATCCACTACATTACAGGCGCGCAAATGGTCGTGATACAGACCATAACAGTGCGCAAACAGCTTATCACGCTCCGACTGTGCCGATGCCGCCACCTGCGTCGGGTCCATCAGATCGTTTTTCCAGTTGGAAATGGTGGAGGTCAACTGCTGTAGCTGGGTTTTATCCCCTTCCAACCAGGTTTCCGTCAGTTCATTGAGCAGTGCGACCTGATCCTGATCGTCAAACAGCGAGAAGTTTGCCTTCATGCCCAACGCGGCATATTCCCGTTTAATGACCTCCAACCCCAGGGTGTGAAAGGTGGCGATCAGCAACCCACGCGTCTCCTTGCGCCCTAAGGTCTGCGCCACGCGCGCTTTCATTTCACGCGCAGCCTTGTTGCTAAAGGTCACCGCGGCGATATGACGCGCCTGATAGCCGCACTGACGGATCAGATGAGCAATCTTGTTGGTGATAACGCGCGTTTTGCCTGATCCCGCGCCAGCCAGCACCAGACAAGGGCCGGTGACAAATTCGACAGCATGTTGTTGACTGGGATTCAGGCGCATGACGTTCAACTCGTAATAAAAACGGAAGCCGATTGTAGCAGAAAGCCACGCAGATCTTGAGGGCCGGATTCGCCTTTACCGATCCACATCAGGCCTGCATCGTGCTACATTGCCAGCCATCGGCGTCGGCGTGAGGCCTGTTCAATTCACGCTTCTTAATCACATGAAAGGTATTCCCATGGCGAAAACGGCATCTGCACTGCATATTCTGGTCGATACAGAACAACAGGCGAATGATCTACTGGACCAATTGGCGCAAGGGGCAGACTTTCAGCAGTTAGCTAAAAAGCATTCTACCTGCCCGTCCAAACGGGATGGGGGCAATCTGGGTGAGTTCCGTCAGGGCGATATGGTGCCCGCTTTTGACAAGGCGGTATTTTCCTGCGAGTTGCTGAAACCCTTTGGACCGGTAAAAACCCAGTTCGGCTATCACATCATCAAGGTGCTGTACCGCAACTAAGCGTTCTGGCAACCGGCGTGCTGTTGCGCCGCGCAGTGTGCGCGGCGCGTACGGAGTGATTACTCCGTCATCATCAGCAGGCTGGTATTTCCCCCCGCTGCCGCCGTATTCACGCTGAGCACACGTTCATGCCATAACCGCTCCAGTGGGATCGTGTCACTGCCGGGTTCACAGCAGAGCAGAGGAATAATCGCCCCCGTCCATTGCGTAATCTGCTGATTAACCTCACGCAACATGTCGCTCTCGCCGTGACAGATAACCGCGCCAATATGTCCACTTTCCTGTTGCCATTCCGGCGTAAAACGGATGCGGCGCTGCACTTCCAGCGGCAAGCTGCCGGAAAGTTCACGTAACGCTGCACTGTCAGGCCATAATGCGTTACTGCCCACGGCCAGCAGCGCCGCCAGCTGGCGCAGCATATCGTCACTTTCCTGCGCCAGGCACAACACGTTATCGCGCGGTGTCAGCATATAGGTATTGCGTTCGCCAGTGGGTCCCGGCAGCGGGCGTATCACACCGCTGACAGCGCCCCAGGCACGGTAGCTCTTCGCCGCCTCGAACACCGCCAGCCGTCCCTGTTGTTGCGCCCAGTCAACCAGTAGCGCAAACCCAGCGCGTTCCGGCGTCGTCGCCAATGTGGCATTGATGCCCAATGCGTTGCTCGCTGTGCTGGGTTGGCCAAGCGGTGTTCTCTGCAAGCGTGGCAAATAGAGCGGCCCGCCCGCTTTCGGCCCTGAACCAGACAACCCTTCGCCTCCGAATGGCTGAACGCCGACCACAGCCCCCACCATATTGCGATTGACGTATTGGTTACCCACATGCGCCCGCTGCGTGATACGCGAAATGGTTTCATCAATCCGTGAATGGACGCCCAACGTGAGCCCATACCCCAAGGCGTTGATCTCCTCAATCAACGTATCCAGCCCCTCGCGCGCATAGCGCACCACGTGCAGCACCGGACCAAAGATCTCTTGTTGCAAGCTGGCTACCTGGTCCAGTTCAATCAGCGTCGGCAAGACAAAGGTGCCCTGTCGCCATGAGGCCCGGCACACCTGTGCGCCGAAAGCCGCCTGAAACACCGAATGCCCTTCCGCTTGCATCAGGTGAATATGCTGCTCGATCCGTTCGCGGGCTTCATCGTCGATCACCGGGCCGCAGTCCGTTGCCAAACTGTCGGGATTGCCCACGCGGAACTGCGCCATGGCGCCACGCAGCATGTTCAGTGTCGCTTCTGCAATGTCCTCCTGAAGACAGAGCAGACGCAGTGCTGAACAACGCTGCCCTGCGCTGTCAAAGGCGGAGGCAATGACATCGCTGACCACCTGCTCCGTCAGCGCGGACGAATCGACAATCATGGCATTCATCCCACCGGTTTCAGCGATCAGCACCGCAGGTTGCCCATGCGCATCCAACCGTTCTGCCAACGTGCGCTGCAAGCTCTTGGCAACCGCGGTCGATCCGGTAAACAGCACGCCATTGACGCGCGCATCGCGCACCAGCGCCGCACCGACGCGTTCCCCAGCGCCGGGCAGCAGCTGCAACACATCAGGCGCAATGCCAGCCTGATGCAGCAGTTGCACCGCCAACGCGGCAACCAGTGGTGTTTGCTCCGCCGGTTTTGCCAGTACCGCATTCCCCGCAGCCAGTGCGGCAGCAATCTGCCCAGTAAAAATGGCCAACGGGAAGTTCCACGGACTGATGCAAACTACCACACCCAGCGGGCAAACTTGTTCCGATGACACCGCCGCAGACTGCTGTGCATAATAGCGCAAGAAGTCCACCGCTTCGCGTATTTCAGCAATGGCATTTGGCACGGTTTTCCCCGCCTCGCGCACCAATAACCCGATGAACTGCGGATACGCGGCTTCCAGCAAGCTGGCAGCGCGTTGCAGGCTGGCAACCCGCTGCGGGAGCGACACCGTCGAGAACCGCTCTGCTGCCTGCACCGCACAGCCCAACGCAATGCGCACATCCTCCTCGCTGGCATCACGCACATATCCCACTATATCGTGCTGTTGGGCAGGATTGATCACTGGCCGAGCCGCCAGCGGTGATGATGCATTGACCATAATCGGTGCCGCATGCCGTACCTGCACGGCATCAGCGCTTAAGGCCGCTGCGAGCATTTCCAGACGGCGCTCATCGGTCAGATCTACGCCTTGCGCATTGCAACGCTCTGCACCGTAGATCTGAGCAGGTAGAGGAATTCGCGGATGCCGGCAGCCGGGAGCCCCCTCTTTGTATACCAGCGCCTGCACTTCAGCTATCGGGCTGGCAATCAGCTGCTCCAGTGGGACCTCCGCATCCGCAATACGGTTAACAAACGAGGTGTTGGCACCATTTTCCAATAGACGCCGCACCAAATAGGCAAGCAGGGTTTCATGGGTGCCGACGGGGGCATAGATCCGACAGGGGCGCGCCAGCTTGCCCTGTTCTTCGGGACCGACGACCTGCGAATAAAGCGCCTCCCCCATACCATGCAGGCATTGAAATTCATATTGCCCAGGGTAATAACTGTCACCGGCCAGCGTATACACCGCGCTCAGGGTATGAGCATTGTGGGTAGCGAACTGCGGGTAAATGGCATCCGGTTCCGCCAGCAGCTGGCGAGCGCAGGCCAGATAGGCGACATCGGTATAGACTTTACGGGTATAGACGGGGTAGTCCTCCAGACCCTCTACTTGCGTGCGTTTGATTTCGCTGTCCCAATAGGCACCTTTCACCAATCGCACCATCAGGCGTCGCTGGGTACGCTGTGCCAGATCGATAAGGAAATCAATCACAAACGGGCAGCGTTTCTGGTAGGCCTGCACCACAAAACCGATCCCTTTCCATCCCTCCAACGCAGGCTCATGACACAACCGCTCCAACAGATCGAGGGAGATCTCTAGCCGTTCGGCTTCTTCCGCATCAATATTAATGCCGATATCGTACTGCATCGCCTGCAACGTCAACGCCAACAAACGGGGATAGAGCATCTCCATGACGCGATCGTACTGCGCACGACTATAACGAGGATGCAGCGCCGACAGCTTGATGGAGATACCCGGCCCTTCATACACCCCACGCCCCTGAGATGCCCTGCCAATCGCATGAATCGCCTGCTGATAAGCGTTGAGGTAAGCCTCCGCATCCTGCTCGGTGAGGGCCGCTTCGCCCAGCATGTCATAGGAATAGCGAAATCCCTGCTGTTCCAGATGTTCCGCGTTAGACAGCGCCTCATCGATGGTTTCGCCAGTAACAAACTGCTCCCCCATCAGGCGCATCACGCGATCCATCCCCAATCGAATGACCGGCTCGCCCACCTTGTTAATCAGCTGCTTCAGGGTGTGTGCCAGACGCGTTTCACTGTGCGTCGCAACCAGCTTCCCGGTCAGCAGTAGTCCCCAGGTTGCCGCATTGACGAACAGCGATTGCCCTTTCCCCAAATGGGAATGCCAGTCACCGCTGCTGATCTTGTCACGAATCAGCGCATTGCGCGTTGAGGCATCGGGAATGCGCAGCAACGCTTCTGCCAGGCACATCAAAGCAATCCCCTCTGACGATGACAGGGAAAAGGCCTGTAATAAACTTTGCACCCGTCCCGCTCGCCCATGGGTCTGCTGTTCACGCCGCAGCGTCTGCGCCAGTCGATAGGCCAGCGCCTGCACCGCCGGTGCCATTGATGCCATCGGTTCTACCCGCTCGAGCAGTAACGGCACCATTTCACCCTCGGAACGGCGGTACGTCGCCGTGATAGCATCACGCTGCGGTGAACGGGGTAGCAGCGTTTGCGTGAAAGCTAAAAACGGCTGATAGCTTCCTTCCTGACGAGATTTCGGCATAATCTCCGGCGCACGTTGAAATGTTTTACCTTGCTCTGGTGTGATGTCAGGAGCCTTACTATCGCGCTCGACGGCGTCGAGATAGCAAAAAATGGCGTGCTCAATCAACCAATGCGATGTGCGATCAAGGCGCTGCGCTGTACGTTCGATACGATTGCGGGTCGCATCGTCAAGCTTTACCGCTATAGTGGAGAATCCCATCGTTTCACTCCAGTGAAGCCAAGATAATCATCGATAGTGAGGGATCGGATAACGTTGATTTGTTGAAGGTATGCCTTCGAAGCTTGGCCGTCGTTATCGGATCATGCAACTTGGTTTTCGCGAGTTGCCATAAGATGCAATGCAGTTAACAAGTGTATAATATTGGCGTGACGAGGAAATATAACGAATCGTTAACGCTTTGCATTATAAGAAAAAACAGGCTGCACGAGGGATGCGCTATCGTGCAGACTGCGCTTTACCTGACGTCGTTCCCGTCAGGTTATACCAAATGATTTGCCTTTATGCCCTAGCATGATGGGTATAGACAGGGCGCTTTAACTTGGAGATTCTAATGACAATGAGTACACCCATGTTGGTGACCTTTCTGGTGTATATCTTCGGAATGGTCTTGATCGGCCTAGTCGCCTATCGCTCAACCACCACCCTTGGCGACTATATCTTGGGCGGACGACGGATGGGCAGCGTGGTCACAGCACTTTCCGCAGGGGCTTCTGACATGAGTGGCTGGCTGCTGATGGGGTTGCCGGGCGCGATATTTATCTCCGGCATTTCTGAAAGCTGGATTGCTATCGGGCTGACTATCGGTGCTTACCTTAACTGGCGCTGGGTTGCAGGCCGCCTGCGCGTTCACACCGAGGTGAACCACAACGCGTTGACCTTGCCAGACTATTTCACCCACCGTTTCGAAGACACCAGAAAAATCCTGAGAGTCATTGCGGCCTTGATTATTCTGGTGTTTTTTACCATTTTCTGCGCTTCTGGCATCGTTGCCGGTGCCCGCTTGTTCGAAAGCACCTTTGGCATGAGCTACGCCACCTCATTGTGGGCCGGTGCGGCCGCTAGCATCGCCTATACCTTTATCGGTGGTTATCTGGCGGTAAGTTGGACGGATACGATACAGGCCACGCTGATGATTTTCGCCCTGATCCTGACACCGGTGATGGTGATTCTGGCGCTGGATGGCATCGATACGTCTCTGTTGGTTATCGCAGCGAAAAACCCGGCTAATCTGGATATGTTCAGGGGATTGGATGTCGTCGCCATCATCTCTCTGATGGGCTGGGGTCTGGGCTATTTTGGACAGCCGCACATTCTGGCGCGCTTTATGGCAGCAGATTCTCACCACACCATTCGCAGCGCACGCCGCATCAGCATGACCTGGATGATCCTGTGTCTCGCGGGTGCAGTGAGCGTGGGCTTCTTCGGTATCGCCTACTTTAGCAATCATCCGGAACAAGCGGGCAACGTCACCAACAATGCCGAGCGGGTATTTATTGAGCTTTCCATGTTGCTGTTTAACCCGTGGATCGCCGGTGTGTTACTTTCCGCTATTCTGGCGGCGGTAATGAGCACCCTGAGCTGTCAGCTGCTAGTCTGTTCCAGCGCCATTACCGAAGACTTGTACCGCCCCTTCTTCCGTCCCGGCGCTACGCAGCGCGAGCTGGTCTGGGTCGGTCGCATTATGGTGTTACTGATTGCCATCATTTCAATCGTGTTGGCCGCCAACCCGGAAAACCGCGTATTGGGGCTGGTTAGCTACGCTTGGGCCGGTTTTGGTGCCGCGTTTGGCCCGGTGATCCTGATTTCCCTGCTGTGGCCGCGCATGACGCGTAACGGTGCGCTGGTCGGTATGCTGATCGGGGCTGCCACAGTGATTATCTGGAAACAGAATGCCTGGTTTAATCTGTATGAAATCATCCCCGGCTTTCTCTTTGCCAGCTTGGCGATCTTTATCGTTAGCTTGATGGATCGTGCGCCCTCCAAAGCCGTCACCGATCGCTTCCAAAAAGCAGAAGCCCAGTTCCAAAGCCGTTAAGGAACAATGTGTTTCACGCATAAAAAAGGCGCAACCACGGTTGCGCCTTTTTTCATTGCCGAAGTAATGCGTTTATTCTTAGCCTGCAACCGCAATACGTTTCATGTCTTTCATGTAGCCACGCAGTTTCTGACCCACTGCTTCGATCGGGTGGTTACGGATTGCGTCATTATATCTAAACGACTTAATTTTGATTACATTATTTAAATGAGCTATTCAATTGATTTTAGAGGTAAAGTGATATCTACACGGAAAGAAGCAGGGTTGAGTATCCGAGAAACAGCGAAGCAATTTCGGATTGGCCCTGCCTCTGTATCGTGTTGGATTAATCAAATAGCGTCAAAAGCATCGACCACACGTCAGCGAAAGAGCGATAAATCCGAGTTGATAAAAGATGTTGAACCATATCCAGATGCTTACCAAAAAGAACGTGCAGAGCGTTTTGGCGTTTGTCAGAAGGCCATTTGGCAAGCTCTTAAAAAGCTGGGATTGACCTATAAAAAAACGCTACGTCATCCGAAAGCCGACGAAAGCGCCCGGCAAGCATTTCAACAAAAAATACAACAGTATGAAAAAGAAGGCAAACCTATTGTTTTTATTGATGAAAGTGGTTTTCCACACGATACCCCACGGACTCACGGCTATTCCCCAAAAGGTCAACGGTGTTTTGGGCTGAAGAACGGGGAGCCAAGGGAAGAACAAATGTTATCGGCGCGTTATTAGGCACAACGCTGTTTACTATCGGATTATTTGATATCAATATTAACAGCGATGTTTTCTATTCCTGGGTCACACAAGTCCTTATCCCAGTACTCCCTAAAAACAGGATAATCGTGATGGACAATGCAACTTTTCACAAAAAACATAATATTCAACAAGTCATCATCGATGCAGGGTATATGGTAGAGTATTTGCCTACATATTCGCCAGATTTTAACCCCATTGAGCATAGATGGGCACAAGCAAAAAAAGAGAGAGTGGTTGCGATACAGAGATTTTGTTCTCAGTCCATATGGTGTAATCAAAATTAAGTCGCCTGGCTATAACGTCGCGCAGTTGTGCATTATCTACGCTGGTAGCCGCCACCGACTTGCCGGTGTCGCCCGCTTGCAGTGAAGCCATGAATGCCTGTTTCAGCAACGGCACGGCGGCATTCGCGAACAGGTAGTTACCGTATTCTGCGGTATCAGAGATAACCACGTTCATTTCATACAGACGCTTACATGCAATGGTGTTCGCAATCAGCGGCAGTTCGTGCAGCGATTCGTAGTACGCGGATTCTTCGATGATGCCCGCGCTTACCATGGTTTCGAACGCCAGTTCCACACCGCCTTTAACCATCGCGATCATCAATACGCCGTGGTCAAAATACTCTTGCTCCGCGATTTTACCGTCGAACTGCGGGGCATTTTCAAATGCGGATTTACCGGTTTCTTCACGCCAGGTCAGCAGTTTATAGCCAAGCGACATTATTTTGATAACAATTATCTGTATTTTTTTGCCACATATCAGGGCATTGGCTGTAATCATTTTTAAGTCGGTTGGCTATATCCAAATTTCTGGAGGCAGACCGCAAGACTAGAGCGCTGGGCATGGTGCTGGAAGAAAAGTGCCGGAGGAGGTTTTCAGAGAGTCATTGAACCTGTTGGTGAATTTGCTTTTTTACTTTAAAAAGATAATCCAGTGAGACATAATGTCTCAACTTTAACCAGGAGATAACAGTGGAACAATGCCAACAACTGGATATGCTTCGACAGGCAAGGGAAATATATTCACAAGGTAAAATTGCTGAAATGCTGGGGGTATCGCGCAGAACAGTGAGGAGGTGGGAGGCAGGGGAAACACAATGCCCTGTTATGGTTTCCCCTGCCCTTAGGGAGTTGTTAAGAAGAGGCATGTGTAATGCTTCTGCCAACGACTACCAGTTTACTTTCATAGATCTGTTTGCCGGGATTGGAGGAATTAGAATGGGCTTCGAATCTCAAGGCGGAGAATGCGTATTCACCAGTGAATGGAATGAATTTTCTAAAAAGACGTACATAGAGAACTATGGTAACAGTCACCGATTTGTGGGAGATATCGTTCCGTTTTCGGCCTCTGATGTACCAGACCATGACGTGCTTCTTGGTGGGTTTCCCTGCCAGCCATTCAGTATTGCTGGAGTAAGCAAGAAGAACGCGCTCGGCAGGCCTCACGGATTCGAATGTACGACGCAAGGTACCCTGTTCTTTGATGTGGCACGCATCATTGCGGCCAAACAGCCAAAGGCGTTCCTGCTGGAAAACGTGAAGAACCTGATATCTCACAACAAGGGGAATACCTTCTCTGTTATTTTGCAAACATTGCGTGATGAGCTTGGGTATGAGGTTCATTACCGGATCATCGACGGCAAGCACTTCACACCACAGCATCGAGAAAGGATTATTATCGTAGGCTTCAGGGGGAAAACTGATTTTTCGTGGAATGACCTTGAATTTCCTGATAAAAATATTCAATTATTGTGCATTCTGCATAAAAATGATGGTAGTGAACCACTGCTGGAATGGGATGGTGACCGTTTCTTTGACCATAAAAGCCAGTCTGTTCAGGCAAAGTATACGTTAACACCGAAATTATGGGACTACCTGCAGACTTACGCGAAAAAACACAGGGCTGCGGGTAACGGTTTCGGATTCGGTATGGTTTATCCGGACAGCGTTACGCGTACGTTATCCGCACGGTATTACAAGGATGGTTCGGAAATACTCCTGTGGCAAAAGGATAAAGTCAGGCCTCGCAGACTGACGCCAAGGGAGTGTGCGCGATTGATGGGATTTCCTGATAACTTTAGAATACCGGTCAGTGATACGCAGGCGTATCGCCAGTTTGGTAACAGCGTCGTCATGCCTGTAATGCAGGAGGTCGCCCGCATCATGATCCCGCATGTCAAGGTGCTGATCGCAAAAGAACAGGATGACAACCCAACTCCATGGTCATCGCGTTACTGATGGCCGATATTGTTGACAGGGCAACGCGTAGCAGGATGATGTCCGGCATACGTGGGGGCAACACCAGACCTGAAATGCTTGTGCGCCGCCTGCTTCATCGTCAGGGGTTCCGGTTCCGTATTCATGGCAGTGGTCTGATTGGCAAGCCTGATATCGTGCTGTCTCGCTACCATGCGGTAGTGTTTGTGCATGGGTGTTTCTGGCATGGACACGACTGCCCGTTATTCAAATGGCCTAGAACACGCCCGGAATTCTGGCGTGATAAGATCGGGCTAAACCAGAAAAGAGACAATCAGGTGAGAGACGCTCTTATGTCTGATGGCTGGAGGGTTGGAATCGTATGGGAATGTGCCTTGCGCGGCGCTGGAAAAGATATCTATGGAGTAGCGCAGGATATTGCTGACTGGCTTTATAGCGATGCCAGATTATTCGAGGCAAGAAGATGAAGTCAGGGTATTTGTCTGATTATTTTGAAGGTGTTGCAGCCAAGCGACTGCGTTCCGTTGAGGTTGATACAAGGTGCTCAAACCAGCACGAATACAATGCCACCAAAGCAATGGAAAAATTCCTTGGCAGGCCCGGTAAAAAAGTGCAAATCCCTGCCCGGTTTATCTATCTTAATGACGATGACGCAGGTCCTCTGGTCGAGGATGCTTATCTTACCTACGGTGATCGACGGGCAGGAACTGTTGATAATAGGACAGGAAAGCCCAGAAGCGAGTATCGCCTATATTTCCCCACAACAAATGTGTCACTTAATTCCAGTGAAGGTGATTTGCTGGTTATTGCCAAAAAACGAGATGGTAACCTTATTGTAATCGTCGCAGAAAACGGATCCAGTATTGGAAGGCAGATTGAGTGGCTTTTTGGATTTTCAAAATTGAATCATCCAGGCTTTTCAGCAAGGTCTGAACTGGAGACTGAGCAGGACAGGATAGCGTTTTCCGCCAGAGTTGTTTTGGAAAATATAGGTATAGTCGTTGAGTCTCGAACTGACAGCTGTCTGGATGAGATGCTGGAGAAATTCCCGGCAGGCTTCCCATCGACGCGCGAGTTTTCAGCATACGCCAGATCAACGCTAGCCGATATTCATCCGATCGACAACCCGGACTCGGTTCTCATGACATGGATGGAACGCGAAGAAATTCTTTTTCGAACGCTGGAACGGTATCTGATAGCGGACAAGCTGTCGAAGGGGTTTTCACCAAAAGGGAATGGTATCGTTGACACTGATGGTTTTTTGCAATTTTCCCTGTCGGTGCAGAACAGACGAAAAAGTCGCGTTGGGCTGGCCCTTGAGAACCACCTTGAGATTATTTTCAAAGAAAACGGCATTCGTTACAGCCGGGGCGTTGTAACCGAGAACAGATGCAAACCCGATTTTCTGTTTCCTAGCATTGTCGAGTACCGCGATCCGGATTTCGCCCATTTCAACCTGACCATGCTGGGTGTGAAATCGACATGCAAGGATAGGTGGAGACAGATTCTTTCCGAAGCTTCACGTATACCGGCAAAGCATTTGTTGACTCTACAGCCAAGTATCAGCGAAAACCAGACGAAGGAAATGGCCACTGAAAACGTTCAACTTGTTGTCCCTGCCTTGCTGCATTCCACATATTCGTCCGAACAACAGAAGTGGCTAAAGGACCTGAATACGTTCATTCTGATGGTCAGGGAAAAGCAGTCAGGGTCGGCTTTGTTGAATAAATAGATTTTATGCTGGCAGCCCAGTGAAACGACAGATCCTCGCAACGTAAAATCATGCAGTTAGGCATCATGAGAAAAGTGTACACCTGAGATGTACAAGCATTTTCAACCAAAACTGGCATGGAAAAACAGCATGATTACCTATTATTCAACAAAGCCGTCAGGGTCATGAATTTTATTAGTCGCGACTAATACAGATTAAGGAACGAGGCAATGTCTTTGGTTTCTACTTTCTGAATCTGAAGAGCAAATTCCCCTAAATGGGCGTTAACGGCTTTCAGGTATTTATGGTACTCGCTCATCGTTTTCGGCTTGAGTTTCCGTCCTTCGAGTATCGTCAGATAGCGTTCAGTCCATTCGCTAACTGTGGTCGCCTGTGTGTCGTTGATGCGGTCAACGAGCGGTGATGGTTTTGATGAGCCATAAATCGCCATATTAGCGGCGATGGCTTGTGTAATGGCCTCCTGTCGATGGCGGCCCAGGCCATATTCTTTTCCGGTGCGCGGGTCACGGTAGCAAAAATAGCCGCCGTTGCGCGGTTGCAGGTTTGGCGGCAAATCGCGGTTCTTATGGCTTCTCCGGCGTGCCATGTTTTATCCTCGATAACAGGGCGGGATGAAGGTAACCTGATGAGCGAAGGTTTTTATTCTGGGTGAGCTTGCAGGCATTTTCCTCAACCAGATACTCGCGCCCATCTCGTATCGGTGCGGGAAAAATCATTCCGCTCCTGACCAATCGCCTGACGGTTTCCATACAACGCGGGCGGGGTTGCCGCCGATTCCACTCGGATAAGGTGATGTATGCCATAATTGACCTCTGCTAAAATTAAGCCACTGCGCCGTTCGTCATGACGGCGGGCAGGCGGGGGAATGACCAATCGAAGAAATGCGGGGTGAAGGGGATTTCAGGCTGTAACAGCCTTGGTTAAGGTGCTGGGGCAGGTCGTAGAGGCTTGCCTTGCTGTTCGAGGATAGCGATAAGCTTTCGGTATCCGTTTCGCAGCCATTTAACCCATTTATCCAAGTGGGTTTCTTCCGGGTGATAGCTCCCCATGAGGGCAGCATGACCCGCGAATGCATAATTCATGGGGTGCTCCTGTGATTTGTACTAGCTCAGACCTGATCTAACAGTTACCGATTATTTATACAGGTGTCTGTCAGATTACATCTGGTTCAGATTCTTTTCTGCCCAGATCCGTTTTCCATCGAGTAAACTGGCCATCGGCGTACGCCCGCAGCACATTTTTCCCTGATGAGTTCGCTCATTATTGTATAGTCAACCGACTTAAAAATGATTACAGCCAATGCCCTGATATGTGAAAAAAAATACAGCTAATTGTTATCAAAATAATGTCGCTTGGCTATATCTGTCGCGAGCGTAGGATGTTGCACGCCAGCGGATACCTGATTGGCTTTTGTTGTGTAGCCAGTTGCGCTCAGCGAGCCAGCCGTTAACCTTTTGGGTATTGATGCCGTTGAGCATTTTGCAGAACTGGGTTGGGGTCATGCCCTCCTTGAACAAGCTCTTGATGTCGTGAATCTCGGCGGCCTGCTCTTTGTTGACTAGTACCAGTGCAGCTTCACTCTTTTTCGATTCCAGCAAGGCTTCTAGGGCGGAGATGTAGTTTTCCGGCAAGGCAGGTATAGCCGCCAGTTTTTCGAGGTCATGCCAGCGTTTGATAACGCGCATACGGTGAACAGCGCTGTAACCTGTGAGCAGGCACTCGGTATGGTCGCGATCGAGCAGATACTCAGTTTGTTGACGATTCATGGAGTCCAGATAGATGTGCTCAAAAGTGAGCGCATCTTCTCCGAGGTCTACGAGCATCTTCTCGATATCACGTTTGACGTTCTTATGTTGCTTCTCTGTCAGTTCGGCTTTGTTGAATAATAGTGAGTCATGCTGTTTTGCCAGCCAGTTTTGGTAGAAAATGCTTGTTACCTCAGGTTTACAGTTTTCTTATGAAGCCTAACTGCATGATTTTGCGTTGCGAGGATCTGTCGTTTCACCGGTGGTGCAGCATAAAATATGTTTATTCAACAAAGCCCCACAACTGTGTTGATCTGCTCCGATGATTACCCAAAAGTTCTATTTATTCAACAAAGCCTATGATGGGTATAGCACGTTGATTTGTAAATTCTTCATGACTGCATCAATCAATTTTGACTTGTCCCTTGATTGAAGAATTAAATTAAAATATCAATATATTGATATTAAATGAAATTATATTTATTGATATTTAATGTACCCGATTAAATACCCGCATCAATTTATACCTCCTGTACGGTTCTTTTCAGGATTGAAACCTGCTAATCACTCACAAGCATTTATAGCCGATTCTAATTCCTTCTCGTAGCCTATACGCTGGTGACGTTCTGCACGTAGCGCGCGCATCTGCTGATCGATGGGCGCGCCTATATTTAACTGGTCAACGGCAAAAGCCGGTTTTGATACCTCGGCAGTTTTGCACGGTACCGGCACAGGAACTTTAACCTCGACATAAGCAGGATCAGGGCGCGGTGTTTCACCACAACCCACCAGCACCAAAACACCCACCAGAATTACGCGATTCATTTCGAACGCTCCCGCCGTAGCTCATCATCAAACGCCGCTGACGCCGCCGCGCATGCTTCACCCATGGTTTGTTCAGACAGAACGGCATTCGCGGCGGCATACTCCGTTTGTGCCGATTTGCGGGCTTCCTCTTGTTTTGCTTTTGCACTGGCTTCGCAGGTTGGCTAAAAGTTTTAATGCCGCCACGCCGTTGTTTTGGGCTGATATAGCCAAGCGACATTATTTTGATAACAATTAGCTGTATTTTTTTGCCACATATCAGGGCATTGGCTGTAATCATTTTTAAGTCGGTTGGCTATATCGCCGCATCCTGCTGGCGCTTCTCCGTTTTGCATGTTGTCAGCAGCACATTGAGGTTATCAATGGTGGGTTGGTAGTGGTGCGCAGCCAGCCAGGCACCCGCGTCGACGATGGACGCCAGCGCTAACAGGAAAACAACAAGTCGCGTAGCCGTGTTCATTTATCCAGCCCCCAGCAGGTTAATTCAGATTCCTGCTCGCACCGTTCAATCTGCCCGTAACAGTTGTTTGAGCGGATACGGCAATCTTTCCCACCGTCCCAAATCCAGCGCTTAATTTCTTTACAGGCACCAATCAAATCGCCTGCATTTAATTTGCGGTAGAACGTTGATGTGAAGCAATTAGCCGGGCCGATATTCCAAGGACAAAATGAGGCAATGCAGACTTTCTGAGGTTCGTTGAGCGGCACTCTATAGCCAACCAGACCAGCGACCGTATCGAGCGCACCGGGCAGATGTTGACTCTCGCCCAGCGCAAGGCCGCGCAGGGTGTCCTGGGCATGGTCTATCATCGTTGCCGCCTCACCGCTCGCCCGCAGGAGCGGGATAGCGTCGGGTAAGGTGCCGGTAAGCTAGCGCAGCCAGGGTTGCGATTGCGCCAGTGGGGCGGCCACATCGCCGAGACTGGTCAGTACGCCGGGTACGCGGGTCAGCGCCGCCACCGGATTGCTTTTCATCTGGCGCGCTACCCGGATGACGCTGGAGGCGGTTTGTAGTGCCGATTGCGCCTGCCGGGCAAAGCCCACCGCCTGGCGCAGCGTCTGCCCCAGCCCCGACGCGGGCAAGGCCGCCATCCAATCGGACCCGGCAGTGCCAGCCCTGCGCCTGCCTGCAACAACGCCGCCAGCCAGTCGCGGGTCGCGCTGCGAGTTTTTGGGGTGGTGCGTCGGATACCGATTGCCGCCCCCTCAACGATATTGTCCCCAAAGCCCATAAAGACCCGAGAGGGGCTATGAATACCCAGCGTCTCGCTAAACCAGTTTTTGATACTGCCGCCAAACTCGGTGATACTCTCTCTCGCCGCGGTCAGCTTGCTGCGAATACCGCTGACCAGTCCCTCAATCAGGTTGCGACCGAAATCGGTAAAATTGGCGGGTAACTCAATAGTAAAATAGCGCATAACCCCCGCGAACGCCTTATAGAACAGCCCCACCGGCGACCAGCTGATAATCAGCGCCGCGACGCCACCGATGCCGCCGGAAAACGCCTGTTTGATATCCGACCAGCGGGCTTTGAACCAGGCGCTAATGGGCCCCCAGTAGCGATAAATCAGGAAAGCGCCGACAGCAATACCGGTGATCAGCAGCCCAATGGGATTAAGCATCAGTGCCCGACCAATAAACAGCACGGCACGTCCTGCTATCATCAGGCCACGCACCAGTCCGCCGCCGAGCACCGCCCCCAGACGCAACGCGCTGCGTGAGAGTCGGCCCATGAGTCCGGCCAGACGGCGAAGGCTGCCACCCTAGCTAAAGGTGGCAGACATCAGTAACCCGCCGCTGCGAACTGTCTGAAAGCCTTTCCAAAGCGAGATAAATGGAGTGGCAACCAGGTTTAACACCATTCGCACACCCAATAGCCCGATTTTAAAGGCCAGCAATCCCCCAACAACACCGGCAATGCTTTGCACAAGTTGAGGGTTAGCCTGAACCCAGCTGTTGATCTGAGTTATCAAGGGCACAACCGTATCGACAAATCCGACGACTTGCGGTGTGAGCTGCTCCCCGATACTGATCCCCAAATCACTGCTGGCGATCATCAATTGCTTCATTTTCTCAATGGGCAATGCCAGGCGACGGGTGAAATCGCCTGCCAGCACGTCGGTGTCGGCGGCGTTAAGGGCTTCAGCACGGATAGTGCGGTACTTCTCCATATTGGCCAGCATCGGTCGCACAAACGCCATCACCTGCATATCGGCGAACAGTTCACCCAACCCAAAATTTTGCTGAAGGGCCAATAACGCCTTATCGCGAGCCTTATCGTCTTGCAGCGCCATCGCCGATTTAAATTGTGCCAGGGCTTGCGGACTTTTTTGCGCCAAATAGGTTTGCAGGGTATTCATCATCCCTTCAATCGGCGAAATGCCATACGCTTTTTGCTGCATTAATGACTTTTCAATATCGATATGCACATCGGCAAAGCGTTTTTTTGTTTCTGGGGCATACAGTTTTTCGAGAAAATTATTAAAATTATTCGCCGCTTTATCTGAACTACCCGCCCCAATTTTTGCCACCTGTAAGGCTGCCACCATCTCCGCAACGGCCTCCTTACCCTGGGCTACATTCGCCATTTGTGGGGCTAAATCGGGTAACCACTTCACCTGGTCAGCCATTTCAAACGATCCCGCTTTACCACCATAGGTCATGATGTTCTGTACGGCGGCGAAATCTTTGGCGGCGATGCCCAGCGACTGTTTGGTGGTAAAGGCGGCTTGCGCCCACAGCTCTGCCGGGGTTTTTGTGGCCGTGGCCGCGCGGGCAATACTGGGCAGGTAGGCGCGGAGATCATCTAAATCATCGATATTATTGCCAATCAGTGAGCTGCTTGCTGCCTGTAAATCGTCCTGGGTCTGAGTGTACTGCAGGCTCCAGGCACGAATATCCTTGCACAGTGCGTCGCGGGTTTTCGTGTTAAAGCCCGCCGTGATCGCCATATCGATCATGTTGTCCTGAAAGGACATGTACTTTTTTACTGACGGCTGAACGGCACCATAGGCCGCCCGAGCCATGCCGTAGCTCTCCAGTCCCTGACCGTAGATGTTCATGCGATTATCACGCAAGGCGGTGGCGGTGGCGCGTGTCAGGCGTGCCTGCTGACTTTCCAGTCGGGACAGGGTATGGCCAACGCGGGTCAGTTCACCGTTCAGGCGGCGGGCGGCATCTCCGTCAATGTCGCCGTATCGGCTAACCGCCCGCGTCAGCGATGCCTGACGCTGCTGTAGTTGGGTGGTCGCAGAACTTAGCCGTTCCAGTGCCCGTTGGGAATTCCCCATAACAGCCCGGAACGTGCCGTGCAGGGCGGCGGAGACGACAACACCAATTGAAAAACCACTCGCCATAAGGGTAAACTCACTAATAATGAATAAGGAGGGCAACCATGGAAACGCGTCTTAACATCTATAACGGGCTGATCGGTATGGTGGTGGCGGCATGTTACTGTTATGGCCTGTACTGGGTAATAGAGCCCATGGTGGCCAGAAGCGAGTCATGGATAACCATTTTTATGATGTCCGGCATCGCTACAGCGGTGATTGGCCTGGGTTTAGCCCTTCTCGCGTTCTGTTTTGGCCCCTTTATCGCACTGGCTTTTTTCGCCGCTGAAGGTTTTTTTCGCTTTCTTTTTTGGACTGTTCTCCGTACAATTTCACGCTTTATCTGTTCGCCCGCTTCCTTAAGGTAGCCCTCAAATTCCTCTACCGGCAGTCCGTCAATCTCACTGGGCTGCCAGCGAAACCACCTCGCCAGTAACGCCTCCGCCTTACGCAGTTGTCCCGGATACTGTATCCAGCCCCGCAAAGCCGCGAAATCGGCCATGCAATGCCTGGTAATCCGCCAGATCCATCTTGTCCAAATCTTCCGGTAACAGCCCGGTCATGCTGGCAACCAGCAATTCATCCAAATCTGATGGGTCCTGACTTTGCTTGCGTACCTGTTTCATGTCGCGCACGGTCAACCGACGCACGGTGACCTGGGTCAGCATCTCGCCGTTGGCCAGCGGATAGGGAAAACGCAGGGGGTAAGTGTCGTGCATAATAAGCTCCTGGGTTGAGAGGATTTCTTGACCCTGACAGTCTGTCCCCTGGCGCGGTCAGGGTCTTTTAAACACCATTAAGAATGGTGGGATAACTTTTCGATCGTCGTTGACTAGCACAGACGAACACGCTCGGAGGCGGTGTTGAAGTTGATGGTGCCAGACGATCCGCGACCGGCGATAGCCTGCGCAAAGGTGGTGCCAATCGGCGCATCCACATAGGCGATGGCCTTGAGCTTGTCGGCATAGGCCGCCAGCTCGGTGGTGGCCGAGGTCTGGGTACAATAGACTGGTGCAATCAAAATTTTGGCATCATAGCCCAGCAGATTATAAACATCGTCGAGTACCTTGATGCCGCTCCGTCGTCCGGCGGTATCGATACTGCCCAGAATATCTGCCGCCGTGACCTGACCGGTATCCAGATGATCGTAGCTGGCGATACAGGCTTCGCCTGCCGGGATAGCGCCGTTGGCTTGCCGTGTTAGCGTACCGCTCACCGGCTCAAGCCGATAATCCGTCTCTCGCCGATACGTAGTTTGGCTATCAGCACTTTTCAATACCAGTGCGCTCACGTACCCATAGCGAAGGTGGGCACGTTGATGCTGTGCATCAAATTTCAGCTCGCTTTCATCCACGTGCTGGGTGTGCCGTGTTGGATCCAGTACGTTGATAACCACCACCGTACCTGCCCCATGATCGTAAATCGCCCCCAGCGCCTGCGGTATCGTAAAACCGTCGATTTCCGGGCCAAACTGGGCGGCGTCCTTTTCTGACAGGCATTGTATCGGTTGATTCACCGCGCCCGTCGGGGCGGTGCCCATCAGTCCTATCACTGATGATTTGACGGCACGTACCGGACGGGGGCCGCGCTCGACCTCAATGGTTTCCGGGCCGTGTACATAGGGATCGCTCATGCTTTTTCTCCCTCCGTGCCCGGGCTGTCTGTTTTACGCTCGCCCGTCTTCTCTGGCGGCGAGGGGGTATTGGCGGGGCGGGATTTCACCGGACGCGCCGCCGGTTCAAGGTAGACCGGTTGCGCATCCAGGCGCATCAGATAGCCGAGGCACACCAGTGTCTGGGTGTACTCATGATCTTCCGGCATTTTCACTTCCCGCCCCGGCCAGAGCAGGACTTCCTGCAGCACCTCGCCGGTACGCAGGGTGACGCCACTGGGTGGGCCGTCATAACGAAACAGGGCCATCTTTATTGCTCCTCAGGGTTTATCTGGGTTAACGGGGGATTGTCTTCGGGGCTGTCGTTCTGGATAAAGACCGTCACGGTCTCAACAGTGAGCGCGTATTGCCACAGCCCCTCGGTCTGCCCCAAAAAGACCTCCTCGACCAGCCAGATATCACGCTGGCAGTCGGGTGGACGCCAGCCGCCCAGACACTGGCGCACCAGGTCAAGTACCGCCACCGCGCCGTCTTTGCCGTTAAGCTGCCTCACCACCACCGTGGCGGTCAGTCTGACGGTCTGCGGCTGAATAACCACGCCGATATCCTGCGTCTGGCCAAAGCGGGATTTGCCGTAGCTGACCAGCACAGCCCCGTGCGGATGATTCAGGCGGAACTGCTCAGGCCGTTCGGGGAAAAAATCCACATGCAGCCCCGGCAGCTGAAGGCGCAGTCGTTCAACCACCGCGCTCAGTAGGGTACGGGTATCCATTAGTAGCGCTCCAACAGGCCATCAGAGCCACCGAACTGCCGTTCCCGGCTGCGGACACGGTATTCCCCCGGCTCGGGCATATCCTTCTGTGTTGCCTGAATGCCCAGCGTCAGCTTGCCGTCGCGCAGCGCCACCAGGGTTTTCTCGGTAGCGCGGTAGCTTTCCTTGACCGCGTCCGGCAAGTCACCCTCAGGACTGCGGCGATAGAGGGCATGGCACACCAGATTCAGCGCCAAATCCTTAAGGACAGTAGGTAACTGCGTCAGCGGCAGGGTATAGCGCCCGCGCAGATGCGCATCAATCAGCTCGACCGCATACCGGATAGCCTCATTAACCACCGTTTCATTAACCACATCCGGTAGCGCCTGGCCTATCACCATCCCGTCCTGCGTCAGCTCAATCAGCGTCTGGCGGGGAATGACCGCCGCCACCTCATCAGGTGTGCAGTAATCCATCAGATACCTCGCACCATGCGGATAAGCTGACCTTCGGCAGTGGCCGCATCCAGCGCCGCCCCGACCGTCGAGGCCGGTAATGCGCCTTTTTCCAAAGCAGACTCCGGGATAACCCGACCCTGGTCATCGGATTTCAGTAACTCGCCGACACTGATGGCACTACCGGCCTCGACCGCCATAATGCCCAGGACATTGACCGGCACTGCATCGCCTTTTTTGCCTGCGATGTCAGCCACACCGAGTTCGGTACCGCTGCCTTTGAAAACCTTGCCAGATAACCCGACCAGTCGGTGCTGGGTTAACGCCTCGGCGGCAATCATTGTGGTGGTCAGTACCACCTGTTGGGTCACCATGACTCAGGCTCCTTTTACGTTGGTGATAAGATAACCGGCATCACTGCCTACCACTGCCACCTTGTAGATATCGGTGTAACGCACGTTCACCACCTTGCCGCCGACACTGTCGAACTTGTCGACCATCGGCATACCCTGACGGCGGAAGGTGTAACCGAACGACGGCTCGTGTTCATCGGCGCTGTCGCCGCTGGTCTGTGGCCCGGACACGTAATGCAGCATCACGTTGTCCTTCCACAGGTCGGAGACCTTTTTGCCGTCCTCGGCGATCGCCCGTGGCGCGCCGACCAGCACCTTGTCCACCTGGAACAGGTCCTTGAGGATCTCCTCGGTGATGCGCTTGCGCTCATTGGCACCGATGGCAGCCTGCAGCGCCGGGTGGAACCGCAGCAGGGCCATCACGGATGCACCAAGGGTGATCACGTTCGGACGCAGGCCGATGTTCTGGCGAACAACTTCCATGCCACCTTCAATATCCTTGAGGGGGTTGCTGTCCCTGGCTCCCCAACCGGTAGCGGCGGTGAGTTTTTTGACGGCATCCGCCGGGTAGATATTGATGCTCTGCGCCAATTCGGCGGCATACACCTCACGGCGCAGCTCAATGCCATTGGTGGCGCGGCGTGCGGCCTTGGCTTCCTCGTTGAACATCGACTCCGCCCGTTCCCGGTAATCTACGGGAGCGGCCAAATCATGTTCATCCAGCACGATATCCATCGCGTCCTGCTTTTCGCGGATCATGATATTGCTGTCGGCCCCCACGGCGCGCTGGGTTTCATACACCGCGAACACCCCTTTACCAAAGGTCGGCACTTTCGCCCCTTCCTTTTCCATATGGACCACTGGGAACAACTGCTCGCCGATAAAGGACGCGTTCCTGTAACCGCGCCCCACGGTGGTCAGTACCGGGTCAACGACGCGCTTCCCCTTGAGATAATCAGACATACTTTCTCCTTACAGGCAGCGCTTGACCGCCGCTTCATAGCTAATGTTTTCAGACGTCGCCAGGGCCTGCGCTTTCTGGTGCAGGGCCAGTTTGACGGGATCGGCATCGGCAAATTCTGTCGTATGCACGGTCGGCGAGCGGCGGTCTTTGGTCGCCACCTCACTGAAGTCAACCAGGGGTGCCGCACTTTTCAACAGAGAGCGAAACGCTTCGCCAAGCGGTTGAGTGATACTGCCTTCGGTATAACTGACCGGCTCTTCGCCGGCATCGGCGAAATTGAGCATCGCCACCATGACGCTCCGGGCGGCAGGGGCCAGACGCCCGTGGGTGACCAAATCGTCGGCGAAGGCGGCATTGGCGTGGTGCACCGCTTGCTGTCGCGCCTGACTGTCGGCCTGGCGACGGGCGTCAAACTGACGTTTCAGGTCGGCGTTCTGCTGCGTCAGGCGCTGCTTTTCTTTCTCATCCACGGTGTTGTCCTCAGTGTTGGGTGGAAGGATCGCTGCCGGAGCAGCAGTGGAAAATTCGGTAAACGCGGGGCGTGATGCAGACTCAATCTGGGCAGCGTCCCGCAGTGCGTCGATTTGCCAGCCGGGGATGACCTCGTCGGCAGCTTCACGACCAAATTTCTCGATAAAGAAGTCACGCAGTCGGGCGAACATTGACGCACTGGTGGTCAACCCCCAGTCGGCAAATTCGACCACGCCCTCTTCTGCCTTGGCAAATGAGGCGGTTTTGAGGCCCTTGATAGCGGGCGGCTGTGCACCCAGGAATCCCACATGGCGCAGATAATAGATGCCGGGTTTCGGGTTACTGGGGGAATCAGGGGTGTAGAAGGAGGAGGATATCTTCTTGAATCGCTTGTTGGCCACCAGTTCGGCAAACGCCGGGTCGACTTCGTGCGGCTCTGCCAGTACGTCACGTCCCTGTGTGCTCAGGCGCTTTACCCAACCGTAAGCCGGGTCATCGGTACGCGAATGCTCGACCACGATCGGGGCCTCGTGCAGCGACGGATCGTAAGCCTGAACCATGTCGCCGATCATTGACTCACTGAAATCGATCTTGCGGCCATGCATATCCGTATGTGTGCCCGCTTTAAAAATATGGAGTGTGCTCATGTCCCCTCCGGTCAATAGCATAGGTATCTACACATCATAAAGGGTTAAAAACCACCATAGCGAAGTGGGCAAGTTCTTACGGGGTATAGTCTGCTAATAACGTCAAGGTATTTAGCAGGATGGATAGTCCGGCAAGCAGCGCTGGGGCGCTTTCTTTACGCCCTCGTTTTTGTTGTCGTCCGGATAATCGGCAAATTAACTGACGGGCTGCCGCATTGTCGTCTCCTTCAGCGCGTTGCAGCCGCCATACCAGCACACATGCCATGCTAGCTATCAATAACCTGCGTAGCAGGGCACCAGCACTGCGCTGAAGCCATTTTTCTACATCATGAGCGGCACCTTTCAGTAGCTTAAAAAAGGATTCAATACCCCAGCGCCAGTAATACCAGCGAGCGACTTCCGCGCTGGTGATCTCGTTGCTAACGTTTGTGAGCAGCGTCCAGTGTCCGATAAATTTACCGTGATATCGGTAAGGCGAACCACAACTAATCTGAGTGTCAGAGCTACGCCTGGCTGAACTTTTACTCGCCGTCCTGTGCTCTTGTCTTTCCGCTTCGGTTTTGCTATTCGCGTTATGATCACGGATGTTTCCCCGATCTCCATATTGGCTTTTTTCCCTTTCCAGCCAACCTGTCCGTTTGCGATAAATGGCAGATCGTCTGCAATTTCACCAATTTTACGGGTGTCACCGCCCCACTCGGCCCGATGCCCTTCCTTTCCCCGGATAAGCCAACATATTCCCTGGGAGCTTAATGTGCGCATATGCCCGATAGAGTCACCTTCACGGTCAATGAGATGAACTAACTTCTTCCCGGTATCAAGAGACTCAACGCGGGCGATATAGCCAAACGACTTAAAAATAATTACAGCAAATACCCTGATATGTGGCAAAAAAATACAGCTAATTGTTATCAAAATAATGTCGCTTGGCTATATCAGCCGTCAAAGCATCCATATGAGTCAGAGTCTCAGACAAGCCCTCGGTTAGCATTGAACGACAACCCGCCCTATCGGTTAGAGTTTGAGACAGGGGCTCTATTGGTAAACCATTTGCAGCATCAAGCAGTAGGCTGGTTTGTAGTTCATAACCGACGTCGCCACCATGTGTCATTTTCAAACGTTCTTCTTTCCCATTGTGGGTACGAAACTGTAAATGAGACCAGTCGTGAACAACGGGAGCGTATGGATGCGGGCTAAGTGCAACCTGCCGGAGAGCCAGCGAAATAATCGGTTCATTGAGCTGACTGAAGCTAATACGTTCATTATTAAAAAAACGCCAAACGGCCTGAGTAGTGGCGAATGTTGTTTTCTGCGCGCAGGCAAGGTCTTTAACGGCTGACGCCAATGGTGCTGGGGGAGTCATGTGTTGGTTAACCAGACGCTGATAACGCCGGTTAAGGCGGGCATCAATCCCGCCGATGGATAAGTTGAGATCATGCAGCAACGTAATAGCAGATATTGCAAAAGATGTGTAGATACCTATGCCTCCGAAAGCTGGAGCTCTGCGATGATTGCGCAAGCTCTGCGTCTGCACGAAACGACGGTAAACCAACATATCAACGATTACGTCAACACTCGCAAACTTAAACCTGAAAACGGTGGGTCTGCAAGTCGGCTTTGTGCTGAAAAGACTGCGATCTTAATTAGCTATTTATCTCAACATCTCTTCCATCATACCCACGACATCGTGGCTTATGTCGAACATCGCTGGGCTATCCGATTCAGTATTCCCGGCATGAACAAGTGGTTGCACCGTCATGGTTTCTCCTACAAAAAACCGGCGGGCGTACCCCATAAATTCAGTGAAAAAAATCAGAAGCATTTCATTGAATATTATGAGAATTTAAAGAAAACAGCCGGCAATAAGCCGATTCTGTTTATCGATGCGGTTCATCCGACACAAGCCACAAAGCTCAGTTATGGATGGATACGAAAAGGGCATAAAAAGTCAGTTAAAACAACGGGAAGTCAAACCCGTCTGAATATACTGGGTGCGCTGAATCTGAGCGATATCGGCGGTACGGTTATTCACGATTACAAAACAATTAATGACTACAATATTGCTCGTTTTTTCATTGAGATACGCAAACGTTACCCTGATTACCGACAGAGAATCCATGTAATACTGGATGGTGCGGGTTATCACCGAACCCAATTGATTAAGGATTGGGCCTTTGTCGTGAACATAGAGCTTCACTATTTACCGCCTTACAGTCCGAATCTGAACGCGATAGAACGCCTGTGGAAAGTGATGAATGAGCATGCACGGAATAATCGCTATTTTGAAAACACCCGCGATTTTCGGGATGCAATATTCAATTTTTTCACCAATACGCTACCAGAAATAGCGGACTCGCTGACGTCCAGAATTCACGATCGTTTTCAGGTGCTCAAACCTGCATCTTGAGGTTTATTGGGTATAGCAATGGTGAAACTGGGCTGCATCCGCTTGTTTTACCGCCGGTTACGCAATTAAGGGACACAGCCTAGTCTGGGTAGTACAACGACAGCCCCATCAGCTTAAAAATCGAGTCAACGAAGCCCTGTAATGCCCGGAGCGACAGGTTAAACACCCGCTTCATCATCAGAACCGTGGTAATAGCCATATCGGTGTAGTGAAGCGGTCGGCCACGACCTTCAGGCTCTGCACGGTCAGTCCATGCAGCAACGGCTGTCTCATCGAGCCATACCGTAAGAGAGCCACGCAGCCTTAGTGCTTTGTTGTATTCAGGCCAGCTGGTGATTTTGAACTTTTGCTTTGCCATGGGAACACGATGCTGAAACGACTGTAGAGATCAGATCCGCCAATCACCTAAAAGTTCGATTTATTCAACAAAGCCTTTCAATGATCGTTGGTTTGAATATCCTAAACTAACTGCTAATATATTGGCTAGAGTTATTCAAGATCACAATAAGCAGGATACGAAAATGAAAAGCTCGAACTGGATTGCTGGGGTGTTAGTTGCGTCAACTATCATTATGACTGGATGTACTTCTTATTATCCGGTACAGCTGCGTCAGCAGCAGTTAAACAACAGCTACACGTATTATAAGCTTGATCCCCCTCTTTATGCAGGCGATGTCGTTCAATACAAACTAAAAAATGGCAGTCATGACACTATAACTATCCAGAGTATCAAGCCCCAGGGGCTGATCACGAGTTCAGGGCAATTTATCCCATATGAGGATATGGTCTCATTTGAGCGAAAAGATATTTCCAAAGGTAAAACGGCAGCCGCAGTAGGAGCTGGGGCTGCCGCTACTGTAGTGGTACTTGCTACCGTGTTTGCTATTACACTCGGGGCTGGCTTTGCTGCGATGATTGCTGGAACGGGAAGTTGAAACGAAATGGAGCGCTCACTACGGTAGACATTGAGCCGTTACAGGTTCGCTTCACGCCGTATCACGGCAAGTAGGGGCTCTGTCGCATTATTTGATCGTGTATTCAATATGTTGATTGCAATGTAAAATATCCGGTTTTGGATGTGGAATACAGTGGCTAAAGTTGATGTAAGATGCCCTTTTTGTGAACAGACATATCCTGTGAAAAAACACGCTTATGGCAAAAGTGGCCATCATCGTTACCGTTGTCAGCCATGCAAACGCACCTTCCAGCTCGATTATGCCTATCGTGCCTGTCAACCGGGAATATTAGGATGTGTCCCTTAATTGCTTGAGCTATAGTATCCATCTGTTTCTACGACACTTTTGATTATGGCTCGCTACGATCTTTCTGATGAAGCATGGGCAATCATTGAGCCCTTGTTGCCAACCGTTTTGACATCTCCGCGGACCGGCCGGCCGTGGGCAGAACACCGAAAAATCTTCAACGGCATGTTCTGGATACTGCGTTCAGGCGCACCATGGCGTGATTTACCTGAACGTTACGGCCCATGGAAAACCGTTTATAATCGTTTCAACAGATGGTCAAAGTCTAGAATCATTAACATTATTTTCAATAAGTTACTTTCATTTCTTGATGCTCATGGACTTGTTGACTGGTCAGCCACTGCGCTGGATGGCAGTAATATCCGTGCGCTCAAATGTGCGGCTGGCGCTCAAAAAAACATCTCGATATAGCCAACCGACTTAAAAATGATTACAGCCAATGCCGTGATATGTGGCAAAAAAATACAGCTAATTGTTATCAAAATAATGTCGCTTGGCTATATTACCAACGATAATAGCTTGGGTCGCTCACGAGGTGGTTATGGCACCAAAATCCACATGGCGACTGACGGAAGCGGCATCCCGCTAAACATCGTACTGAGTGCTGGGCAGGGTCACGAAAGCCTGTTTACGTTACGACTCCTGGACGGAATTGGCGTGCAACGCCGGAACGGCAGCATGAAGCGTCGTGGCCATGCAGTACTGGCTGACAAAGCCTACTCTGGGAATGCACTACGTAACGAGTTGAAAAAAAGAGGGATAAAAACGGTTATTCCCCGAAAATCAAATGAAAAACTGGCTTCAGATGGACGCTCGCAACTTGATCGTGATGCTTATCGCCGTCGCAACGTTGTGGAAAGGTGTTTTGGCCGTTTAAAGGAATATCGACGGATCGCCACACGTTATGAAAAAATGGCAAGAAACTATCTAGCAATGGTGAAACTGGGCTGCATCCGCTTGTTTTACCGCCGGTTACGCAATTAAGGGACACAGCCTAAAATACCTAACAGGATAAGAGAGCGGGAGAAGTTATTTAAGCGCTTATACCGTGAAGGGCTTAAGCGCGCAAAACGCATCCAACGAACCGGTTATTTATCAATGCGGCTATGTCGCTGCTGGCGCATGTTATCTAAAGATAACGGTCAGAGTTGGAAAACCATGAGTCACGCGACATACGATACACAAATAACACAATAATAAGAGCCTGTACACGAGATTGTGTAATTGCCTGATTTTGATATGTTCAATCCAACATCAAAAGCAGGTTACTTTATGGACGAAAAACAGTTACAGGCTCTGGCTAACGAGCTGGCCAAAAATCTCAAAACCCCTGACGCTCTCAACCAGTTTGATCGCCTGCTGAAAAAGATCAGCGTTGAGGCTGCCCTTAATGCTGAAATGACCCATCACCTCGGGCATGAGAAGCATCAGTCCAAATCTGGAACTATAGCCAAGCGACATTATTTTGATAACAATTAGCTGTATTTTTTTGCCACATATCACGGCATTGGCTGTAATCATTTTTAAGTCGCTTGCCTATATTGCAACCACTCTCTCTTTTTTTGCTTTTTGCTTGTGTCCATTTATGCTCAATGGGGTTAAGATCTGGCGAATATGTAGGCAAATACTCCACCATATACCCTGCATCGATGATGACTTGTTGAATGTTATGTTTTTTGTGAAAAGTTGCATTGTCCATCACGATTACCCTGTTTTTAGGGAGTACTGGGATAAGGACTTGTGTGACCCAGGAATAGAAAACATCGCTGTTAATATTGATATCAAATAATCCGATAGCAAACAGCGTTGTGCCTAATAACGCGCCGATAACATTTGTTCTTCCCTTGGCTCCCCCGTTCTTCAGGCCAAAACACCGTTGACCTTTTGGGGAATAGCCGTGAGTCCGTGGGGTATCATGTGGAAAACCACTTTCATCAATAAAAACAATAGATTTACCTTCTTTTTCATACTGTTGTTTTTTTGTTGAAATGCTTGCCGGGCGCTTTCGTCGGCTTTCGGATGACGTAGAGTTTTTTATATAGCCAAGCGACATTATTTTGATAACAATTATCTGTATTTTTTGCCACATATCAGGGCATTGGCTGTAATCATTTTTAAGTCGGTTGGCTATATCTACGGTAGCATGTGGGGCAATCAATGGCTGGACGCTTACCTGAGGAATACCTTCCAGCCCCAAAAAAACGGTTTAGTCGATATCGTAGAAACGGGGTCTGGTACAGGGTATTACTGGAGAAAATTTTCGGACGGGAAGATAGAAATTTTTGGGCGTCTGGATTCAACATATGGTGCGCCGCTTGATGTCGTTTTCCCGAAAGTATTTACCGAAATCCCGTTTCTTTTTGTGAAAGAAAATGGCGACCCAGAAGTTAACGGCTGGGTGATGAGAGCCAGAAATTTGTCAAAAACAGGGTTTTCAGTGCAGTGGAATCTGTGGAGTAATTCCGGGCGGGGGCGTGCAATGGAGGTTTGCTATCACTCCATTGGGGGTTGAGAGAGTGCCTCCACCGCTATTGCCCCCTTCAGGATGCGGTAGACCTCGATATGGCCACGGATGAAGAAAAAGCAGTGCTGACTGAATGGCAAAAATACGCGGTGCTGTTGAGTCGTGTTGATGTGAATGCCACTGACATTGAGTGGCCAGAACAACCGATGTGATTGCGGAGCAAACTAGGGCGCTCGGCTATGAGGTCGAGCGCATCATCAAGAGTAGGGAGCAGCTCGGGGTGAATGTGATTTGTCACACCTAAGGAAGAGAGTCGGCAAGTCGAAATAAGCGGTAAGTTATTGATAAAAATGTCGTGTATTGTCGTGCTTTGCTGTGTTTTGTCGCCTATTTTTTGAGCGATAAAGTCAAACAATATATTGATATTTATAGTTTTTATGTGTTTTAACTCTGCTGCTCCGTTAGCAGCGGCGGCAACGCAGAGGAGAATGGCGAATTAGACATGGCAACTCCCTGATATAGCCAACCGACTTAAAAATGATTACAACAGATGCCCTGATATGCGGCAAAAAAGCATAGCTGGCTGTTATCAAAATAATGTCGGTTGGCTATAATCCCGGCACTCCGGGAAACAATAATACGTTACACGCTGGCGCTGCTTAACCAGTACGGCGTTTGTTCCACCGCCTGACGACGGGTATTTTCCAGCACGCTGTCCACGCCCGAAGCAGGAAGATGCTTGATACCGTGCTCTACCGCACGCCACTGCGCGATAAAGGATTCGACGGTGGTTTCCGTATAGGCGCTGGAGAGCAGCATGAACGCATTGATGTTGCGTTGCAAACGCGCCAACTGCTGCTGGTAGTGCTCCGCATCCAGCGGGTGACTAAATACGGAGCGCAATTCCGCCATAGCGCGATCCAGCATCACGTCACAAAAGCGTTTATACGAGCCCATTAGGCGCATACGGCTTTTGTTATCCATATGTTCACGCCAGCTGTTGTTAACCAACCATGAGGTGAGCACTAACTTACTGTTCAGATAGTTGGCGTCATAACACACCTTCTCGGCATCCGTTTTACGTGCGACCTGCTCTTCCAGATGGGTGAGCGCCGCGCGGAACAGCGTGGTCACTTTGCGCGGTACCGCGCCCCCCACCAGCACCAGCATTTCACGCATCAACGCACTGGCTTCCAGCAATTGCACGCGCGCCTTGCGTTCACCGCGAGCCCACAGCTCTTCATGATATTGCCAGTGGGCCAAGGCATGCTCTAGCGTAGCGCCAATCGCCTGATCGATGGTGCTCTTTGCAGGCAGCGTCAACATACGTAGCGCCCGACATTCGCGCGGCACCGCACCTTGAGCCAGATGATAACCGTGGGCCGCTTTGCTCAGGTTGCCCTGGCGCATTCCCCCCCACTCCGCCAGCTCTTGCGACAGCGCCAGCAAATCATCGGTTTGCCCGGCTTTCAATTCCATCTCCAATTCCAAAATGGGCTCACTCAATTCACCAGCGGTGACTTCCCCCTGATCGAAGGCAATCTCAATCAAACTTTGGTGATAAGCGATAACCCACTGCTCACGCTGAAAATGGGTGCTAAACAGTGGATGCAGCGCCTGCGCAAGTGCTTCAACATCGCATTCTGGCGGCCAGACATCTGCGGGCAGCAACCGTATATCCAGAGTGGCATTCGCCAGCGGCACATTGTATTCAGGATGCTGATGCAGCCCACCGATCACCGTACCCGTGGTTTTCAGCGTCATTTCGTGCCGGCCGTTTTCACCGCGCACACGCAGCCCCATACCGAACTGACGCAGCGTGTTATCCGCCGTTTCATAATAGGTGTTGCTAAGCAGTCGCCCTTCCAGATGCTCGCTGTGGCCGTAGTCAGTTTGCCAGGCCGTCAGTTTGCGCGGCAGCGTAGCCGCCATGTCCGGATGCACAATAAACTTCAGTTCGATCTCTTCACTCATCATCATTTCAATCTAAAAAACATGACCTGCGGGTCGGATGCTGACAACCATTCATCAGCGACGGAAAATACGGATACTTGCTATATTACACCACCTTACCCCTAACGAGTTATGCTCATTTCTGGTGTACGGGGTTTCGGGGAGGGTGGCGTATCCTGCTGATTGATTTCGTGGATGATTTCAACAACAGAGAGATGATACCCCATGAAAAAGTCTACCCTACAGGTCTCCGCAGAACTAGATATTGCCGGTGATCCCTTGCATGAACTCATTCGTAATGGTGCCATGCAGCTGATAGCTGCCGCCGTTGAGGTTGAGCTCGAAGCCATGCTGCAACAACATGCTGAACGCCGCCTTGACGACGGGCGTCATGCTGTCGTTCGTAACGGCTATTTGCCACAGCGAAAGACGAACGGCATCTGCGAGCGCTTCCATAAAACCATTTTGCAGGATTTTTATCAGGTTACGTTCCGCAAGAAGTTATATGGAGACCTAGAAAGCCTGCAGGTAGATCTGGACAACTGGTTGTGGCATTACAATAATGAGCGAACTCATCAGGGAAAAATGGGCTTTGTTGAATAAACATATTTTATGCTGCACCCCCGGTGAAACGACAGATCCTCGCAACGCAAAATCATGCAGTTAGGCCTCATAAGAAAACTGTAAACCTGAGGTGACAAGCATTTTCTACCAAAACTGGCTTGGCAAAACAGCATGACTCACTATTATTCAACAAAGCCGGAAAAATGTGCTACGGGTGTACGCCGATGGCCACTTTACTCGATGGAAAACGGATCTGGGCAGAAAAGAATCTGAACCAGATGTAATCTGACAGACACTTGTATAAATAATCGGTAACTGTCAGATCAGGTCTGAGCTAGTACATATAATCTTAATTATCGCCGTCGTCTTGCACTGAAGGACGGGTGTTGAACCACAGATCGAGTTTCTGACGCAGTTTATCCACCCCTTCTTTTTTCAAGGAGGAGAAGGCTTCAACCTGAATATCTCCGCCAAACGCGAGCACGGCTTCACGCACAGCATTCAGTTGCGCTTTGCGCACACCGGAAGCCAGTTTATCGGATTTGCTGAGCAGAATGAGCACTGGCAGATCCACATCCACGGCCCATTCAATCATTAGCTGATCGAGATCTTTCAGCGGATGACGGATATCCATCAACACCACCAGTCCTTGCAGACAGGCACGTTTTTGCAGATATTCCCCCAGTGCTTTCTGCCATTTCCGCTTCATCTCTTCCGGAACTTCAGCATAGCCATAGCCGGGAAGGTCAGCCAGACGCACGCCGTCTGTGACTTCAAACAGGTTGATAAGCTGGGTTCGTCCCGGTGTTTTACTGGTGCGCGCTAGGCTTTTTTGGTTGGTCAGCGTGTTAAGCGCGCTGGATTTTCCCGCGTTCGAGCGTCCAGCAAACGCCACTTCAATACCGCTATCGGCAGGCAGGTGACGAATATCGGGCGCGCTGGTGACAAAATGCGTCACATTGTAGTTATGCGTCACGTTTGGGTTCTGTTGTTCGGTCACAATGGTTATTTCTCTCTGGATAAGGGGTTTTGGGTCTATTATACCTATAACTGACCCGAAACGCGGGGTTATCGGTCGCAGCGTGTAGCGCACAAGGCGAATTCGCCCAGTTAGCCGCACCAACCCTTTTTATTGCTGGCCTTTCTGCTAGGCTGTGTCCCTTAATTGCTTGAGCTATAGTATCCATCTGTTTCTACGACACTTTTGATTATGGCTCGCTACGATCTTTCTGATGAAGCATGGGCAATCATTGAGCCCTTGTTGCCAACCGTTTTGACATCTCCGCGGGCCGGCCGGCCGTGGGCAGAACATCGAAAAATCTTCAACGGCATGTTCTGGATACTGTGTTCAGGCGCACCATGGCGTGATTTACGGCTTTGTTGAATAAACATATTTTATGCTGCACCCCCGCTGAAACGACAGATCCTCGCAACGCAAAATCATGCAGTTAGGCCTCATAAGAAAACTGCAAACCTGAGGTGACAAGCATTTTCTACCAAAACTGGCTGGCAAAACAGCATGACTCACTATTATTCAACAAAGCCGTGATTTACCTGAACGTTACGGCCCATGGAAAACCGTTTATAACCGTTTCAATAGATGGTCAAAGTCTGGAATTATTAACATTATTTTCAATAAGTTACTTTCATTTCTTGATGCTCATGGAGTTGTTGACTGGTCAGCCACTGCGCTGGATGGCAGTAATATCCGTGCGCTCAAATGTGCGGCTGGCGCTCAAAAAAACATCTCGATATTACCAACGATAATAGTCTGGGTCGCTCACAAGGTGGTTATAGCACCAAAATCCACATGGCGACTGACAGAAGCGGCATCCTGCTAAACATCGTATAGCCAAGCGACATTATTTTGATAACAATTAGCTGTATTTTTTTGCCACATATCAGGGCATTTGCTGTAATCATTTTTAAGTCGGTTGGCTATACTGAGTACTGGGCAGGGTCACGAAAGCCTGTTTGCGTTACGACTCTTGGACGGAATTGGCGTGCAACGCCAGAACGGCAGCATGAAGCGTCGTGGCCATGCAGTACTGGCTGACAAAGCCTACTCTGGGAATGCACTACGTAACGAGTTGAAAAAAAGAGGGATAAAAACGGTTATTCCCCGAAAATCAAATGAAAAACTGGCTTCAGATGGACGCTCGCAACTTGATCGTGATGCTTATCGCCGTCGCAACGTTGTGGAAAGGTGTTTTGGCCGTTTAAAGGAATATCGACGGATCGTCACACGTTATGAAAAAATGGCAAGAAACTATCTAGCAATGGTGAAACTGGGCTGCATCCGCTTGTTTTACCGCAAGTTACGCAATTAAGGGACACAGCCTAGATTCCGCCGCAATTGTCTTCTGTTTACCTGAGAGTGTTGTTATGAAACAGCCGGTGAAAAATTCGGGCACCAAAGCCCCAGGCGCGAAGGCGTCGACATCGAAAGCCAAGAAAAAGACGCGCGCCGAGCTTAACAGCGAAGGCTGGGAGCGTAAACATCAAAAAAAACACAGTGGTTGCGGCGGGCAGTCGCGCGCATCCTGAGACAGTGGAGGCGGGCAAATCTGGCCAGAGCAAGATACGCGATCCTCGTATTGGGAGCAAAAAACAGGTCGCGCTGATCGTCAGTGATGACACGCCGAAAAGCGCAAAGCCCGCGAAAGCGGCCGTACCGGCTAAATCAGACACGCTGCTTGAAACACGGCTAACTCCTGAGCAGGAGCTGGCTCTGCTGGAAAATGACGATCGCCTCGATGCCCTGCTGGAACGTCTGGATAACGGCGAAACGCTGAGCAAAGATGAGCAGAAATGGGTGGACAGCACGCTCGATTATATCAATGCCCTGATGGATGAGCTGGGCATCAAAATGGATGATGAGGAAGAGGAAGAGGAAGCGCAGCAGGAAGACATTATGCAGCTCCTCAAACGTAATAACCCGAAAGACGTATTCTGATAGATGAAAGGGCTACTGTCTCTCATCTCGGTGTTGGTTGTCTGTTATCCGCTGTGCCTGTTGGTTAAACTGTGGCTGCTTTCCCGGCGTAAAACGCGACTACAGCGCACCGTGTTCGGGACAGGACAGCGTAAGCTGTCGCTGAAAAGCGCTGCCGGGAAATACAAGCGTAAGGAGTAACAGCATGCAAGATCAACACGTCGATTGGGATTTAGCCCTAATTCAAAAATACAACTATTCCGGGCCGCGTTACACCTCGTATCCCACGGCGCTCGAGTTTAACGAGCAGTATGATGATGCGGCATTCCGCCAGGCGATAGCGTGTTACCCTGAGCGGCCGCTGTCGCTCTATGTCCATATCCCGTTTTGTCATCGCCTGTGCTATTTCTGCGGTTGCAACAAGCTGGTGACGCACCAGCAGCACAAAGCAGAAGAATATCTTGATGTGCTGGCCGCGGAGATTCGCCAGCGCGCGCCGCTGTTTGCCGGGCGCATCGTCACGCAACTGCACTGGGGCGGCGGGACGCCGACCTATCTCAACAAAGATCAAATCAGCCGATTGATGGCGCTGCTGCGCGAGAACTTCCAGTTTGCAGATGAGGCGGAAATCTCGCTCGAGGTCGATCCCCGTGAAATCGAGCTGAATATCCTCGATCACCTGCGTGTGGAAGGCTTTAATCGCCTGAGCATGGGCGTGCAGGATTTCAACAAGGAAGTGCAACGTCTGGTGAATCGTGAGCAGGATGAGGCATTTATCTTTGCGCTAATTGAACGTGCCAAAGTGCTTGGCTTTACCTCCACCAATATAGACCTTATTTACGGTTTGCCGAAACAGACGCCGGAAAGCTTTGCGTTTACCTTGCAACGCGTTGCTGAGTTAAGTCCGCACCGGCTCAGCGTATTCAATTACGCCCATTTGCCGACGCTGTTTGCTGCCCAGCGTAAAATAAAAGATGCGGATTTACCGAGCCCCGCGCAAAAGCTGGAGATTCTGCGCCAAACCATTACCACGCTCACCCACTCGGGCTATCAGTTTATCGGCATGGATCACTTTGCTCGCCCAGACGATGAGCTGGCGCTGGCACAACGTGCCGGTAAATTGCACCGTAATTTTCAGGGTTACACCACGCAAGGTGACACTGACCTGCTGGGCATGGGAGTGTCGGCGATCAGCATGATTGGCGACAGCTACGCGCAAAATGAAAAGGTGCTGAAAACCTACTACGAAAAGGTGGGGGAGCAGGGCAATGCGTTGTGGCGCGGCTCGCGCTTGACGCACGATGACTGCATCCGTCGTGATGTGATCAAAAGTCTTATCTGTAATTTCCGTCTGGATTACGCAGCGATTGAAGCGGACTATGGCATCGATTGTCGCCTCTACTTCGCGGAAGATTTGCGCCTGCTGGCACCGTTGGTGCAGGATGGCCTAGCTGAATTGCACCCTACGGGGATCGTGGTAACAGCGAAAGGCCGCTTGTTGATTCGCAATATCTGCATGTGCTTTGACAGTTATCTACGTGCTAAAGCACGGACCCAGCAGTTCTCACGTGTGATTTGACGGTGTTTGTGACGGTAATTGCCTACATTAGCGACAATTACCGATTATGCCGTGTACGGCGTTGTAGAATGTCAAAAAAATTGTGAGTCTTTAAATTTTGCACACATTTTACCACTCACCTATCTGAGGTTATTAGGCTGTGTCCCTTAATTGCTTGAGCTATAGTATCCATCTGTTTCTACGACACTTTTGATTATGGCTCGCTACGATCTTTCTGATGAAGCATGGGCAATCATTGAGCCCTTGTTGCCAACCGTTTTGACATCTCCGCGGGCCGGTCTGTCGTGGGCAGAACATCGAAAAATCTTCAACGGCATGTTCTGGATACTGCGTTCAGGCGCACCATGGTGTGATTTACCTGAACGTTACGGCCCATGAAAAACCGTTTATAACCGTTTCAATAGATGGTCAAAGTCTGGAATCATTAACATTATTTTCAATAAATTACTTTCATTTCTTGATGCTCATGGACTTGTTGACTGGTCAGCCACTGCGCTGGATGGCAGTAATATCCGTGCGCTCAAATGTGCGGCTGGCGCTCAAAAAAACATCTCGATATTACCAACGATATAGCCAAGGTCGCTCACGAGGTGGTTATGGCACCAAAATCCACATGGCGACTGACGGAAGCGTCATCCCGCTAAACATCGTACTGAGTGCTGGGCAGGCTCACGAAAGCCTGTTTGCGTTACGACTCCTGGACGGAATTGGCGTGCAACTCCAGAACGGCAGCATGAAGCGTCGTGGCCATGCAGTAACGGATCGCCACACGTTATGAAAAAATGGCAAGAAAGTATCTAGCAATGGTGAAACTGGGGAGTTATGCTCATTTCTGGTGTACGGGGTTTCGGGGAGGGTGGCGTATCCTGCTGATTGATTTCGTGGATGATTTCAACAACAGAGAGATGATACCCCATGAAAAAGTCTACCCTACAGGTCTCCGCAGAACCAGATATTGCCGCTGATCCCTTGCATGAACTCATTCGTAATGGTGCTAGGCAACTGATAGCTGCCGCCGTTGAGGTTGAGCTCGAAGCCATGCTGCAACAACATGCTGAACGCCGCCTTGACGACGGGCGTCATGCTGTCGTTCGTAACGGCTATTTGCCACAGCGAACCATACAGACGGGTATTAGGGATGTTGAAATTAAAGTGCCTAAGGTCAGGGAGCGCAGCGGCAACGGAATATGCTTCAACAGCGCGTTGTTGACGCCTTATCTGAAACCTGCAAAAAGCGTCGAAGAGTTGCTACCATGGCTGTACCTGCGAGGCATATCCACCGGTGATTTTCACGAAGCCCTGAGGGCGCTTCTCGGTGAAAAAGCGAATGGCCTCTCTGCCAGTACCATCAGCAGACTGAAACAGCAATGGCTTGAAGAGCACAGGCAATGGTGCCTGCGTGATTTAAGCGATACGCGCTACGTTTATTTCTGGGCCGATGGCATATACAGCCATGTCAGGCAAGATGATCGCCTTTGCCTGCTGGTCATTATCGGCGTCACTGAGCATGGACGTAAGGAGCTGGTTGCGGTCGAAGATGGTTATCGAGAGTCAGAAGCAAACTGGGCCGAACTTCTTAATGGCCTGCGAGCACGTGGCCTAACCGTATCTCCGAAGCTGGCTACGGGAGACGGTGCCCTTGGTTTTTGGAATGCAATGGCAAAGATATTCCCGGACACGCAGCACCAACACTGTTGGGTGCACAAAACCGCTAATGTGTTGGCTTCACTCCCCAAAGCCATGCAACCGAAAGTTAAGGCTGAGCTGCGGGAGGTTTGGCTAGCAGAGAGCCGCGATGCCGCTAATGAAGCCTTTGATGTTTTGTTGGCAAGGTTTTCAGCGAAGTATCCTGCAGCGATGAAGAAGCTGGAGAAAGCTCGAGAAGAACTGCTGGCATTCTACGGCTTCCCGTCAGAGCACTGGGCGTCAATAAGAACGACAAATCCGATTGAATCGGCTTTTGCGACTGTGAGGCTACGAAGCAGAGGCGCGAAGAACGGTGGTTCGAGAGAAACAACCCTGTCAATGGTATTTAAGCTGCTCCAGTCTGCTCAGAAAAGCTGGAACCGACTAAGAGGATTTGAGCTGCTGACCCTGGTTGTAAGCAACGTCCAATTTAAGGATGGAGAACAGATTCACGAAGCATCAGAGCGGAACGTAGCCTGATCGCCATACACCAGATTTGCTAATAACTCGAAACTGGGCTGCATCCGCTTGTTTTACCACCGGTTACGCAATTAAGGGACACAGCCCAAGTTTTCTACCTTTATTTGGCTTTGTTGAATAATAGTGAGTCATGCTGTTTTGCCAAACCAGTTTTGGTAGAAAATGCTTGTCACCTCAGGTTTACAGTTTTCTTATGAGGCCTAACTGCATGATTTTGCGTTGCGAGGATCTGTCGTTTCACCGGGGGTGCAGCATAAAATATGTTTATTCAACAAAGCCCCTTTATTTCACAGACTAGGTGGTGGGAAAATCAGCGCGTTACTCTCCCGTTGTAGAAGGGGATACTGGCGATGTATTTTGACTGGTAGAACAATAACAGTAGTATGCTTATGAGAGGCTTTGTTGAATAATAGTGAGTCATGCTGTTTTGCCAGCCAGTTTTGGTAGAAAATGCTTGTCACCTCAGGTTTACAGTTTTCTTATGAGGCCTAACTACATGATTTTGCGTTGCGAGGATCTGTCGTTTCACCGGGGGTGCAGCATAAAATATGTTTATTCAACAAAGCCCTTATGAGACTGAAGTCTGAACACCCTCAATTTAATATTTATACTGAAGGTGGCTTTGTTGAATAAATAGAACTTTTGGGTAATCATCGGAGCAGATCAACACAGTTGTTTCAAAATCAGGTCTCCATGGCAAAACAAAATTTTAAAATCACCAACTGGCCCTCTTATAACAAGGCCCTCAAGCAGCGCTGTTCTCTAACCGTATGGCTAGATGAATCAGCCATTGCTGCATGGACGGAAAAAAACACTACTGAACGGCGTGGACGACCGCTCCACTACTCAGATATGGCCATCACCACAGTCCTGATGATGAAACGCGTGTTTGGCCTTTCATTGAGGGCTTTACAGGGCTTTGTTGACTCGATTTTTAAACTGATTAAATTGTCGCTCCATTGTCCAGACTATTCACTGCTCAGCAAGCGAGCAAAGACAGTGAACATCAGCATAAAAACGCCAACCCGTGGTGAAATCTCACATCTGGTCATTGATGGAACCGGCCTGAAGGTCTTTGGCGAAGGCGAATGGAAAGTCCGGCAGCATGGTGCCGACAGACGCAGGGTATGGCGTAAGCTGCACCTGGCAGTAGACAGTGTGACGCATGAGATTATCTGTGCGGATTTGTCGCTCAGTGGTATGACTGATGCCCAAGCTCTACCGGCGCTGATAAACCAGAGCCACCGGAAAATCAGAGAGGCATCGGCTGACGGCGCTTAGGATACAGTTTACTGTTACTGCTATGATGCTCTGCTGAGGAAGAAAATAAGGCCGCTTATCCCGCCACGAAGGGGGGCGCAATATTGGCAAGATCACTACCACGAGCGTAACCACGCTGTTGAAAATCAGCGCATTAGCGGTAGTAACGCTATCTGGAAAAAGAAAGTGGGCTATCACCGGCGCTCAGTGGCTGAAACGGCCATGTTCCGGTTCAAAAGGCTTCTGGGTGGTCATCTAAGTCTGAGAGACTACGATGGTCAGGTGGGTGAAGCCATGGCCATGGTCAAAGCGCTTAACCTGATCACGCTATTAGGAATGCCGAACAGTATTCGCATCACGTAACAATCGACCCGTATGGGGCGCAGTCGTTACAAGTTCTGATTTATTCAACAAAGCCACTGAGGGTGTGTATTCCCTAGTGTTTAACTATCTGTTTCTCTAACCCTTTGTGTTCGGGGTTTTTTAGTAACTGTCAGTGATAAATACCTCACTATCGCTAATAGAATAATACAAATAACTGGAAAAATAATCTGACCATAAGTACAGTTTACTTGCTGTATCTTATACTTGTACCCAAACTGATACGAAGGCGGTCATACTTTCCCAGATGCGATATATTATTGAAGGTATACTATTCGCACTTACAAGGATGTCGATATGTTAATAAAAAGTGAGCATGATGTTGAGGAAGTTATAAAAAAACAGCTTGAAGCAACGTTAAACACCCTTGAGACATTTACGTGGGCATACGTGGTCTTATCTAAAAAAGATATGTCATGTATCTTTGGTGTAACAAACTATCCAGATGAATGGGTCAAACATTACCGAGAAAATGGTCTTCAGTACACGGATCCAGTGGTAATTACTGCGCTAAAAAGGTTAACCCCTTTTCCTTGGAATGAAAAACTGATGGCCCATTCAGGGTATGACTTTGCAGAACTTTTCAATCAGGCCAGTGAATATGAGGTAGTTGATGGTTATACATTTGTCTTGCATGACTATAACAATAATCTTGTGACCTTATCTTTTATTATCCCTTCTGAACGCAAGACAATAATAATGAAAACGCTTTTGCAGAATAAAGGAGATATCTCAATGTTGTTGGCAGCGGTACACGAAACGTACCTGACGTTAACACCATTCTCCGAAAAAAAAACTGAGGATTCCAATAAAGCTAAGCAACTTACTAAAAGGGAAAGAGAAATTCTCTACTGGACTAGTGTCGGTAAGACATACCAAGAAACGGGGATTATTCTTGGCATAAAAGTGCGTACCGTTAAGTTCCATATGTTAAATATTGTTAAAAAAATGGGTGTCGCCAATGCCCGGCATGCTGTGCGTCTTGGCGTAGAGCTTCGTCTGATTCAACCGGTTAAGTAATGATTACTCAGCTATAAAAGACAGTGGCCATTCGTTCAGTACGTTTTCAAACTGAATGTTGTCCTTGCGTAATATTCTGTCTTTTAGTTCTTTCTGACTCATGAGATCGATATGACCCAGTAGCAGGTAGACGGGTTCATCTTTCTCAGAAACCCCGGTTTCCAGTACTGTAACATTCCAGCCTGATTTTCGGATGATGCTCATCATTGGGTGACTTGCAACAGCCAATATGCCGTCATAATGGTGACGTTGGGCATAGTTAATCAATGAAAGAAATAGGGCCAGAGTAATAGAGGACCTGTTACCAAGAAGTGAACTAACCCTATTTTTGTCCACAAAAAAACGGGTTGATTCAATGAACTTTCCTTCTGGTAAGTTAACTTCTTTAAAGAAAGAAGAAAACGTATCATTCAGCATATTATGGTGTTTGACATCTATAATTCTTGTGCCACAGATGATAACGCCATTTTTCATGCCAAATATATAATCTGTTTTCTCATTGTCAAATTTATCAAACTCTTTCCCATCAAAACAACTCACATCCCATTGTAGACGATCTTTAAATATGTTTTTACGTAAAGTAAATAAATCCTCAGTGTTTTCATTGCTTAGGGATAAGTAATTAACTCTGTAAATATTAAACATAATGTCACCTGTATCAATGTATAAAATGATTAAGTTCGGTAACATCAGTGAAGCTTTTCCAGTAGCATGCCGGGACTGAGCAATAATAGTTTTTTTAATTTTTCATTCCTACTAAAATCATTAATAAGAATAAGTCGAGAAGGGATAGCTACTTACTCCCCTCTTTCATTTTTATCTTTTCACTTCGAGTTTTACGCTAAAAAAACAATGTTGTTTGGTTTTTTATAATGATTATGATTGAGCTGTTAGATAATTATAGCCAATCGACATTATTTTGATAACAATTAGCTGTATTTTTTTGCCACATATCAGGGCATTGGCTGTAATCATTTTTAAGTCGGTTGGCTATAAGGGATGGCTACGCTGCGTAATATTTGTATTCGTAATATATACTCAACGTACTTCAAGATGCATCTGCCTATCCAGTAGAAGGGGTGGGCAGTAAGTCTTTCTCGCTGCCTTGCCGTGCATCTTGACGTTTATTGAGTATATACAAGAGATAAGATGGTATTAAGAAAATGCAAAAAAAATTCTAAACTGTCAAAAAGTTAATGTATTGCTATTCGTTTTTTTATTTCTACGCTTCTCTCGCTCCTTCATGATTCCTCAGTTTTCAACTGATTCAACCGCCCCACTGGATAAAGTTCAGCAGCGCTTTGGGAAAATAAACGTTCCCCTTTCAGACATGCCTCTCATCTGTAAGAAAAGTATCAAATCAATGTAATATTGAGAGAATTACAGGCTTTGTTGAATAAATAGAACTTTTGGGTAATCATCGGAGCAGATCAACACAGTTGTTTCAAAATCAGCTCTCCATGGCAAAACAAAATTTTAAAATCACCAACTGGCCCTCTTATAACAAGGCCCTCAAGCAGCGCTGTTCTCTAACCGTATGGCTAGATGAATCAGCCATTGCTGCATGGACGGAAAAAAACACTACTGAACGGCGTGGACGACCGCTCCACTACCCAGATATGGCCATCACCACAGTCCTGATGATGAAACGCGTGTTTGGCCTTTCATTGAGGGCTTTACAGGGCTTTGGTGACTCGATTTTTAAACTGATTAAATTGTCGCTCCATTGTCCAGACTATTCGCTGCTCAGCAAGCGAGCAAAGACAGTGAACATCAGCATAAAAACGCCAACCCGTGGTGAAATCTCACATCTGGTCATTGATGGAACCGGCCTGAAGGTCTTTGGCGAAGGCGAATGGAAAGTCCGGCAGCATGGTGCCGACAGACGCAGGGTAGGGCGTAAGCTGCACCTGGCAGTAGACAGTGTGACGCATGAGATTATCTGTGCGGATTTGTCGCTCAGTGGTACGACTGATGCCCAAGCTCTACCGGCGCTGATAAACCAGACCCACCGGAAAATCAGAGAGGCATCGGCTGACGGCGCTTAGGATACAGTTTACTGCTATGATGCTCTGGTGAGGAAGAAAATAAGGCCGGTTATCCCGCCACGAAGGGGCATAGGTATCTACACATCATAAAGGGTTAAAAACCACCATAACTAAGTGGGCAAGTTCTTCCGGGGTATAGTCTGCTAATATAGCCAAACGACTTAAAAATGATTACAGCCAATGCCCTGATATGCGGCAAAAAAGCATAGCTGGCTGTTATCAAAATAATGTCGGTTGGCTATACCTATGCACGAAGGGGGGCGCAATATTGGCAAGATCGCTACCACGAGCGTAACCCCGCTGTTGCAAATCAGCGCATTAGCGGTAGTAACGATATCTGGAAAAAGAAAGTGGGCTATCACCGGCGCTCAGTGGCTGAAACGGCCATGTTCCGGTTCAAAAGGCTTCTGGGTGGTCATCTAAGTCTGAGAGACTACGATGGTCAGGTGGGTGAAGCCATGGTCATGGTCAAAGCGCTTAACCTGATCACGCTATTAGGAATGCCGAACAGTATTCGCATCACGTAACAATCGACCCGTATGGGGCGCAGTCGTTACAAGTTCTGATTTATTCAACAAAGCCCCCATCATACTTCAAGTTGCAGGTGCGTTGTCTGCACTCGCTCACCCGAATCACTTACTTTAGTAAGCTCATCGGAATTCCCTCATTTGCCGCCTTCCTGTAACTCGAATTATTTAGGGTATATAAGAAAATCGTCTTAAACATCAACGGCGGTAGTCGCGGAAAGGGCCGTCACCCACAGAACGACGCTCGATAAGCGTTGGGTGAACCTCAATCATCTGCGCATCTTCGCGCTTACTGGTGATGCGATCGAGCAGCATGGTAAAAGCCGATTGGCCCAAACGCTCTTTTGGCTGGTGGATCGTGGTTAAGGCAGGCGTGAAATAACGTGCATGGCGAACATTATCGTAGCCAATCACGGAAATATCTTGCGGTACGCGTAGTCCGAGCTCATCTGCCGCGCAGATGGCGCCCATGGCCATGATGTCACCGCCGCAGAAAATAGCGGTCGGGCGCTGTTTCTGCGCCAAAATGTGGTGCATGGCTTTATAACCGGATTCCGGCTCGAAATCGCCCTGAACAATCCATTCATCGCGAACGGTGATATCCGCTTCCTGCAAGGCTTTGAGAAAACCCAGATAACGCCCGCTGCCCGTGTTGCGTTCCTGAATACCGGGAATAGCACCGATGTCTAGGTGGCCGCGTTCAATCAGGTAACGCCCAGCCAGATATCCTCCTTCAAAGGCGTTATCAATGATGGTGTCAGTGAAATCGCTGTGTGCCTGACCCCAATCCATCACTACCATGGGAATGATGCGGTAATCGGCCAACATGCTCAGCAGTTCAGGCGGATATTCCGCACACATTACCAACAGACCATCAACCCGTTTTTGCGCCAGCATGGAAAGATAGGCCCGCTGTTTTTCCAGGTTATTATGCGAGTTACACAGAATCAGGGTATAGCCTTTTGCATAACAACTGTTTTCAACCGCTTCGATAATTTCCGCAAAGTAGGGTGCTTCGCTCGAGGTGGCGAGCAGACCGATGGATTTGGTGTGGTTTACCTTTAAGCTCCGAGCCACTGCGCTCGGGGAGTAGTGTAATTCCTTGATGGCTTCCCGCACGGCCGTTTTGGTCTCTTCGGCGACGAAACGTGTTTTATTGATGACGTGAGAGACGGTTGTTGTTGAAACTCCAGCACGCTTTGCCACATCTTTGATCGTTGCCATCTAAACATGACTCCTGAACCTACTTGTTACGGCAGTATATAGTTTGTTAATCGTTTGCTTTTGCGTAATGTTCTCTTTCCGATGGTATAAACAGGATATCAGAAGGAGACTGCCGAAATACTTTGTACCTAAAGGGGACGCGTTGATCCCATCGAAGATGACGTGTTCGGACACCGACGCAGCGCACGGTAAACCCCGAATTTTGGCTGATTTGCCGCGAAAGTGAAAGGGATAATTGATTTAATTAGTGCAGCCGGGATCGGAGATTTTCCCTATAAAATGTGTAACAATGCTTTTTTGGCATCATTGTGCTGCGGGTAGTGGTGTGCAGGAAAGAACGGGGCATCCAGTGCGGCGGCAATTTTCACGCATTTCTGTGTTTCAAGGAGATAGAATGAATACTGATTTGAAAATGCCATTACTGACCACGGTTGGAGCGTTAGTCATGATCATGGTATTTAGCTTTGTTGCCGTGTTGAACTGATCGCGATTAAAATAAAGACAAGGTTGCATAGGTACCACGTGGTCTTTATTATCGCTAACGCGTCGATGTGCGATTAACGAATCGTTTGTGGTGTCACCACGCGACGTGCACCAGTGTAGTGTTCCTGCCAGTAGTCTTCGCTCAACTTACTGATCTTGATATCGGCACCGGTTCGCGGTGACTGAATAAATTTGCCATTGCCGAGATAAACCCCGACATGATCGGCGGTGCCGCGACCATTGATGCGAAAGAACACCAGATCGCCAAGCTCCAATTCACCCTTATTGATGGGCGCAGCATCGCGCAGGTGATAAATTTCATTGGCGGTGCGCGGGATAGGAATCTTCACCACATCTTTTAGGCATAGTAGACCAGACCGCTACAGTCGAAACCGCTGTAGGGCGAGTTACCCCCATTGATAAGGTGTACTAGCTCAGACCTGATCTGACAGTTACCGATTATTTATACAGGTGTCTGTCAGATTACATCTGGTTCAGATTCTTTTCTGCCCAGCTCCGTTTTCCATCGAGTAAAGTGGCCATCGGCGTACGCCCGCAGCACATTTTTCCCTGATGAGTTCGCTCATTATTGTAATGCCACAACCAGTTGTCCAGATCTACCTGCAGGCTTTCCAGGTCTCCATATAACTTCTTGCCGAACGTAACCTGATAAAAATCCTGCAAAATGGTTTTATGGAAGCGCTCGCAGGTGCCGTTCGTCTGCGGAGACATCGCCTTCGTTTTCGTATGCTCGATATCGTTGATAGCCAGATAAAGCTGATAATCATGCTGCTCCACTTTACCACAGTACTCCGTACCCCTGTCGGTCAGTATTCTCAGCACCGGCAGTCCCTGAGCCTCGTAGAACGGGAGTACGCGATCATTGAGCAGGTCGGCGGCGGTGAGCGGTGTTTTATTCGTATACAGCTTGCAGTGTGCCACTTTCGAGTACGTATCCACGAACGTCTGCTGGTAGATACGGCCCACCCCCTTCAGATTGCCCACGTAGAAGGTGTCCTGCGAGCCCAGATACCCGGGATGTGCCGTCTCGATTTCACCGCAGGCCTCATCATCGTGCGCCTTCTTCTCCAGGGCTGCGATTTGAGCGTCGGTAAGGACAATGCCTTCTCTGGCGACCTTTTCCTCAAGCGCCTTCAGGCGTTTACGGAAGTTCTCCAGGTCGTGTCGTTGCCAGATGGAGCGCACGCCGCTGCCGGAGATAAACACGCCTTTTTTACGCAGCTCATTACTGGTCCGGTGCTGCCCATGGGGCGGGAACTCAATAGCATAATCAACAACCGCGCGTTCAGTGGCTTCGTCGGCGCGGTTCTTCAGGTTCGGAACCCGGCGGTTCTGGTTAACCAGCGCATCAATGCCGCCTTCAGCAGCCAGTTCCTGATAACGGTAAAATGTATCGCGTGACACGCCCATGCTCTTGCAGGCTTTTGATACGTTACCGAGTTCTTCGGTGAGATTGAGCAGGCCGGCTTTGTGTTTGATAATGGGATTGTTAGTATGAAGCATGAGAGTTACCTCGCGTTTTGTTTAAGGATTAGACACCCATATCAAAACCGGTAACTCTCAACCTTTCAAGGTCCAGTGTCAGATCTAGTCGCGACTAATACAGATAAGGTTTACCGATTTGACTCACCAGCTTGTTCATCGCCGTCATTTTTGCATGCTGGTAACGGCGCTTATGCGCTTCGCTGAGCACCAACTCTTTGCCCGCTTTCTTGGCACCTAGTTTTATCGCCGCCGTTTTCTTCTCAGTGGCATCGGTGCCTTTTTTGAGCCCCTTTACCAGTTTTGCGGGAGTTGCGCTGTGGTAGCGTGATGACGTGGTTTTTGACGCCGTGCTCTTGGTCTCAACGTCAGCAGAGATCTTTTTATTGGCGGTCGTTTTGGTGGATTTCGTGTTTTGCGCGACTTTGGCTTTTTCCTGCGTCACCTTTTTCTTTGGTGGTTCTGGTGGGGTTTGTGGTTTTTTAGCGGTTTTGGTGGTCTGGTTTTTTTCAGGTGTTTGTCATCCGTGGAGTTATGCTCATTTCTGGTGTACGGGGTTTCGGGGAGGATGGCGTATCCTGCTGATTGATTTCGTGGATGATTTCAACAACAGAGAGATGATACCCCATGAAAAAGTCTACCCTACAGGTCTCCGCAGAACCAGATATTGCCGCTGATCCCTTGCATGAACTCATTCGTAATGCTGCCAGGCAGCTGATAGCTGCCGCCGTTGAGGTTGAGCTCGAAGCCATGCTGCAACAACATGCTGAACGCCGCCTTGACGACGGGCGTCATGCTGTCGTTTGTAACGGCTATTTGCCACCGCGAACCATACAGACGGGTATTGGGGATGTTAAAATTAAAGTGCCTAAGGTCAGGGAGCGCAGCGGCAACGGAATATGCTTCAACAGCGCGTTGTTGCCGCCTTATCTGAAACGTGCAAAAAGCGTCGAAGAGTTGCTACCATGGCTGTACCTGCGGGGCATATCCACCGGTGATTTTCACGAAGCCCTGAGGGCGCTTCTCTGTGAAAAAGCTAATGCCCTCTCTGCCAGTACCATCAGCAGACTGAAACAGCAGTGGCTTGAAGAGCACAGGCAATGGTGCCTGCGTGATTTAAGCGATACGCGCTACGTTTATTTCTGGGCCGATGGCATATATAGCCAAGCGACATTATTTTGATAACAATTAGCTGTATTTTTTGCCACATATCAGGGCATTGGCTGTAATCATTTTTAAGTCGGTTGGCTATAGATCACTCGGTGACGGTTGACCATTTTGGCGATCCGCAGGCGCTGGTAGAAAACACGCGGCTTGAGATGACGCGTAACCATGAGCATTACCAGTTTTTACGCTGGGGGCAAAAGGCGTTTCGTCATTTCCGCGTGGTGCCACCGGAGACTGGCATTTGCCATCAGGTCAATCTGGAGTATTTGTCTAACACCGTATGGTGTGAAACCGTGGAGGACAAATCCATCGCCTATCCCGACACACTGGTCGGTACCGATTCACACACCACCATGATTAACGGGTTAGGTGTGCTGGGGTGGGGCGTTGGTGGTATAGCTAAACGATTTAATTTTGATTACATTATTTAAATGAGCTATTCAATTGATTCTAGACGTAAAGTGATATCTACACGGGAAGAAGAAGGGTTGAGTATCCGAGAAACAGCGAAGCAATTTCGGATTGGCCCTGCCTCTGTATCGCGTTGGATTAATCAAATAGCGTCAAAAGCATCGACCACGCGTCAGCGAAAGAGCGATAAATCCGAGTTGATAAAAGATGTTGAACCATATCCAGATGCTTACCAAAAAGAACGTGCAGAGCGTTTTGGCGTTTGTCAGAAGGCCATTTGGCAAGCTCTTAAAAAGCTGGGATTGACCTATAAAAAAACGCTACGTCATCCGAAAGCCGACGAAAGCGCCCGGCAAGCATTTCAACAAAAAATACAACAGTATGAAAAAGAAGGTAAACCCATTGTTTTTATTGATGAAAGTGGTTTTCCACACGATACCCCACGGACTCACGGCTATTCCCCAAAAGGTCAACGGTGTTTTGGCCTGAAGAACTGGGGAGCCAAGGGAAGAACAAATGTTATCGGCGCTTTATTAGAGCCTGTTTAAGATTTTGTGTAAATGCCTTTCCTCAGAAGTGACTGTCAAGGCGGTCACCGAACTCGATAATAAAGCGACTCATTGCCATACGCCAGTCCTGTAAGGGCATCGTCCATTTCTGTGATGCCACCTGGATTGCCAGCCATACGACCTTCTTCACCGAGTCATCAGTCGGGAACACCTTGCGTTTCTTGATTGCATGCCGGAGCACGCTGTTCAGTGATTCTATAGCGTTCGTCGTGTAGATTACGTTGGCTTTGTTGAATAATAGTGAGTCATGCTATTTTTTCACCAATTTTTGGTAGAAAATGCTTATCACCTCAGGTTTACAGTTTTCTTATGAGGCCTAACTGCATGATTTTGCGTTGCGAGGATCTGTCGTTTCACCGGGGGTGCAGCATAAAATATGTTTATTCAACAAAGCCGGTTTCTCCTACAAAAAACCGGCGGGCGTACCCCATAAATTCAGTGAAGAAAATCAGAAGCATTTCATTGAATATTATGAGAATTTAAAGAAAAAAGCCAACAATGGGCTTTGTTGAATAATAGGTAATCATGCTGTTTTTGCATGCCAGTTTTGGTTGAAAATGCTTGTCATTTCAGGTGTACACTTTTCTCATGAGGCCTAACTGCATGATTTTACGTTGCGAGGATCCGTCGTTTCGCTGGGCTGCCAGCATAAAATCTATTTATTCAACAAAGCCCCAGCAATGAGCCGATTCTGTTTATCGATGCGGTTCATCCGACACAAGCCACAAAGCTCAGTTATGGATGGATATGAAAAGGGCATAAAAAGTCAGTTAAAACAACGGGAAGTCGAACCCGTCTGAATATACTGGGTGCGCTGAATCTGAGCGATATCGGCGGTACGGTTATTCACGATTACAAAAAAATTAATGACTACAACATTGCTCGTTTTTTCATTGAGATACGCAAACGTTACCCTGATTACCGACAGAGAATCCATGTAATACTGGACGGTGCGGGTTATCACCGAACCCAATTGATTAAGGATTGGGCCTTTGTCGTGAACATAGAGCTTCACTATTTACCGCCTTACAGTCCGAATCTGAACGCGATATAGCCAACCGACTTAAAAATGATTACAGCCAATGCCCTGATATGTGCCAAAAAAATACAGCTAATTGTTATCAAAATAATATCGCTTGGCTATAGAACGCCTGTGGAAAGTGATGAATGAGCATGCACGGAATAATCGCTATTTTGAAAACACCCGCGATTTTCAGGATGCAATATTCAATTTTTTCACCAATACGCTACCAGAAATAGCGGACTCGCTGACGTCCAGAATTCACGATTGTTTTCAGGTGCTCAAACCTGCATCTTGAGGTTTATTGGGTATATCAACTCGGATTTATCGATCTTTCGCTGACGCGTGGTCGATGCTTTTGACGCTATTTGATTAATCCAACGCGATACAGAGGCAGGGCCAATCCGAAATTGCTTCGCTGTTTCTCGGATACTCAACCCTTCTTCTTCCCGTGTAGATATCACTTTACGTCTAGAATCAATTGAATAGCTCATTTAAATAATGTAATCAAAATTAAGTCGTTTAGCTATACCAGCCGTGAATCAGTACCCTTGATTTCGCGCTCGTAGGCGCGGGCTTTCTCTTCATCAAACTGCCCTTCCCACTTCGCAACGACCAGTACGGCAAGCGCGTTGCCCACTACGTTCAGCGCCGTGCGCGCCATGTCCATGATGCGATCCACGCCGGCAATAAAGGCCAACCCCTCCAACGGAATGCCCACGCTGCCCAAGGTTGCCAACAGCACCACAAACGAGACACCCGGCACACCGGCAATCCCTTTGGAGGTCAGCATCAGGGTTAACACCAGTACAATCTCCCGCCACAGAGACAGATCAATGCAATAGAGTTGGGCAATGAAAATAGCAGCGATACTTTGGTACAGCGTAGAACCGTCCAAGTTAAACGAGTAGCCCGTCGGCACCACAAAACTGGTGATCGATTTTGGCGCGCCGTAAGCTTCCATCTTTTCAATGATGCGCGGCAACACAGTTTCTGAACTGGCGGTGGAGTAGGCTAGGATCAGTTCATCTTTCAAAATACGGATCAGCATAGTGACACGCAGACGGCACAAGCGTGCTACCCCCCCTAATACCACCAGCGTGAAGAACAGAATGGCGACATACACCAGAATCACCAGTTTGGCGAGCGGCCACAACGAAGCAAACCCGAAGTTGGCTATTGTCACCGAAATCAACGCAAACACCCCAACCGGCGCGTAGCGCATGATCATGTGAGTGACTTTAAACATGGTTTTCGATACGCCGCGAAACACGTTCAACAGCGGATCGCGATGCGCTTTGGGGAGCGACGACAGCCCCAGCCCAAACATGACGGAAAAGAAGATAATCGGCAATATATCGCCATTGGCAATCGCCGCAAAAATGTTGGGGGGGATGAGCGACAACACGGTCACCACCAAACTGTGCGACCCACTCTGCACCTGTTCGGTGGTCTTTTGGTACTGAGAGATGTCCACCGTGGTCAATGATGACATATCGATACTGTGACCGGGTTGGAACAGGTTTGCCAGCGTAATGCCAAGAATAATGGCAAAGGTGGTGATCACCTCAAAATAGACAATGGTCTTAAGACCAATACGCCCCAGCTTCTTGGCATCCCCAACCCCGGCGATGCCCACGATCAGCGTGGCAATCACAATCGGCACCACGATCATTTTGATTAGCCGGATAAAAATATCACCTGCGGGACTCAAAATGTTACTGATAAGCCACTGGCGCTCATCGGGGCTTTCATGCAGTACGGCACCAACAAGGATGCCAAGGAACAACGCAATAAGGATTTGCCAGGCTAGGCTGATTTTGATTGATTTCATAGTGAATTCCATTGCAAGACCACCCGGTGCCGCGAACGTACGGCCACAGCGCCTCTCTTCCGGTTGAACGGCGCACAAGGGTGGCTGAGATAAAATGTGACCAATGTGAATGCTGATGCAGTACATCTTGATAACCCTAGGTACGGTGCATACGTTTGAATACGGCCCGCAATAGTGCTGAATGGATTGACAAGTGACTGTATCTGAAAGCAAAACATCAGACATACGTTATTGTTATAGCCGAGGGATACTACTATCCCATTTCCGTGAGATCAAGCAGGCAAACAGCGTCAAAAGTCACAGTTATGTCAAAAAAATGTGATAAGACACTGAAAAGTGCGTGAAAAAAGCAGTTATAGCCAAGCGACTTAATTTTGATTACACCATATGGACTGAGAACAAAATCTCTGTATCGCAACCACTCTCTCTTTTTTTTGCTTTTTGCTTGTGCCCATTTATGCTCAATGGGGTTAAGATCTGGCGAATATGTAGGCAAATACTCCACCATATACCCTGCATCGATGATGACTTGTTGAATATTATGTTTTTTGTGAAAAGTTGCATTGTCCATCACGATTACCCTGTTTTTAGGGAGTACTGGGATAAGGACTTGTGTGACCCAGGAATAGAAAACATCGCTGTTAATATTGATATCAAATAATCCGATAGCAAACAGCGTTGTGCCTAATAAAGCGCCGATAACATTTGTTCTTCCCTTGGCTCCCCCGTTCTTCAGGCCAAAACACCGTTGACCTTTTGGGGAATAGCCGTGAGTCCGTGGGGTATCGTGTGGAAAACCACTTTCATCAATAAAAACAATAGGCTTACCTTCTTTTTCATACTGTTGTATTTTTTGTTGAAATGCTTGCCGGGCGCTTCCGTCGGCTTTCGGATGACGTAGAGTTTTTTTTTATAGGCCAATCCCAGCTTTTTAAGAGCTTGCCAAATGGCCTTCTGACAAACGCCAAAACGCTCTGCACGTTCTTTTTGGTAAGCATCTGGATATGGTTCAACATCTTTTATCAACTCGGATTTATCGCTCTTTCGCTGACGCGTGGTCGATGCTTTTGACGCTATTTGATTAATCCAACGCGATACAGAGGCAGGGCCAATCCGAAATTGCTTCGCTGTTTCCCGGATACTCAACCCTTCTTCTTCCCGTGTAGATATCACTTTACGTCTAAAATCAATTGAATAGCTCATTTAAATAATGTAATCAAAATTAAGTCGTTTAGTTATAAAGCCAGTAGAACGCGTTTCATTATATCTTCCCTGTTGAAATGATTAGACTTTATGTCTAGGTAATTATATGAAAATACGCAATAATGTTGAATTTATAAAACCAGAAATGGGGTCATATGGCTTTTTATTCTGTTAGTTTTTTTTGTTGAGGGGGTTCTGCTTTTGTATAGCAGGATGAATTTGAATGAGCGGATGATGCGCTGTCATTCAGTGTGTAGGACTCGTACGCAAGCGCTTATTTTGTTTTTCAATTTAATTGAATGATTATGACAGTTTTCTCTGATATTCACCTCCTAAAGATGGCGCTATGATTCATTCCATCAAAGGCAAATGGCCTTTATATCAAACATCGAACAGAGGGTTTATATCATGAACGTTATCAAAAAATTTGCCGCAGCTGTTGCTCTTGGTCTGGTTTCTTTTGGTAGCTTTGCTGCGCAAGACATCGGTACTGTGCAAGTGAGCGGTGCAGAAACGCTGAGCGCCTTTGAAGCTCAGGTAGCGGCAAAAGCGGAAGCAGCTGGCGCATCTTCGTACAAGATTGTTTCTGTAGCCGGTAACGATCAGCTGCGCGGTACCGCAATCCTGTACAAATGATTTCAAGATTGCGGTTTGATCTGCCAGTAAAGGGGGAGCGAAAGCTCCTTTTTTTGTGCGTGGATGTTCAACGTGTGCCGTCTGGCATCTGGTCCGGCTAAATTTCAGGCATAAAAAAATCAACCGTAACAGGTTGGTTTTCTTGGGATTATTTGGTCGGCACGAGAGGATTTGAACCTCCGACCCCTGACACCCCATGACAGTGCGCTACCAGGCTGCGCTACGTGCCGACGCTATGGGGCGCTATATTACCGTCTCCTGAACCGATTGCAATAGCCTGCTGGCGCGATCGCTTTAGATTTAGGCAGTTAGTTGGCAATAAATCGCCTTTCGCTGGTGAGTACCTGTAACAGCAGCTGTAAACTTGGTTTTTCATCACGCAATTTTTCACCGTCACTGTTGTAGGCATCGTAGCTGCCATTGGCTTCCAATTGGATGATCTGCTCTGGCGTTGTGATCATCAACGCACCGTGGTTGCCGTTCACCAGCCAGTTATTACGTCGCTGGGCCGCAAACAGGTCTTCCCCTTGCGCGTAGTCCGTGGCGGACGTTTTGACATGCAGCAGACGCTGCATCAAAGTGACCATAACGTCTTTTTGATCCGTCATTTTACTGATGGTCTGCGCAGGTGTACCCGGCCAATGTACCACCAGTGGGATCTGCCACTGTGAGCGACGGTAGCGGCTGCCTTTATCCTGTTCGCTGGATTTTGTCGTAATAATCACGACGGTATTATCCAGTTTGCCTTGGCTTTGCAACGTATTAAGTATTGCGCTGATGTTTTGATCGGTGGCTTTAGCATCCGTTAGGGCTCGGGCACCAGTGGTGCCAAGCTCAATATAAGAAAACCACGGCGATGTGGGTTGCGTACCGGTTTCCAGCCACGTCTGCCACTGTTGAACGGTATCAACATCACGTTGAGTTACCGGTACTGAAAGCGAAAAGTCTGACAGTAGTGCCTGGCGATAAAGCGGGTTATCAAAGCCGTTGCTTGAGAAAAGACCAAATTGATAGCCTTGTTGGTTCAGGGAACTCACCAACGCTGATGGCGTGCGTGCACTCAATACCCCATCCATGTAGGTGGTCGAGATACCATAGAACAGGTTGAACAGGCTACTTTGGGCATTCTGGCTGACATTGAAATGGTTGCTGAAGTGCACGTTCTCTTCTGCAAAACGCATCAACTGCGGCATACGGATGAGCGGCAGTTGATCTGCGACCACAATCAACAGATTGTAGCCGCTGCCGGCATCGCGGAACTGAATATTGTTCAGTGGGTATTCCAGCGTAATCGCCTCAGGGTTGCCCTGTAGGGCAATGCGTCGCTCATATGCTTGAGCGTCCAGCAGGCCGTGTTTTTCCAGAAATCGTCGCGCAGTCATCGGATAGGATAACGGCAATGTGGCGCGCTGCATGGTGATCGGTCGATAGAAGTTGGCATCGGCCCAGATATACATCATATGCGATGCGAAAAACGCACTGATAAATACCGCGGCGACCGGCATGCCAATGTGGTGACGGTTCAGACTACGCAGTTTTTGCCAGCACCAAGTGCCAAACAGCATCTCCACCATGAAAATCACGGGGATGCCGATAAACATCAGTTGCCAGTCACGGGCCAGGTCACTTTGTTCTGGATTGATCACCACCTTCCAGACGGTGAGATTCAAGTGCAGGTGGAAGCGGCTAAACACCTCCATATCCAGCAACAGCAGCGTCAGCCCTGCGGTTGCCAACGCCGCAGAAAGAAAACGCAGCAAACGCTGCGACATCACCACGAATGTCAAGGGAAAGACAATCAATAGGTAGACGGCAAAAACGATAAAACTAAAATGCCCCAGCCAGCTGACAAGGGCATAGCTACGGCCAAGTAACGATGAGGGCCAATCCGCCACGAACAGATAGCGGCTGCCCCCCCCCAGACTCAACAGGATGTTAAATAGCGCGAACCAATGCCCCCAACTGATCATCTGGGAAACTTTTTCGCGATAGTTGTGATGGTTGCTTACCATAGCCTCTGGTCGGTGTTAGTGCGCGTTATGGGTAGTGATGGATGCCTGCAACGCATCAGCAAAAGAACGAGCCAATACCTGACGCTGCTCCGGTGCTACGCTGGTGTTGATAAGATTGGTGACCATGTTGCCCAAAACCATCAAGGAGAGGTCAGTAGGGGTACGGTGTTTTCCCAATACGCTTACCAATTCGGAAAGCACTTGTTCGACGAGTTCGTCACTGTAACGGGATAATTGTGCCATAAAAGGGCGATTCTCAAGCTGATAAAGGGGAATATCTTACCGTAACGACCTGACGTTTTCCGCAATTTTATCATTTTAGCCTCAACCTCTGGTGGCTGGAGGCTTTCTCTTGCAGGGGACCTGCGTTGGTGTTTGAATACGCTCCTTGCCAAAAGGAGAGTTTATCATGAGTCTGGATATCGACCAGATTGCCTTGCATCAGCTTGTCAAACGTGATGAGCAAACGTTGGAGTTGGTGTTACGGGATTCGTTATTGGATGCCACCCCCGCCGTTGACGAGATGATGGCCGAGTTGCACCGCGTCTACAGTGCGAAAAACAAGGCCTACGGCGTGTTCGAGGAACAGAGCGAACTGGCCCATGCACTGCGTGGCTGCCGTAAAGGGGAGGAGGATTTCCTCGGGTTTAGTCGCGCGGCCACCGCGCGTTTGCGTGATGAACTGGCGAAATATCCCTTTTCGGAGGGGGGCATCGTGCTGTTCTGCCAATACCGCTATCTGGCGGTTGAGTACCTGCTGGTGGCGGTGCTGAGCAGTTGCAGCAGCATGCGCGTCAATGAACAGTTGGATATCAGCAGCACACACTATCTGGATATCCCCCATGCGGATATTGTGGCGCGTATCGATCTCACAGAATGGGAAACCAACCCGGAATCTCAACGCTATCTGACCTTCCTGAAAGGACGGGTCGGGCGCAAGGTCGCGGATTTCTTTATGGATTTCCTCGGTGCCAGCGCGGGGCTTGACGCCAAAGCGCAGAGTCGGGGCCTGTTGCAGGCGGTAGACGATTATTGTGCCGATGCGCAGCTGGATAAAAACGAGTGTCAGCAATACCGTCAGCAGGTATACAGCTATTGCAATGAGCAATTGCAGGCAGGGGAAGAGATAGAGGTTGCTGCGTTGTCGCAGGAACTACCGCCGTTGGGAGAGAAAACCTTCCATGCTTTTTCAGAAGAGCACGGCTATGAATTGGAAGAGAGTTTCCCGGCGGATCGCAGCACGCTGCGCCAGCTGACCAAGTATGCTGGCAGTGGCGGTGGGTTGACGATCAACTTTGATGCCATGCTGCTGGGCGAGCGTATCTTCTGGGATCCGACAACCGACACACTTACCATTAAAGGAACGCCGCCGAATTTGCGTGATCAGCTACAGCGCCGTTTAAGCAGCGGTGATAAATAAGCGACCAGAAAACGAAAAACGCCGCATAAGCGGCGTTTTTCTTATCGACATTCTTGCTTGCTAGGAAAACTCGCAGCGTCCCACGGATTTCCCCAAACGATTAAGCGCGAACGAAGTCGATGTGAGTCAGTTTCGGCTTGTAAGCGTGACGCTGAACAGCCTGAACTTTCACTTTTTCTTCTTTACCATCGACAACCAGGGTCAGAACTTCGCCGTAAAAACCTTCTTTAGCTTCTAGGTTTTTAACGCTGTCGTGATCCAAGGCGATAGATACCGGCGCTTCCGCACCACCGTAGATGATGGCTGGGAATTTGCTGGCTGCGCGCAGGCGGCGGCTCGCACCCTTACCCTGCTCTTTACGTACTTCTGCGTTAATAGTGATCATTATTTTCTCTATTTTAGAAAATACACCTGCTACAGGCGACCCAGCAACAGGTTAGGTTATTCGCAATGGAATGTATTATTCACAATGGAATGTATTATTCACAATGGAATGTATTATTCACAATGGAACAGATTTGCTTTTGCATGACAAAAGCGGCCTGCATTCTAACGGAATATCCGCGTGGCGGCAAATGAAACCGTGTTACGCCAGCTAGCGTAATTCATTGGCACGGCGAAAACGGCCTTCATAATCAAACAGTTTTTCCCTCACTTGCCAAAAGCCTTGCCGCTGTTTGCCTTGGCGTCGCGCCACGACAAAGTCCGGCGCACGCAGGGCGGCCTGTTGGCGCAAGATATCCTGTGCGGATTGCCATGTCAGCACTAGCCCCGGCGCACGTTGGTGCACCCGTAAAAACTGCTGAGTAAAGACGCGGCGCTGGGCAGGCGTATGCAGGCGAAAACGTTCGCTGACGTCAGCGCCGTCTCCATCAACATAGGTGATCTTTAGCCATTCACCTTTTTCATCCTGCCCGGTCGTCATCTGCATGCCGCTACAGCGCAGCACCAGAGCATCTTTCAAGTTGAGTGCGGCTTTTAGCATGTCGTCAGGATCGACACATAATGTGATCGCATTGGTGGCAACGACGTGCGGCAATGTCGTTTTCGGCACCACATTCCGGGCATACTTTAAAGCGGAAACGGTAATCGCACTGCGTTCGAACACCGTTGTCGTCTTCTTCATAGCCCTGGCAGCGGCGAGCATAGTGTTCGACAATATCACACTCCGCCGTGGTTTTTCCCCAAAACAGGTTGGCAAAACCGCACTGCGGGCAAAGCACCTGTACCGGCTGGCTCCCGCTGTGCGGTTTATGGCTGCCTACTTCCGGCATATACAAATCATGGGGATTCCCGGCGTAATCCAGAATCAGGCAATCCGTTTTTCCTAGCGATAGGCGCAGGCCGCGTCCAACGATCTGCTGATACAGGCTGACGGATTCCGTCGGGCGCAGGATAGCTATGACGTCAACGTGCGGCGCATCAAAGCCCGTCGTCAACACCGCCACATTGACCAGATAGTGCAACTGTTGCTGCTTAAAGGCAGCGATCAGCACATCGCGTTCTGCGGCAGGGGTTTCCCCGCTGATAAAAGAGGCTTTTTCTGAAGGCAACAGACCGTGTATTTCTAGGGCGTGCTCCACGGTCGCCGCAAAGATCATCACGCCTTTACGCTCGGTGCCGTAGCTGACAATCTGGGGCGTCACGCGCTGCTGCAGTCGTAATTCACGGTTGAGTTCCGCGTCGCTGAACAGACCGTGGGGCTGCACGCTCAAACGGCTGAAATCGTATTGCACTACTGGCATATCTAGGCGCTGCGGCGCTACCAGAAAGCCGTGTTTGATCATGTAACTCAGCGGGAGTTCATAGATACAGTCGCGAAACAGGCATTGTTCATCACCGCGAATCATGCCGTGGTAGTGATATTGATAAATCCAGCCTTTGCCCAAGCGGTAAGGCGTTGCGGTAAGGCCGAGCAGGCGCAGTGCGGGGTTTTGTGCGCGCAGGTGCGTAATGATTTGCTGATATTGACTGTCATCGTCATCGCTGATGCGGTGACATTCATCGATGATCAGTAGCGAGAACTGGGTAAAGGCAGGCAGATTTCGCGCCACGGATTGCACGCTGCCAAACACCACTTTGCCTTCGCTGCGGCGCTGGTTAAGTCCGGCTGCAAAAATGTCGGCATCCAATCCCCAGGCGCAATATTTAGCGTGATTCTGTTCAACCAGCTCTTTGACATGCGCCAGCACCAACACGCGCCCTCGCGCTAACCGCGCCAGTTCGGCAATCACCAGACTCTTTCCTGCGCCGGTGGGCAGTACGATCAGCGCAGGGTGTTGATATTGGCGAAAATAGGCCAGCGTGGCGGAAACTGCCTCCTGTTGATAGGGGCGTAAGGTGAACGCCATGGCTTAGTGTTGGCAGATCTTGCTGGCTGCCGTGTTAAACCCTGCGTCCTGTGGGATAAACTTGCCTTTGTTTGCCAGAAAATCCACCAGCATGGCCGCGCTCATGTCGGCAGCGGAGCAGGTATGAAAGCGTGCGTCGGCACCGAAACGCGCTTCAATGGCGGCAATCAGCCCCTCAGTGGTGTAGGATTCGGCAGAATCCAGCATCATATGCAGTACTTCATGACCGTGAATAGATGACATCGTGTGCTCCTGTAATAACCATGAAAATAAAAGATGTATTTATTCTATATTTTTGGCTTTGTTGAATAAATCAGAACTTGTAACGACTGCGCCCCATACGGGTCGATTGTTACGTGATGCGAATACTGTTCGGCATTCCTAATAGCGTGATCAGGTTAAGCGCTTTGACCATGGCCATGGCTTCACCCACCTGACCATCGTAGTCTCTCAGACTTAGATGACCACCCAGAAGCCTTTTGAACCGGAACATGGCCGTTTCAGCCACTGAGCGCCGGTGATAGCCCACTTTCTTTTTCCAGATAGCGTTACTACCGCTAATGCGCTGATTTGCAACAGCGTGGTTACGCTCGTGGTAGTGCTCTTGCCAATATTGCGCCCCCCCTTCGTGGCGGGATAAGCGGCCTTATTTTCTTCCTCAGCAGAGCATCATAGCAGTAAACTGTATCCTAAGCGCCGTCAGCCGATGCCTCTCTGATTTTCCGGTGGGTCTGGTTTATCAGCGCCGGTAGAGCTTGGGCATCAGTCGTACCACTGAGCGACAAATCCACACAGATAATCTCATGCGTCACACTGTCTACTGCCAGGTGCAGCTTACGCCATACCCTGCGTCTGTCGGCACCATGCTGCCGGACTTTCCATTCGCCTTCGCCAAAGACCTTCAGGCCGGTTCCATCAATGACCAGATGTGAGATTTCACCACGGGTTGGCGTTTTTATGCTGATGTTCACTGTCTTTGCTCGCTTGCTGAGCAGCGAATAGTCTGGACAATGGAGCGACAATTTAATCAGTTTAAAAATCGAGTCACCAAAGCCCTGTAAAGCCCTCAATGAAAGGCCAAACATGCGTTTCATCATCAGGACTGTGGTGATGGGCATATCTGAGTAGTGGAGCGGTCGTCCACGCCGTTCAGTAGTGTTTTTTTCCGTCCATGCAGCAATGGCTGATTCATCTAGCCATACGGTTAGAGAAGCGCGCTGCTTGAGGGCCTTGTTATAAGAGGGCCAGTTGGTGATTTTAAAATTTTGTTTTGTCATGGAGACCTGATTTTAAAACAACTGTGTTGATCTGCTCCGATGATTACCCAAAAGTTCTATTTATTCAACAAAGCCCTAATTGTTATCAAAATAATATCGCTTGGCTATATGGCTAAACGACTTAATTTTGATTACATTATTTAAATGAGCTATTCAATTGATTTTAGACGTAAAGTGATATCTACACGGGAAGAAGAAGGGTTGAGTATCCGAGAAACAGCGAAGCAATTTCGGATTGGCCCTGCCTCTGTATCGCGTTGGATTAATCAAATAGCGTCAAAAGCATCGACCACGCGTCAGCGAAAGATCGGCTTTGTTGAATAAATAGATTTTATGTGTATTAGTCGCGACTAGATCTGACACTGGACCTTGAAAGGTTGAGAGTTACCGGTTTTGATATGGGTGTCTAATTCTTAAACAAAACGCGAGGTAACTCTCATGCTTCATACTAACAATCCCATTATCAAACACAAAGCCGGCCTGTTCAATCTCGCCGAAGAACTCGGTATAGCCAAACGACTTAAAAATGATTACAGCCAATGCCCTGATATGTGGCAAAAAAATACAGCTAATTGTTATCAAAATAATGTCGCTTGGCTATAACGTATCAAAAGCCTGCAAGATCATGGGCGTGTCACGCGATACATTTTACCGTTATCAGGAACTGGCTACTGAAGGCGCCATTGATGCGCTGGTTAACCAGAACCGCCGGGTTCCGAACCTGAAGAACCGCACCGACGAAGCCACTGAACGCGCGGTTGTTGATTATGCTATTGAGTTCCCGCCCCATGGGCAGCACCGGACCAGTAATGAGCTGCGTAAAAAAGGCGTGTTTATCTCCGGCAGCGGCGTGCGCTCCATCTGGCAACGACACGACCTGGAGAACTTCCGTAAACGCCTGAAGGCGCTTGAGGAAAAGGTCGCCAGAGAAGGCATTGTCCTTACCGACGCTCAAATCGCAGCCCTGGAGAAGAAGGCGCACGATGATGAGGCCTGCGGTGAAATCGAGACGGCACATCCCGGGTATCTGGGCTCGCAGGACACCTTCTACGTGGGCAATCTGAAGGGGGTGGGCCGTATCTACCAGCAGACGTTCGTGGATACGTACTCGAAAGTGGCGCACTGCAAGCTGTATACGAATAAAACACCGCTCACCGCCGCCGACCTGCTCAATGATAGCGTACTCCCGTTCTACGAGGCTCAGGGACTGCCGGTGCTGAGAATACTGACCGACAGGGGTACGGAGTACTGTGGTAAAGTGGAGCAGCATGATTATCAGCTTTATCTGGCTATCAACGATATCGAGCATACGAAAACGAAGGCGATGTCTCCGCAGACGAACGGCATCTGCGAGCGCTTCCATAAAACCATTTTGCAGGATTTTTATCAGGTTACGTTCCGCAAGAAGTTATATGGAGACCTGGAAAGTCTGCAGGTAGATCTGGACAGCTGGTTGTGGCATTACAATACTGAGCGAACTCATCAGGGAAAAATGTGCTGCGGGCGTACGCCGATGGCCACTTTACTCGATGGAAAACGGAGCTGGGCAGAAAAGAATCTGAACCAGATGTAATCTGACAGACACCTGTATAAATAATCGGTAACTGTCAGATCAGGTCTGAGCTAGTACATTTTATGCTGGCAGCCCATCGAAACGACGGATCCTCGCAACGCAAAATCATGCAGTTAGGCCTCATAAGAAAACTGTAAACCTGAGGTGACAAGCATTTTCTACCAAAACTGGCTTCGCAAAACAGCATGACTCACTATTATTCAACAAAGCCCGTAAAATCATGCAATTAGGCCTAATGAGAAAAGTGTACACATGAGATGACAAGCATTTTCAACCAAAACTGGCATGGAAAAACAGCATGATTACCTATTATTCAACAAAGCCGATCTTTCGCTGACGCGTGGTCGATGCTTTTGACGCTATTTGATTAATCCAACGCGATACAGAGGCAGGGCCAATCCGAAATTGCTTCGCTGTTTCTCGGATACTCAACCCTTCTTCTTCCCATGTAGATATCACTTTACGTCTAAAATCAATTGAATAGCTCATTTAAATAATGTAATCAAAATTAAGTCGTTTAGCTATATCAGCCGTCAAAGCATCCATATGAGTCAGACTCTCAGACAAGCCCTCGGTTAGCGTTGAACGACAACCCGCCCTATCGGTTAGAGTTTGAGACAAGGGCGCTATTGGTAAACCATTTGTAGCATCAACCAGTAGGCTGGTTTGTAGTTCATAACCGACGTCGCCACCATGCGTCATTTTCAAACGTTCTTCTTTCCCATTGTGGGTACGAAACTGTAAATGAGACCAGTCGTGAACGACGAGAGCATATGGATGCGGGCTAAGTGCAACCTGCCGGAGAGCCAGCGAAATAATCGGTTCATTGAGCTGAGTGAAGCTAATACGTTCATTATTAAAAAAACGCCAAACGGCCTGAGTAGTGGCGAATGTTGTTTTCTGCGCGCAGGCAAGGTCTTTAACGGTTGACGCCAATGGTGCTGCGGGAGTCATGTGTTGCTTAACCAGACGCTGATATAGCAAAGCGACATTATTTTGATAACAATTAGCTGTATTTTTTTGCCACATATCAGGGCATTAGCTGTAATCATTTTTAAGTCGTTTGGCTATAACGCCGGTTAAGGCGGGCATCAATCCCGCCGATGGATAAGTTGAGATCATGCAGCAACGTAATAGCAGATATTGCAAAAGATGTGTAGATACCTATGGGTTAAGGCCGTGGAGCCTTTTTAGGTAGTGCATTTTTTTGCAAATTGACCGATTTTTTAGTCGATCGCATTTTTTTACCTCCCCTCTGTTAACCGCTTTTTTGTGCACTGAATTGTACTTTCTTTTGTTATATAACAAAAAGTTATGACAAATTTTTATCATTTTTTATGTGAGTGTAAGTGCCTATCTCATTGATTTTTATAGCAAACCGACTTAAAAATGATTACAGCTAATGCCCTGATATGTGGCAAAAAAATACAGCTAATTGTTATCAAAATAATGTCGCTTGGCTATAAGCATATAAAACCTTAAAAAACGCTTGCTTGAATATCCACCAGCAGTGCTATAGTCGAAGCGGCACAACATCATTCAACCGCGATCCCATAGGCTTTTAACGTGCATAACTTTCACCGTGTTCACGCGGCTAGGCACTTTGCTGCGCGTGACGTGAAAGGGTGCGAGATAAAAAAAGCACAGTCCACCGGACGCTTTTTCTTTTTTGCAGGAGTTGGTAATGGCTCAATTAGTCTCTCTGGAAAGTTTTCTCAATCAGGTTCAGCAGCGCGACCCGCATCAGCCGGAGTTTTCTCAAGCGGTCAGGGAAGTTTTCTCTACCCTGTGGCCGTTTCTGGAACAGAATCCGCGCTATGCAGAGCAAAGCCTGCTGGAACGTCTGGTCGAGCCAGAGCGTGTTATCCAGTTTCGCGTTGCCTGGACGGATGACAAAGGTCAGGTGCAGGTCAACCGCGCTTGGCGCGTGCAGTTCAGTTCCGCCATTGGTCCGTATAAAGGCGGGATGCGTTTCCACCCTTCGGTGAACCTCTCCATTCTCAAATTCCTCGGTTTCGAGCAAACCTTTAAAAACTCGCTGACCACGCTGCCAATAGGCGGTGGTAAAGGCGGTTCCGATTTTGATCCAAAGGGTAAAAGCCATGGTGAAGTGATGCGCTTCTGTCAGGCGCTGATCGCGGAACTGTATCGCCATCTGGGGCCGGATACTGACGTACCTGCCGGAGACATCGGTGTGGGCGGTCGTGAAGTGGGCTTTATGACCGGGATGATGAAAAAGCTGACCAACAACACCGCGTGTGTGTTTACCGGTAAAGGACTCTCTTTTGGCGGCAGTCTGATTCGCCCGGAAGCGACAGGGTATGGGCTAGTCTACTTCACGCAGGCGATGCTGGAGCGTCACGGCCTTGGGTTTGAGGGCATGCGTGTTGCAGTCTCCGGGTCCGGTAACGTGGCGCAGCATGCCATTGAAAAAGCGTTGTCTCTGGGTGCTCGTGTGATTACCGCTTCGGACTCCAACGGCACGGTCGCGGATGAGGCGGGCTTCACGCCGGAGAAACTGGCGCTGCTGGCGGATATCAAAAACCAACGTTATGGCCGTGTGAAGGATTACGCGCGCGAAGCCGGTCTTACATACCTGCCAGGCCAAACGCCGTGGAACGTGCCCGTGGACATCGCACTGCCGTGCGCCACGCAGAATGAGCTGGACCTGACCAGTGCCAAGACGCTGATTGCTAACGGGGTGAAAGCAGTGGCGGAAGGGGCCAATATGCCGACCACGATCGAAGCGACGGATGCCTTCCTGGAAGCCAATGTACTGTTTGCGCCGGGCAAAGCGGCAAACGCCGGTGGTGTCGCAACCTCTGGGCTGGAAATGGCACAGAATGCGGCGCGCATGGGCTGGAAAACGGAGAAAGTGGATGCGTGTTTGCACCACATCATGCTGGATATCCACCATGCGTGCGTAGATTTCGGCGGCGAAGGTCAATACACCAACTACGTGCGCGGCGCGAACATCGCGGGCTTTGTGAAAGTGGCAGATGCGATGCTGGCACAGGGCGTAGTGTGACGATATCGCCTCGTGAGGCTATCTCCGTCTGTATTAATGAGCGGGGATTTCTGTCTGCTCCGTGAAGGTTTCGTGCGCGTTAACCAACATGGATTTCTGCAACCATTGCAGCACGCGCCCAACACGAGGCGCTCAATCGCCGCCGCCTCGTGACTCTAGGCTTTTCGCGAGAAATCACGCCGCTACGCGTTACCTTCGGCGTTCGTGCCCGCTGTTCGGGCCGCTAGCGACGCGCTCCCGGCGCGGCGCTAGCTTTCGCAGCATCCATGCCACTCACCCGGCGGTCACGCCACCTCAGCGTGATTCTTTACGCGAGTGAAAGTCAAAGACGAAAACCCAGAGTAACTTTCAATCTGTCGGTGCATCAGCCTAGATATAGCTAAACGACTTAATTTTGATTGCATTATTTAAATGAGCTATTCAATTGATTTTAGACGTAAAGTGATATCTACACGGGAAGAAGAAGGGTTGAGTATCCGAGAAACAGCGAAGCAATTTCGGATTGGCCCTGCCTCTGTATCGCGTTGGATTAATCGGATATTTGCATTCTGAGGTAGGATCGCAGATTTAATCTGGTAATGGAATTCACACTATTTTGTGCAAAACATGGTTGACGATCACCTTTAGAGCATAGTACCGTTTCGTGCAAAAGATGGTTGGAGGCCAGAATGAACGACTTTACGGGATCAGCAGCTTTACAAGCTGACTTTATTTGGAAGAATGCAGAAGACCTGTGGGGTGACTTCAAGCATACAGACTTTCGCAAGATCATCTTGCCGTTTACCTTGCTGCGTCGTTTGGAGTGTGCGCTGGAGCCGACTCGCGAGGCGGTTAGGGATGCTTATAGCCTCTTCAAGGATTCTGATATCGAACTGGATACCGTACTGCGCTCGACGGCCATTTACCCCTTCTACAACACCTCTGAATACTCACTCGCTACGCTGGGTAACAGCAAGACTCGCCGCAATCTGGAAGACTATCTAGCCTTGTTTTCAGATAATGCTCGGGCTATTTTCGAGGAATTCGAATTCGGCAATACTGTGATCCGACTGGAGAAGGCTGGGCTGCTGTACAAGATTTTCCAGAACTTCGCCAAGATCGACCTGCATCCTGACGTACTGCCAGACCGGGTGATGAGCAATATCTATGAACACCTGATCCGCCGCTTTGGTGCCGAGGTCAACGAAGGGGCCGAGGACTTCATGACACCTCGTGACATCGTTCACCTAGCAACTGCGTTGTTGCTTGACCCGGATGATGCCCAGTTTGAGGCTAGCCCCGGTTTGATTCGCACCCTGTACGACCCGACTTGCGGTACGGGCGGATTCCTAACTGATGCGATGAACCATGTGGCAGGCTACGGCAGCCATTACAAAATACCTCCGGTACTAGTGCCGCACGGGCAAGAACTAGAACCGGAAACCCATGCAGTCTGCGTGGCCGGTATGCTGATCCGCCGCCTAGAGTTTGATCCTGGGCGCGACCTGTCCAAGAACATTCGCCAAGGCAGCACGCTCTCCAACGATCAGTTTGCCGGTGAGCGCTTCCACTACTGCTTGTCCAATCCGCCTTTCGGAAAGAAATGGGAGAAAGATAAAAAAGCCGTTGAGGATGAACACGAAAAAGGCGAGCTGGGCCGCTTAGGGCCGGGTCTGCCGAAGATCAGCGACAGCTCCATGTTGTTTTTGATGCACTTGGCCAGCAAGCTGGAACTGCCTGCCAATGGCGGTGGACGTGCGGCTATCGTGTTGTCGGGTTCGCCACTATTTAATGGTGCTGCCGCTTCCGGTGAATCGGAAATCCGCCGCTGGTTGCTGGAGAATGATCTAGTTGAAACTATTATAGCTTTGCCGACAGACTTGTTCTTCCGCACCAATATCGCCACTTATCTCTGGATACTGTCCAATAAAAAATTGGAGCAGCGCAAAGAGAAGGTGCAGCTGATCAACGCCACCAGTCTCTGGACTTCCATTAAGAATGAAGGCAACAAACGCCGAATCGTGAGCGATGATCAGCGCTGCCAGATCCTAGATATGTATGCTGCTGGAGAAACCGACAAACTCTCCAAAATGCTGGATTACCGGACTTTTGGTTATCGCCGTATCAAGGTGCTGCGCCCATTGCGAATGAAGTTGATTTTGGACCAAGAAGGGCTTGACCGACTGGTATCTGATTCTACGTGGCTGAAGCTGTCGTCCGCTCATCAATCCTTCTGGTTGGATGCAATCAAGCCGTTATCAGGACAAACCAAGGATTACAACTGGGCTGAAACCTTTGCTAAAGATGCTGCAAAGTCCGATAAGGCAAAGGCGCTCAAGGTAAAGGCAACCAAGACCCTTATCACCGCCTTGATCACCGCCTTTGGGCATAAAGACCCAGAAGCCGAGCCGGTTACGGATGCCAACGGCGAACTTGTGCCGGACGCCTATCTGGACGAGAGTTTTACCGATGCCAGAGATGGTCTGTTGGGCCGCGTCGGCTACGAGATCAATTTCAACCGCTTCTTCTACCAGTATGAGCCACCGCGCAAGCTGCACGATATTGACGACGAGCTGAAGCAGGTAGAAGCCGAGATAGCCGCACTACTGGCAGAGGTGGCGAGCGAATGAGCCAGTACAAAACGTATCATGCGTATAAGGATTCTGGCGTTGAGTGGATTGGGCAGGTGCCGGAGCATTGGGAGGTGAAGCCCATTTGCCGAGTAACCTCAGTCAATGATGATGCTTTGTCAGATTCAACCACTGGAACAACGCGCATTAGTTACGTCGATATATCGTCCGTAGGATATTTGGAGGGCATCAAGCAAGCTACGGAAATGGCTTTTGCAGATGCTCCGTCCAGAGCCAGACGCAAGGCATCTACTGGGGATGTAGTCGTTTCCACCGTAAGGACATACTTGAAGGCAGTTGCCGCAGTTACTGATGAGTATGCTGATTCTGTGTTCTCAACAGGATTTGCCGTTCTTCGTGCCCGCAAGTTGGAACAACCCTTCCTTAAATGGATGATTCTTAACGAACTTATTGTCCAGGCTATTGAAGCTCATTCTGAGGGGCTGAGCTATCCGGCAATAAATGCTTCTGCCTTAGTTAAGCTCAAAAGTGTCATCCCATCACCAGACGAACAAGCCATCATCTCTGCCACTCTCGACCGCGAAACCGCTCGTATTGATGCGCTGATTGGCAAGGCGGAACAAAGTATCACCTTGCTCAAAGAACGCCGGGCCGCCTTTATCACAGCCGCAGTTACCGGTCAGATTGATTTGCGAGGAGAATAATAAATGGGATCATCAGCACATCAAGAAAAGCACTTCCAGCACTACATCATCGGACGGCTGGTTGAACAGGGTTGGAAACTGGGAGAATCCAGGTTTTATGTGTACTAGCTCAGACCTGATCTGACAGTTACCGATTATTTATACAGGTGTCTGTCAGATTACATCTGGTTCAGATTCTTTTCTGCCCAGATCCGTTTTCCATCGAGTAAAGTGGCCATCGGCGTACGCCCGCAGCACATTTTTCCCTGATGAGTTCGCTCAGTATTGTAATGCCACAACCAGTTGTCCAGATCTACCTGCAGGCTTTCCAGGTCTCCATATAACTTCTTGCCGAACGTAACCTGATAAAAATCCTGCAAAATGGTTTTATGGAAGCGCTCGCAGATGCCGTTCGTCTGCGGAGACGTCGCCTTCGTTTTTGTATGCTCGATATCGTTGATAGCCAGATAAAGCTGATAATCATGCTGCTCCACTTTACCACAGTATAGCCAAGCGACTTAATTTTGATTACACCATATGGACTGAGAACAAAATCTCTGTATCGCAACCACTCTCTCTTTTTTTGCTTGTGCCCATTTATGCTCAATTGGGACTTTGTTGAATAATAGTGAATCATGCTGTTTTTCCAGCCAGTTTTGGTAGAAAATGCTTGTCACCTCAGGTTTACAGTTTTCTTATGAGGCCTAACTGCATGATTTTGCGTTGCGAGGATCTGTCGTTTCACCGGGGGTGCAGCATAAAATATGTTTATTCAACAAAGCCCTCAATTGGGTTAAGATCTGGCGAATATGTAGGCAAATACTCCACCATATACCCTGCATCGATGATGACTTGTTGAATATTATGTTTTTTGTGAAAAGTTGCATTGTCCATCACGATTACACTGTTTTTAGGGAGTACTGGGATAAGGACTTGTGTGACCCAGGAATAGAAAACATCGCTGTTAATATTGATATCAAATAATCCGATAGCAAACAGCGTTGTGCCTAATAACGCGCCGATAACATTTGTTCTTCCCTTGGCTCCCCCGTTCTTCAGGCCAAAACACCGTTGACCTTTTGGGGAATAGCCGTGAGTCCGTGGGGTATCGTGTGGAAAACCACTTTTATCAATAAAAGCAATAGGTTTGCTTTCTTTTTCATACTGTTGTATTTTTTGTTGAAATGCTTGCCGGGCGCTTTCGTCGGCTTTCGGATGACGTAGCGTTTTTTTATAGGTCAATCCCAGCTTTTTAAGAGCTTGCCAAATGGCCTTCTGACAAACGCCAAAACGCTCTGCACATTCTTTTTGGTAAGCATCTGGATATGGTTCAACATCTTTTATCAACTCGGATTTATCGATCTTTCGCTGACGTGTGGTCGATGCTTTTGACGCTATTTGATTAATCCAACGCGATACAGAGGCAGAGCCAATCCGAAATTGCTTCGCTGTTTCTCGGATACTCAACCCTTCTTTTTCCCGTGTAGATATCACCTTACGTCTAAAATCAATTGAATAGCTCATTTAAATAATGCAATCAAAATTAAGTCGTTTAGCTATAACGATTTTCTGCCAGATGTAACAAGGTCGTTGCCAAGTCACTCTACAATCGTTAGACTGAGTTTGTCATTAAAAATGAATAAGTGAATCAAAGTTAGTCTCATAAAAAGAAAGGTAGACTTATGAACCTGACGCAGCTTCGAATGTTCTGTCTGGTGGCGGAAACAGGCTCGGTGGCTCGCGCCGCCGAGTTGTTGCAGCGCGTTCCCTCCAACTTGACGACCCGATTGCGTCAACTGGAACAGGAATTAGGACGCGATCTGTTTATTCGCGAGAAACAGCGGCTGCGCTTGTCCCCGGTGGGGCACAATTTTCTCTGCTATGCAGAACGTATTTTGGCATTGAGTGAAGAAGCGATCAGCATGACACGCGCGGAGGAACCCACCGGCAATTTTCCCTTGGGGGCGATGGAGAGCCTCGCTGTGAGCCATCTGCCCGCGTTGCTGTCGGCCTACCATACACGCTACCCCGCAGTATCTGTCGTCCTGACCTGCTCGGTATCCAGTGATATCGTCGAGCGGGTAAGAGCCGGCACCCTGGCGACCGCGTTGGTAGACGGACCGATACAGGCCGACGAACTTAATGGGTGCGCTGCGTTTGACGAAATACTGGTGCTGGTTTCCGCCCTAGACCATGCGCCGATCGCTCATCCGCAGGATATAGCGGGCAGCACGCTGCTGGCTTTCCGCGCAGGCTGCACTTATCGACACAAATTAGAAAACTGGTTCCATCAGGCAGGCGTTACGCCCGGTCACACGCTTGACGTGACCTCCTATGCAGCGATGCTGGCCTGCGTCGCAAGTGGTGCCGGCGTGGCGTTGTTGCCACTATCGGTGCTGGACGCGCTGGCGGCACGCGATCGGGTACAACGCCATCTTCTGGCTGAGTCGCTTGCTAACGCATCCACCTGGCTGATATGGCGACGAGATGCCTTTGGCCCCAATGTGGAAGCCTTTAAGAAACTGATTATCGAGCAGTTCGATACATAAACGCACTTTCGCCTCTTGCGGGCACTATCGCGAGAGGCCATCCCATTATAGCCAACCGACTTAAAAATGATTACAGCCGATGCCCTGATATGTGGCAAAAAAATACAGCTAATTGTTATCAAAATAATGTCGCTTGGCTATACTGCAACTGCATTACCTATAGGAGCACACCATGAACATGATCAAAACCCGCGCCGCTGTCGCCTAGGGTCCTAATCAGCCGCTCTCGATTGAAGACGTTGATTTGATGCCGCCACAAAAAGGCGAAGTCCTAGTACGTATCGTCGCAACGGGCGTGTGCCACACCGATGCCTATACACTGTCTGGCAAAGATCCGGAAGGCGTATTTCCTGCCATTCTCGGGCACGAAGGCGGCGGTATCGTTGAAGCCATTGGCGAGGGCGTGACCAGCGTTGCCATCGGCGATCACGTAATTCCACTGTATACGCCAGAATGTGGCGAGTGTAAATTTTGTCGCTCCGGCAAAACCAACCTGTGCCAGTCGATTCGTAGCACCCAAGGCAAAGGATTGATGCCGGATGGCACCACGCGTTTCTTTAAAGAGGGTAAGCCGATTTTTCACTACATGGACACCTCCACCTTCGCGGAACTGACGGTAGTGCCTGAAATTTCCCTAGCGAAGATCAATAAGGAAGCGCCGCTGGAAGAAGTGTGCCTGCTCGGCTGTGGCGTAACCACCGGTATGGGTGCCGTACTGAATACGGCCAAGGTGAAACCCGGTGACAGTGTCGCCGTGTTCGGTTTGTGCGGTATCGGCCTGTCGGCGATTATCGGCGCACAGATGGCCGGGGCTGGACGCATCATCGGTATTGATATCAACGCCAGCAAGTTCGATCTGGCCCGTAAACTGGGGGCAACCGATCTGATCAACCCGAAAGATTACGACAAACCGATTCAGGATGTGATTGTTGAGCTGACCGATGGCGGCGTGGACTTCTCATTTGAATGCATTGGTAACGTTAACGTAATGCGTTCCGCACTAGGCTGTGTTCCTTAATTGCGTAACCGGCGGTAAAACAAGCGGATGCAGCCCAGTTTCACCATTGCTAGATAGTTTCTTGCCATTTTTTCATAACGTGTGGCGATCCGTCGATATTCCTTTAAACGGCCAAAACACCTTTCCACAACGTTGCGACGGCGATAAGCATCACGATCAAGTTGCGAGCGTCCATCTGAAGCCAGTTTTTCATTTGATTTTCGGGGAATAACCGTTTTTATCCCTCTTTTTTTCAACTCGTTACGTAGTGCATTCCCAGAGTAGGCTTTGTCAGCCAGTACTGCATGGCCACGACGCTTCATGCTGCCGTTCTGGCGTTGCACGCCAATTCCGTCCAGGAGTCGTAACGCAAACAGGCTTTCGTGACCCTGCCCAGCACTCAGTACGATGTTTAGCGGGATGCCGCTTCCGTCAGTCGCCATGTGGATTTTGGTGCCATAACCACCTCGTGAGCGACCCAGGCTATTATCGTTGGTAATATCGAGATGTTTTTTTGAGCGCACGGATATTACTGCCATCCAGCGCAGTGGCTGAGCAGTCAACAAGTCCATGAGCATCAAGAAATGAAAGTAACTTATTGAAAATAATGTTAATGATTCAAGACTTTGAGCATCTATTGAAACAGTTATAAACGATTTTCCATGGGCCGTAACGTTCAGGTAAATCACGCCATGGTGCACCTGAACACAGTATCCAGAACATGCCGTTGAAGATTTTTCGATGTTCTCGGGCGGCCCGCGGAGATGTCAAAACGGTTGGCAACAAGGGCTCAATGATTGCCCATGCTTCATCAGAAAGATCGTAGCGAGCCATAATCAAAAGTGTCGTAGAAACAGATGGATACTATAGCTCAAGCAATTAAGGGACACAGCCTAGTAGGAAAGTGTGTTTGAACATGATATCTCGTCTGATCCGGCTAGCTGTAAAATTTGCCATATACCGCTCAATCGCGGGAATGGCATCGCTCGTGCTCTTATTGGTACTTGATTCTTGTGGGTATGTCAAGCACTTGTGATCATCGAACGGTGTTTGTTCCCGGTCGCGACGAAACCGTTTGCGTTGCCGTCATCACGTGGGGCGCGCAAATGGGCAGATGTGCGTGGCGTCAACCTTCCATCATGTCAATGTGAAAGATCGTTGCGGTTTCTGGCAAGATCAGTAGACTGCGCCAAAATAATAAACAGTTGTACGCTGAAATTTCCCAGGCTCATTTTTTATGTCTACCCATTTGTCGCAATACCACTTGGTTGAACGCATCCAACACCAGATTGCTCATTGTTCCGGCCGTACCGCACTGCGTGAATGGTACGCCTCTGACGAAATGCAGCTTACCTGGTTTCAGGCCGGTGCGCGTATTCGTCGCATTGCCAGTGCACTGCTCTCGCTGGGGATTGATGCCCAAGAGCGTGTCGCGTTGTTCTCTCATAATTCCCTCAACTGGTCGCTGGCAGATCTCGCGACGCTGTACGTGCGTGGCGTGACCGTCCCGATTTATGCCACCAACACGGCGACACAGGCTGCGTTTATCATCAATGACGCGGATATTCGCACCATTTTTGTTGGTTCTCAGCCTCAGTATGATGCGATATTGGCGCTGCTGCCGGAGTGTCCGCAGCTTAAGCGCATCATCGTGCTCGATGATAATGTGAATCTGCATCACTGCCCGTTTGCGCTGACGCTGGCGGCGTTTGAGGCCGATGTGGATGACGCCTACTGGCAGCCTGCGCTGCAACAGCGCATTGATGAGCGTAATCTGGACGATCTCTTCACGTTGATCTACACCTCCGGCACGACCGGTGAGCCGAAAGGGGTGATGCTGGATTACGCCAACATGGCGATGGTGCTGAAGTTGCACGATGAGCGCCTGTGTGTGTCGCAGGACGATATCTCTCTGAGCTTCCTACCGCTCTCTCACGTGTTTGAGCGCGCCTGGTCGTTTTACATGATGCACACCGGTGCACAAAACGTCTATTTGACCGACACCAATCTGGTACGCAATGCGATGCAGGCCGTTTCACCGACGGTGATGTGTGCGGTGCCGCGTTTCTACGAGAAAGTGTATAGCGCCATTCACGAAAAAGTCGCGCAGGCACCCTGGCATCGTCGCACGCTGTTTAACTGGGCCATCGCGCAGGGACGCAAGGCGTTTCTGGCTCGTATTTCAGGTAAATCACGTTCACCGTTGCATGCGCTACTGCATCGCTTCGCCGATCGACTGGTGCTGACCAAGCTGCGCCACCTGCTGGGCGGTAAGATTCGCTTTATGCCTGCGGCTGGCGCGCATCTGGATGAGAATATCATTCTGTTTTTCCAGTCGATGGGCGTGCGCGTTATTTACGGTTACGGCATGACGGAAACCTGCGCCACGGTATCGTGCTGGGAAGCGGATAATGTGCGGCTGGGTTCGATCGGCACGCCGCTACCGGGTATCGAAGTGCGCATTGGTGACGAAAACGAAATACAGGTGCGCGGCGCTACGCTGATGCGCGGTTATTTCCGCCGTCCGCAGGAAACTGCTGAAGCCTTCACCGCCGATGGCTGGCTGAAAACCGGTGACGCCGGGAAGCTGGATGCCGAGGGTAACCTGTATATCACCGAGCGCCTGAAAGACTTGATGAAAACCTCCTGCGGAAAATATATTGCGCCGCAGCACTTGGAAGGCACCTTGGGTCAAGACCGCTTTATCGAACAGGTGGCGGTGATTGCCGATGCGCGCAAATACGTGTCTGCGTTGATTGTGCCTTGCTTTGAAGCACTGGAGGAGTACGCGGTATCGGCCAACCTCAAGTATCACGATCGCCTCGAATTGTTACGCCATAGCCACATTATCGAACTGTTTGAACAGCGTCTGCGTGAGATGCAAAAAGAGCTGTCACGTGTCGAACAGGTTAAGCGCTTTACCCTGCTGGCTTCCCCTTTCTCCATGGAGAGCGGGGAGTTAACGCCGACATTAAAACTGCGACGTAAGATCATCGTCCAGCGCTATCAGCTGGAAATTGATGCCATGTACGGCGAATAACCCAGAGTCACTTGCAGCGGATGAGGTACACGAATTTTTAACTTTATTTGCTGAAAATTTCCCGCTGCAATTGGCTGTCATCGCGAAATAATCACTACCCGCGATGACGCCGTTTAGCGTTTTATCTCAGTCGAACCCCTTCTGGCGGTGTAAACCCGTTTCCACTTGTTTGTTCCTCGCTTCACCCTTGTTTGCCTGTGCCATCGTCTAACGTTATGGTAATCGGCTATATTCAAATTCTGGATAAGACAATGACGCGTGTCGCGCTGTGATGCCAGTGCCGCGATGCCGCTCTCAGAACGAAAAGAGGCAATCCCATGGAGATGTTGTCAGGCGCCGAGATGGTGGTTCGATCGTTGATCGATCAGGGCGTGAAATATGTGTTCGGGTATCCGGGCGGGGCAGTATTGGATATTTACGATGCGCTACACACCGTGGGCGGTATTGACCATATTCTGGTGCGCCACGAGCAGGGTGCAGTGCACATGGCCGATGGTTACGCGCGCGCCACCGGTGATGTCGGCGTGGTGCTGGTCACCTCGGGTCCGGGTGCCACCAATGCGATTACCGGTATTGCCACCGCTTATATGGACTCCATCCCGATGGTGGTGTTGTCTGGGCAGGTAGCCACCTCGATTATCGGTTACGACGCGTTTCAGGAATGCGACATGGTCGGCATTTCTCGTCCGGTGGTGAAGCACAGTTTCTTGGTCAAACAGGCTGAAGATCTGCCCACGGTGCTGAAAAAGGTGTTCTATAGCCAACCGACTTAATTTTGATTGCACCATATGGACTGAGAACAAAATCTCTGTATCGCAACCACTCTCTCTTTTTTTGCTTTTTGCTTGTGCCCATTTATGCTCAATGGGGTTAAGATCTGGCGAATATGTAGGCAAATACTCCAGCATACACCCTGCATCGATGATGACTTGTTGAATATTATGTTTTTTGTGAAAAGTTGCATTGTCCATCACGATTACCCTGTTTTTAGGGAGTACTGGGATAAGGACTTGTGTGACCCAGGAATAGAAAACATCGCTGTTAATATTGATATCAAATAATCCGATAGCAAACAGCGTTGTGCCTAATAACGCGCCGATAACATTTGTTCTTCCCTTGGCTCTCCCGTTCTTCAGGCCAAAACACCGTTGACCTTTTGGGGAATAGCCGTGAGTCCGTGGGGTATCGTGTGGAAAACCACTTTCATCAATAAAAACAATAGGTTTTCCTTCTTTTTCATACAGTTGTTTTTTTGTTGAAATGCTTGCCGGGCGCTTTCGTCGGCTTTCGGATGACGTAGAGTTTTTTATAGGTCAATCCCAGCTTTTTAAGAGCTTGCCAAATGGCCTTCTGACAAACGCCAAAACGCTCTGCACGTTCTTTTTGGTAAGCATCTGGATATGGTTCAACATCTTTCATCAACTCGGATTTATCGATCTTTCGCTGACGCGTGGTCGATGCTTTTGACGCTATTTGATTAATCCAACGCGATACAGAGGCAGGGCCAATCCGAAATTGCTTCGCTGTTTCTCGGATACTCAACCCTTCTTCTTCCCGTGTAGATATCACTTTACGTCTAAAATCAATTGAATAGCTCATTTAAATAATGCAATCAAAATTAAGTCGTTTAGCTATATTGCCATTACGTCGCCGCAGGAATTGGAAAGCAAGCTGAGCGAAGCGCTGGCGGTGAAAAATCGTCTGGTGTTTGTGGATATCACTATCGACAGCAGTGAACACGTTTATCCGATGCAGGTACGCGGTGGCGGCATGGATGAAATGTGGTTAAGCAAAACGGAGAGGACCTGATCATGCGCCGGATTTTATCTGTATTATTGGAAAACGAATCTGGGGCATTGTCGCGTGTTGTCGGCCTGTTTTCCCAGCACGGGTATAATATCGAAAGCCTGACGGTGGCACCAACCGACGATCCAACGCTGTCGCGTATGACCATTCAGACGGTGGGCGATGCCAAGGTTATCGAACAGATTGAGAAGCAGCTGCACAAGCTGGTTGACGTGCTGCGCGTGAGCGAACTGGGGCAGGGTTCGCACGTTGAGCGTGAAATCATGCTGGTTAAACTGCAGGCCACGGGTTATGGCCGGGAAGAAGTGAAACACAGCACGGAAATTTTCCGTGGACAGATTGTGGATGTCACGGCAACGCTCTACACCGTGCAATTGGCGGGCACCAGTGACAAATTGGATGCGTTTCTGAGCGCGGTGCGTGACGTGGCTGAGATTATCGAGGTGCCGCGTTCGGGTATTGTCGGCGTATCACGCGGCGATAAGATTATGCGCTAATTTTCCTTCCGCTGATCTATGATAAAGAGGTTCACTGTGTCGGTGAGCTTTTTATTTTTCTCTCTATAACCGGCTTTGTTGAATAAATCAGAACTTGTAACAACTGCGCCCCATACGGGTCGATTGTTACGTGATGCGAATACTGTTCGGCATTCCTAATAGCGTGATCAGGTTAAGCGCTTTGACCATGGCCATGGCTTCACCCACCTGACCATCGTAGTCTCTCAGACTTAGATGACCACCCAGAAGCCTTTTGAACCGGAACATGGCCGTTTCAGCCACTGAGCGCCGGTGATAGCCCACTTTCTTTTTCCAGATAGCGTTACTACCGCTAATGCGCTGATTTGCAACAGCGGGGTTACGCTCGTGGTAGCGATCTTGCCAATCTTGCGCCCCCCTTCGTGGCGGGATAAGCGGCCTTATTTTCTTCCTCAGCAGAGCATCATAGCAGTAAACTGTATCCTAAGCGCCGTTAGCCGATGCCTCTCTGATTTTCCGGTGGGTCTGGTTTATCAGCGCCGGTAGAGCTTGGGCATCAGTCGTACCACTGAGCGACAAATCCGCACAGATAATCTCATGCGTCACACTGTCTACTGCCAGGTGCAGCTTACGCCATACCCTGCGTCTGTCGGCACCATGCTGCCGGACTTTCCATTCGCCTTCGCCAAAGACCTTCAGGCCGGTTCCATCAATGACCAGATGTGAGATTTCACCACGGGTTGGCGTTTTTATGCTGATGTTCACTGTCTTTGCTCGCTTGCTGAGCAGCGAATAGTCTGGACAATGGAGCGACAATTTAATCAGTTTAAAAATCGAGTCACCAAAGCCCTGTAAAGCCCTCAATGAAAGGCCAAACACGCGTTTCATCATCAGGACTGTGGTGATGGCCATATCTGAGTAGTGGAGCGGTCGTCCACGCCGTTCAGTAGTGTTTTTTTCCGTCCATGCAGCAATGGCTGATTCATCTAGCCATACGGTTAGAGAAGCGCGCTGCTTGAGGGCCTTGTTATAAGAGGGCAAGTTGGTGATTTTAAAATTTTGTTTTGCCATGGAGACCTGATTTTGAAACAACTGTGTTGATCTGCTCCGATGATTACCCAAAAGTTCTATTTATTCAACAAAGCCTCTATAACCCTGAACAACAATAAAGCGGTTGCTGATTGCCAGCTTCTGCGGTTAGATCTATACGATATCCATGCTTAAAATATGGACATCCTTATTTTTTATTTTCCAGCTTATTTAAAGGGGCTAACGTGAAACTGGATGAAATCGCGCGCCTTGCGGGCGTTTCACGCACTACTGCCAGCTACGTTATCAATGGCAAGGCCAAACAATACCGCGTCAGTGATAAAACGGTAGAAAAAGTGATGTCGGTGGTGCGTGAGCATAATTATCATCCCAATGCGGTGGCTGCTGGATTACGCGCTGGGCGTACCCGTTCTATCGGGCTGGTGATTCCGGATCTGGAAAACACCAGCTATACCAAAATTGCCAATTATCTGGAGTGTCAGGCGCGTCAGCGCGGTTATCAATTGCTGATTGCCTGCTCTGAAGATCAGCCGGATAACGAGATGCGCTGCATTGAGCATCTGCTGCAGCGTCAGGTTGATGCCATTATCGTGTCGACAGCGTTGCCTCCGGAGCATCCGTTCTATCAGCGTTGGGCTGGAGACAGCTTGCCGATTATCGCGTTGGATCGCGCGTTGGATCGCGAACATTTCACAAGTGTAGTGGGTGCCGATTGTGAGGATGCGGAAATGCTGGCGCAGGAACTGCGCAAGATTCCAGCGGAGTCAGTGCTCTACCTCGGGGCGTTACCGGAACTTTCGGTGAGTTTCCTGCGCGAACAAGGGTTTCGTATGGCGTGGGCAGAGGATCCGCGTCAGGTGAATTTCCTTTATGCCAACAGCTACGAACGCTCAGCGGCAGCGACGGCGTTTGAAGAGTATTTGCAGCATCACCCGATGCCGCAGGCGCTATTCACTACCTCGTTTCCGCTGTTGCAAGGGGTGATAGATATTGCGCTGAAGCAGAGCGGACGGCTGCCGAACAATTTGGCGATTGCCACGTTTGGTGACAACGAACTGCTCGATTTCCTCGAGTGCCCGGTGCTCTCCGTGGCGCAACGTCATCGCGAAGTGGCTGAGCGAGTGTTGGTGTTGGTGCTGGCAAGCCTCGATGAACCTAAGAAGCCCAAGCCCGGTTTGACGCGCATTCGGCGCAGTCTCTATCGGCGCGGTTCACTCAGTCGTCGTTAGTTTGGGATTATTCCTAATAAAAAGCCATCCGGTATCAGGATGGCTTTTTTGTTGCCTGTATTTGGCGGTAGTTGCGGTCTCGGCCTGACGTTCAGCCCGGTACGGCGACGCGAAACAGACGGCGGCAGTAATCGAGAAAATAGCCGTAGGCGACACCCATTACCATAGATATCAACACATTGCTGGTTACTGCTGCGACGATCTGCTGTGGATTGGCACCAATAAACCACAGGATGGCAACATACACCGGTGATTGAAAGCTGACGTAGGCAAACAGGTCTGCCAGATTTTTTACCCAAGTACCGTGCGTCATGAAGTGCTGAGACAGACGCAGGATACGATCGCGGTACAGGCCGTAGGGCCAAGCAATAACAATATTAACGGGGATCGACACCAGTCGCGAAGAGAGCGACTGCTGGAAGCTCATGCCAGACAGCAAGATCTCAATCAGCATACTCGTTATAAAACAGTAGATTACCATAGCGACTGTGTCCGCTACCGCACTACGCAATCGGGATTCAGGGGAGAACATGCAGAGAGACTCCGTTATAGCCAAGCGACATTATTTTGATAACAATTAGCTGTATTTTTTTGCCACATATCAGGGCATTGGCTGTAATCATTTTTAAGTCGGTTGGCTATATTTCAACATGAATGTTTTTGCTGAACCAACAACTTAAAACGGAATATCGTCGTCAAAGTCCATCGGAGCATTGTTCTGTTGACGCGGTGCTTGCTGTGCGCCGCCGCTGAAGGTCTGACTACCCTGAGGCTGCTGCGGTTGTCCCAAGCCACCCTGCGGTGCGTTGTTGCCTGCCGGGGCACCACCGCCCTGACGGCCGCCCAGCATCTGCATGGAGCCGGAAATGTCTACCACTACTTCCGTGGTATAACGATCCTGCCCGCTCTGATCCTGCCATTTACGCGTGCGCAGCTGACCTTCAATATACACCTGTGAGCCTTTGTGCAGGTATTCTCCAGCCACTTCAGCCAGCTTTCCGTACAGCGTGACGCGGTGCCATTCTGTGCGCTCTTTCTGCTCACCGGTCTGCTTGTCGCGCCAAGTATCTGACGTTGCCAGAGTCAGGTTAGCAACGGCACCACCGTTCGGCAGATAACGGACTTCCGGGTCTTGCCCCAGATTCCCGACAAGAATCACTTTATTAACGCCTCTGCTGGCCATGCTTGTGTCTCCTGATGAGTCAATACGTAAAGTCTAAGCCAGAAATCATAACATGCCTGCACTGTGCTGAGTACCCGCGATGTCGCATCCACACTTTTTTTATTGGTTACATTGTTGCATTAGAGTACTGGATATTTATTCAGTTTTTTGTTAGCCTGTTTCTTCTGCTTGTCCCCCCACTGAGCCGCCATCTGCGGTGCTAAAAAACGCAGCGGGTGTTTTTTTGTGTCATAATTGCACGTTTCGTACCGGTTATCTCCGCCTGCGGGATGATGAAAAATAGCGTTAACTCCGGGATGTATGTGAATGGATAAGATCGAAGTTCGTGGTGCCCGTACTCATAACCTCAAAAATATCAATCTGATAATTCCGCGCGATAAACTGATTGTGGTCACCGGGCTGTCGGGGTCCGGTAAATCGTCACTGGCGTTTGATACCCTGTATGCGGAAGGGCAGCGGCGCTACGTTGAATCGTTGTCTGCCTATGCGCGCCAGTTTCTCTCTTTAATGGAGAAGCCGGACGTCGATCATATCGAAGGGTTGTCACCGGCGATTTCCATTGAGCAAAAATCCACGTCCCATAACCCGCGCTCAACCGTGGGCACTATCACCGAGATTCACGACTATTTGCGTCTGCTCTTTGCCCGCGTGGGTGAGCCGCGCTGTCCGGATCACGATGTGCCGCTGGCGGCGCAGACCGTCAGCCAGATGGTGGATAACGTGCTGGCACAGCCGGAAGGTACTCGCCTGATGCTGCTCGCCCCCATTGTTAAAGATCGCAAAGGGGAGCACACCAAAACGCTGGAAAACCTGGCGACACAAGGTTATATCCGCGCCCGTATCGACGGCGAGGTGTGCGATCTTTCCGATCCGCCCAAGCTGGAATTACAGAAGAAACACACCATTGAGGTAGTCGTCGATCGTTTCAAAGTGCGTGAGGATTTGGCACAGCGTCTGGCGGAATCGTTTGAAACCGCGCTGGAGCTTTCCGGCGGTAGCGCTATTGTGGCGGATATGGATGATAGCAAGCAGCCCGAACTGCTGTTTTCCGCCAATTTCGCATGTCCGCAGTGTGGCTATAGCATGCATGAGCTGGAGCCGCGCATGTTCTCGTTCAACAATCCGGCTGGCGCTTGTCCGAGCTGTGATGGGTTGGGCGTGCAGCAGTTTTTCGATCCGGCACGTGTGGTGCAAAACGGTGAGCTGTCGTTGGCCGGCGGTGCGATTCGAGGCTGGGATCGACGTAACTTTTACTATTTTCAGATGCTGCGTTCATTGGCGGAGCATTATCGTTTTGATGTCGAGGCACCCTACGACAGCCTGAGTGAAAAAATTCGTCACGTCATTCTGTACGGTTCCGGTAAAGACACTATCGAGTTCAAATACATCAACGATCGTGGCGATACGTCCGTGCGACGCCATCCTTTCGAAGGCGTGTTGAACAGCATGGAACGGCGTTACAAGGAAACCGAATCAAGCGCAGTGCGCGAAGAACTGGCCAAGTTTATTAGTAACCGTCCTTGTGCCAGTTGCAGCGGTACGCGTCTGCGTAAGGAAGCGCGCCATGTGTTTGTCGAACAGACCACGCTGCCGCAGATTTCCGACATGAGCATCGGCCATGCGATGACGTTCTTCCAAAACATGAAGCTAAGTGGTCAGCGCGCGCAGATTGCTGAAAAAGTGTTGAAGGAGATCGGCGATCGCCTGAAATTCTTGGTGAACGTGGGATTGAACTACCTGTCGCTGTCGCGTTCTGCCGAAACGCTTTCCGGCGGTGAAGCACAGCGTATCCGACTGGCGAGCCAAATTGGTGCCGGGCTGGTGGGGGTGATGTATGTACTGGATGAACCTTCCATTGGCTTGCACCAGCGGGATAACGAACGCCTGTTGGAGACATTGATCCACCTACGCAATCTGGGCAACACAGTGATTGTAGTGGAGCATGATGAAGACGCCATTCGCGCGGCGGATCATGTGATTGATATCGGACCGGGGGCGGGGGTGCACGGCGGCCAGGTGGTAGCGGAAGGCTCAGTAGAACAGATCATGGCGGTGCCAGAATCGTTGACCGGCCAGTACCTGAGCGGTGAGCGAAAAATCTTAGTGCCGTCACAACGAGAGCCTGCCGATCCTACCAAAGTGCTGAAGCTGGTGGGGGCCAAAGGCAACAACCTGAAAGATGTCACGCTGACGCTACCCGTCGGGCTGTTCACCTGTATCACCGGTGTTTCTGGTTCCGGCAAATCGACGCTGATTAACGATACGCTGTTTCCGCTGGCGCAACGTCAGCTCAATGGCGCAACGCTGGCGGAACCGGCACCGTACCGTGAGATTCACGGCCTTGAACATTTTGATAAGGTGATCGATATCGATCAAAGTCCGATTGGGCGCACACCGCGTTCCAACCCGGCGACCTACACAGGCGTATTTACCCCCATCCGTGAACTTTTTGCCGGTGTGCCAGAAGCGAGAGGCCGCGGATACAACCCTGGGCGCTTTAGTTTCAACGTGCGCGGCGGGCGCTGTGAGGCCTGTCAGGGCGATGGCGTTATCAAAGTGGAGATGCACTTCCTGCCGGATATCTATGTGCCGTGCGATCAGTGCAAAGGCAAACGCTATAACCGTGAAACGTTGGAAATCAAATACAAGGGTAAAAGCATTCACGAAGTGCTGGAAATGACCATTGAAGAGGCGCGTGACTTCTTTGATGCTATTCCTGCCTTGGCGCGTAAGCTGCAAACCCTTATCGATGTGGGGCTTTCTTATATTCGTCTTGGGCAGTCGGCGACCACACTCTCCGGCGGTGAAGCACAGCGTGTGAAACTGTCCCGTGAGTTGTCCAAGCGAGGAACGGGGCAAACCCTGTATATTCTTGACGAGCCAACCACCGGGCTACATTTTGCCGATATTCAGCAATTGTTGGACGTGTTGCACCAGTTGCGCGATCAGGGAAACACCATTGTGGTGATTGAGCACAATCTGGATGTGATTAAAACCGCAGACTGGATTGTGGACCTTGGTCCGGAAGGGGGCTGCGGTGGCGGTCAAATACTGGTGTCCGGCACCCCGGAGACGGTTGCCAATTGCGAAGCATCGCACACTGCCCGTTTCCTCAAACCGATATTGGCGCGCAAGTAGTGCTGTTCACAACGCCCGGTATTGCGCTGGGCGTCGTGATTATAAGGCTATTCACGTTTACTTTTTATTTCGATAAACACCGCTTTCGTTGTCGTCCTGTTATTTCACGCTATTTTTCTTAGCGACAAATATCCTTTCTACAAGAATCACACGAGAAATATTTTCTATTTTCTCTGCATCTGACACGGTGCTTACCCTATTAAATATAGCCAAACGACTTAATTTTGATTGCATTATTTAAATGAGCTATTCAATTGATTTTAGACGTAAAGTGATATCTACACGGGAAGAAGAAGGGTTGAGTATCCGAGAAACAGCGAAGCAATTTCGGATTGGCCCTGCCTCTGTATCGCGTTGGATTAATCAAATAGCGCCAAAAGCATCGACCACGCGTCAGCGAAAGATTGATAAATCCGAGTTGATAAAAGATGTTGAACCATATCCAGATGCTCACCAAAAAGAACGTGCAGAGCGTTTTGGCGTTTGTCAGAAGGCCATTTGGCAAGCTCTTAAAAAGCTGGGATTGACCTATAAAAAAACGCTACGTCATCCGAAAGTCGACGAAAGCGCCCGGCAAGCATTTCAACAAAAAATACAACAGTATGAAAAAGAAGGAAAACCTATTGTTTTTATTGATGAAAGTGGTTTTCCACACGATACCCCACGGACTCACGGCTATTCCCCAAAAGGTCAACGGTGTTTTGGGCTGAAGAACGGGGGAGCCAAGGGAAGAACAAATGTTATCGGCGCGTTATTAGGCACAACGCTGTTTGCTATCGGATTATTTGATATCAATATTAACAGCGATGTTTTCTATTCCTGGGTCACACAAGTCCTTATCCCAGTACTCGGCTTTGTTGAATAATGGCTTTGTTGAATAAATAGAACTTTTGGGTAATCATCGGAGCAGATCAACACAGTTGTTTTAAAATCAGGTCTCCATGACAAAACAAAATTTTAAAATCACCAACTGGCCCTCTTATAACAAGGCCCTCAAGCAGCGCGCTTCTCTAACCGTATGGCTAGATGAATCAGCCATTGCTGCATGGACGGAAAAAAACACTACTGAACGGCGTGGACGACCGCTCCACTACTCAGATATGCCCATCACCACAGTCCTGATGATGAAACGCATGTTTGGCCTTTCATTGAGGGCTTTACAGGGCTTTGGTGACTCGATTTTTAAACTGATTAAATTGTCGCTCCATTGTCCAGACTATTCGCTGCTCAGCAAGCGAGCAAAGACAGTGAACATCAGCATAAAAACGCCAACCCGTGGTGAAATCTCACATCTGGTCATTGATGGAACCGGCCTGAAGGTCTTTGGCGAAGGCGAATGGAAAGTCCGGCAGCATGTTGCCGACAGACGCAGGGTATGGCGTAAGCTGCACCTGGCAGTAGACAGTGTGACGCATGAGATTATCTGTGTGGATTTGTCGCTCAGTGGTACGACTGATGCCCAAGCTCTACCGGCGCTGATAAACCAGACCCACCGGAAAATCAGAGAGGCATCGGCTGACGGCGCTTAGGATACAGTTTACTGCTATGATGCTCTGCTGAGGAAGAAAATAAGGCCGCTTATCCCGCCACGAAGGGGGGGCGCAATATTGGCAAGAGCACTACCACGAGCGTAACCACGCTGTTGCAAATCAGCGCATTAGCGGTAGTAACGCTATCTGGAAAAAGAAAGTGGGCTATCACCGGCGCTCAGTGGCTGAAACGGCCATGTTCCGGTTCAAAAGGCTTCTGGGTGGTCATCTAAGTCTGAGAGACTACGATGGTCAGGTGGGTGAAGCCATGGCCATGGTCAAAGCGCTTAACCTGATCACGCTATTAGGAATGCCGAACAGTATTCGCATCACGTAACAATCGACCCGTATGGGGCGCAGTCGTTACAAGTTCTGATTTATTCAACAAAGCCGTCCGGTGCTGCCCATGGGGCGGGAACTCAATAGCATAATCAACAACCGTGCGTTCAGTGGCTTCGTCGGCGCGGTTCTTCAGGTTCGGAACCCGGCGGTTCTGGTTAACCAGCACATCAATGCCGCCTTCAGCAGCCAGTTCCTGATAACGGTAAAATGTATAGCGTGACACGCCCATGCTCTTGCAGGCTTTTGATACGTTACCGAGTTCTTCGGCGAGATTGAGCAGGCCGGCTTTGTGTTTGATAATGGGATTGTTAGTATGAAGCATGAGAGTTACCTCGTGTTTTGTTTAAGGATTAGACACCCATATCAAAACCGGTAACTCTCAACCTTTCAAGGTCCAGTGTCAGATCTAGTCGCGACTAATACACATTAAGGCCGCCGAAGCAGCCTTGATAGCAGAAATACAGAATCGCCGATTAAATCGCCACCGGTGCCTTGATAGCAGGATGCGGATCGTAGCCTTCTATTTCGAAATCGTCGAACTGATAGTCAAACAGCGAGGCAGGACGGCGTTTAATGACCAATTTCGGCAGCGCTTTTGGCTCACGGCTTAGTTGCAAATGCGTCTGCTCCATATGGTTGTTGTACAGATGGGTGTCACCACCGGTCCAGACAAAGTCGCCGACTTCAAGGTCGCACTGCTGCGCCATCATATGCACCAGCAGTGCATAACTGGCAATATTGAACGGCAGACCGAGGAACACATCACACGAGCGCTGGTAAAGCTGACAGGAAAGTTTGCCATCCGCCACGTAGAACTGGAAAAACGCATGGCACGGTGCCAGCGCCATTTGATCTAACTCACCCACGTTCCAAGCAGAAACAATGATACGGCGTGAATTTTGATCCCGCTTTAACTGTTGCAGCACGGTTTGCAGTTGGTCAATTTGGCGACCATCCGCCGCACCCCAAGCGCGCCACTGCTTACCGTATACCGGCCCAAGATCGCCATTCTCATCGGCCCATTCATCCCAAATGCTAACTTTATTGTCGTGCAGATAGCCAACGTTGGTGTCACCGTTGAGGAACCACAACAGCTCGTGAATGATTGAGCGCAGATGGCAGCGCTTGGTGGTCACCAGCGGAAAACCGTCTTGCAGATTGAAACGCATCTGGTGGCCGAAAATCGATAAGGTTCCGGTGCCGGTTCTGTCTCCCTTCGGCGTTCCCTCATCAAGCACTTTCTGCATCAATTCCAGATACTGTTTCATTTCACCCTCACTACGCGATTAAAAAATTCACCGTGCAGCCTCCCGCTGATGTCAGCAAGGACGCCGCTCACGGCAAGTTATTGCTGTTTTTACGCCTTACGACGATAGGCCCAAACCATCATAAGGATACCGGCAAACACCATCGGCAGCGATAGAATCTGTCCCATGCTGATGAAATTACCGAACAGTCCAAGCTGAGCGTCCGGCTGACGGAAAAATTCGGTGACAATGCGGAACACACCGTAGCCAATCAAAAACAAGCCGGAAACTCTGCCCATTGGGCGCGGTTTACGAATAAACAGATTTAACAGAATAAACAGCGCAATACCTTCCAGCGCCATCTGATAAAGCTGGGAGGGATGGCGCGGCAACATGCCGTATTGATTGAAAATCGCCTGCCATTGAGGGTTGGTTACCGCCAGCATCAAATCTTCGCTGCGCGCTCCGGGGAACAGCATCGCCCACGGCGTATCGGTAGTGACGCGGCCCCACAGTTCGCCGTTGATAAAGTTACCCAAGCGCCCAGCACCCAGCCCGAAAGGAATCAGCGGAGCGATAAAATCGGCAACCTGAAAGAAGTGGCGCTTGGTACGACGGGCAAACCACAGCATGACGCAAATCACCCCAACCAGACCGCCGTGGAACGACATACCGCCATCCCACACTTTGAACAGGTAAAGCGGGTTGCTGATGAACGAGGGGAAAGCATAGAACAGGACATACCCCAGACGACCGCCCACGAACACCCCGAGGAATCCGAGGTAGAGCAGGTTTTCCACTTCTTCTTTCGTCCAGCCGCTACCCGGTTTATTCGCCCGGCGCACCGCCAGCCACATGGCAAACACAAAGCCCAGCAGATACATCAGCCCATACCAATGGAGCGAAACGGGTCCAAGGGAGAAAATCACCGGATCAAATTGAGGAAACGCCAAGTAACTCGTTGTCATCGATCACCACATGCTTGTTTGTTTTATCTCACGACGTTGTTTATCCCACGGTACGGGAAGTCGTAAAAGGGGAAACCTTGTTTGCCAGCGCCCTCTCAGCATTAACGCCTTGCGCACTGGCGGCGGTTGCGCATGATAGCACAGAGCAGTAGCTACGCAGCGTGCAAGCTCAGGAAAAGTTATGTAAACAGGATGTTACCATTGACACACTTTGTCAGCGCCCACCGCGGGCCAACGCCCTCAAACCGCGCTCTTCGAGGAAAAGTGCAATCCACTGGCGAACTTCGCTGGCGCTACGCGCCGCCAATAGATGTTGGGCCAGCGCTTGTACCTCAGTCAGCACCAATTGACGCAGCAGGTATTTTACCCGCGCGACGCTACGACCATTCATACTGAATGTGCGATAGCCCAACCCGGTCAATACCAGCGATCCCATGGCCTCACCGGCCATTTCGCCACAGACAGAGACTTCAAGATCAAGACGTTGGCATTCGCGAGCGATACCTGCCAGCGCCTGCAACATGGACGGATGCAGGCTGTCATAGGCTTTGTTGAATAAATAGAATTTTTGGGTAATCATCGGAGCAGATCAACACAGTTGTTTCAAAATCAGGTCTCCATGGCAAAACAAAATTTTAAAATCACCAGCTGGCCCTCTTATAACAAGGCCCTCAAGCAGCGCTGTTCTCTAACCGTATGGCTAGATGAATCAGCCATTGCTGCATGGACGGAAAAAAACACTACTGAACGGCGTGGACGACCGCTCCACTACTCAGATATGACCATCACCACAGTCCTGATGATGAAACGCGTGTTTGGCCTTTCATTGAGGGCTTTACAAGGCTTTGGTGACTCGATTTTTAAACTGATTAAATTGTCGCTCCATTGTCCAGACTATTCGCTGCTCAGCAAGCGAGCAAAGACAGTGAACATCAGCATAAAAACGCCAACCCGTGGTGAAATCTCACATCTGGTCATTGATGGAACCGGCCTGAAGGTCTTTGGCGAAGGCGAATGGAAAGTCCGGCAGCATGGTGCCGACAGACGCAGGGTATGGCGTAAGCTGCACCTGGCAGTAGACAGTGTGACGCATGAGATTATCTGTGCGGATTTGTCGCTCAGTGGTACGACTGATGCCCAAGCTCTACCGGCGCTGATAAACCAGACCCACCGGAAAATCAGAGAGGCATCGGCTGACGGCGCTTACGATACAGTTTACTGCTATGATGCTCTGCTGAGAAAGAAAATAAGGCCGCTTATCCCGCCACGAAGGGGGGCGCAATATTGGCAAGATCGCTACCACGAGCGTAACCACGCTGTCGCAAATCAGCGCATTAGCGGCAGTAACGCTATCTGGAAAAAGAAAGTGGGCTATCACCGGCGCTCAGTGGCTGAAACGGCCATGTTCCGGTTCAAAAGGCTTCTGGGTGGTCATCTAAGTCTGAGAGACTATGATGCTCAGGTGGGTGAAGCCATGGCCATGGTCAAAGCGCTTAACCTGATCACGCTATTAGGAATGCCGAACAGTATTCGCATCACGTAACAATCGACCCGTATGGGGCGCGGTCGTTACAAGTTCTGATTTATTCAACAAAGCCATTGACCTATAAAAAAACTCTACGTCATCCGAAAGCCGACGAAAGCGCCCGGCAAGCATTTCAACAAAAAATACAACAGTATGAAAAAGAAGGTAAGCCTATTGTTTTTATTGATGAAAGTGGCTTTCCACACGATACCCCACGGACTTACGGCTATTCCCAAAAAGGTCAACGGTGTTTTGGCCTGAAGAACGGGGGAGCCAAGGGAAGAACAAATGTTATCGGCGCTTTATTAGGCACAACGCTGTTTGCTATCGGATTATTTGATATCAATATTAACAGCGATGTTTTCTATTCCTAGGTCACACAAGTCCTTATCCCAGTACTCCCTAAAAACAGGGTAATCGTGATGGACAATGCAACTTTTCACAAAAAACATAATATTCAACAAGTCATCATCAATGCAGGGTATATGGTGGAGTATTTGCCTACATATTCGCCAGATCTTAACCCCATTGAGCATAAATGGGCACAAGCAAAAAGCAAAAAAAGAGAGAGTGGTTGCGATACAGAGATTTTGTTCTCAGTCCATATGGTGTAATCAAAATTAAGTCGCTTGGCTATAACAGCGACAAAGATAAAAAAATGATTTTTGATTACCTCCTTAAAAATCCAGCGAGCCATTTGTTTAGTAGCGACAATATCCGTTGTCAAGGTGATTACATTTATTTCAACAAGCCTATTTCACTGGTTCGACAGGGTGACGATCTCTTATTTATCAGCAATCCTATGGAAGGAAGGGCGATCTCTAGGGTGAAGATTGATGCACGTAGTGGAACCGGTGGGGAGTTCCGTGGTGAAACCGGCATGAAGGTTTTGCGAGACAAAACGCTAACATTCACGATGTCTGGCAGATCTATGCCAAAAAATGACCGCAAATCCGCAACGTAATATCAAGGCGATGCAAACAGGAAACGCTCTCGCTAATGCATTTAATGCGAATAAAAAAGAGGCCGCATTTTTACTGTATGGACAACACAGAGATCTTTTTAATGCATTCGTTACGGTGACGGGGGATTGCGTTTCTAAGTTCGACTATGCAGCTCTGGCCCATCCGACCCAATGGTACAGCGCTGAGGTGAGCAGAGAAAATGTGCATTCTAGGCTGTGTCCCTTAATTGCTTGAGCTATAGTATCCATCTGTTTTTACGACACTTTTGATTATGGCTCGCTACGATCTTTCTGATGAAGCATGGGCAATCATTGAGCCCTTGTTGCTAACCGTTTTGACATCTCCGCGAGCCGGCCGTGGGCAGAACATCGAAAAATCTTCAACGGCATGTTCTGGATACTGTGTTCAGGCGCACCATGGCGTGATTTACCTGAACGTTACGGCCCATGGAAAACCGTTTATAACCGTTTCAATAGATGGTCAAGAGCCTGTTTAAGATTTTGTGTAAATGCCTTTCCTCAGAAGTGACCGTCAAGGCGGTCACCGAACTCGATAATAAAGCGACTCATTGCCATACGCCAGTCCTGTAAGGGCATCGTCCATTTCTGTGATGCCGCTTGGATTGCCAGCCATACGACCTTCTTCACCGAGTCATCAGTCGGGAACACCTTGCGTTTCTTGATTGCATGCCGGAGCACGCTGTTCAGTGATTCTATAGCGTTCGTCGTGTAGATTATAGCCAACCGACTTAAAAATGATTACAACAGATGCCCTGATATGCGGCAAAAAAGCATAGCTGGCTGTTATCAAAATAATGTCGCTTGGCTATACCTTGCGAAGTTCCTGCGGGTACGAGAAGAATGTCGACAGGTTGGCCCAGTTTGACTGCCAGCTCCGGCTTATCTGCGGATAGCGGTGATCCCATGTCCCACCGAACGTCTCCAGCGCCTGAAGCGCGGCCTCTTCGGTTGGAGCCTGATACACTGCTTTGAGGTCGCGTGTTACCGCCTTATAGTCCTTTCAGGCAACGAAGCGCAGACTGTTGCGCACCATGTGCACGATGCACAACTGGATGCGGGCTTCCGGGTAGACCGTGTTGATGGCATCCGGGAACCCTTTCAGGCCGTCCACACAGCCAATGAGGATGTCGGTCAGGCCACGGTTTTTCAGTTCTTTCAGCACGTTCAGCCAGAACTTTGCACCTTCATTTTCGGCCAGCCACATCCCCAGTAGCTCTTTCTGGCCTTCGATATTGATACCCAGCGCCAGGAACACAGACTTATTGATAACGCGGCTGTCCTGCCAGACTTTCAGAACGATACAGTCAAGGTAAACAATGGGATAAACCGCATCCAGGGGACGATTTTGCCATTCAACAACCTGCTCCATAACGTCATCGGTGACCTTCGATACCAGGGCGGGTGAGACATCCGCGTCATACAGTTCTTTGAACGCAGCGGCAATTTCGCGGGTGGTCATCCCTTTGGCATACAACGATAAAATCTGCTTATCCATCCCGGTGAGCCGGGTCTGGTTCTTCTTCACCAGTTGCGGTTCAAAGGAAGCATCACGATCGCGTGGTGTACGCAGTTCCAGCGAACCATCGCCGGTGGTAACACTCTTTGTGGAGTAGCCATTGCGCGTGTTAGTTCCAGATTTGGACTGGAGCTTCTCATGCCCGAGGTGATGGGTCATTTCAGCATTAAGGGCAGCTTCAACGCAGATCTTTTTCAGCAGGCGATCAAACGGGTTGAGAGCGTCAGGGGTTTTGAGATTTTTGGCCAGCTCGTTAGCCAGAGCCTGTAACTGTTTTTCGTCCATAAAGTAACCTGCTTTTGATGTTGGATTGAACATATAAAAACCAGGCAATTACACAATCTCGTGTACAGGCTCTAATAAAGCGCCGATAACATTTGTTCTTCCCTTGGCTCCCCCGTTCTTCAGCCCAAAACACCGTTGACCTTTTGGGGAATAGCCGTGAGTCCGTGGGGTATCGTGTGGAAAACCACTTTCATCAATAAAAACAATAGGTTTACCTTCTTTTTTCATACTGTTGTATTTTTTGTTGAAATGCTTGCCGGGCGCTTTCGTCGGTTTTCGGATGACGTAGCGTTTTTTTATAGGCCAATCCCAGCTTTTTAAGAGCTTGCCAAATGGCCTTCTGACAAACGCCAAAACGCTCTGCACGTTCTTTTTGGTAAGCATCTGGATATTGTTCAATACCTTTTATCCACTCGGATTTATCGCTCTTTCGCTGACACGTGGTCGATGCTTTTGACGCTATTTGATTAATCCAACGCGATACAGAGGCAGGACCAATCCGAAATTGCTTCGCTGTTTCTCGGATACTCAACCCTTCTTCTTCCCGTGTAGATATCACTTTACGTCTAAAATCAATTGAATAGCTCATTTAAATAATGTAATCAAAATTAAGTTGTTTAGCTATATACCCGTGATCATTGAAGATGCTTGATTTTGCGCGGTAAGAAGATCATGCTCACCCACTATGAAGATATTTATTACCGACAAGCAAAAAGTTGAACTCGAACACCTTCATGACACCAGTCGTGATAAGCGTGTTTGTGATCGCATCAAAGCCGTCCTGCTGGCCTCCGAAGGCTAGAGCTCTGCGATGATTGCGCAAGCTCTGCGTCTGCACGAAACGACGGTAAACCAACATATCAACGATTACGTCAACACTCGCAAACTTAAACCTGAAAACGGTGGGTCTGCAAGTCGGCTTTGTACTGAAAAGACTGCGCTCTTAATCAGCTAGTTATCTCAACATCTCTTCCATCATACCCACGACATCGTGGCTTATGTCGAACATCGCTGGGCTATCCAATTCAGTATTCCCGGCATGAACAAGTGGTTGCACCGTCATGGTTTCTCCTACAAAAAACCGGCGGGCGTCCCCCATAAATTCAGTGAAGAAAATCAGAAGCATTTCATTGAATATTATGAGAATTTAAAGAAAACAGCCGGCAATGAGACGATTCTGTTTATCGATGCGGTTCATCCGACACAAGCCACAAAGCTCAGTTATGGATGGATACGAAAAGGGCATAAAAAGTCAGTTAAAACAACGGGAAGTCGAACCCGTCTGAATATACTGGGTGCGCTGAATCTGAGCGATATCGGCGGTACGCTTATTCACGATTACAAAACAATTAATGACTACAACATTGCTCGTTTTTTCATTGAGATACGCAAACGTTACCCTGATTACCGACAGAGAATCCATGTAATACTGGACGGTGCGGGTTATCACCGAGCCCAATTGATTAAGGATTGGGCCTTTGTCGTGAACATAGAGCTTCACTATTTACCGCCTTACAGTCCGAATCTGAACGCGATAGAACGCCTGCGGAAAGTGATGAATGAGCATACACGGAATAATCGCTATTTTGAAAACACCCGCGATTTTCGGGATGCAATATTCAATTTTTTCACCAATACGCTACCAGAAATAGCGGACTCGCTGACGTCCAGAATTCACGATCGTTTTCAGGTGCTCAAACCTGCATCTTGAGGTTTATTGGGTATATTGCGTCAGTGCTGTTGTGCCATTTGTTATTGCTCAACAGGTTTACCGCCAGGATCATCTCTTTCTGATCCCACCGGCATCAAGCCTCAACTTCAATGTCGGCGGCCTATAGCCGCCGACCGCTTTACACTTAACGCGCTACCACCATTGATGAAAATGATGCACTGGGCCAATCCCCTGCCCCACCTCCAATGAATCCGCCGCCAGTAATGCATGCTGGAGGTAATGCTTCGCTGCTTGCACCGTATTTTCCCAATCGTGGTGGCGGGGGCGTAGCGCCGTCAGCGCCGCAGACAACGCACATCCTGTACCATGAGTGTGGTGGGTGTTTACCCGTGGTGCGCAGAAACGTTGCGGTGCATGCCCACGTTGAAACAGCCAATCCGGACTCTCCGTGTCACTCAAGTGCCCCCCCTTGATCAACACCGCCTGGCATCCCATCTCCAGCAACCCCTGCCCTTGAGCTTTCATCTCTCTTTCTGTCGTCGCCGCATTGCACGCCAACAGCGCCGCCGCCTCCGACAGATTAGGGGTTATTAGTGAGACGCGCGGCAACAGCGTCTCACGAATCGCGGCGACCGCTTCAGGCGCCAGTAACGGATCGCCGCTTTTTGCCAGCATCACCGTGTCCAGCACAATATAAGGGACAGCATAGCGTTGCAGGCGTTCAGCAACGGCTTCAACAATATCACTTTGCGCCAGCATGCCGATCTTCGCGCTATCAATACGCACATCGCTCAATACAGAATCCAGTTGAGCCGCCACAAAGTCAGGTTCGATACGATAAACCGACTGCACACCCTGAGTATTTTGCGCCACCAGCGCAGTGATCACGCTGGTGCCATAGGCGCTCAGGGCAGAGAAGGTTTTTAGATCGGCCTGGATCCCGGCTCCACCGCTGGGATCGGTGCCTGCTATCGTTAACGCATTTATTCGGAGTGCGTTCTCTTTTATAAGGCACATGTCTGAGCCTCCTGAGGCAATAGCGCAAGCGCATCCAAAAATGCAGGTGTAAAACTGCCTGGCCCGTTGGACTGCGCGGCGGCACGCCCCCCTGCGTGCGCCATTACTGCACAGGCTGTCGCAACTTGAGACAACGCGTCTTCACCGCGGGCGCAGAATGCGGCAACGACGGCGGAGAGTGCACACCCGGTACCCACTACACGTGTCATCACCGGATGGCCACCGTTTATCGCCCAAACGCGCACACCGTCCGTGACGTAGTCCACCTCTCCCGTCACCGCCACCACGGTTGACCAGCACGCCGCCAGTTCGCGAGCGGCCGGGATGGCAGTAAAGGAAGCGTCATGGCTGTCAACGCCTCGGCCCTGCGAAGCGACGCCAGACAGCGCGATAATTTCCGAAGCATTACCGCGAATCGCCGCCGGTTTGCAAGGCAGCAATTCGCGCACAAAATCGGTGCGAAAGCGCAACCCGCCAACCGCGACAGGATCCAGCACCCAAGGTTTTCCCGCTTGATTAGCGCTATGTACAGCGGCCAACATAGCATCGGCACGCGTTGATTCTAAGGTGCCTACATTAATCAGAAGTGCATCGGCCAACGCAGCAAACTGTGCCGCCTCGCCCGGATCCACCACCATCGCCGGGGATGCCCCAAGCGCCAGCAACACATTGGCGGTAAAAGACTGGACCACATCGTTGGTCAGGCAATGGACTAACGGCGAAGCCGTTGAGAAATCGTGCAAAACTGCCGCAGCGTGGGCAGCAGAAAAATCGGTGTGCAGGTCGCTCATTATCACTCCCAACCAGCGTGCAAGAAGACGGTAGCCGATCGGAATACCGAGACTTCCCTACGCTGGCATTATCCAGATCAGGTGGTACGGGTATTTCTCAGCCTTCACAAAGAAGGGCACCCCGAGTCATCGCAACATCAATTTACTATGGTACTGTCACAGCAAAACATATTCAGGATAATCATCAAACAAGAGAGTGTAAATTGATTTGTATTCACCTCCCATCAAAGGACGATTGCCTGACCAGACATTCATTCACCGCTGAGTAAAAGCAAAGCTAAATGGTACGGGTTTTCACACTTGTCCCCCAATCCCCTTCCCTTCTGTGTATGCCGAGCTGGCATTATATTCTTCTCGGTTACGCTTATACCCTTAAATAATTAGCGTTATAGAAAAACGACTTAAAAATGATTACAGCCAATGCCCTGATATGTGGCAAAAAAATACAGCTAATTGTTATCAAAATAATGTCGCTTAGCTATACTGCTCCTATCACTAGGAACTGACTTTCCACCGTTAAGCAGCGGACTCAAGATGTTTTTTGGCGTCACCGTGTTCGCACTCTCACCAGAGACCAAATCTAACAGCAGCGTATTGTACTGAGCCTTCGCATCAGCAGCGGAAGCCTTTTGCATCGGCATACGCGAGGGGGTGGACGCATCACTTCCCCATTTCGTCGTGATGGCCTTGAATACGTCACCGAGACCGACAAATATAGGAGTTATGCTCATTTCTGGTGTACGGGGTTTCGGGGAGGGTGGCGTATCCTGCTGATTGATTTCGTGGATGATTTCAACAACAGAGAGATGATACCCCATGAAAAAGTCTACCCTACAGGTCTCCGCAGAACCAGATATTGCCGCTGATCCCTTGCATGAACTCATTCGTAATGGTGCCAGGCAACTGATAGCTGCCGCCGTTGAGGTTGAGCTCGAAGCCATGCTGCAACAACATGCTGAACGCCGCCTTGACGACGGGCGTCATGCTGTCGTTCGTAACGGCTATTTGCCACCGCGAACCATATAGACGGGTATTGGGGATGTTGAAATTAAAGTGCCTAAGGTCAGGGAGCGCAGCGGCAACGGAATATGCTTCAACAGCGCGTTGTTGCCGCCTTATCTGAAACGTGCAAAAAGCGTCGAAGAGTTGCTACCATGGCTGTACCTGCGAGGCATATCCACCGGTGATTTTCACGAAGCCCTGAGGGCGCTTCTCGGTGAAAAAGCTAATGGCCTCTCTGCCAGTACCATCAGCAGACTGAAACAGCAATGGCTTGAAGAGCACAGGCAGTGCTGCCTGTGTGATTTAAGCGATACGCGCTACGTTTATTTCTGGGCCGATGGCATATAGCTAAACGACTTAATTTTGATCACATTATTTAAATGAGCTATTCAATTGATTTTAAACGTAAAGTGATATCTACACGGGAAGAAGAAGGGTTGAGTATCCGAGAAACAGCGAAGCAATTTCGGATTGGCCCTACCTCTGTATCGCGTTGGATTAATCAAATAGCGTCAAAAGCATCGACCACGCGTCAGCGAAAGAGCGATAAATCCGAGTGGATAAAAGATGTTGAACCATATCCAGATGCTTACCAAAAAGAACGTGCAGAGCGTTTTGGCGTTTGTCAGAAGGCCATTTGGCAAGCTCTTAAAAAGCTGGGATTGACCTATAAAAAAAAACTCTACGTCATCCGAAAGCCGACGAAAGCGCCCGGCAAGCATTTCAACAAAAAATACAACAGTATGAAAAAGAAGGAAAACCTATTGTTTTTATTGATGAAAGTGGTTTTCCACATGATACCCCACGGACTCACGGCTATTCCCCAAAAGGTCAACGGTGTTTTGGCCTGAAGAACTGGGGAGGCAAGGGAAGAACAAATGTTATCGGCGCGTTATTAGGCACAACGCTGTTTGCTATCGGATTATTTGATATCAATATTAACAGCGATGTTTTCTATTCCTGGGTCACACAAGTCCTTATCAGCCTTCAAAGCATCCATATGAGTCAGACTCTCAGACAAGCCCTCGGTTAGCGTTGAACGACAACCCGCCCTATCGGTTAGAGTTTGAGACAGGGGCGCTATTGGTAAATCATTTGCAGCATCAACCAGTAGGCTGGTTTGTAGTTCATAACCGACGTCGCCACCATGCGTCATTTTCAAACGTTCTTCTTTCCCATTGTGGGTACGAAACTGTAAATGAGACCAGTCGTGAACGACGGGAGCGTATGGATGCGGGCTAAGTGCAACCTGCCGGAGAGCCAGCGAAATAATCGGTTCATTGAGCTGACTGAAGCTAATACGTTCATTATTAAAAAAACGCCAAACGGCCTGAGTAGTGGCGAATGTTGTTTTCTGCGCGCAGGCAAGGTCTTTAACGGCTGACGCCAATGGTGCTGGGGGAGTCATGTGTTGCTTAACCAGACGCTGATAACGCCGGTTAAGGCGGGCATCAATCCCGCCGATGGATAAGTTGAGAGCATGCAGCAACGTAATAGCAGATATTGCAAAAGATGTGTAGATACCTATGCCTTTTAAGCAGGGTTGCCCAGTCTGTGCAGCAGAATCTGTCGGGTGTGTGCCAGACGCTGCTGACGTAACGCACTCGGCAGCCACACCAGATTGTATAGCTAAACGACTTAATTTTGATTACATCATATGGACTGAGAACAAAATCTCTGTATCGCAACCACTCTCTCTTTTTTTGCTTTTTGCTTGTGCCCATTTATGCTCAATGGGGTTAAGATCTGGCGAATATGTAGGCAAATACTCCACCATATACCCTGCATCGATGATGACTTGTTGAATATTATGTTTTTTGTGAAAAGTTGCATTGTCCATCACGATTACCCTGTTTTTAGGGAGTACTGGGATAAGGACTTGTGTGACCCAGGAATAGAAAACATCGCTGTTAATATTGATATCAAATAATCCGATAGCAAACAGCGTTGTGCCTAATAACGCGCCGATAACATTTGTTCTTCCCTTGGCTCCCCAGTTCTTCAGGCCAAAACACCGTTGACCTTTTGGGGAATAGCCGTGAGTCCGTGGGGTATCGTGTGGAAAACCACTTTCATCAATAAAAACAATAGGCTTACCTTCTTTTTCATACTGTTGTATTTTTTGTTGAAATGCTTGCCGGGCGCTTTCGTCGGCTTTCGGATGGCGTAGAGTTTTTTTTATAGGTCAATCCCAGCTTTTTGAGAGCTTGCCAAATGGCCTTCTGACAAACGCCAAAACGCTCTGCACGTTCTTTTTGGTAAGCATCTGGATATGGTTCAACATCTTTTATCAACTCGGATTTATCGCTCTTTCGCTGACGCGTGGTCGATGCTTTTGACGCTATTTGATTAATCCAACGCGATACAGAGGCAGGGCCAATCCGAAATTGCTTCGCTGTTTCTCGGATACTCAACCCTTCTTCTTCCCGTGTAGATATCACTTTACGTTTAAAATCAATTGAATAGCTCATTTAAACAATGTAATCAAAATTAAGTCGTTTAGCTATATCGGATTTGTCAGGTGACAAAGGCGGGAATGCGTTTGGTTTTCCAGTCGTTATGAGGCAAACTGCAAAATGATTTGTCAGCCTTTATTCCCTCGCAGCGTGCCACGGTAGCGTAGGGGGAGAGACTGGCACAGTAGCATTTAGTTATTTCACTGATTTATTATGAGGCAAGCGTATGTTTACCGGCATTGTTCAAGGCACCGCGCCGGTGGTGTCCATCGATGAAAAAACGAACTTTCGCACGCATGTGGTAAAACTTCCTCCCGAATTACTGACCGACCTGGTGACAGGTGCCTCGATCGCCAATAACGGCTGCTGCCTGACGGTGACGGCAATTGATGGCGATAGGGTCAGTTTTGATTTAATGAAAGAGACGCTGCGTCTGACCAACCTGGGCGATATCACGCCGGGCGATCTGGTTAATATTGAACGTGCCGCAAAATACGGCGATGAGATTGGCGGACATGTTATGTCCGGGCACATTATGTGCACAGCCGAAGTGGTTAAAATTCTTACCTCGGAAAACAACCACCAGATTTGGTTCCGACTCTCCGATGAATCGCAGATGAAATATGTGCTGCACAAAGGTTTTATCGGGATTGATGGCATCAGTCTCACGGTGGGTGAGGTGACTCGCAGCCGTTTCTGCGTGCATTTGACTCCCGAAACACTGCAACGCACCACGCTCGGCCAGAAGCGATTGGGGAACCGGATCAATATCGAAATCGACCCGCAAACTCAGGCTGTGATCGACACGGTTGAACGTGTGCTGGCACAGCGTCAGGCACAAGAGGCCGCAACGGCAAATGCCGTGCAGAGCGCCTGAAGCCTGAGCTGAAAAGGCGATAAAAAATGCCGTACACCCTTGGCTGTACGGCGTTAAGCTGACCGAAATCAGCGCGCTCACGCACGCCACCTTCAATCCCTTGGGGGCTAAACAAGACCTGCCACAGTTGAATGTTTCACGCGCGAAACGCCCCGGCGCAGGCATTCAGGTAGTAACGGAACATACGGTTAAAACGCGGCGAATAACGGTCCGCTAACTGCGGCAAGCTGGCGACAAAGCGATCGTGCCAGGCCATCAAGGTTTTATCGTAATCGGCCCCAAAATTGTGCCAATCTTCCATCACCAGATAAGGTTCACTGCGTGCGGCAATGTTGCGCACGGAGGGCAGGCAATGTTGCGCACGGAGGGCAGGCAATGTTGCGCACGGAGGGCAGGCAGCCGTTTGGGAAGATATATTTGTTAATCTAGGGGGCAACCTGCGAATCGGTTTTATTTGCCCCAATGGTATGCAGCAGAAACAACCCTTCGGGTTTGAGATTTTTGCTGACGACGCGAAAGTACGTATCGTAATTTTTCGGTCCAACGTGCTCAAACATGCCGACAGACACGATGCGATCGAAATGTCGGTTAAGGTCACGATAATCCTGCAATTCAATGGTGACGTTGAGATCACTACAGCGTGCCCGAGCCAGTTTTTGCTGCTCACGCGAAATGGTCACTCCGTAAACCGATACGCCATAATGGCGTGCCGCATAGGCGGCCAGCCCGCCCCAGCCTCAGCCAATATCCAACAGGGTCATGCCTAGCTGAAGCTGAAGTTTTTCGCAAATCATGCGCAGTTTGGCCTGTTGCGCCTGTTCTAGGGTAGTGGCCTCTTTCCAGTAGCCGCAGGAGTATTGCATATGCGTGTCGAGCATCAGGCTAAACAGATCGTTGCCCAGATCGCATAGCCAACCGACTTAAAAATGATTACAGCCAATGCCCTGATATGTGGCAAAAAAATACAGCTAATTGTTATCAAAATAATGTCGCTTGGCTATATACGACGCGCCTTCAAAAAAGCGGCAGATATCGTTTTTGCGGCAAATTGCTTGTATTTGGCGTCTGCGATGATATGTGCTACCCCGTTGTTTAATCCCCTGAACTGGTTCAATACATCAGCAAGGCATAAATTGAGGCAGTCGATGCGGGTTGCCTCGGAGAACGCCAGCATCGTGCCTGTTTTCGCCTGCTTAATGTAAAGACGTCCGTCTTTGATATCCTCCCAGCGCAGTGCCTGTATATCCCCTAAACGTTGACCGGTGACTAACAAAAGCAAGGTCAAGGCAGGGGCCGAGCCATGCAGGTATAGCAAAACGACATTATTTTGATAACAATTAGCTGTATTTTTTTGCCACATATCAGGGCATTGGCTGTAATCATTTTTAAGTCGGTTGGCTATAATGTATCCGCGGCCTTGCGTATGAGCCTCCACGCATCCAGAGTTATGCGCTCACGTTGAATGTCTACACGCTGGTTGCGCGTAGCTTCGGCTGGATTGCTTTTGGTGACCCCTTCAGCAATGGCCTCACGAAACAAGTCAAGCAGCAATGTTCTGATGCGGTTTGCCATTGTCGGTTTTCCTGCCTTTACCCACTGATTAAGGAACGAGGCAATGTCTTTGGTTTCTACTTTCTGAAGAGCAAATTCCCCTAAATGGGCATTAACGGCTTTCAGGTATTTATGGTACTCGTTCATCGTTGTCGGCTTGAGTTTCCGTCCTTCGAGTATCGTCAGATAGCGTTCAGTCCATTCGCTAACTGTGGTCACCTGTGTGTCGTTGATGCGGTCAACGAGCGGTGATGGTTTTGATGAGCCATAAATCGCCATATTAGCGGCGAGGGCTTGTGTAATGGCCTCCTGTCGATGGCGGCCCAGACCATATTCTTTTCCGGTGCGTGGGTCGCGGTAGCAAAAATAGCCGCCATTGCGCGGTTGCAGGTTTGGCGGCAAATCGCGATTCTTATGGTTTCTCCGGCGTGCCATGTCTTATCCTCGATAACAGGGTGGGGTGAAGGGCGCTGGATGGGCCAATGTTTTTGTTCTGGGTGAGCTTGCAGGCGTTTTCCTCAACCAGATATTCGCGCCCATCTCGTATCGGTGCGGGAAAAATCATTCCGCTCCTGACCAATCGCCTGACGGTTTCCATACAGCGCGGACGGGGTTGCCGCCGATTCCACTCGGATAAGGTGATGTATGCCATAATTGACCTCTGCTAAAATTAAGCCACTGCGCCGTTCGTCATGACGGCGGGCAGGCGGGGGAATGACCAATCGAAGAAATGCGGGGGTGAAGGGGATTTCAGGCTGTAACAGCCTTGATTAAGGTGCTGGGGCAGGTCGTAGAGGCTTGCCTTGCTGTTCGAGGATAGCGATAAGCTTTCGGTATCCGTTTCGCAGCCATTTAACCCATTTATCCAGGTGAGTTTCTTCCGGGTGATAGCTCCCCATGAGGGCAGCATGACCCGCGAATGCATAATTCATGGGGTGCTCCTGTTATTATTGTGTTATTTGGGGCTTTGTTGAATAAATCAGAACTTGTAACGACTGCGCCCCATACGGGTCGATTGTTACGTGATGCGAATACTGTTCGGCATTCCTAATAGCGTGATCAGGTTAAGCGCTTTGACCATGACCATGGCTTCACCCACCTGACCATCGTAGTCTCTCAGACTTAGATGACCACCCAGAAGCCTTTTGAACCGGAACATGGCCGTTTCAGCCACTGAGCGCCGGTGATAGCCCACTTTCTTTTTCCAGATATCGTTACTACCGCTAATGCGCTGATTTGCAACAGCGGGGTTACGCTCGTGGTAGCGATCTTGCCAATATTGCGCCCCCCTTCGTGGCGGGATAAGCGGCCTTATTTTCTTCCTCACCAGAGCATCATAGCAGTAAACTGTATCCTAAGCGCCGTCAGCCGATGCCTCTCTGATTTTCCGGTGGGTCTGGTTTATCAGCGCCGGTAGAGCTTGGGCATCGGTCGTACCACTGAGCGACAAATCCACACAGATAATCTCATGCGTCACACTGTCTACTGCCAGGTGCAGCTTACGCCATACCCTGCGTCTGTCGGCACCATGCTGCCGGACTTTCCATTCGCTTTCGCCAAAGACCTTCAGGCCGGTTCCATCAATGACCAGATGTGAGATTTCACCACGGGTTGGCGTTTTTATGCTGATGTTCACTGTCTTTGCTCGCTTGCTGAGCAGCGAATAGTCTGGACAATGGAGCGACAATTTAATCAGTTTAAAAATCGAGTCACCAAAGCCCTGTAAAGCCCTCAATGAAAGGCCAAACACGCGTTTCATCATCAGGACTGTGGTGATGGTCATATCTGAGTAGTGGAGCGGTCGTCCACGCCGTTCAGTAGTGTTTTTTTCCGTCCATGCAGCAATGGCTGATTCATCTAGCCATACGGTTAGAGAAGCTCGCTGCTTGAGGGCCTTGTTATAAGAGGGCCAGTTGGTGATTTTAAAATTTTGTTTTGCCATGGAGACCTGATTTTGAAACAACTGTGTTGATCTGCTCCGATGATTACCCAAAAGTTCTATTTATTCAACAAAGCCGCTGGCGGGTTGTGGTAAAACCCCACATCCGGATCCGGTTTATGTCGAAGTGAAAGTACTCGTGCCGATACTGTGTAAAACTGCCGAGGTATCAAAACCGGCTTTCGCTGTAGACCAGTTAAAAATCGGTGCACCTATCGATCAGCAGATGCGGGCGCTACGTGCGGAACGTCACCAGCGCATTGGCTACGAGAAAGTGTTAGAATCGGCTATAAATGCTTGCGAGTAATTAGCAGGTTTCAATCCCCGAAAAAGAACCGTACATGAGGTGTAAATCAATGCAGGTACTTAATCGGGTATATTAATTAATATTATTTTATTTAATATCAATATCTTGATATTTTAATTTACCTAATGATGGAACTGATTAACATGGGCGAAGCTGTTGAACCTGCGGTACCGGACGAAGAAGTTCTCCTTGAGGTATTTCACCATCCGCTCCACCTTACCTTTGGTTCTGGCCCTTCGCGGGCGGCAGGCCCGTGGCAGGAAGCCATAGTGATCAGCCAGCAGCAGGAACCCGGAGTTGAACACCACCTTCCCGTTGTTATTTTTCAGCACTGCGGCTTTCTGGTTATCGACCAGCACGGTTTTCACGCTGCCGCCGAAGTAACGGAAGGCGCGAACCAGTGACTCATAGGTATGTTCAGCATCCTGTCATCTTTTGGTGCCGCGAAGACATGGAAGCGACGTGAGAACCCCAGCGTGTTAACCGCGAAGTTAACCCTGCATCGTTGCCCGGCAACCTCAGCCTCAACTTCCGCCCAGTCATGCTGAAGATGGTAACCGGGCTGAGTTTCGAAGCGAACCGTTTTCTTCGATGGCCGCATCTTACGCTTGGGCTGGATGTAGCGCAACATGGAGCGTCCACCGGTATAACCCATCGCTTTAATTTCCGCGAGGATGACCTCGCCGTTCCAGACGTTCTCTGCCATACGCATGTCGATATAGTCCATGAACGGCCTGAGTTTGGCCATTTTGTGGCGTGTTTTTCTGGCCGGAGGTTCCGGGTATTTCAGGTAGCGTCTGACAGTCCGCTCAGAGCAACCAACCTGAGTGGCAATATCGACAATATACGCACCCTGCTGGCGCATTTGCTTTATCATGTAAAAGTCCTCTCTGCTCAGCATACTGATGTCCTTTCTGGTGTGAGAATATCAAGGAAACAACATGTTGGGTGGAGCGGACAATCCAAATGGTGAATTACCGTCTTATATCACTGACGCTGACACTTTGGCATACAACGATAAAATCTGGTTCTCCATCCCGGAGATCCGGGTCTGGTTCTTCTTCACCAGTTGTGGTTCAAAGGAACCATCACGATCACGTGGTGTACGCAGTTCCAGCGGACCATCGCCAGTGGTATAGCCAAGCGACATTATTTTGATAACAATTAGCTGTATTTTTTTACCGCATATCAGGGTATCTGTTGTAATCATTTTTAAGTCGGTTGGCTATAACAGTTTTTGTGGAGTAGCCATTGCGCGTGTTAGGCTGTGTCCCTTAATTGCATAACTTCTTGTAAAAGAGGCGGATGCAGCCCAGTTTAACCATCGACAGATAATTCCTCGCCGTTTTGTCATAACGTGTGGCAATACGGCGGTATTCTTTTAATCGGCCAAAACATCTTTCCACTACATTGCGATGACGGTAAGCGTCACTGGCGAACCGTGAGCGCCCGTCAGAAGCCATTTTTTCATTCGTTTTTCGGGGGATGACTGCCTTTATCACCTTTCGTTTCAGCTCGTTGCGTAGTGCATGCCCTGAATAAGCTTTGTCAGCCAGCACCGCATAACCACGACGCTTCATGCTGCCATTCTGGCGCTGAACACCAATACCGTCCAGAAGACGTAATGCGAACTGGCTTTCGTGAGCCTGTCCGGGGCTCAGCAGGATGTTTAACGGGAGACCACTTCCGTCTGTTGCCTGATGGATTTTGGTGCCCAAACCACCGCGAGAGCGACCCAGACCGTTATCTCCGGCGATATCGGGATGTTTTTTTGAGCACCGGCAGCACATTTCAGCGCCCGGATATTACTGCCATTCAGCGCCGTGGCAGACCAGTCAACGAGACCATGCGCATCAAGAGCAGAAAGTAACCTGTTGAAAATAATGTTAATCACACCCAATTTTGACCACCGATTAAAGCGGTTATATACGGTTTTCCACGGACCATATCACTCAGGTAAATCACGCCATGAAGCACCTGAGCACAGAATCCAGAACATACCATTGATGATTTTACGATGTTCTACCCATGGACGTCCGGCACGTGGTATTGCTGGTTCAGCAGGCAGTAAAGACTGGATGATCATCCATGCTTCATCGGGAAGGTCGTAGCGAGCCATAGTTCAATATACTGTAGAAATATACGGTTACTATAACTCAGGCAATTAAGGGACACAGCCTGGATAACCTGCGATAACGAAGCTTCAGAATATCTGCATTCTGTCACACATCGATTTGCAGCCTCTAGGCTGATTCGTTCTGTGGTTGCAACAAGTTGAAATTGATTGGAAAAATGAGAATGCCTCGCCCCCGTTAACACACGGTGAATGAGCGTTATTTATGTGAATATCAAATAAACGCATGGTTTAATAACGCTCATCAGCAGTGAGCGGTGACCCTACTTAGGAGAGTGAAAATGGGGCTTTGTTGAATAAATCGAACTTTCAGGTGATTGGCGGATCTGATCGCTATAGTCGTTTCAGCATCGGGTTTCCATGGCAAAGCAAAAGTTTAAAATCACCAACTGGACCACCTACAACAACGCGCTCAGACAGCGCGGTTCATTGGTATAAAAATAGGAGTGACAGATGTGAAAGTATTACAATTATCGTATCATTACACAAAATCGCATGTATTTAATAGTGGTTCATCAGCTGTTAAGTTGGCTAGCTTAACAAAAAAAGATAAGGATATTCAGTTCGCTAGAAATATTCTTAACGCTAAAAACGAATCAATAAAAAAACTAAAAAACGTTGATTTTAAGTTATATGATTCAAAATTAAAGAAAAACCATAAGTTATTCTCTCGTCTTGTTTCTTTGAGTGTAAAAGATAGTCCTTTCTTTGAGGGGAAAAACTTTGACTTTGCAAATTCATTAAAAAAAGCAATAAGTGATTTTGAGAAAAATCCAAATAAAGCAATAAAAAAACACCTAAATGGTCATATTAATAATATAAATCCACATTCTAAAATTGGAAGAGGGTATATTTCTTATTTGGAGAATCGTAAATAGTATACAGAGCTGCTCGTGTATTCAATAAGTTGATGTAGCATCAAACGTAGTACTCGCGTTGGTCGTGTATTCAATATGGGCTTTGTTGAATAAATAGATTTTATGCTGGCAGCCCAGCGAAACGACGGATCCTCGCAACGTAAAATCATGCAGTTAGGCCTCATGAGAAAAGTGTACACTTGAGATGTACAAGCATTTTCAACCAAAACTGGCATGGAAAAACAGCATGATTACCTATTATTCAACAAAGCCATGATCAGGTTCTGTTGCTGGTGATTACGGTAGGAAAACGCGCCGGGGATGAGGTTTATAACCAGGCTGATAGTCGGTAGTGATGAGTATTTGAAAGTGTCATATTGGTGACGCCACTATAGTGACATGGTAGCGTCATCAATATGCTTTCATTTGCCTATTTTGTCACTTTGAATGCAGGATAAGTCATTAATTACAATAAGTTATATTTAATTCTACGTTCTTCTAAGCCGTAGGTCACTGGTTCGAATCCAGTAGGGCGTACCATTTAAAATCAATAAGTTAAGCAAGTTTCAGCCCCACATGATTTCCCTCTTGTGTTGTATTTGTGTCGTTACCATCTAGAAGTGAGTCTATTTTCTTCGCGTGTTCAGTGAGGTGGTTGGGTGCTAAGTGTGCATAACGGCGAACCATTTCGATAGATTCCCACCCTCCCATTTCCTGCAAAGCAGAAAGTGGAACGCCAGACTGAATCAACCAGCTTGCCCAAATGTGCCGCAAATCGTGGAAACGGAAATCTTCTATACCTGCACGTTTAAGTCCGACTTTCCATGCGCTATTATCGTCACACCGCATTTTACGTATAGCAGCTGTCTTGGTTCCGTCTGCTCTCGTTGCCGCTTTGGTGTGGACAAACACCCAGCGAGAATGCTTTCCGATCTACCCCTTCAACACCTTGCATGCTGTATCATTCAGAGCCACGCCAATAGCCTTACCCGCTTTTGCGTTCTCTGGATTGATCCAGGCAACCTTTCTCTGCATATCGACTTGCGACCACTCGAGATCGAGAATGTTTGAACGGCGTAACCCAGTCGACAGCGCGAAAACAACAACGGGCCTGATACTCTCCGGCATGCATTCGATCAGACGTGATGCTTCCTCTCTGGTCAACCAGCGTATGCGTTTACTAATCGGCTTCTTGGTTTTGATCACTGGCGCATTTTTTATCCACCCCCATTCGTTAGCGGCAGCGCGGAGCAAGGATCGCATAAAGGAAAGGTAATGGCTCTTTGTTCCGGCGCTGACTGGTTTATCCTTATATGCTGGTATCGCTTTTTCATTTCTGATTGCCGCGTTACGCTGTATAGCTAAACGACTTAATTTTGATTACATTATTTAAATGAGCTATTCAATTGATTTTAGACGTAAAGTGGGCTTTGTTGAATAATAGTGAGTCATGCTGTTTTTCCAGCCAGTTTTGGTAGAAAATGCTTGTCACCTCAGGTTTACAGTTTTCTTATGAGGCCTAACTGCATGATTTTGCGTTGTGAGGATCTGTCGTTTCACCGGGGGTGCAGCATAAAATATGTTTATTCAACAAAGCCCGTAAAGTGATATCTACACGGGAAGAAGAAGGGTTGAGTATCCGAGAAACAGCGAAGCAATTTCGGATTGGCCCTGCCTCTGTATCGCGTTGGATTAATCAAATAGCGTCAAAAGCATCGACCACGCGTCAGCAAAAGAGCGATAAATCCGAGTTGATAAAAGATGTTGAACCATATCCAGATGCTTACCAAAAAGAACGTGCAGAGCGTTTTGGCGTTTGTCAGAAGGCCATTTGGCAAGCTCTTAAAAAGCTGGGATTGACCTATAAAAAAACTCTACGTCATCCGAAAGCCGACGAAAGCGCCCGGCAAGCATTTCAACAAAAAATACAACAGTATGAAAAAGAAGGCAAACCTATTGTTTTTATTGATGAAAGTGGTTTTCCACACGATACCCCACGGACTCACGGCTATTCCCCAAAAGGTCAACGGTGTTTTGGCCTGAAGAACGGGGGAGCCAAGGGAAGAACAAATGTTATCGGGAGCCTGTTTAAGATTTTGTGTAAATGCCTTTCCTCAGAAGTGACCGTCAAGACGGTCACCGAACTCGATAATAAAGCGACTCATTGCCATACGCCAGTCCTGTAAGGGCATCGTTCATTTCTGTGATGCCACTTGGATTGCCAGCCATACGACCTTCTTCACCGAGTCATCAGTCGGGAACACCTTGGGTTTCTTGATTGCATGGGCTTTGTTGAATAAATCAGAACCTGTAACGACTGCGCCCCATACTGCTCGATTGTTACGTGATGCGAATACTGTTCGGCATTCCTAATAGCGTGATCAGGTTAAGCGCTTTGACCATGGCCATGGCTTCACCCACCTGACCATCGTAGTCTCTCAGACTTAGATGACCACCCAGAAGCCTTTTGAACCGGAACATGGCCGTTTCAGCCACTGAGCGCCGGTGATAGCCCACTTTCTTTTTCCAGATAGCGTTACTACCGCTAATGCGCTGATTTGAAACAGCGGGGTTACGCTCGTGGTAGCGATCTTGCCAATATTGCGACCCCCTTCGTGGCGGGATAAGCGGTCTTATTTTCTTCCTCAGCAGAGCATCATAGCAGTAAACTGTATCCTAAGCGCCGTCAGCCGATGCCTCTCTGATTTTCCGGTGGGTCTGGTTTATCAGCGCCGGTAGAGCTTGGGCATCGGTCGTACCACTGAGCGACAAATCCACACAGATAATCTCATGCGTCACACTGTCTACTGCCAGGTGCAGCTTACGCCATACCCTGCGTCTGTCGGCACCATGCTGCCGGACTTTCCATTCGCCTTCGCCAAAGACCTTCAGGCCGGTTCCATCAATGACCAGATGTGAGATTTCACCACGGGTTGGCGTTTTTATGCTGATGTTCACTGTCTTTGCTCGCTTGCTGAGCAGTGAATAGTCTGGACAATGGAGCGACAATTTAATCAGTTTAAAAATCGAGTCAACAAAGCCCTGTAAAGCCCTCAATGAAAGGCCAAACACGCGTTTCATCATCAGGACTGTGGTGATGGCCATATCTGAGTAGTGGAGCGGTCGTCCACGCCGTTCAGTAGTGTTTTTTTCCGTCCATGCAGCAATGGCTGATTCATCTAGCCATACGGTTAGAGAAGCGCGCTGCTTGAGGGCCTTGTTATAAGAGGGCCAGTTGGTGATTTTAAAATTTTGTTTTGCCATGGAGACCTGATTTTGAAACAACTGTGTTGATTTGCTCCGATGATTACCCAAAAATTCTATTTATTCAACAAAGCCGATTGCATGCCGGAGCACGCTGTTCAGTGATTCTATAGCGTTCGTCGTATAGATTACCTTGCGAAGTTCCTGCGGGTACGAGAAGAATGTCGACAGGTTGGCCCAGTTTGACTGCCACCTCCGGCTTATCTGCGGATAGCGGTGATCCCCATGTCCCACCGAATGCCTCGAGCGCCTGAAGCCATAGGTATCTACACATCATAAAGGGTTAAAAACCACCATAGCGAAGTGGGCAAGTTCTTCCGGGGTATAGTCTGCTAATAACGTCAAGGTATTTAGCAGGATGGATAGTCCGGCAAGCAGCGCTGGGGCGCTTTCTTTACGCCCTCGTTTTTGTTGTCGTCCGGATAATCGGCAAATTAACTGACGGGCTGCCGCATTGTCGTCTCCTTCAGCGCGTTGCAGCCGCCATACCAGCACACATGCCATGCTAGCTATCAATAACCTGCGTAGCAGGGCACCAGCACTGCGCTGAAGCCATTTTTCTACATCATGACCGGCACCTTTCAGCAGCTTAAAAAAGGATTCAATACCCCAGCGCCAGTAATACCAGCGAGCGACTTCCGCGCTGGTGAGCTCGTTGCTAACGTTTGTGAGCAGCGTCCAGCGTCCGATAAATTTACCGTGAGTATCGGTAAGGCGAACCACAACTAATCTGAGTGTCAGAGCTACGCCTGGCTGAACTTTTACTCGCCGTCCGGTGTTCTTGTCTTTCCGCTTCGCTTTTGCTGTTCGCGTTATGATCACGGATGTTTCCCCGATCTCCATATTGGCTTTTTTCCCTTTCCAGCCAACCTGTCTGTTTGCGATAAATGGCAGATCGTCTGCAATTTCACCAATTTTACGGGTGTCACCGCCCCACTCTGCCCGATGCCCTTCCTTTCCCCGGATAAGCCAACATATTCCCAGGGAGCTTAATGTGCGCATATGCCCGATAGAGTCACCTTCACGGTCAATGAGATGAACTAACTTCTTCCCGGTATCAAGAGACTCAACGCGGGCGATATCAGCCGTCAAAGCATCCATATGAGTCAGACTCTCAGACAAGCCCTCGGTTAGCGTTGAACGACAACCCGCCCTATCGGTTAGAGTTTGAGACAGGGGCGCTATTGGTAAACCATTTGCAGCATCAAGCAGTAGGCGGGTTTGTAGTTCATAACCGACGTCGCCACCATGCGTCATTTTCAAACGTTCTTCTTTCCCATTGTGGGTACGAAACTGTAAATGAGACCAGTCGCGAATGACGGGAGCGTATGGATGCGGGCTAAGTGCAACCTGCCGGAGAGCCAGCGAAATAATCGGTTCATTGAGCTGACTGAAGCTAATACGTTCATTATTAAAAAAACGCCAAACGGCCTGAGTAGTGGCGAATGTTGTTTTCTGCGCGCAGGCAAGGTCTTTAACGGCTGACGCCAATGGTGCTGGGGGAGTCATGTGTTGCTTAACCAGACGCTGATAACGCCGGTTAAGGCGGGCATCAATCCCGCCGATGGATAAGTTGAGATCATGCAGCAACGTAATAACAGATATTGCAAAAGATGTGTAGATACCTATGGTCACGGGGTGGGGGCGACTGCACACCCCGTGTCGGGCGGGTGCCACGCGAGTGGCAGAGATACAATGACGCTTTCGCGCACGAAATCTAACGCGGACATGGCATACATGTGATGCGACGTATCATCTAAACAGCATGACGGCCTGCGCCGTCTCACTGACTACAGTGTGAACCTGTCTGCATCACGCCATGCTGGAAACGCTTCACGGTAGCTTTGCAGCGCTTCCAGCGACAGCTCTGCGCTGATTTGCGCGGGCTGGTTCTCTGGTGCACGTGCGACGATCTCACCCAGCGGGTTGATTATCTGGCTGTCCCCCTGATAGCTGTGATCGTTGCCATCAGCGCCGACACGGTTGCACCCTGCCACATAGGCCTGATTTTCGATGGCGCGCACCGCGAGCAGCGTACGCCAATGGTGAGCGCGCGGGGCAGGCCAGTTCGCCACGTACAGTGCCAGATCGTAATCCTGGCGGTTGCGTGACCACACCGGGAAACGCAGGTCATAGCAAATCTGCGGCAATATCCGCCAGCCACGCCATTCGATAATCAGGCGTTCATGTCCGGCTTCAAAATGGTGGTGCTCATTGGCCATGCGAAACAGATGGCGTTTGTCATAGTGGTAAATGTCGCCCAGCGGTGAAACCAGCACAAAGCGATTTACTGCACCTTTTGGGGTGGAAACAGCAATGCTGCCGCCGATAAGCGCATTGGTCTCTTTGGCCCACTCCTGTAGCCAAGTTTCCACCACCGATTGTGACAGCCCCTTGCCCGCGGCATTCATGGCGAATCCGGTGGTAAACATTTCTGGCAGCACGATAAGATCGCTTCCGCGCACCGTTTCCAACTCGGCATCGAAATGGCTCAGGTTGGCTGGCCCATCAAGCCATACCAGAGGCTGTTGTAGTAGCGTGATAGTTAAAGTCGACATAAGCGCTCCGCCACCGCTTGTAAGGTAGATTCCTGTTTAGCAAAGCATAGCCGAATCAATTTGTTCGGGAAGGGATCGGCGCAGAAAACCGAGAGCGGGATCGCCGCCACGCCGGCGTGTTCCGTCAACCAACGACAGAAGGTGACATCATATCAAGATCAGAAATGGCACTGTAATCCGCCAGCAGGAAGTAAGTTCCTTCACAGGGCAGCACTTCAAAACGGCTGGCGGAGAGCGCATTGACCAGAAAATCACGGCGTGCCCTATAGAATTCCGACAGTTCCTGCCAGTGTTCTGGTGCATGGCGCAGCATATAGCTAAACGACTTAATTTTGATTGCATTATTTAAATGAGCTATTCAATTGATTTTAGACGTAAAGTGATATCTACACGGGAAGAAGAAGGGTTGAGTATCCGAGAAACAGCGAAGCAATTTCGGATTGGCCCTGCCTCTGTATCGCGTTGGATTAATCAAATATAGCCAACAGACTTAAAAATGATTACAACAGATACCATGATATGCGGCAAAAAAGCATATCTGGCTGTTATCAAAATAATGTCGGTTGGCTATATACCCAATAAACCTCAAGATGCAGGTTTGAGCACCTGAAAACAATCGTGAATTCTGGACGTCAGCGAGTCCGCTATTTCTGGTAGCGTATTGGTGAAAAAATTGAATATTGCATCCCGAAAATCGCGGGTGTTTTCAAAATAGCGATTATTCCGTGTATGCTCATTCATCACTTTCCACAGGCGTTCTATCGCGTTCAGATTCGGACTGTAAGGCGGTAAATAGTGAAGCTCTATGTTCACGACAAAGGCCCAATCCTTAATCAATTGGGCTCGGTGATAACCCGCACCGTCCAGTATTACATGGATTCTCTATCGGTAATCAGGGTAACGTTTACGTATCTCAATGAAAAAACGAGCAATGTTGTAGTCATTAATAGTTTTGTAATCGTGAATAACCGTACCGCCGATATCGCTCAGATTCAGCGCACCCAGTATATTCAGACGGGTTCGACTTCCCGTTGTTTTAACTGACTTTTTATGCCCTTTTCGTATCCATCCATAACTGAGCTTTGTGGCTTGTGTCGGATGAACCGCATCGATAAACAGAATCGTCTCATTGCCGGCTGTTTTCTTTAAATTCTCATAATATTCAATGAAATGCTTCTGATTTTCTTCACTGAATTTATGGGGTACGCCCGCCGGTTTTTTGTAGGAGAAACCATGACGGTGCAACCACTTGTTCATGCCGGGAATACTGAATCGGATAGCCCAGCGATGTTCGACATAAGCCACGATGTCGTGGGTATGATGGAAGAGATGTTGAGATAACTAGCTGATTAAGAGCGCAGTCTTTTCAGCACAAAGCCGACTTGCAGACCCACCGTTTTCAGGTTTAAGTTTGCGAGTGTTGACGTAATCGTTGATATGTTGGTTTACCGTCGTTTCGTGCAGACGCAGAGCTTGCGCAATCATCGCAGAGCTCCAGCCTTCGGAGGCCAGCAGGACGGCTTTGATGCGATCACAAACACGCTTATCACGACTGGTGTCATGAAGGTGTTCGAGTTCGGCTTTTTGCTTGTCGGTAATAAATATCTTCATAGCGGGTGAGCATGATCTTCTTACCGCGTAAAATCAAGCATCTTCAATGATCACGGGTATAGAATAAAATACTCACGAGGCATGTGATACACTTCGTTAGCATATCGCGGTATGGCATGCTGAATAATCAATCAGCACGGCTTGTTTTCGAACCACAATATTCATCAGGATAGACTATGTTGACGCTGCTGCATTTGCTCTCTTCCGTTGCACTACTGATATGGGGTACTCATATCGTACGCACGGGTATTATGCGAGTTTATGGCGCAACCCTGCGCCGTATATTGAGTGCCAGCATCAAGAAAACCAGCATGGCGTTTCTTGCAGGGATCGGCGTAACAGCATTGGTGCAAAGCAGTAACGCCACCGTGCTGCTGGCCATCTCTTTTGTGTCGCAGCAATTGATTGCCCTTTCCCCTGCATTGGTGATTATGCTGGGAGCGGATGTCGGTAGCGCGCTCATGGCGCGTATTCTGACATTCGACTTGGGCTGGCTTTCTCCCCTGTTGTTGCTCTGCGGGATCGTGGCATTTCTGTCTAACCGCAAGACTCGCATCGGCCAATTGGGCCGTGTGGGCATCGGCCTTGGATTGATCCTGCTGGCGCTGGAATTGATCGTCGCCGCAGCAGCCCCCATCACCCATTCCAGCGCAATTCTGGTGATTTTCACCTCCATTTCGGATGACACGCTATTGGCGCTGCTACTTGGAGCAGTTTTTGCCATGGTCAGCTATTCCAGCCTTGCCGCCGTACTGCTGACGGCTACGCTGGCGGCAACCGCACTGCTTCCGCTGAAAATGGCACTGTGCATTGTGATTGGCGCCAACCTCGGCAGCGGTGTGCTGGCGATACTCGGAGGACGCGGACAAAGTGCCAGCGCACGGCAATTGGTACTTGGCAGCATGTTGTTCAAGATTATCGGCTGCGTGTTGATTTTGCCTTGGCTGGCACCGCTAACACAATGGATAGGCAGCACGGATATCGCTTTTGACGAAGCAGTTATCTATTTTCATATCGTCTATAATCTGCTGCGCTGCCTGCTGATGCTGCCGCTGGTGACCAGCATGGCACGTCTGTGTCGTCGTTTGGTGCCCCATGAGGATATGAATAACGCCACCGCCGCACCGCGCTATCTCGACAACAGCGCACTGGATACCCCTTCGCTTGCCCTCGCCAATGCGGTACGCGAAACGCTGCGACTGGGCGACGTAGTGGCACAAATGCTGGAACGTTTTCGCCTGGTGTTATTGGGCGACAGAGAGCAAAAACGCGAGATCAGTCGCCTTGATGAAGAGGCCGACATGCTTCACAGTGCCATCAAGCTCTATCTGGCACAGATTCGTCAAGACGATTTGGGAGAGGAAGATTCGCGCCGTTGGGCGGAAGTGATCGATACGGCGTTGAACCTGAAACAAGCAGGCGGCATCCTCGAACATATTTCTTCATCGTTCACCAACAAGGCGCTGGATGCCCGGCTATCCTTATCCTCCGAAGGTATGGAAGAACTGCTGGCGCTGCATCAACGCCTTACCAGTTCCCTCTCGCTGGCGATGTCGGTGTTTCTCACCGGAGACATGACCAACGCCAAACGCCTGCGCCGAGCCAAGCACCGTTTGATTCTGCTGGGAAGACGCTACTCTCATGCACACGTTGAACGTTTACACCAACAAAATCCACAAAGTCTGGAAACCAGCTCACTGCATATGGGGTTGCTGGGGGATATTCGCCGTCTGAATTCACTGTTCTGTGCCGTGGCGTATCATGTGCTCGAACCGGACCCGGAAGATTCAGCAGAATAATCGTTGGTACAACGACAGAAGGGCAGCAAAAACGCTGCCCTTCTGCACATTTATAGCCAAGCGACTTAATTTTGATTACACCATATAGACTGAGAACAAAATCTCTGTATCGCAACCACTGAGCCTGTTTAAGATTTTGTGTAAATGCCTTTCCTCAGAAGTGACCGTCAAGGCGGTCACCGAACTCGATAATAACGCGACTCATTGCCATACGCCAGTCCTGTAAGGGCATCGTCCATTTCTGTGATGCTGCCTGGATTGCCAGCCATACGAGCTTTTTCACCGAGTCATCAGTCGGGAACACCTTGCGTTTCTTGATTGCATGCCGGAGCACGCTGTTCAGTGATTCTATAGCCAAGCGACATTATTTTGATAACAATTAGCTGTATTTTTTTGCCACATATCAGGGCATTGGCTGTAATCATTTTTAAGTCGGTTGGCTATATAGCGTTCGTCGTGTAGATTACGTTGCGAAGTTCCTGCGGGTACGAGAAAAATGTCGACAGGTTGGCCCAGTTTGACTGCCAGCTCCGGCTTATCTGCGGATAGCGGTGATCCCATGTCCCACCGAACGTCTCCAGCGCCTGAAGCGCGGCCTCTTCGGTTGGAGCATGATATAACCAAGCGACATTATTTTGATTGCAATTAGCTGTATTTTTTTGCAACATATCAGGGTATTGGATGTAATCATTTTTAAGTCGGTTGGCTATACACTGCTTTGAGGTCGCGTGTTACCGCCCTATAGTCCTTCCAGGCAACGAAGCGCAGACTGTTGCGCACCATGTGCACGATGCACAACTGGATGCGGGCTTCCGGGTAGACCGTGTTGATGGCATCCGGGAACCCTTTCAGACCGTCCACACAGGCAATGAGGATGTCGGTCAGGCCACGGTTTTTCAGTTCTGTCAGCACGTTCAGTCAGAACTTTGCGCCTTCATTTTCGGCCAGCCACATCCCCAGTAGCTCTTTCTGGCCTTCGATATTGATACCCAGCGCCAGGAACACAGACTTATTGATAACGCGGCTGTCCTGCCGGACTTTCAGAACGATACAGTCAAGGTAAACAATGGGATAAACCGCATCCAGGGGGCGATTTTGCCATTCAACAACCGGCTCCATAACGGCATCGGTGACCTTCGATATCAGGGCGGGTGAGACATCCGCGTCATACAGCTCTTTGAACGCAGCGGCAATTTCGCGGGTGGTCATCCCTTTGGCATACAACGATAAAATCTGGTTATCCATCCCGGTGAGCCGAGTCTGCTTCTTCTTCACCAGCTGCGGTTCAAAGGAAGCATCACGATCACGTGGTGTACACAATTCCAGCGGACCATCGCCGGTGGTAACAGTCTTTGTGGAGTAGCCATTGCGCGTGTTAGTTCCAGATTTGGACTGGTACTTCTCATGCCCGAGGTGATGGGTCATTTCAGCATTAAGGGCAGCTTCAACGCAGATCTTTTTCAGCAGGCGATCAAACTGGTTGAGAGCGTCAGGGGTTTTGAGATTTTTGGCCAGCTCGTTAGCCAGAGCCTGTAACTGTTTTTCGTCCATAAAGTATAGCCAACCGACTTAAAAATGATTACAGCCAATGCCCTGATATGTGGCAAAAAATACAGCTAATTGTTATCAAAATAATGTCGCTTGGCTATAACCTGCTTTTGATGTTGGATTGAACATATCAAAATTAGGCAATTACACAATCTCGTGTACAGGCTCCAACCACTCTCTCTTTTTTTGCTTTTTGCTTGTGCCCATTTATGCTCAATGGGGTTAAGATCTGGCGAATATGTAGGCAAATCCTCCACCATATACCCTGCATCGATGATGACTTGTTGAATATTATGTTTTTTGTGAAAAGTTGCATTGTCCATCACGATTACCCTGTTTTTAGGGAGTACTGGGGCTTTGTTGAATAAATAGATTTTATGCTGGCAGCCCAGCGAAACGACGGATCCTCGCAACGTAAAATCATGCAGTTAGGCCTCATGAGAAAAGTGTACACCTGAGATGACAAGCATTTTCAACCAAAACTGGCATGGAAAAACAGCATGATTACCTATTATTCAAGGCTTTGTTGAATAAATCAGAACTTGTAACGACTGCGCCCCATACGGGTCGATTGTTACGTGATGCGAATACTGTTCGGCATTCCTAATAGCGTGATCAGGTTAAGCGCTTTGACCATGGCCATGGCTTCACCCACCTGACCATCGTAGTCTCTCAGACTTAGATGACCACCCAGAAGCCTTTTGAACCGGAACATGGCCGTTTCAGCCACTGAGCGCCGGTGATAGCCCACTTTCTTTTTCCAGATAGCGTTACTACCGCTAATGCGCTGATTTGCAACAGCGTGGTTACGCTCGTGGTAGCGATCTTGCCAATATTGCGCCCCCCTTCGTGGCGGGATAAGCGGCCTTATTTTCTTCCTCAGCAGAGCATCATAGCAGTAAACTGTATCCTAAGCGCCGTCAGCCGATGCCTCTCTGATTTTCCGGTGGGTCTGGTTTATCAGCGCCGGTAGAGCTTGGGCATCAGTCGTACCACTGAGCGAGAAATCCGCACAGATAATCTCATGCGTCACACTGTCTACTGCCAGGTGCAGCTTACGCCATACCCTGCGTCTGTCGGCACCATGCTGCCGGACTTTCCATTCGCCTTCGCCAAAGACCTTCAGGCCGGTTCCATCAATGACCAGATGTGAGATTTCACCAGGGGTTGGCGTTTTTATGCTGATGTTCACTGTCTTTGCTCGCTTGCTGAGCAGCGAATAGTCTGGACAATGGAGCGACAATTTAATCAGTTTAAAAATCGAGTCACCAAAGCCCTGTAAAGCCCTCAATGAAAGGCCAAACACGCGTTTCATCATCAGGACTGTGGTGATGGTCATATCTGAGTAGTGGAGCGGTCGTCCACGCCGTTCAGTAGTGTTTTTTTCCGTCCATGCAGCAATGGCTGATTCATCTAGCCATACGGTTAGAGAACCGCGCTGCTTGAGGGCCTTGTTATAAGAGGGCCAGTTGGTGATTTTAAAATTTTGTTTTGCCATGGAGACCTGATTTTGAAACAACTGTGTTGATCTGCTCCGATGATTACCCAAAAGTTCTATTTATTCAACAAAGCCGCTGCGTTCAAAGAGCTGTATGACGCGGATGTCTCACCCGCCCTGCTATCGAAGGTCACCGATGCCGTTATGGAGCAGGTTGTTGAATGGCAAAACCGCCCCCTGGATGCGGTTTATCCCATTGTTTACCTTGACTGTATCGTTCTAAAAGTCCGGCAGGACAGCCGCGTTATCAATAAGTCTGTGTTCCTGGCGCTGGGTATCAATATCGAAGGCCAGAAAGAGCTACTGGGGATGTGGCTGGCCGAAAATGAAGGCGCAAAGTTCTGGCTGAACGTGCTGACAGAACTGAAAAACCGTGGCCTGACCGACATCCTCATTGCCTGTGTGGACGGCCTGAAAGGGTTCCCGGATGCCATCAACACGGTCTACCCGGAAGCCCGCATCCAGTTGTGCATCGTGCACATGGTGCGCAACAGTCTGCGCTTCGTTGCCTGGAAGGACTATAAGGCGGTAACACGCGACCTCAAAGCAGTGTATCAGGCTCCAACCGAAGAGGCCGCGCTTCAGGCGCTGGAGACGTTCGGTGGGACGTGGGATCACCGCTATTCGCAGATAAGCCGGAGCTGGCAGTCAAACTGGGCCAACCTGTCGACATTCTTCTCGTACCCGCAGGAACTTCGCAAGGTAATCTACACGACGAACGCTATATAACTAAACGACTTAAAAATGATTACAGCCAATGCCCTGATATGTGGCAAAAAAATACAGCTAATTGTTATCAAAATAATGTCGCTTGGCTATAGAATCACTGAACAGCGTGCTCCGGCATGCAATCAAGAAACGCAAGGTGTTCCCGACTGATGACTCGGTGAAGAAGGTCGTATGGCTGGCAATCCAGGCGGCATCACAGAAATGGACGATGCCCTTACAGAACTGGCGTATGGCAATGAGTCGCTTTATTATCGAGTTCGGTGACCGCCTTGACGGTCACTTCTGAGAAAGGCATTTACACAAAATCTTAAACAGGCTCAATAATAACAGGAGCACCCCATGAATTATGCATTCGCGGGTCATGCTGCCCTCATGGGAAGCTATCACCCGGAAGAAACCCACCTGGATAAATGGGTTCAATGGCTGAGAAACGGATATAGCTAAACGACTTAATTTTGATTACATTATTTAAATGAGCTATTCAATTGATTTTAGACGTAAAGTGATATCTACACGGGAAGAAGAAGGGTTGAGTATCCGAGAAACAGCGAAGCAATTTCGGATTGGCCCTACCTCTGTATCGCGTTGGATTAATCAAATAGCGTCAAAAGCATCGACCACGCGTCAGCGAAAGAGCGATAAATCCGAGTGGATAAAAGATGTTGAACCATATCCAGATGCTTACCAAAAAGAACGTGCAGAGCGTTTTGGCGTTTGTCAGAAGGCCATTTGGCAAGCTCTTAAAAAGCTGGGATTGACCTATAAAAAAAAACTCTACGTCATCCGAAAGCCGACGAAAGCGCCCGGCAAGCATTTCAACAAAAAATACAACAGTATGAAAAAGAAGGAAAACCTATTGTTTTTATTGATGAAAGTGGTTTTCCACATGATACCCCACGGACTCACGGCTATTCCCCAAAAGGTCAACGGTGTTTTGGCCTGAAGAACGGGGGAGGCAAGGGAAGAACAAATGTTATCGGCGCTTTATTAGGCACAACGCTGTTTGCTATCGGATTATTTGATATCAATATTAACAGCGATGTTTTCTATTCCTGGGTCACACAAGTCCTTATCCCAGTACTCCCTAAAAACAGGGTAATCGTGATGGACAATGCAACTTTTCACAAAAAACATAATATTCAACAAGTCATCATCGATGCAGGGTATATGGTGGAGTATTTGCCTACATATTCGCCAGATCTTAACCCCATTGAGCATAAATGGGCACAAGCAAAAAGCAAAAAAAGAGAGAGTGGTTGCGATACAGAGATTTTGTTCTCAGTCCATATGGTGTAATCAAAATTAAGTCGCTTGGCTATAAATGGCAGATCTTCTGCAATTTCACCAATTTTACGGGTGTCACCGACCCACTCGGCCCGATGCCCTTCCTTTCCCCGGATAATCCAACATATTCCTTGGGAGCTTAATGTGCGCATATGCCCGATAGAGTCACCTTCACGGTCAATGAGATGAACTAACTTCTTCCCGGTATCAAGAGACTCAACGCGGGCGATATCAGCCGTCAAAGCATCCATATGAGTCAGACTCTCAGACAAGCCCTCGGTTAGCGTTGAACGACAACCCGCCCTATCGGTTAGAGTTTGAGACAGGGGCGCTATTGGTAAACCATTTGCAGCATCAACCAGTAGGCGGGTTTGTAGTTCATAACCGACGTCGCCACCATGCGTCATTTTCAAACGTTCTTCTTTCCCATTGTGGGTACGAAATTGTAAATGAGACCAGTCGTGAACGACGAGAGCGTATGGATGCGGGCTAAGTGCAACCTGCCGGAGAGCCAGCGAAATAATCGATTCGTTGAGCTGAGTGAAGCTAATACGTTCATTATTAAAAAAACGCCAAACGGCCTGAGTAGTGGCGAATGTTGTTTTCTGCGCGCAGGCAAGGTCTTTAACGGCTGACGCCAATGGTGCTGCGGGAGTCATGTGTTGCTTAACCAGACGCTGATAACGCCGGCATCAATCCCGCCGATGGATAAGTTGAGATCATGCAGCAACGTAATAGCAGATATTGCAAAAGATGTGTAGATACCTATGACCTTAGCGTGAGGCGCTACTTCCAGAATATGGGTGGTTTTCCCACCCGGTGCAGCACACAGATCGAGAATATGTTCATTGTCCTGCGGCGCTAACCAGCGCACGCAACCTTGTGCAGAGACATCCTGCACGGTAACCCAGCCTTGCGCGAAGCCGGGTAGCAGGCTTACGGCACAAGGCTCGTTCAGCATGATGGCTTCGTCCTGTTCAGGATGTGGCTGAGCGGCGATACCTGCTTCAGTTAGCAGTGCTAAATAGTGTTCCCGTGTGTGGTGCAAACGGTTGACGCGCAACCACATTGGGGGACGCTGGTTGTTGGCCTCAACAATCTGCTACCACTGATGCGGATAGGCTTTCTTGAGGCGTGCTAATAGCCACTCGGGGTGAACGAAGCGCGACGCATGGTTAGCCGCGCGTTCATCCAGCAAATCGGCCTGCTGGCGTTGGAATTGGCGCAGTACGCCGTTAATCAACCCTTTGAGCTGTGGGCGCTTGAGTGCAACAGCACCGTTAACCGTTTCAGACAGCGCGGCATGGGCTGGGATGCGCGTGTGAGCGAGTTGATAGATGCCCACCATGATCAGGTTGTGCAACGTGCGCTGCTTCCCGGTCAGCGTTTTTGCCATCAACTGCTGAATTATCCACTCTAACTGTGGCAACACGCGTAATACGCCGAAGCACAGCTCTTGCAACAGGGCACGATCCTTTTCTGAGATATCACGCTGATATAGCCAACCGACATTATTTTGATAACAGCCAGCTATGCTTTTTTGCCGCATATCAGGGTATCTGTTGTAATCATTTTTAAGTCGGTTGGCTATACTGTGGCAGTAGTAAACTTAGCGACTGGCCTTTATCGAGCACCTAGCCGATAACGTTCGCGGCGATGGCGCTCAGATTGTATGTTGTTTTCATGGATAGTGATTGTCTGAAAAGGTAACGCGCCTGACATAACAGCAGACGCGATTCCTTTTAATGGATGAGTGTATTATGCCAGTACGTTGCCTAGAGTGAACCATTCGCGACGCGAATTGAGCAGATCCTGCACCGACATCGATTTTTTGCCCGCAGGTTGCAGTTGCAACAGGTTCAGTACGCCTTGCGCGGTAGCGACCTGTATACCTTGCTTGTCTGCACTGATGATCGTGCCGGGTTGTGCGCTATGGTTAGTGTCCAATGCGCTGGCTTTCCACACTTTAACTGGTTGTTCGTCAATGATGATATAGCTGACAGGCCAGGGATTGAAGGCACGAATGCAGCGTTCCAATTGCTCGGCACTGAGTGACCAATCAAGCTTAGCCTCTTCTTTGCTCAGTTTTTCAGCGTAAGTCGCCAGACTGTCATCTTGTTTTTCCGCGACAGCCGTTCCCTGCGCCAGTGATGCCAGCGTCGTCAGCAACCCCAGCGGGCCCAGTTCTGCCAAGCGATCGTACAGTGAGGCGCTGGTGTCTTGCGGCGTTATCGGGCATGACAGCTTATGCAGCATGGCTCCGGTATCCAACCCTGCATCCATTTGCATGATGGTTACACCGGTTTCAGCGTCTCCGGCCCAAAGCGAGCGTTGTATCGGTGCCGCACCGCGCCAGCGCGGTAGCAGCGAGCCGTGCACATTGATACAGCCTAGGCGCGGCATATCTAACACCGCCTGCGGCAGGATCAAGCCGTAGGCCACGACCACCATGATATCCACCTGTAAATCAGCGATCAGTTGCTGATTTTCTGCTGGGCGCAGCGATTTGGGCTGCAACACCGGGACGCCGTGCTGTTCAGACAACACTTTGACCGGGCTGGGCGTCAGTTTATTGCCTCGCCCTGCAGGACGATCGGGTTGGGTAAAAACACCCACCACCTGATGCGGTGAAGCCAGCAGAGCATCAAGGTGGCGCGCTGCAAAGTCAGGTGTACCCGCGAAAATAATGCGTAGGGAGCTTTCGGACACGGCGTTTCCTGCGGTAGTGATAAGATTATGGACGACCGTTTAGTCGGGCCATTTTTTCCAGCTTTTGGCGAATTCTCTGGCGTTTTAACGGCGAGAGATAATCAATAAACAGCTTGCCAACCAGATGGTCCATTTCGTGTTGGATACAGATTGCCAACAGGCCATCAGCTTCCAGCTCAAAGGGGTTACCTTCCCGGTCCAGCGCTTTGACCTTCACGCGCTCAGCGCGCGGCACCAGCGCACGGGTTTTAGGAATGGACAGACAACCCTCTTCAATACCGGTATCGCCGTCTTTTTCCAGCAGCTCTGGGTTGATCAACACCAAACGCTGATCGCGTTCTTCGGAAACGTCAATCACGATAATGCGCTGATGCACGTCCACCTGACTCGCAGCAAGGCCGATGCCTTCTTCTTCGTACATGGTGTCGAACATATCATCGACGATGCGCTGAATTTCTGCATTAACCTCTGCGACAGGTTTCGCGATAGTGCGAAGCCGCTCGTCTGGAAAATGTAATACCTGCAAAACTGACATAGTTGATTTCGATCTTTATCCGGTTGATGAAAGCGTATCTGGATCTATTCTAGATATTTCCGATTCTGATTGACAGCATTTGCCCTGTAAAGCGCAATGGCACAAGGATGAACGCATGCAGGACGTGGAGCTGTGGCTGCGGTTAATGAACGTGCGACGCCTCAACGCGCTGAAAACGGTGCAATTGGTGGAGCAATTGCATCCGCTGGCAGAGGTGACTGCCGAGGTACTGTCCGCGCAGGCCTTGTCGGAAGAGCAGGTCGCGCAATTTCTCACGCAGGATGAAAGTGAGTGTGAAACGGTATAGCCAAGCGACATTATTTTGATAACAATTAGCTGTATTTTTTGCCACATATCAGGGCATTGGCTGTAATCATTTTTAAGTCGGTTGGCTATATTACGCTGGCTGGAGGAACCGACTCACCATCTGCTCACGTACGCAGACTCGCGTTACCCCCCATATTGCGGCAGATACCTGCTTCTCCCCGGGCACTGTTTGTGCGTGGTATAGATAAACGACTTAATTTTGATCACATTATTTAAATGAGCTATTCAATTGATTTTAGACGTAAAGTGATATCTACACGGGAAGAAGAAGGGTTGAGTATCCGAGAAACAGCGAAGCAATTTCGGATTGGCCCTGCCTCTGTATCGCGTTGGATTAATCAAATAGCCTCAAAAGCATCGACCACGCGTCAGCGAAAGATCGATAAATCCGAGTGGATAAAAGATGTTGAACCATATCCAGATGCTTACCAAAAAGAACGTGCAGAGCGTTTTGGCGTTTGTCAGAAGGCCATTTGGCAAGCTCTTAAAAAGCTGGGATTGACCTATAAAAAAAACTCTATGTCATCCGAAAGCCGACGAAAGCGCCCGGCAAGCATTTCAACAAAAAATACAACAGTATGAAAAAGAAGTCAAACCTATTGTTTTTATTGATGAAAGTGGTTTTCCACACGATACCCCACGGACTCACGGCTATTCCCCAAAAGGTCAACGGTGTTTTGGCCTGAAGAACAGAGGAGCCAAGGGAAGAACAAATGTTATCGGCGCTTTATTAGGCACCACGCTGTTTGCTATCGGATTATTTGATATCAATATTAACAGCGATGTTTTCTATTCCTGGGTCACACAAGTCCTTATCCCAGTACTCCCTAAAAACAGGGTAATCGTGATGGACAATGCAACTTTTCACAAAAAACATAATATTCAACAAGTCATCATCGATGCAGGGTACATGGTGGAGTATTTGCCTACATATTCGCCAGATCTTAACCCCATTGAGCATAAATGGGCACAAGCAAAAAGCAAAAAAAGAGAGAGTGGTTGCGATACAGAGATTTTGTTCTCAGTCCATATGGTGTAATCAAAATTAAGTCGCTTGGCTATACCACCGGCGATGGTCCGCTGGAACTGCGTACACCACGTGATCGTGATGGTTCCTTTGAACCGCAGCTGGTGAAGAAGAACCAGACCCGGCTCTCCGGGATGGATAACCAGATTTTATCGTTGTATGCCAAAGGGATGACCACCCGCGAAATTGCCGCTGCGTTCAAAGAACTGTATGACGCGGATGTCTCACCCGCCCTGGTATCGCAGGTCACCGATGCCGTTATGGAGCAGGTTGTTGAATGGCAAAATCGCCCCCTGGATGCGGTTTATCCCATTGTTTACCTTGACTGTATCGTTCTGAAAGTCCGGCAGGACAGCAGCGTTATCAATAAGTCTGTGTTCCTGGCGCTGGGTATCAATATCGAAGGCCAGAAAGAGCTACTGGGGATGTGGCTGACCGAAAATGAAGGTGCAAAGTTCTGGCTGAACGTGCTGACAGAACTGAAAAACCGTGGCCTGACCGACATCCTCATTGGCTGTGTGGACGGCCTGAAAGGGTTCCCGGATGCCATCATCAACACGGTCTACCCGGAAGCCCGCATCCAGTTGTACATCGTGCACATGGTGCGCAACAGTCTGCGCTTCGTTGCCTGGAAGGACTATAAGGCGGTAACACGCGACCTCAAAGCAGTGTATCAGGCTCCAACCGAAGAGGCCGCGCTTCAGGCGCTGGAGACGTTCGGTGGGACATGGGATCACCGCTATCCGCAGATAAGCCGGAGCTGGCAGTCAAACTGGGCCAACCTGTCGACATTCTTCTCGTACCCGCAGGAACTTCGCAAGGTAATCTACACGACGAACGCTATAGAATCACTGAACAGCGTGCTCCGGCATGCAATCAAGAAACGCAAGGTGTTCCCGACTGATGACTCGGTGAAGAAGGTCGTATGGCTGGCAATCCAGGCGGCATCACAGAAATGGACGATGCCCTTACAGGACTGGCGTATGGCAATGAGTCGCTTTATTATCGAGTTCGGTGAGCGTCTTGACGGTCACTTCTGAGGAAAGGCATTTACACAACATCTTAAACAGGCTCAAAGCGCCGATAACATTTGTTCTTCCCTTGGCTCCTCTGTTCTTCAGGCCAAAACACCGTTGACCTTTTGGGGAATAGCCGTGAGTCCGTGGGGTATCGTGTGGAAAACCACTTTCATCAATAAAAACAATAGGTTTACCTTCTTTTTCATACTGTTGTATTTTTTGTTGAAATGCTTGCCGGGCGCTTTCGTCGGCTTTCGGATGACATAGAGTTTTTTTATAGGTCAATCCCAGCTTTTTAAGAGCTTGCCAAATGGCCTTCTGACAAACGCCAAAACGCTCTGCACGTTCTTTTTGGTAAGCATCTGGATATGGTTCAACATCTTTTATCCACTCGGATTTATCGATCTTTCGCTGACGCGTGGTCGATGCTTTTGACGCTATTTGATTAATCCAACGCGATACAGAGGCAGGGCCAATCCGAAATTGCTTCGCTGTTTCTCGGATACTCAACCTTTCTTCTTCCCGTGTAGATATCACTTTACGTCTAAAATCAATTGAATAGCTCATTTAAATGATGCAATCAAAATTAAGTTGTTTAGCTATAAGTGCAGCCCGGGCGCATCTTGCCTTGCCTGTTGCATCAGGTCACGCAAGTGTTGACGCTGTTGTTCCGTCAGTTTCACACCGTCAAACAGACCGCGCTGATTGATGGCGTTTCGCAAGGCTGCATCGCCAGAGTGCCAACCAGGCAGTGACGCACTATCGCTATCGGCTACTGATGCGTTAACGACACCGAACATCGGCAACGAAATGAGAGAGATTTTTATGTGCCGTAGCATTATCACCCCCCGGTACAATGCTCCAATCTGTGAATCAATGAACACAAGTCTAAACACCTTGCTGCAAACATGCGTCAGAGGATGTAAAACTACGTAAAGTCATGGAATAGCGTCGATCTATGACGTATTTTGCCCTTGGAGGTAGCCTAATCATGAACAAGATTCTGTTGGTGGATGACGACAAAGAGCTCACCGCTTTGTTGAAAGAGTTGCTCGAAATGGAAGGTTTTAACGTTGTCGTTGCCCACGATGGCGAACAGGCATTAAACGTATTGGACAATACGGTAGATTTGCTGTTGTTGGACGTCATGATGCCGAAGAAAAACGGCATCGATACCTTGAAAGAGGTACGGCAGCAGCATCAGACGCCCGTCATCATGCTAACCGCGCGCGGTAGCGAACTGGATCGAGTTTTGGGGCTGGAACTGGGGGCGGATGATTATCTGCCTAAACCGTTTAACGATCGTGAACTGGTGGCCCGTATTCGCGCCATTTTACGCCGCTCATCGTGGACCGAGCAGCAGCAAACCACGGATAACAGTTCACCGACCGTTGAAGTGGACGGTTTGCGCCTCAATCCGGGGCGCCAGGAAGCGAGCTTCGACACCGAAGTGCTGGATCTCACCGGCACCGAGTTCACGCTGCTCTACCTGTTGGCGCAGCGGTTGGGACAAGTGGTGTCGCGCGAGCATCTTAGTCAGGAAGTGCTGGGTAAACGTCTGACGCCGTTCGATCGTGCGATAGACATGCACATTTCCAATCTGCGACGTAAGCTGCCGGAGCGTAAAGACGGACAACCCTGGTTCAAGACGCTGCGCGGACGCGGTTATTTAATGGTATCAACAAGTTAAAATAGGTATCTGCGGCATGATCGACAGTTTGACTTCGCGCATTTTCGCCATTTTCTGGCTGACGCTGGCGTTGGTGCTAATGCTGGTGCTGATGTTGCCCAAGCTGGACTCACGTCAAATGACGGCGCTGTTGGAAAACGAGTATCGTCAGGGCGTGATGCTGGAACAGCATATCGAAGCCGATCTTGCCGCCGATCCGCCTAACGACCTGTTTTGGTGGCGACGCTTGTTTCACGTGATCGAAAAATGGTCACCGCCGGGGCAACGTCTGGTTTTCGTCACGAGTGAAGGGCGCATTTTCGGTACGCTGCAAAAAACCGAAATGCAGATTGTGCGTAACTTTATCGGCCAGTCTGATAATGCCGACCATCCGCAGAAGAAAAATTATGGTCGGCTCGAACTGCTCGGACCGTTTTCCGTGCGCGACGGTGAGGATAATTACCAGGTTTATCTGATCCGCATGGCAAACAGCCCGCAGTCCGATTTCATCAATCTGCTACTGGACCGCCCGCTGCTGTTACTCATTGTCACTATGCTTATCAGCACACCGCTGTTGCTTTGGCTGGCCTGGAGCCTGGCAAAACCTGCGCGTAAGCTGAAAATTGCGGCCGATGAAGTAGCGCAAGGCAACCTACGTCAACACCCCGAGCTGGAAGCCGGGCCGCAAGAGTTCCTCGCCACTGGTGTCAGCTTTAACCAAATGGTCAGCGCGCTGGAACGCATGGTTACCGCGCAACAACGTCTGCTTTCTGATATTTCCCATGAACTGCGCACACCGTTGACACGCTTGCAATTGGCTACCGCGCTGCTGCGCCGTCGTCAGGGTGAAAACAACGAGCTGAACCGCATTGAAACCGAAACGCAACGGCTGGACAGCATGATCAACGACCTGCTGGTGTTGTCGCGCAACCAGCACAAGAACGAGTTGGGGCGTGAATATATCCGCGCCGACGAACTGTGGGGAGACGTGCTGGATGACGCCCGCTTTGAAGCCGAGCAAATGGGTAAAACGCTGGACGTGCCCTATCCACCCGGCCCCTGGCCGCTGTTCGGCAACCGTTCCGCACTGGAAAGCGCTTTCGAAAATGTGGTGCGCAACGCCCTGCGTTACTCAAACACCCATATCAGCGTCGCCTTTGCCGTTGATAATCAAGGACTCACCATTAACGTTGACGATGATGGCCCCGGCATTAATCCGGAAGATCTCGAGCAAATCTTCCGCCCGTTCTATCGCACCGATGAGGCGCGTGATCGGGCGTCGGGCGGTACGGGGTTAGGGTTGGCGATTGTGGAGAATGCGATTAGGCAACATAAAGGCTGGGTTAAAGCAGGAGACAGTTCGTTAGGGGGGTTACGTCTGGCCATCTGGCTACCGCTGAACGAACGCTAAGCGCAGCTATACTCGTGGGGTACGGCGCGTTGCGCCGCCCCGCTAGCGCATACGCTGAATCACTTGCAGCAGTTCCGCGATCGCTGCTTCCCCACCATCGTCCAATACCGCCTTGCGCACGCAGCCGTTGGTGTGATCGGCCAGCAATTGATTGGCAACAGCATTAAGCGCAGAACGCGCCGCAGAAATCTGATTGAGGATATCAACGCAATAACGGTCTTGTTCGATCATCTGACCGATGCCGTTAACCTGACCGTTAATTCGGTTGAGCCGGTTCAGCAACGCTTTTTTACGCGGCTGAACCACACGGCAAACATCCGATTCATCGGCTGAACTGGCCGCTTCAGTGGCAGCGACACAAAACTCGCACTTACGACGCGGCGACGTCAAAGCCGAGTCCTTCGACAGTGTCGCGGAAGGCGTCTGGGTTGGCTTTTTCTGTCTCATTGTACTCCACGTTTACCAGACCGGTTTCCAGCGTGACCTGCACACCCTGAACCCCATTAAGCGCTTCCAGCGCGTTCTTGACCTTACTGGCGCAGCCGCTGCAGGACATACCTTGGACGTTGATTGTAACATAGGACATAAAATACTCTCCATTTCACATTGTGTGACACCGGGCGGAGCCGGAAGGCTCAGAATATCAGTCGCGCTGAGTCGGTTTCCAATGACGTAACAGCAGTGAATTGCTCAGCACGGAAATCGAACTGAGCGCCATGGCACTCCCGGCAATAACCGGATTCAGTAACGACAACGCCGCCAGCGGAATGCCCAGCAGGTTGTAGAAAAACGCAAAAAACAGATTCTGTTTCACCTTACCGAGCGTCGCGCGCGACAGGCTGATGGCATCCAGCAGGCTATCAAGGCGGTTACGCATCAGCACCACGTCCGCCGTATCCAGCGCAATGTCCGAGCCCGCGCCAATGGCGAAGCCTACATCTGCCGCTGCCAATGCAGGCGCATCATTGATACCGTCGCCCACCATACCCACACAGCGTCCATTGGCCTGAAGGCGCTGTATCTCCGCCGCTTTGTGCTCCGGCAACACCTGAGCCACCACGTTGGTGATCCCCACCTGTTTGGCAATCACCGCCGCCGCACGAGGATTATCCCCCGTCAACATCATGACCTCAATCCCCTGATGTTGCAGATCGGCGATTGCGGTACGTGCATCGTCGCGCACCTTATCTGCCAGCGCAATGTACCCCAATAGAAGGTCAGCGCGGGCCACGGCAATCACCGTTTTTCCCTGGGCTTCCAGTTTGGCAATCTGCGCCTGATCGAGCACGATATCATTTTCAGCCAGAAAACGCGGTGACCCCAACAGCCAGTTTTCACCGGCAACCTCGCCTTTTACCCCCCAGCCAATCACCGCCTGAAACTCACTCACCTCGACGGCTTCCACACCGGCTTCCCGCGCATGCTGCACCAGCGCTTGCCTGAGGGGATGCTCAGAATGCTGTTCGAGAGAAAGTGCGACGCGCAGCAGTTCAGCGTCGGCCACCGCAGCTTCTGGCAGTACGTCACTGACCGAAGGCTTACCTTCCGTGATGGTGCCAGTCTTATCCAGTACCAGTACCTGCAAACGCTGCACTTGCTCTAACGCATTGGCATTGCGGAACAAGATACCGGCACGCGCCCCTTGCCCAGTACCCACCATGATCGCCGTCGGCGTCGCTAACCCCAGCGCACAGGGGCAGGCAATCACCAGCACTGCTACCGCACTCACCAGGCTGGAGGCCAAATCCCCGCTGATAAACCAGTGTGTCAGACAGGTGAGCAGTGCGATCACCACCACCACCGGCACAAACACTGACGAGATTTTATCTGCCAACCGCTGCACTGCGGCTTTTGAGCCCTGAGCTTTTTCGACCATACGAATGATACGCGCCAGCGCCGTATTACTTCCCACACCGGTGGCTTTGACACGCAGCATACCGCTTTGGTTAAGCGTCGCGCCAAACACCTCGGCACCCACCGCTTTCACCACCGGTACACTCTCACCAGTGAGCATCGATTCATTGACCTCTGAGAGGCCATCGAGAATGACGCCGTCAACAGGAATACTCTCGCCGGGACGCACCACAAAGATATCGCCGCAGTGCAGGCTGGCTACATCGCGATCTTCAATTTCACCGTCCACCTCCACATGTGCGATGGGCGGTTGCAGGTTTAGCAAACCTTCAATGGCGGCACCGGTTTTGGTTTTCGCTCTGCTTTCCAACAGCTTGCCCAGCAGTACCAGCGTAATGATCGCGGCACTGGCTTCAAAATAGAGATGACCGTGCAGCGTGGTCAGCAACGTGAACAGACTGAACAAATAGGCCACGCTGGTCCCTAGCGTGACCAGCACATCCATGTTGGAGGTGCCGCTGCGTAATGCACTCCAGGCACGGCGGTAGAAATGGCGTCCGCTCCAGAACTGCACCGGCGTTGCCAGCAGTGCTTGCAACCAACCGGGCAGCAGATGCCCGCTGCCGAAAAACATCCCGACCATTTCCGCCATCAGCGGCACCGTGAGCACGACCGCAATCAGAAATTCCCGGCGTTCACGCTGCCACGCGCGTTCGCGTCGTGCACGTTCTTCGCCACGCTGACCGCCCTCGACGGCATGGGCTTGAAAGCCACCCAGCTCAACCGCACGCACCATCTGTTCCGGGCTAACCACGCCGGGGCGATAGCGAACACTGGCTCGGCTGCTGGCAAACAGTACCGTCGCATGTACATCCTGTAGTGCTTCAAGTGCCGCCTGAATACGTTCGGCACAGCGTTCGCTGCTCATGCCGGAAAGTTCCAACGTCAGAGTCTGTTCAACAACGTCAAAGCCGACTTTATGTATCGCAGCGACCACATCCTGCACCGTGCTGCTTTCCCCTTGCAGCCGAACACGCGCACGCTCGCTGGCGAAATTGACATTGGCTTCCACCCCCGGCAAGCTGTTTAACACGCGCTCAAGACGCACAGCACAGGCCGCGCAGGACATGCCGCTGATTGGAAGGTGCAATGAGAGAGGATCGCTTGCATTAGTCATTTCGTTGTTATCCTTAGACTTTCCGTTAAAAGGCGTCGATATACGCCTTGTCGGTGAGGGGATAACACTTCCCCTGATTTCGCTAACAATATACCTCATACGGGTATATTGTTAGCGAAATAGTGCTAAACATGTTTATACCCTAAATAATTCCAGTTGCAGGAGGGCGGCACGTTCAGTCGCATCACATCAGCGTGCAGATGCAAACAATCACGGTCAACAGAAGCCTGCCGTGATTCGAATTTCAGTCATCTGCCTGTTGTGTTTTGCTGCTCCTTCAGTAGAGTGAGCGTTATTTTCCGCTATAGCCAACCGACTTAAAAATGATTACAGCCAATGCCCTGATATGTGGCAAAAAATACAGTTAATTGTTATCAAAATAATGTCGCTTGGCTATATTTATCAGGGCAGTCAGTTTGAGCAAAGCGTGGTGTGACCGCTTTGTTCCTTGTCCGTCAAACAGGAAGTGATAATGAAAGGTGTTTCCTTATTGGCTGGCGCACTTGCACTTCTTTTCAGCGGCCAGGCGTTGAGTTCAGGTGATGACGTATGCGGATTTTCCGATGCCGAATGCGGCATTGCGGTCCTGCCTTATCTGGAGCCCAATAATGACACCCGCGTCAATCTGATCCTGCTGCAAAGCAGCCGTCATCATTTGGCCCTTCCACTGCCACAGCCATTGCCCGATCAGACACGAACCCGCGTGAATCCGTTTACTGCTTATCGCGTCATGGGGCTGACGGCCAGTGAGACCAGCGAGGACGACACCTCGGCGGACAGTGCGAATCAACCCTCACCGCTGGCCGCCAAGGCTAAACAGCTAAACCTTCCTCCCGAGGTGCAAGCGCAGATGGATACGCTGGCGCCGGAGGAAAATGAAGGACGTCATATCTCCAACGATACCAGCGCAGTAGAAGCCTTTTTTGATGTGCTGCTGGCAGATACCCAACTCACCGAACCACAGCGCATCCAGCTGGCACAAGCTCGCATCAACATGCTCTCCACCACCACGTTAGCCACCATGACTCGCGATCTCGCGACGCTGCCTGCGGATGGGCATACCGGAGAGCTCAAACAGTATTTGATTAACGCGGTGGCCTTTTATCAGGGTCTGTTTGAACAGGCCAACAGTGGTTTTCAGTCGCTAACCACGGCCAACCAGCCGTGGGTGGCCGAAACCACGCGCTACATGTTGATTCGCGTGTCGCTGAATCAGGCGATGGAAAATGCGCTGGATGAATACAACATGTTCAATGTCGATAAGGCGGATGATAGGACGTGAGATATTTAAACGGGAAACGTGCGATAAATGTGGATCTACCTAGGACAAACTGGATCTATCTGGGACAGGTAACAGTAATTAAGTTTCACTATGTGAAACAAGGAACAGTCATCGAGACGGCTTATCTTCATCTTCAAACAGATTGCCCTGGATGCGAGCCATCTCTTCTTTTTTAACGCGTTTGACCACCGAGTAAATCCACTGTAGCGAGACTTTGTATTTACGCGCCAGTGCGTGGTGGTTATGGCCGTTGAAGTCAGCAAATATCTCCCGGTCACGCTGGCTGACTTTCCATATCAGCCCCATTGGAAAATAGACATTTTGCCCGCCCCAGACCGCCATCATCTGACTGGCGACGGCATCGCCTATCTGGCTGGCAACAGCAGGGTCAACATCGATAATCTGCCTGACGGTCTGGGCGGTGTGCTCGGCCAGTTCAACCAGTAACTCTGGCCCTTTGCTACGAAAGGTATTCTCTAGCATGAGGTTGACCTCGCTACGCGTTTTTGCCACTGCTTGAGTTTTTCGATAACCTGGCTGGCCTGAGGGTTATCCAGCCAATAAGGCGAATCACAGCCGGTTTCCCGTTTAACAAAGTGAGCAAGGGCTTTCGCCGAGGCATCACGGACGATGCCATCATCGGCCATTGCCTGCCACAGGGCCTGTATAGCCAAGCGACTTAATTTTGATTACACCATATGGACTGAGAACAAAATCTCTGTATCGCAACCACTCTCTCTTTTTTGGCTTTTTGCTTGTGCCCATTTATGCTCAATGGGGTTAAGATCTGGCGAATATGTAGGCAAATACTCCAGCATATACCCTGCATCGATGATGACTTGTTGAATATTATGTTTTTTGTGAAAAGTTGCATTGTCCATCACGATTACCCTGTTTTTAGGGAGTACTGGGATAAGGACTTGTGTGACCCAGGAATAGAAAACATCGCTGTTAATATTGATATCAAATAATCCGATAGCAAACAGCGTGGTGCCTAATAAAGCGCCGATAACATTTGTTCTTCCCTTGGCTCCCCCGTTCTTCAGGCCAAAACACCGTTGACCTTTTGGGGAATAGCCGTGAGTCCATGGGGTATCGTGTGGAAAACCACTTTCATCAATAAAAACAACAGGCTTACCTTCTTTTTCATACTGTTGTATTTTTTGTTGAAATGCTTGCCGGGCGCTTTCGTCGGCTTTCGGATGACGTAGAGTTTTTTTATAGGTCAATCCCAGCTTTTTAAGAGCTTGCCAAATGGCCTTCTGACAAACGCCAAAACGCTCTGCACGTTCTTTTTGGTAAGCATCTGGATATGGTTCAACATCTTTTATAGCCAACCGACTTAAAAATGATTACAGCCAATGCCCTGATATGTGGCAAAAAATACAGATAATTGTTATCAAAATAATGTCGCTTGGCTATATCAGCGTCTGGTTAAGCAACACATGACTCCCCCAGCACCATTGGCGTCAGCCGTTAAAGACCTTGCCTGCGCGCAGAAAACAACATTCGCCACTACTCAGGCCGTTTGGCGTTTTTTTAATAATGAACGTATTAGCTTCAGTCAGCTCAATGAACCGATTATTTCGCTGGCTCTCCGGCAGGTTGCACTTAGCCCGCATCCATACGCTCTCGTCATTCGCGACTGGTCTCATTTACAGTTTCGTACCCACAATGGGAAAGAAGAACGTTTGAAAATGACGCATGGTGGCGACGTCGGTTATGAACTACAAACCCGCCTACTGCTTGATGCTGCAAATGGTTTACCAATAGCGCCCCTGTCTCAAACTCTAACCGATAGGGCGGGTTGTCGTTCAACGCTAACCGAGGGCTTGTCTGAGAGTCTGACTCATATGGATGCTTTGACGGCTGATATCGCCCGCGTTGAGTCTCTTGATACCGGGAAGAAGTTAGTTCATCTCATTGACCGTGAAGGTGACTCTATCGGGCATATGCGCACATTAAGCTCCCTGGGAATATGTTGGCTTATCCGGGGAAAGGAAGGGCATCGGGCAGAGTGGGGCGGTGACACCCGTAAAATTGGTGAAATTGCAGACGATCTGCCATTTATCGCAAACAGACAGGTTGGCTGGAAAGGGAAAAAAGCCAATATGGAGATCGGGGAAACATCCGTGATCATAACGCGAACAGCAAAAGCGAAGCGGAAAGACAAGAACACCGGACGGCGAGTAAAAGTTCAGCCAGGCGTAGCTCTGACACTCAGATTAGTTGTGGTTCGCCTTACCGATACTCACGGTAAATTTATCGGACGCTGGACGCTGCTCACAAACGTTAGCAACGAGCTCACCAGCGCGGAAGTCGCTCGCTGGTATTACTGGCGCTGGGGTATTGAATCCTTTTTTAAGCTGCTGAAAGGTGCCGGTCATGATGTAGAAAAATGGCTTCAGCGCAGTGCTGGTGCCCTGCTACGCAGGTTATTGATAGCTAGCATGGCATGTGTGCTGGTATGGCGGCTGCAACGCGCTGAAGGAGACGACAATGCGGCAGCCCGTCAGTTAATTTGCCGATTATCCGGACGACAACAAAAACGAGGGCGTAAAGAAAGCGCCCCAGCGCTGCTTGCCGGACTATCCATCCTGCTAAATACCTTGACGTTATTAGCAGACTATACCCCGGAAGAACTTGCCCACTTCGCTATGGTGGTTTTTAACCCTTTATGATGTGTAGATACCTATGCTTCGGAGGCCAGCAGGACGGCTTTGATGCGATCACAAACACGCTTATCACGACTGGTGTCATGAAGGTGTTCGAGTTCGGCTTTTTGCTTGTCGGTAATAAATATCTTCATAGTGGGTGAGCATGATCTTCTTACCGCGTAAAATCAAGCATCTTCAATGATCACGGGTATAAAATGCCATGACCATCGGTAATACAAATTGAAGATGCATCAAAAGATAAGGAAAGTGATATTCTGTCACTGACGTGCCGATTGCGGCGGCACAACCCGAAACGTTTAACTTGCAGTCCTTACGCACCTGATGCGCAGACGGGTCTGCCAACGAGGAGACGCTAATCGTGTCTGAACTGTCTCAACTTGCTCCCCAGCCTTTGTGGGATATTTTTGCCACCATCTGTTCCATTCCCCATCCTTCTTACCATGAAGAGGCGTTGGCGCAGCACATTTTAGCCTGGGCCAAAGGGCGTAATATTCACGCCGAGCGCGATGCAGTAGGAAATATCCTGCTGCGTAAAGCTGCGACGCCGGGGCTGGAAAACCGCAAAGCAGTGGTATTGCAGGCGCATCTGGATATGGTGCCGCAGAAAAACAATGACACCGTACACGATTTTACCACTGACCCTATCCAACCTTATGTGGATGGCGACTGGGTCAAAGCACGTGGCACTACGCTGGGTGCGGATAACGGTATTGGTATGGCCTCGGCGCTGGCGGTGCTGGCAGACGATCGCGTGAAACATGGACCGCTGGAAGTGCTGCTGACCATGACGGAAGAATCCGGTATGGATGGTGCCTTCGGCTTGCAGCCCAACTGGTTGCAGGGCGACATTCTGATCAATACCGATTCAGAAGAAGAAGGTGAAGTGTATATGGGCTGCGCCGGCGGGATCGATTTTATCACCCGTCTGCCGCTGACGCGCGAAGCGCTGCCCGCCGGTCTTTCCACCTTCAAACTGACGTTGAAAGGGCTAAAAGGCGGCCACTCCGGCTGCGATATTCATTTGGGCCTGGGTAACGCCAATAAACTGCTGGCACGTTTTCTGTTCCAGCATGCCGCGAAAACGGATATTCGCGTGTTGGATTTAAACGGCGGCACCCTGCGTAACGCCATTCCGCGTGAGGCCTTCGCCACGCTGGCCGTTCCGGCGGGCAACGTCGCCACGCTGAAAACGCTGGCAGAGCAGTATCTGGCAACGCTGCAACACGAACTGGCTGCCGTGGAGAAAAACCTGACGCTGGTACTGGAAGAAACCACCAGCGATGCTCTGTCGCTCACCGCCGAATCTCGCGATTGCCTGCTGGCCTTGCTGAATTCCACCCCGAATGGCGTCATTCGTATGAGTGATGAAGTCAAAGGCGTGGTGGAAACTTCGCTCAATCTGGGTGTGGTCACCATGAACGCAGAACAGTCAGAAATCGTCTGCTTGATCCGTTCGCTGATCGACAGCGGTAAAGATGCTGTGGTCGGAACGTTGACAGCATTGGGTCAGTTAGCGGGCGCTCACACCGCACCGAAAGGCGGCTACCCTGGCTGGAAACCGGATGCCCATTCACCGGTGATGCAACTGGTGCGTGAAACGTACCAGAAACTGTTCGACACCACGCCGAACGTCATGGTTATTCACGCCGGGCTTGAGTGTGGGTTATTTAAAAAGCCCTACCCGAACATGGACATGGTTTCCATTGGGCCCACCATTACCGGACCGCATTCACCCGATGAACAGGTTCACATCGCAAGCGTAGGCCGCTACTGGCAACTACTGACAGCGCTGCTGGCGGCTATCCCAGAAAAAGCGTAATCAAGGCGCGCCGGGGTATTTACTGCCACCGGCGCGTTAGTGACGTCACGTCCCATTACTCTAAATTCAGCAGCAGTTGGCGTTCCATTTGCGGATCGAGCAAAGTAACGTGCAACCCAACCAGCCTGACGCCTCGTGTCTGATGCCGCTCTTCCTAGGTTTGCCGCGCCAACCGCAGCAGATCCTGCTTATTCAGTTCAGGCCATACGTGTTCCTACGTGGTCTGGCAAAAATCATCGAACTTCAGTTTTACGCCCTGACGGGCGATATGCATATCCGGTTTCACACGCCGCAGACGCAATTCCAGTTCCTGATAGAGTTGTTCCACCAGCCCCTCGCACTCATGCCAATGGTGGATATCGGCAGCCAGCGTCTTTTCCACGCCCACAGATTTACGCAAGCGATCTGGAGAAGAGTTATAGCCAAACGACTTAAAAATGATTACATCCAATGCCCTGATATGTGGAAAAAATACAGCTAATTGTTATCAAAATAATGTCGCTTGACTATATCGCGCAGGCTGCCGCTGAGGTACGGGAACTGGTTGGGCATGCCTTGCCGGAACCGCGCATCGGCGTGATGATCGAAGTCCGGTCTATGCTGTTTTTGCTGCCGCACCTAGCCTCTCGTATCGATTTTGTCTCAGTAGGCACTAACGATCTGACCCAATATTTGCTGGCCGTAGATCGCAATAACCCGCATGTGGCATCACTCTATAGCCAACCGACTTAAAAATGATTACAGCCAATGCCCTGATATGTGGCAAAAAATACAGCTAATTGTTATCAAAATAATGTCGCTTTGCTATATGACAGCGGCTTTGTTGAATAAATCAGAACTTGTAACGACTGCGCCCCATACGGGTCGATTGTTACGTGATGCGAATACTGTTCGGCATTCCTAATAGCGTGATCAGGTTAAGCGCTTTGACCATGGCCATGGCTTCACCCACCTGACCATCGTAGTCTCTCAGACTTAGATGACCACCCAGAAGCCTTTTGAACCGGAACATGGCCGTTTCAGCCACTGAGCGCCGGTGATAGCCCACTTTCTTTTTCCAGATAGCGTTACTACCGCTAATGCGCTGATTTGCAACAGCGTGGTTACGCTCGTGGTAGCGATCTTGCCAATATTGCGCCCCCCTTCGTGGCGGGATAAGCGGCCTTATTTTCTTCCTCAGCAGAGCATCATAGCAGTAAACTGTATCGTAAGCGCCGTCAGCCGATGCCTCTCTGATTTTCCGGTGGGTCTGGTTTATCAGCGCCGGTAGAGCTTGGGCATCAGTCGTACCACTGAGCGACAAATCCGCACAGATAATCTCATGCGTCACACTGTCTACTGCCAGGTGCAGCTTACGCCATACCCTGCGTCTGTCGGCACCATGCTGCCGGACTTTCCATTCGCCTTCGCCAAAGACCTTCAGGCCGGTTCCATCAATGACCAGATGTGAGATTTCACCACGGGTTGGCGTTTTTATGCTGATGTTCACTGTCTTTGCTCGCTTGCTGAGCAGCGAATAGTCTGGACAATGGAGCGACAATTTAATCAGTTTAAAAATCGAGTCACCAAAGCCCTGTAAAGCCCTCAATGAAAGGCCAAACACGCGTTTCATCATCAGGACTGTGGTGATGGCCATATCTGAGTAGTGGAGCGGTCGTCCACGCCGTTCAGTAGTGTTTTTTTCCATCCATGCAGCAATGGCTGATTCATCTAGCCATACGGTTAGAGAAGCGCGCTGCTTGAGGGCCTTGTTATAAGAGGGCCAGTTGGTGATTTTAAAATTTTGTTTTGCCATGGAGACCTGATTTTGAAACAACTGTGTTGATCTGCTCCGATGATTACCCAAAAGTTCTATTTATTCAACAAAGCATAGGTCAATCCCAGCTTTTTAAGAGCTTGCCAAATGGCCTTCTGACAAACACCAAAACGCTCTGCACGTTCTTTTTGGTAAGCATCTGGATATGGTTCAACATCTTTTATCAACTCGGATTTATCGATCTTTCGCTGACGTGTGGTCGATGCTTTTGACGCTATTTGATTAATCCAACGCGATACAGAGGCAGGGTCAATCCGAAATTGCTTCGCTGTTTCTCGGATATTCAACCCTTCTTCTTCCTGTGTAGATATCACTTTACGTCTAAAATCAATTGAATAGCTCATTTAAATAATGTAATCAAAATTAAGTCGTTTATCTATAACTTATATAGTTAATTGTTTTTATTTGTTTTTCTGTGATCAGTTTTCACATTGGCTGGGGTGTATAAACTCGTCCTTTCGTTGCTGAATTTTTTCAGGATAGAGCCCTTTACGGCGATAATATTCAGCAGATGAATGTGATAAAGCCAAAACTACCAATAAAAAATCTACCACCAAGACTAAAATTCTGATACTATAAGTGAGATTAATTATCAATATCGTTTTAAACAATATAAAGGACATTCTATGCTTTCTATCGACTCTTTCTCTAATTCTATTCACCCTGATAATTTTTTGGAAAAAAAATCAGAATGTAAAAAAGATATAAATCAATCCCACTTTGCTTCCAGAGTAAGTAACATTAGTAATTCTAATCAGATTATAACTAATGACTCGATACCCTCTTTTCTTGTGCGCCCATGTGATTTAGATAAACAAAAAAATATATTGAGTGAAGTAAAAAACTTTTGTAATAAAATAGTAATATCGGCATATAATTATTTGCGTTCTATTGATGGCATTGATGAGTTTACCGGAGCGACAGGTCAGGTTTTACCACAATTTCATCAGTCATTATTATCGTTAAGTATTTTACTACCAGCTATTCCTTTGGTGGGGGTGGGTGCAAAAGGTGCTTTTGATGAATCAGTTGAAAGTTATAAGGTGATTTACCCTAAATTCATGAGGGATATTAAGGAAAAAAAACAAGAGGTTTTAGGTATATTACAACAAAACTTTGCTAAAGACGCTGCCAATAAGACGCTGATTGACGAGAGCGTTGAACCATTTTTTGATGTTTGGATTAATTGGTTACAAGGTGGAAATGAAAAGGAAAATATTGAAAATTTCCAACAACTGTGTACAACCTGGAAATTGTTGCATGAACAGAATAATTCTACTGCAAAGACACTTTATGCGGCTACAGAATATCAACGAATAAAACAAGACGTTCCGGTGGTGAAAATTGACCGCAATTTTTCACCATTACAAGCTACGGCAATGAGTTTAATGACAGGTGGAATGGTTGGGTTGTCTGCAAAATCAGTAGCAGATCTCGTGATGTCTCAAGGGATCAGCGGCGCTGAAGCAGTGAGTGATTTAGCCGGAATGCTCAGTAATATTCTACTTTTGCCAGCACAAATCATGATGACTGGATATGGGATTTCGCAAACCATTTCTGGATATCAGCGTGATAAGCTACTGCAAGAGAATCGTTCTTTATTAGAAAAGGACCACCAACCAGATATTATTAAAGAAAATATTGCACAATTAAAAGAAATAGCTGACCGTAAAATACATTATAACTATAAGCAAAGAATAGAGTATGGTACTGTCACTGCTGTTGGCCAGGCTGCGATGGCATTAAGTTCGTTAAGTGCACTCACTGGTGTTGGCAGCGCGGTAGGTTTTGTTCCTGCTTTAGTTGGCGCGCCAGCTACTATTTATGGCTCTTATATTCGAACAAGAACTAGGGTGCAAGAAGGAAAATATTTAGGTACTAAAGATGCTCAAAGCGTATCGGATAAAAGATTAAATTTTGAGAACTTGGCGAAATATCAAACCACAACCTCTATTGGCACAAATCAAATAACGCAATCACCTATAACAACGATTGATACTCTTAACACTGTTGTTAACGCTGCAACGAATGCAATGCTAGAGCAGCAAAAGATTGTAGCAGAAGTAAAATTACTCTCATTGATTCAAAAAACGATCAATAAAGCCAATAAGAATAATATTCAACTAACGGTGGCAGAATTGCATCAACAAGTAGACGCTACAGTGGGTAAATTACTTGATAGAATAATAAGGAGCCAGAAAAGTTTTATCAAACAACCAGGTAAGTATTTTATTCGACAACACACCTCGTTATTATCAGATGATCTAAAAATAATAAAGAGGATGCTTGATGATGGTGAATATAACGTCGGTTGTTTGGAGAGTAAATTAGACAAACAACAAGGGCGTTATAGTTTATTATCCAGATTAGAATATATGAAAGAAAAATATAATATTTCTTTATCAATCAAGACGAAAGAAAGAATATTAGAATCTAGCGTGCGCGATTTTTTGAAATTAACAAGTGAGAGAAAAGAAATCAAAGAAGCACTACAACATCAAGATGGTATTTCTGATAAATTATTTAATTGGAATGATTTACAAGAAATCATTCAACATGATGAAAAAGCGAAAGCCATTTACACGCAGCATCATAACCATTATTTTATTAAGCAATTGAAAAATGAAGGGAAATCCTTGAGGGATGATGCTTATGATAATATCATAAACGGATTGACGTCTAAATCAGCAATTGAACGAAGTATTAATAAAGTAATGATTTAATCGCTGATTTACCTTGGCACCGATAGTGGGATGGGGTTATCAGACGCAGAGGGTTTTTGCGCTAATTTAATGAAAACCAATCAGTTTTTATCTAAAAATGGGCTTTGTTGAATAATAGTGAGTCATGCTGTTTTTCCAGCCAGTTTTGGTAGAAAATGCTTGTCACCTCAGGTTTACAGTTTTCTTATGAGGCCTAACTGCATGATTTTGCGTTTCGAGGATCTGTCGTTTCACCGGGGGTGCAGCATAAAATATGTTTATTCAACAAAGCCGCAAAAAGCAAAAAAAGAGAGAGTGGTTGCGATACAGAGATTTTGTTCTCAGTCCATATGGTGTAATCAAAATTAAGTCTTTTAGCTATAACATTTGTTCTTCCCTTGGCTCCCCCGTTCTTCAGCCCAAAACACCGTTGACCTTTTGGGGAATAGCCGTGAGTCCGTGGGGTATCGTGTGGAAAACCACTTTCATCAATAAAAACAATAGGCTTACCTTCTTTTTCATACTGTTGTTTTTTTTGTTGAAATGCTTGCCGGGCGCTTTCGTCGGCTTTCGGATGACATAGAGTTTTTTTTATAGGTCAATCCCAGCTTTTTAAGAGCTTGCCAAATGGCCTTCTGACAAACGCCAAAACGCTCTGCACGTTCTTTTTGGTAAGCATCTGGATATGGTTCAACATCTTTTATCAACTCGGATTTATCGCTCTTTCGCTGCCGCGTGGTCGATGCTTTTGACGCTATTTGATTAATCCAACGCGATACAGAGGCAGGGCCAATCCGAAATTGCTTCGCTGTTTCTCGGATACTCAACCCTTCTTCTTCCCGTGTAGATATCACTTTACGTCTAAAATCAATTGAATAGCTCATTTAAATAATGTGATCAAAATTAAGTCGTTTAGCTATATTGAAACGGTTATAAACAGTTTTCCATGGGCCGTAACGTTCAGGTATAGCCAAGCGACATTATTTTGATAACAATTAGCTGTATTTTTTTGCCACATATCAGGGCATTGGCTGTAATCATTTTTAAATCGGTTGGCTATAACTCGCGCAATCTGGAGATTGTGATGCAAAGCCCGGCGATGGCTGCGCGTATTGATGCGTTGTACGCCCAGTTGTGGAACAGTGACTACGCGCAACTGATTCAACTGGATAAAGATTATCCAGCACCACGCCCCGGTGGGGCACATTGAGTCAAGGAAAAGCAAAAAAACGCCCCGAGGTTAGCGGGGCGTTTTCTGGTTAAAACGTTTTATAGTTAAACAACGTCATCATCGAGATGATGGGGGATGTTATTGTGATATAGGACATCAGCCCGATGGCATGTCGGTCAGGCCTAAATAAAGAAATTGATCAATGCAGCGCACAGAATCGCAGCAATGGCGGTTTGCGGAGAGTGACCCGCCGCTACGCCAAGCTCAGCGCCGTGTGTCACCGCAGAAATAAATGAATCTAGCATGGTACTTTCTCCTGAATCAGCGACACGATCATACTGCCGGCTTGTTTTATGTAAAGAACAAAATATCGACAATTTTGTGCGCTGGCTTGTAATTCCAAGCGATACCTATGAGGGCACGGTAAACGGAGCGTAAGCGTCACGCTTGTCATCGTTCTGGGTGTTGGCTGGGGGTGTCATTTTGGCGAAATGCGCGATATAGCTAAACGACTTAATTTTGATTACATTATTTAAATGAGCTATTCAATTGATTTTAGACGTAAAGTGATATCTACACGGGAAGAAGAAGGGTTGAGTATCCGAGAAACAGCGAAGCAATTTCGGATTGGCCCTGCCTCTGTATCGCGTTGGATTAATCAAATAGCGTCAAAAGCATCGACCACGCGTCAGCGAAAGAGCGATAAATCCGAGTTGATAAAAGATGTTGAACCATATCCAGATGCTTACCAAAAAGAACGTGCAGAGCGTTTTGGCGTTTGTCAGAAGGCCATTTGGCAAGCTCTTAAAAAGCTGGGATTGACCTATAAAAAAAACTCTATGTCATCCGAAAGCCGACGAAAGCGCCCGGCAAGCATTTCAACAAAAAAAACAACAGTATGAAAAAGAAGGTAAGCCTATTGTTTTTATTGATGAAAGTGGTTTTCCACACGATACCCCACGGGCTCACGGCTATTCCCCAAAAGGTCAACGGTGTTTTGGGCTGAAGAACGGGGGAGCCAAGGGAAGAACAAATGTTATCGGCGCTTTATTAGGCACAACGCTGTTTGCTATCGGATTATTTGATATCAATATTAACAGCGATGTTTTCTATTCCTGGGTCACACAAGTCCTTCTCCCAGTACTCCCTAAAAACAGTGTAATCGTGATGGACAATGCAACTTTTCACAAAAAACATAATATTCAATAAGTCATCATCGATGCAGGGTATATGCTGGAGTATTTGCCTACATATTCGCCAGATCTTAACCCAATTGAGCTAAATGGGCACAAGCAAAAAAAGAGAGAGTGGTTGCGATACAGAGATTTTGTTCTCAGTCAATATGGTGTAATCAAAATTAAGTCGCTTGGCTATAACTCACACTGCGTAGCACGCAGTGCAATACCGGCACGCTATGCTACGATGGCCGCTTACGGATATCTAGACTTCCACGATGTGAAATTACTATCGCAGCAACAACGCTGGACATCCCTTCGAGATGCCCTACAATCCCGGCCAGTAAACTTCTTTTCACCGTTTTTAAGCCGAGAACACCATGACGCCAGAGAGCCTGCCCATCGAACAGTATGACGACCTGCTTGCGGAAAAGACGGAACGTCTACAGCAGATGATGGTGCCCTTTGCTGCACCTGAACCAGAGGTGTTTCGTTCTCCAGTGAGTCATTACCGTATGCGGGCCGAATTTCGCATGTGGCACGAAGGGGACGATCTCTACCACATCATGTTCGATCAGCAGACCAAACAGCGGATCAGAGTCGATCAATTCCCTGCGGCCAGTGAGTTGATTAATCGACTCATGCCCATTCTGATCGATGCACTACGTAACGATGTGATACTGCGCCGCAAGCTGTTTCAGATTGATTATCTGTCGACGATGAGCGGTGAAGTGCTGGTGACGTTTATCTACCACAAGGCGTTAGATGACACGTGGCAACAGCAGGCACGCGCGCTGCGTGATGCACTGCGCGCTCAAGGATTCGCTCTGCAACTGATTGGTCGGGCTACAAAAACCAAAATCTGTCTCGACAGAGATTATGTCGATGAACACCTGCCCGTCGCCGGGTGTGAGATGATCTACCGCCAGGTGGAAAACAGCTTCACCCAGCCCAATGCCGCCATCAATATCCAAATGCTGGAGTGGGCGCTGAAGGCTACGGCGGGTTCAACCGGCGATCTGCTCGAACTTTATTGCGGTAACGGTAACTTCTCATTGCTATTGGCACGTAATTTCAATCGTGTATTAGCCACCGAAATCGCCAAACCGTCCGTCGCCGCAGCACAATTCAACATTGCCGCGAACCAGATTGATAACGTGCAGATTATCCGCATGGCAGTGGAAGAATTTACCCAAGCACTACAGGGTAAGCGTGAATTTACCCGTTTGCAGGGTATCGATTTGTCCGACTATCAGTGCGACACCATTTTTGTCGATCCGCCACGTAGCGGCCTAGACGACCAAACGCTGTCCATGGTGCAGGGTTACTCGCATATCCTCTACATCTCCTGCAACCCGGAAACCCTGTGCAACAACCTGACCCAACTCACGACGACGCACCGTATCACGCGTCTGGCACTGTTCGATCAGTTTCCCTACACCCACCATATGGAATGCGGCGTGCTGTTAGAAGAGAAGAAGGCGTGACCGCCTTCTCAGACTGGTGACAAAGCCCGTTGTTAGGTGTCCTGCGAGCCCAGATACCCGGGATGTGCCGTCTCGATTTCACCGCAGGCCTCATCATTGTGCGCCTTCTTCTCAAGGGCTGCGATTTGAGAGTCGGTAAGGAGAATGCCTTCTCTGGCGACCTTTTCCTCAAGCGCCTTCAGGCGCTTACGGAAGTTCTCCAGGTCGTGTCGTTGCCAGATGGAGCGCACGCCGCTGCCGGAGATAAACACGCTTTTTTTACGCAGCTCATTACTGGTCCGGTGCTGCCCATGGGCATAGGTATCTACACATCTTTTGCAATATCTGCTATTACGTTGCTGCATGATCTCAACTTATCCATCGGCGGGATTGATGCCCGCCTTAACCGGCGTTATCAGCGTCTGGTTAAGCAACACATGACTCCCCCAGCACCATTGGCGTCAGCCGTTAAAGACCTTGCCTGCGCGCAGAAAACAACATTCGCCACTACTCAGGCCGTTTGGCGTTTTTTTAATAATGAACGTATTAGCTTCACTCGGCTCAATGAACCGATTATTTCGCTGGCTCTCCGGCAGGTTGCACTTAGCCCGCATCCATACGCTCTCGTCGTTCACGACTGGTCTCATTTACAGTTTCGTACCCACAATGGGAAAGAAGAACGTTTGAAAATGACGCATGGTGGCGACGTCGGTTATGAACTACAAACCCGCCTACTGGTTGATGCTGCAAATGGTTTACCAATAGCGCCCCTGTCTCAAACTCTAACCGATAGGGCGGGTTGTCGTTCAACGCTAACCGAGGGCTTGTCTGAGAGTCTGACTCATATGGATGCTTTGACGGCTGATATCGCCCGCGTTGAGTCTCTTGATACCGGGAAGAAGTTAGTTCATCTCATTGACCGTGAAGGTGACTCTATCGGGCATATGCGCACATTAAGCTCCCAGGGAATATGTTGGCTTATCCGGGGAAAGGAAGGGCATCGGGCCGAGTGGGGCGGTGACACCCGTAAAATTGGTGAAATTGCAGACGATCTGCCATTTATCGCAAACGGACAGGTTGGCTGGAAAGGGAAAAAAGCCAATATGGAGATCGGGGAAACATCCGTGATCATAACGCGAACAGCAAAACCGAAGCGGAAAGACAAGAACACCGGACGGCGAGTGAAAGTTCAGCCAGGCGTAGCTCTGACACTCAGATTATAGCCAAGCGACATTATTTTGATAACAATTAGCTGTATTTTTTTGCTACATATCAGGGCATTGGCTGTAATCATTTTTAAGTCGGTTGGCTATAGTTGTGGTTCGCCTTACCGATACTCACGGTAAATTTATCGGACGCTGGACGCTGCTCACAAACGTTAGCAACGAGATCACCAGCGAGGAAGTCGCTCGCTGGTATTACTGGCGCTGGGGTATTGAATCCTTTTTTAAGCTGCTGAAAGGTGCCGGTCATGATGTAGAAAAATGGCTTCAGCGCAGTGCTGGTGCCCTGCTACGCTAGCATGGCATGTGTGCTGGTATGGCGGCTGCAACGCGCTGAAGGAGACGACAATGCGGCAGCCCATCAGTTAATTTGCCGATTATCCGGACGACAACAAAAACGAGGGCGTAAAGAAAGCGCCCCAGCGCTGCTTGCCGGACTATCCATCCTGCTAAATACCTTGACGTTATTAGCAGACTATACCCCGGAAGAACTTGCCCACTTCGCTATGGTGGTTTTTAACCCTTTATGATGTGTAGATACCTATGGCCCATGGGGCGGGAACTCAATAGCATAATCAACAACCGCGCGTTCAGTGGCTTCGTCGGCGCGGTTCTTCAGGTTCGGAACCCGGCGGTTCTGGTTAACCAGCGCATCAATGCCGCCTTCAGCAGCCAGTTCCTGATAACGGTAAAATGTATAGCGTGACACGCCCATGCTCTTGCAGGCTTTTGATACGTTACCGAGTTCTTCGGCGAGATTGAGCAGGCCGGCTTTGTGTTTGATAATGGGATTGTTAGTATGAAGCATGAGAGTTACCTCGCGTTTTGTTTAAGGATTAGACACCCATATCAAAACTGGTAACTCTCAACCTTTCAAGGTCCAGTGTCAGATCTAGTCGCGACTAATACACCTTAACAGAGGGGAAACATCACCTCAGGTTCGCTGCTACACGTCAGACGTATTCACTTCCTTCTCGTGTTCCTTTCTGTACCAGTAGTAAGCCCCTTTGGCAATCAGGCGTAATTGCAGCACCAAGCGTTCTTCCAATTGCCGCCGCTGCTCAAGTCCAACGTCCAACGCCTCTGCGCCAGCGCTAAACACTATCGTGACCATGGCTTCAGACTGGGCCTCCGCAAATTCACGCGGGATATGATTTTCCACTTCAAGATAGTCCGCCAGTTCCGCAATAAAATGCTGGATTTCACGGGCTACAGCAGCACGAAACGCGGCGGAGGTGCCCGAACGTTCACGCAACAACAGACGGAACGCATTGGGGTTGTTGCCAATGAACTCCATAAAGGTGGCGACCGATGTGCGGATAACGCTGCCGCTTTTGGCAATGCGCTGGCGTGCCTGTCGCATCAGCTGACGCAACATCAGGCCGCTTTCATCGACCATCGTCAAACCCAATTCATCGACATCGCGGAAGTGGCGATAAAAAGAGGTGGGAGCGATGCCCGCCTCACGCGCGACTTCACGCAAGCTCAGGCTGGCGAAACTCCGTTCGGCACTGAGTTGACTGAAAGCAGCTTCGATTAAGGAACGGCGAGTGCGTTCTTTTTGTTGTGCTCTGACACCCATATTTTGTGTTCCGACGCCCATATTCAGCTGACACCATCCGCTTTCCTCTCCAAGAAAGCACTATAGCAAACTTTACTTGCGACATACTGAGACAAAGTTTGCCATATTGAAAATGAGACAGAGTATTGTCATACCAGCAGCAGGGATAAATTGGGTTATGCACGCGGCAGTGTTACAATAGCGTTATCGGCTTGTATAAAAACAGGATTACCCTACCATGACACAACAAGCACAAACTCAGCAACCGTTTGATTATGATGCCATCATTATTGGTTCCGGCCCAGGCGGCGAAGGCGCGGCGATGGGGCTGGTAAAGCAAGGTGCCAGAGTGGCCGTCATCGAGCGCTATAACAACGTCGGCGGTGGGTGCACACACTGGGGAACCATCCCCTCCAAAGCGTTGCGCCATGCCGTCAGCCGCATCATCGAATTTAACCAGAACCCGCTGTACAGCGATAATGCACGCCCTATTCGCTCCTCGTTCTCCGATATCCTACGTCACGCAGACAGCGTCATCGGCCAGCAAACCCGTATGCGTCAGGGTTTTTACGAACGTAACCATTGCGAAATATTTTCAGGTGAAGCGCATTTCATCGATGAGCACACGGTTGCCGTGCAGTATCCCGATAATATGCAAGATACGCTTACGGCCGCTCACATTATCATTGCCACAGGATCACGCCCCTACCATCCGGCAAACGTAGACTTTGCACATCCCCGTATTTACGACAGCGATTCTATTCTGGAACTGGATCAAGAGCCCCAGCACGTGATTATTTATGGCGCAGGCGTGATTGGCTGTGAATATGCCTCAATCTTTCGTGGCCTGAGCGTAAAAGTGGATCTGATCAACACCCGCGATCGTCTGTTGGCGTTTCTCGATCAGGAAATGTCTGACGCCCTGTCCTACCATTTTTGGAACAATGGCGTTGTCATTCGCCATAACGAAGAGTTCGAATCGATCGAAGGCACCGCTGACGGCGTCATTGTTCACCTTAAATCCGGTAAAAAGATGAAAGCCGACCGCTTGCTGTACGCCAATGGGCGCACCGGCAACACGGAGACGTTAGGGCTGGAAAAAATCGGTTTGGTGCCCGACGGGCGCGGCCAGTTGAAAGTCAACAGCATGTACCAAACCGCGCTGGCACACATCTATGCGGTGGGCGATGTCATCGGCTATCCCAGCCTGGCTTCAGCGGCCTACGACCAAGGACGATTGGCGGTGCAGGCCATCGTCAAAGGCGATGCCAGTGCACGCCTGATCGAGGATATCCCAACGGGGATCTACACCATTCCGGAAATCAGTTCCGTAGGGAAAACCGAGCAGGAGCTTACGGCGATGAAAGTGCCCTATGAGGTTGGGCGCGCGCAGTTCAAACATCTGGCGCGGGCGCAAATCGTTGGCATGAACGTGGGAAGCCTGAAGATACTTTTTCACCGAGAAACCAGGCAAATCCTTGGTATTCACTGTTTTGGCGAGCGTGCAGCGGAGATTATTCACATCGGCCAGGCCATCATGGAGCAAAAAGGCGAAGGGAATACTATCGAATATTTCGTTAATACAACCTTTAATTACCCAACGATGGCCGAAGCTTACCGAGTGGCGGCACTTAATGGGTTAAACCGCCTGTTTTAATGCACTGTCCAAATGTGCTGCATATGTTCCCGCACCGCGTCCGCCAGCTGTTCATAGCGACCGCGCAGTGGCGATCCTGGGCGGTACACCAGCGCGACAGTTCGCTTCGGCTCCGGCTTGTAGCACGGTAAATAACAGACACCATCACGCTGGCGCTCATGAGGCACCGCCAGTGAAGGCAGCAAGGTGATCCCACTGCCTGCGGCAACCATGTTGCGCAACGTTTCTAGGCTGGTGGCGCGAAAATGCATATCTTCATCTGCCCCTGCCTGGAAGCAGAACCCCAATGCCTGATCGCGCAGGCAGTGCCCATATTCCAGCATCAGCAGTTTTTCACCTGCCAGATCGGACATAGCAACACGCTCACGGTTTGCCCACGGATGATCCTGATAAATTGCCAGTTTCATCGGTTCGTCAAACAGTGGTACTTCGATAAATGCTTCCAATTCCTTGACCATCGCGAGAATGGCGCAGTCCAGCTTGCCGCTATCCAGATGTGCCAGTAGTTGATGCGTCTGCTCTTCATGCAGGTACATTTCCAGCTTAGGAAACGTGCGATGCAGCATGGGAATGATATGCGGCAACAGGTAAGGCCCAACGGTGGGGATAAGCCCAATATGCAGTGGACCAGACATGGTCTCTCCCTGTTGGCTCGCCATCTCTTTAAGCACTTTGACTTCGCGCAGCACGGTCCTTGCCTGTTCGACTAGTAGCAAGCCAGCCTGAGTAAACAACACTTTTCTGCTGGTGCGCTCCAATAACATCACGCCAAGTTCATCTTCCAGTTTACGAATTTGACCGCTGAGTGTCGGTTGGCTGACATGACAGGAGTCCGCTGCACGCCGGAAATGACGGTGTTCAGCTAACGCCACCAGATACTCTAGATCCCGAATGTTCATTTATCATTATCCTTAACACGATAGCCAAAAACGATAGTTAGGATACCAATCAATGGTAAACCCTATCAACAAAGAAAACGTTTGGTTCCCGACAACAACGGTATCTTATCGGTTAAAAAATATAACCAGCGACGGCGTTAAGAAAATGAAATTTGTTTCACTATTGAAATTTTATAAAACCTTCAATGCTGGATAATCATAAGATGCCAAATATTAAAAACACACAAAGCCGACACACTTTACCGAGGTAGTGGTAATAACATAGCGCATCAATAATGACATAATTATTTTACCCTGCAACATATCAATGAAGCTTGAATAAAAAGTGGAATCGAGCCGGGCGCATCATACGCATCAGTAGCGAAATTTAGGCTGTGTCCCTTAATTGCTTGAGCTATAGTATCCATCTGTTTCTACGACACTTTTGATTATGGCTCGCTACGATCTTTCTGATGAAGCATGGGCAATCATTGAGCCCTTGTTGCCAACCGTTTTGACATCTCCGCGGGCCGGCAGGCCGTGGGCAGAACATCGAAAAATCTTCAACGGCATGTTCTGGATACTGTGTTCAGGCGCACCATGGCGTGATTTATAGCTAAACGACTTAATTTTGATCACATTGTTTAAATGAGCTATTCAATTGATTTTAGACGTAAAGTGATATAGCCAAGCGACATTATTTTGATAACAATTAGCTGTATTTTTTTGCCACATATCAGGGCATTGGCTGTAATCATTTTTAAGTCTGTTGGCTATATCAACAGTGCTCTGAGCAAGAAAGAGAGGCGCTGGTCGCGCATATCTTGCGTTACGGTATGGCCTCTGTGTTGTCTCAGTTGCGGATTTCATCGTCAGATGACGCAATGCCTGATGACCCCTCTGCTACCTGAATCTATACTGATGCCCTGTTTTTGCGGAGGGTGTACGCCCCGCTTGCCTGTCACTTTTTTCCCCTCTTTGTTCAGTTCCCGTTTCAACGTCAGCGCGCGTTTTAGTCCAATATATAACACCTAATCGCTAATTTAATCGGTAACGGTTATGCGTTATTAGGAAATTTATTGTTGTTTTTTTTATTATTGGAAACCAAGGCAACGGTGTGGATCATCGCCCGTCACCTTGGCGTGCGTTAATGCCGTTTATGGAGGATGTTGCGAATGGAAAAAGCATGGTTGACGCCCCAGGAGCTACTGGGTATAGCAGGTTTGCCAAAATCGAGACAGGGCCTTAACAAACGCGCCAGAGAAGAGGGCTGGGAAAAACGTAAACGAAAAGGGGTGCAAGGGCGGGCCGTTGAATATGCGCGAGAGAGTTTACCGCAGGAGGTGCGCAAACGGCTCCAGATTCGTGAAATGGAGGAAATGTCACCGCCAGCTTATACGACACTTGCCAAACCGCTGTTGGCTTCCTGGATTCAGATATTTGAAAAACTCTCGATCAACGAGCAGGAAGCGTTGATCGATTTTGTGCTGCGCGAAGGCGCGATTGCCATGTTGTCACGCCTCGAGATCGCAAGCGATCCCAACGCATCGACAACATAGCGCACGGACGTATTAATAATCGCGTTGAACGGCAATATGCGCCAAGCCTTCCAGTGCCTCACGGAAGGCGCTCGGCGGCAGCACTTGAAGCGAGGCAATCGCTTTATCCGCCTCTTGCTCTGCACGCTGTCGGGTGTATTCCAGCGAGCCGCACTGTTGCATGGCAGCAAGCACCGGTTCCAGAAGATGGCGACCATTGCCCTCTTCGATTGCCTTGCGGATCACCGCACATTGCTCGCTATTGCCGTTACGCATAGCGTGTAACAGCGGCAGCGTGGGTTTGCCTTCGTTCAGATCGTCACCGGTATTTTTACCTAAGGTTTTTCCGTCGGCGCTGTAATCCAGCAGATCGTCAATCAGTTGGAATGCCGTGCCGAGATAACGCCCGTATTCCTGCAACGCTTTTTCCTGCTCATCGGTGGCACCCGCCAGAATCCCAGATGCTTGCGCTGCGGCTTCGAAAAGGCGCGCTGTCTTACTGTAGATGACGCGCATGTAACTCTCTTCGGTGATATCCGGATCCTTACAGTTCATCAGCTGCAGCACTTCACCTTCAGCGATGACGTTGACCGCCTCAGACATCAGCGCCAGCACGCGCAGCGAGCCTAGGCTGGTCATCATCTGGAACGCGCGTGTATAGATGAAATCCCCAACCAGTACACTGGCAGCATTGCCGAAGGCGGCATTGGCCGTTTCCTTGCCACGACGCATATCAGATTCATCCACCACATCATCATGCAGCAGCGTGGCAGTGTGGATAAACTCAATCAATGCGGCGACTGTCACATGTTTATCACCTTCATACGCCAGCGCACGGGCGGCCAACACGGCTATCATGGGACGAATACGCTTCCCGCCACCACCGATAATGTAATTGCCAATCTGGTTGATAAGGACAACATCTGAATTGAGTTGTGCCAGAATAACGCCATTGACGTCGTTCATATCATGGGCAGCTAATGCTGTGATCTGTTCTAGATTCATATCTGTGCCAGTGCTTTTTCTGTACGCCGTGGTTAGGGTCGGTTCTATACCGGCTTCAATGGTTATTGTGGACTGATTGTACTTGAAAAATGGCACAGATAAATGGTCGTGTAGAACCTGTACTCTTTTTCTTCAATTCTCTCGAATCTGCACTTGTCATCGGTAGGTTTTTTGCATAGAATTCGCGCCCTATTGTGAATATTTATAGCGTGCTCGAATAATCAATATGAGTACGCGGAAAGCGGAGTTTTATATGTACGCAGTTTTCCAAAGTGGTGGCAAACAACACCGAGTAAGCGAAGGTCAAACCGTTCGCTTGGAAAAGCTGGACATCGCAACTGGTGAAGTTGTTGAATTTGACCAGGTTCTGATGGTTGCAGATGGTGAAGAAATCAAAATCGGCGTTCCTTTCGTCGATGGTGGCAAGATCAAGGCAGAAGTTGTTGCCCATGGTCGCGGTGAGAAAGTAACGATTGTTAAATTCCGTCGCCGTAAACACTACCGTAAGCAAGCGGGCCACCGTCAGTGGTTCACTGACGTGAAAATTACTGGCATCAGCGCTTAAGACTTAGGAGAGCGGATTAAATGGCACACAAAAAAGCTGGCGGCTCGACTCGTAACGGCCGCGATTCCAACGCACAACGCCTAGGCGTAAAACATTTCAGCGGTGAAAGTGTTCTGGCTGGCAACATCATCGTTCGTCAACGTGGTACTAAATTCCACGCTGGCACCAACGTAGGTTGCGGTAAAGACCACACTCTGTTTGCTTTGGCTGACGGTAAAGTTCAGTTTGAAGTTAAAGGCCCGAAAAACCGTAAATACATCAGCATCGTTGCTGAGTAACTTTTCGCGTCAGGTCTGACAGATATAAAGCCCCGCAATTCGTTGCGGGGCTTTATACATTTCCATATCCCTTCATCACCCGCAATAAACTGAGAGAACCATGCAGACGAAACAGCAGGCTGGCATTGGGCTGAGCCTAGCCTTGACGACGGCAGTATGCTGGGGTGCACTACCCATTGCCATGAAGCAGGTGCTTGTTGTCATGGAACCCTATACCGTGGTGTGGTATCGGTTTTTTATGGCCTCGATCGGGCTTGGGATCATTCTTTTCTCTCGTGGTCGGCTACCGCCGTTGCGTCTTTTTCGCCATCGGCGTTGGTGGGTGTTGCTGTTGATTGCCACTGGCGGGTTGCTGGGTAACTTTGTGCTGTTCAGCTCCTCACTCAAGTTTTTAAGCCCGACCACATCGCAAGTAATTGGACAACTTTCCCCGGTGGGAATGATGTTCGCCAGCGTGCTTATTCTGAAAGAGAAAATGCGTGGCACGCAGATTATCGGTGCCATCATGTTGCTGTACGGTATGTTGCTGTTTTTCAACGCCAGTCTGATCGAAATTTTTACCCGACTGACGGATTATACCCTTGGCGTGTTGTTGGGAATGGGTGCCGCTATGGTGTGGGTGAGTTACGGCGTGGCACAAAAAGTATTGCTGCGCCGCTTGTCCTCACAACAGATTTTACTGCTGCTGTATGTTCTGTGCGTATTGTGTATTACGCCGTGGGCGCACCCTGAGACCCTCTTTCAACTGACCCGCTGGCAGCTGATTTGTCTGCTTTTTTGCGGTTTGAATACACTGGTTGGCTATGGTGCATTGGCTGAGGCGATGGCTCGCTGGCAGGCGGCCCAGGTGAGTGCTATTATTACATTGACGCCGCTGTTCACGCTGTTGTTCTCTGACCTGCTGGCAATCCTGTGGCCGCTCTATTTTGCCACACCGGCGTTAAATCTGGTTGGTTATATCGGTGCGTTTGTGGTGGTCTCCGGGGCCATGTTTTCCGCGATTGGGCACCGTTTTTTTCCGGGAAGAAAACGCGATAATGTCATATAGCTAAACAACTTAATTTTGATTACATTATTTAAATGAGCTATTCAATTGATTTTAGAGGTAAAGTGATATCTACACGGGAAGAAGAAGGGTTGAGTATCCGAGAAACAGCGAAGCAATTTCGGATTGGCCCTGCCTCTGTATTGCGTTGGATTAATCAAATAGCGTCAAAAGCATCGACCACGCGTCAGCGAAAGAGCGATAAATCCGAGTTGATAAAAGATGTTGAACCATATCCAGATGCTTACCAAAAAGAACGTGCAGAGCGTTTTGGCGTTTGTCAGAAGGCCATTTGGCAAGCTCTTAAAAAGCTGGGATTGGCCTATAAAAAAACGCTACGTCATCCGAAAGCCGACGAAAGTGCCCGACAAGCATTTCAACAAAAAAACAACAGTATGAAAAAGAAAGCAAACCTATTGTTTTTATTGATGAAAGTGGTTTTCCACACGATACCCCACGGACTCACGGCTATTCCCCAAAAGGTCAACGGTGTTTTGGCCTGAAGAACGGGGGAGCCAAGGGAAGAACAAATGTTATCGGCGCTTTATTAGGCACAATGCTGTTTGCTATCGGATTATTTGATATCAATATTAACAGCGATGTTTTCTATTCCTGGGTCACACAAGTCCTTATCCCAGTACTCCCTAAAAACAGTGTAATCGTGATGGACAATGCAACTTTTCACAAAAAACATAATATTCAACAAGTCATCATCGATGCAGGGCATATGGTGGAGTATTTGCCTACATATTCGCCAGATCTTAACCCCATTGAGCATAAATGGGCACAAGCAAAAAAAGAGAGAGTGGTTGCGATACAGAGATTTTGTTCTCAGTCCAATATGGTGTAATCAAAATTAAGTCGCTTGGCTATAAACCATTTGCAGCATCAAGCAGTAGGCTGGTTTGTAGTTCATAACCGACGTCGCCACCATGCGTCATTTTCAAACGTTCTTCTTTCCCATTGTGGGTACGAAACTGTAAATGAGACCAGTCGTGAATGACGAGAGCGTATGGATGCGGGCTAAGTGCAACCTGCAAGAGAGCCAGCGAAATAATCGGTTCATTGAACTGACTGAAGCTAATACGTTCATTATTAAAAAAACGCCAAACGGCCTGAGTAGTGGCGAATGTTGTTTTCTGCGCGCAGGCAAGGTCTTTAACGGCTAACGCCAATGGTGCTGGGGGAGTCATGTGTTGATTAACCAGACGCTGATAACGCCGGTTAAGGCGGGCATCAATCCCGCCGATGGATAAGTTGAGATCGTGCAGCAACGTAATAGCAGATATTGCAAAAGATGTGTAGATACCTATGCCTTCGTGGCGGGATAAGCGGCCTTATTTTCTTCCTCAGCAGAGCATCATAAGCAGAGCATCATAGCAGTAAACTGTATCGTAAGCGCCGTCAGCCGATGCCTCTCTGATTTTCCGGTGGGTCTGGTTTATCAGCGCCGGTAGAGCTTGGGCATCAGCTGTACCACTGAGCGACAAATCCGCACAGATAATCTCATGCGTCACACTGTCTACTGCCAGGTGCAGCTTACGCCATACCCTGCGTCTGTCGGCACCATGCTGCCGGACTTTCCATTCGCCTTCGCCAAAGACCTTCAGGCCGGTTCCATCAATGACCAGATGTGAGATTTCACCACGGGTTGGCGTTTTTATGCTGATGTTCACTGTCTTTGCTCGCTTGCTGAGCAGCGAATAGTCTGGACAATGGAGCGACAATTTAATCAGTTTAAAAATCGAGTCACCAAAGCCCTGTAAAGCCCTCAATGAAAGGCCAAACACGCGTTTCATCATCAGGACTGTGGTGATGGTCATATCTGAGTAGTGGAGCGGTCGTCCACGCCGTTCAGTAGTGTTTTTTTCCGTCCATGCAGCAATGGCTGATTCATCTAGCCATACGGTTAGAGAACCGCGCTGCTTGAGGGCCTTGTTATAAGAGGGCCAGTTGGTGATTTTAAAATTTTGTTTTGCCATGGAGAGCTGATTTTGAAACAACTGTGTTGATCTGCTCCGATGATTACCCAAAAGTTCTATTTATTCAACAAAGCCGTTTAAAAGCACAAGTTTTTATTTTTTTACGTTAGTGCCGGATAAACGGCTAGAAGAATAACGTCCTTGCTGGATTGTGTGTGTACCAAGGTTGATAGTCTACAGATTGGTTTAATTGGGAGTTGGTCAAATGGCGGCTTTAGACAGTAAGTTGGACAACAAGAACAATAGTGACGTAAAGAACACCACGGCTGAGGACATTGTTCCAACCCCAATGGAGCGAGTCTATGGTTCGGTTGAACATATTCGGGCTGTTTCGTGGCTGTACGGCATTGACACTGTGCCTGCTGAATATTCGCGTACTTTAGTGCTTGGGTGTGAAGACGGATTAAACTTACTGCCTTTTGCCTCCGCTTACTCTTCTGCGCAGATCGTTGGGGTCGAATTAGCATCAGAGTCTCTCCCTGAAAAACAGAAAAATGCAGATATCCTGTTGCCGACCAACCTACATCTTTACAGTTTGTCTCTGGAGGCATTACTGGGCAACTCGTGGGAGAATTTTGATTACATCATTGTTCAGGGGAGCTTTTCTCTGCTTGCCAATGAGGTGACCGATCTCTTGCTGGCGTTTTTTCAACAAAAGTTGAGTGCGAAAGGCATTATTGCTCTAGATTGGTTTTGCCAGCCCGGAGCTAAATCCATGGAGGCACTACGCGATGCGATCCAGCTTTACAGTTGTCGGGGGGAAATTTTTACCGAGCAAGTCGCGCAGGGAAAAGCGATGTTGTCTTGGCTTAATCAGGTATCCCCGATGTCAATTGCTACCGAAAGCAGCCTTGGCTTACCGCTGAAGAAAGCGAATGTACTGTCAGACGATTTATTCATACACTATTTTCTGGAAAGCAAAAACGAACCCAGTTATTTAGTCGAATTTAATAACCGTATCGAAAATTGCGGTTTGGCCTACGTGGGTGATGTGAGGCCTGAAACAGAAACGCCCGATTTTTACAATAAAGCGTTAGATGAGCGGTGGCAGGATATCGCCTTTGGATGTGGAAAGGTGATGGGTCAACAATATTTGGATATTGCAGTAAATCGTAGTCAGCGTTTTAGTTTATTGGTATCGCAGAGTAGGGCTCCAGAAGTATCTGAACAGGTTGATTATTCCCGATTGGCGGATATGCGTTGGGCTGGAGGGTTCCACCGTCAGACTTCCGCTCTTCGTGTTATTCATAACTCGCTCGCCAGTCATGATGGTGTCGCTGTTTCTACAGACAATATTCTGACGATGTGTATCCTTGACACCCTCGGAGATGCTTGGCCGTATAGTGTCAGCTTTGACCAACTCGTCTTTCATTGTCGATTGCCAGATGATGATCCAGAATCGCCTTTTTCGGCCTATCTTGAGAAGAAAATAATCAATGCCCTGAAAGCGTTGCTGAATAAAGGCATCTCAAGCCTCCATTTTCAGTTGGACAAAGATCGCCACAGTTTGTGCAATGAGCACCAAGTTGCAGCTAGCGAGAGTGTTAAGCTCCAGTTGCAGAGTGCGCCAGGATCGCTGTCTGTGATTAATCTGTGGCAAGAAGTGGTGGAGCTTACGGAAGAAGAACGGGAACAACTGTTACTTCCAAGCTTAACCCTTACAGCAACCAACCGAACGTTGGTTGACAGCCTGCACCATAAAGGTGTGTTAAACGCATCTGCACTGGGCTGGAAACGCTATTATCAACAGGTCGCGCGCAATGCAGAATTGGTTGATCTTAATCGAGTACCTTGTGCGTTATTACTGTTCTCCAGCGATGTTTCGGCAGGGGGATTCTATACTCGCACCTTTGAACTCTTGGCCAATGAAACAGACACAAACGCTGCGAATCAGGATGAAGACTCGATAGATGGTGAGTTGGTTGTTGAAATCAATAGTCTTCTGATTAAAAGTAAAAATGAAAAAGCGATCGCGCTGGTAGAGCATGAACGAGAGCGACTTCTGAAAACAATAAATGGTTGTTATTATTTATCACGATTTTATCGGCGGGTTGCGGATGATGCATCAACTGCACTGATGCTAACGCGTATATTATCTTATAACTCAACGAGTTTATTTGTTTACTCAGAGTTGGCGATGGCGCTCTACCAACACCGAGTGTTTTGGACTGCAGGGCGGTTAGCCCGTGCAATTTTGTGCTGTAACCGGAAAAGCTCTCCAGATTGGTTTTTGCTTGGACTCTTACATAAAGAGAGTAAAACATTAGATCATGCCGAATACTGTACACGACAGGCGATGGCATTAGTGCCGAATAGTCAGCAAATCGTTGGTCTATTGGGGGGATGCTTTTACGAACAGGCAAAGACTGATGAGGGAATTGCGTTTCTACGTAAAGCGATAAGAGATCCAATTTCTGATTATTATGTCTACAGCCAATTGGCATTTATTCTTTCTCACAGTAAAAATGCGACGGCCCAAGAGCTTATTGATTGTCATTTGGCCTATCCCAAAGCAGAAATGGCATGGGCAGCGCATCAGACGTTCGAAGGTTATCGACCTCTCGACAAATCTCTCGATAGGAAACTGCGTATCGGTTTTGTATCTGGTGACCTTAGAGATTGGCATCCAGTGGGCTTTTTTTTCACACCGATTTGGGACAAGTTAGATCGGAAACAGTTTGAATTATACTGCTACAACAACAGCCCCTCTTATTTGCGTAATGCGGGTACGGATCACTTCGAAGCAACCGCAGATGCCTGGCGAGATATTCAACATGTCAACCCAATTGAATTAGCCGAGATGGTAAAGACGGATAAGATTGATATATTGATCGATCTTTCTGGGCATACCGGTTACAACTGGTTAAGCACCTTTGCGTTAAAAACCCGCGCCGATACAAATTTCTTGGGTCGGTTATCATGCTACCACGGGATTGCCTGTAATGGATTATTACGCGACTATTTTCCCTGTGGCGAAAGATCCCATGATTGAGGCGCAATTTACGGAAAAATTGATCTACCTTTCTTTGCCGAATAGTTTTGACAACAAGGAATCCACGATACCTGTCAACCCATTGCCTGCACTTAAGAACGGCTATTTCACCTTTGGCAGTTTCAATCGCCCGAATAAGGTCAATGATGATGAGTTAGATGCGTGGGCGGAGATATTAAAACGCGTTCCAACGTCAAGAATGCGTATTGGCAACATGCCGAGCGCTATTTGGGCTCACATTCTTGAGAACTTGCACCGCCGAGGTATTGATATCAGTCGAGTTAAGCTATTTGAAAACATGAGCTTAGCACATTATTTTCAGGCGCATAATGACGTCGATTTGTTGTTAGATACCTTCTCATTTACCGGCGGCACTGTTACAAATCATGCTGTATGGATGGAGTTATGCTCATTTCTGGTGTACGGGGTTTCGGGGAGGGTGGCGTATCCTGCTGATTGATTTCGTGGATGATTTCAACAACAGAGAGATGATACCCCATGAAAAAGTCTACCCTACAGGTCTCCGCAGAACCAGATATTGCCGCTGATCCCTTGCATGAACTCATTCGTAATGGTGCCAGGCAACTGATAGCTGCCGCCGTTGAGGTTGAGCTCGAAGCCATGCTGCAACAACATGCTGAACGCCGCCTTGACGACGGGCGTCATGCTGTCGTTCGTAACGGCTATTTGCCACCGCGAACCATACAGACGGGTATTGGGGATGTTGAAATTAAAGTGCCCAAGGTCAGGGAGCTCAGCGGCAACGGAATATGCTTCAACAGCGCGTTGTTGCCGCCTTATCTGAAACGTGCAAAAAGCGTCGAAGAGTTGCTACCATGGCTGTACCTGCGAGGCATATCCACCGGTGATTTTCACGAAGCCCTGAGGGCGCTTCTCGGTGAAAAAGCGAATGGCCTCTCTGCCAGTACCATCAGCAGACTGAAACAGCAATGGCTTGAAGAGCACAGGCAATGGTGCCTGCGTGATTTAAGCGATACGCGCTACGTTTATTTCTGGGCCGATGGCATATACAGCCATGTCAGGCAAGATGATTGCCTTTGCCTGCTGGTCATTATCGGCGTCACTGAACATGGACGTAAGGAGCTGGTTGCGGTCGAAGATGGTTATCGAGAGTCAGAAGCAAACTGGGCCGAACTTCTTAATGGCCTGCGAGCACGTGGCCTAACCGTATCTCCCAAGCTGGCTACGGGAGACGGTGCCCTTGGTTTTTGGAATGCAATGGCAAAGATATTCCCGGACACGCAGCACCAACGCTGTTGGGTGCACAAAACCGCTAATGTGTTGGCTTCACTCCCCAAAGCCATGCAACCGAAAGTTAAGGCTGAGCTGCGGGAGGTTTGGCTAGCAGAGAGCCGTGATGCCGCTAATGAAGCCTTTGATGTTTTGTTGGCAAGGTTTTCAGCGAAGTATCCTTCAGCGATGAAGAAGCTGGAGAAAGTTCGAGAAGAACTGTTGGCATTCTACAACTTCCCGTCAGAGCACTGGGCGTCAATAAGAACGACAAATCCGATTGAATCGGCTTTTGCGACTGTGAGGCTACGAAGCAGAGGCGCGAAGAACGGTGGTTCGAGAGAAACAACCCTGTCAATGGTATTTAAGCTGCTCCAGTCAGCTCAGAAAAGCTGGAACCGACTAAGAGGATTTGACCTGCTGACCCTGGTTGTAAGCAACGTCCAATTTAAGGATGGAGGACAGATTCACGAAGCATCAGAGCGGAACGTAGCCTGATCGCCATACACCAGATTTGCTAATAACTCGAAACTGGGCTGCATCCGCTTGTTTTACCACCGGTTACGCAATTAAGGGACACAGCCCAAGTTTTCTACCTTTATTTGGCTTTGTTGAATAATAGTGAGTCATGCTGTTTTGCCAAGCCAGTTTTGGTAGAAAATGCTTGTCACCTCAGGTTTACAGTTTTCTTATGAGGCCTAACTGCATGATTTTTCGTTGCGAGGATCTGTCGTTTCACCGGGGGTGCAGCATAAAATATGTTTATTCAACAAAGCCGGCTGGAACCTGAGAGTTTTTCAGTCGGGCACCCTTACTCAGCGGATCAATAGTTGCTATTGAGCCGCTATGCCACCGTAAAGCGATTGGACTAATGAATTAAGGATATCCACTTAATATGCAAGATAATTCTGTTGACCCTGTTAATGTTGCTGATGAAACCGTGCATCGCCCACAAATTGAAACGTCATATGCATCGCCGGTACATATCAAGGCGGTGGCCTATTTGTACGGTATCCATACGCCTGCAGTAGAAAAAGCCAGAGTACTTGAATTGGGCTGTGGTGCAGGGGATAACATACTGCCGTTTGTACTTGCTTATGAAAAGAGTCAGTCGGTTGGTATTGATCTGGATGATGCGCTGATTAGCCAAGGACAACATGCATTACGCACAATGTCAGTGCCAAATCTTCAGCTGGCGACCGCGAGGATTGATGAATTATTAAACAGTGAGTTAGGGGAATTTGATTACATCATCATTCATGGCCATTTCTCTACGATCAATAATGCAATGCGCTCGGCTCTATTAGAGTGGGTTAAACTGCATTTAACGCCCAAAGGGATAGTTTGCCTAGCGTGGAGTACTTATCCCGGTTATAAGGTTGCTGAAGTATTGCAGGATGCGCTGCAATTGCATAGCAGCCTGGCGCAAACGCCAGCAGAACAACTTGACAGTGCTCGTGCGATGCTAACTTTTATGTCTCTGGGACTGGCTGCAAAAAATACATTAAGTGAACCAATGTGTGAGCTGGTCAAACACGTTGAAACTAGCTCCGATTTAGCATTGAGTCTGAGGTATCTTCAGGGCTTGAATGAGCCATGCTATCTACTCGATTTCCATGCTATGGCTGCCGGTGCTGGATTTGCCTATGTAGGGGATCTTCTGCCTCATACCGAGATTGCGGGGTACTATGGTGGTGACGTTGAGAAACTGCATAATGCCATATGCCCGGGTGATAACAAGTTGCTGGGTCAGCAATACCTGGATTTTGCTGTTGGACGTAGCCATCGTTTTAGTTTGTTAGTGCCTGAACAGCGTGCAAAGGACATTCTGCCAACGCCTGATTTAGAGCGGTTGACGCATTTTCATTGGGCGGGGAGTTTTCAGCGAGGTGTAACTAACGAAGGCCATGTGACCAATGCGCATTATTCTGGCAGTGGTGTTGTTGTGCATATCAATCATGACTTGGCGCTGAACATGATGGATGTGATCAGTGATGCTTGGCCCCACAGTGTCAGTTTTGATCAATTGGTGTTTAATACCCGAGCACCAGAATATAATAAAGAAGATAAGCAGCATCAGCAGGATGTGTTGGATGCGCTTACAATGCTTTTTCGTAGTGGAATCGAGGGATTGCACTTTAGCCAGGAACAAGGGCGTTATAATAGTAGCTCATCGACATCAGTACAGCTCCTACCTTGTGTTGCTGCCTTATTGCGGGATAACGTACCCGCGCATACCGCTATCGGTGCTTTCAATCTCTGGCATGACAAGATTATGTTTACCTTTACTCAGCAAGAACAAGATTACCTGAGGCTGCTGTTATGCCAGAAATCTGACCTGCCACTTGACGCTGATTGCTACGAGTTCATGGAGCGTCTACGTATAGCTGGCGTGTTGTGGGGCAGCGTCCCTGCCTGGCAACATTATTTTCAGCAACTGCTGCAAGCATGTTCATCAAAGAGCGAGCGCTATCTCGGAGCATTGATCATGTATTGCAGTGAAACTAGCGTCGGGGGATATATCAGCCCGGATTCAGAAAAAGTGAAGAAGTCTCACCACAGTAAACGTGTGGCTGATGCCAGGCCAGTCGATAAAACGATACAACAGCAAATTAGAGACCTCATCAATATTAATGATTATGCGGCGGCTCGGAGCAAGGCTAAAGCGCTGGTCGAAGAAATGCCATCGAACATGTATTGCTGGTATCTGCTTGGGCAAACAAACTTAAAAACGGGGGCATATGACGAGGGGCTGGCTGCCTTGATGAAAACATTGTCGATGCATGCTACGAGCTGGAGTGTATACCAGGATGCTGCTTATGCCTTTTGGTATAGCTACCGACACTACTATGCCGGGCGTTTGGTACGCAAAATATTGCGTTGCGATCGTCGTAATGCAGGTGCATGGAATATGCTCAGCACCTTGTATAAAGACAGCAATGAGATGGCCCAAGCTGAATTTTGCGTTCGAAAGGCAGAACAATATGCGCCAGAAGAACCTAACATATTAAACAACCTGGCCAACCTGCTCAGCTCGCAAGGGCGGATGAGTGAAGCTGTGGACTGTTTTCGCCGTATGCGTGCTATTGCTCCTGATGACTGTGATTTATATAGCAGCTATCTTTTCACGCTGCTACACGATGTACGGGAAACGCCTAGGTCGCTTTATGCAGAGCACCGAGGGTATGGTGTATTGGTCGAGCAACGGGCACAACAGTATCATCGGCATTTCATCCCGAAAGGAACACGGGAACCTGGGCGTAAATTACGCGTCGGTTTCGTTTCTGGAGATCTATGGAATCACCAAGTGGCGAACTTCTTAAGGCCAATTTGGGAGAGTATCAATCGGGAGTACTTTGCGCTTTATGGCTTTGCGTCATCAAATAAGTACGACAATATTACTCAGTCCTTTGAGCAAACTGCTGACGGATGGCACGCTGTGTATTGCAAGAGTGATATAGAGTTAGCTGAGCTAATCCATGAGGAACAGATTGATATTCTGTTTGATCTTTCTGGTCATACTGCGTGTAATCGCTTGTCTATGTTTGCATTTAAACCTGCTCCCATACAGATAAGTTGGATTGGTTGTCCTGGCACCACAGGAATGTCAGCAATGGACTATTTCCTTATTTTTAATTTGGCTCCGGGAACGAAAAACTTCCAACAACAATTTGTGGAAAAACTGGTTTATCTGCGTAGCGAACTTCAATTTAAAAGTGTGAACAATAGCCCTGAAGTGAACGAATTACCCGCTATAAAACGTGGGGGATTCACGTTTGCTAGCATGAATCGTATACAAAAACTTAATGATTATATGTGCGATGCATGGGCCCAAATACTCAAGTCGGTACCCGATAGCCGAATGATTATCGCAGGTCTCTCTGGTAAACAAGACATTGCCATTTTGCGCGCTAAATTTGATAGCTATGGAATAGCGTCATCTCAACTTGTTTTTCATGAAAGGCTGTCATTAAGTGAGTACTTGGCGTTACATCATGAAATTGATTTATTGCTTGATACTTACCCTTACTCTGGAGGGACAACGACCAACTATGCGCTTTGGATGGGGGTGCCAACACTCATGTTGACGGGTGAAAACTACCATACATGGCAAGGTGTTGCTGCATTAAACGCACTGGGCTTAGAGGGATTTGTCGCTTCTTCAAAGCAAGAATACATCGAGCAAGCCATTAGCTGGTCAATTCGGCTTGATGAACTGAATCAATGCCGGCAGGCCTTACGGCCGCGTTTCATGGCGATTGAAAAACAAGGCGGGTCACCCTCACTGTACTTTGAGCAAATGATGCGAAGCGTCTGGATGAATTACTGTGATGGTAAACCTGCGCAAGCATGTGCATTCGGGTATTGATAAGTAGAGTAATCACCGCTCAAAATGTTATTATGTGACAAAGACCTTTGAGTTGTGATGTATGCTTGCAATGACATCTCAATATGTAATTGATGGCTGTACTCGCCATCAATTACAGCACAAAAGGTAAGGGCTAGCAAAAGTGGTGTGGTTCTCTGGTAGCGTAAGGCCAGGGCGGTAGCGTGCCTAAAAAAGATAAGAACGAATCGTGGAGAGCATTAGCGTGAAAAATATCTATGTCAATAGACCGCTGCTTCCTCCGTTGGAGGAGTTTGTTCCGTATCTAGAAAAAATCTGGGATAACAAGTGGTTAACTAACAATGGTCCATTTCACCAGCAGTTCGAGCAGCAATTGGCTGACTATTTGGGTGTCAAATACATCAGCGTTTTTTCCAACGGTACCCTAGCGTTGCTGACTGCATTACAAGTTTTACGCATTACGGGTGAAGTGATAACAACACCCTATTCTTTCGTTGCGACATCACACACGTTGTTGTGGAATGGTTTGACGCCTGTATTTGCTGATATCGACCCTAAAACGTGCAATATCAATCCAGAAAAAATTGAACAACTGATCACATCAGCGACATCAGCAATTTTACCTGTGCATTGCTACGGGATACCCGCAGATGTTGAACGTATTCAACAAATCGCAGATATTTATGGGTTGAAGGTCATTTATGATGCAGCACACGCTTTTGGTGTCAAAAAAGAGGGTGTCAGCATTCTTAATCATGGTGATTTATCAATACTGAGTTTTCATGCCACTAAGGTGTTTAACACCATTGAGGGTGGGGCAATTATTTGTCCTGATGAAAAAACAAAAAAATGGATTGATTATCTTAAGAATTTTGGTTTTACCGATGAAGTGACTGTTGTGGCGCCTGGAATTAATGGCAAAATGAATGAAGTTCAGTCAGCGTTTGGATTGTTACAGTTACAATATATCGACAAAGCGCTTGAGTTGAGAAAATCCATTTCTGAAAGGTACTGTCATTCATTATCGGATATAGAGGGTATCAGAATAGTTGATGTTCCTGACAATGTTGAATGGAACTATGCGTACTTTCCTATATTCATAGACAATCGCTACCCTTGTAGCAGAGACGCACTCTACAACAAAATGAAAGCTGCAGGTGTTTTTGCTCGCCGTTATTTCTACCCCCTGATCAGTGATTTTCCTATGTATAAGATGCATAAAAGGGGAGATCTCTCTGAGTCTGTCAGTATTGCCAATTCTGTACTGTGTATTCCTATCTATCCTGATTTAGAGATAGAAGAGCAGGAAAAAATCATCTCACTAATCAAAAATACAACAGCTGGAAACGATTAGCGCTGTATATTCGCTTTTTTGTCTTTTGGGTATGGAATGATTATATGAATCGTATTTTTATTGTTGGTGGTGATGGTCTGGCTCGCGAAGTCTATTCATATATAGATCGGATGATGCAAGCGGGTGAAAAAATCCAATTTAGTGGTTTTCTCGGACATAATGGATACGGCAATCTTGAAAATTATAAAGAATACAAAGAGTTGTATGTGTGTGACGTAGATGATTTTGTATTTGAGGAAAACGATTGTGCGGTGATCGGTGTAGCAAAGCCTGCTATAAGAAAAAGTATATATACTTATCTTAAGAACCGCGGCGTGAAAATGCCAAATATTATTGATCCATCATGTATTTTATTTCCACACAGTGTGCTTGGTGATGGTAATATTTTAGCCATACGAACTTTGATATCAACCAATGTTCATATTGGAAACGGAAATTTATTTAATGGTGGTGTCGAGGTTGGGCACGATGCTATTATTGGTGATTTTAATTTTATATCGCCTAACGTCCGTGTCCTTGGAAATGTTAAGGTTGGAAATGAAAATATTATTTCAACCTCTTCAGTTTTACTTCCTAAATCACGTATTGGAAACGAAAATACGATAGTTCCTATGTCTGTGGTTTATAAGGGGTGTGGTAATAACTGCTATATGTCCGGTAATCCGGCAGTTAAAGTAAATAATTGAGGTTTTGTTGAATAAACATATTTTATGCTGCAACCCCGGTGAAACGACAGATCCTCGCAACACAAAATCATGCATTTAGGCCTCATAAGAAAATTGTAAACCTGAGGTGACAAGCATTTCCTACCAAAACTGGCTGGAAAAACAGCATGACTCACTATTATTCAACAAAGCCAATAATTGATGATAATTGGAGCGACAGTCATGACTGAGAAAGAATTTTTATCAGAAGTTCAGGAATTATTGCAGACAGATGAAGTTTTGAGCATGGACACTCATCTGCCAAGTCTTGCTGACTGGGATTCGCTTTCTATCATGGCGATGATGGCATTTCTTGAGCGTAATTTCGGTGCCAAAACGACCATGGCCGATTATAAAAACATTAAAGACCTCCGCGAAATTGTAAAAATGGCAAATATCACGCTATGAGTGATTTTTTCAGCGGAAAGGTATTCCTTGTTACCGGAGCATCATCTGGCATCGGAGAATCAGTTACTTTGAAGTTGAACGCATTAGGTGCCAAGGTCATTGCTGTAGGCAGAAACCGGGAGCGATTAGAAAAAGTGCGAGTAAAGAGTCAATTCCCGCACCATATTTTCTCTGAAGTTAAAGAGTTGGCTGAAAATATTGAAACGATGTCGAGCTATGTTCAATCTTTGAAAGACCGCTATGGGAAAATGCAGGGCTTGGCGTGGTGTGCTGGCATCTCCGATATTGTGCCTTTACGAAGCCTCTCTTACGAAGGTATCAAGGATACGTTCGCGATTAATTATTTCTCACCGCTGATGATGGCTAAAGCTTTCTCCGATCGCCGTGTTAATAATAATGCAGGAAGTTCTATGGTTTTCGTGTCCAGTGTCGCAGCACAGTCGTGTGACAGAGGACATACCGAGTACGCGGGAAGTAAGGCCGCGCTCTGTGCATCGATCAGGTGCATAGCCAAAGAGTTGGCCCCCTCTAGAATCAGAGCCAATTGTGTTTTACCGTCAACGATAGATACGCCTTTAACAACAGCAATGATAGAAAAATACAACACTGAGCATCAACACTATCCAATGGGGATCGGGGCCGTTGATGATGTATCCGAAATGATAATTTTTTTACTTTCTGATAAGTCAGCTTGGATCACAGCTCAAAATTATGTTGTAGATTGTGGAAGTTTTTAATCAGAGAGGTCATTGATATGTCATTGTCAACGTTCAAGCATGCCAAGGTTTCTGCTATTTTTTGTGTTTTGCCAGAAAATCAAAAAAATATTGATGATGAAATTAAATTTTATGAAAATGATGCCGCCAAACTTAGCCGAAATAAAAAAATATTAGGTTTAGGCACACGTCATGTTGTACCCGATGGCGTTACAGCTGCTGATTTATGTGAGGCGGCTGCGCGAGTGCTGATAGAAAAGATGGATGTTGATGTCAATGAGATTGATACTCTCATTATGGCATCTATCAACCATGATTATATCGGAAACTCAGATGCATGTATTATTCAGGGGAAGTTAGGGCTATCTGAGGAGTGTGCTTGTTTCGACACCAGTGGCTTGGGATGTACCGATGCTATCTATGCGCTTTGGTTGGCGCATTCTCTGGTTGAAAGCGGGGCATCAAAAAAATGTTTAGTACTTGAAGGTTCTTCAAGTAGTCTTATTACAAATGTAAGAAACAGAAACGCAAATATGTTGTTTGGCGATGCGGGAGCCGCTATCTTAGTTGACCGCTCTGACAAAGAATATGAATCGTTTTTTCACCTAAAAAGTTTAGGCAAAGATTGGAAAAAAATTGTCACGCCAGCGGGGGGGGGCAGACTGCCTGTTCAACGTGATATTGTAGATTTGGAAATCATGGATCCTGTTGGAAACCCGTATCACTTGTCAGACTCGGTGATGCAAGGTGGTGATGTCTTTAAGTTTGCTATAGATAATGCACCTGACTCGATCAGTAAAGTTATTGAATATGCAAAAAGTAGCTACCAAGTAATTGATTTTTTTGCTATCCATCAGGCGAATGGACAAATTGTTAGAACTATTATTAACTATGCTGGGTTACCCAAAGATAAAGCTTCAGCTGAAACATTTTCTAAATATGGAAATTGTGGTGGCACATCTGTGTTGGTTAATTATTGCGACCAAATGTTTGGTAAAGTAAGTAATAGTACGCTTTTCGTTTCTTTCGGTGTTGGACTTTCGGTTGCGAGTTGTAAGCTGGATCTGTCCGATACGATAAACGGTGGTGTTACTTTATATAAAACACCTGACTGTATCCAATCAAGAGATGAGCTGATCTCTGAGTGGGTTAAATTTATAAAAAACGAAGATTGATTTTAAGTAAAGTACAATATAGAGGTTACCATGTCTAATTTTGAGAAATATAAATCTGCATTTGTTACAACGTTTGATATTGAGAATGAAAATGGCATTGAAGAACTTAAGTATCAATCTATCGAAGCGTGGGATTCAGTCGGTCACATGGGGTTGGTTGCTGCATTAGAAGATGACTTTGGCATTATGCTTGATACAGATGACATCGTTGATTTGAGTTCCTTCCAAAAAGGAATTGAAATACTTAAGAAGTATAATGTTGAAATTTGAGTGAGACAGCGATGAGTGACATCAGTATTCTGCGCGATCTTGGGCCTTTAGAGATCCAGAAATATCAACAAAATCGTTTTCCTTGTTTTTTTGTTGATGCTATTGAAGAAGCCATTCCTGGTAAAAGTGCTCGGGGATTTAAAAACTTTACTTACAATGAGTGGTTTTTCCCCGCTCATTTTGAGGACGAGCCTGTTGTTCCTGGTTTTATTCTTATCGAAACGCTGACACAAGTATTTTTGATGACTTTCTTAACAAAACCAGAGAATAAAGGGAAGAAAACAGGCTTCTTGTCTGTTAAAAATGCAAATTTTAAACAGAAGGTTATTTCAGGAAAACGTTTGGATATTGTGGCTGAACTTGATTCTTATTCCAGAGGGATTGCGAAAGGGAAATCTACTGGGTTTATCAATGGTGAGGTTGTTTGCCAAGTTGAGTTGGTTGTTGCTGTGCCTGATACGCTAAACCTATATCTTCCAAAGTAGATTTTATTTCGTAGGAGTTTCTCATTATGCGCGTCTCTGATTATGTGATGCAACGGCTGCACCAATCGGGTGTGAACGATCTATTTATGGTGACCGGTAGAGGTGTCCTGTATTTATCTGATGCTGCAGCTAAGCATCAGGAACTTAACTGTGTTTGCGTTCACCATGAGCAGGCTGGTGCTTACGCCGCCATGGCCTATTCCCAAGTGAATGGGGTATTAGGGGCTTGTTTGGTATCAACCGGTTGTGCAGCGACGAATGTGATAACCCCTGTGCTATGTGCTTGGCAAGATGATATTCCCATGGTCATTATTTCTGGGCAGAATACTTTAAAAGAAACAGTTGGTTATACAGGATTACCCATACGAACCTATGGCCAGCAAGAAGCTGACATCATTAGTTTGGTAAAACCAATTACCAAATATGCAGTAATGATCGATGATCCAACCAAAATTGCACTGGAAATGGATAAAGCGCTTTATATGGCCCAGCATGGACGCAAAGGACCTGTTTGGATTGATATCCCTTTAGATATTCAGAATATGCGCGTTGAGGAAGAGGAGCTTGAGCGTTATACACCCACTGAAGCTAAATTAAGTGCCTCACATGAAGATATTGATTGGCTGTGCGAAACGTTAGCTGGCGCTCAGCGGCCTGTTGTGGTCATTGGCAGCGGTGTTCGCTCGGCGGGAGCACAATCACTTTTCAGTGATTTCATCGAAAAAACGTCGATTCCTGTTGTATATTGCGCATCAGCTACAGATATTTATAAGTCCGAGCATCAATTATCCATTGGTGCTGTAGGCACAATGGCAACCAACCGGGCTGCAAATTTTGCTATGCAAAATTCTGATCTATTGGTCATCATTGGCGCTCGCATGACATCAATGACTACGGGATCTAATCCAGAAAAATTTGCTCGTGCGGCGCGTACTGTTGCTGTTGATATCGATGAAAACGAATTTCGCAAAGATAACTTGAAGGTTGAAAAGTTAATATTATCTGACGCGAGCGTTTTTTTAGAAAAAATCAATCAGAGAAACATTCTTGTTACCTGGAGTGATTGGGCTGAAAAATGCCTTCATTACAAAAAAATATTTCCCAAGTGCGAAGAAAAATATACAAAAAGCGACAAGATCGACCTGTACTATTTAGCTGATGTACTTTCGGAACATTTGGCTGATGACGCAGTTTTTGTGACTGACTCAGGCTTGGAAGGGTTGATTTTACCGACAACCATCTCGTTCCAGAAACAACAAAAATGCTTACATCCTGCTTCTCAAGGGGCTATGGGCTACGCGTTGCCTGCGGCTATCGGTGCCTATTTAAGCTCCCATAAGCAAGTGGTTACGGTGATTGGTGATGGCTCGATTATGATGAATTTGCAGGAGTTGCAAACAATAGCCTCCCACCAGTTGCCTATTAAAATCATTGTAGCTAATAATAATTGTTACGCGGTAATCAGAAAACGGCAGGTTGATTTATTCAGAACGCGCACCATTGGCACCGATGCGGATAATGGGGTGTCATGTCCAGATTTTTCAAAGGTGGCCCTGTGTTTTGGTCTTCATTATGAAAAAGTGGAAACGTCTGCAGATCTTAATGAAGCAATAGAGCGTGTTCTGAGTCACGACGGCCCCGTTATTTGTGAGGTCATGTGCCCTGAGGATCAAGAATATATTAATACATCGTATGTTCGCACCAGTAAAGGTCGCTTCGTCCAGCGTCCACTGGAAGATCAGGCACCATTTCTTGATCGTACGTTGTTTTTATCAGAAATGATCATTGACCCTATCGATCAATAAAATTTAGCTAAGAGGTCTGCTATGCCGGATGTGTTGTTAAAAAATGGAAAGTGTATTGGTAGTGGGAACCGACCGTATTTTATTGCTGAAGTTAACTCAAGCCACAATGGTGATATTGAAATAGCGCAGAAAATGATTGATAGCGCTAAAATGGCTGGGTGTGACTGTGTGAAATTCCAGTCTTGGTCTGCTGATTCGCTCTATTCAAAGGACTATTATGACAGTAATCCGATTGCAAAAAGAATCATTTCAAAATTCTCTCTTTCCGAAATTGAGTTATTAGAACTGGCAAAATACTGTCAGAGCGTAGGCATTGCATTTGCCTCAACGCCTTATTCTCGGTATGAAGTGGATTTTCTTGTAGATGAATGTGGAGTACCTTTTATCAAGGTAGCTTCGCAGGATGTGAATAACTATCCCTATCTTAAATACATCGCGAGTAAGCAAGTTCCTATTATTTTATCGACAGGGATGGCCGATATCGAAGAAGTGCACAAGGCTGTCGACGCCATTACATCACAGAATAATCAACAAATTATTCTATTGCACTGTGTGTCAATTTATCCTGCCGCACCGGAAACGATTAATCTTAATAATATTGTAGGTCTAAAAGCACTTTTTAAAGATTATCCCGTCGGTTTTTCTGATCATACATTAGATATAGAGATTCCAACGGCATCGATTGCGTTAGGAGCGACGGTCATTGAAAAGCATCTTACTCTGGATAAAACCAAAATGGGGATGGATAACAACATGGCCATTGAACCGGATGAGATGAAACAGTTGGTTGATCAATGTAATAATGTTTATCTGAGTATGGGAAGCGAAACTCGCGTCGTTTCTGCGCTAGAATTGGCTCAGCGTGAAAAGATGCGTCGTAGTGTGGTTTTTGTTCGAGATTTACCGGCCGGACATCAGCTGCAAATCGAAGATTTCGATGTTAAACGTCCTGGAACGGGTCTCGCCCCTGAGTGGATCGAGCAATTGGCAGGATTCACTCTGAAGAAGGATGTTAAAGCAGACAATTTAGTTTCTAGTGAAGATATTGTTGAAAAATTAAATTAACATGTATACTTGTACGGTTAACGGCGTGACAGTGAGGCGTTTTGTCTATCCTTATATTAACGCCAATATGTATTTCATCGTAGATAATGGACGAGCCATTGTCATCGATCCGCACCAGAGTGATGAGCTACACGCTTTATTAACATCACAGGATATCAATGATATCCTGATTTTGTTGACGCATGAGCATCCTGACCATACATCAGGGGTTAATTGGGTTCGGACATTTGCCGATTCTACGGTTATCTGTCAGGATTTTTGTGCTAAGAGTATAGCAATAGAAAAGAATAATCGCCCAGTGTTATTATTCTTTATCCTTGCTGAACAAGATAGAATCAATAATACCAATACGGCTGATGAATTTAATAAAATCTTCCCTCAATATGTATGTGTAGCGGATATAACCTTTTCTCAAGAGTACATTCACCAATGGCAAGGAAGAACAATAAAGTTTTTATCTACGCCAGGTCACTCTAAAGGGAGTGCAGTGATTATTTTTGATGAAATGATGATTTTTACCGGTGATTCGTTGTTGAAAAAAATCCCTGCTATCACGCGTTTCCCCGGTGGAAGTACAAAAGACTATAATAATATTACCCTACCTTTTCTAAAGTCATTAGATGAGGATATGCTTTGTTTTCCTGGTCATGGAGATGAAGGCACGCTTAAGGAGATATTTCATGATTTTTAACTTTTCTAAATATTCTGACAATACTGCCGTCGTTACTGAGCAAGGTAATACAGTCTCTTATCGAGAGATTGATGAACTTTGCTCCAGACTTGCTCAGAATTTAAAAAAAAGATCATTGATATTTAACTTGAGTGCTAACTGTTTGGGGTCATTAATCGGATATTTGATGGCATTAAAGTATGGCCATGTGTCATTAATGCTAAGTGAGTATATTAACGAGGAACAACTTAATAATTATATATCAATTTATCAGCCTGAATATATATATGTTCCTCAAGCTCTATCTGGCCGATTCTCCTATCCTGTCATTTATACAGCACATGAATATTCGTTGTTAAGCGTATCCAAGAAACAAACAGATATGCATGATGAATTGGCATTGCTGCTGACCACATCAGGCTCGACGGGGAGTCCAAAATTAGTACGACAAAGTTATAATAATTTGGCAGCTAATACTGCATCTATTGTTGAATATCTCAATATTACAGCCTCTGAACGGGCTATTACGTCATTGCCCATGAATTATACGTATGGGCTTTCGGTCATTAATTCTCATTTAAGTCGTGGGGCCAGTTTATTTCTTACGAAAACGACTGTGATGCAGAGAGACTTTTGGGCTCAGATGACACAATATCGCATTACGTCTTTAGCTGGCGTCCCTTTCACTTATGAGATGTTGAAAAGACTCCGTTTCACATCATTAGCATTGCCTGATTTAAAAACGCTGACGCAAGCAGGGGGAAAATTGTCTCCTGATTTGCACCGTGTCTTCGCGCATTATGCGAAGGATAACAATAAATCTTTTGTTGTAATGTACGGTGCTGCTGAAGCAACGGCTCGTATGGCGTACCTACCCTCTGATAAAGCTATCGATAAATGTGGCAGTATAGGTAAAGCTATCCCCGGCGGAGAATTTGCACTCTGTGATGAACGAGGAAACCTTATTGCCCAGGAGGGCGAGGTTGGTGAGCTGATTTATTGGGGAGACAATGTTGTATTAGGTTATGCGGAATGCCGTGAGGATCTTCAAAAGGGAAATGAATTCCAAGGGCGCCTTTCTACCGCTGATATTGCTCGCTTTGACAGTGAAGGATACTATTATGTTGTTGGACGGAAAAAACGGTTCCTCAAAATTTTTGGCAATCGAGTCGGTTTAGATGAGGTTGAAGTACAACTTCGTGACGCTTTTCCTGATATTCACTGTGCGTGCGCCGGCATTGATGACAAAATGTATGTATTTATTACGGATGATAGTGTTAGCGCCCAAGTCAAGCGTTTCTTGGTTGAGCAGACCCAACTGAATCATATCGCCTTCAAGATTATCACGCTCGACAGCATTCCAAAAAATGGAGCCGGAAAAACGCTCTATTCACAACTGGAAGCATATTATAATGCAATATGATGATATTCTTCACTCTTTGCCTTACTCACTTAATAGAGAAGAAAAGCGCACTTTGATTTTGCAGCGTTTATCCGATCTGACGGCGCACCATTATGCGCATTGTTTGGCTTATCATCGCATTTTGAATGGTTTGAACCTGGCACAGGTAAATTATCAGGCAGTTGAAGATATTCCTTTTATTCCTATTTCTTTATTCAAAGAGATGGCGCTTTCCAGCGTTGCTTCGGACCAGATCGTAAAAACCATGACATCCTCTGGAACTACGGGACAACGCGTTTCCAAGATCTTTCTGAATAAAGCAACGGCTGCTAATCAACAAAAGACTTTAGTAAAGATTGTTAATGATTTTATTGGCCCATCGCGATTGCCATTGTTGATTATCGATTCTCCATCGATCATGAAAGATCGTCGACTTTTTTCGGCCCGTGGCGCCGGTATCCTCGGTTTTTCGATTTTTGGTACTGATAGAACCTATGCGTTGGACGATAATATGGAGTTAGATTTTCCAACAATCCATGCTTTTCTGGATAAGCATCGTGGTAAACCTATCTTGCTGTTCGGTTTTACATTTATGGTATGGCAGCATTTCTATAAGCAGCTGCTTGCAAACGATAAAAAAATAGATCTCTCCTCTGGCATATTAATCCATGGTGGCGGTTGGAAAAAATTACAGTCTGAGGCAGTCTCTCCAGCTGGATTTGTTGCTGCATTGAATCAAGTTTGTGGCATACAACGCGTCCACGATTATTATGGGATGGTTGAACAAACCGGCTGTATCTACATGCAATGTGAAGAAGGCCATCTGCATGCCAGTATTTTCTCCGATATTATTATTCGCAATCACAACGATTTTTCGGTATGTGCTGAGGGAGAGCCGGGCATTATTCAGGTGCTGTCTCTGATCCCCGAATCATATCCTGGACACTCTCTTCTCACCGAAGATCGGGGAGTCATATTGGGAGAAGACAATTGCCCCTGTGGTCGTAAGGGCAAATACTTCAAGATTCTTGGGCGTTTAAAAAATGCTGAACTGCGAGGATGTAGTGATACCTATGCAGCACAATTTTGAGAACACATCTTTTTTGGTGGGGAATATCACTGCACTCCAGCAGATGAATAGTGTGCGCGCGCGCTCCCTGTTTGATGAAGAAATCATCGATTTTTTGAACAGTCTGGCAAAACGCTTATTCCTTAATCCATTAGCAAAAACCTACCCTGATGCGATTAGTTTTGCTTTTTGGTGCCGCAAGAGTTCTGTATTAGGAATGAAACAGGGATATCAGGATTTGTCGACCCGTTGTGGGCGTGGTATCGCATTTCATATTGCCCCCTCTAACGTTGCCGTCAACTTCGCCTACTCGCTGGTTGCAGGGCTGTTGAGTGGCAATGCGAATGTTGTCAGGGTGCCATCGCGTGATTTTCAGCAGGTAGAGATCATTTGTCACGAAATAAAGATGGCATTGCAAGAGCATCCGCAGATTTCACCTTATATTTGCCTGATACGTTACGATCGTGATAAAGCAACTAATGATTGGCTTTCTGCACGTTGTCATAGCCGGTTGATCTGGGGAGGTGACGCCACGATCATGGCGCTCCGCGAATCACCTATGCCAGCGCGAAGCATCGATATTACCTTCGCAAATCGTTATTCTTTTGCATTGGTGGATGCGGCTCATTATTTGTCAGTACCGGATAAACGTGCTGTAGCTGAACATTTTTATAATGATACTTTCTTGACGGATCAAAATGCCTGCACTTCGCCAGGGTTAATTATCTGGTTAGGTCGCGATGATGAGGTGAACTCGGCACGTGCGACGTTTTGGGCTGAATTTGAAGCATTTTCTCAGGAGAGATATATCCTTCAAGAAGCTGTTGCTATCAAAAAATTGACTCAGTTTTGCCTGTTGAGTAGTGCACGTGAAGGGGTAACGAAAGTATCTGGGGATAGAAATCTGGTTTATCGTGTCCAGTTGGACTCCCTAGATGAAAAAACGATGAGCTTCACTGGCGCTGGTGGCTATTTTATGGAGTATCTGGCGCATGATATAAGTGAAATATATCCTGTGTGTGATGAGCGCTGTCAGACAATCTCTGTGTTGGGAATAACCAATAACACGCTTGCTACCTTTCTTTCTCAGTATCACCCCAAAGGGGTCGATCGTATTGTTCCTATGGGAAGAAGTATGGACTTCAGTTTACAATGGGATGGTTATGATCTGATTTACACGCTCTCACGGACCATCAATCTTACACTCTAAAACTTGATCTGTTGTTGCCGCTCAATTCATTGAGATAAAGCAGTCAATAATTGTACTAGCTCAGACCTGATCTGACAGTTACCGATTATTTATACAGGTGTCTGTCAGATTACATCTGGTTCAGATTCTTTTCTGCCCAGCTCCGTTTTCCATCGAGTAAAGTGGCCATCGGCGTACGCCCGCAGCACATTTTTCCCTGATGAGTTCGCTCATTATTGTAATGCCACAACCAGTTGTCCAGATCTACCTGCAGACTTTCCAGGTCTCCATATAACTTCTTGCGGAACGTAACCTGATAAAAATCCTGCAAAATGGTTTTATGGAAGCGCTCGCAGATGCCGTTCGTCTGCGGAGACATCGCCTTCGTTTTCGTATGCTCGATATCGTTGATAGCCAGATAAAGCTGATAATCATGCTGCTCCACTTTACCACAGTACTCCGTACCCCTGTCGGTCAGTATTCTCAGCACCGGCAGTCCCTGAGCCTCGTAGAACGGGAGTACGCGATCATTGAGCAGGTCGGCGGCGGTGAGCGGTGTTTTATTCGTATACAGCTTGCAGTGTGCCACTTTCGAGTACGTATCCACGAACGTCTGCTGGTAGATACGGCCCACCCCCTTCAGATTGCCCACGTAGAAGGTGTCCTGTGAGCCCAAATACCCGGGATGTGCCGTCTCGATTTCACCGCAGGCCTCATCATCGTGCGCCTTCTTCTCCAGGGCTGCGATTTGAGCGTCGGTAAGGACAATGCCTTCTCTGGCGACCTTTTCCTCAAGCGCCTTCAGGCGTTTACGGAAGTTCTCCAGGTCGTGTCGTTGCCAGATGGAGCGCACGCCGCTGCCGGAGATAAACACGCCTTTTTTACGCAGCTCATTACTGGTCCGGTGCTGCCCATGGGGCGGGAACTCAATAGCATAATCAATAACCGTGCGTTCAGTGGCTTCGTCGGCGCGGTTCTTCAGGTTCGGAACCCGGCGGTTCTGGTTAACCAGCGCATCAATGCCGCCTTCAGCAGCCAGTTCCTGATAACGGTAAAATGTATCGCGTGACACGCCCATGCTCTTGCAGGCTTTTGATACGTTACCGAGTTCTTCGGCGAGATTGAGCAGGCCGGCTTTGTGTTTGATAATGTGTACTAGCTCAGACCTGATCTGACAGTTACCGATTATTTATACAGGTGTCTGTCAGATTACATCTGGTTCAGATTCTTTTCTGCCCTGATCCGTTTTCCATCGAGTAAAGTGGACATCGGCGTACGCCCGCAGCACATTTTTCCCTGATGAGTTCGCTCATTATTGTAATGCCACAACCAGTTGTCCAGATCTACCTGCAGGCTTTCCAGGTCTCCATATAACTTCTTGCCGAACGTAACCTGATAAAAATCCTGCAAAATGGTTTTATGGAAGCGCTCGCAGATGCCGTTCGTCTGCGGAGACATCGCCTTCGTTTTCGTATGCTCGATATCGTTGATAGCCAGATAAAGCTGATAATCATGCTGCTCCACTTTACCACAGTACTCCGTACCCCTGTCGGTCAGTATTCTCAGCACCGGCAGTCCCTGAGCCTCGTAGAACGGGAGTACGCGATCATTGAGCAGGTCGGCGGCGGTGAGCGGTGTTTTATTCGTATACAGCTTGCAGTGTGCCACTTTCGAGTACGTATCCACGAACGTCTGCTGGTAGATACGGCCCACCCCCTTCAGATTGCCCACGTAGAAGGTGTCCTGCGAGCCCAGATACCCGGGATGTGCCGTCTCGATTTCACCGCAGGCCTCATCATCGTGCGCCTTCTTCTCCAGGGCTGCGATTTGAGCGTCGGTAAGGACAATGCCTTCTCTGGCGACCTTTTCCTCAAGCGCCTTCAGGCGTTTACGGAAGTTCTCCAGGTCGTGTCGTTGCCAGATGGAGCGCACGCCGCTGCCGGAGATAAACACGCCTTTTTTACACAGCTCATTACAGGTCCGGTGCTGCCCATGGGGCGGGAACTCAATAGCATAATCAACAACCGTGCGTTCAGTGGCTTCGTCGGCGCGGTTCTTCAGGTTCGGAACCCGGCGGTTCTGGTTAACCAGCGCATCAATGGCGCCTTCAGCAGCCAGTTCCTGATAACGGTAAAATGTATCGCGTGACACGCCCATGCTCTTGCAGGCTTTTGATACGTTACCGAGTTCTTCGGCGAGATTGAGCAGGCCGGCTTTGTGTTTGATAATGGGATTGTTAGTATGAAGCATGAGAGTTACCTCGCGTTTTGTTTAAGGATTAGACACCCATATCAAAACCGGTAACTCTCAACCTTTCAAGGTCCAGTGTCAGATCTAGTCGCGACTAATACAGATTAAGCGATGACCGAATATCACCTGAAACTTCCTTATCCACCAAGCCTAAACACCTACTGGCGACACGCACGAGATCGGCACTACATCAGCGAGAAAGGCAAAGCATACCGACAAAGCATCATCCAGATAATTCAACAGCAACACCTCGATATCAACACCTCAGCAAGACTGAAAATTGCCATCACCGCCCACGCACCAAACAAACGACGCCGTGATCTCGATAACCTGCAAAAGGCGGTTTTCGATGCGCTCACGCATGCGGGCTTCATGCTGGACGACGAACAGATAGACGATTTCAGTGTAAAACGCGGGCAACAAGAGCGTGGAGGCAGTCTGGATATAGCCAAGCGACTTAATTTTGATTACACCATATGGACTGAGAACAAAATCTCTGTATCGCAACCACTCTCTCTTTTTTTGCTTTTTGCTTGTGCCCATTTATGCTCAATTGGGTTATAGCCAAGCGACATTATTTTGATAACAATTAGCTGTATTTTTTTACCACATATCAGGGCATTGGCTGTAATCATTTTTAAGTCGGTTGGTTATAAGATCTGGCGAATATGTAGGCAAATACTCCACCATATACCCTGCATCAATGATGACTTGTTGAATATTATGTTTTTTGTGAAAAGTTGCATTGTCCATCACGATTACCCTGTTTTTAGGGAGTACTGGGATAAGGACTTGTGTGACCCAGGAATAGAAAACATCGCTGTTAATATTGATATCAAATAATCCAATAGCAAACAGCGTTGTGCCTAATAACGCGCCGATAACATTTGTTCTTCCCTTGGCTCCCCCGTTCTTCAGCCCAAAACACCGTTGACCTTTTGGGGAATAGCCGTGAGTCCGTGGGGTATCGTGTGGAAAACCATTTTCATCAATAAAAACAATAGGTTTTCCTTCTTTTTCATACTGTTGTATTTTTTGTTGAAATGCTTGCCGGGCGCTTTCGTCGGCTTTCGGATGACGTAGCGTTTTTTTATAGGTCAATCCCAGCTTTTTAAGAGCTTGCCAAATGGCCTTCTGACAAACGCCAAAACGCTCTGCACGTTCTTTTTGGTAAGCATCTGGATATGGTTCAACATCTTTTATCAACTCGGATTTATCGATCTTTCGCTGACGCGTGGTTGATGCTTTTGACGCTATTTGATTAATCCAACGCGATACAGAGGCAGGGGCAATCCGAAATTGCTTCGCTGTTTCTCGGATACTCAACCCTTCTTCTTCCCGTGTAGATATCACTTTACGTCTAAAATCAATTAAATAGCTCATTTAAATAATGTAATCAAAATTAAGTCGTTTAGCTATATCGTCATCACGGAATTGGAGGACGCCTGATGTTTACCGATATCAACGCAGCGATTATCAGCTTTATCTGGCTATCAACGATATAGTCAACCGACTTAAAAATGATTACAGCCAATGCCCTGATATGTGGCAAAAAAATACAGCTAATTGTTATCAAAATAATGTCGCTTGGCTATATCGAGCATACGAAAACGAAGGCGATGTTTCCGCAGACGAACGGCATCTGCGAGCGCTTCCATAAAACCATTTTTCAGGATTTTTATCAGGTTACGTTCCGCAAGAAGTTATATGGAGACCTGGAAAGCCTGCAGGTAGATCTGGACAACTGGTTGTGGCATTACAATAATGAGCGAACTCATCAGGGAAAAATGTGCTGCGGGCGTACGCCGATGGTCACTTTACTCGATGGAAAACGGATATGGGCAGAAAAGAATCTGAACCAGATGTAATCTGACAGACACCTGTATAAATAATCGGTAACTGTCAGATCAGGTCTGAGCTAGTACAGATATTGATACCCAGCGCCAAGAATACAGACTTATTGATAACGCGGCTGTCCTGCCGGACTTTCAGAACGATACAGTCAAGGTAAACAATGGGATAAACCGCATCCAGAGGGCGATTTTGCCATTCAACAACCTGCTCCATAACGGCATCGGTGACCTTCGATACCAGGGCGGGTGAGACATCCGCGTCATACAGTTTTTTGAACGCAGCGGCAATTTCGCGGGTGGTCATCCCTTTGGCATACAACGATAAAATCTGGTTATCCATCCCGGTGAGCCTGGTCTGGTTCTTCTTCACCAGTTGCGGTTCAAAGGAACCATCACGATCACGTGGTGTACGCAGTTCCAGCGGACCATCGCCGGTGGTAACAGTCTTTGTGGAGTAGCCATTGCGCGTGTTAGTTCCAGATTTGGACTGGTGCTTCTCATGCCCGAGGTGATGGGTCATTTCAGCATTAAGGGCAGCCTCAACGCTGATCTTTTTCAGCAGGAGATCAAACGGGTTGAGAGCGTCAGGGGTTTTGAGATTTTTGGGCAGCTCGTTAGCCAGAGCCTGTAACTGTTTTTCGTCCATAAAGTAACCTGCTTTTGATGTTGGATTGAACATATCAAAATCAGGCAATTACACAATCTCGTGTACAGGCTCAAAAGGTCAACGGTGTTTTGGGCTGAAGAACGGGGGAGCCAAGGGAAGAACAAATGTTATCGGCGCTTTATTAGGCACAACGCTGTTTGCTATTGGATTATTTGATATCAATATTAACAGCGATGTTTTCTATTCCTGGGTCACACAAGTCCTTATCCCAGTACTCCCTAAAAACAGGGTAATCGTGATGGACAATGCAACTTTTCACAAAAAACATAATATTCAACAAGTCATCATCGATGCAGGGTATATGGTGGAGTATTTGCCTACATATTCGCCAGATCTTAACCCCATTGAGCATAAATGGGCACAAGCAAAAAGCAAAAAAAGAGAGAGTGGTTGCGATACAGAGATTTTCTTCTCAGTCCATTATGGTGTAATCAAAATTAAGTCGCTTGGCTATAACTGCCGCGATCGTTAGCGATCTTGCGGCGTTTTTCTGACTCGCGCCCAATAAAAAACGCCCCAGTCACCGAAGCGGCTAATACTCAGCCAAATCCGATTACGTGAAGTAAAAGGCCTGAAAGATAGAACATCTTACCTCTGTACCCTACGTCGTTAACTCTACCCTATTTTTTCGCCAGAACAAAGGTTTTTTTGTTGTTTAGTTTCATAAAAAATGGCTATGGGTCGAGCAAGTCACCCAATCCTGTAGTTTAATTACAGAAATGAATAACGTAATGCGCATTAAACGTTCAGTTGCAACACCCTGTTTTTCTGTACATTAATGCGCCTCATCCCAGTTTTTACCTTCGCCCACATCCACACGTAACGGAACGTTTAGTGACATACAACCTTCCATCAGGGTAGCGATCTTTTGTTTTGCTGCATCCAGCACCGACTCATGTACTTCGAACACCAATTCATCGTGTACCTGCATGATCATGTTCACCTGCGGCTGTTCTTGCTGTAGCCAACTATCGATCGCAATCATCGCTTTCTTGATGATATCGGCGGCAGTGCCCTGCATCGGGGCGTTAATGGCGGCACGTTCAGCTGCCTTGCGGCTCATCGCATTGCGTGAGTGGATATCCGGCAAATAGAGACGGCGCCCATCCAGCGTCTGCACGAACCCTTTCTCCGCACCTTCCTGACGGGTTCTTTCCATATACTCCTGCACGCCAGGGTAGCGCTCGAAATAGAGGTTCATATAGCGCTGCGACTCTGCACGGGGGATCCCCAACTGACGTGACAGACCGAAAGCACTCATGCCATAAATCAAACCAAAGTTGATGGCTTTGGCGCTGCGGCGCTGCTCTCCGGTGACGCGCTCCAGCGGCAAGCCAAAGACTTCTGCGGCGGTGGCGCGGTGAATGTCCAGCCCTTCAGCAAACGCGTTGAGCAACCCAGCGTCACCGGAAAGGTGCGCCATAATACGCAGTTCGATCTGAGAGTAGTCTGCCGCCACGATGCGATAGCCTTCAGGAGCAATAAACGCCTGACGAATGCGTCTCCCTTCATCGTTGCGTACCGGGATGTTTTGTAGATTGGGATCGCTGGAGGAAAGACGCCCCGTCGCCGTGACCGCCTGATGGTATGACGTGTGCACCCGCTGGGTCAGCGGATTGATCATCAGCGGCAGCCTGTCGGTGTAAGTCGATTTCAGTTTCGCCAGCCCACGATATTCCAGAATGCTTTTAGGCAGCGGATAGTCATGCGCCAGCTCTTCCAACACTTCTTCATTGGTGGAAGGGGCACCTTTCGGGGTTTTCTTTAGCACCGGCAGCTTTAGCTTATCGTATAAGATCCCCTGCAACTGCTTAGTGGAGGCAAGGTTAAACGCTTCACCGGCCAGTTCATGCACTTCGGTTTCAAGCTCAGCGAGACGTGTGGTCAGTTCCTGAGAATGCTGCGCCAAAATGCCCGCATCAATCAGTACCCCCTGACGCTCAATGCGTGACAACACCGGCACCAACGGCATATCAATATCACGGAACACCTTCACCAGTTCCCCTTGCTGTTGCAGCTTTTCCCACAGGGTTTGATGCAAATGCAAAGTGACATCCGCATCTTCTGCGGCATAGGTGCTGGCCTGTTCAACAGGAATCTGATTAAAGGTAAGCTGGTTCTTGCCTTTACCCGCAATCTCTTCAAACGAAATGGTTTTATGTTGCAGATAGCGTTCGGCCAAGCTGTCCATATAATGACGGCCTGCCACGCTGTTTAACACGTAAGACTCCACCATGGTGTCATACGCAATACCACGTAGCTCAATGTCATAACGCTTCATCACGCCCTGATCGAACTTCAGGTTCTGCCCAATTTTGCGCAGCGCGCTGTCTTCCAGCAGGGGTTTAAGCAATTCCAGTGTACGAGTTCTGTCGATTTGCTCCGGCGCATCCAGATAATCATGCGCCAACGGCAGATACGCCGCTTCACCCGGCCTCACCGCAAACGACATACCAATCAGATTGGCGCTCAGAGTATCCAAGCCGTCGGTTTCTGTATCAAACGCAAACTCTCCTGCCTTTTGGAGACGGGCAACCCACGACAGTAAGGTTTCTTCATCCTGAATAGTGATATAGTCTTCACGGCTCAAGGCAACAGTTGCTTCCGCTGGCGACTGTGGCTGCGTTTGTGCCGCAGGCGTTGGCTGCGGAACCGAAGATTGCCCCTTGCGACCTTGCATCCAGGTGCCGCTTTCCACATCGGCCATCCAGCGTTTGAAATCATAGCGCTTAAACAGCCCATGCAGCGCATCCACATCGGGTTCATTCACCGAGAGCTCAGTGCAGGTCAGCTCCAATTCGACGTCAGTTTTGATGGTCGCCAGCTGATAAGAGAGGTATGCCGCTTCTTTATGCTGTTCCAGCTTTTGCGCCATGGTCTTTGCGCCGCGAAAGGACAGCGTGGCGATTTTATCCAGATTACCGTACAGGGTATCTAATCCCCCCAACCCCTGGAGTAACGCCTGAGCCGTTTTTTCACCGACGCCCGGCACACCCGGAATATTATCCGATGCATCCCCCATCAGGGCCAGAAAATCGATAATCAGCTCCGGCGGAATACCGTATTTGTCGCAGACTTCCTGCGGCCCAAGCACCATATTGTTCATGGTGTTGATAAGCGTGATCGTCGGTGACACCAGTTGCGCCATATCTTTATCACCGGTGCTGATCAGTACCGGCGTACCCGCACTTTCTGCCTGACGCGCGAGCGTACCGATCACGTCATCCGCTTCCACACCGCCTACAGCCAACAAAGGCAACCCCATGGCACGCACCATCGCGTGCAGCGGCTCAATCTGCGCACGCAGATCGTCTGGCATCTGTGGGCGGTGCGCCTTGTAGTTTTCGAACAGTTCGTCGCGGAACGTTTTTCCTTTGGCATCAAACACCACAGCGACATGGCTGGGAGAGAACTGAAGCAACAGGCTGCGCAGCATATTCAGCACGCCATACATGGCACCTGTCGGCTCACCTGCGTTATTCGTCAAAGGAGGGAATGCGTGGTAGGCACGGTATAAATACGACGAGCCATCGACCAAAATTAACGGGTTTTGCGGAATCTGCACCATGTTCTGTTATGACCTATGTCGTCCATCATGGCGCTAAGCATGCCATAGCGCCATAAAAATACCGAGATTATTATTCAATAAGTTATAGCGTATCGATCGAAATTACTCGAAATTCGGTCGAAATTATTCAATCTCAGCCCACTCTGCCCCTCTTACATCTCGGTACTTATCGGTCATCTCGGATGACTTATGTCCTAGCAATTTTTGCGCATAATCCCTCCCTTTCTCATCGCTGTAAAGGCGCGCTGCCAAGCTTCTGATTTCATGAAATGGGGGAGGGTTACGTTCCCATGTTAATCCAGATGCCTTGCGAGCTTTCCGAAATCCAGCTGAGAGTGTTTTCGTAGAAAATTGCTCATGTCCTACATCGGCGACAATATGCGCTCCACCGTTGTTTAATCCCCTGAACTGGTTCAATACATCAGCAAGGCATAAATTGAGGCAGTCGATGCGGGTTGCCTCGGAGAACGCCAGCATCGTGCCTGTTTTCGCCTGCTTGATGTAAAGACGTCCGTCTTTGATATCCTCCCAGCGCAGTGCCTGTATATCCCCTAAACGTTGACCGGTGACTAAAGCAAGGTCAAGGCAGGGGCCGACCCATGCAGGTAAGGTATCCGCGGCCTTGCGTATGAGCCTCCACGCGTCCAGGGTTATGCGCTCACGTTGAATGTCTACACGCTGGTTGCGCGTAGCTTCGGCTGGATTGCTTTTGAATACCCCCTCAGCAATCGCTTCACGAAACAGGTCACGTAACAACGCTCTTATGCAGTTCGCCATTGTCACTTTCCCTGCGTTTACCCACTGATTAAGGAACGAGGCAATGTCTTTGGTTTCTACTTTATGAAGAACAAATTCCCCTAAATGGGCATTAACGGCCTTCAGGTATTTATGGTACTCGTTCATCGTTGTCGGCTTGAGTTTCCGTCCTTCGAGTATCGTCAGATAGCGTTCAGTCCATTCGCTAACTGTGGTCACCTGTGTGTCGTTGATGCGGTCAACGAGCGGTGACGGTTTTGATGAGCCATAAATCGCCATATTAGCGGCGAGGGCTTGTGTAATGGCCTCCTGTCGATGGCGGCCCAGGCCATATTCTTTTCCGGTGCGTGGGTCGCGGTAGCAAAAATAGCCGCCATTGCGCGGTTGCAGGTTTGGCGGCAAATCGCGGTTCTTATGGCTTCTCCGGCGTGCCATGTTTTATCCTCGATAACAGGGCGGGATGAAGGTAACCTGATGAGCGAAGGTTTTTATTCTGGGTGAGCTTGCAGGCATTTTCCTCAACCAGATACTCGCGCCCATCTCGTATCGGTGCGGGAAAAATCATTCCGCTCCTGACCAATCGCCTGACGGTTTCCATACAGCGCGGACGGGGTTGCCGCCGATTCCACTCGGATAAGGTGATGTATGCCATAATTGACCTCTGCTAAAATTAAGCCACTGCGCCGTTCGTCATGACGGCGGGCAGGCGGGGGAATGACCAATCGAAGAAATGCGGGGGTGAAGGGGATTTCAGGCTGTAACAGCCTTAGTTAACGTACTGATGCAGGTCGTAGAGGCTTGCCTTGCTGTTCGAGGATAGCGATAAGCTTTCGGTATCCGTTTCGCAGCCATTTAACCCATTTATCCAGGTGGGTTTCTTGCGGGTGATAGCTCCCCATGAGGGCAGCATGACCCGCGAATGCATAATTCATGGGGTGCTCCTGTTTTTATATTGCTATTTGGGTGTCGTATGTCGCGTGACTCATGGTTTTCCAACTCTGACCGTTATCTTTGGATAACATGCGCCAGTAGTGAGAAAGCCGCATTGATAAATAACCGGTTCGTCGTATGCGTTTTGCATGAATAAGTCCTTCACGGTATAAGCGTTTAAATAGCTTCTCCCGCTCCTTTATCCTGTTAGGTATTTTAGGTTTCATTCGTTGCTCCTCTCACGATGCAAGGCTGACGTGCTTCTGGTGGGTAAAATCGCCGTTCCAGTTGAGTTTCATGGGCACTTTGCCACGGCGGTAAAGGACGTAGAGGCGTTCAGCACCTTTATGCAGCAATACTGGCTGGTATTTAATGAAGTCGTTGGCACCGTGAACGCCAATCAGATGCTGGTGCTCAGTCAGGTATCTGTCGCGAGCGTAGGATGTTGCCCGCCAACGGGTACCGGATTGGCTTTCGTTGTAGAGCCAGTTACGGTCTGCTAACCAGTGGTTCACTTTCTGGGTGTTAACACCATTGAGCATTTTACAGAACTGGGTCGGGGTCATGCCCTCCTTGAACAGGCTCTTGAGGTCGTGGAGTTCTGCTTCCTGCTCTTTGTTGACCAATGCCAGTGCAGCTTCACTCTTTTTCGATTCCAGCAGGGCTTCCAGCGCAGAGATGTAGTTTTCCGGCAAGGCAGGTGTAGCCGCCAGTTTTTCTAGGTCATGCCAGCGTTTGATAACGCGCATACGGTGAACAGCGCTATAGCCGGTAAGCAGGCATTCGGTATGGTCGCGATCGAGTAAGAATTCCCGGTATTGTTGGCCGTTTTGGGGGTGTATCCAAAAATGGGCATACCCCTCCGGGTCTTCGCCCAGGTCAACGAGCATTGACTCGATGTCTCTCAATACGTGGAAATGTTTCTTATCGGTCAGCTCCGCAATCTCACGGCTGGACATGGTTACTGTTTGTGCAATGGTCAAATTTTGCATACAGATATACCTCGTTGGTTAAAACGATAATGGAACCCCGGCACGTTACCGGGGCGGGATTAGTGATTAGTGGCGTTGCAGGAACTGGTTAACGTTCGCCTGTTGCCATTTTTCGAGCGCATGGGTTCTCCTTGCGTCAATGAGGTGTATGACTCTATGAACGCTTTTGCCGCCTCCACGTTGATAGCGTTTCCGTAGGCGCGCAGTCGTCCCACGCGGTTGGTAACCCCATAAGCCAGCGGGAATGCGCCGGGTTCAACTGGCCGCCACTTTTCATCCCGGCACAGGAGCCAGTCAGCCTCTCGCCAGAAGCCGTTAACCGCACTGGGGTTGTCAGCCACACTACGCGCCCCAGCAATGCATTGAGCTGCACATTCGGGCATTCCCTGCCATCCTTCCCGTCCCGCGTGGTCGGCGTAGGCCACCCAGTACGCCCGGTCGCGGATATGCGGGGCACCGACGCCCGCAGACGGAAACGGCACACACCCGAAGGCGTAGTCCACGGCTTCCAGGTCAGCCTGTACAAGGTCGAACCAGAGGTTTGCATGGCTGCTTGCAACCTGTTCACCAAAAACGTACTCAGGGCGGCACTGGCTGATGAGCCAGTGAAAAGCGGGCCAGAGATGCCGCTCGTCATAAAACCCGCCGCCCTTGCCTGCCGCGCTGAAAGGCTGGCAGGGGCAACTGCCCGTCCACACGGGTTTATCATCGGGCCATCCTGCTTTTCGCAGGGCATACGACCATACGCCGATCCCGGCAAAGAAATGGCATTGCGTGTAGTTTTGTAAGTCATCGGGAGTAACATCCTCAATCGAACGTTCATCAACATCGCCTGGCGCAATATGACCGGCGGCAATCAGGTTTCTCAGCCACTGTGCTGCATAAGGGTCAATTTCGTTGTAGTAAACTGCTGCCATCATCCAGTCACCATGTATCGAATCCGGCAGGGACAGCACGGGGTAATGATGTAGTTATCTGCTCTGGTTATTTTTGTCATAACAATTTCTCCATAATTAAACGGATGTGGTTATCAGGGGGCTAACTTGTAAAATTTTGCAGGTTGGCGGTCAGATCGCTTACACTTGGCTTAACACAGGAGGATCCGCTATGGGCCAGGTTGCATTTGATACATTGCAGGCGTCAGAAGAGCTTCAAACCGCCGGGCTTACCAGTGAGCAGGCCAAGGCGATTTCGCTCGTCGTACGCAAGTCTCATGAGGTGGCTGATGTTGCTACCAAGGCTGATATCGCAGAGGTAAAGCGCGATATAGCTGACGTTCGTAAAGATATGGAGTTCCGCTTCGAGAAAACCGACGCGCAGATAGCCGATGTGCGTAAGGATCTGTCCGCAGAGATAGCCGACGTACGTAAGGACCTATCCGCAGAGATAGCCGATGTACGTAAGGATATTGACGCTCGCTTCGAGAAAAATGAAGCTCAGATGCAGGCTCGCTTTGAGAAAACTGAAGCGCAGATATCTTTAGTCCGCAAGGATTTACAGCTTGAGATGGCGGGTATCCGCTCTGAGCAGAAGTTAATTCGCTGGATGCTGAGTGCTGGAGTTTTGGGTATTCTCTCTCTGGTTGTGAAAGCTTTTCTCGTCACCGCCCTCTAATTAATTATACCACTACGGGTTGTTAGCTCAGTTGGTAGAGCAGTGGACTCTTAATCCATCGGTCGCAGGTTCGAATCCTGCACAACCCACCATGCTACCCCTTGCGTCGGGCTGAACCTGATTGCACGGCCGCACGACGACGTGCATGCACTCATGCTGCTACCCTGGATAATTTCCTGATAGCCTCAAGTTCGTTTTCAAGTTCAGCCAGGAACTGCCTTAACGCTTCCTCTATTTCAGCAACCCGTTTATCGTCCTGATGAATTCTCAACTGGTAATAGGCAAGGTCTGGCGGTAGCCTGTCGTCATAGCTGACAAAATCACACCATTTCCTGCCCGTACACATCATTTGGGCGTGCATCTGTAGGAGGTATTGGTTTTTCGGCTTACCGGTCTTGATGGTTTCTAAATGCGTCCATGTGTTGGGGCATTTTATTTCTATCAGGCCATCATTTCCGACCAGGCCATCAGGCGACGCCCCAAATCCTACGATCTCTGGATGGGGAATAAATCCCACTTCTGTAACTTCTGCGTCAAACTGGTTAAGCAGGTACATCTCCCGCGCCACCGGTTCAAGTTCAGTGCCGTGCTGCATGGCCGAGTTTGCGTAACTTTCTTCCACCTTTCCTGTTAGGCGCTGGCAGATAAGCTCTGCCATGTAGTTCTGGCGGCTGGCGGAATAGCCCGATTTGGTTTTTGCCATTACGTCAGACAGGCGACTGGCGGTCACGTTGCCACAACGGGCGGAAAACCATTCATCACTGCGCTGTTGCATGATCCACCTCGCTATATTCTGCATCGACGGGAATGCTTTTTTTGATGCGCTCCTTCTCTGCATTGCCGATAATCTGGCGCTCTTCGTGGGTCAGGTTTTTCCATGTTTCTGCGAAGACTTCCATGCTTAGCTGAGCCGCCTCTTCGCACCGGGCAATCAATGCCGGTCGGCGCTCGTCTGTTTGTTGTCCAACAACAACGCTTGCCGGGCTGCTTTCGATGATCCGCTCTGCTTCGTCGCTGTCGTAAATGCCAGCAAACCCAAATGCCATGCGTGCACACTGAATAAGTGACTTGTGGCGCAGCATACGGGTGGGGTGTGATTGCCACGGCTGGGTATTGCGCTTACACTCGCCCATGTATTCGGTGACTACAGTGGGGTGTTTGCGATCTTTGCGGTAAATCTTGCAGGTGCAAGCCCCCTCTTTCTTGTCGTAGCCGAATTCCATTCCGTCGAACTGAGGATGTTCGTTAATGATCCGCGCCCAACCATCTACACCAACAACCGGGACAATGCCGCCCTTATCAGGGAATGCGTAAATCTCTTTCGTCCACGGGTTAAGCCCGTACTGGTTGGCAACGATAAGTAGGGCGGTAAATTGCTCGTCCGTGACGTTACCCCCCTTGAACGCCGTATTCTTAAGGGTATTCATCAAGTCCGTACCGGGCTGCATACCGAGACGCTCAGCCAGCTTCCCTGCCATTGTTGTTAATGCCGTGCTCATGCTGCATCCTCCTCATCTCTCATTCTCAACCACAACTCCGTGGCGTATTCGTATTTTGCAAGCAGCTGAATAAATCTATCCGTGAATGTCTCAAGGGCTATTTGCTGCTCAGGGTCATTGGCCAGAATGTCAACCACGCTTTCGTCAACGCCGGTCATCCTGCGAATCGCAGTAAAAATTTCATCTTGCTTTACCCGTTTATCAGCAAACGCGTAATAGGTGTTAACCACATCCAAATCGGCATCTGAGAATGTCGAGATAATTTTTTCTATCTCTCGTTGTCCTGATTCGCTGATTTTCATATCGGGTTCCCCTTCTGATTAACCGTTGCAATAAGCTGCTCGAATAACCGTTGCAGCCCGCTTTTGTTTTTGAAGCTCTGGCCCGTGACGATATTTGAGCAGTGATGTTCGATTGACCGAATCGGGTAAAATTTAATTTCAGGACGCACGATGGGGGCGCCCGCGATAGTAAGTTCCATCGTGGCTTTCCTTAATTTGGATTGATGTATTAATTGATGCCGAAAAATATCGCCGAGGGTTAAATATTCATCTCTTTATGACAGGATGACAGGTTAAACCGTAATTTCAGCAACGAAATGACATGACGATAAATTTCACCGTGCTTATTGTCGTAATGGCGCTTATTAACTGCCGATTCGAATTCTTCAATAGTTCCAGAGAAGCACCCCCTATGTACCATTACCGTTTCATCCTTCTGCTTGAATGCGGTTAGAACTCCATTTTCTGAGCCAATGGGGGATAGGGTGATCCAGTCCGCATCGGTGGACACCCACGCATTGCCGGACACCCACGCATTGCCGTACACCCGCGCATTGCCGGACACCCGCGCATCGTCGTACACCCACGCATTGCCGTACACCCGCGCATGGCCGGACACCCACGCATTGCCGTACACCCGCGCATCGCCGTACACCCGCGCATTGCCGTACACCCGCGCATTGCCGGACACCCACGCATTGCCGGACACCCGCGCATTGCCGTACACCCGCGCATTGCCGGACACCCACGCATTGCCGTACACCCGCGCATCGCCGTACACCAGCGCATCGTCGAACACCCACGCATTCCCGTCCTGAGCCAGGTTCGATTCTTTTTTTACCCAGCCGCCTAATTCGCCAGCTCGAACATTACCGAAGGCGATAAGCGCTTTAATGCGAAACAATTTGATGCCGAAAAACGCTTTCACTTCGGCAGTGAGTTCGAATTTTTTCATTTAAAATTCCTTGGATTCAGGCGTAAAAAAACCACCGTCCGATGGCGTTATTGAGTATGGGGGGAAATTGCGGCGATAAACGGATAATGGGAATGCTGAAAGTGTTTCAGTCATGGATACCCGTTAATTTTTTCACCTGCTTTTTAAGCCACTTATTTTCTTCCGTCAGATAGGCAATGGTTGATTTGTATACCAATGTTTCGTGGTCGTCATATGGGTGAGTATTGATGCTCATCAAATAACGTGAATCATTAATATTATTGCTGCCGTTGGTGACAGCGACCATGTCACCGAAATTAGGGTGATTGAAGGTCGTGATATGAGGTTTATTAAGTTGCATCATTCAATCCTCCGTTGGTTATCAAAATATTTTCGCTTCTCCCAATTTTCTCGACATTCTTTGCAGCAGAAATTACCCTCGGTTGGCCCCTCGCAATTATAGCAGCGCCCGTTAACCGGTAATTCCTTCTCTCGATGATTGCTGCTCAGGTGTTGGCGAAAGGCTTCTTCGTTCTGGCTGGCTATATCTACATCATCTGCCATTTTTTATTAAATTCCCTGTACTCCTTTAAATCTTTCACATCAATGCATGGTATTAAGCCATTGGCGAAAACTATTTCACCATCAATAGTCTCGATAAAGCACCAGTTTTTAAATATCCAGGGTGAAACATTATTGTTTATGTCATTCTCTATGGCTGTTGGAAAATCTACGACGTTTTTATCTAGCCATTCCAAGGCATCACACCACTCATCATAATCAGAAGGGGCAATTGGTTTTAAGCATGCTTTAATCGTGGTCCGATTTTCATTTTCCATAAATACATACCTCAATCGTTTAATAACTTCCGGGTATTGTCCGTGAGTTGTGCTTGATATTTCTCAAGCATCCTCGCGGCATAAGCGAGTGCGTCCTCACGGTCGGAGAGGTCACCGATGGCCTGTAGCAAGCCGTCGCTGCCTCGGATATAGACGCTGAAAAAGTCAGGGGTATCATTCTGTTGCATTAAATAGCCGCAGTCGTCTACAACGCCCGACAGGATGATATCAGTAACAATCGTCCCCGGCGCTATCAAGTGGTCGAATTCGTCAATGAGCTTTTGCATGGTGGTCTCCGTGTTAAGTACCTGCTTTGGTGACCCTCTCAGGCGGCGAGGGTCTCGGTGTACCCCTACAACGAGAAATTTAAATATGTTAAAATCAGTGTACCCCTACAATGCAAGAAAGGTTTAGACCGATGTCTGAAAAGAAAGCAGTTACCCCCCCGGGAAAATTGATTGAGAAACACATGCCGGAAAAAGCTGTAAAACCTATACCGCAGCCGGAATATACACCACCGCCACCGAAGAAAACCGGAGGCTGACAACCATAAGGAATCGCTATGAGCAGAGATGAAATTAAAGACCGCATCCTGTACGGGTATTATCTTGAACAGTTGTACACCACCGCGACGGGGCGACTTGACCGACTCTTTTCGGTGTTAACGTTGATTTTCGGCTCAGCGATAGTGCTAAAAGCGAACCCATTTTTCTTTGGGGTGATGATCGTGATTATTTCAGCGGTGCAATCGACTTACCAATTTGGCAAGCAGTCCGCCGGAGCCGCGAAACAATCCTTTGAGTATCTTCGATTATTCACAAATGAAGCCCGGTTCAGTGATGCAGACCTGAAAGCAAAACTTATTGAACTTGAGAGCATCGATAACAACATCTGGTCTTGTCTGAAGCCTATAGCATTGCGGAAAACGCAAATAAAAATGGATCTTCCTGTTGAAAATCAAGAAAAGCTTTCCAGGCTATCAACGTTGTTACGGTTACTTTGTGGTTAAATATTACAAAAATTATCCTCTATGCGGTGAGTATTACCTTGCCGCAAATGTCCCCGCCTGTTTCCTGTCCCCCTCCTGAAATAACGCCACATTCTCCAGGCAGCACGCCCCCTACTCAAATTCAATGAACGGGCCGCGATGTATGCGTCTGCTTTGCTCTGGCGGTAATGCCATAGTCTGTTTTCGGTTTGCGGTACCAAATACGATGGCTAATACGCTTAACCCTGTCGTACTTTTCGGCGAAACGGTTAATTTGCTCTCTGAATCCAGCCAGTAAATTGAAATTAATTCGTGGCGCCCGTTTGCGCTTGAAGGCTAATTCGATTCGGTTAAGCGCTTTGCGTTTCTCTGGCTTCTGCCCCAATACCTTATAAATACGGGATGACACCAGTTCACGCCGGATCGCTTCTGCCTTGCGTCTGGCATGACGGCGAATAGCGGCGTTGGTTTTGCTAACACAATTAACGGGATTAACGGATTTACGGTAAATGATAGTAGCCATGCTCCCCTCCAATAGATGGTTTTGGTGGTGTGGTGAACGGCTATAGTCCTGGTGTTGGCTATAATTTTTATTCAGCCCACCACACCCCAAAAACATCTGGGCAAAGGTTCGGCACGTTGTCGGTGCCTTCCGTAGAGCGCGAGGCTCGTTGTAAAAAGAGCGGTTAAAACAGAGCAGACTCATTAATCTGCTGTGGTTTAATGCCTGGTTTAATTCTCCACCTCAGGCGGCAGTGGTATCCTTGGCGCTCTCACACAACCAAGAAGGTTTTCTATGACTGACTACGACAATCTTTACCTTACGTTAAAGCATGATCTCATCAAGTTTTACGACACCAATGAATACGATATCAGAGAGAAACCATCTACTCTGAAAGTCCTTAAATGCCATACCCACTTACATCATTTGCTTTTAATCGAAATGGTTTTTAAAAATCATAGGGATAAATATAAAAAATCAATTTCTGATCTTTCTGGTATTAAAGCTCTGCATCACATGGTTTTCTTAAAAACCAACTGGAGACCAGAAGAAATAAGATCTACTTCAGTTCATGACCTGCTTTTTGTCCTTCAGGAAGAAATGAATTCTGAATATCTGCCGGAAGAAGAGCGCAAGTATCTAAAAACGATTTTAAACTACGACAATCCGCCAAAAATTGACTTAGCGAGTTACGCTGGTTGGTCGATAGGTGAAGGAGATCAGTATGTAAGGTCTGATCAGTAACAGCCTCAGCTTCTGTTATGCTCATCTTCAGTGAAGAAAGCTCACAGACTACACCGCGAATAGCTGAATCCTGAGATTTAACTATTCCGAGTTGGGCATTGTGCTTATCTTTCAACTCGTCAAACAGCAGGCTCGCAATGTACATACTACCGGCTGAAAACACTGTGCTGATTGCGTCTTTATCAAAGCGCCGGGTCTCAATGGCGCTATTTGTATTTGTTACCATCTTCCATCTCCTCTTTCGTTAGCTATCCCAACCGCCGTCATGTTCGTGCGCCTCGGGCTGGCTACTTACGCTCAGGCAATCGGCGGGTAACTCGAGGTCTTGCCTGCCGGGGTATTGCCGTTGCGGGTTGGTGTTCCACCGTCTGGCTGAAGGCTGTCTGGTGGGTTGATGGGAGGAAGGATACGATATGTATCGAATGATGTAAATACCTTTTGTATCGAAAAATATCGATACAATCCGTACCCATATGAATATAAAGAGATTATTTTTAAAGTGAGGTGAAAGTGATGATGAAGAGTGAGGAAGGCTAAAATACGTTTAAAATTTTGTCATTTATCAATCTGTTAACTGCAAGTATAGAATTTATGAAGCGTCTTTCCTTGCTTTGAGCCATTTCTCTATCAATTGATCCATTTGGTCTTTTTTCTCACGTAGTTCTTTCAACATTTTTTCCTGTTCATCTTCAGGAAAAAAAGCAAATAGTTCAACTAGTGCTTTCTGTCTTGCTGTGAGGGCATCCTTCGTCAAAACGCTTGGATCGTAATCATCAGGCAGGCTCACACGGCCATCACTGTGCAGTACAACGTTACTCAAACCTAGAATTTGAAATATAGAAGCTATCTCTGTAAGAGATGGTTCTCTTCTACCATTAAGCCAATGACCTACCGCACCGGGAGTTTTTCCCAGCATGTTAGCTATTCTTTCTCTCGTAACGCCTCGCTCCTTCATGCGGTAGCGCACTAGTTCTGACCATTTATATCTCATACCTAGATTATTACGGATTGTATAGCCACCGACAAACGACATTACGTATGTATCTCTTGATTATTGTCGATACGATATGTATCATTGGGTCTGAACCAAATGGAGGCTCAAGTGAATAAGATTAAAGAAGTACGCAAATCATTGTGCCTTACACAATTTGATGTGGCTCAAGCGGCGGGATGTACTCCAGGCGCTATTGCCCACTATGAAAACGGAAGGCGAACTCTAAATATTTCGATGTGCAGAAAATTGATATTTGTCTTTAACAAATTTGGAGCAAACATCGGGATTGATGATTTGTTTCCGCCTGAAAATAACGCAGCTTAACCAGCAGTACCGCTCTTTACAACGGACCCTCGTCCTACGGAAGCCACCGACAACGTGGCGAACGCAACATCCCACAGTAACAAACTCACTGTGACTGGCTCACGGCTTCGTCACGTCTGTTGATCACCAAAACACAGGTGCCGTGTCTCTACACGCGCATCCGATAACCTATTTTTTTCAATAAGGAAAGTATCACAAATGCAACGTGCAAAAACACGCAAAAATTCTGCGGTTGAGTTCATTAGCCGTCACCTCGTTACAACAGCATATCAGGCGATTGTCCGGGTACGCCAGACCAACATCGCAAAAATGCTCGGTGTCGCCGATTCAACCGTCCTGCGCCGCTCAGAGAAGCTCACTGAGACGATGGATATCTTAGCCGCCAGTGGTGTGCAGGATTTTGTCTTCGAGGGAGAGAAGAAGATGCCGCTGGATGAATACCGCTATCTGCTTCGTTCAGCGATGGAGTTCGCGAAGTATCAACTGGAAGCGGCTGGATCTGTATCAGGCGACGAATGCCTTGCTGCATAGGAGGGGAACATGATGCAAGCACAAAAGAAAAAGCCGGTCAGTGGGAGAACACTTTTCCGGCTTAAAATTGCAACAACAAATTGATTTCAGGAGGAATTATGGCACGAAACAGCCGGAATTTCAAGCAAAAGGGCACCTGTCGCCATCATCCTGAACCCCAAACATTGATGCCAGAGGATGCGGCGAAGAAATTCGCCGAACTCTTCCGCCTGCAACAACAACTTTACCTGGCTCTGCATGAGTCCGGGGAGAAACGCAAATGAGCATGTCATTGATGGCTAGGGCCATGAATATCAAAGTCGGTAACCCGATACGTAAGCTGGTTCTCCTGAAGCTGGCTGATAATGCCAATGACAAAGGGGAGTGCTGGCCTTCGTATCAGCATATTGCCGATCATTGTGAATGCAGTAAAAGCACTGTTCGAGATCACATTGATGCACTGGAAAAGGCGGGTTTGTTGGTAAAAGAAAATCGTACCGGTACGAATAATGGCAAGGGTAATGCATCCAATGTTTACTATCTGAAATTGGATAACCCTATGCCGACTACCAGCACACCCCCTGTGCCGGGAAATGGCACCCCTATGCCGGTAGGCGGCACACCCCCTATGCCGACAGGCGGCACCAGAATCAGTCACTCTTTTGAACCAGTCATAGAACCTAAAACTCCCTTACCCCCTACGGGTGAAAGTGTGAAGGGGGGTAAACCCTCCAAACGAAAATCAAACCCAATCAAATACGACGACTACCTGAACGCCTACAACGAAGCCGTGGGTGACAGACTGCCTCACGCTGTTGAAGCCAATGACGAGCGAAAACGGAAACTTGCTGCTCTGGTTAAATCTCTGGCCACGCCAAACCTGGACGGCTTTAGGTCCTACGTCAGGGCGTTTATGGCTGCTGCCAGGCCGTTCCACTTTGGCGACAATGATCGCGGCTGGGTGGCTAATTTTGATTACCTGCTTCAGCGCAAAACGCTGACGAAAATCAGGGAGGGTACGCTATGAGACAGGATATCGAGGCCAGCGTGATTGGTGGTTTGCTGATCGGCGGTTTAACGCCAACGGCAACTGAGGTTCTGGCAACGCTGGAGGCGGAAACCTTCGAGATCCCGATTTACAAACGAGCCTATGAGGTGATCCGTAAACAGGCTCGCACCAGAAACATGATTGATTCCCTGATGGTTGCCGAGGAATGTGGCGATGAGCATTTTGCCGACATCATGGAAACGGCGCGTAGCTGCCCCAGCGCTGCAAACCTGCGGGGCTATGCCGACATGGTGACTGAGATGTACCAGCGCCGGATGTTCGTTTTGGCTGTTGACAAGCTGCGCGGGACAATCGGAAATTCATCGATTGAAGTGGCTACCGTGGCGATGGACGAACTTATCGGCAGACTGTCAGGCATTCGAAAGCCGAAGCAGGAAGTGAAGCCGGTTCGCCTTGGAGACATCATCTCCGAATACAGCAACACGTTAGCGCGCCGCCTGAAAAACGGGGAAGAGTCCGACACGCTGAAAACAGGCATTGACGACTTGGACGCGATCACCGGGGGGATGAACGCTGAGGATTTAGTGATCGTCGCCGCCCGGCCCGGAATGGGGAAAACTGAACTGGCGCTTAAGGTTGCCGAAGGCGTGGCAAACCGGAAGTTACCCGGGGAGAACCAGCGGAAGGGCGTTCTGATTTTCAGCATGGAAATGAGTTCTCTACAGGTAGCTGAGCGTTCGATAGCCGGGGCAGGGCGGATGTCGGTAAGTCTGCTGCGTAACCCTTCAAACCTTGACGATGAGGGATGGGCGAGGATTGTTGACGGGATTAACCGACTGGCAGATCTTGACGTATGGGTCGTTGATGCTTGTCGCCTGACGGTGGAGGAAATCGTAGCCATTGCCAGGCGGCACAAACAGGAGCACCCAGCGCTATCGCTGATCATGGCAGACTATCTCGGCCTGATCGCCAAACCGAAAGCGGAGCGTAACGACCTTGCCATAGCCCATATTTCATGGAGCCTAAAGGCAATGGCCAAGACGCTGCGAACGCCAGTGATCGCGCTTGGTCAGCTATCACGAGACGTTGAGAAGCGACCTAACAAGCGCCCGACCAACGCCGATTTGCGTGACTCTGGCAGCCTTGAACAGGATGCCGACTCAATCATCATGCTCTACCGCGACGCGGTGTATAACGAGAATTCACCCGCCGCTCCATTCGCAGAAATCATCGTCACAAAAAACCGATTCGGCTCACTTGGCACCGTCTACCAACGATTCGTTAATGGTCATTTCATTGAGTGCGACCAGGACGAAGCGCGGGAGAAGTGCACGACAAGGCAGCAGACAGAAACCAGCGTACGCAGGTACGCAAAAGGCGCTGACGTCTAGGCAAACAAACAGGAGGAGTGATGAAAAGGGATACACGGAAAGCCGCTGAAAGAAGTTATGGGTTTTTAAAGCGAGGGAAACAGGAATGACAGCCTATCTAACAGAATGCATCGTGGGGCTGCTGGCAATGGCAGCCCTTTTGGTTTGGGGGGGTAAAAACGCCCCCCATGGTTAACCATAGCAATTGGAGGGGCGAGGTGTCGGTCAAGGTACTTCATCGACAGGACACAAAAAACCCGGCGCGGGGCCGGGTGGGGGCCAAAATTGATGGGTATGTTCAGGATTCATGCGTAAAGTTATAAAGCTGAATTACAAGCATGCATATATGAGCAAATGAGGCAGCAGCTATCCCGATGGCAACCGTTGGCAGCATGTAGCCGTCGATACTTGAGATCAAAAGAACGCCAGCAAAGAAAAGCACACCAAGCTCAACAAAACTTAGTGCATACACGATGACTACAGAGGTCATGTATCCGTATTCTCGAATCTTACTTAACTTTCTGGTTCTGCTTCCTATCATAAACGTCATTCCTGCGATCAGGATTGCTATCATTGTTCCTGCATAAGATGACAATGCGGCACCAAGTCCATCTTTATGGGAAGAAAAAGACACGCCTGGCAGATAATGACGAAAAATAAAATATGAAGCAAAAACAAAGAGGTAAGGGATGGCTACAATGCAAATCCCGGGCATTATTTTGTTACGCATAACACCTCCACCGGATTTGTACTAGCGTGATAGTGTGCCTATTTGGCGATTAAAGCAGCTTACTATAGAGGATTTCATTTGTTTTTTTTGACTATAAAATGCATAAAAACCGATTTTCATATATCAATCCATTATATTGAAGTTTTCATTCCTGGCAAACTAGTAACGCCCCTATCTGTGTCGGGTGCGTGCTATGTACCTACACCCATCTGCTTATGCCGTGGCTAGATTAGCCGCATTTTGGTTTCGACAGCCACACCAATGAGGCGGCAACTTCCATCGATCGGCACCATAGGCCATTGCGGGTGTAGACCCTTTAAGTATACCCCGCCTATGTTCACGAACCCCCTATGACACTGCATTTTCTTTCAAGCAGTGAGGACAGGTTGTATTAAAGGAAAGCATACCCATGAATAAGTTAACTCCCTATTTGAATGATATATCCACGATATTGAGTAACGCAGACAGGCCTGAGGTGGCGTTGTTACAACGCTATGAGATAACCTCAAGCGAGCAAAAAATTAACTTCATTCTATCACTTATTGGAAAGTTGATAGAGCAGGACAGAAGGCTTCGCGCCAGAAGCGGAGGGTGACATGGATAAAACACGCTTCCTGTTGCGTGATGAACGAATACGAAAAAACCTGAAAGCCTTTATTGATTCCCTGCCCACCGACCCACACCGCCCTCTCGAAATTACCCTCAACGATGCTAAACGGACATTACCGCAGAACGACCTGTTCCATGCGTTATGCACCGATGTTTCGCGTCAGGTGGTGTGGGCCGATAAACCCCGCCCGCTGCTGGACTGGAAAGCGCTGTTTGTCTCGGGACATGCCATCGCTACCGGCAGGCCGGGGGAGGTGGTGACGGGGCTGGAGGGGGAGTTTTGCAGCATCCGCGAGAGCACGGCTCAGATGGGCGTAAAGCGCATGAACAGTTTGATTGAGTATGCCCAGGCCTGGTCGGTCGGCAACGGCGTCAGGCGGCGGGAGGTGCGTTATTCCGGGGATTATTTTGGGAGAGTCGGATGAAGAAAACCAGTTTCAAGTACGACGGGTTAACCGGTGAAGAGGCGGAGCTACTCGTCAGGCACTACAAAGACAACGGCTATCGCGCTGCCAGGTCACTGAGCCGTGACCCCAAATACTGGGATGTCGTTGTCACCCTTCCCGAACAGCAGTACCTCAAACCAACACCACGCTCAATGCTCAACAAGGTGTGGGGGTAGATATGGCACTCAAATCACACACCAGACCAGAGCACAAGGACACATGGCGAACCCCGCCCGAGGTCTTCCAGGCGCTGGATGCGGAGTTTGGCTTCTACCTCGATGCCGCCGCGGACCACGACAATACCCTGTGTCGTCTGTATCTGACGCCAGAGGATGATGCCCTTGCCTGTGACTGGAGTAGCACCGGCGCCATCTTCTGCAATCCCCCGTACAGCAATATCCGCCCCTGGGTTGATAAAGCTGCTGAGCAGAGCCGCAAGCAGAATAAAACGGTCGTTATGCTGCTGCCTGCGGATACCTCGACGGGATGGTTCGCACAGGCACAGAAAACGGTTGATGAGGTACGCTTCATCACCGAAGGGCGATTGTCGTTTATCAGCGCTGAAACGGGCAAACAAGGCAAGGCGGGTAACAGCAAGGGCAGCGTGTTGTTCATCTGGCGACCGTGGCGCACAACCCCTAAAGGGATGACCGTGGTAAGCAGGCACGCGCTGATTAACCGGATGTGGAGGTAGCTATGGCACTAAAACGCGATAAGCACGACGCGGTATTTTCTGAGCTTGTGCGCGAGAGAACCAACTGGCAGTGCGACTACTGCGGTAACTATTTTCACCACGACCACGGTAATCTCCATTGCTCCCACTTCAAGTCCCGCCGACACAAAGCGACCCGCTACCATCCCTTCAACGCCTTCGCACACTGCGCGGGCTGCCACCGTAAATTGGGTGAAGACCCGTATGAGTTCACGATGCACGCCAACATCACTTATGGGGAGATGGTCATTGACCGCGTAGCGCATCTGGCGGCAGTGCCGGTGCGGTTAAAGCCGTGGCAGATGGATGAGATTTATCAGCACATGAAAACTGAGCTCAAGCGACTGCGGGAATTACGCGCCGGCGGAAATATCTGGCGAATCGAGTTCACGCTACCACCCTGGTATCAGGAGGGCATTACTTATCGGATGGGGGAAGCGGCATGAGACAGCGTGTGCGACTGACGGCGGAAGATATCCCGCTTATCCGTGCGCTACTGGCCTCCGGTATGCCGGTGGCGGAGGTGGCGAGGAAATTCGAGACCAGCAAGCAGCATATCTACAGCATCCGGAACGGCAAAAACTGGGGGGCGGTAAAATGAGAGATATTCGATACCTGTTGACGGCATGGGGAAATTGGAGTGGCTCACGCATTGGCACCGAGTACAAGGCGGCATGGCCCCTCGTCACGGCAAGCTGCGATATCCGGCCCATGCTGTCTGATGCCGACGGTGAGACAGTTGACCGGGCGGTAGGGCGGCTCAAGCATTTCGACCCGCTGGGCTACGATATCGTGGTGGCGTATTACCGGGGGAAAGCGTCGTGCAGGGCGATAGCAAGAAAGCTTGAAAGTCGCCCAGATTATATCACTGCATGCCTTTCACGCGCTGAGGCCTACGTAGCAGGGAGAGTGGCTGGGCTTTTGGAGGTAGCTTGACGCAAAATGATATTCGGGTCTATATTCTTTCCTAGGTGCTCAAAACACCTTACGAACGGCTACCGCACCCGTTAGTCTTGCGGCTTTCTTGTGTCCATATTTCAGATATGGCCGAGTGTGGGTGAATAAAATACCTTCGGGGAATAAGCCCGCTTGCCTTCGTACAAGTTTTGAGCACTTGGCCGCCTGAGCCTCTCAGGTTTCCTCTCAAAAAGGATACGAAAATGACATGCAAACTTATTGATAACCTTCATGTTATTACTCATGGCAACATACCGGTTATTACTACTGAGTTACTGGCTAACTTGTATGGTGCCGAAGTGAACAGCATCCAACAAAATTTCAAGCGCAATGTGGAAAGATTCATTAATGGTAAGCATCTTTTCAAGCTGGAAGGGGATGAGCTTAGGGAATACAAGAACAGGCTGACAGAAAGTCAGTCAGTTGCAAAACACACGCGCAGCCTCATCCTTTGGACAGAGCGCGGAGCAGCAAGACACGCCAAGATGCTCGAGACAGATAAGGCATGGGAAGTATTCGAGCAACTGGAAGATTGCTACTTCAATCTGAAAGAATCGAAACATCTAACGTACAAAACAAAATCATTACCGGGAAAATTAAGCATTGAACAACAAGAAGCCATCAAACAGTTAGTGATTAATCGTGGTCGAAGCGTTCCGCAAGAGCATCAGGCAAAAGCAACCATCACGCTGTGGTCAGCACTGAAAAGCCACTTCGGTTGCAGCTATAAAGAAATTCCCGAAGATAATTTTACCGAGGCGTTATCTCTTGCCGCTCGTGTATCTATTGAGGGTGAATTCATCGGCAGAGCACCTTCACAAAATAGCTTACCTGCTATCTCTGGCAGAGTTGTTCTCGACTATGCAGATGGCAGTGTGACACGGACAGAGGTGGTCGCCTCCAATTGTTTTATAGGGGATATTGAAACACTATTAGAACACTTGGAAAAGCGTGGTGTCGTTGTGCTTACCAACGAAGATGAGCGCCGAAACTTCGTCAAAGAGAATCTGATGAGGCTGATTAACTGATCAAAAGATCAGCTAAAATCCTTGACTGTCCGGACGTCCGGACACATAATACCCCCATGCTGCGGCAAAAGCGCGCAGGACATTAAGCCTCAACTCACTTTGGTGGTTGGGGCTTTTTGCATCTGGAACTCTGGCGTAGATGGTTCGCGCGGATGCCTGAAGAGCATCAGGAGATAGTTCGATTCTATCGGGTTCCACCACATTTAAGGCTACGCTCCGGCGTGGCTTAAAAATAAAAAAGGGAGGCGTTTGTCCCGTCTCCCTTGATAATAGATTAAAACGCTTACCCCTTTTTCACAGGGGCATAAAGAGAGGTGAAACGCGATGGCCAAGTTCTCGTTTCGCAGGGATCATTATTAATCCTTTAGCATTTTATTCAGTTTATCAAGCTGTTCGGGAGACAAGTCTTTAAATTTTCGAGCAAAGACAAGCATTAACTCTTTGTTTTTATCCTCCGCATCAGACATATCAACTTTGAGTGATGGCTGAGAGATATCTGCCTGTTTTTTTAGTTCAAGCACTTCTTCATCGCTTAACCTACAAGCAGACGCTACGGCATCTATTAGTGAGTCAGGAATGGCTCGTTTACCTAATTCAATGGCAGACAGGTAAGCAGAACTGACACCCAGCATATCTGCCATGTTTTTTAGCACCATACCCCGATCTATCCTCAGTTTTCTAAGATATTTACCAAAACCAGTTACCATGTTGTGCCTCCTTGGAAACCTGAGATGATTATACAAGAATGAAATCAAAAATCAACTAATTTGATTTATTTATTCCACTCCTGTTAGGTGATTACAGAAGACTCAATCAGGCTGCGCTTATGCGTGGCTTTTTTATTTCCCCTTTCTATAACACACAGCGCCATCCCTGCCGGGAGGTGAGGGTATGACACGAATGAGCACTCTCTACAGCAGGCTTTCATACGGAAGCGGGACGGGCTTAATGGGCCTTGGCGCGTCTGCCAGAGCCTACGCCGCATCAACTACAGAGAGCGTATGGTTGCTTGCAGACAAAATGGCCGGGTTAACGCTCGGTGACTGGGCAATTATTGTCGGTATGGTCTGCACAATCGGCACTTTTGTAATCAACTGGTACTACCGCAGGAAGGAGTATCAGCTGAGGGAAAAAGGCGGTGCATGATGTCAAAAGCAAGCAAACTCAGTGCGGCAATGCTGGCGCTCATCGCTGCTGGCGTGACTGCTCCCGTGATGATGGCGCAATTCCAGACTGAAAAAGAGGGGATGCGTATAAACGCTTATCCTGACGGCGGCGGCATCTGGACGATTTGCGGTGGCGTGACACGGGTAGATGGCAAGCCGGTAGTGAAGGGCATGAAGCTGACCGCCGGGCAGTGTGCAAAGATTGATGCCGCAGAACAGCAAAAGGCGCTCGATTGGGTGGATCGCAACGTTAAAGTGCCGCTCACTGAGACTCAGAAAGTCGGCATTGCCTCATTTTGTCCGTGGAATATCGGTCCCGGTAACTGCTTCACCTCAACGTTCTACCGCAAATTGAATGCCGGCGATCTCATTGGTGCCTGCAAAGAGATTAAGCGCTGGATTTGGGACGGAGGCAAAGATTGCCGTATCCGCGCCAATAACTGTTACGGGCAGATAGCGCGGCGTGACCAGGAGGCGGAATTATCGTGCTGGGGGCTCGGCGCATGAGGCTATATTTCTACGCCGCTCTCGTTGCTCTGCTGGCTACACTGTCATTTGGCGTCTACTACTACCACGACGCATACAGTGATAAAGCGAAAGACCTCGAAGCAGCAGAGCGGCAACAAAAGCAGGCCGAAACCATCGCTGGAAATGTGATCCAGTCGATGCGCATCTTCACCGCCATCACACAGGCCAATCACGATGAAAAACAGCAGATACAGCAGCGGTCGGAAAATACCGGGGTTGACATCCGTGAAAAGTTATCGACTGATGAGTGTGCTGTTCGGCCTGTTCCTGATGATGTCGTTAGCAAGCTGCGAGAGCACGCGGACAGAATACGTAACGGCACCCGTCGTACCGATCCCCGCTGAACTTCTACAGGACTGCCCAGCGCCTGAAATCGCTCATCAAATGACATACGGCCAGAGCGTAGCGCTGAATGAAGAATTGCTGACCGTTATTGAGAAGTGTAACGCCGACAAGCGAAGCATTCGGGAAATCGAAGGATCCCGGAAGCATTTACCTGCCAGGTAGCTGTGCAACTCTGTGAAGAAGTGGCAAGGCTGTGAAACCAAACAATGAGGCTCGGTTAATCCGGGCTTTTTTTGTGTCTTGCAATATCCCCGCGCACCGAAAGCGCATCTAAAAACACCGAACCTGAACCTATGGAATGAGCCTTTGAGGGCGTCAGTTTGTGCTGGCGAGCCTTCGGTGGGCTGACGTTCTATTTCGGCAAAGGTTCATTTCATAGAAAAGGTAAACGCTATGAATAAATTATCGATAATCATAAGCGGCGTTGTGATCAAAACTGATCAATCAGGTTATTTTCGTCTGAATGATTTACAGAAAGCGGCTAAAAAATCAGAGGGGCAAAAGCGCTCAGAAAGAACATTTGAAATACATGAATTCATGCGCCGACCAGATACTAAGGGGTTGATAAGAGAGATAGAAAATGAAACTACGGGAAAACTCCGTAGTTTAGCCTTTTTCACTATTGAGGGGCGAAACGGTGGGACTTACGTGTGTAAAGAATTAGTTTACGCCTATGCTATGTGGATTAGCCCCAAATTCCACCTTCATGTTATACGCACGTTTGATGCAGCCGTTGCCAAAGAGCAGATACGTATTTCGTATCGTGATATGGCCCGGCTTGAGTACCGCCCATTGACCGATGCCATCAAGCACGAGCGTGAGGCACAGGGGAAAAACATTGCCCCTCATCACTTCAGCAACGAAGCTGACCTGATTAACCGCATTGCACTGGGTATGACATCCGCAAAATTTCGAGTCCACCATGAAATAGGTAAGAAAGGATCTCTCCGTGACTATCTGACGCCAGAGCAGATCCACTGCATTACCGAACTGCAACGCGCGAATACGGTATTCATTGGCATGGGATGGGACTTCGAGCAACGCAAAGCCACGCTGATGGGAATATTTAACAAAAACCATCGCCAACCGCTGATTGAAGAACAACACCGACTGGCGGCTTAGTATGACAAAAAGCGAAAGAGAAACCTTGAGGCCCGGTTAATCCGGGCCTTTTCATCGGTGCAGTGCATGCACCCATCACACGTCGGATCTTGTTTAGGAATGAGCCTTTGAGGAAGCAGCTGGCTAGTGCTGCCTTCGACGGGCTGATTTCCTATGCGCCAAAGGTTCATTACCTAAGTAAGGATAAGCACTATGCAAACAATCACCGTTCCGTTTCATGGAAATGCCCTGTATGTCGTTAACTGTAACGATGAACCCTATACCCCGATGCGCCCAATCATTGAGGGTATGGGGTTGGCATACCAGGGTCAGGCGGGTAAGTTGAAATCTCGCTTTGCCAAGGGGGTCATGGAAATCATGATCCCTACCCAAGGTGGCCCACAAAAAATGCTTTGTCTACAACTCCGCAAATTGGCTGCCTGGCTGGCCAGTATCCAGCCGAATAAAGTTAAGCCAGAAAGTCGCGACAAAGTGGTTCAGTATCAGGAGGAGTGCGATGACGTGCTCTATGAATACTGGACAAAAGGTCAGGTTACCAATCCCCGCAAGCGCAGCGTCATGCAGGAACTCAATGCCGCTTGCGCCGACTTAAAAACGGACAAAGCCGTTGCCAGCGTGTTTGGCACGGGATTGAACGAGTGGAAAGGCATTAAGGCGGCACATGCGAAGAAAATCAACGTGCTGATTGAAGAAGCGCAATTGCTGCTGACGTTTTAACTGGTGGTGAGTGACACAAAAGCATTGTCAATGAGTCTGCTAATTCAGCGGCAATGCTAGCCAACGTGAGGACCCGTAATGAAAACAATGAATTATAGTATGTTCGGTGTGAGTGTTTTCGCATGAAAGACTACACAGCATTCATTGAAAAGCATGTGGTCGCCGAACTGCTGAAACAGGGCTATGCGCCATCGGTCGCCCTGAAGGGGGCAGACAGGGCGCTAGATCACTACCGCTGTTCAAGCTCAGCATCAGGGAAGGGGAAGATGTTTGACGATTGCTTTCGCATAGCAAAGGCATGGGCGATGAAATACCAGCCCAAAAAGAAATGACGAAATCCAGGGCATTCTCCCGAGAGTGTTCGATATTTCATTCAGTAGCGTCACTCCCGTCGCTGTCCTGCTGTGTTAGCCAAGACCTGACTTCTCCTTGCAGTTAGCGCACAGAGGGGATCAATAACGGGATATACCGCGTTTCTCCGCACACCAAGGCGGGGTTATCGCTTATGTCAGTCTAACTGGAACTAAAGAGGGGGATGAGTCTTGAAAGGACCCCACATCTACAACAGCAGGTGGGACAAAGCGCGTGTTTCATTTTTGCGCGCTCATCCGTTATGCCGTATGTGCCACGAGCAGGGACGGATAACACCCGCTGTCGTTGTTGACCACATCATTCCGCACAAACTTAAAGAAGCGTTGAAGTCTGGCGACAAGGCGGCGATAGCAAAGGCACAAACATTATTCTGGAATAAAGAGAACTGGCAGGGACTGTGCGTCCCGCATCACTCATCGACTAAACAAAGAATGGAAAAGCGGGACAAGGTCATCGGCTGCGATGAGAATGGTATGCCTCTCGATCCCAATTCAGACTGGTTCAAACACAGCTAACCCCATAGGGGGGCGGGGGAAAAGTTCAGGGCGCTTGCTGTTCCTGACCGCCCGCCCTCCTCAACTTTAACGCTAACCCGATTTTTTTAGTTTTCAAGGTGCTCTCAAATGGCAGAAAAACGAAACCGCTCTGACAGTGCGACGGCGGCGATCCAGGCCATGAAAAATGCGACCGGGGACACCCTTCAGCCCCCGGCGCACGCGGGTTTGGAAAAAAAAGCCGAGCCTTTTTGGCATGACAATATTCGATCCAAAGCATTGGATAGCTGGACACCCGCTGACCTGTTAGCCGCTGTTGAGCTGGCAAATAATCAACACTATATCACCATGTTACGGCGTGATTTACGTAACGAAGAGCGCGTGCGCGGTGAGGCGAGAAACATGGTTGAAATTAAAGAATTGCGCAAACAAATCGTAGAATTACAGCGCGCGATTTTGGCACAGCGACGAGATCTGCAAATCCATTCCCACGCTACCAACGGTGAAAGCCGCGACCAGCGTAACAAAAACAGGAATGACAGGAACGCCAGAAGCACGGTCAGTGGTCATCAACGCGAAGACGATAATCTGATCGCGTTTCCAAAACATTAAGGGGCATTCATGACGCGAGGTGAGCGCGTGATAGCGTTCATTGAGCGCTATTGCATTGTGCCGGAAGGCAAGTTTATCGGACAGCCGATGAAGCTTGATGGCTTCCAGAAAGACTTTCTGCTTGATGTCTATGACAACCCGGTGGGCACCAGCAGGGCAATTTTAAGCATCGCCCGAAAGAACGGGAAAACCGGGTTAATTGCTGGAATACTTCTTGCTCACCTGGTTGGCCCAGAAGCGGTGCAAAACTCTCAGATCGTCAGTGGGGCGATGAGCCGAGAGCAGGCTGCGCTGGTCTTTAGCCTGTCGGTCAAAATGATTAATCTTAACCCCGCGCTACAGGACATTGTGCATATCATTCCCAGCGGTAAGCGGCTGATTGGTACCCCTTGTAATGTTGAGTACAAGGCGCTGGCCGCCGAGGGTAAAACCGCACACGGTCTTTCTCCAGTGCTGGCCATTCTGGATGAAGTGGGGCAGGTAGTAGGTCCGCGCAGTGATTTTGTTGACGCCATTGTTACCTCACAAGGGGCGCATGAGACACCTTTGCTGATTGCTATCAGTACCCAGGCGGCCAACGACGCCGACCTGTTGAGCGTGTGGATTGATGACGCGGCAACTTCTGGCGATCCACATATTGTTTGCCATGTGCATACTGCCGAAAAAGACGCCGACATTATGGATCGGGCTGCATGGCGTGCCGCTAATCCGGCGTTGGGAACCTTTCGTTCACTGGACGAGATGGAGCGCCGGGCAGAAGAGGCGACGAGGATGCCCAGCAGTGAAAATACCTTTCGTAATCTCAATCTAAATCAGCGCGTATCCACTGTGTCACCGTTCGTCTCCCGTAATGTTTGGGAAGCCAGTATTCTGAAGGACATTCGTCCGGGCATGATTGTTGGGGAGTGCTACGCGGGGCTCGACCTGTCAGAAAAGAACGACCTTACCGCGCTGGTGATTGTGGGACAGGATAAAGAGCGCGACTGGCTGGTATTCCCGTTCTTCTGGACACCGGGTAAGACCTTGCTCGACCGGGCCAGGCGAGATCGCGCCCCTTATGATGTTTGGGCCAGGCAAGGTTACCTCGAAACGACGCCGACTACCTCAGTGGAATATGATTTTGTGGTGCTAAAAATCGCAGAGTTACTCAGTGATTTTGATGTAAAAGCTATCGCCTTTGACCGCTGGCGTATCGATGTTTTCAAAAAAGAAGTAGACCGCATCGGGTTAACGCTTCCCCTGGTGGAATTCGGTCAGGGGTATCGGGATATGGCTCCCGCCATCGACACATTGGAAACTGTGTTACTCAACAACCGGCTTCGGCATGGTGATCATCCCGTGATGACGATGTGTGCCGCCAACGCCACGGTGATCAAAGACGCGGCGGGTAACCGCAAGATAGATAAATCCAAGGCGACAGGCCGCATGGATGGCATGGTGGCCCTCACGATGGCGATGGGGGCTGCAAACGGTGAAGTTGTCGATAGGGGTGGCGACTTTGAAGACTTTTTATATCAACCATTGAGCATGTAATGTCAGATACCCAATACTCGATAGACTTGCGTACCAACAATGGCTGGTGGGCGCGGGTGGCGTCATGGTTCGTCGGCGGCAGGCTGGTAACCCCAAATCAGGGATCGCAAACCGGCCCCGTTTCTGCGTCCGGCAGTCTCGGCGATTCCTTGATCAATGATGTACGCCTTCTGCAAATTTCTACCGTGTGGCGCTGTGTGTCATTGATTTCGACCTTAACGGCGAGTCTGCCATTAGATGTATTGAAAACAGACGGTAACGATAACCGTGCCAAGGTGGGGTTGGATAATCCACTGGCCAGGCTGCTGCGTTATTCTCCCAATCAATACATGACCGCGCAGGAGTTTCGCGAGTCAATGACTATGCAACTCTGTTTCTACGGTAATGCCTATGCGCTGATTGAGCGCAATGGGGTTGGCGATGTGGTTAGCCTTATCCCGCTGCTGTCGGCCAATATGGATGTCCGGCTGGAAGGGAAACGTATCGTTTATCGATACCAACGCGATCATGAATTTGCCACTTTCAGCCAGCGAGAAATTTTTCACCTGAAGGGTTTCGGGTTTAACGGGTTAGTGGGCTTATCTCCCATAGCGCATGCCTGTAAATCGGCTGGCGTAGCCGTAGCGATGGAAGATCAGCAGCGTGATTTTTACGCCAACGGCGCTAAGTCACCCAAGATCCTCTCTACAGGAGAGAGGGTACTTTCTAAAGACCAGCGCAAACAACTGGAACAGAACTTCAGGGAAATCGCTGGCGGTCCGGTAAAAAAACTATTGTGGATACTGGAGGCAAACTGTCAGGCTCATGATATCGGTGTGAGTCCGCAGGATGCCGAAACGATGGCGTCTCGTAAGTTCCAGGTCAGTGAACTGGCGCGATTCTTTGGTGTACCACCACACCTCGTAGGGGAGGTGGAAAAATCGACCAGCTGGGGAACTGGCATCGAGCAACAGAATCTGGGGTTCCTCCAGTACACACTGCAACCCTATATTTCACGCTGGGAAAACAGCATCCAGCGCTGGCTGTTAAAGCCGGAACAGGTGGGTGTTTATCATGCTGAACATAACCTTGATGGCCTGTTGCGGGGGGATTCAACTTCACGTGCTGCGTTTATGAAGGCCATGGGGGAATCCGGGTTGCGTACCATCAACGAAATGCGCCGACTGGATAACCTGCCCCCCCTACCGGGCGGCGATGTTGCCATGCGTCAGGCGCAATATGTGCCCATCACCGAACTGGGAACCAGCCACCAACGGCCTCGCGAAAGCGGGGTTTAGTTTTTTATGGGGTCAGCAATGCCAGACATTAACAAAACGCTTTCTTTTGAGCAGACAGAGATCAAGTTTGCCGGTGATGGCTCGAAGGGCATTTTTGAAGGGTACGCCTCTGTCTTTAACAACACCGACTCAGACGGCGACATCATCCTGCCCGGTGCCTTTAAAGGCGCGCTTGAAGCGCAGACGCGCAAGGTGGCGATGTTTTTCAATCACCGCACCTGGGAAATCCCGGTGGGTAAGTGGGAAGCACTACAGGAAGACACAAAAGGTCTCTTTGTGCGTGGGCAGCTCACGCCGGGTCACAGCGGCGCAAGCGACCTGAAAGCCGCCATGCAACACGGCACGGTTGAAGGAATGTCCGTGGGATTCTCGGTCAGCAAAGACGACTACAGCCTTGTCGCCAGCGGTGGGCGCATCTTCAAAAACGTCTCTCGCCTGCGCGAGGTCAGCGTATGCACCTTTCCGGCTAATGACCTGGCGGGGGTTTCCGCCATGAAAAGTGCTGAGGGGATAGAAACCCTTCGTGACGTGGAAAACTGGCTGAGGGATTCAGTCGGTGTCAGCAAGTCACAAGCAGTGGGGCTCATTGCCCGGTTCAAATCAGCCATTCGGAGCGAGTCCGAAAGCGACGAGAACAAAACCGACATTACCGCGCTTATCTCGCGCATCAATACATTTTCAGCCACGTTAGGAAATAACCATGTCCGAACTTGAACAAATCCAAAAGGCTCTGGAAGCATCACAGGCCAAAGTACAGCAACTGTTTGATGCCCAGAAAGCGGAAATCGAAAGCACTGGCCAGATCTCCAGACAATTGCAATCTGACATCGTCAAGGTGCAGGCCGAAATGACCCAATCTGGTCAACGCCTGTTTGACCTGGAACAGAAACTCTCCTCAGCGCCGGACGCCCCAGATGAGAAAAAATCGTTTTCTGAGCGCGCTGCTCAAGAGCTCACTAAGTCTTGGAATGGCAGCAAAGGCCGCTTTGAAGCCAATACCTTCAATAAGTCCCTTGGCAGTGATGCAGGGTCCGCGGGGGCGCTCATTCAGCCCATGCAAGTGTCGGGGATCGTCGTGCCGGGATTGCGCCGCCTGGTGATCCGCGATTTGCTGGCGCAAGGGCGTATTTCCAGCAACTCGCTGGAATATGTGCGCGAAAAGCTGTTTACCAATAGCGCCAGGCCAGTGAAAGAAAAAGCGCAAAAACCTGAATCAGATATCACCTTCGAAAAAGACACGGCCAACGTGAAAACCATCGCGCATTGGGTTCAGGCATCACGTCAGGTGATGGATGATGCGCCGATGCTGCAATCTTATGTAAACACCCGCCTGCTGTACGGTCTGGCACTGGTGGAAGAAGCTCAGCTGCTCAATGGCGATGGTGCCGGGGATAACCTCAAGGGGATTAATACCGTTGCCACGGCTTACGACACTACCTTAAACGTCAAGGGTGACACCAAATCTGACATGATCGCCCACGCGATCTTCCAGGTAACGGAGTCCGAGTTCAGTGCTTCCGGTATCATCCTCAATCCGCGTGACTGGCACAACATCGCGCTGCTAAAAGATGGCGATGGGCGCTATATCTTTGGCGGTCCGCAAGCCTTTGCCAGCAATATCATGTGGGGGTTGCCTGTGGTGCCCACCCGGGCACAGGCACAAGGTACCTTTACCGTTGGGGGGTTCGATTTGGCCTCCCAGGTCTGGGATCGCATGGATGCTACTATCGAGGTGAGTCGTGAAGATCGCGATAACTTTGTGAAAAACATGCTCACCATCCTATGTGAAGAGCGTCTGGCATTGGCACACTACCGACCACAGGCAATGATAAAAGGCGCTTTCGCGACCCCTGCTGGCAGCTAATCAACCCGGAGAGGGCGGTAAACGCCGCCCTGTTGAATGATGGCGATTAAGGTCACTGATGTTGTCCCTATAGAAGAGTTACGCCAGCATCTTGAGTATGACGATGAGGACAGAGATGCTCTGATACTGCGACAGGCTCAGTCATCCCTCGATTATTGCCTGCGCTTTTGTGATGAGCCGCGTTGGAAAGGCGTTAAAGATCTCCCCTCACAGATTGTTCAGGCAATGCTGTTATATCTCTGCGATGCGTTCGAGCACCGAGGCGCACAAACAGAAGTTCAGCTCTACACCAACCAACGGGCAGAAGACTTACTGTTTCAGGTGAGGAACTGGCGCGGAACGGAAGAGGTCTCCTGATGGCGATACGGTTAGCGCAAACCAGTGCACTCTATCAGTTCCCTGACCCCGGCGAACTGCGCCACAAAGTTTTTCTACGAAAACGCATTGATTTACCTGCGGCTGATATGGGAACGGTCTCCTCTTACTCAGAAACGTTTTGGACTAAAGCCAGGGTCAGGCAAGTAAGCGCAACAACCTGGTATGAGAGCGTTCAGATAAATCAGGTCATTACACATTATTTCACGATCCGCTTTCGCTCTGGACTGACTTCTGATTATGAAATTGTCCACAAAGAAAAAGTTTATGCCGTAAAGCGTTTTCGTGATCTGAATGAAGCAGGGAAATACATGCTACTTGAGTGCGAACAACTGACCGATGAATCAATCCCCCTGAGAGGCGGTAACGATGGCAACTCCCTATTTACACGTTGATTTTCAGCAACCGGAAGAGCTGGTTTTCAACCGCGCGAGGTTGCGACGGGCGTTTGTGAAGATCGGCCAGGTGCATATGCGTGATGCACGCCGTCTGGTGATGAAGCGCGGTAAGTCTGCGGCGGGGGATAATCCGTCATACCGCACTGGGAAATTGGCCCGTTCTATCGGCTATTACGTGCCGCGTGCGTCAAAACGGCGCGCCGGGTTGATGGTGCGTATTGCCCCAAACCAGAAAAACGGCAAGGGCAACCGGTTGATAAACGGGGCCTTCTATCCTGCGATCCTGTTCTATGGCGTACGCAAGGGGGCCACGCGCAAAAAAGGTCATCATCGCGGTGCCTCTGGTGAGCGTGGTTGGCGCATTGCTCCGCGCAATAACTTTATGGAACAGACATTGCAGAATAATAACGCCTGGACCCGTTATTACCTCGCCAGCGAACTGCGTAACTCCCTACGTACTCAGAGAAAATATAAAAAACGATGAAACTCACACCGATTATTGCGGCCCTACGCACCCACTGTCCGTACTTTGAAAACAGGGTTGGCGGGGCGGCACAGTTCAAGAGCCTGCCAGAAACCGGGAAATTACGTTTACCCGCCGCCTATGTGGTGCCGGGTGACGACGCTCCCGGCGAGCAAAAGAGCCAGACGGATTACTGGCAGGATCTAAGGGAAAGCTTTTCCGTCATCGTCATGCTGAGTAACGGACGTGATGAGCGCGGGCAGTGGGCGGCGTTCGACGTCGTCCATGATGTGCGGCATATGCTGTTCACCGCGCTGTTGGGATGGGAGCCTGAGCCTGGCGGCAATCCCGTCACCTATGACGGCGGCACCTTGCTGGACCTCAATCGTCATGAATTGATGTACCAGTTTGATTTTGTCGTTGATACCGAAATCAATGCCGAAGACACACGGCAATACGCCGAGCTGAATAATTTACCTGACTTACACACCGTGGCGATTGACGTGAATAAATCGTCAAACAGCGTTAATCCGAATATGGAGATAAACCTGAAATGATAGGTGCCCAACCAGAAATTGTTTTTATTAAACCCAAACACGGTCGAAAAGTGCCTATTCCACAATATATGCGCGATACCAAAGAGTATTTTGGTGAATATTTGCCAGAAGAAGGATTACGTGTTGAAAAAACGCTTTTTTGGATAAGAAGAAAACAGGACGATGATATTGAGGAAGTGAGTGAATCCGACCATCCCCCTCTTGCCATCAATCAAGAGACGATTGATCCCACAAAAAATAAGCTAAAAAAGGCTAAAGAGGAGACGCAGGAATGACCATTAGCTTTAATACCATGAACGCGAACCTGCGTGTGTCTGGGGTCTATACAGAAATGGATAACAGCGCTGCCAATACGATGCAAGCCAGCGGCCCGGCACTGCTCATTGGCCATGCATTACCGAATGCAAAAATGCCCCTGAATGCACCGATGATCATCCCCTCGTCAGAAATGATGCAACAGTTAGCCGGTCGGGGCAGCCAGTTGGACCGCATGGTGCAAGCCTACCGTCGGATTGATGCGATAGGTGAATTATTTGTCATTGCGGTACCTGCTGTACCTGAAACCAGGGGGACGAAAGCAACAGGCGAGATTGCCATTAGTGGCACCGCCACCGATCCCGGTGTCGTTACGCTGTATATCAGCAACCAGCGTATTTTATCTGCCGTCAAGAAATCGGATACCGCCAATACCGTTGCTGCCGCCCTTGGTAAAGCGATCAATGTCAACGAAGATTTGCCTGTCACCGCGGCAATTTCAGCGGGAAAAATCAGCTTGACCGCAAAGCATAGAGGGGCAACGGGCAATGATATTCCATTGATGCTGAACTATTATTCGCCGACAGGCGGTGAGAATACCCCTTCTGGTTTGAATATCAGTCTTACGCCAATGCGTGGTGGGGCTGGTTCGCCGAATATGGACAGTGTTATCGGCGCAATGGGTGACTTGTTATTTGATTTTATTGGCTTGCCTTTCTCCGATTCTGCCTCACTGGAAAAGATGGGCGCGGCGATGAACGACACCAACGGTCGCTGGAGTCCTTATCAGCCGTTGTACGGTCATGTTTATACTGCCAAAAAAGGGACGGTCGGCGAACTGATCGCTTTTGGCAATTCGTTTAATGATCCGCATCTCACTATCGCTGGATACGAACCTGCAATACAAACCGCGCTTGATGAACTGGTAGCGGCACGACTGGCACGGTGCGCGATATTTTTGCGTAATGACCCCGCCAGACCGACCCACACGGGCGAGTTAAACGGGGTGTTACCCGCACCGTCTGGCAAACGCTTCACCTTGACAGAGCAGCAATCCCTGCTTTCACACGGTATCGCCACCACCAATGTGGAAGGCGGCGTATTACGCCTTCAGCGCGATGTGACGACCTACCAGAAAAACCGTTACGGGGTGGCGGATAACAGCTATCTGGACAGTGAAACACTCTATACCAGCGCTTATATTTTGCGGCGATTGAAATCCGTCATAACCAGCAAGTACGGACGGCACAAACTGGCCGATGACGGTACCCGATTCGGGGCAGGTCAGGCGATTGCTACGCCCGCCGTGATTAAGGCCGAACTCTGTGCGGTGTATCGCCAGTTGGAAAATGAAGGGATTGTCGAAAATTTCGATGCTTTTCGTCAACATCTCATCGTTGAGCGCAACGCCAATGATCCCAACCGGATTGATGTGGTCTTTCCGGCGGATTATATCAATCAGCTGCGGGTATTTGCGTTGGTGAATCAATTCAGGCTGCAATATAACCAGGGTGAGGTGGGGTGATGACGGGAAAAAGAAGAATAGGCGGCACCTGCTATTTTAAGGTCGATGGGCAGCAACTCTCATTGAATGGCAGTGTGGAAGTGCCGATGAATCTCACCGTGAGAGAGGATGTGGTGGGGCTTGATGGCAGTGTGCATTACAAACAAACGCATCGTGCGCCTTATATCAAGGCGGAATTTAAGGTCGAGAGACAGTTTCCCCTCCAAAAACTCACCACAGCCGATGAAATGACCCTCACCGCTGAATTGGCTAACGGCATGGTTTATGTTCTGTCGGGCGCGTGGCTGTCGGGTGAATCTTCCTATAACGCTGACGAAGGTACGGTTGAGATGGAATTTCACGGAAATGAAGGATTTTATCAATGAAATCAATTACACTGAGCAAACCTATTCAGATACACAACGAAAAAATTTCAGTACTGGATATTCAGGAACCGACGTTTGATCAGGTCGAAAAGTTTGGCATTCCTTTCAGTTACTCTGAGCGAGGCGAGATGCGGCTGGATACCCGCTCCGCCCTGTCTTATTTGCCTGAACTGGCGGGGATCCCCCGCTCTTCTGCGCAACAGATGGCGCTACATGATGTCTTTCTCGCTTCAATGACCATCGTGAGTTTTTTTACCGGTGCCCAGAGCCTGGCAGTCTCAGACGACGATTCTACAACGTTGCCTGGTTCTGGCGCATAAACCCCTTCGAATTACGCCGACATCCGCTGAGTCAGTTTCTTGAACTGGAGGGAGAGGCTGTTCGCATCAATAAGGAACGACACAGTGGCGAATAGTTTTGAGTTAAAAGCGATCATCACTGCCGTTGATAAACTCTCCGCCCCGTTAAAGGGGATGCGGCGTGAAATGAAGTCCTTCAAAAAGGAGGTTAGCGCGGGATTGGCGGGGGCTGCTGCATTAGGGGCTGGCGTTGTTACTGCCATGGCAGGTCCCATCAAACAGGCGATAGACTTTGAATCAACAATGGCCGATATCCGCAAGGTGGTTGATTTTGATACGCCAGAACAATTCAGGCAGATGTCAGAAGATATCCTTAAGCTGTCGACAGTACTCCCCATGGCAGCCGATGGCATTGGGCAGATTGTGGCCGCGGGGGGGCAGGCGGGGATCGCGAAAGAAGAACTGATGTCCTTCGCCCAATCCGCGGTAAAAATGGGTATCGCCTTTGACCAGACGGCTGAGCAATCCGGGCAGATGATGGCACAGTGGCGGACGGCATTTCGGTTGACGCAAAATGATGTGGTCTCCCTTGCCGATAAAATCAATGACCTTGGCAACAACGGTCCCGCCAATGCCGCTAAAATTTCCGATATTGTGACCCGCATTGGCCCATTGGGTGAAGTCGCGGGCCTGGCATCGGGTGAAATTGCGGCACTTGGCGCAACCATTGCCGGGATGGGGGTTGAGTCAGATGTGGCGGCAACCGGCATCAAGAACTTTATGGTGGCGTTAACCAGGGGAAAATCCGCGACAACCTCGCAAAAAATAGCCTTAAGAGCCTTAAAAATAAGCCCCAAAAAACTCGCGACACAGATGCAGAAAGACGCAAAAGGCGCGATGCTGATGGTGCTAAAGGCAATAGAAAAAGTCCCTAAAGCAGAGCAAACCTCCTTATTAAATTCACTGTTTGGCACTGAATCACTTTCAGCCCTTGCCCCGCTGCTGACCAACCTTGAATTACTGGAAATTAATCTGGATAGGGTCGCAGACAAACAAAAGTACGGCGGCTCGATGCAGAAGGAATACGCCAGCCGTGCGGCCACCACGGCAAATGCTATCCAACTGTTTAAAAATCAGATGCACGTTGCGAGTGTCAGTCTGGGGTCAATTTTTTTGCCCACACTTGTTGAAGTGACAAAGAAAATCCAGCCGTTGATTGAACAATTTCGCACCTGGGTAAAAGCCCATCCAGAACTGATTAAATCCTTCGCCAGGTGGGGGGCTTATCTGCTGGGAACCGCGACAGCGGTAGGGGTTGTCACCCGTGCTTTCAGGCTTTTTAACAGTGTGATGAAAATGTCGACGCTGGGTAAGCTGGTCTCGTTAATGGTCATAGGCGGTGGGCTTATCGTCGATAATTGGGAAACCACGGGTCCAATGGTTAAAGAAGTCTGGCGAAATATTGACGGCGTAGCACAAGCCCTGGGGGGGTGGGAAAACATCCTGAAAGGCATTGTGGCATTTGTGGCGACAAAATGGGCGCTCGATATGGTTTCCTCTATTGGCAGCGTCACAAAAGAAATGCGTCAGCTAGGGAAGGCAACGAAGGCAACGGGGTTGTTTGGCCTGGGAAGTAAGGCAGGATTATACGGTGCAGTAGGGGCCATGCTCTATGACCCCGTGGAAAGCGCACTGGACAGTACCCTGGGCAAAACAGGAGCAGGAAAATGGATGAAGAACACGGGCCTGTTCCTCGCGTCTGACTGGACGCCGTTCTTTAACAAAGACAGGTATGAGCAATATCAGGCGGGTCTTGATGCCGCAAAAAGTCACGAAAATCCCCCGTCTGGCCCTCTCCCTTCCTCCCTGTCAGCGCGAGAAAGGGAGAATGTCGGTCTATTGGACTCCCCCTTGCGTCGAGATGAGCAGGCAAACCTGAAACTGACGGTGGATTTTCGCAATATGCTGACCGGCACGCAGGTGCAAACCGAAGGTAAGTCACCCTCGTGGTTTAACTATGACGTGGGTTATACCCGCTTCGCCAGACAATGACCGCTTCGGCGGTTTTTCTTTTTAAGGAGCGGTGATGATGAACTGGAAGGAGCAGCTGCGTCCTGCGTCTTTTCGTGGCGTACCGTTTCAGGTAGAGGACGACGAAGGGACGTTCGGACGGCGGGTACAGGTGCATGAATACCCCAATCGCGACAAGCCGTATACGGAAGATTTAGGCAGGGCAACGCGGCGCTTTACTATCAGCGCGTATCTGGTCGGTGATGATTTCTTCGAGGCCAGAGATCGGCTCATTGTGGCTATCGATACGCCGGGGCCGGGCACGCTGGTACACCCCTACTACGGTGAGATAGCCGTCTGTATTGACGGTGAAGTCAGAGTGAGCCATAGCGGACGAGAGGGGAGGATGTGCCGCGTCAGTTTTAGCGTGGTCGAAGCCGGTGAATTATCTTTCCCGACTGCGGGTATCGCCACCAGTCACACCCTGATTTCTTCCAGTTCCGCGCTCAATGATCGGATTGAGGCGGTTTTTGCTGATTTAGGCTTAAAAGGATTGGCCGATTTTGCACAGGCTGATGTGTTGGTACGAGCCAAAGAGATGATTGGCAATATCACCAACGCCTTTGACACTATCGATAGCGGGATCACGGCGGCTTCCCGCCTGCTACAGGGGGATATTTCGGTGATCTTGACGCCCGGCTCACCCGGTAAAAACCTGGTTGAATCGATACAGAAAATGTGGAGGGCGGGACGGCGTACCGCGCAGGATGCGTCCACACTGGCACAGCAAATCAGGACGCTATCCGGTGTGACGCTGGGGCATGATTTAGCGCCACGCGGCGTCTGGAAAAGCGACAGGCCAAGTATACAGTCTGAACGTAGGCGAAGTAATCGTATTGCCGCTTTGTTGCGTACCACGGCCATCCATGAGGCGACGTGGCGATTAACACAACTCCCCCCACCACGTACCGCTATGTTACCGGTTAATCAACGTGCAAAACGTCAGCTACAGGTCAATATTTCCCATCCCGCATTACACGCGGTTTCCCATACCGCAGGCAGTCACATTGAAGGACTCGCGGCGGTCACGTGGGAGGCGTTGGTCAGGGTGCGGGAAACGCTGAATCAGGCTATCGGGCACGAACAGGCGTTAACGCTTGACGATACGCTGTTCCTTGCCTTGCAACAGGTGAAAACCGATGCCAACCGGGATATTGCCACACGACTGGCACAAGTTGAAAAAACCGTCACCCGTACACCCGAAACGGTGCTGCCTGCGCTGGTTCTGGCGGCCAACTGGTATGACAACGCGGCACGGGAAACCGATATCACCCGCCGCAATACCGTTAACCATCCCGGTTTTGTGCCGGTACACCCCTTAAGGGTTCCTGCAAGATGAGCGATCATGTGATATTGCGCGTCAACGGGCGCGAATGGGGCGGTTGGACACGCGTCCAGATTTCAGCAGGGATAGAACGACTCTCACGCGATTTCAATGTCGAAATCACCCGCCAATGGCCGGGTGAATCAGGAAGCGTAGCGTTACAGCCCAGAATTAAAAAAGGTGAATTGGTCGACGTCCTCATCGGTCAGGATAAAGTCCTGACCGGCTGGATTGAAGCGATCCCGATACGCTATGACGCAAAAAGTATCAATGTTGGTATCAGTGGTCGCAGCAAGACGGCGGATTTAATCGATTGTGCTGCCCATACCACGCTTTTTACGGGCAACACCTTGCATCAGATAGCCTCAGCACTGGCAAAACCCTTTGGCATTAAGGTGATTAACCAGAAAGCCCCCCAAACGCCGCTACAGGCTTTTCAGGCGGATTATGGGGAAACCGTACACGAGGTACTCAACAAAGCGCTGGGAAGCCAACAGGCGCTCGCCTGGGACGATGAGGAAGGCAATCTATTGATTGGCACGGTCGGTAATGATCGTGCAACAACGGCGCTTGTCTGGGGTGAGAATATTCTCACCTGTGATACCGAACAGAGTATCCGTGAACGTTTTTCAGAATACCAGGTCGCAGGGCAACGGGTAGGTGATGACTCAGATCACGGCGAAGCCACACTGACAGCACTGCGCGCCAGAGCCAGGGATAGCCAGATAACGCGCTATCGTCCGCAACATATCCAGCAATCCGGTAATGCCACTGGGGCCAGTTGTCGCGCACGGAGTGAATTTGAAGCAAAGCAACGGGCAGCCAGAACCGAGGAAACGACCTATACCGTTCAAGGTTGGCGGCAAGGTGATGGCAGTCTGTGGAAACCTAACCAGCGGGTGATTGTGTTTGATCCGGTGCTGGGGTTTAACAACCGTGAACTGGTCATTAGCGAGGTGGTGTATACGCAGGATGAAGGCGGTACGTTATGTGAACTGCGAGTCGGGCCAGAAGCCGCCTATATTCCAGCGCTTGAGGAATTGAAAGCGCCAGACGACGAGGATTAGCGATTCGTCCTGTACCGATCACCCATTTTGGGGCATTGACCGCTTTTATTCTTTTGTTCAGCTGGAGACGTATTAAATGAAAAACGTTGTATCCATGCTACAGCGCAGCTTGTCGCGTCTATGGTCAAGGGCAGTCGTGCGAGGGGTAAATAGTGCCATGGCTTGCCAGCAGGTAGATATCGCAATGATAGCGGGCGAAACAAAAGCCGGTGTGGAATACCTTGAGCCTTACGGCTTTACCTCGACCGCGCATTCTGGCGCGGAAGGGGTTGCGCTATTTCTCGCTGGCGATCGGTCACACGGCATTGTCATTAACGTTGCAGACCGACGCTATCGGCTTAAGGGGCTGAAAGAAGGTGAAGTCGCCATTTATAGCGATGAAGGCGATAGCATCGTGCTTAAGCGTGGCCGGTTAATCGAAGCGACAACAGAGACGTTCATCCTGAATGCTAAAAACAAGGTGGTACTGAATACCGCCTTAATTGAAACATCGGGTGCAATCAAGGCGGAGAAATCGATTACGTCTGCGGCGGAGGTGCAAGATAAAATCGGTTCATTAAGCACAATGAGGAAACAGTACAACAGCCATGCGCATTCAGGCGATAGCGGCGGCATGACCGGTACACCTACTCAAGGGATGAAATAAGATGACCGGTATGCCTATTGAACATGATGACCGGGTAAGCCGTGCCGTGATTATCTCGCTGTTCACCTGGCGACGGGCTGAACAGGATGACGACACGGATACCCCGATGGGATGGTGGGGTGATACGTGGCCGACGGTACAAAATGACCGGATTGGCTCTCGATTGCATCTGCTGAAACGCACAACCTTAACCCCTCAGACGGCGCAAAAAGCGAAGGAATATATCGCTCAGGCGCTCAAGTGGATGACGGAGGACGGTGTAGCGCTTCGTGTTGATATTGAGGTAGTGCGCTCAGGTACCGATAGATTAAGCGCAACCGTCATCCTGACCTTACCTGACCATCACATAAAAACGATGCCCCTCAACAACCTGTGGAGCGTGATCCATGCAAACTAGCGGTTTTTCGCGCCCGACCCTGCCACAACTGATAGACACCGTTCGCGGTGATTTGCTGACACGATTTAACGAGGACGGTGTGTTACGCCGTCTGGATGCAGAGGTGTACGCCAGAGTGCAGGCGGCGGCCATTCACACCTTGTACGGCTATATCGATTATTTAGCGCGTAATATCTTGCCGGATTTAGCCGATGAAGACTGGTTGACCCGACATGGAAATATCAAGCGTTGTCCACGAAAAGGGGCCACCAAGGCGAGCGGATTTGTTCGGTGGGAGGGGGTACAACATGCCATATCGATGCCCGCTGACACTGAAATACACCGTGATGATGGTCAAATATACACCACAACGGCCCCAACAACATCCGCAAAGGGTGTACTTCGCGTGCCGATCATTGCAAAAAGCCGCGGTCAGGCGGGTAATTGCGAAGACGGTATCGCACTGCGTCTGGCAACCCCGATAACGGGACTGTCGTCTACCGGCTATGCCGATAACATCAGGACAGGCACCGATATTGAAGCGCTGGATAGCTGGCGACAACGCATCATGGCGCGCTGGTACGATACGCCGCAAGGGGGGGCGGATAGTGATTATGTTCGCTGGGCGAAAGAAGTCCTGGGAATAAGTCGGGCATGGACACATCGACACAAGAACGGTATCGGCACAGTTGGGGTCATGGTTGCCAGTGATGATGTAGACCATCCGGCCCCCACACAGGAAATATTAACTAAAGTCAAAGCGCACATCTTACCGCTTGCCCCCGTTGCCGGAAGTGGCTTAACGGTATTTCCCGTCACGGCAAAAACCGTTCTCATCTCGATAGCCTTATCAACCGATACGCCAGACATTCGGGCGGCAGTTATTGCTGAAATCAAAGCGTTCTTACATCGAGAAGGAGAACCCGGCAGCCAGCTTTTTCTCTCAAGGCTCGCTGAAGTGATTAGTCTTGCTACAGGTGAAGTCGCTCATCGCCTGATTGCGCCAACGGCAGACATTGAATTAACCCAGACGGAAGTACCGGTATTGGGTGAGCTCACGTGGGCAAAATATAAGGAATGAGCGTAATGAGTCAACTCGACGAGGAATATACACAGCTACTGCAATCGCTGTTACCGCCGGGGCCTGCATGGGATAAAGAAGATCCGCTCATTAAAGGGCTGGCACCGTCACTGGCACAGGCTCATCAACACGCCGATAGCCTGATGATTGAAATTAACCCGGCCCAATCGGTTGAATTAATTAATCGCTACGAAAAATTATGCGGGTTGCCGGACAAATGCCTGGCAAATAGACAGCAGACGACAGGAGAACGGCAACAAGTCCTTGATGCCAAGGTGAATACGGTGGGTGGTATAAGCGAAGCATTCTTTAAAAAGCAGTTAGAAATATTGGGTTATCCCACGGCAACAATAGAACAATTTCAACATCTTGACAGTACACCCGATCCGTCTTGGGGGGACAAGTGGCGCTACTACTGGCGAGTGAATATTCCTGCGCAAGCGAATGTCCGCTGGATGACCTGCATCAGTGATTGCCCCTCACCTATTCGCACGTGGGGAGACAGCGCCGTTGAATGCGTTATCAGACGCCAGTGTCCCTCCCATACCCACGTCATTTTTGCTTACCCAGAAGGAGCACGAGATGCATCGCATTGATACGCCGACGGCACAAAAAGATAAATTTGGTCAGGGGAAAAACGGGTTTACCAACGGCGATCCGACAACAGGCACACCGTCAACCCATTTGAACAGTGACATTTTTGATGCGCTACAGGAAGAGCCTTGCACGGTCATTGAGAAATCGGGCATTAAACTCGATAAAAACAGGCATGATCAGCTTTATGAAGCGATAAAAAAGTTAGCGAGTGATGCCGTTGATAAAGCAAAAGCAGAGTTGATTGGATCATTAAGACAAAAATTAACAAAAAATGAAAATGGCACTGACATCCCCGATAAAAATCAATTTGTGAAGAACCTCGGTTTAACGGAAACGGTAGATTGTGCAAAAAACGCACTGGATAAACGTACTGGCGGAACGGTCAATGGCAACATTATTTCACAGGGTGGCCAAATCGGACTGAAGGGGGATAACCGTAAGCATTTTATTCTCGCGAATGCTGATGGTAAAGTGTGCGCCTATATCTGGAAAGACAAGGGCGGTGATGGAATACACATCAATAACGGTATTGATGGCGGCGGCGATTATATTTTTCATAAAGATGGCGGTTTTCGTGCCCCTTCTTCGGTGTATGCCGGAGCGGCAAGGATAGCCTCTGACGGCAATATCTACGGTAGCATGTGGGGCAATCAATGGCTGGACGCTTACCTGAGGAATACCTTCCAGCCCAAAAAAACCGGTGTAGTCGATATCGTAGAAACGGGGTCTGGTACAGGGTATTACTGGCGAAAATTTTCGGACGGGAAGATAGAAATTTTTGGGCGTCTGGATTCAACATATGGTGCGCCGCTTGATGTTGTTTTCCCGAAAGTATTTACCGAAATCCCGTTTCTTTTTGTGAAAGAAAATGGCGACCCCAAAATTAACGGCTGGGTGATGAGAGCCAGAAATTTGTCAAAAACAGGGTTTTCAGTGCAGTGGAATCTGTGGAGTGATTCCGGGCGGGGGCGTGCAATGGAGGTTTGCTATCATGCCATTGGGGGGTGAGAGAGTGCCTCCACCGCTATTGCCCCCCTTCAGGAGTAGACCCCGATATGGCCACGGAGGCAGAAAAGGCCCAGCTTGTCGCGTGGAAGAAATACCGTGTACTGCTAAAGCAGGTGGATATCAGCACAGCGCCGGCTATTGAGTGGCCGGAAGCGCCCGAAGGTGAAAAAACGGGGAATTAGCGTCGGTCGTCGAACAGAGTGGCCAGTTCATCATCGGACAGGCCGGTCGACATTTTGACGATGGTGCGTTCAACACCGTTGGCGATAAGTTGCCTTGCAATGTTGAGCGAGGCGCTATGCTCGCCTTCCTGGCGACCTTCCTGGCGACCTTCCTGGCGACCTTCCTGGCGACCTTCCTGGCGACCTTCCTGGCGACCTTCTTGGCGACCGAGGTAAATGCCTTCTTGCCGACCAAGAAGTATTCCTTTTTCAATGCCGCGTTGTTCACCTTTGGCTTCAAGCTGTTCTGCGATAGTCATCACGTCCTCCCGGTAATCCGTGGTTTTGGTGGCGATCCCCTGCAAGAACTGCTCGGCGTTCGAGGTATTGCCACGTTCGAGAATATAATACATCAAGCCCCGGAACTGCTCTTTGGGCACTGCCCATTGCTCAAGCAGACAGGCCAGCTCGTTAACCAGTTCCAGCATATCCCGTGTACGAATATGTTTCTGCACCAGCTCCAGCAGCGCTACCCGCCTATGCGTCAGGATTTCGTCATCCGGTATTGCGGTAATGTCGACCAAAGGGAATGCCTGTGTATAGACTGATTCTGCCAGTTCAGGGTCAGCAAAGCAATCGAGCCATTGGGTGCTGTAGGGGTAGGGCGACGTGGTGCCGTGGTAGAACAGGAGCGGGATGACCACGGGCAAGGTCTCGTTGCCTTGCTCCAGGTGCCGCTGCATGGCTGCCATGCCATAACGCATTAAACGCCACGCCATCAACTTCTCGGGCCTACTCTGGTGCTCGATCAATGTGTAGATATAGCCTTTCCCCGTTTTTGTCTGCACGGAATAGAGCATATCCGAACACTGGGTGCGCAGGTCGTCTTCGATAAAGCTACCTGACTCCATCGCAAGGGTGCTGAAATCGCAGCGTTCCCGCAGATGAGGGGGCAGATGGATTTCCAGAAAGTCTCGGGCGACCGTGATATCGCCGAGGAACTTTTTGAACAGGGAGTCATGTTGGGAGAGTGAGGATGTTGTCATTGGCGCAGTATACCTTGCTCAGGTTAGGGTATGCCATCGGGATTTCCAGCTCGGGGTGAATGTGATTTTTCACGTCTAAGGAAGGGAGTCTGCAAGTCGAAATGGACGGTAACGTATTGATAAAAATGTCGTGTATTGTCGTGCTTTGTTGTGTTTTGTCGCCTGTTTTTTGAGCGATAAAGTCATTTAATGCATTGATATTAATAGTTTTTATGTATTTTAATTCTGCTACGCATGCCATAGCGCCATAAAAATACCGAGATTATTATTCAATAAGTTATAGCGTATCGATCGAAATTACTCGAAATTCGGTCGAAATTATTCAATCTCAGCCCACTCTGCCCCTCTTACATCTCGGTACTTATCGGTCATCTCGGATGACTTATGTCCTAGCAATTTTTGCGCATAATCCCTCCCTTTCTCATCGCTGTAAAGGCGCGCTGCCAAGCTTCTGATTTCATGAAATGGGGGAGGGTTACGTTCCCATGTTAATCCAGATGCCTTGCGAGCTTTCCGAAATCCAGCTGAGAGTGTTTTCGTAGAAAATTGCTCATGTCCTACATCGGCGACAATATGCGCTCCACCGTTGTTTAATCCCCTGAACTGGTTCAATACATCAGCAAGGCATAAATTGAGGCAGTCGATGCGGGTTGCCTCGGAGAACGCCAGCATCGTGCCTGTTTTCGCCTGCTTGATGTAAAGACGTCCGTCTTTGATATCCTCCCAGCGCAGTGCCTGTATATCCCCTAAACGTTGACCGGTGACTAAAGCAAGGTCAAGGCAGGGGCCGACCCATGCAGGTAAGGTATCCGCGGCCTTGCGTATGAGCCTCCACGCGTCCAGGGTTATGCGCTCACGTTGAATGTCTACACGCTGGTTGCGCGTAGCTTCGGCTGGATTGCTTTTGAATACCCCCTCAGCAATCGCTTCACGAAACAGGTCACGTAACAACGCTCTTATGCAGTTCGCCATTGTCACTTTCCCTGCGTTTACCCACTGATTAAGGAACGAGGCAATGTCTTTGGTTTCTACTTTATGAAGAACAAATTCCCCTAAATGGGCATTAACGGCCTTCAGGTATTTATGGTACTCGTTCATCGTTGTCGGCTTGAGTTTCCGTCCTTCGAGTATCGTCAGATAGCGTTCAGTCCATTCGCTAACTGTGGTCACCTGTGTGTCGTTGATGCGGTCAACGAGCGGTGATGGTTTTGATGAGCCATAAATCGCCATATTAGCGGCGAGGGCTTGTGTAATGGCCTCCTGTCGATGGCGGCCCAGGCCATATTCTTTTCCGGTGCGTGGGTCGCGGTAGCAAAAATAGCCGCCATTGCGCGGTTGCAGGTTTGGCGGCAAATCGCGGTTCTTATGGCTTCTCCGGCGTGCCATGTTTTATCCTCGATAACAGGGCGGGATGAAGGTAACCTGATGAGCGAAGGTTTTTATTCTGGGTGAGCTTGCAGGCATTTTCCTCAACCAGATACTCGCGCCCATCTCGTATCGGTGCGGGAAAAATCATTCCGCTCCTGACCAATCGCCTGACGGTTTCCATACAGCGCGGACGGGGTTGCCGCCGATTCCACTCGGATAAGGTGATGTATGCCATAATTGACCTCTGCTAAAATTAAGCCACTGCGCCGTTCGTCATGACGGCGGGCAGGCGGGGGAATGACCAATCGAAGAAATGCGGGGGTGAAGGGGATTTCAGGCTGTAACAGCCTTAGTTAACGTACTGATGCAGGTCGTAGAGGCTTGCCTTGCTGTTCGAGGATAGCGATAAGCTTTCGGTATCCGTTTCGCAGCCATTTAACCCATTTATCCAGGTGGGTTTCTTGCGGGTGATAGCTCCCCATGAGGGCAGCATGACCCGCGAATGCATAATTCATGGGGTGCTCCTGTTTTTATATTGCTATTTGGGTGTCGTATGTCGCGTGACTCATGGTTTTCCAACTCTGACCGTTATCTTTGGATAACATGCGCCAGTAGTGAGAAAGCCGCATTGATAAATAACCGGTTCGTCGTATGCGTTTTGCATGAATAAGTCCTTCACGGTATAAGCGTTTAAATAGCTTCTCCCGCTCCTTTATCCTGTTAGGTATTTTAGGTTTCATTCGTTGCTCCTCTCACGATGCAAGGCTGACGTGCTTCTGGTGGGTAAAATCGCCGTTCCAGTTGAGTTTCATGGGCACTTTGCCACGGCGGTAAAGGACGTAGAGGCGTTCAGCACCTTTACGCAGCAATACTGGCTGGTATTTAATGAAGTCGTCGGCACCGTGAACGCCAATCAGATGCTGGTGCTCAGTCAGGTATCTGTCGCGAGCGTAGGATGTTGCCCGCCAACGGGTACCGGATTGGCTTTCGTTGTGTAGCCAGTGGCGCTCAGCGAGCCAGCCGTTAACCTTTTGGGTATTGACGCCGTTGAGCATTTTACAGAACTGGGTCGGGGTCATGCCCTCCTTGAACAGGCTCTTGAGGTCGTGGAGTTCTGCTTCCTGCTCTTTGTTGATCAGTTTTAGCTGCTGGGTTTCCTCTGCTAATTCGGCAGCGAGGCGCAGTGCATCGGGGTATGTTTGCGGGATAGCGGGGGTCTTGGCGTGTTCTTCCAGCTCACGCCAGCGCTTGGCGACTTTATGGCGAAGCTCAATGCTGTACCCCATGACGAGCGTCATTGTCAGGTCTTTGTCAAGCAAAAACTCCTGATAGGTGCGTCCTTTGCTGTCTTTGTAATCGGCGGAAAAGTCCTCCGATTGAATATTGAGCGCCTCGAACATCTTGCGGCAGTCTTCCAGCACGTGTTTATGCTGCTTTTCGGTCAGCTCCGCAATCTCACGGCTGGACATGGTTACTGTTTGTGCAATGGTTAAATTTTGCATACAGATATACCTCGCTGGTTAAAACGATAATGGAACCCCGGCACGTTACCGGGGCGGGATTAGTGATTAGTGGCGCTGAAGGAACTGGCTAACGTTAGCCTGTTGCCATTTTTCGAGCGCGTGGGTCATCACACCGTAATGCTGCTGCGTGCTTTCTTCAAGCATCTGCTGCATCTCTCTGAGCACGATAGCTTCAGGTAGAACTGACTGAAGAGGCATTGGCAGCTCTAGCCAGCCAGAAACTCTTCACTTTTATGAAGGATGAAACGATATTCGAAGATCCAAAAAGTAACAAACCATGGGCCAGTGCTGACGCAATTAGAAAAAAAGCATGGGTTCCTACATTGCGAAAGGCAGGTATTCGATACAGAAACCTATATCAGACCAGGCATACATTCGCCACAAGCCATATCAGTCAGGGGACAAACTTGTTCTGGCTTGCGACTCAAATGGGACATAAATGACCAGAGATGCTTTCCCGTCACTACGGCTCATATCTGAAGGAATATGATGGACAAACAAGCCTGAAGAAGATAACAATATAATCCATGTCTGAATTATTGGCCGCAATTTGTGTCCATTTCATGGAACGAGGTACAAACATGGCAAATCCAATAACCAAACTAAAAAAATAAACGTAGTAAAATTTCGTGGACTAAAAAATATAAATATAGAATTTGGTTCTCGCCTAACTGTTATTTGTGGTAAAAATGGCACTTCTAAATCAACAATTCTTGGTATTGTCGCCTAGATTTTTAGTTTTACAAAAGACTTGTCCAAGAACCCCGAGTTTGATTTAACACAATATAAGACATTAACTAATGGCAGCTTCAAGTCAGCTTTCAGTGAACATTTTAGACTTTCAGAAAAATTTGATACTGCTGGTTCAATGGAAGTCAGAATTAGTGTTTATGATGGCGCATCTAACAAACATCTTGAAAAGCTAACATTGGGTCTATATGACTACAGTGACAGGGATAAATCAAGGCCAATAGTCAGGGGTAATGATTCCATTCAAGGGAAAAACCAAAGTAGAAATGTCACCCATCCTGTTATTTTTTTAAGCTTAGCCAGGCTTCTCCCTATTACTCTCCGAACTGATTACTCAACAAGGGATGTTCAGTATCTTAATGAAAATTCTGATGATATAAGAATAATGAGCAATCAACTCTTACTTAAAAATAATGGGTGCTCAGTAACAGCCACGAAAGGGACGATTGATTCAATGGTCGTGCATGGCGATAATTATGACCACCAATCAGTTTCTGTTGGTGAAGATAATGTAGGACAATTAATTCAAGCAATATTTTCATTTAAAAGGCTGAAAGAACTTTATGCTGATTATCATGGAGGTATTTTATTAATTGATGAAGCGGACGCAGGCCTCTTCCCTGCTGCTCAGTTAGAATTAATTAACATCCTAGCTAAAGCAGCTAAAAAATATGATTTGCAAATAATCATGACTTCTCACTCACCATTAATAATTGAAGGTATTTTCAATCGTTCTAAACAAGATGCCAACGTATTTAAAACAATATACCTAACAGACACTTATGGTGATATAAAAACAAAGGATAATCTATCTTGGGCTGATATCAATGCTGATTTGCATGTTGAAACTGTAAAAATCAATGATGAGATTAGCCTTCCAAAAGCTAACGTTTATTTTGAAGATAAAGAAGGTTTCGATTTTTTCAAGCAATTGATAAATAATAGAAAAATAAACAAAATATTGAACACATTAGGAAATATAAATATTAGCTGTACTGCTATCTTAGATTTAATGGCAAGAAAAATTCCTGAGTTTACTATTAAAAGCCTAGTGATCTTAGACGGTGATGTTGCTCTCGATAACAGTGATAATGCAAAAAAAAGCAAAAAAAGAGAGAAGCTTATGCTTGCTTCCAAGCATTCTTCCTCCAGATCAAATGATTTTTGAATTCTTATATAATTTACCTCCTGATGACACATATTGGAACAATAATAATGGATTTACAAAACCAGTATTTATGAGAATAACTCAAGATATAATTACAACGCTAAACATAGGTAACCACCCTATTGATTTACAAAATTCGATAGAGAATTATAAAAAATCAAACAAAAACCATGGCGGAGTGGTTAGAAAACTATTTAAAGATTTTGCCCATACACGTGAGTTCCTGGAACAAGTAAAAGGGCGTGTTAAAGATAATCCCTATCGATATTGGGTCGATAAACACTTATTGGAATCCGATAGTTTCAAGCATGAATTAATCAAAAATCTTAAAATTATTATGACAAATGGACATGGCGTTGACTCTGCTACTATCACTTCGTATCTGTCTGGCAACTGATTGATTGCAAAGGGCTTTATGTGATGTCCATAAAGCCCTTTTTTTGATATACTTTAGAACTGACATTTAGAGGTATCATATGCGTTTTAACACCCCACTTCGCTATCCTGGCGGCAAAGGCAAGCTTTCAAATTTCATGCTTCGGATTATTGAAGATAATAAGCTTTCGCCTATACATTATGCAGAGCCATATGCTGGAGGGGCTGGTTTAGCGCTGAAGCTTTTACATTTAAATGTAGCTGAAAAAATCATTCTTAATGATATTAATATTTCTGTTTATGCCTTTTGGCACACTGTATTAAATAATGCAGACCACCTGTGTACTTTAATTGAAGGAACTGAAGTCACAATGAATGAGTGGTTCAAACAGAAAGAAATAATTAATAATCCCAAAGGCCATGATATGCTAACAATTGGTTTTTCTTCCTTTTTTCTTAATAGAACAAATCGTTCTGGAATATTAAAAGGCGGTGTGATTGGTGGTAAAAATCAAGAAGGGCAATGGAAGCTTGATGCTCGCTATAACAAAAGTGATTTAATTTCTCGGATAAAGAAAATATCAAAAAACCGTGAAAGAATAGACTTGTATAACATGGATGCAATTGATTTCATAAAAAATAGTTGTTCAATTGCCTAAGAAATCATTAACATATTTAGACCCGCCATATTACATAAAAGGTAAGGGATTATATATCAACCATTATGAACATGGTGACCATGTTAATGTTGCAAAAGTAGTACAGAATGATATTAAAACACCATGGATTGTTTCTTACGATAATACTCCTGAGATCCAAGGTATTTATAAGGCATCATCATTAGTGTATGGAATAAACTACAGTGCTCAAGAGCGATATAAGGGCTCAGAAGTGATGTTCTTCAGTAAACGATTGAAGGTCTTTAAAACCGATGATCCAACTAAGGTAAAAGCACCTGCCATTAAAAATGCTATGAGCTAGACGACTACACCCGGACAGAGGAAGCGCCGTAAAAGAGCCGCAGTAAATTCACTTTTTAATAAATTATTTATAATCAATAAGATAAAAAATTTCGGTTGCAGGTTCGAATCCTGCACAACCCACCATGCTACCCCTTTTGTCAAGCGGAACGGCTTTGTTGAATAATAGGTAATCATGCTGTTTTTCCATGCCAGTTTTGGTTGAAAATGCTTGTCATCTCAGGTGTACACTTTTCTCATGAGGCCTAACTGCATGATTTTACGTTGCGAGGATCCGTCGTTTCGCTGGGCTGCCAGCATAAAATCTATTTATTCAACAAAGCCGATGCAATATTCAATTTTTTCACCAATACGCTACCAGAAATAGCGGACTCGCTGACGTCCAGAATTCACGATCGTTTTCAGGTGCTCAAACCTGCATCTTGAGGTTTATTGGGTATATCATTAACAACAAAAATGACAACAAAATATTCCTAAAAATATTCTATTCTTTATGGTTATGATTTTTATAGAAAAAATAATGCACCTCAGAATGTCCTACTTAGATGGGGTTTTATTACGATTGGAACCAGTCATCAGCTGATTCCCACGTCTCCTGTAGTATTTCGCTAACACAAGTGAATGTGATTAATGAAGCCCCGGCACGATCCCGGGGCGGGATTAGTGATTAGTGGCGCTGCAGGAACTGGCTAACGTTCGCCTGTTGCCATTTTTCGAGCGCATGGGTTCTCCTTGCGTCAATGGGATGGTTTATTGTGCTATTTACCACGTATCCCTGTTTTTCACCCTGACGCAGCGGAAATCCTCCAGTTTCACCTTATCGCCGAACGACTTACCTGTCTCCTTAGGCTTAAAGAGCAGTTTTTCGCATTCTGACATGGTGAGTTTCACCTTAGAGAACCGTAGCCACTGAACATCCAGTCCGGCGGGCTTTTTGATAGTTGCCGTTATTTTGTACATTAATTCTCTCCGAGGTTGTTTATGTGTCTGACGACAATTAAAACGGTGAAAAAAGTGACATAAAAAGCAGGGTCAGGGGGCTAACTTGTAAAATTTTGCAGGTTGGCGGTCAGATCGCTTACACTTGGCTTAATACAGGAGGATCCGCTATGGGCCAGGTTGCATTTGATACATTGCAGGCGTCAGAAGAGCTTCAAACCGCCGGGCTTACCAGTGAGCAGGCCAAGGCGATTTCGCTCGTCGTACGCAAGTCTCATGAGGTGGCGGATGTGGCTACCAAGCGTGACCTTGACGACGTTCGTAAGGAAATTGACGCCCGCTTCGATAAGGTTGACGCACGCTTCGAGAAAACTGAGGCGCAGATAGCCGATGTCCGCAAGGACCTGTCCGCAGAGATAGCCGATGTGCGTAAGGATATTGGCCAGATAGACAAGCGACTAGATTTTTCCGAAAAGCGATTTGACCGTCTTGAAATTAAATTTGACCGTCTTCAATGGTTCTTACTGGCGGGTATTCTGAGTTTGTTGTTTAAAGACGTACTTCCGAAACTGTGGGGCGGTTAAAGATGTCTGCTAGTGATTTCTACCACTCGTTTCCATACCTCAAGTGCCATGACGAAGCCCGCGGTCAGACCAAACCCTATCACCCAGGATAATGTCAGCGTGGCTAATACGAGAGCGAGTGTTTTATTAATGCTGGCAATGAATTCTTTCATCAGTAACCCCCTCATGCTGCTACCTTGGCTAACTGTCTAATAACCTCAAGTTCGTTTTCAAGCTCAGTCAGAAACTGCCTTAACGCCTCCTCTATTTCAGCAACCCGTTTATCGTCCTGATGAATTCTCAACTGGTAATAGGCAAGGTCTGGCGGTAGCCTGTCGTCATAGCTGACAAAATCACACCATTTCCTGCCCGTACACATCATTTGGGCGTGCATCTGTAGGAGGTATTGTTTTTTCGGCTTACCTGTCTTGATGGTTTCTAAATGCGTCCATGTGTTGGGGCATTTTATTTCTATCAGGCCATCATTTCCGACCAGGCCATCAGGCGACGCCCCAAATCCTACGATCTCTGGATGGGGAATAAATCCCACTTCTGTAACTTCTGCGTCAAACTGGTTAAGCAGGTACATCTCCCGCGCCACCGGTTCAAGTTCAGTGCCGTGCTGCATGGCCGAGTTTGCGTAACTTTCTTCCACCTTTCCTGTTAGGCGCTGGCAGATAAGCTCTGCCATGTAGTTCTGGCGGCTGGCGGAATAGCCCGATTTGGTTTTTGCCATTACGTCAGACAGGCGACTGGCGGTCACGTTGCCACAACGGGCGGAAAACCATTCATCACTGCGCTGTTGCATGATCCACCTCGCTATATTCTGCATCGACGGGAATGCTTTTTTTGATGCGCTCCTTCTCTGCATTGCCGATAATCTGGCGCTCTTCGTGGGTCAGGTTTTTCCATGTTTCTGCGAAGACTTCCATGCTTAGCTGAGCCGCCTCTTCGCACCGGGCAATCAATGCCGGTCGGCGCTCGTCTGTTTGTTGTCCAACAACAACGCTTGCCGGGCTGCTTTCGATGATCCGCTCTGCTTCGTCGCTGTCGTAAATGCCAGCAAACCCAAATGCCATGCGGGCACACTGAATAAGTGACTTGTGGCGCAGCATACGGGTGGGGTGTGATTGCCACGGCTGGGTATTGCGCTTACACTCGCCCATGTATTCGGTGACTACAGTGGGGTGTTTGCGATCTTTGCGGTAAATCTTGCAGGTGCAAGCCCCCTCTTCCTTGTCGTAGCCGAATTCCATGCCGTCGAACTGCGGATGTTCGTTAATGATCCGCGCCCAACCATCTACACCAACAACCGGGACAATGCCGCCCTTATCAGGGAATGCGTAAATCTCTTTCGTCCACGGGTTAAGCCCGTACTGGTTGGCAACGATAAGTAGGGCGGTAAATTGCTCGTCCGTGACGTTACCCCCCTTGAACGCCGTATTCTTAAGGGTATTCATCAAGTCCGTACCGGGCTCCATCCCGAGACGTTCAGCCAGCTTCCCTGCCATTGTTGTTAATGCCGTGCTCATGCTGCATCCTCCGTGCTGTTCTGCCTGTTATAAATCCAAAAAGCCCGCTCAACCTTCACACGGTGGAAAATGGCGTCGAATACTCGCTGACTCTCGGCTTCCTGATAATCAACATCGCTATCTTCCATGTACTCACAGGCTAGCGATGTGTAAGCATCAGGGCAGTGCTTTCTAAGCGGTTCACGAAACCTTTCGATAGACTTCTCCGCCAATTGCTCAGCCTCTGCGTAACAGTCCTCTGTGATTTCAGGCGGCATTTCTTCCATGATTTTGCGAATAGCCTGTATCGTTGATGGATTAAGCATTGGGGTTCCCCTTCTGATTAACCGTTTCAATAAGCTGCTCGAATAACCGTTGCAGCCCGCTTTTGTTTTTGAAGCTCTGGCCCGTGACGATATTTGAGCGGTGATGTTCGATTGACCGAATCGGGTCAAATTTAATTTCAGGACGCACGATGGGGGCGCCCGCGATAGTAAGTTCCATCGTGGCTTTCCTTAATTTGGATTGATGTATTAATTGATGCCGAAAAATATCGCCGAGGGTTAAATATTCATCTCTTTATGACAGGATGACAGGTTAAACCGTAATTTCAGCAACGAAATGACATGACGATAAATTTCACCGTGCTTATTGTCGTAATGGCGCTTATTAACTGCCGATTCGAATTCTTCAATAGTTCCAGAGAAGCACCCCCTATGTACCATTACCGTTTCATCCTTCTGCTTGAATGCGGTTAGAACTCCATTTTCTGAGCCAATGGGGGATAGGGTGATCCAGTCCGCATCGGCGGACACCCACGCATTGCCGGACACCCGCGCATCGTCGTACACCCACGCATTGCCGTACACCCGCGCATCGCCGTACACCCGCGCATTGCCGTCCTGAGCCAGGTTCGATTCTTTTTTTACCCAGCCGCCTAATTCGCCAGCACGAACATTACCGAAGGCGATAAGCGCTTTAATGCGAAACAATTTGATGCCGAAAAACGCTTTCACTTCGGCAGTGAGTTCGAATTTTTTCATTTAAAATTCCCTGGATTCAGGCGTAAAAAAACCACCGTCCGATGGCGTTATTGAGTATGGGGGGGAGATTGCGGCGATAAGCGGATGATGGGAATGCTGAAAGTGTTTCAGTCATGGATACCCGTTAATTTTTTCACCTGCTTTTTAAGCCACTTATTTTCCTCCACCAGAAAGGCGATGGTTGATTTGTATACCAATGTTTCGTGGTCGTCATATGGGTGAGTATTGATGCTCATCAAATAACGTGAATCATTAATATTATTGCTGCCGTTGGTGACAGCGACCATGTCACCGAAATTAGGGTGATTGAAGGTCGTGATATAAGGTTTATTAAGTTGCATCATTCAATCCTCATTTGGTTATCAAAATATTTTCGCTTCTCCCAATCATTCTCGACATTCTTTGCAGCAGAAATTACCCTCGGTTGGCCCCTCGCAATTATAGCAGCGCCCGTTAACCGGTAATTCCTTCTCTCGATGATTGGTGCTCAGGTGTTGGCGAAAGGCTTCTTCGTTCTGGCTGGCTATATCTACATCATCTGCCATTTTTTATTAAATTCCCTGTACTCCTTTAAATCTTTCACATCAATGCATGGTATTAAGCCATTGGCGAAAACTATTTCACCATCAATAGTCTCGATAAAGCACCAGTTTTTAAATATCCAGGGTGAAACATTATTGTTTATGTCATTCTCTATGGCTGTTGGAAAATCTACGACGTTTTTATCTAGCCATTCCAAGGCATCACACCACTCATCATAATCAGAAGGGGCAATTGGTTTTAAGCATGCTTTAATCGTGGTCCGATTTTCATTTTCCATAAATACATACCTCAATCGTTTAATAACTTCCGGGTATTGTCCGTGAGTTGTGCTTGATATTTCTCAAGCATCCTCGCGGCATAAGCGAGTGCGTCCTCACGGTCGGAGAGGTCACCGATGGCCTGTAGCAAGCCGTCGCTGCCTCGGATATAGACGCTGAAAAAGTCAGGGGTATCATTCTGTTGCATTAAATAGCCGCAGTCGTCTACAACGCCCGACAGGATGATTTCAGCAGAATTAGGTAATATAGCCCAAGCTACATAGTCGTCGGTGTGGTAAGTCTGTAGGTGTCCAGCAACCCACCCTATGAAACATAGAAAGAAACCATTTTCATCAAAGGAGCCATTGACAAGATTATACCCTTCTCACCTGCTCACGATTAGGTAATGATTCGCTGTGGGATCATAAGTTGGGCTAATTGGGGATGACTTGAAGCTTAATTCGTACATTAATAATTCCTCACTTGTATAAAGTTCGTTCATATGAGTTAACATTCTGCCTTGCTCTGGCGGTAATGCCATACTCCGTTTTTAGCTTGCTGTACCAGATGCGATGATGTAATAAAAAAGCCGAACCAGGTGGCTTGTCTAATGTATGTGCCGGGATATTTATCCACGCCCGGCGCGTGGTTTCCCTGCTTTCCACAGACAAAGGAACCTGATAACCTGGTTATTCCACAGACAATTTAAGGAAATGGCTCAGTTTACTGTCAGGGTCGAGCTGCATGATGCAGATTCTGAAGACTATGATAACCTGCATGAAAAAATGGGCAGAAATGGTTACTCCAAAGAGATAAATTCAAATAGGAAAACCTATCAACTGCCAAATGCAGAATACATATGCGATAAGAATATGAGTAAATCCGATGTTAGGGATGAAGTTTTGGAAATCGCCAAAAAGGTAAAGCCTCGCCCTGATGTGTTAGTCACAAAATCTGATGGAAGAGCCTGGAGTCTGAACAGGGTTTAGTCGTCCTGACCTTTCTCCCTCTTCCCGATTCCTGATTCGCATTCTGACTCACTTGATGGCGGCGTTGTTTGTCCGCCAATTTTGGTGTTTCCAACTTTAGTCGGTCGGTTAAAATAACCAATCTCATTGAAATTAATAAATGCATCAATGAGGGTTGTGGTGTTTTCCAATGCTGAAACATTCCCTAACTCAACATTTCCAAGGAACGGATAAAAGAATTCACCCAACTTTCTGCGATACTCTTTCATGTCATCGTTTTGCATACTTACCTCGCTGTTACGTTAACTGACTTGCTGTGACCTGCTGGGGATATGACGACTTGCTGCAGGCAATAAGACCGCTCCTCAAACTTTACGAACACCCCACGATGTATGCGTCTGCCTTGCTCTGGCGGTAATGCCATACTCGGTTTTCGGCTTGCTGTACCAGATGCGATGGTTAAGACGCTTAACCATGTCGTACATTTCGGCGAAACGGTTAATTTGCTCTCTGAATCCAGCCAGTAAATTGAAATTAATTCGTGGCGCACGTTTGCGCTTGAAAGCCACTTCAATTCGGTTAAGCGCTTTGCGTCTTTCTGGCTTCTGACCTAAAGCTTTATCGATGCGTGATACCAGCAGTTCACGCCGGATGGCTTCTGCCTTGCGTCTGGCATGACGGCGAATAGCGGCGTTGGTTTTGCTAACACAATTAACGGGATTAACGGATTTACGGTAAATGATAGTAGCCATGCTCCCCTCCAATAGATGGTTTTGGTGGTGTGGTGAACGGGTATAGTCCTGGTGTTGGCTATAATTTTTATTCAGCCCACCACACCCCAAAAACATCTGGGCAAAGGTTCGGCACGTTGTCGGTGCCTTCTGTAGAGCACGAGGCTCGTTGTAAAAAGAGCGGTTAAAACAGAGCAGACTCATTAATTTTCTGTGGTTTAATGCCTGGTTTACTTCTCCACCTCAGGCGGCAGTGGTTCCTGCTATTCCCCAACAGGCAGGAATGCGTTAATCTGGATATCCCCAACAGTCAGAAGAGAATTCAAAGTGATCGCTGAATTATCTGTGGCCATGGCTGCAATTCGTGAAACTGCGCAACTTGCCAAACTGATCAATGACGCCAAAACCGAGGCCGAAGTAAACGCTGCGGTTAATGAGTTAAATTCAAAACTTGCGTCTATTCAGTGTGAATGCGTATTTCTCGTTGAGCTCGTGGGCACTTACCAAGAAATGAATACATCTCTCAAAGCAAAAATTGCAGAGTTCGAAAACTTTAAAGTTCAGGCGGTAGATTATTCTCTGAATAAAGTTGATTCGGGTACGCTTGTTTATTCGAAGAATATTGTTTTGAGTGATGGTGAGACCGCGGTGAATGCCTGCCCACATTGTTTTCATCAAAATAAAATATCGATACTTCAGCCTGGCGTAACGACTACGGCGATGAGTGGATTTCATGTTCATTACTGCCCCGAATGTAAAAATGACTTCAAGATGAATAAACTCCCTCCCAAGAAACCGACACAGGTTGCCGGATACGGATCCCGATTTAGCGGAGGTGGTCGATAAATTTGAGCAACCAGCTTGCTCTTACTACCAGTCTGGCATTGTGTTGGGGATACAGATTGTTAAAGAGCGAAGCGTCCAGTAGGGCGCTTTTTTGTTGTCTACTAAATCACCACAACCGCCGTCATGTTCGTGTGCCTCGGGCTGGCTACTTACGCTCAGGCAATCGGCGGGTAACTCGAGGTCTTGCCTGCCGGGGTATTGCCGTTGCGGGTTGGTGTTCCACCGTCTGGCTGAAGGCTGTCTGGTGGGGTGATGGGATTAAGTATACATAATGGTTTTTTAATGTAAATTACATTATGTATACTTTTTGTGTGAGAAAGTTTATCCTACTGATTTTTATGATAATTTATTTCTGTTCTATGAATTAGGGGAAAAGGGATATGAAAATTAGAAGGGAGTATCGCAATAACCACTATTTAATTAATATTATAGCACTTTTTGTTTTCTTTTTTTGTACATCTCTTCAAAAAGAGCATCATAGTGTGTCTTTTTGATCTTCATCTCTACAAGAAAACGCTTAGCTTCGACTTCAGGTAAGTCATCAAACAGCTTGAGAAGTTCTAGCTTTTCCTCAGTCAAGGTGGGTATAGAGGATGTTGTAGGAGACATGGCTTCACGCTCATTATCTACCAATAATGAGCCATCATTATTAAGAATGAGTTTGTTCAAACCCAAGATCGCCATTATCTTACAAAAATCCTCTATTCGAGGCTCACGCCGTCCATTTAGCCAGTGACTAATTCCACCCTTTGTGACACCCAAGCGTTCCGCTAACTCATCTTGTGTTATGCGCAAAGCCCTCATCCGGGCTTTAGCGACTTCATGCCATTTAGCTCTTTCCATTTCTTTATTATACGCTTTGTATAAAAACCAATAAATACACATAATGGATAATCATGTTGTGCAATCTGATTACGTTATGTATACTTGCCACTTGGAGGTATACATGAACAAATTACGGCAATTCAGGAACCGAGTTCACTTAACTCAGACAGAGCTCGCAAAAATGATGGGATGTACCCCTAGAGGCATTTGCCACTATGAACACGGTAGACGAAACATAGATATCAAGTTAGCTCATAAGATAGTTCAGGTAATTAATTCAAAAGGTATATCAATAGGGTTAGATGATCTTTTTCCGTCCGTAAATAAGATTGCCTAACCAGCAGCACCGCTCTTTACAACGGACACTCGTCCTACGGAAGCCACCGACAACGTGGCGAACTCAACATCCCACAGTAACAAACTCACTGTGACTGGCTCACGGCTTCGTCACGTCTGTTGATCACCAAAACACAGGTGCCGTGTCTCTACACGCGCATCCGATAACCTGTTTTTTTCAACAAGGAAAGTATCACAAATGGACATCACAAGTACACGCAAGAAAGCACGCCAGATTGAATCGCAGCTTCTAAGCAAGCTGGCGTTATTCGGTCAGAGAAAGTTCGCTGATTTTCTGAACCTGGACGAATCCCAGATAAGCCGGATGAAAGTCGCCAAGGGGAAGGAGAAGCACTCGTTTTTCGGGCTGATGAGTCTGGCTCTAGCGATTCTGGAATGGGGAGTTAACGACGACGAGCTGGCGCATTTGGCTAAGCAAGTCGCGCTGATTCTGACAAAGAAAAAATCCCCACTGGCAGGTGAGGATTCAGGGCAATACTCAATCGATTTCTGAGGTAATTATACATGCAATTATCTACGACAGTAAACCCAACAATGAGTAGCCGTGAGATAGCCGATCTTGTGCGGAAAGAACACAAGAACGTTTTACGCGTTATTCGTGACCTTATTGGCGGTGGAATTTTAGCCGCTCAAATTGAGCCACTAAAATTTGAGTATCGAGGGCAACAATTTGACTATTACGAACTGAACAAACGGGACAGTCTAGTGCTGGTTGCCAGATTATCCCCTGAGTTCACCGCCGCAGTAGTTGACCGCTGGCAGGAGTTGGAATCACTCACTCAACTACCAACGGATTACCTGTCCGCCCTAAAAGCATTGACGGCAGAGGTTGAACAGCGCCAGCAGTTAGAAAACCAGTTAGCTATCGCCGCGCCAAAGGTCGAGTTTGCTGATCGTGTCGGTGAGGCTGCTGGCGTGCTCATCGGCAACTACGCGAAAACCGTAGGACTCGGCCCCAACAAGCTCTTTGCGTGGCTGCGCGATAAGCGGGTGCTGATCGCTTCTGGCGCTCGCCGCAACGTCCCGATGCAGGAGTACATGGATAGAGGTTATTTCACTGTCCGTGAGACGCCCGTAGACACCAATCACGGCATTCAAATCTCATTCACGACGAAGATCACCGGCAAGGGCCAGCAATGGCTGACGCGGAAGATGCTTGATGCGGGTCTTCTGAAAGCCGTGGGGAACGCCGCATGAACGCTGCTGAGATATATCAATTTCCCGGCCCTGAGCAGGGGCAACAGGAGCCTCGCGTGGCTGACACTGATGATGGCTTCATCATGCTGGCGATGGAGCTTTACGAAGAACTGATCGGCGCTAATCTGACTCGCAATCAAGCCAAGATGGCACACGCTGTATGCCGAAAGACATACGGCTTCAAGAAGAAAATGGATCGCATTGCTGACAGTCAATTAGCCGAGCTTTGCAGAATCAGCAGGCCAAAGGCCAACATTGCCAAAAATGAGCTTATCGCCATGAAAGTTCTGGTGAAAGACGGAAGCAAAATTGGCCCAAACAAAAACATATCAGAATGGGAGATCCCGGAGTGTTCCCAAATAGATAACATTGTTACCAAATCGGGAACAAAAAATGTTACCAAATTGGATACACCGAGTGTTACCAAAACGGAACACACAAAAGATATCTTTAAAGATAAAATAAATAATACCCCCTTACCCCCTACGGGTGAAAGTGTGAAGGGGGGTAAACCCTCTAAACGAAAATCAAACCCAATCAAATACGACGACTACCTGAACGCTTACAACGAAGCCGTGGGTGACAGACTGCCTCACGCTGTTGAAGCCAATGACGAGCGAAAACGGAAACTTGCTGCTCTGGTTAAATCTCTGGCCACGCCAAACCAGGACGGCTTCAAGTCTTACGTCAGGGCGTTTATGGCTGCTGCCAGGCCGTTCCACTTTGGCGACAATGATCGCGGCTGGGTGGCTAATTTTGATTACCTGCTTCAACGCAAGACCCTGACGAAAATCAGGGAGGGTACGCTATGAGACAGGATATCGAGGCCAGCGTGATTGGTGGTTTGCTGATCGGCGGTTTAACGCCAACGGCAACTGAGGTTCTGGCAACGCTGGAGGCGGAAACCTTCGAGATCCCGATTTACAAACGAGCCTATGAGGTGATCCGTAAACAGGCTCGCACCAGAAACATGATTGATTCCCTGATGGTTGCCGAGGAATGTGGCGATGAGCATTTTGCCTACATCATGGAAACGGCGCGTAGCTGCCCCAGCGCTGCAAACCTGCGGGGCTATGCCGACATGGTGACTGAGATGTACCAGCGCCGGATGTTCGTTTCGGCTGTTGACAAGCTGCGCGGGACAATCGGAAATTCATCGATTGAAGTGGCTACCGTGGCGATGGACGAACTTATCGGCAGACTGTCAGGCATTCGAAAGCCGAAGCAGGAAGTGAAGCCGGTTCGCCTTGGAGACATCATCTCCGAATACACCAACACGTTAGCGCGCCGCCTGAAAAACGGGGAAGAGTCCGACACGCTGAAAACAGGCATTGACGACTTGGACGCGATCACCGGGGGGATGAACGCTGAGGATTTAGTGATCGTCGCCGCCCGGCCCGGAATGGGGAAAACTGAACTGGCGCTTAAGGTTGCCGAAGGCGTGGCAAACCGGAAGTTACCCGGGGAGAACCAGCGGAGGGGCGTTCTGATTTTCAGCATGGAAATGAGTTCTCTACAGGTAGCTGAGCGTTCGATAGCCGGGGCAGGGCGGATGTCGGTAAGTCTGCTGCGTAACCCTTCAAACCTTGACGATGAGGGATGGGCGAGGATTGTTGACGGGATTAACCGACTGGCAGATCTTGACGTATGGGTCGTTGATGCTTGCCGCCTGACGGTGGAGGAAATCGTAGCCATTGCCAGGCGGCACAAACAGGAGCACCCAGCGCTATCGCTGATCATGGCAGACTATCTCGGGCTGATCGCCAAACCGAAAGCGGAGCGTAACGACCTTGCCATAGCCCATATCTCATGGAGCCTAAAGGCAATGGCCAAGACGCTGCGAACGCCAGTGATCGCGCTTGGTCAGCTATCACGAGACATTGAGAAGCGACCTAACAAGCGCCCGACCAACGCCGATTTGCGTGACTCTGGCAGCCTTGAACAGGATGCCGACTCAATCATCATGCTCTACCGCGACGCGGTGTATAACGAGAATTCACCCGCCGCTCCATTCGCAGAAATCATCGTCACAAAAAACCGCTTTGGCTCACTCGGCACCGTCTATCAGCGATTCGTTAACGGTCATTTCATTGAGTGCGACCAGGACGAAGCGCGGGAGAAGTGCACGACAAGGCAGCAGACAGAAACCAGCGTACGCAGGTACGCAAAAGGCGCTGACGTCTAGGCAAACAAACAGGAGGAGTGATGAAAAGGTGCAGGAGTAACGAAAATATGCAGGTGGTGCCCATATCGGGAGGCATGCAGATCCTGCACGCTATAATCAGTGAGTTACGATGAAATTGGTGGTACCTAAATCGATTGGGCAACTACCCAGGAATTTGAGGTAGTTCGAAATGCTGGGAATAGGGCACAAAAAACCCGGCGCGGGGCCGGGTGGGGGCCAAAATTGATGGGTATGTTCAGGATTCATGCGTAAAGTTATAAAGCTGAATTACAAGCATGCATATATGAGCAAATGAGGCAGCAGCTATCCCGATGGCAACCGTTGGCAGCATGTAGCCGTCGATACTTGAGATCAAAAGAACGCCAGCAAAGAAAAGCACACCAAGCTCAACAAAACTTAGTGCATACACGATGACTACAGAGGTCATGTATCCGTATTCTCGAATCTTACTTAACTTTCTGGTTCTGCTTCCTATCATAAACGTCATTCCTGCGATCAGGATTGCTATCATTGTTCCTGCATAAGATGACAATGCGGCACCAAGTCCATCTTTATGGGAAGAAAAAGACACGCCTGGCAGATAATGACGAAAAATAAAATATGAAGTAAAAACAAAGAGGTAAGGGATGGCTACAATGCAAATCCCGGGCATTATTTTGTTACGCATAACACCTCCAGCGGATTTGTACTAGCGTGATAGTGTGCCTATTTGGCGATTAAAGCAGCTTACTATAGAGGATTTCATTCTTGTGAAGCAATAACTCATTTCCTCAGCAATTTCGGCATTTGTGGCCTTTTCAATGATTGCTGAAAGATGACCCTTTTCTGATAGATAATGCTCTGAAAGGATATCACCAGCCTCTTCTCTAGCTCTCATGCTAATTTCAGAGTAAGGAGGATTTGGATTGTTTACAATGTCTCTTGTCGCTGATTTGATATCCCTTCTGTGCTTTGGTTTGATTATCACCTCAATGGAATCAAATAGCTCATCTTCAATGTCCTTGGCCCCTAACGCTCTCATTATATCGACAAATATCGTGGTGTTAGACTCTATTTTGACTGTGGTTCTGCCTATGAAGCTCATTGTCATAACATCTTTCTTTGTTGTGCTTTTCATCAGTGGTTCTAGTTGCACCTTGGATCCATCTTCGATAGCAATATTTTTACCATGTAAAAAATCTATTAAATCAGTGGTAGTCGGTCCATAAACTGTCCTTGCAAATCCGATAACATCTTCGTCTACGAAAACGAATGCGGGAAAGCCAAGAGATTCATCATCCGCGAGGCTTTTTTTAATATCCTCTATGGAAGCGCTTGACCTGTTTATTTTTTGTATAAGACTGTTGTCGTTTGTTTTTGTAAAAAGAAATGTTTTATTATCAATGTTATGAAGATAAAGATAGTCAGCACCATGAGATAATGAATTACTATGAGTTGCCTGATGAAGGAGAAAATCAAGCATTTTTATCCCCGACTTATCTTTACTTTTGTTTTTTTGACTATAAAATGCATAAAAACCGATTTTCATATATCAATCCATTATATTGAAGTTTTCATTCCTGGCAAACTAGTAACGCCCCTATCTGTGTCGGGTGCGTGCTATGTACCTACACCCATCTGCTTATGCCGTGGCTAGATTAGCCGCATTTTGGTTTCGACAGCCACACCAATGAGGCGGCAACTTCCATCGATCGGCACCATAGGCCATTGCGGGTGTAGACCCTTTAAGTATACCCCGCCTATGTTCACGAACCCCCTATGACACTGCATTTTCTTTCAAGCAGTGAGGACAGGTTGTATTAAAGGAAAGCATACCCATGAATAAGTTAACTCCCTATTTGAATGATATATCCACGATATTGAGTAACGCGGACAGGCCAGAGGTGGCGTTGTTACAACGCTATGAGATAACTCATGGCGAGCAAAAAATCAACTTCATTCTATCACTTATTGGAAAGTTGATAGAGCATGACAGAAGGCTTCGCGCCAGAAGCGGAGGGTGACATGGATAAAACACGCTTCCTGCTGCGTGATGAACGAATACGAAAAAACCTGAAAGCCTTTATTGATTCCCTGCCCACCGACCCACACCGCCCTCTCGAAATTACCGTCAACGATGCTAAACGGACATTACCGCAGAACGACCTGTTCCATGCGTTATGCACCGATGTTTCGCGTCAGGTGGTGTGGGCCGATAAACCCCACTCGCTGCTGGACTGGAAGGCGCTGTTTGTCTCGGGACATGCCATCGCTACCGGCAGGCCGGGGGAGGTGGTGACGGGGCTGGAGGGGGAGTTTTGCAGCATCCGCGAGAGCACGGCTCAGATGGGCGTAAAGCGCATGAACAGTTTGATTGAGTATGCCCAGGCCTGGTCGGTTGGCAACGGTGTCAGGCGGCGGGAGGTGCGTTATTCCGGGGATTATTTTGGGAGAGTCGGATGAAGAAAACCAGTTTCAGGTACGACGGCTTAACCGGTGAAGAGGCGGAGCTACTCGTCAGGCACTACAAAGACAACGGCTATCGCGCTGCCAGGTCACTGAGCCGCGACCCCAAATATTGGGATATCGTTGTCACCCTTCCCGAACAGCAGTACCTCAAACTAACACCACGCTCAATGCTCAACAAGATGTGGGGGTAGCTATGGCACTCAAATCACACACCAGACCAGAGCACAAGGACACATGGCGAACCCCGCACGAGGTCTTCCAGGCGCTGGATGCGGAGTTTGGCTTCTACCTCGATGCCGCCGCGGACCACGACAATACCCTGTGTCGTCTGTATCTGACGCCAGAGGATGATGCCCTTGCCTGTGACTGGAGTAGCACCGGCGCCATCTTCTGCAATCCCCCGTACAGCAATATCCGCCCCTGGGTTGATAAAGCTGCTGAGCAGAGCCGCAAGCAGAATAAAACGGTCGTTATGCTGCTGCCTGCGGATACCTCGACGGGATGGTTCGCACAGGCACAGAAAACGGTTGATGAGGTGCGCTTCATCACCGAAGGGCGATTGTCGTTTATCAGCGCTGAAACGGGCAAACAAGGCAAGGCGGGTAACCGCAAGGGCAGCGTGTTGTTCATCTGGCGACCGTGGCGCACAACCCCTAAAGGGATGACTACGGTAAGCAGGCACGCGCTGATTAACCGGATGTGGGGGTAGATATGGCACTAAAACGCGATAAGCACGACGCGGTATTTTCTGAGCTTGTGCGCGAGAGAACTAACTGGCAGTGCGACTATTGCGGTAACTATTTTCACCACGACCACGGTAATCTCCATTGCTCCCACTTCAAGTCCCGCCGACACAAAGCGACCCGCTACCATCCCTTCAACGCCTTCGCACACTGCGCGGGCTGCCACCGTAAATTGGGTGAAGACCCGTATGAGTTCACGATGCACACCAACATCACTTATGGGGAGATGCTCATTGACCGCGTGGCGCATCTGGCGGCAGTGCCGGTGCGGTTAAAGCCGTGGCAGATGGATGAGATTTATCAGCACATGAAAACTGAGCTCAAGCGACTGCGGGAATTACGCGCCGGCGGAAATATCTGGCGAATCGAGTTCACGCTACCACCCTGGTATCAGGAGGGCATTACTTATCAGATGGGGGAAGCGGCATGAGACAGCGTGTGCAACTGACGGCGGAAGATATTCCGCTTATCCGGACACTGTTGGCCTCCGGTATGCCAGTGGCGGAGGTGGCGAGGAAATTTGATACCAGCAAGCAGCATATCTACAGCATCCGGAACGGCAAAAACTGGGGCGCGGTGAAATGAGAGATATACAACAGGTTATGGAGCGCTGGGGCGCATGGGCGGCAGATAACCGAGAAGATGTTTGCTGGCCTCCTGTTGCTGTGGGTTTTTCCGGGCTTATTCCGTCAAGGGTTCTTAGTCGCATTCAGTGCTGTGATGATGATGGACTCATTATTTCTAACGTTATGGCCGGGTTACGCAGTAAACATCCAGTGACCCATAACCTGTTGTTTGATTATTACGTGTTCGGCAAAACATTTATGCAATTGGCTCACGAGAACCATTGCTCTGATACGTACATAGGCAAGAAGCTACAGAACGCCGAGGGCGTCATTGACGGGTATCTCATGGCGTTAGATATCAATTTAGAAATGGACAAATACGTCAGGCGGGAGTTCGTAGCTTGACGACACTCGATATCCGGGGCTATATTCCCTGTGCAGCCGCAAAATCGGTTGTCGGGATTGGAACTCCGGATATCAACAGACACATAGCTGCGTTGGCGGTCTTAAAGGTCATCTGGTTTCAGATATTTGTAATTTTTCTCCAACTCGGTAAGCCTCTCCATCATTTCTTTGTGCATTTTTTCTTGTTTTTCGGCATGCCTCTTAAATTCATATTTTAGTGAAAAATCGACTTCTTTTTCTGTTAAATTCCAAGGTTCCTTTCTTTCTATGGCGCGGTGAATAGCAGCTTCAATCGCTGCCACAGCCTCGGCATTAACCGATCTTTTGTTCTCCTTTGCTAGAGAATGAAGCTGATCTTTCAACTCCAAGGAAAGCCTGATGTGTATTGTAGGTTCTCTTTTCATGGAAAAATTCCTGTCAATATTTTGTTGACACTATAGCCATTGGCTACTAAATTAACAATGGTAGCCATTGGCTATTGCCTTAAAGGGTGAACCATGCAAAATGAAGTCAGGCCACCGCAAGTAAATGTCCGTATGCCAGAAATCTTACGGGATACGATCAGAAAATTAGCTTGTTTAAATGGAAGATCTATGAACTCAGAGATTGTGCAAGTTCTTAAGGAACATGCCCACAAAAATAGTAAAGTCCTAACTGCGCTAACAGCTAGGACTCTTAATTTGCCCTAATCCACACAAGGATAAAAGACATGTCGATTTTAGCAAGGGCAGTGACTGAATGCACGCCAAAAAACGCAAATATTAATTTCACTTTTGAAGATTATCAGATAAGAATCATTATGAAAGATGGAAATCTGTGGTTTGTTGCATCTGATGTTTGCAGGGCTGTCGAACTAGATAACACGTCTATTCGCAAGTTAGACGATGATGAAAAGGATCTGCATTCAATGCAGACCCCGGGAGGAATTCAGGACATATCAGTAATATCAGAATCTGGTCTATACACCCTTATTCTTCGCTGCCGGGATGCGGTAAGGCAGGGAACCTTACCGTGGCGTTTCCGTAAGTGGGTAACAAACGAAGTCCTGCCAACGATCCGTAAGACTGGTAGCTACGAGAGAAACCTAGCAGTAGAACCGTTGTCACCTAACGATATGAGCAACCTTACTCGCCTTGTCTGGCTAATGACCAATGGCATGAAGTTCGAGAGAGCGTGGAACGCGGGTGTATGGCACTGCTTGCGCTCTGTAACCGGTAGACCATCACCGGAACCCTTCTCAGTAAATGATTTGCCAGCTCTCGGTGAAGAATGTCGCAGGCTGTTGAAAGTTACTTCGAGATTTAACTCGGTAGTCTACGACTTCGAGAAAGAGGTTATCCGCTCGGTAGTCAGGCGGCGTGGCAACATGGAGTCGATGGTCGAAAAGATGACAGGCCAAATGCTGGAATTTCAGGATAATGAACGCGACGGAATGCTCGCGCTGGATAAGTTATGTGAGTCCGGTGTAAAAGATTTACTTTATCGCCAATAAGGTCTTTACGATCGTAAAAAACGCAATATCATGGTAAGAGTGACTACTACGTCATGATACTTATCGAATTCAGGCCCCAGCCTGACAGCTGGGGCTTTTTGCTATTGACAGCGACTGATTGCTGAATAAAATCATCGGGTCGCACATCTCGCTTGTTGTTCCCTCCATATCAGTTTGGCTTAGATGTGCGATAAGGCCCCGGTTAATGCCGGGGTTTTCGCTTTCTAGCGGTTTCTACTCTGGCTATCGATTTTGCATTTTGTACAGAAGCGCGACAGAAAATCGCAAAGCCCTGTTGTTTTATCATTGGAGCCTGATGAGTGAAGTAATGCGCTGAATTCTGATTCCAGCTGTTCAAATCTCTTCAGGTAATCGGTAGGGCTTAGCTCCTCGGACAGTCTGCGAAGATATTCAAACGCAAGTTGGCGGGCTGTTGGTTTATTGTTCATTGCGGTGTCCTTCTCGTTATGACTCGGCAGTTTGGTGCAGCACTCCACAGTAACACGACTTAATCATAATTCTTGTTTAATAAATATCCTAAGGCTGAGCTATTGCTCGGCCTTTTTGTTTCCTGTAAATCACACAGCGCCCACTTAGCGGGTGAGGCTATGACACGAATGAGCACTCTCTACAGCAGGCTTTCATACGGAAGCGGGACGGGCTTAATGGGCCTTGGCGCGTCTGCCAGAGCCTACGCCGCATCAACTACAGAGAGCGTATGGTTGCTTGCAGACAAAATGGCCGGGTTAACGCTCGGTGACTGGGCGATCATCGTCGGTATGGTCTGCACTATCGGCACTTTTGTAATCAACTGGTACTACCGCAGGAAGGAGTATCAGCTGAGGGAAAAAGGCGGTGCATGATGTCAAAAGCAAGCAAACTCAGTGCGGTAATGCTGGCGCTCATCGCTGCTGGCGCGACTGCTCCCGTGATGATGGCGCAATTCCAGACTGAAAAAGAGGGGATGCGTATAAACGCTTATCCTGACGGCGGCGGCATCTGGACGATTTGCGGTGGCGTGACACGGGTAGATGGCAAGCCGGTAGTGAAGGGCATGAAGCTGACCGCCGGGCAGTGCGCAAAGATTGATGCCGCAGAACAGCAAAAGGCGCTCGATTGGGTGGATCGCAACGTTAAAGTGCCGCTCACTGAGACTCAGAAAGTCGGCATTGCCTCATTTTGTCCGTGGAATATCGGTCCCGGTAACTGCTTCACCTCAACGTTCTACCGCAAATTGAATGCCGGCGATCTCATTGGTGCCTGCAAAGAGATTAAGCGCTGGATTTGGGACGGAGGCAAAGATTGCCGTATCCGCGCCAATAACTGTTACGGGCAGATAGCGCGGCGTGACCAGGAGGCGGAATTATCGTGCTGGGGGCTGGGCGCATGAGGCTATATTTCTACGCCGCTCTCGTTGCTCTGCTGGCTACACTGTCATTTGGCGTCTACTACTACCACGACGCATACAGTGATAAAGCGAAAGACCTCGAAGCAGCAGAGCGGCAACAAAAGCAGGCCGAAACCATCGCTGGAAATGTGATCCAGTCGATGCGCATCTTCACCGCCATCACACAGGCCAATCACGATGAAAAACAGCAGATACAGCAGCGGTCGGAAAATACCGGGGTTGACATCCGTGAAAAGTTATCGACTGATGAGTGTGCTGTTCGGCCTGTTCCTGATGATGTCGTTAGCAAGCTGCGAGAGCACGCGGACAGAATACGTAACGGCACCCGTCGTACCGATCCCCGCTGAACTTCTACAGGACTGCCCAGCGCCTGAAATCGCTCATCAAATGACATACGGCCAGAGCGTAGCGCTGAATGAAGAATTGCTGACCGTTATTGAGAAGTGTAACGCCGACAAGCGAAGCATTCGGGAAATCGAAGGATCCCGGAAGCATTTACCTGCCAGGTAGCTGTGCAACTCTGTGAAGAAGTGGCAAGGCTGTGAAACCAAACAATGAGGCTCGGTTAATCCGGGCTTTTTTTGTGTCTTGCAATATCCCCGCGCACCGAAAGCGCATCTAAAAACACCGAACCTGAACCTATGGAATGAGCCTTTGAGGGCGTCAGTTTGTGCTGGCGAGCCTTCGGTGGGCTGACGTTCTATTTCGGCAAAGGTTCATTTCATAGAAAAGGTAAACGCTATGAATAAATTATCGATAATCATAAGCGGCGTTGTGATCAAAACTGATCAATCAGGTTATTTTCGTCTGAATGATTTACAGAAAGCGGCTAAAAAATCAGAGGGGCAAAAGCGCTCAGAAAGAACATTTGAAATACATGAATTCATGCGCCGACCAGATACTAAGGGGTTGATAAGAGAGATAGAAAATGAAACTACGGGAAAACTCCGTAGTTTAGCCTTTTTCACTATTGAGGGGCGAAACGGTGGGACTTACGTGTGTAAAGAATTAGTTTACGCCTATGCTATGTGGATTAGCCCCAAATTCCACCTTCATGTTATACGCACGTTTGATGCAGCCGTTGCCAAAGAGCAGATACGTATTTCGTATCGTGATATGGCCCGGCTTGAGTACCGCCCATTGACCGATGCCATCAAGCACGAGCGTGAGGCACAGGGGAAAAACATTGCCCCTCATCACTTCAGCAACGAAGCTGACCTGATTAACCGCATTGCACTGGGTATGACATCCGCAAAATTTCGAGTCCACCATGAAATAGGTAAGAAAGAATCTCTCCGTGACTATCTGACGCCAGAGCAGATCCACTGCATTACCGAACTGCAACGCGCTAATACGGTATTCATTGGCATGGAATGGGACTTCGAGCAACGCAAAGCCACGCTGATGGGAATATTCAACAAAAACCATCGCCAACCGCTGATTGAAGAACAACACCGACTGGCGGCTTAGTATGACAAAAAGCGAAAGAGAAACCTTGAGGCCCGGTTAATCCGGGCCTTTTCATCGGTGCAGTGCATGCACCCATCACACGTCGGATCTTGTTTAGGAATGAGCCTTTGAGGAAGCAGCTGGCTAGTGCTGCCTTCGACGGGCTGATTTCCTATGCGCCAAAGGTTCATTACCTAAGTAAGGATAAGCACTATGCAAACAATCACCGTTCCGTTTCATGGAAATGCCCTGTATGTCGTTAACTGTAACGATGAACCCTATACCCCGATGCGCCCAATCATTGAGGGTATGGGGTTGGCATACCAGGGTCAGGCGGGTAAGTTGAAATCTCGCTTTGCCAAGGGGGTCATGGAAATCATGATCCCTACCCAAGGTGGCCCACAGAAGATGCTTTGTCTGGCTCTGCGCAAATTAAACGGCTGGCTTCAAACCAAAAATCGATAAGCCTCGTATCTCGTGGGGCTTTTTTTCGCCTGTAGTAAATCAAACCGTGCATTCGCGTACACTTCACTAGAGAGCTTTCCGTAGTGTGAGTCTGAGGCAGGGCGGTGGATCACCTCGTTCCGCTCTCGGCTGCCCATGTCTACGCGAACAGGCTCGCACCACAGAAGGTAAAAACGTCAAGTCGCAGTAGAAAAGCAAGCAGCAAGAAAGTCCACAAATCCGCCAAGCCCGGCGATAACCCACCATAGATCCTGTTTGGAAATGATTCTCAGAGGAATGCCAGTATAGCTGGTGAGCTTCTATGGGCTGTCATTTCTGGGCGCTGAGGGTCATTTCCAAAAGGAATACACAATGAAAGCATTAACGTTTAAAAAACATTCGATTTTGCCGTTTGATAACGGTGACGGGAAAATCTGGTTTACCAGTGCACATATGGCTGAATTGCTCGAATACGCTGATGAGAAATCAGTAAATCGCTTGTATAACCGCAATAAAAATGAATTTACAGACGAAATGAGCCGGGTGGTCAGTGTGACCTCTCGTAATAAAAACAAAGAGATACAATACAATCGTGTGCGTGTGTTTTCTCCGCGGGGAGGCCATCTGCTGGGTATGCTGGCGGATACCAAGATAGCCAAAGCATTACGCCGCTGGTTACTTGATCTGGTTGACAAAGAATCTCAGCCAAATTTGGCACTCATGAATATTAACCAGCTTAAAGAACTGACGCTGAGTGTTCGATATTTCAGCATGAACGCAGTATGGCTCATGGGATAGATAACCATTTTCAGAGGATTATTCTAAATGACCGCAATCACCGAATTAACAGACGTTCAGCAAATGAATCTTGAACTGCTGCGATTGGTTCAATCTGACACAGCAGCGGCAGAAAAGGCCATTGAATTTGTTGCTGGCGTTAAGCTGAATTACGAGCTGTTCAAAGACCAGTACACACTCGCAGCCGCCGAACAAACCCCGCTTGCTCGCACTGAAAAAGCTATCCGCGAGGCAAAAGAAGCGCTGACACTATTTGGATGAGGAAATGATTATGGCAGCGCCAAAGGGTAACCGATTCTGGGAGGCTCGTAGCAGTCATGGGCGCAACCCCAAGTTCGATTCGCCCGAGGCGCTATGGTCAGCCTGCTGTGAATACTTCGAGTGGGTAGAAGAGCACCCATTGTGGGAAATGAAGGCCTTCCCGTATCAAGGGGAAGTGACGCAGGAACCCATTGCAAAGATGCGAGCAATGACATTAACGGGTCTATGCCTGTTCCTGGATATTGCCGAAAGCACGTGGCAACTATATCGCGCTCGTGAAGATTTTATGGTGCTCACTACGCGAGCGGAGAAAGTCATCTACGACCAGAAATTCTCTGGCGCTGCTGCTGACCTGCTCAACGCAAACATCATTGCCCGAGACCTGGGCCTCAAAGAACAGTCGCAGGTTGAAGACGTGACACCTGATAAGGGAGATCGCGGCAAGCGGCTTTCCCGAATTCAGGAGCTTTTACGTGGCAAACGCAGCGACGATTGATATCGATGAGCTAACAGAAGACGAGCAGATAGAATTGCTCGAATTACTGGAAGAAGAAGAGAACTACCGCAAAACCCACCTGCTTTACGGGTTCACTCCATACAGCAGGCAAAGAGAATTTATCGACGCAGGGCATGATTACCCCGAGCGATGCTTTATGGCTGGCAACCAGTTGGGTAAATCTTATACCGGTGGTGCTGAGGTGGCCTTTCATCTCACCGGGCGCTATCCCGGCACTAAAGGATATCCAGATGACGGTAAATACGGCGAGGACTGGAAAGGTAAGCGCTTCTATGAGCCGGTTATGTTCTGGGTCGGTGGTGAGACTAACGAGACAGTAACGAAGACCACACAGCGCATTCTGTGTGGTCGTATCGAAGAGAATGATGAACCCGGCTACGGATCAATCCCGAAAGAGGACATCATTGGTTGGAAGAAGTCACCCTTCTTCCCGAACCTTGTCGATCACCTGCTTGTCAGGCACCACACTGCCGATGGTGTTGAAGATGGCATGTCTATCTGCTACTTCAAGCCGTACTCACAAGGTCGCACCCGTTGGCAAGGTGACACCATCCATGGGGTGTGGTTCGACGAAGAGCCGCCGTATGGCATTTATGGCGAAGGTCTCACGCGAACTAACAAGCACGGGCAATTCTCAATCCTGACATTCACCCCCTTGATGGGTATGTCTGACGTTGTAATCAAGTTCCTCAAAAATCCCAGCAAGGCGCAGAAGGTGGTCAACATGACCATTTATGACGCTGAACATTATTCTGATGAGCTGCGAGAGCAAATCATTGCTGGCTATCCAGAGCATGAGCGTGAAGCTCGTGCGCGTGGCATCCCGACGATGGGTAGCGGTCGCATCTTCCAGATACCGGAAGAGACGATTAAGTGCCAGCCGTTTGGATGCCCTGATCATTTCTATGTTATCGACGCGATGGATTTCGGATGGGATCACCCGCAAGCACAGATTCAACTCTGGTGGGACAAGGACGCGGACACAATATATGTCGCTCGCGTGTGGAAAGACAAAGAGAAAACAGCGGTTCAGGCATGGGGCGCTGTCAAATCATGGGCAAGTAAAATTCCCACGGCGTGGCCTCACGATGGCAATCAGCATGAGAAGGGCGGCGGTGAGCAACTTAAAGCTCAATATGCTGATGCCGGTTTCATGATGCTGCCTGAGCATGCAACGTGGCCCGATGGTGGTAACGCCGTTGAGCCAGGAATCACTGAACTGCGTGACATGATGCTCGATGGTAGGTTCAAAGTGTTCAATACCTGCGAGCCATTCTTTGAAGAGTTCCGCCTCTATCACCGCGATGAAAATGGAAAGATAGTCAAGATTAACGATGACGTTCTGTCTGCCGTTCGCTACGGCTACATGATGCGTCGCTTTGCCAGGCTGATGCGCGACATCAAGCAGCCGAAAGAGAAGAAAATCCCCGCACCAATCAAACCAATCCCACGGAGTAGGTAATGGCCGATAACAATACCCGGCTGAATGACATTCTCTGTCAATTTGACAGGGACTGGTGTTACAGCAAAGAGGCCAGAAACGAGGCGACAAACGATCTGTTCTTTAGTCGAGTGTCGCAGTGGGATGACTGGCTAAGTCAATACACGACATTGCAATATCGCGGGCAATTTGATGTTGTTCGCCCCGTTGTGCGTAAACTCGTTGCAGAAATGCGACAGAACCCAATTGATGTGCTGTTCAAGCCGAAAGACAATGCTAGCTCTGACGCCGCCGACATTCTGATGGGGATGTATCGCACCGATATGCGGCATAACACCGCGAAAATCAGCGTCAACATTGCCGTGCGTGAGCAAATTGAGGCGGGCGTAGGGGCGTGGCGTATCGTCACAGAGCACGAAGACCAGGACCCGACGAGCAATAATCAGATTATCCGCCGCGTTCCCATTCATGAGGCGTGCTCTCATGTGGTTTGGGACTGCAACAGCAAACAAATGGACAAATCTGACGCCAAACATTGCACGGTAATTTGTGCGATGAGTCAGGATGGGTGGAAAGCGTTTGCAGAAGAGCACGGGCTGGATGCTGAGAACATGCCGACATTCCAGTCGCCGGATAGCCATTACCTGTTTCCATGGATAACTAAATCGGTCTTCTATGTCGGTGAACACTACGAGGTAGAGGAAAAGAAGGAAACAGTATTCATCTATCAAGACCCACTGACAGGCGAACCAGTAAGCTATTTCAAGCGCGATATCAAGGATGTTATCGACGAACTGTCCGAGCGCGGCATGGTTAAAATCGGTGAGCGTAACGTCAAGCGTCGCCGTGTGTACAAAACCCTTCTGACGCTTACGGAAATACTGAAAGACCGGGAACTAAAAGCGGGTGAACATATCCCGATTGTTCCGGTATTCGGTGAGTGGGGATTCGTCGGCGATAAAGAAGTTTACGAGGGAGTTGTCAGACTGACAAAGGATGGTCAGCGCCTGCGCAACATGATTATGTCGTTTAACGCCGATATCGTAGCCCGGACACCGAAAAAGAAACCGATATTCTGGCCGGAGCAAATCGCAGGCTACGAATACATGTACGGCGGTAATGATGACTACCCGTACTATCTGATGAACCGCACTGACGAGAGTAACGGTGAGTTACCCGTACAGCCCATCGCATACATGGAAAACCCAGAGGTTCCGCAGGCCAACGCCTACATGCTGGAAGCTGCGACTAATTCAGTGAAAGAGGTCGCTAGCCTCGGTGTGGATGAGCAAGCGGCTAATGGACAAGTGGCATTCGATACGGTCAATCAGCTAAACCAGCGCGCCGATCTTGAAACGTATGTTTTTCTCGACAATTTGGCTACAGCGATGCGGCGAGACGGGGAGATATATTCATCCATCGTCAACGATATCTATGACGTACCGCGATCAGTATCAATGACGCTGGAGGATGGCAGCGAGAAAGACGTTCAACTGATGTCTCAGGTTGTTGACTATCAATCTGGTCAGGTCATCACACTCAATGATGTTCGCGGACGTTACGAGACGTACACGGATGTTGGCCCCTCCTTCCAGTCAATGAAGGAGCAGAACCGGAAGGAGATTCAGGCGTTACTTTCTTCTGTGCCGCAAGGCACACCAGAGTTCCAGATGTTGCTGCTGCAATATTTCACGCTACTTGACGGGAAAGGCGTCGAGATAATGCGCGAGTATGCAAACAAACAGTTGGTAATGATGGGCCTGAAACAGCCAGAGACACCAGAAGAGCAACAGATGGTCAAGGAAGCGCAACAACAACCGCAAGAGCCATCAGCTGAACAAATGCAGGCTCAGGGCGTATACCTGCAAGGTCAGGCTGAATTGCTCAAAGCGCAGAACCAACAGATGCAAATCCAGGTTGATGCAGCGAAGGTCGAAGGCCAGAACCAGCTTAACGCCGCCAGGGTTGCTGAAATCTTCAACAACATGGACCTGGATAAGCAAGCCGCATTCCGTGAGTTCCTGTCTCTCATGGGTAAATTCCAACAACAGAACAGCGATGACGCTCGCGCCAACGCTGAATTGCTTCTTAAAGGCACAGACCAGCAGCACAAGCAGAGGCTGGACGTGGCCAATCACCTGCAATCGCAGAGACAAAATACACCTTCCGGCAGCGTAGCCGAGAAATCACCTCAATAAGAGAGAGTTAATCATGACCGATACCACCGAAATTCAGGAAACTGAAGGCCAACCCCTGCACGTCGATAATGCGGCGGCAACCGCAGTCGATACAGCGCCAAATGCCAACGACGCACAGTCGCAGGATGCAGGCTTTGAGATTGTCCTGAAAGACGATGAGACAAAACCGAAACAAGACCCGGAAACCAATGCCAGGTTTGCAGCTAAACGCCTTGAGCGTAAGCGGCAGCGTGAGATTGAACAGCAGATGCAGGCGGTTCAACGTGGCGAGGTGCCGGAGAATTTGCGGGTTAATCCTGAGTTACCGCCTCAGCCAGACATTAATGATTATCTGTCTGATGCTGCAATGGAGAAGTACGGCTTTGATCAGGGTCGAGCGCTGGCGGCATTCCAGGCCGCTCAGTCTGACTGGCAAATCAAGGCGATGGACGCTCGTAGCAACGCAGTAGCGGAGCAAGGGCGAAAAACTCAAGCATTCACCCAGCAATCAGCGCAATACGTTGAAGCGGCGCGTAAGCACTACGATTCGGCAGAGAAACTCAATCTTCCCGACTATCAGGAGAAAGAAGATGCGTTCCGGCAGTTAGTCCCGGCAGGCGTGGACACTACCATTATGGATCTCTTTCCTGAAAAGTCGGCGGCCATCATGTATCACCTGGGCGCAAACCCAGAGAAATTACGCCGAATCCTGGCGCTTGACGGTCAACGCGCACTCATCGAACTCACTCGACTATCTGAGCAATTAACTCTCAAGCCTCGCGGGACTCAGGTTTCCTCCGCGCCCCCGGCTGACCAATCCATTGCAGGTGATGTGATGGCGGCTAACACCGACGCCATTCGCAGACAGATGGAAGCGGCAGCAAGCAAAGGTGACACGGAAGCCTATCGCGCACTCAAGGCAAAACTTAATAAAGGATCACGATAATGGCTTTGAACGAAGGTCAGGTAATTACCTACATGGTCGATGAAATCATCGAAACCGTGGAAAATATCACACCGATGGCTCAGCGCGTCGGTAAATACACTCCACCCGCTGGCGATATGCAACGTTCGCAAAACACCGTATGGATGCCTCTGGAACAGGAAGCGCCGACTCAACAGGGGTGGGATTTGACTGGTCAGGCTACAGGTATGTTGGAGTTGTTAGTCAAGTGCAACATGGGCGTGCCGGATAACGACTTTTTTACTCTGCGTGCTGATGATTTGCGTGATGAACGGTCAATACGCCGCCGTGCTGCTGCATCTGGTCAGAAACTGGCTAATAACGTTGAGAACGCTATCGCAAAACAGGCGGTTGAAATGGGCTCTCTGTTAGTTGCTAGCACGTCTCCGATTGGTTCCGCTAAAACAGGATGGGATTTCATTTCCGAGGCAGAGGCGCTTGTCTTCTCTCGCGAATTGAATCGCAGTGCTGGCCTGTCATTCTTCTTCAACCCTACCGATTATCGCGGTGCGGGTCAGGAATTGGTGGGTAAAGACTTCTACGGCCGCATTCCAGAGGAGGCATATAAATCTGGCACGATTCAGAAACAGGTCGCCGGGTTTAATGAGGTGCTTCGTTCACCCAAAATGCCAACGCTGTTAGCCTCTACGGCAACGGGTATCACGGTATCCGGCGCACAGAAATTCAAGCCGCAAGCATGGGTTGCTGACGCTGACGGTAACCGTGAAAACGTGGACAACCGCACGGCAACAGTGGCGTTAAGTTCTGGAACGGGACTGAAACGCGGCGACAAAATTTCGTTTGCTGGCGTCAAGTACCTTTCTCAGATGGCTAAAAACCTGCTGACACAGGATGCAACCTTTTCTGTTGTAGCTGTTAACGGCGCTCAAGTCACCATCACACCAAAGCCTATTGCTCTGGATGACACAGCATTGCTGCCGGAAGAACGCGCATACGCCAACGTAAACACCTCATTGGCCGACACTATGGCGGTGAACATTCTGAACACCACCACTGCGCAATCCAACGTGTTCTGGGCTGATGACTCTATCCGCCTTGTATCACAGCCGATCCCCATCAATCACGAATTGTTCTCTGGCATGAAAACCCAGAGCTTCTCAATCCCGAATGTGGGGCTGAACGGCGTTGTAGCCTATCAGGGTGATATCAGCACCCTGTCCGGTAAATGCCGCATCGCGTTGTGGTACTCGGCATGTGCGGTTCGCCCCGAGGCAATCGGTGTTGGGTTGGCTAATCAGGCATAACAAACAGGGGCTTCGTCCCCTTTATTTTGAGGTGCGCATGTCACAGATGATTTATAAGCCGGGCGGAAAAACGAAAGTCTGGAACACTACGGCTCACGTTATCGTCATTGATGAGGCTGACCTGGAAGAATATCTGGCTGATGGCTGGCTAGACCATCCGGGTAAGCTGTTTGATTCTCCTGAGCCTGTTCAACGCAAGAAGCCGGGGACAAAGCCCAAGGCGGTGAGTGATGCTGATAGCAACTAAAGGTGATTTGGTTAGGGCTGCGTTGCGTAGGCTGGCTATTGCCTCCAATGCCACCCTGATCGATGTCGAACCGCAGTCAATGCAGGATGCGGTAGACGACCTCGAAACAATGATGGCTGAGTGGTATCAGGACGGTAAGGGAATTATCACCGGCTATGAGTTTGCCGACATGAATAACCTGCCAGCGGAAGGTGACGACCACGGATTACGCTCTGGCGCTGTCAGTGCCGTATACCACAACCTGGCTTGCCGAATTGCTCCTGACTACTCACTCGAAGCTACCGCGAAAATCATCGCCACCGCGAAATACGGCAAAGAATTGCTCTATAAGCAGACCGCGATTGAGCGCTCCAGGCGAGCGCCTTACCCCAGCCGGATGCCGATTGGCAGCGGCAACAGTCCTGCCACGCTGAACGGCTGGCATTACTTCCCCGGAGAGAAGCCAGATGCCGATACAACAACTTCCCCTGATTAAGGGCGTTGGAAAAAACTTCCGGGACGCTGACTATGTTGATCTGCTTCCGGTCAATATGTTGGCGACACCCAGGCAAGTGCTGAACAGCAGCGGATATTTGCGCTCATTCCCCGGCATAGACAAGCGATCGGATGTTGCAGGTATATCGCGTGGCGCAATGTTCAACACTGCTCAGAATGCCGTATATCGCGTTTGTGGAGGTAGTCTGTATCGTGGCGCGTCGGTGGTTGGTTCGTTGTCTGGCTCTGGTCGTGTGCCGATGGCGCATAGCCGCAACTCTCAGGCGGTGATCGTCGGCGGTCAGGTTGTGCAATATGGCTACGATGGCACGGTGAAAACTGTTGCTAACTGGCCTGTATCGAGTGGCACCACGCAGTATCAGCTGGGCTCATCGCGTGATATCTGCTGGTCACGCGGTAACTACGTGTGGTCGAAAGATGGGACTGATTCGTTTTTCATCTCTGATTTGGATGATGAGGCTTTTCCCGATAAATACCGTGCTGAATACCGTGCGGAGTCACAACCAGACGGCATTATTGGTGTTGGTTCATGGCGTGATATGGTTGTGTGCTTCGGCACAACCACGACTGAGTATTTTTCTCTGACGGGTAACTCTGGTGCGGGTCAGGCGGTATACATCGCTAACCCGGCGTACATGGTCACAAAAGGGATAGCTGGGACGTTTTGCAAGTGCCCGTTTATGGACGCATTCGCCATTATCAGCAACCCGGCAACAGGCGCACCGTCTGTCTACCTGATTGACTCTGGTCAGGCCAAACCCATCGCATCAGCAACGACTGAGAAAACGCTACGCGAATACACTAACGCTGAGCTATCAACTGGCGTCATGGAGTCATTGCGTTTCGACTCTCACGAACTGCTGATTATCCACCTGCCACGTCATGTGCTGGTGTTTGATTCGTCGGTGAGCGAGAGCGGTCCACAGTGGGCCATCCTGAAAACGGGCCTGTTTGATGACGTGTACCGTGGGATTGATTTCTTCTACGAAGGCGGCGCTATCACATGCGGTGACAAGCTGGAATCTGTGACCGGACAGCTTAATTTTGCATCGTCTGCCCAATATGACAAACAACAGGAGCACTTGCTCTATTCCCCGCTCATCAAGGCGGACAACGCGAGACTGTTCGACCTCGAGCTTGAAGTATCGACGGGCGTTGCTCAATTCGCTGAACGGCTGTTTATCTCTACCACCACTGATGGCATCAACTACGGCAGGGAACAAATGGTGCCGTGGAATGCACCGTTCCGCTATGACCAGAGGGCGCTATGGCGTCGGATTGGGCGTGTGCGCAAAAACATCGGCTTCAAGTTCAGAATTATTACTAAAAGCCCGGTAACCCTATCAGGGCTACAAGTGAGGGTTGAGTGATGGCTGATGACTCACTAAACACGCCTGTGAAAGTTCGTGCTGTCAGTATCAAGGCTGTATCTCTTCCGGTCGGGTTCTCCCCGGCATATCAGCAATACGTGCTTAGCCAGGCGATGGACTTCACTCAGGTTGCAGGTAAGGCAAATCAGGCCGCCGATGGCGCATATAACGCTCAGGTTGTGAATGATGCTCAGAACGTGACACTTGCCGACCACGAGGGCCGGATTGCGCAATTGCGCATTGATGTTGATGGACATGAGATTCGAATAACAGCCAACACCAATTCGATCGCCGCTCTGGATGTCAGAGTAACTAGCGCCGAGGGGGCTATAACCCCCCTTCAGACGAGAATGACGGCAGCAGAGGGCAACATCACAACTCTGCAAACCAGCGTAGCAGCTATCCAGACTGATTATGCATCCAGGTCTGCCACCGCGCCCCAATCTCTCGCCAGCCCGCTAAACGTGGCTGCATCCTACTCTGTCAACGGCACCAAAGTATTAGGCCCGCAGCAAACCGGATGGACGGCAGCAGCCGGCACAGCATTTCTCGGCGCATTCAACGCTGACCAGTCATATGCAGCAGGTGCAACCTGTTCGCAGGCAGATATTCAGGCGCTGGCTGCTGGCCTCGTTGAAGCTCGTCAGCGCACAAAGGCGCTTGAAGATGCTTTACGCGCGCACGGCCTGATTAACTGAGGTTTCCCCATGATTAGCTTCACTCCCACCCGTAACATTGATGTTATCGAGACGGTGGCTAATGAGCCTGATATTCAGGCCGGAACAGCCAACGGAAACCATTTTTCATACAACCCTAACGAGCTTTATTTCGAAGTCGGCGTGTATCACAACTTCGCCGGGATCGTTCGGGCTATCGAGGTTCAGCCTGAATCGTACGAGTGTCACGCCATGTTTTTAGAGCATATGCGCGGGTTCAGTAAAGATATCGGACTGGCCTTCTGGCAATACTTTTTCACCTACTACGATGCTGAGTGCGTCCTGTCTATGGCCTCTGACAAGTTCAGAAAAGGCAAGTTTTACTGTGCGTCAATCGGGTTAAAGCGCCGGGGAGTAATCCCCAAATTCCTTGACGGCACAACTGACGTAACGATCTATTCAGCAACACGCGAGGAGCTAGGCTATGGGCGGCGGTAAAGGCGGAAGTAAAAATAATGGTGCGGCGGCACAAGCTGACGCCACGAACAGAGCCACAGAATTACAAAGAGAGCAATGGCAGACGGTGATGAATAATCTTTCGCCTTTTACGCCATTAGCACAGCAGTACGTCACTCAGTTGCAGGATTACTCATCCCTTGACGGTCAGAACAAAGCGCTGAATGAGTATTACAACTCCGCACAATATCAGGGCTTGGCAGACCAGGCGCGTAACCAGATTTTACGCTCGGCACAAGCTACAGGCGGACTAGGCTCTACTGCAACGGGAAACCAGTTGTCGTCCATCGCTCCCACGCTAGGACAGAACTGGCTATCCGGCCAGATGAATAATGCGAACAATTTGGCAAACATCGGATTGGGAGCATTGCAAGGGCAAGCCAACGCAGGTCAAACCTACACCAACAACACTGGGCAGTTATTGCAGCAGAACGCGGCGCTCGCCGCGGCCAACGCTAATAGGCCATCGGCGCTACAGCAGAGCATTTCTGGTGGATTTGGTGGTGCTCTTGCTGGCGGCGGCATTGCTAGTGCTCTGGGCATGTCTACGCCGTGGGGGGCTGGTATCGGTGCAGGTATCGGAATTCTAGGCTCGCTATTTTAAGGTGTGAACATGGCTACTTGGCAGCAGAATATTAACTCTGGCGGCTTTTTTGGTGGCGTTGGTCAGGTAAACACCAATGCACCACAAGCCAGTGATGTTAACGCAACGCCAGGACTGATTCGACAGAACAACGACTTTGCCCGCGCTGGCGGTAACAATATCGGCTTGCAGGCATTACAGGGGCTGCAAGGGCTGTCTGATGCTTACAAGCAAGACCAGCTACAGAAAACGCAAGCCGCATTCAATCAGGCCCATGCCAACGCATGGAAATCTGGTGACACGTCAGCATTGCGCGATTTCGCTGTGCAGAACCCGGCATTCATAGGTCAGGCTCAGCAGGCTGTTTCCGGCCTTGATGCTGGTCAGCGTTCCGATATGACCAATCAGGCCGCAAAGTTGCGGCTAGCACTGTCTCAGGGTCCGGATGCATATGCTCAGTATCTGCAAAAAAACTCAGGTGAGTTGTCTCGTGTTGGCGCTAATCCGGGCATTCTGGCGCAAATGGGGATACAAGACCCACAGGGTGCCGCGCAACTGTTTGACACTCTTGGTATGGCCGGGAGCGGTGATAAATATTTCGACATCCTGGATAAACTGCAAGGACGAGAGATTGACCGCGGCAAGCTGGCGGTTGATCAGGATAAAGCGGCGGAAACGGCGAGAAGCAATCGCGTTGGTGAGGCTCAAGGCTGGGCCAATGTTGATATTGCTCAGCAAAACGTCAAAGTGCGCAAGTTGGAGCTACAAGATAAAGCGCTGGACAGGAAAATACAAAACGAAACCAATCAGGTGCAATTGGGAATTTTGCAAGATAAACGAGCAGCAACGCAACGGGATCTTGGGCAGGCCAGGACGGATAAGGTCGACGCATACAATACCAGCATGGATACGATGACTCGCACCATTGACACGGCAAATAAGGTTCTTGACAGCCCCGGATTCACAGGATATTTCGGCGTCAACCTAATACCTGGCACTAACAGATGGATCCCCGGTACCGACGCGGCAGACACTAGCGCTCTGGTAGACACTCTCAAATCTCAGGGGTTCATGTCAGGAATTCAGCAAATGCGTGGACTTGGAGCCTTGAGTAATGCTGAGGGTCAAAAGGTGATGGACGCGATCGGAAACCTTTCGGCAAGCCAGTCTGAAAAATCGGCACGCGCATCGATAAAGGCCATCATTGACACAACGCAGATGGCTCAGAAGCGACTGCAACAAAAATATGGGAAGGATATCCCTGTGCAGCAGCCCAATCAGCAGCAATCACAGATGTCAGATGATGATCTGGTAAATAAATATCTCGGGGGCAGATAGTGGCATACGACCGCGAACAGCTTATGACCGCGTTACGCAACGCTGACGCGGCAGGGGATACGGAAGGTGCGACCAGGATTGCTCAGATGATCCAGTCTCAAGGGCAGCGAGCTCACTCACCTCAGCCATCATCACCAGGGGTATCGGCAGAGGAAAGCGCCAGACAGGAAAATGTGGTTAACAACGCCAATGGCTTCGACCGCTTTATGTTTGGGGTGATCAACGGGTTGATGGATGTTGGCAAGGGTGTTGGTTTGTTTGACGACATGACACCAGAAGAACAAGCGGCGATCAAGTCGGTTCAGCAGAAGCTGGCTGCCAAGCCATCTACTTCACAGGATGTTGGTGAGTTTGTCGGACAGGCTGCGCCATTTCTTGGCGGTGGCGGTCTGATAGCTCAAGCGCCTGCTCGTGCTGCAAGGCTAGCGGCTGCTGCTGGATTAGGTGCGGCAGAGGGTGGCATTGTGGCGAAAGGGACAGGCAATGATGTTGCCACTGGTGCCGCAGTGGGTGCCGTTGCTGGCCCTGTAGCTGATCTTGTTGGACCTGCCGTTGGTAAGGTCGCGGGGAAAATAAAAGAGGGTGCTGGCGATCTGTATCGCGCCGCCACAGGCATAGGTGGAGATTCTACTAGCGCTACGCTTGATAAAGCATCCAGCGCAATGAGTAATAGAATTATTGGAAACCAGAGGGCAATGCAGGGTTTTGCTCAAGAGGTTAGCCCTGACCAGAATGCCATTAATGCCATACGTGAACTGGGGATGGAGAATTACACCACTCCCGGCATGGTATCAAAAAACCCCACAGTCAGGGCGCTAGACAATGCAGTTGCCACGCTTCCAGGCACTGAAATCAATGAAGGGCATAAGCGATTCATCTCTGAGCTTGGGAAACGCGCCGATGAGTTGATCACCTCGTTTGGCGGTGATCTGGATAAGCAGGCAGTTTCCGACAGGCTGGCATCAAAGTTTGATAGCATCATATCAAACCTGCAAAATCAGTCTGACGAAATTTACAATAAGGTTGCTCAAAAGGTCCCAATCCGTGATCGCGTTGAGCCGAACAACACCGTGAGATTCTTGGAGGATCACGCGGACGATTTAGGCGGTATAGATGAGCTTACCCCGATATTAAAGAGGACGCTTTCACGGCTTGACCCAAATACTCTGCCAACATATGGCCGATTGGATAACGTCAGAAAGCAGGTTGGGCAGGCTATCGGTAATAAGGTAGGGTATTTCAAGGATGAAGAGGTTGGCACCCTTAAACAGCTTTACGCTGCCATTACGGATGATCAGCAGGTTGTTGCTGAAAAATATGGCGCTGGTGAATTGTGGAACCTTGGCAAAGAACTGGTGAAAACAAGAAAGGGAATTGAAGATAATGCAGAATTTGTGTTGGGGAAGAAATTACAGCAGTCCGCCGTACCAAAAGTAGAGTCAGCGATGGTGAGAATGTCACAGGGTAATGGATCGGACTTTCGCCAGCTTATGAGCGCCATACCTCAGGATATGAGGAAGGAGGTTGCGTTAACGTCCATGAACAAGGCATTCACCGCGAACGCTAAATCCCCCGGCCAGCAACTTGGCGTTGATGGGTTTGTTAAATGGTACAACGGTATGGCCAGGAATAAGTCGAATATGTCCGCGCTTAGAGATGCGATTGGCAATGACGCAGCGAATAGACTGGATACGATTTATCAGGCGGCAAAAGCCATGAACCGACTAAACACGGGCAAGCAATACGCGAGCAGCCTTGTCGATCAGCAGGTAAATAACTTTCTGAAAGAAAAAAGCGGACTGTCAAAGATATATGGAATTGCATCAAAGGCTGCCGCAGCAGAGGGAGTTACTACGTTATCGGGATTGCACGGAGTAGGTGCGGTAGGAGTAATATCCAGCGCCCTTTCCGCTGGAAAAACGAGCAGGATAAAAGCCGCAGATGCGCTGCTTTCGTCGCCAGAGTTCAAGTCAATGATCTTTCGCTCACAAAGCGCACGTATAGATAGAGCAGAAGTTAGGCGCGTAATTGAAAGTAAGGTGACGCGATCTAAAGCATATGAGCGATGGGCAAGCACATTATCAAGCGACGAGGCTAAAACCCTTGGTCGCGTTGGTTTGATAACGTGGTTATCCCGCGAGGATTAATCAACTCTAGTAATATTTCCATCCTTTTCCTGATAAATCTTACAGTTATCATTTTTGGATAACTTAATCATATCACCCAGAATCTTAAACAGATAATAAGCCGCAACAACGAAAGACACAGCGGTAATCATCGTGAGCGTGATGATTTGTGCTATGGCTTTAAGTGATGGGAATAAATAATAACTAATTGAAAAACTGGCAGTAATAACGATTAATCTGTACACAGACACCTCCGCCATGGATGGCTATTTTTTTACCATTTGGCGGAACACGCCACACATACCAGCATATTTAGACGAAAGCATGAGGTTTGTCACCAGCTCAGCTCCATCACCCAATTCGATACCTTCTCCGCTAACTGATTTTCCAGTAGAGGGGCTTTGTTGAATAATAGGTAATCATGCGGTTTTTCCATGCCAGTTTTGGTTGAAAATGCTTGTCATCTCAGGTGTACACTTTTCTCATGGGGCCTAACTGCATGATTTTACGTTGCGAGGATCCGTCGTTTCGCTGGACTACCAGCATAAAATCTATTTATTCAACAAAGCCCAGTAGCGGATGATGATGAAAAACTAGCCAGCGCCATCAGCGCCACAATAACGTACTTCATCCCAACCTCCCATTAAGGAAACCCCATGACCATAGAAGAACGCTTATCAGAACTTGAACTCACCGTTAAGGTGATGAAATGCCACCTCGGAGACGTTCATCTCGAAAGCCTGAAACGTCAGGTGGAAGAGTCAGAGGCCACAGCTAAAGCAAAGCGTGATAGTTATAATTCTACGCTGGAAGCGATTAAATCCGGTACTTATTGATGTTGGAACTGGTATCCAGATCGTCTCTATCGCCGGTGCGGTTTAGCTCATCAAAAACAGCCTGTCGCTCACTCTGGGGCAGCTTGGAGTACATGAGGAATACCAGCTTTTTCAGCTTCTTGATTTCGCGCTGTAGTTCTTCGTTTGACAAAACCTTACCGCCGTTCCAGTGGTTCATGCTTTATCCTTACCATACATAGTGTTAAGCGTCTTAAACACAACATCCTTGAACTGCTCGGCGTGCCGATCAGCCAATCGCTCTGCTTCGTTAGAGAATCCGGTTATTTTTAGCGGCTCATTTAGGGCGTCTTGTAGAATTTGCACGTACTCAGCGTTCACCGAACGGTTATTTGCTTTTGCTCTGAGCGCCAACTTATCACGCATCCCTTGCGGCATGTGGACAGTGAATTTATCGTCATCCCGCGCCATACCATCCCCCATATGCACATCAGGGGATAATAGGCGGGATTTTTTCCCCCCACAATAAAGGCACAGTGCTTCCATTGCTTTATTAAATAAACCAATTACCGCAGACCAGCGCTGTGGGGACTACTCACGCCCGGAGAAATATTTATGGCCGATATTACGCCAAACGTTGTTGTATCCATGCCGTCGCAACTGTTCACCCTACGCCGGGCGTTAAAATCCTGTAGCAATGGCAAAATTTATATCGGAAAAATCGATACCGACCCCACAATAGCCGAGAATCAGATACCCGTTTATCTGGAAAATGAAGACGGCAAATACACACCCGTAGCCCAGCCGCTCATCATCGGGACAGGTGGCTACCCTGTCTACAACGGGCAGATTGCCAAATTCGTGACAGAAGAAGGCCACGCCATGGCGATTGACGACGCCTACAACGTGCAGCAATTCTATTTCCCGAATGTGCTGAAGTATGACCCGGATCAGTTACGGGTAGAAATTGCATCTCCGGGAGGTGCTGACCTTGTTGGTTTTTCACCGGATAATACATATTTAGTTGGAACTGTCGGTAATGCGATTAAAGGAATTTCAGGAAGAAAAGGCCTTGTAATATATGCATCGGAAAACGGAATTGCAGGCGACGGAAGCAATTCGGATAAATCAAAACTAGAAGATTTAATGTCTACTGCGGTATCAAGAGCAATACCGTTGTATATTGATGTCGCTGGTGTATATAATCCGATAAAGTTCATATCAAATTTAGTTATTCACGTAACAAAAGATCTGACATTAAAATCAAACCCATCCACGACCCCGCAAGGGATTCAGGATTGTTTGTTTGAAATGGTTAACGTAAATGGATTTAAGTTAACATTCGACCCAAATGTTGTCATGCGGTCACAGAATCACGGGGCATATCAGGAGTTTAGCCATTGTATAAAAATTAAAGACGGCTCATCAAATGGCTACATTGGGAAACATATAGCTTATGATTTTGACGGTGATGGTATTTATATCAATAGAATAAGTAGTGTCACTATCGACGACCCAAAGGCATTGAGATGCGGTAGGAATGGAATTTCAGTGGCTGGCACTGCGATTGACGTGGTGATCAACAGCCCATACCACGCTGAGACAAACCCAAAGGGAGAAGCCATAAACTTATCGGCTATTGGCATAGAACCTAACGAATTCTGCGAGATGTCCCTGACGATAAACAACCCGGTTGGTTTTGGGGGCAGAGTTACTGCTTGTGGTTTGAATGTTTACCTTGAGCGGATAGAACGAAACGCTGTTAATCACGGACGTTTTAGCATCGTAGTTAACAACCCTGATTTCACTGAGTATAAGAAAAATATTCAAGCTGCAAGAAATACATGGAACTTAACCAGCGGTTACTCTCCATATGGGCGAGTAGTTATCAACGACCCAATCCTGACAAATCACACAGACAATGCTATTATTGTCGAATCCTGGCAAAGCTTAGGCGGAATAGCTCTTGATATTGTCAGCCCTGTAATTGTTATTACCAAATCACCAAATGGAACGCTTGGCTCAGATAGCGGAAATGTGATTTGCGTTACCAGAAACCAGGGTACATGGGTTGATAATAGCGTAATAGGGAATGTTAACATTAGCGATATAACGATTAATGATCGAACCACGTATGCTCATACTTCGTACTTCAAGTGTCGATATGGTCGATTTTGTAATGTGGTGTCATTTTTAGATATTAGGAACACTCAGTCGTCGATAGAGATCATAACTCTTCCGGAGCACGTTCGCGGTATATTGTCTCACGTGAGCATGACAGCAAGAAACAAACCAGACCAGGCATACACGACGACAACGACCTTAACTCCATCTGCTGCCTTAAGGCGTAACGCCAATACTGGAGGCTCCGTTACAACTATCATTTATACTCTGCCTGTCGTCCCCATTGGTACAGATATTGAAGTAGCCAACGTAGTAGGTGGATCAACGATATCCGTTGCACCTCCACCGGGAATGAGCATTGGCACTCTGGTTGCTGGGGCTGGTTACGACATTGTGAACTCAACTCAGATAGTCAGGTTTACTCGGGTTACTGCGGGGCGGTGGGCCATTCTTTAGAAACAGGCGTGCCGCGTGCGTGTCGCGCTGTGCCGATTTGTGACGTGCTGTGGCGTAAAAATGCGGTGTGAATGTGATTTGTCACGCCTAAGTAAGGGAGTCGGCAGGTCGAAATGGACGGTAAGTTATTGATAAAAAAGTCGTGTATTGTCGTGCTTTGTTGTGTTTTGTTGCCTGTTTTTTGAGCGATAAATTCAGTCAATATATTGATATTTAAAGTTTTTATGTTCTTTTGCTCTGCTATGTGGCTTACAGTAGCGTCAGGGCTACGTCGATATTGCCGCGTGTGGCGTTAGAATACGGGCACACGATATGAGCCTTTTCCACCAGTGTTTGCGCGGTTTCACGCGCCAACCCCGGCAGATCAATTTTCAATTCCACTTCAATATAGCTAAACGACTTAATTTTGATTACACCATATGGACTGAGAAGAAAATCTCTGTATCGCAACCACTCTCTCTTTTTTTGCTTTTTGCTTGTGCCCATTTATGCTCAATGGGGTTAAGATCTGGCGAATATGTAGGCAAATACTCCACCATATACCCTGCATCGATGATGACTTGTTGAATGTTATGTTTTTTGTGAAAAGTTGCATTGTCCATCACGATTACCCTGTTTTTAGGGAGTACTGGGATAAGGACTTGTGTGACCCAGGAATAGAAAACATCGCTGTTAATATTGATATCAAATAATCCGATAGCAAACAGCGTTGTGCCTAATAAAGCGCCGATAACATTTGTTCTTCCCGAGTTATGCTCATTTCTGGTGTACGGGGTTTCGGGGAGGGTGGCGTATCCTGCTGATTGATTTCGTGGATGATTTCAACAACAGAGAGATGATACCCCATGAAAAAGTCTACCCTACAGGTCTCCACAGAATTAGATATTGCCGGTGATCCCTTGCATGAACTCATTCGTAATGGTGCCAGGCAGCTGATAGCTGCCGCCGTTGAGGTTGAGCTCGAAGCCATGCTGCAACAACATGCTGAACGCCGCCTTGACGACGGGCGTCATGCTGTCGTTCGTAACGGCTATTTGCCACCGCGAACCATACAGACGGGTATTGGGGATGTTGAAATTAAAGTGCCCAAGGTCAGGGAGTGCAGCGGCAATGGAATATGCTTCAACAGCGCGTTGTTGCCGCCTTATCTGAAACGTGCAAAAAGCGTCGAAGAGTTGCTACCATGGCTGTACCTGCGAGGCATATCCACCGGTGATTTTTACGAAGCCCTGAGGGCGCTTCTCGGTGAAAAAGCGAATGGCCTCTCTGCCAGTACCATCAGCAGACTGAAACAGCAATGGCTTGAAGAGCACAGGCAATGGTGCCTGCGTGATTTAAGCGATACGCGCTACGTTTATTTCTGGGCCGATGGCATATACAGCCATGTCAGGCAAGATGATCGCCTTTGCCTGCTGGTCATTATCGGCGTCACTGAGCATGGACGTAAGGAGCTGGTTGCGGTCGAAGATGGTTATCGAGAGTCAGAAGCAAACTGGGCCGAACTTCTTAATGGCCTGCGAGCACGTGGCCTAACCGTATCTCCCAAGCTGGCTACGGGAGACGGTGCCCTTGGTTTTTGGAATGCAATGGCAAAGATATTCCCGGACACGCAGCACCAACGCTGTTGGGTGCACAAAACCGCTAATGTGTTGGCTTCACACCCCAAAGCCATGCAACCGAAAGTTAAGGCTGAGCTGCGGGAGGTTTGGCTAGCAGAGAGCCGCGATGCCGCTAATGAAGCCTTTGATGTTTTGTTGGCAAGGTTTTCAGCGAAGTATCGGCTTTGTTGAATAAATAGAACTTTTGGGTAATCATCGGAGCAGATCAACACAGTTGTTTCAAAATCAGGTCTCCATGGCAAAACAAAATTTTAAAATCACCAACTGGCCCTCTTATAACAAGGCCCTCAAGCAGCGCGCTTCTCTAACCGTATGGCTAGATGAATCAGCCATTGCTGCATGGACGGAAAAAAACACTACTGAACGGCGTGGACGACCGCTCCACTACTCAGATATGACCATCACCACAGTCCTGATGATGAAACGCGTGTTTGGCCTTTCATTGAGGGCTTTACAGGGCTTTGGTGACTCGATTTTTAAACTGATTAAATTGTCGCTGCATTGTCCAGACTATTCGCTGCTCAGCAAGCGAGCAAAGACAGTGAACATCATCATAAAAACGCCAACCCGTGGTGAAATCTCACATCTGGTCATTGATGGAACCGGCCTGAAGGTCTTTGGCGAAGGCGAATGGAAAGTCAGGCAGCATGGTGCCGACAGACGCAGGTATGGCGTAAGCTGCACCTGGCAGTAGACAGTGTGACGCATGAGATTATCTGTGCGGATTTGTCGCTCAGTGGTACGACTGATGCCCAAGCTCTACCGGCGCTGATAAACCAGACCCACCGGAAAATCAGAGAGGCATCGGCTGACGGCGCTTAGGATACAGTTTACTGCTATGATGCTCTGGTGAGGAAGAAAATAAGGCCGCTTATCCCGCCACGAAGGGGGGCGCAATATTGGCAAGATCGCTACCACGAGCGTAACCACGCTGTTGCAAATCAGCGCATTAGCGGTAGTAACGATATCTGGAAAAAGAAAGTGGGCTATCACCGGCGCTCAGTGGCTGAAACGGCCATGTTCCGGTTCAAAAGGCTTCTGGGTGGTCATCTAAGTCTGAGAGACTACGATGGTCAGGTGGGTGAAGCCATGGTCATGGTCAAAGCGCTTAACCTGATCACGCTATTAGGAATGCCGAACAGTATTCGCATCACGTAACAATCGACCCGTATGGGGCGCAGTCGTTACAAGTTCTGATTTATTCAACAAAGCCCGAAGTATCCTGCAGCGATGAAGAAGCTGGAGAAAGCTCGAGAAGAACTGCTGGCATTCTACGACTTCCCGTCAGAGCACTGGGCGTCAATAAGAACAACAAATCCGATTGAATCGGCTTTTGCGACTGTGAGGCTACGAAGCAGACGCGCGAAAAAAGGTCAACGAACGGTGGTTCGAGAGAAACAACCCTGTCAATGGTATTTAAGCTGCTCCAGTCAGCTCAGAAAAGCTGGAACCGACTAAGAGGATTTGACCTGCTGACCCTGGTTGTAAGCAACCAATTTAAGGATGGAGAACAGATTCACTAAGCATCAGAGCGGAACGTAGCCTGATCGCCATACACCAGATTTGCTAATAACTCTTTGGGGAATAGCCGTGAGTCCGTGGGGAAAACCACTTTCATCAATAAAAACAATAGGCTTACCTTCTTTTTCATACTGTTGTTTTTTTTTGTTGAAATGCTTGCAGGGCGCTTTCGTCGGCTTTCGGATGACGTATAGCCAAGCGACATTATTTTGATAACAATTAGCTGTATTTTTTTGCCACATATCAGGGCATTGGCTGTAATCATTTTTAAGTCGGTTGGCTATAGAGTTTTTTTATAGGTCAATCCCAGCTTTTTAAGAGCTTGCCAAATGGCTTTCTGACAAACGCCAAAACGCTCTGCACGTTCTTTTTGGTAAGCATCTGGATATGGTTCAACATCTTTTATCAACTCGGATTTATCGCTCTTTCGCTGACGCGTGGTCGATGCTTTTAACGCTATTTGATTAATCCAACGCGATACAGAGGCAGGGCCAATCCGAAATTGCTTCGCTGTTTCTCGGATACTCAACCCTTCTTCTTCCCGTGTAGATATCACTTTACGTCTAAAATCAATTGAATAGCTCATTTAAATAATGCAATCAAAATTAAGTCGTTTAGCTATATAGCAAACCGACTTAAAAATGATTACAGCCAATGCCCTGATATGTGGCAAAAAAATACAGCTAATTGTTATCAAAATAATGTCGCTTGGCTATATTCTCCGCCCAACGCGCGCGTGCTTGTCCTTAAACGTCATCTTTTTCCCGGTTGTCTGCCATGATGGAATAAAAGCGCCATAATCAAAGGGAATACGGGTTGATGACTAGGTTTTCCGGCGTCTGACATGTAGAATGCATCGGTTCTGGTGAAAGGGGAAGGCATTGCCGCCATTTTCATCACATGCGCATGCCAGACGGCAAGAATTTCAGAAATACCAAGGTAGAAAAACTTTTATAATGAAGCATATATGAAATTTCTCCATTATTGCCCATATCGAAAATTGACTGCGAGTCAAGAAGCGACAAGTTCCGCCAAATTACCCAAAAAAACTTCGCCAATGCTGCGTTTCTCAAAAAACCAGTTCAACAAGCTACGACAACTTCAGGCGTGTTAAGTCATCATTTTTGTGTCCATCTGTGTCTCCATATTTTATCATTGCCTCTATATCCGTGTCCGTGGTGGACACGGTTAGGAGTAAATCATTTATATTTCAGATGGTTACCTGAAAGCTTGTTTGAACAAAGAACGGGCAAAGGTAGAAGAAAAGGCGGATCGAGATGGCTTGTGGGTGAGGATATCAAAAAAAGGGGCTGTGACTTTCTTTTACCGCTATCGATTCCTTGGGAAGCAAGACAAAATGACGCTTGGAGGCTACCCGGCTCTGACGCTCAAAGCCGCACGCGAAGAAGTGGAGCGATGGGCGTTAGTGCTGGTTGGCGGCGAAAACCCAAAGATAAGGCGAGATCTAGGCTGTGTCCCTTAATTGCGTAACCGGCGGTAAAACAAGCGGATGCAGCCCAGTTTCACCATTGCTAGATAGTTTCTTGCCATTTTTTCATAACGTGTGGCGATCCGTCGATATTCCTTTAAACGGCCAAAACACCTTTCCACAACGTTGCGACGGCGATAAGCATCACGATCAAGTTGCGAGCGTCCATCTGAAGCCAGTTTTTCATTTGATTTTCTGGGAATAACCGTTTTTTATCCCTCTTTTTTTCAACTCGTTACGTAGTGCATTCCCAGAGTAGGCTTTGTCAGCCAGTACTGCATGGCCACGACGCTTCATGCTGCCGTTCTGGCGTTGCACGCCAATTCCGTCTAGGAGTCGTATAGCAAACCGACTTAAAAATGATTACAGCCAATGTCCTGATATGTGGCAAAAAAATACAGCTAATTGTTATCAAAATAATGTCGCTTGGCTATAACGCAAACAGGCTTTCGTGACCCTGCCCAGCACTCAGTTCGATGTTTAGCGGGATGCCGCTTCCGTCAGTAGCCATGTGGATTTTGGTGCCATAACCACCTCGTGAGCGACCTAGGCTATTATCGTTGGTAATATCGAGATGTTTTTTTGAGCGCCAGCCGCACATTTGAGCGCACGGATATTACTGCCATCCAGCGCAGCGGCTGACCAGTCAACAAGTCCATGATCATCAAGAAATGAAAGTAACTTATTGAAAATAATGTTAATGATTCCAGACTTTGACCATCTATTGAAACGGTTATAAACGGTTTTCCATGGGCCGTAACGTTCAGGTAAATCACGCCATGGTGCGCCTGAACACAGTATCCAGAACATGCTGTTGAAGATTTTTCGATGTTCTGCCCACGGCCGGCCGGCCCGCGGAGATGTCAAAACGGTTGGCAACAAGGGCTCAATGATTGCCCATGCTTCATCAGAAAGATCGTAGCGAGCCATAATCAAAAGTGTCGTAGAAACAGATGGATACTATAGCCAAACGACTTAATTTTGATTACATTATTTAAATGAGCTATTCAATTGATTTTAGACGTAAAGTGATATCTACACGGGAAGAAGAAGGGTTGAGTATCCGAGAAACAGCGAAGCAATTTCGGATTGGCCCTGCCTCTGTATCGCGTTGGATTAATCAAATAGCGTTAAAAGCATCGACCACGCGTCAGCGAAAGAGCGATAAATCCGAGTTGATAAAAGATGTTGAACCATATCCAGATGCTTACCAAAAAGAACGTGCAGAGCGTTTTGGCGTTTGTCAGAAGGCCATTTGGCAAGCTCTTAAAAAGCTGGGATTGACCTATAAAAAAACGCTACGTCATCCGAAAGCCGACGAAAGCGCCCGGCAAGCATTTCAACAAAAAATACAACAGTATGAAAAAAAGGTAAACCTATTGTTTTTATTGATGAAAGTGGTTTTCCACACGATACCCCACGGACTCACGGCTATTCCCCAAAAGGTCAACGGTGTTTTGGCCTGAAGAACGGGGGAGCCAAGGGAAGAACAAATGTTATCGGCGCGTTATTAGGCACAACGCTGTTTGCTATCGGATTATTTGATATCAATATTAACAGCGATGTTTTCTATTCCTGGGTCACACAAGTCCTTATCCCAGTACTCCCTAAAAACAGGGTAATCGTGATGGACAATACAACTTTTCACAAAAAACATAATATTCAACAAGTCATTATCGATGCAGGGTATATGCTGGAGTATTTGCCTACATATTCGCCAGATCTTAACCCCATTGAGCATAAATGGGCACAAGCAAAAAGCAAAAAAAGAGAGAGTGGTTGCGATACAGAGATTTTGTTCTCAGTCCATATGGTGTAATCAAAATTAAGTCGCTTAGCTATATAGATCAAGCAATTAAGGGACACAGCATAGATTAATGCCACCAAAGCACCACTCGCGTTACTTATAACAACAATCAGAGTACAGCTTATGCCATCAAAATTAGAGAATCATATCGCCGGGGCGTTATATGGGCAAATGCTAGGGGATGCGATGGGAATGCCATCGGAGCTGTGGCCGCGAGCACGCATCAAAGCGCATTTTGGGTGGATCGATCGCTTTCTGCCGGGTCCTGCGGATAATATCGCAGCCTGCTATTTCACGGCAGCTCAATACACCGATGACACTTCTATGGCGCTGGCACTTGCCGATGCGCTGATTGAATGCGAGGGTGACGTTGTGCCTGAAGTCATCGGTAACCACATCCTTACTTGGGCGCAACAGTTTGGTGCCTTTGAGAAAAATATTCTCGGCCCCAGTTCTAAAGCGGCGCTTTTTGCCCTAAAACAGGGTGCCTATATCAGCACCCTAGAAAATAACGGCATCACCAATGGTGCGGCGATGCGCATTTCTCCACTAGGCTGTCTGCTGCCGCCCATGCCATTATCCGATTTCATTGATGCCGTGGCGCTCGCGTCTAGCCCTACTCACAAATCAGATATTGCGGTGGCTGGCGCTACCGTTATTGCCTGGGCGATATCTCAGGGTATTGCGGAAAAAAGCTGGTCGGATATTCGGGCGACATTACCCGCAGTGGCACAAGCCGCGCAGGAAAAACGCGTAACCACCTACAGCCCAGCCTTGTCCGCGCGTCTGCAACTGGCATTGGAAACCGTGCAAAATGCACCCGACGACGACACCGCGTTAGAACAAATTTATCAACTGATTGGCACCGGAACGGAGATCATCCAGTCCGTCCCCGCCGCCATTGCGATGATGGAGCTGGCGCACACCGAGCCAAACCGCTGTTCCATTCTGTGCGCCAATCTGGGTGGCGATACTGATACCATCGGTGCCATGGCAACGGCTATCTGTGGTGCGCTCCACGGTGTTGAAAGCATTGATCCGGATTTCAAACGGCAGTTGGATGAGGTCAACGCGCTGGACATCGACGCCTACAGTTCCGCGTTAGCTCGCCTGCGTCAGCGTCGCATGGTGGTTTAAACAGCAGCGCGTGTGACAATGACATCTATCCGATTGGGGCAGGTATTAATCCTCTGAATAGAAGACATACATATCGGCACGGAAGTATAGCCAAGCGACTTAATTTTGATTACACCATATAGACTGAGAACAAAATCTCTGTATCGCAACCACTCTTTCTTTTTTTGCTTTTTGCTTGTGCCCATTTATGCTCAATGGGGTTAAGATCTGGCGAATATGTAGGCAAATACTCCAGCATATACCCTGCATCGATAATGACTTGTTGAATATTATGTTTTTTGTGAAAAGTTGCATTGTCCATCACGATTACCCTGTTTTTAGGGAGTACTGGGATAAGGACTTGTGTGACCCAGGAATAGAAAACATCGCTGTTAATATTGATATCAAATAATCCGATAGCAAACAGCGTTGTGCCTAATAACGCGCCGATAACATTTGTTCTTCCCTTGGCTCCCCAGTTCTTCAGGCCAAAACACCGTTGACCTTTTGGGGAATAGCCGTGAGTCCGTGGGGTATCGTGTGGAAAACCACTTTCATCAATAAAAACAATAGGTTTTCCTTCTTTTTCATACTGTTGTATTTTTTGTTGAAATGCTTGCCGGGCGCTTTCGTCGGCTTTCGGATGACGTAGCGTTTTTTTATAGGTCAATCCCAGCTTTTTAAGAGCTTGCCAAATGGCCTTCTGACAAACGCCAAAACGCTCTGCACGTTCTTTTTGGTAAGCATCTGGATATGGTTCAACATCTTTTATCAACTCGGATTTATCGCTCTTTCGCTGACGCGTGGTCGATGCTTTTGACGCTATTTGATTAATCCAACGCAATACAGAGACAGGGCCAATCCGAAATTGCTTCGCTGTTTCTCGGATACTCAACCCTTCTTCTTCCCGTGTAGATATCACTTTACGTCTAAAATCAATTGAATAGCTCATTTAAATAATGTAATCAAAATTAAGTCGTTTATCTATGCTGGAGAACCAATCCGAGCACGTGGATGCCAATGTGGCGGTACTGACGCGGCGTGAAGATATGATGGGGCGGGGAGAATGGCTGATGAACATCGATTTTGTTGCCGTGGCACTCTGCGATCACCCATTGCATCAACTCCCTGCGCCGTTACGTGAAGAAACGTTGTTGCGCTATCCGCTGGTACGAATCGCTTCCCGGGAAAACAGCATGCCATTGGCGGTATAGCCAACCGACTTAAAAATGATTACAGCCAATGCCCTGATATGTGGCAAAAAAATACAGCTAATTGTTATCAAAATAATGTCGCTTGGCTATAACGGCGGCCACTGAATATTGGACGTTCTCCACCGTAGAATCGGCGATTGAAGAGGTGATGCATCAGGTTGGTTATGGTTGGTTGCCGGAAGAGTGGATTACGGCACCGCTGGCGTCAGGCATGTTAAAAACGCTGGCATTAGGGCACGGCACGCGCCACGCTGCTGCACCTGATTGTCCGGCGGGCGCTGGCACCGCTGGATGAACAGGTGAAAACGTTGCTGACGCTATTTCGGCGCGCCAGCCGCAGTACGCCCCAAATGGGACGTACCGAATAAGCCTGCCTGTGGCTTAACGCGTGGGGAAGATGGGCAGCGGTGCGGCATCGGGGAAATACTCGTCCAGCGTATTCCAGTTGGGGGACTGTGACGATCCTTGCACGGCAACTATACAAGCGGCAACGCGATTGGCCAAATCGACCGCCTGCGCCAGCGGCCAGCCCGCAGCAAGGCCAGCCAGCAACCCGCTACAGTGCGCATCACCTGCGCCAATGCTGTCTACCACCGTGACCGGATACGGTGCCACTGCTTGCGGCTCGGTGTCCGGCGGGCAAATCCATGCTCCGTCCTTATCCAGTCGACAAATCAGCGTAAGCCCACTGCGTGCGGCGTACTGCTGTGCCAGCGCGATAATATCGCCTTCGCCCAGCAGGTGACGCGCCTCGTCTCGGTTTAGCGTCAATAGCGTGCGGCTGCCAAACAACGCCGTGATAAAGCCGGGCGGAATGCCCGGTAGACGAGGGCCGAAATCGATCAGTTTTTGCTGCGGCTGCGCCAGTACCCAGGCGCGCAGTGCGGCACCGCCAGTACCAAACAGCTCGTAGCCATTCACATAAATCAGCGTATCCGCAGCGGGTTGCAGACGTTGCAACATCGCTGCGGTGATATGGGCCTCACAGCCCGTGATGCTGATAAACGTGCGCTCGCCGCCCGGCTCCGCCAATGCCAGACACCAGCCGTTGTCCATATCGGGGTGGCGCATCAGCACAGGCAGATGCAGCGCTTTCATGGCGCTTTCTACCGCGTTGCCCCAGGTACCGTTGCCCACCGGCATACCGTTGAGCACCGGAACGCCAAGGGGGGTGAGTGAGCGCGCGACGTTAAAGGCACAGCCGCCGATTTGCAGTCCGTTGTCTTTGGCTTCCACATCTTCACCGCTGAGCGGCATACGTGGAACGCCCAGCAGCATATCGCCACAAGCACCGCCGATCACCAGTACGTGTCGAAGCGTTTTTTCTTCATGCATTAGTGATTCTCCTTAGGCTGTAGCATGACGTAGAGACCATAGGTTACGCCGCTGACGCCGAAGGAGAGGAACAGCCCAAGGCTGGAGTTCTCGAAGATACCGGTTGCCCACGGGCCATCGGTAAAGCCGGTCTTGGTCACCATCAGCCCGGCAAATGCGCCTAACAGCCAGCACAGTAATGGCACCCAGCGCACGCCGTTATTCTTGCCGTTGACGGCAAACAGCGCGTCGTTATCGTAGCCATCGCGTTGGCGCAGGCAGATATAGTCCAGAATAAACACCGCAGACCACGGGCCGAGAAACAGGCCGCAGAAGATCAGAAAGGCGATAAACGGCGAAAGGAAATCCTGCGATACAAACAGAACGTAGACCGCAACGCCTACCACCAGCACGGCATCCAGAGAAACCGCCACCGACTGGCGCAGTTTTACGCCGATAGACAACAGGTTGAGACTGGCAGAATAGAGGCTGAGCACCGCGATAGTGACGATACCCGCGGTGGCGGTCAGCAAATAGGGCACTGACATCCATGTTGGCAATACGGTTCCGATAAGGGCGATGGGGTTCGCCGAACTGGTTAACTCCGGTAACTGGGCTGAAAGTAAAATGCCCGCCAGCATCAGCAGGACCAGCGGTAACGCCGAGCCGCCGACCACGGCAAAAAAGACGCTGCCGCGCGTGGTGGTGGGGCTTTGATAGCGGCTGTAGTCCGCTCCGGCGATGGCCCAGCCGACCCCGGTACCCGCCGCAATCACGGATACGGCCGGGAGAAAACCAGTCAGCCAGTTGCCAGACGGCAGTGCCAGTACCACATCCCATGGGGTGTTAAACAAGATATAGGCCACAACGATAAGCGTCATGGTACCGAAGATTTTGGTGATCCAGCTTTGCATCAGGATCAGGGTATTTTGCCCAAGAATGCTCACTACAATGGTCAGGCCGCCAAACAGAGTCAGGCAGATAGCGGTCAGCGTGGTGCTGCTGGTAAAACCAACGGCTTCAAACAGGGCTACCAGCGTCAGTGTCCCGGTGGTCAGGTTAACGGCTTCCCAACCCATCAGGGTAAACCAGCCAAAAGCGGTAGGGGCGATATTGCCTTTCAGGCCAAACACAGCACGCGACAGGGTCAACGTAGCCGTGTGGCCCGTTTGCCCGGCAAACGAGGTATATCCTACCAGTGCGAAGCTGGCAACGCCTACAATGGCGGCGAGCAGCGACTGAATAAACGATAATCCGAATGAGACGATGATGGCACCATAAACGATGCCAAGAATACCAATATTCGCAGCGCACCAAATCCAGAACAGTTCTAATGGTTTTCCTGTGCGTTCCGCAGCAGGAACAATATCAATTCCCGTATTTTCAACTTGCCAAGTCTTATTCTGCTGTGTTTCACCCATGACGGCGGCTCCTTGTTGGCCTTAATGAAGCGGGTGGCGGAAAGGGCAGGCATGCAGTGACTATTGATAACGGCAGGCATGCCGAAGAGAGAGTCCGATGTTAAAACATAGCAGCGGAACGGCAGGACAGACAGTAATTTAATGCGTTTGTTGAATTGCGGTGTGAGGAGTACGCGTGGCGCTGGTGAGCCCTGGATGGCAGAGCAGAAAAATAAAGGAGCAGCCAAAATAGAATGACTGCTCCTGTTCTCAGTTCATGCGTGGGTGAAACGTGTGATACCGAGTGACAAAATAAAACAACTGTTAAAGGTGTTGTTATGTGCCTAAGTGTCTGGCACCAAGTATAGCCAAGCGACATTATTTTGATAACAATTAGCTGTATTTTTTTGCCACATATCAGGGCATTGGCTGTAATCAAAATTAAGTCGTTTAGCTATAAGCCAGAATTTGATTACGTCTTTCTTCCAGGAACATGGTCAGCTCGCTGCTGGATATGAGCCTAAAGGAGTGGCTATGGTTAAAAAGTGACTATTGTCATAGGATAATGGGCTTTGTTGAATAAACATATTTTATGCTGCACCCCCGGTGAAACGACAGATCCTCGCAACGCAAAATCATGCCGTTAGGCCTCATAAGAAAACTGTAAACCTGAGGTGACAAGCATTTTCTACCAAAACTGGCTTGGCAAAACAGCATGACTCACTATTATTCAACAAAGCTAGGATAATGGGCAAAACGGAAGTGTGTATGTGGGTGATGTATAACGAATTGCCAGCGCCAGCGATGTTCGTGGCGTGGGCGTCAGGGTAAACAGCCAGTTTATCAGAACAATATTTCAACCCTCTTAATAAAACGATGTGATATTTTTATGACAAATCAATTTGCTAACGGATAAACCACGATGGCAATTCGCCTAACAGCCTTATCTCAGCCACGCTTGGCACAGGCGTTTGTCGACTATATGCAAACGCAGAATATTCAACTGGAGTTACGCTTCTCTGGGCAGGAAGCGGAACTCTGGCTGGACGATGAGGCGCGGTTGACTGAAGTACAACAGGCGCTTGAGGTGTTCATTCAGGATCCGATGCATCCGCGTTATCAAGCGGCCAGTTGGCAGGCGGGATCAACCTCTTCGCCCCTGCGCTATGCGCGTTTCTCTTATTTGCAGACGTTACAGCAGCGCGCCGGCCCGCTGACGCTGGGTGTGATGGTTACCTGCATTGTAGTTTATCTGTGGATGACGATATTCGGTAACGATCGTGCCATGATATGGCTCCCTTACCCAGACGCAGGACAACAAGGCCAGATATGGCGCTGGTTCAGCCACGCTTTCCTGCATTTCTCCTTGCTGCATATTTTGTTTAACCTGATGTGGTGGTGGTATCTCGGCGGGCCGGTAGAGAAAATTTTGGGGACGCGCAAGCTACTGACCTTGGCGCTGCTCTCTGCGGTTGCCAGCGGCTGGATACAATCATTCTTCAGCGGCATCTATTTCGGGGGCTTGTCCGGCGTGGTGTACGCCTTGATGGGCTACGTCTGGCTATACGGTGAACGCGTGCCGTCGGGCCCGTTGTTCATGCAGCGCGGATTGATGGCCTTCGCATTGTTGTGGTTGATTGCCGGATATTTCGATATTTTAGGTCTACGCATTGCTAATGCCGCGCACGTCGTGGGTCTGGTTATTGGGTTGGTGCTGGCTTTTTGGGATACGCAGCAGAAAAAAGCATGATCGCAACCCGGTAGCATTACGGGGTGAGCGTTGCCAGCAGCACAGAGAAGTCTCAACCAGAGGGTTGAGTGGAAATCTGTTTTAGGGGAACAACGTGAGGCAAACACAGCGGCACGACGCCATCATTGAACTGGTGCGTCGGCAGGGATATGTCAGTACCGAAGAGTTGGTAGAACATTTTGCGGTCAGCCCGCAAACGATTCGCCGGGATCTTAACGATCTGGCGGAGCAGAACAAGATCCATCGCCACCACGGCGGTGCGGCACTGCCTTCCAGCTCGGTGAATACGGCTTACCACGATCGCAAGATGATGTGGTCAGATGAAAAAGCACGTATTGCACGTAAAGTCGCCAGCCAAATCCCGGATGGTGCTACGCTGTTTATAGATATCGGGACAACGCCAGAAGCGGTTGCCTATACGCTGTTGCAACATAAGGATCTGCGGGTCGTCACCAACAACCTGAATGTGGCGACGCTGTTGATGGGAAAAGAGGATTGCAGGTTGATTCTGGCAGGCGGCGAAGTGCGCACCCGAGACGGCGGCATTATGGGGGAAGCGACGCTGGATTTCATTTCTCAGTTTCGTCTGGATTTTGGCATCCTCGGCATTAGCGGCATTGACATGGATGGCTCCTTGCTGGAGTTTGACTACCATGAAGTGCGCACCAAACGGGCAATTATCGAGAATTCTCGCTGCGTTATGCTGGTCACCGACCACTCTAAATTCGGTCGCAATGCGATGGTGAATCTGGGCAACATGGACCTGATCGACTATCTTTTTACCGATCAACTACCACCACCCAGCGTAATGAAAATCATTGAACAACATAAGGTGCAGTTGGAGTTGTGCTGAGCCAGACGTGCCTTTTTCTGATTGATAACAGGGAAGAGGTACGATGGGAAAGCTGTCATTCAACCACACGCTGTTTATTGCTGTATTGCACCGCCAACGACAACACTATGGCGTGGAGGCGCTGACCTGCCTCAGCGCCCAACAGCAGTGGCATGTTGTCAGTACTGCGCTGGCGGAGCAGCTTGCCGCTCATCCGATAACCCCTCCTGATTTGCCGCTAGGCCGTCATGTTAACTACCTCTCCATGGAATTTTTACCGGGTCGCCTCACCGGCAATAACCTGATTTGTATTAGTCGCGACTAGATCTGACACTGGACCTTGAAAGGTTGAGAGTTACAGGTTTTGATATGGGTGTCTAATCCTTAAACAAAACGCGAGGTAACTCTCATGCTTCATACTAATAATCCCATTATCAAACACAAAGCCGGCCTGCTCAATCTCGCCGAAGAACTCGGTAACGTATCAAAAGCCTGCAAGATCATGGGCGTGTCACGCGATACATTTTACCGTTATAGCCAACCGACTTAAAAATGATTACAGCCAATGCCCTGATATGTGGCAAAAAATACAGCTAATTGTTATCAAAATAATGTCGCTTGGCTATACAGCCATGGTAGCAACTCTTCGACGCTTTTTGCACGTTTCAGATAAGGCGGCAACAACGCGCTGTTGAAGCATATTCCGTTGCCGCTGCGCTCCCTGACCTTAGGCACTTTAATTTCAACATCCCCAATACCCGTCTGTATGGTTCGCTGTGGCAAATAGCCGTTACGAACGACAGCATGACGCCCGTCGTCAAGGCGGCATTCAGCATGTTGTTGCAGCATGGCTTCGAGCTCAACATCAACGGCGGCAGCTATCAGCTGCCTGGCACCATTACGAATGAGTTCATGCAAGGGATCACCGGCAATATCTGGTTCTGCGGAGAGCTGTAGGGTAGACTTTTTCATGGGGTATCATCTCTCTGTTGTTGAAATCATCCACGAAATCAATCAGCAGGATACCCCACCCTCCCCGAAACCCCGTACACCAGAAATGAGCATAACTCAATATTCATCAATGGGTTAGTTTGATTTAAACAACCGCGTCTCTAAAAGATACGCAATTCATGCCCCTTTGACTTGCGCACTTCTGAAGGACTTGTCCAGCGCCTTCACCTGAGAATGCGTTGTTCCGTTGAGAGCTTATGTTGTTCAGAATAGGGGGTATGTTGTTCACAAATTCTGATTAAATTCATTAAATATTAATGCATTAAAAAATCATGAACAACAAGAACAACACCTTTTCGCCTATCTACATAAATAAGTTTTTCAGGTATAGCCAACCGACATTATTTTGATAACAGTCAGCTATGCTTTTTTTGCCGCATATCAGGGCATTGGCTGTAATCATTTTTAAGTCGGTTGGCTATAAGAGAATGACTTCCCCAATTACCTCTATCCAACTGCTGTACACTTCACGGAGACCTACAATATTTTTGTAGGTCGTGGGGTATGCCCAGCAGAAATCCTATAGCACAAGGGCTGAGGAGGTTTTGTGCAGCCATGTGTGAGCTTGGAAGGCTCGAACCCCCGAACCCCCGGTGTGCATTCTCTCGATGGATGGCACATCGTCCCTATTGTTGTGCGTGGATGTCTTTGCATACGGGGTGTGCATGGGGCTCGGGCGTCTACGAAATACTCTCGATATACGTTGGAAATATTTGCTCTCCGTCACTAGGACTGTGAGCGCTTATATGTCCTTAAAGCATTGAATTAATCCGTGGGGTATCTAGTGGGGTCATTTTTATATTCAGGCTTTGCCTAAACGAAGACAACGCCTTGTAAATAAAAGATAATTTATTTTTTATCAGTTCATGCCGTATTTTTTCAATTTCTTGCGCAGCGTACCGCGGTTGATACCCATCATCAGGGCAGCGCGGGTCTGGTTACCACGGGTGTACTGCATCACCATGTCCAACAGTGGCTGTTCAACTTCAGCCAATACCAGCTCATACAGGTCATTCACATCCTGACCGTTAAGTTGAGCGAAATAGTTCTTCAGTGCCTGTTTAACCGAATCGCGCAGGGGTTTTTGGGTTACCTGAGCCTGAGAGTTTACGGTAGAAACGGTCAATACGTCAAAATTCACGCGTTGTTCGAACATAGTTCTGTCAGCTCTTTTTCTGTTTACGCAAGATTTTCAAAATATGCCTCCAACGCCTCCAGCTGTTCGCTGGCATCCTCAATGGCGTTGAATGTGCGCCTAAACTGGTCATTGGGGGCGTTCTCCTGGAGATACCAGGAGACGTGCTTACGAGTAATACGGAGCCCCTTGCCCAGACCATAAAAGTCGTGCAATTCCCGTATGTGCTTGAAGAGCAAACGCTTCACTTCTGCCAACGGCATCGGTGCCAGTTGCTCCCCTGTGTCCAGATAATGCTGGATTTCCCGAAAGATCCAAGGTCTTCCCTGAGCAGCCCGTCCTATCATCAGGGCATCTGCCCCGGTGTAATCAAGAACCGCTCTGGCTTTATGCGGGCTTGTAATGTCGCCATTCGCGATAACGGGAATGGAAACGGCCTGCTTAACCGCCCGAATACTGTCGTATTCTGCCTCACCGTTGAACAGGCACGCACGCGTGCGGCCATGTACGGTAAGCGCCTGGATACCACAGGCTTCGGCCAGTCTGGCAATGTCTACACAGTTACGGTGCTCCGGTGCCCAGCCAGTACGAATTTTCAGCGTGACCGGTACGTCCACCGCCTTAACCACGGCGGAGAGGATTTGTTTTACCAAATCCGGATACTGCAACAGCGCAGAACCCGCCATCTTGCGGTTTACCTTCTTTGCAGGACACCCCATGTTGATATCAATGATTCGCGCGCCGAAATCGGTGTTGATTCTGGCTGCCGCAGCCATCTCATCAGGGTCGCTTCCGGCAATCTGCACGGCGCGGATCCTAGGTTCATCGCTGTGTACCATGCGCAGACGCGACTTATCCGAACGCCATACCTCCGGATTGGAGGAGAGCATTTCGGAGACCGTCATCCCAGCCCCCATGTCATGACAGAGCGTCCTGAAAGGGCGATCGCTGACGCCAGCCATGGGGGCGGCGATCAATCGATTAGCTAGCTGAAATTGTCCAATGTGCATAGACAAAGAGTGACCATACTGTGTCTGCAAGGGCGCGTATATTACGCATTTTTTACGCCAGATGAAAGGCCAAACTTTGAGCAATTGAGCGGAACAGATCAAGGAAATGTGTCTTCGCACAATTAAATTCTATAATTGTCTTTTTATTACAGCATGTTATAAGAAAAATCACTCATTGGTCCAACCATTGTACGATCAAACATTTCTGCGCAACACTATGCAAATGCCTGAACAGGCCGCGCCCGGTGGCGTTTTCATGCGCAATAACGGGTGGTTTCTCGCGCAATGGCTTTATCTCAAGGCCTGACGAGTGCCGCCAACCACCGTGAAACGGCTAAGGGCACTCGCCATAACGCTTAGCGCTTGACGCCCGTAATGCGGCACCACTCTTCTTTCTCAACAGTCGGGTCGAGGTCGAACAGGTCGGTGTAAGCTGCTGCCACGTTTTCTGCCTGTGAAGCCAGAATGCCTGATAATCCTAAATGTCCTCCTGCCTTGGGCAGTGTGCTAATCAGCGGTGACAGCTCGCGCAGTGGGCCTGCAAGGATATTGGCGACCACTACGTCGGCAGAGAGGTCATTGGGCTGGTCTTTCGGCAGATAGAGCGCCAAACGCTCTGAGACGCCGTTACGCTGTGCGTTATCGCGGCTGGCTTGAATGGCCTGAGGATCGATATCGATGCCAATCGCCTGTGCGGCACCCAGTTTCAATGCAGCGATCGCCAAAATACCAGACCCACAGCCAAAATCGATAACCGTCTTGCCCGCCAAATCCAGACTGTCGAGCCATTGCAGGCACAGGGAGGTGGTGGGGTGCGTGCCTGTACCAAAGGCCAGACCGGGATCCAGCATCACGTCAACGGCATTCGGATCGGGGATGTCACGCCAGCTCGGGTAGATCCACAGGCGTTTGCCAAACTGCATCGGGTGGAAGTTGTCCATCCACTCTCGTTCCCAGTCCTTATCTTCCAACTGCTCGATTTTATGGCGAAAACCAGCACCCAGTAACGGTTCTTGCTCCAGTTGGGCAATCACGTCCGGCATCTCGGTTTCGGCGTCGTACAGCCCAATCACATCGGTATCGCCCCATAAACGGGCTTCACCCGGCAGCGGCTCAAATACTGGCGTATCGTGGGTGTCCTGAAAGGTGACGGACACCGCACCGCTCTCGATAAGCGCATCGCCCAGTTGTTCAGCCTGCTCGCCCGTCGTATTGATTTTGAGTTGAATCCACGGCATAGCAGCCTCTGTTCCCGTTAATGTGAAAGTGTTGCGGCAGCGTTTGGCGTAGGGTTGCTGCCAAAACGGTTACCAATAAGAAATGCCACCAGGCTGAACGAAAGGGCGGGGACAATCGGGTGAAAGCCCGCCAGATTCAGCTTAAAGGTGGCAAGTAGAGTATAGCATAAGGCACCAACCATCATGGCGCTGAGCGCGCCGGTCGCATTGGCGCGTTCCCAATAAAGTCCGAGCACCAGTGGCCACAGGAATACCGCTTCCAGGCCGCCAAACGCCAGCAGATTGAGCCAGATAATCATTTCAGGCGGTCGCCAGGAGGCCAGCAGCGTCAGCACACCGAGCAGCAGCGTGGTGGCGCTGGAGAGCCATTTGATATGGCGTTCATTCTGTGCTTGGTGCGGTTTTACGCTCAGATACAGATCCTTGATGATGGTGGCAGACGCTTGCAGCAGGTGTGCGTTGATGTTGGCCATAATGGCGGACATGGGCGCGGCGAGGAAGAGGCCCGCTGCCAGCGGCGGCAGCACTTTCACCATCAGTTCCGGCAGCACTTGATCGGGAATGGTCAGGTTCGGCATGATAGCGCGTCCCAGCGCGCCGGCCAGATGCATACCCAGCATCAGCACGGTGATGACGATGGTGCCGATAATGATGCCGCGATGCAGCGCTTTGCTATCTTTGTAAGAGATGCAGCGTACGGCGGTGTTAGGCAGGCCGATGACGCCGAAGCACACCAATACCCAGAATGAGGCCATAAACGGAAAGGTGAGCGTCTGGCCGCTGCCGTGCGGGTCTACCAAGGCCGGATCGATCTGACGCAGCGTTTCTACCGCGCTGCCCAGTCCGCCAGCGGCAGAGATAATAGCCACCAGTAGCAATACTGTGCCGATCAGCATCACCACGCCCTGCATTGCATCATTGAGCACGCTGGCGCGAAAACCGCCGAAGGTAGTGTAAAGCGCTATCGTGACGCCGAAAATCAGCAAGCCAACGTCGTAGGGCACGTTAGCGGCAGTTTCCAGCAGGCGAGCGCCACCGATAAACTGCACTGCCATTGCCCCAATAAAGGCCACCAGCAGGCTCAGGCTGGCAAACCATACCAGCAGGCGACTGCCGTAACGTGCATACAGCATATCGTTCAGCGTAATGGCGTTGTAGCGTCGTGCCAGAATGGCGAATTTTTTCCCTAGAATGCCGAGAGAAAGCAGCATGGTTGGCACCTGGATCACCGCCAATAGTACCCAGCCCAGACCGTATTTATAGGCAGCACCTGGCCCACCGATAAACGAACTGGCGCTGACATAGGTGCCAATCAGCGTCATGGCGAGCACAAACCCGCCCATTGAGCGGCTACCAAGGAAGTACTCGTTGAGGAAATTGCCCTCGCGGTGGCGCAGATAGGCGTAAATCGACAACCCAAACACCAGCATCAGGTAGACGACCAGCGGCAGAATCACATCATTGTGCATCGTCGTCTCCTAACGGAATATCGCGAAATACCAGGTGCGTCATCAGCCAGCACAGCACGATAAACACCAGCGGCAGCAGCAGGCAGGAGAACTCAAACCAGCGCGGCAGCCCGGTCAACCAGGCGGTGTTGTCAGGCACGTAGGCGGTGACTACCCAGCCTACGAGGTAAAATAGCGTCAGGAACAGTGCCCATCGCGCCTCTTTGTGCGCTTGGGGGAAGCGTTTGTCCATGATTTTTTCCTGTAAAGCGGTACCAACATGCAAAAAGGCCAGCATGGCTGGCCTTTATACGTTTGTACGATGCAGATTATTGCAGACCGAGCTTTTTCTTCAGATAGTGGATATTGGTTCCACCGTGCTGGAAGTTCTCGTCGTTCATAATCTTCAACTGCAACTCAATGTTGGTTTTAATACCATCAATGATCAGTTCCGCCAAGGCGTTTTTCATTCGGGAAATCGCGATATCGCGACTTTCACCGTAAGTGATCAACTTGCCGATCATGGAATCGTAGTACGGCGGCACGGTATAGCCGGCGTAAATGTGCGATTCCCAGCGTACGCCAAAACCGCCCGGTGCGTGGAAACGGTTGATCTTGCCCGGACTTGGCAGGAAGGTGTTGGGATCTTCGGCGTTGATACGGCATTCCACCGCATGACCGCGCACGTTGACCTCTTCCTGTTTGATCGACAACGGTTGACCAGCAGCGATGCACAGCTGCTCTTTGATCAGATCGACGCCAGTGATCATCTCCGTTACCGGATGCTCAACCTGAATACGGGTGTTCATCTCGATAAAGTAAAACTCACCGTTTTCAAACAGGAATTCAAACGTACCGGCGCCGCGATAGCCGATATCCATACAGGCTTTAGCGCAGCGATCGCCGATGTAGCGACGCAAATCTGCCGTGATGCCCGGTGCAGGCGCTTCTTCCACCACTTTCTGGTGACGACGCTGCATGGAGCAGTCGCGTTCCGCCAGATAGATAGCGTTGCCCTGACCGTCAGCCAATACCTGAATTTCCACGTGACGCGGATTTTCTAGGTATTTTTCCATATACACCATGTCGTTATTGAAAGCGGCTTTCGCTTCCGCACGGGTCATGAGGATGGATTGTTCCAGATCTTTCTCGCTGCGCACCACTCGCATGCCGCGACCGCCGCCGCCGCCAGAGGCTTTGATAATCACCGGGTAGCCGATGCGTTTGCCAAAGGCGCGGTTCTTATCCATGTCGTCGCCCAGAGGGCCGTCAGAACCCGGTACGCACGGTACGCCCGCTTTCTTCATGGCAGAAATGGCAGAGACTTTGTCACCCATCAAGCGGATGGTGTCTGCGCGTGGGCCAATGAAGATAAAGCCAGAACGCTCGACCTGCTCGGCAAAATCCGCATTTTCGGACAAAAAGCCGTAGCCGGGGTGAATGGCCACGGCACCGGTGATTTCCGCGGCGGAAATGATCGCCGGGATGTTCAGGTAGCTTTTGGTCGACGGAGCCGGACCGATACACACGGTCTCGTCGGCCAGCAGCACGTGTTTCAGATCGCGGTCGGCGCTGGAGTGAACGGCAACGGTTTTGATGCCCAGTTCTTTACAGGCGCGCAAAATACGCAGCGCAATCTCTCCGCGGTTCGCGATAACGATTTTATCTAGCATGGTAAGCCTCGTTATTCGATGACAACCGGTTATTCAATGACAACCAAAGGCTCATCAAACTCAACCGATTGGCCGTTTTCAACCAGCACGGCTTTCACCACGCCTGCTTTATCGGCTTCGATTTGGTTCATCATTTTCATGGCTTCAACGATGCACAAGGTATCGCCGACGTTAACATGTTGCCCCACTTCAACGAATGCCTTGGCATCCGGGCTTGGGGTACGGTAGAACGTACCAACCATGGGAGAGCGCACGGTGTGACCGCTAACGGCCGCAGGCGCAGCGGCAAAAGCTGCTTCCGGGGCCACGGCGGTTGCCAGCGCAGGGGCCGGTTGCTGCATCATGGGCGCATAGGCTTGCTGCATCATCGGGTAGCTCGGTGCAGCAGGGGCACGACTGATACGTACTGATTCTTCACCTTCTGAAATTTCCAGTTCGGCGATGCCGGATTCTTCAACCAGTTCGATCAGTTTCTTGATTTTACGAATATCCATGGATGTGGTTCCGTACTCATTTGTTGAAATGGGTTTATTTAGTTTGACGTGGACAGGCGTTTTACCGCCGTCTGTAACGCATAGCCATATCCATCCGCGCCCAAGCCGCAAATCACACCCACTGCCACATCGGACAAGTAAGAGTGATGACGGAACGGCTCGCGAGCGTGCACGTTGCTCAGATGGATCTCAATAAACGGAATTTCCACGGCCAGTAGCGCATCACGTAATGCAACGCTGATGTGGGTAAATGCCGCCGGGTTAATTAAAATAAAATCCGTATTGCCGCGTGCCTGATGAATAGTATCAATCAGCACATGTTCAGCATTGGATTGGACATGGGAGAAGTGTACATTGAGCGCCTGCGCTTGATGTTCCAGACCGCTGACGATCTCTGCAAGCGTAGTGCTGCCGTACTTCTCTGGCTCACGGGTTCCCAGCAGATTCAGGTTGGGACCGTTCAAAAGCAAAATGTGAAATCTCTCTGCCATTGTGCCGCTATCTCCCGCGATACACCCAGTTTGTAGAAAAATGTGCCGCACAACATAGCGCGAAGCACATCGTTTGTCACCTTTTGGCAACGTAAATTGTTCACCGGGCGATAAGGTCGGGCATTATAACCATATCGTGGCAATTAGCAGCTAAATATAGCCAAACGACTTAAAAATGATTACAGCCAATGCCCTGATATGTGGCAAAAAAATACAGCTAATTGTTATCAAAATAATGTCGCTTGGCTATACTGGTCTTATCTCCGCAAATAGCTTTGACGCCCCCGCCGCGTGTGGCATTGCGCTACAGTCGCTTTCCCGGCATTAACGCCACCACTGGCGGAACTTTTTGTAACGCAGCGCCAACAAGATCAGCACACTTAGCCCATAGATCATTGGTTGCGGCGATAAGATTTTTACCGACCACAAATAATGAATGGGCGCGAGCACCGCGATAACATAGATAAGGTTGTGTAAGTGCTGCCAGTGACTGCCAAGCGCACGTTGTGCCGCCTGAAATGAGGTTACCGCCAAGGCTAGCAGCAGCCAGCTGAGTGCGCCCAGCGTAAGATAAGGGCGGTTAGTCAACTCCTGGCCCAACAAGGCATAGGTATCTACACATCATAAAGGGTTAAAAACCACCATAGCTAAGTGGGCAAGTTCTTCCAGGGTATAGTCTGCTAATATAGCCAAGCGACATTATTTTGATAACAATTAGCTGTATTTTTTTGCCACATATCAGGGCATTGGCTGTAATCATTTTTAAGTCGGTTGTCTATATCAATAACCTGCGTAGCAGTGCACCAGCACTGCGCTGAAGCCATTTTTTTACATCATGACCGGCACCTTTCAGCAGCTTAAAAAAGGATTCAATACCCCAGCGCCAGTAATACCAGCGAGCGACTTCCGCGCTGGTGAGCTCGTTGCTAACGTTTGTGAGCAGCGTCCAGCGTCCGATAAATTTACCGTAAGTATCGGTAAGGCGAACCACAACTAATCTGAGTGTCAGAGCTACGCCTGGCTGAACTTTCACTCGCCGTCCGGTGTTCTTGTCTTTCCGTTTCGGTTTTGCTGTTCGCGTTATGATCACGGATGTTTCTCCGATCTCCATATTGGCTTTTTGCCCTTTCCAGCCAACCTGTCCGTTTGCGATAAATGGCAGATCGTCTGCAATTTCACCAATTTTACGGGTGTCACCGCCCCACTCTGCCCGATGCCCTTCCTTTCCCCGGATAAGCCAACATATTCCCTAGGAGCTTAATGTGCGCATATGCCCGATAGAGTCACCTTCACGGTCAATGAGATGAACTAACTTCTTCCCGGTATCAAGAGACTCAACGCGGGCGATATCAGCCGTCAAAGTATCCATATGAGTCAGACTCTCAGACAAGCCCTCGGTTAGCGTTGAACGACAACCCGCCCTATCGGTTAGAATTTGAGACAGAGGCGCTATTGGTAAACCATTTGCAGCATCAAGCAGTAGGCGGGTTTGTAGTTCATAACCGACGTCGCCACCATGCGTCATTTTCAAACGTTCTTCTTTCCCATTGTGGGTACGAAACTGTAAATGAGACCAGTCATGAACGACGGGAGCGTATGGATGCGGGCTAAGTGCAACCTGCCGGAGAGCCAGCGAAATAATCGGTTCATTGAGCTGACTGAAGCTAATACGTTCATTATTAAAAAAACGCCAACCGGCCTGAGTAGTGGCGAATGTTGTTTTCTGCCCGCAGGCAAGGTCTTTAACGGCTGACGCCAATGGTGCTGCGGGAGTCATGTGTTGCTTAAGCAGACGCTGATAACGCCGGTTAAGGCGGGCATCAATCCCGCCGATGGATAAGTTGAGATCATGCAGCAACGTAATAGCAGATATTGCAAAAGATGTGTAGATATAGCCAACCGACATTATTTTGATAACAGCCAGCTATGCTTTTTTGCCGCATATCAGGGCATCTGTTGTAATCATTTTTAAGTCGGTTGGCTATACCTATGCACCTGCATTAGAGGATTTCCAGCAGTTCCACTTCAAAAATCAGTGCGCTGAACGGCGGAATAGATGTGCCTGCGCCACGTTCGCCATACGCTAGGTTATGTGGAATATAGAGTTCCCATTTGGAACCGACCGGCATCAGCGTCAGCGCTTCAATCCAGCCATGAATAACGCCGCTCACCGGAAACTCTGCCGGCTGCCCGCGCTGCACGGAGCTGTCAAACACGCTGCCATCGATCAGGCGGCCCGTATAGTGCACACGCACGCGATCTTGACGTGCGGGGATCGCCCCTTCCCCTTGGGTCAACACGCGGAATTGCAAACCGGACTCAGTCTGGTTGACGCCGTCTTTACCGGCATTGTCTGCCAAGAAATTTTGACCTTCAACGGCCAACGCTTGCTGGCGCTCACGGCGCACCGCATCAGCACGTTCATGAATTTCACGCAGCGCACGATGTACAACATCCACAGGCACGGCGGGCGCATTGCCTGCCAGTGCATCACGCAGACCTGCCACTAGGGCTTCAGGGATCAACACTTCCAGGCCAGACTCTTGCAGCTGTTGACCAACCTGCAAACCAATACCGTAACTGGCCTGCGCCTCAACGCTCTCGTAAGAAGGGGGGCCCATGGATGTTCCTCATTGTGTAAGAAAATGAAAACGCAGCATAATAGCGCTGGACGGCAGGGTAAAATCTTCTGTGTGATCGTTATACCCGTCATACTTCACGTTGCAGAGACGTTGGCAGTGCGCAGATCCCGCGAAAGTCGGCGCACAGTCGAGAAAACCGACTCTACCAGTATGAAAGGCGAGCGAATACCATGCCCTATTCTATACTAAGGGTTCCACTTTCTCTCAAATTTGTTACCTTAAGCATCAACACGTTAGCGATTATGACTCTTGTATTACTTTCGTTGGCGTGTTACCTATATACTGGGCAGCTTTACAGGTTGCTATCGTTGCAAGAGAGGTCACCATGGGCAGAATCGCGCCCAGGAAACGAGTAGCCCCCGCAAGGGATTATCAAGCGCTGATTCGCAGCGTTCTACACGTTCTTCCACGTTTGCCTTTGGCTCGGGCCGAAAAACAGCGTAATGCGCCCTCTCTCCTTCTGTCGGCACTGCTTGAGCGTGTGCGTGATCTATTGAGAGGACTGTGGCATCACCCTGACAGCTACCACTGGATGGATCCGTTGCCTGCCTTCCACCGCCGTGCGATTATGATTGCCTTCGCACTGCTGCTGATCGCACTACTGTGGCCCTATTCGCCGCCAACATCGCGGACTCCGTCATCTGCCACCCCCATCACACTTAATGAATCAGCGCCAATGCACGCTAACCTCGCAGACAGCACGCCAGCCTGGCAGACTTACCCGATTGCCGCAGGACAAACGCTGGTGCAGCTGTTCAGGGATAATAACCTGCCCGTCAACGACGTTTTCGCAATGGCCCAGGTGGAAGGAAGAGATAAGCCACTGAGCAACCTGCGTGCCGGGCAACAGGTCAAACTGCGGCTCAATGCGCAAGGAATGGTGTCTGAGTTGGAGATTGAAACAGCGGATGGCCAGCGGGTGCACTTCACGCGCCAATCCGATGGCGTATTTCTTCGCACGCGTTAAGGTCTGTTCAGACGTTACACTGCGCGAGCAGAAAATCCCGTAGTACCTGCGCATGATTGCGCTGTGGATCTCTGCTGCCATAGAGCAATGTGACTTCACCCGAGCACGCAAGTGCCGACGTAATGATCTGCCAATGGCGTTGTTGTGCCAGTTCGGCGCGATACTGCGCAACAAAAGCGTCCCACGCGTCTTGCGCTGCGTGGAATGCCTGACGCAGTGCTGTGCTGGGCACAACCGCTTTAAGCCACTGCGCGCCTTCCAGCCGCTCTTTTCGAACACCGCGTGGCCAGAGCCGGTCCACCAGAAACGTGGGGTGCGCAAAAGGCCCTTGCACATCATAAACCCGCTGTAAATGAATGTGCGGTACATCAGTGGCTGCGGACATATAGCCAAGCGACTTAATTTTGATTACACCATATGGACTGAGAACAAAATCTCTGTATCGCAACTACTCTCTCTTTTTTTGCTTTTTGCTTGTGCCCATTTATGCTCAATGGGGTTAAGATCTGGCGAATATGTAGGCAAATACTCCACCATATACCCTGCATCGATGATGACTTGTTGAATATTATGTTTTTTGTGAAAAGTTGCATTGTCCATCACGATTACACTGTTTTTAGGGAGTACTGGGATAAGGACTTGTGTGACCCAGGAATAGAAAACATCGCTGTTAATATTGATATCAAATAATCCGATAGCAAACAGCGTTGTGCCTAATAAAGCGCCGATAACATTTGTTCTTCCCTTGGCCCCCCAGTTCTTCAGCCCAAAACACCGTTGACCTTTTGGGGAATAGCCGTGAGTCCGTGGGGTATCGTGTGGAAAACCACTTTCATCAATAAAAACAATAGGTTTACCTTCTTTTTCATACTGTTGTATTTTTTGTTGAAATGCTTGCCGGGCGCTTCCGTCGGCTTTCGGATGACGTAGCGTTTTTTTATAGGTCAATCCCAGCTTTTTAAGAGCTTGCCAAATGGCCTTCTGACAAACGCCAAAACGCTCTGCACGTTCTTTTTGGTAAGCATCTGGATATGGTTCAACATCTTTTATCAACTCGGATTTATCGCTCTTTCGCTGACGCGTGGTCGATGCTTTTGACGCTATTTGATTAATCCAACGCGATACAGAGGCAGGGCCAATCCGAAATTGCTTCGCTGTTTCCCGGATACTCAACCCTTCTTCTTCCCGTGTAGATATAGCCAAGCGACATTATTTTGATGAGCACTATTTTCGCCAATTAACCTTTCGCGATGAAGGCAATTATGGGCGTTATTATTCCGTGTTGGTGGACATTGGTTATTATCTGACATCCTGTGCCAAGGTATTTACCGCGCTGAGTTGGAATAAATATGGGCTTTGTTGAATAAACATATTTTATGCTGCACCCCCGCTGAAACGACAGATCCTAGCAACGCAAAATCATGCAGTTAGGCATCATAAGAAAACTGTAAACCTGAGGTGACAAGCATTTTCTACCAAAACTGGCTGGAAAAATAGCATGACTCACTATTATTCAACAAAGCCATAAATATGATGAGAGTTGGGGAGGGATGCAAATTATTGATCAGGTTTCTGGGGAGCAGGGATATATTGGCGGTCACGCGGCGGGTATTGCCAATGAGTATTACATGGTGACAGCAGGCCTGACATACCGTTTTTAATCATCACCAAGGGGGGCCAGCGAGGTTTGCGCTGTCGTGGGGGAGCCGGCCCCATCAACCGATGATGTCAGAATAACAGATCGAAACCGGTAATGATTTTTATTCAAAAAAATTGACTTATCACAGCAAATCACTTAGCTATTTATTACCGAGCAATGGCGCTATTCTTCTCTTCATCGAAAGCACTTCGCTTTCTACCTAACCGCAGAGATAAGGATTAGCATCATGAAAACCATCAAAACTTTTGCAGCAGTATTGGCCCTGACTTCTCTCTCTTTCGGCACCTTCGCCGCAGAGCAGATGGGTACCGTTTCCGTGAGTGGCGCTAAAACGCTGAGCGGTTTTGAATCGCAAGTTGCCGCTAAAGCACAGGCAGCAGGTGCATCTTCTTACCGTATCGTTTCTGCTACCGGTGATAACCAACTGCGCGGCACGGCAGTTCTGTATAAATAAGTGAAGCCGAGCAAATGTTACAAGGGGAGCCAATGGCTCCCTTTGCTTATACCCGTCATACTTCAAGTGGCTACACGCATTATTCGCCACATCCTTGGGCCTCACCTCTTACGAGGCCGCTGCGCGCGGCGTTCAAATCTGCTCCCGGCAGATTTGTCACCCGAATCACTTCCTTGAGTAAGCTCACCGGAGTGAATGAATCTCATCCCTGAGATTCACCCTTCGGGCCAGCGCTTGCGGTCTTCCTGTAGCTCGAATTATTTAGGGTATACAAAAAAGCTAACGTTTTTTAAATGCGGTGGCCAGTGCATCGCTCATGGCGCTATTACCTGCTGCGCTCTGCGGTTGTTTTGCACGCGGTGCATGATGAGCTGGGCGAGATCCGGTGTTGCGTTGGGCTCCGCTGGCGCTACGGCGTGACGGGGTGTCACCCGGCTGTTCATCGAGACGCATGGTCAGCGCGATACGCTTACGTTGCAGATCGACTTCCAGCACCTTGACCTTCACAATATCACCGGCTTTCACCACCTTGTGCGGATCGTCGACATAGCGATCGGACAGCGACGAAATGTGCACCAAGCCATCCTGATGTACGCCAATATCCACGAAAGCGCCAAAGTTAGTGACGTTGGTGACCGCCCCTTCGAGCACCATACCCGGCAGCAGATCGTTGAGCGTTTCCACCCCTTCGGCGAACGCAGCGGTTTTAAACTCCGGTCGTGGATCGCGCCCCGGTTTTTCCAACTCTTTCACGATGTCTGTCACCGTGGGTAAGCCGAAGCGAGTGTCAGTGAAATCCACCGCCTTGAGTTTGCGCAGCGCGGCGGTGTCACCCATCAAATCGCGCAGTGTCTGGCGTGTGGCTTCCAGAATGCGTTCGACCACCGGGTAGGCTTCAGGGTGAACCGTCGAGGCATCCAGCGGGTTATCGCCGTGGTTGATACGTAGGAATCCGGCGCACTGTTCGAAGGCTTTTGGCCCCAGGCGACTGACCTTGAGCAACTGTTGACGGTTGTCAAAGCGTCCGTTTTCGTCACGCCAGTTGACAATATTCTGCGCCATCATTTTGCTAAGCCCAGCAACACGCGTCAGCAGCGCCACCGATGCGGTATTCAGATCGACGCCCACTGCGTTAACGCAGTCTTCCACCACCGCATCGAGCTTTTTCGCCAGTTGCACCTGGCTTACATCGTGCTGGTATTGGCCGACACCGATGGATTTTGGATCGATCTTCACCAGCTCAGCCAGAGGGTCCTGCAAGCGACGCGCAATAGAAACAGCACCGCGCAGGGAAACATCCAGATCGGGGAACTCCAGCGCCGCCAGCTCTGATGCAGAATACACCGAAGCACCTGCCTCACTGACAATCACCTTCTGGGCATTGATTGCCGGAAACTGTTTTTGTGTATCGAGGAAGAAACGTTCGGTTTCACGTGATGCGGTACCGTTACCGATCGCCACGAGTTCTACCTGATGCTTAACGCACAGTGCCGCAATGATAGGGGCCGCCTTGGCAGCCTGTCCAGTATGTGGGTAAATCGTATCCGTGGCAACCAGTTTGCCAGTTGCATCTACTACCACGACTTTCACACCTGTGCGCAGACCCGGATCGAGCCCCATGGTGGCGCGTATTCCGGCAGGCGCGGCCATCAGCAGGTCGTGCAGGTTGCGTGCAAACACATTGATGGCTTCTTCTTCGGCCTTTTCACGCACGGTGCCCATCAGCTCGGTTTCCAGATGCAACAGCACCTTGATACGCCAGGTCCAGCTGATCACCGCACGACGCCAACTATCGGCAGGAGCGTTGTTGAGCTGCAAATTCAGGTGTGAAAGGATGATCTGCTCACCTTGGCTTTCGCGCGGCGGTTCGTCAAACTGTGGGTCGGCGTTCAGGGCGAGTTGCAGTACCCCTTCGTTGCGGCCGCGAAACATCGCCAGTGCACGGTGTGATGGCACGCTGGCGATCGGTTCTTGATGGGCAAAGTAGTCACGGAACTTCGCGCCTTCATCCTCTTTGCCTTCGACCACGCGTGCAACCAGATGGGCATTTTTCCACAAATAGTCACGCACCTTGGCCAGCAAGATGGCATCTTCTGCGAAACGCTCCATCAGAATGTAGCGCGCACCGTCCAGAGCGGCTTTGACATCGGCAACACCTTTGTCTTCGGCGACATAGGCCAACGCCGCCTCTTCAGGCACCTGGCTTGGGTCTTGCCACAGTCTGTCTGCCAGCGGTTCAAGCCCGGCTTCGATGGCAATTTGCCCACGAGTACGGCGTTTGGGCTTGTATGTCAGATAGAGATCTTCCAGCTCAGTCTTACTCAGGGTGCCGTTAATCGCCAGAGCCAACTGCGGTGTTAATTTTCCTTGCTCTTCGATAGATTCCAGAATGATCTGACGCCGTTCTTCCAGTTCGCGCAAGTAACCGAGGCGGGTTTCCAACTGGCGCAGTTGGGTATCATCCAACCCGCCAGTCACTTCTTTACGGTAACGAGCGATGAACGGTACGGTGTTCCCTTCGTCCAGCAGGCGGACAGCGGCGTCAACCTGCTCCTTTCGCGCCTGCAATTCGCTGGCGATAATCTGGCTCAGTGCATCATTCATAATCGGAATTCAATCATCATCAAGGGGTGAGTTAACTAATCGGGGACAGTTATACGGATTGCGTAGTAAAAATGCCAGCCTGCATTATGACCTCTCAGAAAATTTACCTATGTCAATTTTTCAGCAAATTGTTCGAATTTGAAGCCTTTTTTCGCGTATTAAGTGTTATTAGTCGCGACTAGATCTGACACTGGACCTTGAAAGGTTGAGAGTTACCGGTTTTGATATGGGTGTCTAATCCTTAAACAAAACGCGAGGTAACTCTCATGCTTCATACTAACAATCCCATTATCAAACACAAAGCCGGCCTGCTCAATCTCGCCGAAGAACTCGGTAACGTATCAAAAGCCTGCAAGAGCATGGGCGTGTCACGCGATACATTTTACCGTTATCAGGAACTGGCTGCTGAAGGCGCCATTGATGCGCTGGTTAACCAGAACCGCCGGGTTCCGAACCTGAAGAACCGCGCCGACGAAGCCACTGAACGCGCGGTTGTTAATTATGCTATTGAGTTCCCGCCCCATGGGCAGCACCGGACCAGTAATGAGCTGCGTAAAAAAGGCGTATTTATCTCCGGCAGCGGCGTGCGCTCCATCTGGCAACGACACGACCTGGAGAACTTCCGTAAACGCCTGAAGGCGCTTGAGGAAAAGGTCGCCAGAGAAGGCATTGTCCTTACCGACGCTCAAATCGCAGCCCTGGAGAAGAAGGCGCACGATGATGAGGCCTGCGGTGAAATCGAGACGGCACATCCCGGGTATCTGGGCTCGCAGGACACCTTCTACGTGGGCAATCTGAAGGGGGTGGGCCGTATCTACCAGCAGACGTTCGTGGATACGTACTCGAAAGTGGCACACTGCAAGCTGTATACGAATAAAACACCGCTCACCGCCGCCGACCTGCTCAATGATCGCGTACTCCCGTTCTACGAGGCTCAGGGACTGCCGGTGCTGAGAATACTGACCGACAGGGGTACGGAGTACTGTGGTAAAGTGGAGCAGCATGATTATCAGCTTTATCTGGCTATCAACGATATCGAGCATACGAAAACGAAGGCGATGTCTCCGCAGACGAACGGCATCTGCGAGCGCTTCCATAAAACCATTTTGCAGGATTTTTATCAGGTTACGTTCCGCAAGAAGTTATATGGAGACCTGGAAAGCCTGCAGGTAGATCTGGACAACTGGTTGTGGCATTACAATAATGAGCGAACTCATCAGGGAAAAATGTGCTGCGGGCGTACGCCGATGGCCACTTTACTCGATGGAAAACGGAGCTGGGCAGAAAAGAATCTGAACCAGATGTAATCTGACAGACACCCACCTGTATAAATAATCGGTAACTGTCAGATCAGGTCTGAGCTAGTACATATTAAGGAAAGGTGCGGTACGGAGTGTGCTCTGGCTGTGTTACGGTAATGCGGCGCAGATTCACGTTATGGGGTGTCATGTTGGTGAAAGGCGCATTCGGACGGGAGAAAGAATAATGACACTCAAGAAATCCATCCTGACGATGGAAGGAAAAAAGAACATTGCACTCAATGTGTGCTCGGGTGTGTTGGGCAAAGAGGCCGTAGACATTCGTCCGTTATAGTCAAGCGACATTATTTTGATAACAATTAGCTGTATTTTTTTGCCACATATCAGGGCATTGTCTGTAATCATTTTTAAGTCGGTTGCCTATAGGTGCGCAGGGGCTGTGTAGCTACGATCCGGGGTTTAATAACACGGCCGGGTGTGAATCCGCCATCACCTATATTGACGCCGCTAATAGAGTGCTGTTGCATCGGGGGTTTCCGGTGGAGCAGCTGGCTGAGAAATGTGATTTCACCGAGGTGTGTTACATCATGCTGCACGGTGATGCGCCGAATCGTGAACAGTACGATCAGTTTGTCAACAGCATCACACGACATACCATGACTCCCGCAGCACCATTGGCGTCAGCCGTTAAAGACCTTGCCTGCACGCAGAAAACAACATTCGCCACTACTCAGGCCGTTTGGCGTTTTTTTAATAATGAATGTATTAGCTTCAGTCAGCTCAATGAACCGATTATTTCGCTGGCTCTCCGGCAGGTTGCACTTAGCCCGCATCCATACGCTCCCGTCGTTCACGACTGGTCTCATTTACAGTTTCGTACCCACAATGGGAAAGAAGAACGTTTGAAAATGACGCATGGTGGCGACGTCGGTTATGAACTACAAACCAGCCTACTGCTTGATGCTGCAAATGGTTTACCAATAGCGCCCCTGTCTCAAACTCTAACCGATAGGGCGGGTTGTCGTTCAACGCTAACCGAGGACTTGTCTGAGAGTCTGAATCATATGGATGCTTTGACGGCTGATATCGCCCGCGTTGAGTCTCTTGATACCGGGAAGAAGTTAGTTCATCTCATTGACCGTGAAGGTGACTCTATCGGGCATATGCGCACATTAAGCTCCTAGGGAATATGTTGGCTTATCCGGGGAAAGGAAGGGCATCGGGCCGAGTGGGGCGGTGACACCCGTAAAATTGGTGAAATTGCAGACGATCTGCCATTTATCGCAAACGGACAGGTTGGCTGGAAAGGGAAAAAAGCCAATATTAACAGCGATGTTTTCTATTCTTGGGTCACACAAGTCCTTATCCCAGTACTCCCTAAAAACAGGGTAATCGTGATGGACAATGCAACTTTTCACAAAAAACATAATATTCAACAAGTCATCATCGATGCAGGGTATATGGTGGAGTATTTGCCTACATATTCGCCAGATCTTAACCCAATTGAGCATAAATGGGCACAAGCAAGAAGCAAAAAAAGAGAGAGTGCTTGCGATACAGAGATTTTGTTCTCAGTCCATATGGTGTAATCAAAATTAAGTCGCTTTGCTATAGTCGCGACTAATACAAATAAATGGTTCGCCGACTGGGGAGAGATGTTCGGTGATATAGCCAAGCGACTTAAAAATGATTACAACAGATGCCCTGATATGCGGCAAAAAAGCATAGCTGGCTGTTATCAAAATAATGTCGGTTGGCTATAACGTTTGTGAGCAGCGTCCAGCGTCCGATAAATTTACCGTAAGTATCGGTAAGGCGAATCACAACTAATCTGAGTTGTATTAGTCGCGACTAGATCTGACACTGGACCTTGAAAGGTTGAGAGTTACCGGTTTTGATATGGGTGTCTAATCCTTAAACAAAACGCGAGGTAACTCTCATGCTTCATACTAACAATCCCATTATCAAACACAAAGCCGGCCTGCTCAATCTCGCCGAAGAACTCGGTAACGTATCAAAAGCCTGCAAGAGCATGGGCGTGTCACACGATACATTTTACCGTTATCAGGAACTGGCTGCTGAAGGCGGCATTGATGCGCTGGTTAACCAGAACCGCCGGGTTCCGAACCTGAAGAACCGCGCCGACGAAGCCACTGAAGGCGCGGTTGTTGATTATGCTATTGAGTTCCCGCCCCATGGGCAGCACCGGACCAGTAATGAGCTGCGTAAAAAAGGCGTATTTATCTCCGGCAGCGGCGTGCGCTCCATCTGGCAACGACACGACCTGGAGAACTTCCGTAAACGCCTGAAGGCGCTTGAGGAACAGCTAATTGTTATCAAAATAATGTCGCTTAGCTATACCAGCAGACGTTCGTGGATACGTACTCGAAAGTGGCACACTGCAAGCTGTATACGAATAAAACACCGCTCACCGCCGCCGACCTGCTCAATGATCGCGTACTCCCGTTCTACGAGGCTCAGGGACTGCCGGTGCTGAGAATACTGACCGACAGGGGTACGGAGTACTGTGGTAAAGTGGAGCAGCATGATTATCAGCTTTATCTGGCTATCAACGATATCGAGCATACGAAAACGAAGGCGATGTCTCCGCAGACGAACGGCATCTGCGAGCGCTTCCATAAAACCATTTTGCAGGATTTTTATCAGGTTACGTTCGGCAAGAAGTTATATGGAGACCTGGAAAGTCTGCAGGTAGATCTGGACAACTGGTTGTGGCATTACAATAATGAGCGAACTCATCAGGGAAAAATGTGCTGCGGGCGTACGCCGATGGCCACTTTACTCGATGGAAAACGGATCTGGGCAGAAAAGAATCTGAACCAGATGTAATCTGACAGACACCTGTATAAATAATCGGTAACTGTCAGATCAGGTCTGAGCTAGTACATCTGAGTGTCAGAGCTATGCCTAGCTGAACTTTCACTCGCCGTCCGGTGTTCTTGTCTTTCCGCTTCGGTTTTGCTGTTCGCGTTATGATCACGGATGTTTCCCCGATCTCCATATTGGCTTTTTTCCCTTTCCAGCCAACCTGTCCGTTTGCGATAAATGGCAGATCGTCTGCAATTTCACCAATTTTACGGGTGTCACCGCCCCACTCGGCCCGATGCCCTTCCTTTCCCCGGATAAGCCAACATATTCCCTGGGAGCTTAATGTGCGCATATGCCCGATAGAGTCACCTTCACGGTCAATGAGATGAACTAACTTCTTCCCGGTATCAAGAGACTCAACGCGGGCGATATCAGCCGTCAAAGCATCCATATGAGTCAGACTCTCAGACAAGCCCTCGGTTAGCGTTGAACGACAACCCGCCCTATCGGTTAGAGTTTGAGACAGGGGCGCTATTGGTAAACCATTTGCAGCATCAAGCAGTAGGCTGGTTTGTAGTTCATAACCGACATCGCCACCATGCGTCATTTTCAAACGTTCTTCTTTCCCATTGTGGGTACGAAACTGTAAATGAGAGCAGTCGTGAACGACGGGAGCGTATGGATGCGGGCTAAGTGCAACCTGCCGGAGAGCCAGCGAAATAATCGGTTCATTGAGCTGACTGAAGCTAATACGTTCATTATTAAAAAAACGCCAACCGGCCTGAGTAGTGGCGAATGTTGTTTTCTGCGCGCAGGCAAGGTCTTTAACGGCTGACGCCAATGGTGCTGGGGGAGTCATGTGTTGCTTAACCAGACGCTGATAACGCCGGTTAAGGCGGGCATCAATCCCGCCGATGGATAAGTTGAGATCATGCAGCAACGTAATAGCAGATATTGCAAAAGATGTGTAGATACCTATGGCTTCAGGCGCTGGAGACGTTCGGTGGGACATGGGATCACCACTATCCGCAGATAAGCCGGAGCTGGCAGTCAAACTGGGCCAACCTGTCGACATTCTTCTCGTACCCGCAGGAACTTCGCAACGTAATCTACACGACGAACGCTATAGAATCACTGAACAGCGTGCTCCGGCATGCAATCAAGAAACGCAAGGTGTTCCCGACTGATGACTCGGTGAAGAAGGTCGTATGGCTGACAATCCAGGCGGCATCACAGAAATGGACGATGCCCTTACAGGACTAGCGTATGGCAATGAGTCGCTTTATTATCGAGTTCGGTGACCGCCTTGACGGTCACTTCTGAGGAAAGGCATTTACACAAAATCTTAAACAGGCTCGTATCGTGTGGGAAACCACTTTCATCAATAAAAACAATAGGTTTACCTTCTTTTTCATACTGTTGTTTTTTTGTTGAAATGCTTGCCGGGCGCTTTCGGATGACGTAGAGTTTTTTTATAGGTCAATCCCAGCTTTTTAAGAGCTTGCCAAATGGCCTTCTGACAAACGCCAAAACGCTCTGCACGTTCTTTTTGGTAAGCATCTGGATATGGTTCAACATCTTTTATCAACTCGGATTTATCGCTCTTTCGCTGACGCGTGGTCGATGCTTTTGACGCTATTTGATTAATCCAACACGATACAGAGGCAGGGCCAATCCGAAATTGCTTCGCTGTTTCTCGGATACTCAACCCTTCTTCTCCCCGTGTAGATATCACTTTACGTCTAAAATCAATTGAATAGCTCATTTAAATAATGTAATCAAAATTAAGTCGTTTATCTATAACGCTTCAATGAACGTGATGGGTAGCGGAGGTGCAGTGCCTGAACAACTTGAGCTTTTTGCTGTTCCCAATCCTTGTCGTGGCGTGTGCCAAACGGATGCGCGCGGTTATTGTCTGGGTTGCTTCCGCAGTCTCAGTGAACGTTTCTCCTGGGGGCAGATGAGCGATGCGCAAAAACAGGACGTGCTGAGGCTTTGCCGGCAGCGCGAAAAACGGATGTTACGTTCGGAAAAGGCTACACTGAATAGCGAGTGGCAGCAGTCTTCGTTATTCAACGATGAGTAGTGCGGCTACGGCCCTAATAACTTATGTTGCATAATGCAGAGAGAACAACTCTTTTGCACCGTTATGCGTTGAGAGAATTTCCTCAAGGTGTATATATTTGGTATAACAGCAATGTGGCTGGCGCCATTATGGATAAATTATTAAGCAAGGGGCATTTTTCATTTTTTTTAAATCAGAGTTTATTGCAATCCAGGGATATAACTTAGTACGCTAATAATAAGGAGATGTTATGGAATTGCCGTTAGGTTCTGATTTGGCCAGATTGGTTCGCGTGTGGCGATCACTAATTGATTTTCGCCTGAAACCGCTGGAATTAACACAGACGCATTGGGTTACGCTGCATAATATATACCAACTGCCTCCGGGGCAGTCGCAGATTCAATTGGCAAAAGCCATTGGCATCGAGCAGCCTTCACTGGTAAGAACATTGGATCAGTTGGAAGAGAAAGGGCTGATTACTCGAAGTATTTGTGCGCACGATCGGCGTGCAAAACGCATCGCGTTGACCGATGCTGCAGAGCCGATCATCCAGGCGGTTGATGATGTGATAAGCCAAACGCGTGGTGAAATCTTGCTGGGTATTTCGGTACAGGAAGTCAGTGCACTGACTGGCCTTATTGCACGCCTAGAGAAAAATATTCTCGCATTACATGAGAGCCATGAAAGCCATCATTGATGTGTCACCAGAGGCTTTGTTGAATAAATCAGAACTTGTAACGACTGCGCCCCATACGGGTCGATTGTTACGTGATGCGAATACTGTTCGGCATTCCTAATAGCGTGATCAGGTTAAGCGCTTTGACCATGGCCATGGCTTCACCCACCTGACCATCGTAGTCTCTCAGACTTAGATGACCACCCAGAAGCCTTTTGAACCGGAACATGGCCGTTTCAGCCACTGAGCGCCGGTGATAGCCCACTTTCTTTTTCCAGATATCTTTACTACCGCTAATGCGCTGATTTGCAACAGCGGGGTTACGCTCGTGGTAGCGATCTTGCCAATATTGCGCCCCCCTTCGTGGCGGGATAAGCGGCCTTATTTTCTTCCTCAGCAGAGCATCATAGCAGTAAACTGTATCCTAAGCGCCGTCAGCCGATGCCTCTCTGATTTTCCGGTGGGTCTGGTTTATCAGCGCCGGTAGAGCTTGGGCATCAGTCGTACCACTGAGCGACAAATCCGCACAGATATAGCCAACCGACTTAAAAATGATTACAACAGATACCCTGATATGCGGCAAAAAAGCATAGCTGGCTGTTATCAAAATAATGTCGGTTGGCTATAATCTCATGCGTCACACTGTCTACTGCCAGGTGCAGCTTACGCCATACCCTGCGTCTGTCGGCACCATGCTGCCGGACTTTCCATTCGCCTTCGCCAAAGACCTTCAGGCCGGTTCCATCAATGACCAGATGTGAGATTTCACCACGGGTTGGCGTTTTTATGCTGATGTTCACTGTCTTTGCTCGCTTGCTGAGCAGCGAATAGTCTGGACAATGCAGCGACAATTTAATCAGTTTAAAAATCGAGTCACCAAAGCCCTGTAAAGCCCTCAATGAAAGGCCAAACATGCGTTTCATCATCAGGACTGTGGTGATGGCCATATTTGAGTAGTGGAGCGGTCGTCCACGCCGTTCAGTAGTGTTTTTTTCCGTCCATGCAGCAATGGCTGATTCATCTAGCCATACGGTTAGAGAAGCGCGCTGCTTGAGGGCCTTGTTATAAGAGGGCCAGTTGGTGATTTTAAGATTTTGTTTTGCCATGGAGACCTGATTTTGAAACAACTGTGTTGATCTGCTCCGATGATTACCCAAAAGTTCTATTTATTCAACAAAGCCGTCACCAGACAGAATAATGCGTGGGTAGAATAAATGTCCATCAAGCCGAATTGAATAATGCACTGTATTCAAACATGACATCACGCCACGATCCTTTACCTGATCTCTATTTCTGGTGAATTATTGATGCCGTGTGGATGTTTTTTTACTGAAAAAAGCGGGTGAGGTTTTAGCCTAGGCAGGTGATATACCTTTTGACATCTTTTTTAGATGGTATGCTATTTTTCGTTAAAAACGTGTTGTACCCGACGCGTTTTGTACCAATGCAATTATTTGTTCAGCATGCCTGTACGATCGAGGCTGAATTGTGTCCGAATGAACTTTTCATGTGATGTGAAGTGACATTATTGACCTAAGCAATAATGCAGGTTATCACCACTGTGCCGGTGGTGATAACAGAAAATAGAGGCGTGTTTATCGTGGTGCTACAGTCACGTTCTGGCCGTTGCTGGACATGGCAACACGTTGGCCTACGCTGAAATGGGTATCACCCTGGCGTTGCACAACCATGATGGTGGTGCCATCATCACGACGGATTTCCAATTCGACGCCCTGAACGCGGTTCATCGCACCTTGTGCACTTTGCCCCGCTACGCCACCCGCTACAGCTCCTGCTGCGGTTGCCAGTGAACGACCCGTGCCACCACCGATGGTGTTACCCAAGAACCCACCCAGTACTGCGCCACCAATAGCGCCCATGGTGCCATTCTCATCGCCAGCCTGAATCTGTACAGGTCGTAATGAAACGATGGTGCCATAAGTTACAGTACGAACCTGTTTGGCTTCAGAGGCGCGATAAACGTCACCGGACAGCGAACTGGTGTTGGCACAGCCCGCCAATGTCATACCGGCTAAAGTAATCACAAGTAAACGCTTCATCATATATAAGACTCCTGTAATCGCAATGTGTCAGCTTTCCGTTACTGAAGGCTAACGTGGTAATGCTTATCAAACGGTCACTGCGAAACGCCAAATTGGCCGTTGCGCACAACTCACCCTGATATAATAGGATTATATTGATAATGAAAAATGGCTAAAGTTCCTTGCTGCCACTATTCTCTTTTCTCTTTCATCCTATTGGCGCATATGTTCATTTTATAGCAAAAAACGGCCTTTTTTTCCTCAAAATAAACGCGCATTCAAAGAATAGGATAACGAATCCGCCGTAGAATGAAGAATACCTGAGCCGTTCGCCCGCTCGCCATGTTATTTTGTAAACAAGTGCCGCTTGGTTTATGGGGGTTTTGTGTGCGTGTACAGCACGGGATGGGAAATACACCGTTATGAAATCAGGCAGATACATCGGAGTGATGTCGGGCACCAGTCTGTACAGTGTCGATGTGGTTCTTGCAGCGATTGATGAGCACACGGTCGCGCAGCAGGCGAGCTATTGTCATCCAATGCCGTTGGCATTGAAGCAAGCGATTCTGGACGTGTGTCAGGGGCAGGCGGTAACGCTGTCAACGTTAGGTCAGCTGGATACACGCCTCGGCAAGCTGTTTGCCGAAGCAGTGCTAATACTGTTGAAACAGACCGAACTCGATGTCAGCGATATCATGGCAATCGGCTGCCATGGACAAACGGTGTGGCACGAACCGGTCGGTGACGCGCCTTGTACGCTGCAAATCGGTGATAACAACCAGATTGCTGCGTTGACAGGTATCACCACGGTGGGCGATTTTCGCCGACGTGACATCGCGCTTGGCGGGCAGGGTGCGCCGCTGGTGCCGGGTTTTCACCATGCGTTGCTGATGCACCCGGATGAGCGTCGCGTAGTGCTCAATATCGGGGGGATTGCCAATATCTCCCTGCTGGCGCCTGACTGTCCGGTACGTGGCTATGATACTGGGCCAGGGAACATGTTGCTGGATGCCTGGATCTGGCGTCGTCAGGGGCAACCCTATGATAAAGACGCGCAGTGGGCGGCAACCGGACAGGTTAACGTCTCCTTGTTGCGCCGCATGCTGGCCGATCCCTATTTCGCTTTACCTGCACCTAAAAGCACCGGGCGCGAATACTTTAATATGGGCTGGCTGGAAAAGCAGCTTGCGGGATATGGCACCCTTGCGCCTCAGGATGTACAGGCCACACTGTCGGAGCTAACCGCCGTCAGCATTGCCGACCAGGTGCTGTTAACGGGAGGCTGTGAACGTGTGCTGGTGTGCGGCGGCGGGGCGCGCAATCCCCTGTTGATGGCGCGTCTGTCTGCATTGATGCCCGGCATTGAGGTCAATACCACCGATGAGTGTGGCGTGAACGGCGACGATATGGAGGCGCTGGCTTTTGCCTGGCTCGCTGCGCGCACCTTGTCGGGACTGCCCGGTAATCTGCCGTCAGTGACCGGTGCCAGCAACGCGACGATATTGGGGGCGATTTTTCCCGTTCTGAACGACTAATCAGATTTTGCTGAGAGGTCGTTGTAAAACCCGTTGTTACACTGTTGTTTTCTGTGACTCGACAGGCTGTGTCGTGGTCACTTGGTGATAACCTTCAGACAGGTAACAACGGGAAAGTAACAATGAAAATAATGCTATCGGGCCGCGCGGGCGTGCTGTTAGGGCTTATGATTCTGTCCGGCTGTAGCGGTTTTAACCGGCAGACACCGGTAAAAACGCTGCATTATCAGTGTGGCACCCTGCCGCTCACCGTGACGCTGAAACAGGATATCCAGCCAGCGGAAGTGCATTTCCTGCTGGATGGCGAGCGTCTGCAACTTCCTCAGGTGGTTTCTGCCTCAGGCACCAAATACAGCAATAACCGGTATACCTTCTGGAGCAAGGGGGAACGCGCCTTTATTGAGCGCAGCGGACACATCATTGCGGATGATTGCCTTCTACAGAATGCGCCTTGACCCAACGTGTTACATTGAGATTTTCCCGCTGTGGGCGCAGAATGGAATGATGATTTTCGTCCCGACACACCACAGCAGGATGTTATGACACAGGACAACACTCCACTTCCCTCCGCCGCATTTCCGACTGAAGATGAAATTGCGGACGTCAGACGCGAATATACTCGTGGCGGTTTACGCCGCAATGAATTGACCGCCAACCCACTCGATTTGTTTGATAAGTGGCTCAAGCAGGCGTGCGATGCGCGCCTGTCCGATCCTACCGCGATGTGCGTTGCCACTGTCGATGAGCAGGGCCAACCCTACCAGCGCATCGTGTTGCTCAAACACGTCGATGAGCAAGGTATGGTGTTTTACACCAATCTGGGCAGTCGCAAGGCACAGCATCTGGCGCTGAATTCGCGTATCAGTTTACTGTTTCCCTGGCACAGCCTGGATCGCCAAGTGATTGTGACGGGGCATGCTGAACGTTTATTCACCATCGAGGTGTTGAAATATTTTCACAGCCGGCCGAAAGAGAGTCAGATAGGCGCTTGGGTTTCACAACAATCGAGCCGCATATCGGCCCGTGGCGTGCTGGAAAGCAAGTTCTTAGAACTGAAACAAAAATTCATGAAAGGCGAGGTGCCGTTACCGAGCTTTTGGGGCGGATACCGTGTGGCCATTGATACTGTCGAATTTTGGCAGGGCGGGACGCATCGTCTGCATGACCGCTTTATCTACCAGCGCGACGGCGAGAACTGGCAAATCGATCGTCTGGCACCTTAAGTGCTGCGAATTGTAGCAAATATCCCCTTTAAATACTGGCGCTCCCCTCGGGGGAGCTTTATTCTATGACGTTACGTTATTTCCCTTGGAATACGTTTTTTAAACATCGTTTATTTTACGAAAATGGAGCTATTGATGGCGAGTGGTAACCTGATTCAACAATTGCAAGAGCGGGGCCTGGTTGCTCAGGTAACGGACGAAAACGCGTTAGCAGAGCAGCTGGCGCAGGGGCCAATTGCACTGTATTGCGGTTTCGATCCGACCGCTGACAGCTTGCATTTGGGGCATCTGGTGCCGCTGTTGTGCCTGCGTCGCTTCCAGCTTGCGGGACACAAACCCGTGGCATTGGTCGGTGGAGCTACTGGACTTATCGGCGATCCGAGCTTTAAAGCCACAGAGCGTAAACTCAATACCAACGAAACCGTGGGCGAGTGGGTTGAGAAGATTCGCGATCAGGTGTCGCCGTTCCTGGATTTTGATTGCGGCGACAATAGCGCTGTCATGGCGAACAACTATGACTGGTTCGGCGGCATGAACGTGCTGACTTTCCTGCGCGATATCGGTAAGCACTTCTCCGTTAACCAGATGATTAACCGCGAAGCGGTGAAACAGCGTTTGAACCGTGATGATGTGGGTATCTCTTTTACCGAGTTTTCTTACAACCTGTTGCAAGGATATGATTTCGCGGCGTTGAACGAAAAATATGGCGTTGCGTTGCAGATCGGCGGCTCCGACCAATGGGGTAATATTACCTCCGGGATCGATCTGACCCGTCGCTTGCACCAGAATACGGTGTTCGGCCTGACCGTTCCGTTGATCACCAAATCAGACGGCACCAAATTTGGTAAAACGGAAGACGGCGCAGTCTGGCTGGATGCCAAGAAAACCAGCCCGTATAAATTCTACCAATTCTGGATCAATACCGCCGATGCGGATGTTTATCGTTTCCTGAAGTTCTTTACCTTCCTCAGCATTGAAGAGATTACCGCGTTGGAAGAAGAGGAAAAAAACAGCGGCAAGGCGCCGCGCGCCCAGTATGTGCTGGCAGAAAACGCCACGCGTATGGTGCATGGTGAAGAGGGTCTGCAAGCGGCGCAGCGCATTACGCAGAGCCTGTTCTCAGGTGCACTGAATGCGCTGACAGAGAATGACTTTGCCCAGTTGGCACAAGATGGCATGCCGGTTATTGAACTGGGGCGTGATGCTGACTTGCAGCAGGCATTGGTAACGGCCGAACTGGTCCCTTCTCGTGGTCAGGCGCGTACCATGATCGCCTCAAATGCGGTGACCATTAACGGTGAAAAACAGTCTAACCCTGAGTATGCCTTCACGAATAGCGATCGTCTGTTTGACCTCTATACGTTGCTACGCCGTGGTAAAAAGCACTACTGCCTGATTTGTTGGAAGGCATAAGAAAACAACATGGATACATGCATAAAGGAGCGAAGGCTCCCTTTATTCTTGGTAACACTCCGAGGTTAGTGATAAGCAAGGTCAGGTTGTTGATAAATGAAAAACATTCTTTCTATTCAGTCCCATGTGGTTTTTGGACATGCAGGGAACAGTGCCGCAGAGTTTCCGATGCGGCGTATGGGCGCAAACGTTTGGCCGCTCAATATGGTACAATTCTCCAATCATACGCAGTATGGGCAGTGGACCGGTAGTGTGATGGATGCCAGTCATTTGACCGACATTGTGCAGGAGATTGCCAATATTGACAGACTGGCGCGTTGCGATGCGGTGCTGAGTGGCTATATAGCCAAGCGACTTAATTTTGATTACACCATATGGACTGAGAACAAAATCTCTGTATCGCAACCACTCTCTCTTTTTTTGCTTTTTGCTTGTGCCCATTTATGCTCAATTGGGTTAAGATCTGGCGAATATGTAGGCAAATGCTCCACCATATACCCTGCATCGATGATGACTTAGAGTTATGCTCATTTCTGGTGTACGGGGGGGTCGGGGAGGGTGGCCTATCCTGCTGATTGATTTCGTGGATGATTTCAACAACAGAAAGATGATACCCCATGAAAAAGTCTACCCTACAGGTCTCCGCAGAACCAGATATTGCCGGTGATCCCTTGCATGAACTCATTCGTAATGGTGCCAGGTAACTGATAGCTGCCGCCGTTGAGGTTGAGCTCGAAGCCATGCTGCAACAACATGCTGAACGCCGCCTTGACGACGGGCGTCATGCTGTCGTTCGTAACGGCTATTTGCCACCGCGAACCATACAGACGGGTATTGGGGATGTTGAAATTAAAGTACCTAAGGTCAGGGAGCGCAGCAGCAACGGAATATGCTTCAACAGCGCGTTGTTGCCGCCTTATCTGAAACGTGCAAAAAGCGTCGAAGAGTTGCTACCATGGCTGTACCTGCGAGGCATATCCACCGGTGATTTTCATGAAGCCCTGAGGGCGCTTCTCGGTGAAAAAGCTAATGGCCTCTCTGCCAGTACCATCAGCAGACTGAAACAGCAGTGGCTTGAAGAGCACAGGCAATGGTGCCTGCGTGATTTAAGCGATACGCGCTACGTTTATTTCTGGGCCGATGGCATATACAGCCATGTCAGGCAAGATGATTGCCTTTGCCTGCTGGTCATTATCGGCGTCACTGAACATGGACGTAAGAAGCTGGTTGCGGTCGAAGATGGTTATCGAGAGTCAGAAGCAAACTGGGCCGAACTTCTTAATGGCCTGCGAGCACGTGGCCTAACCGTATCTCCCAAGCTGGCTACGGGAGACGGTGCCCTTGGTTTTTGGAATGCAATGGCAAAGATATTCCCGGACACGCAGCACCAACGCTGTTGGGTGCACAAAACCGCTAATGTGTTGGCTTCACACCCCAAAGCCATGCAACCGAAAGTTAAGGCTGAGCTGCGGGAGGTTTGGCTAGCAGAGAGCCGCGATGCCGCTAATGAAGCCTTTGATGTTTTGTTGGCAAGGTTTTCAGCGAAGTATCCTGCAGCGATGAAGAAGCTGGAGAAAGCTCGAGAAGAACTGCTGGCATTCTACGACTTCCCGTCAGAGCACTGGGCGTCAATAAGAACGACAAATCCGATTGAATCGGCTTTTGCGACTGTGAGGCTACGAAGCAGAGGCGCGAAGAACGGTGGTTCGAGAGAAACAACCCTGTCAATGGTATTTAAGCTGCTCCAGTCTGCTCAGAAAAGCTGGAACCGACTAAGAGGATTTGACCTGCTGACCCTAGTTGTAAGCAACGTCCAATTTAAGGATGGAGAGCAGATTCACGAAGCATCAGAGCGGAACGTAGCCTGATCGCCATACACCAGATTTGCTAATAACTCTTGCGATACAGAGATTTTGTTCTCAGTCCATATAGTGTAATCAAAATTAAGTCGCTTGGCTATAATCAATCCCTCTATACCTCATGAGACTTAAAGGGTGCTACTCCCTGATGATGCGCTTTACTGCCATAACCTTGACGTTGTCACATTCACCCGCAGGGTGTTCTCTGACATAATAGCGTTCACTTTGCTGGCGTAATCCTAGTGCACCGTATCGCGTTTTGCCCGATCTCCCGACGCAAAGACGTCGGCGAATGGAGTCATCATGGAAGCATTTACCTCAGGTTTACTCGCGCTTGAGCAAGCGCTGCAACGTATGCTGGCGCTGGTTTCACCGCTGGCGCAGACCGAAATCATCTCTCTTGAACAGGCTGCGGGCCGCATTACCGCCACCGATATTACCTCCCCTCTCGACGTGCCCGCATTTGCCAATGCCGCGATGGATGGCTATGCCATACGCATGGTTGATCTGGCACAGGGTGATGCACTACTGCCCGTGGCAGGGAAAGCCTTTGCGGGTAACCCGTTCGTTGGTGACTGGCCCGCAGGAAGTTGTATCCGCATCATGACCGGCGCACCGGTTCCGCCGGGGACAGAGGCGGTTATCATGCAGGAATACGCCGAAGCAGAGGCTAACGGCGTGCGTTTCACGCATCCAGTGAAGGTTGGGCAAAATATCCGTCTGGCAGGGGAAGACATTCAGCGCGGCGCGCGCGTCCTACCGGCAGGCAGCGCATTGGGGCCAGCCCGTTTGCCGCTGCTGGCATCGCTGGGCGTGGCTGATGTCACCGTGATACGCCGTCTGCGCGTGGCCCTATTTTCTACTGGCGATGAGTTACAGCGTATCGGTCAGCCATTACAGGCAGGGCAAATCTACGACACCAACCGTTTTGCGGTACGCCTGATGCTGGAAAAACTGGGCTGCGATATTCTCGATCTCGGCATCATCCGCGACGATCCGGTAGCCCTGCGCGACGCGTTTCAACGCGCCGACAGTGAGGCCGATTTGGTCATCAGCAGCGGCGGCGTTTCGGTGGGAGAAGCCGATTACACCAAACAGATTCTGGACGATATTGCCAACATCCATTTTTGGAAGTTGGCGATCAAGCCCGGCAAGCCGTTCGCCTTCGGCAAACTGCGTCAGGCCTGGTTCTGCGGCCTGCCCGGTAATCCGGTCTCTACTGCCGTCACCTTCTATCAATTGGTGCAACCGCTCATCGCGAAGCTTTCCGGCCACAGCCAGTGGCACTTCCCGCCGCGCCAGCGAGTAAAAGCGGCCTCGGCATTGAAGAAAAACCCAGGCCGCCTCGATTTTCAACGCGGTATTGTTAGCCGAAACGATCACGGTGAGTTGGAGGTCAGGGCCACGGGCCATCAGGGCTCGCACATCTTCAGCTCATTCAGCCTTGGCAACTGCTTTATCGTATTGGAAGCCGAGCGCGGTGCGGTAGCCGCCGGTGAGTGGGTTGAAATCGAACCCTTTAATGCCCTGCTGGGAGAGTGATGATGTCAACAACCGCTCCCGAAGCACCAGAGAGTGAGGATGCGCTTAGCCACAGCGAAATGCTGCGCTACAACCGCCAGATTATGCTGAAAGGCTTCGATTTCGATGGGCAGGAAGCGCTAAAAGCGGCCAGCGTACTGGTGGTGGGGTTAGGCGGCTTGGGTTGTGCCGCAGCACAGTACCTGGCAGCGGCGGGCACAGGACATCTGACGCTGCTGGATTTTGACACCGTTGTGCTTTCCAACCTGCAACGCCAGGTTTTGCACCGCGATGCACGTATCGATATGGCGAAGGTCACCTCTGCCGCTACGGAACTGGCCACGATTAACCCCCATATTTCACTCGAGTGCATTAACGACGATCTGGCGGATGAAGCCTTGCAGGCGCTGGTAAACCGCCATCAGGTGGTACTGGATTGCACCGACAACGTAGCGATACGCGATCGTCTTAACCGCTTTTGTTTTCACAGCAAAACGCAGCTGGTTTCTGGTGCCGCCATTCGCATGGAAGGTCAGATCAGCGTGTTTACCTATGGTGAACAAGAGCCCTGCTACCGCTGCCTGAGCCGACTGTTTGGTGAAAACGTGTTAACCTGCGCCGAAGCTGGGGTGATCTCCCCGCTGGTTGGTATCATTGGTGCCTTACAGGCGATGGAGGCGATCAAACTGCTGGCGCATTTTGGCGAACCGGCCGTCGGTCGGTTGGTATTGTATGACGCCATGACCACACAGTTTCGCACGATTACGCTACCCAAAAGTCCACACTGTGAGGTGTGCGGACACTGATCTGGCTGCGGTAGCGCGGGTTACCCCCCATAGGTTGAGCACATTTTTGCTTAGCAGCTATTCTTCTATGGTATTGAGTTATCAAACTTGAACCTGTCACCCAAGGGTGGCAGAGTATCACTGGTATTTTGCGTCAAGGTTGCGAAATAACATACTGATGAGGAATGACTAGAGGGGAATAACGCATGAGCAACGCATTTTTGCAGGCTATCAAGGTTCGCCGTTCCATATATAGCCAAGCGACTTAATCTTGATTACACCATATGGACTGAGAACAAAATCTCTGTATCGCAACCACTCTCTCTTTTTTTGCTTTTTGCTTGTGCCCATTTATGCTCAATGGGGTTAAGATCTGGCGAATATGTAGGCAAATACTCCACCATATACCCTGCATCGATGATGACTTGTTGAATATTATGTTTTTTGTGAAAAGTTGCATTGTCCATCACGATTACCCTGTTTTTAGGGAGTACTGGGATAAGGACTTGTGTGACCCAGGAATAGAAAACATCGCTGTGCCTAATAAAGCGCCGATAACATTTGTTCTTCCCTTGGCTCCCCAGTTCTTCAGGCCAAAACACCGTTGACCTTTTGGGGAATAACCGTGAGTCCGTGGGGTATCGTATGGAAAACCACTTTCATCAAAAAAAACAATAGGTTTACCTTCTTTTTCATACTGTTGTATTTTTTGTTGAAATGCTTGCCGGGCGCTTTCGTCGGCTTTCGGATGACGTAGAGTTTTTTTATAGGTCAATCCCAGCTTTTTAAGAGCTTGCCAAATGGCCTTCTGACAAACGCCAAAACGCTCTGCACGTTCTTTTTGGTAAGCATCTGAATATGGTTCAACATCTTTTATAGCCAAGCGACATTATTTTGATAACAATTAGCTGTGTTTTTTTCCACATATCAGGGCATTGGCTGTAATCATTTTTAAGTCGGTTGGCTATACCTATGCTCATGATACAGGGGATGCAGTCATCAAATTTATCGCGGAGCAGTTAAGAGACGGTTCTCGCGACAGCGATATTTTATGCCGCAGCGGCGGCGAGGAATTTTTAGTGCTGTTTCCGGAAACGTCGCAGGAAATTGCCGAGCAGATCGCCGAGCGGCTGCGTACCAGCACAGAGGCGATGGCATCGCCTGCGGGTCATATCACCATTTCACTGGGCGTTTCTCTGTGGCGCGCAGACAAAAACGGCGATTTTACCATCGATCAGGCACTGAAGTTGGCTGATAAAGCGCTCTACCGCGCCAAGCAGGAAGGTCGTAATCGCGTGGTACTGGCTCTAGGTGCTTGAAGATTGCGGGAGTGAAGATAACGCTAGATTATAACTGTATATATAACCATACTTAATACTTCTCTTTTGGCTGAGGTATTCACGCGTGGTGCAGGTGTCTCAGGGGTTTATTCTTACCCGCCACTGGCATGACACCCCCGCTGGCATTCAGATTGATCTCTGGCTCGCCACCGACGGTGGTCCGGTGCTGGTTTCATTGCCACCGCAACAGGCAGTGGCCTTCATTCCCGCGCAGCAGCAGGCGCGCACTGAAGTGCTGCTGAATACCGATACTTCAGTGACCCGTAAGCAGCGTCCCCCCTCGTTGCGCCCTTTGATGTTGCTAGATTTCCACCACCAGCCGCTGCTGGGCCTCTATTGTTCTCATTACCGCCAACTGCTGGCACTGGAAAAGCGATTACAGGAAGCGGGCATTACCGTTTATGAAGCGGACATCCGCCCCCCCGATCGCTATAGCCAAGCGACATTATTTTGATAACAATTAGCTGTATTTTTTTGCCACATATCAGGGCATTGGCTGTAATCATTTTTAAGTCGGTTGGCTATATCTGATGGAGCGCTTTATCATCGCGCCGGTGTGGTTCAGCAGTCAGCCTGCCGGGCCGAATGCGGTGGTTCACGCTCAGATGGAGCCCAGCCCGGACTATAGACCCAGATTAAAGCTGGTGTCGCTCGATATCGAAACCAGCAGACACGGTGAGCTTTACTGCATCGGGCTGGAAGGGTGTGGGCAGCGTCAGGTGTATATGCTGGGCCCTGAGCCCTATGATGTGCCGTCTGCCCCTGAATTTGCGCTGGAATATGTCAACAGTCGCCCGCAATTGTTGAAGAAACTCAACGCCTGGTTCCGATGTCATTATCGGTTGGAATCTGGTGCAGTTTGATCTGCGCGTGCTGCAAAAACATGCCGAGCGTTATCGCATCCCGCTGCGCTTGGGCCGGGGCAATCAGGAACTGGAGTGGCGCGAGCACGGTTTCAAACAGGGGCATTTCTTCGCCAGTACGCCAGGGCGGCTGATTGTAGACGGCATTGAAGCCTTGAAATCCGCTACCTGGAATTTTCCCTCTTTTAGTCTGGAGTACATGTCCCAGACGCTGCTGGGGGAAGGCAAACTGTCGGATAATCCCTACCAGCGCATGGATGAAATCGAGCAGCGCTTTGCACACGATAAACCCGCCCTCGCCCGCTATAACCTTCAGGACTGTGAGCTGGTCACGCGCATTTTTGAAAAAAACGAGCTGATGCCGTTCCTGCTGGAACGCGCCACCGTCACCGGATTGGCGGCGGGTCGGTCGCTGCATTCAGCCACCTGTATCTACCGCGCATGTATCGTCTTGGCTACGTAGCCCCTAATCTGGGCGAAGTTGCCGTGGAGGCTAGCCCCGCCGGCTTTGTCATGGATTCATCTCCTAGGCTGTACGATTCGGTGTTGGTGCTCGATTATAAAAGCCTGTACCCCTCGATCATCAGTACCTTTCTTATCGACCCGGTGGGGTTGATTTGCGGCATGCAACAGCCGGATGACTACGCGTCAGTGCCCGGCTTTCGTGGTGCCCGCTTCTCGCGCCAGCAGCATTGCCTGCCCGCCATTGTCGAGCAGATTTGGCAGGGACGCGATGCCGCCAAGCGTGCCGGGAATAAACCGCTTTCGCAGGCGCTGAAAATCATCATGAACGCTTTCTATGGCGTGTTGGGTGCCAGCGGCTGCCATTTCTTCGATCCGCGGCTGGCCTCCTCAATCACCCTGCGCGGTCACGAGATTATGCAGCAAACTCGCGCCTTGATTGAGTCGCAGGGCTATCAGGTGATCTACGGTGATACCGACTCCACTTTCGTCTGGCTGAAACGCCCGCATGATAATGCATAGGTATCTACACATCTTTTGCAATATCTGCTATTACGTTGCTGCATGATCTCAACTTATCCATCGGCGGGATTGATGCCCGCCTTAACCGGCGTTATCAGCGTCTGGTTAAGCAACACATGACTCCCGCAGCACCATTGGCGTCAGCCGTTAAAGACCTTGCCTGCGCGCAGAAAACAACATTCGCCACTACTCAGGCCGGTTGGCGTTTTTTTAATAATGAACGTATTAGCTTCACTCAGCTCAATGAACCGATTATTTCGCTGGCTCTCCGGCATCTTGCACTTAGCCCGCATCCATACGCTCTCGTCGTTCACGACTGGTCTCATTTACAGTTTCGTACCCACAATGGGAAAGAAGAACGTTTGAAAATGACGCATGGTGGCGACGTCGGTTATGAACTACAAACCAGCCTACTGCTTGATGCTGCAAATGGTTTACCAATAGCGCCCCTGTCTCAAACTCTAACCGATAGGGAGGGTTGTCGTTCAACGCTAACCGAGGGCTTGTCTGAGAGTCTGACTCATATGGATGCTTTGACGGCTGATATCGCCCGCCTTGAGTCTCTTGATACCGGGAGGAAGTTATAGCCAAGCGACTTAATTTTGATTACACCATATGGACTGAGAACAAAATCTCTGTATCGCAACCACTCTCTCTTTTTTTGCTTTTTGCTTGTGCCCATTTATGCTCAATGGGGTTAAAATCTGGCGAATATGTAGGCAAATACTCCACCATATACCCTGCATCGATGATGACTTGTTGAATATTATGTTTTTTGTGAAAAGTTGCATTGTCCATCACCATCACGATTACCCTGTTTTTAGGGAGTACTGGGATAAGGACTTGTGTGACCCAGGAATAGAAAACATCGCTGTTAATATTGATATCAAATAATTCGATAGCAAACAGCGTTGTGCCTAATAACGCGCCGATAACATTTGTTCTTCCCTTGGCTCCCCCGTTCTTCAGCCCAAAACACCGTTGACCTTTTGGGGAATAGCCGTGAGTCCGTGGGGTATCGTGTGGAAAACCACTTTCATCAATAAAAACAATAGGGTTACCTTCTTTTTCATACTGTTGTATTTTTTGTTGAAATGCTTGCCGGGCGCTTTCGTCGACTTTCGGATGACATAGAGTTTTTTTTTATAGGTCAATCCCAGCTTTTTAAGAGCTTGCCAAATGGCCTTCTGACAAACGCCAAAACGCTCTGCACGTTCTTTTTGGTAAGCATCTGGATATGGTTTAACATCTTTTATCAACTCGGATTTATCGATCTTTCGCTGACGCGTGGTCGATGCTTTTAACGCTATTTAATTAATCCAACGCGATACAGAGGCAGGGCCAATCCGAAATTGCTTCGCTGTTTCTCGGATACTCAACCCTTCTTCTTCCCGTGTAGATATCACTTTACGTCTAAAATCAATTGAATAGCTCATTTAAATAATCTAATCAAAATTAAGTCGTTTAGCTATAGTTCATCTCATTGACCGTGAAGGTGACTCTATCGGACATATGCGCACATTAAGCTCCCAGGGAATATGTTGGCTTATCCGGGGAAAGGAAGGGCATCTGGCCGAGTGGGGCGGTGACACCCGTAAAATTGGTGAAATTGCAGACGATCTGCCATTTATCGCAAACGGACAGGTTGGCTGGAAAGGGAAAAAAGCCAATATGGAGATCGGGGAAACATCCGTGATCATAACGCGAACAACAAAAGCGAAACGGAAAGACAAGAACACCGGACGGCGAGTGAAAGTTCAGCCAGGCGTAGCTCTGACACTCAGATTAGTTGTGGTTCGCCTTACCGATACTCACGGTAAATTTATCGGACGCTGGACGCTGCTCACAAACGTTAGCAACGATCTCACCAGCGCGGAAGTCGCTCGCTGGTATTACTGGCGCTGGGGTATTGAATCCTTTTTTAAGCTGCTGAAAGGTGCCGGTCATGATGTAGAAAAATGGCTTCAGTGCAGTGCTGGTGCACTGCTACGCAGGTTATTGATGCTATAGCCAACCGACATTATTTTGATAACAGCCAGCTATGCTTTTTTGCCGCATATCAGGGCATCTGTTGTAATCATTTTTAAGTCGGTTGGCTATAGCATGGCATGTGTGCTGGTATGGCGGCTGCAACGTGCTGAAGGAGACGACAATGCGGCAGCCCGTCAGTTAATTTGCCGATTATCCGGACGACAACAAAAACGAGGGCGTAAAGAAAGCGCCCCAGCGCTGCTTGCCGGACTATCCATCCTGCTAAATACCTTGATGTTATTAGCAGACTATACCCCGGAAGAACTTGCCCACTTAGCTATGGTGGTTTTTAACCCTTTATGATGTGTAGATACCTATGCATGATAATGATGAGGCCATCGAGATAGGCCGTAATCTGGCCCAGTTGGTCAATCACTGGTGGCAAAACCACCTGCAACAAACGTTAGGGCTCACCAGCGCGCTCGAATTGCAATTTGAAACCCACTACTGCCGCTTTTTGATGCCAACCATTCGCGGTGCGGAACAGGGCAGCAAGAAGCGCTATGCGGGAATGACGCAGACGCCTGACGGGGAAAAAATCGTTTACAAAGGGCTAGAAACGGTACGCACCGATTGGACGCCGCTGGCGCAGCAGTTTCAACAGCAGCTTTATGCGCGTATCTTCCGCCAGCAGCCGTATCAAGCCTAGCTGCGAGAATATGTCGAAAAAAACCTGAACGGCGAGTTTGACGATCTGCTTGTCTACCGTAAACGGCTGCGTCGTCCGCTGAGTGATTACCAGAAAAACGTACCACCGCACGTGCGTGCCGCCCGACTCGCTGACGACTACAACCGCCAGATAGGTCGCCCGCTTCAATACCAGAATGACGGTTGGCTCAGCTATGTGATGACGCTCAACGGCCCAGAGCCTTTGGAAACCCGGAATTCTACGCTGGACTATACTCACTACGTCGAGCGCCAACTGCAACCGGTGGCTGATGCTATTCTGCCGTTTTTACAGGATGATTTTTCCAGCCTGATTACCGGCCAGATGGGATTATTTTAAGCGTTGAATGGATGACGAATGCCGCGCCTTCCATTACCATATCCCTCTTTTAATGCCTGACTGAAAACGGGTATGCATTACCACCACTACTCATTCATCTCCAAAGGGATTAACGACAGGCTTTACTCTGTCCGACATGCCCGACAATGACAAATATCGAGCTACGAATTTATGCTTTTTACACTTGGTCAACGCTGGATCAGCGATACGGAAAGCGAGCTGGGACTGGGCACGGTTGTTGCTCTGGATGTACGCATGGTCACACTGCTTTTTCCCGCAAGCGGAGAAAATCGCCTCTATTCGGGAAGCGATGCTCCGATCACCCGTGTCATGTTTAATTCTGGCGATACCGTCACCAGCCACGAAGGCTGGCAGCTCAGCGTCACTGAAACCCGCGACGAAAACGGGCTGATCGTTTATATCGGTGAACGCCTTGATGACGGTACACCGGCAGAGCTGCACGAAGTGATGCTGGACAGCAAGTTGACCTTTAATAAGCCGCAAGACCGCCTGTTTGCCGGACAGATCGATCGTATGGACCGCTTTGCCCTGCGCTATCGCACGCGTTTGCACCAACAGGCTCAAGCATTGCAGCCTTGGGGGGGCCTGCGCGGCATGCGCGCCAGCCTGATCCCCCACCAGTTGCACATTGCGCGCGAAGTGGGTCAACGCCACGCGCCGCGCGTACTGCTGGCCGATGAAGTGGGTCTGGGCAAGACCATTGAAGCCGGGATGGTTATCCACCAGCAATTGCTGGCCGGGCGCGCTGAACGCGTGCTGATTGTGGTACCGGAAACCCTGCAACATCAGTGGCTGGTGGAGATGCTGCGCCGCTTTAACCTGCTGTTCTCCTTGTTTGATGATGATCGCTATGCCGAGGCCAGACTCGACAGCAGTAACCCGTTTGAGACCGAGCAGTTAATCATCTGCTCCCTGGGTTTTGTTCAGAAAAATGCGGCACGCTTTGAACAAGTGCTCGCCGCCCAGTGGGATTTACTGGTGGTCGATGAAGCACACCATCTCGCCTGGAGCGAAGCCGCCCCTAGCCCTGAATATCAGGCGATTGAGCAGTTGGCACAACGCATTCCTGCCGTGCTGCTGCTGACGGCAACCCCTGAGCAACTCGGCCAGGAGAGCCACTTTGCTCGCTTGCGACTGTTAGATCCAAATCGTTTCCACGACTACCGTGAATTCGTTAAAGAACAGCAGCAGTATCGTCCGGTGGCGGATGTCGTTGCTCTCCTGCTTGCCGATGAAAACCTCAGCAAAGATGAGATAAACCTGCTCACCGAATTGCTGAGCGAGCAAGACTGCGAACCGCTACTCAAAGCTGTCAATAGCGACACCACCGATCGCCAAACCGCACGGCAGGAACTGATTGCCATGCTCATGGACAGACACGGCACCAGCCGCGTGCTGTTCCGCAATACGCGCCAAGGTGTGAAAGGCTTCCCGCAGCGTGTGCTACACCAGATCAAGTTACCGCTGCCCGCGCAATACCAGACGGCTATTAAAGTCTCCGGCATCATGAGCGGCAGTAAAACGCCGGAAGCACGCGCGCGCGACATGCTGTACCCGGAGCAGATTTACCAAATGCTGGAAGGGGACGATGCTACCTGGTGGAATTTTGATCCGCGCGTTGAGTGGCTGCTCGGTTACCTGACCGCCAATCGCGACAAAAAGATATTGGTGATTTGCGCCAAAGCCGCTACTGCTTTGCAGCTTGAGCAGGTATTACGCACGCGTGAAGCAATTCGCGCTGCCGTATTCCATGAAGGGTTGTCTATCCTTGAGCGCGATCGCGCGGCAGCATATTTTGCTTCGGAAGAAGATGGTGCGCAGGTACTGATCTGCTCGGAGATCGGTTCCGAAGGGCGTAACTTCCAATTTGCCAGCCACCTGATCATGTTCGATCTGCCGTTTAATCCGGATCTGCTGGAGCAGCGTATCGGACGTCTGGATCGTATCGGCCAAACGCAAGAAATTCAGGTGCTGGTGCCCTACCTGGAAAACACCGCACAGGCGCTTCTGGTACGGTGGTATCACGAAGGGCTCGATGCCTTCGAACATACCTGTCCAACGGGCCGTACCATTTATGATGCTCATTACAGCACGCTGATTGAGCGCCTGAGCGTTCCCACAGAGAGTGACGGGCTGGATGAATTTATTCGTACCTGCCGTCAACAGCACGATGCACTGAAAGCGCAGCTCGAACTCGGCCGCGATCGCCTGCTGGAAATGCACTCCAACGGCGGTGAAGCCGCGCAGATGCTGGCTCAATCCATCGAGGAACAGGACAACGACGTCAACCTGGTCACTTTCGCTCTGAATCTGTTCGATATTGTCGGCGTGAATCAGGAAGATCGCAGCGATAATCTGATTATTCTCACACCTTCCGATCATATGCTGGTGCCGGATTTTCCCGGCTTGCCGCAGGATGGCTGCACCATCACCTTCGAACGTGAGCAGGCGCTGTCGCGGGAAGATGCACAGTTTGTCAGCTGGGAACATCCGCTGATCCGCAACAGCATGGATCTGATTTTGTCCGGAGATACCGGTAGCTGTGCCGTGTCACTGCTGAAAAACAAAGCGTTGCCCGTGGGGACGCTACTGGCTGAGTTGGTCTACGTGGTGGAAGCACAGGCACCTAAGCAGCTGCAGTTGACCCGCTTCCTGCCGCCGACACCGTTACGTTTACTGATGGATCGCACCGGTAAAAATCTGGCTCTGCAGGTAGAGTTTGAAAGCTTTAACCGCCAGCTCAACACGGTAAACCGCCATACCTCCAGCAAATTAGTGAATGCGGTACAAGCCGACGTTCACAGTATGTTGCAGCAGGCCGAACCCTTGGTGGCCGCTCAGGCGCAGCAATTGATTATCGATGCGCAACAGCAGGCTGATCTGCAACTGCGCCGCGAACGGGAACGGTTGGAAGCCCTGAAGGTGGTTAACCCGAACATCCGTGACGGTGAACTGCTGGCGCTGGAAACACAGCGGGAACAGGTGCTGCTCAATCTGCATCAGGCTAACTGGCGGCTGGATGCCATTCGTTTGGTAGTGGTCTCTCACCAGTAGTCAATAATGCCGGCGGCAACGGCCTCTCCGTTGCCGCCGCAGGAGCCATCATGGAACCCTATAACCCGCCCATCGATCCCTGGCGGCACGTGTTGTATAGCTAAACGACTTAATTCTGATTACATTATTTAAATGAGCTATTCAATTGATTTTAGACGTAAAGTGATATCTACACGGGAAGAAGAAGGGTTGAGTATCCAAGAAACAGCGAAGCAATTTCGGATTGGCCCTGCCTCTGTATCGTGTTGGATTAATCAAATAGCGTCAAAAGCATCGACCACGCGTCAGCGAAAGAGCGATAAATCCGAGTTGATAAAAGATGTTGAACCATATCCAGATGCTTACCAAAAAGAACGTGCAGAGCGTTTTGGCGTTTGTCAGAAGGCCATTTGGCAAGCTCTTAAAAAGCTGGGATTGACCTATAAAAAAACTCTACGTCATCCGAAAGCCGACGAAAGCGCCCGGCAAGCATTCCAACAAAAAATACAACAGTATGAAAAAGAAGGTAACCCTATTGTTTTTATTGATGAAAGTGGTTTTCCACACGATACCCCACGGACTCACGGCTATTCCCCAAAAGGTCAACGGTGTTTTGGGCTGAAGAGCTGGGGAGCCAAGGGAAGAACAAATGTTATCGGCGCTTTATTAGGCACAACGCTGTTTGCTATCGGATTATTTGATATCAATATTAACAGCGATGTTTTCTATTCCTGGGTCACACAAGTCCTTATCCCAGTACTCCCTAAAAACAGGGTAATCGTGATGGACAATGCAACTTTTCACAAAAAACATAATATTCAACAAGTCATCATCGATGCAGGGTATATGGTGGAGTATTTGCCTACATATTCGCCAGATCTTAACCCCATTGAGCATAAATGGGCACAAGCAAAAAGCCAAAAAAGAGAGAGTGGTTGCGATACAGAGATTTTGTTCTCAGTCCATATGGTGTAATCAAAATTAAGTCGCTTGGCTATATAACGGCTTCAGCTTGTGATGACATTGAGCGTGCTAGGGCGGAAAGTTACCTAAAAGTTGCTCAGGCGTTGGGGCAACAGGTAAGCGATATGCCTGCTGTCACCGGGCCTGCAACAGTGTCAGCGGAGCACATTGCGGTACTGGATGACTTCGCCAAGTCTATAGGTATGGATCTGAGCATCGGTCAGTTAACATTATTGGCGCGCGGGGAGCGTTTGCGTATTGACGGCTGCATTGTCTCCGCCACCAGTAGCGGAGAGCTGATACGCCGAAAAGGTACCGGCGTTGACCGGAAGACTGCTGATTTGTGGCAGCATATGAAACTACGTCATAATATTGACAGTGGAAATATCAGGTATGATCCCGTTGGCAGCTATGCCGAAATGCTGAAAAAAGCAGATACGGCTGCGTGGGACAGGTTGTTTGGCACGAGGAATCAGCTGAACGGTTAGCAATAATGATTGCCCTGAATGACGTAGATGGATAATAAACGGGTGTTTTATCTATTTTGTTGTCGAAATTACTATAAAATCGGCAGCTACGTGATTTTGTTGTATGATTTACAATGAAAATGAGCAACAAAATACAAAAAGGGTACTCACATGAAAAGCCTGATACACATCCCGCCAAAGCGTAGTGAACTTATACATGACCTGAATCAGTGCCTGAACATTCTTGATCCCGAGTTAAGGAATGGTCTCGCAGCTTATAATATTCCCGGGCTGACAGATGATGCCATACTCGACCACAAAGGGCGTTACCTTCACTGGGATGACATAAAAAACAGGCACCAAGAATACGATACGGCCTTGGCAAAATGGTCAATTATCAAAATAGCCCGTAAACCCTTTTTTGCGCCAGCTTTCGGCTATGGTGTCAGTTACATTGCAACGCCCAACCTCACCCGCATCGCCTCACTGGTGGATCAACGCTGCACAACCGCAGGGCTGAATGCGCTTATTGCCACCTACAGGGTAACCGATGAAAGCATTCTGGATTTTGCTGATGAGGAAAGTATTGCCTCCAGTCAGTTGGAAGGGGCGGCAACAACCCGTGTGATCGCAAAAAAAATGCTGAGGGATGGCAGAAAGCCACGCACAGAAGGCGAACAGATGATTATATGCAATCGTCTCCTGATGAATATGGCCTGGTCACACAGACATGAAGACATGTCTCTCGATCTGCTACTTGATTTTCACAGGGAAGCAACGACAGGCGTTGATGATAAAAACTATCACCCGGGAGAACTCCGCACGACTGATGATGTATGGGTCGGGGATGATATGGGAAATGTTATCCATCGCCCACCGGAAGCCGCCGAAGTCATGGAAGCTCTCCGTTCGTTGCTATTGTGGGCGAATATGTCTCACGAGAAAGAGACAGCATGGAAAAGATACATGCACCCCATGACCAAGGCGATCATCCTTCATTTTTATATTGGATACATACACCCGTTCTACGACGGTAACGGCAGGGTTGCACGCGCGCTGTGTTACTGGATGTTGTTCAGAACGGGTTATTCCGCTTTCCGCTATATATCCATCTCAAAACTGTTGAAAGAGGCCCCAAAAGAATACGCGCGGGCGTACCTGAGAACTGAAACCGATGATATGGATCTGACCTACTTCATTGAATATCAATCCAGGATTATTGAGCGGGCCGTTAACGACCTTGTCGCTCATGTTGAAACTTCTGCGTTCCGGCTTCAGGAGCTGCGCGCGTGGATGGCAGATACGGGGCTGTTGACGCACCTGAGCGATTTACAGATGAGTATCGTCACCTCGATGATCTACTTCCCTGAACGTGAATACACAATAAAAAGTGTGACCGAAAAATACGGCGTTGCCAGAAGCACCGCTCAGGTTGCCCTTGAATCCCTGGTCAACGCCAGAATAATGACAAAAGCGGGAGGTTCGGGGAGAACGCCAGCAACCTATACCGGGCGAAAATCACCGGAAAAACTGAAAGCGGGCTTGCTTAACTTGCAGCACGATTAGCCTGATGACATAACGCAGAAAAGCACCTCTCATGGCGCTTTTTTTTGTTTGCACAATGCCGCACAATTTTGCACAAATTTTTTGATGCTATTTTTATCCTTTGCGCCCTGTGTCGGCGCGGTTTTGGGTGAGATCTGCACATGCACAAAAACACGCAGGTTTGCTGCGTGCAGGTGACGGGGGAGTAGCATCCGCGAAAGGGGGTGGGTAGGGTCGGCTTGAACCCTCAATATGCTGATGGATTTCCGCCGTTCTGCGTGATTGTTTCGCGTTTGGAGAGACCGCGCGCAGACTCATGCCATCGCCTCACAGCGTGGCGTTGAGGCGCATTTGTGCGCGGGTGTTTTATAGGAGGAATGTGGGTACTTCAGCGGGCTTGCGTTGTCGGTGAAGTGAATAATTTTGAAGGAAAATCGCCGCAAAGCGCGGCGGTGAGGTGGGTTACTATTCGGCTTTCAGCAAGGCGTAGGGGTTGAAGCGGATCACTTCCATACTCAGCCAGTCATTGACATGCTTCAGCGCTTCCATGACCGGCATCAGTTCGTTAATGGCAAACACCCGTGCCGCTTTCTCAACGTCACCGAATGAGCCGTTGCCCTCCGGCATGGCCCCCATCAGTTGCGGCGACACACGGTGCGCGGCAAGGATATCGTCACGGGTAACAGACTTGATATTCAGGAATTCATCCTTGGCCGATATCTGACTGAAAGGGATGATTTGTATAGCAAAGCGACATTATTTTGATAACAATTAGCTGTATTTTTTTGCCACATATCATGGCATTGGCTGTAATCATTTTTAAGTCGGTTGGCTATATATGGAGACCTAGAAAGCCTGCAGGTAGATCTGGACAACTGGTTGTGGCATTACAATAATGAGCGAACTCATCAGGGAAAAATGTGCTGCGGGCGTACGCCGATGGCCACTTTACTCGATAGAAAACGGAGCTGGGCAGAAAAGAATCTGAACCAGATGTAATCTGACAGACACCTGTATAAATAATCGGTAACTGTCAGATCAGGTCTGAGCTAGTACACATTATGGGCGGGATCAGTTAAATTTGGCGCTGTAACGAAAAGCCCCGCAATTATCAATCGCGGGGCTTTTTGCTGTTTAAATTGTTCACAGTGGGTTAATAATGCGCCCTACTCTACTCTGCTAATCCGAATGGCTTTGTTGAATAATAGTGAGTCATGCTGTTTTGCCAGCTAGTTTTGGTAGAAAATGCTTGTCACCTCAGGTTTACAGTTTTCTTATGAGGCCTAACTGCATGATTTTGCGTTGCGAGGATCTGTCGTTTCACTGGGGGTGTAGCATAAAATATGTTTATTCAACAAAGCCAATCCGAATCTGAACCACGCAAAACCGATGTCGCCACTGGATAATTTCAAAAACAAAAAAACCACCTTGCGGTGGCGTAATAGTATTTATAACCAATTGTTTTTATTAACTTAAATGATGGTGCCCGGGGTGGGGCTTGAACCCGCACAGCGCGTACGCCGAGGGATTTTAAATCGTGCGTGATTATCATATAAAACATATAGATAATGTAATTTTTCATAATACTTCTTGAGATTTACCACACTGTTTATCAAGGGGTTACAATGAGCTATGTAATTTAATTATGAACTTATTGACCGTGGATTTGGACTACATTACTGTATGCATAACCAGCGTATTAGTTATGTAAACCAAGGGGAAAACCCACCATGAAAGTTGAAGTCACGATCGCCAAAGAGAAGAAGTTACCGAACGGTGCCGTTGAAGCGCTGCAAAAGGAGTTTGGCCGCAGACTAGAAGCCAGATTTCCCGATTGTCAGTTAACAGTACGCAGGGCGGGGAGTGATGGATTAACGGTATTCGGTGGGGACAAGGACGAGGTAAGCGAAATGCTTCAGGAAACGTGGGAATCGGCAGACGATTGGTTTAACTGAACAGAGAGATAGGATTGATATAACGCTTGACGGATAGCACCAAAGGGGCTATTATTTATCACATGAGGTAGCGGAACCGCCGCAGCGCGAACCCCGAAAGGATGAACGATGAGCACGAACGAAATGACAACCGCCGAACTTGAAAAGATTCATGCTGAAATCGCCAAGTTGATGGCCGAGACAGCAAAGATCAACAGGGAAACGATATGGTATCCCGTCGCCGTTGCAACCGGCTTGATTGGTGCGGTGGCCACAGTCACGGCCCTCATCATCAAACTGATTTAACTGAAGCCCCGCGAGGGGCTTTTTAATAGGCTTCTTTATGCGACTGATTAACGACTACACGCCCCCTACCCCGGATGATCTGAACAATTTGAAAGACACGCTGAGCTATACCGGCAACCAAATGGCAGACCTCGCCGGGGTAGCCAGCAATAGCCAGTGGCGCAAGTACACCGGGGGCGAATCCCCTCGCGCCATGTCCCCGCACATCCTGTTTTATATGGCGGCACAGCTTGCACTATCAGATGATGAGTTACAGCGTGTTGTTAAGAAGATGCATGAGATAGGAGCCGAAATCCGCTGATGAACAAAACAGGTTTTCAAGGAACGACAATCTGCGTACTTGCTAGCAATGACAAACTCATACTGTGCCCGGAAGGTTCTTACTCCGCGATCGAAGACTCCGGGTTCTATGTCGTTCTTCTGGTGATGGGTAACGATGCCTGAACCATCCATCCTGATCTGGTATTCACGCAGGAAGATGCGCTCGACATTATTGCCGAGCGACGAGGTTTTTCACTCGCTCCCTCACGTTAACAAATCAAAAACGAAATACCTTTTCAGCACCAAACCACTATCAAAATTAAAAAAATGACGCATTCTTAACGATATCCTTTCACAAAAGATAGATTCGTTGAGAATCATCTGTTAAAGTGAAATCAAAGTATTTACATTGCCCCCTTGTTTTTTCACTCGCTTATTTTATCCTATGAATATAAACTATCGTCCCGATATTGATGGCCTTCGAGCCATTGCCGTTTTATCCGTTATCGCTTTTCATTTAAATCAGCGCTGGCTTCACGGTGGCTTTATTGGCGTTGATATTTTCTTTGTGATATCGGGTTTTTTAATCACTAAAATTATTTACACCGACATCTTAAACAAAGAGTTTAGCTTTAAATCTTTTTATCAGAGGAGAATTAACCGCATTTTACCGGTCTTTTTTGTGGTCATGTTCTGCACGACTTTTGCAGCGTGGTATGTGTTATTGCCGAATGATTTCACGCTGTTTATGGAGAGTTTAAAGTCAACCACTTACTTTTGGGAAAATATGTGGTTTGCTTATAATACAGGTGGCTATTGGGATTCATCGGCAACAGATATGCCAATACTACATACTTGGAGCTTAGCCGTTGAAGAGCAGTTTTATATTGCGCTGCCTTTTTTATTATTCTTTTTATTTAGGTTAAAATTTAATCGTTCAAAAATTTTAGTGACGCTTGGGCTAATTGCATTCATCTCATTTTTACTGGCGCAACTGTCACCGCTATCAGCATTTTTAACCAAGTATAATTACTATTCACTTATCACAGGCAGAGCTGGCGAGCTATTAATTGGATCTATCATTGGCATTTTGTCAGTTAAAAGAACAATGGAAACTGGTGAGATAGTACGTGATGATAAAAATCATCTAGCTATTAAAAATAGCTTGACAATAATCGGATTTTTGATGATGTTATTGTCAATTATCTTCTTATCTAAAAAACATCTATTCCCGAGTTTTTGGGCAGTTATTCCCACTCTCGGCGTAGCGTTAATTATTTTTTGTTACGATAAGAATACTTATATAGCTAAATTACTTTCGATTAAACCCATCGTTTTCATCGGCACAATTTCATATTCGTTATATTTGTGGCACTGGCCGATTATTGTGCTTGCTCGTAAATATTTATTCGTTGATAACTTTACGACTATCAATGAATATTTAGTCGTTATTTTATTTATTATTTTTCTTTCATTATTTAGCTTTTATGTGGTTGAGAAACCTTGTCGTAAACATAATAAAACCTTTAAATTCTCATTGATTTCGTATTACATTCTCCCCTCGGCTATAATTTTTATAACTTATGCATTTGAAGGAAAAATAAATTCATCATCTTATGCAAAATATGAAGAAGCAGTTAAGCCATATAAATTACAAACACAATATTTAAATCCTGAAAATAACTTTTGTGACGAAAGAATTATAGGAAATTGTGTTTTTGGTGATAAATCTAAAAAGCCAAAAATATTGATGATTGGGGACTCTCATGCTGGGCATTACTCTCCTTATTTGGATGAGGCAGGTAAAAAATATGAGTTTGCAGTAAAAATTATCAATTACCATGGATGTGAATTTTTACCTGAGCAAGAAGATGAAAAAAAATGGGCTGTTTTATCGCAAAAAGAACCTTGCATAAAAGCAATGGATGATATAAAAAACGAAATTGACCAATATCCAATAATCATCTATGCCTTAAAATATAACTTATTTCCAATGGAATCTGAATTTTTAGCGAGTAAATACTTGCCCAAAATGGTTTCAAAATTAAAAGAACAGCAAGTGATTGTGTTAGCTCAAGTTCCAACGGTTAGCGAAAATAAACGGTTAAAGTTTATGAATGCTTTTTTAAAAGGGAAACATTACCAATCCAATGAATTTTTAACTTATGAAGAGAAAACTGCAAATAACTTAGTTAAAAGTGAGTTGAAAGGTAAAGCTATATTTTTTGATCCTTTATCTTATTTAGATGAAAACGCTAAAAAAGAATGGCCTATATACCATGGATTAATGGCGTACTCATTCCATAGCCATTTAAATGAATATGTTACTCGAAAATGGTCTGGAGAGGTACTTCCAAAACAAAAAGAATTTTGGGAGAGTGTTTTAAAACAGATAAATAATAAAGCGGTAAATTAGGTTTAGTTAAAAGGCAAGGTAACCAGTTAGGCTGTGTCCCTTAATTGCTTGAGCTATAGTATTCATCTGTTTCTACTACACTTTTGATTATGGCTCGCTACGATCTTTCTGATGAAGCATGGGCAATCATTGAGCCCTTGTTGCCAACCGTTTTGACATCTCCGCGGGCCGGCCGGCCGTGGGCAGAACATCGAAAAATCTTCAACGGCATGTTCTGGATACTGTGTTCAGGCGCACCATGGCGTGATTTACCTGAACGTTACGGCCCATGGAAAACCGTTTATAACCGTTTCAATAGATGGTCAAAGTCTGTAATTATTAACATTATTTTCAATAAGTTACTTTCATTTCTTGATGCTCATGGACTTGTTGACTGGTCAGCCACTGCGCTGGATGGCAGTAATATCCGTGCGCTCAAATGTGTGGCTGGCGCTCAAAAAAACATCTCGATATTACCAACGATAATAGCCTGGGTCGCTCACGAGGTGGTTATGGCACAAAAATCCACATGGCGACTGACGGAAGCGGCATCCCGCTAAACATCGTACTGAGTGCTGGGCAGGGTCACGAAAGCCTGTTTGCGTTACGACTCCTGGACGGAATTGGCGTGCAACGCCAGAACGGCAGCATGAAGCGTTGTGGCCATGCAGTACTGGCTGACAAAGCCTACTCTGGGAATGCACTACGTAACGAGTTGAAAAAAAGAGGGATAAAAACGGTTATTCCCCGAAAATCAAATGAAAAACTGGCTTCAGATGGACGCTCGCAACTTGATCGTGATGCTTATCGCCGTCGCAACGTTGTGGAAAGGTGTTTTGGCCGTTTAAAGGAATATCGACGGATCGCCACACGTTATGAAAAAATGGCAAGAAAGTATCTAGCAATGGTGAAACTTGGCTTCATCCGATTGTTTTACCGCAGGTTACGCAATTAATGGACACAGCCTAGTATAACTGGTTTAATGAGATTATAATTTAAATTGTGTAATTGCCTGTTTTGATATGTTTACGCCAACAACGGAGACAGGCACATTATGGACGAAAAGAAGCTTAAGGCACTCGCTGCCGAACTGGCCAAAGGCCTTAAAACAGAAGAAGATCTCAGGACTGCCCCCACCCTGTAGAAAAATTCTGTCCTCGCAGCGAAGCCTGTTCGAAGGCCTCTGGGCTGACACCGCAAGGTGACTGTGTTGGCGCGTCCGGTTGTGGAAGACTTTAATGTATCGAAGATATCCATCCTGACCCTGTGTTCACTCCTGAGGATGCGCTCGACACCATCGCCGAGCGCTAATGGTGTAGGCCAGAGCGTCAATGTCCAATTCCATCACTGTGCCATTAGGCTGTGTCCCGCAATTCATTTTCACCGATTGGACATGAGAAAAACACATCAAATCTGTTCGTTTTTTGGACTAACTCCGTGTGTTTTTACAATCAAGAACTGCCTGTATTGTACGATTTTTCATCTACTATGCAATTAAGGGACACAGCCTAGTATTTGACATACTGAAAAAGAATTACAAAATCATGTCGCGTCAACACCCCACGGGGGGGAATAATTAGATCTAACTCAACTACCAATGGCGTGATAGCAAACCTCCATTGCACTTCCTGAGCAGGTTGCGCTGAAAACGTTCCATCCCACAGTAAACCCTGTTTTTGATAAATTTTTGACTCTCATCAACCAGCCGTTATCACCAGTGGTGCCATTTTCCTTGACAAAAATTAGTGGGATTTCCGTGAAAACTTTCGGGAAAACGACATCAGGTACCGCGCCATACGTTGAACTAAAACGAGCAAAAATCTCAATCTTCCCGTCCGCATACTTTCGCCAGTAGTAGCCAGTCCTCGAGCCAGTATCTACGATTTCTACTAAACCGAGGTTTTCGGGAGTGAGATTAATATCTTTCGAGCCATCAAACTCAATGCCATTAATTTTTCGTGCCGTCGCTAGTTTAGTCGCCGCTGCCGCCGTCCCCGTTGTCGCCAGTGCCCCAATATTCGCGGGGGTTAAGGCAATATTGGCCGAATCGTCAAACGCCACACCATTGATGGTGCGTGCCGTCGTCAGCTTATCCGCTGTACTGGCGGTATCAGCCGTAACACCGTTAGCCGCCGCAGTAACCGTATATTGGTCGAGCCGTCAAACGCCACACCGTTGATGGTGCGTGCGGTGGCGAGTTTGGTCGCTGTGCCAGCATTGCCCGTGGTCGCCTGATTACCCGCTGCATTAACCCCTGGGAGATTAATGTTTGCCGTGCCGTCAAAAGATACCCCACCAATGGTGCGCGAGGTGGCCAGCTTGGTCGCTGCGGCTGCGGTTGCCGTCGCCAGTAATCGACTATTGGCGTTATCGTTGGCAGCCTTTACCGCTTTCGGCGTAGCCGCTACGGCTTCGTTACTACTGTTTGTATCGCTACTGAGTTTAGCGATCCCGGCGACTGTCGTTGAGGCTTTTGGAAGATTATCCGCTGCATTTTGTTTTAATGCAGCCAACAACGATTGCTGCAACACAGCCACGTCGCCATCATCCAATACATCGTTTTTGCTTTCATCCGCAATGAATTGCGCCACCACACTCGCAATCACCGTCGCCTGGCGGATCGCCTTGTTAATTTGTGCCGATGACGCTTTACCGGATTGAAATCCTGCCGACCGTGCAGGCAAGGTTTCATAATCAGATTGCGCGGTAACATTGGCACCGCTCGCCGTGGCAAACGGCTTAAATTCATTTTTAGCCATTGAGTGCTGTCTCCCATGCGCCGGTATCAAAACCGGTGATAAATGCATTTTCGATATCAAAACCAAAGAATTGATTGCCCACCGAGGGATATAAAATATCCTCAGCAAACACCCCCGCTGCTTTGACGGTTAAATACCCTTGCCGGATCACCGCCAATATTTCCCGTGAAACAGAACCAATCGATGTTTCCGGAAATACCCATACCGACACCATCATGTCCTGATTGTCGATAATCTGCATAGTTAACCCCGATCCCGCCGTGGCGAAGTCGAGAATGGCAGGCAGCGAGTCGTTATTTCGTTTAGCTCTTTGCAGTCGGGCAACGCGTCATAAACGGGGCCGACACCGTAGGCGCTGGCGGGGATCTTCATCCAGCGAGGAACGGCAACGGGAAATTCATGATAGCCAGACTCGCGCGCGGTGCACTTGCCCTGGACGTCGATGTGATACGACGCAAAGCGCATGTTTTTTGCGAGACGGGCATTGACCACATAGGTATCACGCGGAAAAATGGCATGAATAAAATCGAATTTCGCGTCAGGTTTTTTCTTGGCCTCGTCGCGGATTTTGTCGCTCACGTTTTTGTCGCCAAATTCTTTTACCGCCTGCTCTGCGGTTAACGGGTAGCAGCGATACAGGGTGTCAACAATGCCATCACGACGAGACGATGAGACATAGCACTGCGATAGCGGCCACTGCTGGAAGGTAAAGCCGCCCTGCTCCTTGTCCTCATCGATGTAAAGTGCGAACCAGCCAGCAATAACCACATCCAAACAGGCTTCGTAGGCTTCCGCGTCAAAATTGGCCGCGTGAATGTTTTCCCATACCAGCGTTGCGCAGGTGGATAGCCACGTTTTTTGCTCGTCGGTGAGGCTTTCGCTGTTTAAATCCATCCACTGCGCATTAGCGGGCGTCATACCGGACATAAGCGCCGAGGCAAGAATGCGCGTGCTGTCCGTTGCGGTACCGTCCAGCAACTGCGCCACCCTGGATTTAGCGCTGCTGGCGTCCAGTACATCGGAAGAAAAGCCCGCCCCGCGCAACGGGTAGGTGAAATCAAAGCACTCGCGCCAGGCCGATTCATTGGACTGGCGTAATGCTTTCAGTGAATCCGCCCGACGGATTATTTTGCTGGCTGTTTCGTTGACCACGTTACGCCCCCAAGTTGGTTTTACCGCTTGCACCAGACGCAAGCAGTGACGTGCCGGAATCCGCTGCCCCTTCTGAACCCGTGGCAAGCAGGGATGATCCCTTTTTACGTTTACGGCGTGCGGCTGAATCCGCGTTTGCTGCCTTGGCGGCGGCGTCTGCTGCTTTGGCGGCTTCCGCTTCTGGGTCGTACCGCACAACGGTGGGTGAACCTCCTCCACACATGACGGATTCTCCTTAGCTGGGAACGTGCCAGCCCTTGTCAGTCAGTACGGGGGCTTTATGCGGCTTGCGCTGCCCGTCCTCGTTGGTGACTGCGGTACTGGTGGTTTGCGTGGTGGCCTGTTTAACCAGGTCGATAAAATCGAGGTTGTTCGTTAACGGCTGATCCGTGAGGTCGGTAAAGCCATACGCGTCGAATTTAGTGATGATTTGAAAGGCGGCGGCGTTCAGCCCAGAAAGCGCCGCGTTGCGGGCTGTGACAGCGTCTGTAGCAATACCGCTTCCACCATCTGCGTCCGCATCAGTAATAACCGTTGCGCCAGCGGTGGCGGCGTTCAGTTGTTCAGGGGGGTTAGCCGTACCCTCCACCTCCGATGACGTAATGATTTCGCCCGGAACTTCGATTTGCTTTTTAGGTCGACCCATGTTGCTTACTCCGTTGGCATTTGGAGCTTGCAGCATGCGTAAAGGCCTGTTCGGTTTCCCGACTAAATCATTCACACGGTACTACCACGAAAAATAAATTGCTGGCGATAAACAATCATCGGCAAGCGGTCACGACCCCGATTTGTGATCCGGCACCAGAATGCAACCAAGCTTTCGCCATCTCCGTGTTTTGGCTCTGAGCCGCTTTTCCAACCGTGCACCGTGGATTTTGATACGCCCACTTCGCTGGCAAGTTCATACAGCGTTACGCCGGTTCTGGTGATATCGGTGATAACCCGGAACCAATCGACACGGAAAGTAGCGACGAGCGGCATTTTTGGCCCCTTAAACGCGCGCGTGCGCGAGGGTGAAGAGAGGAAAAACAGCAATCCCGGATTTCGAAAAACGCGGAAAACAGAATTTTGTTCTTTCTGCTCGCGGAGCGACCCGCCATTTTTCAGCACTAAATTCTTTCTCTGTGCACGGGATAAAATTCTGGTTCATTAAAATTTCCCCTCTTCGATTAGTACCGCTTGTGTTCTCATTACCCCTTCTGCGTGATAAAGCCGTGCTGTATCCGAATCAATGTGATGTGTACGGTGATCTACTTCGTCATGGCATGCACTACAGCCCCATGCTGCTTGGCGGTCATCGAGTTTTATTCCCATGCCACAGGTGTCCGACATGCGGTAATGCGTTAGTACGGTAGTTTCCGGGTTGAAATTGCAGACGCCGGGAATACGGATCTGACAGTCGCGGCCTCTGGCCTCTTTTTTGAAGTCCGTCATGCGGCGAACTCCATAAGCTGGGCGGCGGCGTTCTCTGCTGATTGCTGGGTAGGAAAGGTTTTTGACAGGATGAATGTCCAGAGAACATCCAGTGTGGCTTTGTACAGGGCGTGAAATTCGATTTCTTCCATTTTTGCGAACGATATCGATCGCGGCTCTTTGTGCAGGCTACCGTCTGGCAGCTCGTATACTTCGTAATGGCCGGACTCGATAGTCACCCAGCGGCGGAATGCTTCGAATGATTTTACCGTGCTGATATTTGCAGCGCGTTTTTTGGCTACGCCATTCAGGTATTCATCAGCAGCGGCCTGTAATGCGTCTTCGCTTCCTGCAAAGTGAGCGAGAAAACGAACGTAGCCGCGTATCAGTTTTTTTTCTGTCGGGGATATGGCCCCGCCTGTCGGTTGCCAGTATTCGAAACCGAGGTTAAGCAGTGAAAAAAACTTGCGGTGAAAAGCCGGGTTTCTGACCTGCCTGATATCGGCAGAGACAACGGCCCCGACTTTTATCCTCTGAATAAAATCTTTTGAATCCGGTGTGGCGGGTATCAGTATTCCACCAGCAGATTTTGTAAATGAATACTGCGCCATCGTTCCCCCTGATAGCGCAGTAATTTGGGTTGCCGGGTGTTCAATCCGGCACTGTTAATTATAGTGCTTTTCCCCTAGTTTTTCAATCCTGTAGCCTGCTGATTTTGCTATATCTATCAGCGCGTTAAGCGTTGCTATGTGCTCGTCTTCCGCAATCATGCGAACACTGACAACTCTTCCATGCTCTATACGCATTGCTACTTGGCAATTCTCAGGTAGGTTTTTAATTAGGTATTCAATATCAACCACTTAAACCCCATCACATTCGGATAATTAAACTCCGTATGATTATTACATCAAGGGGCTGTATATAAAAACAGTATCTAGCTATTTGTTATGCGTAGTTTGATTTCATGCCATCCGCTTGTGTTCCAGCATTCAGAGTCACCCTGCATGCAACACTCTGTGACGGGCAATGACTCGCCACATTTACCGCAACGTTGCTTGCTGAGCGATTTAATCCGCTGTCGCACTCTGGCGTCGTCCTAGCGGATCAGCAACTGGATATACTCGTCCATGTCGTAGGGCTCTTTGCCTGGTCGCCGTACAGCGCAGTTCCGGCGCAGCATGTCCAGTTCCTGAGTATCGAGGTTAAGTTCAAACTTTGTTACGCCAGCCTCCCGCTGGGCGGCTTTACGTTCTGCTGGGGATTTAGGCATTTTTCACCTCAACATTAATCCCTGTCACAACATCGTCATTGATAGATATGATTAACACATCGTTCTCAGTGAAAGGTGAAAGCGGCTCACTTTCCGGTTGGAGGTGTAGCCTGACGCCGCCGTTATAGGTGACGTATCTCACTCTATACCAATCATCAAACACTTCGATAACATCATTTGGCTTGATTGCCAGTGGGTGCTTTCTCTCAAGATGTCGGATACGCATCTACTCCCCCTTATACCTCTACCGTTTTTGGCATCTTTCGTGTTGGTTGTTATAGCAAACCGACTTAAAAATGATTACAGCTAATGCCCTGATATGTGGCAAAAAAATACAGCTAATTGTTATCAAAATAATGTCGCTTGGCTATATCGATATTGCCAGCGAAGCGAGGCGTTGTTCCGTGAACGCGCGATTGCTGAAGCAAGACGGCGTTACCGTCCGATGCCGATCACTGGCCGCTGCTACAGTTGTGAAGAGAAAACGCCCGGTAATTTTTGCTGTCCGGAATGGCTTTGTTGAATAAACATATTTTATGCTGCACCCCCGGTGAAACGACAGATCCTCGCAACGTAAAATCATGCAGTTAGGCCTCATGAGAAAAGTGTACACCTGAGATGACAAGCATTTTCAACCAAAACTGGCATGGAAAAACAGCATGATTACCTATTATTCAACAAAGCCGTTCCGCTTGACAAAAGGGGTAGCATGGTGGGTTGTGCAGGATTCGAACCTGCAACCGAAATTTTTTATCTTATTGATTATAAATAATTTATTAAAAAGTGAATTTACTGCGGCTCTTTTACGGCGCTTCCTCTGTCCGGGTGTAGTCGTCTAGCTCATAGCATTTTTAATGGCAGGTGCTTTTACCTTAGTTGGATCATCGGTTTTAAAGACCTTCAATCGTTTACTGAAGAACATCACTTCTGAGCCCTTATATCGCTCTTGAGCACTGTAGTTTATTCCATACACTAATGATGATGCCTTATAAATACCTTGGATCTCAGGAATATTATCGTAAGAAACAATCCATGGTGTTTTAATATCATTCTGTACTACTTTTGCAACATTAACATGGTCACCATGTTCATAATGGTTGATATATAATCCCTTACCTTTTATGTAATATGGCGGGTCTAAATATGTTAATGATTTCTTAGGCAATTGAACAACTATTTTTTATGAAATCAATTGCATCCATGTTATACAAGTCTATTCTTTCACGGTTTTTTGATATTTTCTTTATCCGAGAAATTAAATCACTTTTGTTATAGCGAGCATCAAGCTTCCATTGCCCTTCTTGATTTTTACCACCAATCACACCGCCTTTTAATATTCCAGAACGATTTGTTCTATTAAGAAAAAAGGAAGAAAAACCAATTGTTAGCATATCATGGCCTTTGGGATTATTAATTATTTCTTTCTGTTTGAACCACTCATTCATTGTGACTTCAGTTCCTTCAATTAAAGTACACAGGTGGTCTGCATTATTTAATACAGTGTGCCAAAAGGCATAAACAGAAATATTAATATCATTAAGAATGATTTTTTCAGCTACATTTAAATGTAAAAGCTTCAGCGCTAAACCAGCCCCTCCAGCATATGGCTCTGCATAATGTATAGGCGAAAGCTTATTATCTTCAATAATCCGAAGCATGAAATTTGAAAGCTTGCCTTTGCCGCCAGGATAGCGAAGTGGGGTGTTAAAACGCATATGATACCTCTAAATGTCAGTTCTAAAGTATATCAAAAAAAGGGCTTTATGGACATCACATAAAGCCCTTTGCAATCAATCAGTTGCCAGACAGATACGAAGTGATAGTAGCAGAGTCAACGCCATGTCCATTTGTCATAATAATTTTAAGATTTTTGATTAATTCATGCTTGAAACTATCGGATTCCACTATAGCCAACCGACTTAAAAATGATTACAGCTAATTGTTATCAAAATAATGTCGCTTGGCTATACATAACCAAATAAGATGAACGGGAATCAATAATCTTATTCAGTGTCATCGTTTTTCCTGCCAGATTGCTCTGGATAATGCTGGATAAATAACCCGGGCCTTAATCCCCTAGCATCTTTATCTGAATTCCTCGTTTCGGGGGATATTTGGTCAGCATAACTATCTCTAATTCCTGCACTGACGGCGCGGTTGCGATTGGTCGAGCGAACGGGATCACGGCGTGGCCCCACCTTAACGGTACGCGGGTTTAATACGCCCTCTTCTTCCGCTATCCACATGCCGGAAATACTCGGGTCAGCGGCGGCTTTTTCGGCCTCAATCAACTGTGTGCGTAACTGCTGGTTTTCCTCCTGGTATTCTTTCGCCGTGCGGCACAGCCGGTTAGCTAGTGCGCTGGCCTCATCCAAATCACTTTGCAATTTGCAAAACGCGGCAATGGTACCAGCCTGAACTGACTCACTGGCAGGGATTTTCAGCGTTTCCCGAATGCTGTCCAGTTCCAGAGATTTAATACTGTTGGCCTCCGCCAGCATTTCCACGCGGTTAGCTATACCGTTTAAAACGTCGAGCTCTTCCTGCGTTTTGGTCATGTTTGCTGCGTCATGCACTGCGGCGGTCATTCCTGCCGTTGATATGGTGGTCATGTGGCATTGCCTCTTAATTCTCTGTATTCACGCCAGTAATTCAGGCGCGCCCTGAAGTGCTCCCGGTACTTCTCATCAACCGTTTCGATCTCACGCACGATATCGGTTCGTGGAATGCGGCATTCAGACAGCATGCGTACCAGGTAACAGGCGCGCAGATCGAGCCATTCCATATCGCGGTATTCCTGTGACCATTCTCCACGGTTGTGAGGTAGACCGGGCGGAAGGTAATCCGACTTCCTAGTCATGGTTTGGTCTTACCTTTTGTTGGTTAAGCGCTGGTCAGGCGCGGTTAAAAGGGTTTCATTGGCTCTTTTTTGGTGTAACGCTTTAGTCTTCCGGCCTCTGATTTGGCTTTTCTCTGCGTAATGTCCTCATCTGTGGTATCCCTGAAATATCCCTCCGTAAACAGTACATGAGCGGTACCGGATGGCCCCTCTCGGTTTAATCGCAAAATTAATTCTGTTAGCTCTGGGTCTGCGTGTTCGTCATGAACCCCCTCGCGGTAAAGCCCGATCCAGATGTCGCAATCCTGCTCGATTTGCCCGGTATCCTTACTGTCAGATGGTAAAGGGCGTTTGTCGGCGCGCTGCTCCAATCCACGGTTTAGCTGGGTAAGCAGCAGCACTATGCAATCCAGTTCTTTCGCCAGATTTTTAAGCCCTGTAGTGATCGCGCCATAACTAATATCGCGGCGCTCTGCTGCCTCACCACGCATCAGGGTGAGATAATCGACGGCCACCAGCCCTACATTGCCGCGCTGGCGTTTTATGCGGCGTGATTCTGAGGCGATATGGGCCAGAGATACACCGGGCGTGCTGTCGATAAACATGTTTGATTCGGCAATATCTTTGGCAATCTCAAACGCTCGTGGCATGTCAGTGTCGTTTTCAGCGCCAACATAAAAAATATTGGAGCTGATACGCGCTTCCTGGCTGATAATGCGCTCGATAATGCCCCTGTCTGTCATTTCGAGGCTAAACAGCAATGTCGGCAGTCGGTGATTTAATGCGAAGTGCGCGGCCACGCGGTTATAAAATGCGGTTTTCCCCATTTTCGGCCTGGCACCCACCACTACCAGCGATCCACGCAACACCTGTTTCGGGGCCATAATGCGATCAAGGTCTTTTATGCCCAGCGTCAGCCCTGCAGCGTGCTCTGGGTCTCTGAACCGGTGATCGACGTCCTCAACCCATTCCTCGATCACTTCCAGCGCCGGGCGCAATCCGCCACGTTTGCCAGAGCTTGCCGCTTCAAATGCCTGATTAACTAACCGCTGTGCAGCGCTTAACCGATCTTCAATGCTCATGTTTCCATGGGCGACGATGATTTCTGCACTCGCGGTTAATTTGTGCTGCACATAACGCGCCACGGCGTTATCGCGCACAATTCGGGCGTAAGCGGTAACGTTGGCCGCTGCGGGTACCCTGCAAATCTGCGCCAGATAACCAAAGTCGCCAACGATATCCAATTCTCCGCGCTTCGTTAGCTCATTACTCAGCGTGATCAGGTCGGTTGGCTGGTGATTTTTAACCAGGTCCGATATGCCGTGGTAAATCAACTGGTGCGCCCGGTTATAAAACGATTCCGGTTTCAGCATCGCCATCACCGCGCTGCGGGCGTCGTCTTCGGTGGTCAGCATCAACCCGCCCAGCGTGGCCTGTTCTGCGTCGGTATTGTGCGGCGGTACAAATTCACCCATGGGTTGATCTCCTGTAGCTGTCCCATGCGAACGGAAGCACCGACACGCTTTCCATAACGCGATCCATGGCTCTGTAGCCCAAAAAACCGTCCAGTTCGTCACGAGTGAAATTGCTGATCAGGATGCACGGAAGCATGCGCTCATAGCGCGTATTGATAATTTCCGACACCAGCAGACGTTCTGAATCCGTACCGTGCTGCATGCCTATCTCGTCGATTACCAACAGCTCTTTTTCACAGTAAAACCCGATAACGTCATACTCGGTGCGCTCGCTGTTCTGCCGCCATGAGTCCCGCATAGCGCGAATAACCCGTTGTGCCGTGGTCATGTACACGTCGGTTTCGTAGTTCTCCATCAGTCCGCGCATGATGGCCACTGCCAGATGCGTTTTCCCCGTTCCCGGGCGGCCAATCATCAGCAGGTTGGAGCCGTTTTCGTAAATCAGCCCCCACTCATTCACGAATTGCGTACAGGCGTTTAAAACCTCCTGTGCGGCGTTATTTGTGAGATTGAAGTTATCCAGCGACGCCGAGGCGAATCGACGCCCTACCCCGCATTCCTCCATCAGGAGCGTGGTAATTTCGCTGGTTTGTTCCTGTGTTGTGGTCATGGTCTTGCCCCTCGTTTCATCCCAAGTTGTGCTGTGCCGTAATCACGGTTGAGCATGTCTTGCGTGGTGTCAGATGATTTTCCAGCAGGTCTTGGTGGTTGCGGTTGTGCAGATACCACCCATGGGTTTTCCCATTCCCGGCTGGTACCGTAAAACCGCTGTGCTTGCATGACGTACGGCGTACCAATTTGGCCCTTGGCAGCGCAGAACGTGGCGTAACGTTGGGTGGCGGCTAGCAGGGCAGCAGGTGTAACACCCTCTTTGACGCGAGCCCGCCAGTGTTTGAATGCATGGTTTTTTGGGTTTGAGCCTTCTCGCTTGGGAAAAGCTTTCCAGCAAGATTCAAATTCAGCCAAGTGGGGATCGGTGGATTTCTCACCCGTGTCATCGGCAGATGGCACAAGTGTTTTTTTGTTTATATTCAGTTCTTGTTTTAATTCATTACTTATTAGTGGGGGATTTGCCGTCTTCGGGTCAACCGTCGCCGGATTATCCGTCTGCGGTGATATTTGAGGCACTTCGCTGACGACGTACGACACACCATCAAACGCACCGCTGTTGCTCCGTTTGGTATCCGCATGCAGGTATCCGGCCTGTTTTAACTCGTTGAGTAATCCCCGCACGGCATCACGCCCAGCGGATTTACCCGATCCCTGAGTCTGGTTAATCAGGTGAGCGACGGAAACCTCCCAGTTATCGAGCTTACCCAGAAAGTAAATCAACAAGCCGCGCGCCCCCCAGGAGAGCGAGAGGTCTTCACTGATTGATTTATCCAGCGTATAAAACTGCGATTCTGGCCGTGGGCCTCGTCTGATAGCCATGATCACACCCCCAGCGCTTCAGCGATTTGTCTGCATGCCGCCTGATACTGCTCCGGTGTCAGTTTATTCTGCCTGAGTTCCATTTTGCGCTGCTCGTACTGCTCCCACATGGACAGCGCAGCAGCCCTGCGGCCTTCAAAAATAGCTTCAACATCCGCAACAGTCGCAGGTGTCCCATTGACCCGGAAACCATTCCGGTAGGTGATTCGGTCGATTCTGGTAAGCATTGGTCTTGCCTCGTTAAGCGGTGGTCATCCGCATGTTTTTTTGCGATACGGCATGCATGGCCCCACAGGCCATTTCTATTCGCTGAGTCACGTCACGATCGTTTAGCATCACGGCAATAACAGCGGTCGAAAACTCACGAATTGCCACGGTTAGCAGGTATGTCGTGCCAGTTTCACCCAGCAGCCGGGCACGGCGTTCTGCGGGTAGCACTGTGTGAAAAATCGGTGCCAGTGCCTCGAGCTTTCGGTGTGATGCCGCCGTATCAGCACGCAGCCAGCGAAATAACTGCTGCCTGTTGTTGTAAATGGCTTTCCAGTCAACAGCGCCATTGTGTTCTATCGGATAGAGACGGATCGCCGGATCACCGCCAATCTCAAAAAATGCCCGTGACACTTCAATCGCTACCGACTCTTGGCCGGCATCAGCCGCCCATGCTTCGATCTCATCTTTCAATGCCTGAATGTTCATTGCGTCTCCTGTCGCAAGTTGATTATTGATAATCAGATTTTTGAAGCAGCACCGATTAGCCTGCATCTGTCGAACGGTTCTCATACAACGAGGGATCGTATTTCAGTTCCCCGTTGGTGAGGCGTTCTAGGCGCGCGGCGCGGCGTTCGGGGATTACGTGGCCCCAACGGGATACCGATGCTTGCGAAACTCCAGCCGCTTCCGCCAGTTTGGTTTTGCTGCCAAAGAATTTTATTGCGTCGTCTTTTAACACATTTACCTCCATTCAACTTAACTTTTATTAGTAATTTATGACTTAATAAATACTAAGTCAACATAATTTATATTAAGCACTATGAAAACGAATGAACTGCCTGAGCGCATGAGAGCCCGTAGAACCGAACTCAACATGTCACAGCAACGACTGGCGGATGCTGTGAAGGTTTCTCATGTCACAATCTTCAAATGGGAAAATGGCGATACGGAACCGAAAGGGAAAAACCTGTTTACCCTGAGCAAAGCGCTTAGATGCTCTCCGACATGGTTACTTTTTGGAGACGAGTCAAGCCAACCAACCCCTGCGCCAGAACTACCCACGGCTTTGGATGAAAGACAGCAAAAGCTAATTTATCTATTTGATTCTCTTCCCGAATCTGAGAAAGAACGGCACATTTCAGAGCTTGAAGGGAAAGTTGATGGCTTTAACGCCCTGTTTGAAGAGCTACTAATCGCAAGAAAAAAAACTAATAAAAAATAATCTAAATATCACTGTGTTAACCTTAACTTGTCTTTTGGCTTAACTTTTTGAAAGCAAAGTTGCTTTCCATTAAGCTTACTATTAGTTAAGGTTTGTCTCATTGGTAGCGAACAATCCCGTTCGCCGCGAGGCAAGACCAATACCAGCGCAGTAGTTTGGGTGACAGTTCTGACACCCCGGAAAGACGGGTGAAGTAAGACCGAAGCAGCAGGAACCTAGCCGCCTGACAGAGGAATCAAGCAGGCACAATTAACACGTTCTGTTTTAACAACAGATGGAGGCACCAATGCTTAACACTGACGAACGACTTTACTACGCAGGAGCAGGAGAAACCCTGAAAACGCTATTGCTCCATGTCTATCAAGAAGAAGCCCTGAAGAAATCGCAAAAGAATGAAAGTGACGAACAAGCTTTTGCAAACCGGGCCAAGCAGATCGCCGTCGGCGTTCGCGACGCATATCTGACACTGCTTCACGTTCCGCTACCGCAACGTGGTGGTGATTTCGATTTAGCGCTTAGCCAGAAGATCGCGAAAAACCTTAAATATCTGCTCGCCGATGAGATTAACGGGAAAGGTCAAGCAGGCTGATTAGCCGTTCTTTCTTCTCGGTACCGTCGGGGAAAAAACGCAGCAAGCGTTCGCTGAACTGGTTCTCCGATTCAGCAACGAGGGCTGATACAACAGTTTTTAGCAGCTCGACATCGTTAATCAGTTCTTCAACTTCTGGTGATTTAGGCATTTTAGTTTTCCTCTTTGTTTGTGGTGAACAGAGGATACTACGAACCGGGCGTGATGGTGTATCCCGGCACCAATTACGTAGCCACAGCGGGAAAGTGTGGCAGGCAAGACCTGACGGCGGGAAAGACCGCGCCAATATCAGGAAAGGCGGTCGTAAGTTCTGGGAGTGTTTGGACAGTAAAGCGACGTCGGATAGCGTAACCGACACTGCAAGTGTTGCTGTGTGTCGTTTCGGCGGTGCGGTGTATTCCCAACCAATTCGCCAATTTTTTCGTAGACGTAAAAAAGCCCACCGTCAGGCAGGCTTCTTTACCCCGGTTCACTGACCAAAGTTTGCCGGGAAGTTGATAGAAAGGGACCAACCTTTCTATCGAGGCAAGACCAATACCAACCTAAGCCGATACTGATCGGCACGATTATACGAGGTTCGCTATGAAAGCGCCAGAAATCACCGTGAAGTTGTATATCCATTTCAACACCCATTTAGAAAAAGTCGAAGCTGTAGCGTGTGACATGTCACACCTTCAAGGCTGGATCCTTTTGGGTACCCACGATGTAACCATTACCGTTCCGCCACACGCCCCTATCGATCTGATTGACCGCCAGATTGAATCACTCAAAAACCAGCAATCTAACGTGTTGGCCGACTCACTGGCGAAAGACCGGGATATTGAAAAAGAAATCCAGCGCCTGCTGTCCATAAAGGAAAGCGCTAACCCTGACTATCTGAATAACTGAGGTAAGACCAATGCCAATCTTTATCTTGTTGTACACGCCCAAAAAAGGGGCACAGAAAAACGGCGCTGTCCCGTTGGCCATAGCGCTGGATGAAAAAAATAAAAAGCTGGCTGAGATGGGCGCTACTTGGCAACTGGAAAAAGAGTTTCCCGGTGCCAGCGATAACTTTTTCAAACCTGAAATCACCGAGGATGCTGTGGGTTCGCCCCGCCCGCCCGTTGGTGTATTTGATGAGAAATTCCCGCAAGAAAATGAATTGATTGATGGCGTATGGCGTCGCAAAGAAACGCAGCCGCAAATCAACCCGAATGACCTCGTTAATTTTTCTGCGCTGCCATTAAACGAAAAAGCCGCTGCGCTGGTACTTTACGGGCAGTATGAAATTAACGAGCACGAGCATTCGATGATTTGTGATTTCCTTGCCGACGATGAGCAAGATCTCGACTCATCCACCATCATTGATGCCCTGTTACAGAATCAGGCACTGGAACAGATGTACCCGCAATCATTGCTAGAATTGGTACAGGCCATCCACAAACAATTCCCCGCACCGTCAGAATCACCGATGCGTGTTATTAAGTTCGTGAATGATTGGGTATACAAACCATCCGATCGCCAACAACAAGCAACCGTTAATAACGCGCCAGCCGCCAATGATTCACCGTCAGAAATTGCAGGTTTAGACCATGAGCGCCCCTATCAGCACACTTACCGTACGTTGAGCCGTGAGGTTGCTATTGCGCTGGCAAACGATATTGACGATCCGTGGTCTGTCAGCAAGGAGCAAACTGACAAGGGCGATAAACTGATTCAGGCGGATGATGAAGCCTATAAGCGCTGGTCTACCCAATTAAGCATTGTCGAAAAAGTGCTGACAATTCCGCGCCCGGTTATTTTCACCCTGATCGCTGAGGCCAAAAAGCATCCTTCTCTTGCTACCGATCCAAATGGTCGCAAGAGTTTTGTTGATGAATTTCTCACGGCATGGCGCGCCACGCAGCCGGAACCAGAGGCACCAGCACAGGAAGCCAATAGTGTGCAAGTCAGCAATCTGGGTGAAGGACGTTTCTCTGTTGATGTTCTGGTCGGTTCCACCCCCTCAAATCAGGGCGAAAAAGCGGAAGTGCGCGAAGCAGCTACGGCAGAGACTACCGCGCAGCAGGCAAAAGAAACCCTCGAAAAAATGGGCTATGGCGTCTACGCAGCCGAACCCGAAGCACCAGCACCAGCACCAGCACCAGCACCAGCACCAGCAGATGATTTTCAGTCCCGCGCCGCTGCTGTTGAATCAGAAATTGCAGAGAAGCCCGTTGCCGAGCAAGAGAATCTCAGCATCTGGAAGCGCGTACAGCGTACCGATCCACGCTACACCAAACCGCTGACGGGTACCGGTTTTGAAGGTACCAGCATCAACAGCGAATACATGATCATGCGGGCTAACGAAATCTTTGGCCCGGTTGGTAGCGGCTGGGGCTATCGCGTTCTGGAAGAGAAAATGATCCCCGGTGCGCCACTGAGTGAAACGCTGTATGACGACAACAAAAAATTCATCGGCATAAAACTGCTGCGTGATGCGGACGGATCGCTTATCAGTGAATTGAATCACTCGCTGAAAATCGCCTTTTGGTACCTCAACGATGAAAGCGAGCGTTCAGAGATCGAGGCTTACGGTGCCACACCGTACATGTACAAAACCAAACATGGGATTAAAACGGACTCAGAAGTCATCAAGAAAAGCCTTACTGACGCCATTAAAAAGTCGCTCTCTCTGCTTGGTTTCAGTGCCGATGTATGGCTTGGCATGCATGACAACCCCGAGTATGTCACCGAAAACGAGATCGAGTTCAAAATTAAGAACGCCAGCGATAAAGCCGAGGACACCGTGCGGCTGCGTACTGAACTGGATGAAAAGTTAACCAAGAACGCGGCCACGCTGGAAAGCGCCGTCAGCGTAAACGAGGTTAATAAAATATTCGGCACCGTCGCCCGAGAACTGGAAATACACCGCAAGAGTGCAGAGGCCAAAGGCGACACAGAATATGCGAAATACTTGGCTGGGCGTTTGCGTCGCCTGAGCCAGATTAAAGACGAGCGCATTGCAGCGCTGAAAGCCAATGAAGGAGAAACAGTATGACAACGACCGCTATTGCAATCGCTAATGATATGAGAAAACTCCAAGAACTCTTGGAGAGCTCTGATGATATTACGCCGGAAATGATAGCCGATACCATGGAAGGTAACGACATGGCGCTGGGCGACAAACTGGATGCAGCTTACATTCATATTCGAAATCTCGAAGGGCAGGCAAAGACCTGTGACGAGGAAGTCAAACGTCTGGCTGACCGTAAAAAATCGTTTGAGAGCCGCGCCAAGTCCATCAAGCAGTATGTTTTAAACAGTTTGCTGGCTGCTGGGCGAAATAGCCTGAAAACAACAACCAACACCTTTACGGTACGAAAGGGTGCACCAAGTGTGATTGTAGATAATATTGACGCAATCCCTGGTGATTTTGTCAATACTGTCGTTACCAACGCGGCCAAGAAAAAAGAAATTAAGGAAGCTATTGAAGCGGCGGAAGCTGCTGCTGCCGAGATCATGGCCCGTGGAGAAATACCGCCTGACGAACTGCTGAACCCTGTTCCCGGGGCGAACATTGAAATCGGGGCGCAATCGCTACAAGTCCGTTAACGCGAGGCAAGACCAATGCTACGAATCTTTGTCCAACGTGGCGATAAGATACACTTTAAATTTCCTGACGGGTCAGACGCAATGATCGGGATACCGAATAGGGGTTATTTAGAGTTCTACTTTCCCCGTGAAGTGAAAATCACGCGCGAAAAAAGGAAGTCCACCGAATTGATTATTAATAATCAGAAATCATAACCCCATCCAAATAACATGGTGGCCTTTACGGAGGTCACCATGCAGCGATGGAAACCGGGCGAATGCCTGTTATCAGAATTTGACATCAAGATCGGACGGCTTGCCGCCAGTGTGAGAAAGAAAACCCTCACGCAGCAGGAAATAGACCAGGCCTGCGCGCTTGCCGACTCCATTATTAACAACCTGAGGCAAGACCATGAGCGACCTATTAAGCGACGACGAATTAATAGAACTGACGGGCTATAAGTACCCGTCCAAACAATGCGAGGCACTGACAAGAGCGGGGATCTCATTTATCACACGCAGGGATGGCCACCCCAGCGTTACCTGGTCAGCACTCAATGCCGCGTTGTCAGGCGTTAGCGTAAAAGCAGTACCGAACGAACACCCAGAACAGCCCAATTTTGACGCGATGTAATTATGCCAAGGAAGAGAAAAGATCCTAGGGATAACGCCTTGCCGCCGCGTGTATACAGGGGAAAAAGTAAATATGAGTTTCACCCTATCGGCGGTGGCTCGATTACATTGTGCCCGCTTGATTCACCCATTTCGGTGATATGGGAAAAGTATCAGGCAGCGAACAACTATCAGGAGGATAAATTTACCTTTGAGAGAATGGCGCAGCGATTTATGCAATCACCTGATTTTCTCGATCTGGCTGGCGAGACACAAAAGGATTACCGGAAATACGCGGGCAAGATGTTGCCGGTATTTGGTGCCATGTCACTGGACGCCATTAAACCGGAACACGTCAGAAAATATCTTGATAAGCGCGGCGTTAAAAGTAAAACGCAGGCCAACCGGGAAAAGGCGTTTATGTCTCGGGTGTATCGGTGGGGTTTTGAACGTGGGCTATGCAAAGCCAACCCATGCCAGGGTGTTAGGCAGTTCAAGGAAACAGCGCGGGATCGGTACGTGACGGATGATGAGTATCGCACCCTATTTTCAGTATCGCCAGCGGTGGTAAAAGTGGCGATGGAAATAGCCTACCTATGCGCGGCCCGCCAAGGGGATATTTTGGCAATGACCAACCAGCAACTATTGGACGATGGGATCTTTATCGCGCAAGGGAAAACGGGGAAAAAACAGATCAAGGCATGGACGGGTAGACTTCACGCAGCCATTGAAATGGCGCATCAGATGCCAGTAAACAGCGGTGTGTGTAGTCAATACATTATCAGGCAGTCAACCGGAGGACGTTACACGTGGGACGGTTTTAACAGCCGCTGGCGCAAGGCAAAGCAAGACGCGGCGGTCGCGTTCCCGTACCTGAGTTTTGATTTCACGTTTCACGACCTGAAGGCAAAAGGCATTTCCGATCTCGATGGCACACTTGCAGAAAAACAGGCCATTTCCGGGCATATGACGATCGGGCAAACAGCGCGTTACGACCGTAAAATTCCCATTGTTCCGGTAGTTGGCGGTCAGAATAAAAAATCGAAATAATTGCATGTTTACCAAACACGCAAAAATCATATTAGGTAAGATATTAGGAAAGCCGCTTCCGTGCATAAAAAAACCGCCTTAACGACGGTGACTAATATGGGATATCTTACTTATTATTATGGCTTTTCTGTGTGGTGCCCGGGGCGGGACTTGAACCCGCACAGCGCGTACGCCGAGGGATTTTAAATCCCTTGTGTCTACCGATTTCACCACCCGGGCGAAAATTGGAGGCGCGTCCCGGAGTTGAACCGAGGTAGGCGGATTTGCAATCCGCTGCATGGCCACTCTGCCAACGCGCCTTTATTCTGCCTACTAACCCAAAACTTCAGGTCATATCAATAAGCTTCCACTTGTAACCCATTGATTAAATAAGATTTTTTCATTTCCGTTTCAGGAATGGACGCTATTATGGACTGGTTACGTGCAGATGGCAAGCCCTTTGTCGCCGGGATAAAACCAAACGCTCAAAAGCTCACCACGACAGCTCATTATTTACAACTCTCACTGCATTTATCAGCAAAATGGCTGTTTAGTCGGCAAATATTCACCCGCCCAGACCGCAGTAACATCATTATCTTGGCTCAGCGTAAATGCCGGACAACGACAAAAGCGTACAATATCCACCACCACCAGTAAACCAAGCGACTGGGGGTTGATAGAGTTATGCTCATTTCTGGTGTACGGGGTTTCGGGGAGGGTGGCGTATCCTGCTGATTGATTTCGTGGATGATTTCAACAACAGAGAGATGATACCTCATGAAAAAGTCTACCCTACAGGTCTCCGCAGAACCAGATATTGCCGCTGATCCCTTGCATGAACTCATTCGTAATGGTGCCAGGCAACTGATAGCTGCCGCCGTTTAGGTTGAGCTCGAAGCCATGCTGCAACAACATGCTGAACGCCGCCTTGACGACGGGCGTCATGCTGTCGTTCGTAACGGCTATAGCAAAGCGACTTAATTTTGATTACACTATATGGACTGAGAACAAAATCTCTGTATCGCAACCACTCTCTCTTTTTTTGCTTGTGCCCATTTATGCTCAATGGGGTTAAGATCTGGCGAATATGTAGGCAAATACTCCAGCATATACCCTGCATCGATGATGACTTGTTGAATATTATGTTTTTTGTGAAAAGTTGCATTGTCCATCACGATTACCCTGTTTTTAGGGAGTACTGGGATAAGGACTTGTGTGACCCAGGAATAGAAAACATCGCTGTTAATATTGATATCAAATAATCCGATAGCAAACAGCGTTGTGCCTAATAAAGCGCCGATAACATTTGTTCTTCCCTTGGCTCCCCCGTTCTTCAGGCCAAAACACCGTTGACCTTTTGGGGAATAGCCGTGAGTCCGTGGGGTATCGTGTGGAAAACCACTTTCATCAATAAAAACAATAGGTTTTCCTTTTTTCATACTGTTGTATTTTTTGTTGAAATGCTTGCCGGGCGCTTTCGTCGGCTTTCGGATGACATAGAGTTTTTTTTATAGGTCAATCCCAGCTTTTTAAGAGCTTGCCAAATGGCCTTCTGACAAACGCCAAAACGCTCTGCACGTTCTTTTTGGTAAGCATCTGGATATGGTTCAACATCTTTTATCAACTCGGATTTATCGCTCTTTCGCTGACGCGTGGTCGATGCTTTTGACGCTATTTGATTAATCCAACGCGATACAGAGGCAGGGCCAATCCGAAATTGCTTCGCTGTTTCTCGGATACTCAACCCTTCTTCTTCCCGTGTAGATATCACTTTACGTCTAAAATCAATTGAATAGCTCATTTAAATAATGTGATCAAAATTAAGTCGTTTAGCTATATCAGCCGTCAAAGCATCCATATAGCCAACCGACTTAAAAATGATTACACCCAATGCCCTGATATGTGGCAAAAAATACAGCTAATTGTTATCAAAATAATGTCGCTTGGCTATATCGTTGGTGATATCGAGATGTTTTTTTGAGCGCCAGCCGCACATTTGAGCGCACGGATATTACTGCCATCCAGCGCAGTGGCTGAGCAGTCAACAAGTCCATGAGTATCAAGAAATTAAAGTAACTTATTGAAAATAATGTTAATAATTCCAGACTTTGACCATCTATTGAAACGGTTATAAACGGTTTTCCATGGGCCGTAACGTTCAGGTAAATCACGCCATGGTGCGCCTGAACACAGTATCCAGAACATGCCGTTGAAGATTTTTCGATGTTCTGCCCACGGCCGGCCGGCCCGCGGAGATGTCAAAACGGTTGGCAACAAGGGCTCAATGATTGCCCATGCTTCATCAGAAAGATCGTAGCGAGCCATAATCAAAAGTGTCGTAGAAACAGATGGATACTATAGCTCAAGCAATTAAGGGACACAGCCTAGCCTTACAAGCGCGACTCGGGCAGAGCGCACTGATCGATGAGCATATTCACTGGGCAATTGAGCAACAATTGGCACGCCGTGCCGCTCAGTCTATCGACGTGCAGTTGCCGCAGAAAAAACGGCTTATTCGTGCTATTGAAAAAGGATTACCGCGCGATGCCTGAGGTGTTGCCAGACGGTCATATCATCCTGGCCCCCCCTGTGCATAAATAAAAAACTCCTTGCCAATCAATTCCTGAAGAAAGTGCAAGTGATCGCCTTAACATTTTGATAAGTTATTTTTATCGATAAATATCAGCAAGATATAAATATACCTTTGACAATCTTGCCAAAGATCATTTTACGCAGGCAAAGAGAAACCTGTGGATAAGTCTGTTAAGAAAATTATGAGATTTTATATTACATGAAACGCAAAAGAGAGGAGTATAGCTAAACGACTTAATTTTGATTACATTATTTAAATGAGCTATTCAATTGATTTTAGAGGTAAAGTGATATCTACACGGGAAGAAGAAGGGTTGAGTATCCGAGAAACAGCGAAGCAATTTCGGATTGGCCCTGCCTCTGTATCGCGTTGGATTAATCAAATAGAGGGCTTTGTTGAATAAATAGAACTTTTGGGTAATCATCGGAGCAGATCAACACAGTTGTTTCAAAATCAGGTCTCCATGGCAAAACAAAATTTTAAAATCACCAACTGGCCCTCTTATAACCATAGGTATCTACACATCTTTTGCAATATCTGCTATTACGTTGCTGCATGATCTCAACTTATCCATCGGCGGGATTGATGCCCGCCTTAACCGGCGTTATCAGCGTCTGGTTAAGCAACACATGACTCCCGCAGCACCATTGACGTCAGCCGTTAAAGATCTTGCCTGCGCGCAGAAAACAACATTCGCCACTACTCAGGCCGTTTGGCGTTTTTTTAATAATGAACGTATTAGCTTCAGTCAGCTCAATGAACCGATTATTTCGCTGGCTCTCCGGCAGGTTGCACTTAGCCCGCATCCATACGCTCCAGTCGTTCATGACTGGTCTCATTTACAGTTTCGTACCCACAATGGGAAAGAAGAACGTTTGAAAATGACGCATGGTGGCGACGTCGGTTATGAACTACAAACCCGCCTACTGCTTGATGCTGCAAATGGTTTACCAATAGCGCCCCTGTCTCAAACTCTAACCGATAGGGCGGGTTGTCGTTCAACGCTAACCGAGGGCTTGTCTGAGAGTCTGACTCATATGGATGCTTTGACGGCTGATATCGCCCGCGTTGAGTCTCTTGCTACCGGGAAGAAGTTAGTTCATCTCATTGACCGTGAAGGTGACTCTATCGGGCATATGCGCACATTAAGCTCCCAGGGAATATGTTGGCTTATCCGGGGAAAGGAAGGGCATCGGGCCGAGTGGGGCGGTGACACCCGTAAAATTGGTGAAATTGCAGACGATCTGCCATTTATCGCAAACGGACAGGTTGGCTGGAAAGGGAAAAAAGCCAATATGGAGATCGGGGAAACATCCGTGATCATAACGCGAACAGCAAAACCGAAGCGGAAAGACAAGAGCACCGGACGGCGAGTGAAAGTTCAGCCAGGCGTAGCTCTGACACTCAGATTAGTTGTGGTTCGCCTTACCAATACTCACGGTAAATTTATCGGACGCTGGACGCTGCTCACAAACGTTAGCAACGAGATCACCAGCGCGGAAGTCGCTCGCTGGTATTACTGGCGCTGGGGTATTGAATCCTTTTTTAAGCTGCTGAAAGGTGCCGGTCATGATGTAGAAAAATGGCTTCAGCGCAGTGCTGGTGCCCTGCTACGCAGGTTATTGATAGCTAGCATGGCATGTGTGCTGGTATGGCGGCTGCAACGCGCTGAAGGAGACGACAATGCGGCAGCCCGTCAGTTAATTTGCCGATTATCCGGACGACAACAAAAACGAGGGCGTAAAGAAAGCGCCCCAGCGCTGCTTGCCGGACTATCCATCCTGCTAAATACCTTGACGTTATTAGCAGACTATACCCCGGAAGAACTTGCCCACTTAGCTATGGTGGTTTTTAACCCTTTATGGGCTTTGTTGAATAATAGTGAGTCATGCTGTTTTTTCAGCCAGTTTTGGTAGAAAATGCTTGTCACCTTAGGTTTACAGTTTTCTTATGAGGCCTAACTGCATGATTTTGCGTTGCGAGGATCTGTCGTTTCACCGGGGGGTGCAGCATAAAATATGTTTATTCAACAAAGCCCCCTTTATGATGTGTAGATACCTATGCCCCCTGATCAGTAGAGAAACCGAGCTTGTGACTTGGCGAATACACGGATAAGCATGTACATGCTATTACACTTAAATATTTTGGAATTTAAAGACATTATTCGCATTCAGCGAGTCAAGCCCAACGCTATTTCTGTCGACTTCATAAAAGGGCTTGAGAAATATAGCCAAGCGACTTAATTTTGATTACACTATATGGACTGAGAACAAAATCTCTGTATCGCAACCACTCTCTCTTTTTTTGCTTTTTGCTTGTGCCCATTTATGCTCAATTGGGTTAAGATCTGGCGAATATGTAGGCAAATGCTCCACCATATACCCTGCATCGATGATGACTTGTTGAATATTATGTTTTTTGTGAAAAGTTGCATTGTCCATCACGATTACACTGTTTTTAGGGAGTACTGGGATAAGGACTTGTGTGACCCAGGAATAGAAAACATCGCTGTTAATATTGATACCAAATAATCCTATAGCAAACAGCGTTGTGCCTAATAAGGAGCCTGTACACGAGATTGTGTAATTGCTTGGTTTTGATATGTTCAATCCAACATCAAAAGCAGGTTACTTTATGGACGAAAAACAGTTACAGGCTCTGGCTAACGAGCTGGCCAAAAATCTCAAAACCCCTGACGATCTCAACCAGTTTGATCGCCTGCTGAAAAAGATCAGCGTTGAAGCTGCCCTTAATGCTGAAATGACCCATCACCTCGGGCATGAGAAGCCCCAGTCCAAATCTGGAACTAACACGCGCAATGGCTACTCCACAAAGACTGTTATAGCCAACCGACTTAAAAATGATTACAGCCAATGCCCTGATATGTGGCAAAAAAATACAGCTAATTGTTATCAAAATAATGTCGCTTGGCTATACCACCGGCGATGGTCCGCTGGAACTGCGTACACTACGTGATCGTGATGGTTCCTTTGAACCGCAGCTGCTGAAGAAGAACCAGACCCGGCTCTCCGGGATGGATAACCAGATTTTATCGTTGTATGCCAAAGGGATGAGCACCCGCGAAATTGCCGCTGCGTTCAAAGAGCTGTATGACGCGGATGTCTCACCCGCCCTGGTATCGAAGGTCACTGATGCCGTTATGGAGCAGGTTGTTGAATGGTAAAATCGCCCCTTGGATACGGTTTATCCCATTGTTTACCTTGACTGTATCGTTCTGAAAGTCCGGCAGGACAGCTGCGTTATCAATAAGTCTGTGTTCCTGGCGCTGGGTATCAATATCGAAGGCCAGAAAGAGCTACTGGGGATGTGGCTGGCCGAAAATGAAGGCGCAAAGTTCTGGATGAACGTGCTGACAGAACTGAAAAACCGTGCCCTGACCGACATCCTCATTGCCTGTGTGGACGGCCTGAAAGGGTTCCCGGATGCCATCAACACGGTCTACCCGGAAGCCCGCATCCAGTTGTGCATCGTGCACATGGGGCGCAACAGTCTGCGCTTCGTTGCCTGGAAGGATTATAAGGCGGTAACACGCGACCTCAAAACAGTGTATCAGGCTCCAACCGAAGAGGCCGCGCTTCAGGCGCTGGAGACGTTCGGTGGGACATGGGATCACCGCTATCCGCAGATAAGCCGGAGCTGGCAGTCAAACTGGGCCAACCTGTCGACATTCTTCTCGTACCCCTAGGAACTTCGCAAGGTATAGCCAAGCAACTTAATTTTGATTACACCATTTTGATTACACCATATGGACTGAGAACAAAATCTCTGTCTCGCAACCACTCTCTCTTTTTTTTGCTTTTTGCTTGTGCCCATTTATGCTCAATGGGGTTAAGATCTGGCGAATATGTAGGCAAATACTCCACCATATACCCTGCATCGATGATGACTTGTTGAATATTATGTTTTTTGTGAAAAGTTGCATTGTCCATCACGATTACACTGTTTTTAGGGAGTACTGGGATAAGGACTTGTGTGACCCAGGAATAGAAAACATCGCTGTTAATATTGATATCAAATAATCCGATAGCAAACAGCGTTGTGCCTAATAACGCGCCGATAACATTTGTTCTTCCCTTGGCTCCCCAGTTCTTCAGCCCAAAACACCGTTGACCTTTTGGGGAATAGCCGTGAGTCCGTGGGGTATCGTGTGGAAAACCACTTTCATCAATAAAAACAATAGGCTTACCTTCTTTTTCATACTGTTGTATTTTTTGTTGAAATGCTTGCCGGGCGCTTCCGTCGGCTTTCGGATGACGTAGAGTTTTTTTTATAGGTCAATCCCAGCTTTTTAAGAGCTTGCCAAATGGCCTTCTGACAAACGCCAAAACGCTCTGCACGTTCTTTTTGGTAAGCATCTGGATATGGTTCAACATCTTTTATCAACTCGGATTTATCGCTCTTTCGCTGACGCGTAGTCGATGCTTTTGACGCTATTTGATTAATCCAACGCGATACAGAGGCAGGGCCAATCCGAAATTGCTTCGCTGTTTCTCGGATACTCAACCCTTCTTCTTCCCGTGTAGATATCACTTTACGTCTAAAATCAATTGAATAGCTCATTTAAATAATGTGATCAAAATTAAGTCGTTTAGCTATACAGCACAGGAGGTAAACCGACTCTGCTGGGGATAAGCAAACGAGGTGATAAAAATTTACGCAAACTTCTGGTTCAATGTGCCCGCTCATTCATGATGCGACTTGAACATCAACAGGGCAGGCTTGCTGAATGGGTTCGGGGGCAACTCGATAACAAACATTCAAATATTGTCGCCTGTGCTCTGGCAAACAAACTGGCACGAATAGCCTGGTCAATCACAACTAATCACAACTAATCACAACTAATCACAACTAATCACAACTAATCACAACTAATCACAATGAATATCAGGCCTGATGTTATATAGAACCACATCAATACACTGATTATTAAGTAATTAAACAGCAGTTACCTATCTGGTTTTGCGAAGACTGATTATTGATGACATGAACGGCATATCGGCCTGCTGAAAAACCTGACGACAAAAATGGCTCACTGAAGCCGAGGGCCTTTTCAGGTTCACCAGGCGCGGAACTCATCAAGGCGCAGGCATCTCGCCCACAGAGACGCCGGATAGATTAGCCCACCATTAGTCAAAAATCAGTGTTGCAAAAATGGGGGTGACCATGGATTTGTCAGCGTTTACGGTATCCATAGCATGGGAGCCCTTGTCATCGTAACAAGAAGAAAATAAAGGAAAAGGAGACGTCGTCTTGTGACAGGACGTTATCCAATATCAAATTTTTGTGTTTATGGTTGTGTTATATGACTGTCGGCGGTGCGCGAGGCGATTGGGCGCGATAACACGCGGCGACGATCTTGTGCCGTGGGCGCGGCTCATTCGCCTCGAACTGAGTGACAAACCGCGGATCAAGCGGCGGCGGGTTTTCAGGAAACAGCGCTGGGTGATGGGATAACAGCCCGCAGTAATCACAGGCGTCATGGCCCATGGTTGCATAGGATGACATCGGTGACGATGTTGCCGGTTTGTCGTGAGAATGATGGTGCTGAGTATGAGTGGGCGGAGTATAATCATGCCGCATTATAGCCAAGCGACATTATTTTGATAACAATTAGCTGTATTTTTTTGCCACATATCAGGGCATTGGCTGTAATCATTTTTAAGTCGGTTGGCTATAACGCCTGTGAAACGATGGGCGCGATGAAAATCATCAGCAACGCGAAGAGGCTTAGCGTGGTGGCAATTTTGTTGTGGCGCAATGCGTTCATGTAAGAATCAGTAAGTGTCGATGCTAGTAGGTGGACGGACATAACTATGTCACCCTGCTGTACCTGATTTAACGCGATTTTGTTACCAATGGGTGTAATTCGTGTTGCATCCGAATTTTTTAATGCATCAACGTGCAATCGTTCGGATTATTCTTGAAAGTTGCACGAGCTTAAACGTCATGGTGGACGTGTTAACAAAAGCAGCATGTATTCTCTGCAACCACAGCATAAACAGGGTGTTTTGCTAACAGTGCAACAGGTAGAATTGTAGGTAAGCAGCGCGCCGCTGGCATAAATAACCGCAAGGGGTTGCCAACGCCTGACCGGTGACGGAGTATCCTCTCTAATTTTCGATTTTTTACAGAAATTTATCGGGGTTGCAGTTTGCGTTGTTTAAACACTGACCTATCATGATGAACCGGGCTTTTATCAAGTTGTCGGAAGGTTAACTTATCCATTAATATGGATTTTAGTTGATTTAAGCACACGAACAGGGGGAGCTGTGCTGTTTAATAATTTTGGGGTTAAACGTCGAGTAGCGAATTTGCGCTGGTTGTCCGCAGCGATTGTGTTGTCTTTCACTGCGTTGCCTGCTTGGGCATTCTCGCTGGATGATGTGGCAGCGCAAGCTGAACAGCTGGCAGCGAAAGGCTATGAAGCGCCGAAGAGCAATCTTCCCGCCCAGTTCCGCGATATGAAATTTGCTGACTATCAGCAGATTCGTTTTAACCAGGAGAAGTCATACTGGAATAACCTGCAAACGCCGTTTCGCATTCAGTTCTATCATCAGGGCATGTATTTCGATACACCGGTAAGAATCAATGAAGTGACGGCCACTGAGGTTAACGAGATCGCCTATTCACCGGAGTATTTTAATTTCGGTACGGTGAATCACGATGCAGAGACCGTGAAGAATCTCGGTTTTGCGGGCTTTAAAATCCTGTATCCCATCAACAAGCTTGGCAAGGATGACGAAATTGTCAGCATGCTAGGTGCCAGCTATTTCCGTGTGATCGGTAAAGGGCAGACTTATGGCCTTTCTGCGCGCGGTCTGGCGATTGACACTGCATTACCTTCTGGGGAAGAGTTCCCACGTTTCCGCGAGTTTTGGATCGAACGTCCAAAACCCAATGACAAGCACCTGCTGGTATACGCGCTGCTCGATTCACCGCGTGCAACAGGTGCATACCGTTTCGTCATTTATCCTGGACGTGACAGCGTGGTTGATGTTCAGGCTAAAGTGTTCCTGCGCGCTCGCGTCGGTAAACTGGGGCTGGCACCGTTAACCAGTATGTTCCTGTTTGGGTCGAACCAGCCTTCTCCCACTTTGAACTACCGTGGAGCGTTGCATGACTCTAACGGTTTATCTATCCACGCGGGCAACGGTGAGTGGATTTGGCGTCCGCTGAATAACCCGAAACACCTGTCTGTCAGCACCTATTCGATTGAAAACCCGAAAGGCTTCGGTTTACTGCAACGTGGGCGTGATTTCTCCAGCTATGAAGATCTGGATGACCGTTACGATCTGCGTCCTAGCGGCTGGCTTGAAACCAAGGGCGAGTGGGGGAAAGGGAAAGTCGAACTGGTGGAAATTCCGACTGCCGATGAAACCAACGATAACATCGTTGCTTTCTGGACGCCGGAAGCGCTGCCTGAAATTGGTAAGCCGCTGGAAGTGGGCTATCGCCTGCACTTCACGCGTGACGAAGAACAATTGCATTCACCTGAATTGGCCTACGTTCAGCGCACCATGCGCTTCACCGGGGATGTGAAACAGTCTAACCTGATTCGCCAACCGGATGGCACCGTTGCGTTCTTGGTCGATTTTGCCGGCCCGATGATGAAAGAGATGGAAGAGGCAACGCCTGTGTCCTCTCAAGTTAGCATCGGCGACAACGGTGAAATCGTTGAGAACAATGTTCGCTATAATCCGGTAACGCGCGGCTGGCGTTTAACACTGCGTCTGCGTGTGAAAGATCCTAAACAGCCAACCGAGCTGCGCGCTGCGTTGGTGAACGGCGAAACGCTGTTATCGGAAACCTGGAGCTATCAGCTACCTGCCAATGAATAAGTTAATTTCGAGCCCTGATTATATCGGGAAATTGCCTCTGTCCGCGCAAGCGGCGGAGGCGTTGCAGCATGCGTTGCCTCAGGCAGAGAGTAAAAGTCTCTCTGCAATACATCGGGCTCTGGCGCAGGGGGAATCCCCTGCGACGCTGCTGACGGAAGACGATTCGCCGCTGCAATCTGTCAAGGCGCGTCTGGATGCCGCTTGGCCCGATACGGCAACGGCGGTTAAACCGGTGATGGTTGATAAAGAAGGGCGTACTGCATTACAGGCGATGCCCACGATCAAACGTGCGTCGATGTTTCCTGACATGTGGCGCACCAACCCGCTGGTACGCTGCTGGGAAAGTATGCTCGGGCGCTCCCCGGCGCCGAGTCGTCCGCATGCCAGCCCGGAAGAGAAGATTGCCGAGAACCGCTGGAGAATGGTGGGGACGTTGCGCCGTTACACCCTGCTTATCTTGACGTTGTTCCAAACGGCAATCGCCACCTGGTACATGAAAACCATTTTACCTTATCAGGGATGGGCGCTGATCGATCCGTTCGCAATGGTGAATCAGCCTTTCCTGCGCTCCTTTATGCAGGTTCTGCCTTATATCCTGCAAAGTGGCATTCTGGTGCTGTTTGCCGTACTGTTCTGTTGGGTCTCTGCCGGTTTTTGGACTGCGCTGATGGGCTTTTTACAGCTGCTGATCGGCAAGGACAAATACAGTATCTCGTCAACGACGGTAGGGGATGAGCCGCTCAATCCCGAGCACAGAACGGCGTTAATCATGCCTATCTGTAACGAAGACGTTGAGCGCGTGTTCGCTGGATTACGGGCGACCTACGAATCGGTGGCAGCGACCGGACAGCTCGATCACTTCGATCTGTATGTGTTGAGTGACAGTAACGACCCGGACAAATGCGTTGCAGAGCAGAAAGCCTGGATGGACCTGTGCCGTGAAGTGGATGGGTTTGGCCGTATCTTCTATCGCCGTCGTCGTCGTCGCGTGAAACGTAAGAGCGGTAATATCGATGATTTCTGCCGTCGTTGGGGCAGCCAATATAGCTATATGGTGATATTGGATGCCGACAGCGTGATGAGTGGCGAATGTCTGACGCAACTGGTACGTTTGATGGAAGCCAACCCCAATGCCGGGATTATCCAGTCTTCTCCCAAAGCGTCCGGGATGGATACCTTGTATGCACGCTGTCAGCAATTTGCCACACGTGTGTACGGGCCGTTGTTCACCGCCGGTCTGCACTTTTGGCAACTGGGTGAGTCGCACTATTGGGGCCATAACGCCATCATCCGTGTGAAACCCTTTATCGAGCACTGTGCGCTGGCACCGTTGCCCGGTGAAGGTTCTTTTGCGGGCGCAATTTTGTCCCATGACTTTGTTGAAGCGGCACTAATGCGCCGTGCGGGCTGGGGGGTATGGATCGCCTATGATCTGCCCGGCTCTTATGAGGAGCTGCCGCCTAACCTGCTTGATGAACTTAAGCGCGATCGCCGCTGGTGCCACGGCAACCTGATGAATTTCCGTTTGTTCCTGGTGAAAGGGATGCACCCGGTACACCGTGCCGTGTTCCTGACCGGTGTGATGTCTTATCTTTCCGCGCCGCTGTGGTTTATGTTCCTGGCGCTGTCAACCGCACTGCAAGTGGTGCATACGCTGATGGAGCCGCAATATTTCCTCCAACCGCGTCAGCTCTTCCCCGTGTGGCCACAATGGCGTCCTGAATTGGCAATAGCCTTGTTCTCGACCACATTGGTGCTGCTGTTCCTGCCAAAATTGCTGAGTGTGATTCTGGTATGGGCAAAGGGGGCGAGACCTTACGGCGGTGCCGTGCGCGTTTTCCTGTCGTTACTGCTTGAGATGCTGTTTTCGGTATTGCTGGCCCCGGTGCGTATGCTGTTCCATACCGTTTTCGTGGTCAGTGCCTTCTTGGGCTGGTCCGTGCAATGGAAATCGCCGCAGCGTGATGATGATGCCACGCCGTGGAGCGAAGCCTTCGCTCGTCACGGCTCTCAACTGGTGCTGGGGTTGGTGTGGGCCATTGGTATGGCTTGGCTGGATTTGCGTTTCCTGTGGTGGCTGTCGCCGATTGTTTTCTCGTTGATCCTGTCGCCATTCGTGTCAGTAATTTCAAGCCGTGCCTTGATTGGGCTGGCATGCAAGCGTGCTAATCTTCTGTTGATTCCGGAAGAGTACGAGCCGCCGCGCGAGCTGGTAGCAACGGACACCTATTTCCGTGCCAACCGTGCACGTAAATTGGAAAATGGTTTCGTGCAGGCAGTCTTTGATCCTTCGCTCAATGCGTTGGCGAGTGCAATGGCAACTGCGCGCCATGGCTTTAGCCGTGCGGTTGAGCAGGGCCGTGCCCAGCGCGTGGCTGATGCGTTGAAACAGGATCTGGATGCGCTAAGCGACAATCAGCGTTTGGTGCTGTTGAGCGATCCGGTGACGATTTCCTGTTTACACTACGCTGTGTGGCACGATCCGCAGCAGTTTGTCGCATGGCATCAGCGCTACCACGCACTGGAGTCCTGACGGTTTTACCGTAACGGTGTTTTTTATGTGTGCCGGGCATGCCCGACAGCTTGGGGGTGAAAGTCCCCTGTACAGCATGATGGTGGCGAAGGACTAGCGAAGTGCAAGGGCGTCATCGCGAGGTGGGGTCTGAAGGAAGCGTGGAGCAAAGCCATGACCTGACGAACAGAAACCTGATACAAGGCTCATCCGATCGGCAGAGCGAGCATATGATCGCGAAGGCCATAACCATCAAGGGTCGAGTGAGTAAATCAGGCAGGTGTGTGGTGAAGGCGGTCGGGCTTACCCCGGGAGGTCTGCATAGCGTCCTGCATTCAGGACTGAGCTCATCGTGAGGTGCGCTGATCGCTATACAGAAGTCAGCAGAGGGCGTAGGGGAAACCTGAAGGCCCGAACAGTGATGAGTGGCGAGTATCACCGGAGGTTCTGAACGGTCATGCAGCAGAAAACGCAATGCGACCCCGATGAGAGCAGAAGGGGTGAAGCCCCGACTCCTGCCCCATCAGGGGCTGAAACCGTCCAGACACAACCGGAGCGGGAGAGCCCGTCGTCCGGGGATAGTCTCATGGAGGTTATCCTCAACCAAGAAAATCTGAAGCAGGCGCTGAAAAGAGTAAAAGCCAACAAAGGCGCGCCGGGTGTGGACGGAATAAGCGTGAGCGAACTCCCCGACCATCTGAAACGCCAGTGGCCGGAACTGCGGAGTAACCTGCTGGCTGGCAGATACAAACCTCAGCCCGTCCGCAGGGTGGACATACCGAAACCCGGGGGAGGAACCCGACAACTGGGAATCCCGACGGTAATGGACAGGTTCATTCAGCAGGCAGTGATGCAGGTGCTGCAAAGCCAGTGGGATCCGACCTTCAGTGAAAGCAGCTATGGGTTCCGCGTTGGCAGGTCAGCGCATCGTGCGGTGAAGCGAGCAAAGAGATATAGCCAACCGACTTAAAAATGATTACAACAGATGCCCTGATATGCGGCAAAAAAGCATAGCTGGCTGTTATCAAAATAATCTCGGTTGGCTATACTTGGAAGAAGGCCACCACTGGGTGGTGGACATCGACCTCGAAAAATTCTTTGACCGGGTAAACCACGATGTACTGATGAGCCGGGTGGCAAAGTGGATAACGGATAAGCGGGTGTTAAAGCTTATCCGGGCCTTCCTGAATGCTGTAATCATGCAGGCAGGGCTGGTCAGCCCACAGATGGAAGGCACACCGCAGGGTGGTCCGTTGTCGCCCCTGTTGTCGAATGTGTTGCTGGATGAACTGGATCGCGAGCTTGAAAAGCGCGGCCTGAAGCACGTCCGCTACGCAGACGACAGCAATATCTACGTCAGAAGCGAAAGAGCCGGTAAACGTGTGAAGGAAAGCATCACCCACTGGCTGGAGAAGAGACTGAAACTGAAGGTTAATGAGCGGAAAAGCGCGGTGTCGCCACCGTGCGAACGTAAGTTCCTGAGTTACAGCATCAGCTCCGGCAAAGGGAGAGCGTGGATCCTCATTGCCCCGGAGTCGATAAGACGGGCTAAATCCCGCCTGAGAGAGATAACCGGGCGCAGCAAAGGCCGCAGTCTGGAACAGGTTATCGGCAAACTCAGGGTATATCTGACGGGATGGCGGAACTACTACAGTCTGAACGAGTTACCGTCACTGACGCGCAACCTGCTGGGGTGGGTAAGAAGGAGGTTGCGCAGTCTGCTGTGGAAACAGTGGAAGAAAGGGCGGACTCGTTATAGCGAGCTCAGGGTGCATAGGTATCTACACATCTTTTGCAATATCTGCTATTACGTTGCTGCATGATCTCAACTTATCCATCGGCAGGATTGATGCCCGCCTTAACCGGCGTTATCAGCGTCTGGTTAAGCAACACATGACTCCCGCAGCACCATTGACGTCAGCCGTTAAAGATCTTGCCTGCGCGCAGAAAACAACATTCGCCACTACTCAGGCCGTTTGGCGTTTTTTTAATAATGAACGTATTAGCTTCAGTCAGCTCAATGAACCGATTATTTCGCTGGCTCTCCGGCAGGTTGCACTTAGCCCGCATCCATACGCTCCCGTCGTTCACGACTGGTCTCATTTACAGTTGTGTACCCACAATGGGAAAGAAGAACGTTTGAAAATGACGCATGGTGGCGACGTCGGTTATGAACTACAAACCAGCCTACTGGTTGATGCTGCAAATGGTTTACCAATAGCGCCCCTGTCTCAAACTCTAACCGATAGGGCGGGTTGTCGTTCAACGCTAACCGAGGGCTTGTCTGAGAGTCTGACTCATATGGATGCTTTGACGGCTGATATCGCCCGCGTTGACTCTCTTGCTACCGGGAAGAAGTTAGTTCATCTCATTGACCGTGAAGGTGACTCTATCGGGCATATGCGCACATTAAGCTCCCAGGGAATATGTTGAATTATCCGGGGAAAGGAAGGGCATCGGGCCGAGTGGGGCGGTGACACCCGTAAAATTGGTGAAATTGCAGACGATCTGCCATTTATCGCAAACGGACAGATTGGCTGGAAAGGGAAAAAAGCCAATATGGAGATCGGGGAAACATCCGTGATCATAATGCGAACAGCAAAACCGAAGCGGAAAGACAAGAACACCGGACGGCGAGTGAAAGTTCAGCCAGACGTAGCTCTGACACTCAGATTAGGGCTTTGTTGAATAATAGTGATTCATGCTGTTTTTTCAGCTAGTTTTGGTAGAAAATGCTTGTCACATTAGGTTTACAGTTTTCTTATGAGGCCTAACTGCATGATTTTGCGTTGCGAGGATCTGTCGTTTCACCGGGGGTGCAGCATAAAATATGTTTATTCAACAAAGCCTCAGATTAGTTGTGGTTCGCCTTACCGATACTCACGGTAAATTTATCGGACGCTGGACGCTGCTCACAAAAGTTAGCAACGAGATCACCAGCGCGGAAGTCGCTCGCTGGTATTACTGGCGCTGGGGTATTGAATCCTTTTTTAAGCTGCTGAAAGGTGCCGGTCATGATGTAGAAAAATGGCTTCAGCGCAGTGCTGGTGCACTGCTACGCAGGTTATTGATACTAGCATGGCATGTGTGCTGGTATAGCCAACCGACTTAAAAATGATTACAGCCAATGTCCTGATATGTGGCAAAAAATACAGCTAATTGTTATCAAAATAATGTCGCTTGGCTATATGGCGGCTGCAACGCGCTGAAGGAGACGACAATGCGGCAGCCCGTCAGTTAATTTTCCGATTATCCGGACGACAACAAAAACGAGGGCGTAAAGAAAGCGCCCCAGCGCTGCTTGCCGGACTATCCATCCTGCTAAATACCTTGACGTTATTAGCAGACTATACCCCGGAAGAACTTGCCCACTTCGCTATGGTGGTTTTTAACCCTTTATGATGTGTAGATACCTATGCTCAGGGTGAGAGGGGTCGGTAAGGACCTTGCAGCCCAGACAGTGGGCAGTTGTCACAAGCAATGGCGGATCAGTCTGTCACCAGCGCTGTGCATAGCCCTACCAAATAGACTGTTCAGAGAAATGGGCCTGCCGGATATATAAGGTGGGCGACGATTAACATAACTGAACCTGCGTATACGGATCAGTATGTACGGTGGTGTGGGAGGAAGCTGATCGTGAGATCGGCTCCTATCCCTATTGCACGGAGAACATCCGGCGATTTAATACAGCGCGGGTTCGCCTTCCGGACGCGTTTTGAAACGGCGGTGTAACCACATATACTGATCGGGCGCCAGCAGCACATTTTGTTCTACCAGCGCGTTCATCCAGGCGGCTGTTGTGACTTCATCATCTAACGGTACGCTGAGTTCAGCAGGCTGGATGATCAATTCATAGCCTTTCCCCTCCTCGCGCCGCCGAGGGACAAACGGCACAATGGCGGGTTTAGCCACTTTTGCCAACAAATAACTCCCGCTGGTGGTTGCAGTACTTTCCATGGCAAAGAAGGGAACAAACACGCTGCTGCGCGGGCCATAGTCATGATCGGGGGCATACCAAATAATCTCCCCCTGCTTGAGCGCACGGATCATGCCCTTGAGATCTTTGCGATCCAACATGGTCTTATTTGAGCGCATGCGGCCCCAGGTTTGCAACCAGTCAATCAGTTTGTTTTCATTGGGCCGATAAACACCGATCCCAGGGGTATGCATGCCGAAAATGCGTGCCCCCAGTTCCAGCGTAAGAAAATGTAATCCAATCAGAAGCATGCCGCGTTTTTCTGCACGCAGTAGTTGTATATGCTCAAGGCCAGTGACAGTAAACCAGCGAGCGATGCGCCAGTCAGGCCAAAACCAGGCCATGCCGGTTTCTAGCAGTCCCATGCCCACGGATTCAAAGTTTTTACGTACCAATGCGGCACGCGCTTGTTCTGTCATCTCTGGAAAACAAAGTTCCAGATTGCGCTCTGCAATGTGCACGCGGTGCTTCATAACGCGCATGGCGACACGGCCTAGCGCTGTGCCGAGACGATAAATAACCGGGTAAGGCAGTAACACGACAAGATAGAGTATGGCGATCCCTAGCCAGGTCAACCAGTAACGAGGGTGTAACAATGAACGAGTGAATGATGGGAGTTGTGTCATGAGTTCCAGTATCAAAAAATGCAGGCGCAGTCATCCGCGCTTGTCGTTAAAAAAATCAGTCACACCAAGTGATAGTGTCTAATATGGTGCGGTGCATCAGCTATCGTAATGATGCGGGAAAGCGTTCCGGTATAGGAAGGCTTTCCCGCCGTAAGGCAATGTGGAATACTCCAAAAAATCAATATCCGCCTTTTATCTTAGCATCGACGAATAATGATGTTTAACCTTTGGTGGGATGTCTGTGCAGAAGAGACCCCTCCCGTTTGTGCATAGGTATCTACACATCATAAAGGGTTAAAAACCACCATAGCGAAGTGGGCAAGTTCTTCCGGGGTATAGTCTGCTAATAACGTCAAGGTATTTAGCAGGATGGATAGTCCGGCAAGCAGCGCTGGGGCGCTTTCTTGAGCCTGTTTAAGATTTTGTGTAAATGCCTTTCCTCAGAAGTGACCATCAAGACGCTCACCGAACTCGATAATAAAGTGACTCATTGCCATACGCCAGTCCTGTAAGGGCATCGTCCATTTCTGTGATGCCACTTGGATTGCCAGCCATACGACCTTCTTCAGCGAGTCATCAGTCGGGAACACCTTGCGTTTCTTGATTGCATGCCGGAGCACGCTGTTCAGTGATTCTATATAGCCAACAGACTTAAAAATGATTACAGCCAATGCCCTGATATGTGGAAAAAAATACAGCTAATTGTTATCAAAATAATGTCGCTTGGATATAGCGTTCGTCGTGTAGATTACCTTGCGAAGTTCCTGCGGGTACGAGAAGAATGTCGACAGGTTGGCCCAGTTTGACTGCCAGCTCCGGCTTATCTGCGGATAGCGGTGATCCCATGTCCCACCGAACGTCTCCAGCGCCTGAAGCGCGGCCTCTTCGGTTGGAGCCTGATACACTGCTTTGAGGTCGCGTGTTACCGCCTTATAGTTCTTCCAGGCAACGAAGCGCAGACTGTTGCGCACCATGTGCACGATGCACAACTGGATGCGGGCTTCCGGGTAGACCGTGTTGATGGCATCCGGGAACCCTTTCAGGCCGTCCACACAGGCAATGAGGATGTCGGTCAGGCCACGGTTTTTCAGTTCTGTCAGCACGTTCAGCCAGAACTTTGCACCTTCATTTTCGGCCAGCCACATCCCCAGTAGCTCTTTCTGGCCTTCGATATTGATACCCAGCCCCAGGAACACAGACTTATTGATAACGCGGCTGTCCTGCCGGACTTTCAGAACGATACAGTCAAGGTAAACAATGGGATAAACCGCATCCAGGGGGCGATTTTGCCATTCAACAACCTGCTCCATAACGGCATCGGTGACCTTCCATACCAGGGCGGGTGAGACATCCGCGTCATACAGTTCTTTGAACGCAGCGGCAATTTCGCGGGTGGTCATCCCTTTGGCATACAACGATAAAATCTGGTTATCCATCCCGGTGAGCCGGGTCTGGTTCTTCTTCACCAGTTGCGGTTCAAAGGAACCATCACGATCACGTGGTGTACGCAGTTCCAGCAGACCATCGCCGGTGGTAACAGTCTTTGTGGAGTAGCCATGGCGCGTGTTAGTTCCAGATTTGGACTGGGGCTTCTCATGCCCGAGGTGATGGGTCATTTCGGCATTAAGGGCAGTCTCAACGCTGATCTTTTTCAGCAGGCGATCAAACTGGTTGAGAGCATCAGGGGTTTTGAGATTTTTGGCCAGCTCGTTAGCCAGAGCCTGTAACTGTTTTTCGTCCATAAAGTAACCTGCTTTTGATGTTGGATTGAACATATCAAAATCAGGCAATTACACAATCTCGTGTACAGGCTCGCTTTCTTTACGCCCTCGTTTTTGTTGTCGTCCGGATAATCGGCAAATTAACTGACGGGCTGCCGCATTGTCGTCTCCTTCAGCGCGTTGCAGCCGCCATACCAGCACACATGCCATGCTAGCTATCAATAACCTGCGTAGCAGGGCACCAGCACTGCGCTCAAGCCATTTTTCTACATCATGACCGGCACCTTTCAGCAGCTTAAAAAAGGATTCAATACCCCAGCGCCAGTAATACCAGCGAGCGACTTCCGCGCTGGTGAGATCGTTGCTAACGTTTGTGAGCAGCGTCCAGCGTCCGATAAATTTACCGTGAGTATCGGTAAGGCGAACCACAACTAATCTGTATTAGTCGCGACTAGATCTGACACTGGACCTTGAAAGGTTGAGAGTTACCGGTTTTGATATGGGTGTCTAATCCTTAAACAAAACGCGAGGTAACTCTCATGCTTCATACTAACAATCCCATTATCAAACACAAAGCCGGCCTGCTCAATCTCGCCGAAAAACTCGGTAACGTATCAAAAGCCTGCAAGAGCATGGGCGTGTCACGCAATACATTTTACCGTTATCAGGAACTGGCTGCTAAAGGCGGCATTGATGCGCTGGTTAACCAGAACCGCCGGGTTCCGAACCTGAAGAACCGCGCCGACGAAGCCACTGAACGCGCGGTTGTTGATTATGCTATTGAGTTCCCGCCCCATGGGCAGCACCGGACCAGTAATGAGCTGCGTAAAAAAGGCGTGTTTATCTCCGGCAGCGGCGTGCGCTCCATCTGGCAACGACACGACCTGGAGAACTTCCGTAAACGCCTGAAGGCGCTTGAGGAAAAGGTCGCCAGAGAAGGCATTGTCCTTACCGACGCTCAAATCGCAGCCCTGGAGAAGAAGGCGCACGATGATGAGGCCTGCGGTGAAATCGAGACGGCACATCCCGGATATCTGGGCTCGCAGGACACCTTCTACGTGGGCAATCTGAAGGGGGTGGGCCGTATCTACCAGCAGACGTTCGTGGATACGTACTCGAAAGTGGCACACTGCAAGCTGTATACGAATAAAACACCACTCACCGCCGCCGACCTGCTCAATGATCGCGTACTCCCGTTCTACGAGGCTCAGGGACTGCCGGTGCTGAGAATACTGACCGACAGGGGTACGGAGTACTGTGGTAAAGTGGAGCAGCATGATTATCAGCTTTATCTGGCTATCAACGATATCGAGCATACGAAAACGAAGGCGATGTCTCCGCAGACGAACGGCATCTGCGAGCGCTTCTATAAAATCATTTTGCAGGATTTTTATCAGGTTACGTTCCGCAAGAAGTTATATGGAGACCTGGAAAGCCTGCAGGTAGATCTGGACAACTGGTTGTGGCATTACAATAATGAGCGAACTCATCAGGGAAAAATGTGCTGCGGGCGTACGCCGATGGCCACTTTACTCGATGGAAAACGGATCTGGGCAGAAAAGAATCTGAACCAGATGTAATCTGACAGACACCTGTATAAATAATCGGTAACTGTCAGATCAGGTCTGAGCTAGTACAACTTACGGTAAATTTATCGGACGCTGGACGCTGCTCACAAACGTTAGCAACGATCTCACCAGCGCGGAAGTCGCTCGCTGGTATTACTGGCGCTGGGGTATTGAATCCTTTTTTAAGCTGCTGAAAGGTGCCGGTCATGATGTAGAAAAATGGCTTCAGCGCAGTGCTGGTGCCCTGCTACGCAGGTTATTGATAGCTAGCATGGCATGTGTGCTGGTATGGCGGCTGCAACGCGCTGAAGGAGACGACAATGCGGCAGCCGTCAGTTAATTTGCCGATTATCCGGACGACAACAAAAACGAGGGCGTAAAGAAAGCGCCCCAGCGCTGCTTGCCGGACTATCCATCCTGCTAAATACCTTGACGTTATTAGCAGACTATACCCCGGAAGAACTTGCTCACTTAGCTATGGTGGTTTTTAACCCTTTATGATGTGTAGATACCTATGTATATAAGGTGGGCGACGATTAACATAACTGAACCGGCGTATACGGATCCGTATGTACGGTGGTGTGGGAGGAAGCTGATCGTGAGATCGGCTCCTATCCCTATTGATATTTATTGTTTTTATGTGTTTCACCGCCGCTAAGCATGCCATAGCTCACAGCAAGAGACGAACGTTAACGCACAGAAAACCGCAAATCTGCCACATGCAAAGCAAATGCCTTGTGGATAACTTTGTGCATAGAAAGAGAAAATCAGAATGATGCTAATGTTATATCAAAAAGTGATTCACATATTATGGATTTTTTTCAGCAAGATAAAAAAAAATCCTCGGTAAATACTCGTAATACAAAAAACATTTTTTTTGTGGATAGATATTAGTTAAACGCTAATTAAACGTCACAGAGGCAAAACTGTCGTAGCGGATAAACGATATATCCAAGGTATAACTGCGCCTGTTATCAGACGCAGTTATAAGAGCAGTGCTATTTTTTCTCGATAAGGAATTTCACAAGATCAGCATATTGCTTCACATATGCATCCATTGAGCTGGTATCTAAACCGTCACTTTTCACCATATATTTGCCATTAACAAACATGGCCGGCACACCGCGCAATTGCAAATCCGCAGCCGCTTTTTCTTGCTGGGCAACCAGCGACTTAACCACGAAGCTATTCAATGCAACGTCATAATCTTCAGCTTTAACACCCGCCGCCACAAACACCTTACGAATATCATCCGTGGTTTTCAGCGTTTGGCTTTTTTGCAGCGCATCAAACATTAACGGGGTGACTTTATCTTCAACACCCAAAGCGATGGCAACTGCCCAAGCCTGCGCTAGTTCTTTCCCCAAAGGCCCGAGGAAATCGACGTGATAGCGCGTAATTTTGGTATCCGCTGGAAGCACCTTACTGACAGCTTCAGGAATATGGTAAACCTCAGCAAACTGATAGCAATGCGGGCAGTAGAAGGAGAAAAACTCCAGCACCTGCGGTAATTGAGGTACCGGTTTATTAACTTCAACGTACTGTTTTCCATCAGAAAAATCTGCCGCTGATGCACCGAAGGCCAACATGATGCCCAATAATGCCGCAAATACACTCTTCATATAACACATCTCTCCGTTAAACATCAGTACATGGACAATAGCTGTAAAGGAGGCTCCTGTAACAGCTTAACCTGTCCAGTAAATATTGCTGTTTGCCTGAACCAGAAATCATCATTTTTTATCCAGGGAAAGCTCGGGGGAAATGCCGGATCTTCCCAACGGCGAATAATCCACGCTAAATAATGCACCATTCGCATCGCATGCAGCAGCTCAATTAACGCCAGCTCTTTCTCCTGAAACGTCATAAACTCACTATAAGCTTCCAGCAGAATATCAAGCTGAATTCTCTGTTCCTGACGCTCGCCATGAAGCAACATCCACAAATCCTGCACTGCGGGTCCGTTACGGGCATCATCTAAATCGACAAATAGTGGTCCGTCGCGCCAGAGAATATTTCCAAGATGGCAATAGCCGTGCAACCGAAGAAAGGAAGCATCCAATGTCCAATAGCGTTTTACCATTTCGATAAGTTGCTGGGTGGACTGCAAAAAGGAATCTCGGCACGCGGCAGGAATACGTTGTGTTTGCGTCAATAATTGATAAGGTCTGTCGAGATATTCCTCAACCCCAATGGTAGAACGAGCAAGAAAAAGCGCTTTTTGCCCCGTTTGATGCCAACGACCCAGAAAACGGCCAACGCCTTCCAATTGATCGTCATTATCCATTTCATATTGCCGCCCCCCTATGCTTGGGAAAACGGAAAAATAAAAGCCATCATAACAATGCAAGGTTTGACCCTTGAGTTTCAAGGGGGCAACGACGGGCACCTCATCGTCAACCAATGCGAGGGCAAAATCGTGCTCTTCCTGAATCTGCGACTGCGTCCACCGTTCAGGACGATAGAATTTAACGACAAAACGGTGCCGGTCTTCATCCATAAATTGATAAACCCGGTTTTCATAGCTGTTGAGCGCCGTCAAACCAGAATCAACCCGGATACCTACCGCGAAAAGTGCATCGATAATCAGCGAGGGAAACAGCGTCTGAAAATTAAACACTGAACTTTGCATAGCCGTCATCATTACTTGCAATAGGAATCAAAATAAGCCGCGGAAAAGCAGCGCCTGTTGATAAAGGCATCAGTCCTTGATAACACCCCGAGCTCGCAGCAATGCTGTTTTGAAATCTTCCTCATAATCCTTTTTCAAGCCAGGAATGACCTGCTCTTTATCCGTGTCATGCATTTTCAAATGGTAGATCAGGATATCATCTGTCAGCTCACTTAGCTGCCCCTAGAACCCCGCCTCCTGTGCAAGTTTTTGTAAAAATTGAACCAGATTCAGGTCCGGATCTTTTTGCCAGGCAGGATGCAGTAACTCAACCAACTCGTTAACGCGATGACATTTCATGATTTAATTCTCTTATAGTGTATACACAAGCGTGGATATCACCTTAACAGCCTTAATCACGGGTGGAAAGCGCTTGGCGTCAGGAATTATTTTGCCCAGAATAGAGCCTCTGCGGCGCGACAACGAGGGATCACGTGATCACAGGCATCATTCTGGCAGGTGGCCATGCCAGCCGAATGGGCGGGCAGGATAAGGGACTATTAACGTTGCGCGGCATACCGCTCTACCAACACGTTTTAACCCGCCTGAAACCCCAAGTGGACCGCGTCTACATCAATGCCAATCGTAACCAGGCTGTTTATCAGGAAAGTGGCTGCACCGTTTTTAGCGACTTACCGAATGGCTTTTCAGGCCCCTTGGCAGGTATCTTATCCAGCCTGAAAATCATCGAGACGGAATGGGCCGTTTTCACTCCCTGTGATGTCCCTAATTTACCCACCGATCTGGTGGAGAGACTGTGGCACAGCAAACAGCAAGGGCATGCCGCCTACGTAAACGATGGCCAGAGAGAGCATCCAACCTTGTTGCTTATCCACCGTTCCCTGATGCCAAAGCTTGAAACCTACCTGGAACGTGGCAATCGTAAGCTGATGCTTTTTCTGGCAGAGATCGAGGCGACTCCCGTACTTTTTGCGGAGTGCCCTTTGGCATTCCAAAACCTGAACACCCCAGACGATCTCTCCAATTGGCAAGAGGCCAAACATGACTGAGTTGCATCGCCCACGCCTGCTTGCCGTTAGCGCGTATAGCGGTACCGGGAAAACCACTTTGCTCACCCACGTGATCCCACTCCTTAAAGAGCATAGGTATCTACACATCTTTTGCAATATCTGCTATTACGTTGCTGCATGATCTCAACTTAGCGGGATTGATGCCCGCCTTAACCGGCGTTATCAGCGTCTGGTTAAGCAACACATGACTCCCGCAGCACCATTGGCGTCAGCCATTAAAGACCTTGCCTGCGCGCAGAAAACAACATTCGCCACTACTCAGGCCGTTTGGCGTTTTTTTAATAATGAACGTATTAGCTCCAGTCAGCTCAATGAACCGATTATTTCGCTGGCTCTCCGGCAGGTTGCACTTAGCCCGCATCCATACGCTCCCGTCGTTCACGACTGGTCTCATTTACAGTTTCGTACCCACAATGGGAAAGAAGAACGTTTGAAAATGACGCATGGTGGCGACGTCGGTTATGAACTACAAACCCGCCTACTGCTTGATGCTGCAAATGGTTTACCAATAGCGCCCCTGTCTCAAACTCTAACCGATAGGGCGGGTTGTCGTTCAACGCTAACCGAGGGCTTGTCTGAGAGTCTGACTCATATGGATGCTTTGACGGCTGATATCGCCCGCGTTGAGTCTCTTGCTACCGGGAAGAAGTTAGTTCATCTCATTGACCGTGAAGGTGACTCTATCGGGCATATGCGCACATTAAGCTCCCAGGGAATATGTTGGCTTATCCGGGGAAAGGAAGGGCATCGGGCCGAGTGGGGCGGTGACACCCGTAAAATTGGTGAAATTGCAGACGATCTGCCATTTATCGCAAACGGACAGGTTGGCTGGAAAGGGAAAAAAGCCAATATGGAGATCGGGGAAACATCCGTGATCATAACGCGAACAGCAAAAGCGAAGTGGAAAGACAAGAGCACCGGACGGCGAGTGAAAGTTCAGCCAGGCGTAGCTCTGACACTCAGATTAGTTGTGGTTCGCCTTACCGATACTCACGGTAAATTTATCGGACGCTGGACGCTGCTCACAAACGTTAGCAACGAGATCACCAGCGCGGAAGTCGCTCGCTGGTATTACTGGCGCTGGGGTATTGAATCCTTTTTTAAGCTGCTGAAAGGTGCCGGTCATGATGTAGAAAAATGGCTTCAGTGCAGTGCTGGTGCACTGCTACGCAGGTTATTGATGCTAGCATGGCATGTGTGCTGGTATGGCGGCTGCAACGCGCTGAAGGAGACGACAATGCGGCAGCCCGTCAGTTAATTTGCCGATTATCCGGACGACAACAAAAACGAGGGCGTAAAGAAAGCGCCCCAGCGCTGCTTGCCGGACTATCCATCCTGCTAAATACCTTGATGTTATTAGCAGACTATACCCCGGAAGAACTTGCCCACTTAGCTATGGTGGTTTTTAACCCTTTATGATGTGTAGATACCTATGCCCTTCAGGACCGGGCAACGTGCCACCCCAACCGACAGCACGTTGTAGAACCCCGTCGGTTAATGCAGTTTCAAGCGCGGACGAATCACGCGGTTAATACCGCCCACCAGCATCATCAACCCGGTTTTGGTGTAGCCGTGCAAGGCAATCTGGTGCATACGGTACAGTGAGATATACACCACACGCGCAATGCGTCCTTCCACCATCACTGATCCACGCATCAGGTTACCCATCAGGCTGCCGACGGTGCTGAATTTAGACAGCGACACCAATGAACCGTGATCCTTGTAAACATAAGCCTTCAGCGCCTGGCCATTGAGCTGGGCAAGGATATTGTGATAGCAACGTGTCGCCATCTGGTGCGCCGCCTGGGCTCGCGGTGGGACAACGCTGCCGCTGGGTTGCAGGCACGATGCGCAATCGCCGATGGCATAGATATTCGGATCGCGCGTGGTTTGCAGCGTCGGTTCCACCACCAGTTGATTGATGCGGTTGGTTTCCAGATCAGCGATCTCTTTCATGGCATCGGGTGCTTTGATCCCAGCGGCCCACACCATCAAATCGGCTTCGATAAACTCGCCCTCTTTGGTGTGTAAACCACCGGGTTTCGCTTCCGTGACCATCGTTTTGGTCAGAACACGTACACCGATATTGGTCAACTCCTGATGTGCTGCGGAAGAAATGCGCGGCGGCAACGCGGGCAAAATGCGCTCCCCAGCTTCTACCAGCGTGACGTTCAGTGCCTGATTATCCAGCCCGTCAAAACCGTAGCTGTGCAGTTGCTTCACCGCATTATGCAGTTCTGCGGAGAGTTCCACCCCAGTTGCACCACCGCCGACGATAGCAATGTTGACCTTTTCCTTGTCGTCATTAGCGGTTGAGGTAAATTTCAGGAACAGGTTGAGCATTTCATTGTGGAAACGACGCGCCTGTTTGGGGCTGTCGAGAAAAATACAGTTGTCTTTAACGCCGGTGGTGCCGAAATCGTTGGAGATACTGCCTAGCGCGATCACCAGAATGTCATAGGGAAGCGAACGTTCAGCTACCAGCATTTCACCCTGATCGTTATCGATTTCGGCCAGTCGAATACATTGACTTTCACGATCGATATCCATCAGCGTCCCTAACTGAAAATGGAAGCCATGGTTGCGCGCATGTGCCAGATAGCTCAGCGCGTCAATGTCATCATCCATCGAACCTGTTGCTACTTCGTGCAGCAGCGGTTTCCATAAATGACTTTGATTACGATCGACCAAGGTGATCTCAGCTTTGCTTTTACGCCCCAGCTTATGGCCTAGGCTGGTGGCTAATTCCAAACCGCCGGCGCCACCGCCGACAATAAGAATTTTTTTAAGTGCTGATGTCAAAACGCCCCCCTAATTGTGAACCAATAGTTAATAAGGCGTAAAAATAATATCCTTATATTACATAGGGTTCTCATAAGTTAAATGCCAAATCTGTGGGAAGAATAGCACGTCAGGTCATTTGGTCATACCAGAATTTATATATATCAATTTATTTTTTATCCGCTTGATTCGCGGCAAAAAATTTCCTTTTTAATTCATCAAATTATTTTGCAGGTACTGATATCAGTATGGGACACACGACGTTAGACGAGGAACGTCAAACGCCGTGGCAGGGAAAAGGGGAGTAGAGTTGTTATCGATTAACCGAGCGTTTTAAACGCTTTAATGCGCTGAAGATGCGGAGAGATACTTTTGAATTTATGCGTCTGGATGTTGTCCCAAATGATTTCATAGAACGATCCCAACAGTGCGGCACTGCGCTGGCTATCGAGCATTTCATCGTTGCGCGACAGCACAGTCAGACAGCGGTCGCGATTCTTCTCACGGAAATTAGCGACACACTTGGTGGCAATGTCCGCATACTCTTCGGGCCTGTCGATTTTTCCTGCCATGTTCTCTTGCGGGAACAGATTTGGATTAAAAATGACCTGGCGAATATCACATAAAAAGCCGATACGTTCGGCCCAAAAGCCGCCCAGCCCTACACCGCAAATCAGCGGCCGCTCGTCCTGCGCACGCTGGATCAGCTTGTCGACTTGTTTGAGCAAATGTTGCATATCATGCCGGGGATGAAGCGTACTGTAACTCAGCAGCTCAACGTCTTGGTCAATAAACTGCAACTGCAACACTTTTTCATGGTTGCCAGGGCTAGTGGAATCAAAGCCATGCAAGTAGATAATCATCTGAATCTCATCCTCCGGATACGACCAACGCCAGACGTCACCGCCTATCACAACAAGCAAACGCTTTCTTGATAATACACCTGATGGATTGTGCCTGCATTGACCGATGATAGGTTATCTGGCGCACAGTGCCTAGATTATTCTCCCGGATTACGAGTTTAGACCAAGAGCACGACGCGATGCCGAACCTGCCGCTAAAAACGCCGTTTGTCCCGTTTGATGCCAGCACACCTCACACCACATCAGAATAAGATAATCGGCCCAGGGCAGCCACTGTTGAAGCGATGTGTTCAACGCCTGCGCGCACAAACCGGGCCGCTGCTGTTGGTAGGTTCGCAGTAAGCGCCGTTGCGACTCAACGTCAAGCCCATTGCCCCGCACCAACAGCGCCAGTTCCAGTCCAATATCTCCATCGGCGGCATATTCCCAATCGATAAGCAGCAGCGCCCCCTGCGGCGTGATCAACACATTCTCGCTATGTACGTCTAGATGCAACGGTGCCCACGCGAGCAAGTCAGGCGGGGCTTTACGCTGAAAATAGTGGTGCCAGCGCAGTAATGCTGGCGAGCGTCGACGCGGATCCATATTTTGCCAGTGATGGATAAACTGCGCCGGTAAATTCAAATTAAAGCCACAACACGGCTGGCAGTGAAGCTGGCTGAGGAGTTGTGCCAGCGATCCGTTTTCCAATACGCCTGAAAAATCCTGCGCAGACACCGTAGCCCCTGCGGCCCATTCCACGATGAGCCAACCGTCGCGGTAGACAACAGGCTTAGGAGCCAACTGCCGTGCAGAGAGCTGGCGTAACACCCGGTATTCACGTTGCCTGAATACGCCCAACTGCGCCGCCTCGGTGGTTTGCGGCCGCGCTAGCAATTGACGATCGCCCACGCGAACGCGCCAACAGCCGCGTCCCGAACCGTTCACAGCTTCGAAATGAAAACCGGCGGTATCAACCGCCGGAAAGTGTTGCGCAAGCAGACGTTCAAGCGCCAATTTACTGTTGGACGGCACCATTTCCCGACCATACGATTTCACCGGTTTGCACCAGCATCAGCTGCATGTCCAGCTGCGGGGTTTTCACATCACCGCTGACATCGCTGTAGAGCACATACTGCGCGCTCACGTGGCGCGCCAGGCCAATCGCCTTAGTACGCGAGCCCAGACTGTCCTCTGCCGATAACCCTAGCGTCTGTTTCGCCACGGCCACCTGTTCACGTGGCACCAGCGCGAACGCGTTGCCGTTCGCCAACGCATCATAAATCACCGCTGTCGCCTTCGCGACCGGCAACGAGCCGTTGGTGTTGTTCTTCACGCTGTCAACCAGCAGGATACTGCCGGGCGCTACGCCGCTGACCTGTCGCATTTGTGCCACTAAAGGCCCGACACTACCTTCCCAGTTCAGGGTTTGAATTTTCGGAGGCGTAGGCACCGGCTGCCCCGCTGGCGGCGTGACCACTTCCGGCTGTGACGGTTGCACCGGTTCGATCTGCGCCGGTGGCTGTTGCTCTGGCGGACGGGTCATACAACCGGTCAACACCATCGCCCCGAACAGCAGCACAAGATACTTTTTCATGCGTTCCTCTCTAAACACTTTTACAGAAACAGATGGGGGCGGACTTGCTGAACATTCTGCCCCTCGTGCGTGCCAGAAATACGCACTTCGCTCTGTGCCTGAATCAGAACGCTGTGCACATCGTCATAAGGCAGCACATCCAACCCTTTTCCCTCATACCAGTAGAAGCGGTACTGTACCGTCACCGCCTGGGATGAAGTATTGCGCAGCACCGCCTAGGCGCTTCCGCCCTCACTGCGCGTGGTCAGATCGGGTTTTGATGCCGTAATTCCAGCGGACAACAGAGAAGCATCGAGCACTAACGTTTGCCGCTCATTGATGGTTAACACGGGGGGAGCTGGAACACGCAACAACCCTCAGCACCAACACAGCAGATAACAGGCAGCGCACAATCTGGAAGTTCATGAAGTTAGTCCGACAACAATGGCCCCAGAGGACGTCCACCCAGCAGGTGCATATGAATATGATAGACCTCTTGGCCGCCATAGCGATTGCAATTAACGATCAGACGATAACCGTCTTCATCAATGCCCTCGTCGCGCGCAATCTTGCTGGCGACTGTGAACAATCTTCCCAGTGCCTGTTCGTGCTCAGGCAAAACATCGTTTAGGTTCGGAATCAATACGTTAGGAACGATCAAAACGTGTGTTGGCGTGCGAGGCGCGATGTCACGAAAGGCCGTCACCAGTTCATCCTGATAGACGATGTCGGAAGGAATTTCCCGGCGGATAATTTTACTGAAAATAGTTTCTTCAGCCATGTTTGAGTTCCTTATAAACGTGTAACGCCGAATGGTTACGGCAGTATGAGTGACACTTTCGGTTGCTTTCAACCTTCTTTCTGTTTTTTCTTGTTCAGATGTTTGAATTGCGGCTTTTTCACCGCAGGTCAGCGCCCAATAGGGATAGGAGCCGATCTCACGATCAGCTTCCTCCCACACCACCGTACATACGGATCCGTATACACCAGTTCAGTTATGTTAATCGTCGCCCACCTTATATACATAGGTATCTACACATCTTTTGCAATATCTGCTATTACGTTGCTGCATGATCTCAACTTATCCATCGGCGGGATTGATGCCCGCCTTAACCGGCGTTATCAGCGTCTGGTTAAGCAACACATGACTCCCCCAGCACCATTGGCGTCAGCCGTTAAAGACCTTGCCTGCGCGCAGAAAACAACATTCGCCACTACTCAGGCCGGTTGGCGTTTTTTTAATAATGAACGTATTAGCTTCAGTCAGCTCAATAAACCGATTATTTCGCTGGCTCTCCGGCAGGTTGCACTTAGCCCGCATCCATACGCTCCCGTCGTTCACGACTGGTCTCATTTACAGTTTCGTACCCACAATGGGAAAGAAGAACGTTTGAAAATGACGCATGGTGGCGACGTCGGTTATGAACCACAAACCCGCCTACTGGTTGATGCTGCAAATGGTTTACCAATAGCGCCCCTGTCTCAAACTCTAACCGATAGGGCGGGTTGTCGTTCAACGCTAATCGAGGGCTTGTCTGAGAGTCTGACTCATATGGATGCTTTGACGGCTGATATCGCCCGCGTTGAGTCTCTTGATACCGGGAAGAAGTTAGTTCATCTCATTGACCGTGAAGGTGACTCTATCGGGCATATGCGCACATTAAGCTCCCAGGGAATATGTTGGCTTATCCGGGGAAAGGAAAGGCATCGGGCCGAGTGGGGCGGTGACACCCGTAAAATTGGTGAAATTGCAGACGATCTGCCATTTATCGCAAACGGACAGGTTGGCTGGAAAGGGAAAAAAGCCAATATGGAGATCGGGGAAACATCCGTGATCATAACGCGAACAGCAAAACCGAAGCGGAAAGACAAGAGCACCGGACGGCGAGTGAAAGTTCAGCCAGGCGTAGCTCTGACACTCAGATTAGTTGTGGTTCGCCTTACCGATACTCACGGTAAATTTATCGGACGCTGGATGCTGCTCACAAACGTTAGTAACGAGATCACCAGCGCGGAAGTCGCTCGCTGGTATTACTGGCGCTGGGATATTGAATCCTTTTTTAAGCTGCTGAAAGGTGCCGGTCATGATGTAGAAAAATGCCTTCAGCGCAGTGCTGGTGCCCTGCTACGCAGGTTATTGATAGCTAGCATGGCATGTGTGCTGGTATGGCGGCTGCAACGCGCTGAAGGAGACGACAATGCGGCAGCCCGTCAGTTAATTTGCCGATTATCCGGACGACAACAAAAACGAGGGCGTAAAGAAAGCGCCCCAGCGCTGCTTGCCGGACTATCCATCCTGCTAAATACCTTGACGTTATTAGCAGACTATACCCCGGAAGAACTTGCCCACTTCGCTATGGTGGTTTTTAACCCTTTATGATGTGTAGATACCTATGCCCACAGGCATAGGTATAGCCAACCGACTTAAAAATGATTACAGCCAATGCCCTGATATGTGGCAAAAAATACAGCTAATTGTTATCAAAATAATGTCGCTTGGCTATAACGCCGGTTAAGGCGGGCCTCAATCCCGCCGATGGATAAGTTGAGATCATGCAGCAACGTAATAGCAGATATTGCAAAAGATGTGTAGATACCTATGCACAGTGTGTAGGGAGAAAACGGTAACAAAGGTGTCTCATTTCAAACTATTGGTAAATCGGAGCGCATATTTAGCGATTTTCATCACTTTTTATCCAAGTTCAACTGGACAAATGCGTTACTAATTGCTGTACTGTACCTGACACACATTTTGTGTCTTTCATTCATGTTAAAGGTAAGTTTGATGTCTAAGATTAAGGGTAGCGTTAAGTGGTTCAATGAGTCCAAAGGTTTTGGTTTCATCACTCCGGAAGACGGCAGCAAAGATGTATTCGTACACTTCTCTGCAATCATGAGCAATGGCTTCAAAACTCTGGCTGAAGGTCAGCGTGTAGAGTTTGAAATCACTGACGGTGCTAAAGGCCCATCTGCGGCTAACGTTATCGCTATTTAATAATACCGATTTCTTGAAAACCCGCCTTATGGCGGGTTTTTTTTATCCTGTTGTCAGGATACCAGCCAGTTGATCAGTACGAATGACAGCGCAGTCATGAGCAGTGAGCCTACCAGATTACACAGAATGTTGATGGCAGCCGCTGAGAGCTGGCCCTGATTGATAAACAGAAACGTCTCCGCCGAAAAGGTGGAAAATGTAGTTAATCCGCCACACAGCCCGGTCGTTATCAGCAGTTTACAATGCGGCGGTAACTCCGCATGACTGGCAAAATAGGCGAGGGCACCACCGATGACAAAAGCCCCGATCAGGTTTGCCATCAGCGTACCCACAGGCAGTACTGACACCGCTGTGGTGTTATAGCGCATTCCCAATGCCCACCGGGCAACGCTTCCCGCTCCGCCGCCGATAAACACGGCAAGAAACATCATCCACATAATGACCTCGTGTTGTGCATTATTTTACGTTGAAAGTGATTCAGAGCGTGCAGATCCCTACGCGCCTGCTCTGAGGCGTACGTAGGCATCATCAGCCCAAAGGGCGGTTAGGGAGGAATGCCATCTCCATGTGACAAAAACAGTGTAGCGGCGATAGGTATCTGGATTCAAGCACTGGCAATAGGCATATCAGCAGTATGGTCTAATTTTGTTACAAATGGATTTTGTGTTCGCGCTGTCGCAGGCATAAATAAGAAATATGGTTTTTATTCGATGGTATTCCAGTATTCGTAATCAGGTAGGTGTGTGATGGAAGGTATTAGCATTGCCAAACTGTTGGTGATTGCCGCGCTGATCGTATTGCTGTTTGGCACCAATAAACTGCGCTCGCTGGGCGGCGATTTAGGGGCTGCAATCAAAGGGTTCAAGAAAGCGATGAATGACGATCAGTCAGTGAAACCGACCACCACAGGGGGTGATGCAGCGCCTGCCGGTGAAATTCGTCATAACAAGGACTAATTGTCTTAATGAAAAAGGGCGGCCTGTTGGCCGCCCTTTTGCGATAAGTACGTCAGCAACAGAGTCAATGTGTAACTAAATATTGTTACACCCGACGTGCTTACTTAACCTCAATGCCTTTCGCTTGCAGATCGGCGTGATACGACGAACGCACGAACGGGCCGCAGGCTGCGTGGGTAAAGCCCATCGCCATTGCCTCGGCTTTCATTTCATCGAACTCTTCCGGACTCACATAGCGTTTCACTGGCAGGTGATGACGGCTGGGCTGTAAGTATTGCCCTAACGTCAACATGGTGACACCGTGGCGGCGCAGGTCACGCATTACTTCAACGATCTCCGCATTGGTTTCCCCCAGCCCAACCATCAGGCCGGATTTAGTCGGAATTTCAGGGTGAGAGGCTTTAAAGTTCTCAAGCAGCTTCAATGACCACTCGTAGTTGGCACCAGGGCGTACCTGACGGTAGAGGCGCGGTACGTTTTCCAGATTGTGGTTGAACACATCCGGCGGCGTCACGTTCAGGATATCCAGCGCCTTATCCATACGGCCGCGGAAATCGGGCACCAGCGTCTCGATGCGAATGTGTGGGTTTTTACGGCGGATAGCGGCGATGCAGTCTGCGAAGTGCTGTGCGCCGCCGTCACGCAGGTCATCCCGGTCTACGGAGGTGATCACCACGTAGCGCAACCCCATGTCATGGATGGTCTGTGCCAGTTTCTCTGGCTCATTGGCATCGGGCGTTACCGGGCGGCCGTGTGCCACGTCGCAGAACGGGCAGCGGCGGGTACAAATGTCTCCCAGAATCATGAAGGTGGCTGTACCGTGGTTGAAACATTCGGCCAGATTCGGGCAGGAAGCTTCTTCACAGACAGAATGCAGGCCGTTTTTGCGCATGGCCGCCTTGATGCCCTGAATACGGCTAGAATCGGCAGGTAACTTGATTTTCATCCATTCAGGTTTACGCGGTAGCTCCTGCCGCTCAGTGACGACGGTGCGTACCGGGATGAGTGCCACTTTGTCTGCATCGCGGTATTTAACGCCGCGTTCCATCTGAATCGGTTTACTCATGATAGCCAGGTTCCAGTTCTGAATCACAGGTTGAATCATGATTTAAGTTCTATGATTCAATGGATTATGTTTCTAATTAAACTTTTTTTAAAAACTATAAAAAATTATACCATCTTTGCTGTCTGACATTCAGCCTTTACGTCGCACAAATGCATAAATAATGTAAACGGAATGTGATTTGGCACCGATAAGCATAAACCCAACGGCACCATTTCACGTCGATATACTGCGCGGTACGGGCGCGCCATGAGAGGCCCAATCCCATACCAGTGGCGCTTGTTGCGTGTAGCCAAGCTGTTGCATAAAGGTCGCGACCAATAGCGGGGCGACATCTGCCACTTCCACACCGGGTACATGCTGGCTGACCTGCGTCATTACCATGCCCGCATAGCCGCACGGGTTAATACGCAGGAACGGCGTCAGGTCCATATTGATGTTGAGTGCCAGCCCATGGAAAGAGCAGCCCTTACGAATGCGTAGTCCGAGTGAACAGATTTTAGATTCCTGCACATACACACCCGGCGCATCAGCGCGGGCATGAGCGGTGATACTGAACTGTGCCAGTGTATCGACCACGGTATTTTCAATGGCGGTGACCAGTTCCCGCACGCCCACTTTTCGGCGTTTTAAATCCACCAGCACATACATCGCTTGCTGGCCCGGTCCGTGATAGGTCACCTGGCCGCCGCGATCGCTTTGAATCACTGGAATATCGCCGGTAGTGAGCAGATGCTCTGCCTTGCCAGCTTGACCTTGGGTAAAAACGGGAAGGTGCTGCACCAACCAGAGCTCATCCGCGCTTTGCGTGTCACGCAAATCGGTAAACTGGTGCATCGCCAATGAGACGGGCTCATAGGGTTGTACGCCAAGCTGACGTACGATGATCTTATCCTGTAGCAACATCGTGATCTTCAGGTTAAGGAAAACAATGGAGCCGATTATAGTCGCGGGAGGCGCCAGCGAACAGCGCTGAAACACATTTTCCCGCGATTATCCGGTCGGGTAGGCGTCATGCCCTTACAGTACAACGCGTACGATATCGATAGCGCCCAGCTCTTCATAGAGCGTTTCGACTTGCTCAATGTGCGTGGCGGTAATGGAGATGGAAACCGAATGGTAATTGCCTTTGCTACTCGGTTTGACCTGCGGGCTATAGTCGCCCGGCGCATGACGTTGCACCACTTCGACAACGCGGTCTACCAATTCTGGCTGCGCGTGTCCCACCACCCGGTAGGTGAATGAGCAGGGAAATTCGAGCAGTTCATTGAGTTTGGTTTTCATGTGTTCTCCAGATGGATCGGTGCCCATGCTGATCGTCGCTGTTCAATAGCGTTTGGTTCAACATATAGCCAAGCGACATTATTTTGATAACAATTAGCTGTATTTTCTTGCCACATATCAGGGCATTGGCTGTAATCATTTTTAAGTCGGTTGGCTATAAAGTATAACTCCCGCCGCAGCGGGAGTAATCATCTCTGAATATGGGGCCAAAAATGGTTAACCCAAGGGCTTACCTTAACCAGCGATGGAACATCAGACGAATGTAGTCAAACAGACGGCCAAAAATGCCCCCTTCTTTGACTTCATTCATCACGACCAGCGGGCGTTGCTCAATGGTTTTGCCATCAAGTTGGAAGTTGATGGTACCAACCACCTGGTTTTTGCTCAGCGGTGCGTGCAGTTCCGTGTTATTGAGCACATAGCTGGCTTTCAGATCTTTCATCCGACCGCGCGGAATGGTGAGGTAGGCATCTTTTTCCACGCTCAGGGAAACCCTGTCGCTATCACCGAACCAGACGGGCTCGGATGCAAACTCTTTGCCGGCTTTCAGCGGTGCAACGGTTTCAAAGAAACGGAAACCCCAGGTGAGCAGCTTTTTGCTCTCGGTTTCACGGCCTTTGAAGGTGCGTCCGCCCATCACTACCGAGATCAAGCGCATTTGACCTTCAGTGGCCGAGGCAACCAGATTGTAACCTGCTGCATTGGTGTGGCCGGTTTTGATACCGTCGACGGCCAAGCTGCTGTCCCACAACAGGCCATTACGGTTGGTCTGTTTGATGTTGTTAAAGGTGAACTCTCTTTCTTTATAAATGGCGTACTCGTCCGGTACATCGCGAATCAACGCTTGGCCAATCAGCGCCATATCGCGTGCGGAGCTGTGTTGCCCCGGTGCATCCAAGCCGTGCACGGTCTGGAAATTGGTGTTCTGTAAACCCAATGCTTTCACATAGTTGTTCATCAGGCTAACGAAGGCATCCTGGCTACCCGCCACATAATCTGCCATCGCAACGCAAGCGTCATTACCCGATTGCAGAATGATGCCGCGACTGAGTTGTGAAACCGGTACACGATCGCCCGGTTTCAGGAACATCAGCGACGAGCCCTGAAAGGTCGGGTTTCCGGTTGCCCAGGCATCTTTGCCGACGGTTACGATGTCATTCTGGGTAATCTTGCCGGATTTCAGCGCCTGACCGATAACATAACTGGTCATCATTTTGGTCAGGCTTGCGGGATCGCGGCGCGCATCGGCATTCATTTCTGCCAACACTTTGCCAGAGTTGTAATCAATCAGGATGTACGACTCGGCGTCGATTTGTGGTACGCCGGGGATCATCGTCTTGAGATTGACGTCTTCCGCATGGGCCGTTGTGGCAACGCTGACGGCAAGCAGCGTGCCCAGTGCTGTACCTAAGGTGAAACGAGACGTGATAACAATATTCATGATTGGAACTACAACATCCGTGGAGTGAAGTTAAAAAACGAGCTGTACTATAGCAGATGCGCCATAGCGCGGCACCAGACATTCCGTTACGTGATTTTGCTAAAGCAGATGGCGTAACAACCCCATGCCCGCACATTAACAGGCGGCGGACTGGGGCGCGAGAGGGTTATTGTGCGTCTGCCGCCGTGACAAAGGCGTGCTGCTGCGCTTCTGTTGCCAAACGCTGCTGAAGTTCAGTGGCCTGTTGGTGGTTTTGAAAAGGGCCAAGCTGAACGCGATACAACCCGTTGCTGGGTGTCACTTTTCCCGTCACGTGGAAGCGTTCGCTCAGGCTTTTCAGCCAGGTTTGCGCACGCAGTGGGTCGCTCAGCGCTCCAACCTGAACCAGATAGCGCCCGTTACTGTTGCCAATCGGTGTCGCTGCCGGTGTCACGGCAAGCAGGTGCGCTGCTGTGGTTGCTGGCGCCCTGGTCACAGGCGTAGCGGCACGTGTATCTTCCAATACGCCAGAACGCAGGGCGGTAGGAGCACCCAGAAACCCACTTGGGCTGGCACTGGTGCTGCTGGCCGGCATGTCGCTGTTATTTTGCACACTGAGGGCGTTGTTACTGACGGGCCTGCTGGCAATGGCTGCTGGCGCACTGGTTTCCATCATAGGCGTACCCAATCCGCTGGCACCGAGGTTCGGGCGATCGGGCAGGGCAAAACTCTGTTTGGCGACGGTTGTCCCAACAGTGCCTAGCCCGGAGAGCGTGCCATCCGGCGCGACCACGATCGCTTCAACTTTCACTTTGGTATTGTTGGAGATATTGAGGCGATCGCCAGCCGCCGTGGACAGATCGATGATTCTGCCCGGCGTATACGGGCCGCGATCGTTCACACGAACCACCAGACGGCGGCCGTTGCTCAGGTTAGTCACGCGGACATAGCTGGGTAATGGCAGCGTGGGGTGCGCAGCGGTAATGGCGTTGGGATCGAAGATTTCGCCGATAGAGGTACGATCGCCGTTGGCTTCAGCGCCGTACCAAGCTGCCAGACCGACCTCGGAGAAGTTCTGCGCGTTCAGGATCACCTTGTAGGTTTTTCCCTTGATGGTGTAATCCTGCAACGTGCTCGGATTATAGGGCTCATAGCGCGGCTCGGCTCCGCCAATCTCTTCCACCGGACCATTATAAGCCGGGGTCGGCGTAATCGGCGCGTGCGGGGCTTCCGTGGTGATACAGGCTGCAAGCATCAAGGTGACGATGCCGACCCAAAGCCAGTCCTTACGCATGTGTTTACCTCACTTTATAAGTTTTTTGAGAGCATCTTACGGTGCGTGTGGATTGACATCACGATGCCAAACCCTGCCATCAACACCACCAACGCTGAACCGCCGTAACTGATAAGCGGGAGCGGCACCCCGACCACGGGCAATATGCCACTCACCATACCGATGTTAACAAAAACATAGACAAACAGAATGAGAATAAGGCCGCCGACCATCACCCGCCCAAACGAGGTTTGGGCATTGGCGGCAATTACCAGACCACGCATGATGACAAACAGATACATGGCGATCAGAAGCAGCACACCAATCAACCCCAACTCCTCTGCCAATACGGCAAAAATAAAGTCGGTGTGGCGTTCAGGTAGAAATTCAAGCTGCGACTGGGTGCCTTGTAGCCAGCCTTTACCCGACAACCCCCCAGAGCCGATAGCAATTTTGGATTGAATAATATGGTAGCCCGCCCCCAGCGGATCGCTTTCCGGATCGAGCAGCATCATCACGCGGGCGCGTTGGTAATCGTGCATCAAAAAGAACCAGAGCACGGGAATAAACGCTGCGAGCAACACTAGCGCCACGGCGATCAGTCGCCAACTCATGCCCGCGAGAAAAAGCGCAAACAGGCCGGATGCCGCGACCAGAATCGACGTGCCCAGATCGGGTTGAGCCGCCACCAACAGGGTTGGCAAAAAGATTAATACTAGGGCGATCCCAGTGTTTTTCATCGACGGTGGGCACATATCACGGTTGATAAAGCGCGCTACCATCAACGGCACGGCAATTTTGGCAATTTCTGAAGGCTGAAAACGGACAAAGCCAAGATCAAGCCAGCGCTGTGCGCCTTTACTTATCTGGCCGAACACATCCACCATGATCAACAGAATGACACAGACGATATAGAGATAGGGTGCCCAGCCTTCGTAGACGCGTGGTGGAATTTGCGCCATGGCGATCATCACGGTAAGACCAATGGCTATCTGTGCCGCTTTACGCTCCATCATGCCGATATCCTGGCCGCTGGCGCTCCACATCACGAATAAGCTATACCCCAGCAGCGCCAGAATACAGAGCAGGAAGGGCAGGTCGATATGCATCTTGGTCCAAATCGACCTTTTTTGTTGGCTTTCAGTCATGGCGGTGGTTACTCGCTTTCAGAACCGGGTGCGCTGGGTGGCGCATCGGGCAATTCGGTGTTGTTATCGCCCAGCATAATGTGGTCGAGCATCTGGCGTACCAAGGCGCTGATAGCAGGGCCTGCACCGCCATTCTCCAAAACGATTGAGATGGCAATTTTCGGGTTGTTATAGGGGGAAAATGCCGTCAACAGTTTGTGGTCACGCAGGTGTTCAGCGATTTTATGCGCATTGTAGGTCTCATTTTCTTTCAGGCCAAATACCTGCGCAGTACCGGTTTTTGCTGCGATCTTATAGGGCGCATCGGCAAAAAATTTATGTGCAGTGCCGTTCTGACGGTTAGCAACCCCGTACATCCCGTCTTTGGCGATTTCCCAATAGCTGGCACGAACATCGCTAAGTCGTGACACTTCTTGCTGACGATAAGGTACGATGACGCCGCTATTGCGAGCGCTATAAAACAGGTGTGGTGTTTTCACGTTGCCATCGTTGATAAGCGTCGTCAGTGCTTTCGCCATTTGAATCGGCGTGGCAATCCAGTAGCCTTGACCAATGCCAACCGGAATGGTGTCCCCTTGATACCAAGGACGTTTGAAGCGTTTCTGCTTCCACTCACGTGTGGGCATATTGCCAGAACGCTCTTCCGCCAGATCGATACCGGTGTATTCACCGTAGCCGAACTTGTTCATCCATTCTGCTAGGCGATCGATACCCATGTCATAAGCGACCTGATAAAAGAAGGTATCCGCAGATTCTTCCAGCGATTTGGTCACGTTCAAGCGGCCATGGCCCCATTTTTTCCAGTCGCGGAACCGTTTTTCTGAGCCCGGTAATTGCCACCAACCTGGATCGAACAGCGAGGTGGTGGGGGTAATCACATTGGCGCTTAATGCAGAGGCGGCAATGTAGGGTTTCACCGTTGAGGCAGGAGGATATAGCCCCTGCGTGGCGCGGTTGATCAGCGGTTTGTTAGGGTCATTAAGCAGTGCGCGATAGTCTTTGCTCGAGATGCCATCAACGAACAGGTTGGGATCGTAGCTCGGGGTGGAAACCAGTGCGCGCAGACCACCATCGCGTGGATCGATAATCACCACCGCTGCCCGGCTGCCTTCCAGCAGCTTTTCAACGTAGATTTGCAGGTTGAGATCGATGGTGAGGTAGATATCCTGACCCGCTTGCGGCGGCTGCTCGTGCAGTTGACGGATGACACGGCCACGGTTATTGACTTCCACCTCTTCATAACCAGGTTTACCGTGCAGAATATCTTCGTAATAGCGCTCAATGCCCAGTTTTCCGATGTCGCGCGTGGCGGCGTAATCGGCAATCTTTTCTTCCTTACTCAGTCGCTCTACGTATTTATCATTGATTTTTGATACGTAGCCGAGGACATGGGTTAGGGCAGAGCCATACGGATAATAGCGGCGTTGATAGCCTTTAACTTCCACGCCGGGAAAACGGTACTGGTTGACGGCAAAACGGGCGACATCAACGTCGCTTAAGGCTGTTTTGAGCGGAATGGAGGTGAAGCGGCGTAAGCGTTTACGTTCTTTCTCGAAGTTTTCCAGATCATCATCAGTGAGATTGACAATGGGTTTCAGAGCAGCCAGCGTATCTTGCAGGTTATCAACTTTGTCCGGCACCAGTTCCAGCTGGTAAATGGTGCGGTTGAGCGCCAGGGGAATACCGTTGCGATCGTAAATGATGCCGCGGCTGGGCGCGATGGGTACCAGCTTAATGCGGTTTGCGTTTGAGCGTGTGCGGTAGTCATCAACGCGCACCACTTGCAAATGGTACAAATTGGTCACCAGCACGCCGGAAAGCAGCAAAATACCGATGAACGCCACTAAAGCACGACGTACGAAAAGGGCGGATTCCGCCGAATAATCACGAAAGGGTTTATGTTCTGTTTTCATCCGGCAACTATTTCGTGTGTTTCATCGTACAGTCTTACTCTCTATGGTAAGGGTGATTGGTGGTGATGCTCCAGGCCCGATACAGGCTCTCGGCCACCAATACGCGCACCAGCGGGTGCGGCAGCGTTAACGGCGGTAGCGACCAGCTTTGCTCCGCCGCCGCTTTGCAAGCGGGGGCCAGCCCTTCCGGGCCGTCAATCAGCAGGCTGACGTCGCGCCCGTCCTGTTTCCAGCGTTCCAATTGGCTGGCAAGCTGCGGCGTTTCCCACGGCGTACCGGGAATATCTAGTGTCACAATACGGTTACTTTTCCCCACTGCCGCCAACATCAGTTCCCCTTCGCGCTCGAGAATACGTTTGATATCCGCATTCTTTCCCCGTTTAGCAGCAGGGATCTCCGTGAGCTCGAAGCGCATGTCTTTGGGAAAACGTCGCAGATAATCCGAAAAACCTGTCTGCACCCAGTCCGGCATTTTGGTGCCAACGGCGACCAGCTGCAGCCTCATGCTAGCTCCACAGTTTTTCCAGTTCGTACAGGTGACGGCTCTCTTCCTGCATCACGTGCACCATCACATCACCGAGATCGACAACTACCCAGTCAGCACCTTGCTCACCCTCAACACCCAGTGGGATCATTCCGGCAGCGCGTGAGGCTTGTACCACATGCTCGGCGATAGACGAAAAGTGGCGGCTGGATGTACCGGTGCAGATAATCATGCAGTCGGTAGTGCTGGATTTGCCACGCACGTTCAGCGCAACGATATCCTGGCCTTTTAAATCATCTATTTTATCAATAACAAAATCTTGGAGTGCTTGGCCTTGCAAAGGTTCCTCCTGCCTGGCGGTTCAACCGGAGAAATGTGCTCCGGCGGGTAAAAAGGGTTGCGTGTTCATGCGTGATGCACCGCAGGTGTTTCAGGGTATTATCGGCCTATTTTGCGGCCCATATTGTGGCATAGAAACGCGCTTTACCGTTTTTTACCGGACTGAAAAACCAGCGGCGGAGTATAGCATGCCCGGTGAGAGAGTGGTATGCGGGAAGCGGGTTAACGGTATAAGTCGTGAGCATCCATAAAATGCAGCACGGCAGGGGGAACCAAATCGTCGCAGGATTCACCCTTCTGACTGCGCTGGCGAATATCCGTGGCAGAGACGGTGACCAGCGGCGTGTGCGCCAAATAGATCAATCCGTGCGGCTGCGTGTGAAGAGCTGCGGCATTTTCAGCGCTGTGCGCTTCCAGCCACGCCTGCTGTTCTGGCGTGTCCAACGTGGTGCGGTAACCTAGGCGTGCGCAGACCAGTAGATGACACACCTTGAGCAGGTCTTGTCCGCGGTGCCAGGCGTGTAATGTGAGCAGCGAATCCTGGCCGATAATAAAGGCCAACGGAATGTTATCGCCCATTTCTGCGCGGATCATCTCCATGGTATCAATGGTGTAAGACGGCGTGATGCGCTGCAATTCACGGTCATCCACGCTGAATAACGGCGTCTCGGCGATGGCGAGTTCCACCATGCGTTTGCGCTGTTGCGCGGTGGCTTCAGGTTGTTCGCGGTGAGGCGGTACGTTATTGGGCATCAGCGTGATGCGCGTTACGCCTATTTCATCCGCCAGCGCAGTGACTGGACGTAAATGCCCATAATGAATGGGATCAAAGGTGCCGCCGAAGTAGGCGATCAGTTCAGGGGGAGTAACGCTATTCATCGGCGTTGACCATACCGGGCGCAAGCACCTTGCCGCACAATAACAGCGTCAGCGTTTGCATTTCTGGCCGGATGGATTGGCCATAATCCTGTTTTAGCGTCAATTCCAATCGCGTCAGCAGGTGCATAGCTTGCTGCAACTGATGTCCATTGAGCCGTTGGAGTGCCTGAGTGAGCAGTGCGCGTCGGTTTTGCCACACTTTATGCTGATCAAACAGGGTACGTAACGGTGTTGTCGCCATGTTGCGCTGCAAGGTGACCAGCAGCGTCAACTCACGTTGCAGCGTGCGCAGCAGAATCACCGGTTCGCAGTCTTCTGCTTGTAACTGTTGCAACACGTGCCAGGCGCGTTTGCTTTTGCCTGCCAGCATGGCATCCAACCAGTGAAAGGGCGTGAAGTGTGCGGCATCGTTTACCGCCTGTTCAACGCGTGGCAACGTGAGCTTGCCGTCAGGATAGAGCAATGACAAACGTTCCAGCGCCTGCATCAACGCCAGAAGATTGCCTTCATAGCAGTAACACAGCAGCTGAGTTGCGGCATCATCCAGTTGCAGTTTACGTTGCTTGGCGCGTTGTACCACCCAGCGCGGTAATTGCGTCTGTTCCGGTGTTAAACAGTTGATGATCACGCCGTGCTGCGACAGTGCTTTATACCAGGCGCTGTTTTCTTGCGCTTTGGTGAGTTTGCTGCCGCGTAGAATAGGTAAGACGTCCTGATGCAGCAGTCCAGACAGTTTGACCAGATTTTCTGCCATGGCGGCGTTGGGGCCGTTTTCCGGCAGTTGCAGCAGTAGGCTTTGCCGTGAAGCGAACAGGCTGAGTGCCTGACATACGCTGAAAATAGCATCCCAATCGGTGCTTTGATCGAGTGTGAAACTGAAATGTTCGGTGAAACCCTGCTCCCGCGCGCGATGGCGCAGCATATCTAGGCTTTCCTGCAACAACAGTGGGTCGTTGCCAAACAGCAGATAACAAGCGCGCAGCCCTTCATTGAGCTGCGCGGCAAGCTGTTCCGGATAGATACGGATCATGAACGCCCGTTGTTATCGCTGATGGCGGTGGCACGTTGCTGGCGGTTTTTCACCTCATCACTGCCGTTGATGGTCACCAGCTTACGCACTAACTGCTCGGCAGCCTGACGGCGCATCTCCTTACGTATGATGTCCTGTTCGGCGTTTTTTGCCAACGCGGCGAGCGGGTTATCAAAGAAGGTGCGGAACACCGTGACCGAGAGTGGGTAAATATCTTCACCAGGCAGCAGCACCTGTGCCTGAATGGTCAGCACCAGCTGGTACTCTGCGGTGGTCCCATCCTGGAAAATAGAGACAGTGTCTCTGGCTTCCGTGGAGCCGAGAATACGCAGGGATGCGATATCCTGACGCGCGGCGTCTTCCTCGATTCTTACATCACTGGCACGTAGCTGATCGCGAATGGCCCGGGTCAACGGACCAAAAGGATCGTTACTGGTCAGCGTTAATACCTTCAATTCGCTGGGCAGTTGTGTGGTGCCACGCAGATGAAAACCGCAGCCGGCGGTAACCAGCACCGCCAACCCCAGCAACAACGTGAATAAACGATGTCGCACAGTGCCTCCTTGGCTTAACCTACAACCAGGTTAAGCAGTTTGCCCGGAACGTAAATGACTTTACGTACTGTAACGCCTTCTAGGTATTTTGCCACCAGATGTTCCTGTGCGGCACGCGACTGAACCTGCTCCTGCGTGGCATCGGCAGCAACCGTAATTCTGCCGCGCACCTTGCCGTTCACTTGCACCACGACCAATTTGGAGTCTTCCACCATGGCATCTTCATCGGCAACAGGCCACGGGGCCGTATCGATATCGCCATTGCCACACAGCGCCTGCCACAGCGTGAAGCAGGCGTGCGGTGTGAACGGGTACAGCATACGCACCACGGCCAGCAGCGCTTCCTGAGTCAGTGCGCGATCCTGCTTGCTTTCTTGCGGCGCTTTTGCCAGCTTGTTCATCAGTTCCATCACGGCGGCGATAGAGGTGTTGAACGTCTGACGACGACCAATATCATCGGTAACTTTAGCGATGGTTTTGTGCAGGTCGCGACGCAGTGCTTTCTGATCTTCGGTCAGCGCGGAAACATCCAGCGCACCGCTAGCGCCTTTTTCCGTGTGGTCGTAAACCTGTTTCCACACACGCTTGAGGAAGCGGTTAGCCCCTTCAACCCCTGATTCCTGCCATTCCAGCGTCATTTCTGCCGGAGAGGCGAACATCATAAACAGACGCACAGTGTCGGCACCGTATTTCTCTACCATAACCTGCGGGTCGATACCGTTGTTCTTCGATTTAGACATCTTGCTCATCCCGGCGTACACCAGTTCGCGGCCTTCTGCATCGAAGGCTTTCAGGATGCGTCCTTTGTCATCGCGCTCCACGGTGACGTCAGACGGTGATACCCAGATACGTTCGCCACTGTTGCCGGTGTAGTAGAAGGCATCAGCCAACACCATCCCCTGACACAACAGGCGCTTGGCGGGTTCATCGGATGTGACAAGACCTGCATCACGCATCAACTTGTGGAAGAAGCGGAAATACATCAGGTGCATGATGGCGTGTTCGATACCGCCCACGTATTGATCGACTGGCAGCCAGTAGTTGGCCGCCGCCGGATCGAGCATACCATGATCGTATTGCGGGCAAGTGTAGCGCGCGTAGTACCAGGAGGATTCCATAAAGGTATCGAAGGTATCGATTTCACGCAGCGCAGGCTGACCGTTGACGGTGGTTTTTGCCCAGTTGGGATCGGCTTTGATAGGGCTGGTAATGCCATCCATCATCACGTCTTCCGGCAGAATCACTGGCAGTTGATCTTCCGGGGTTGGGATAACGGTGCCATCTTCCAACGTCACCATCGGGATTGGCGCCCCCCAGTAACGCTGACGGGATACGCCCCAATCGCGCAGGCGATAGTTGACTTTGCGTTCGCCGACGCCGAGTGCGACCAGCTTGTCAGCAATGGCGTTAAAGCCCGCCTCGTGATCCAGACCGCTGAATTCGCCTGAGTTGAACAGTGCGCCTTTCTCGGTCATGGCTTGTGCAGAGGTATCGGGTTCGCTGCCGTCCAGGTTCAGGATAACGGGTTTGATCGTCAGCTGATATTTCGTGGCAAATTCCCAGTCGCGCTGGTCGTGGCCCGGAACGGCCATCACCGCGCCAGTGCCGTAATCCATCAGTACGAAGTTGGCTGCCCATACTGGCAGTTTTTCGCCGGTCAGTGGATGCACCACGAACAGACCTGTCGCCATGCCCTTTTTCTCCATGGTCGCCATATCTGCTTCGGCAACTTTGGTGTTACGGCATTCATCGATAAACGCGGTCAACGCCGGGTTAGTGGCGGCGGCGCACAGCGCCAGCGGATGCGCGGCAGCAACGGCGACATAGGTGGCACCGATAAAGGTATCCGGACGCGTGGTGTAGACGGTCAGCTTGTCAGCGCTGTCTGCCACGTCAAAGGTAATTTCCACCCCTTCCGAACGGCCAATCCAGTTGCGTTGCATGGTTTTAACCTGCTCCGGCCAGCTTTCCAGCGTGTCCAGATCGTTGAGCAGTTGATCGGCGTAATCGGTGATTTTGATAAACCACTGCGGGATCTCTTTACGCTCCACTTTGCTGTCACAGCGCCAGCAGCAGCCATCGATAACCTGTTCGTTGGCCAGCACCGTCTGATCGTTCGGGCACCAGTTCACCGTAGAGGTTTTCTTGTAGACCAGACCTTTTTCGTACAGCTTGGTGAAGAACCACTGTTCCCAGCGATAATAATCGGGTTTACAGGTGGCGACTTCACGATCCCAGTCATAGCCAAAGCCCAGCAGCTTCAACTGGTTTTTCATGTAATCGATGTTGGCATAGGTCCAGGGGGCCGGTGCGGTGTTGTTTTTTACTGCAGCCCCTTCCGCTGGCAGACCGAAAGCGTCCCATCCGATTGGTTGCAGGACGTTTTTCCCTAACATGCGTTGGTAGCGGGAAATAACATCACCGATGGTGTAATTACGTACGTGCCCCATGTGTAGGCGGCCAGAAGGGTAGGGGAGCATGGAAAGGCAGTAGTACTTTTCCTTGCCGGGCTCTTCGGTCACTTTAAACGTTTTGTTTTCTTGCCAGTGAAGCTGGACGCGAGTTTCTATCTCTTCTGGGCGGTATTGCTCTTGCATGGCTGCCAAGGGTCCTATTTAGTAAAGAAGGGCTACACCCGTAGCGTGTTCCGATTCATCATAATGATCCACATAGCATAGCTGATAAGCAACGCTGGCAACAACCGTCTCTGCACCCTAAGCGCTGATTTATACCCGTCATACTTCACGTTGCAGGTGCGTTAGCTAAACTCGTCCACCCGAATCACTTACCTGAGTAAGCTCATCGGGATTGATGAACCTCATCCCTGAGGTTCACCCTTCGGGCCAGCGCAAGCGCTGTTCAAAACGCAAACGTTTTGTCCTGCAACTCGAATTATAGCCAAGCGACATTATTTTGATAACAATTAGGGCTTTGTTGAATAATAGGTAATCATGCTGTTTTTCCATGCCAGTTTTGGTTGAAAATGCTTGTCATCTCAGGTGTACACTTTTCTCATGAGGCCTAACTGCATGATTTTACGTTGCGAGGATCCGTCGTTTCGCTGGGCTGCCAGCATAAAATCTATTTATTCAACAAAGCCAACAATTAGCTGTATTTTTTTGCCACATATCAGGGCATTGGCTGTAATCATTTTTAAGTCGGTTGGCTATATTTAGGGTATATGGATGCAAGCCGCAAAGTTGGCAAAAAGTGGGGCAAAGAGAGGTGATGAGCAAGAATAGTGTTTAAAACCGTCTAAAATAGAGAGGGATAGCTAAACAGGTACCGTCATTGCCCCGCCAATGTTAACCAATCCGCGTATTCAGGAGGCACCATGAACAAGAAAGCCCGGCATTATCGTGCGCTGATGTCTTCCATCATGACGCGTTTAAGCGCCGGTGAACGCGATCTGACTCAGATGCTCCAACATGCCCGGGAGAGCTTGCACGACAGCGAAGATCTCACCCACCGCGAACGCGAAGATATTATTCAGTCCGTAGAGCGCGATTTGGCCGAATTTGCTCAGCGTTACACGGATAGCCAGGACGAGGATTTATCCGATAGTGTGTTTCTGCGTGTCATCAAGGAGAGCCTGTGGAAAGAGCTGGTGGATATTACGGATAAAACTCAGTTGGAATGGCAGGTGCTGTTTAAAGATGTCAGCCATCACGGCGTTTACCACAGTGGCGAAGTCGTCGGGCTGGGTAATTTGGTGTGTGAAAACTGCCATCACCATTTGGCATTCTATACGCCGGAAGTGCTGCCTCGTTGTCCGAAGTGCGAGCACGATCAGTTTCAGCGTCAGCCTTTTCAGCCCTGACGAGGTAGCTTAAGGGAGAGGCGTTCCCGCTTGCGCGGGAACGCGCGTCGCAACGTCAGGCGCTGCGATACTGGATAATGGCTTAGTGCAGGATCTTCGCCAAAAAGTCTTTAGCGCGCACGGATTTGGGATTGTTGAAGAACTCTTCTTTAGGCGTGTCTTCCACAATCTTGCCTTCATCCATGAAGATGACGCGGTGTGCCACTTTGCGCGCAAAGCCCATTTCGTGGGTAACGACCATCATCGTCATGCCTTCTTGCGCCAGTTCAACCATAACATCCAACACTTCGTTGATCATTTCCGGATCGAGCGCGGAAGTCGGTTCGTCAAACAGCATGGCAACCGGGTCCATGCAGAGTGCACGCAATGGCGACACGCTGTTGCTGACCACCGGAGAGCTGGCCGGGAAATTTGTTAGCGTGTGCGGACAAACCCACGTGATTGAGCAACTTGGTGGCCTTTTCACGCGCGGCCTCTTTATCACGCTTGAGCACTTTCACCTGCGCCAGCGTCAGGTTCTCAATGATGGAGAGGTGGGGAAACAGTTCAAAATGCTGGAACACCATGCCCACTTTGGAACGCAATTGTGCCAGATTGGTTTTCTTGTCGTTAACCGAGATGCCGTTAACGTCAATCTGACCTTGCTGCACGGGTTCAAGGCCATTAACCGTTTTGATCAACGTGGATTTCCCGGAGCCTGACGGCCCACAAACGACCACCACTTTACCTTTCTTCACTTCTGTCGAGCAATCGGAGAGCACCTGAAAGTGACCATATAGCCAACCGACTTAAAAATGATTACAGCCAATGCCCTGATATGTGGAAAAAAAATACAGCTAATTGTTATCAAAATAATGTCGCTTGGCTATATGGTACATATTGACGGGAAACCGGCAGGCCGCGCCTGCCGGTTATTGTGTTAACGACGCAGGCTATCCCGGCCAGCACGGCGAGAATGATCCACATTGGCCAAGCACCAAAGCGTGCGTAAGGGGTGATGCCGGTGGTTGGCGTCACTTTGGTGAGCAGCACCTTGCGCGTAAACTGCGGCAGTTCGGCACTGATTTCACCCTGTGGGCCGATAACGGCGGTCACGCCATTGTTGGTCGCACGTAGCAGCGGACGCCCTAACTCAAGAGCACGCATGCGGGCCATTTGTAAATGTTGCCATGGACCGATAGAACGACCAAACCAGGCATCGTTGGAGATGGTCAGCAGCATATCGGTATCAGGCCGGAAGTTATCGCGTACTTGCTGCCCGAGAATAATTTCATAGCAGACCGTAGCCGTCATCCGTATACCATTAACCAAGAGCTGAGGCTGTTGGTAAGGGCCACGGCTGAACGAAGACATCGGCAGATCGAAGAACGGCGCTAACGGACGGAGCAGCGTTTCCAGCGGAACGAATTCACCAAATGGCACCAGATGATTTTTGTTGTAGCGGTTGGTGCTGGGGTAACGGTACGGTTCGCTGCCACCCAGCACGATAATGCTGTTGTAGAAGTCAACCTGCTCGTTTGTGCGGCGGCGTGCATCCACAACCCCCGTGACCAGACTGCTGTTGTGCGCGCGCAGTAGCTCATCGATATGCTGCAAATACGCTTGCTGACGCGTTTCTACATCAGGGATGGCCGATTCTGGCCAGATAACGATTGGCGCTTTATCCAGATAAGGCAGCGTGGCATCCCGGTAGATGTTCAGAATCTGTTGCAGCGCATTGGGATCCCATTTTTGCACCTGGGCAATATTGCCTTGCACCAGCGCGACGTTGACCGCGCGATCTGGTTGAGGCGTGAACCAATGGATAAACTTCAACGGCCAAGGCAGAAGCAGCAGCGCAATGGCGCAGTAAAGCGGGATAGTTTTGCGTCGTGTGGTACCGAACACCAGCAGGCCGGCAATGATGACCAACAAGAGGTTGATACCATCAACGCCAAGCAGCGGCGCCAGGCCTTGCAGCGGCCCGTCAATCTGGCTATAGCCAAATTGCAGCCAGGGAAAGCCGGTGAGTACCCAACCGCGCAACCACTCAGTGAACTGCCACAGGACCGGCGCGACCACGATAAGACGCACCAGCGTCGTTCGTGGCCACATGCGCGTTAACAGTCCAGAGAAGAGCGCGGGATAAAGCGACAGATAGAGCACGAGCAGTACCACCAGAAACACGTTAATGGCTTCCGGCATGCCGCCGAACTCGGCAATACTGACGTACACCCAGTTCACTCCGCTGCCAAACAGGCCAAAGCCCCCGCTAAAACCAATGGCGGCGGATTGCCGCCAGGTTCTGTTCAGCGTCAGGGCTTGCAATCCGCACAGCGAAACCAGCGCGGCAGGCCAGAAATCAAACGGTGAAAACGCCAAGGTGCCCCAAGCACCGCAGAACAGCGCAAGCAGGATGCGCACCCGCTGGAGGCGTAAAACAGACATGACAGACATTGTCGAATTATAGCCAAGCGACATTATTTTGATAACAATTAGCTGTATTTTTTTGCCACATATCAGGGCATTGGCTGTAATCATTTTTAAGTCTGTTGGCTATAAGGTTCCAGTGTTGGTTGAGGCGCCTCGTCAGGGATTCTGACATGAGTCTGAATAATACGTCGGCTGTCCGCCATGGCAACTTTGAACAGGTAACCGTTGATGTCGATGGTTTCACCACGCGCAGGCAGATGGCCGAAGGCTTGCATCACTAGTCCGCCGATGGTGTCCACTTCTTCATCGCTGAACTGGGTGCCAAACACCTCGTTGAAATCTTCAATCAGTGTTAGCGCGCGCACGGTATAGGTGTGTCGGTTCAGCTGACGGATATCGCGATCTTCTTCGTCGTCGTACTCATCTTCAATTTCGCCAACGATCAGCTCGAGAATGTCTTCAATGGTGAGCAGCCCAGATACACCGCCAAACTCATCGATGACGATAGCCATGTGATAACGCAGCGAACGGAACTCGTGCAGCATGCGGTCCACGTGTTTGCTTTCCGGCACCACGAGTGCAGGACGAAGCACCTGCTCCATGCTGAACGGCTCGGCATCGCTGCGCATAAACGGCAGCAGATCCTTGGCCATCAGGATGCCTTCAATGTGGTCCTTGTCTTCACTGATCACCGGAAAACGCGAGTGCGCTGATTCGATAATCACATCCAGACACTCTTCCAGCGTTTGGTTGTGCTTCAGTGTGATCATCTGCGAACGGGGTATCATGATATCCCGCACGCGCTGTTCCCCGATATCCATTACCCCTTCGAGCATGTCGCGGGTGTCTGGATCGATCAGATCGTTTTGTTCGGAATCACGGATAAAGGCGAGGAGGTCACTGCGATCCTTGGGTTCACCATGAAAAAGCTGGTTAAGGATCAGTGAGAAGAATCCTTTCTTGGGACTGGGGCTATCGCTGTTTTGAGAATGGTCGTCGCTCATGGCGTTCTATTTACTGTCTCTCTGGTTAGTCAATCATCATCAACCACGCAAAAGGGGCATGCGCTGTAAGAGCATCAGGCGCGCGGGCGGGTTGACATAAAGGTGCGCGGTGATTACTGCGCGTGGCGTTATGTTTAACCATAACGCCGTTAAGCTATGATGACGAAGAAGGCATCATAACGAAAAATGCGCCATCAAAAGCAATATCAGGGTCTACGGTAATCTACTGTATTTTTCATAATAACAGAATATACCCGTCATACTTCAAGTTGCCGCCACGTGGCCTTACTCTTTCTCGGACAGATAAGGGTCAACATAGCCCATTTGTTGCATAATCTCGGTTTCCAACGCTTCCATCTCTTCTGCTTCGTCGTCCTCGATGTGATCATAACCCAGCAGATGCAGACAACCGTGTATCACCATATGTGCCCAGTGGGCGTCTGCGGTTATTTGCTGTTCAATGGCTTCCTGCTCCACCACCTGGCGGCAAATAATCAGATCGCCCAATAACGGCAGCTCGACTTCCGGCGGTGCTTCAAACGGAAAGGAGAGTACGTTGGTAGGTTTGTCTTTGCCGCGATAGGTGTGATTCAGTTCGTGGCTTTCCGCTTCATCAACGATACGAATGGTCACTTCCGCTTCTGGCTGAAACTGCGGCAGTACCGCCTCCAGCCAACGCTGAAAATCCTGTTCGCTCGGCAGCCCTGCAGCATTGTTGCTGGCAATTTGTAAATCGAGAATAACCTGACTCATTGTGACTCCTGCTTATCACCCGCCCCTGATACCGCGGGTGCACTGGCTGCTTGTGCTTCTCATTTGCGCTCTTCGGCCTGCGCTGCACGGCGTTTCTGGTCGGCTTCTTCCCAGGCTTCATAAGCGTTGACGATGCGTGCGACCACAGGGTGGCGCACCACATCTTCACTGTGAAAGAAGTTAAAACTGATCTCTTCCACATCGGCCAACACGTCAATCGCGTGGCGCAGCCCCGATTTGATATTGCGTGGCAGGTCAATCTGAGTGATATCGCCGGTGATGACGGCTTTGGAGTTGAAGCCAATACGGGTCAGGAACATCTTCATCTGTTCGATCGTGGTGTTCTGGCTCTCATCGAGGATAATAAAGGCGTCATTCAGCGTGCGGCCGCGCATATAGGCCAATGGCGCTACTTCAATCACGTTGCGCTCAATGAGTTTTTCCACGCGCTCAAACCCCAGCATTTCGAATAACGCATCGTAGAGTGGGCGCAGATAAGGATCGACCTTTTGGCTCAAATCGCCGGGCAGAAAGCCGAGTTTTTCTCCCGCTTCAACGGCCGGGCGCGTTAACAAAATGCGGCGGATATCCTGACGCTCGAGCGCATCCACCGCGGCAGCGACTGCCAGATAGGTTTTCCCCGTTCCCGCAGGGCCCACGCCGAAGGTAATATCATGATCGAGGATGTTGGCGATATACTGCGCCTGATTGGGGGTGCGCGGCTTAATGATGCCGCGTTTGGTGCGGATGTTGATCGCCTTGCCAAAATCCAGCACGCTCTCGGCGCTTTGCTCCAGCACGCCCGATTCTTTGATTGCCAGATGAATCTGCTCGGGGTCAATATCCCCTTCCACACCACGCACGGGTGCGGTATCAACATAAAGACGTTGCAGAATATTTGCCGCCGCTTCAATACACAGGCCTTTTCCGACCAGTTTGAATTTATTGTCTCGATGGTTGATTTCGATTCCGAGACGGCGCTCCAACTGTTTGATATTACTATCAAAGGGGCCGCACAGATTAAGTAGGCGTTTATTATCAGCAGGTTCGAGGGTAATCTCTTTTATCGTAACGTTCAAATTATTCCTCTTGGTATATCAACGCTCGTCATCATGAGTGATGAGAACAATAAGGGACGAGATGATGATTGAATTATTTATCGGTAATAGGGAAAGGTGCAAGTGGCAATATGTTCATACCCGTCATACTTCAAGTTGCAGAAGCGTTGGAGGCGTTCACTCACCCGAATCACAAGCTCATTGGGATAAATGAATCTCATCTCTGAGATTCACCCTACGGGCCAGCGCAAGCGCTGTTCAAAACGTAAACGTTTTGTCCTGCAACTTGAATTATTTAGGCTATATGATGGCGCGCGGCGGGCAAGTGCACGGGCGAGTGCATCACCCGTGCGGCTTATCCATCAAGGCTGGTAGAGACCAACGCCGATATCGTTCTCTTTGCGGGTTCGTGCAATCACGGAGGCTGGAGATTCGTTGATGCGCAGACCCATCTGGTTTTCGGTTTTGACAACCACACCGCGCAGTGAATTAGGACGAACGTCGACAATTTCAACATCAACGAACTTACCAATCATATCCGGGGTGCCTTCGAAGTTAACCACACGGTTATTTTCTGTGCGACCTGACAGTTCCATCACGCTTTTGCGCGATGTACCTTCCACCAGAATGCGTTGGATGCTGCCTAACATACGGCGGCTGAACTGCATCGCTTGCTGGCTGATACGTTCTTGCAGAATATACAGGCGCTGCTTTTTCTCTTCTTCGCAGACATCATCAACCATGTCTGCGGCGGGGGTCCCCGGACGCGCAGAGTAGATAAAGCTAAAGCTCATATCAAAATTGACATCACCAATCAGTTTCATGGTTTGTTCGAAATCTTCTTGGGTTTCACCGGGGAAGCCGATGATAAAGTCGGAACTGATATGAATATCCGGTCGTGCGCTGCGCAGTTTACGAATGATGGCTTTGTATTCCAGCGCGGTATGGCGGCGCTTCATCATGGTTAGAATACGATCGGAACCGCTCTGTACTGGCAGATGAAGGAAGCTCACCAGTTCAGGCGTATCTTCGTAGACGCTGATGATATCGTCGGTAAACTCAATCGGGTGACTGGTGATAAAGCGGAGACGGTCGATACCGTCTATTGCGGCTACCAGACGCAGCAAATCGGCAAACGAGCAGATACTGCCATCAAAATTTTCACCACGATAGGCGTTGACGTTTTGACCCAACAGGTTAACTTCACGTACCCCTTGTGCGGCCAGCTGCGCAATTTCATATAAGACGTCGTCACAGGGCCGACTGACTTCTTCACCGCGCGTATAAGGCACCACGCAAAATGAGCAATATTTGTTGCACCCTTCCATGATGGAAACAAACGCCGTCGGCCCTTCGGCACGAGGTTCCGGCAGCCGATCAAATTTTTCGACTTCCGGGAAGCTGATATCCACCACCGGGCTATGTGTGCCCTGCACGTGGTTAATCATTTCTGGCAGGCGGTGCAGCGTTTGCGGGCCAAAAATCAGATCGACATAGCTGGCGCGTTCGCGAATATGCTCGCCTTCCTGAGAAGCAACACAGCCGCCCACTCCAATAATCAGATCGGGGTTGTTCTCTTTCAGCGCTCTCCAGCGGCCAAGTTGATGGAAAACTTTTTCCTGTGCCTTTTCACGGATAGAACAGGTATTCAGCAGCAGAACGTCAGCCTCTTCGGCCACCTCGGTCAGCTCATAACCGTGTGTACTTTCCAGCAGGTCAGCCATCTTGGATGAATCGTATTCATTCATCTGACAGCCCCAGGTTTTAATGTGCAGTTTCTTTGTCATCGACTTGTCATTACTCAGTGCGGGTGAAAAAGCGTATTACCAAATCATAGATGCCCAGAAATACGGACGGGGCACGTATTGTAATCTTTTGCTGCGGTTGTGACCATAGCGCGAAATTTGTTGAGCGTTTTTTCGCAGGGTCAACACAGTTGTCGAAAATCCAGTACACTGTGCCTATCAGTTACACAGTTTGAGTCGGTTTAGACACGATGAACGGAATAAATCAACGGTATGATGCCATCGTGGTCGGTGGCGGGATGGTCGGTGCCGCAGTCGCGCTCGGGCTCGCGCGCAACGGTTTTCAGGTCGCGGTGTTGGAGCAGGCCGCTCCCGCCGCCTTTATGGCCGACAGTGCGCCGGATATTCGGGTTTCAGCGCTGGGATATGCGTCTGTTTCACTGTTAAAGTCGTTGGGTGCATGGTCGGGCGTTGAGCAGATGCGCTGTGCGCCTTATCGCCGGTTGGAAACCTGGGAATGGGATGATGCACGGGTTGCCTTTAGCGCCGCCGACCTGCACCTGCCCGAATTGGGATTTATGGTGGAAAACCGGGTATTGCAGCTGGCATTGTGGCAATGCCTGGCTGAGCAGCAGCGGTGTGATATTCGTTGCCCCGCGCAAATACGCAGCATGGTTCGCACGCCTGCGTGCTGGCAGATCGCGCTGGATAGCGGTGAGACATTGAGTGCGCCCTTGGTGCTTGGTGCGGATGGCGCGAACTCGCGTGTGCGCCAGTGGGCAGGTATCGGCATCAATGGATGGCAGTACCGGCAATCGTGTCTGTTGATTGCCGTGGATACCCAGCAACCTCAGCAGGATTGTACTTGGCAGCAGTTTACGCCTCAGGGACCGCGTGCATTTTTACCGCTGTTTGGATCATGGGGCGCGTTGGCGTGGTATGACAGCCCGCGCCGTATTCGTCAGCTTCAATCACTGTCGTTGCCACAGTTGGATAAGGCAATTGCAGAAACTTTCCCCACACGTTTGGGGCACGTGAAGTCGGTTGCCGCCGGGGCGTTCCCACTGGTGCGTCGTCATGCACAACGTTATGTGGCTGAAGGGATCGCCTTGGTGGGGGATGCAGCCCATACCATTAATCCACTCGCCGGGCAGGGCGTGAATCTCGGCTATCGTGACGCGGACGCGTTGATTGATGTTGTGACTGGCGCGCGGGAGGCAGGGGAGTGCTGGTATAGTGAGGCCGTTTTGCTGCGTTATCAGCGTCGGCGTAAGACTGATAATTTGTTAATGCAAAATGGCATGGACCTGTTTTATAACGCGTTCAGTAATCGTTTACCACCATTGACCTTTGCTCGAAACATGGCATTGCTGACTGCTGAGCGTGCAGGACATCTTAAAACGCTGGCGCTGAAATATGCCATCGGTGTGTAACTTGTTGGTGTTAGTGTGGTGACGGTTGTCGATTTCTAAGGCGCTAGGGTGCAATTTTTTAAGGTAGCGGTTGTTTATGACGTATCTGTTTCTTTCTCTCGCCATTGTGGCGGAAGTGATCGCCACCTCGGCGCTCAAACTTTCGGATGGCTTTAGTCGTTTAATGCCTAGCATTATTACTGTGATCTTTTATGGCGTGTCGTTCTATTGCCTTTCTCTGACGATGCGCACGTTACCGACTGGCATCATTTATGCCATCTGGTCTGGGGTTGGGATTGTGCTGATTGCCACGGTGAGTTGGCTATTTTACGGACAGAAGCTCGATTTGCCTGCGATACTGGGGATGTTGCTGATTATTCTGGGCGTGATTGTGATTAACCTGTTTTCCAAGTCGCTGGCGCATTGAAACGGTATCTTTGGTAGGGAAACTGAAGTGCTATTCGTTTGTTGATTTGTGGTTTAACGCTCTCACTATGATCGTCTCTCAGCACGTGTTTTCATTGTCCGATGGAGAAAGTAGACTCAATCTGTTAGTAATGATTATCGCGCTGTGCTGAGGCCATCAACTTTGGCAAGCAAAAGAACCAAACTTCGCTGTTGGGTTTTTTTTGCCTGTATATTGTGCGTTAATCGTGTTACTCAGGACCGCTCTTTAGTCGTTGTTATGCGGTTGCGCCCCCGGGCTAGGGTTATGTGGTATACGTCATGTTGAGAGGTATAGCTAAACGACTTAATTTTGATTACATTATTTAAATGAGCTATTCAATTGATTTTAGACGTAAAGTGATATCTACACGGGAAGAAGAAGGGTTGAGTATCCAAGAAACAGCGAAGCAATTTCGGATTGGCCCTGCCTCTGTATCGTGTTGGATTAATCAAATAGCGTCAAAAGCATCGACCACGCGTCAGCGAAAGAGCGATAAATCCGAGTTGATAAAAGATGTTGAACCATATCCAGATGCTTACCAAAAAGAACGTGCAGAGCGTTTTGGCGTTTGTCAGAAGGCCATTTGGCAAGCTCTTAAAAAGCTGGGATTGACCTATAAAAAAAACTCTACGTCATCCGAAAGCCGACGAAAGCGCCCGGCAAGCATTTCAACAAAAAATACAACAGTATGAAAAAGAAGGTAACCCTATTGTTTTTATTGATGAAAGTGGTTTTCCACACGATACCCCACGGACTCACGGCTATTCCCCAAAAGGTCAACGGTGTTTTGGCCTGAAGAACGGGGGAGCCAAGGGAAGAACAAATGTTATCGGCGCTTTATTAGGCACAACGCTGTTTGCTATCGGATTATTTGATATCAATATTAACAGCGATGTTTTCTATTCCTGGGTCACACAAGTCCTTATCCCAGTACTCCCTAAAAACAGGGTAATCGTGATGGACAATGCAACTTTTCACAAAAAACATAATATTCAACAAGTCATCATCGATGCAGGGTATATGGTGGAGTATTTGCCTACATATTGGCCAGATCTTAACCCCATTGAGCATAAATGGGCACAAGCAAAAAGCAAAAAAAAGAGAGAGTGGTTGCGATACAGAGATTTTGTTCTCAGTCCATATGGTGTAATCAAAATTAAGTCGCTTGGCTATACCATCAGCAGACTGAAACAGCAATGGCTTGAAGAGCACAGGCAATGGTGCCTGCGTGATTTAAGCGATACGCGCTACGTTTATTTCTGGGCCGATGGCATATACAGCCATGTCAGGCAAGATGATCGCCTTTGCCTGCTGGTCATTATCGGCGTCACTGAGCATGGACGTAAGGAGCTGGTTGCGGTCGAAGATGCTTATCGAGAGTCAGAAGCAAACTGGGCCGAACTTCTTAATGGCCTGCGAGCACGCGGCCTAACCGTATCTCCCAAGCTGGCTACGGGAGACGGTGCCCTTGGTTTTTGGAATGCAATGGCAAAGATATTCCCGGACACGCAGCACCAACGCTGTTGGGTGCACAAAACCGCTAATGTGTTGGCTTCACACCCCAAAGCCATGCAACCGAAAGTTAAGGCTGAGCTGCGGGAGGTTTGGCTAGCAGAGAGCCGCGATGCCGCTAATGAAGCCTTTGATGTTTTGTTGGCAAGGTTTTCAGCGAAGTATCCTTCAGCGATGAAGAAGCTGGAGAAAGCTCGAGAAGAACTGTTGGCATTCTACGACTTCCCGTCAGAGCACTGGGCGTCAATAAGAACGACAAATCCGATTGAATCGGCTTTTGCGACTGTGAGGCTACGAAGCAGACACGCGAAGAACGGTGGTTCGAGAGAAACAACCCTGTCAATGGTATTTAAGCTGTTCCAGTCAGCTCAGAAAAGCTGGAACCGACTAAGAGGATTTGACCTGCTGACCCTGGTTGTAAGCAACGTCCAATTTAAGGATGAAGAACAGATTCACGAAGCATCAGAGCGGAACGTAGCCTGATCGCCATACACCAGATTTGCTAATAACTCTCGTGAGCGACCCAGGCTATTATCGTTGGTAATATCGAGATGTTTTTTTGAGCGCCAACCGCACATTTGAGCGCACGGATATTACTGCCATCCAGCGCAGTGGCTGACCAGTTAACAAGTCCATGAGCATCAAGAAATGAAAGTAACTTATTGAAAATAATGTTAATGATTCTAGACTTTGACCATCTATTGAAACGGTTATAAACGGTTTTCCATGGGCCGTAACGTTCAGGTAAATCACGCCATGGTGCGCCTGAACACAGTATCCAGAACATGCCGTTGAAGATTTTTCGATGTTCTGCCCACGGCCGGCCGGCCCACGGAGATGTCAAAACGGTTGGCAACAAGGGCTCAATGATTGCCCATGCTTCATCAGAAAGATCGTAGCGAGCCATAATCAAAAGTGTTGTAGAAACAGATGGATACTATAGCTCAAGCAATTAAGGGACACAGCCTAGCGTGTTTTACTGCACTAATAAAGGTCACATAACGGCGGCATACTGCATGCAGCCAGTTTTTTCACTGCTGTCGCCATCAACGTGGGTGGACGTGACACAGCGTTTTGGGACAGGTCGTAATGTGATGAGTGGAATGAATAAAGAGGTTCGTTATGTCTGACGATATGATTGAAAATGGCTCGTCAGCGACGGGTAAACGTGAATATTTGCGCTCTATGCAAGAGGTGGCCATGAATGACCGCAATGCCAGCGAGATGCTACGGACGTACAACATTGCCTGGTGGGGCAACAACTATTACGACGTGAACGAGTTGGGGCATATCAGCGTTTGCCCGGATCCAGACGTGCCGGAAGCCCGCGTTGATTTGGTGCGGCTGGTGAAAGAGATGCAGCAGGACAATCAGCGTTTGCCTGCGCTGTTCTGTTTTCCGCAAATCCTGCAACACCGTTTGCGTTCGATTAACGCCGCGTTTCGTCGTGCACGTGAGTCCTTTGGCTACGAAGGTGGCTATTTCCTGGTGTATCCCATCAAGGTTAACCAGCATCGGCGTGTGATTGAATCGCTGGTGAATTCAGGTGAACCGCTGGGACTGGAGGCAGGTTCAAAAGCTGAATTGATGGCAGTGTTGGGACACGCGGGTATGACGCGCACCGTGATCGTGTGTAACGGTTACAAGGATCGCGAATACATCCGTCTGGCACTGATCGGCGAGAAATTGGGACATAAGGTCTATCTGGTCATCGAGAAGATGTCCGAGATTAAACTGGTGCTGGAAGAGGCTGAGCAACTCAACGTGGTGCCGCGCCTCGGCGTGCGTGCGCGTCTGGCCTCTCAGGGCTCAGGCAAGTGGCAATCCAGCGGCGGTGAGAAGTCCAAATTTGGTCTGGCTGCGGTGCAGGTTCTGCAACTGGTCGAGATGCTGCGCGAAGCGGGGTGTTTGGACAGTCTGCAACTGTTGCACTTCCATCTCGGTTCTCAGTTGGCCAATATTCGTGATATCGCCACGGGCGTGCGCGAATCTGCACGTTTCTATGTGGAACTGCACAAGCTAGGCGTCAACATTCAGTGTTTCGACGTCGGCGGTGGGCTGGGCGTGGACTATGAGGGCACCCGTTCTCAATCCGACTGCTCGGTAAACTATGGCTTGAACGAATACGCCAATAACGTGATTTGGGGCATTGGCGATGCCTGTAATGAGCACAGTCTGCCGCACCCGATGGTGATCACTGAATCTGGGCGTGCGGTTACTGCACACCACACGGTACTGGTGTCCAATATCATTGGGGTGGAGCGTAATGAGTTTAGCGAGCCGACGCCGCCGGAAGAGGACGATCCTCGTGCGTTGGAAAGCCTGTGGTCAACCTGGCAGGAGATCAAAATGCCGGGAACGCGGCGTTCCTTGCGTGAATGGTTGCACGACAGCCAGATGGATTTGCATGATGTGCATACCCAATATACGCACGGGATGTTAAATCTGACGCAGCGTGCAAAAGCGGAGCAGCTCGATCTCAGCATCTGCCAGCAGATCCAGCAACAGCTTGATCCCAGCAACCGCGCACACCGTCCGATTATTGACGAATTGCAGGAGCGCATGGCGGATAAATTGTATGTGAATTTTTCGCTGTTCCAGTCGATGCCGGATGCGTGGGGGATCGATCAACTGTTCCCAGTGCTGCCGTTAGAAGGCCTGGACAAACTGCCTGAGCGCCGTGCTGTACTGCTGGATATTACCTGTGACTCGGACGGGACGATCGACCATTACATCGATGGTGACGGTATCGCGACCACCATGCCGATGCCACCGTATGATCCGGAAAATCCACCGCTGCTGGGCTTCTTTATGATTGGTGCCTATCAGGAAATCCTGGGCAACATGCATAATCTGTTTGGCGATACGGCGACCGTAGATGTTTACGTGTTCCAGGACGGCTCTATTGAACTGGAAGAGTCTGATGAAGGCAACACGGTGGCAGACATGCTGGAATACGTCCAGTTGGATCCCGAGGTACTGATGGCCCGTTTTCGCGATCAGGTGAAGGAGACCAACCTGCCTGCTGACATTCAGTCGCAGTTCCTGGATGAGTTCGAAAGTGGCCTGTATGGCTATACTTACCTGGAAGATGCCTAATATGAAGGCATAAAAAAGGAGGCCATGGCCTCCTTTTTTATGCCCGTTTACCACATCCAGCGCGCTTAAGGCGCGTTTTCGCTGCTTTCACCCAGTTTAATGATTTTTCGCTTAAACAGGATGCTGGCAATCAGTAGCAGAGAGTTCTTATCGTGTACGCCGTATTTGTTTAACAGCCTTGCTTTGCTGTTCAGTACTGACTTTTTATTATAGCCAAGCGACATTATTTTGATAACAATTAGCTGTATTTTTTGCCACATATCAGGGCATTGGCTGTAATCATTTTTAAGTCGGTTGACTATAATTCCCACCCGTTCTGCGATCACTTCCGGTAAATACCCCCTCGCTCCAGTACCGAAATACCGCATACTCGGATTTAGAGAGTTTAACCGGCTGAGCGGCAGCACTCTGATTAATTTCTTCTATATTCAATATGTTAGAGAAATGGCCGATTGGCGTTGATTTAGGAATAAGCACCGTTTTTTCGTCAATGCAAACGGGTTCATGGTTTGAATTATAGCCAAGCGACTTAATTTTGATTACACCATATGAACTGAGAACAAAATCTCTGTATAGCCAACCGACTTAAAAATGATTACAGCCAATGCCCTGATATGTGGCAAAAAATACAGCTAATTGTTATCAAAATAATGTCGCTTGGATATATCGCAACCACTCTCTCTTTTTTTGCTTTTTGCTTGTGCCCATTTATGCGAGTTATTAGCAAATCTGGTGTATGGCGATCAGGCTACGTTCCGCTCTGATGCTTCGTGAATCTGTTCTCCATCCTTAAATTGGACGTTGCTTACAACCAGGGTCAGCAGGTCAAATCCTCTTAGTCGGTTCCAGCTTTTCTGAGCTGACTGGAACAGCTTAAATACCATTGACAGGGTTGTTTCTCTCGAACCACCGTTCTTCGCGCGTCTGCTTCGTAGCCTCACAGTCGCAAAAGCCGATTCAATCGGATTTGTCGTTCTTATTGACGCCCAGTGCTCTGACGGGAAGTCGTAGAATGCCAGCAGTTCTTCTCGAGCTTTCTCCAGCTTCTTCATCGCTGCAGGATACTTCGCTGAAAACCTTGCCAACAAAACATCAAAGGCTTCATTAGCGGCATCGCGGCTCTCTGCCAGCCAAACCTCCCGCAGCTCAGCCTTAACTTTCGGTTGCATGGCTTTGGGGAGTGAAGCCAACACATTAGCGGTTTTGTGCACCCAACAGTGTTGGTGCTGCGTGTCCGGGAATATCTTTGCCATTGCATTCCAAAAACCAAGGGCACCGTCTCCCGTAGCCAGCTTGGGAGATACGGTTAGGTCACGTGCTCGCAGGCCATTAAGAAGTTCGACCCAGTTTGCTTCTAACTCTCGATAACCATCTTCGACCACAACCAGCTCCTTACGTCCATGCTCAGTGACGCCGATAATGACCAGCAGGCAAAGGCGATCATCTTGCCTGACATGGCTGTATATGCCATCGGCCCAGAAATAAACGTAGCGCGTATCGCTTAAATCACGCAGGCACCATTGCCTGTGCTCTTCAAGCCATTGTTGTTTCAGTCTGCTGATGGTACTGGCAGAGAGGCCATTCGCTTTTTCACCGAGAAGCGCCCTCAGGGCTTCGTGAAAATCACCGGTGGATATGCCTCGCAGGTACAGCCATGGTAGCAACTCTTCGACGCTTTTTGCACGTTTCAGATAAGGCGGCAACAACGCGCTGTTGAAGCATATTCCGTTGCCGCTGAGCTCCCTGACCTTAGGCACTTTAATTTCAACATCCCCAATACCCGTCTGTATGGTTCGCGGTGGCAAATAGCCGTTACGAACGACAGCATGACGCTCGTCGTCAAGGCGGCGTTCAGCATGTTGTTGCAGCATGGCTTCGAGCTCAACCTCAACGGCGGCAGCTATCAGCTGCCTGGCACCATTACGAATGAGTTCATGCAAGGGATCAGCGGCAATATCTGGTTCTGCGGAGACCTGTAGGGTAGACTTTTTCATGGGGTATCACCTCTCTGTTGTTGAAATCATCCACGAAATCAATCAGCAGGATACGCCACCCTCCCCGAAACCCCGTACACCAGAAATGAGCATAACTCAATGGCCTTCTGACAAACGCCAAAACGCTCTGCATGTTCTTTTTGGTAAGCATCTGGATATTGTTCAACATCTTTTATCAACTAGGATTTATCGATCTTTCGCTGAGGCGTGGTCGATGCTTTTGACGCTATTTGATTAATCCAACGTGATACAGAGGCAGGGCCAATCCGAAATTGCTTCGCTGTTTCTCGGATACTCAACCCTTCTTCTTCCCGTGTAGATATCACTTTACGTCTAAAATCAATTGAATAGCTCATTTAAATAATGCAATCAAAATTAAGTCGTTTAGCTATACCGCATCTGCCTTGGATTCGTAGTCACGTCGCACAATCTCTAACGCAGCCAGCACCACATCGGGCGTGATATCGCTCTCTTCCAGCAGCATAATCAGATCGACGGCCAGTTTGACCTCTGGCGGGGCATTTTCCAGCGACATGCGTTAGGTCCTTTGGTTGCGGTTACTGCCCTTGTTCACGCCTTTTCACCTGACGCTCTAAACGCGCCAGCGCCTGACGACACCGTGCTAACCGGCCTTCGAGCGCGGCTATCTCTCGTTGCAACTGTTGCTGCGCGTTCAACGTTGCCGCTCTGTCGAGTTGGCTTTCCCTGTCCTGAATCATCAAATTCAGGCGTCGTTCATAGTCCTGGTGCTCTGCCAGCTTTTGATACAAATCGCTGGCAATGGCGACTGGCGTCTTCTCCTCCTGACGGCGTAGCGCCTGTGTGGAGAGTTCTCGTTGTAGTGCGCCTATCTGCGCGACCAATTTTTCCGTCATGAACGCGACGCGTTCGGTACGGCTTTCTGCTACCAGATGGCGCAAGGACTGAAAATTTTGCTCAACTTCATTCAGATAATCGCACAAACGCGTGCCATGTGATTGAAACAGTTGGCGATCAAAACGGGAATAGGCCAACGGCCTGTCTGCCAGTGGAGCGGCCGCCTGAGCCAACAGGACAAGTTGATGTTCCAACGCCTGAAGAAAATGGTGGCGGTTCACGGATTGACCCACATAATGAAATGATAAAGCCAAGCTTGCACGGGATTGTCAGCAGGCACAAGCCTTTTGCGCGTAGGGAAGAAAGATGAGCGCATCTTAACTAACGTCAGGGAAGGGCGGGATGCTAGGCTGTGTCCCTTAATTGCTTGAACTATAGTATCCATCTGTTTCTACGACACTTTTGATTATGGCTCGCTACGATCTTTCTGATGAAGCATGGGCAATCATTGAGCCCTTGTTGCCAACCGTTTTGACATCTCCGCGGGCCGGCCGGCCGTGGGCAGAACATCGAAAAATCTTCAACGGCATGTTCTGGATATATAGCCAACCGACTTAAAAATGATTACAACAGATACCCTGATATGCGGCAAAAAAGCATAGCTGGCTGTTATCAAAATAATGTCGGTTGGCTATAAGTGTCACCGCGTTTGCTTATCCACAGCAGGCGAACTTTCCCTCCTGAACCCGTTTGTTTCGGTACAAGACCGACATAAGCAGCGAACTCTCGCCCTGATTTAAACGCGGATGCTTCTCCCATGGTGGCAACCGCCGCTGTAGCGATTAACGGTCCCACACCGGGAATTTCCATCAGCCGTTTACAGGTTTCATTCTGTCGCGCCACATTGTTAAGCTGTTTTTCAAGGCCATCTATCAGCATGTCCAGCTCACTCAGTCTGTTGTACAGGTCTTCCAGCACGGTGATGAGATACGGCGGCAGCTTCGTTTTCAGCCGCTCCAGTACAGCCGGTAGCTCCCTGTCCATCGCTGCCTGACCTTTATGGATGGTTTCACCAAACTCCAGTATAGCCAACCGACTTAAAAATGATTACAGCCAATGCCCTGATATGTGGAAAAAAACACAGCTAATGGTTATCAAAATAATGTCGCTTGGCTATAGCTAAACGACTTAATTTTGATCACATTATTTAAATGAGCTATTCAATTGATTTTAGACGTAAAGTGATATCTACACGGGAAGAAGAAGGGTTGAGTATCCGAGAAACAGCGAAGCAATTTCGGATTGGCCCTGCCTCTGTATCGCGTTGGATTAATCAAATAGCCTCAAAAGCATCGACCACGCGTCAGCGAAAGAGCGATAAATCCGAGTTGATAAAAGATGTTGAACCATATCCAGATGCTTACCAAAAAGAACGTGCAGAGCGTTTTGGCGTTTGTCAGAAGGCCATTTGGCAAGCTCTTAAAAAGCTGGGATTGACCTATAAAAAACTCTACGTCATCCGAAAGCCGACGAAAGCGCCCGGCAAGCATTTCAACAAAAAAAACAACAGTATGAAAAAGAAGGTAAGCCTATTGTTTTTATTGATGAAAGTGGTTTTCCACACGATACCCCACGGACTCACGGCTATTCCCCAAAAGGTCAACGGTGTTTTGGCCTGAAGAACGGGGGAGCCAAGGGAAGAACAAATGTTATCGGCGCTTTATTAGGCACAACGCTGTTTGCTATCGGATTATTTGATATCAATATTAACAGCGATGTTTTCTATTCCTGGGTCACACAAGTCCTTATCCCAGTACTCCCTAAAAACAGTGTAATCGTGATGGACAATGCAACTTTTCACAAAAAACATAATATTCAACAAGTCATCATCGATGCAGGGTATATGGTGGAGTATTTGCCTACATATTCGCCAGATCTTAACCCCATTGAGCATAAATGGGCACAAGCAAAAAGCAAAAAAAAGAGAGAGTGGTTGCGATACAGAGATTTTGTTCTCAGTCCATATGGTGTAATCAAAATTAAGTCGCTTGGCTATATAGCCAAGCGACATTATTTTGATAACCATTAGCTGTATTTTTTTTCCACATATCAGGGCATTGGCTGTAATCATTTTTAAGTCGGTTGGCTATACAGCCATGGTAGCAACTCTTCGACGCTTTTTGCACGTTTCAGATAAGGCGGCAACAACGCGCTGTTGAAGCATATTCCGTTGCCGCTGCGCTCCCTGACCTTAGGCACTTTAATTTCAACATCCCCAATACCCGTCTGTATGGTTCGCGGTGGCAAATAGCCGTTACGAACGACAGCATGACGCCCGTCGTCAAGGCAGCGTTCAGCATATTGTTGCAGCATGGCTTCGAGCTCAACCTCAACGGCGGCAGCTATCAGCTGCCTGGCACCATTACGAATGAGTTCATGCAAGGGATCAGCTGCAATATCTGGTTCTGCGGAGACCTGTAGGGTAGACTTTTTCATGGGGTATCATCTCTCTGTTGTTGAAATCATCCATGAAATCAATCAGTAGGATATGCCACCCTCCCCGAAACCCCGTACACCAGAAATGAGCATAACTCGTAATCCGATAGCAAACAGCGTTGTGCCTAATAAAGCGCCGATAACATTTGTTCTTCCCTTGGCTCCCCCGTTCTTCAGGCCAAAACACCGTTGACCTTTTGGGGAATAGCCATGAATCCGTGGGGTATCGTGTGGAAAACCACTTTCATCAATAAAAACAATAGGCTTACCTTCTTTTTCATACTGTTGTTTTTTTTGTTGAAATGCTTGCCGGGCGCTTTCGTCGGCTTTCGGATGACGTAGAGTTTTTTTATAGGTCAATCCCAGCTTTTTAAGAGCTTGCCAAATGGTCTTCTGACAAACGCCAAAACGCTCTGCACGTTCTTTTTGGTAAGCATCTGGATATGGTTCAACATCTTTTATCAACTCGGATTTATCGATCTTTCGCTGACGCGTGGTCGATGCTTTTGACGCTATTTGATTAATCCAACGCGATACAGAGGCAGGGCCAATCCGAAATTGCTTCGCTGTTTCTCGGATACTCAACCCTTCTTCTTCCCGTGTAGATATCACTTTACGTCTAAAATCAATTAAATAGCTCATTTAAATAATGTGATCAAAATTAAGTCGTTTAGCTATACGTATCGAAGGCGAAGTAGATAAAGACTGGAATAGCGTAGAGATCGACGTTAAATCAGTACATCTGGTGAAATAGCGCGTCACCACCGAGTGGCTTGACGCCCCTGTTGACTCAGGGCAAGCTGCGAAACACTCCCCGCCCTTTTTTACAGCTGCCAGGAACTTATGACTGCGCTTACACGGTTCATCACCTTTTCCCTCATGACGCTCCTGTGCGCCTGTAGTGCTTTTTAAAGTAAGCCAATGCCGCTGCTGCCGCCAACACAGCAGGCGCAGCTTATCGTCTATGCCCAAACCAGTGCCTTAGAGAAAATGGGATCGATATCGGTCAACGTGCGAGGCAGTAGCGACGACGCCGATCGTGCCATTCAACAAAAAGCTGACTCTTACGGCGCACGCTATTACACCATCACGTTGAAGCAAGAGCACGAATTGAGCAACATGTGGACATCACGCGCCGTGCTGTATCGCTAAGCAGACGCGTTGATGCACAAAACAGAGGATGGTTACGCCAGACGCTGTCTCACCGCTTCAAACAAACAAACACCGGTCGCAACCGAAACGTTAAGCGACGAAACGCTACCGGCCATTGGGATGCTGATCAACTCATCGCAGTGTTCACGCGTCAAACGACGCATCCCTTCTCCTTCCGCGCCCATAACCAGCGCCAGCGGTCCAGTCAGCTTGCTTTGATAGAGCGTGTGGTCTGCTTCACCCGTGGTCCCGACGATCCACAATTGATTTTCCTGCAACAAGCGCAGCGTGCGCGCCAGATTGGTCACGCGGATCAAAGGCACATTTTCCGCTGCCCCGCAGGCCACTTTTTTCGCGGTGGCATTGAGTTTCGCAGAACGATCACACGGCACAATGATCGCATGCACCCCGGCGGCATCCGCGTTACGCAAGCACGCACCGAGGTTGTGAGGATCGGTAACGCCATCCAGTACCAACAAAAACGGCTGTGCTACGCTTGCCAGCAGATCCGGCAGATCGTTTTCCTGATACTGACGCCCCTCTTTGACGCGCGCCACGATCCCCTGATGCACGGCCCCTTCAACCTTGCTATCCAACCATTGACGATTCGCTACCTGAATCACAATGCCATTAGCTTCCAAGGCCGCGATCACCGGTTGCAAGCGGCGATCTTCACGCCCTTTGAGGATGAAGACTTCCAGAAAACGCTGTGGATCGCGTTCTAACAGGGCGTTGACTGCGTGGATACCGTAAATAATTTCGCTCATTGATACTCTTCAAACGTGGTGTGTTAACGAACGGCGGAAGCTCCGCCGTTCGCTGCGGGCATTACTGTGCCGCGTTCTTTTTACTGGCGCGTTTCGCCTTGGCGGCGGCGATTTTACGCGTTTTTTCGGCGTTTTTCTGCGCCTTGTCGGTCTTTTTCTTCACCTTGGCCTTTGCTTTCACCTTATCGGGCGCAGCCTTTTTCCCTGCTCTATCGTCCTTGCGAAACGCACTGTCAGGCTCAAAATTAGCCGGTTTCTTACCACCGCGCCGTGCTGGCCGCGCCTCACGGCGCTCCGGTTTTTTCGCCTTGTCGCGTGCAGTCTTGCCTTCACCGCGCACTTTGCGTTTGCTGGAGAGCAGAGAGAAATCGATATTGCGTTCGTCCATATTGAGGGCTTCCACGCGAATTTCGACCTCATCACCCAGACGATAGACCTGCCCGCTCGATTCACCGATCAAGCGTTGGCCCACATTGTCATAACGGTAGTAGTCGTTATCCAGCGTCGAGACATGCACTAGGCCATCGATAAACAGATCGTTGAGACGCACAAAGAAGCCAAAGCCGGTTACGCTGGAAATAATCCCGGTAAAAGATTCACCGACGTGATCCTGCATAAAGTCACATTTCAACCAGTCGGCGACATCGCGCGTGGCTTCATCCGCCCGCCGCTCAGTCAGCGAACAATGCATGCCCAGTTGCAGCATCTCATTAAGATCGCTGTGCCAACCGCCAGTCTGCGTCGAACGTTCACGACGATCGCTCAGCAAATACTTGATGCCACGGTGCAGTGACAGATCGGGATAGCGGCGAATCGGCGACGTGAAGTGACCGTATGATGTCAGCGCCAGACCAAAGTGACCGCGATTTTCCGGATCGTAAATTGCCTGTTTCATGGAGCGCAGCATCATGGTTTGCAGCATTTCATGGTCAGGGCGATCCGCCACCAGCGTCATCAGTTCTGCATAATCTTTGGGTTCCGGCTTCATACCGCCTTTCAGCGTCAAACCAAGCTCACCCAGCACGCTGCGCAGTGCCAGCACATGGTCTTCACTCGGGCGATCGTGCACCCGGAACAGTGCAGGCTCCTGATTTTTCTCAACGAATCTGGCCGCCGAGATATTGGCCAGAATCATGCACTCTTCAATCAGTTTGTGCGCATCGTTACGCACCATCGATTCCACGCGTTCGATACGGCGTTCCGCGTTGAAGATAAACTTCGCTTCTTCGGTTTCAAAGGCGATGCCGCCGCGCTCTTCACGCGCTTTTTCCAACACCTGATACATCTTGTGCAGCTCTTCAAATCCGCCTACCAGCGGCTGGTAATGCGCACACAGTTTCGCATCGCCCTGCAACATATGCCACACCTTGGTGTAGGTCAGGCGCGCATGGGAACGCATCACTGCTTCGTAGAATTTGTATGTCGTCAGCTTGCCGGTCGCAGAAATGGTCATCTCGCACACCATACACAGCCGATCCACGTCCGGGTTCAACGAACACAGGCCGTTCGACAGCACTTCCGGCAGCATCGGCACCACTTGCGAAGGGAAATAGACCGAGGTACCACGCGCCCGTGCTTCATGATCCAACGGCGTATTGGGACGCACGTAATAGCTGACATCAGCAATGGCAACCCACAGACGCCAGCCGCCACCGCGTTTTTTCTCGCAGTAGACCGCATCGTCAAAATCGCGCGCGTCTTCACCGTCAATCGTCACCAGCGGCAGCGAACGCAGATCGACGCGCCCTTTTTTCGCACTTTCCGGCACCTGTTCGTTGAAATCTTTGATCTGTTCTTCGACCTGCTTCGACCAAGTGTGCGGGATATCGTGGGTGCGCAGTGCGATATCCACCGCCATGCCGGTACCCATTTTATCGCCCAGGATCTCAACAATCTTCCCAATGGCTTTGGTACGGCGCGTGGGACGTTGCGTTAACTCAACCACAACCATGTAGCCCATACGGGCACCGTTGATGTTCTCTTGCGGGATAAGAATATCGAAGCTCAGGCGGCTGTCATCCGGCACCACAAACCCCATACCGGCATCGAGGAAGTAGCGACCGACAATCTGCCCGGTACGCGGTTCCAGAACTCGCACGATACGCCCCTCACGCCGCCCTTTGCGATCGGCACCCAGCGGTTGCGCCAGCACTACATCGCCATGCATAGTGCGTTTCATCTCTTCAGCCGACAGGTACAAGTCGTCCTTGCGCCCTTCTACACGCAGGAAACCAAAACCATCGCGGTGGCCGATCACCGTGCCACGCAGCAAATCCAGTTTTTCCGGCAACGCATAGCATTGGCGGCGGGTAAACACCAGTTGACCGTCACGCTCCATCGCGCGCAAACGACGGCGCAGCGCTTCTTGCCGCTTTTCCGTAGTGAGTTCCAAATTGGCAGCCAGTTCATCGCGGCTAATGGGTGTATTGAGTTTTTCGATGTGAGCCAGAATGTATTCGCGGCTGGGGATGGGTGATTCGTATTTTTCTGCTTCTCGTTCTAGGAATGGATCTTGGGACATTGCGGTTCCTCCGTTGTCTTCAGCAGAAGGCTGAACGGACTTCATTCAACCAACAATAATTTATAAAGCGGTGGGTTCTCTTTCACCATATCGGCCAACATATGTTGGTCCAGTTCGGAGAGAAAGCGCTGAACGCCCTCTTGCAGCACCCATTTTAAGCGGCATGCCGGCGTGATGTGGCAAAAATCATGGTTGCAGTTGACCAGAGACAGCGGTTCCAGCGCGCGTACCACATCGCCAATGCGAATGGTTTGCGCTGACTTGCCCAAACGGATGCCGCCATTTTTACCGCGCACTGCCATCACAAAGCCAGCCCGACTAAGTTGATTGATAATTTTGACCATATGATTACGAGAGACGCCATACACTTGCGTCACTTCAGTAATGTTCGTCATCTTCCCTTCAGGCAGTGATGCCATGTAGATCAGCGCGCGTAATCCGTAATCCGTAAAACTGGTTAACTGCACAGAAACCTCGGATACCCTCGGGTATCGGTAGGAACGTTGTATCGATGTTCATCGCAACAATGCTCATCACAACAGCGTTCGTCAAATCATCAAAGCTCATGCCAACAGCCCACTACTGCGTTTCTACAGCCTGAACCGCAACGCCGCAGAAAGAAAATACGCCACTAACATGAACGGAAAATAACATAAGAGCCAGATTTACTAGCAATAATAAACCAGTCGCAAATGATCCAGCGAATTATTTAGCATATTCCCTGGATTTGAACGTCGGTTCTGCCTTTTCCCCTGCTAAAAGACATCCCCCCATTTTTGTGCAATGCACACCACCCTGCACAAAGACGGGGCGGATAAACAGTGAAAAACGTCTATAAGTGTGCACCATGCACTGATAACGTTATTCTGTTTATCCATCTTTTTCTGCTGTAAAACGGGCACGGATATTGCTGTATAGCCAAGCGACATTATTTTGATAACAATTAGCTGTATTTTTTTGCCACATATCAGGGCATTGGCTGTAATCATTTTTAAGTCGGTTGGCTATATTGACGCTGTTGTGTTTTGGTTCTGGCGCACCCTGCGGGATCTTTGCACCGATGCTGGCGTTGGGCACCGTGCTAGGCGGTGCTTACGGGTTGATATTGCACGGCGTATTTCCTGACTATGCATTAGGTGCTGGCACCTTTGCCATTGCAGGAATGGGCACGTTGTTTGCGGCTTCAGTACGCGCCCCATTGACCGGAATTGTGCTGGTGCTGGAAATGACGGATAACTATCAGCTGATTCTGCCCATGATCATCACCTGCCTAGGGGCGACGTTAATGGCGCAGTTTCTAGGCGGACAACCGCTATACTCTGCTATTTTGGCCCGAACGCTGCAACGGCAGAATGCGTTAGAGCAGCGTGCGGAAAATGAACGCAAGGCCAAACCTTGAACCTTGTTTCCCGCTGTTGGATAATGAGCGTGTGATTGGGATAAGGCAAACGGCGTGCGCCGCCCAATAAAAGACAAGCTGGGAGTACGACAATGAGCGATGAAGTAATGGCTGTGCCGCTGCAATTCACTGATGCGGCGGCAAAAAAGGTGAAAGTCCTGATTGCTGATGAAGAGAACCCGGAGCTGAAGCTTCGCGTTTACATCACCGGCGGCGGCTGTAGCGGCTTCCAATACGGTTTCACTTTCGATGATAAAATTAACGACGGTGACATGACCATTGAGAAACAGGGCGTGGCGCTGGTGGTAGACCCGATGAGTCTGCAATATCTGGTCGGTGGTTCGGTGGATTACACGGAAGGTCTGGAAGGTTCGCGCTTCGTGGTCACTAACCCGAATGCGAAAAGCGCCTGTGGCTGCGGCTCTTCTTTCAGTATCTGATTATCCTACCGCTGATATCGAAAAAACCAACCTACGCCATCACCACTCAATCGTGATCAGCCGCTGTTCCTGATGGGTTACCGTGCGAGCTCCTGCGCTTAGCGAGGTTTGCGTAATCTTTGACATCAGCGCTTTTGCGTTCGGGCATTCCACGCGGGCGGTGGCTGCGTTTTCCTTGACCTCACAGACAGCAACCACGTTTAGCCCTACATTATAGCCAACCGACTTAAAAATGATTACAGCCAATGCCCTGATATGTGGCAAAAAATATAGCTAATTGTTATCAAAATAATGTCGCTTGGCTATAATTTGCCCGCTGGTGCTTGCCGCATACGCCGTATTGCAGGCCAGCATGAGTTATTAGCAAATCTGGTGTATGGCGATAGGCTACGTTCCGCTCTGATGCTTCGTGAATCTGTTCTCCATCCTTAAATTGGACGTTGCTTACAACCAGGGTCAGCAGGTCAAATCCTCTTAGTCGGTTCCAGCTTTTCTGAGCAGACTGGAGCAGCTTAAATACCATTGACAGGGTTGTTTCTCTCGAACCACCGTTCTTCGCGCCTCTGCTTCGTAGCCTCACAGTCGCAAAAGCCGATTCAATCGGATTTGTCGTTCTTATTGACGCCCAGTGCTCTGACGGGAAGTCGTAGAATGCCAGCGGTTCTTCTCGAGCTTTCTCCAGCTTCTTCATCGCTGCAGGATACTTCGCTGAAAACCTTGCCAACAAAACATCAAAGGCTTCATTAGCGGCATCGCGGCTCTCTGCTAGCCAAACCTCCCGCAGCTCAGCCTTAACTTTAACTTTCGGTTGCATGGCTTTGGGGTGTGAAGCCAACACATTAGCGGTTTTGTGCACCCAACAGCGTTGGTGCTGCGTGTCCGGGAATATCTTTGCCATTGCATTCCAAAAACCAAGGGCACCGTCTCCCGTAGCCATCTTCGACCGCAACCAGCTCATTACGTCCATGCTCAGTGACGCCGATAATGACCAGCAGGCAAAGGCGATCATCTTGCCTGACATGGCTGTATATACCATCGGCCCAGAAATAAACGTAGCGCGTATCGCTTAAATCACGCAGGCACCATTGCCTGTGCTCTTCAAGCCACTGCTGTTTCAGTCTGCTGATGATACTGGCAGAGAGGCCATTCGCTTTTTCACCGAGAAGCGCCCTCAGGGCTTCGTGAAAATCACCGGTGGATATGCCTCGCAGGTACAGCCATGGTAGCAACTCTTCGACGCTTTTTGCACGTTTCAGATAAGGCGGCAACAACGCGCTGTTGAAGCATATTCCGTTGCCGCTGCACTCCCTGACCTTAGGCACTTTAATTTCAACATCCCCAATACCCGTCTGTATGGTTCGCTGTGGCAAATAGCCGTTACGAACGACAGCATGACGCCCGTCGTCAAGGCGGCGTTCAGCATGTTGTTGCAGCATGGCTTCGAGCTCAACCTCAACGGCGGCAGCTATCAGTTGCCTGGCAGCATTACGAATGAGTTCATGCAAGGGATCACCGGCAATATCTGGTTCTGCGGAGAGCTGTAGGGTAGACTTTTTCATGGGGTATAGCCAAGCGACATTATTTTGATAACAATTAGCTGTATTTTTTTGCCACATATCAGGGCATTGGCTGTAATCATTTTTAAGTCGGTTGGCTATATCATCTCTCTGTTGTTGAAATCATCCACGAAATCAATCAGCAGGATACGCCACCCTCCCCGAAACCCCGTACACCAGAAATGAGCATAACTCAGTTATGGGTGCGCTATCGTCGGGGTGAATATGGACAAGGCGGCATTACAGCAAGCACGGCACAACATTCTGGCTGGTGGCGTCGAAGGGCCTGTGACGGTGATGGAAGCGAATGCCTTGGCATTACCGTTCCCTGATAACCACTTTGACGTGGTGATTAGCGAAGCGATGCTCACCATGTACGCCGACAAAGCCAAGCGCCCGCTGATTCAGGAATATTTACGCGTGCTAAAACCCGGAGGGCGGTTGCTGACCCATGACATCATGCTGCTGCCGCAGGCCTCGGGTGATGTCACGGCGCAGATGCGCGCGGCAATCAATGTCAACATCCAGCCGTTATAGCCAACCGACTTAAAAATGATTACAGCCAATGCCCTGATATGCGGCAAAAAAAGCATAGCTGGCTGTTATCAAAATAATGTCGGTTGGCTATAACGCTGGTGGGGTGGCGCAACCTGTTTCTTGAAAGTGGTTTCAGCCAGGTGGAGAACGCTCAGGGCGCGATGAGGTTGATGACGCCGTCTGGCATGATTTACGATGAAGGTTGGGGCGGCGCGGCAAAGATTGTGCGCAACGCGTTGAAGGCGGAAAACCGCGCAACCTTCCTTCGGCTGTTTCACACCTTCCGCCGCTACCGGCACCTGCTTAACTATATTGCGGTCTGTAGCACGAAATAAGCCACTTACGGGGTCGAAGCGGGAATTTTCTGCGCTTTCCACGCGGTAAGCGCAGCAATACGTCGCCGGTGCAGCTCATCGCGCACGCCGATACCCTGAAAACCGTCGGCCACGACTGCGCCACTGGTGACGGCGCAGGCAACGGTGAAGGCCTCGCGCAGGTAGTCGCCTTGCGGATAGGGGGATTCTTCAAAACCGGTGCGGCCACGGGCATCCGCTTCACTGGTGAGCACCAACTTCTCCAGCCGTTCCGGCTTGCGCCACACGTCCAGCGCATCAAACAGCTTCATCAGCGTTTTGGGCTGCAATACCGTTACGGTATGCGCTAGGTCATGATATTCCGCTACCAGCTTAGCTAGGTCGCGCAGCGCATTAGGTACACGTAAGCGCTGGCACAGTTGCTCCACCAGTTTCACCCCCGCCGGGCCGTGTCTGTGGTGACGTGGCCAGAGCGCGGGCGGCGTCAGCGCTTTTCCCACATCGTGGCAGAGCGTGGCAAAGCGTACATCGATCTCGGGGGTGAGGTGAGCGGCAATCATCAGGGTCATCAGGGTATGAACGCCGCTGTCGATTTCCTGGTGCCATTGTGCCGGGGCCGGTACGCCATACAGATTGTCGATTTCGGGAAACAATACCGCCAGCGCACCGCAGTCTCGCAGCACCTGAAAATAGACGTGAGGCGAGCGGGTTGCCAGCGCCTTTTCCGTCTCTTTCCACACCCGTTCGGGCGTAAGAAAAGCCAACTCGCCCTCGCGCGTCATAAATTGCATCAGCGCCAGCGTTTCCTGCGCGATGTGAAAACCGAGATGGGCAAAACGCGCGGCAAAGCGCGCCACGCGCAGTACGCGTAGCGGATCTTCCTGAAAAGCCGGAGAGACATGGCGCAGCAGACGCTGTTGCAGATCGTAACGGCCGTGATAGGGATCAACCAACTCACCCTCTGCGGTTTGGGCGATGGCGTTGATGGTCAGATCGCGCCGCAGCAGATCCGCTTCCAGCGTAACATCGGGTGCGGCATGGCAAATAAAGCCGGTATAGCCGTTACCCGATTTGCGTTCAGTACGCGCCAGCGCATACTCTTCTTTGCTTTCCGGGTGCAAAAAGACGGGAAAATCCTGCCCGACCTGCTGGTAGCCAAGCGCCAACATCTGTCCCGGTGTGGCACCCACCACCACCCAGTCACGTTCTGACACTGGGAGATCGAGTAAGGCGTCCCGCACTGCGCCGCCAACCAGATAACTCTTCAATACAAACTCCTGGCTTTACTCATCCGATCATTCCCGTGTAAGCGGGAATCTCTTACAGGCCAAACGCATGCCTTCTGCAAGAGGTTCCCGGTCTGCGCCGAGGATGATGGGAGCACTACGTTAACATAAGGTTAATAGTTACATACCCATCGGCCTGCCGCAATCTATGCCGCAAGCCAATGTGATTTGTGCTGTGGCTTACGCCTTATAGCCAAACGACTTAAAAATGATTACAGCCAATGCCCTGATATGTGGCAAAAAAATACAGATAATTGTTATCAAAATAATGTCGCTTGGCTATAAAAGGCTCATAGAGAGTGAAAAAAGGTCAGGAATGGCAAAAATAGGCTATATGAGGGTGTCAAAAAATGACCAAGACACCGATTTACAGCGAAAATCGCTCGTTTGTGCAAATTGCGAGCAGATTTTTGAGGATAAAATCAGTGGAAAAACAGACCAGAGACTTGGGTTAAAACGTGCATTAAAATGCCTGAAATCGGGCGATATAGCTAGGCGACTTAATTTTGATTACAAGGTGTGTTATGAGTTATACAATTAATTTTCGACGTAAAGTAATATCTGTAAGGAAAGCCGAAGGTTTAACAATTCGAGAAACTGCGAAACAATTCCGTATTGGAAAAGCGTCTTTAGTACGTTGGCTTAAACGACCAGAGCCAAAAAATTCAACGCCACGTAAGAGGAAGATCGATAAAAATGCTTTAGCAAAAGATGTGGAACAGTATCCAGATGCTTACCAAAAGGAACGGGCAGAGCGATTCGGTGTTTGTAAGAAGACTATTTTGCAATCCCTTAAAAAGCTGGGATTAACCTATAAAAAAAACTCTATTCCATCCAAAAACCAACGAAAGCGACAGGCTGGTACATCAGCAAAAAAGACAACAGTATGAAAAAAAAGATAAATCTGTTGTTTTTATTGATGAAAGTGGTTTTTCACATGACACTCCACAAACTCACGGCTATTCCCCAAAAGGTCACCGTTGTTTTGGCCTGAAAAACTGGGGTGCTAAGGGAAGAACAAATGTTATTGGCGCTTTATTGGAAACAACCCTTTTTGCTATAGGGTTATTTGATTGCAATATTAACCGTGATGTTTTTTATGTTTGGATCGGCTTGGGGCTTTGTTGAATAAATCAGAACTTGTAACGACTGCGCCCCATACGGGTCGATTGTTACGTGATGCGAATACTGTTCGGCATTCCTAATAGCGTGATCAGGTTAAGCGCTTTGACCATGGCCATGGCTTCACCCACCTGACCATCGTAGTCTCTCAGACTTAGATGACCACCCAGAAGCCTTTTGAACCGGAACATGGCCGTTTCAGCCACTGAGCGCCGGTGATAGCCCACTTTCTTTTTCCAGATATCGTTACTACTGCTAATGCGCTGATTTGCAACAGCGTGGTTACGCTCGTGGTAGCGATCTTGCCAATATTGCGCCCCCTTCGTGGCGGGATAAGCGGCCTTATTTTCTTTCTCAGCAGAGCATCATAGCAGTAAACTGTATCCTAAGCGCCGTCAGCCGATGCCTCTCTGATTTTCCGGTGGGTCTGGTTTATCAGCGCCGGTAGAGCTTGGGCATCAGTCGTACCACTGAGCGACAAATCCACACAGATAATCTCATGTGTCACACTGTCTACTGCCAGGTGCAGCTTACGCCATACCCTGCGTCTGTCGGCACCATGCTGCCGGACTTTCCATTCGCCTTCGCCAAAGACCTTCAGGCCGGTTCCATCAATGACCAGATGTGAGATTTCACCACGGGTTGGCGTTTTTATGATGATGTTCACTGTCTTTGCTCGCTTGCTGAGCAGCGAATAGTCTGGACAATGCAGCGACAATTTAATCAGTTTAAAAATCGAGTCACCAAAGCCCTGTAAAGCCCTCAATGAAAGGCCAAACACGCGTTTCATCATCAGGACTGTGGTGATGGTCATATCTGAGTAGTGGAGCGGTCGTCCACGCCGTTCAGTAGTGTTTTTTTCCGTCCATGCAGCAATGGCTGATTCATCTAGCCATACGGTTAGAGAACCGCGCTGCTTGAGGGCCTTGTTATAAGAGGGCCAGCCTTCGGAGGCATAGGTATCTACACATCTTTTGCAATATCTGCTATTACGTTGCTGCATGATCTCAACTTATCCATCGGCGGGATTGATGCCCGCCTTAACCGGCGTTATCAGCGTCTGGTTAAGCAACACATGACTCCCGCAGCACCATTGGCGTCAGCCGTTAAAGACCTTGCCTGCGCGCAGAAAACCACATTCGCCACTACTCAGGCCGGTTGGCGTTTTTTTAATAATGAACGTATTAGCTTCAGTCAGCTCAATGAACCGATTATTTCGCTGGCTCTCCGGCAGGTTGCACTTAGCCCGCATCCATACGCTCCCGTCGTTCACGACTGGTCTCATTTACAGTTTCGTACCCACAATGGGAAAGAAGAACGTTTGAAAATGACGCATGGTGGCGACGTCGGTTATGAACTACAAACCAGCCTACTGCTTGATGCTGCAAATGGTTTACCAATAGCGCCCCTGTCTCAAACTCTAACCGATAGGGCGGGTTGTCGTTCAACGCTAACCGAGGGCTTGTCTGAGAGTCTGAATCATATGGATGCTTTGACGGCTGATATCGCCCGCGTTGAGTCTCTTGATACCGGGAAGAAGTTAGTTCATCTCATTGACCGTGAAGGTGACTCTATCGGGCATATGCGCACATTAAGCTCCCAGGGAATATGTTGGCTTATCCGGGGAAAGGAAGGGCATCGGGCCGAGTGGGGCGGTGACACCCGTAAAATTGGTGAAATTGCAGACGATCTGCCATTTATCGCAAACGGACAGGTTGGCTGGAAAGGGCAAAAAGCCAATATGGAGATCGGGGAAACATCCGTGATCATAACGCGAACAGCAAAAGCGAAACGGAAAGACAAGAACACCGGACGGCGAGTGAAAGTTCAGCCAGGCGTAGCTCTGACACTCAGATTAGTTGTGGTTCGCCTTACCGATACTCACGGTAAATTTATCGGACGCTGGACGCTGCTCACAAACGTTAGCAACGAGATCACCAGCGCGGAAGTCGCTCGCTGGTATTACTGGCGCTGGGGTATTGAATCCTTTTTTAAGCTGCTGAAAGGTGCCGGTCATGATGTAGAAAAATGGCTTCAGTGCAGTGCTGGTGCCCTGCTACGCAGGTTATTGATGCTAGCATGGCATGTGTGCTGGTATGGCGGCTGCAACGCGCTGAAGGAGACGACAATGCGGCAGCCCGTCAGTTAATTTGCCGATTATCCGGACGAAAACAAAAAAGAGGGCGTAAAGAAAGCGCCCCAGCGCTGCTTGCCGGACTATCCATCCTGCTAAATACCTTGACGTTATTAGCAGACTATACCCCGGAGGAACTTGCCCACTTCGCTATGGTGGTTTTTAACCCTTTATGATGTGTAGATACCTATGCTTCGGAGGCCAGCAGGACGGCTTTGATGCGATCACAAACACGCTTATCACGACTGGTGTCATGAAGGTGTTCGAGTTCGGCTTTTTGCTTGTCGGTAATAAATATCTTCATAGTGGGTGAGCATGATCTTCTTACCGCGTAAAATCAAGCATCTTCAATGATCACGGGTATAGAACATAAATGGTCTCAAGCTAAACGTAAAAAGATGGAAACAGGATGCACTATCGATGACCTGTTTTTAATACATATGCTGTAATCAAAATTAAGTCGCCTAGCTATACCTTGCGAAGTTCCTGCGGGTACGAGAAAAATGTCGATAGGTTGGCCCAGTTTGACTGCCAGCTCCGGCTTATCTGCGGATAGCGGTGATCCCATGTCCCACCGAACGTCTCCAGCGCCTGAAGCGCGGCCTCTTCGGTTGGAGCCTGATACACTGCTTTGAGGTCGCGTCTTACCGCCTTATAGTCCTTCCAGGCAACGAAGCGCAGGCTGTTGCGCACCATGTGCACGATGCACAACTGGATGCGGGCTTCCGGGTAGACCGTGTTGATGGTATCCGGGAACCCTTTCAGGCCGTCCACACAGGCAATGAGGATGTCGGTCAGGCCACGGTTTTTCAGTTCTGTCAGCACGTTCAGCCAGAACTTTGCACCTTCATTTTCGGCCAGCCACATCCCCAGTAGCTCTTTCTGGCCTTCGATATTGATACCCAGCGCCAGGAACACAGACTTATTGATAACGCGGCTGTCCTGCCGGACTTTCAGAACGATACAGTCAAGGTAAACAATGGGATAAACCGCATCCAGGGGGCGATTTTGCCATTCAACAACCTGCTCCATAAACGCAGCGGCAATTTCGCGGGTGGTCATCCCTTTGGCATACAACGATAAAATCTGGTTATCCATCCCGGAGATCCGGGTCTTGTTCTTCTTCACCAGTTGCGGTTCAAAGGAACCATCACGATCACGTGGTGTACGCAGTTCCAGCGGACCATCGCCGGTGGTAACAGTCTTTGTGGAGTAGCCATTGCGCGTGTTAGTTCCAGATTTGGACTGGTGCTTCTCATGCCCGAGGTGATGGGTCATTTCAGCATTAAGGGCAGCTTCAACGCTGATCTTTTTCAGCATGCGATCAAACGGGTTGAGAGCGTCAGGGGTTTTGAGATTTTTGGCCAGCTCGTTAGCCAGAGCCTGTAACTGTTTTTCGTCCATAAAGTAACCTGCTTTTGATGTTGGATTGAACATATCAAAATCAGGTGTACTAGCTCAGACCTGATCTGACAGTTACCGATTATTTATACAGGTGTCTGTCAGATTACATCTGGTTCAGATTCTTTTCTGCCCAGATCCGTTTTCCATCGAGTAAAGTGGCCATCGGAGTACGCCCGCAGCACATTTTTCCCTGATGAGTTCGCTCATTATTGTAATGCCACAACCAGTTGTCCAGATCTACCTGCAGGCTTTCCAAGTCTCCATATAACTTCTTGCGGAACGTAACCTGATAAAAATCCTGCAAAATGGTTTTATGGAAGCGCTCGCAGATGCTGTTCGTCTGCGGAGACATCGCCTTCGTTATCGTTGATAGCCAGATAAAGCTGATAATCATGCTGCTCCACTTTACCACAGTACTCCGTACCCCTGTCGGTCAGTATTCTCAGCACCGGCAGTCCCTGAGCCTCGTAGAACGGGAGTACGCTATCATTGAGCAGGTCGGCGGCGGTGAGTGGTGTTTTATTCGTATACAGCTTGCAGTGTGCCACTTTCGAGTACGTATCCACGAACGTCTGCTGGTAGATACGGCCCACCCCCTTCAGATTGCCCACGTAGAAGGTGTCCTGCGAGCCCAGATACCCGGGATGTGCCGTCTCGATTTCACCGCAGGCCTCATCATCGTGCGCCTTCTTCTCCAGGGCTGCGATTTGAGCGTCGGTAAGGACAATGCCTTCTCTGGCGACCTTTTCCTCAAGCGCCTTCAGGCGTTTACGGAAGTTCTCCAGGTCGTGTCGTTGCCAGATGGAGCGCACGCCGCTGCCGGAGATAAATACGCCTTTTTTACGCAGCTCATTACTGGTCCGGTGCTGCCCATGGGGCGGGAACTCAATAGCATAATCAACAACCGCGCGTTCAGTGGCTTCGTCGGCGCGGTTCTTCAGGTTCGGAACCCGGCGGTTCTGGTTAACCAACGCATCAATGCCGCCTTCAGCAGCCAGTTCCTGATAACGGTAAAATGTATCGCGTGACACGCCCATGCTCTTGCAGGCTTTTGATACGTTACCGAGTTCTTCGGCGAGATTGAGCAGGCCGGCTTTGTGTTTGATAATGGGATTGTTAGTATGAAGCATGAGAGTTACCTCGCGTTTTGTTTAAGGATTAGACACCCATATCAAAACCGGTGACTCTCAACCTTTCAAAGTCCAGTGTCAGATCTAGTCGCGACTAATACAAATTAGGCAATTACACAATCTCGTGTACAGGCTCAAAAAAACCGGTGATACATCACCGGTTTTTTTGTCTGAACCAGCAACGTTAGCGGGTCAGGTCATCGAAAAACTTCTTCACACCATCAAAGAAGCTTTTAGAGCGAGGGCTATTTCTCTCTCCCGAAGGCCCACCGAAACTCTCTTCCAGCTCCTTCAGCAGCTGCTTCTGGCGCTCATTAAGATTAACCGGCGTTTCAACCACCACGCGGCACAGCAGATCTCCCTGTGCACCGCCGCGTACCGATTTCACACCTTTGCCGCGCATGCGGAACAATTTTCCGGTTTGCGTTTCCGCAGGCACCTTCAATTTCACGCGGCCATCTAACGTCGGCACTTCAATCTCACCGCCCATGGCAGCCATCGCAAAGTTGATGGGAACTTCGCAATAGAGATTGTTCTCTTCGCGCTGGAAGATAGGATGCGGTTTTACCTGCACCTGAACGTACAGCTCGCCCGCAGGTGCACCGTGCTCCCCGGCCTCACCTTCACCGGACAAGCGAATACGATCGCCCGTATCCACGCCCGCAGGGATTTTCACCAACAGGGTTTTGCTGGTTTCAACGCGGCCATGACCATGACACTTGTTGCAAGGATCTTTAATGATCTTGCCACGTCCATGACAGTGCGGACAGGTTTGCTGAACGGTAAAGAACCCTTGACGCATCTGCACCTGCCCATTGCCATGACAGGTTGGGCAGGTTACCGGCGAGCTGCCCGGTTTTGCACCGCTGCCATGACAGGAGTCGCACTCTTCAAGCGTCGGAATGCGGATCTCTTTGGCGACACCACGAACCGCTTCTTCCAGCGTCAACTCCATGTTATAGCGTAAATCGGCACCGCGGCTGGCACGTTGACGACGTCCACCGCCGAAAATATCGCCGAATACGTCGCCAAAGATATCGCCAAAATCTGCGCCGCCGAAACCGCCAGCCCCACCTCCGCCCATACCGCCTTGCTCAAACGCCGCGTGGCCGTATTGATCGTAAGCCGCCCGTTTCTGCGCATCCGTCAGAATTTCATAAGCTTCTTTGATCTCTTTGAATTTTGCTTCAGCGTCTTTATCACCGGGGCTGCGGTCCGGGTGAAACTTCATCGCTAGGCGCTTGTAGGCCTTTTTGATCTCCCGCTCATCGGCGTCTTTGGCAACGCCTAGCGCTTCGTAATAATCTTGCTTCGCCATGTTTTTTCCTGCCCTCAACATGCGTGCACGGGCGCAGAGTTTCCTCGACGCCCGTGCCTAGTTTGCCAGCAACGGCTTATCACCGTTGTTGCGCCCGCCTAAGGGCGATTATTTTTTGTCTTTCACTTCTTCAAATTCAGCGTCCACAACGTCGTCTTCTTTACGCGCTGCATCATCTGCATTGCTGCCTGCACCCGCTTGTGCCTGCTGTTGCGATGCTTCCAGCAGTTTGGCAGACGCTTCGATCAACGTTTGGATCTTCGCTTCGATCTCCGCTTTATCTTCGCCTTTCAATACGCCTTCCAGCGCTTTCAGGGCATTTTCAATCGCGGTTTTATCGTTAGCTGCCAGCTTGTCGCCAGACTCTTCCAGCTGTTTACGGGTGCTGTGCAGCAGGTGATCGCCCTGATTACGCGCCTGTACCAGCTCTTCAAACTTACGGTCAGCTTCCGCATTCGATTCTGCATCGCGCACCATCTTCTGGATTTCATCTTCATTCAAGCCAGAAGATGCTTTGATGGTGATGTTCTGCTCGCGGCCGCTGTTTTTGTCTTTGGCAGAAACGTGCAGGATACCGTCAGCGTCGATGTCAAAAGTCACTTCAATCTGCGGCATACCGCGCGGTGCGTTCTGAATACCGTCTAGGTTAAACTGACCCAACGATTTGTTGTCGTGTGCACGTTTACGTTCACCCTGCAACACATGGATGGTTACTGCGGACTGGTTATCTTCCGCCGTAGAGAACACCTGGCTGTGTTTGGTCGGTATGGTAGTGTTCTTGGTAATCAGCGGCGTCATTACGCCACCCATGGTTTCGATACCCAGTGACAGCGGGGTAACGTCCAGCAGCAGCACGTCTTTAACGTCACCGGCTAACACGCCGCCCTGCACCGCAGCACCGATCGCCACTGCTTCATCCGGGTTAACGTCTTTGCGCGGTTCTTTGCCAAAGAAGTCAGCCACTTTCTTCTGTACCAGCGGCATACGGGTTTGACCACCCACCAGAATCACGTCCTGCACGTCAGAAACGGACAGCCCGGCATCCTGCAATGCGACTTTTAGCGGCTCCAGTGAACGGGTCACCAGCTCTTCTACCAGCGACTCCAACTTGGCGCGAGTCACTTTGATGTTCAGGTGTTTCGGACCGGTAGCATCCGCCGTGATGTACGGCAGGTTAACGTCGGTCTGTTGCGCAGAGGAAAGTTCAATTTTCGCTTTTTCTGCTGCTTCTTTCAGGCGCTGCATCGCCAACGGATCGTTGCGCAGGTCGAAGCCTTGCTCTTTCTTAAACTCGTCAACCAGATAGTTGATCATACGGCTGTCGAAGTCTTCACCACCCAGGTGGGTATCACCATTGGTTGCCAGTACTTCAAAAGTTTTTTCGCCGTCAACTTCATCGATTTCGATGATGGAAATATCAAACGTACCGCCGCCCAAGTCGTAAACCGCAATGGTGCGGTTACCCACTTCTTTGTCAAGACCGTACGCCAGCGCAGCCGCTGTCGGTTCATTGATGATACGTTTTACTTCCAGACCCGCGATGCGGCCTGCATCTTTGGTTGCCTGACGTTGCGCATCGTTAAAATACGCCGGAACGGTGATAACCGCTTCAGTGATAGTTTCACCGAGGTAGTCTTCTGCCGTTTTCTTCATTTTTTTCAGCACTTCAGCAGAGATCTGCGGCGGTGCCATTTTCTGGTCTTTCACTTCCAACCAAGCGTCACCATTATCTGCTGCAACGATGTTGTACGGCATGATGTTGGTATCACGCTGCACTTCTTCATCTTTGAAGCGACGACCAATCAGACGCTTGATAGCAAACAGGGTGTTTTTCGGGTTAGTCACAGCCTGACGTTTAGCGGGCTGGCCAACCAGAATTTCACCATCTTGCGTATAAGCAATAATAGAAGGCGTGGTGCGATCGCCCTCGCTGTTTTCCAGTACTTTAACCTGCGTACCCTCCATAATCGCTACACAAGAGTTGGTTGTACCCAGGTCGATACCAATAATCTTACCCATCTAAACATCTCCACTAAAAAGTCGTATTCGGTGTGGCCGTTCAACCTACTATGCGGGCGAAAAGGGGATTTTCAACTCAACAAGGTGCAATTATTCAATGTTTGCCCTCACGAGGTCTCCTCATCCACACGGTGTTCTTTGATGTTCCAGGCAAACTCATGCTTCCCAGCACATCCCGTTACAAGATGTCAAACCGTTTCGGTTGGAAATAAGATGGGGACAACAATTTACTCCTCAAGGGGGGAGCGAAAAAAAAAATGCAGGCGATCCCCTTTATGATTAAACTATTCCTCTTGCGCCTTGTTGTATCCGCGCAATCGTCTCGCTATTATGCCGCGCCGCAATTAAAATTTTTTTAGAAAATTTTACCGTTGCGTTGTTTTTACGGTTACAGCGCTTTCACAGTTAAATAGCAAGGGTCTATCGGGACGACGAGCAAGGACAGCTCGCCAGAGATCAGGAAACACCGACAGAACGCGGCATCGAGCAAGCTACACAACTCCACTATTGTATTCTGAGGATTTATGCAAACGAACTCGCTGGCGAATCCCGGTCCGTTAGGACTGATGGGCTTCGGGATGACTACCATTCTTCTTAACCTGCATAACGCAGGCTTTTTCCCACTTTCTTCTATTATTCTCAGCATGGGGATTTTCTACGGCGGCATCGCCCAGATCATCGCAGGGCTGTTGGAATACAAGAAAGGCAACACCTTTGGCGTGACCGCATTCACCTCTTACGGCACATTCTGGCTGACGCTGGTCGGCATTCTGATGCTGCCGAAAATGGGCCTGGCAGAAGCCAGTGACGCACAGTTCCTCGGAGTATTTCTTGGACTGTGGGGCGTTTTCACCCTGTTTATGTTCTTCGGCACGCTGTTCGTCAACCGTGCGCTGCAGTTTGTATTTGCCAGCCTGACGCTGCTGTTTGCCCTGTTGGCTATCGGTAACTTCACCGGTAACCACGGCCTGCTGACCATTGCGGGCTATGAAGGCATTATTTGTGGCGCCAGCGCCATTTATTTGGCAATGGCAGAAATGCTGAACGCGCAGTTTGGCCGTAAGGTACTGCCGATTGGTGCACGCGGCACGGCACACTAATCGCCTCGCGTTACCCGCAATAAAAAGCCCGGCGCATGCGCCGGGCTTTTTGTTTTCTTGCGACAGAGCATGCACGGAACACTACAGGTTCTGCGCCGACTCAGTAAGCGCCACGCGGCGGCGCGACTGTGTCTGATAAAGATAAAGCCCCAGCAGCAAGCCAAGCCCAGACAGTGCCAGCACATAAACGGCTGGTGCGATAGGCGTTATAGCCAACCGACTTAAAAATGATTACACCATATGGACTGGAGTTATGCTCATTTCTGGTGTACGGGGTTTCGGGGAGGGTGGCGTATCCTGCTGATTGATTTCGTGGATGATTTCAACAACAGAGAGATACCCCATGAAAAAGTCTACCCTACAGGTCTCCGCAGAACCAGATATTGCAGCTGATCCCTTGCATGAACTCATTCGTAATGGTGCCAGGCAGCTGATAGCTGCCGCCGTTGAGGTTGAGCTCGAAGCCATGCTGCAACAATATGCTGAACGCTGCCTTGACGACGGGCGTCATGCTGTCGTTCGTAACGGCTATTTGCCACCGCGAACCATACAGACGGGTATTGGGGATGTTGAAATTAAAGTGCCTAAGGTCAGGGAGCGCAGCGGCAACGGAATATGCTTCAACAGCGCGTTGTTGCCGCCTTATCTGAAACGTGCAAAAAGCGTCGAAGAGTTGCTACCATGGCTGTACCTGCGAGGCATATCCACCGGTGATTTTCACGAAGCCCTGAGGGCGCTTCTCGGTGAAAAAGCGAATGGCCTCTCTGCCAGTATCATCAGCAGACTGAAACAGCAGTGGCTTGAAGAGCACAGGCAATGGTGCCTGCGTGATTTAAGCGATACGCGCTACGTTTATTTCTGGGCCGATGGCATATACAGCCATGTCAGGCAAGATGATCGCCTTTGCCTGCTGGTCATTATCGGCGTCACTGAGCATGGACGTAAGGAGCTGGTTGCGGTCGAAGATGGTTATCGAGAGTCAGAAGCAAACTGGGCCGAACTTCTTAATGGCCTGCGAGCACGTGGCCTAACCGTATCTCCCAAGCTGTCTACGGGAGACGGTGCCCTTGGTTTTTGGAATGCAATGGCAAAGATATTCCCGGACACGCAGCACCAACGCTGTTGGGTGCACAAAACCGCTAATGTGTTGGCTTCACACCCCAAAGCCATGCAACCGAAAGTTAAGGCTGAGCTGCGGGAGGTTTGGCTGGCAGAGAGCCGCGATGCCGCTAATGAAGCCTTTGATGTTTTGTTGGCAAGGTTTTCAGCGAAGTATCCTGCAGCGATGAAGAAGCTGGAGAAAGCTCAAGAAGAACTGCTGGCATTCTACGACTTCCCGTCAGAGCACTGGGCGTCAATAAGAACGACAAATCCGATTGAATCGGCTTTTGCGACTGTGAGGCTACGAAGCAGAGGCGCGAAGAACGATGGTTCGAGAGAAACAACCCTGTCAATGGTATTTAAGCTGCTCCAGTCAGCTCAGAAAAGCTGGAACCGACTAAGAGGATTTGACCTGCTGACCCTGGTTGTAAGCAACGTCCAATTTAAGGATGGAGAACAGATTCACTAAGCATCAGAGCGGAATGTAGCCTGATCGCCATAAACCAGATTTGCTAATAATTCTGTTTGCTATCGGATTATTTGATATCAATATTAACAGCGATGTTTTCTATTCCTGGGTCACACAAGTCCTTATCCCAGTACTCCCTAAAAACAGTGTAATCGTGATGGACAATGCAACTTTTCACAAAAAACATAATATTCAACAAGTCATCATCGATGCAGGGTATATGGTGGAGTATTTGCCAGATCTTAACCCAATTGCGCATAAATGGGCACAAGCAAAAAATTAGAGAGAGAGTGGTTGCGATACAGAGATTTTGTTCTCAGTCCATATGGTGTAATCAAAATTAAGTCGCTTTTCTATAAGGCACAGCACCGACTACGCCAACGCATAATCCCGCAACCGCATACCCTAAGAACAGCAACGAAGGATCGCGCGCTACCACCAGATAGAAGAAAGCGCAGCCCGCTGCTGCCGAAAATAAACGTCTTACCGGCTCCGATGCGATCGACGATCATCCCGACGGTCACACAGCCCATCATCAGGGTGATAGTTGCCAGACAGTTGGCCTGCAACGCCATCGAAGCGGGGATGCCATGCGCTTTTTGCAAATAGGTCGGAGCCATCAGGATCACCACCACGATGCAGGCTGAGAGCAGCCAGGTCAGCAGCATCGACACCACAACTGCCGTTTTATGTTTCATCACCACCGCTTTAAGCGGCAATTCCTCCGCCAGACGTTTGTGCGCCTGCATCTCCATAAATACCGGTGTCTCTTGCAAGCAGCGACGCAAATACATGGCAAAGAAACCAAAGATACCGCCGAGGAAGAACGGAATACGCCAGCCGCCGCCGACAATCTGCTGCGGCGTTAATGTGCTATTGAGTAGTGTCGCAATCGCAGAACCAAGCAGAATATAGCTAAACGACTTAATTTTGATTACATTATTTAAATGAGCTATTCAATTGATTTTAGACGTAAAGTGATATCTACACGGGAAGAAGAAGGGTTGAGTATCCGAGAAACAGCGAAGTAATTTCGGATTGGCCCTGCCTCTGTATTGCGTTGGATTAATCAAATAGCGTCAAAAGCATCGACCACGCGTCAGCGAAAGAGCGATAAATCCGAGTTGATAAAAGATGTTGAACCATATCCAGATGCTTACCAAAAAGAACGTGCAGAGCGTTTTGGCGTTTGTCAGAAGGCCATTTGGCAAGCTCTTAAAAAGCTGGGATTGACCTATAAAAAAAACTCTATGTCATCCGAAAGCCGACGAAAGCGCCCGGCAAGCATTTCAACAAAAAATACAACAGTATGAAAAAAGGAAAACCTATTGTTTTTATTGATGAAAGTGGTTTTCCACACGATACCCCACGGACTCACGGCTATTCCCCAAAAGGTCAACGGTGTTTTGGCCTGAAGAACGGGGGAGCCAAGGGAAGAACAAATGTTATCGGCGCGTTATTAGGCACAACGCTGTTTGCTATCGGATTATTTGATATCAATATTAACAGCGATGTTTTCTATTCCTGGGTCACACAAGTCCTTATCCCAGTACTCCCTAAAAACAGGGTAATCGTGATGGACAATGCAACTTTTCACAAAAAACATAATATTCAACAAGTCATCATCGATGCAGGGTATATGGTGGAGTATTTGCCTACATGATGCAGGGTATTTGCCTACATGATGCAGGGTATTTGCCTACATATTCGCCAGATCTTAACCCCATTGAGCATAAATGGGCACAAGCAAAAAGCAAAAAAAGAGAGAGTGGTTGCGATACAGAGATTTTGTTCTCAGTCCATATGGTGTAATCAAAATTAAGTCGCTTGGCTATACCGAGCGGCAGCCCCGCCGTCAGAATGCCACACGCCAGCCTAATGCGAGAACGTGGCACATGCTCAGAGACAAACACCTAGGCTCACGGCACTTCACCACCAATCGCAGCACCTTGTAAAATACGCACCAACAGCAGCAATACTGGCGCAGCAATCCCCATACTTTCATAGGTATAGCCAAGCGACATTATTTTGATAACAGCCAGCTATGCTTTTTTGCCGCATATCAGGGTATCTGTTGTAATCATTTTTAAGTCGGTTGGCTATATCTACACATCATAAAGGGTTAAAAACCACCATAGCGAAGTGGACAAGTTCTTACGGGGTATAGTCTGCTAATAACGTCAAGGTATTTAGCAGGATGGATAGTCCGGCAAGCAGCGCTGGGGCGCTTTCTTTACGCCCTCGTTTTTGTTGTCGTCCGGATAATCGGCAAATTAACTGACGGGCTGCCGCATTGTCGTCTCCTTCAGCGCGTTGCAGCCGCCATACCAGCACACATGCCATGCTAGCTATCAATAACCTGCGTAGCAGGGCACCAGCACTGCGCTGAAGCCATTTTTCTACATCATGACCGGCACCTTTCAGTAGCTTAAAAAAGGATTCAATACCCCAGCGCCAGTAATACCAGCGAGCGACTTCCGCGCTGGTGATCTCGTTGCTAACGTTTGTGAGCAGCGTCCAGTGTCCGATAAATTTACCGTGATATCGGTAAGGCGAACCACAACTAATCTGAGTGTCAGAGCTACGCCTGGCTGAACTTTTACTCGCCGTCCTGTGCTCTTGTCTTTCCGCTTCGGTTTTGCTATTCGCGTTATGATCACGGATGTTTCCCCGATCTCCATATTGGCTTTTTTCCCTTTCCAGCCAACCTGTCCGTTTGCGATAAATGGCAGATCGTCTGCAATTTCACCAATTTTACGGGTGTCACCGCCCCACTCGGCCCGATGCCCTTCCTTTCCCCGGATAAGCCAACATATTCCCTAGGAGCTTAATGTGCGCATATGCCCGATAGAGTCACCTTCACGGTCAATGAGATGAACTAACTTCTTCCCGGTATCAAGAGACTCAACGCGGGCGATATAGCCAAACGACTTAAAAATAATTACAGCAAATACCCTGATATGTGGCAAAAAAATACAGCTAATTGTTATCAAAATAATGTCGCTTGGCTATATCAGCCGTCAAAGCATCCATATGAGTCAGAGTCTCAGACAAGCCCTCGGTTAGCATTGAACGACAACCCGCCCTATCGGTTAGAGTTTGAGACAGGGGCTCTATTGGTAAACCATTTGCAGCATCAAGCAGTAGGCTGGTTTGTAGTTCATAACCGACGTCGCCACCATGCGTCATTTTCAAACGTTCTTCTTTCCCATTGTGGGTACGAAACTGTAAATGAGACCAGTCGTGAACAACGGGAGCGTATGGATGCGGGCTAAGTGCAACCTGCCGGAGAGCCAGCGAAATAATCGGTTCATTGAGCTGACTGAAGCTAATACGTTCATTATTAAAAAAACGCCAAACGGCCTGAGTAGTGGCGAATGTTGTTTTCTGCGCGTAGGCAAGGTCTTTAACGGCTGACGCCAATGGTGCTGCGGGAGTCATGTGTTGCTTAACCAGACGCTGATAACGCCGGTTAAGGCGGGCATCAATCCCGCCGATGGATAAGTTGAGATCATGCAGCAACGTAATAGCAGATATTGCAAAAGATGTGTAGATATAGCCAACCGACTTAAAAATGATTACAGCCAATGCCCTGATATGTGGCAAAAAATACAGCTAATTGTTATCAAAATAATGTCGCTTGGCTATACCTATGCTCTGGCAGCAGGTCAGTCAGGTGGAACATCGGCCGCTGAGTGCGTATGAGGAGCTGTTGTGATGCATGAACTGAAGATACTGCTGGGTCATCTGAAAATGGAACATCTGGGCTACCACGTCGAAAGCCTGCTGGAGCAGGCGGCCAAAAAAGAGCTGAACTACCGCGAGTTCCTGTGCATGGCGCTGCAACAGGAATGGAACGGGAGACATCAGCGCGGTATGGAGTCCCGACTGAAACAAGCCCGCTTCCCGTGGGTCAAAATGCTGAAGCAGTTCGACTTCGGCTTCCAGCCAGGTATCGATCGTAAGGTCGTCCGGGAACTGGCCGGGCTGGCGTTCGTGGGGCGCAGCGAAAACGTGATCCTGCTGGGGCCGCCAGGTGTGGGCAAAACGCACCAGGCAGTAACACTGGGGGTCAAAGCTGCTGATGCCGGTCACCGGGTGCTGTTCATGCCACTGGATAAGCTGATCGCCACACTTATGAAGGCAAAGCAGGAAAACCGGCTGGAGAAACAGCTACAGCAGCTTGGTTACACCCGGGTACTGATACTGGATGAGATAGGCTATCTGCCGATGAGCCGTGAGGAAGCCAGTCTGTTCTTCCAGTTGCTGAACCGTCGGTATGAAAAAGCGAGCATCGTGCTGACGTCAAATAAAGGGTTCGCCGACTGGGGAGAGATGTTCGGCGATAACGTGCTGGCAACAGCAATCCTGGATCGGCTGCTACACCACTCAACCACACTGAACATCAAAGGAGAAAGCTACCGGTTAAAGGAAAAATGCAAAGCCGGAGTGCTGGCAAAAAACGCCACGCCAGTCAGTGATGATGAAATGGCGGAAAGCGGGCAACATTAATGAGCAATAGCGGACATTAAAAATGGCGAAAAACGGCCAATAATCTTGGCGTTGACAGTAGTCGGCATTTTCACTGCGATCGCCTAAACTTGCCGCCCAAGCCACTTTTTCTGTAATTTCTGGACGACGTTCTTTCCAAAGATAGTTAAGCTCTTTGTAGAGCATGTCGTAACCTTCACGGGTGATAAGATCGGTTTTCATCGTTTGCTTTCATCATCGGTTATTACGAGTACGCATAGCGCGGCGTTGATACACTGTCAGCAGTATAGGCGTTGCTACATCCTAAGGCGATTGCGCTTGTAAAATGAAGGAAATGATTGATTAATCCCTATTTTATTATGCTTTGTAACAATTTTGCCTGCAATATATACCAGAAACGACTGTCAGTAATTCATGGTTTTTGAACAATACGGCATTGGCAGCGATTACGCTTTTGGAGAATGAAAATGCAAGAGAACTATAAAATTCTGCTAGTAGATGATGATATGCGCCTGCGCGCACTGCTGGAGCGTTACCTGACGAAGCAAGGTTTTCAAGTACGTAGCGTAGCCAATGCTGAACAGATGGATCGTTTACTGACGCGTGAGTCTTTTCACCTGATGGTGCTGGACCTGATGTTACCGGGTGAAGATGGGCTCTCTATTTGCCGTCGCCTGCGCAGCCAAAGCAATCCGATGCCCATCATTATGGTGACGGCGAAAGGGGAAGAAGTTGACCGTATCGTTGGCCTGGAAATTGGCGCTGATGACTACATTCCTAAACCGTTTAACCCGCGCGAGCTGTTGGCGCGCATCCGTGCCGTGTTGCGCCGTCAGGCGAACGAACTGCCGGGGGCGCCGTCACAGGAAGAGGCGGTGATCGCCTTTGGCAAGTTCAAGCTTAACCTTGGCACGCGCGAAATGTTTCGCGATGATGAGCCGATGCCGTTGACCAGTGGAGAATTTGCGGTGTTGAAAGCGTTGGTCAGCCACCCGCGTGAGCCGTTATCTCGCGATAAACTGATGAACCTGGCGCGTGGTCGTGAATACAGCGCCATGGAGCGCTCCATCGACGTGCAGATCTCGCGGTTGCGCCGTATGCTGGAGGAAGATCCGGCGCATCCGCGCTATATCCAAACCGTCTGGGGCCTGGGATACGTCTTTGTGCCGGACGGCAGTAAAGCATGAGACGATGGCGCTTTTTTCCGCACAGTTCGTTTGCCCGGACGCTGTTGCTGATTGTTACTCTGTTGTTTGTCAGTCTGGTCACCACCTATCTGGTGGTGCTCAATTTTGCCATTTTGCCAAGTTTGCAGCAATTCAACAAAGTTTTGGCCTACGAAGTGCGCATGCTGATGACCGACAGGCTGCAACTGGAGGATGGCTCTTCGCTGGAAGTGCCACCGGCGTTCCGGCGTGAAATCTATCGCGAGCTGGGGATTTCCCTGCATACCAACGCCGCGGCGGAGGAGAGCGGCCTACGTTGGGCGCAGCACTACAAGTTTTTGAGCCAGCAAATGGCCCAGCAGCTTGGCGGCCCGACGGATGTACGCGTTGAAGTCAGCAAGAACACCCCCGTGGTGTGGTTGAAAACCTGGCTTTCACCCGATATCTGGGTGAGGTTGCCCCTGACGGAAATCCATCAAGGCGACTTTTCTCCGCTATTCCGATACACGCTGGCGATTATGCTACTGGTCATCGGCGGGGCGTGGCTGTTTATTCGTTTGCAGAACCGGCCGCTGGTGGAGCTGGAGTATGCGGCGCTGCAAGTGGGGAAAGGCATTATTCCACCCGCTTTGCGTGAGTATGGTGCCTCCGAGGTTCGTTCGGTAACGCGCGCTTTCAACCAGATGGCGTCAGGGGTCAAACTGCTGGCTGACGATCGTACGCTCTTGATGGCGGGCGTTAGCCACGATTTACGCACGCCGTTAACACGTATCCGGTTGGCAACCGAGATGATGAGCAAGGATGATGACTATCTGGCTGAGTCCATCAACAAGGATATTGAAGAGTGTAATGCCATTATTGAACAGTTTATCGACTATCTGCGTACGGGCCAGGAGATGCAGATGGAAGCGGCGGATCTGAACAGTATTCTGGGCGAGGTCGTGGCGGCTGAGAGCGGCTACGAGCGCCAGATTGACAGCGATTTCTTCGACGGTGAACTGATGGTGCGTATCAGTCCGCTATCCATCAAACGTGCGGCGCTGAATCTGGTAGTCAATGCGACGCGCTATGGTAACGGCTGGATCAAGGTCAGCAGCGGACGAGAACTGCAACGCGTCTGGTTCCAGGTGGAGGATGATGGTCCGGGTATCGATCCTGCGCAACTGGCACATCTGTTCCAACCGTTTGTGCGCGGCGACAGCGCGCGTACTTCCAGCGGTACGGGATTAGGGCTGGCAATCGTGCAGCGTATCATTGATGCGCATGACGGTGCGCTAGACGTGGGCACCAGCGAACGCGGTGGGCTGTGCGTGCGTGCTTATCTGCCCTTACCCTATGATCGGACCAAAGAAGGGTCGTCAGCTGTTGAAAAAGAGGCGTCAGAAGGGTGAAACATGGCGGTTTACGCAGAAGAAAAAAGCGCGGGCAAGCCCGCGCTTTTGCGTTTTATGGTGCGATTTCCGCCCCAATTTCTGGTCCGGCGCTCACCAGCGCCTGACCGGCAGGGGTGTCGGTATACTTGTCGAAGTTGGTGCAAAAACGCTGTGCCAAATCTTCGGCTTTCTCTTGCCACTTCGCCCGACTGACATAGGTGTTGCGCGGATCCAAAATCTGAACATCGACGCCGGGCAGTGAGCGCGGAATAGCCAGATTGAAGATTGGCAACGTATGCATTTCAGCATCATCAATGCTGCCATTGAGAATGGCATCAATGATGGCACGGGTATCTTTAATCGAGATGCGTTTCCCCGAACCGTTCCAGCCGGTGTTCACCAGATAGGCTTGTGCCCCTGCGGCTTTCATGCGTTTGACCAGAACTTCTGCATAACGTGTGGGATGGAGCGACAGGAACGCCGCACCAAAACAGGCGGAAAACGTCGGCGTAGGCTCGGTGATCCCGCGCTCTGTGCCAGCCAGTTTGGTGGTGAAGCCGGATAGGAAATGGTACTGCGTCTGGTCGGGCGTCAGGCGCGATACCGGCGGCAGAACGCCGAAAGCATCGGCCGTGAGGAAAATCACCTTACGAGCGTGTCCCGCTTTGGAAACCGGTTTGACGATGTTGTGAATATGGTAAATGGGATAGGAGACGCGGGTGTTCTCTGTTTTGCTGCCATCGTTAAAATCCACGCTGCCATCTTCCCGTACCGTGACATTCTCCAGCAGCGCATCGCGTTTGATGGCACCGTAAATATCCGGTTCCGCTTCTTTCGACAGTTTGATGGTTTTGGCGTAGCAGCCGCCTTCAAAGTTGAACACGCCGTCATCATCCCAGCCGTGCTCATCGTCGCCAATCAACTGGCGCTTCGGATCGGTGGACAGCGTGGTTTTTCCGGTGCCGGACAGACCGAAGAAAATGGCCACATCCCCTTTTTCTCCGACGTTGGCTGAACAGTGCATGGAAGCGATGCCCTTGAGCGGCAGCAGATAGTTCATGATCGAGAACATCCCTTTCTTCATTTCGCCGCCGTACCAGGTACCGCCGATCAGTTGGATCCGCTCCGTCAGGTTGAAGGCGACAAAATTCTCTGAGTTCAGCCCCTGCTCCTGCCATTGTGGATTGGTACATTTCGCCCCGTTCATCACGATGAAATCGGGCTCAAACTGCGTGAGCTCATCCTCTTGCGGGCGAATAAACATGTTTTTGACGAAGTGGGCCTGCCAGGCAACCTCGGTGATAAAACGCACTTTCAGACGGGTATCGGGGTTGGCTCCGCAGAAGGCATCGATGACAAACAGACGTTTGCCGGACAGTTGCTCGATTACCAGTTGTTTCAGGTGGCTCCAGACTTCTTGCGTCATGGGGTGGTTATCGTTCTTGCCTTTGCCTTGATCCGACCACCACACGTGTTCACGCGAGGTGTCATCACGAACGATATATTTATCTTTGGGCGAACGACCGGTAAAAACCCCGGTGTTGACGGCGATAGCGCCCAGCTTGGTTTCTCTGCCGCGTTCATATCCCTCCAAGTCGGGAGCGACCTCTTCCTGGAAAAGTACTTCATAACTCGGATTGTAGACAATCTCGCTGACATCGCGGATTCCATAAGCGGCGAGGGCTTGTGGTACAATACCTTTGATCTGCATATCGCTACTCCTCAATAGTTATAGTCATACTGATAATTATTGTACGGAGTAAGCCTATTTTAGCTGGGATAACAATCATAAAATTAAATAATTTAAGACATAGTTTTGTTTAATTTTCGTTAAGTAAAACGATTCTCCTCCTGTGGGAGCGAAAAATGAAAACGGGCACCGAAGTGCCCGCTTAGTCAGTAGCTTGGTATTAATGATCTCTATGATCAATGCCTTGTAGCGTCTGCGTTAGCGTGACGAATGTCACTGATCTCACTGGCACTGAAGGAGTAGTGAGTACCACAGTAATCGCAATACATATCGATTTCTTGTTCTTGCTCCAACATCTCATGCAGATCGGCATCCGACAGCGTCATTAATGCATCTGCGCAACGTTCACGCGAACAGTGACAGTGAAACGATACGGCCTGCGGCTCGTAGAGCGTCACCGATTCCTTATGGTAAAGGCGATACAACACCTCGTTCGCAGGCAGGGTAAACAGCTCTTCGTTTTTGATGGTTGTTGTCAATTGCACCAGATGATCAAAATCGTCGTGGCCGACGTGCTGGGCGGGCAGCACTTGCAGCAGCATGCCTGCGGCAACCGGGCGGCCTTCATGCTCCCCGCTGCGAATAAACAACCGGGTAGGCAACTGTTCGGATTGCAGGAAATAGTTTTCAAGACAGCTGGCAACCGAATCGCCCTCCAGACCCACCACGCCTTGATAGCGCTCACCTTCCTCGGGCGTAATGGTGATCACCAGATAGCCATTACCTACCATGTCACGCAGCGTCGCGTTAGGCGTAATCTCGCCTTGCAAGCGGGCAACGCCGCGCATTTGCTGCTGATTATTGCCGTTGATGACGGCGAGTTTCAGCGGGCCGTCGCCTTGAAGCTGTACAGTGATATCGCCATTGAGCTTCAACGTTGCCGTCAACAGGCTGGTGGCGGCAAGCATATCACCCAGAATCAGTCGCACCGGTGTCGGGTAGTCGTGGTTTTCCAGAATCTGTTGGTAGGTATTACTGACCGTCACCAACTTGCCGCGAACGGCATGATTTTCAAACAGATAACGGTGTAGTTGGTCATGGTTGGACATGGTTTCTCTCTTAATGGTCAGGAACTACTCTGAATCACTTTGTTTAAATTTTATCAGATCGCGCCGTTCTTTTTTATCGGGACGACGATCCGGGTGCGGCATCGTCATGGCGTTCATCTTGCGAGCCAAGGCGACCTTTTCGCGTTTTTCGACGCTTTGCTTGGTCTCTCGATATAGCCAACCGACTTAAAAATGATTACAGCCAATGCCCTGATATGTGGCAAAAAAATACAGCTAATTGTTATCAAAATAATGTCGCTTGGCTATAATGCACCTTGCCGCCGTCGATGGCTTCGCGCGCGACAGCCCGGGTTTTGTAAAATCGAGCAGCCCAGAGCCATTTGTCTAGGCGAATACTGTCATTTGACTCGGTCTTCTCTTTCATATCAACCTCTTGCTCATATACCTCTGGAGCATAAAACACGTTATCCGGACGCGCGTTGCGCCATGCGTAAAGCGGCATAGGTATCTACACATCATAAAGGGTTAAAAACCACCATAGCGAAGTGGGCAAGTTCTTCCGGGGTATAGTCTGCTAATAACGTCAAGGTATTTAGCAGGATGGATAGTCCGGCAAGCAGCGCTGGGGCGCTTTCTTTACGCCCTCGTTTTTATTGTCGTCCGGATAATCGGCAAATTAACTGACGGGCTGCCGCATTGTCGTCTCCTTCAACGCGTTGCAGCCGCCATACCAGCACACATGCCATGCTAGCTATCAATAACCTGCGTAGCAGGGCACCAGCACTGCGCTGAAGCCATTTTTCTACATCATGACCGGCACCTTTCAGCAGCTTAAAAAAGGATTCAATACCCCAGCGCCAGTAATATAGATAAACGACTTAATTTTGATTACATTATTTAAATGAGCTATTCAATTGATTTTAGACGTAAAGTGATATCTACACGGGAAGAAGAAGGGTTGAGTATCCGAGAAACAGCGAAGCAATTTCGGATTGGCCCTGCCTCTGTATCGCGTTGGATTAATCAAATAGCGTCAAAAGCATTGACCACGCGTCAGCGAAAGAGCGATAAATCCGAGTTGATAAAAGATGTTGAACCATATCCAGATGCTTACCAAAAAGAACGTGCAGAGCGTTTTGGCGTTTGTCAGAAGGCCATTTGGCAAGCTCTTAAAAAGCTGGGATTGACCTATAAAAAAACTCTACGTCATCCGAAAGCCGACGAAAGCGCCCGGCAAGCATTTCAACAAAAAATACAACAGTATGAAAAAGAAGGTAAGCCTATTGTTTTTATTGATGAAAGTGGTTTTCCACACGATACCCCACGGACTCACGGCTATTCCCCAAAAGGTCAACGGTGTTTTGGCCTGAAGAACCGGGAAGCCAAGGGAAGAACAAATGTTATCGGCGCGTTATTAGGCACAACGCTGTTTGCTATCGGATTATTTGATATCAATATTAACAGCGATGTTTTCTATTCCTGGGTCACACAAGTCCTTATCCCAGTACTCCCTAAAAACAGGGTAATCGTGATGGACAATGCAACTTTTCACAAAAAACATAATATTCAACAAGTCATCATCGATGCAGGGTATATGGTGGAGTATTTGCCTACATATTCGCCAGATCTTAACCCCATTGAGCATAAATGGGCACAAGCAAAAAGCAAAAAAAGAGAGAGTGGTTGCGATACAGAGATTTTGTTCTCAGTCCATATGGTGTAATCAAAATTAAGTCGCTTGGCTATAACGTCAGCTACAGTGGATTAGAACATGCTCTGCGCCCCGGTACGCAAATTCGCCTGTTCGCCAAACCGAATATCGAAGGTAAGCGCCGAATGGGTGTGGGGCTGGCCGTGGCTGATAATATCGATGATGCAGTGGGGTTGGCAGTCTCAGTCGCCAGTGCAGTAAAAGTGAGCGGATAACCACCGCCTCCCCTCAAAAAAAGCCACGCAATGCGTGGCTTTTTTGTAGTAACCGCGTTTTAGGCTGTAGCGCCTGCAACCGCTTCGCGTGCCAGTTCGGTAATGCGTGAGTAGTCGCCGCTTTCCAGCGTATCGTTTGGCACCAGCCAGGAGCCGCCCACGCACAGCACGCTTTTCAGTGCCAGATAGTCGCGGTAGTTTTTCAGTGAGATACCACCAGTCGGGCAGAAGCGGATTTGGGAGAACGGACCTGCAATCGCTTGCAGCGCTTTTACGCCGCCGTTCGCTTCCGCCGGGAAGAATTTGAACTCACGCAAACCGTAGTCCATACCCAGCATCAGTTCAGAAACGGTGCTGATACCCGGAATCAACGCAATCGGACCTTCCACGGCAGCTTTCAGCAACGGCTCTGTCAAGCCGGGGCTGATAGCGAACTGTGCGCCAGCAGCAATCACATCCGCCAACTGCTGCGGATTGGTTACTGTGCCAGCACCGACAATCGCGTCAGGTACTTCTTTGGCAATGGCACGGATCGCGTCTACTGCGCAGTCGGTACGCAACGTCACTTCCAGAACGCGAACGCCACCCGCTACCAGGGCTTTCACCATCGGTACTGCGTGCTCCAGTTTGTTCACTACGATTACTGGAACCACAGGACCCGTGGTCAAAATTTGCTCTGCGCTCGTTTTCCAGTTTTTCATTCGTCATCATCTCCTGTCATGCCCGGAGGCATCATTAGTCATATAGCGCGCCCCTGCCACAGGGATCTGCCAAAAGCAGACGTCCGACCGCACCGAGTTTTAGCAAAACATTACAAACAAAAATCCCATCGATTACCGGTCACTGCCTCTGTATAGCCAAGCAACTTAATTTTGATTACACCATATGGACTGAGAACAAAATCTCTGTATCGCAACCACTCTCTTTTTTTGCTTGTGCCCATTTATGCTCAATGGGGTTAAGATCTGGCGAATATGTAGGCAAATACTCCACCATATACCCTGCATCGATGATGACTTGTTGAATATTATGTTTTTTGTGAAAAGTTGCATTGTCCATCACGATTACCCTGTTTTTAGGGAGTACTGGGATAAGGACTTGTGTGACCCAGGAATAGAAAACATCGCTGTTAATATTGATATCAAATAATCCGATAGCAAACAGCGTTGTGCCTAATAACGCGCCGATAACATTTGTTCTTCCCTTGGCTTCCCGGTTCTTCAGGCCAAAACACCGTTGACCTTTTGGGGAATAGCCGTGAGTCCGTGGGGTATCGTGTGGAAAACCACTTTCATCAATAAAAACAATAGGCTTACCTTCTTTTTCATACTGTTGTATTTTTTGTTGAAATGCTTGCCGGGCGCTTTCGTCGGCTTTCGGATGACGTAGAGTTTTTTTTTATAGGCCAATCCCAGCTTTTTAAGAGCTTGCCAAATGGCCTTCTGACAAACGCCAAAACGCTCTGCACGTTCTTTTTGGTAAGCATCTGGATATGGTTCAACATCTTTCATCAACTCGGATTTATCGATCTTTCGCTGACGCGTGGTCGATGCTTTTGAGGCTATTTGATTAATCCAACGCGATACAGAGGCAGGGCCAATCCGAAATTGCTTCGCTGTTTCTCGGATACTCAACCCTTCTTCTTCCCGTGTAGATATCACTTTACGTCTAAAATCAATTGAATAGCTCATTTAAATAATGTAATCAAAATTAAGTCGTTTAGCTATAACTCCGCACGGCAGCAGCCAATCGCTTATTCCACTTCATTATTCCAGAAACGGCCATCTCGGGTGATCATGGCGACAGAGGCCACCGGCCCCCAGGTGCCTGCCTGATACGGTTTCGGCGCATCGTTGTCCATCGCCCAAGTTTCCATGATGGAGTCCACCCATTTCCAAGCTTCTTCTGTCTCATCACGACGCACGAACAGGGCCTGAATGCCACGCATGGTTTCCAGCAACAGACGTTCGTAGGCATCGGCCAAATGCTGCTGATTAAAGGTTTCAGAGAAGCTCAAGTCTAGCTTCACGGTTTGCAGACGGTGTTTATGTTCCAACCCGGGAATTTTGTTCAAAATTTGAATTTCAACGCCTTCATCGGGCTGCAAGCGGATGATCAATTTATTCTGCGGCAGTTGCTGGTAAGAATCGTGGAACAGGTTCAACGCCGGATTTTTGAAATAAACCACCACTTCCGAACACTTGGTTGGCAAACGCTTGCCGGTGCGCAGATAGAACGGCACACCCGCCCAACGCCAGTCATCAATATCCACGCGGATCGCAACGAACGTCTCGGTGTTGCTGCTTTTGTTGGCCCCCTCTTCTTCCAGATAGCCTGGCACTTTATGGCCCTGAACAAAGCCGCCGGTATACTGGCCGCGCACCGTGGTTTCATGCACGTTGGAACGATCGATGCGGCGCAGTGAACGCAACACTTTCACTTTTTCGTCACGAATCCGGTCGGTGCTCAGATCCGACGGCGGGGACATGGCGATCATGGTCAAGATCTGCAACAGATGGTTCTGGATCATGTCGCGCATCTGCCCAGCATGCTCGAAATAGCCCCAACGCCCCTCAATGCCTACCTCCTCCGCTACGGTGATCTGCACGTGGTCAATGGTGCGGTGATCCCAGTTGGCAGAGAACAGCGAGTTGGCAAAACGCAGCGCCAGTAGGTTGAGTACCGTCTCTTTACCCAGATAATGGTCGATGCGGTACACCTGACACTCGTCGAAATATTCGGCTACCTGATTGTTGATCTCGCGAGAAGAAGCCAGATCGGAGCCCAGCGGTTTTTCCATCACCACGCGCGACGGCGACTTGTTAAGCCCCGCTTCACCTAACCCGCGACAAATTGCGCCGAAAGTGCTGGGCGGCATGGCGAAATAGTTGATGGTGGTACGGTTCTTTTGATCGAGCATTTTGCTCAGACGTTTGAAACCGGCAGTATCCTGTACATCGAGATTGCAAAAATCCAGCCGACCGCTCAGCGTTTGCCACAGTCCGTCATCGATAGGCTCCTTCATGAAGGTGTCTAATGCTTCGCGGACTACGCTGACATATTTTTCCTTATCCCACTCTGCTCGTCCCACGCCGATGACGCGCGTGTCCGGGTGAATGTGACCGGCTTTTTCCAATTGATACAGAGACGGCAGCAATTTTCGGCGCGCCAAATCGCCTTTCGCACCGAAAATAACCAGATCACACGCCTGGGCTGTTGAAGTTACCGCCATGTTCATCTCCTCGTTGCAGGATGTTGTAATTTTATTACAGCAATAATGTACTCTTTTTGACTAGGACCCGTAAACCCGTCAATAAACATCATTAAGTTTCATAATGTGCATCACGTAATGATGAAAAAATCCACTGTATGAATAACTGAAACGGTTTAGGCGTTCCTCCAAAAGAGAAATTTTCTGTCTTTTCTGACAGTCGGTTACTTTTTTGAAAGTTAGACACACGTCATGTTCTCAGAAAAAAATGCGCAGCCTTACGCAGTTTTCCCTGCCAACCCGACATAGGGCGTAGTATATTCCCATGAATTCTGCATCGGTTTCCCTCTGGTTGAAATCGATAAAATCGCACATGGTCTCATTATATGAACATGCTGGACAAAATTCTGAGCCACCTTGAGCTCCTCAGCAAATCAGAACGAAAAGTGGCAGAGGTTATTTTGGCTGCACCACATACCGCCATCCACTCCAGTATTGCCACACTGGCTGGTATGGCGGAGGTCAGTGAGCCCACCGTCAACCGCTTCTGCCGCCGTTTGGAAACCAAAGGTTTTCCCGATTTCAAACTTCATTTGGCGCAAAGCATTGCCAATGGCACGCCGTATGTTAACCGTAACGTCGATGAAGATGACAGCGTCGATTCCTATACCAGCAAAATTTTTGAATCTACCATGGCAGGGCTGGAGCACGCCAAATCGAATCTGGATATCACCGCGCTCAATCGTGCCGTCGATCTGCTGACACAGGCCAAGAAAATCTCGTTTTTCGGCTTTGGTGCATCTGCCGCCGTGGCGCACGATGCGATGAATAAATTCTTCCGCTTTAATATTCCTGTCGTTTACTTTGATGACATTGTCATGCAGCGCATGAGTTGCATGAGCTCCTGCGATGGGGACGTTGTGGTGTTGATCTCCCATACCGGCAGGACCAAAAGTCTGGTTGAACTGGCTCAGTTAGCACGGGAAAACGATGCAACGGTTATCGCCATCACGTCAGACGCCAGTCCCCTTGCCCACGAGGCGTCTTTGACGCTGCGCGTCGATGTGCCGGAGGACACGGATGTTTATATGCCCATGGTGTCCCGTATCGCGCAGTTAACGCTGATTGACGTATTGGCAACCGGCTTTACGCTGCGTCGCGGTGCCAAATTCAGGGATAACCTTAAACGCGTCAAGGAAGCCTTACGGGAGTCGCGCTTTGACAAAAGCGATCGTTTTGGGGGTTCCTACGGTAACGAGCACTAAGCACTTGTTTTACAATTTTGTGTTTATATAAACAGGTGTTTTTATTAAAATATTATTTTTGTTAGCACAATGCGTTTGTATTTAACGAGTTACCCGACACGATAACCATAACAAGGGGAAGGGTTGGCTATCCTTAAGGAATAATGGCTGCTATACATGACCATTGCCCGGTACAGCCACCCGAAATTAACCACGGATGCGGGCCGTGTTTGCATTTTATCTGATGCGAGAGCGCGGTTCGGCACTACTCACTTCACTATTGCTTCACAAGTCAACGGAGTTATACATGTCCAGACGGCTCAGAAGAACCAAAATCGTCACTACGCTGGGGCCAGCTACCGACCGCGACAATAATCTGGAAAAGGTCATTGCCGCAGGCGCTAACGTAGTCCGCCTGAATTTTTCGCACGGTACGCCTGAAGATCACCAGCTGCGTGCGGACAAAGTGCGTGAAATCGCAGCAAAATTGGGCCGCCATGTGGCAATTCTGGGCGACCTCCAGGGGCCAAAAATTCGCGTTTCAACCTTCAAGGAAGGCAAAGTCTTCCTGAACGTTGGCGACAAATTCCTGCTGGACGCCAACCTGGGCAAAGGTGAAGGCGATAAAGAAAAAGTGGGCATCGACTACAAAGGCTTGCCAGCCGATGTGGTGCCAGGTGACATCTTGTTGCTTGACGATGGTCGCGTACAGTTGAAAGTATTGCGTGTAGACGGCATGAAGGTGTTTACCGAAGTGACCGTTGGCGGCCCTCTGTCCAATAATAAAGGGATTAACAAGCTCGGTGGCGGTCTGTCTGCCGAAGCCTTAACCGAGAAAGATAAAGCCGATATCATTACAGCGGCCAAAATTGGCGTCGATTATCTGGCAGTATCTTTCCCTCGCTGCGGCGAAGACCTCAATTACGCACGCCGACTGGCACGCGATGCCGGCAGTCAAGCAAAGATCGTTTCCAAGGTAGAACGTGCGGAAGCCGTCGCGACAGACGAAGCCATGGATGACATCATTCTGGCCTCCGATGTGGTAATGGTGGCACGTGGCGATCTGGGGGTTGAAATTGGTGACCCGGAACTGGTCGGTATTCAGAAGAAACTGATCCGTCGTGCACGTCAGGTGAACCGTGCAGTGATCACCGCGACCCAGATGATGGAGTCTATGATCACCAACCCAATGCCGACCCGTGCTGAAGTCATGGATGTCGCCAACGCCGTGTTGGATGGCACCGATGCCGTAATGCTGTCAGCAGAAACCGCTGCCGGCCAGTACCCGGCAGAGACCGTCGCAGCGATGGCCAGCGTGTGTCTCGGCGCGGAAAAAATTCCGAGCATCAATGTCTCCAAACACCGTCTGGATGTGCAATTCGATAACATCGAAGAATCGATTGCCATGTCCACGATGTATGCTGCGAATCACCTGAAAGGCATTACCGCCATTATTGCCATGACCGAGTCTGGCCGCACCGCGCTGATGATGTCTCGTATCAGTTCCGGTTTGCCCATTTTCGCCATGTCTCGCCATGAGCATACCTTGAATCTCACGGCGCTTTACCGTGGTGTTACACCGGTACATTTTGACAGTTACACCGACGGTGTTGCCGCAGCTAACGATGCGGTTATTCGTTTGCGTGACAAAGGCTTCTTGGTGTCTGGGGATCTGGTTATCGTCACTCAAGGCGACGTCATGAGTACGGTAGGCACCACCAACACCTGCCGCATCCTGCGCGTCGAATAATCTTTTTCTACGCAAATAATAAAAGCCCCTGATTCAGGGGCTTTTATTTTAGTGACAAGCCTATCTAAAACAGCTGTTCCCGCCGACGCCCAGTCATTCCCGCGAAGGCAGGAATCTCGCACAAGGGAAACGCGTTCTTTCTGACAGAAATCCCCCGGCTTTCACCATAGATATCTACACATCATCAAGGGTTAAAAACCACCATAGCGAAGTGGGCAAGTTCTTCCGGGGTATAGTCTGCTAATAACGTCAAGGTATTTAGCAGGATGGATAGTCCGGCAAGCAGCGCTGGGGCGCTTTCTTTACGCCCTCGTTTTTGTTGTCGTCCGGATAATCGGCAAATTAACTGACGGGCTGCCGCATTGTCGTCTCCTTCAGCGCGTTGCAGCCGCCATACCAGCACACATGCCATGCTAGCTATCAATAACCTGCGTAGCAGGGCACCAGCACTGCGCTGAAGCCATTTTTCTACATCATGACCGGCACCTTTCAGCAGCTTAAAAAAGGATTCAATACCCCAGCGCCAGTAATACCAGCGAGCGACTTCCGCGCTGGTGATCTCGTTGCTAACGTTTGTGAGCAGCGTCCAGCGTCCGATAAATTTACCGTGAGTATCGGTAAGGCGAACCACAACTAATCTGTACTAGCTCAGACCTGATCTGACAGTTACCGATTATTTATACAGGTGTCCATCACGATTACACTGTTTTTAGGGAGTACTGGGATAAGGACTTGTGTGACCCAGGAATAGAAAACAGCGTTGTTAATATTGATATCAAATAATCCGATAGCAAACAGCGTTGTGCCTAATAAAGCGCCGATAACATTTGTTCTTCCCTTGGCTCCCCAGTTCTTCAGGCCAAAACACCGTTGACCTTTTGGGGAATAGCCGTGAGTCCGTGGGGTATCGTGTGGAAAACCACTTTCATCAATAAAAACAATAGGCTTACCTTATTTTTCATACTGTTGTTTTTTTTGTTGAAATGCTTGCCGGGCGCTTTCGTCGGCTTTCGGATGACGTAGAGTTTTTTTATAGGTCAATCCCAGCTTTTTAAGAGCTTGCCAAATGGCCTTCTGACAAACGCCAAAACGCTCTGCACGTTCTTTTTGGTAAGCATCTGGATATGGTTCAACATCTTTTATCAACTCGGATTTATCGCTCTTTCGCTGACGCGTGGTCGATGCTTTTGACGCTATTTGATTAATCCAACGCGATACAGAGGCAGGGCCAATCCGAAATTGCTTCGCTGTTTCTCGGATACTCAACCCTTCTTCTTCCCGTGTAGATATCACTTTACGTCTAAAATCAATTGAATAGCTCATTTAAATAATGTAATCAAAATTAAGTCGTTTTGCTATAATAATGCTCCTCCGTCAATGAATCGCGGTCCTTTTAATCAATGGAAAAAATCATACTGGAAAACAAGGTCGCTTGATTTTTGAGGAGAAATCGATGATTGATGAATTGTTTCTAAGAATTGAAAAAATAATGGCTGATAGTGAGGAGGGCTTTGTTGAATAAATAGAACTTTTGGGTAATCATCGGAGCAGATCAACACAGTTGTTTCAAAATCAGGTCTCCATGGCAAAACAAAATTTTAAAATCACCAGCTGGCCCTCTTATAACAAGGCCCTCAAGCAGCGCGCTTCTCTAACCGTATGGCTAGATGAATCAGCCATTGCTGCATGGACGGAAAAAAACACTACTGAACGGCGTGGACGACCGCTCCACTACTCAGATATGGCCATCACCACAGTCCTGATGATGAAACGCGTGTTTGGCCTTTCATTGAGGGCTTTACAGGGCTTTGTTGACTCGATTTTTAAACTGATTAAATTGTCGCTCCATTGTCCAGACTATTCACTGCTCAGCAAGCGAGCAAAGACAGTGAACATCAGCATAAAAACGCCAACCCGTGGTGAAATCTCACATCTGGTCATTGATGGAACCGGCCTGAAGGTCTTTGGCGAAGGCGAATGGAAAGTCCGGCAGCATGGTGCCGACAGACGCAGGGTATGGCGTAAGCTGCACCTGGCAGTAGACAGTGTGACGCATGAGATTATCTGTGCGGATTTGTCGCTCAGTGGTATGACTGATGCCCAAGCTCTACCGGCGCTGATAAACCAGAGCCACCGGAAAATCAGAGAGGCATCGGCTGACGGCGCTTAGGATACAGTTTACTGTTACTGCTATGATGCTCTGCTGAGGAAGAAAATAAGGCCGCTTATCCCGCCACGAAGGGGGGCGCAATATTGGCAAGATCACTACCACGAGCGTAACCACGCTGTTGAAAATCAGCGCATTAGCGGTAGTAACGCTATCTGGAAAAAGAAAGTGGGCTATCACCGGCGCTCAGTGGCTGAAACGGCCATGTTCCGGTTCAAAAGGCTTCTGGGTGGTCATCTAAGTCTGAGAGACTACGATGGTCAGGTGGGTGAAGCCATGGCCATGGTCAAAGCGCTTAACCTGATCACGCTATTAGGAATGCCGAACAGTATTCGCATCACATAACAATCGACCCGTATGGTGCGCAGTCGTTACAAGTTCTGATTTATTCAACAAAGCCCTGTTGGTGTTGTTGTAGTCCCTCCGGTTTTTAGTACCACAGCAAAGGTCTCTTTAGGGGTGAAATGATCTCTTCCCAATATCGGTGCCAGAATAAAGGGAAGAGATCAAGCGGAAGTGCCAAGACTTCCCACCGTTTGGCGAGCTGGAAAGGGAAAGGTCATGATCATTTGGGATTGCATAGGCTTTGCCAATTGCTTTTGCATGGTGAACAGTTATAGCCAACCGACTTAAAAATGATTACAGCCAATGCCCTGATATGTGGCAAAAAATACAGCTAATTGTTATCAAAATAATGTCGCTTGGCTATATAGTGGAGAGTACCATGAGCGTCGTTCCTGATTAGGACCAGAGCCGGATTTTGGTTCTCGGTAATAATGTTGTTTAACAGTAACAATCTGGAAGTGAAGTCACTCGTATTCAAATGGACTTAAAGCCATCAGAATTGAGCAGATTTCAATAGATTTTACTGGAACAAGAGAAGAGTGGATCTTTCTTCTTTTCAAGATGCTATAGACATTAGTATACGTCTATAAAATATGAATTGGTACGACCAAGTGGACTCGAACCACCGACCCCCACCATGTCAAGGTGGTGCTCTAACCAACTGAGCTATGGTCGTACTGTATGTAGTATCAATCAATTAGTTGATTAGATACATTTTTTGACACTCCTGCTGGAGGAGTGGGCGCTATTATGGCGTTGTCCTCCCATGATGGCAAGTGCTTTATTACCGCTTTTTTACTGAGTGCTGAATGTTTGTGCTGCGCGCTTCCCCGTAGGTCATTTATAGCCAAGCGACTTAATTTTGATTACACCATATGAACTGAGAACAAAATCTCTGTATCGCAACCACTCTCTCTTTTTTTGCTTTTTGCTTGTGCCCATTTATGCTCAATTGGGTTAAGATCTGGCGAATATGTAGGCAAATACTCCAGCATATACCCTGCATCGATGATGACTTGTTGAATATTATGTTTTTTGTGAAAAGTTGCATTGTCCATCACGATTACACTGTTTTTAGGGAGTACTGGGATAAGGACTTGTGTGACCCAAGAATAGAAAACATCGCTGTTAATATTGATATCAAATAATCCGATAGTAAACAGCGTTGTGCCGGCTTTGTTGAATAATAGTGAGTCATGCTGTTTTGCCAGCCAGTTTTGGTAGAAAATGCTTGTCACCTCAGGTTTACAGTTTTCTTATGAGGCCTAACTGCATGATTTTGCTTTGCGAGGATCTGTCGTTTCACCGGGGGGGTAGCATAAAATATGTTTATTCAACAAAGCCCGTTGTGCCTAATAAAGCGCCGATAACATTTGTTCTTCCCTGGCTCCCCAGTTCTTCAGGCCAAAACACCGTTGACCTTTTGAGGAATAGAGTTATTAGCAAATCTGGTGTATGGCGATCAGGCTACGTTCCGCTCTGATGCTTCGTGAATCTGTTCTCCATCCTTAAATTGGACGTTGCTTACAACCAGGGTCAGCAGGTCAAATCCTCTTAGTCGGTTCCAGCTTTTCTGAGCTGACTGGAGCAACTTAAATACCATTGACAGGGTTGTTTCTCTCGAACCACCGTTCTTCGCGCCTCTGCTTCGTAGCCTCACAGTCGCAAAAGCCGATTCAATCGGATTTGTCGTTCTTATTGACGCCCAGTGCTCTGACGGGAAGTCGTAGAATGCCAGCAGTTCTTCTCGAGCTTTCTCCAGCTTCTTCATCGCTGCAGGATACTTCGCTGAAAACCTTGCCAACAAACATCAAAGGCTTCATTAGCGGCATCGCGGCTCTCTGCTAGCCAAACCTCCCGCAGCTCAGCCTTAACTTTCGGTTGCATGGCTTTGGGGAGTGAAGCCAACACATTAGCGGTTTTGTGCACCCAACAGCGTTGGTGCTGCGTGTCCGGGAATATCTTTGCCATTATTCCAAAAACCAAGGGCACCGTCTCCCGTAGCCAGCTTGGGAGATATAGCCAACCGACTTAAAAATGATTACAGCCAATGCCCTGATATGTGGCAAAAAAATACAGCTAATTGTTATCAAAATAATGTCGCTTGGCTATATCGGGCATATGCGCACATTAAGCTCCCAGGGAATATGTTGGCTTATCCGGGGAAAGGAAGGGCATCGGGCCGAGTGGGGCAGTGACACCCGTAAAATTGGTGAAATTGCAGACGATCTGCCATTTATCGCAAACGGACAGGTTGGCTGGAAAGGGAAAAAAGCCAATATGGAGATCGGGGAAACATCCGTGATCATAACGCGAACAGTAAAACCGAAGCGGAAAGACAAGAACACCGGAGGGCGAGTGAAAGTTCAGCCAGGTGTAGCTCTGACACTCAGATTAGTTGTGGTTTGCCTTACCGATACTCACGGTAAATTTATCGGACGCTGCTCACAAACGTTAGCAACAAGATCACCAGCGCGGAAGTCGCTCGCTGGTATTACTGGCGCTGGGGTATTGAATCCTTTTTTAAGCTGCTGAAAGGTGCCGGTCATGATGTAGAAAAATGGCTTCAGCGCAGTGCTGGTGCCCTGCTACGCAGGTTATTGATAGCTAGCATGGCATGTGTGCTGGTATGGCGGCTGCAACGCGCTGAAGGAGACGACAATGCGGCAGCCCGTCAGTTAATTTGCCGATTATCAGGACGACAACAAAAACGAGGGCGTAAAGAAAGCGCCCCAGCACTGCTTGCCGGACTATCCATCCTGCTAAATACCTTGACGTTATTAGCAGACTATACCCCGGAAGAACTTGCCCACTTAGCTATGGTGGTTTTTAACCCTTTATTATGTGTAGATACCTATGGCGTTAGAGGAAGGCATTAACCGTATGCCGGGCTTCTCACCGGAGTTGCAAGGCGTTTATAGCGTTGAGCAGGACGATGGCAGCAAGCGCCTGTGCTCGCATGTGATTCAGGAATAATCGCTATTAACGGTATTAGTGGCGCGAGGCGTAAACCCTCGCGCCGTTTTTTTATTCGGTGACAGAGGCAGGGGTTGCCACGATTTCGCCATTAGCCGCAGCGCGACGCTTTTTCAGGCCATACCAGCCCACAATCAGCAGGATAGCCAGCACCGGCGTGGAGGCAATGGTCCAGGTGCCGTTCGGGTAGTCAAACGCCATCAGCACCATCACGCCCAGCAAGAACAGCAGTGTCAGCCAAGAGGTAAACGGTGCACCGGGCATCTTGAATGAAACGGGTTCCGCTCTAGCCTGTTTGATGGCTTGGCGCAGCTTCATCTGGCACAAAATAATGAATGTCCAGGAACAGATGATGCCGATAGAGGCCATGTTCAGCACAATCTCAAACACCTGTGACGGCACAATATAGTTAAGGAATACCCCAACGATATGGATCGCCACCGTTACCATGATGCCGGTATAGGGAACAGACTGCGCACTCATTTTCGACAAGAAGTGCGGCGCTGAGCCACCCTGAGACAGAGAGCGCAGAATGCGTCCGGTCGAATAGAGGCCGGAGTTCAGGCTGGATAGGGCTGCCGTAAGCACTACCACGTTCATCACATCGCCCATGTAGGGCACGCCCAGCTTGCTAAAGAAGGTGACAAATGGGCTTTGCCCGGCCTGATAGGTGTTCCACGGCAGCAGACACACCAGCAGCACGATAGAGCCGACGTAAAACAAGGCGATACGCCAGATAACGCTGTTGACGGCTTTGGGCAGAATGTGCCGGGCGTCTTTGGCTTCACCAGCGGCAGTGCCGATGATCTCGATGCCGGCGAAGGCAAAGATCACGCCCTGAACCAACACCAATGCGGGCAATAATCCGTGGGGGAACAGGCCACCGTTATCACTGATGAGATGAAAACCGGTCGGGTTGCCCGTAACAGGGTGACCGCTTGCCAGAAACACCGTACCGACAATCAGGAACAGCGAAATGGCGGCGACCTTGATCAAGGCAAACCAGAACTCCATCTCCGCGAACCATTTCACGCCAATCAGGTTCATGGTGGTAACGATGGATAGTGCGCCTAAAGCTAACACCCACTGCGGCACATCGGCAAAGGTTCCCCAGTAGTGCATATAGAGCGCAACCGCAGTGATATCCACAATGCCGGTCATCGCCCAGTTAAGGAAATACATCCAGCCTGCAAGGTACGAGCCTTTTTCGCCGAGGAATTCTCGTGCATAAGAGACAAAACTGCCGCTGGAAGGGCGATGAACAATCAACTCACCGAGTGCACGCAAGATAAAGAAAGAGAAAATACCGCAGGTCAAATACACCAGAGCCAGTGAAGGGCCTGCCAATTGCAGGCGTGCTCCTGCACCTAAAAACAGTCCGGTACCGATAGAGCCGCCAATGGCGATCATTTGCACGTGGCGTTTGCTAATGCTTTTTTGATAACCCTTTTCGTGGGAGTCGAGCCAGTTTTTTTTGCTGGTCTGATGCGTCACATCTGTTGTGTTGTTGTGTGTCATGCTCTGTTTGTGTTCCTGCTGGTCTTTCATGCCTGATGGCGTTTGGTTTGACGTTGCGGTCATGCAGGTGCGCGGTTCGCGTCTCCTCGCTCCGCAGTCATAACCCTTTATTATGTTTGTTTCGGGCAGCGATGCTACCCTTTCTCGTCTGTGCTGGCAAAAAAAAGTGTTGGGATTGTGTGCAATGGTATGGAGTGCAATGACATTGTGCTGTGCGCGAAGTGATGCGCCGCTGCCCAAGCATCGAAATTAACAGCACATTGGAGGCGTTCACTTTCTTATTTCGGCTTTTTGCTAGATTACGTGAGAGGACTTGTTGTGAAGCAGGATGAACCAGAGACAGACCGAATGTACTGATTTGTACTAGCTCAGACCTGATCTGACAGTTACCGATTATTTATACAGGTGTCTGTCAGATTACATCTGGTTCAGATTCTTTTCTGCCCAGATCCGTTTTCCATCGAGTAAAGTGGCCATCGGCGTACGCCCGCAGCACATTTTTCCCTGATGAGTTCGCTCATTATTGTAATGCCACAACCAGTTGTCCAGATCTACCTGCAGGCTATACACACCTCAAGTTCCGCCATGCGATGCAAGCGACCGCCAAGAAACGCGTTTTAAAAGCTGGGTCTATCCGCTGACCAACGTGATTTGCCTGCTGTTTCTGGCGGGTATTCTGGTGATCATGGCGATGACGCCCGGTATCCAGATCTCGGTATGGCTGATTCCCGTGTGGCTGGTGGCAATGGTTGTGGCTTATCGGGTGAAGAACCGTAACCGCACCCCGACAGATATCGCGGTCAGTGATGTGTAATTGATTAGGAAAGGTGTACCCTGTTGTACGCCTTTCTTACGCATTAATCGTCGAGGTACTCCAGCGCCAGGCGCTGTGTCACACGGGTAATTAGTTCGTAAGCGCTGATCTTGGTGTGTGCAGCGATCCGCTCGACGGGCAGCGCCTCTCCCCACAATATCACTTCATCGCCCACCTGCTCCTGTGCATCGGGTCCCAAATCGACCGTCAACATATCCATCGATACGCGTCCCACCAACGGCACCTCGCGGCCATTGACCAGTACTGGTGTACCCAACGGCGCTGAGCGCGGATAGCCATCGCCATAGCCCATTGCTACCACGCCGAGCAGGGTATCGCGCTCGCTGGTCCAGATACAGCCGTAACCCTCGGCTTCACCCGCTTTGTGCTCACGCACCGCGATCAGGTGCGAAGTGAGCGTCATGGCGGGTTGCAGTCCAAAATGCGTGGCGGTTTCAGTGGCCAGTGGTGATACGCCGTAGAGAATAATCCCCGGCCGTACCTGATTACGGTGTGCCTGTGGCCACAGCAGAATGCCGCCGGAAGCAGCGATAGATTGCGCGCCGGGCTTCCCTTCGACAAAAGCATCAAAGCAGGCAATCTGTTTCAGGGTGGTATTGAACTCTGGCTCATCGGCGCGGCAAAAATGGCTCATGATATTCACCGGTTGCACCACATTGCGGCACTGGGTCAGCCGTTGATAAAACGCTTCCGCTTTATCGGGACGCACACCCAAACGGTGCATGCCCGTATCCAGCTTCATCCACACGGTAAGAGGGGGCGACAAATCGGCCTGCTCCAAGGCTTCCAGCTGCTCGACGCTGTGCACCGCGGTTTCCAATTGATGCTGTGCCAGTAAGGGAAGGTCGTCGGCAGAGAAAAACCCTTCCAGCAGCAGGATGGGTTTGGTGATGCCCGCTTGGCGCAGTGCCAACGCCTCCGAGAGTCGGGCGACGCCGAAGCAGTCGGCATCCTGAAGGGTGGTGGCGCATTCCACGGCACCGTGGCCGTATGCATTGGCCTTGACGACGGCGAGCAGCCGACTGTTAGGCGCTAACTGGCGCACGTGCTGCATATTGTGACGCAATGCGCGGCAACTGATGACGGCGGTTGCCGTTTTCATTTCTACTGTCCTTAGCGCTGCCCGCTCAGGTGCGCTATTTATTCATCATCGTATTGTGGACCGGCGTAATTATCAAAACGCGACCACTGCCCGTTGAAGGTCAACCGAACGGTACCGATAGGGCCGTTACGCTGTTTCCCTAAGATAATCTCAGCGATGCCTTTCAAATCGCTGTTTTCATGATAAACCTCATCACGATAGATAAACATAATCAGGTCAGCATCCTGCTCGATAGATCCGGATTCACGCAGGTCGGAGTTGACCGGGCGTTTGTCCGCTCGCTGCTCCAGACTACGGTTAAGCTGAGAGAGTGCGACCACAGGCACTTGCAATTCTTTTGCCAATGCCTTGAGAGAACGGGAAATTTCGGCGATCTCAAGGGTTCGGTTATCCGAAAGGGCGGGCACCCGCATCAGTTGCAGGTAGTCGATCATGATCAGGCTGAGGCCATCATGCTCGCGGAAAACGCGGCGCGCACGGGCGCGCACTTCCGTGGGCGTCAGGCCGGAAGAGTCATCGATATACATGTTCTTCTTCTCCAGCAGGATGCCCATGGTGCTGGAGATGCGCGCCCAGTCCTCGTCATCCAACTGCCCGGTACGGATACGGGTTTGATCCACGCGCGACAACGAGGCCAGCATACGCATCATGATCTGTTCGCCGGGCATTTCCAGGCTGAAGATCAGCACCGGCTTTTCTTGCATCATGGCGGCGTTTTCGCACAGGTTCATGGCGAACGTGGTTTTCCCCATTGAGGGGCGCGCCGCAACGATGATCAAATCCGATTTTTGCAGTCCGGCGGTTTTTTTATCCAGATCCTGATAGCCGCTGGAAACGCCGGTTACCCCGTCGTGCGGACGTTGATACAACTGCTCGATGCGTGAGACGGTATCTTCCAGAATGCGATCGATACTTTTTGGGCCTTCATCCTTGCTGGCACGGCTTTCCGCGATCTGAAACACGCGTGACTCCGCCAGATCCAGCAGATCTTCACTGCTGCGGCCCTGTGGATCGTAGCCTGCATCAGCGATTTCATGGGCTACAGCGATCATCTCACGCACCACCGCCCGTTCGCGCACGATATCGGCATAGGCACTGATGTTGGCGGCGCTGGGGGTGTTCTTCGCCAGTTCTGCCAGATAAGCAAAACCGCCGACCATGTCCAGTTCGCCTTTTTGCTCCAGCGACTCGGACAGGGTGATGAGATCGATGGGCTTGTTCAATTCCAACAGGCGCTGCATTTCGCTGAAAATCAGACGGTGGGCGCGGTTGTAGAAATCGTTAGCGACGACGCGTTCTGCGACGTTATCCCAGCGCTCGTTGTCGAGCATCAAGCCGCCCAGAACCGACTGTTCCGCTTCCAGCGAGTGGGGCGGAAGCTTTAACCCTTCCACCTGTCGGTCGCGGGGCTGTTTCGATGGGGGAGCGGTGCGCTTTTCTGCCATGGGATTACGTTCTTTATTGGTTGATTTGTCATTCCATAAGGAGGCATTGTATACGAAACTGACGTGATAAAAACGCGCCCGTGTGTTTATCGCACCGTACTGCATCAGGAGAAAACATGGCGAAACGCATTCAATTCAGCACCCACGGCGGCCCTGAGGTGCTGGAGTACGTTGATTTTACCCCGCGTGAACCGGCTGCGGGTGAAGTACAAATTGAAAACCGTGTTGTTGGGATCAACTTTATCGATACCTACGTGCGCAGTGGGCTTTATCCGGTACAGACCTTCCCGTCTGGGCTGGGCACTGAAGCGGCGGGAGTGGTGGCGAAAGTCGGCGCGGGCGTAAGTGGTTTTCAGGTCGGCGATCGCGTGGTGTACGCGCAAGCGGGGCTGGGCGCTTACAGTGTGGTGCACAACGTGGTGGCGGATCGCGTAGCGCATCTGCCAGAGGCCATCAGCTTTGAGCAGGGTGCGGCATCGTTCCTGAAAGGGCTGACGGTATACTACCTGCTGCGTGAAACCTATGAGATCAAATCCGGTGAGACATTCCTGTTCTACGCGGCCGCCGGTGGCGTTGGCCTGATCGCCTGCCAGTGGGCCAAGGCGCTGGGTGCGAAACTTATTGGTACGGTCGGGTCAGATGACAAGGCGGCGCTGGCGCGCCAGGCAGGTGCTTGGGCGACCATCAACTATCGCAGTGAGAACATCGCGCAGCGGGTATTGGAATTAACCGATGGGCAGAAGGTGACCGTGGTGTACGACTCGGTGGGTAAAGACACCTGGGAAGCCTCGCTCGACAGCCTGCAACGTCGCGGTTTGATGGTGAGCTTCGGTAACACTTCCGGCACGGTGACCGGCGTGAACCTAGGCATTCTGAATCAGAAAGGGTCGCTTTACGTGACGCGTCCGTCGCTGTTTGGCTATGTGACCAACCGGGCCGAACTGGATAAAGCGAGCAGCGAGCTGTTTTCGCTGATTGCCAGCGGCGCTATCAAGGTAGATGTTTCTGCCAATCAGATCTTCGGGCTGTCGGAAGCGCAAAAGGCGCATTGTGCACTGGAGAGCCGTCAGACGCATGGTTCCTGCCTGCTGATCCCTGGACGATAAGCATAGGTATCTACACATCATAAAGGGTTAAAAACCACCATAGCTAAGTGGGCAAGTTCTTCCGGGGTATAGTCTGCTAATAACGTCAAGGTATTTAGCAGGATGGATAGTCCGGCAAGCAGCGCTGGGGCGCTTTCTTTACGCCCTCGTTTTTGTTGTCGTCCGGATAATCGGCAAATTAACTGACGGGCTGCCGCATTGTCGTCTCCTTCAGCGCGTTGCAGCCGCCATACCAGCACACATGCCATGCTAGCTATCAATAACCTGCGTAGCAGGGCACCAGCACTGCGCTGAAGGCATTTTTCTACATCATGACCGACACCTTTCAGCAGCTTAAAAAAGGATTCAATACCCCAGCGCCAGTAATACCAGCGAGCGACTTCCGCGCTGGTGAGCTCGTTGCTAACGTTTGTGAGCAGCGTCCAGCGTCCGATAAATTTACCGTGAGTATCGGTAAGGCGAACCACAACTAATCTGAGTGTCAGAGCTACGTCTGGCTGAACTTTCACTCGCCGTCCGGTGTTCTTGTCTTTCCGCTTCGCTTTTGCTGTTCACGTTATAGCCAAGCGACATTATTTTGATAACAATTAGCTGTATTTTTTGCCACATATCAGGGCATTGGCTGTAATCATTTTTAAGTCGTTTGGCTATATGATCACGGATGTTTCCCCGATCTCCATATTGGCTTTTTTCCCTTTCCAGCCAACCTGTCCGTTTGCGATAAATGGCAGATCGTCTGCAATTTCACCAATTTTACGGGTGTCACCGCCCCACTCGGCCCGATGCCCTTCCTTTCCCCGGATAAGCCAACATATTTCCAGGGAGCTTAATGTGCGCATATGCCCGATAGAGTCACCTTCACGGTCAATGAGATGAACTAACTTCTTCCCGGTATCAAGAGACTCAACGCGGGCGATATCAGCCGTCAAAGCATCCATATGAGTCAGACTCTCAGACAAGCCCTCGGTTAGCGTTGAACGACAACCCGCCCTATCGGTTAGAGTTTGAGACAGGGGCGCTATTGGTAAACCATTTGCAGCATCAAGCAGTAGGCGGGTTTGTAGTTCATAACCGACGTCGCCACCATGCGTCATTTTCAAACGTTCTTCTTTCCCATTGTGGGTACGAAACTGTAAATGAGACCAGTCGTGAACGACGGGAGCGTATGGATGCGGGCTAAGTGCAACCTGCCGGAGAGCCAGCGAAATAATCGGTTCATTGAGCTGACTGAAGCTAATACGTTCATTATTAAAAAAACGCCAAACGGCCTGAGTAGTGGCGAATGTTGTTTTCTGCGCGCAGGCAAGGTCTTTAACGGCTGACGCCAATGGTGCTGGGGGAGTCATGTGTTGCTTAACCAGACGCTGATAACGCCGGTTAAGGCGGGCATCAATCCCGCTAAGTTGAGATCATGCAGCAACGTAATAGCAGATATTGCAAAAGATGTGTAGATATAGCCAACCGACATTATTTTGATAATAGCCAGCTATGCTTTTTTGCCGCATATCAGGGTATCTGTTGTAATCATTTTTAAGTCGGTTGGCTATACCTATGCCCCGCTAAGTGGGCGCTGTGTGTTATTGAAAGGGAAAATTAAAAAGGCCACGCCGGAGCGTAGCCTTGCCGTGCATCTTGATGTTTATTGTGGTTTTGTTGAATAAACAGATTTTATGCTGCCTCTCCAGCGCAACTGTTGATCATAGTAACGTAAAATCATGTGGTTAGGCCACGTAATAAAACAGTACACTTAGGGTGTACAAGCATTTTTCGCCAAAATGAGTATGGAAAAAAAGCACAATTCTCTATTATTAAACAAAGCACCTCGGAAGAGGTGGCTGCAGAATAAAAATTAGCGATCTATTTTTATTGGATAAAATCGGCATTGACTCAGAGTAGTGCATTCATAAAACTGTGCGCCTATTGCCCCAGCCTCAGGTTGCCAACCGCTCATGCCATCGATAGACACAACGAAGTTCATCTCATCGAGGCTGGTATTACTTTTGGCATACCACCGAAAATCAATATCGTCTCCATTATCAAGACGATAGGTCAAACTTACCAGCTCTCCTTCTTTCAAGCCATGACGAGGATGAAAAAGCCCATTGACAAACGATTTAACTTGAGAGCAAGACCGATTTCCTGCAACCCAATAGCCTTCCCAACCATTAAGTTGGGTTTCTGCCTGATAGCGATTATTAGCAAAACGAATTTCAGTAATGGTTGGTGCAGCCATAATGATAGATGAGGTGCTCATATAGTTCTCCTTTCCCATTTATTACGTACACAAAAATCTATGGTCACCCCGTTTTTGCAACACAGATTTTGATTTATGATGGGCTTGCGTAAATCTATTCGGCGTCTGGTGGGCATTAATGCCCGCGCCACGATGAGTTCCGCACCTGCAGAACCTTAAGAAGCCCTCGGCTTCATAGAGCCATTTTTTATGTCAGGTTCATCAGCAGGCCGATATGCCGTTCATGTCATCAATTATCTGTCGTCGCAAAACCAGAAAGTAATCTGTTAACTCACTGAGCCAGCGATTTTTTTCGGTGGCTCTTTTATTTGCTGAACGCCGCCTGATGGACTGTCACCGCCCAGGCTATCCACGCAAGTTTGTTCGCCAGCGCACACGCCACCACATTCGAGTGATGGCTGACAAGCTGCTTTGTAACCCACTCTGCCAGACGCCCTGGGTTGTGTTCCAGCCGCTGCATAAACACCCGCGCACATTGCACCAGCCGCCGTCGCAGATTCTTGTCACCCCGCTTGCTGATGCCCATCAGTGTCGTCTTCCCACCCGTGCTGTACTGGCGGGGAACCAGCCCTGTCGAAGCCGCAAAATCACGGCTGCTGGCATGGTTTTTACCATCCCCCAGGGGTGTGGCTAACAGGCTCGCTGTTATCGGCCCGACGCCGGGAATGGTCAGCAGACGTTGGGCAGTTTCATCCTCCGCAAGGTGGGTTTTCAGTTCCTTATCGATTTCATCAATTTCCCCGTTGAGGTAAATATACTGGCTGTGAAGTCTGCTCAGAACCCTTGCCAGATAAGGTGGGAAGACATTTTCTTCCAGCACCGCGGCCAGAGGCCGTATCACGGCAATACCGCGAGGCAGACTGACACCGAACTCCAGTAAAAAAGCGTGCATCTGGTTGGTGGTTTTAACGCGTTGCCGTATCAGCGAGCCACGGACCCGATGTAGGGCAGCCATTGCCTGCTGGTCTTCCGTGCGGGGTTTTACAAAGCGCATGGAGGGCCGGGAAGCTGCTTCGCAGATAGCTTCTGCATCAACAAAATCGTTCTTGTTACTCTTATAGCCAAGCGACTTAATTTTGATTACACCATATGGACTGAGAACAAAATCTCTGTATCGCAACCACTCTCTCTTTTTTTGCTTTTTGCTTGTGCCCATTTATGCTCAATGGGGTTAAGATCTGGCGAATATGTAGGCAAATACTCCACCATATACCCTGCATCGATGATGACTTGTTGAATATTATGTTTTTTGTGAAAAGTTGCATTGTCCATCACGATTACCCTGTTTTTAGGGAGTACTGGGATAAGGACTTGTGTGACCCAGGAATAGAAAACATCGCTGTTAATATTGATATCAAATAATCCGATAGCAAACAGCGTTGTGCCTAATAACGCGCCGATAACATTTGTTCTTCCCTTGGCTCCCCCGTTCTTCAGGCCAAAACACCGTTGACCTTTTGGGGAATAGCCGTGAGTCTGTGGGGTATCGTGTGGAAAAGCACTTTCATCAATAAAAACAATGGGTTTACCTTCTTTTTCATACTGTTGTATTTTTTGTTGAAATGCTTACCGGGCGCTTCCGTCGGCTTTCGGATGACGTAGCGTTTTTTTATAGGTCAATCCCAGCTTTTTAAGAGCTTGCCAAATGGCCTTCTGACAAACGCCAAAACGCTCTGCACGTTCTTTTTGGTAAGCATCTGGATATGGTTCAACATCTTTTATCCACTCGGATTTATCGCTCTTTCGCTGACGCGTGGTCGATGCTTTTGACGCTATTTGATTAATCCAACGCGATACAGAGGCAGGGCCAATCCGAAATTGCTTCGCTGTTTCTCGGATACTCAACCCTTCTTCTTCCCGTGTAGATATCACTTTACCTCTAAAATCAATTGAATAGCTCATTTAAATAATGCAATCAAAATTAAGTCGTTTAGCTATAACAAAAGGGCGAACGAACTGTGGGAAAATCAACTTTGCCTCACGGCCTAAATCAGCGACTCGGCGAGTCATGAAGTGTGCACCACCGCAGGACTCCATCACCACGCTCGCCGACTTGCAGGATGCAAAAAAATGAATCAGCTGAGTGCGGGAAAACTTTTTACGCAGCAGCGCATGACCTTTTTCGTTCTGACAGTGAACGTGGAAGGAATGTTTACCGAGATCGATACCAATAAGTGTAACGTTTTGCATGATGATCCCCTTCAGAAAGAAAAACACCCTGTTATAGCCAAGCGACTTAATTTTGATTACACCATATGGACTGAGAACAAAATCTCTGTATCGCAACCACTCTCTCTTTTTTTGCTTTTTGCTTGTGCCCATTTATGCTCAATGGGGTTAAGATCTGGCGAATATGTAGGCAAATACTCCTCCATATACCCTGCATCGATGATGACTTGTTGAATATTATGTTTTTTGTGAAAAGTTGCATTCTCCATCACGATTACCCTGTTTTTAGGGAGTACTGGGATAAGGACTTGTGTGACCCAGGAATAGAAAACATCGCTGTTAATATTGATATCAAATAATCCGATAGCAAACAGCGTTGTGCCTAATAACGCGCCGATAACATTTGTTCTTCCCTTGGCTCCCCCGTTCTTCAGCCCAAAACACCGTTGACCTTTTGGGGAATAGCCGTGAGTTCGTGGGGTATCGTGTGGAAAACCACTTTCATCAATAAAAACAATAGGTTTACCTTTTTTTCATACTGTTGTATTTTTTGTTGAAATGCTTGCCGGGCGCTTTCGTCGGCTTTCGGATGGTGTAGAGTTTTTTTTATAGGTCAATCCCAGCTTTTTAAGAGCTTGCCAAATGGCCTTCTGACAAACGCCAAAACGCTCTGCACGTTCTTTTTGGTAAGCATCTGGATATGGTTCAACATCTTTTATCCACTCGGATTTATCGCTCTTTCGCTGACGCGTGGTCGATGCTTTTGACGCTATTTGATTAATCCAACGCGATACAGAGGCAGGGCCAATCCGAAATTGCTTCGCTGTTTCTCGGATACTCAACCCTTCTTCTTCCCGTGTAGATATCACTTTACCTCTAAAATCAATTGAATAGCTCATTTAAATAATGCAATCAAAATTAAGTCGTTTAGCTATAGCGTACCGCTCACAGGGCATAGGTATCTACACATCTTTGGCTTTGTTGAATAAACATATTTTACGCTGCACCCCCGGTGAAACGACAGATCCTCGCAACGCAAAATCATGCAGTTAGGCCTCATAAGAAAACTGTAAACCTGAGGTGACAAGCATTTTCTACCAAAACTGGCTTGGCAAAACAGCATGACTCACTATTATTCAACAAAGCCCACATCTTTTGCAATATCTGCTATTACGTTGCTGCATGATCTCAACTTATCCATCGGCGGGATTGATGCCCGCCTTAACCGGCGTTATCAGCGTCTGGTTAAGCAACACATGACTCCCCCAGCACCATTGGCGTCAGCCGTTAAAGACCTTGCCTGCGCGCAGAAAACAACATTCGCCACTACTCAGGCCGGTTGGCGTTTTTTTAATAATGAACGTATTAGCTTCAGTCAGCTCAATGAACCGATTATTTCGCTGGCTCTCCGGCAGGTTGCACTTAGCCCGCATCCATACGCTCCCGTCGTTCACGACTGGTCTCATTTACAGTTTCGTACCCACAATGGGAAAGAAGAACGTTTGAAAATGACGCATGGTGGCGACGTCGGTTATGAACTACAAACCCGCCTACTGCTTGATGCTGCAAATGGTTTACCAATAGCGCCCCTGTCTCAAACTTTAACCGATAGGGCGGGTCGTCGTTCAACGCTAACCGAGGGCTTGTCTGAGAGTCTGAATCATATGGATGCTTTGACGGCTGATATCGCCCGCGTTGAGTCTCTTGATACCGGGAAGAAGTTAGTTCATCTCATTGACCGTGAAGGTGACTCTATCGGGCATATGCGCACATTAAGCTCCCAGGGAATATGTTGGCTTATCCGGGGAAAGGAAGGGCATCGAGCCGAGTGGGGCGGTGACACCCGTAAAATTGGTGAAATTGCAGACGATCTGCCATTTATCGCAAACGGACAGGTTGGCTGAAAAGGGAAAAAAGCCAATATGGAGATCGGGGAAACATCCGTGATCATAACGCGAACAGCAAAACCGAAGCGGAAAGATAAGATGTACTAGCTCAGACCTGATCTGACAGTTACCGATTATTTATACAGGTGTCTGTCAGATTACATCTGGTTCAGATTCTTTTCTGCCCAGATCCGTTTTCCATCGAGTAAAGTGGCCATCGGCGTACGCCCGCAGCACATTTTTCCCTGATGAGTTCGCTCATTATTGTAATGCCACAACCAGTTGTCCAGATCTACCTGCAGGCTTTCCAGGTCTCCATATAACTTCTTGCCGAACGTAACCTGATAAAAATCCTGCAAAATGGTTTTATGGAAGCGCTCGCAGATGCCGTTCGTCTGCGGAGACGTCGCCTTCGTTTTCGTATGCTCGATATCGTTGATAGCCAGATAAAGCTGATAATCATGCTGCTCCACTTTACCACAGTACTCCGTACCCCTGTCGGTCAGTATTCTCAGCACCGGCAGTCCCTGAGCCTCGTAGAACGGGAGTACGCGATCATTGAGCAGGTCGGCGGCGGTGAGCGGTGTTTTATTCGTATACAGCTTGCAGTGCGCCATTTTCGAGTACGTATCCACGAACGTCTGCTGGTAGATACGGCCCACCCCCTTCAGATTGCCCACGTAGAAGGTGTCCTGCGAGCCCAGATACCCGGGATGTGCCGTCTCGATTTCACCGCAGGCCTCATCATCGTGCGCCTTCTTCTCCAGGGCTGCGATTTGAGCATCGGTAAGGACAATGCCTTCTCTGGCGACCTTTTCCTCAAGCGCCTTCAGGCGTTTACGGAAGTTCTCCAGGTCGTGTCGTTGCCAGATGGAGCGCACGCCGCTGCCGGAGATAAACACGCCTTTTTTACGCAGCTCATTACAGGTCCGGTGCTGCCCATGGGGCGGGAACTCAATAGCATAATCAACAAGCGCGTGTTCAGTGGCTTCGTCGGCGCGGTTCTTCAGGTTCGGAACCCGGCGGTTCTGGTTAACCAGCGCATCAATGGCGCCTTCAGCAGCCAGTTCCTGATAACGGTAAAATGTATCGCGTGACACGCCCATGCTCTTGCAGGCTTTTGATACGTTACCGAGTTCTTCGGCGAGATTGAGCAGGCCGGCTTTGTGTTTGATAATGGGATTGTTAGTATGAAGCATGAGAGTTACCTCGCGTTTTGTTTAAGGATTAGACACCCATATCAAAACCGGTAACTCTCAACCTTTCAAGGTCCAGTGTCAGATCTAGTCGCGACTAATACAGATAAGAACACCGGACGGAGAGTGAAAGTTCAGCCAGGCGTAGCTCTGACACTCAGATTAGTTGTGGTTCGCCTTACCGATACTCACGGTAAATTTATCGGAGGCTGGACGCTACTCACAAACGTTAGCAACGAGATCACCAGCGCAGAAGTCGATCGCTGGTATAGATAAACGACTTAATTTTGATTACATTATTTAAATGAGCTATTCAATTGATTTTAGACGTAAAGTGATATCTACACGGGAAGAAGAAGGGTTGAGTATCCGAGAAACAGCGAAGCAATTTCGGATTGGCCCTGCCTCTGTATCGCGTTGGATCAATCAAATAGCGTCAAAAGCATCAACCACGCGTCAGCGAAAGATCGATAAATCCGAGTGGATAAAAGATGTTGAACCATATCCAGATGCTTACCAAAAAGAACGTGCAGAGCGTTTTGGCGTTTGTCAGAAGGCCATTTGGCAAGCTCTTAAAAAGCTGGGATTGACCTATAAAAAACTCTACGTCATCCGAAAGCCGACGAAAGCGCCCGGCAAGCATTTCAACAAAAAATACAACAGTATGAAAAAGAAGGCAAAACTATTGTTTTTATTGATGAAAGTGATTTTCCACACGATACCCCACGGACTCACGGCTATTCCCCAAAAGGTCAACGGTGTTTTGGCCTGAAGAACTGGGGAGCCAAAGGAAGAACAAATGTTATCGGCACGTTATTAGGCACAACGCTGTTTGCTATCGGATTATTTGATATCAATATTAACAGCGATGTTTTCTATTCCTGGGTCACACAAGTCCTTATCCCAGTACTCCCTAAAAACAGGGTAATCGTGATGGACAATGCAACTTTTCACAAAAAACATAATATTCAACAAGTCATCATCGATGCAGGGTATATGGTGGAGTATTTGCCTACATATTCGCCAGATCTTAACCCCATTGAGCATAAATGGGCACAAGCAAAAAGCAAAAAAAAGAGAGAGTGGTTGCGATACAGAGATTTTGTTCTCAGTCCATATGGTGTAATCAAAATTAAGTCGCTTGGCTATATTACTGGCGCTGGGGTATTGAATCCTTTTTTAAGCTGCTGAAAGGTGCCGGTCATGATGTAGAAAAATGGCTTCAGCGCAGTGCTGGTGCACTGCTACGCAGGTTATTGATAGCTAGCATGGCATGTGTGCTGGTATGGCGGCTGCAACGCGCTGAAGGAGACGACAATGCGGCAGCCCGTCAGTTAATTTGCCGATTATCCGGACGACAACAAAAACGAGGGCGTAAAGAAAGCGCCCCAGCGCTGCTTGCCGGACTATCCATCCTGCTAAATACCTTGATGTTATTAGCAGACTATACCCCGGAAGAACTTGCCCACTTAGCTATGGTGGTTTTTAACCCTTTATGATGTGTAGATACCTATGCTCACAGGGTGGTGGTGACCATCTCATTAAGGGCATACAGACGGTTGCCCCTTTTCTGTGAATGTGATTATTTCACCACACGTAACGATGGTCGCCCACCGCGCGGCGCCGGTGGTGGATCATCATCAGGCGGGTTAGTTTCCGTCACGTTGTCTTGTTGCTCGTTATCCACAACCGACATCACCACACCCGGCGTCAATGCCTCACCCTGCACATCCGTAAGGTTATCCAGCTCATAGGCGGGCTCAGGCTCAAACATGGTGCCAGCGCCGTTTTCACGGGCGTAAATAGCCAGCACAGCGGCCATCGGGACATAAACCTGACGCGGTACGCCCCCAAAGCGGGCGTTAAAACGCACGCTGTCATCAGCCAACTCTAGGCCACCTACCGCACGCGGTGCGATATTCAGTACTATCTTCCCATCACGGGCGAATTCCATTGGCACCATTACGCCCGGCAGCGATACATCAACCACCAGATGCGGCGTTAATTGATTATCAAGCAGCCAATCATAAAAAGCCCGCAACAGATACGGACGGCGCGGAGACAGTTGAGACAACGCCATACAGGTTTAACCTCGGGTGTGCAAACGGATTTCACGCTCTGCTTCGGTCAGGGATGCCAAGAAAACATCACGCTCGAAGACGCGCGTCATATAACCTTTCAGCTCTTTCGCCCCTGCGCCCGTCAATTCGATGCCCAGCAACGACAAACGCCACAGCAGCGGTGCCAGATAGCAATCGAGCAAGCTGAACTCTTCACTCATGAAATAAGACGCTTCATTGAACACAGGTGCAACGGCCAACAACTCTTCACGCAGTTGTTTACGCGCCGCATCCGCTTCTTGTGCATTCCCCTGCATGATTTTTTTCAAGAGAGAATACCAATCGGATTCAATGCGGTGCATCATCAGGCGGCTGGTACCGCGCGCCACCGGGTAAACAGGCATCAACGGAGGATGAGGGAAACGCTCATCTAGGTACTCCATGATGATACGAGATTCATACAGCGTCAGTTCGCGATCGACCAACGTCGGCACGGAGCCATAGGGATTGAGGTCAATAAGATCCTGTGGCAGGTTATCCATATCCACCAGCTCAATCTCGACACTCACGCCCTTTTCCGCCAAGACAATGCGAACCTGATGGCTAAAAATGTCGGACTGACCAGAAAACAGCGTCATCACCGAACGTTTGTTGGCAGCGACAGCCATGAAAACCTCCAAGTTTATCGAGAAATACGACTAAATAACTAAACGGCGCTATCCTGCATAGCCAAGAATCACTGTACGTGATTGTCCACAAGAAAAACGTCTGGCGGCATCAACATTCGGGAAAATTGCCGGCTGGCATACAGGCACAAAATCGGCAAGTAGTTTACCAGATTTTGTGCGTTCTGTGGTGAAAGAAGTGCAATTTCATTACTAACCCTCAGAAAAGCAGGATTATTTTTTATCTGAAGAGATGAAATGCGGGCAGAATTAGCCCGATGAGACGAATGCAAGACAAAAAAACCGATGCAAGCACCGGGTTTTTTGCGTTGATTTGCAGCGATAAACGCCAGAAATTAACGTTTGGAGTACTGAGGACGGCGACGTGCTTTACGCAGACCGACTTTCTTACGTTCAACTTCACGTGCGTCACGGGTAACGAAGCCCGCTTCACGCAGTTCAGAACGCAGAGACTCATCGTACTCCATTAGCGCACGGGTGATACCATGACGAATGGCACCAGCTTGACTGGAAATACCACCACCTTTAACGGTGATGTACAGATCCAGTTTGCCAACCATGTCGACCAGTTCCAGCGGTTGACGAACTACCATGCGGGCAGTTTCGCGACCGAAGTACTGTTCCGGGCTGCGCTGGTTGATAACGATATTGCCGTTGCCCGGTTTGATGAACACGCGAGCCGCGGAGCTTTTGCGGCGACCAGTGCCGTAGTATTGATTTTCAGCCATTGCCTATAATCCCGATTAAATGTCCAGAACTTGCGGTTGCTGTGCCGCGTGGTTGTGCTCGTTACCTGCGTAAACTTTCAGTTTACGGTACATAGCACGACCCAGCGGGCCCTTCGGCAGCATGCCTTTAACCGCGATTTCAATCACACGCTCAGGACGGCGGGCAATCATCTCTTCAAAGGTCGCTTGCTTGATACCACCGATGTGGCCGGTGTGGTGATAGTAAATCTTGTCGTTACGCTTGTTGCCGGTTACAGCAACTTTGTCAGCGTTCAGAACGATGATGTAATCACCAGTATCGACGTACGGGGTGTATTCCGCTTTATGCTTACCGCGCAGACGTCGAGCCAGTTCAGTAGCTAGGCGGCCCAGAGTTTTACCTGTCGCGTCAACAACATACCAGTCGCGTTTGACGGTTTCTGGTTTAGCTGTAAAAGTTTTCATTAAAAGCTTACCCAATTTAAGTTACACGTTGGTGAACACCCAACCGCTTCAATAAATTCAGAAATAAAGTGTCGAGGTTCACACGGCATCTAGTCCAGCAAACCTACCCCTTCGAATAGCCATGCCGGCGCGATTAACGTTTCGGGAAAAAACGTTGTTGTAACGTGGGGGGGGTCGCAAGATTATAGAGAAGTCGATAACAAAGATCGACCTCTTTTCCACCAAAGCACAATAAATTCCCCGTTGTCCGCTCAGGCAAGGTGCGGCTGACTCAAATATTCTTCACTTTGCATCTCTTGCAACCGCGACAGGCTGCGATGGTATTCGAATTTCAGGTGCTCGCCTTGATACAGCGCGAACATCGAGGTTTGTGCCGCGATCGCCAGTTTGACCCGCCGCTCATAAAACTCATCCACCAATGCCAGAAAGCGGCGCGCCGCATTCTCCTCTTTGCTCCCCATCACCGTCACATTGTGCAGCAGTACCGTGTGGTAGAGGCGCGATAGCGCAATATAGTCATTCTGGCTGCGCGCATCGAGACACAGAGTGGCAAAATCGATGGCCAGTACCCCATCGCCCGCACTGAGCGTCGGCATCAGTCGATGGTTGATCTCCAGCACTGGTCCTGGCGTAGAGAATGCCCGGCCAGACAAGCGCGAGAACATCTGACGCATCTCAGCATCGGTTTCCTGCGACAGCGGCGTTAGATAGAGATGCGCCTGCGTTAGCGTGCGCAGGCGATAATCGATACCGGCATCAACATTGCGCACCTCGCAATACTGCTTGATCAGATCGATAGCTGGCAAAAAACGACTGCGTTGCAGGCCGTTGCGATAGAGGTTATCCGGAGGAATGTTGGATGTGGCCACCAATGTGACGCCACGGGCGAACAACGCACGTAACAGTTTCGCCAGCAGCATGGCATCGGTGATATCCGTAACGAAAAACTCATCAAAACAGAGTACATCAGCCTGCGCCTTGAACCCATCGGCCACCTGCTCTAGCGGGTTCGGTTGCCCCTGTAGCTGGTTCAGTTCTTCGTGCACGCGCAGCATAAAGCGATGGAAATGCAACTGCAGCTTACGCCCTGTGGGTAGGCTCTGGAAAAACAGATCCATCAGCCAAGTTTTGCCGCGCCCAACCCCGCCCCACATATAAAGTCCCTGCACCGGTACCACCGACGGTTTATCCACCAGCCCCAGCCAGTGCCGCCAGCGGGTAAAACGGCCATCGGATGCGGGAGTCGTCTGCGATGTTTCGCGCGCTTGCAAGGCCTGATAAATGTCATGCAGCGCGGTTACCGTTTGCAGTTGTACCTCATCAGGCTGATACTTGCCCGTCGCCACTGCCTGCTGATAGTGCGCCAGTGGCCCAGCAAGCGGCAGCGTTGTCGGTTGTATCATCTCGGGTTCTCCCTTCATCCGTCATTTTCCGAAAAAAAAGTTAGTCGTGTTTTATCGCCCGTTAACGGCGATTCGCTCCGCGATCGTCGCATTTTTTCATGATATCACCTGAAATAGATCCCAATTACCTTACAGCGTCGCGTTTCGGGACTCCACTCGGGCGGCGTTAGCGGTTATAGTGGCTATTATGAAGTGAAAAAAACCTACGGGACAACGATGTCGAAAGTCGAAAGAGGTGTCTTTATGACTTGGGAGTATGCGCTAATAGGATTAGTTGTCGGCATCATCATCGGTGCTGTCGCCATGCGCTTTGGCAACTCTAAACTGCGGCAACAACAAGCGCTGCAAAGCGAGTTGGAAAAGAGCAAAACCGAACTGGAGACCTACCGTCAGGAGTTGGTGGGCCATTTTGCACACAGCGCCGAGTTGTTGGACAACATGGCAAAAGATTACCGTCAGCTGTACCAGCATATGGCAAAAAGCTCTAGCAACCTGCTGCCAGATTTGCCGATGCAGGATAACCCGTTTCGCTACCGCTTAACCGAGGCGGAAGCAGACAACGATCAGGCACCGGTGGGCATGCCGCCGCGCGATTATTCAGACGGCGCGTCCGGACTGCTGCGCGGTGAGCGCCCGCTGCGCAAATAGGCATTTTGCGCCCTACTGCGTGAAGGACAAGATCCTTCACGCAGCCTACATCACCACGCTCCCTTCCCTGCACAATTTGACGATAGTTACATTCCCTTGACGAAAGAACAGTGAACTTTACACGTTATTCGCTGGTCGACTCTTCACCAGCCGTTTAAGTTTATATATCATCATTTTATTCATAATCGACATTCTGTCGATGGTTCGCAGGTTGTGAGAGATAACGTCAAATGAAGAAAAAATCATTATTATTCAGCGCACTGGTAGTAAGCATGAGCCTGGCATTGTCATCGCTTCCTGCCGCACAAGCCGCCCTGCCCGCCGTGGTGGAAGGTCAACAGTTACCCAGTCTGGCACCGATGTTGGAAAAGGTGTTGCCTGCGGTGGTCAGCGTGCATGTGGAAGGCACACAAACGCAGCGCCAACGCGTACCGGAAGAGTTTAAATTTTTCTTTGGCCCGAATGCCCCCTCAGGCAAGCAGAACAGCCGCCCGTTTGAAGGACTCGGTTCAGGCGTGATTATCGATGCGGCCAAAGGGTATGTACTCACCAATAACCATGTTATCAACAACGCCGATAAAATTCGCGTGCAGTTGAATGATGGTCGGGAATATGATGCCAAACTGCTGGGTCGCGATGAGCAAAGCGATATCGCTCTGCTGCAACTGAATGATGCCAAGAATTTGCAAGAAGTTAAAATGGCGGACTCTGACCAACTGCGCGTCGGAGATTTCGCCGTCGCCGTGGGTAACCCGTTCGGTCTGGGCCAAACGGCCACCTCGGGTATTATCTCCGCGCTGGGTCGCAGCGGCCTGAATCTGGAAGGGTTAGAAAACTTTATCCAGACCGATGCCTCTATTAACCGTGGTAACTCCGGCGGCGCGCTGGTTAACCTCAACGGTAAGCTGATTGGGATCAACACCGCGATCCTGGCACCGGGCGGCGGTAACATCGGTATCGGGTTTGCCATTCCCAGCAACATGGCGCAAAACCTGGCGCAGCAACTTATCGAGTTCGGTGAAGTGAAACGCGGCCTGTTAGGCATCAAAGGAAGCGAAATGACCGCCGACATGGCGAAAGCCTTCAAGGTGGAAGCGCAACGTGGTGCCTTCGTCAGCGAGGTATTGCCAAAATCCGCGGCCGCCAAGGCGGGTATCAAGGCCGGTGATGTGCTGACATCACTGGACGGCAAACCGATCAACAGCTTTGCTGAACTGCGTGCCAAAATCGGCACCACCGCGCCCGGTAAAACGGTGAAAATTGGCCTGCTGCGTGAAGGAAAACCGCTGGAACTCTCCGTGGTTCTCGATAATAACACCTCTGCCGCCACCAGCGCCGAGAACCTGTCTCCGGCCTTGCAGGGCGCATCGCTTGCCAATGGCCAAGCGAAGGATGGCAGCAAAGGGGTACAAATCGAAGACGTCACCAAAGACACACCGGCAGCACTGGTGGGCTTGCAGAAAGGCGATATCATTGTCGGCGTTAACCGTGAACGGGTAGAAAACATCACCCAACTGCGCAAAATTCTGGAAAGCAAACCCAGCGTGCTGGCGCTGAACGTGGTGCGTGGCGAAGAAACGATTTACCTGCTGCTACGCTAATACAATATATTGTATCAATACTATAAAATCGAACACGGTACATGCCGTGTCCGGATAAACTCATGTTATCCTCCGCTTACCTATCCACTTCTTTGTACGTTTTATGCTCGCAAAACTCTTTCGCTCCGCCATTATTGGCGCGATCGTAGCGGGAATTCTGCTCGCGATCATGCCGTTGCTACGGTCAAATACCACACTGTTTTCCCGCTCACCCAGTATCCAGAGTGAGGATGTGCCGCTTAGCTACAATCAGGCCGTTCGCCGCGCAGCGCCTGCGGTGGTTAACGTCTATAGCCGAGAATCAAGCAGCGAGAACAACGGGGAACTGAATATTCGCCTGCTCGGATCTGGCGTGATCATGAGTGAAAAGGGCTACGTGCTGACCAATAATCACGTGATAAACAATATCGCGCAGTTGGTTATCTCGTTACAGGATGGCCGCGTCTATGAGGCCAGCGTGATTGGCACCGACAAGCTGACCGATCTGGCGGTGGTGAAAGTGGAAGCCGCCAACCTACCCGTTATCACCATCAACGAAAAACGCACGGCGCACATCGGTAATGTGGTGCTGGCTATCGGCAACCCTTACAACCTGGGGCAAACCGTTACCCAGGGCATTATCAGCGCCACCGGCCGCGTGGGGTTGAGTTTGATGGACGGCTCCGGTTCCAGCTTTGGCGGGCGTCAAAATTTCTTACAAACCGATGCCTCCATCAACCACGGTAACTCTGGCGGTGCGTTGGTCAACACGCTGGGCGAACTGGTCGGCATCAATACACTGACCTTTGATAAAGGCAGCGACGGAGAAACGCCGGAGGGCATTGGCTTCGCCATTCCGGTAGCGCTGGCGACCAAGGTGATGGGAAAACTGATTCGTGATGGTCGTGTGATTCGCGGCTATATCGGCATTAACGGCGCGCAGGCGGAAGGGTTGTCACCCAATAGCACGCTGAACGGCAATAAACGGTTGCAAGGCGTGATCGTGATGAATGTCGAACCCGGTGGTCCGGCGGATAAAGGCGGCATGAAAAAAGGTGACGTGTTGCTAACCATGAACGGCAAGCCCGCCGTCTCAGTTATCGAAACCATGGATCAGGTGGCTGAAATTCGCCCCGCTACCGCCGTTCCAGTAGCCATTCGCCGTGGCAACCAGGAAATGACGCTGTCGGTGACGATTCAGGAGTTTCCTGAGAGCTAACGTTACCAGTATGAGCAGCACTGCGGCTGCTCATACTGAAACGGGATTACGCGTCGTTGCCACTCACACGTTCGATGTTCGCACCCAGCCCACGCAGTTTATCTTCAATGCGTTCGTAGCCGCGATCGATGTGATAGATACGATCAACGAGGGTTGTACCTTCCGCGATACACCCCGCCAGCACCAGACTGGCTGATGCACGCAGATCGGTCGCCATCACCTGAGCGCCAGAAAGCGTATCAACGCCGTGGCAGATCACGGTGTTACTCTCAATCTCTGCCTGCGCGCCCATACGAATCAGTTCCGGTACGTGCATAAAGCGGTTTTCAAAGATGGTTTCGGTGATAACACCGCTGCCTTCTGCCAGCAGATTCAGCAGGCTAAACTGCGCTTGCATATCGGTCGGGAAGCCGGGATGCGGAGAGGTACGCACGGTAACCGCTTTCGGGCGTTTGCCATGCATATCTAGGCTGATCCAGTCCTCACCCACTTCTATATCTGCGCCTGCATCACGCAATTTTGCCAGCACGGCATCCAGCGTATCCGGACGCGTGTTGCGGCACACAATGCTGCCACGAGAGACCGCAGCGGCCACTAGGAACGTACCGGTTTCGATACGATCCGGCAGCACGCGGTAAACTCCGCCACCCAGACGCTCGACGCCTTCGATAACGATCTTGTCGCTGCCGGCGTCAGTGATTTTGGCACCCATTGCGTTCAGGAAGCCCGCCGTATCAACAATTTCCGGCTCACGCGCGGCGTTTTCGATAATGGTGGTGCCTTCCGCCAGCGTTGCCGCCGTCATGATGGTGACAGTTGCACCAACGCTGACTTTATCCATGACGAGATGCGCGCCCTGTAAACGCCCGTCAACCGTGGCTTTGACATATCCCTCTTCCAGCACGATCTTGGCACCCAACTGCCCCAATCCGGTAATGTGCAGATCGACCGGACGTGCGCCAATCGCGCAGCCGCCAGGCAGTGAAACTTGCCCCTGACCGAAACGCGCGACCAGCGGCCCCAACGCCCAGATAGAAGCGCGCATGGTTTTCACCAGATCGTAAGGCGCGCAAAATACGTTAACGTCGCGGGCATCCACATGCACCGAACCGTTGCGCGTCACGTGAGCACCTAACTGGCTAAGCAGCTTCATTGTGGTATCGATATCACGCAGCTTGGGAACATTTTGGATTTCTACTGGCGCTTCCGCCAACAGGGCCGCGAACAGGATAGGCAGGGCGGCATTTTTCGCCCCGGAGATAGTGACTTCACCAGTGAGCCGGGTAGGACCCTGCACACGAAATTTGTCCATAGTTAAAGGTTCTCAGCTTGCTAAAAGTATTCCAGGGCGCACTGCTCTCGCTTAAAAGCCGCTCAGCTTGCGATCGCGCTGCCATTCTTCCGGTGTATAGGCCTTGATGGAAAGCGCATGAATGCGGTTATCCGCAATGTACTCCATTAAGGGCGCGTATACGGTCTGCTGCTGTTTGACACGACGCATACCAGCAAAAATATCCCCCACGGCGACAACCTGAAAGTGGCTGCCATCGCCCGTTACGTGGACTTCTTGCAGTGCGAGTGCCTTCATCAGCACCTCTTCGATCTCGTTATTTTCCATCGCTCTCAATTCTGTATTCAGGGGGAGGATTATCAGCCGTGTATCTTAGATGAATACGCCGTTTTCTTAAACAAAGAAATCCCTCTTGGCGTAAGCTAAGAGGGCTGTTTTCATCTATTATACGCGGGAAAGGTATAGCTAAACGACTTAATTTTGATTACATCATTTAAATGAGCTATTCAATTGATTTTAGACGTAAAGTGATATCTACACGGGAAGAAGAAGGGTTGAGTATACAAGAAACAGCGAAGCAATTTCGGATTGGCCCTGCCTCTGTATCGCGTTGGATTAATCAAATAGCGTCAAAAGCATCGACCACGCGTCAGCGAAAGATCGATAAATCCGAGTTAATAAAAGATGTTGAACCATATCCAGATGCTTACCAAAAAGAACGTGCAGAGCGTTTTGGCGTTTGTCAGAAGGCCATTTGGCAAGCTCTTAAAAAGCTGGGATTGACCTATAAAAAAAACTCTATGTCATCCGAAAGCCGACGAAAGCGCCCGGCAAGCATTTCAACAAAAAATACAACAGTATGAAAAAAGGAAAACCTATTGTTTTTATTGATGAAAGTGGTTTTCCACACGATACCCCACGGACTCACGGCTATTCCCCAAAAGGTCAACGGTGTTTTGGCCTGAAGAACGGGGGAGCCAAGGGAAGAACAAATGTTATCGGCGCGTTATTAGGCACAACGCTGTTTGCTATCGGATTATTTGATATCAATATTAACAGCGATGTTTTCTATTCCTGGGTCACACAAGTCCTTATCCCAGTACTCCCTAAAAACAGGGTAATCGTGATGGACAATGCAACTTTTCACAAAAAACATAATATTCAACAAGTCATCATCGATGCAGGGTAGATGCTGGAGTATTTGCCTACATATAGCCAAGCGACATTATTTTGATAACAATTAGCTGTATTTTTTTGCCACATATCAGGGCATTGGCTGTAATCATTTTTAAGTCGGTTGGCTATATTCGCCAGATCTTAACCCAATTGAGCATAAATGGGCACAAGCAAAAAGCAAAAAAAGAGAGAGTGGTTGTGATACAGAGATTTTGTTCTCAGTCCATATGGTGTAATCAAAATTAAGTCGCTTATCTATAAAGAAAAAAATCAAACGACAGGGATAATATCGTTGAGGTTATACAGCGCAATCAGCGTTTTTACCCGCTCACTGGCACCAGAAATCATGAAGGATGGCGTTGAACGGGTCTGCTGTTGATAGAGATGCACCAACAGCGCCAACCCGGCGGAATCCACTCGCTCCAGCGCGGCGATATCCAGCGCCTGCTTGCCCTTCAATAAGGTCTCACGCTGCTGCCAAAGCGGCAGCAGGGAATCGCGATCCAAATCGCTGGACAACGCCAGCGTCGAGTCTTGCGACGTCCAGCGCAGTGCCTCAGCCATTCTTCTGCTCCAGCGTAATCGGCTGACGAGCGGAAGCTTCCAGCTGCTTGGTTAACCCATCAACACCCTGTTGACGCAAAATAGCTGCCCATTCGTTTTGCTTGGTGGTGATCATGCTCACCCCTTCAGCAATCATGTCGTAAGCCTGCCAGTTACCGGTCTGGCTGTTTTTACGCCATTGAAAATCCAAACGCACCGGTGGGCGTCCACCGTTATCGATAATGGTCACACGGATAGGAATGATATCAGCGCTGCCCAGCGGCTGTTCCGGCGCAATCTGGTAGTTCTGTCCATGATACAGCGCCAGCGCCTGACCGTAGGCTTGCGCTAAATAGGCTTCGAACGCCTTGAAATAGGCATCACGCTGCGCCGGCGTCGCTTCTTTGTAGTAGCGGCCCAGCACCAGCGCCCCTGCATAGCGAATCTGAACATACGGCAGCAGCTCTTCTTGCACGATTTGACGCAAGTAGTTCGGATCCTGCTTGATGCGTGGTTGTTCCGTTTTCAGACGCGTAAAGGTCTTCTCCACCGCATCGTTCATCAAACGATAAGGATTGGTTTGATCCGCCGCGCTGGCGAGAGGTGCCACGACCAGCAGTGCCACCATCAGTAAACGTTTTAACATGCAGATGTCCTCTTGATTATTGTGCTGCACCCGGCGCAGGAGCAGACGGCACTGGCGTCAATGCCGGTTCGTTTTGCGGCACAGATTCCGTTTTTCCCGTATTGTCGGCGCTATCTCCCCCGCTCTTATAGAGGAATTGTCCGATTAAGTCTTCCAGCACCATGGCAGATTTGGTGTCCTGAATCACACCGCCATCGGCGAGGATCTTGGTGCCCATTTCTTCATCTTCGAAGCCGATATTCAGCGCCAGATACTGTTCGCCCAACAGCCCGGAGGTGCGGATCGCCAGCGAACTGGTGTCAGGAATATGGTCGTACCGGCGTTGGATATCCATGGCAACGCGCGGCAAATAGGTTTTGGTATCCAACAAAATATCAGAAACGCGACCAATCACCACGCCACCGATTTTTATCGGAGAACGCGCTTTCAGGCCGCCGATATTGTCAAACGTGGCATACAACCGGTAGGTTTGTTCGCTGCCGATAGACTTCACGTCGGCGACTTTCAAACAGAGAAAAATAATGGCGCCCAAGGCGATCAACAGGAATACGCCAACCCAGATTTCACTTCGCTTTGTTTGCATCGACTCAGTTCCCAAACATCAGTGCTGTCAGCACAAAATCCAATCCCAATACCGCCAATGACGAATGCACTACCGTGCGCGTCGTCGCCCGGCTGATCCCCTCAGAGGTCGGGATCGCATCATAGCCGTTGAACAACGCAATCCAGGTCACGGTAATCGCAAATACCACACTTTTGATCACACAGTTCAGCAGATCCTTGCGCCACTCGACGGCGCCCTGCATCGCTGACCAAAAGAAGCCATCATCGATGCCCTTCCAACTCACCCCAACCAACGCGCCGCCCCAGATGCCGACCGCCACGAAGATGATCGTCAACATCGGCATGCTGATAAGTCCCGCCCAGAAACGGGGGGCCACCACGCGCCGCAGCGGGTCTACCGCCATCATCTCCATACTGGAGAGCTGTTCAGTGGCTTTCATCAGGCCAATTTCCGCCGTCAGGGCCGAGCCAGCGCGGCCAGCAAACAACAGCGCGGTGACCACCGGCCCCAGTTCGCGCAGCAAAGAGAGCGCCACCATCATGCCCAAACTGGCCTCGGCGCTGTAGGTGGTCAGCACGATATACCCTTGCAGCCCCAACACCATACCGATAAAGAGGCCAGACACTAGGATGATCAACAGTGACTGAACCCCAACGCTGTGCAGTTGCTTGAGCAACAGCGGGCCTTGCTTGCGCAGTTCGGGACGGCCCACCAGCGCATTAAACAACATGAACCCGGCACGACCAAAGGTAGCACAGGACCGGATTCCCTGACGTCCCAACGACGCCAATGCTTCTCGTAGCATGAATTGATTAACTCCCTGAGCCTAACAGGCTGGTTTTGTAGTCACCAGCAGGAAAGCAAAACGGCACGGGACCATCGGCAATGCCGTCAATAAATTGCCGTACCCGAGGATCGGTATTCGCACGCAGCGCCTCCACCGAGCCGTGCGCAACGATATGCTGATCCGCCACGATGTAGGCATAATCCGCGATGCTCAGCACTTCCGGCACGTCATGGGAGACCACAACGCAGGTGATACCCAGCGCATGGTTCAGTTCATCGATAAGCTTAACCAACACGCCCATGGTGATCGGATCCTGACCGACAAAGGGTTCGTCGAACATGATCATCTGTGGATCAAGCGCGATGGCACGGGCCAGTGCGGCACGGCGAGCCATCCCTCCAGAAAGCTCTGAAGGCATCAGATTAGCCGCACCGCGTAACCCGACAGCTTCCAGTTTCATCAGCACCATGCTGCGTAACAGCGTTTCGGGCAGTTGGGAGTGTTCCCTCAGTGGCCAGGCCACGTTCTCAAACACCGTAAGATCGGTGAACAACGCGCCAGATTGGAACAACATACTCATCTTCTTACGCACGTCATACAATCGGGAACGGGAGAGCGTTGGAATATTCTCTCCGTCAAACCAGATCTCGCCGCTGTCCGGTTGAAGCTGACCGCCAATCAGGCGCAACAATGTGGTTTTACCGATACCGGAGGGCCCCATGATAGCGGTGACTTTCCCTTTGGGTACGGTTAACGAAACATCGGTGAAAATGGGCCTCTCGCCACGCGAAAAATTGAGCCCACGAATTTCAACCAGATGAGTAGCATCTTGGTTCATGCGATCTTTTCCTTCACTCACTCCCCTTGACGATCGTCGCTGTTATACGTCCATGACGTGCAACAACCGTTGCATTTCCTATCAAGCTTAACGGCAGGTTTCAGGCAAGGCCCGAGTTTTACAAAATATTACCGACAATTCTTACCGAAAAGGGCGGGTTCTGGCTGCCATAGGTTTTACTTTTTCTGCCCAGACAGTCAAAATTACCCCATCTACGATGCAACGCAATTTTTGCTCGACATTCGTTCGCGCACCGCTTCATTGCCTTATGAGCCGGTGATTATACCCGAATAAAGAAAGGACGCTGCATGCTTTTTGCGATAGTTCTGCTGGTTATTGGCCTGTTTCTCTTGGTTTATGGTGCTGACCGTTTGGTTTATGGCGCAGCCGTTCTTGCCCGTGTGTGGGGCGTTTCTCCTTTGATTATCGGCGTGATGATTGTTGGCATCGGCACGTCACTGCCAGAATTGGCGGTGTCGGTAACAGCGGGTCTGAACCAGCAAATGGACATGGCGGTCGGTAACGTGTTGGGTTCGAATATCGCCAATATCATGCTAATCCTCGGCAGTGCTGCCCTGATTCGCCCCTTAACCTTTCGCTCCGATCTGCTGCGGCGTGAGCTGCTCCCCATGCTGTTGATCACGCTTGATCACGCTGTTCAGCGGCGGTGTGCTTTACAATGGCTATCTCAGTCGGCTTGATGGCGTCATGCTGCTCGCGGCGGCGGGTGCCTGGATCGTGCTAATGCTGCGCATGGTGCGTCAGGCGCAACAGAACGGCAGTGACAGCCTGACACGCGAACAATTGGCGGAGCTGCCGCAGGCACAGGCTGACGGTAACCAGACGGTTGCCGTCCTCTGGTTGCTGCTGGGATTGATTATTCTGCCGATGGCGGCGCGTATCGTGATTGACAATGCAACGGTGATTGCACGTCATTTCGCCTTTGATGAGTTGACCATCGGGCTGACACTGCTGGCGATTGGCACCACCCTGCCGGAACTGGCTACCGCCATCGTCGGCACGCTGAAAAAAGAGGATGATATCGCGCTGGGTAACCTGATTGGGTCGAACGTCTTCAATCTGGTTATCGTGCTTGGTGTTCCGGCACTGCTGTCACCCGGCGCGGTGAACCCACTGGCATTTCAACGCGATTACGGCGTGATGCTGGGAGCGAGCCTGCTGCTGACGCTGCTCTGTCTGCGCAAAAAGCGCTCTATCGGACAAGGTGCTGGCGCGCTGTTACTGTGTATGTTTATTGCTTACCTTGCGACGCTGTTTTTGCTGTATTAGCGGCGCACGACCCGTTTTCTTGGAAAACTCAAATAGTCAGGATTAACCGTTATGTCCAACGTTGAACAACAGCCCGATTTCGATTTTCAACAGGCAGGCCGACATGTGCTCGCCATCGAACGCGACGGGTTGGCCCATCTGGACCAGTATATCGATGACAACTTCACCCGCGCTTGTCGCACCATGTTCCATTGCCAGGGCAAAGTGGTGGTAATGGGAATGGGGAAATCCGGGCACATCGGGTGCAAGATGGCGGCGACCTTTGCCAGCACCGGCACCCCCTCGTTTTTTGTCCATCCCGGCGAGGCCAGCCACGGTGACCTCGGCATGATCACCGCACAAGATATCGTGATCGCCATATCCAACTCGGGTGAGTCCAATGAAATTCTGGCACTGATCCCGATGCTCAAACGTCTGGGCGTATTTCTGATTTGCATCACCAGCAACCCGGAAAGCACCATGGGTAAAGCCGCTGATATTCATCTCTGTGTCCATGTGCCACAGGAAGCCTGTCCGTTGGGGCTCGCTCCCACTTCTAGCACCACGGCCACACTGGTGATGGGCGATGCGCTTGCCGTTGCCTTGTTACAGGCGCGGGGTTTCACCGCAGAAGATTTTGCCCTTTCTCACCCTGGCGGCGCACTGGGCCGCAAACTTTTGCTGCGTGTTGCGGATATCATGCATACCGGAGACGAGATCCCCCACGTTACCCGAGACGCGTCGTTGCGTGATGCGCTGGTGGAGATCACCCGCAAGAGTTTCGGTATGACCGTGATTTGCACGCCGGACATGATGATCGAAGGCATCTTCACCGACGGTGACCTGCGCCGCATCTTCGATATGCAGATCAACCTCAATGATGCGCATATCGCCGATCTGATGACCGCAGGCGGCATTCGGGTCACCCCCAATACGTTGGCGGTGGATGCGCTGAATCTGATGCAGTCACGCCATATTACGTCGCTGCTGGTGGCACAATCCAATCGACTGGTCGGTATCGTCCATATGCATGATATGCTGCGCGCTGGCGTGGTGTGATAGTCAACGGGATCGTCTTTCTGGCGCTCCCTAAAGAAAGAAGGGTGACATCAAGGATATGTGTTTATGAATAACCCCCAAGCGCAAACCGCCACCTGCTACGGCCCCGTCGCGGATCGAGTATTGGAAAAGGCGCAAGCCATAAAATTGCTGATTTGCGATGTTGACGGCGTGCTCTCCGACGGCCTTATCTACATGGGCAATCAAGGGGAAGAACTGAAGGCGTTTAACGTACGCGATGGTTATGGTATTCGCTGTCTGCTAACGTCCGGCATTGAGGTCGCCATCATCACCGGGCGCTCTGCGCCACTGGTGGAAGACCGCTGCCGCACGCTGGGTATCACCCATCTTTATCTGGGACAGTCAGATAAGGTTTTGGCCTTCCGTGAACTGTTAGATACACTGTCGCTTAACGCCGATCAGGTTGCCTATATTGGTGACGATTTGATTGACTGGCCGGTGATGGCACAGATAGGCTTTAGCGTCGCCGTGGCAGATGCACACCCTTTGCTGCTGCCCAAGGCAGACTACGTGACCAAAATTGCTGGTGGGCGCGGTGCGGTACGCGAACTGTGCGACCTTATCCTGCTGGCACAGGGTAAGCTGGACGACGCCAAAGGGCTATCGATATGAAGATATCGTCACGGCAAGGGGGCTATCGATATGAAGATATCGTCACGGCAAGGGGGCTATCGCCGCCCGCTTGTCGGGGTACAAGTTTGTTACGACATGAGTTTGTTACGACATGAGTTTGCCACGGCATAAGTTTGCGATGACCATGAGTACGTTTTTATTATGAATAAGACGAAGCGTTGGCTAACCGCGCTATTGGCGCTAATTGTATTGATTCTGATTGGCTGGAACCTGACGGATCAGGACAGCGCGCCACAAACGAAAACCCAGGATAATGCGGTGCCGACCTACACCAGCGATGAAACCACCACACGCGTGTTTAACCCGCAGGGTGGCCTGAACTATCGACTCGCGGCGCAGAGAGTAGAGTATTTTAACGCGGAACAGCTCACTTGGTTTACCGCGCCTGTCGCTACGCTGTTTAACGAACAGGGTATCGCCACCTGCTCGGTGCAAGCTGACCACGCCAAGCTGACCAAAGATAAAATGTTGTTCTTATACGGGCATGTGGAAGTCAACAGTCTGACCAATGACTCACAATTACGGCAGATAAAAACCGATAATGCGCAAGTTAACCTAATGACACAGGACATCGCCTCCGATGATGAGGTGACACTGTACGGAGCCAGTTTTCTCTCGAATGGGATGAAAATGCGCGGTAATTTGCGTAACAAAACTGCCGAATTGATTGAAAAGGTAAAAACCTCTTATGAAATTCAACACCAATAATGCCTGGCGTCATGCGGCCATTGCCAGCGCCCTGTTAGCAGCAAGCCTGCCTACCCTTGCTGTGACAGGAGACACCAGTCAGCCGATTCACATTGATTCCGCGCAGCAGTCATTGGACATGCAGGGCAATACCGTCACGTTTACCGGCAATGTTACGGTCAAACAAGGCACCATTGATGTGAAGGCCGATAAAGTCGTGGTCACGCGCCCACAAGGATCACAGGGCCAGGAAGTGATTGAAGCCTTTGGTAATCCGGTCACCTTCTACCAGATGCAAGACAATGGCAAGCAGGTGAAAGGCCGCGCACAGAAAGTGCGCTATGAACTGGCGCAGGATAAGATCACGCTGACGGGTAACGCGTATCTGGAACAACTGGATAGCAACGTGAAAGGCGATTGCATCACCTATCTAGTGAAACAGCAACAGATGGAGGCGGTGGGTGATAAAGGCGGGCGAGTAACCACTGTGCTGGTGCCCTCGCAGCTACAGGAAAAGAACGGCAAGGCCGCCGCTCCCTCGTCTCAAAAAGACAAGCAGCAACCACAGGCAACTGAATAACCTATGGCAACATTAATCGCAGAAAACCTGGCGAAGGCCTACAAGGGACGTCGCGTGGTCGAAAACGTAAGTTTAACGGTCAACTCCGGTGAAATCGTCGGGTTGCTCGGGCCGAATGGTGCAGGAAAAACCACGACATTTTATATGGTTGTCGGCATTGTCCAGCGCGATTCAGGGCAGATAGTGATTGATGATGAAGAGATAAGCTTGTTGCCTTTGCACGAACGCGCGCGCCGCGGCATCGGCTATTTGCCGCAGGAAGCCTCGATCTTTCGCCGTTTGAGCGTCTATGACAACCTGATGGCAGTCTTGCAGATTCGCAAAGACCTGACGCCGGAGCAGCAGAACGATCGCGCCAATGAGTTAATGGAAGAATTCCATATTATTCATTTACGCGATAGTCTGGGACAATCCTTGTCTGGCGGCGAACGTCGTCGCGTAGAGATCGCTCGCGCACTGGCGGCCAATCCCAAATTTATTTTGCTGGATGAACCCTTTGCCGGTGTCGATCCGATTTCAGTGCTCGACATAAAAAAAATCATTGAGCACCTGCGCGACAGCGGCTTGGGCGTGCTGATTACCGATCACAACGTGCGTGAAACGTTGGATGTGTGCGAACGCGCCTATATCGTCAGTCAGGGGCAGCTTATTTCCCACGGTTCACCCAGCGAAATCCTGGAGGATGAGCAGGTGAAACGCGTCTATCTGGGCGAAGGCTTCCGACTTTGATACTGTAACGTTTGCAATGGGCGTTCCATATTAAGGGAAAGTGACACGAGTTATGAAGCAAGGTTTGCAACTCAGGCTAAGTCAACAACTGGCCATGACGCCACAACTTCAGCAGGCGATCCATCTGCTTCAGTTGTCTACGCTTGAACTCCAGCAAGAGATCCAGCAAGCGCTGGAAAGCAACCCGTTGCTTGAACAAACCGATAGCCACGATGAAATCGATGCTCAGGAAACGAGCGACAGCGAATCACTGGATACGCGCGACGCCCTTGAGCAAAAAGATATGCCGGAAGAGCTGCCGCTGGACGCCACTTGGGATGAAATCTACTCTGCAGGCACGCCTTCGGGCACCGGCACCGATTACCGCGACGAAGAGCTGCCTGTCTATCAGGGTGAAACTACGCAAACCTTGCAGGATTACCTGATGTGGCAGGTAGAGTTGACGCCGTTTTCCGACATCGATGCGGCTATTGCTACGTCGATTGTCGATGCGGTGGACACCACCGGCTATCTGACCGTTCCGTTGGAAGACATTCTCGAGAGCATCGGCGACGATGACGTGACGATTGAGGAAGTAGAAGCGGTGTTAAAACGTGTGCAACGTTTTGACCCGGTCGGCGTGGCAGCGCGTGATTTGCGCGATTGCCTGCAAATCCAGCTGTCTCAGTTTGCCCCCGAAACCCCGTGGCTGGCGGAAGCCAAGCTTATCGTCAATGAATACCTCGATTTGCTGGCCAACCATGATTTTCGCACGCTGATCCGCGCCAGCCGTATTAAAGAGGATGCGCTGAAAGAGGCGCTGGCACTGATTCAGTCACTCGACCCGCGTCCGGGCCAATCGATCAATACCGGCGAGTCGGAGTATGTGATCCCCGACGTGCTGGTGCGCAAGCATCAAGACCGCTGGGTGGTGGAACTCAACACCGACAGCGTGCCGCGCCTGCAAGTCAACCAGCAGTATGCCGCACTTGGCCACAGCGCGCGTAACGACAGTGACAGCCAGTTTATCCGCAGCCACCTGCAAGAGGCGCGCTGGCTGATAAAAAGTCTGGAGAGCCGCAACGACACGCTGCTTAAGGTCACGCGCTGCATTGTGGAACAACAGCAGGATTTCTTTGAGAAAGGTGAAGAGTTTATGAAACCCATGGTGCTGGCGGATATCGCTCAGGCTGTGGATATGCATGAATCCACCATCTCACGCGTCACAACACAGAAATTTCTTCACAGCCCACGTGGCATTTTCGAACTAAAATATTTCTTCTCCAGCCATGTAAATACCGACAGCGGCGGTGAGACATCATCCACCGCTATTCGGGCGCTGGTGAAGAAATTGATCGCGGCGGAAAACCCCGCCAAGCCCTTGAGCGATAGCAAGCTGACAACGCTGCTCTCCGATCAGGGGATCATTGTCGCGCGGCGTACCGTCGCAAAGTACCGAGAGTCTTTATCCATCCCGCCGTCAAACCAGCGTAAGCAGTTGGTTTGATTTCCACAGAGAAGGAAGACGCTATGCAGCTGAATATCACCGGACACCACATCGAGATCACACCCGCATTACGCGAGTTCGTTAACACAAAATTTGCCAAGCTGGAGCAATACTTTGATCGCATCAACCAGATCAACGTGGTGCTCAAGGTGGAGAAAGTGGAGCAAATTGCCGATGCTACTCTGTTCGTTAATGGCGGTGAGCTGCATGCCACATCCGAATCTGAAGACATGTATGCCACCATCGATCTGTTGATCGACAAACTGGCGCGTCAGTTAAATAAACACAAGGAAAAACTCAAACAGCACTGATCGTCATCTCCGCCTCAGGGCGCAGGGAATACGCATCTGGCACAACGTCAGGGGCGTAAAGAGATGAGCGGGCCGTTAAGTGAACACACCATGAATAACGATCCCATTTTGCAACTCAGCGCGGTATTACGCCAAGAGTGTACCCGCAGCACCGTTCATTGCCAAAGCAAGAAACGGGCGTTGGAAATCATCAGCGAGTTGGCAGCCAGACAGCTAAACCTTCCGACTCCGCTGATCTTCGAGGCATTGCTGACGCGCGAGAGAATGGGCAGTACCGGTATTGGCGGCGGTATCGCAATCCCCCACGGAAAACTCGATGATGATAACGCCTTGGGCGCCACCGGGGTCTTTATCCAGCTTGAACAGCCAATATCTTTTGATGCTATTGATAATCAAGGCGTAGACTTGCTTTTTGCCTTGCTGGTTCCCGCAGAACAATGTAAAACCCATCTACATACGCTGTCGCTTGTCGCCAAACTTCTGGCTGACAAAAGTGTGTGTCGGCGTTTACGGGCAGCACAGAGTGACGAAGGGCTTTACCAAATTATGATTGAAGGGGATTAATCCCCGGTAGAAAGCGAGCGACATTCAGACATTCGCGCTACGATGTGCGCCATACAGATGAATCACTCGGTCAGGGTGTAACAAAAGAAGGCTATAGCCGGAGGGGAGTCGTCGGATGGTGCTGATGATTGTCAGTGGTCGCTCAGGTTCAGGAAAATCTGTGGCCCTGCGCGCCCTAGAGGATATGGGCTTTTATTGCGTGGACAACCTGCCCGTGGTGTTGCTGCCGGAACTGGCAAACACGCTGGCACAACGTGATATCTCGGCAGCGGTCAGTATAGACGTGCGCAACATGCCAGAATCGCCGGAAATCTTCGAGCACGCCATGGATCAGCTGCCGCCCAGTTTTGCGCCGCAGCTGCTGTTTCTGGATGCCGATCGTAATACGCTGATTCGCCGTTACAGCGACACGCGTCGTTTGCACCCCCTTTCCAGCAAAAATCTTTCGCTGGAAAGCTCCATCGATGAAGAGAACGACCTGCTGGAGCCGTTGCGTTCTCGTGCCGATCTGATCATCGATACCTCTGAAATGTCAGTGCATGAACTGGCGGAAATGCTGCGTACTCGGCTGTTGGGCAAACGCGAGCGTGAGCTGACCATGGTGTTCGAATCCTTTGGTTACAAGCACGGCATTCCCATCGATGCGGATTACGTGTTTGATGTGCGCTTCCTGCCTAACCCCCACTGGGACCCGAAATTGCGTCCGATGACCGGGCTGGACAAGCCGGTTGCCGCGTTCCTCGACCGCCATACGGAAGTGCACAATTTTATTTACCAGACGCGCAGCTATCTGGAACTGTGGCTGCCAATGCTGGAAACCAACAACCGCAGCTACCTGACGGTAGCCATTGGCTGTACCGGCGGCAAACACCGTTCCGTCTATGTGGCTGAGCAACTGGCAGACTATTTTCGCTCGCGCGGAAAAAACGTACAGTCCCGCCACCGCACGCTGGAAAAACGTAAATAATGACCGTCACACACACACCGTCATCGTCAAGAATAAGCTAGGCATGCACGCTCGTCCGGCGATGAAACTGTTTGAACTGGTGCAAAGCTTTGATGCCGAAGTGATGCTGCGTAACGAAAGCTGCGTTGAGGCGGAAGCCAGCGGCGCAGATGAGGCCGCCGCACTGGCTGCGGTGGTTGAGTTATTCGAAGCCGGGTTTGATGAAGAATAACACGCGACAATAATCCCAAAAATCGACAATGCCATAGGTAATAACGCTACCTTATGGTATAACTTCGTAACAAGTTATCTCTCATTTTTATCAACCCCCCTGCGTCGCTGGCGCGGGGGGGTTGCTTTATAAATGCGCTAGACTTTTTCTCTTGATATTGTTTTTTCATATATAGCCAAGCGACTTAATTTTGATTATACCATATGGACTGAGAACAAAATCTCTGTATCGCAACCACTCTCTCTTTTTTTGCTTTTTGCTTGTGCCCATTTATGCTCAATGGGGTTAAGATCTGGCGAATATGTAGGCAAATACCCTGCATCGATGATGACTTGTTGAATATTATGTTTTTTGTGAAAAGTTGCATTGTCCATCACGATTACCCTGTTTTTAGGGAGTACTGGAATAAGGACTTGTGTGACCCAGGAATAGAAAACATCGCTGTTAATATTGATATCAAATAATCCGATAGCAAACAGCGTTGTGCCTAATAACGCGCCGATAACATTTGTTCTTCCCTTGGCTCCCCCGTTCTTCAGCCCAAAACACCGTTGACCTTTTGGGGAATAGCCGTGAGTCCGTGGGGTATCGTGTGGAAAACCACTTTCATCAATAAAAACAATAGGTTTGCCTTCTTTTTCATACTGTTGTATTTTTTGTTGAAATGCTTGCCGGGCGCTTTCGTCGGCTTTCGGATGAGGTAGAGTTTTTTTTATAGGTCAATCCCAGCTTTTTAAGAGCTTGCCAAATGGCCTTCTGACAAACGCCAAAACGCTCTGCACGTTCTTTTTGGTAAGCATCTGGATATGGTTCAACATCTTTCATCAACTCGGATTTATCGCTCTTTCGCTGACGCGTGGTCGATGCTTTTGACGCTATTTGATTAATCCAACGCGATACAGAGGCAGGGCCAATCCGAAATTGCTTCGCTGTTTCCCGGATACTCAACCCTTCTTCTTCCCGTGTAGATATCACTTTACGTCTAAAATCAATTGAATAGCTCATTTAAATAATGTAATCAAAATTAAGTTGTTTATCTATATCTCCGGCAGCGGCGTGCGCTCCATCTGGCAACGACACGACCTGGAGAACTTCCGTAAACGCCTGAAGGCGCTTGAGGAAAAGGTCGCCAGAGAAGGCATTGTCCTTACCGACGCTCAAATCGCAGCCCTGGAGAAGAAGGCGCACGATGATGAGGCCTGCGGTGAAATCGAGACGGCACATCCCGGGTATCTGGGCTCGCAGGACACCTTCTACGTGGGCAATCTGAAGGGGGTGGGCCGTATCTACCAGCAGACGTTCGTGGATACGTACTCGAAAGTGGCACACTGCAAGCTGTATACGAATAAAACACCGCTCACCGCCGCCGACCTGCTCAATGATCGCGTACTCCCGTTCTACGAGGCTCAGGGACTGCCGGTGCTGAGAATACTGACCGACAGGGGTACGGAGTACTGTGGTAAAGTGGAGCAGCATGATTATCAGCTTTATCTGGCTATCAACGATATCGAGCATACGAAAACGAAGGCGATGTCTCCGCAGACGAACGGCACCTGCGAGCGCTTCCATAAAACCATTTTGCAGGATTTTTATCAGGTTACGTTCGGCAAGAAGTTATATGGAGACCTGGAAAGCCTGCAGGTAGATCTGGACAACTGGTTGTGGCATTACAATAATGAGCGAACTCATCAGGGAAAAATGTGCTGCGGGCGTACGCCGATGGCCACTTTACTCGATGGAAAACGGAGCTGGGCAGAAAAGAATCTGAACCAGATGTAATCTGACAGACACCTGTATAAATAATCGGTAACTGTCAGCTCAGGTCTGAGCTAGTACAATTAATCAAATAGCGTCAAAAGCATCGACCACGCGTCAGCGAAAGAGCGATAAATCCGAGTTGATGAAAGATGTTGAACCATATCCAGATGCTTACCAAAAAGAACGTGCAGAGCGTTTTGGCGTTTGTCAGAAGGCCATTTGGCAAGCTCTTAAAAAGCTGGGATTGACCTATAAAAAAAACTCTACCTCATCCGAAAGCCGACGAAAGCGCCCGGCAAGCATTTCAACAAAAAATACAACAGTATGAAAAAGAAGGCAAACCTATTGTTTTTATTGATGAAAGTGGTTTTCCACACGATACCCCACGGACTCACGGCTATTCCCCAAAAGGTCAACGGTGTTTTGGCCTGAAGAACGGGGGAGCCAAGGGAAGAACAAATGTTATCGGCGCGTTATTAGGCACAACGCTGTTTGCTATCGGATTATTTGATATCAATATTAACAGCGATGTTTTCTATTCCTGGGTCACACAAGTCCTTATCCCAGTACTCCCTAAAAACAGGGTAATCGTGATGGACAATGCAACTTTTCACAAAAAACATAATATTCAACAAGTCATCATCGATGCAGGGTATATGGTGGAGTATTTGCCTACATATTCGCCAGATCTTAACCCCATTGAGCATAAATGGGCACAAGCAAAAAGCAAAAAAAGAGAGAGTGGTTGCGATACAGAGATTTTGTTCTCAGTCCATATGGTGTAATCAAAATTAAGTCGCTTTGCTATATTGCTAGAAGAGAGAGCCCGCGAACACGCATCAGGCTTTTCCGGCGAGATCTTGCAACATGGCGCTCACCATGCGTGATGATTGCTGGGCCGCCACGGCCAGAAACTCGTCAAAACTCAGGTGAGAGGCTTTGTCTGCCACATCGGAAATGGCGCGTACTGCAACGAAAGGCACACCGAACTGATGGCAAACGTGAGCGATTGCCGTGGCTTCCATTTCGACCGCGACGGCCTGTGGGAAGGTGCGACAGATGCGAGCCAGCGGTTCGGCACCGTTGATAAACACATCACCACTGACAATCAGCCCCTGAAGCGCATTCAATTGCAGAGACACAATGGCGCGCTCGGCCAGTGCAATAAGGGATGTATCGGCGGGAAACGCCGCCGGGCAACCTGCCATCTGGCCCGCTTCATAACCGAAGGCGGTGACATCGGCATCGTGATAGCGCGCTTCACTGGATACCACTATATCGCCGACGTTCACGGTCGGTGCCAGACCGCCCGCAGAACCGGTGTTGATGACGATGTCAGAACGAGCATGTTCCAACAGCAGCGTGGTGCCCATCGCCGCGGAAACCTTGCCAATACCGGATTTTAACAGCGCCACTTCGACACCGTTCAGCCACCCGCTGTAGATTTCGCATCCGGCGCGTGTGAAGGTACTGAGGTTTTCGATGCGATCGCGCAGGATCGTCACTTCTTGTTCCATGGCCCCGATGATGCCGACTTTCATAAGATTCCCCACAAAATTTCGAATAGTTAGCCATAGTCTGTGTTGTGTAGTCTATCATGGCTAACGGGGTGAAATGGAACCTAGGCGTGATTTTGGCGGCGGTAAAGGGGGAAGGGGATGTCCGATATCGATTTTTCAAAGAAATTCAGCGTTCAGCGGCCTCTGAGCAAACCTATCACCGCGGAGAGCGAATATGACATCGTCCGCCTGTTCGAAAGTGATAGGGGGCGTATCATCAACTCTGCCGCGATCCGCCGTTTACAACAGAAGACGCAGGTATTTCCGCTGGAGCGTAACGCCGCCGTGCGTTCGCGGCTGACGCACTCTATGGAAGTGCAGCAGATCGGTCGCTACATCGCCAAAGATATTCTGGTGCGAATAAAAGGCGAAAACCAACTGGACGCCCTTGGCCTGTCCCTGTGGCAGACGCCCTTTGAAAGCATGGTAGAAATGGCCTGCTTGATGCATGACATCGGCAACCCGCCCTTTGGCCATTTTGGTGAATCCGCTATCAACAACTGGTTTAGAAAACGGTTGGATGCCGCTTATATTCAGGATGATGCATTGTCGCGTGATGATGCTTGTCAGGTTGAAGCCCTGCGGCTGAAAGGCGATGCGCATGATGCATTGCGGCGTCAGGTGCGACAGGATCTCAGCCATTTCGAAGGCAATGCACAAGCGATTCGTTTGGTGCATACGCTGCTTAAACTGAATCTCACCTACAGCCAGGTCGGCTGTATTCTCAAATATACCCGGCCAGCGTATTGGGTCGGCGAGGTGCCCGATACCTACCGCTATCTGATGAAAAAGCCGGGCTATTACCTTTCTGAACAGGATTTTGTTACCGATTTGCGCCAGGAATTGTCGCTGGAAGAATACCATCGCTTTCCGCTCACCTACATCATGGAAGCCGCGGACGACATCTCTTACTGCGTCGCCGATCTGGAGGATGCGGTAGAAAAAGAGATCCTTACCTCCGAACAGCTTTATCTGTACCTACGCCAAACCTGGGGCACGGTCGATCCCTCGGATCTGTTTGCCAAAACCGTAGAGCAGGCTTATGAAAATCGAAAACGGCACCGCTGGCGCAGCACCGACGATCAATTTTTTATGCAGTTGCGCGTCAATACGGTGTCTAAGCTGGTGCCTTACGCGACGCATCGTTTTATCAAAAATTTGCCTGCGATTTACGCTGGCGCTTTTGATGAGGCGCTGCTGGAAGACAAGGGCGCACAGGCTAAACTGTTGAGGGTGTTCAAAGAGGTTGCGCGCAACTATGTGTTTAATAACGCAGAAGTCGAAAAGCTGGAACTGCAAGGCTATCGCGTGATCGGGGGGCTATTGGACATCTATCATCCGCTGCTGGAAATGTCTTATGACGCGTTCAGCCAAATGGTGAATGACGATACGCATCCGCACTATCCCATAGAAACCCGGCTCTACCACAAGCTTTCCAGCAAACATTGTCTGGCCTATCGTGAAGCCACGCTCCAACTCTCGGCACTGTCTTGTGAGGAACAGGAGATTTGGGAATACTATTATAGGGCGCGATTGATTCAAGATTATATCAGTGGAATGACAGATCTTTACGCTTACGACGAGTACCGGCGGCTGATGGCGGCGGAATATAGCTAAACGACTTAATTTTGATCACATTATTTAAATGAGCTATTCAATTGATTTTAGACGTAAAGTGATATCTACACGGGAAGAAGAAGGGTTGAGTATCCGGGAAACAGCGAAGCAATTTCGGATTGGCCCTGCCTCTGTATCGCGTTGGATTAATCAAATAGCGTCAAAAGCATCGACCACGCGTCAGCGAAAGAGCGATAAATCCGAGTTGATAAAAGATGTTGAACCATATCCAGATGATTACCAAAAAGAACGTGCAGAGCGTTTTGGCGTTTGTCAGAAGGCCATTTGGCAAGCTCTTAAAAAGCTGGGATTGACCTATAAAAAAACTCTACGTCATCCGAAAGCCGACGAAAGCGCCCGGCAAGCATTTCAACAAAAAATACAACAGTATGAAAAAGAAGGCAAACCTATTGTTTTTATTGATGAAAGTGGTTTTCCACACGATACCCCACGGACTCACGGCTATTCCCCAAAAGGTCAACGGTGTTTTGGCCTGAAGAACGGGGGAGCCAAGGGAAGAACAAATGTTATCAGCGCTTTATTAGAGCCTGTTTAAGATTTTGTGTAAATGCCTTTCCTCAGAAGTGACCGTCAAGACGGTCACCGAACTCGATAATAAAGCGACTCATTGCCATACGCCAGTCCTGTAAGGGCATCGTCCATTTCTGTGATGCCGCCTGGATTGCCAGCCATACGACCTTCTTCACCGAGTCATCAGTCGGGAACACCTTGCGTTTCTTGATTGCATGCCGGAGCACGCTGTTCAGTGATTCTATAGCGTTCGTCGTGTAGATTACCTTGCGAAGTTCCTGCGGGTACGAGAAGAATGTCGACAGGTTGGCACAGTTTGACTGCCAGCTCCGGCTTATCTCCGGCAGCGGCGTGCGCTCCATCTGGCAACGACACGACCTGGAGAACTTCCGTAAACGCCTGAAGGCGCTTGAGGAAAAGGTCGCCAGAGAAGGCATTGTCCTTACCGACGCTCAAATCGCAGCCCTGGAGAAGAAGGCGCACGATGATGAGACCTGCGGTGAAATCGAGACGGCACATCCCGGGTATCTGGGCTCGCAGGACACCTTCTACGTGGGCAATCTGAAGGGGATGGGCCGTATCTACCAGCAGACGTTCGTGGATACGTACTCGAAAGTGGCGCACTGCAAGCTGTATACGAATAAAACACCCCTCACCGCCGCCGACCTGCTCAATGATCGCGTACTCCCGTTCTACGAGGCTCAGGGACTGCCGGTGCTGAGAATACTGACCGACAGGGGTACGGAGTACTGTGGTAAAGTGGAGCAGCATGATTATCAGCTTTATCTGGCTATCAACGATATCGAGCATACGAAAACGAAGGCGATGTCTCCGCAGACGAACGGCATCTGCGAGCGCTTCCATAAAACCATTTTGCAGGATTTTTATCAGGTTACGTTCGGCAAGAAGTTATATGGAGACCTGGAAAGCCTGCAGGTAGATCTGGACAACTGGTTGTGGCATTACAATAATGAGCGAACTCATCAGGGAAAAATGGCTGCGGGCGTACGCCGATGGCCACTTTACTCGATGGAAAACGGATCTGGGCAGAAAAGAATCTGAATCAGATGTAATCTGACAGACACCTGTATAAATAATCGGTAACTGTCAGATCTGGTCTGAGCTAGTACAAATAATCCGATAGCAAACGGCGTTGTGCCTAATAACGCGCCGATAACATTTGTTCTTCCCTTGGCTCCCCCGTTCTTCAGGCCAAAACACCGTTGACCTTTTGGGGAATAGCCGTGAGTCCGTGGGGTATCGTGTGGAAAACCACTTTCATCAATAAAAACAATAGGTTTGCCTTCTTTTTCATACTGTTGTATTTTTTGTTGAAATGCTTGCCGGGCGCTTTCGTCGGCTTTCGGATGACGTAGAGTTTTTTTATAGGTCAATCCCAGCTTTTTAAGAGCTTGCCAAATGGCCTTCTGACAAACGCCAAAACGCTCTGCACGTTCTTTTTGGTAAGCATCTGGATATGGTTCAACATCTATCAACTCGGATTTATCGCTCTTTCGCTGACGCGTGGTCGATGCTTTTGACGCTATTTGATTAATCCAACGCGATACAGAGGCAGGGCCAATCCGAAATTGCTTCGCTGTTTCCCGGATACTCAACCCTTCTTCTTCCCGTGTAGATATCACTTTACGTCTAAAATCAATTGAATAGATCATTTAAATAATGTGATCAAAATTAAATCGTTTAGCTATAAAGGAACCGTATAGCCAAGATGCCAGATTTTTTTGCCGCTTGGTTTGATACGCAGGAACAAGCCGTCTCCATCCCATATAGCCAACCGACTTAAAAATGATTACAGCCAATGCCCTGATATGTGGCAAAAAAATACAGCTAATTGTTATCAAAATAATGTCGCTTGGCTATAGCGTGAACTCTTTCTCTGTGGGTTTGGCTTTTTTGATCTCTGTGTCAGTGAGTTTTGTTGCTACCTTTTGCATTTTTGCTCCCTCGTTTTTACTCCCTCATCGATGAGGGATAATAGGAGGGTGCCATAAGGAGTGGTTTCTAGCAATTCTCAGTAGACTTCACTGGACATGAAAAAGGCCGCAACCCCTTGTGGAATGCGGCCTTGATAGACTTGAGTAGACGTCATTTTACTAAAAAGTGGTGGAGCTGGCGGGAGTTGAACCCGCGTCCGAAATTACTACACCGTCGGCACTACATGCTTAGTCTAGTCTTTACATTCGCCGGTTAGCTGCGAACAGACACGCCACTAACAAACTAGCCTGATTGGATTTAACGCTTCAACCCCAGGCAGGGCATCCACGCGATCTCTTTTGGGTTTGACCTCTCTTGATCCCCGTCCTAAGAGCGGAGGCTAGGGAGAGAGGGCTCAGAGCAGGTTATTAAGCTGCTAAAGCGTAGTTTTCGTCGTTTGCGACTATTTTTTTGCGGCTTTTTACGAGGCAAACCGCCCCTCGGCATGCTCCTAAGGCTACACAATCCCGTCGAATCCAGAATCAGCCCCAAGTACTTCAGTAGTATAACAGAACCGTGACGCCCTAATCCACTGTTAGCGGTTGGCGTTTTTCATGATGCGTGCTTTGTCTGTTTGCCACTCGCGCTCTTTGATATCCGAACGCTTATCGTGCTCTTTCTTACCTTTGGCAACACCAATCTTCACTTTTGACCAGGTGTTCTTCCAATACAGCGAAAGCGCGACCACGGTGTAACCTTCACGATTAACCCGTCCATAAAGTGAATCCAACTCACGCTTGTTCAGTAACAGTTTACGGGTGCGTGTTGGGTCACAAAGCACGTGGCTTGACGAGGCCAGTAGTGGTTGAAAGGTAGCAGCAAACAGAAAAGCCTCACCGCTGTGCAACAGTACATAGCTGTCGCTGATGTTGGCCTTACCTGCACGTAGTGATTTTACTTCCCATCCTTGCAACGCCAATCCCGCTTCGAACTCTTCTTCAATGAAGTATTCGTGGCGAGCACGCTTGTTTTGCGCAATGGTGGCGGAGCCGGGTTTATAAGTTTTTTTCTTTGTCATAGTGTCGTCATTATACCGGATGTTAAAGGGAAAGACATCACTGCCGCATCAGTGAACGCACGTTGAGGAAGGGATGCGATCGTCGCCTCAGAATTTTTACCATCCGGGCCATCGGTGCTATTATTCCGCGCGTTTGAAGTAATACGGAAAAAGCCATGCCCAAGATTAGTCGCTCTGCACTGGTGCCCTACAGCGCACAGCAAATGTACCAGCTGGTGAATGATGTTGCCTCCTATCCCCAGTTTCTGCCTGGCTGTACCGGGATCCGCATTATTGCTGCCAACGCTGAAGAGATGACGGCCTCTGTCGATGTTTCTAAAGCCGGGATCAGCAAAACCTTTACCACGCGCAATACGCTCACCGAGAGCCAATGCATCAGTATGCAGTTGGTTGATGGTCCGTTCCGCCAATTAAGTGGCGATTGGCGCTTTATTCCTTTAAGCGCCGATGCTTGCAAAGTGGAACTGCATCTTGATTTTGAGTTCACCAATGCGTTGATCGAACTGGCCTTTGGCAAGGTGTTTAAAGAATTGGCAAGTAATATGGTGCAGGCCTTCACCTTACGCGCCAAAGAGGTATACCGTGCCTGAAATCCGTGTCGATGTGGTTTATGCGCTGCCAGAACGTCAGTATATGCGGTCCGTGACGGTGGAAGAGGGCGCAACGGTGGAGCAGGCTATTGTTGCCTCCGGGTTGCTGACATTGCGTACCGATATCGATTTACAGGTTAACAAAGTCGGGATCTTTAGCCGGTCGGCCCGTTTGACGGACGCAGTAACCGAGGGCGATCGCGTAGAGATCTACCGTCCGTTGATTGCCGATCCTAAAGAATCGCGCCGTCAGCGCACGGTGCGTTCCAAAAAATAAGGCACATTCTGTGCCTTATTATGCGTGCTCTGATCACCGCTTCACTATCAATTCAGCGTCGGTTGATTTTTCACGTTGGTCAAAATGCCATCCTGGCTGAAGGTCAGTGTCAGCGTTTGCTGTTTTACCGCTCCATGCCCGGGTTGCTGGCGGAAAACGTAAAACCAAGTGTCACTGCCAAAGGGGTCTTGCATCATCGGCGTACCCAATGTAAAGGCAACCTGTTGCTTGGTCATACCGGTGTGGATTTTTGCCACATCAGCCGGTGCCAGATAGTTCCCTTGGTTGATATCTGGACGATAGACCAGTCTTTCCAGCGTAGAACAACCGGCGGTCAGCATAACAACCATCGCGGCGATGACGGTCAGCGTTTTACAGCGCATAGTAAATACATTCCTTAAGGGCATAGGTTGCCGATGATAATAGACCTTGCCTGTCTTGAAAACCGGCAAGGCGCTTGTATGACCACCGGAATGCAAAAAAGTTGATTATTTTTGTCTGAACGCTAACGGTAACAACGATAAAACGCACTCAATTAGCCATGGCTCGCGATGCCTGATGCTGTTTTTACGCAGCCAGTAACTCTTTAGCGTTCGCCAATGTGTTTTTGGTGACTGCGCTGCCACCCAACAAACGTGCCAGCTCTTGCAACCTTGCGCGTTTGTCCAACGGTTGCATCAGCGTTTCAGTAGCAGCACCATCGGTATGTTTGCTGACAAAGAAATGTTGATGACCGCAGCCAGCAACTTGCGGTAAGTGGGTGACACACATCACCTGCGTGGATGTGCCGAGTTGACGTAGCATTTTGCCAACAATCGCGGCGGTTGGGCCGCTGATACCGACATCGACTTCGTCGAAAATTAGCGCTGGAGTATCCATTTTACGCGCAGTGATCACCTGAATGATCAGTGCGATACGGGAGAGTTCACCGCCGGAGGCGATCTTCACCAGAGCCTGATGCGGTTGACCCGGGTTAGTCGTGACCAGAAACGCGATGCTGTCTGCGCCATAGGCTGTCAGGCGCTCCGGCGAAAACTCTACTTCAATGGAGAAATGGCCGTGCGGCATGGCGAGTTCATGCATCTGTGCCGTAATCAACTGAGACAATTCATGCGCATGGTGTTGACGGCGGGCATGTAACTGTTCCGCTGCGTGCAGTGCCTGTTGGTGATACTCGCTAACGGCAAGGCTCAGCGTGGCGTGGTTGCTCTCTTGTTCTGCCAACTGCTGCTGTTCATCCAGTAGTTGCTGGTAGAATGCCGGCAGGTTTTCCGGGGGGACGTGATGTTTGCGCGCCAGCGCCATTTGGCGTGATAAACGCTGCTCCAGCTCGTAGAGTCGGGTCGGGTCGAGATCCGTTTGTTCGCTGTAGTGGCGCAACTCATCACTGGCTTCACTGATCTGAATGCTGGCTTCTTCCAGCATATTCAGCACGCTGCCCAGCTTTTCATCCATAGTGACGAGTTCGCCGAGTTGGTGCTTTGCGCTGTGGAGCATGCTCATGATGTTCTGATCGTCGTTTTCGCTGAGCAACTGCAATGTCTGCTGGCTGAGTGACAGCAGTTGACCGCTGTTAGCCAGCAGTTTGTATTCGACGTCAATTTGTTCGTATTCGCCGGGCTGTGGGGCAAACTCTTTCAACTCCTTGAGCTGGTATTGCAACAGTTCACGGCGTGCCTCACGTTCGATATTCGCTTGTTGCAGCTGTGCCAGATCGCGACAACTTTGGTGCCACTGCTGCCAGATTTGTTGCATGGCAGCAAGCAGCTGCGGTTCGTCGGCATAGGCATCCAGCAGATGACGTTGGTGTTCAGGTTTGAGCAACAACTGGTGAGCGTGCTGGCCGTGCAGTTGGATCAGGTGTTGGCCGAGCTCACGCAGCTGCGATAATGGCACGGCGGTGCCATTGATAAAACCGCGTGAACGCCCGTCTGCACTGATCACCCGGCGTAGCAGGCACTCGTTGCTGTCATCCAGTTGGTTTTGCTCCAGCCATGCTTTTGCCGCAGGAGTATCGCTGAGGGCGAAACGGGCACAGATGTCGGCACGCTGCGCGCCGGGACGCACCATGCTGGCGTCAGAGCGGTTGCCTAGGCACAGGCCCAATGCGTCAATCGCGATAGATTTGCCCGCGCCGGTTTCGCCGGTGATAACGCTCATACCTGATTGAAAATCAATTTCTAACTCACGCACAATAGCGAAATGGCTGATAGTGAGTTGCGCCAGCATGAATCACCTTCCTGTATGTAACAGCGGACTGTAATTGCATACAGTATAATGCCGTTTTTTAACCAGTAAAGTGGCCAGCGCGAAATTTTAAAATAATTTTTTCGACCACCCCAGCTTTGTGCTTAGTGTATTGAAATAGCTGTAATTTTCTGGGTGTATCAAATTTAGTGAGTATTGGCTGCGAGTAATCAGTACCTCTTCCCCTTCCTGTACCGGCAGGGTTATCTGGCTGTCACAGCTCAACTCCAGATCGTGTGTGATATGAGAAAACTTCAGGCGGATGGTGCTGCTGCTGTTTATCACCAGTGGGCGCGCTGAAAGCGTATGGGGAAACATTGGCACCAGCGCGATGGCATCCAGTGTCGGTGTCAGGATGGGGCCGCCACCGGAAAGCGAGTAAGCGGTGGAACCGGTAGGCGTTGAGATAATCAGGCCGTCCGAGCGTTGTGAGAAGGCGAAACGATCGTCAATATAGACTTCAAATTCAATCATATGGGCGACTTTTCCGGGGTGCAGTACCACTTCATTGATCGCCGTGCTGGTGCTGTCAGGCTGATCGCGACGGCAAACGTGCGCTTCCAGCATAAAGCGCCGTTCGCTCAGGTAGCGCCCTTCCAACACCTCGGTAAGCTGTTGCTGTGCCTGATCGGGATCGAGATCGGTCAGGAAGCCGAGATTTCCTCGGTTGACGCCAATCACATCAATGTCATAGCGAGAGAGCACGCGAGCGGCACCTAGCATATTGCCATCGCCGCCAACCACCACGGCCAAATCGGCTTGCATGCCGATTTCCGCCAAGCTGTCGGTCAACGCATCGGGCAGGTTTAGCTCGTGGGCAATATGCTGCTCCAGCATGACTTGGTAGCCCTTGCTGTGCAGCCAGTGATACAACATCTCATGCGTCGCCAGTGCCGTGGGGTGGCGCGGGTGGCCCACAATGCCAATGCAATTGAACTGTTTCGTCATCGTTATGCTTTTCCTTACCCTGAGCCGCCCGTTATCACGAAATCTGTCGGTATATGTGACTACTTCTCTTGAATCCCCGGTTTTCATCCCCATAATAAGCGAGATGAATGCTAAAACCGCGGAGAATTTCATGAGTAGTAAAGAACAGAAGTCGCCTGACGAGCAAGTCGTAGATCAAATGGAAGCGGCACAGGGGCAACATGCGGAAGTGGAACCTGCAACGACAGACGTCGCCGATCCGCGTGATGAACGTATTGCCGAATTGGAAGCGCAACTGAACGAACTACAGCAGCGTGAGCGCGATACCGTGCTGCGTGCGCGTGCTGAAACGGACAATATCCGCCGTCGCGCTGAAATGGACGTGGAAAAAGCGCATAAATTTGCGCTGGAAAAATTTGCGGGTGAAATGTTGTCAGTGATTGATAACCTCGAGCGTTCGCTCGATGCAGCCGATCGCAGCAATGAGTCCCTCGCCTCGTTGATTGAGGGGGTGGAACTGACGCTGAAATCGCTGCTGGATGCTGTGCACAAGTTTGGTATTGAGGTGGTGGGTGACGTGAACGTGCCGTTTAATCCGGAAGTGCACCAGGCCATGACCATGCTGGAATCGGCCGACCATGCGCCAAATTCCGTCATGATGGTGATGCAAAAAGGTTACACTCTGAACGGTCGTTTGCTGCGTCCCGCCATGGTTGCCGTTTCCAAAGTGAAGAGCTGATTTCCCTGAGCGACCCGAGTCTGCCTTGAAGACGGGCGTAACAAATTGAAATCAATAAAAACCCCAAGTGACTTTACCTTGGTTTTTTGTTTATATTTTGTTAATAATCTGGCGTAGATCACATTTTTAGCGATGCGTGCGTGTCGAGGGCCGTGCTGGCAAAGAGGTAGTCGTGAACCTATCAGGCTAAACGGATGTCCCTGCTATAGCTAAACGACTTAATTTTGATTACATTATTTAAATGAGCTATTCAATTGATTTTAGACGTAAAGTGATATCTACATGGGAAGAAGAAGGGTTGAGTATCCGGGAAACAGCGAAGCAATTTCGGATTGGCCCTGCCTCTGTATCGCGTTGGATTAATCAAATAGCGTCAAAAGCATCGACCACGCGTCAGCGAAAGATCGATAAATCCGAGTTGATAAAAGATGTTGAACCATATCCAGATGATTACCAAAAAGAACGTGCAGAGCGTTTTGGCGTTTGTCAGAAGGCCATTTGGCAAGCTCTTAAAAAGCTGGGATTGACCTATAAAAAAACTCTACGTCATCCGAAAGCCGACGAAAGCGCCCGGCAAGCATTTCAACAAAAAATACAACAGTATGAAAAAGAAGGCAAACCTATTGTTTTTATTGATGAAAGTGGTTTTCCACACGATACCCCACGGACTCACGGCTATTCCCCAAAAGGTCAACGGTGTTTTGGCCTGAAGAACTGGGGAGCCAAGGGAAGAACAAATGTTATCAGCGCTTTATTAGAGCCTGTTTAAGATTTTGTGTAAATGCCTTTCCTCAGAAGTGACCGTCAAGACGGTCACCGAACTCGATAATAAAGCGACTCATTGCCATACGCCAGTCCTGTAAGGGCATCGTCCATTTCTGTGATGCCGCCTGGATTGCCAGCCATACGACCTTCTTCACCGAGTCATCAGTCGGGAACACCTTGCGTTTCTTGATTGCATGCCGGAGCACGCTGTTCAGTGATTCTATAGCGTTCGTCGTGTAGATTACCTTGCGAAGTTCCTGCGGGTACGAGAAGAATGTCGACAGGTTGGCCCAGTTTGACTGCCAGCTCCGGCTTATCTGCGGATAGCGGTGATCCCATGTCCCACCGAACGTCTCCAGCGCCTGAAGCGCGGCCTCTTCGGTTAGAGCCTGATACACTGCTTTGAGGTCGCGTGTTACCGCCTTATAGTCCTTCCAGGCAATGAAGCGCAGACTGTTGCGCACCATGTGCACGATGCACAACTGGATGCGTGCTTCCGGGTAGACCGTGTTGATGGCATCCGGGAACCCTTTCAGGCCGTCCACACAGGCAATGAGGATGCCGGTCAGGCCACGGTTTTTCAGTTCTGTCAGCACGTTCAGCCAGAACTTTGCACCTTCATTTTCGGCCAGCCACATCCCCAGTAGCTCTTTCTGGCCTTCGATATAGCAAAGCGACTTAATTTTGATTACACCATATGGACTGAGAACAAAATCTCTGTATCGCAACCACTCTCTCTTTTTTTGCTTTTTGCTTGTGCCCATTTATGCTCAATGGGGTTAAGGTCTGGCGAATATGTAGGCAAATACTCCACAATATACCCTGCATCGATGATGACTTGTTGAATATTATGTTTTTTGTGAAAAGTTGCATTGTCCATCACGATTACCCTGTTTTTAGGGGGTACTGGGATAAGGACTTGTGTGACCCAGGAATAGAAAACATCGCTGTTAATATTGATATCAAATAATCCGATAGCAAACAGCGTTGTGCCTAATAAAGCGCCGATAACATTTGTTCTTCCCTTGGCTCCCCAGTTCTTCAGGCCAAAACACCGTTGACCTTTTGGGGAATAGCCGTGAGTCCGTGGGGTATCGTGTGGAAAGCCACTTTCATCAATAAAAACAATAGGTTTGCCTTCTTTTTCATACTGTTGTATTTTTTGTTGAAATGCTTGCCGGGCGCTTTCGTCGGCTTTCGGATGACGTAGCGTTTTTTTATAGGTCAATCCCAGCTTTTTAAGAGCTTGCCAAATGGCCTTCTGACAAACGCCAAAACGCTCTGCACGTTCTTTTTGGTAATCATCTGGATATGGTTCAACATCTTTTATCAACTCGGATTTATCGATCTTTCGCTGACGCGTGGTCGATGCTTTTGACGCTATAGCAAAGCGACATTATTTTGATAACAATTAACTGTTAGCTGTATTTTTTTGGCACATATCAGGGCATTGGCTGTAATCATTTTTAAGTCGGTTGGCTATATTTGATTAATCCAACGCGATACAGAGGCAGGGCCAATCCGAAATTGCTTCGCTGTTTCTCGGATACTCAACCCTTCTTCTTCCCGTGTAGATATCACTTTACGTCTAAAATCAATTGAATAGCTCATTTAAATAATGCAATCAAAATTAAGTTGTTTAGCTGTACTTTAGCCATGATAACCTCCTGATCTTTCGCAACAACGCCTTCACGTCACGGCGTGAGGCAAGCGGCATTGCAAAATAGTTTCAAAATAAATAGTCACTCCGTACAGTAATCACGCCTTATACTTATTTAGACATCTGGACGGCTAGAAAGTAAGTGAATCCTGTCATGGCAACAGGTTGAGGGCAATAGAATAATTTTCATTTTCCGCGACTAACATGAATAAAATTCACGTCAGACTGATGACAAAGTCACTTTCCCCTCATTACTCCCCGGCTTTCTCCCCTCGTTATCCTCGGCGAAAGGCATAGGTATCTACACATCTTTTGCAATATCTGCTATTACGTTGCTGCATGATCTCAACTTATCCATCGGCGGGATTGATGCCCGCCTTAACCGGCGTTATCAGCGTCTGGTTAAGCAACACATGACTCCCCCAGCACCATTGGCGTCAGCCGTTAAAGACCTTGCCTGCGCGCAGAAAACAACATTCGCCACTACTCAGGCCGTTTGGCGTTTTTTTAATAATGAACGTATTAGCTTCAGTCAGCTCAATGAACCGATTATTTCGCTGGCTCTCCGGCAGGTTGCACTTAGCCCGCATCCATACGCTCCCGTCGTTCACGACTGGTCTCATTTACAGTTTCGTACCCACAATGGGAAAGAAGAACGTTTGAAAATGACGCATGGTGGCGACGTCGGTTATGAACTACAAACCAGCCTACTGGTTGATGCTGCAAATGGTTTACCAATAGCGCCCCTGTCTCAAACTCTAACCGATAGGGCGGGTTGTCGTTCAACGCTAACCAAGGGCTTGTCTGAGAGTCTGACTCATATGGATGCTTTGACGGCTGATATCGCCCGCGTTGAGTCTCTTGATACCGGGAAGAAGTTAGTTCATCTCATTGACCATGAAGGTGACTCTATCGGGCATATGTGCACATTATAGCCAAGCGACATTATTTTGATAACAATTAGCTGTATTTTTTTGCCACATATCAGGGCATTGGCTGTAATCATTTTTAAGTCGGTTGGCTATAAGCTCCTAGGGAATATGTTGGCTTATCCGGGGAAAAGAAGGGCATCGGGCCGAGTGGGGCGGTGACACCCGTAAAATTGGTGAAATTGCAGAAGATCTGCCATTTATCGCAAACGGACAGGTTGGCTGGAAAGGGAAAAAAGCCAATATGGAGATCGGGGAAACATCCGTGATCATAACGCGAACAGCAAAACTGAAGCGGAAAGACAAGAACACCGGACGGCGGGTGAAAGTTCAGCCAGGCGTAGCTCTGACACTCAGATTAGTTGTGGTTCACCTTACCGATACTCACGCTAAATTTATTGGACGCTGCTCACAAACGTTAGCAACGAGATCACCAGCGCGGAAGTCGCTCGCTGGTATTACTGGCGCTGGGGTATTGAATCCTTTTTTAAGCTGCTGAAAGGTGCCGGTCATGATGTAGAAAAATGGCTTCAGCGCAGTGCTGGTGCCCTGCTACGCTAGCATGGCATGTGTGCTGGTATGGCGGCTGCAACGCGCTGAAGGAGACGACAATGCGGCAGCCCGTCAGTTAATTTGCCGATTATCCGGACGACAACAAAAACGAGGGCGTAAAGAAAGCGCCCCAGCGCTGCTTGCCGGACTATCCATCCTGCTAAATACCTTGACGTTATTAGCAGACTATACCCCGGAAGAACTTGCCCACTTCGCTATGGTGGTTTTTAACCCTTTATGATGTGTAGATACCTATGGGGCGAAAGGCGGGGATCTCTGACAGAATGAACGCGTTTCACCTGCACGAGATTCCCGCCTTCGTGGGAATGACGGTGATGGGCGAGAATAATGGCGTGTTACAGGCCGAGCTACTGGCGTGCGTTAACCCGCACGTGCTCAGGCAAGGGAAGATAGCCATCCTGACTCACCAGACTTTGCACAGCGGTAGACAGTACCCGATCCATAAAGGCGGCCGTCAGTCTATCCAACACCTGCTCTGGCGCTTTGTTGACATAAATATAGAGGTAGCGCGCATAGGGATAACGCCCGCTGCGAATATTGTCCGGCGCAACATAGTCGTTTCCCTGCGCTGCCAGCGGCAGCATTTTCACTCCGCTGGCGCGAAAACCGATGCTGGCATAACCAATCGCCTGTGTGGAGGTAGCTACGACCTGCACCACCGACACAGAACCCGGTAGCTCATTTACCAGCGGCAAGAAATCACCGCCGCACAGCGCTTGCTGCTTAAAAAAAACCATAGGTGCCTGGCGCTGAGTTGCGCCCGTAGCGCAACACACGGCGCGATGCCCATTCCCCCGTCAGCCCAAGATCGCTCCAGTGGGTAACAGTTTGAGTCGCCCCGCAGCGATGTGTAATAGAGAACAGCGTATCGAGCTGTTGCACGTTCAAACCCGGCAGCGGATTATCCTGATTCACTAACACCATCAGCGCATCCATCGCCACCGGCACAGCCAGTGGTGGATACCCATAGCGTTGCACAAAGGCCTCAATCTCACTGGCCTTCATTGCACGGCTTATCGGACCGAGTTGTACCGCGCCGGAGGCAAGTGCTGTGGGGGGCGATGACGATCCCGCCGCCTGCATCTGTACGTTAACGCTGGGATAATGCTGGTTGAAATCGGTGGCCCAAAACGCCATCAGCGTCGCTAGGGTATCAGAGCAGGCACTTGAGAGATTACCCGCCAGCATTTGCTCACTGTGCGCAGTGTGGCTCCAGCCACTGAATAACAGCGCAGCACAGAGCAATAAATCCGAAAAAAGCGGGGCTGGCATCATAGGTCAACTATCCATCAGGCCGAAGGGGTGGTGCTATTCTCCGACAGAGAGGCAGGGACAATCAACCGGTTAGGAAGCGTAAACATAAAACGCGCTCCGGCACCAGGTTCACTGAGGATCTCCAGCCGCGAATCATGGTGGCTGAGCGCATGCTTAACGATAGCAAGCCCCAATCCGCTGCCGCCCGTTTGGCGTGAGCGGGCTTTGTCCACACGATAAAAACGCTCCGTCAGGCGAGGGATGTGCTCGGCGGCGATACCAGGACCATTATCGCTGACCTGAAACTGCGCACCCTGCGTGATTTTTTGCCAGCACACTTCAATGCGCGTGCCTTCCGGCGTGTGATTAACCGCGTTGTACACCAGATTGGAGAAAGCGCTGTGAAACTGCTCTTCATTGCCGTAAACGCTCAGCCCATCGTTGATGCGAAACACAATTTCGTGACGATCCTGACTCAGCGTCTGTGCTTCGCGTTGTAGTATGCGCAGCATACGTGGCACATCGACCTTTTCCGCCAGATTGATCGGTGCTGCTGCTTCGATTTTCGATAACGTGAGCAACTGTTTCACCAACCCATCCATGCGCCGCGCCTGCTCCTGAATGGTTGGAAGCGCTTTGCTGCGTAAGGCACCGTCCAGCGAATCGTCCTGCATCATCTCTAGGTAACCTTGCAGCACGGTGAGTGGAGTGCGTAATTCATGACTGACGTTGGCGAAGAAATTACGCCGAACCCCTTCCAACTGGTGCATCTGGGTAATGTCGCGCACAACCATCAATAACTGCCCTTCCGAGTACGGCATAACACGGAATTCGACATGGTGTGAATTGATCAACTGCAGGGTCAAGGCCAAGGAGAAATCCTGCTGACGCATGTATTGGGTGAACTCGGGATAGCGCAGCAAGTTGAGGATATTCTGGCCGTTATCTTCCGGCCAACGCAGGCTGAGCAAGTGCTGCGACAGACCGTTGCACCAGATAATGGTGCCCTCTTCGGTGGTAATCACCACACCATCGGGCAGCGACTCGGCACCGCTGCGAAAACGCTTGATCAGCAAAGCCAGCTCGCGCCGCCGCCGCCGATTGCGCAGCTGCATTTGATACAACCCGTAAAACAGCGGCTCCCAACTCCAGCGCCCGGGTGGCGGTGTCATGCTGCGATCGACCCACAGCCAGTAGGAGAGTTTAAGCTGGTTGTAATAATTCCAGCCAAGCACCACCAGCACCGCCGCCAGCATAAACCAGGGCAGGTAGCCGAAAATCAGGCCAAGCAGCAGGGCTGGCAAGCAAAAAAAAGCCAGCTCCAATGCCAGCTTTTTCCACGAAAGACGTTCTAACACGTTAAAAATTCTCCGCTTTGGCGGTATTCAGCCACGATGTCGCGCTCGCTATGGCTCACGCGCACATCAATAACGCGTAGAAAAACGGTACCCCGTTCCCCGGACCGTTTGCACCATTTTATCGTGTCCGCTGGTTTCCAGCACCTTGCGCAAGCGACGAATATGCACGTCCACAGTACGATCCTCAACATAAACGTTAGTTCCCCAAACGTTATTGAGCAACTGCTCGCGGCTGTATACACGCTCAGCGTGCGTCATAAAGAAATGCAGCAGTTTGAATTCGGTCGGCCCCATCTCCAGCGCGTGTTGTTCTGTGGTAACGCGATGCGAAGTTGGGTCCAGACTCAACCCCCTCATTTCGATCACCTCTTCCACCGTCATGGGTGAAATACGGCGCATCACCGCATTGATGCGTGCTACCAGTTCTTTGGGCGAAAACGGCTTGGTGATATAATCATCCGCGCCAACCTCAAGCCCGCGTACGCGATCTTCCTCTTCACCGCGCGCCGTCAACATCATAACCGGAATATCCCGCGTCAGCGCTTCGCGCTTCATGTGCTTGATAAACTGCAATCCCGAGCCACTTGGCAGCATCCAGTCCAGCAGTACCAGATCCGGATAGGGTTCGGACAAACGCGTCACAGCGCTGTCATAATCTTCCGCTTCAACGGACTGATAGCCGTTTTGCTCTAACACGAAGCACACCATTTCACGGATCGGCGCTTCATCTTCTACGACCAGTATGCGTCTTGCCATTGTCCATCCTGCCGTTAGTCAGCGTATGAAACGCGTCAACAATAACGAAATCTCACCATTGCCCGCTTTACCTATATAAGGTGCCTGAGCAGCTTATCTTCTGCGGGCGAAAGCAGTATGCGTCAGTTTTATGACAGATTTATGAAAACCCAAACTGAAGGTAACACCCGATTTAGCCACTGTTTCCAAAATTTTCGCAGCGATAACGACAGCCGTCGCACTCACAGCTTATAATCGCCCTACAGTAGATAGCACGTCTAACAGGAAACGCCATGCGTATCATTCACACCGCAGACTGGCATCTGGGCCAATATTTTTATACTAAAAGTCGCGCACCGGAGCATCAAGCGTTTCTCGACTGGCTCATCGAGCAGATAACCGAACATCAGGTCGATGCGCTGATTGTGGCGGGTGATATCTTTGATAACGGTTCGCCGCCGAGCTACGCACGCGGATGCTCAACCGGTTTGTGGTGGCATTGCGCACCACGGGATGCCAATTGGTGTTGCTGGCCGGAAACCACGATGCGGTAGCAACCTTAAATGAATCGCGCGATCTGCTAGCATGCCTCAATACCCGTGTTATAGACAAACGACATTATTTTGATAACAATTAGCTGTATTTTTTTGCCACATATCATGGCATTGGCTGTAATCATTTTTAAGTCGGTTGGCTATATCACCAACGCCACCGAGGATGTGACGCTGCAGGTCTTCACACTTAATACCCATCAAGGCGCGCCCAGTGCAATTCTGTGCGCGATTCCCTGCGTCTGCGCGACATCCTGCGCAGCTTGGCGGGTCAATCCGGCGTGGAAAAACAGATCGCCTTGCAAGACGCCATCAGCGAACACTACGTGCAATGCTATAGCCAACCGACATTATTTTGATAACAGCCAGCTATGCTTTTTTGCCGCATATCAGGGTATCTGTTGTAATCATTTTTAAGTCGGTTGGCTATATCAGCACGCCTGCGATTTGCGCGACACGCTGGCAATGGCCCTGCCGAGAATTATGCTCATTTCTGCTGTACGGGGTTTCGGGGAGGGTGGGGTATCCTGCTGATTGATTTCGTGGATGATTTCAACAACAGAGAGATGATACCCCATGAAAAAGTCTACCCTACAGGTCTCCGCAGAACCAGATATTGCCGGTGATCCCTTGCATGAACTCATTCGTAACGGTGCCAAGCAACTGATATAGCCAAACGACTTAAAAATGATTACAGCCAATGCCATGATATGTGGCAAAAAAATACAGCTAATTGTTATCAAAATAATGTCGCTTGGCTATATCGGCGTCACTGAGCATAGACGTAAGGAGCTGGTTGCGGTCGAAGATGTTTATCGAGAGTCAGAAGCAAACTGGGCCGAACTTCTTAATGGCCTGCGAGCACGTGGCCTAACCGTATCTCCGAAGCTGGCTACGGGAGACGGTGCCCTTGGTTTTTGGAATGCAATGGCAAAGATATTCCCGGACACGCAGCACCAACGCTGTTGGGTGCACAAAACCGCTAATGTGTTGGCTTCACACCCCAAAGCCATGCAACCGAAAGTTAAGGCTGAGCTGCGGGAGGTTTGGCTAGCAGAGAGCCGCGATGCCGCTAATGAAGCCTTTGATGTTTTGTTGGCAAGGTTTTCAGCGAAGTATCCTGCAGCGATGAAGAAGCTGGAGAAAGCTCGAGAAGAACTGCTGGCATTCTACGACTTCCCGTCAGAGCACTGGGCGTCAATAAGAACGACAAATCCGATTGAATCGGCTTTTGCGACTGTGAGGCTACGAAGCAGAGGCGCGAAGAACGGTGGTTCGAGAGAAACAACCCTGTCAATGGTATTTAAGCTGCTCCAGTCAGCTCAGAAAAGCTGGAACCGACTAAGAGGATTTGACCTGCTGACCTTGGTTGTAAGCAACGTCCAATTTAAGGATGGAGAGCAGATTCACGAAGCATCAGAGCGGAACGTAGCCTGATCGCCATACACCAGATTTGCTAATAACTCCTGTTTTTCGTCCATAAAGTAACCTGCTTTTGATGTTGGATTGAACATATCAAAATCAGGCAATTACACAATCTCGTGTACAGGCTCCCTTGTTGCGTGCTGAGCAGTGAGCTTTCCTGTCTGGAAGAGACAACAATACGATCCATGGCAGCGACTCTCTCTGTTAACTGATTATTATGACTCAGGATATCAGCATAGATAGTTGCATAGGGTTATTAAAGACGTTTTACCCTTCTTTACGCTGTGAAGTGCTAATTTTATAAGCATTATGATGATATTACGTCCAGTTAACGCTAAATAGGTTATTTTTAGCGCAGTTGAGCGTTATCAGGCTTTACAACCTGTCGGGCTGCGTTTATAGTTCGCTTCGTTGTGGAGGGGTGGCCGAGTGGTTTAAGGCAGCGGTCTTGAAAACCGCCGAGTGTAACAGCTCCGTGAGTTCGAATCTCACCTCCTCTGCCAACTTTTTCAATAAGTTATGCAATTTTTAAATGTGGTAAAAACATCACTTAGCGTTAAGTTAGCGTATTATTGCTTAGTTGGTCCCATTTTAGGTGCATCCAAAGATGGCGTGACTCTAACTTTTCTGTCATACACCAGAACCTGATTCTCAGATTTATGTCCACTAAATAGTTACTTATCTTTCATGCTCCCTTTGTAATCTGATATGGCCTTAGCCTTCAAGTCATGAAATGTGCAATCAAGTTCGTAACCAAGTTGTACAGATGATGCTTTTGAACGTGCCTCCATCCATCGATTGCTGAAACCACGACCACTATAATGCCCTTGATGGAGCCTGTACACGAGATTGTGTAATTGCCTGATTTTGATATGTTCAATCCAACATCAAAAGCAGGTTACTTTATGGGCGAAAAACAGTTACATGCTCTGGCTAATGAGCTGGCCAAAAATCTCAAAACCCCTGACGCTCTCAACCAGTTTGATCGCCTGCTGAAAAAGATCTGCGTTGAAGCTGCCCTTAATGCTGAAATGACCCATCACCTCGGGCATGAGAAGCCCCAGTCCAAATCTGGAACTAACACGCGCAATGGCTACTCCACAAAGACTGTTACCACCGGCGATGGTCCGCTGGAACTGCGTACACCACGTGATCGTGATGGTTCCTTTGAACCGCAGCTGGTGAAGAAGAACCAGACCCGGATCACCGGGGAGTTATGCTCATTTCTGGTGTACGGGGTTTCGGGGAGGGTGGCGTATCCTGCTGATTGATTTCGTGGATGATTTCAACAACAGAGAGATGATACCTCATGAAAAAGTCTACCCTACAGGTCTCCGCAGAACCAGATATTGCCGGTGATCCCTTGCATGAACTCATTCGTAATGGTGCCAGGCAACTGATAGCTGCCGCCGTTGAGGTTGAGCTCGAAGCCATGCTGCAACAACATGCTGAACGCCGCCTTGACGATGGGCGTCATGCTGTCGTTCGTAACGGCTATTTGCCACAGCGAACCATACAGACGGGTATTGGGGATGTTGAAATTAAAGTGCCTAAGGTCAGGGAGCGCAGCGGCAACGGAATATGCTTCAACAGCGCGTTGTTGCCGCCTTATCTGAAACGTGCAAAAAGCGTCGAAGAGTTGCTACCATGGCTGTATAGCCAAGCGACATTATTTTGATAACAATTAGTTGTATTTTTTTGCCACATATCAGGGCATTGGCTGTAATCATTTTTAAGTCGGTTGGCTATAGCAGCGATACACCACCGGGCGGCAAGCCGCCATGGCAGCCCTTCCTCCGGCATCATCACAATCGTAGCAATGTTGCGCTAATGCAGGATTACGCCGCGAACGGGCGCAAAAATCAGAAAACCTGCTGGGTTTGGTAACCGGGACGCCTTTTTCATCAACAACCACCAATGCAATCATCATGGATTTGCTGAAGTTATCCTGCAACGTTTGCAGTCGGTCAACGTCAAGGATTTCTTGCAATGGGTATTTGTTGTTCATCATGCTCTTTTCTGTCAGTCAGACACCGTGTCTGAGAATCCGTTCTCACCTCTCCGCCGCCGTAGGAATATCCATTCAGTTCCTATTGATAACGGTTTTGTATTATTTACGATCTCCAGTATGGATGCTATGACCTATCTCACACGGTGCTATTGCGATAAGAATGACAAGAAATTACACCTGAAAATGTTTGTTTTGTTTGAGCCCGATCGACTCTTGCGCTATGACGAGGTAGAGGTTTTCTCTTCACGTTCCGGCCAGCAAACCAACAAAACACCCACCATAATGGCGAACACGCCGATGCACGCCAGCCATGAAAAATGCTCTGGATAGTCGGGTAAGAGAAGCGAAGCAAACCACACCAGCACATAGCTCAGGCTCAAAAATGCGTAGGCTTTGCCCAGCGCCAGACGCTGTAAGGCGAATTGCCAGACAATGAGCGACAGCACGTAACACCCCAGCCCAGCGGTAAGCAGCAGCCACTGGCACGCTGCGCCATCCCACAGTATGCGTATCGACCATACCGGTGGCAATCCAGACAGGGCGTATTTAATCGCCAGCTGCGCGATGCTGACCAACATGACGCTGAGGCACGCCGCTAGATATCCCATGCTGTCGCCTCCACGTTAAACCGTAACACCGAGCAAAACGACGCCCGAGATGATAAACAGAATGCCGAGGCTATGCCGCCACCCAATAGGCTCCTGCCAAATCCAACGGGCGGCCAGCGTGATCCAAACCAGATTCAGACTCAACATCGGATAGGCAATGCCAACAGGAAGCTGTTGCAGTACGACCAGCCACAGCAATAACGCAAGCGCCAGCAGCAGCAGAGCAACACTCAGCCATCGCGCTACATAGGCAGGATGAACCGCTCCAGCCGCCTGTTTTTGGCACATCTGCCCCATGCAGCTCAGCATGCTGACCAGCAAAACCCCCAACCATGCACTCACTGCGCGTGATACTCGACAACGGCAAAGCGTCCTTGCTGATAGACACAGTCCGGCGTTGGCAACGCATGTATCGTCGTCCTGTCGTCATCGTCCAGCAGTAGCATCAGCGTAATATTGCCTTGTTGACGGTGAGCCGCGAGCCAGTCAGGGAAGGCGTCCTCAGAAACAAACCGTTCTGCGCTGTCCTCAAACGCCAACCCCCAAGCAAGTTCACCGCGACGGCTATAGAGAAAAATATCGTTGCGCTGCAACTCCCAGGCAATAGACGAGGAAACCCCTACGCTGTTGGACAGCACATAGCGGCTCGCTTGCAGTTGCGCATGAGCCTGCTCAATCATCGCCTGCGGCTGTTTGGCATTCTCCACACGATCGGGAATGGCAGCGCCCACCAGCAGCGCCAATGCCAGCGGGCACAGCGCCGCGCAGGCCCAGCGATTACGCGGTTGCACAATCGACAGGCTCCCGATCAACGCCCAAGAGAGAAATATCACCGCTGCCGCCAGCATCTTGCCATATTCCTGCGGTGTATAGAGCGGATAGCTCGCAAACCGATGAGGTGCCAAAACCAGCACCACAGACAGCAGCCCTATAACACCAAACAGCATATTGATAAGTGCGTTGGCGCGCAGCGCCTTGGCACCCTCGCGGGCAGCACCCAGCACATGATGAGCCAGCAACGCCGCCAGCGGCGCGTAACAGGGCAGTATATAGGTCAGTAATTTTCCTTTCGCGAGGCTGAAAAACAGCAGCGGCATGAGAGTCCAGCCCAGCAAATAGATCAGGCCGCTGTTCGTTTTCCTATCTCGCCACCCTTGGCACAACGCTCCGGGTAGGAACCCCAGCCAAGGTAACGCACCCAGCAGAAACAGCGGCAGGTAATACCAAAACGGTGCCCGGTGCTGGGCGCCTTCCTGGGCAAAACGCTGGATATGCTCTACCCAAAAAAAGTAGTGCCAGAACGTTGGTTCACGCTCTGCTATGGTTAGCGCCCAAGGCAATGTCACCGCCGCCGCACTTAACACGGCCAACGGCCCATACATCAACAGTGATTTCCACTGTTTCTTTTCTGCCACCCACGGCAGCACGCTAATAACAGGTACCGCCAGCGCCAAAAAGCCTTTGGTCATCACCCCCATGCCACAAGCCATCCCCAGCACCAGATACCCAATGGCCTTCTTGCCCGCGGACTCTGATTCAGCGGCATACCAGAAACTGCACATGGCGAGCGAGAGCCACAGCGCGAGCATAGGATCGAGCACAGCGTAAGTCCCGACACCGTAGACCAGCAAGCAGGAAAGGTAGATTACCGCCGCCAGCAGCGCAGTACGTTTGTCACGCCAGATCCGCCAGGAGAGCCACGCGACCAGACAGGCGGTCAGCGACGAGGAGAATATGGCTCCCGCACGCACCGCAAAGTTGGAATGACCAAAAAGCCATTGAGCGAGATTGTTGATCCAGTAACCCGCTATGGGTTTTTCAAAGTAGCGAATACCTAAAAATCGCGGCACCGCCCAATCTCCCGAGGCCAGCAAGCCACGGCTGATTTCTGCATAGCGGGTTTCATCCGGCTGCCAGAGCAAGCGGTATTCAATAGGAATAACGTAGTAGAGTGCCCACAAAGCGACCAATGCGAGCGTGTAAGTTACTGCTTTCATGACTGACCGACCTGATCGTGTTGGCTATTCAGCCACTGTTGACAGCCTAACCATCCTTCCCGCCCGTCAATGGAGTGGCGCACAACCTGCCCAACGGGCAAATCTGCCTCGGATTCAAGAAGCAACGCCCCCAGAGGACAAAACTGAAGTCCTTCAAGATGTGCCATGGAGAGCAACGCCGAAAATTCCCGCTGGAAGGCGATGCCCTCCACCTCAGCGTGCACGGTATACACCGGTGTCCCTCGCGCGCTGTGCATGGCGTTGAGCAAATAGCGATTGAACTGCTGTGGTTGCACGGTGGAGCCGATAACCTCATCCCAGGTGGGTAGTGAAACCGGAATCTGAACGGTACCTAATGTGCCATCTGCCAGACGAGGCAGAAATGGTGTGCTGCCGCGACAATCGCTGTTGTAGCGGAAACCAAAGCACTGCTTAGCCTCAATGACACGCTGATCTGCCCGCCATCCAGCCACGGCGGAGCAGGTGACGGCCTTGCCCAGCAGATCCTCCAGCGCGGTCTTGCCCAGCGCAATATGGCGATGTAACTGTACTGGGTTCCAAATGCCCGCCCAGGTTTGCCAGGCAAAGTGATCCCAAGCATGAAGCCCCACCTCGTGGGTACGTGCCGTTTGTCGTATGACGTCCGCATTACCGCGCCCAATCAAACGGCCTGGCCAAGCAGTCCCCGCCAGCAGGATGTCCCAGCCATACAACGAAACCGCCTTGGAGCGCAGCATCTTCCACAAAAAAGCCGGTTTGGCCAGACGCCAAAGGTGACGCCCCATATTATCTGGTCCAACGCTGAAAAAGACGCTTGCCTGAATCCCATGTTGCTCCAACGTCTCCAGCAGGCGCGGCATACCCACTCTCGTACCGCGCCAGGTGTCAACATCAATACGCAGCCCGACACGCTTCATGGGGTTGAATCCAGTGAAGGGTGAGCACGCAGGAAAAAGTCCAGCGTTTCGTCAATCGTCCGTTGGATCTCGACCTGTGGCTCCCATCCCAAAAGGCGGCGCGCATTGGCGATGCTTGGTTTACGGTGTTCCACATCCTGATAGCCTTTGCCGTAGTAACTGCCACTCTCCACCACGAACATGCCAGCAAACGGCGGATACATGTGCCGAAGCGGATGACGCTCAAAACTTTCGAGCAACATCTCTGCGAGCTCGCGGATGCTGGCCTCGTTTTTCGGGTTACCGATATTGATAATTCGCCCATCACAGGCGTTGTCACGATTTTCAATGATGCGAAATAACGCCTCGATGCCGTCGTTGATATCGGTAAAACAGCGCTTCTGTTCACCGCCATCAATCAGCTTGATGGGCGATCCTTCCACCAGATTCAGGATCAATTGCGTAATGGCACGCGAACTGCCGATACGGGCGGCGTCCAAGCTATCAAGCCGTGGTCCCATCCAGTTGAAAGGGCGGAACAGCGTAAAACGCAGCCCCTGCTTCTCGCCGTATGCCCAGATCACCCGATCGAGCAGCTGCTTCGATACCGAATAGATCCAACGCTGTTTGTTAATCGGCCCAACCACCAGCGATGAACGATCTTCATCGAACATCTTATCGCTGCACATCCCGTACACTTCAGAAGTGGAAGGGAAGATGATGCGCTTCTGGTGTTTGACGCAGCTACGCACGATTTTCAGGTTCTCTTCGAAATCCAGCTCGAACACCCGCAGCGGATTACGCGTGTATTCAATCGGCGTGGCAATAGCGACCAGCGGCAGAATGACATCACATTTCTTGATGTGATACTCAATCCACTCCGAGTGGATGGTGATATCCCCTTCAACAAAGTGAAAACGCGGGTTAAGCAGGAAACGGGCAATTGCATCGGAACCGATATCCAAGCCGTAGACTTCGTAATTTTCATCTTGCAGCAACCGTTCCGTCAGGTGGTTGCCGATAAAACCGTTTACCCCAAGGATCAACACCCGAACGCGCTTGGGTTGGCACGGCAAGCAGGCATTCAGCCTAGCCCCTTCCACCATGCCTACGGTTTGTGCCAGTTGTTCACCCGCCATAAACACGCTGTTGTCACTCTGACCGGTCACAATCTCCAGCGCATCGCTGCCGCAGGCAACCACCAGTGGTGAAACCGACAACACTGTTCCACTCGGCGCGCAAGGGAAATCCTGTCGCAAACGCGAGGACCACACCGTCAAGCGTGTCGCACCGGCATAACAAAATGCGCCCGGCCACGGATCCGTGACTGCACGCACTAGGTTGTGCAATTCATGCGCAGGCCGCGACCAGTCCATCCGCCCTGCCTCAGGGGTTCGCCGGGTGACATAGCTGGCCTGTGCGTGATCCTGCTCCTGTTGCGGATAGTTACCGGATTTAATCACTGGCAGGATATCGCGTAACAGACTGTCTGCACATTCGCACAGTTTATGGTGCAAACCAGGGGCATCGTCATCCGGTGCGATATCGACCCGCTGTTGCGCGATAATCGGGCCCGCATCGGGTTCTGACGTCATGCGATGCAGCGTGACGCCCGTCTGCGTCTCTCCGTTAACCAATACCCAATTCAGCGGTGCGCGGCCACGGTATTGCGGCAATAGCGAGCCATGCAGGTTAAACGCCCCTAAGGGGGCGCACTGCAAAATCGCATCACTCAGCACGCGGCGGTAATAGAAAGAAAAAATGGCCTGCGGTGCGAGCGCGCGAATGCGTTCACGCCACAGCGGGTGGTTCACGTCTTCCGGTGTATAGACAGGAATACCAGTTCTGGCGGCAATACGAGCCACTGAGCCAAAAAAAGGATTTTCACCGGGCGTGTCCGCGTGGGTGAAAATAGCACTGATGCGATAGCCAGAGGCCAGTAAGGCATTGATGCAAACGCATCCCATATCATGGTAAGCAAAAACAACGGTATTCATTTCACATTACTCTCTTGGTGAGTCTCGTCTTTGCGGGTCTCACCCTTAACGACGCGTTGCACAAAATAACGAGGGCGAGCACGCACATCGTTGTAAATACGGCCAATATATTCACCGAGTATCCCCATCCCCACGAACTGCGCACCGATAAAACTGAACAGAAAGGCAAACAGCATGAAAACACCCTCGGCCGCCCATTCAGGCCCAAATACCAGACGCAACACCACCAGCACAAAGGTCAGAAGGAATCCTAAGAGCGCGATGGCGCTACCTATCACGCTGAGCAGACGTAAAGGCGTCGTGGTCAGGCAGGTCACCAGGTCATACATCAGGCTGATCAAACTGATCACGCTGTACTTGGAATCACCGTGCAGGCGTTCAGCGTGCTCGACAGGAATCTCCGTAGCCTTACGCGCGAAGATATTGGCAAGGATAGGGATAAAGGTGCTGCGTTCGTGGCAGGTCAACATGGCATCGACAATATGGCGCCGATAAGCGCGCAGCATACAGCCATAATCGCCCATGGCCTTGCCAGTGGTACGCTGGATAAAACGGTTTATCAGGTGCGATGACATTTTGCGAAACAGGCTATCCTGACGGTTTTGACGCACCGTGCCCACCACGTCATAGCCTTCATCGGCTTTTGCCACCAGACGCGGGATCTCTTCCGGTGGATTCTGGAGATCGGCATCCAGCGTAATAATTAAATCACCCGTGGCATGGCTAAATCCTGCAATGATCGCAGTATGCTGACCGTAATTCCGGTTAAGCAATACGGCTATCACGTGGCTATCTGGCATTTCGCTGGATTGCACCATCAGTCGCGCTGAGTTGTCATTGCTGCCATCATCAACCAAGACAATCTCATAATCCTTACTCAACGTCTCACAGGTAGCCACCGTGCGCTGAATCAGGGCGGGCAGGCTCTCTTGCTCGTTGAATACCGGGATGACAACGGAGACTTTTTTTATCAAAGGAAAGGTGAACATATCAACCGCAGGCAAGCTCGCGCAGCGCATCGATAACGCGTGATGTGTCGTCATAAGTCATATCCGGAAACAGGGGAATGGATAACAGGCGTTCGCTGTTCCACTCCGTATGAGGAAGTTCAAGTGCGGGAAAACGCTCACGGTAATATTTCTGGGTATGGACGGCGCGAAAATGCAGGCCGGTGCCAATCCCTCGCGCTTGCAGTGCAGCCATTAACGCATCGCGTGAAATACCGCAGCGTTCAGCATCCACACGCAAAATAAACAGGTGCCAAGCGTGGTGATGGGGCCATTCAGGCTGACGTAATGGCAGCAGTGGCGTATCAGCAAGCGCCGATAAATAGCGTTGCGCAATCTCCTGGCGCCGCTGGTTAACGTTCGCCAGCTTGCCAAATTGCACTAACGCAATCGCGGCATGGATATCACTGAGATTGTATTTGTACCCCGGTGTTATCACTTCTGCTTGCGGTGCACGTCCCTGTGCAAGTCTGTCATAAGCATTCACGCCAAGGCCGTGAAATTTAAGGCTGCGGATACGCTCGGCAAGCTGGTCATCATCGGTGACCACCAGTCCGCCCTCGGCGCAGGTCATATTTTTGATGGCGTGAAAAGAGAAAATCGCAGTGCCTTTAGCTCCGACAGGGGCTCCGCGATACTCGGCCCCAACGGCATGCGCCGCATCTTCAATAACGGGGATACTGTGACGGTGCCCGATAGCGCGAATCGCGTCCATATCTGCGGGTGCACCGGCGTAATGCACGGGAATAATGGCGCGTGTGCGGGGCGTGATAGCCGCAGCAATGGCCTCCGGCGTGACCATCAATGTATCGCGATCGACGTCTACCATCACCGGCACAGCGCCAAGCAAGACAACCATGTTGAGGGTTGAAACCCAAGTCAGCGAGGGGGTAATAACTTCATCGCCAGGGGAAATATCCAGCGCCATCAAGGTTACGTGCATCCCGCCCGTCGCGGAACTGAGAGCAATGGCGTGCTTGTTGCCGGTCAATGCGCAAAAAGCAGCTTCCAGTTGCTGATTTTTTGGCCCTGAAGTGATCCACCCGGATAACATGACCGTATTCACGGCAGCAATCTCTTCATCTCCCAAGGAAGGGCGAGAAAAAGGTAAAAAATCAAGCATGACAATATCTTGGTGATAAAATAACAAACGTAAAAAACATCATGATTTCACCGACTTATTTTCTATTACCTCGCAAAAGGAAAACCGCCTTATTTTCTATTACCTCGCAAAAGGAAATAAGAAAAAAGTCGGCTGATAAATATAGGCGAGCCCTGTTTTTTAGCCATTACAAACAATGATACAGGTACGCATTACTAAAATAACCCAGATGAACACCCCAAACACTCCTCATCTGAATTGTGTTTAAAATACGTTTAATTAAACCATTCAATTAAAAGTTCAGTCGGCTCTTCTTATTTTATATATTCATTTAGGTTTTGTTTAAAAATCAATAATAGCCATTAGCGTGGCTTTGTTGAATAAACATATTTTATGCTGCACCCCCGGTGAAACGACAGATCCTCGCAACGCAAAATCATGCAGTTAGGCCTCATAAGAAAACTGTAAACCTGAGGTGACAAGCATTTTCTACCAAAACTGGCTGGCAAAACAGCATGACTTACTATTATTCAACAAAGCCCATTAGCGTCACAATAACATGACGTTCAAAAATAAAAATCACATTATCACTGTGCAAATGACGGTATGGCGGGGTCGATATTCAGGCGTTATTTAAGCCAATGGGGTCAATGAAATTGCCTGAGTTTCACACTGAATCAAGCATTCTCCACAGCCATGACAGCGCGCGCTGTCTACATCAGGCAAGCCACGCTCACTGAGAGAAAGCGCCTGACTTGGGCAAGTATCGATGCAACTGCGGCAATGGCGTTGCTGACTGATACAGGTAGTGCCGATCGCCGGACGTAATCTGGTATCAAAGTGTGCCTGTGGCAATAGCGCTCCCGAGGGGCAATGCTTGATGCATGACTGACAGCCATCGCAACTGGCGTATTCAATGGCCAGCTGCGGATAACCTTCTTCATTGACGATCAGCACCCCCATTGGGCAAGCATTAACGCACTGTTGGCAACGGTCACACTGTTGATAAAACTGTGGTGCAGGCAGCGCACCGGGAGGAAATGGCGCACGTGGTTGAGCGTTATTGGGTAGCGGCTCATGCTGGTGCGAAGCATTAAGAAAGGCGCGGAACAACCCGCGCCGACTGACGTAGCGATGAGACAAATATCCGCGATAGTAGCGCTCATCCTTTTCCATCAGAAAAACATCCGTGATGTTTCGGGCTGCAACCCATAATGACGCTGCATCCCCTGTAGCAGTAAGCGGGTCACGGCTGCCAGTTGGGCATAGAACGGGCTGTGGGGATTTTGCTGCAAGCGTTCCAGATAGCGATCGCTCCAGGGCAGCAAATACGTTTCCAACAGCGTGTGTGCAGCCTGCTCTTTCTCTTGTTCCAACAACGCAGCGAGCGCCAGCAGCATCAATCCGAACTGATCCTCCGGTTCCTGCTGCGCACCGGTAAACGACAGCCCGTGCTGGTGTAGGAAAGCACGATAGCGTACCGTACTTTCTCCCATTAGCAGATTGTCGTTTTCCAGATAGACCGACGCCCAGGGCGGCGCAAACATCTCTCCCTGCCCTTCGAACAGTACCGAGTATTGCCAGATAAACGCTTCTGCGTCAGGCACTGGCCAGTGCTGACACAGCGCTTCCATTTCGGTGCGTTCTGCCCAAGGACACAGCGTAGGCAGCGCAGATAAACTCGCCACGATAGCCTGCACATCTGGGGGTGTCGGCGGATAGTAAAAGAGTGCGCCCAAAAAACGTGGCAACACGGCTATAGATGACATCGGGCTCTCCCCTTAGGATGCCGCCCTGTGCAATAGCATACAGAGCGGCACGGCATTACATCGGCAACGTCCACAAGTTATAGAACGCGACACGGCCCGCTAGCTCAGCGACAATCACTACCAGCGCACAGGCCACCAACAGTGAGCGTCCGGTTTTATAACGAACATGTACCATCGCTCCCATGATGCCCACAGCGAGCAGGATAGCCTGCGCACTAAACCAGGCCAGCTGTGCACTGGTCAGCGCACTGTCTGCGCTCATCAAGGTTGCCATGTAGCTAGGACGAAGGCAGAAGCTCGCCAGCGTAGCCAATACGCTAACGGCCAGTCCAATGCGGCGCGCGCCCAATACCGCTGCCAGCGCACCGCCACCAATCATCGGCGTCAGCAACATCATCAACAGCGTGTAGTTGATGTTCCAGGTTGTCACGGTCGGCAGCTGATAAATGCGCGGGATAGCCAACAAGAACAGCACACCCACCACGGCAGCGATCCAGGTCAGCGCACTGAACAGGCGTTGTGCGCCGCGATTAAGCAGCAACCCCAGCGCTCCGAGACCGCCAAACGCGCAAAACAGCGACGAAAGCACGATTTCGTTGCTCATCGGCGAGTGCCCGGCGCGCAGCAGCACGTTCATGGCACGCAGTGGCTGCCCGAGATGCAGCCCCGCGATCGGCAGGGCCAGACCAAACAGACACATTGCAGCAAACAGGCCAATCGCTAACGGCCGCGCCTCCACCTGTTTTAGCATCCCCGCCACCAACAGCAGGATAAACGCCCCCACCGCACTCTGCGTGAGCACGGTAAAAAACACCAAAGGCAACTCATGCATGGCGCACCTCCTGCAAGTTTTGAATAGCACCGTCTTTATCGCCGCTCGGCCGCGCTTTCGGGTGCGGTTTGACGATCAGATTCGGGTGCGTCAGCGACGCAGAGGGTAACGGTGCGATCTCGTTTTCGCTGCCGTATTTGGCACGCAGTTCATCAATGGGCCCAAAATCCAGCGCGCGCTGCGGACAGGAATCAACACAGATCGGACGCAGATTTTTCTGCAACCGATCTAGGCAACCGTCACATTTGCGCATCACCTTGGCGTACGCATCAAACTGCGGCGCGCCGTAGGGGCAACGCATCTCACAGTAACGGCAGCCAACGCACACGTTCTCATCCACCAGCACTAGCCCATCCTCTTTGCGCTTGTGCATGGCACCGGTTGGGCAACCTGCCACACAGGTCGGATCGTCACAGTGGTTACAGGCAATTGACAGGTAGTAGCTGTAGGTGTCGTTTTGCCAGGACTCGCCCTCTTTTACCCAATTGCCGCCACCGTACTCATAGACACGGCGCAGCTTCGGGCCAAGATCCAAATCTTTATTATCCTTGCAACTGACCTGACAGGTTTTGCAGCCCGAACAGCGCGAGGAGTCAACGTAAAAGCCATATTGTGTCATCAGTCATTTCCCCTTAAGCGCGCTGAATCTCAACCAGGTTGGTGTGTTGCGGATTACCTTTCGCCAGCCGCGAAGGCTCCTGGGAGGTCAGGGTGTTAATGCACCCGCCAACATCGACGCCCCTGCTGTCAAGGCGCGTCCAGGCCCCCTGCGGCATAGCGGCAACGCCAGGGAGAATGCGCTGTGTGACTTTGCAGGGGATTTCTACCACGCCGCGATCGTTAAATACACGCACGCGATCGCCAGATTTCAGTTGGCGCTCCGCAGCATCGATCGGGTTGATCCAGACTTCATCCGGCACGGCTTCATGCAGGAATTGCACGTTGCTGTAGGTGGAGTGGGTGTGGCCCTTGGTATGGAACCCAGTGAGTTGCAGCGGATATTTGGCTGTCATCGTTTTATTGAGATGAGATTCACGCACCACGCAGAACTCAGGAATTGCAGGGATACGATCACCTTCCGGTAACGTCCAGGTTTGAGCCAGTTTGGCTAGCGCTTCGGAATAGATCTCAATCTTGCCTGACGGTGTTTTCAGCGGATTGGCCTGCGGGTCTGTCCGGAAATCCAGGAAGGCAATGCTCTGTTTTTCCGTCGCGATCTGTTGATCGATAACGCCCTTCTCTTTCGCAACCGACCATTCCGGCAAGTAAGTGCGTTTCTCTTTCACCTGTTGGTAATGTTTTTCGACCCACTGCGCCTGCGTGCGGCCTTCGGTAAATTGCGCTTTCAGTCCGAGATGACCAGCAATATCGGCACAGATGTCGTAGGTACTGCGCACTTCCCACATCGGCGTGATGGTTTTCTGGATGGCAATCATGTAGTTGTGCGAGCCCGTTGAATACGAGCTATCAACCAGATCTTCCGCTTCCAGATAACTGGTTTCCGGCAGCAAGATATCAGCAAATTTGGCGCTAGGTGTGATGTGGTTATCAATCACTACGATGGTTTCACACAGGGTGTCATCCGCCAGAATTTTACGCGTGCGGTTGATATCACCGTGCTGGTTCAACAGCGCCTGCCCTGCCTGATTAACCACCATTTTAATGCCGACGCGCAGCTTATCTGCGCCTTTCACGCCCATGGTCGTGGCCGTCATTTTTTCGGGATTAAGGATGGCATCCGTCCAAAGATAGCAAGGGATCGAGGTTTTGATCGGGTTGCTGCCCACCGGCAAGGTTGGAACACCGTAAGGTGTGCCATAAGGCCAGTTACCGTTGTTGGTGCCCTGCAACCCAAAGTGACCAGTAAGCGCTGGCAACGTCTGGATAGCGCGCACAGTTTGCTCACCGTTGGCGTGGCGCTGCGGCCCCCAGCCCTGGCCGATATAGCAGGCGCGCGCACCCGCGATTTCCCGCGCCAGTTGACGAATGCGCACCGCCGGAATGCCAGTGACGGTCGCCGCCCATTCAGGCGTTTTGGCAATGCCATCTGGCCCGGTTCCCAGAATATAATCCTTGTAGCTGGCATTCGCTGCCGCAGACGCGGGCAGCGTGCTGGCATCAAACCCGACGCTATAACGGTTGACCAATGCTTCGTCGATCAGGTTTTCGCTAATCAGGGTGTGAGCCAACCCCGCAACTAATGCCGCATCGGTGGTTGGGCGAATCGCTAACCACTCTGCATGCTGGGTGATAACGGAATCGGTGTAACGCGGATCGATGATCACCACGCGAGCCTGTGATTTTTCTAACGCACGACGCAGTTCCTCCACCTGTCCGCCGCCGGACATACGGGTTTCCGACAGGTTGAGGCCAAAAAACACCACCAGATCGGAATGGGCAATTTGCGTAAAGTGGCTGCCAACATAGGTACCGTGCGTATACGGCGTGGCAGTCTCGATTTGCGCGGTAGAGTAGGTATTGTGATAGTTCAGGTAGCCGCCCGTCAGGTTCAGCAGGCGTTTCCACGCGTGCCTTCCCTGATTGTGGTAATAGGCACCGGATTGGTAGTTGTAGTAGATCGCCTCATTGCCATATTTCTCAGCAATGCGCTTCATTTCCGAGGCGACAAACGCGGTCGCCTCTTCCCAACTGATGCGTTTGAATTTGCCTTCACCGCGTTTACCGACACGCTTCATCGGGTATTTGATACGATCCGGGCTGTAAACGCGCCAGCGGTTAGAACGCCCGCGCAAACAAGGACGGATCTGGTGTTCACCGAACACGCTGTCATCTTTGGCATCTTCCGGCTCGATACGCACGATGCGATCGTCCTTCACAATCACCTTCAACGGACAGCGACTGCCACAGTTAACCAAACACGCGCTGTGACGAACGGTTTCATTGTCGTTCACCACGCCGGTTGGGACCACCGCCGGCTGGGCATTGGCAGAAAACGGCAAGGTGATGGCACTGGTAATCGCCACCGCCGAGCCGATTTTCGCGGCATCGATCACCGCGTCCCGACGAGATATTTCCTGGTGTAGAAGGTCTTCAATAATTTTCTTCATGATTATGATCCCACTTTGCTTACCCTGCTAACCATAAAGGCTTGCTAATAATATGGGATTGATATCGATCAAGCGGGCAAGACCTATTGCCCCCGAAAGGGTAGAAATGTGATCGTGAAACGTCGTTATTTACTTAAATATATAATGCTTTTTGGTTTTAAATGCTGCTTTTTTTTGCAGAAACGCAGGTAATGATAATGAGATTTATTGCCATTTGTGAATAGTGTTTTATCTATAATATAAATAAAAATATTACCACACAGAATTTATAAAAGATACTTACCTTGAAGGGCTTTGTTGAATAAACATATTTTATGCTGCACCCCCGGTGAAACGACAGATCCTCGCAACGCAAAATCATGCAGTTAGGCCTCATAAGAAAACTGTAAACCTGAGGTGACAAGCATTTTCTACCAAAACTGGCTAGAAAAACAGCATGACTCACTATTATTTAACAAAGCCACCTTGAAGAGCAAAAAACAGTCTCCCTCTCATTTACACATAAAATCAAAAGGTTAAATGAAACAATTTCAAGCTCCGCTCGAAGACGTTATCGGGGAGTGAAGAGAGTAGAACACAATACCTAATAACATGAATAATATAGCTTAATTATGTTTATAAAATTCAGATTATACACATTACTATACACATAAGTTTTTGCTTGGCTTATTTTGGGCTATATTTCGCACTCTACTGACACTGTCACCACACTATATCCCTGAGAAGGCCGATAGCCGCTCTTTGTGGTTTTCGCTCATATCAAACGCAAAATCTTCATGCTCTGCCTGCCACGTACCAAACGACATTAGGAACGCGACGGCGGGGTCTATCTTGTTGGCGGATTTCTTCTTGTTCGGGGCTTTGTTGAATAAATTAGAACTTGTAACGACTGCGCCCCATACGGGTCGATTGTTACGTGATGCGAATACTGTTCGGCATTCCTAATAGCGTGATCAGGTTAAGCGCTTTGACCATGGCCATGGCTTCACCCACCTGACCATCGTAGTCTCTCAGACTTAGATGACCACCCAGAAGCCTTTTGAACCGGAACATGGCCGTTTCAGTCACTGAGCGCCGGTGATAGCCCACTTTCTTTTTCCAGATATCGTTACTACCGCTAATGCGCTGATTTGCAACAGCGTGGTTACGCTCGTGGTAGCGATCTTGCCAATATTGCGCCCCCCTTCGTGGCGGGATAAGCGGCCTTATTTTCTTCCTCAGCAGAACATCATAGCAGTAAACTGTATCGTAAGCGCCGTCAGCCGATGCCTCTCTGATTTTCCGGTGGGTCTGGTTTATCAGCGCCGGTAGAGCTTGGGCATCAGTCGTACCACTGAGCGACAAATCCGCACAGATAATCTCATGCGTCACACTGTCTACTGCCAGGTGCAGTTTACGCCATACCCTGCGTCTGTCGGCACCATGGTGCCGGACTTTCCATTCGCCTTCGCCAAAGACCTTCAGGCCGGTTCCATCAATGACCAGATGTGAGATTTCACCACGGGTTGGCGTTTTTATGCTGATGTTCACTGTCTTTGCTCGCTTGCTGAGCAGCGAATAGTCTGGACAATGGAGCGACAATTTAATCAGTTTAAAAATCGAGTCACCAAAGCCCTGTAAAGCCCTCAATGAAAGGCCAAACACGCGTTTCATCATCAGGACTGTGGTGATGGCCATATCTGAGTAGTGGAGCGGTCGTCCACGCCGTTCAGTAGTGTTTTTTTCCGTCCATGCAGCAATGACTGATTCATCTAGCCATACGGTTAGAGAAGCGCGCTGCTTGAGGGCCTTGTTATAAGAGGGCCAGTTGGTGATTTTAAAATTTTGTTTTGCCATGGAGACCTGATTTTGAAACAACTGTGTTGATCTGCTCCGATGATTACCCAAAAGTTCTATTTATTCAACAAAGACCCTGAAGAACTGGGGAGCCAAGGGAAGAACAAATGTTATCGGCGCTTTATTAGGCACAACGCTGTTTGCTATCGGATTATTTGATATCAATATTAACAGCGATGTTTTCTATTCCTGGGTCACACAAGTCCTTATCCCAGTACTCCCTAAAAACAGTGTAATCGTGATGGACAATGCAACTTTTCACAAAAAACATAATATTCAACAAGTCATCATCGATGCAGGGTGTATGGTGGAGCATTTGCCTACATATTCGCCAAGTCTTAACCCCATTGAGCATAAATGGGTACAAGCAAAAAGCAAAAAAAGAGAGAGTGGTTGCGATACAGAGATTTTGTTCTCAGTCCATATGGTGTAATCAAAATTAAGTCGCTTTGCTATAAGACAACAGAACCTCTTCATTGACACAATATCTTACGAAGAAGTTGGTTTACTTATGCCAAGCCGCTACACTAGAACAACGTTCTGTCATCGATTGATTTTCCATCTCAGATGGATGGCTTCGAAAGCCATTTGTACTCGTTATCTCGCTTGCGGTTGTTTACTTTCATTCATCCCAACCCCCTGCTGGAAAAGCAATGCGCCACCTCGCCGTGCTGCCGTATAACAGAAAGCGAGAGGGTATCGACGCCAGTTTTTCGTTTTAACAATTCAAGGAAGGTGTTTGCGTGCAGAAATATTTGTCAGAGGCGCGGAGCCTGTTAACGCTCGCGGTTCCTGTCATTATTGCGCAGGTTTCCCAAACGTCCATGGGTGTCGTTGACACCATTATTGCGGGTGCTTATAGCGCCACCGATATGGCAGCGGTTGCAGTCGGTACCTCCGTGTGGTTACCGGTCATCCTGTTTGGACATGGTTTATTAATGGCGCTCACGCCCGTGGTAGCCCAACTCAACGGCTCTGGCCGACGCCCGCGCATCGCCCATCAGGTTCAGCAGGCGTTTATTTTGGCCGCGATCGTTGCGGTTATCACCATGATAGTGCTGTATAACGGCAAGCATGTTATTGCCATGATGCATACCGACTCACCGGAGCTCGCGAATGTTGCCATCGGCTATCTGCACGTGATGCTGCTGGGAGTACCGGGCTATCTGTTCTATCAGGTGCTACGCTGCCAGTGTGAGGGGTTATCCAAAACCAAGCCGGGCATGGTGATTGGCTTTATTGGCGTGCTGATCAATATTCCGCTGAACTACATCTTTATCTACGGCAAATTTGGCATGCCCGAACTGGGCGGTGTGGGTTGCGGCGTCGCGACAGCTTCTACCTATTGGATCATGATGCTGATGATGGCGTTTTACAGTATGCACGCACGTTGGTTGCGCGATATCAAGTGGCAGCGCTGGCAGATTGATTTCTCCGCCATGCGGCGTCTGTTTTCGCTTGGTTTGCCCATTGCGCTCACCCTGCTGTTCGAAGTATCTCTGTTTGCCATCGTCGCCCTGCTGATCCTGCCGCTCGGCGTCATTGACGTTGCCGGGCATCAGATAGCACTGAATTTCAGTTCTCTGATGTTCGTGTTGCCGTTGTCTATCGGCATTGTCTCGACGATCCGCGTTGGTCACCGGCTGGGGGAAGGTTCCGTGGAAGATGCGCGTGTTGCGGCCTACACCGACATCGCAACCGGCGTGATGTTGGCCTGTTGTACCGCTATTTTCACCGCGTTGCTGCGTGAGCAGATCGCCTTGTTGTATAACAAAAACCCTGAAGTGGTCGCTATGGCGGCGCAGCTGATGCTTCTGGCCGCTATTTATCAGATTTCAGACGCGGTGCAGGCTATCGGTAACGGCGTATTACGTGGCTATAAAGATACGCCTTCCATTTTCTACATCACCTTCGTCTCCTACTGGATACTCGGTTTACCCAGCGGTTATCTGCTGGCAATGACCGATTATTGGGTGCCGCGCATGGGCCCTGCCGGTTTCTGGTGTGGCTTTATCATCGGACTCACTGCTGCCGCCATTATGATGATGCTACGTATCCGTTATCTGCAACGCCAATCGCCCGGTGATATTCTGGCGCGCGCGGCGCGCTAGCCCTGATATCACCCAACGCAAGGGGGAGCACGCCACCAGCGTTGGGTGAAAAAAACGCAAAGTGAACACAAACGCAGCAGTCGTGCGGTTCAACCGCATAAATGTTGCATTTGCGTCTTGCCAGCACCACGTTCACTCGCTATAGCCAAACGACTTAAAAATGATTACAGCCAATGCCCTGATATGTGGAAAAAAATACAGCTAATTGTTATCAAAATAATGTCGCTTGGCTATACTATGCGCCCCGCACGGCAGCACAGGGCATTGCCCGCTGCATTAGTGACCCGTCTTACAAAAGGCGTTCTTAGCTCAGCTGGTTAGAGCACCACCTTGACATGGTGGGGGTCGATGCTTCGAGTCCATTAGAACGCACCATTTCTTGTTCCTCAGTGTTCTTTTATCACTCTGTTTCCAATCTCCTGAAGCTCATTTTTGGCAATAACACCCGATAGTTATCATCAAGAGGCAAACCAAAGAGGTGGTCTGCGCAGGGATTGTGCTTTACACTGTGCGCTGCAAAAATAAGGTGATAAACGATTAGGTAGGCGGTAATGGCGATGAACGGAACGATCACAACCTAGTTTGAAGTGTCGGCTGATACCCGCATTGATAAAGAAAATACGGTGCTTTCTGTGGGCGCGCTAATGGGAAATATCAGGCCGAAATCAACCGCTAAATCCAGTGACGTTCGTTCGATGAAAAAATTGGCGATCACCACCTTCCAAGGTTCGACGTTAATTTTCACAGAAGATGAAATAGACATTTAGGCCACGGTGAAACTGCCCAAGGTGTGAAGCCATTTCGCTGCCGTGTTCACTGCGTCCCTGATGGCGCCCACCAGATTCAAACGCCGTAGCGATCGGGCTTTGCGCCCGGTTACAGCCCCGGCGATTACAGGTATAATCCCACAAATTTTTCTACGGTTTCGAAACGACGATGACAAAACTCACCTTACAAGAGCAGATGCTGAAAGCGGGATTAGTGACCAGCAAAAAAATGGCCAAAGTTGAAAGAACGGCCAAAAAATCACGCGTTCAGGCGCGTGAAGCCAGAGCCGCGGTAGAGGAAAATAAAAAAAATCAGCTTGAACGCGATAAACAGCTCAGCGAACAACAGAAACAGGCTGTGTTATCTAAAGAGTATAAAGCTCAGGTAAAACAACTGATTGAGATGAACAAAATCGACATTGCAAAAGGTGATATTGGTTTTAACTTCACGGACAACAATGTAATCAAAAAGTTGGTTGTAGATAAGCTGACGCAAACTCAGTTGATTAATGGTCGTCTCGCCATCGCGCGTCTGGTTATTGATAACAAGGGTGAGAACCAATACGCAATTATCCCCGCGAGCGTGGCCGAAAAAATTGCGCAGCGCGATGCGAGCAGTATTGTTTTACACAGTGCGCTGAGTCAGGAGTCGCAAGATGATGAAGAAAATCCTTACGCCGACTTTAAAGTGCCCGATGATTTAATGTGGTAACTGACGCAGTAGGTTGTTGTGGTTTTACTGCATTTCACCAACTGACTAGACAATGTTGGTGGTACGGACAAACACCTTACCCCGTGGGGACGACGTATGAACAATGAAATACCCCTTAAATATTATGATATTGTGGATGAGTATTCGACGGAAGCCGCCACGTTGGTGAACGAGTCAGAGCGTGACGCTCTGGCTCACTATTTCAAATTGCTGATCACTCGCTTAATGAATAACGAAGAGATCAGTGAGCAGGCTCAGCACGAAATGGCGCGTGAGGCCCATATCAACGAGCAGCGTATTGATGAGATAGCGACGTTTTTGAATCAATGGGGCGATGCGGAGTTTTTCTCGCTCACCGCCCTTCAATAATGTGTATTAGTCGCGACTAAATCTGACACTGGACCTTGAAAGGTTGAGAGTTACCGGTTTTGATATGGGTGTCTAATCCTTAAACAAAACGCGAGGTAACTCTCATGCTTCATACTAACAATCCCATTATCAAACACAAAGCCGGCCTGCTCAATCTCGCCGAAGAACTCGGTAACGTATCAAAAGCCTGCAAGAGCATGGGCGTGTCACGCGATACATTTTACCGTTATCAGGAACTGGCTGCTGAAGGCGCCATTGATGCGCTGGTTAACCAGAACCGCCGGGTTCCGAACCTGAAGAACCGCGCCGACGAAGCCACTGAACGCGCGCTTGTTGATTATGCTATTGAGTTTCCGCCCCATGGGCAGCACCGGACCTGTAATGAGCTGCGTAAAAAAGGCGTGTTTATCTCCGGCAGCGGCGTGCGCTCCATCTGGCAACGACACGACCTGGAGAACTTCCGTAAACGCCTGAAGGCGCTTGAGGAAAAGCTCGCCAGAGAAGGCATTGTCCTTACCGATGCTCAAATCGCAGCCCTGGAGAAGAAGGCGCACGATGATGAGGCCTGCGGTGAAATCGAGACGGCACATCCCGGGTATCTGGGCTCGCAGGACACCTTCTACGTGGGCAATCTGAAGGGGGTGGGCCGTATCTACCAGCAGACGTTCGTGGATACGTACTCGAAAGTGGCACACTGCAAGCTGTATACGAATAAAACACCGCTCACCGCCGCCGACCTGCTCAATGATCGCGTACTCCCGTTCTACGAGGCTCAGGGACTGCCGGTGCTGAGAATACTGACCGACAGGGGTACGGAGTACTGTGGTAAAGTGGAGCAGCATGATTATCAGCTTTATCTGGCTATCAACGATATCGAGCATACGAAAACGAAGGCGATGTCTCCGCAGGCGAACGGCACCTGCGAGCGCTTCCATAAAACCATTTTGCAGGATTTTTATCAGGTTACGTTCCGCAAGAAGTTATATGGAGACTTGGAAAGCCTGCAGGTAGATCTGGACAACTGGTTGTGGCATTACAATAATGAGCGAACTCATCAGGGAAAAATGTGCTGCGGGCGTACGCCGATGGCCACTTTACTCGATGGAAAACGGAGCTGGGCAGAAAAGAATCTGAACCAGATGTAATCTGACAGACACCTGTATAAATAATCGGTAACTGTCAGATCAGGTCTGAGCTAGTACAACTAATCTGAGTGTCAGAGCTACGCCTTGCTGAACTTTCACTCGCCGTCCGGTGTTCTTGTCTTTCCGCTTCGCTTTTGCTGTTCGCGTTATGATCACGGATGTTTCCCCGATCTCCATATTGGCTTTTTTCCCTTTTCAGCCAACCTGTCCGTTTGCGATAAATGGCAGATCGTCTGCAATTTCACCAATTTTACGGGTGTCACCGCCCCACTCGGCCCGATGCCCTTCCTTTCCCCGGATAAGCCAACATATTCCCTGGGAGCTTAATGTGCGCATAGCCCGATAGAGTCACCTTCACGGTCAATGAGATGAACTAACTTCTTCCCGGTATCAAGAGACTCAACGCGGGCGATATCCCAGTACTCCCTAAAAACAGTGTAATCGTGATGGACAATGCAACTTTTCACAAAAAACATAATATTCAACAAGTCATCATCGGTGCAGGGTATATGGTGGAGTATTTGCCTACATATTCGCCAGATCTTAACCCCATTGAGCATAAATGGGCACAAGCAAAAAGCAAAAAAAAGAGAGAGTGGTTGCGATACAGAGATTTTGTTCTCAGTCCATATGGCGTAATCAAAATTAAGTCGCCTAGCTATAGGGCGCTCGGCTATGAGGTCGAGCGCATCATCAGGAGTAGGGAGCAGGTCGGGGTGAATGTGATTTGTCACGTCAAGGAAGGGGGGTCGGCAAGTCGAAATAAGCGGTAACTTATTGATAAATAATGTCGTGTATTGTTGTGTTTTGTCGCCTATTTTTTGAGCATGAAATGAGTCTAACTATATGATAATTAGTATGTTAGTACTTTAGACCTTCGCTGGTAGTTATACAGTTCCTGCTTGCGTTTAGGCAGCATCTCCACCTCGGCGGGCTGAAAGCCGCGCTCCTAGAACCAATGGATGCTGTGCGTGGTGAGAACGAACAGTTTCTTCAGCCGCTGCTGACGTGCCTGTGCCGCAACGCGTTGTATAGCCAACCGACTTAAAAATGATTACAGCAAATACCCTGATATGTGGCAAAAAAATACAGCTAATTGTTATCAAAATAATATCGCTTGGCTATAGCAACATGTCTCCGCGCGAGGAACTGCGATAGTCAGGATGTACCGCGACGCAGGCCATTTCTCCGATGCTCTCTTCAGGGAACGGGTACAGCGCTTCGCAGGCGATGGTCAGGTTATCGCGGACCACCACGGTAAACTTATCGATCTCCATTTCCAGCTGCTCACGTGAGCGGCGCACCAGAATCCCCTGTTGCTCCAGCGGACGGATCAGCTCGAGAATGCCGCCAATATCGTTGATGGTGGCTCGGCGCACTTGCTCCGCACTCTCCATGACGATCTGCGTACCGATACCGTCACGAGAAAACAGTTCTTGCACCAGTACCCCGTCTTCCTGATAGCTGATGCGCCATCTATTGTTCCGGTGGTGTCCTTGAGTGTCCATTTTTCAGTTAAAAATAGAAATGTTAGCGCCATTTATTGTCCGGTCTGATCCATCTAAAACCGTTGCGATCCGTGCCTAAAACGGGTACATATCCGGGTATCTTAAGTTGGTAACGGGTATCTATGAAACTCAATGCGCGACAGATTGAAACAGCAAAACCCGGTGACAAGGATTACAAACTGCCGGATGGTAATGGGCTGTTTTTGCTGGTAAAAACCACTGGTGCCAAGTACTGGCGTTACCGTTACACCTTTGCCGGCAAGGAAAAAATGTTGGCAATCGGCGTCTACCCTGCGGTATCCCTCGCCGCTGCACGACGGAAACGCGATGAGGCCCGGCAAAATGTGGCTGCGGGCGTCGATCCCGTGAAAGCAAAAAACTATGGTGCTTCGGCGGCAGCGGCGAAAACCATTACCTTTAAAGAGATTACCATCGAATGGCATGAATTTAAAAAAAACCGCTGGTCCCCTCGCTATGCTGCCGACATTTTAGAAGCGTTCGGCAAAGACATCTTCCCGGCGCTAGGCAATCTTGCGGTTGCGGAGATTGAGCCAGTAATGATGCTGGCGGCATTGCGTAAAGTTGAAGCACGCGGCGCCACAGAGAAAGCGGCCAAAACGCGGTGCTGGTGTGGTGAGGTTTTCCGCTATGCGGTGGCAACCGGACGGGCTAAGTTTAACCCTGCCGGGGAGCTGAAAAGCGCCATGGTGAAACACAAGTCTACGCGGCATCCTTTTCTGCGCGTCGACCAATTGCCGGACTTCCTCATGGCGGTGGATGGTTACACTGGCAGCATAATAACGCGCTTGGGCTTGCAAATTCTTATGCTCTCTGGTCTACGTACGCAGGAGCTACGCTATTCACAGTGGGACTGGGTGGATCTTGATGGGGAAAAGCTGTGGTCAATACCGGCTGAGGTGATGAAGATGAGCCGACCACACATTGTACCGCTGTCATCGCAACTGATTGCCCTGTTGCGTGAACTCAAGACACTGAGCGGACGGTATAGGAATATGTTCCCCGGAAGGAATGATCCCTCAAAGGTGATGAGCAACAACACGATTAACCGGATGATAGCGACCATCGGCTATAAGGGAAGGGTAGTAGGGCATGGTTTCCGGCATACGATGAGCACAGTACTCAATGATCAGGGGTTTAACCCCGATTGGATTGAGCTGCAACTCGCACACGTGGACAAAAATGTGATTCGTGGAACCTATAACCAGGCCCTATATCTGGATGGACGGCGGGAAATGATGCAGTGGTACGCGGACTATATCGATCACTTGAGGCTGATTTAAAGAAACTGTTTTTTCCACGCTTCGATCTCGCCGCGTACCCAGCGCGCGGTACGGGTGCCGAGCTTTTTTTGCTTGGGAAATTCACCATTACTGATGCGCAGGTAAATGCAGGATTTTTTTAACCCTACGCTGCGTTCCACTTCTTTAATCGTTATCAGGTCGGTGTCTGAAATTATCGGTGTCATGCTCTGCCCCTTTTCTTCATGGCTTCCAGCAGGATATCCTGCACGTTGCGTTTTGAATCGCGCCGTTCCATCACCAGTTCGTCTACGGTATCGGCGGCGATAATATGGTGTATCCATACCGGGCGGTTATGCCCCGCCTGTATCTGGCGTGTTGGCCCGATACGTTCGATAATTTGTTGGTACTGTTCCAGATCCCACCAGTGCGAGAAAAACACCAGGATGTTTCCGCCATCCTGTAAGTTAAGGCCGTGGCCTGCGCTAGCTGGATGAGCGAATAGCACCGGGATTTTACCGGCATTCCAGTCGCGCAGCGTCTGTGGATCGGAATCAAGCTGTTTACCCTTTGGAAAGGCTTTCAATAAACGGGCTAAATCGCTTTTAAAGTGGTAGGCAACCAGCACCGGCATACCGCCAGATTCGGCAATCACGCTTTCCAGCGCTTGCAACTTGGCGTCGTGGATTTCTGACCAGGTACCTTTGTCGTCGGTATAGATAGCGCCGCTGGCGATTTGCAAACACTTCACGGTTTTTGCGGCGGTGTTTGGCGCTTCAATGCCGTCACCATCCAGTTCCAGAAACATCTCCTTTTCCATTTCCTGATACTGCTGGCGTGCCTTGGGCGGCATTTCCACGCGGATCACGTTATGGATCGGTTCCTCAATAACAAACCAGTCGGCGGCATCCAGTGAGATCGTCACATCGCGTAGCGCGGCCTGTATCTCATCCTGCGAATGGGGAAAGGGTTCCAGCTTTGTCCAGCTTTGGCCGGGAAACTGGATTGCGTTGAACCAGCGCGAGGTAAATGCGCCGTATGTGCGCCCCAGGCGCTGGCCCTGATCGACAAACCACGCTTGCCCCCACAGGTCTACCAGACCGTTTGGTGCTGGCGTGCCGGTGAGATTGCCCCAGCGGTGGACATGCTTATGTGCGACCTTGCCAAGTGCTGCCGCACGTTTGCCGCCGCCGCGCAATCGAAAGGATTTAAGCCGGGTGCTCTCGTCGCCAATTACGCTGGCGAACGGCCAGCGCTCACCCAGCGTTTCAACCAGCCATACCAGGTTGTCATAGTTGGTGGTAAAAACGCTGGCGTTGCTGTTCGTCAGCGCTGCCAGCCGTTCTTTTACGCTACCCATAATGGGCTGGATCTCGATATTGCGCAGATGACTCCATTTGTTGGCTTCATCCGGCCACGTTGACCGTGCCACGCGCAGCGGCGCAAGAACCAACACCGGTTGGGTTTCGGCTCCGCACATAAAGAGATCTTCCAGCGTAGTCAGTGTGGCAACTGTTTTACCCATACCCATGCCAGCCCACACGTTGCAGCGCGGATTATTAATGAGGAAATTGGTGATTAATTCCTGATATGGCCGTGGGGTGTATGGTTTTGTCATTTTCAGCCTCAGAATAGTTTCGCTATATCCACGTCGTAGACTTCCAGCCATGCTTCACGGGGGTAGCATAAAATTCGTGCATCCGTGGACTCATCCCAGTAGTAGGATTCCATCGCGTCATGTTCGTCCTGCCATGTGGTGAGTTGGCGGTAGCTGTACCAGTTACCTGTGGCGCGCCACACTGACCGGACGGAAGCATAGTCTTTGCTGGCACCCAGCAAAGCCGCCATTTCTTCGCGTTCTTTTATCGCCTTATTGGCGATGCGCTGGTAAACAGCATTACGCTGGCAGGCGGTGGCTTCCCGTTTTTCGCTGATCTGCGCTTTGGTGCGTAAAGCTTCATCGCGTTCATCGGTGAGTAATTCATTTTTCTTTGCAAGTTCGGCGGCGAGCATTAATGCTTCGGAGAATGATTGGGGTACTGGGTGTTGAGGCAACTGATAGCCGCCTGTCTGACGGATTGACGGCAAAACGTCTTCGCATACCCAGTCCTGCACTTTTTCAGCAGAAGGTAATTTGCTTCGCATAATGAGACGGTATAAATCCGGCTCTGTCAGGAGGATGATCCCTTTAGAACGTTCCCCTAAACCTAATTCCTTACACTGTAGGAAATTAATTTTAATCAATGACTTACAGTTATATTCTAGTGCTTGGTGTGGTTTCTCGTAACCTAAAGCCTTTGCGACCTCGACAGCGAAAAATACCGGTTTTCCTTTGTACAGCATTCCGCTTATTTCGATATTCAGAGTTTCATTGTGAAAAATTACAGGTTTGGTTAAATTTTGCATGCTAAAGCTCCTCACAAGTTAATGTGCTTAATGAAGCCCCGACGCGATCTCGGGGCGGAATGACTGGATTAGTGGCGCGTCAGGAAGTGTTTAACGTCGTCTTCGTGCCAGTGGTCAAGGCGATCGGCAATGCCCCGTCGCTGCTGGCGGTGGCAGCGCTCGAAAAGCTGCTTCATTTCAGAAAGTACGGTGTTCGAATCTTCACGTTTGCGCAGAATGCGTTTGAGGGTTTGCTTTTCCGCTTCGTGGATGGTTTCACGCAGGGTTTCGGTGACGTAGTAAATACGGCGGCACTCTTTGGCCAGTAGAGGGATGTGCTGCACTTCAAAGGGCATCGGCGACGGGGTGCCGGTCACATCGCGCAGGGCATAATAAACGGCATTGGTCCATGCCTGTTCAAAACGGAAGCCGCGGGTGATGCACCAGACTAAGCGCGCAAGGTTCCGGGTATCGGTGTTCATAAAACGCTCGGGGGCTTCGGGCTGGTAGACGGGGTGACCCACTTCGCGGTCGAGAATATCCAGCACCCATTTGCGAAACTCTTTGGCTACTGGGGTACGGGCAAACATGGCGACGAGATGTGCGCCACGCAGGGAGAAAATGCGGACTGTTTTTTTGTAATTTCCTGAGACCTTCAACTTGAGGGTCTCAGTCATATCAGCCGAAAACTCGTCAAAATTTTGCTTATACAGCATGGTTACCGCGTTGCTGGTTGCGTACTCGAGGGCTTTAGCAAGCTCGGCAGAGGTGAACCAGATCTGCCCGTTGTGAGCGATGGTTTCAAGAACGGTATTGCGGAACATTAAGGTTGTCATAGTAATGATTTCCTTGTTAGTTAAGGAACATCACCACCTAGAGGTCTCAAACTCATATTGGCGGTGAACTGAATAGGGTTGAGACTACCGGCTAACAAGGACCCGGCGAGCCTTGCGGCTCCCCCATCCAGCCCACCATTATTCTGATATGGCGGACTGACGCATAAAAAAACACGCTGTAGGCGTGTTATGCGCCTTGTTAGTTATCCGGGGTCTCAAACCCGGCACCTGAATTTGCAGATGCAGAGTGACTATAGCGCATGGGTTCTCCCTAGGTCAATTGGGTGGTTTATTGTGCTATTTACCACGTATCCCTGTTTTTCACCCTGATGCAGCGGAAATCCTCCAGTTTCACCTTATCGCCGAACGACTTACCTGCCTCCTTAGGCTTAAAGAGCAGTTTTTCGCATTCTGACATGGTGAGTTTCACCTTAGAGAACCGTAGCCACTGAACATCCAGTCCGCCGGGCTTTTTGATAGTTGCCGTTATTTTGTACATTAAGTCTCTCCGAGGTTGTTTATGTGTCTGACGACAATTAAGACGCTGAAAAAAGTGACATAAAAACCGGGGGCAGGGGGCTAACTTGTAAAATTTTGCAGGTTGGCGGTCAGATCGCTTACACTTGGCTTAACGCAGGAGGATTTCCCATGGGCCAAGTTGCATTTGATACATTGCAGGCATCGGAAGAGCTTGAGACTGCTGGCATTTCCAGAGAGCAGGCGCGGGCGATCTCGCTCGTCGTACGCAAGTCTCATGAGGTGGCGGATGTGGCTACAAAGGCTGATATTGCCGAGGTAAAGCGCGATATCGCTGATGTCCGTAAGGACATGGAAGCTCGCTTCGAGAAGAACGAAGCTCAGATGCAGGCTCGCTTCGAGAAAACTGAAGCTCAGATAGCCTTACTCCGTAAAGATGTTGAACATACTGCAAATGGATTATTGATAAAACTGAGTGCTGTGATTCTCGCTATCGCCGGTCTGGCATCAACCATTGTCACGCTGGTAATTAAACTGCTTTGATTTTACACCCCCCTTCCTGCGTCAGGCGGCTAACCTGTTTGCGCAGCCGCCTGTTGTCTTCCGCCATATACCCAATCACCGCCCTGAGCGTCTGCGTTTCCCAGTCCTCGTTAGGCTGTCTGCCCAGACTGACCAGATAGCGGGCATCGTCTATACTCTCGCCGCCGTTGGTGATGGCGACGACCTCGCCCATATTGGGGTGTCTGAAGGTCAGCACCCGTGCGTTATCCAGTTTCATTGAATACCCTCCATATTTTTGCTGTCCAGCACAACCACGGTAAAACCCAGCGCGCGCATCCGGTCGTGTTCCCGAAGTTGATCTGCCCGTGGCTTCTCGCCAGGAGCTTTGCATTCAACGAAAACGAGACGGCCACCAGGTAGCAGTACCAGCCGATCAGGAACAGAGCGGCGTCCGGGGGACACAAACTTGTAGGCAATACCGCCCGCTTTTTTCACTTCCGCTACAAGGTGCTTTTCGATGGTGGATTCACGGATGTAAGCCATCGGTAACCGCCTCTTTCAGTTTGTCCCGCCCGATCTGCATCAGGCAAAAGTCAGAGCGGTTTTCGCTCCACATTTGGTTTAGCGGGTTACGCGCTGACCGGTTTGCTTTCGCCCATATTTTGGCGGCGCGGCGGTAATCGCCCTCGCGTTCAATTTGTGCAGCTTCACGCGCAGCACGGAAATAAAGCGGATTGTCATTTTTTTTAAAAGACATAAGGGTTACTCCTTACGGTAGCGGTAGGCCTCGAACCCGCCAGCAGACAGTGGTAGGTCTAAAGCCCATGCGGGGTTAGTTGCGAGCAGGATGCTCAGGTGTTCGTGGGAGTAATCAGAATGGTCTGGCGCTTCCGTTAAAATCTCGTCATGCACCGTCAGTATGATGTCGTAACCGTTGTCCTCCACACCGGGCATATTCGCGGCCATCACATCACGGGCGGTAGCCTGGGTTACGTTCTCTGCCAGCTTGCCGCCGTAGGTTTGCAGGCGTTGCCATTTCCGGCTGTAGGTGTTGATGCCCATGTAGCTGATCTTGCCGCTGTCGTCGATACGTGCGCCGGGATAACAGACCGCCCGGCCAGAGGGAAGCTGAATACGTAGCCAGCTTCCGTCGCGGCGAAGCTTTAATTTGCGGCAGGAAATGGTTATGCCGGGTGTGGCAATGGCGCGGCGGGTGGCCTGGTCGATCTCCTTCCAGAAGCTGAATGTTGCCGTGTGGGCTTCGCGCCAGAGGCGTTTAAAAGAGTCGCAAACAACATAAGCGCGTTTTGACAGTCCGTAGGTTCGCTTCTGTTTTACCGACCATTCATATGCACGGATAGCTTCATCCAGAATGTTGCGCGGAATATTGGCGATAGCGGCGGAGGCCATTTCTTCGAGGTCGATGTTGTACGCCAGCGAGAACGTCAGAAATGCGCCAACGCCCCCTTCATAGCCCAGCGCCAGCTCCTGCACCTTGCCGACCTGACGCTGATCTTTGTCCACTTCATCCGGGTGGACGCCGAAAGATTTTGCATAGGCCAGTTTGTACAGGTCATGGCCAGCGCGGATCGCCTCGCCTTTTTCATCGGTACCGATGATGGTGTCATAATCCCGGAACGCCTGTAGCTTCCACTTCTCCCCGGCTAACCACGCCAGTACGCGCCCCTCGATGTTGCTAAGGTCAGATACCACCAGTTTTTTATCGGCAGGGGCCATGATGCAGCCGCGCAACGCTGAACTGGTCAACTGCATCACATCGTCGTAAAGCAGGTCGGCGCACCCGGCTTTCAGTGCTTCAATACCACAGTCAATGTCGGCTTGTTTCAGCATTGGTCTGGGTAAATTTTGCGGCTGAAATAAGCGCCCGGCCCAGCGGCCTGTGCGCGATGCCCCACAAAACTGCAATGTGCCGCGCAGACGTCCGTCACGGCTGACGCCTTTCATCAGGGTTTTGTATTTACTGGTGCTGGTGGAGCTGGCCTGTAGGCGGATAGCGAGTAATTCACGAAGTTCAAACGGTAAATCAGGATCGTTAACCCGGCGCTGCAAGGTGCTGGCCTGCATATCGGGCAGTTCGATACCAAAGGCTTCTGCTATGTGTTTCAGCATGGCGTCACGCTGTGTTGCCGCTTGCACCGCGTTGTCCGTGAGCTCCCGCGTTCGTTTGGCCAGAACCTTCTGTTCACTGTCAACCGCCGTCACCGCTGCTTCTGCGAGGGGGACATCCATGAATACGCCGCGATCATTGATACGCTGATCCCGGTGCCAGAGCGCCAGTTCCTGACCTGAGTAATTCCAGGCAGGTAGCTTTTTGTCGATCTCACGCATGGCATCAATATCCAGTCCGGCGTACTCAACGAATCGCTGCCACTCGACAGGGTGTGTTTTCGCGCTAGCGCGGCGGATAGCGCTGTTTTTGGGTCGAGGCTTGCAGAATAGCTGGATCAGTTGCTTACCAGCCTTATCCTTGGCTTTATCCTGCGAAACACTGAGAATGTCACACAGATCGCCCAGCGATCCCGGCAGGCCGTGCGCCAGCGCCCTGACCATTGTATCCCGCCAGCGCTCAACGCCACCGGCAGCTATACCCGGCATGGCGTGATTTAATACCGTGCGGTCGAAATATGAATTATGGGCGTAAATCAGCCCATCAGGATTGGCTAATGCGGTTCGAAGCGCCGTGGGCATGGGCTTTCCGCGGGTCACGTCCCATACCTGCACGGGGTCAGTATCAATAGCCCAGGCAAAAAGCATGATCTCAGCCTCCTCTGTATACGCATGGGTACCGTTTTTGATAGGCACCTCGCTGAAGGTTTCAAGATCGAGATAAAGACGTTCAGGCATGACCATGCCTCCGTATTAAAATCGGTTACAAAAAGCCCCTGGCAGAGCAGGGGCTGGGATAAATTAGCGGGGTAGTTTTGGCGGTATGTATTTGCCGATACGTGATTCTATTGTTGGTAAAACACACATGCTGTCGTTGAACCGGTCGTGCAGAAGGTATACCAGTTTTGAGTCCATGACCTCGAGGGCAGGACGCAGACGGGATCGCCAGATTTCATCAATACGCCTGAAATTATGCAAAACGGCGTGCAGATTGCCAATAAACATTTCTTTCTCGGCATCGCTGATCTCTGGCTGGATTTTCAGAATTCGCTTCACATTGCCATTCTTGTAGAAGAGTTGCTGCGCTGCGACTGCGTCGTCCACTGTCGGGTAAACTCCGATATAAACGTTCTTTTCACCGTTCCATACATAAGCCCTGTAAGGGTTGTATTTGCTCTGGTGATGGTAAACCATCTTAGGCAGGCATTCCCTGTGTGGAGCAATGACCGTTGAGGATTGTTGGTGCAACTTCTTCTCACATTCGATGAAGTAGCGTCGCACCTGACGGCCTTGCTCGTTGCGCTCAACCATCGCCAGCTCTTTTGCTGTGTTCAGGGTGAGATGGTAGTCCTTGCGGTTGTGGCCACCTCGGTTTCTTGCTTCCCAACTTTGGGAAGCAATCATATAGTCCTGATTTTCAAAGAATCCGTACTCTGCTATACGTTCGGTAATCCACGATGCGAAGCGTTTACCTACTTCGAGGAAAGCATGGAGATCGCGAGCATTGCAAAGTAATGCGGGTTCGTTTGATATTGTGCCGTTGAAAACGGGGATGAGTTGAGTAGTCATTTTTTATGTCCTTTCGATTTGTTCAGAATACCCTGTGTTCAGCAGGGTGGTCAGGTACTTGAACACCGTCGAAAGTCGGCCTGCATCCTTAACCTTTCGGCTCTTTTTCGGTATGCACGCTACCCGACCATATCTGAAAAATGGACATAAAAAATCCGCATGACTGTCGGGTGCGGTTTCCGCTTTCGATGGTGTGTTCAGCACCTGTAGCGGACTATAGCTCCCGACTTCCATTAATGTCAATCCTCGCCGGGTGGTGAGTGGGTTTAAATCAACGCTTCTGCGTCAGCGCCTTCGCTCATATTCTCGAAGTCATCCGGCGTCGCTACACCGCCGCCAGCGAAGGCGTCACCATCGCGCAGGAACTGGACGCCGCCCAGTGACGCGTTAATGCGTTTGCCGAAATTGTTATCCATTGCCCATATATCGATGGTGGCGTTAACGTAGCAACCGGCATACGGCTTGCCATCGGCGGCGGTCAACGCGGAACGAGCACGGTCGATAACCAGTGGTCGGGCTTTATTACTGGCGGAGACAAACTTATTACCGGAATAGCCCTCGTATTCTGCTTTTTCATCGCCATCGTGCAGGCAGACTTTCAGGCCGGTGCGTAAGGATTTAAGAACGCTGTCGGTTTTCGGCCCCCATTTTTCTTTCGCTACCTGAGCGATAGCCGCTTCAATTTCTTTCACGCAGGGATGGTCGGGTGGGAAAATAAATGCAGCGCTAAATCGTGGTTCACCTTCGCCATTAACAGTCTTAGGTTCAAACAGCGCAGGGAAGGCCAATCTTACATTTGATAATTTAACTTTCATCGTGATGCTCCTTAAATGAGGGATTCAGCGGCTTCAACATCGTCAAAGTCGTTTACGGGATTGATAATTAATGCCGGTTTGGGATCGGCTTCTGGCACCATGGCGGGTTTTCCATCAGGGCGGGTAATAATGGCTTCTACCTGTGCCCAGCGGCGCGGATTGTCTTTTTTCAGCAGGTTTTCGGCCTGTTTGGGGCCGATCAGTTTATGCGTGTAAATCTGATTGCCCTTCAGCCTGAACGATTTGAGAAGCGCTTCCGCTTCGCGCTCATCACCCCAGATGCGATTCCCCTGTTTACCCTGAACCAGTTTATAGCCGGAAACGGAGTGCCCATTTTGCAGCAGGTTAAATGCCGCAGAGCGGACGCTTTTACACCAGCTTTCGATATGGTCAATCAGCGGTAGCGTTTCGCCCAGCCATTTCCCATCCGATTCAGCCAGCTTCTGACGGGCAGTGGTCAGTGCGTCTTCCAGAGGCGGCGGGTCGGCTATTTCGCTGAAATCATTTATTAGCGCAGCCGCGACATACTCCGCTTGCACCTGGCATTTACCTCGCCGCTTACACCAGCGGCAGGTTTTCTCTCCGGGGTGATAGGCCGAAGCCGGAATAACATCGGGGCCGTTTTTCCCGGCGTCGTCTGCCAGTTGCAGCACATCGGCAGCGATGGCTTTCACGTTCTGCCCGAACTCCTCCAGATTTTGTACGCTGCATTCGTATTCGCTGAGGTGGTTGATGCGGGGCTGGTGGATAAACATGCGTACACGATGGATGTCGGCGATCAGGCTGACCTGCTCCAGCGCCCCGAGGGCGTAAAGCATGAGCTGGGGGTTTTCGAACGCATCCACTTTCTCATAACCGTATTTGAGGTCGTGGATCTGGAGTTCATCACCGAGGATGATGACCGCGTCCGAAGTACCAAACTGATTGGGTATACCAACGATGTGAGAGAAGTCGCATTTCTGCTCTACCAAGAGTATCGCGCCGGGTTGCTGTGCCAGCGTCCAGACCGCTTCAACGTACTCTCCCACCTTATCAACCATTTCCTGGCTGACCTGCGGGACAGGACTGGCTTTTAACTGAGGTTTCAGCCGGTTACGGAGGATCGTTTCGGCCAGATGATGCGCTGTGGTGCCTTCTTCGGCATAACTCGTCGTTTCATCAGCTTCAAACTGCTCCGCTGCCAGTGCCGCGTTGCAATGTAGCCAGCGGTGAGCGGATGAGGGGGACAGTTTCGCGTGAATATCTGGCATGCCTTATCCCTCCGCCAGCGCCTGTTCTGCGAGCATCACAACGTCTGCCAGATTTTCCTGTGGCACCTGCCCCAGCTTCTGGGCACCGAATTTATTCAGGATGTCTACGGCCTGGTGACGATAACCGCCTGTCGTCAGTTCCATAATCAGGTTTCTCGCCTGCTTGAAAATGTCTTCCGGGGTATCGCCAACGGTGGCTTCTGTTTCCTTTTTGGTCACTGTCGGCTTAACACCTGCGCGTTCATCGCGTGGCATATCCAGCAATAATTCGGCGTATTCGCGACGCTCGGTGATCCCCGGCAACGCATCCCAATGCTCAAGTATCTGGACAGCCAGATTGAATACGTCCTCACCATGCAGTTGGGTTGCGCGCGGCACGCCTTTCAGGGCCATCGTCAGCGCGTCAATCTGCGCATTGCGATCTTTGCCGTTGAGCGTTTCCGTCACGTCAACCGCGGCGGTGATTTTATCGCTGTCCAGATAACGGCCCTCGTTACCGTAGAGCGCCGCCAGCGCAACGGCTACCGGCAGGGGTTGGTCTTCAAGACGGGGTTTTTCCTGTTCCGCTTTTTTGGGGCGGGTGCTGTCTGTTTTCGGTTGTGGTGGAGCAGGGGGAGTAAAGACGTTACCGCTCTGCATTGCTGCGATTAGCTGGCGCATTACCTCAGTATTTTCTTTAATGACTACTTCAAGGCTCATGAGGTACCTCAGGTATAAAGGGTGATCGGAAAACGGGCATTGGGGTTTTGTTCCAGTTCATCGCGCTTACGTAACCAGCGCAGGCGGCGAACGGTGTTATTGACTGGCGCAGTGGCCATCGGGGCGGTTTTAACTTTTTCCTGTTGTTGCATCGTGGTCCTCCTCAGCGAACTTAATAAAGCGCCCGCGACCAGGGCCGACGCTTGATAAATTCACATTTGCTTGAGGGACATGCAGCAAAAAGCATGTCCCTCATCACGTTCCTGTCTCGCATTCCGGTTTCAACGGGTTAGCCAAGACATTCAGCGGGCCACTGAATTGCGGGGGGTGACTGCCCTGTCCAGATTGTTAAAGAGCGGGTGGTGTATGCGATCTGTATATTCACAATCGCATAGATAGTATCGAGACTTGTTTTCGCATTGTCAATTCTTTTTCGCATTAATTTTCTCGAGAGAGGTTCTCTTGGTTTTTAAATTAGTCTGGGTAGTACAGCGAATCTTTGACTATGCCTGCCACGTAGAATATTTTTTTTATGGTGTGCGCCTCTAGACGAATAGGGGCATGTTCTGAGTTGATTGAAAGCAAGTTAACAATTCCATCTTTTTGAAAGAGAAATATTTTTACCATTACTTCCCCTTGTGTATCTTGAACTAGTACTTCATCTCCTGGCTTAAATTTCCGGTTAGGCTCTATCACAACAAACTCCCCGTGTTGTATCCGAGGCATCATTGAATCTCCTTGGCACTTGAGTGCAAATGCATCTTTATCCTTTGTTGGCCACAAGACATAGCCATCCCCTTGGCCAACAGCGTATTCTTGAGGATCCCAATAGCCACCACCGCCAAGTTGTGCCGTACCCAGCATCGGTACTTTAGTAAAAGTCAGAGGGATAGGCTGACTAGGGAAAGCTTCATTTTGTTGGATCTCTTCCGGTTGATTATTATCTTTGAGAGTTAAATCCTTATATAGCAAGTCGTTGGCCTCTACATTGAAAAATTTTGCAAGGTTTTGAACCACCGCCAACCTTGGGCTTTTGACTTCACCATTTAGCATTCGGTGCAATGTAGGTTGTGGCATCCCTATTCGCCGTGATAATTCAGTAACACTTTTTACATGCTTCTTTTTCATTAAGCTCTTGATATTTCTGTTTAAATTTTCAGTTCCTACGTGCATTTGTACGTCTCCAGATATAAAAATATGTCTTTTAGCATATTATAATCGAATAATAATAATTTTTTTGCATTGCATACTTCTATGCGAATTGTTATTTTTAATGCGGTTAATGCATAAATTTGGAGTTGAGATGATGAATAAAAAAACACCTCAAGAAGTTGTTAGGGCGCTGCTGGCCCTTGGATTCACTCAAAAAGACCTAGAGAAGGACACTGGTGTAAAACAACCTTCAATAAGTCGAATACTTACGGGGAAGAACGGTGATCCTCGGATATCTACAGTGCGTGCTCTAGAACAGTTCTATCTAGCACAAATAGCTACTACTACTACCAAGGCCAAGGCCAAATAACCCATGCCTATACGGTATTCAACAGGGCTGCACGCCAGAGACGCCAAACCAAAGCCTGCGGTATGTGAAAACTTCTCGCGTTTTAGTGACACCCTGGAAGATCTTCGCAAGGCCATCGGCATCTCGCAGGAAGACACCCGGGCGCAGATGTACGCCAAAAAAGCACACCTGCCCTATATCTGGCATTCGATGAAGGATGTTGCTGTTGGTCGTTATGCGCTCAATGCTGGTGATCGCGATGTGCTGTTCCTTGATATGGACGGCTGCGATGAAGAAGCATGGCGGGCGTTGCGCGACGCACTGGCCTGCTTCTCATGCTTCACGTACTCAACACCCAGCCATCTGCACCCGACGGTTAATGGCGAACAGCGCTGGCGCATTTGCATGGAGCTTGACCGTCCTGTCACACCAGAGGAGTACAAAATCCTTGGCCCGGCGGTAGAAAACTGGCTGATGGACTGTATCAATCTGCTGGATGACTACCCTGTCCGCTGGGACCGTTCCGTCTATAACCCTGACCATATGCTCTACGGACCCGACGAGAACGCAATATTCGAACGTTTCAGCGGCGCGCCTGTTACCGTCGATATCCTGCTGGCAAGGGCGGGTGATTTACCGATCCGCCCCGTATCCGACCACTCTGGCGATGACTTATCGCGTCTCGTCGATCTGAATAACGTTACCCAACAGACCGTTGACGACCTGCGTTCGGCAATGTGGCATCCCTCTGTGCTGGCCGATGCACAACCCAAATGTGGCAGACATAACGCCTGGGCGTCAATGGGCTGTCGTCTCGCGTGGTTTATCGGGACCGAATTTGAAAACCAGGCCAGAGAGCTGTGGCTGGAATGGTCTGTTGCGGGTGGCGGCAGTGCTGCTGATATTACGGAGGCTGAACGCCGCTGGGATGAGGGGAAGCTTGTTGCGGATCGCACGGGCTATCAGGCCATCTTTACCCGTGCACAGAAAGAAGGCTGGATAAATCCCGGTGCAGAGCGTATGCGCTTATCCTCTGCCGCCAGCGTGGATGATTTTGAAGACCTGACCAGTACCGAAGTTGCAGAACCTGCGCCGTTGCCTCCTTTCAGAAGAGACAATAAAGGAGCCATAGAAGCCATTATCGACAACGTAGCGTTAGCGCTTTTGCGTCCTACTTTTACGGGGGTAGAAATTCGTTACGATATTTTCCGCGATGCAATTATGTTGGCCCCAAAAGGAACCAACGGCTGGCGTGCATTCGGCGATGAAGATTATAGCGAACTCCGCGTTATCCTTTCCCGGCGTAGCTTCAAAGAGGTCAATAAAGATCTAATGCGCGATGCTGTTTTTATGGTTGCTAAAAGACAGCCTTTCGATTCTGCTACCACATGGCTCAACGGGCTGGAGTGGGACGGTGTGCCACGTATTGAATATTTCTACCATACGCACTTCGGTACCGCCGACACGCCATACACACGCGCGGTGTCCATGTACATGTGGACGGCGCTGGCGGGCAGGGTGCTGGAGCCGGGCATCAAAGCCGATATGGTGCCTATCCTGGTTGGCGCTCAGGGGCTGCGTAAATCAGCTGGGATTGCAGCTCTCTCACCAGATCCTGAATTTTTTGCTGACATATCTTTTGCTGATAAGGACGACGATCTTGCACGCAAGATGCGCGGATGCCTAGTAGCAGAAATAAGCGAATTGCGCGGACTCAACACCAAAGATCTCGAGTCAATCAAAGCCTGGGTGACACGTACCCACGATAAATGGGTTCCAAAATTTCGCGAATTTACAACTACCTTTGCGCGCCGAGGGATCCACCTTGGGTCATCTAATGAGGACGAGTTCCTTGCTGACAAGACCGGGAACCGTCGCTGGTTGCCTGTGGACGTCGTCGAAATGGTTGATACCGATGCCATAGCGCGAAACAGAGAACTACTGTGGGCGGAGGCACGAGAGACGTTTAAGCACCTTGGTGGCATCCAGTTCCGCGAAGCTGAACGCCTCGGCGCGAGTGTCCATGAGCAGTACACTATTAAGGATGCCTGGTTGGAGACGGTAGAGAAATGGCTCGACACGCCCGACCTGATGACTAATAACATTCCGCGAAATTGCGAATTTTTACGCGCTAGCGATGTTCTACGGGATGCGATTGGGTTAAATCCCAGCCATATCGGAAAGCGCGAAGAAATGCGAATTAGTAATGTTTTGCAAAATTGCGGTTATAAGCGCGTTCAGCGTCGTATCGACGGGAAAATGACGCGGGTATTTGAGGCGTTGTACCAACCCGTACCAACCTCAAAATAGAGGTTGGTACATCTTAATTCATTGATTTTAGAGGCCTGTACCAACTGTACCAACTGTACCAACCTATTACTTCTTATGTGTGTGTGATCATATAACTCCGTTTTACCAGTTTATATAAAACAGGTGGGTACGGTGGGTACGGTGGGTACAGGCTGGTACAGGGCGAATTAGTAATTTTTTGCATGTTGGTACGTACCGCAAACTTAACGGCAACAAACACGAAGGGGGGCGAAAATGCAGTTTGTGAATTGCGTGCACGGGAACCAGTGCGTTTTGCCCCCCTGTACTCTCGCGCATGCGCGCGTTTTGTCCTGAGGAGTTCGCACGATGCAAATCGACTGGTTTAACGTCATCATCGATATCGAACGCGCGGGGATGACGCAGCAACAGATAGCGCAAACCCTCCACGTATCCAAGTCAGCGCTGTATGGCTGGAAAGCGGGAGCGGTACCGCGCTACGACGATGGGGAGGCGCTCATTCGCTTATGGGTACTGGTCACAAACAGAGCGCCGCAAGAAATCCCTTACACCCGTTTTTTTCAAAGCCGGTACCGCAAGCGCTAACGTGTCAAAAATACCCGGTTCGTTGCATGATCATGGCGAACGGCGATACCCGCCATTTGTTACAAAAATGTTATTTTCAAAAAGCACCCATTCCGGCGCAGTAAACACGATCTTTTGCGCCCTTCACCCTGTTTTATGCTTGAGCGCCATTTCGTCGGTGCGCTTAACAGCCATTATGTTAAATAGCCCCCCGAATCGATTATTTTAGTCGGAAAACCGAACAGGCCTTTACGCATGCTGCAAGCTCCAAATGCCAACGGAGTAAGCAACATGGGTCGACCTAAAAAGCAAATCGAAGTTCCGGGCGAAATCATTACGTCATCGGAGGTGGAGGGTACGGCTAACCCCCCTGAACAACTGAACGCCGCCACCGCTGGCGCAACGGTTATTACTGATGCGGACGCAGATGGTGGAAGCGGTATTGCTACAGACGCTGTCACAGCCCGCAACGCGGCGCTTTCTGGGCTGAACGCCGCCGCCTTTCAAATCATCACTAAATTCGACGCGTATGGCTTTACCGACCTCACGGATCAGCCGTTAACGAACAACCTCGATTTTATCGACCTGGTTAAACAGGCCACCACGCAAACCACCAGTACCGCAGTCACCAACGAGGACGGGCAGCGCAAGCCGCATAAAGCCCCCGTACTGACTGACAAGGGCTGGCACGTTCCCAGCTAAGGAGAATCCGTCATGTGTGGAGGAGGTTCACCCACCGTTGTGCGGTACGACCCAGAAGCGGAAGCCGCCAAAGCAGCAGACGCCGCCGCCAAGGCAGCAAACGCGGATTCAGCCGCACGCCGTAAACGTAAAAAGGGATCATCCCTGCTTGCCACGGGTTCAGAAGGGGCAGCGGATTCCGGCACGTCACTGCTTGCGTCTGGTGCAAGCGGTAAAACCAACTTGGGGGCGTAACGTGGTCAACGAAACAGCCAGCAAAATAATCCGTCGGGCGGATTCACTGAAAGCATTACGCCAGTCCAATGAATCGGCCTGGCGCGAGTGCTTTGATTTCACCTACCCGTTGCGCGGGGCGGGCTTTTCTTCCGATGTACTGGACGCCAGCAGCGCTAAATCCAGGGTGGCGCAGTTGCTGGACGGTACCGCAACGGACAGCACGCGCATTCTTGCCTCGGCGCTTATGTCCGGTATGACGCCCGCTAATGCGCAGTGGATGGATTTAAACAGCGAAAGCCTCACCGACGAGCAAAAAACGTGGCTATCCACCTGCGCAACGCTGGTATGGGAAAACATTCACGCGGCCAATTTTGACGCGGAAGCCTACGAAGCCTGTTTGGATGTGGTTATTGCTGGCTGGTTCGCACTTTACATCGATGAGGACAAGGAGCAGGGCGGCTTTACCTTCCAGCAGTGGCCGCTATCGCAGTGCTATGTCTCATCGTCTCGTCGTGATGGCATTGTTGACACCCTGTATCGCTGCTACCCGTTAACCGCAGAGCAGGCGGTAAAAGAATTTGGCGACAAAAACGTGAGCGACAAAATCCGCGACGAGGCCAAGAAAAAACCTGACGCGAAATTCGATTTTATTCATGCCATTTTTCCGCGTGATACCTATGTGGCCAATGCCCGTCTCGCAAAAAACATGCGCTTTGCGTCGTATCACATCGACGTCCAGGGCAAGTGCACCGCGCGCGAGTCTGGCTATCATGAATTTCCCGTTGCCGTTCCTCGCTGGATGAAGATCCCCGCCAGCGCCTACGGTGTCGGCCCCGTTTATGACGCGTTGCCCGACTGCAAAGAGCTAAACGAAATTAAGCGCATGGAGAAAGCCGCCGCTGACCTGGCGATTTCCGGCATGTGGATCGTGGAAGACGACGGTGTAATAAACCCGCGCACCGTCAAGGTGGGGCCACGCCGCATTATCGTCGCCAACAGCGTGAACAGTATGAAGCCGCTGTTAACCGGTGCCGATTTCAACGTTGCGTTTACGTCCGAAGAAAAACTACGGGCGCAAATCCGCAAGATTCTGATGGCCGACCAGCTACAGCCGCAAGACGGCCCCGCCATGACCGCCACCGAGGTGCATGTGCGCGTGGCTCTGATCCGTCAATTGCTCGGACCCGTGTACGGACGCTTTCAGGCTGAATACCTGCAAATACTGGTTCAGCGTTGTTTCGGCATTGCGTACCGCGCTGGCATCTTCCCCGCCGCGCCTGAGGGGATGGACTCCGCCAATTTTAACGTGCATTACATTTCCCCGCTGGCGCGCGCGCAGAAGCTGGAGGACGTGACCGCCATTGAGCGTGCCGGGGCCAACATTGCGCAACTGGCACAGATTGATCCCGACGTTACCGACCTGCTGGATACCGACTCAGCGGCTCGCGTGGTGTCCGAAGCGCTGGGCGTTCCCGCCAAGGTGATTCGCAGCGCCGACGATGTGGCCCGTTTACGTGAACAGCGCAGACCGGCACAGCAGCAGGCAGCACAACAGCAAATGCTGATGCAGGCAGGGCAGGAAGCGGCAACCTCGGCAGGTAAAGAAGCCGGTTCCGCATTGGTTCAGCAGATGGTAGGGGGAGCACGATGATCTTAAAGGATGCTCGAGCAGAGGATTACAAGCGCGTTTTTGAAGAAACGCCGGGCGGACAGCAAGTGCTGGATGAGTTAACGCGGCGTTTTGGTGGTGCCGTGTACGTCAAGGGGGGCCCTGAAGGTGAACGCCAGACATGTTTTAACGCCGGGCGACGTGATGTGCTCGATTTTATTTTACGCAGGCTTAACGAAGCAGACGAAGAGATGGAGTAAGCAACAATGTGGAAGCTTAAATTCCCGTTCATGAATCAGGCTGGCGAGGGCGAAGGCTCAGGGGGGAGTGATGGTGGTAACGACGGCGGTGGTAATGCGGGTGGCGAAGGTGGCGGCGCTTTGCTCAATACTGGCGCAGCACAGCAACCGGGCGCGACAGATTGGCTACCGGAAAAATACCGCGTTGTGGGCGAAGACGGTACCCTCAATATTGAAAGCTCTGCCCGCAAACTGGCGGATGCGCATACGCATTTGGAAAAGCGCCTTGGCAGCGGGGACGCGCCGCCAAAAACGGCGGATGAGTATGCACCTAAGGTAGATGCCGAGGGCTTCAATTGGGATGAGTTTAAAGCCGATCCCCAAATGCAGGGCTTCTTAACATCCGCCCACGCCAAGGGGCTAACCAATGACCAGTTAAGCTTTGTGCTCGGTGAGTACATGCAGCGTGTGCCGGAACTGGTGGGCGGTGCCGCACAACGGGATCAGGAAGCCGCCCGCACAGCATTGCGCGAGGTGTGGAAAACCGACGCGGAATTTAACAAAAATATCGGGCTGGCATACCGGGCGTTTAATTCTCTGGCTGATGAGGCCGACAAAGGCCGCATTGACGAGATCGGCAATAACCCGATGGTCATTCGCATGCTGGCAAGAATCGGCGGAGAAATGCAGGAAGATTCCCCCGCTGGCAGTGATATCAATCTGGAAGAGCAACAGACCATTCGTGATTTGATGAAGTCGGATGCCTATATGGATCCGAAACACGCCGATCATGAAAAAGTCTCTGCGCGTGTCCAGGCGTACTACGCGAAAACCTACGGCAACACACCCGTAGCGTAATACTGTGACATGTCACAACAAGCCAGCCTGAGCGCTGGCTTTTTTTATTTGGTCGGGAAACCGAACGCGCACCTTGCGCACAATCACTCTACCAGCCCGGCGTGGTAGCCGGATACCTGATTTCCCGCCGTCTGTAAGCGCCAAGCAGTCGGTGTATTGGGCCGGGAAACCGACACCCCACAGGCGAAACAGAATTGGAGTGCGCATTATGGCTTTTGATGCCAATAAAAGTATGGTCACCGCCGCCTTTGTAACGCAGTTTCATGATTCTTTTGAGATTGCCTCACAACAAAAAGATTCCCGTCTGCAGGCAGCGGTACAGGATCGCGGGCAGATCACCGGTGCGTCGTTCACCATCAACGACATGGGTACCATCGAAATGAACGCCATTACTACGCGTTTCGGTAACACCGTGTGGGATGTGCCGGAAGCCGGCACCCGTAACGCACTGATGGCGGATTACGGTGTGTTCGTTCCTGTCGAAAAGCGCGACCTGCGCAAGCTGATTGCTGACCCTCAGGGGCCCTATCTGCAATTGACGCTGGCCGCCGCCAACCGCCGCAAGGATACGGTGATTTACCGTGCATTGCTGGATGCGGTACCGCGCAAGACGGAAAACAACGGCGCTTACACCAACGTTGCGCTTCCTGCGTCCCAGAAAATTGTAGCGGGTGGCACGGGCTTGACCAAAGCCAAACTGATAGCCGCCAAAGCGATGTTCCGCCGCAACGAGTGCGACGAGCAGAACGGCGAACAGCTTTACATCGCCTACAACGCCGACATGCTGACGCAAATCCTGAGTGACACCACATTGACCAGCGCCGACTTTATGGCGGTCAAGATGTTGCAGGAAGGGTCTGTGTCTAACCACTGGCTGGGCTTCCAGTGGATCGCTTATGAAGCGCTGGATGCTACCAGGGCCGCAAGCGTGACCACTAAAACCACGGTGGCCTGGGCGAAGTCTGCCGTGCATTTCGGTACCGGTGCGGAATATAACGTCGATATCGGTCCGCGTCGTGACAAGAACAACACCATCCAGATTTCCGTGGATGCGTCTTACGGCGCAGGCCGCGCCAACGAGAAGAAAGTGGTTGCGATTGATTTTGTCGCGTAACGCCGCGTGGGTATTGCCGGGGGTAAAACCCCGGCCGTTTTTGTTAAAGGTACCGCTATGGCTTCCAGTGTTTCCAGTGTTTCTATCTGTTCTAACGCGCTGCTTATCCTCGGTCAGAATCCCATTAATGATTTTAAAGAGGACTCTGACAGCGCACGCCTGTGCGCCAACGTTTATCCCACCGTACGTGAAGATTTATTGCGTAAACACCCCTGGAATTGTGCTGTTAAACGCGTGGTGCTCTCCCCCTCCAGTACCGCCCCTGCTTTTGGCGTTGCGTATCAGTTCCCGCTGCCGGGTGACTTGCTGCGCGTGCTATCCGTGGGTGATGAGTCAGACGATATCCAGTACCGACAGGAAGGGCGGAAAATCCTCGCCAACATCAACACACTGAAACTGCGTTACCTCTTCCGCAACGACGATGAATCAACGTGGGATCCGGCACTGGTGGCGCTGGCAGAAGCGTTTATGGCAGCAAAGATAGCCTATGCGGTAACAGCATCCGCCAGCCTGCGCGATGCGCTTACGCAGGAAGCCGCCTATCTGCTGCGTCAGGCCAAGGCCATTGACGGACAGGAAGACCCACCAGAAGCGCTTGGCGGTTATCCGTTGCTCACGTCGAGGTTTTAACCATGCGCGCCAACCTGATAAAAACCAATTTTACCGCCGGTGAAATTTCCCCGCGCTTGATGGGGCGCGTGGATATTGTGCGTTATGCCAATGGCGCAAAACAGGTAGAGAATGCCGTGTGCGTGGTTCACGGTGGCGTTAAGCGTCGCCCCGGTACGCGTTTTATTGCGGCCACGAAATACGCCGATAAAAAATCCCGCCTGATCCCTTTCGTGTTTAACCGCGCTCAGGCGTACGAACTGGAATTTGGCGACGGCTACGTGCGCTTTTTCCAGAACGGTGCGCAGGTGGTTAATGATGATTTAACCCCTTACGAAATCAAAAGCCCGTTCACCGAAAGCATGCTGTCCGAAGTGAAATTCGTGCAGAGCGCCGACACCATGTTTTTGGTTCACCAGGACATCCCGCCGCAACGGTTACAGCGACAGGCGCAAACCGATTGGACGCTGGCTGCTGCTGAATTTGTGGTGATGCCATTTGATGAAATCCGCGACACACCGGAAAAATGGTGCAAGCCCTCGGTAAAAGAGTTTGTCGGCACGTCGATAACGCTCACGCTATACGATACCGAAAGCGCCACGTCCTTTACCGGCAGTGGCTGGGTGGCGGCTGATGTCGGGTCGTATGTGCGTATCAATCGCGGGCTGGTGCTAATCCAATCGGTAAACAGTGCGCAGGTGGCCGCCGGTGTTATCCGTGCTGACCTGTCGGCAACACAGTCCGCCTCACCGGGAGCATGGACGCGTGAAGATAGTGTGTGGTCAGAAGCGTTGGGCTATCCGGGTGCCGTGACGTTCTACCAGCAACGGCTGGTGCTGGCGGGATCTCCTGAGTACCCACAAACGGTGTGGTTCAGTGAAACCGGCGCTTACCTGTCTTTCGAGCTGGGCGATGACGACGACGATGCCATGTCGTTTACGGTTTCCTCTGACCAGCTAAACCCTATCGTGCATTTAGCGCAGATGAACACGCTTATTGCGCTGACCTACGGTGGCGAGTTTACGTTAACCGGCGGCTCGGATGCCGCCATCACACCGACCAATATATCCGTAAAAAATCCCAGCCCCTACGGTTGCAATACTATTCGCCCGGTGCGCGTTGGTACCGAAATCCTTTTTATCCAGCGCGCAGGGCGCAAACTGTTTGCGGTCGCTTATGACCCCGACAGCTACGTCGCCTATTCCGTTAATGATCTCTCTGTATTGTCTGAGCACATCACCGGATCGGGCATTGTGGATATGGCCTACCAGCAGCAGCCGGATTCTATCGTCTGGCTGATACGCGCAGACGGAACCCTGTGCTCTATGGTGCTCGATCGTTCGCAGGATGTGATCGCCTGGTCGCGGCATGTCACCGAGGGTGCCTTTGAGTCGGTATCTTCTATCCCCACCGATTCAGGCGATGCGGTATATACCATCGTCAAACGTGAAATTAACGGCGAGACGGTGCGCTACGTTGAATTGCTGGGAGATGAATTGCGCAGCGATGCGACGGTTACCGGCACCCGTGAGGCAGGGGCAAAAGCGTGGGGAGGCTTACATCACCTCGAAGGAAAAACCGTTGATATCGTGGCAGACGGCAACGTCATGCCCGCACAGGTAGTCACCGATGGCGCTGTCACGTTGACCCGTACCGCGAAAAGCGTCGCCATTGGACTGCATTTCAACACCACCATTGAAACACTGACGCAGGAAATTTCTACCAGCGAAGGCACCGTACAGAACGCCAAGAAACGCACCAGCGAAGTCACCATGCGTTTTCTCGACACCACCGGCGCCACCTGCAACGGGCAAACCCTCCCTTTTCGTCGCTTTGGCCCGAAAATTCTCAACCAGCCGGCACCGCTTTTCACGGGCGATCACTCGTGGGGAAAACTCGGTTGGGAGAAAGGCGAAGACACATTACGCATTCAGCAATTGCAGCCGCTGCCGTTCCATCTGCTGGCTGTGATGACCACTTTCACCAGTAATGGGGGTTAACCATGATCCGACCCGCAACAAAAGAGGATATTCCGGCGCTGGTGCTGCTGGGTATGCGCATGCACCAGGAATCACGCTACCGGAATTTTTCGTTCAGTGCGGAAAAATGCCGCGCGCTGGCGGAGCAACTTATCGATGCCTGTTTTGGGGTTGTGCTGGTCGCAGAGCACGACGGGCAGATTATCGGCTGGATGGGGGGCGGCATCGCTGAACAGTGGTTCTCCAGCGATCGCATGGCGTTTGAATACGGCGTGTTTATCGATGCAGAACGGCGAGGCGCCCCCGCCGGATACCGACTGGTAAAAGCGTTTATTGCCTGGGCGAAAGAAAACGGCGTGCGCGAAATCCGCATGGGTATCACCACGGGCATTCATGAAGCGCGTACCGGTGAACTGTATCAACGGTTGGGGCTGGTACGCGCTGGCCTGTTGTATTCGATGGAGGTTTAACAATGTGTGATCCGGTTACATTAGCCATTGCCGCTATAGGCTCGTCCGTTCTTGCCGCAGGTGGTGCGCTAGCGAGTGGTATGCAGCAAAAAAGCATGGCTGATTATCAGGCGGCACAAGCAGAGGCCGACGCGGAGGCCGCAAAATCAGCGGCGCGGGTTGAGGCCGAACGCATCCGAAAAGCGGGCGCGGCACAGGCATCACAGGCAAACGCTGGGTATGCGGCCTCAGGCGTTGAAACGGGATCGGGAACCGCATTGCGCATTACGTCGGGGATTGTGGGTGATGCGGAAGAAGACGCCACGATGACCATCCTCAACGGGCAAAATGCCGCTTCACGCTATCGGGCACAAGGACAGGCTGACAGGATTAGCGGCCGCAATGCTGCCACGTCTGGTTATATCAGTGCGGGAAGTTCATTACTGTCATCTGGCGCGAAAGCGTATTCTGGCTGGAAGACCGCGCAAGATAAGCCAGCCACCAAAACCGGCGCATCAACAAACAACCTGTTCGGCAACATGGGGATTCATTAATGCGTATCCCAACGGGTAATTTTGGTAACGCGGCTCCCCCCCCCCAGCCAACGCGCGTCAATGTGAGCGGTACGGGGGCTATCGGGCAAGCGGTGGCGGGGTTGGCGGATGATGTAAAGCAAGAGATTAACGCGGTCGTGCGCGCGCGGGCTGGCGAGTCGATGCTCGATTATCAAATCGGTATAAAGGACTCTCTCGAATCAATCCGACGGCGAGTGGAAGAGGGCACACTGCGTGCTGATGAAGTAGAGAATGCATATCACGACGCGGTAGGAAAGCTGGAAAAGCCGCAATTCTCAGGGCTGGGTATTGCAGAAACACAGGTTGCCGAGGGTGGGCTAAAGCACTACGAATCTGATGGACTCACCACGGCGCAGGGCTACGCGCGTGCCGCACTGAAAATCGAAGCGCGTGATCAGGTTGATAGCGGGCTGGATAAGCTGGGTAAACTGACCAACTACCCCGGTGCAGATATCGAAAAAATCAACGCCATGTCTGCTGCGTATGAGGAACAGGGGCGGCTTGCTTATGGTGCGCAGTGGGCCAAAGTACGCCAAAGCTGGGTTGATCAGAATTGGTTTAATCAGGCGCGACAAAAATTGATGGAGGCCAGAAACAACGGCACCGCGCTATCAGATTTGAGTAATCAGCTTACCTCTGAAAAAGGTTTTTATATTGATAAGCTTGATCCAGACAAGCGCACTGCGTTGCTGAATCAGGCTATGGGCTATCAGTCGCGGTTAGAAGCAAAGGCAACAGCGGCAGAGGCAAAGCGGGAAGCATTAGCGTTACGCGCAGTAAATTCAGTTGCCCCATTGATCTACGCGGGAAAGACAGTCAGTGCTGACTTGCAAGATAAAGTCATGACCGCAACGATAGGCACCAGTGCGGAGGGAGAGGCCAGGGAATTATTAAGTCTTGGCCCACAAATTCAGGAGGTGATCAGCAAAGGCCCGTTGGAATCGACTAACTATGTTAGCCAGCTATCCGCCGAACTGAATAAAAAAGGCGGCACGATTGCTGACTATCGCAGGCTTGAAATGTTGGATAGAGCAGTGCAAGCCAACAATAAGCAGTTAATGGAAACCCCATTGCTGTTCAACCAAAACCGCACGGGGGATGCTATTACGCCCCTTGATATGACTGCCCTAAATCCGACAACTGCCGCAGCGATGAGTGCTATGGAGGGCGCTGATATTACTCAACGGGTTGGCGCGACCATTACCGATCGGTCTGCGACCATTGATGCTGTGCGGAACAATACAGGCGTTAATGTTCCACGCCGATTACTTCTTCCGCAGGAGGCGTCTTATCTGTCAGGGGAGTTGAAGAAGCAATCCGTTGAAGGCCAGGCATCGTTGTTATCCCGCCTCAGGAACGCCGTTAATAGCGATACCGATTATCAGTCAATCATGCAGCAAATCGCCCCTGATAGTCCGGTAACAGCTTATGCTGGCAGCCTTGCTGTTACTGATACCCCGCTTACAGTGGAAAGCGATTACTTTGCCGATGACGTAACCGTTACAGGCCAGCAGGTTGCACAACGTCTGCTGATTGGTAATCAAATTCTTAACCCATCAAAAGAGCAACGAAACGAAGACGGAACGCCTAAAAACTTCCCCATCCCGTCTCAAAAGGAATTCACCACTGCAATTGCCAATACGCTTGATAAGGTATTTGCAAATATGCCCCAAGCGTATCAGCAGGGCGAACAAGCCATTCGTTCTTATTATGTTGCTCGTGCGGCTGAGAAGGGGGTGATAACCGGCGTAATTGACCCAGATATTATTAAGGAGTCGATCAAGGCTGTTATAGGGATCGTGGTTGACATTAACGGGCAAAAAACCATAACCCCGTGGGGAATGTCAGAACTGTCATTCAAAACCGCATCAAAGAAAGCGTTTTCGGATGCTGTAACCAATCAGGGTCTTCCTCCTACCGCGCTTGATAAATTCGAAAGCATGGGCATGCAGTACGTTGGTAAAGATCAGTACCTGATGATTTACGGGAAATCCCCGCTGCTAGACCCATCGGGTAAAAAAGTGATCATTACTCTTAGCGGGGCGGGCCAATGAATATTTTAGATTTTGACGCTCGAGGCATTGAAACAATAAAAAACCAACCTGGAGGGATCCAGATTAAGGATATTGGCCCCGCCTTTGCTGATTGGAACGCTCCGCTTGATTTAATTAACGGTGCCTTTCGTGGGTTAAATAACGTCGATTACACGGTAGAAAAAAACCTCGCTGATGCGTTTAGGCCATTAACAGCAGCGGCAGGTTTGGATAAATCGTGGGATGAACGAATTAAAAACATAGCCAGAATTGGTGAAACCAGTAAACCAGATCCGTTAACGACCAGCACGGTAGGGCAATTATTAGATGGCTTTGGCGAAGTTATAGCGCCCGCAGCGGTGGGATCCGCATTGGGGGGGCCGATTGGGGCTGCTGGCTTAACGGGCGTAGCAACCACGCAAGTTAGATATGATGAGGCGTTAAAGAAGGGGGTCGATGATAACACCGCATTTGGAAAGGCCATATTAGAAGGTGGCGTAAATGCTGTTGGCGTAGTAATCCCCTCCGCCCCTTTTGCAAAAAGCCTCAGTACCCGATTGTTGGCTGGAGCTGCAAGTAATGCCGGTTTGGGTGTCGCTCATCGCGCCGCAACACATGAATTACTGGAGCGGAACGGATATAAAGAAATGGCCCAGCAATATAGAGCCTTTGATAAAACCGCGCTGGCGACCGATGTGATCCTTGGGGCTGCGTTCGGCGGGCTGGCCCACCTTTACGCTCGCCCATCGCCTGAGATTGTAGATGCTGCAATGACCGCTCGTGGCGCTGAGCATTTCAGTGAGTCTACCGCCCCCGGTTTACCTGTTGATATTGCGTCCAGCGTGGTGCATCAAAACGCACTGGATCTCGCCATGCGGCAACTGGACGCAGGAGATAGGGTGGATGTGTCGTCACTTGATGGCGTAAACGACGCAGCATTCCTTCTTCACAACGAATCTACGGTTTCAGCAGAAACAATCCGTTTGCGCGGCCTGGCCGATCAATTACTTCCGCGAGGTGAACGTAAGTCGTTAACGGAAGAGTCTCGCAACCTTGAGTATCAATTGCAGAAAGCAAAGTCTGACCTTAATCAACTAGCTGATACACCACTCACTGGTTCAAGAAGGAACTTAGCAAAAGCCCGCGCTGAACGTGCAGCTACGATCGAAACTCTCAACGCTAAAATTTCTGATTTGGCATCTCGATTGAGAGAAACAAAGGAGCAACTAGCACCACATCAGGATGGTGGGCTTTATTATGAAGCACGCTCCAACCTTTCCAGGCTGGAGCAAGGGATCGTTCCCGCCTATTTGCGTTTGATGCTGCGTGATGAGGCCGGAATAACCGATCGCACACGGGGATCATCCCCAGCAGCAGATATTTCATCGCCACAAGACAGCCGCGCCCCACGCGCTCAAGAGAATACCTCTGGCGCTGGTAGTGGTAAGTATCCCCCATCCGTTGAACGACTAAGAGCACTGGTGCTGGCTAACCCTGAGGCTAACGTTATTTCCGCATTTGATAATGAGGGAACGCCGATTCAGCAAAATGTCACGGAGGTTATGGCTGATATCGACGCCAACCTGCAAACTGCACGCCGTGAATCCACCATGTTTGGTACCGCTGTCTCTTGTTTTTTACGTAGGGGATAACCATGCATCCGAATTGTATTCAGGAAGTAGAGAGCGCCATCGGAAGAAAGCTGACGAAAGCGGAAACCGACGGGATAGATACAACGATAAGCTATCACCTGCGTGAACTTGCAAGAGAAGATCGCCAGCGTTTCAGTTCACTATCCCAGCAAGACAGACTGATGGAGGCGGCACAGCGTGCAATGGTTGCCCATATTCAGCGTGCTGAAAAAATCGCAGAGCGCCGGGCGCTTAATATGGTGGCTCAGGTTAAAAATGTTGAGGCACTAACTGAACGTGCTGCCGTGCTGGGCGGTAAAGCGCCATTTCATAAAGCGCTGTTTGAACGGCTGCGGCAATTGGATGTCCGCGTTCGAGGTGAGCGCGCGGCGGCATTCAGTGAAATAGTTGACACGATCAATGCTGTCGAGCCCAGATTTCTTGGTCTGTTCGATAACCCCGTAGCGACGAAAGCGTTTATCTATGAGGTTTACGGTATCAATACCGGGAATCCGGTAGCAGCAAAAGCCTCAAAAGCATGGAACCAGCAGATTGAAGGGTTGCGCCAGCGGGCTAATTCTGCGGGCATGGATATGGGTAAACTTGATTATGGCTACGTCCCGCAGCCGCATGATCTAGCACGCATGGTTAAGGCGGGCAAAGAAAAGTGGACTGACTTTATTCTGCCTGTTCTTGATCGCTCCCGATATCTGAATGAAGACGGTACCGCGATGGATACCGGGCAGATGCGGGACTTTCTCGGCAAAGCCTATGACACAATCACGACTCAGGGAAATAATAAGCTTGAACCTGGTCAGGTTGCTATGGGCAGCCGGGCATCCAAGGGTGATGAGTCACACCGCCAGATTCATTTTAATGGCGCTGACGGCTATCTAAAATACATGGATACCTATGGGCAGGGTACTGTTTTCGAGGGAATGCAAAGCCATATTTTCGGCATAACAAAAGATATTGCGCTAATTGAGGAAATGGGGCCCAACCCCAGCAGGACGTTTGATCTACTCAGGGATACCGCCACAAATAAGGATGCAATCAATCTACGAAAACACCCTGCGTCATCCCGTGAATTTGGTGCAACGCCAGAAATGGTGTGGGATACGCTAAACGGTTCGTTGAATATGCCTGTCGAGGCTAGATTGGCTGACAGACATCAGGGGGTGAGAAACCTACTGACATCTACCAAGCTGGTGAGGACTTTTTTATCGTCAATTACTGATGTTCCTACGCTAATGCTGGCCTCCGCGTACCATAATCTTCCGATGGGGAAAACACTGGTGAATACGCTAAGGAGTTTCAGCTCTGACTACCGTCAAGATGCTGCGCGTCTTGGTTTGGCGACGGACTCCATTATTAGTGATATGAGCCGCTTTCATGGTGAAAAACTCACGCAGGGGTGGACGGGGAAGTTAGCCTCGGCGACGATGCGCGCTACGTTGCTTGAGGGGTGGACTAACGCAATCCGGCGCGGTTTTTCAGTCACCATGATGTCGAAAATCGCATCAATGAGCCGGAATAACTGGAGTGTGCTGGATCAGGCTGATCGGACATTAATGATGCGTCGTGGTATTACTGAAAGCGATTGGGCTGTATGGCAGCAAGCAACACCTGAAACCTTTAAAGGTCAGCCCATGCTAACACCACGCAGCATTCGCGCCATTAGCGGCGCTGATGATATCGCCAAGAACTCTGCGATTGGTAAGTTGCTAGGGTTTATTAACGATGAATCAGAGTATGCCTCTCTTGGCTCCGATATTATGGCTCGTGCTGCAATGATGCAGGGAACGCAGCGCGGCACTTGGGGCGGAGAAATGTTGCGACATTTCATGCTGTTTAAATCATTTTCTTTCGGAATGATGTCGCGTCATTTGCGTCGAATCAGTGAAATCGAGAATGGAACCGGCAAACTCGCATATTCCGCGTCTTTATTAGTGGGTACCACTCTATTTGGCGCACTAGCCATTCAATTAAAGGATATTGCAGACGGCAAAGATCCGCGCGATATGTTTACGGCTAAATTTGGGGCGGCGGCATTTCTACAGGGGGGTGGGATGGGTATCGTTGGCGATATGATCTATACAGGAATGGGCGGCGACAGCCGAGGTGGACAACCCAACTGGATGAACTTGCTTGGCCCCGTGTTTGGCACTAGCATTGATGCTGTTAATGTGACGCTGGGTAATGCAACCAAAGCGGCGTTAGGAAAAGATACGCACGCCGCCGCCGATCTGTTACGCTTTATCAAGCAGAATGCCCCCGGCGTTAACTTTATGAACCTCTGGTATACCAAAGCTGCGTTTGATCATGCATTCTATAACCAGATGATGGAAGAGGCGTCACCGGGTTACTTGCGGCGCATGAAAGACCGAGCACGCAAAGACTGGAATCAGCGTTCCTGGTGGGAGCCGGGTGATAGCACACCGAACAGAGCGCCCGATCTTAGTCGGGCGTTGGGGGATTGATGGGAAAAATATTTTTAGAAAACATTAGCAACTCTTTGAATACCCCTGTCAATCGGCATTGGCTTTTATCTTGCCATTGCGGGTCTTTTTCTTTCTTATATGATTGGACTATTGGCCCGATTGTCCGATGGATTAAAAGCGGTTCTTAGCCTCCACTGATAGATATAGTCAGAAAACCGAACGCCCCCCCATAGCATCATAGCCTCATGTTTATCATGGGGCTTTTTCTTATGCACAACGATCACAAAACCCGCCTTTCCGTACTGAGCGACAAACTCACCGATGCCGTGCTGATCGAAGCCGATCCTGACAACTGGCCCGGCGCAGGTAAAGCCATCGACAAGCACACCAAACAGGAGCGTGGCGATCGCTACTGGTTCAAGAAGAACGCGGCGGCCACACTGACGCTGTTAACCAAGGTGCATACCCTTATCGGTATCCATACGCGCGGCGGAACCCCGACAGCCGAGGGTGACGATGATGATTTTGCTTTAGGTCAGAAGGTTGCAGCCGCTGAACGGGAAGCGGCGGCCATCATTGAGCGGTTACAGAAAGGGAAAAAATGATTTCCTTTGTCGCCTTCTTCATCATGTGGGCGGAGCGCATGAAGTGGGCGGTGCCGGAATGTCATTACCGCGCCGTTAACTGGCTGGAGCATCGCGGCGATTTGGCGGTGCTCCGCTGCTTTCGTGGCTTTGGTAAATCCACTATTCTCGCCGTGTATAACGCCTGGCGGTATTACTGCGACCACACCTACCGTATTTTGCACCAGTCTGAATCCGATGGTACCGCGTATAAAACCAGCCGCGACACACAGAACGTCATCCGAAACCATCCTTTGACGCGCGGCATGCTGCCAGACAGACAGGGAAAAGTAGAACAATGGTGGGTAAATGGCGCGTTAGATAGGCGAAACGCCAGCATGCACGCCAAGGGCATTCTTTCTAACGTCACCTCTGCCCGCGCCGACGAGTGCCAAAACGATGACGTGGAAGTCCCGCGAAATATCCAGACGCCGGAAGCGCGCGAAAAATTGCGGTACCGGCTCGGCGAGCAAACGCACATTCTGGTACCGGGTGGGCGCAAGCTGTATGTCGGTACCCCGCACACTCATGACAGCCTTTATGACGAGGTGGAAAAATTGGGCGCTGACTGTCTTACCATCAAGCTGTTTCACCATGAATACCGTATCGAGGAAAAGGACGCCAGGCACAAGGAATACGCCTTACCGTTCCGGCCGGAATTTGTTTTTGCCGGGATTTACCACGGGGCGCGGCTGTTGGTGGAGGGTACCGATTATCGGTTGATCGCTGACGGTATCGTTTTTGCCGCAGCGCCTGACATGCTGATCGACTGTTACGCCGGGTGCGAGTGGCCGGAACGGTTTACCCGTGACGAAATGCTACGCCGCCGCCGCGAAACGCGCACCATCAACGAATGGGACAGCCAGTATCAGCTACACAGCAAGCCGGTGGGTGATGTGCGACTCAATCCCGATCGCATTCGTGAATACGCTGTGCACCCTGAAATCCGCTATGCCAATGGCGGTTGCTCTATGTGGCTGGGCGGCATGCAAATCGTCGGCGCGATCGCCTGGTGGGATCCGGCCATCGGGAAAATTAAGGCAGATGCCAGCGCCTTTTCGTTGATGCTGACCGATGCGCGTGGGCATTTGTATTGGCAGGTGTGTCAGGCACTCACCGGAGATCAGGCCCAGTTCGATGATAACGACAAAATTATTGGCGGCCAGGTGGTGCAGATACGCGACCTGGTGATCAAGTATCAGATCCCCCGCGTGGTGGTGGAGGTGAACGGCCCCGGCAGTTTTGCCGGAAAACTGCTGCGTCAGGCATTGAAGGGTACCGGGTGCGGCGTTCAGGAAGCGTTTAGCGTTACCAACAAGCAAAAGCGCATTCTCGATGCGTTCGAGGCTCCGCTTTCCTCTCGTTTCCTGTGGGCTCCCAGCGACGTGCTGGACGGCCCCATGTATGACCAGATGCGCGATTTCAATCCAGCGGTTGCCAATCAGCCTGATGACTATATCGACTCAGGCGCGGGGGCAATTAGTCAAACGCCGGTGCGTATCGGTAAATTGGTCGGGAAACCGAACGCCACCAGTCGGGAGAATTGGCAACCCTACGATGGTGAAATCATGGTCGATACTGACCATTAAGGCGAATGTATGGCAGTCCCCGATCAGACCCCCTTCAACGTCTACACCGCAAACGGCGTAACAACCGTTTTCCCCTATGAGTTTTATCTGATCAATGCTGGAGATTTAACCGTGTCGCTGGATGGTGAGGCGGTTTCTACAGGGTTTACCGTGACAGGGATTGGCAACGTTAACGGCGGTGAGGTGACGTTTTTAACGCCCCCGGCAAATGACGTTATCGTCATGCTTGAGCGTGTGGTTGCGCCGGTGCGCCTGACGGAATACCAGGATAATGGCGATTTATTGGCGGATACCGTTAACCTCGATTTTGATCGCCTGTGGATGGCGATAAAGCAAAGCTTTGTTTCACTCGGCTTTGCATTGTTACGGCCTGTTTCTGGTGGCCCATTCAGTGCCAAAGGGTACCGCATTGCCAGTCTTGCCGACCCAGTAAATGATCAGGATGCTGCCACAAAAGGCTATGCAAATACGCTGGATAGAAAAACCAATCAGCACATTGAAACGTTAAACAACGCGACAAACAATCGCGCCCTGCGAGTGCCTGAAGCGGTCATTTCCCCTATACCTAATGCGGCAACGCGGGCCGGTAAGCTGCTTTCCTTTGATGCATCTGGGGCACCCATTGCGGCACTACCACCTACGGGAACTGCCGCCGATGTGTTGACCGAACTGGCACAATCAAACGGTGCTACAAAGATTGGCAGTCAACAACCTGACGGTAAAAGCGAAACGGTGCAGCAGGCATTGAGCGCCATACGTAAAGCGGTAGGCAGCGTCAATACGCTGGTATCCCGTGGCCGGGTTCCGGCATTAAGTGGCAATAATCAGGGTACGCCCGGTATCCAGCTGTATGAAGCCTACCGCAATGGTTATCCGACCCCTTACGGTAATGTCATTCATCTCAAAGGCGCATCGTCTGGCGGGGAGGGTGAATTGCTGATGGGCTGGAGCGGTGCCAGTGGTGCTCATGCCCCGCTTTATATTCGCAGTCGTCGGGATTGGAGGCATGCGCCCTGGTCTGCATGGGCGCAGGTTCTCACCGCCAATGAACTGGCAGGTATTCCGTTGCCGTTCCCGGGCGAAGTTCCCCCTTCAGGGTGGTTGAAATGCAACGGGCAAGCATTTAACAAAACAACCTATCCGGTTTTAGCCTCCCTCTACCCCACCGGCAAGCTGCCCGACCTGCGCGGCGAATTTATTCGTGGCTGGGATGATGGGCGTAAAGTCGATACCGGCCGCAAATTACTGTCAGCGCAAGGTGATGCGATTAGAAACATCACCGGGAAGTTTGCAAATAATGGTTTGGCTTGGGCAGAGGGCACTTCATCGTCGGTGGGGGAAGGCGCATTTACCCGATTAGAGGGCGGTTTCCCCTCTAATAATGATCTTGGATCCGGTGGGTGTCAGTATGAACTCGATATATCGAAGGTCGTACCCACCGCAAATGAAAACCGTCCGCGCAACATTGCCTTTAACTACATTGTGAGAGCCGTATAATGAGCCACTATTCTACTGATATTGAAACCGCCGAATTAGGCGAAAACAGCCTGAGTAAAAATGCGGGATGGATCACGGTTTATCGCGTGCATCCGGACACACGGGAATACCAAAGCGCGAGCATGGAATACCTCATGCCCGGTGTAGGCCTTCCCGCACACAGTTACCCCAATAAACCGGTGTTGCCGGCCGCGGGTCAGGCATTACGGCGCAGCCTTGACGGGTTGTACTGGGAGCATGTACCTGATTATCGCGGTAAAACCGTTTACAACACCGGAACACGCGAAACCTCGACTGTCGCGGCGATGGGTGAGCTACCCGAAAAGGTAACGCTACTGGCTCCGGCAACGGAATTTGATACCTGGAACGGAAAGGAATGGGTAACAGACAAAGCGGCCCAGCACAAAGCAGAAGTCCAGGCGGCGCAGCAGGCGGCAAAGCAGGAATTAGCGTCACGGATGACCGTTGCGAATGCGCGAATTCAGCCGCTACAGGATGCAGCAGACCTCGATATGGCCACGGAGGCAGAAAGGGCGCAGCTTGTCGCGTGGAAAAAATACCGCGTGCTGCTTAACCGTATCGACGTTAGCACAGCGCCTGATATTGCGTGGCCGGAAGCGCCAGACTCAGGCCGCCAGTGATGCTGAGGTCGCAAACGGCATCATAGACAATCAACCTTTAGTCAGGAAACCGAACGCATAACAGTCGAGCATACGCATTACCAACAGACACGGGATGCGTATGCAAATGAATGACAAAGGGTCATACTTTTGGGGCTGGTTGACGGGCGTACTGGCGGCGCTGTCACTACAGGATATTATCTTTGCCGCGGGTGCAGTTTTTACGGCAATCTTCACGGTCTACACCTATCGCTCAAACGACAGAAAAAACAAGGCGCTCGCATCGGAAGCCCGGCGACAAACTGACATTCTGGAACAAATAGCCGATGGTAAGTACAACGTAGAGCCTGACGTGCTTGTCGAAATAATTTCCCACCTGAAAAAAACATTAAGAGAGCAGAAATGAGTGCCTTAAAGACGCGGCTAAGTGCCGTCATTCTCGGGCTCATACTGGCCGGCGCTCCCGCATCGGTTATTCTTGACCGATTTCTTGATGAAAAAGAGGGCAACCATTTAATTGCATACCCAGATGGTGGTGGTGTATGGACGATTTGCGGTGGTGTAACGCGGGTAGATGGCAAGCCGGTAGTGAAGGGCATGAAGCTGACCGCTGAGCAGTGCGCAAAAGTTGATGCCATAGAGCAGAAAAAGGCGCTCGATTGGGTGGAGCGCAACGTTAGCGTGCCGCTCAACGAACCTCAGAAAGTCGGCATTGCCTCATTTTGTCCGTGGAATATCGGCCCGGCTAATTGCTTCACATCAACGTTCTACCGCAAATTAAATGCAGGCGATCTGATTGGTGCCTGTAAAGAAATTAAGCGCTGGATTTGGGACGGTGGGAAAGATTGCCGTATCCGCTCAAACAACTGTTACGGGCAGATTGAACGGCGCGAGCAGGAATCTGCATTAACCTGCTGGGGGCTGGATAAATGAACACGGCTACGCGACTTGTTGTTTTCCTGTTAGCGCTGGCGTCCATCGTCGGCGCGGGTGCCTGGCTGGCGGCGCGCCACTACCAACCCACCATTGATAACCTCAATGGGCTGCTGACAACCTGCAAAACGGAGAAGCGCCAGCAGGATGCGGCGATATCAGCCCAAAACAACGGCGTGGCGGCATTAAAACTTTTAGCCGACCTGCGAGAAGCCAGTGCAAAAGCAAAACAAGAGGAAGCCCGCAAATCGGCACAAACGGAGTATGCCGCTGCGAATGCCGTTCTGTCTGAACAAACCATGGGTGAAGCATGCGCGGCGGCGTCAGCGGCATTTGATGATGAGCTACGGCGGGAGCGTTCGAAATGAATCGCGTAATTCTGGTGGGTGTTTTGGTGCTGGCGGGTTGTGGTGAAACGCCGCGCCCTTATCCTGTTTATGTCGAGGTTAAAGTTCCTGTGCCGGTACCGTGTAAAACTGCCGAGGTATCAAAACCGGCTTTCGCTGTAGAGCAGTTAAAAATCGGTGCACCTATCGATCAGCAGATGCGGGCGCTACGTGCAGAACGTCACCAGCGTATAGGCTACGAGAAAGTGTTAGAATCGGCTATAAATGCTTGCGAGTGATTAGCAGAAATAATATCAATATATTAATCTTTTAATTTAGTTCCCACCAGAACCACCCATCGGCTTCTATCATTGCTAGGCTTTGTTGAATAATAGGTAATCATGCTGTTTTTCCATGCCAGTTTTGGTTGAAAATGCTTGTCATCTCAGGTGTACAGTTTTCTCATGAGGCCTAACTGCATGATTTTACGTTGTGAGGATCCGTCGTTTCACTGGGCTGCCAGCATAAAATCTATTTATTCAACAAAGCCTCATTGCTATTGCATTTCTGCTATCCATCCTCCGGCTCTCTGTGTTGTTTTAATGGAGTTGTAATAACTCTTGTTATTTTGGCGGTCAACCCTTTCCGGGATTATAGGGGTTATAATGGTTGTCTTGAAGAGGGAGAGTCGCAAGCGCGGTAGTAGAGTTTTGTGTTACGGTGGCTTATTGATGCGAAATTTATGTGTTATCTAGCGCAACGCAAAAAGTAACACATAAATTCAATTTATTGTTTTATAATGATTTTAAAGCATGGCTCGCACATGTCGCAGTTAATGCATTTAGGGGTGATCAGTAATGCCATTTCTTTATACCTTGCAAAACTAGCTGCGGATTATACTCGTAACGGCGTAACGGAGCACTCTCTTTCCCCGATATCTCTCGCATAAAATAGCGTAGTAAGCCAAATAATGAATAAAGTTTTCTGTGGCTTTGCCGATATCCATTTTTCTAAGTATAAGCAGGCTAACAACGTATCACATCAGGTCTTATGACAAAATGTATCGGGCAGCAGGGGAATTTAGGGGTTATACAGGCACTGCCTTCTGAACTTGGGGATGCGGCAGCTTTTGAACGCCAGTATTGGCATCACTGTCAAAGACGCTATAACTTTCAGCCTATTTACCGCACCAGCGGCAAACTGTTAGCGATAGAGCTTCTTACTGCTGTGTTTTCGCCAGCGTTCCCGCAGCGTTTTGTTTCACCTGAAACCTATTTTGCCAGTATCAATGTGGCTGAGCGGTTACAGGTAGTGATTGAGCAAATGCAGCTTCTGTCGCGTTGGCATCCTCGCTTTATTCAGCATAGGTATCTACACATCATAAAGGGTTAAAAACCACCATAGCGAAGTGGGCAAGTTCTTCCGGGGTATATACCCGTGATCATTGAAGATGCTTGATTTTACGCGGTAAGGAGATCATGCTCACCCACTATGAAGATATTTATTACCGACAAGCAAAAAGCCGAACTCGAACACCTTCATGACACCAGTCGTGATAAGCGTGTTTGTGATCGCATCAAAGCCGTCCTGCTGGCCTCCGAAGGCTGGAGCTCTGCGATGATTGCGCAAGCTCTGCGTCTGCACGAAACGACGGTAAACCAACATATCAACGATTACGTCAACACTCGCAAACTTAAACCTGAAAACGGTGGGTCTGCAAGTCGGCTTTGTGCTGAAAAGACTGCGCTCTTAATCAGCTAATTATCTCAACATCTCTTCCATCATACCCACGACATCGTGGCTTATGTCGAACATCGCTGGGCTATCCGATTCAGTATTCCCGGCATGAACAAGTGGTTGCACCGTCATGGTTTCTCCTACAAAAAACCGGCGGGCGTACCCCATAAATTCAGTGAAGAAAATCAGAAGCATTTCATTGAATATTATGAGAATTTAAAGAAAACAGCCGGCAATGAGGCGATTCTGTTTATCGATGCGGTTCATCCGACACAAGCCACAAAGCTCAGTTATGGATGGATACGAAAAGGGCATAAAAAGTCAGTTAAAACAACGGGAAGTCGAACCCGTCTGAATATACTGGGTGCGCTGAATCTGAGCGATATCGGCGGTACGGTTATTCACGATTACAAAACAATTAATGACTACAACATTGCTCGTTTTTTCATTGAGATACGCAAACGTTACCCTGATTACCGACAGAGAATCCATGTAATACTGGACGGTGCGGGTTATCACCGAACCCAATTGATTAAGGATTGGGCCTTTGTCGTGAACATAGAGCTTCACTATTTACCGCCTTACAGTCCGAATCTGAACGCGATAGAACGCCTGCGGAAAGTGATGAATGAGCATACACGGAATAATCGCTATTTTGAAAACACCCGCGATTTTCGGGATGCAATATTCAATTTTTTCACCAATAAGAAATAGCGGACTCGCTGACGTCCAGAATTCACGATTGTTTTCAGGTGCTCAAACCTGCATCTTGAGGTTTATTGGGTATAGTCTGCTAATAACGTCAAGGTATTTAGCAGGATGGATAGTCCGGCAAGCAGCGCTGGGGCGCTTTCTTTACGCCCTCGTTTTTGTTGTCGTCCGGATAATCGGCAAATTAACTGACGGGCTGCCGCATTGTCGTCTCCTTCAGCGCGTTGCAGCCGCCATACCAGCACACATGCCATGCTAGCTATCAATAACCTGCGTAGCAGGGCACCAGCACTGCGCTGAAGCCATTTTTCTACATCATGACCGGCACCTTTCAGCAGCTTAAAAAAGGATTCAATACCCCAGCGCCAGTAATATAGCAAAACGACTTAAAAATGATTACAGCCAATGCCCTGATATGTGGCAAAAAAATACAGCTAATTGTTATCAAAATAATGTCGCTTGGCTATAATATGCCTAAAAAGGTGAGCGATGGTTCGCCACGGCGGCCCGTTCGATAGAAACATCCTGTAAAACTACATCTACAAGTCCAGAGGTTGTCATGATCAAGAAAATCGGAGTATTGACGAGCGGTGGCGATGCGCCAGGCATGAATGCGGCGATTCGCGGCGTAGTACGCGCGGCGCTGACGGAAGGTTTGGAAGTCTACGGTATCTATGATGGCTATCAGGGCTTGTACCAGGATCGCATGGAGCAGTTGGACCGCTACAGCGTGTCTGATGTTATCAACCGCGGCGGCACCTTTTTAGGATCGGCGCGTTTCCCCGAGTTTCGCGACGATCACGTACGTGAAGTCGCGGTACAGAACATGAAAAACCGTGGTCTGGATGCCCTGGTGGTGATCGGCGGTGACGGTTCTTACATGGGGGCCAAGCGCTTGACTGAAATGGGCTTTCCGTGTACTGGCCTGCCGGGCACCATCGATAACGATGTGGCAGGCACCGACTACACCATTGGGTATTTCACCGCACTGGAAACCGCACTGGAAGCCATTGACCGTTTACGCGATACCTCTTCTTCTCACCAACGTATTTCCATCGTGGAAGTGATGGGACGCCACTGCGGCGATCTGACGCTGGCCGCGGCGATTGCCGGGGGCTGCGAATTTATTGTGTTACCGGAAGAAGAGTTTAAATCGGAAGATCTGGTGTGTGAAATCAAAGCAGGCATCGCTAAAGGGAAAAAACACGCCATTGTCGCCATTACTGAGCACATCTGCGATATCGACGAACTGGCACGCTATATTGAAAGAGAAACCGGGCGTGAAACGCGTTCTACGGTGCTGGGCCACATTCAACGTGGCGGCTCCCCGGTAGCTTATGACCGTATTTTGGCGTCGCGTATGGGCGCGTATTCTATTGAACTGCTGCTGCAAGGCTACGGCGGTCGCTGCGTCGGTATTCAGAACGAAAAAATGGTGCACCACGATATCATCGATGCCATTGAGAACATGAAACGGCCCTTCAAGCGTGATTGGCTGGAGACGGCGAGAAAGCTGTTCTAAATCTGGTGCCTGTATTCTTTCGCAATAAAAGCCATCCCGCCGTATGACGAGAGGGTGGTTTTTTTTCTTGATGTGGCAGTCTGTCAGGTCGCTGTCGTGTTCGCGGCAGCTAAGCGGGCGTAGGTTGAGGCTGTGTTTTTTATTTCTTTAAAAAATAGCGTTGAAAAAACAGCCATGAGGAAAACCAGCATGAAGACCAATCCGATTAAAACATTACGCCTTGCCCGCGCCTGGTCCTAGGAGTAACTGGCGGAACTCTCCTCCTTAAGCGTCAGAACCGTTCAGCGTATCGAGAATGGTGAGCGTGCCAGTTTGGATACTCTCGGTGCCATCGCGCAGCGTTTGGCGTGAATGTTATAGCCAACCGACTTAAAAATGATTACAGTCAATGCCCTGATATGTGGCAAAAAAATACAGCTAATTGTTATCAAAATAATATAGCTTGGCTATACCGAGTTGATGACGGAAGAGAGTGAGCAAACCCTGAGCGGAGAATCGCTTGAGCTGCGCGTTCAGGCAGCGAAACGTCAGGTGCGGCAAGAGAGCCGTTTCTGGCGCTCGCTTGTGGTTTATGTTGTGGTCAATCTGGTGCTGTTCGTGGTGAACCGAATGACATCGCCAGGCTCCCACTGGTTCCTGTGGCCGCTGCTAATCTGGGGCAGTTTTCTGGCGCTGAATGCCGTGAAGGTGTTCTGGCTGCGCGATCGTTGGCAGCGCTGGGAGCAGTCGCGTGTACAGCGAGTGCTGCGTAAGCCATAATAGCGTCATACACTTAAACGGGTAGTGCTGGCATTGAGCCAGCGTAATAGAGAGATAATAATAGAGGTCTTCGCATGACAAAAGTGACCGTTGCCGCAACGCAGATGGCGTGTTCCTGGGATCTGCCCAAGAATATTGAGAATGCCGAAAAACTGGTGCGACAGGCGCACGCCAAGGGTGCTCAAATAATCCTGATTCAGGAGCTGTTCGCCGCGCCTTACTTCTGTATCGATCAGAGTCCCGAGCACTATGCTCTGGCACAAACGCTGGAAACCAGCCCGCTTATCAAACACTTCTCCGCACTGGCGGCTGAGCTTGAGGTGGTATTGCCGCTGAGCTTCTTTGAGCGCGCCAATAATGCCTATTACAACTCGTTGGTGATGATTGACTCCGACGGTAGCGTGCTGGATGTGTACCGTAAAACGCACATTCCCAATGGTCCGGCGTATCAGGAAAAGCAGTTCTTTATCCCTGGCGATACCGGCTTCAAGGTGTGGCAGACGCGTTACGCTAAAGTGGGTGTGGGCATCTGCTGGGACCAGTGGTTCCCGGAAACCGCGCGCAGCCTCGCGTTGCAGGGCGCAGAGCTGATTTTCTACCCTACCGCTATCGGTTCTGAACCGGCCTATCCGGATATCGACAGCCAGCCACACTGGACGCGCGTGCAACAGGGCCACGCGGCTGCCAATCTGGTGCCGGTGATTGCCTCTAACCGTATTGGGACTGAAGCGAGCAAATATATCGATGGGCTGGAAATGACCTTCTACGGCTCTTCTTTCGTTGCCGATCAAACCGGTGCGCTGTTGGCGCAGGCGAACAAAACGGATGAAGCGGTGCTGGTGCACACCTTCGATCTGGAAGCGATCGCCGCGCAACGCGCCAGTTGGGGGCTGTTCCGCGACCGTCGCCCGGAGATGTACACAGCGCTCGGCACTTCTGACGGCAAGACCCGGAGATAATCGATGTCACCTTCGACTCTCACTTCGACGCCGCGTCAGGATGGCTTTTTTATGCCTGCCGAATGGGCACCTCATGATGCGGTGTGGATGATCTGGCCCTACCGGTTGGATAACTGGCGTAATAATGCCTTGCCTGCGCAGCAGACGTTTGCCGCAGTGGCACAGGCGATTGGTCAGAAGACGCAGGTGATCATGGGCGTGCCAGCGCAGCAGATGGCGCAGGCGCGTAGCCTGATGCCTGCAACGGTGACGATGGTTGCGATGGAAAGCGATGATGCTTGGATGCGTGATACTGGACCGATCGTGGTGCTAAACGGTAACGGTGAGCGCCGGGGTATCGACTGCCAGTTTAACGCTTGGGGCGGCGAGTTGGGCGGGTTGTACGACGACTGGCGACAGGATGAACAAGTCGCGCAGCAGGTGTTGGCGCACCACGGTGATGCACGCTATGCGGCACCGCTGATTCTGGAAGGCGGCTCTATTCACGTTGATGGAGAAGGCACGCTGTTGACCACGGCAGAATGCTTGCTGAATCCGAACCGCAACCCTCATCTGAGTGAGGCTGAGATTGAGCAGTTGATGCGTGACTACCTCAATATTTCCACCATTATCTGGTTGGAAGAAGGGGTGTATAACGACGAAACCGACGGCCACATCGATAACATGTGCTGTTTTGTGCGCCCCGGTGAAGTGGCGTTGCACTGGACGGATGATGAAAACGATCCGCAGTATGCGCGCTCTGTCGCGGCGTATCAGGTTTTATCCCAGGCTCGGGATGCCCAAGGGCGTCCTCTGAAGATCTGGAAGCTGCCTGCGCCGGGTCCGCTCTATGCCACGGAAGAGGAAGCGGCGGGTGTCGCATCGGGTGATGCGATTGAACGTTTAGCCGGTTCGCGTCTGGCGGGTTCTTACGTAAATTTTCTGATCAGCAATCAGCAAATTATCTTCCCGTTACTGGATGCGCATACCGATGATACGGCGCGTGACCTGCTGCAACAGATGTTCCCAGATTACGCCATTGTAGGCGTGCCTGCGCGCGAAATTCTGTTAGGCGGTGGCAACATTCACTGCATTACTCAGCAGATACCGTCGGTCCGTTAAGCCGGTTTCTCTATCACCAAAAGGCTCCGGTAGTCACCGGAGCATCAAACAGCCATTCCCGCCCACCTCTGTCATTCCCGCGAAAGCGGGGAATCTCTTGCAGAAGAGATGCGTTTTTTTCGCAGAGATCTCCGGCTTGCGTCGAAGATGAAGGGAGGCGCCGATATTAATCTATTTGGTTGGCTCTTGATCCAGATTATCCGCAGGAAGTTCACCGGGTAGATATAGCCAACCGACTTAAAAATGATTACAGCCAATGCCCTGATATGTGGCAAAAAAATACAGCTAATTGTTATCAAAATAATGTCGCTTAGCTATAGCAAGGCAGTCGGCCTGCCGGGATGATCGCCATCATGGACAAGAAGGCCATGATCAGCATACCAAACTTCAGCGCTTTCAGGCGCGATTCCTCGTTGACGCGCACCGCTTCAGCCACTTGTTCTGGCGTTGTCGTGGTTTGCGACAGCACGGTGAGCAGGCGATCATTACTGATAAAGTTAATATTATCGAGATTCACCTGTGCCTGAATTTCAGGGGTCAGCACAGGCGTTTGCACAATGTTGCGCATCACGCTGGAGCTAAGCAATCCTACCAACAGCGCACCGGCTACGGCGGTATAGCCAAACGACTTAATTTTGATTACATTATTTAAATGAGCTATTCAATTGATTTTAGACGTAAAGTGATATCTACACGGGAAGAAGAAGGGTTGAGTATCCGAGAAACAGCGAAGCAATTTCGGATTGGCCCTGCCTCTGTATCGCGTTGGATTAATCAAATAGCGTCAAAAGCATCGACCACGCGTCAGCGAAAGAGCGATAAATCCGAGTTGATAAAAGATGTTGAACCATATCCAGATGCTTACCAAAAAGAACGTGCAGAGCGTTTTGGCGTTTGTCAGAAGGCCATTTGGCAAGCTCTTAAAAAGCTGGGATTGACCTATAAAAAAACGCTACGTCATCCGAAAGCCGACGAAAGCGCCCGGCAAGCATTTCAACAAAAAATACAACAGTATGAAAAAGAAGCTAAGCCTGTTGTTTTTATTGATGAAAGTGGTTTTCCACACGATACCCCACGGACTCACGGCTATTCCCCAAAAGGTCAACGGTGTTTTGGCCTGAAGAACGGGGGAGCCAAGGGAAGAACAAATGTTATCGGCGCGTTATTAGGCACAACGCTGTTTGCTATCGGATTATTTGATATCAATATTAACAGCGATGTTTTCTATTCCTGGGTCACACAAGTCCTTATCCCAGTACTCCCTAAAAACAGGGTAATCGTGATGGACAATGCAGCTTTTCACAAAAAACATAATATTCAACAAGTCATCATCGATGCAGGGTATATGGTGGAGCATTTGCCTACATATTCGCCAGATCTTAACCCCATTGAGCATAAATGGGCACAAGCAAAAAGCAAAAAAAGAGAGAGTGGTTGCGATACAGAGATTTTGTTCTCAATCCATATAGCAAACCGACTTAAAAATGATTACAGCTAATGTCCTGATATGTGGCAAAAAAATACAGCTAATTGTTATCAAAATAATGTCGCTTGGCTATATGGTGTAATCAAAATTAAGTCGCTTGACTATAAATAACAGCAGCGCCACGGCTGTCGCAACCACTGCGGTGCGCGTTATCCAATGTGCATACTGCAAATCCATCACGCACCTCGCCTCAACAAAGCATGTTATCCAATCATGACATTACTTCATGACAGCATGGCTAAACACGAGCGCATAGCGCTGAAAAATGAACAGGCACCACAGCAGCGCAATGCCACCCAGTGAAGCCCCCACAAAACCAATCTCATTCATGCCGACATGCGTGATGATCTGGTTGCCCAGCAACGCACCACCGCCGATACCCAGATTATAGATGCCGGAGAACAATGCCATGGCAACATCCGTAGCATCAGAAGCCAGCGTCAGGACTTTTACCTGCATGCCAAGGCTCAGCGCCATGATAACGATGCCCCACAGCACACAGACGATGGACAATCCCAATGGATTATTGGTCATTGGAAACAACAGCGCCATGCACAACGGCAATGCCACGATGCTCGCCACCAGAAAGCCCGCTGGATAGCGATTGCTGTAGCGGCTGAAAAGCATGCTGCCGATGATACCGGCACCGCCAAAAATCAGCAGCAATACGGTGGTGAAATTTTCGCTTAATCCGGCGACCCGCTGCACGAAAGGTTCGATATAGCTGTAAGCGGTAAAATGGGCCGTCACCACCAGCACCGTCAGTGCATAAATACACAGCAGCGCCGGGCGCTTAAGCAGCAATGGCAGGCTTTTCAGCGAACCAGAATGGCTGCTGGGCAACGGAGGCAACAGTTTCATCAACACCAGCAGAATTACAACAGCCACCACGCCAATACCGCTGAAGGTGACGCGCCACCCCATGTACTGCCCGATTAGACGACCGAGTGGCAGGCCCAGTACCATTGCCAGCGCGGTGCCGGTTGCCAACAGGCTCAGCGCCTGCGCTTTCTTGCCCGGCGGTGCCAAACGCACCGCCAACGAGGCTGTAATTGACCAGAAAATGGCATGTGCCAACGCCACACCGATACGTGCCGCCACCAGCACCCAGAAATTCCAGGCCAAACTAGAAATGACGTTGCACACGGCGAACAGGATAAACACATTGATCAGCAGTCCCCGCCGTTCCATATCACTGCATGCCAGCATAAAGGGCAACGACATGGTGCCCACCACCCAGGCATAAATCGTGATAATCAACCCGAGCTGTGCGGCGCTCATCGAAAAACTGACGGCAATATCGGACAACAAGGCAACGGGCGTAAATTCAGCGGTATTAAAAATAAAGGCCGCCATAGCGAGACTGATAACACGAAACCATGCTATCGAACGGGATGAAAGGGTCATGGGCTGCACACTACCAGATATCAACAACGTAGAAAGAAAATCGGCAGCGCGTCGCGCCGCAGGAAGCGGCATCGAACGCTGCACGTGAACAGAAAAATGGCCGGGCTACGCCAAAGGCAGCGCCTACACCGACCAAAATCTGTAAAGCAGATCACATTTTACGCTGAATCGAGGCGAGCCGTGGTACTTTTTTTAAGCCGTTAATCGAAGAACAGCGCGGATTTTAGGTGCCAACGCAAGCATAATCACTGTTTAGAGGGATGAATTTAATGGTTTTATATGGCGTTTCGTTCCCTAACACCCCACTGTTTTTGAAAGCCTTTTCCTAAAAAACAGCAAAAAAAATCTATGGTCACCCCCGTTTTTGCAACACAGATTTTGATTTATGATGGGCTTGCGTAAATCTATTCGGCGTCTGGTGGGCATTAATGCCCGCGCCACGATGAGTTCCACGCCTGCCGAACCTTAAGAAGCCCTCGGCTTCATAGAGCCATTTTTTATGTCAGGTTCATCAGCAGGCCGATATGCCGTTCATGTCATCAATTATCTGTCGTCGCAAAACCAGAAAGTAATCTGTTAACTCACTGAGCCAGCGATTTTTTTCGGTGGCTCTTTTATTTGCTGAACGCCGCCTGATGGACTGTCACCGCCCAGGCTATCCGCGCAAGTTTGTTCGCCAGCGCACACGCCACCACATTCGAGTGAGGCTGACAAGCTGCTTTGTAACCCACTCTGCCAGACGCCCTGGGTTGTGTTCCAGCCGCTGCATAAACACCCGCGCGCATTGCACCAGCCGCCGTCGCAGATTCTTGTCACCCCGCTTGCTGATGCCCATCAGTGTCGTCTTCCCACCCGTGCTGTACTGACGGGGAACCAGCCCTGTCGAAGCCGCAAAATCACGGCTGCTGGCATGGTTTTTACCATCCCCCAGGGGTGTGGCTAACAGGCTCGCTGTTATCGGCCCGACGCCGGGAATGGTCAGCAGACGTTGGGCAGTTTCATCCTCCGCAAGGTGGGTTTTCAGTTCCTTATCGGTTTCATCAATTTCCCCGTTGAGGTAAATATACTGGCTGTGAAGTCTGCTCAGAAGCCTTGCCAGATAAGGTGGGAAATCATTTTCTTCCAGCACCGCGGCCAGACGCCGTATCACGGCAATACCGCGAGGCAGACTGACACCGAACTCCAGTAAAAAAGCGTGCATCTGGTTGGTGGTTTTAACGCGTTGCCGTATCAGCGAGCCACGGACCCGATGTAGGGCAGCCACATTGCCTGCTGGTCTTCCGTGCGGGGTTTTACAAAGCGTATGGAGGGCCGGGAAGCTGCTTCGCAGATATAGCAAACCGACATTATTTTGATAACAGCCAGCTATGCTTTTTTGCCGCATATCAGGGTATCTGTTGTAATCATTTTTAAGTCGGTTGGCTATACCTATGGCCCATGGGGCGGGAACTCAATAGCATAATCAACAACCGTGCGTTCAGTGGCTTCGTCGGCGCGGTTCTTCAGGTTCGAAACCCGGCGGTTCTGGTTAACCAGCGCATCAATGCCGCCTTCAGCAGCCAGTTCCTGATAACGGTAAAATGTATCGCGTGACACGCCCATGCTCTTGCAGGCTTTTGATACGTTACCGAGTTCTTCGGCGAGATTGAGCAGGCCGGCTTTGTGTTTGATAATGGGATTGTTAGTATGAAGCATGAGAGTTACCTCGCGTTTTGTTTAAGGATTAGACACCCATATCAAAACCGGTAACTCTCAACCTTTCAAGGTCCAGTGTCAGATCTAGTCGCGACTAATACACATAATGCGATGCCGGAAACGCATCCTGCGGGATAAAGTCAGGCGGCAAGGGCTCCTCTCGCGCACGCTTTGATACCCGGTGTTCTACGGTGTTAAGCGTGGTAAAGGTTTCGCTGCATTCCAGATTTTGACACTGATGATACTGGCGGATAGTCATTTCGCTTAGGCGGCGACTGGTAGGGGTGCGGGCTACTGCACCGCAAAATGGACACGTGAACATAATGATCTCCCCTGCGGGAGTTGAACTCACGGTTATTCTATTCACTTTCTGCAATCCAGTCAGATATTTTCGCTTCCAGCTCCAGACGTGTGGTAAAACTGCTGCCATCAATCACATGTTCCGCGCGTGAAATATAGCCAAGCGACATTATTTTGATAACAATTAGCTGTATTTTTTTCCACATATCATGGCATTGGCTGTAATCATTTTTAAGTCGGTTTTCTATAACGCCTTGCCGGATGCCGTTACCCCACCACCGGGCAGGATAAACAGCAATGCTCCGTTTTTAACCGTGGCAATCGCGCCCAGCATTTCTGGCATTCGGGTTAAAAACGACATATTGCTTTCTTGTGTCTGGTCGGCGTGGTCAATGTCAATGTTCATCAGCATGTCGCTGATTTGCGCTTTCAGCCCGCAACGGTGCGCGATAGCAGACACCACACGCTCAACAGTCACATCGTGCCAGGACACCTCACGCTTGACATTAAATTCATCACGAAAATCTGCGCTACGTGCCGTGATGTTGAGCACATCCGGCGGGTCTTCATGGGCGACTTCATCAACGGTATAGCCAACCGACTTAAAAATGATTACAGCCAATGCCATGATATGTGGAAAAAAATACAGCTAATTGTTATCAAAATAATGTCGCTTGGCTATACTCTTAACAAAAGGGCGAACGAACTGTGGGAAATCAACTTTGCCTCATGGCCTAAATCAGCGACTCTGCGAGCCATGAAGTGTGCACCGCCGCAGGACTCCATCACCACGGTCGCCGCCTTGCAGGATGCAAGAAAATGAATCAGCTGAGTGCGGGAAAACTTTTTACGCACCAGACCATGCATTAGCGAGCAAAGAGACGATTTCAGCGGAGGATCTCGCCGATGAGCTCCTGATGATCTATCCGGTTCAGCGCCAGCGCTTGGACATCTGGCGTCATTTCCTGCAACCGGCAGGCATCAGTCCAACGTTAAAGAGCGTGGATATAGCTAAACGACTTAATTTTGATTACACCATATGGACTGAGAACAAAATCTCTGTATCGCAACCACTCTCTCTTTTTTTGCTTTTTGCTTGTGCCCATTTATGCGCAATGAGGTTAAGATCTGGCGAATATGTAGGCAAATACTCCACCATATACCCTGCATCGATGATGACTTGTTGAATATTATGTTTTTTGTGAAAAGTTGCATTGTCCATCACGATTACCCTGTTTTTAGGGAGTACTGGGATAAGGACTTGTGTGACCCAGGAATAGAAAACATCGCTGTTAATATTGATATCAAATAATCCGATAGCAAACAGCGTTGTGCCTAATAACGCGCCGATAACATTTGTTCTTCCCTTGGCTCCCCCGTTCTTCAGGCCAAAACACCGTTGACCTTTTGGGGAATAGCCGTGAGTCCGTGGGGTATCGTGTGGAAAACCACTTTCATCAGTAAAAACAATAGGTTTACCTTCTTTTTCATACTGTTGTTTTTTTGTTGAAATGCTTGCGGGGCGCTTTCGTCGGCTTTTGGATGACGTAGAGTTTTTTTTATAGGTCAATCCCAGCTTTTTAAGAGCTTGCCAAATGGCCTTCTGACAAACGCCAAAACGCTCTGCACGTTCTTTTTGGTAAGCATCTGGATATGGTTCAACATCTTTTATCAACTCGGATTTATCGCTCTTTCGCTGAGGCGTGGTCGATGCTTTTGACGCTATTTGATTAATCCAACGCGATACAGAGGCAGGGCCAATCCGAAATTGCTTCGCTGTTTCTCGGATACTCAACCCTTCTTCTTCCCGTGTAGATATCACTTTACGTCTAAAATCAATTGAATAGCTCATTTAAATAATGTGATCAAAATTAAGTCGTTTAGCTATAACACCCTATTGCTAATTCAGATGGTGGCGGCACGCATGGGTATTGCCGCGCTGCCACACTGGGTAGTGGAAAGTTTTGAGCGTCAGGGTTTGGTGGTGAAACGCTGGGTGAAGGATTGTGGAGCCGACTGTACGCTGCGGTACGCGATGGAGAGCAGAGCCAGCCGGTACTTGAAGCCTTTATTCGTTCTGCCCGCCAGCACGCGTGTTCGCATCTGCCGTTCGTGCGGGATGCTGCACGACCCAGCGCTGGTGTACCCAGAAAGCCGCAAAGATAATCAGAGACCCCAGCGCGAAATGCCCCCAGTCGGGCGTCTTCTGCCAGAAGAGGAAGTTAACCAGTAGTCCGGCAGGGACGTGAAAGTTGTTCATGATATAGCCAAGCGACATTATTTTGATAACAATTAGCTGTATTTTTTTGCCACATATCTTGGCATTGTCTGTAATCATTTTTAAGTCGGTTGGCTATACCAATAAGCGTAACGTTTTGCATGATGATCCCCTTCAGAAAGAAAAACACTCTGTTAGCGTACCGCTCACAGGGTGGGGGTGACCATCTCATTAAGCCCGTCATCATGACGGGCAAAAGACAGGGATGGTGTCTATGGCAAGGAAATCAACTTCTTACTACTATCACTACTCACTACAGGGTTACTCAGGGATTTGGTTCACTTTTCAGCGCACCACAGGGGGACATGGAGGCTTCAGCTTGGGATAACTGCTGCCGCATCTCGTTCATTCGCTGTTGATAACGCTGTTCAAGAAGTATTTTTTCTAAGAATTCAGCAGGTTATATATTTGATTGCGCACACGTGTCATTTCTATCTGGCGTTCAACCTGTGCTTGCATCATCTGCGAAATCTGTTTTCTGACGGCCGCTTCATCAAATTTCTCTGCGGTCACCAAAGTGTGCATTTTTTCTATATCATTTATAGCCAAGCGACTTAATTTTGATTACACCATATGGACTGAGAACAAAATCTCGAGCCTGTTTAAGATTTTGTGTAAATGCCTTTTCTCAGAAGTGACCGTCAAGGCGGTCACCGAACTCGATAATAAAGCGACTCATTGCCATACGCCAGTCCTGTAAGGGCATCGTCCATTTCTGTGATGCCGCCTGGATTGCCAGCCATACGACCTTCTTCACCGAGTCATCAGTCGGGAACACCTTGCGTTTCTTGATTGCATGCCGGAGCACGCTGTTCAGTGATTCTATAGCGTTCGTCGTATAGATTACCTTGCGAAGTTCCTGCGGGTACGAGAAGAATGTCGACAGGTTGGCCCAGTTTGACTGCCACCTCCGGCTTATCTGCGGATAGCGGTGATCCCCATGTCCCACCGAACGCCTCTAGCGCCTGAAGCCATAGGTATCTACACATCATAAAGGGTTAAAAACCACCATAGCGAAGTGGGCAAGTTCTTCCGGGGTATAGTCTGCTAATAACGTCAAGGTATTTAGCAGGATGGATAGTCCGGCAAGCAGCGCTGGGGCGCTTTCTTTACGCCCTCGTTTTTGTTGTCGTCCGGATAATCGGCAAATTAACTGACGGGCTGCCGCATTGTCGTCTCCTTCAGCGCGTTGCAGCCGCCATACCAGCACACATGCCATGCTAGCTATCAATAACCTGCGTAGCAGGGCACCAGCACTACGCTCAAGCCATTTTTCTACATCATGACCGGCACCTTTCAGCAGCTTAAAAAAGGATTCAATACCCCAGCGCCAGTAATACCAGCGAGCGACTTCCGCGCTGGTGAGCTCGTTGCTAACGTTTGTGAGCAGCGTCCAGCGTCCGATAAATTTACCGTGAGTATTGGTAAGGCGAACCACAACTAATCTGAGTGTCAGAGCTACGCCTGGCTGAACTTTCACTCGCCGTCCGGTGCTCTTGTCTTTCCGCTTCGGTTTTGCTGTTCGCGTTATGATCACGGATGTTTCCCCGATCTCCATATTGGCTTTTTTCCCTTTCCAGCCAACCTGTCTGTTTGCGATAAATGGCAGATCGTCTGCAATTTCACCAATTTTACGGGTGTCACCGCCCCACTCGGCCCGATGCCCTTCCTTTCCCCGGATAAGTCAACATATTCCCAGGGAGCTTAATGTGCGCATATGCCCGATAGAGTCACCTTCACGGTCAATGAGATGAACTAACTTCTTCCCGGTATCAAGAGACTCAACGCGGGCGATATCAGCCGTCAAAGCATCCATATGAGTCAGACTCTCAGACAAGCCCTCGGTTAGCGTTGAACGACAACCCGCCCTATCGGTTAGAGTTTGAGACAGGGGCGCTATTGGTAAACCATTTGCAGCATCAAGCAGTAGGCTGGTTTGTATAGCCAAACGACTTAAAAATGATTGCAACAGATACCCTGATATGCGGCAAAAAAATACAGCTAATTGTTGGCCTTGTTGAATAAATAGAACTTTTGGGTAATCATCGGAGCAGATCAACACAGTTGTTTCAAAATCAGGTCTCCATGGCAAAACAAAATTTTAAAATCACCAACTGCCCCTCTTATAACAAGGCCCTCAAGCAGCGCGGTTCTCTAACCGTATGGCTAGATGAATCAGCCATTGCTGCATGGATGGAAAAAAACACTACTGAACGGCGTGGACGATCGCTCCACTACTCAGATATGGCCATCACCACAGTCCTGATGATGAAACGCGTGTTTGGCCTTTCATTGAGGGCTTTACAGGGCTTTGGTGACTCGATTTTTAAACTGATTAAATTGTCGCTCCATTGTCCAGACTATTCGCTGCTCAGCAAGCGAGCAAAGACAGTGAACATCAGCATAAAAACGCCAACCCGTGGTGAAATCTCACATCTGGTCATTGATGGAACCGGCCTGAAGGTCTTTGGCGAAGGTGAATGGAAAGTCCGGCAGCATGGTGCCGACAGACGCAGGGTATGGCGTAAGCTGCACCTGGCAGTAGACAGTGTGACGCATGAGATTATCTGTGCGGATTTGTCGCTCAGTGGTACGACTGATGCCCAAGCTCTACCGGCGCTGATAAACCAGACCCACCGGAAAATCAGAGAGGCATCGGCTGACGGCGCTTAGGATACAGTTTACTGCTATGATGCTCTGCTGAGAAAGAAAATAAGGCCGCTTATCCCGCCACGAAGGGGGCGCAATATTGGCAAGATCGCTACCACGAGCGTAACCACGCTGTTGCAAATCAGCGCATTAGCGGTAGTAACGATATCTGGAAAAAGAAAGTGGGCTATCACCGGCGCTCAGTGGCTGAAACGGCCATGTTCCGGTTCAAAAGGCTTCTGGGTGGTCATCTAAGTCTGAGAGACTACGATGGTCAGGTGGGTGAAGCCATGGCCATGGTCAAAGCGCTTAACCTGATCACGCTATTAGGAATGCCGAACAGTATTCGCATCACGTAACAATCGACCCGTATGGGGCGCAGTCGTTACAAGTTCTGATTTATTCAACAAAGCCCTACATATTCGCCAGATCTTAACCCAATTGAGCATAAATGGGCACAAGCAAAAAGCAAAAAAAGAGAGAGTGGTTGCGATACAGAGATTTTGTTCTCAGTCCATATATAGCCAATCGACATTATTTTGATAACAATTAGCTGTATTTTTTTGCCACATATCAGGGCATTGGCTGTAATCATTTTTAAGTCGGTTGGCTATGATATTGATCATGACCGCCTTTGTTATGATGCCAGTAACCCAGAATATGCTTAAATTCGTTGAGCAAAATAATGGCTTTGTTGAATAAATCAGAACTTGTAACGACTGCGCCCCATACGGGTCGATTGTTACGTGATGCGAATACTGTTCGGCATTCCTAATAGCGTGATCAGGTTAAGCGCTTTGACCATGGCCATGGCTTCACCCACCTGACCATCGTAGTCTCTCAGACTTAGATGACCACCCAGAAGCCTTTTGAACCGGAACATGGCCGTTTCAGCCACTGAGCGCCGGTGATAGCCCACTTTCTTTTTCCAGATATCGTTACTACCGCTAATGCGCTGATTTGCAACAGCGGGGTTACGCTCGTGGTAGCGATCTTGCCAATATTGCGACCCCCTTCGTGGCGGGATAAGCGGTCTTATTTTCTTCCTCAGCAGAGCATCATAGCAGTAAACTGTATCCTAAGCGCCGTCAGCCGATGCCTCTCTGATTTTCCGGTGGGTCTGGTTTATCAGCGCCGGTAGAGCTTGGGCATCGGTCGTACCACTGAGCGACAAATCCACACAGATAATCTCATGCGTCACACTGTCTACTGCCAGGTGCAGCTTACGCCATACCCTGCGTCTGTCGGCACCATGCTGCCGGACTTTCCATTCGCCTTCGCCAAAGACCTTCAGGCCGGTTCCATCAATGACCAGATGTGAGATTTCACCACGGGTTGGCGTTTTTATGCTGATGTTCACTGTCTTTGCTCGCTTGCTGAGCAGCGAATAGTCTGGACAATGGAGCGACAATTTAATCAGTTTAAAAATCGAGTCACCAAAGCCCTGTAAAGCCCTCAATGAAAGGCCAAACACGCGTTTCATCATCAGGACTGTGGTGATGGCCATATCTGAGTAGTGGAGCGATCGTCCACGCCGTTCAGTAGTGTTTTTTTCCATCCATGCAGCAATGGCTGATTCATCTAGCCATACGGTTAGAGAACCGCGCTGCTTGAGGGCCTTGTTATAAGAGGGGCAGTTGGTGATTTTAAAATTTTGTTTTGCCATGGAGACCTGATTTTGAAACAACTGTGTTGATCTGCTCCGATGATTACCCAAAAGTTCTATTTATTCAACAAAGCCCAAAATAATATCAATTTCAATGATACGCAGTCAGTCAGTTTGTTTATGGATAAAGGATTAGGCAGCTACAGAAACTATCTGGTGCATTACTCTGACCGCGATCTTATTTATTTTTTCTACAATATCCAGTTGGGTAACAAAGATGACGTCCTTCAATTGGAAGAAGATGAATTGCAGTCATTGCCGTTGATGACGCTGATGCCAGCTTATGCATTGAGCGAAATTCAAAGTGCTTTCAAAATTGCATTTTATCTCTAAGTGCCATTTCTTGTTATTGATATGGTGGTTTCCAGTATTCTGTTAGCACTTGGGATGATGATGATGAGCCCCATCACGATCTCTATCCCGATCAAGTTGATTCTATTCGTCGCGATGAATGGCTGGAGACTGTTAACCAAGGGGTTAATTAGGCTTTGTTGAATAAACATATTTTATGCTGCACCCCCGGTGAAACGACAGATCCTCGCAACGCAAAATCATGCAGTTAGGCCTCATAAGAAAACTGTAAACCTGAGGTGACAAGCATTTTCTACCAAAACTGGCTTGCAAAACAGCATGACTCACTATTATTCAACAAAGCCGGTTAATTACCCAATATACAGAACTCATGACATCATGAATAACATCCTCTTTATGGATTTGTTGAATAAATAGATTTTATGCTGGCAGCCCAGCGAAACGACGGATCCTCGCAACGTAAAATCATGCAGTTAGGCCTCATGAGAAAAGTGTACACCTGAGATGACAAGCATTTTCAACCAAAACTGGCATGGAAAAACAGCATGATTACCTATTATTCAACAAAGTCCCGGACACCACAAGATGCCAATAAACCGCAATTGGCATCCGAGCCTTTTGCTTTATCTCCATTGTCCCAAATCTCATCGGGCGTAGACAATCCTGAGGCTTCGCTGACTGCATCTGCCCGTATGACGAGCTTGTTAGGCAAAATAAATCAGCTGACAGGTGATGGAGTTATGCTCATTTCTGGTGTACGGGGTTTCGGGGAGAGTGGCGTATCCTGCTGATTGATTTCGTGGATGATTTCAACAACAGAGAGATGATACCCCATGAAAAAGTCTAGGCTGTGTCCTTTAATTGCTTGAGCTATAGTATCCATCTGTTTCTACGACACTTTTGATTATGGCTCGCTACGATCTTTCTGATGAAGCATGGGCAATCATTGAGCCCTTGTTGCCAACCGTTTTGACATCTCCGCGGGCCGGCCGGCCATGGGCAGAACATCGAAAAATCTTCAACGGCATGTTCTGGATACTGTGTTAAGGTGCACCATGGCGTGATTTACCTGAACGTTACGGCCCATGGAAAATCGTTTATAACTGTTTCAATAGATGGTCAAAGTCTTGAATCATTAACATTATTTTCAATAAGTTACTTTCATTTCTTGATGCTCATGGACTTGTTGACTGGTCAGCCACTGCGCTGGATGGCAGTAATATCCGTGCGCTCAAATGTGCGGCTGGCGCTCAAAAAAACATCTCGATATTACCAACGATAATAGCTTGGGTCGCTCACGAGGTGGTTATGGCACCAAAATCCACATGGCGACTGACGGAAGCGGCATCCCGCTAAACATCGTACTGAGTGCTGGGCAGGGTCACGAAAGCCTGTTTGCGTTACGACTCCTGGACGGAATTGGCGTGCAACGCCAGAACGGCAGCATGAAGCGTCGTGGCCATGCAGTACTGACTGACAAAGCCTACTCTGGGAATGCACTACGTAACGAGTTGAAAAAAGAGGGATAAAAACGGTTATTTCCCGAAAATCAAATGAAAAACTGGCTTCAGATGGACGCTCGCAACTTGATCGTGATGCTTATCGCCGCCGCAACGTTGTGGAAAGGTGTTTTGGCCGTTTAAAGGAATATCGACGGATCGCCACACGTTATGAAAAAATGGCAAGAAGCTATCTAGCAATGGTGAAACTGGGCTGCATCCGCTTGTTTTACCGCCGGTTACGCAATTAAGGGACACAGCCTACCCTATAGGTCTCCGCAGAACCAGATATTGCCGGTGATCCCTTGCATGAACTCATTCGTAATGGTGCCAGGCAGCTGATAGCTGCCGCCGTTGAGGTTGAGCTCGAAGCCATGCTGCAACAACATGCTGAACGCCGCCTTGACGACGGGCGTCATGCTGTCGTTCGTAACGGCTATTTGCCACAGCGAACCATACAGACGGGCGGGTATTGGGGATGTTGAAATTAAAGTGCCTAAGGTCAGGGATCGCAGCGGCAACGGAATATGCTTCAACAGCGCGTTGTTGCCGCCTTATCTGAAACGTGCAAAAAGCGTCGAAGAGTTGCTACCATGGCTGTACCTGCGAGGCATATCCACCGGTGATTTTCACGAAGCCCTGAGGGCGCTTCTCGGTGAAAAAGCTAATGGCCTCTCTGCCAGTACCATCAGCAGACTGAAACAGCAATGGCTTGAAGAGCACAGGCAATGGTGCCTGCGTGATTTAAGCGATACGCGCTACGTTTATTTCTGGGCCGATGGCATATACAGCCATGTCAGGCAAGATGATCACCTTTGCCTGCTGGTCATTATCGGCGTCACTGAGCATGGACGTAAGGAGCTGGTTGCGGTCGAAGATGGTTATCGAGAGTCAGAAGCAAACTGGGCCGAACTTCTTAATGGCCTGCGAGCACGTGGCCTAACCGTATCTCCCAAGCTGGCTACGGGAGACGGTGCCCTTGGTTTTTGGAATGCAATGGCAAAGATATTCCCGGACACGCAGCACCAACGCTGTTGGGTGCACAAAACCGCTAATGTGTTGGCTTCACTCCCCAAAGCCATGCAACCGAAAGTTAAGGCTGAGCTGCGGGAGGTTTGGCTAGCAGAGAGCCGTGATGCCGCTAATGAAGCCTTTGATGTTTTGTTGGCAAGGTTTTCAGCGAAGTATCCTTCAGCGATGAAGAAGCTGGAGAAAGTTCGAGAAGAACTGTTGGCATTCTACAACTTCCCGTCAGAGCACTGGGCGTCAATAAGAACGACAAATCCGATTGAATCGGCTTTTGCGACTGTGAGGCTACGAAGCAGAGGCGCGAAGAACGGTGGTTCGAGAGAAACAACCCTGTCAATGGTATTTAAGCTGCTCCAGTCAGCTCAGAAAAGCTGGAACCGACTAAGAGGATTTGACCTGCTGACCCTGGTTGTAAGCAACGTCCAATTTAAGGATGGAGGACAGATTCACGAAGCATCAGAGCGGAACGTAGCCTGATCGCCATACACCTGATTTGCTAATAACTCCAATTGAATAGCTCATTTAAATAATGTAATCAAAATTAAGTCGTTTAGCTATACAGGTGACAGAGCGCTATCAGCGCTACAGACGCTCTTTGGCATCGGCAATCGCCTGTGCGACCTGCTGCGGTGACACACCGCCTTTGGCCGCGCGTTTTTCCAAACAGGATTGCAGCGACAGGATGGGATACACGTCATCGCCAATGGTGGCACTGAATTTCTGCAAATCCGCCAGCGGCAATGCTTCCAGCGGCTTACCCTGCCGAATAGCTTCCACCACGGCCTCACCGACAATGTGGTGCGCTTCGCGGAACGGAACGCCTTTTGCCACAAGATAGTCTGCCAGTTCGGTCGCATTGGCGTAACCCTGCTGCGCCGCTTCCTGGCAGCGCGGACGACGGACCTGAATGCCTTCCAACACCAGTGCCGCCATCATCAGACAGTCACGCCAAGTATCGAGCGCGTCGAACAGCCCTTCTTTGTCTTCCTGCATGTCCTTGTTGTACGCCAGCGGCAAGCCTTTGAGCGTCATCATCATGCTGGTCAGCGCGCCTTGCACTCGACCCGATTTACCGCGGATCAGCTCCAGCGCATCCGGGTTTTTCTTTTGCGGCATCAGGGATGAACCGGAGGTCACACGATCGGACAGCTCAACAAATCCGGATTCACCGCTGTTGAAGAAGATCAGATCCTCGGCAAAGCGTGACAGGTGCACCATGCCTATCGAGGCATTAGAGAGCAGTTCCAGCACGTGATCGCGGTCTGACACCGTGTCCAGACTGTTACGCGTGGCAGACGCAAAACCCAGCCAGCCTGCTAGCTGCTCACGATCGATAGGATAGGCCGTCCCGGGCAACGCGCCGCAGCCCAATGGGCTGACATCAAGGCGTTTTAACGTATCTTCCAGGCGGCTTTCATCGCGTGCCAGCATTTCATGGTAAGCCAGACACCAATGGGCAAAGGTCACCGGTTGAGCGCGCTGCAAATGGGTGTAACCCGGCATCACCGCATTCTGATTCGCTTCAGCGGTAGCCACCAACGCGGAACGCAGCTGGCGCACGGCCAGTTGCAGTTCGCTGATTTGCGCTTTACACCAAAGTTTAAGATCGGTGGCGACCTGATCGTTACGGCTGCGGCCAGTGTGGAGTTTTTTACCCAAATCACCCACTTTATCGATCATTTTCTGCTCTACCCAGCTATGAATGTCTTCGGCGTCGCTTTGCAGAATCTGTTCCGGATCAGCTTGCACCTTGGCCAGCAGCACATTCAGCGCCTGCTCTAACTGCTGCTGTTCCTGTTCGCTGAGAACATTGACCGTCACCAGCGCTTTTGACCAGCCGATAGAGCCGATGATATCTTGCTCCGCCAGACGGTAATCAAACCGCAGCGAGTCATTAAATTGTTTGAACCGCTGATCTGCCGCCTGACTGAAACGACCGCCCCACAACGCCATAACCGATACTCCCAAAATGTGCTTCAATGTCTTGTAACCATGCGGGCGGACCCGCATGCTCGCTTCCGTTGCCTTTCAGCCAACGGAAATGCCTTACAGATTAACAGATTTACGCCAGAATCCGCGTGCCAATCGGCGTGCCGTTAAACAGCGCGGGCAGTTGATCGGCATGACGCCAACTGGCGATATCTACCGGGCGACCCAGCGCGCGAGCCGCATCCAGTGCCGCGTTGACTTTAACGATCATGCCATCGGTAATAATCCCCTTCGCAATCAACTGCTCTGCTTTCTGCGCGGTCATTTCCGCAATACGTTGCCCCTTAGCATCGAGGATACCGCTCACGTCCGACAACAGGATTAAATCGGCACCCAGCGTCTCCGCGAGCGCGGTTGCGGCCTGATCGGCGTTAACGTTCATCAAATCGCCTTGTTCGGTAATGCCGATAGAACTGACGATTGGCAGATACCCGGCGCTCAGCAGCGCATTGGGCAGATCGGCAGAACCCGCCTGTGCTTTACCCACGTAACCCAAGGATTCATCCAACTGCGTTACCGTGCTCATGCCGCCATCCACCAGACACAAACCCACCGCGTTGATGGCGTGTTTCTTCGCCCAAGCCAGCAGCGTTTTATTGGCCGAACCCGCCAGCGCACCGGTGATGATGTCGATCTGATCCGCTGGTGTCACGCGCAGCCCATTTTTCTTCACTACGGGTAGCGCCAGTTTTTTCATCAGGTCATCCACTAGGCAGCCGCCGCCGTGCACAATGACCAGCGGGCGCTGGTATTGCTCACGATAGGCAACCAGCGCCGTAAACAGACGCTCCAGCGCTTCTTCGCTGTCCAGTAACACACCGCCCAGTTTGATAATTAACGGATTCATCGCTTTCGTGCCTCAGGATTATGTCAGAGCAAAGATTGGGTTTCAGGGAAACCAAAACGAATATTCAGGCACTGTACAGCTTGCGCCGCCGCGCCTTTAAGCAGGTTGTCTTCCGTGGCGACCACAATCAGGTGCTCATCCTGTACGGAGAAACCGATATCACAAAACGGCAAGCCAACAACTGATTTTAGCGCCGGAACCCCTTTATCGTAGAGGCGCACCAGCGGTTTGTCGTGATAGGCATTGTGGTAAGCTTCCTCCACATCCTGCGCGCTGACCCCCGGCTTCAGGCGACAGGTAATGGTCGCCAGAATCCCGCGCACGAAATTCCCCAGATGCGGCGTGAAGATAACCGGAATGCCCAGGTGGGTCGCAATTTCGGGTTGATGGCTGTGATTGAACACGCCATAAGGTTGCAAGCTCACCTCGCAGAAGCTGCTGGTGAGCGACGCTTTACGTCCGGCTCCGCTCACACCGCTGACTGCATTGATAACCGGCCACAGGTCGGTGTTGAGCAGTTGTGCATCCACCAGCGGTTTCAGTGCCAGCTGTGACGCAGTCGGGTAACAACCGGGGACGGCAATCAGCTGCGCTTGCTTGACGCGCTCCGCCTGAAACTCGGCAAGGCCATACACCGCCTGCGCCAGCCAGTCAGCGTGTTGATGCTCGAAACCGTAGTAGCGGCGATAAAATTCAGCATCCTGCACGCGAAACGCACCTGAGAGATCAAACACCACGCAGCCTGCGGCCAGAAACACTGGCGCAAGATCGTGACTCACTTTGTGGTCGGTCGCCAGAAACACCACATCGATGCCTTTGGCGGCTTCGGCGGCATCCGTCAGCGCCTGTACCGGCAAATCGATGATGCCTTTCAGTTGAGGGTGCAGATCAGAAATGCGTTTGCCCGCATCAACGCTCTGCGCGGATACCGCAAGTGCGGTAAGGTTCATCTGAGGGTGACGATTCAGATAGAGTGCAAGTTCAGCGCCAGTATAACCGCTTGCGCCAACAATCAACGTATTCAGCATGGGATCTGCATACCTTCCACTAAAATAATGTAAACAGTGCATCGTTAAAAACAATGTCGTTAAAACAGGGTATCTACAAAACCCCAAATCCGCTAACGGTATTCGACCGGTGCAAGTGTAGACTATCAGGTAATGTCTCATCCAAGGGTTAGAAACAGTTTCCTTTTGCTACGCGTTATTGCATTTTTATTCAAAATAAATGCATTAGTATTAATACTATCCTAACATAAGGCTGTCAACAGTGAAGATGAATTTACCCCCATTTATTGAGCTGTATCGGGCGTTGATCGCGACGTCTTCCATCAGCGCTACCGATCAGGCGCTCGATCAGAGCAATGAAGCATTAATCAATCTGCTCGCCGGATGGTTTGCCGATTTGGGCTTTCACGTTGAGGTACAGCCAGTGCCCGGTACGCGGCATAAATTCAATCTGCTGGCATGCATCGGCCAAGGCTTGGGGGGCTTGCTGCTGGCCGGGCATACCGATACGGTGCCGTTTGATGATGGCCGCTGGACGCGCGATCCCTTTACCCTGACAGAACACGATAACAAGCTTTACGGGCTGGGCACTGCGGATATGAAAGGCTTCTTCGCCTTCATTCTGGATGCGCTGCGCGACATCGATCCGGTAACGCTGACCAAACCGATTTACGTGCTGGCCACCGCCGATGAAGAGACCACCATGGCGGGCGCCAAATATTTTTCTGAATCTACGCAGATACGCCCGGACTGCGCCATCATTGGCGAACCAACATCGTTGAAACCGATTCGTGCCCACAAAGGCCATATGTCAAACGCAGTGCGGATTCAGGGGCAATCCGGCCATTCAAGCGATCCTTCGCGCGGCGTAAACGCTATCGAACTGATGCACGGTGCCATCTCCCACTTGATGGTGTTGCGCAATACGCTGCAAACCCGTTATCACAACGCGGCGTTCCATATCCCCTATCCAACCATGAATTTCGGCCATATTCACGGTGGCGATGCTGCCAATCGCATCTGTGCCTGCTGTGAATTGCATATGGATATCCGCCCACTTCCAGGATTAACGCTGAACGATTTAAACGGTCTGGTGACAGAAGCGCTGGCGCCAGTGAGCGAGCGTTGGCTAGGACGCGTGAGCGTCAGCGAGCTGCATCCGCCGATCCCCGGCTATGAATGCCCAGTGGATCACGCCTTGGTAGGGGTGATTGAGAAATTACTGGGCGTGCCCACGGATGTGGTGAACTACTGCACCGAAGCGCCGTTTATCCAGACGCTGTGCCCGACTCTGGTGCTCGGCCCCGGTTCGATCGAACAAGCCCACCAGCCTGATGAATATATCGACACCGCATTTATCGCCCCAACGCATAAGTTGATCACCCAGATGGTGCAACATTTCTGCCGGTAAACGGCTTTGTTGAATAATAGGTAATCATGCTGTTTTTCCATGCCAGTTTTGGTTGAAAATGCTTGTCATCTCAGGTGTACACTTTTCTCATGAGGCCTATAGCCAAGCGACATTATTTTGATAACAACTAGCTGTATTTTTTTGCCACATATCAGGGCATTGGCTGTAATCATTTTTAAGTCGGTTGGCTATAACTGCATGATTTTACGTTGCAAGGATCCGTCGTTTCGCTGGGCTGCCAGCATAAAATCTATTTATTCAACAAAGCCAACAAAATTTTAAAATCACCAACTGGCCCTCTTATAACAAGGCCCTCAAGCAGCGCGGTTCTCTAACCGTATGGCTAGATGAATCAGCCATTCTGCATGGACGGAAAAAAACACTACTGAACGGCGTGGACGACCGCTCCACTACTCAGATATGACCATCACCACAGTCCTGATGATGAAACGCGTGTTTGGCCTTTCATTGAGGGCTTTACAGGGCTTTGGTAACTCGATTTTTAAACTGATTAAATTGTCGCTCCATTGTCCAGACTATTCGCTGCTCAGCAAGCGAGCAAAGACAGTGAACATCAGCATAAAAACGCCAACCCGTGCTGAAATCTCACATCTGGTCATTGATGGAACCGGCCTGAAGGTCTTTGGCGAAGGCGAATGGAAAGTCCGGCAGCATGGTGCCGACAGACGCAGTGTATAGCGTAAGCTGCACCTGGCAGTAGACAGTGTGACGCATGAGATTATCTGTGCGGATTTGTCGCTCAGTGGTACGACTGATGCCCAAGCTCTACCGGCGCTGATAAACCAGACCCACCGGAAAATCAGAGAGGCATCGGCTGACGGCGCTTACGATATAGCCAACCGACTTAAAAATGATTACAGCCAATGCCCTGATATGTGGCAAAAAAATACAGCTAATTGTTATCAAAATAATGTCGCTTGGCTATAGCTATCAATAACCTGCGTAGCAGGGCACCAGCACTGCGCTGAAGCCATTTTTCTACATTATGACCGGCACCTTTCAGCAGCTTAAAAAAGGATTCAATACCCCAGCGCCAGTAATACCAGCGAGCGACTTCTGCGCTGGTGAGCTCGTTGCTAACGTTTGTGAGCAGCGTCCAGCGTCCGATAAATTTACCGTGAGTATCGGTAAGGCGAACCACAACTAATCTGAGTGTCAGAGCTACGCCTGGCTGAACTTTCACTTGCCGTCCGGTGTTCTTGTCTTTCCGCTTCGGTTTTGCTGTTCGCGTTATGATCATGGATGTTTCCCCGATCTCCATATTGGCTTTTTTCCCTTTCCAGCCAAGCAGTCCGTTTGAGATAAATGGCAGATCGTCTGCAATTTCACCAATTTTACGGGTGTCACCGCCCCACTCGGCACGATGCCCTTCCTTTCCCCGGATAAGCCAACATATTCCTTGGGAGATTAATGTGCGCATATGCCCGATATAGCCAAGCGACATTATTTTGATAACAATTAGCTGTATTTTTTTGCCACATATCAGGGCATTGGCTGTAATCATTTTTAAGTCGGTTGGCTATATTGATAACGCGGCTGTCCTGCCGGACTTTCAGAACGATACAGTCAAGGTAAACAATGGGATAAACCGCATCCAAGGGGCGATTTTGCCACTCAACAACCTGCTCCATAACGGCATCGGTGACCTTCGATAGCAGGGCGGGTGAGACATCCGCGTCATACAGTTCTTTGAACGCAGCGGCAATTTCGCGGGTGGTCATCCCTTTGGCATACAACGATAAAATATGGTTATCCATCCCGGTGAGCAGGGTCTGGTTCTTCTTCAGCAGTTGCGGTTCAAAGGAACCATCACGATCACGTGGTGTACGCAGTTCCAGCGGACCATCTCCGGTGGTAACAGTCTTTGTGGAGTAGCCATTGCGCGTGTTAGTTCCAGATTTGGATTGGGGCTTCTCATGCCCGAGGTGATGGGTCATTTCAGCATTAAGGGCAGCTTCAACGCTGATCTTTTTCAGCAGGCGATCAAACTGGTTGAGAGCGTCAGGGGTTTTGAGATTTTTGGCCAGCTCGTTAGCCAGAGCCTGTAACTGTTTTTCGTCCATAAAGTAACCTGCTTTTGATGTTGGATTGAACATATCAAAATCAGGCAATTACACAATCTCGTGTACAGGCTCCCTAAAAACAGTGTAATCGTGATGGACAATGCAACTTTTCACAAAAAACATAATATTCAACAAGTCATCATCGATGCAGGGTATATGGTGGAGTATTTACCTACATATTCGCCAGATCTTAACCCAATTGAGCATAAATGGGCACAAGCAAAAAGCAAAAAAAGAGAGTGGTTGCAATACAGAGATTTTGTTCTCAGTCCATATAGTGTAATCAAAATTAAGTCGCTTGGCTATATCATTTGACGATGTTGTGGTGGAATCTGTACTTGTCAGCAGCCAGTAACGGTATTTTAGCGGTTGTTGTAGGGGACGTCACTGTCATTGAACTGGTCGGTGTAATGACAAACACGGCGACAGCATCCGTCAGGTGTTGCGCTTGATTTTGCAGTGATTGTGCAGCCGCAGAGACTTCTTCCACCAGCGATGCGTTTTGCTGTGTTGATGCATCAAGCGAGTTATTAGCAAATCTGGTGTATGGCGATCAGGCCACGTTCCGCTCTGATGCTTCGTGAATCTGTTCTCCATCCTTAAATTGGACGTTGCTTACAACCAGGGTCAGCAGGTCAAATCCTCTTAGTCGGTTCCAGCTTTTCTGAGCAGACTGGAGCAGCTTAAATACCATTGACAGGGTTGTTTCTCTCGAACCACCGTTCTTCGCGCCTCTGCTTCGTAGCCTCACAGTCGCAAAAGCCGATTCAATCGGATTTGTCGTTCTTATTGACGCCCAGTGCTCTGACGGGAAGTCGTAGAATGCCAGCAGTTCTTCTCGAGCTTTCTCCAGCTTCTTCATCGCTGCAGGATACTTCGCTGAAAACCTTGCCAACAAAACATCAAAGGCTTCATTAGCGGCATCGCGGCTCTCTGCTAGCCAAACCTCCCGCAGCTCAGCCTTAACTTTCGGTTGCATGGCTTTGGGGAGTGAAGCCAACACATTAGCGGTTTTGTGCACCCAACAGCGTTGGTGCTGCGTGTCCGGGAATATCTTTGCCATTATTCCAAAAACCAAGGGCACCGTCTCCCGTAGCCAGCTTGGGAGATACGGTTAGGCCACGTGCTCGCAGGCCATTAAGAAGTTCGGCCCAGTTTGCTTCTGACTCTCGATAACCATCTTCGACCGCAACCAGCTCCTTACGTCCATGCTCAGTGACGCCGATAATGACCAGCAGGTAAAGGCGATCATCTTGCCTGACATGGCTGTATATACCATCGGCCAACAATAAACGTAGCGCGTATCGCTTAAATCACGCAGGCACCATTGCCTGTGCTCTTCAAGCCATTGCTGTTTCAGTCTGCTGATGGTACTGGCAGAGAGGCCATTAGCTTTTTCACCGAGAAGCGCCCTCAGGGCTTCATGAAAATCACCGGTGGATATGCCTCGCAGGTACAGCCATGGTAGCAACTCTTCGACGCTTTTTGCACGTTTCAGATAAGGCGGCAACAACGCGCTGTTGAAGCATATTCCGTTGCCGCTGCGCTCCCTGACCTTAGGCACTTTAATTTCAACATCCCCAATACCCGTCTGTATGGTTCGCGGTGGCAAATAGCCGTTACGAACGACAGCATGACGCCCGTCGTCAAGGCAGCGTTCAGCATGTTGTTGCAGCATGGTTTCGAGCTCAACCTCAACGGCGGCAGCTATCAGTTGCCTGGCACCATTACGAATGAGTTCATGCAAGGGATCACCGGCAATATCTGGTTCTGCGGAGACCTGTAGGGTAGACTTTTTCATGGGGTATCATCTCTCTGTTGTTGAAATCATCCACGAAATCAATCAGCAGGATACGCCACCCTCCCCGAAACCCCGTACACCAGAAATGAGCATAACTCCTGTTAATATTGATATCAAATAATCCGATAGCAAACAGCGTCTTGCCTAATAAAGCGCCGATAACATTTGTTCTTCCCTTGGCTCCCCCGTTCTTCAGGCCAAAACACCGTTGACCTTTTGGGGAATAGCCGTGAGTCCGTGGGGTATCGTGTGGAAAACCACTTTCATCAATAAAAACAATAGGTTTACCTTCTTTTTCATACTGTTGTATTTTTTGTTGAAATGCTTGCCGGGCGCTTTCGTCGACTTTCGGATGACGTAGAGTTTTTTTTATAGGTCAATCCCAGCTTTTTAAGAGCTTGCCAAATGGCCTTCTGACAAACGCCAAAACGCTCTGCACGTTCTTTTTGGTGAGCATCTGGATATGGTTCAACATCTTTTATCAACTCGGATTTATCGCTCTTTCGCTGACGCGTGGTCGATGCTTTTGACTCTATATCCAAACGACTTAAAATGATTACACCCAATGCCCTGATATGTGGCAAAAAAATACAACTAATTGTTATCAAAATAATGTCGCTTGGCTATAGTCGGTTAGCGTGTTATGTGATAGATTCGTCTGCAAAGATGCTCATTTACACGAATTTATACAGCTGAGCACATTATGGTTCATTCAAACCCATTTCTCTGATGCGATAATGCAAAAAAACAATCGTATTTCATTCTGTGAGCAAGCAAGTTAAGGTTAAATCATGATCACCACTGACGGTAACAGCGCAGTCGCTTCTGTAGCTTGGCGAGCAAACGATCTCATCGCCATCTACCCGATTACCCCAAGTTCTTCCATGGCCGAACAGGCTGCCTCATGGTCGAGCGATGAGCGTAAGAACGTGTGGGGAGACACGCCCCGGGTGATCGAAATGCAGTCGGAAGGCGGCGCGATTGCTACCGTGCACGGGGCGTTGCAGACGGGGGCGCTGGCGACATCGTTTACCTCATCGCAGGGCTTGCTGTTGATGATCCCGACGCTCTACAAGCAGGCCGGACAGTTAACCCCTTTCGTGTTGCACGTTGCCGCCCGCACCGTCGCTACTCATGCGCTCTCCATTTTCTGCGATCACTCCGACGTGATGGCGGTGCGCCAGACGGGCTGCGCCATGCTGTGTGCCAACACCGTGCAAGAAGCACAAGATTTCGCCTTGATTGCACAAATCGCAACGCTTAACAGCCGCGTCCCCTTTATCCATTTCTTCGACGGTTTCCGCACTTCACATGAAATCAATAAAGTGGAACCGCTCAGTGATGAAGTATTGCTGAAACTGCTGCCCCAGGATGCAATTGCCGCACACCGTGAGCGAGCGCTTACACCTGAACGTCCGGTGATCCGTGGCACCGCCTCCAATCCGGATACTTTCTTCCAGGCACGCGAAGCCACCAATCCGTGGTACAACAACACCTACTCTCACGTTGAGCGGGCGATGGATGCCTTTGCCGAGGTTACCGAACGTCGCTATCAACCGTTTGAATATTACGGGCACCCAGAAGCGACGCGCGTGATTGTGCTGATGGGCTCGGGCGTAGGGACGTGCGAAGAAGTGGTGGATGCTCTGCTCACCCGTGGTGAAAAAGTGGGTGTGCTTAAAGTGCGTCTGTATCGTCCGTTCTCAGCGCAGCATCTGCTCGCCGCTCTTCCGCAAACCGCGCAGAGCATCGCTGTGCTCGATCGCACTAAAGAACCCGGATCCCTAGCAGAACCGCTTTATCTGGATGTAATGACCGCACTGGCAGAAGCCTTTTCCCGTGGGAAGCGGGCAACATTACCACGTACCATTGGTGGCCGTTACGGTCTGTCTTCCAAAGAGTTCACACCACAGTGTGTACAGGCTATTTTTAATGAGTTAGCGCTTGCTAACCCAAGACCGCGTTTTACTGTAGGGATTTATGATGATGTAACCCACCTTTCACTGCCGTTGCCGGAGCAACACTTCCCCTCCAACGCCGGACTGGAAGCGCTGTTCTACGGACTCGGCAGCGATGGCACTGTCTCCGCCACCAAAAATGCCATCAAGATTGTCGGTTCCAGTACACCAATGTTTGTACAGGGCTATTTCGTCTACGACTCCAAAAAAGCGGGCAGCCTGACGGTATCACACATGCGCGTTGGCCCGCACCCGATCAATTCGGCCTATCTGATCGATCAAGCCGATTTCGTCGCGTGCCATCAGTGGCAGTTCATTGAAAAGTACGCCATGGTGGAACGCTTGAAACCCGGCGGTATCTTCCTGATAAACACCCCTTACAGCGCCGACGACCTGTGGCACCGCTTGCCACAAGAGGTGCAGGCAGGCTTGAATCAACGTCAGGCAAGGGTCTATTGCATCAACGCAGCCAAAATAGCCCGTGAATGTCAGCTGGGTGCGCGTATCAACACCGTGATGCAAATGGCATTCTTCCATCTCTCGCAGATTTTGCCTAGTGATGCGGCCGTAGAGAAACTGCGTAGCGCTATCGAAAAGAGCTATGGTAGTAAGGGTGAAGAGCTGATCGCCCGCAACTGGAAAGCGCTGGAAGCCACACTGGCGGCGCTGGAATCCGTTGCGCTGGCAGCGGTTAATCCTGAAAGTCCGCAACGTCCACCTGTGGTATCCAACGCCGCGCCGGACTTCGTTAAAACGGTAACGGCAACCATGCTGGCAGGACTCGGTGATACCTTACCCGTTTCCGCCTTACCACCCGATGGGACCTGGCCCACCGGCACCACCCAGTGGGAAAAACGTAACATTGCAGAGGCCATTCCGCTTTGGAAACCAGAGCTGTGTACGCAGTGTAACCACTGCGTCGCCGCCTGCCCGCACTCGGCTATCCGTGCCAAAGTAGTGCCTGCTGAGGCCATGAGCGACGCGCCTGATTCGCTGCAATCGCTAGATGTCAAAGCGCGTGATATGCGTGGTCAAAAGTATGTATTGCAAGTCGCCCCGGAAGATTGCACGGGATGTAACCTGTGCGTCGAGGTGTGCCCAGCGAAAGACCGTCAAAACCCTGAGATCAAAGCCATCAACATGGAATCCCACATGGATAATCTGAGCGTGGAAAAAATCCACTTTGATTTCTTCCTGCAATTGCCGGAAATCGACAAGAGCAAGTTGGAACGTATCGATATCCGCACGTCACAGTTGATTACGCCGCTGTTCGAGTACTCGGGTGCCTGTTCCGGTTGTGGCGAAACGCCATATATCAAACTGTTAACGCAGCTCTATGGCGATCGTTTGCTGGTCGCCAACGCCACCGGCTGCTCATCTATTTACGGCGGCAATTTGCCCACCACGCCGTGGACCACCGATGCCAACGGACGTGGTCCTGCCTGGGCCAACTCGCTGTTTGAGGATAACGCAGAATTTGGTTTAGGTTTCCGTCTCAGCGTGGATCAACATCGCCAGCGCACCTTGCGTCAGCTCTTGCAGTTAGCACCGCAGCTCCCCGCCGATCTGGTGAGCGCCTTGCAGGAAGAGAACATTGCGCCAGATCTGCGCCGCCAGCAAATTGCACAATTGCGTGAACAGCTGGCCAGCCTCAATGATTCGATGGCACGTGAACTTAGCCACGATGCCTACCATCTGGTAGACAAATCCGTCTGGCTGATTGGCGGTGATGGCTGGGCCTATGATATTGGCTACGGCGGTCTGGATCATGTGATGAGCCTGACAGAAAACGTCAACGTGCTGGTGCTGGATACCCAGTGCTATTCCAACACGGGCGGTCAGCAATCCAAGGCGACACCGCTGGGTGCGGTCACCAAATTTGGGGAAAAAGGTAAACGTAAGGCGCGTAAAGATCTGGGCATCAATGTGATGATGTATGGCCACGTTTATGTCGCACAGATTTCACTGGGCGCACAGCTTAACCAAACGGTGAAAGCAATTCAGGAAGCGGAAGCCTGGCCAGGTCCATCCTTAATCATCGCCTACAGCCCCTGCGAAGAACACGGCTACGATCTGGCGTTCAGTCACGATCAGATGCGTCAGCTGACGGCCACCGGATTCTGGCCACTCTATCGCTTCGATCCGCGTCGTGTGGAAGAAGGCAAACCGGCGTTGGTCACCGATTCCCGTCCGCCCTCCAGCAGCCTGAGTGAGACATTGTTGAAAGAGCAACGCTTCCGTCGGCTGAATACGCAAATGCCGGAAAAGACCACGCGATTGTATGAAGAAGCGGAACAGGATCTGCGTCGTCGTTTTGAGTTCCTGACGATGATGGCAGGTAAAGCAGAGAAGAACACTCAAGAATAAAGCCGACATATCCGACGAGATCCTCAGTGCAAGCCGAGGATCTCGTAAGGAAAATGCGCGCTAGCGAAAGATCTGGCTGACGGCTTCGGCCACTGTCTCTACCTGATGCTCCTGCAACTGGCTGATACTGAGCCGAATAAACTCTCCGCTTTTTACCCCGCTCCCACGCCAACCCTCACGGCAATGCCACGCACGGCCAAGATTACCAGCGCATGGCGCTCCGAAGGTATAGCCAACCGACTTAAAAATGATTACAGCCAATATCCTGATATGTGGCAAAAAAATACAGCTAATTGTTATCAAAATAATGTCGCTTGGCTATAAATCCGAGTTGATAAAAGATGTTGAACCATATCCAGATGCTTACCAAAAAGAACGTGCAGAGCGTTTTGGCGTTTGTCAGAAGGCCATTTGGCAAGCTCTTAAAAAGCTGGGATTGACCTATAAAAAAACGCTACGTCATCCGAAAGCCGACGAAAGCGCCCGGCAAGCATTTCAACAAAAAATACAACAGTATGAAAAAGAAGGTAAACCTATTGTTTTTATTGATGAAAGTGGTTTTCCACACGATACCCCACGGACTCACGGCTATTCCCCAAAAGGTCAACGGTGTTTTGGCCTGAAGAACGGGGGAGCCAAGGGAAGAACAAATGTTATCGGCGCGTTATTAGGCACAACGCTGTTTGCTATCGGATTATTTGATATCAATATTAACAGCGATGTTTTCTATTCCTGGGTCACACAAGTCCTTATCCCAGTACTCCCTAAAAACAGTGTAATCGTGATGGACAATGCAACTTTTCACAAAAAACATAATATTCAACAAGTCATCATCGAGGCAGGGTATATGGTGGAGTATTTGCCTACATATTCGCCAGATCTTAACCCCATTGAGCATAAATGGGCACAAGCAAAAAGCAAAAAAAGAGAGTGGTTGCGATGCCGAGATTTTGTTCTCAGTCCATATGGTGTAATCAAAATTAAGTCGCTTGGCTATAATCTACACGACGAACGCTATAGAATCACTGAACAGCGTGCTCCGGCATGCAATCAAGAAACGCAAGGTGTTCCCGACTGATGACTCGGTGAAGAAGGTCGTATGGCTGGCAATCCAGGCGGCATCACAGAAATGGACGATGCCCTTACAGGACTGGCGTATTGCAATGAGTCGCTTTATTATCGAGTTCGGTGACCGCCTTGACGGTCACTTCTGAGGAAAGGCATTTACACAACATCTTAAACAGGCTCTAATAACGCGCCGATAACATTTGTTCTTTCCTTGGCTCCCCCGTTCTTCAGGCCAAAACACCGTTGACCTTTTGGGGAATAGCCGTGAGTCCGTGGGGTATCGTGTGGAAAACCACTTTCATCAATAAAAACAATAGGTTTGCCTTCTTTTTCATACTGTTGTATTTTTTGTTGAAATGCTTGCCGGGCGCTTTCGTCGGCTTTCGGATGACGTAGCGTTTTTTTATAGGTCAATCCCAGCTTTTTAAGAGCTTGCCAAATGGCCTTCTGACAAACGCCAAAACGCTCTGCACGTTCTTTTTGGTAAGCATCTGGATATGGTTCAACATCTTTTATCAACTCGGATTTATCGCTCTTTCGCTGACGCGTGGTCGATGCTTTTGACGCTATTTGATTAATCCAACGCGATACAGAGGCAGGGCCAATCCGAAATTGCTTCGCTGTTTCTCGGATACTCAACCCTTCTTCTTCCGCTGTAGATATCACTTTACGTCTAAAATCAATTGAATAGCTCATTTAAATAATGTAATCAAAATTAAGTCTTTTAGCTATATCAGCTGCCTGGCAGCATTACGAATGAGTTCATGCAAGGGATCACCGGCAATATCTGGTTCTGCGGAGACCTGTAGGGTAGACTTTTTCATGGGGTATCATCTCTCTGTTGTTGAAATCATCCACGAAATCAATCAGCAGGATACGCAACCCTCCCCGAAACCCCGTACACCAGAAATGAGCATAACTCATAATCCCGCGCGTTACGCACATGTCTCCGTAACGTTATAATCTGGTTAACCCTCGCTGAAGACAGGAACGTACACCATGTCAGTGTTACACAACCGTGTTTCCAATGAGGAACTGAAAGCACGTATGCTCGCGGAAACCGAGCCGCGTACCACAGTTTCCTTTTACAAATATTTTGCGCTTGATGATGCACAAGCGTTTCGCGATAACCTCTACGTACAATTTCTGCAATGTCAAGTATTTGGCCGTGTCTACGTGGCAACTGAAGGTATTAATGCGCAGGTGAGTGTGCCTGCCAGCCGCTTCGACGACTTTAAGGCGGCGCTGTACAGCGCGCATCCGGCGTTGGACAGTGTCCGGCTGAATGTGGCACTGGATGATGACGGAAAATCTTTTTGGGCACTGCGCATGAAAGTTCGCGATCGCATTGTCGCGGATGGCATCGACGATCCGACCTTTAATCCCAGCGATGTTGGTACCTATCTGAAAGCCGAAGCGGTTAACGCCATGGCGAACGATCCGGACACGCTGTTTGTCGATATGCGTAATTATTATGAATATGAAGTAGGGCATTTTGAAAATGCACTGGAAGTACCTTCCGATACTTTCCGCGAGCAATTGCCGATGGCCGCAGAAATGCTCGCTGAGGCGCGTGAAAAAAATATCGTGATGTATTGCACTGGCGGTATTCGCTGTGAAAAGGCCAGCGCCTATATGCGCCATCAGGGTTTTAAGAACGTTTATCATGTGGAAGGTGGCATCATTGAATATACCTGTCAGGCGAAGGCCCAAGGCCTACCGGTAAAATTCATCGGTAAAAACTTTGTCTTCGATGAACGCATGGGAGAACGCATCACCGACGATATTATCGCCCACTGCCACCAATGTGGTGAACCGTGCGATACCCACACCAACTGCCGCAATGCAGGGTGTCATTTATTGTTTATTCAGTGCCCCCGCTGCCAGGTGTCCTATCAGGGCTATTGTAGTGATGCCTGTCAGAGCGAGTTGGCGTTACCGCTGGAAGAGCAGCGTGAGCGGCGTCGCGGACGTCAAACCAGCATGAAGATTTTTAATAAATCACGCGATCGGCTCAGAGGGGCGCTGCATATCCCGGCGCCTGATGAAAACGGCAGCCGTGAACAGTGACAGGGTATTCATGGGGCGCGGTTAATCGGGAAACTTAAGCGCACTGAATATGACGACACCGCCATCAGGCGGTGTCGTCAAGGGATAATCGGTTACTGTGAAATCGGTAGACTAGTGTTTAAGTAAATCTTGAGGCTGAAAATCTGTCGACTCAATTTTAGCAATACCCGCTTCAAGAATATAAATAAGTTGCCTTGCTACATCGGTAGTAAGCCATAAGGTTCGGCCTACATTTGCCTCTGCGGGAGCCTGGTCTGGGGTGGTTAAATAATGCAAACGGATCATCATGGCGTCATAACTGTCAACGGTGCTGATATCCCATCCTACAAGAGGATGTGTCTGAATAACTTCATTTTTTCTGTCCATACATACCCCTTATTGACTAGTTACTAACATGAGTGACTAACGAGGCTTGGGCGGCTCCTTATTGACAAGAGCAACTTGAGTATACTGTGACTTTTGCACAACAGGTGAGTCATTTCGACCCTTTTTTCAAAGAAAAATTTCTGGATATGATATCCACACATTTAAAATGGATATCGGCTTTGTTGAATAAATCAGAACTTGTAACGACTGCGCCCCATACGGGTCGATTGTTACGTGATGCGAATACTGTTCGGCATTCCTAATAGCGTGATCAGGTTAAGCGCTTTGACCATGGCCATGGCTTCACCCACCTGACCATCGTAGTCTCTCAGACTTAGATGACCACCCAGAAGCCTTTTGAACCGGAACATGGCCGTTTCAGCCACTGAGCGCCGGTGATAGCCCACTTTCTTTTTCCAGATATCGTTACTACCGCTAATGCGCTGATTTGCAACAGCGTGGTTACGCTCGTGGTAGCGATCTTGCCAATATTGCGCCCCCTTCGTGGCGGGATAAGCGGCCTTATTTTCTTTCTCAGCAGAGCATCATAGCAGTAAACTGTATCCTAAGCACCGTCAGCCGATGCCTCTCTGATTTTCCGGTGGGTCTGGTTTATCAGCGCCGGTAGAGCTTGGGCATCAGTCGTACCACTGAGCGACAAATCCGCACAGATAATCTCATGCGTCACACTGTCTACTGCCAGGTGCAGCTTACGCCATACCCTGCGTCTGTCGGCACCATGCTGCCGGACTTTCCATTCGCCTTCGCCAAAGACCTTCAGGCCGGTTCCATCAATGACCAGATGTGAGATTTCACCACGGGTTGGCGTTTTTATGCTGATGTTCACTGTCTTTGCTCGCTTGCTGAGCAGCGAATAGTCTGGACAATGGAGCGACAATTTAATCAGTTTAAAAATCGAGTCACCAAAGCCCTGTAAAGCCCTCAATGAAAGGCCAAACACGCGTTTCATCATCAGGACTGTGGTGATGGCCATATCTGAGTAGTGGAGCGATCGTCCACGCCGTTCAGTAGTGTTTTTTTCCATCCATGCAGCAATGGCTGATTCATCTAGCCATACGGTTAGAGAACCGCGCTGCTTGAGGGCCTTGTTATAAGAGGGGCAGTTGGTGATTTTAAAATTTTGTTTTGCCATGGAGACCTGATTTTGAAACAACTGTGTTGATCTGCTCCGATGATTACCCAAAAGTTCTATTTATTCAACAAAGCCGTGGATATCAGTCAGGCGGGCACAAAACAGGTTATTCGGCGCTAATACCGGCATGCTTTTCAAACACGGCAATAAGCAACGCCAGATGTTTTTTGGTCTGCTCTGCGCGGTGTTCGTTGTGCGATTCCAGTTTCAAATTATGTAGCAACAGCTGTGCCGTTCTTTCATCCAATGCAAATGCAAGGGAGGAAAACGCCAGTTCCAGCGCATCAATCTTGTGCTGCTGGTCTCCAATGAGCGTCAATAATTCGCCGAATGTCATGGCTTGTTCTGGTTTCTCTACCGTCATTGTCATGTCTCTCCGTCATCGAGCATCTACAGGCTAGTGTGAAGATTATAGCAAAGCGACATTATTTTGATAACAATTAGCTGTATTTTTTTGCCACATATCAGGGCATTGGCTGTAATCATTTTTAAGTCGGTTGGCTATACAAGGATAAAATAGAAGGTCTCGATTATTAATTCCAGTGATTATTCCGCGCTAAACCAATCGTCGGCGCTCTCCCAGGTTTCCTGAATAATTTCTGAAATTAACGCCTTATCATCCTTGTTTCCTCCCAATACGCTCAGATTGTTGGCTGCGGCGTAACGGACCTGAATGGCACTATAGCCAAGCGACTTAATTTTGATTACACTATATGGACTGAGAACAAAATCTCTGTATCGCAACCACTCTCTCTTTTTTTGCTTTTTGCTTGTGCCCATTTATGCTCAATGGGGTTAAGATCTGGCGAATATGTAGGCAAATACTCCACCATATACCCTGCCTCGATGATGACTTGTTGAATATTATGTTTTTTGTGAAAAGTTGCATTGTCCATCACGATTACACTGTTTTTAAGGAGTACTGGGATAAGGACTTGTGTGACCCAGGAATAGAAAACATCGCTGTTAATATTGATATCAAATAATCCGATAGCAAACAGCGTTGTGCCTAATAACGCGCCGATAACATTTGTTCTTTCCTTGGTTCCCCCGTTCTTCAGGCCAAAACACCGTTGACCTTTTGGGGAATAGCCGTGAGTCCGTGGGGTATCGTGTGGAAAACCACTTTCATCAATAAAAACAATAGGTTTACCTTATTTTTCATACTGTTGTATTTTTTATTGAAGTGCTTGCCGGGCGCTTTCGTCGGCTTTCGGATGACGTAGAGTTTTTTTATAGGTCAATCCCAGCTTTTTAAGAGCGTGCCAAATGGCCTTCTGACAAACGCCAAAACGCTCTGCACGTTCTTTTTGGTAAGCATCTGGATATGGTTCAACATCTTTTATCAACTCGGATTTATCGCTCTTTCGCTGACGCGTGGTCGATGCTTTTGACGCTATTTGATTAATCCAACGCGATACAGAGGCAGGGCCAATCCGAAATTGCTTCGCTGTTTCCCGGATACTCAACCCTTCTTCTTCCCGTGTAGATATCACTTTACGTCTAAAATCAATTGAATAGCTCATTTAAATAATGTAATCAAAATTAAGTCGTTTAGCTATATCGGGATAATAACGGTGTACGCGCTGGGTCAATTCGTGCGTCAAGGCTTCAAGGGCGCCAGCGGGTAAAGGGGCTGATTTGGCTAATGTGAGTTCTACGCGCATGATACTCTCCTTTAATTTACTGGTTATTTATACAGTCAAAGATCAGGGAGAGAAATAGGGCTGATACAAATATGTGGTGGTGAAATGCAAAGGCCGTTAAAAGCCTGTGCGCTGCGAATACGCCGCACACGGGTGGTGAGATTAACGTACTTGCCAGTCCAAGGTTTGACCGGCAAGGAAGGGCACCAGCGCGTCATCCGCTAAGGCGATGCTTTCTGGGAAGGTTGTGGGAGCCTTATGCAGTTCAATCCAGCCCTCATTGATCGGTAAACCGTAAAATGCGGGTCCATTGAGCGAGCAGAACGCTTCTAACTTATCCAGCGCGCCGATCTCCTCAAACACGGTGGCGTAGGCACAAAGCGCGGCCTGCGCGTTGAATACCCCGGCACAGCCACAACTTGCTTCTTTCTTGTGGCGCGCATGAGGCGCTGAATCCGTACCGAGAAAGAAACGGTCGGAACCACTGGCGACCGCATCGCGCAGTGCCTGTTGGTGAATATTACGTTTCAGAATCGGCAGGCAATACAAGTGAGGCCGCACACCGCCCACCAGCATGTGGTTGCGGTTAAACATCAGGTGTTGCGGCGTTACGGTAGCGCCCAGATAGCGATCGCCGTCCAACACGTATTGTGCGGCTTCGAGGGTTGTTATGTGTTCAAACACGATTTTCAGTGTAGGGAAGCGTTTGCGCAGCGGCTCCATGACTGATTCGATAAAACGGGCTTCGCGGTCGAAAATATCGATCGCTGGATCGGTCACTTCGCCGTGAATCAGCAGCGGCATGCCGATGTCTGCCATTTGCTCAAGGATAGGGTAGATAGTGGCAACATCGGTAACACCAAAACTGGAGTTGGTGGTCGCGTTTGCTGGATAGAGCTTGGCGGCGGTAAATATCCCTTGTTGGAAGCCTGCCACGACCTCTTCCGCGTCTAGCGAGTCTGTCAGATAGCATGTCATCAACGGTTGAAAATCGTCACCTGCCGGGATCGTGGCGAGAATGCGTTCGCGATAGGCCAGCGCACTGGCGATGGTGGTGATCGGCGGTGTCAGGTTGGGCATTACAATCGCGCGGCCAAAATGACGACTGGTAAACGGTAACACGGTTGCGAGTACGTCATCGTCGCGCAGGTGAAGATGCCAGTCATCAGGACGGCGAATTTTTAATACGGTAGACAGTGTTGTCATGAAAAGCGCTCCAGCGAGCTAAATGCTAAATGTGACGAGCAGATACGGCGGGACACAAGCATAAGCGCAAAGTGCTGGGAATGCACCCGTTTGTTGCTGGCGAAACCTTATTCGAAGTGAGTGGCGTTCTGTGCTAACCACGGTGGTACACAGGGTACACGGTGGGGAAAGAGTAGCGTATGGTAAGTCCCATCGCTAATTTCTCAGTCTGGCCATTCAAGGCCCGTTGGGATACCCATAGCCAACCGACTTAAAAATGATTACAGCTAATGCCCTGATATAGCTAAACGACCTAATTTTGATTACATTATTTAAATGAGCTATTCAATTGATTTTAGACGTAAAGTGATATCTACACGGGAAGAAGAAGGGTTGAGTATCCGAGAAACAGCGAAGCAATTTCGGATTGCCCCTGCCTCTGTATCGCGTTGGATTAATCAAATAGCGTCAAAAGCATCGACCACGCGTCAGCGAAAGATCGATAAATCCGAGTTGATAAAAGATGTTGAACCATATCCAGATGCTTACCAAAAAAGAACGTGCAGAGCGTTTTGGCGTTTGTCAGAAGGCCATTTGGCACGCTCTTAAAAAGCTGGGATTGACCTATAAAAAAAACTCTACGTCATCCGAAAGCCGACGAAAGCGCCCGGCAAGCATTTCAACAAAAAATACAACAGTATGAAAAAGAAGGTAAACCTATTGTTTTTATTGATGAACATGGTTTTCCACACGATACCCCACGGACTCACGGCTATTCCCCAAAAGGTCAACGGTGTTTTGGGCTGAAAAACTGGGGAGGCAAGGGAAGAACAAATGTTATCGGCGCTTTATTAGGCACAACGCTGTTTGCTATCGGATTATTTGATATACCCGTGATCATTGAAGATGCTTGATTTTACGCGGTAAGAAGATCATGCTCACCCGCTATGAAGATATTTATTACCGACAACCAAAAAGCCGAACTCGAACACCTTCATGACACCAGTCGTGATAAGCGTTTTTGTGATCGCATCAAAGCCGTCCTGCTGGCCTCCGAAGGCTGGAGCTCTGCGATGATTGCGCAAGCTCTGCGTCTGCACGAAACGACGGTAAACCAACATATCAACGATTACGTCAACACTCGCAAACTTAAACCTGAAAACGGTGGGTCTGCAAGTCGGCTTTGTGCTGAAAAGACTGCGCTCTTAATCAGCTAGTTATCTCAACATCTCTTCCATCATACCCACGACATCGTGGCTTATGTCGAACATCGCTGGGCTATCCGATTCAGTATTCCCGGCATGAACAAGTGGTTGCACCGTCATGGTTTCTCCTACAAAAAACCGGCGGGCGTACCCCATAAATTCAGTGAAGAAAATCAGAAGCATTTCATTGAATATTATGAGAATTTAAAGAAAACAGCCGGCAATGAGGCGATTCTGTTTATCGATGCGGTTCATCCGACACAAGCCACAAAGCTCAGTTATGGATGGATACGAAAAGGGCATAAAAAGTCAGTTAAAACAACGGGAAGTCGAACCCGTCTGAATATACTGGGTGCGCTGAATCTGAGCGATATCGGCGGTACGGTTATTCACGATTACAAAACAATTAATGACTACAACATTGCTCGTTTTTTCATTGAGATACGCAAACGTTACCCTGATTACCGACAGAGAATCCATGTAATACTGGACGGTGCAGGTTATCACCGAACCCAATTGATTAAGGATTGGGCCTTTGTCGTGAACATAGAGCTTCACTATTTACCGCCTTACAGTCCGAATCTGAACGCGATAGAACGCCTGTGGAAAGTGATGAATGAGCATGCACGGAATAATCGCCATTTTGAAAACACCCGCGATTTTCGGGATGCAATAGGCTTTGTTGAATAAACTGTATTAGTCGCGACTAGATCTGACACTGGACCTTGAAAGGTTGAGAGTTACCGGTTTTGATATAGCCAAGCGACATTATTTTGATAACAATTAGCTGTATTTTTTTGCCACATATCAGGGCATTGGCTGTAATCATTTTTAAGTCGGTTGGCTATAAAGTTAGCGTTACATCAAGACCATATAAAAAATAAGGTTTTTTGAATTCAGAGCTTCAAGCTACACTGCCATTATCGTGACTGATAAAGACGCCCCCTTAACCATGACAGATGCCTCACGCCCCCAATGGCAACTCTATATGCTGCGCACCGCTAACGGCGCGCTCTATACTGGTATCACGCGCGATGATGTGGCACGCAGAGTGGCACAGCACCAGGATGGAAAAGGCGCAAAGGCACTGCGAGGGAAAGGCGAACTGACACTGGTCTATCACTGTGAGGTGGGGGATCACACCACGGCGTTACGGCTGGAATACCGCCTGAAGCAACTGAGCAAGCAGCAAAAAGAGAGGCTGGTGCGCGACCAGCCTACGACGCTCTCTGACTATATACGTGCTGATGTTCCCTAAAGCGCTCAGGGCAGAAAACGTTGGAAGGGCACAGCATAATCCACGATGCCACTCACGCCTTCAAAATGGTTATCGGAAAGCGGGTACATCTGGAAAGCGTCATCACTATCAGGCCAGCGGCAGCGTAACTGCTGCTCCCGGGCAGGCACAAAACCAAAGCGAGCATAATAAGCGGGAGAACCGAGCACCACCACGGCGGTGTAACCAAACTCGTTTAGCGCATCCAGCCCTTCGTAAACCAGCTTTTCACCCCATCCTTGACGGCGCAGCGTTTCATCTACCACTAGCGGCCCCAAAGCGACCCACTGACGCTCTTCCTCTGCAATGGTCACAGGGCTAAAAGCGACGTATCCCATCACCACGCCTTCGTCATCCGTCGCGACTACGCCAAGCGTTAACAGCCCGTCTTCCCGCAGTTGATGAACCAGTTCGGCCTCTGCCGAGGTGGGAAACGCACGACGCAGCAGCGCATCAATACCCGCTGCATCTACCGGAATTTCCACCCGTACTAACATGTGGTGACCGCGCGATCGTCAGCGTGCATCGCGCCCTCATGTAATCCCGCCTCAACGAAATCGGCCAGACGCAGCAAACCAATGCGCAACGGCGCTGGCATGGCATCCAGATCGATAGAATCCATCAGGTTTTTAACATACAGCCCCAGTTCAGTATCGCCTTCAATGCGCAAACGACGCTGGAAAAATAGCGTATCGGGATCTTCACGGTGTGCGGCGATCAGTACCAGATCGTTGGCTTCAGCGCTGAAGCTGACGTCTTCCACTTCATGCTGGCTCACCACCAAGCGATCGTCTCGCAATGTCACAAACCAGGTCAGCCCGACATCACGGACTTCCACTTTCAGCCAGCGTTCTGTCAGAAATGACAGCTCTCCTTCACCCAACGCCTGCTGAAACTGCCAGCTCAGTACCCGCTCCAACACCTGCCGCTGTAGGGCAAATGGGTTGAATTTCAGAGGCTTACCTAACAAGGCAGGACCTTGACGCACAATCTGTGCCCGTAGTTTTTCCAACACTGATGTACCCCTTATAAAGCAAACCGTTCAATCCAAACCACTCACCCGCTGAACGCAGGGTCCGCTCGGGCCATGCGCACCGCATGTGCTGCTTTTCTCATCGCACTATTTTGCCACAGTCCAGTAAAGCAGACGCGATGCCGGGTCAATAATTTCATTATTATGCAAGAAAATCTCGGTAATGCATGCAAGCAACCCCTATTCATTACACGATAAGCTGGCCTAAATCAAAGTGCTGCACCAGCGGGTTAATTAAGATTCCCTAACGTTAAAGAAGGGTCGTGCGTTGATATCCCCATTTTCCGCATGTCCCCGCCCTGCATCAGCCCTGACATGACATCATGCTGCCTGATGAATGAGGAAACCCGTATGGAATTACTGTCCCCCGCAGGGAACCTGCCTGCACTGAAAGCGGCAATTGATAACGGTGCCGACGCTGTTTACACCGGGCTAAAAGACGATACCAACGCACGCCACTTCGCTGGGTTGAACTTCACGGACAAGAAGTTGCAGGAGGCGAGCGACTATGTGCATCGCCATCAGCGCAAATTGCATATCGCCATCAGCGCAAATTGCATATCGCCATCAATACGTTTGCCCACCCAAACGGCTATCAACGCTGGGAACGCGCTGTCGATATGGCGGCCAATATGGGTGCCGATGCGCTGATCATAGCTGATCTTGCCATGCTTGAGTATGCCGCAGAGCGCTATCCGCATATTGAACGGCACGTCTCTGTACAAGCATCTGCCACTAACGAAGAAGCAATTCGTTTTTATCAGCGCCACTTTGCAGTTCACCGCATCGTACTGCCTCGCGTATTGTCGATCCATCAGGTTAAGCAATTGGCACGTACAAGCCCGGTGCCTCTGGAAGTGTTCGCGTTCGGCAGCCTGTGCATCATGGCTGAAGGTCGCTGTTACCTCTCCTCCTACCTGACGGGGGAATCCTCCAATACCGTCGGTGCCTGTTCGCCCGCTCGTTTTGTGCGCTGGCAGCAAACCGAAAAAGGGATGGAATCGCGCTTGAATAATGTTCTGATCGAGAGATATCAGGACGATGAAAATGCCGGTTATCCCACGCTCTGCAAAGGTCACTATCTGGTGGGCGGCGAGCGTTACCACGCACTGGAAGAACCAACCAGCCTGAACACGCTGGAGTTACTGCCGGAACTGATGGCAGCCAACATTGCCTCAGTAAAAATTGAAGGACGCCAGCGCAGCCCGGCCTATGTCAGCCAAATCACCCGCGTCTGGCGACAAGCCATTGACCAATGCGATGAGCTCGGTTTTCGCCATCAGTTCGAGGTGGAGGTGCTGAGTTACGGGCACTTGCCGCTGGCTTATTCAGCGCGCTGTTTCACCGCTCGCTCAGAAAACCGCGCCAAGGATGAGTGTGAAACCTGCTGCATCAAGTACCCGCAGGGGTGCGCCATGCTGTCGCAGGAAAACCAGCGCGTGTTTGTGCTCAACGGTATCCAGACGCAGAGCGGCTATTGCTATAACCTCGGCAACTAACTGGCGTCCATGCAAGGTCTGGTGGATATCGTTCGCTTGTCGCCACAGTCGTTGGATACGCTGACCCTGGTCGATAGCTTCCGCGCTAACGAGCAAGGTCAGGCACCACTGTCCCTGACGAAAGATGCCGATTGTAACGGCTACTGGCGACGCGTCGCCGGTCTGGAATTGGTGTCCTGACTGGCGTCGGGCGGTGATCCGCCCGATCGCCCGTTTTGAATATAAAAAAGTGCGGGCGTGTGCAATACTGTGAAAAAACACAGTGAGCCTGCCGCAATGTCAACCGATACCCAAACAACACCATTTTCTCACGATATCCCGTTTTCCCTTCTGGATTTAGCGCCGATCCCACAGGGAGCGACGCCCAGAGATGCCTTTCATCATTCGCTCGATCTGGCGCAGCACGCGGAAAAATGGGGTTACCACCGTTATTAGTTAGCCGAGCACCACAACATGACCGGTATCGCCAGCGCCGCAACCTCGGTGCTGATCGGCTATCTTGCTTCCGGCACTGAACGCATCCGGCTAGGCTGTGCCCCTTAATTGCGTAACCGGCGGTAAAACAAGCGGATGCAGCCCAGTTTCACCATTGCTAGATATAGCCAACCGACTTAAAAATGATTACAGCCAATGCCCTGATACGTGGCAAAAAAATACACCTAATTTGTACTAGCTCAGACCTGATCTGACAGTTACCGATTATTTATATAGGTGTCTGTCAGATTACATCTGGTTCAGATTCTTTTCTGCCCAGATCCGTTTTCCATCGAGTAAAGTGGCCATCGGCGTACGCCCGCAGCACATTTTTCCCTGATGAGTTCGCTCAGTATTGTAATGCCACAACCAGTTGTCCAGATCTACCTGCAGGCTTTCCAGGTCTCCATATAACTTCTTGCCGAACGTAACCTGATAAAAATCCTGCAAAATGGTTTTATGGAAGCGCTCGCAGGTGCCGTTCGTCTGCGGAGACATCGCCTTCGTTTTCGTATGCTCGATATCGTTGATAGCCAGATAAAGCTGATAATCATGCTGCTCCACTTTACCACAGTACTCCGTACCCCTGTCGGTCAGTATTCTCAGCACCGGCAGTCCCTGAGCCTCGTAGAACGGGAGTACGCTATCATTGAGCAGGTCGGCGGCGGTGAGCGGTGTTTTATTCGTATACAGCTTGCAGTGCGCCACTTTCGAGTACGTATCCACGAACGTCTGCTGGTAGATACGGCCCACCCCCCTTCAGATTGCCCACGTAGAAGGTGTCCTGCGAGCCCAGATACCCGGGATGTGCCGTCTCGATTTCACCGCAGGCCTCATCATCGTGCGCCTTCTTCTCCAAGGCTGCGATTTGAGCGTCGGTAAGGACAATGCCTTCTCTGGCGACCTTTTCCTCAAGCGCCTTCAGGCGTTTACGGAAGTTCTCCAGGTCGTGTCGTTGCCAGATGGAGCGCACGCCGCTGCCGGAGATAAACACGCCTTTTTTACGCAGCTCATTACTGGTCCGGTGCTGCCCATGGGGCGGGAACTCAATAGCATAATCAACAACCGTGCGTTCAGTGGCTTCGTCGGCGCGGTTCTTCAGGTTCGGAACCCGGCGGTTCTGGTTAACCAGCGCATCAATGCCGCCTTCAGCAGCCAGTTCCTGATAACGGTAAAATGTATCGCGTGACACGCCCATGCTCTTGCAGGCTTTTGATACGTTACCGAGTTCTTCGGCGAGATTGAGCAGGCCGGCTTTGTGTTTGATAATGGGATTGTTAGTATGAAGTATGAGAGTTACCTCGCGTTTTGTTTAAGGATTAGACACCCATATCAAAACCGGTGACTCTCAACCTTTCAAGGTCCAGTGTCAGATCTAGTCGCGACTAATACACCTAATTGTTATCAAAATAATATCGCTTGGCTATAGTTTCTTGCCATTTTTTCATAACGTGTGGCGATCCGTCGATATTCCTTTAAACGGCCAAAACACCTTTCCACAACCTTGCGACGGCGATAAGCATCACGATCAAGTTGCGAGCGTCCATCTGAAGCCAGTTTTTCATTTGATTTTCAGGGAATAACTGTTTTTATCCCTCTTTTTTCAACTCGTTACGTAGTGCATTCCCAGAGTAGGCTTTGTCAGCCAGTACTGCATGGCCACGACGCTTCATGCTGCCGTTCTGGCGTTGCACGCCAATTCCGTCCAAGAGTCGTAACGCAAACAGGCTTTCGTGACCCTGCCCAGCACTCAGTTCGATGTTTAGCGGGATGCCGCTTCCGTCAGTCGCCATGTGGATTTTGGTGCCATAACCACCTCGTGAGCGACCCAGGCTATTATCGTTGGTAATATCGAGATGTTTTTTTGAGCGCCAGCCGCACATTTGAGCGCACGGATATTACTGCCATCCAGCGCAGTGGCTGACCAGTCAACAAGTCCATGAGCATCAAGAAAATGAAAGTAACTTATTGAAAATAATGTTAATGATTCCAGACTTTGACCATCTATTGAAACGGTTATAAACGGTTTTCCATGGGCCGTAACGTTCAGGTAAATCACGCCATGGTGCGCCTGAACACAGTATCCAGAACATGCCGTTGAAGATTTTTCGATGTTCTGCCCACGGCCGGCCGGCCCGCGGAGATGTCAAAACGGTTGGCAACAAGGGCTCAATGATTGCCCATGCTTCATCAATGATTGCCCATGCTTCATCAATGATTGCCCATGCTTCATCAATGATTGCCCATGCTTCATCAGAAATATCGTAGCGAGCCATAATCAAAAGTGTCGTAGAAACAGATGCATACTATAGCTCAAGCAATTAAGGGACACAGCCTAGGCTCCGGTGGCGTCATGCTGCCAAACCACTCCCCGCTGGTGATTGCCGAGCAGTTCGGTACGCTGGAATCACTCTATCCCGGGCGTATCGATTTAGGCTTGGGACGTGCGCCGGGCACCGATCAGCGTACCATGATGGCCCTGCGTCGCCACCAGAATGCGGAAATCGACGATTTCCCCCGCGATGTACAGGAATTACAACGCTATTTTGCTGATGCTCAACCAGACCAAGCGGTGCGTGCCGTACCGGGTCAAGGCTTACAGGTGCCCCTCTGGCTGTTGGGTTCCAGCCTCTATAGCCAAGCGACTTAATTTTGATTACACCATATGGACTGAGAACAAAATCTCTGTATCGCAACCACTCTCTCTTTTTTTGCTTTTTGCTTGTGCCCATTTATGCTCAATTGGGTTAAGATCTGGCGAATATGTAGGCAAATACTCCACCATATACCCTGCATCGATGATGACTTGTTGAATATTATGTTTTTTGTGAAAAGTTGCATTGTCCATCACGATTACACTGTTTTTAGGGAGTACTGGGATAAGGACTTGTGTGACTCAGGAATAGAAAACATCGCTGTTAATATTGATATCAAATAATCCGATAGCAAACAGCGTTGTGCCTAATAAAGCGCCGATAACATTTGTTCTTCCCTTGGCTCCCCAGTTTTTCAGGCCAAAACACCGTTGACCTTTTGGGGAATAGCCGTGAGTCCGGAGCCTGTTTAAGATTTTGTGTAAATGCCTTTCCTCAGAAGTGACCGTCAAGGCGGTCACCTAACTCGATAATAAAGCGACTCATTGCCATACGCCAGTCCTGTAAGGGCATCGTCCATTTCTGTGATGCCGCCTGGATTGCCAGCCATACGACTTTCTTCACCGAGTCATCAGTCGGGAACACCTTGCGTTTCTTGATTGCATGCCGGAGCACGCTGTTCAGTGATTCTATGGCGTTCGTCGTGTAGATTACCTTGCGAAGTTCCTGCAGGTACGAGAAGAATGTCGACAGGTTGGCCCAGTTTGACTGCCAGCTCCGGCTTATCTGCGGATAGCGGTGATCCCATGTCCCACCGAACGTCTCCAGCGCCTGAAGCGCGGCCTCTTCGGTTGGAGCCTGATACACTGCTTTGAGGTCGCGTGTTACCGCCTTATAGTCCTTCCAGGCAACGAAGCGCAGACTGTTGCGCACCATGTGCACGATGCACAACTGGATGCGGGCTTCCGGGTAGACCGTGTTGATGGCATCCGGGAACCCTTTCAGGCCGTCCACACAGCCAATGAGGATGTCGGTCAGGCCACGGTTTTTCAGTTCTTTCAGCACGTTCAGCCAGAACTTTGCACCTTCATTTTCGGCCAGCCACATCCCCAGTAGCTCTTTCTGGCCTTCGATATTGATACCCAGCGCCAGGAACACAGACTTATTGATAACGCGGCTGTCCTGCCAGACTTTCAGAACGATACAGTCAAGGTAAACAATGGGATAAACCGCATCCAGGGGGCGATTTTGCCATTCAATAACCTGCTCCATAACGGCATCGGTGATCTTCGATACCAGGGCGGGTGAGACATCCGCGTCATACAGTTCTTTGAACGCAGCGGCAATTTCTCGGGTGATCATCCCTTTGGCATACAACGATAAAATCTGGTTATCCATCCCGGAGATCCGGGTCTTGTTCTTCTTCACCAGTTGCGGTTCAAAGGAACCATCACGATCAGGTGGTGTACGCAGTTCCAACGGACCATCGCCGGTGGTATAGCCAACAGACTTAAAAATGATTACAGCCAATGCCCTGATATGTGGCAAAAAAATACAGCTAATTGTTATCAAAATAATGTCGCTTGGCTATAACAGTCTTTGTGGAGTAGCCATTGCGCGTGTTAGTTCCAGATTTGGACTGGTGCTTCTCATGCCCGAGGTGATGGGTCATTTCAGCATTAAGGGCAGCTTCAACGCTGATCTTTTTCAGCATGTGATCAAACTGGTTGAGAGCGTCAGGGGTTTTGAGATTTTTGGCAAGCTCGTTAGCCAGAGCCTGTAACTGTTTTTCGTCCATAAAGTAACCTGCTTTTGATGTTGGATTGAACATATCAAAATCAGGCAATTACACAATCTCGTGTACAGGCTCTGAGTCCGTGGGGTATCGTGTGGAAAACCATTTTCATCAATAAAAACAATAGGTTTACCTTCTTTTTCATACTGTTGTTTTTTTGTTGAAATGCTTGCCAGGCGCTTTCGTCGGCTTTCGGATGACGTAGAGTTTTTTTATAGGTCAATCCCAGCTTTTTAAGAGCTTGCCAAATGGCCTTCTGACAAACGCCAAAACGCTCTGTACGTTCTTTTTGGTAAGCATCTGGATATTGTTCAACATTTTTTATCAACTCGGATTTATCGCTCTTTCGCTGACGCGTGGTCGATGCTTTTGACGCTATTTGATTAATCCAACGCGATACAGAGGCAGGGCCAATCCGAAATTGCTTCGCTGTTTCTCGGATACTCGACCCTTCTTCTTCCCGTGTAGATATCACTTTACGTCTAAAATCAATTGAATAGCTCATTTAAATAATGTAATCAAAATTAAGTCGTTTAGCTATACAGCGCGCAGTTAGCGGCAGCATTGGGATTACCGTTTGCCTTCGCCGCGCATTTCGCTCCGGATATGTTGCTTCAGGCAATGGCACTATACCGGGAGAAATTCAAACCCTCCAGCACGCTGAACAAGCCTTATGCCATGGTGTGCGTGAACGTGATTGCGGCTGAAAGTGAGCGCGATGCGCGTTTCTTGTTCACCTCGATACAACAGCAGTTTCTGAATTTGCGTCGTGGGCAACTTGGACCGCTGCCTGAGCCAGTGCAAGATATGGGTTCACTCTGGTCTCCAGCCGGACAGTTTGGTGTGGATCAAGCACTGCGTTTAGCGATCGTGGGTGACAACAGTAAAGTGCAACATGGCTTGCGTAGCTTGCTGCGAGAGACGAAAGTAGACGAAATCATGATCAATGGGCAGATCTTTGATCATCAAGCACGAAAAGACTCTATTTAGGGCATAGGTATCTACACATCTTTTGCAATATCTGCTATTACGTTGCTGCATGATCTCAACTTATCCATCGGCGGGATTGATGCCCGCCTTAACCGGCGTTATCAGCGTCTGCTTAAGCAACACATGACTCCCGCAGCACCATTGGCGTCAGCCGTTAAAGACCTTGCCTGCGCGCAGAAAATAACATTCGCCACTACTCAGGCCGTTTGGCGTTTTTTTAATAATGAACGTATTAGCTTCAGTCAGCTCAATGAACCGATTATTTCGCTGGCTCTCCGGCAGGTTGCACTTAGCCCGCATCCATACGCTCTCGTCGTTCACGACTGGTCTCATTTACAGTTTCGTACCCACAATGGGAAAGAAGAACGTTTGAAAATGACGCATGGTGGCGACGTCGGTTATGAACTACAAACCAGCCTACTGCTTGATGCTGCAAATGGTTTACCAATAGCGCCCCTGTCTCAAACTCTAACCGATAGGGCGGGTTGTCGTTCAACGCTAACCGAGGGCTTGTCTGAGAGTCTGACTCATATGGATGCTTTGACGGCTGATATCGCCCGCGTTGAGTCTCTTGATAGCGGGAAGAAGTTAGTTCATCTCATTGACCGTGAAGGTGACTCTATCGGGCATATGCGCACATTAAGCTCCCAGGGAATATGTTGGCTTATCCGGGGAAAGGAAGGGCATCGGGCCGAGTGGGGCGGTGACACCCGTAAAATTGGTGAAATTGCAGACGATCTGCCATTTATCGCAAACGGACAGGTTGGCTGGAAAGGGAAAAAAGCCAATATGGAGATCGGGGAAACATCCGTGATCATATAGCCAACCGACTTAAAAATGATTACAGCTAATGCCCTGATATGTGGCAAAAAATACAGATGATTGTTATCAAAATAATGTCGCTTGGCTATAACGCGAACAGCAAAAGCGAAGCGGAAAGACAAGAACACCGGACGGCGAGTGAAAGTTCAGCCAGGCGTAGCTCTGACACTCAGATTAGTTGTGGTTCGCCTTACCGATACTCACGGTAAATTTATCGGACGCTGGACGCTGCTCACAAACGTTAGCAACGAGATCACCAGCGCGGAAGTCGCTCGCTGGTATTACTGGCGCTGGGGTATTGAATCCTTTTTTAAGCTGCTGAAAGGTGCCGGTCATGATGTAGAAAAATGGCTTCAGCGCAGTGCTGGTGCACTGCTACGCAGGTTATTGATAGCTAGCATGGCATGTGTGCTGGTATGGCGGCTGCAACGCGCTGAAGGAGACGACAATGCGGCAGCCCGTCAGTTAATTTGCCGATTATCCGGACGACAACAAAAAAGAGGGCGTAAAGAAAACGCCCCAGCGCTGCTTGCCGGACTATCCATCCTGCTAAATACCTTGACGTTATTAGCAGACTATACCCTGGAAGAACTTGCCCACTTCGCTATGGTGGTTTTTAACCCTTTATGATGTGTAGATACCTATGGCTTTTAGGGCGGGGATCTCTAACAGAAGGAAAACGTTTAGCCTATCAGAGATTCCCGCCTACGCGGGAATGACGCCCCTAGGGGAATGGCAAGTGCCATCACCTGCTATCAGCCGTCATCGGCAAGCTGTCAAAGGTGCGCAGTGCCTTCTTACCGTAAGGATCGCCGATCAAACGTTTTGATTCTCGAAACGCAGGGCTGACTAGGCTTTTTTCCGGTTCCTGAAGATCGTAGCTGAGTCCTGCCAATGTTGACCAAGTATGCAGCAGATGCGCACTGCTGTATTTCCGGTTTACGTAAGGGGCATAGTCGATCGGGTGATCTTTCTGCCACTGTGGCGAATTCCAGAGAATGAATGGCACCGTGTACATGGTACGCGTCGGCACAGATTCATCGCGTCCGAGCACGTTGTGCGGCGGCGTCTCGTAAACATCTTCACCGTGATCCGAGAAGTAGAACAGGAAACCATTCGGCTGCGTTTTTTCAAAGGTGCGGATCAGCGTTTCGACCACATAATCGTTGTACAGCTCAGCATTGTCATAATCGTTGTAGACTTCAACATCGCTGTCACTCACGCCGTCAGGAATGCCTTCTCGCCCGACAAATTTCGTTGTTTCTTCCGGATAACGAAATTTGTATTTCATGTGAGTACCTAACAGGTGCACCACAATGAACTTCTTCTCAGCGGGATCGGCCAATACCTTTTCAAACGGCGCGAACACCACGTCATCATACTGACGCGCGCTTTGAGTGCGCTGATTGTTCATATAGAACTGTTCGTCTGTCTGCTGAGAGAACACTGTCAGCAAGGTATTTCGTTTGGTCATGGTCTGCTGATTGGTGATCCAGAACGTTTTGTATCCGGCCTGTTTCATCATGTTCATCAGCGAGGGTTTGGTCAGATAGAGATCCGGCTGCAACTCATCGGCAAACGTCAGCGCCTGCTGCAAGATTTCAATGGTGTACGGACGTGAGGTCACGACATCGTTGAACACCACCAGATTGGGATCGCTTTTACGCAACGCGTCTAGCCGCGGCGTGGTCTCACGACCATAGCCATATAGGCTCATGCGGCTACTGGTGGTTGACTCACCGATCACCAGCACCAGCGTGCGCGGCGTATCACCATTCGCGTCTTTCAGGTTTGCCAGCGGGGGCAATGCCGCATTCTGTTTAAGCATTTCTGTCATGCTTGCCAACTGCTGGCGGTACTCAACATAACCTGCAATATACTGCCACGGTGCGGTAGTGGACATACGGCTCGCCAGATAACCGCTGGCCTCTTCCAGTGTCTCTCCCTCGTTATGCATTTTTTTATAAAGAGGAACACCAAACAGCACTACGGCAATTAAGGTGCATACCGTCACTTTATATTTAAACGGCAGGTAAACTGGTCGCACTTTACGCCACAGGAACCCAACTATCACCGTATAAAAAATCAATATAGCCAAAACTTTCAGACTGAAATATTGACTTACATATTCACCAGCTTCTTTGCTATTAGACTCGAACATCACAAACATAACGCTTTGTGAAAACTCTTGTTTATATATCGAGTAATAACCCAAGGCGATCAAAGAGGTAGCCCATAACAGGATACCCAGTACGCTGCTAATGATTTTGGTTCTGGCAGGGAAAACAAAAACAGGGATCAGCCATAGCAAGCTGTAAAGTAACGAATCGCGTAATCCCGTGGTACCGCTATGACCGGTGAGAACAATGACAAGCTGGAGTGCACAGGAGAAAAACCAAAAATAGAGCAAAAGCCATCCGAGCGAACGCCAACTAAAGCGTTCCTTAACAAAGCGTTCAGACATAGTTAACTCCACACAACATTGTTATTTTTTATGCAGCGCCAAATGGCACTACTTTAATGAGGTCTATTTTTTAGTACCTCTCTTACGGCACCGCAATAACCACGCCGAAGAGTTGGACTATCCCTTTAAAACCTTAAAACAAAATTAAGTTCAGCCGGTGAGTCAAAAAAAACTGCCCACCATTATTGGCGGTCCGCTTTTTATACCAAAAAAAATACAAGGGTAAAAGTTATGTAAAGGGCTATTTTATTCTTAGAAGCGAAGTGTTGAACTTCGCCTCAAAGATAAGCCAATACACCGATTACCTAATGTGATTTTTATTGACCAATATCAGCAGGACGGCGGCGCGGAGCGCGTTGACCTTCACTGCGTTGACCATCACGGTTGAAATTACGGTCACGACGTTCACCCTGACCTTCACGACGAGCATCACCCTGCCCACCGAATGAACGACGGCCACCGTCACGACGATCGCTAGCGCCAGAACGCGGTGCGCCACGGCTGTCACTACGCTCACGACGCTCGAACGGCTGTGCATCACCGATCAGTTGCATGTTCATCGGCTTGTTCAAGATGCGCGTGCGGGTAAAATGCGTCAGCAGATCGCCCGGCATTCCCTTCGGCAATTCGATGGTAGAATGCGATGCGAACAGCTTGATGTTGCCGATGTAACGGCTGCTTATATCCCCTTCGATGGCAATGGCACCAACGATGTGGCGAACTTGAACACCATCATCACGACCCACTTCGATGCGATACAGCTGCATCTCACCCACATCACGACGCTGCGGACGATCGCCATCATAACCCGGGCGACGCTCGCCGAGGTCATTACGATCGCGGAATTCGCGGCGCGGACGCCGCTCGATCGCAGGTTCTGGCGGCAGGATCAGCGGACGCTCACCTTGCGCCATTTTCAACAATGCAGCCGCCAGCGTTTCAATATCCAGCTCTTCAGCCGGTTGCAGCTTAGTCAGCAACGCACGGTACATATCCAGATCGCTGCTTTCCAGTTGTGACTGCACTTTGGCGGCAAACTTCGCCAGACGGCGTTCGCCTAACAGTTCAACATTCGGCAAATCGACTTCAGGGATCGTCAGCTTCATGGTGCGTTCAACGTTGCGCAGCAGGCGACGTTCACGGTTTTCCACGAACAGTAATGCACGACCTGCACGACCGGCGCGGCCAGTACGGCCAATACGGTGCACGTAGGATTCGGCATCCATCGGAATATCGTAGTTCACCACCAGACTGATACGTTCCACATCCAGACCGCGTGCCGCAACGTCGGTGGCGATCAGAATATCCAGACGACCATCTTTCAAGCGCTCCAGCGTCTGCTCACGCAGAGCCTGATTCATGTCACCGTTCAGCGCCGCGCTGTTGTACCCGCTACGCTCCAAGGCTTCAGCCACTTCCAGCGTAGCGTTCTTGGTACGCACGAAAATAATAGCGGCGTCAAAGTCTTCCGCTTCCAGGAAACGCACCAGCGCTTCGTTCTTACGCATACCTTGCACAGTCCAGTAGCTCTGGCTGATATCTGGGCGCGTCGTCACGCTTGATTGAATGCGCACTTCCTGCGGATCTTTCATAAAGCGGCGCGTAATACGGCGAATCGCTTCCGGCATGGTTGCCGAGAACAGTGCCGTCTGGTGCTGAGCCGGGATCTGGGCCATGATGCTTTCGACATCGTCAATGAAGCCCATACGCAACATTTCGTCAGCTTCATCCAGTACCAGACCGCTCAGGTTGGAGAGATCCAGCGTACCGCGTTTCAGGTGATCCAGCAGACGTCCCGGTGTACCGACCACAATTTGTGCACCCTGGCGCAGCGCACGCAATTGAACGTCGTAGCGCTGGCCGCCGTAGAGCGCTACCACACTCACACCGTGCATGTGTTTAGAGAAATCATTACAGGCTTCAGCCACCTGCACCGCCAACTCACGGGTCGGTGCCAGCACCAGCATTTGCGGTGCTTTCAGTTCAGGCTTTATATTGTGCAGCAGCGGTAATGAAAACGCTGCTGTCTTGCCGCTACCGGTCTGGGCCATACCCAGCACGTCGCGGCCATTAAGCAAATGAGGAATACATTCTGCCTGGATGGGAGAGGGTTTCTCATACCCCAGATCCGACAGTGCATTCAAAATATGAGCGGACAGCCCCAAGTCAGCAAAAGAGGTTTCAAACTCTGCCATGTAAACGTGCCTCATAGTTAAATGGCGGCCAGTCTACACGTAATTTGTCGAGAAAATACTCAGTCATTTTCATTGAAAAGTGTGAACTGGCTCAAATTAGATTAAAAAACGAACAAAAAAGCCCTCGCCCGTTAAGGCGATGGAAACGATGGTTCCCGGCTGATTACGTTCGTCAGCTATTGCTGGTCCGATCCTGATAGGTCGTCTTGCTCTTGGCCTAACAATGCCAATTCCAACAATGCATAGCGGTGCTCAACAAAGTTATGTACGTTGTTGGCAACCGCCAGCTTGAACAGCGCCATGGCGTTGTTCTTGTCCCCCAGACTTAGGTAGTGCTTACCTAAATAGAAGTCAGTTTCACTGAGATGCTCAGCGAGCGAAGTGTTATCCGTTGCTTCTGCTTTCAGGCGCTCCATCAGCACAGCTTCACTGATGTTGCCTAGGTAGAATTCGACAATATTCCATCCCCAAGGACCTCTTTCTGCACTGTCATAACGCTTCTTCAGCGCGGCTTTGGCAGCATTGGGATCTATCTCCCGTTCAGCCAAATACAGCCATAACGTACGGAAAGGATCGTTCGGATCGTCTCGATAAAACGCCAGCAGATCATACTGCGCTAACAGGTAACGACCGCCATAATACAAGGCGATGCCCCGGTTCAAACGCGCATAATTGTAAGTTGGATCAAGCTCTAGTACAGAATCAAACGCCTCATAGGCAGCATCAAAATTGACTGCCTGCGTTAAATAAGTGCCGAGATAGTTAAACACTTCCGGCATATCCGGACGGATTGATAGCGCCTGTGAAAAATCATTACGCGCTAACGCTCTCAGTCCGAGACTATCATACAGCACTCCGCGCTCATATAATAGCTGTGCGCGTTCGTCATCGGTTAACGCCCGACTGGCAAGAATTTGTTCCATGCGCGCCAAAATGACTTCCTGCTGTAAAGCAGGCTGCACTGGAATTGCCAATACCGCGTTTTTACGCCAATCCGTGTTGCTGCATCCTGCCAGCATAAGTGCTGTCGCAACATAACACCAGCGTAAGAAAGGCTTCATTTCCCACTCCCGAAGACAAACATTGGATGAACATCCTGTCCCCGCACACTCAATGTAAGGCTATCCGTGCCTCACAAAATGCCCAACTCCCCGCCTGAGCGAGGAGTGGCAAAACAACACAAAACGGCTGTTATTCTTCCTCAGAAGGCGCTGTAGCAGCATCCTGAGACTGAGCAGTTGCTTCCTTGATACTCAAACGTACACGGCCCTGACGGTCAACTTCCAGTACTTTAACCGGAACTTCCTGACCCATTTGCAGGTAGTCAGTGACTTTCTCAACACGCTTGTCAGCGATTTGAGAAATGTGTACCAGACCTTCTTTTCCGCCGCCAACAGCAACGAACGCGCCGAAATCAACGATGCGCGTTACCTTACCTTGGTAGACACGACCTACTTCGATTTCTGCGGTGATCTCTTCGATACGACTAATGGCATGACGCGCTTTCTCACCGTCGGTTGCGGCAATTTTCACCGTACCGTCATCTTCGATCTCAATGGTGGTGCCCGTCTCTTCAGTCAACGCACGGATCACTGAACCACCTTTACCGATCACGTCCTTGATCTTGTCGACGTTAATCTTGATGGTGTGGATACGCGGTGCAAACTGAGAAATATCGCCACGCGGCGCGCCGATTGCCTGTTCCATCACGCCCAGAATGTGCAGACGCGCACCTTTGGCCTGATTCAGTGCAAGCTGCATGATTTCGCGGGTAATACCTTCAATTTTGATATCCATTTGCAGTGCAGTAACGCCTTCGCTGCTACCAGCCACTTTGAAGTCCATATCGCCCAAATGATCTTCGTCACCCAAGATATCGGACAGCACTACAAAGTTATCGCCTTCTTTCACCAGACCCATCGCGATACCCGCAACGGCGGCTTTGATCGGCACGCCTGCATCCATCAGCGCCAGAGAAGCACCACAGACGGAAGCCATGGAAGAAGAACCGTTGGATTCTGTGATTTCAGAAACCACACGCACCGTATACGGGAACTGAGCGGCAGTAGGCATTACAGCCAGCACACCACGTTTCGCCAGACGACCGTGACCAATTTCACGACGCTTCGGCGAGCCAACCATACCGGTTTCACCCACAGAGTACGGAGGGAAGTTGTAGTGCAGCAGGAAGCGATCGGTGGTTTCACCGGTCAATCCATCAATGTTCTGTGCATCACGCTCAGTACCCAGCGTTGCCGTTACCAGCGCCTGAGTTTCACCGCGGGTGAACAGCGCAGAACCGTGAGTTCTCGGCAGAACGCCAGTACGCACATCCAGCGCACGGATCATGTCTTTTTCACGGCCATCGATACGCGGTTCGCCACGCAGTACGCGGCTGCGCACTACATTTTTCTCGATGCTGCCCAAGATGTCCTGAATTTCATTGGCGTCCAGAGAATCATCAGCAGCCAGCAATTCAGCACTAACCTCAGATTTGATAACGTCGATCTGTGCGTAACGCTCTTGCTTCTCGGTGATACGATACGCATCGCCCAGACGCGTCTCAGACAGCGCTTTCACGCGATCCAGCAGTGCAACGTTAACAGCAGGTGCTTGCCAATCCCAACGCGGTTTACCGGCTTCTTTCACCAGTTCATTGATGTTGTCGATAACCACCTGTTGCTGCTCATGACCAAACACCACGGCACCCAACATTTGATCTTCACTCAGCAGATACGCTTCGGATTCCACCATCAGAACTGCGCCCTGCGTACCGGCAACCACCAGATCCAGACGGCTCTGTTTCAGTTCGTCGATGGTCGGGTTCAGCACAAACTGATCGTTGATGTAACCAACACGGGCAGCACCAATCGGTCCATTAAAAGGCAGACCAGACAGGCTCAGCGCCGCAGATGCACCGATCATTGCTACGATATCTGGGTTGATCTGCGGATTTACAGAAACCACCGTTGCGATAACCTGCACTTCATTGACAAATCCATCGGCAAACAGCGGACGGATTGGGCGGTCGATCAGACGAGAAATCAGGGTTTCGCCTTCGCTCGGACGGCCTTCACGACGGAAGAACCCACCAGGGAAGCGACCCGCAGCGTAGGTACGCTCTTGATAGTTAACGGTCAGCGGGAAAAAGTCCTGACCTGGTTTGGCATTTTTCGCCCCGACAACGGTCACGAAAACTGCGGTGTCATCCATGCTGACCATAACGGCAGCAGTGGCCTGACGTGCCATCATGCCCGTTTCGAGCGTAACGGTATTCTGACCGTATTGAAACTTACGTACGATAGGATTTAGCAAAATAATATCCTTTATTCAGGGTTTATCATTCTCGGGTTTACCAGATGCCAGCCGATGTCGTTGTGTTCGGCACAGCGTCTCCCCGTTGATTACAAACCATCTCACTACATCCTCGCGACTAATGACAACCTTCACGTCAGGCTGGAACCAGTCAAGAAAGAGACATAAAGTTTCTCATTAGCCGCGCGAACCTCTGTAGCGAACGGCGACGACAAAGTCGATAATACATTACTCTGTTTTGCAAGCACTTCCTAGAAGAAAGGGGCCCTATGAGGCCCCTTCCCACTGAAATTCGCCAGATTAGCGACGAAGACCCAGACGCTCGATCAGGGTAGCATAACGCGCTACATCTTTACGCTTCAGGTAGTCCAGCAGCTTACGGCGCTGAGAAACCATACGCAGCAGACCACGACGGCTGTGGTGATCCTTTTTGTGCTCGGAAAAGTGGCCTTGCAGATGGTTAATCTGCGCGGTCAATAGAGCAACCTGCACTTCGGTAGAACCACTGTCGTTAGTGCCACGACCGAATTCTGCGACGATTTTTGCTTTAGCTTCAACTCTTAGAGACATTGTAATACTCCAAAACAGTATAGATAAAAAACAGGTGCCGATCTCTAATTCAGCGACCTATGTAACCTATTAAAAATAGGCCGCACCATTCTACTCTCAGCCATGGCCGATCGCAAGGCAGACACGGTAAGCCTTATTCCGAGAATTCGACCACCAGACGCTTGGGTGCCACGCGTCCAGCATCATCGATAATCCCCATACCAATGAACGCATGGGCATCACCTTCGGTGATGCGCACCATCCCTTCAGCGGGGGCGTTAGCCGCCGCAACAGCCTGCCCGAGTTTAAGATAACCCGCCACAACTGGCGGCAGATTCACCTCAGGATAATTGCTGACCGGGCTGTCCATCGGCATCAGCAGCGGATCCAGCACCGCTTCAAGGGATTGCCCTTCCGCTTGCGCCAACAGGGCTTGCAGCTGATCCAATGTGACCATGTGCTCTGCCGGATAAGTGGCAACCTGCACGCGACGCAGATAAGTTACATGGGCACCACAGCCGAGCATTTCACCAAGATCGTCAATGATGGTACGAATGTAGGTGCCTTTGGAACAGTGAATTTCCAGCTCCAGCTCATCCCCATCGTGACGAATAAACAGCAGTTCATACACGGTAATATCGCGCGCTTCACGCGGGACAGTGATCCCCTGACGCGCATACTCATACAGCGGGCGGCCCTGATGTTTCAACGCGGAATACATCGATGGCACCTGCTGCGTGGTGCCACGAAAACGTTCCAGTGCCTCTGCCAACGCCTGCGCGGTAAACGTCACAGCACGCGTTTCCACCACATTGCCATCGGCATCAGAGGTGTCGGTACGCTGCCCCAGACGGGCAATCACCCGGTAACGTTTATCCGAATCCAGCAAATACTGAGAGAACTTGGTGGCTTCTCCTAGGCAGATCGGCAGCATTCCGGTAGCCAGCGGATCCAGCGCACCGGTGTGTCCGGCACGGTTAGCATTAAAAATGCGTTTTACCTTTTGCAGCACGTCATTGGATGACGCGCCTTGCGGTTTATCCAGCAATAATACGCCGTGGATATCACGGCCGCGACGACGAGGACGACTCATCAATCCTCCCGATCGTCGTCACCGTTGGCAGAACGCTTCTCGGCATCATTGCGCAAGACGTTGGTCACTAGGTTGGACATCCGCATCCCTTCCACCAACGAGTTGTCGTAGGCGAAAATCAGTTCCGGCACCACGCGCAAACGCATTGCCTTACCGAGCAATACACGAATAAAACCGGAGGCATCCTGCAATGCCTTGATGCCCGCTTTTACTTGCTCGGGTTCGTTATCGTTCAGAAACGTCACAAATACCTTGGCATACGCCAAATCGCGTGACAGATCGACACCAGAAACTGTCGCCATGCCAATACGCGGATCCTTCACTTCACGCTGAAGAATAATGGCGATTTCTTTCTGTATCTCTTGCGACACACGCTGAGTGCGACTGAATTCTCTAGCCATAATCGAGTCCTCAAGGAAAAATCAGGGGGCACTAGGCCCCCTATAAGTCAATACGACGTGCAAACGTTGCGCGTCTCGTCCTACCCTGACAGGTTAGGCGATAGTACGTTTAATCTCGATAACTTCGAACACTTCGATGTTATCGCCAACACGCACGTCGTTGTAGTTCTTAACGCCGATACCACATTCCATGCCGTTACGCACTTCGTTAACGTCATCTTTGAAGCGGCGCAGAGATTCCAGCTCGCCTTCATAGATAACCACGTTGTCACGCAGCACACGAATCGGGTTGTGACGTTTCACGATACCTTCCGTCACCATACAGCCAGCGATTGCACCAAACTTCGGTGATTTGAACACATCGCGAACTTCGGCAAGACCGATGATCTCTTGCTTGTATTCCGGTGCCAGCATACCGCTCATCGCCTGCTTCACTTCGTCGATCAGATCATAGATGACGGAGTAGTAACGCAGATCCAGACTTTCCGCTTCGACAATGCGACGAGCAGAAGCATCGGCACGAACGTTGAAGCCCAGAATGATAGCGTTGGATGCCGCAGCCAGCGTCGCGTCGGTTTCGGTGATCCCACCGACCCCGGAGCCCACAATCTTCACTTTTACTTCGTCGGTGGAGAGTTTCTGCAACGAATCTGCAATTGCTTCCACGGAGCCCTGAACGTCGGCTTTCATCACGATGTTCAGTTCGGACACTTCGCCTTCGGTCATGTTGGCGAACATGTTTTCCAGCTTGGATTTTTGCTGACGCGCCAGTTTCACTTCGCGGAACTTACCTTGACGATAGAGTGCCACTTCACGGGCTTTCTTCTCGTCACGCACCACGGTGGCTTCATCACCTGCAGCCGGAACACCGGACATGCCGAGGATTTCTACCGGAATGGACGGACCCGCTTCGGTAATTTCACGACCCAGCTCATCACGCATGGCGCGCACGCGGCCATACTCAAAACCGCACAGTACGATATCGCCCTTGTTAAGCGTACCTTCGCGTACCAGTACCGTTGCTACCGGGCCACGGCCTTTGTCTAGGAAGGATTCAATGACCACGCCGCTTGCCATACCTTTACGGATAGCCGTCAGCTCCAGCACTTCTGCTTGCAGCAGAATCGCGTTAAGCAGATCATCAATGCCCGTACCGGCTTTGGCTGACACAGGAACAAACTGGCAATCGCCACCCCACTCTTCAGGGATGATACCGTATTGCGTCAGTTCATTTTTGACGCGATCCGGATCGGCTTCTGGCTTGTCAATCTTGTTGACCGCGACCACCACCGGCACCTTGGCCGCTTTGGCGTGTTGAACGGCTTCGATGGTCTGTGGCATCACACCGTCATCGGCTGCAACCACCAACACCACGATATCCGTTGCCTGCGCACCACGTGCACGCATCGCGGTGAACGCGGCGTGGCCCGGGGTATCCAGGAAGGTGATCATGCCATTTTCAGTCTCAACGTGGTAGGCACCGATGTGCTGGGTGATCCCGCCCGCTTCGCCCGCCGCCACTTTGGTGGAGCGGATGTAGTCCAGCAGAGAGGTTTTACCGTGGTCAACGTGACCCATGATGGTCACGACCGGTGCGCGCACTTCCGCAGCGACACCGGTATCACGGTCGCTCATTACCGCTTCTTCCAGCTCATTTTCGCGACGCAGGATGACCTTGTGGCCCATATCTTCTGCCACTAATTGTGCCGTTTCCTGATCGATAACCTGGTTGATGGTTGCCATGGCACCCAGCTTCATCATCGCCTTGATGACCTGGGAACCTTTCACCGCCATCTTGTTCGCCAACTCAGCAACGGTAATGGTCTCGCCGATCATGACGTCACGGTTAACCGCTTGAACTGGCTTGTTAAAGCCCTGCTGCAACGAGCTAGGTTTACGTTTACCTTTGCCACCGCGAGTTGCGGCACGCGCTTCTTCACGGTCAGCCTTGCTTTCAGATAGGCGGTTGCCTTTCTTCTGCTTGGTGACTTTGGCGCTGCGGGTGCGGCCACGAGGATTACTCTCGACTTCGCGATCGTTTTCATCTTCTGCAACGCGGGCATGGTGGGAAGTGGTTACGTGATAGTCAGTGCTATCCTCTTCTTCACTGCTCGGCGTCTCACTAGCCCATTTAGCGGCATTCTCTTCCGCCATGCGGCGTGCTTCTTCAGCAACGCGGCGGGCATCTTCCTCAACCTTCAGGCGGGCAGTTTCTTCAGTTTTTCGCTTCAGCTCAGCAGCCTCTGCCTCACGGCGGGCCTTCTCTGTCGCCGGAACAGATTTCGTCATACTGGTATTTTGATGATTGCTCAATTTGTCTTTTTCCGCTGCGTCACGCTTGGTTTTTTCAGCGACCTCTCGCTTGGCTTGCTCTTCAGCTTCACGTTTCGCTTTTTCAGCCGCCTCACGTTGAGCCAGTTCTTCCGCTTCCTGCCGTGCACGCTCTTCTTCTTCAGCCTGCTGACTGTTCAGCGGATCGCGCTGAACATACGTGCGTTTTTTGCGAACTTCAATCTGCACTGATTTACTTTTTCCGCCAGTGCTCGGAATATTCAAGGTGCTACGCGTTTTACGTTGCAGAGTCAACTTACCGGCCGCAGAACCGCGTTCGCGGTTCAAATGCTCCAGCAGCGTCTCTTTTTCCTGCTGGGACACGTTATCCGATGCAGACTTGGTAATTCCCGCATTAGCAAATTGCTGTATCAGGCGGTCTACCGGAGTTTGAATCTCTACGGCCAGCGATTGTATGGTTACTTCTGTCATGCTGTTCCTTTCCTGCTACAGTGTCGTTATTCGTTTTCGTCGCCGAACCAGCAGATATTACGGGCGGCCATGATCAACTCACCGGCCTTCTCATCGTTCAGCCCTTCAATATCCGTCAGGTCGTCAACGCCCTGCTCAGCAAGATCTTCCAGCGTACATACTCCACGCGCGGCGAGAGTGAACGCCAACTCGCGCGGTAAAACCGGTAAACTGAGCAAATCTTCAGCCGGTTGGCCACTGCCACGGCTCTCTTCCTGCGCCAACGCCAATGTGGTCAATGCCGCTTTGGCACGCTCACGCAGTGCTTCGATGGTTTCCTCATCCAGACCATCGATCTCTTGGAGTTCCTTGATAGGCACATAGGCCAGTTCTTCAAGTGAGGAGAAACCTTCTTCAACCAGCACGGTGGCAAACTCTTCGTCGATATCCAAGTGCTTGGTAAAGACGTCAATTGCCGCGTGTGCTTCCGCCTGATGCTTGGCTTGCAGGTCTTCCACGGTCATCACGTTCAGTTCCCAGCGGTCATCTGAACGATGCTGTTTCAGCAGTTGGGAAGCCAGACGCACGTTCTGCCCGTTGCGGCCAATCGCCTGTGCCAAGTTGCTGGACTCTACGGCGATATCCATGGTGCAGGTATCTTCGTCAACCACGATGGAAACGACGTCTGCCGGTGCCATGGCGTTGATGACGAACTGTGCCGGATGATCGTCCCACAGAATGATATCAATGCGTTCGCCGCCCAGTTCGCTGGATACGGCCTGCACACGCGCACCGCGCATGCCCACGCACGCCCCCACAGGGTCGATACGCTTGTCGTTGGTTTTCACTGCGATTTTAGCGCGAGAACCCGGATCGCGAGCAGCCGCTTTGATCTCGATAACTTCTTCGCCAATTTCCGGCACTTCGATGCGGAACAGTTCCTCCAGCATTTCAGGGCGTGAACGGCTGACAAACAGCTGTGCGCCACGCGCTTCCGGTCTTACTGAGTACAGCACGCCGCGAATGCGGTCGCCCGGACGGAAATTTTCACGCGGCAGCATATCTTCACGGCCAATCACCGCTTCTGCGTTGTTGCCCAGATCCAACGAAATGTTGTCGCGGTTCACTTTTTTGACCACGCCAGTGACAATATCGCCTTCCTGCTCACGGAACTGATCGACCACCATGGCACGTTCAGCTTCACGTACTTTCTGTACGATAACCTGTTTGGCCGTTTGTGTGGTGATACGGTCAAACGTGACCGATTCGATCTGGTCTTCAATGTAACCGCCGAGTTCAATGCTCGGATCTTCAAATTGGGCTGCAACCAACGTGATTTCACGCGTTGGTTGCGTCACTTCGTTAACAGCAATCCAACGGCGAAACGTATCGAAATCGCCGGTTTTGCGATCGATGCAAACTCGAACATCAATTTGCTGTTCGTATTTTTTCTTTGTCGCTGTCGCTAGCGCAGTTTCCAGTGCTTCAAAAATTTTTTCGCGCGGAACGGCTTTTTCGTTGGAAACTGCTTCAACAACAGCCAGAATCTCTTTGTTCATTCTAGTTGCCTCATCCAAACTTTAAAAGTGGGGTGCCAGGTTCGCCTTCTGGATGTTGCTCAGTGCGAACACTTCATCTTTGCCTTCCACTGTTACGGTAATCATCTCACCTTCAACGGATTTGATAATTCCCGCCCATTTACGACGGTTTTGTACCGCCATGCGCAGCACTAGGGTCACTTCTTCGCCGAGGAAACACACGTAATGTTCTGCGATGAATAAAGGACGATCTAGGCCAGGTGATGACACTTCCAGGTTATAGGCAACCGTAATGGGATCTTCGACATCCAGCACCGCACTCACCTGGTGGCTGACATCAGCACAATCATCAACTGTGATGCCGTCTTCACTATCAATATAGATACGCAGCGTCGATTGGCGACCACGGACAAACTCAACGCCCACCAATTCGTATTCTAATGCTTCAACGGGTGCCGAGATCATCGCTGTCAATTTCTGTTCTAATGTGGACAAGCCCACCCCCAAGACATAAAAAAAGGGCTAAAAGCCCAGTCATGTTGTTGCCAAATAACAAAAAACCCCGAAATATCGGGGCTTTATGCAACTGGACCCTATATACCGCAACAGGCCGCGGTATTACTTCTCGCAAGGATTTTTTCAAAAAACCGCTGTGGGTGTCATAACCGCCACTCAGAGTTCATTTGAAAAAAAAAACTTAAGCGAAAGAAGTGATTTGGTTGCGGGGGCCGGATTTGAACCGACGACCTTCGGGTTATGAGCCCGACGAGCTACCAAGCTGCTCCACCCCGCGTCCGAAAACGGGCAAATAGTACGCCGCCAACCGTGAAAAAGCAAGCTATCAATCAGAGATGATGCGAGGACAAGATCTGAAATCTTCCTCTATTCTATTGAAAAGAAAAGACAGTTGTCAACCCTTGAAAAACAGCCCGCCACGCCCGCACAAAAAACAGAGAAAAATGGCTTGATTCAGCGCAAAAACGCTGAAAAAAACAGCGTTTAAGTTGTATCCTTTATTTTAAGAAACTCAATTGGCAAAAAAACGCTCCCTATCGTGATGAAATGCGCCATTTAAAATAACAAACAGCACACCAAATCAGCATTTAATCCTTACACACCGCTCACCCGCTCATCTTGTAACCCACTGAGTAAAAATGTAAATTTACCGTAAAATTAGAGTGTGATAATAAGGAAACGAAATTTACAACTATCACCATTTTTAGGAATAATGCTAATGACATCGCCTTTTTTTAGTAACATCTTGTTATGCACAGCACAGCACAGCACAGCACAGCACAGCACAGCACAGCACAGCACAGCACAGCAAAATTAACACTAGGTTCAACAAACGTATAGCCAAGCGACTTAATTTTGATTATACCATATGGACTGAGAACAAAATCTCTGTATCGCAACCACCCTCTCTTTTTTTGCTTTTTGCTTGTGCCCATTTATGCTCAATGGGGTTAAGATCTGGCGAATATGTAGGCAAATACTCCACCATATACCCTGCATCGATGATGACTTGTTGAATATTATGTTTTTTGTGAAAAGTTGCATTGTCCATCACGATTACCCTGTTTTTAGGGAGTACTGGGATAAGGACTTGTGTGACCCAGGAATAGAAAACATCGCTGTTAATATTGATATCAAATAATCCGATAGCAAACAGCGTTGTGCCTAATAAAGCGCCGATAACATTTGTTCTTCCCTTGGCTCCCCCGTTCTTCAGGCCAAAACACCGTTGACCTTTTGGGGAATAGCCGTGAGTCCGTAGGGTATCGTGTGGAAAACCACTTTCATCAATAAAAACAATAGGTTTACCTTTTTTTCATACTGTTGTATTTTTTGTTGAAATGCTTGCCGGGCGCTTTCGTCGGCTTTCGGATGACGTAGAGTTTTTTTTATAGGTCAATCCCAGCTTTTTAAGAGCTTGCCAAATGGCCTTCTGACAAACGCCAAAACGCTCTGCACGTTCTTTTTGGTAAGCATCTGGATATGGTTCAACATCTTTTATCAACTCGGATTTATCGCTCTTTCGCTGACGCGTGGTCGATGCTTTTGACGCTATTTGATTAATCCAACGCGGTACAGAGGCAGGGCCAATCCGAAATTGCTTCGCTGTTTCTCGGATACTCAACCCTTCTTCTTCCCGTGTAGATATCACTTTACGTCTAAAATCAATTGAATAGCTCATTTAAATAATGTGATCAAAATTAAGTCGTTTAGCTATAGTGCATTCCCAGAGTAGGCTTTGTCAGCCAGTATAGCCAACCGACTTAAAAATGATTACAACAGATTCCCTGATATGCGGCAAAAAAGCATAGCTGGCTGCTATCAAAATAATGTCGGTTGGCTATACTACATGGCCACGACGCTTCATGTTGCCGTTCTGGCGTTGCACGCCAATTTCGTCCAGGAGTCGTAACGCAAACAGGCTTTCGTGACCCTGCCCAGCACTCAGTACGATGTTTAGCGGGATGCCGCTTCCGTCAGTCGCCATGTGGATTTTGGTGCCATAACCACCTCGTGAGCGACCCAGGCTATTATCGTTGGTAATATCGAGATGTTTTTTTGAGCGCCAGCCGCACATTTGAGCGCACGGATATTACTGCCATCCAGCACACTGGCTGACCAGTCAACAAGTCCATGAGCATCAAGAAATGAAAGTAACTTATTGAAAATAAAGTTAATGATTCCAGACTTTGACCATCTATTGAAACGGTTATAAACGGTTTTCCATGGGCCGTAACGTTCAGGTAAATCACGCCATGGTGCGCCTGAACACAGTATCCAGAACATGCCATTGAAGATTTTTCGATGTTCTGCCCACGGCCGGCAGGCTCGCGGAGATGTCAAAACGGTTGGCAACAAGGGCTCAATGATTGCCCATGCTTCATCAGAAAGATCGTAGCGAGCCATAATCAAAAGTGTCGTAGAAACAGATGGATACTATAGCTCAAGAAATTAAGGGACACACCCTAAAGTCATGAGTTATGCTCATTTCTGGTGTACGGGGTTTCGGGGAGGGTGGTGTATCCTGCTGATTGATTTCGTGGATGATTTCAACAACAGAGAGATGATACCCCATGAAAAAGTCTACTCTACAAGTCTCCGCAGAACCAGATATTGCCGGTGATCCCTTGCATGAACTCATTCGTAATGGTGCCAGGCAACTGATAGCTGCCGCTGTTGAGGTTGAGCTCGAAACCATGCTGCAACAACATGCTGAACGCTGCCTTGACGACGGGCGTCATGCTGTCGTTCGTAACGGCTATTTGCCACCGCGAACCATACAGACGGGTATTGGGGATGTTGAAATTAAAGTGCCTAAGGTCAGGGAGCGCAGCGGCAACGGAATATGCTTCAACAGCGCGTTGTTGCCGCCTTATCTGAAACGTGCAAAAAGCGTCGAAGAGTTGCTACCATGGGGCTTTGTTGAATAAATAGAACTTTTGGGTAATCATCGGAGCAGATCAACACAGTTGTTTCAAAATCAGCTCTCCATGGCAAAACAAAATTTTAAAATCACCAACTGGCCCTCTTATAACAAGGCCCTCAAGCAGCGCGCTTCTCTAACCGTATGGCTAGATGAATCAGCCATTGCTGCATGGACGGAAAAAAACACTACTGAACGGCGTGGACGACCGCTCCACTACTCAGATATGACCATCACCACAGTCCTGATGATGAAACGCGTGTTTGGCCTTTCATTGAGGGCTTTACAGGGCTTTGGTAACTCGATTTTTAAACTGATTAAATTGTCGCTCCATTGTCCAGACTATTCGCTGCTCAGCAAGCGAGCAAAGACAGTGAACATCAGCATAAAAACGCCAACCCGTGGTGAAATCTCACATCTGGTCATTGATGGAACCGGCCTGAAGGTCTTTGGCGAAGGCGAATGGAAAGTCCGGCAGCATGGTGCCGACAGACGCAGGGTATGGCGTAAGCTGCACCTGGCAGTAGACAGTGTGACGCATGAGATTATCTGTGCGGATTTGTCGCTCAGTGGTACGACTGATGCCCAAGCTCTACCGGCGCTGATAAACCAGACCCACCGGAAAATCAGAGAGGCATCGGCTGACGGCACTTACGATACAGTTTACTGCTATGATGCTCTGCTGAGAAAGAAAATAAGGCCGCTTATCCCGCCACGAAGGGAGGCGCAATATTGGCAAAATCGCTACCACGAGCGTAACCACGCTGTTGCAAATCAGCTCATTAGCGGTAGTAACGATATCTGGAAAAAGAAAGTGGGCTATCACCGGCGCTCAGTGGCTGAAACGGCCATGTTCCGGTTCAAAAGGCTTCTGGGTGGTCATCTAAGTCTAAGAGACTACGATGGTCAGGTGGGTGAAGCCATGGTCATGGTCAAAGCGCTTAACCTGATCACGCTATTAGGAATGCCGAACAGTATTCGCATCACGTAACAATCGACCCGTATGGGGCGCAGTCGTTACAAGTTCTGATTTATTCAACAAAGCCCTACCATGGCTGTACCTGCGAGGCATATCCACCGGTGATTTTCACGAAGCCCTGAGGGCGCTTCTCGGTGAAAAAGCTAATGGCCTCTCTGCCAGTACCATCAGCAGACTGAAACAGCAGTGGCTTGAAGAGCACAGGCAATGGTGCCTGCGTGATTTAAGCGATACGCGCTACGTTTATTTCTGGGCCGATGGCATATACAGCCATGTCAGGCAAGATGATTGCCTTTGCCTGCTGGTCATTATCGGCGTCACTGAACATGGACGTAAGGAGCTGGTTGCGGTCGAAGATGGTTATCGAGAGTCAGAAGCAAACTGGGCCGAACTTCTTAATGGCCTGCGAGCACGCGGCCTAACCGTATCTCCCAAGCTGGCTACGGGAGACGGTGCCCTTGGTTTTTGGAATGCAATGGCAAAGATATTCCCGGACACGCAGCACCAACGCTGTTGGGTGCACAAAACCGCTAATGTGTTGGCTTCACTCCCCAAAGCCATGCAACCGAAAGTTAAGGCTGAGCTGCGGGAGGTTTGGCTAGCAGAGAGCCGCGATGCCGCTAATGAAGCCTTTGATGTTTTGTTGGCAAGGTTTTCAGCGAAGTATCCTGCAGCGATGAAGAAGCTGGAGAAAGCTCGAGAAGAACTGCTGGCATTCTACGACTTCCCGTCAGAGCACTGGGCGTCAATAAGAACGACAAATCCGATTGAATCGGCTTTTGCGACTGTGAGGCTACGAAGCAGACGCGCGAAGAACGGTGGTTCGAGAGAAACAACCCTGTCAATGGTATTTAAGCTGCTCCAGTCAGCTCAGAAAAGCTGGAACCGACTAAGAGGATTTGACCTGCTGACCCTGGTTGTAAGCAACGTCCAATTTAAGGATGGAGAACAGATTCACGAAGCATCAGAGCGGAACGTAGCCTATCGCCATACACCTGATTTGCTAATAACTCAAAGCCATCATTGGCCGTAAAAGTTGTTTCCAAGCGTTCGAAAGTTTGCGCTGCTGTGCAGGAAGTAATGAATAACTATGTGTATAACAAATGCAGAAAATCACTGGGTTATTTTATGTATAAATTTGTTTTTATTAATTATTTATTTTTATGTTACTTTCCTCGAAGGAAATCCTCATCTTTGATGTCCAGCGTTGAGGCGACAAATCCACCGCCTACCTTGACGGAACCGGAGGAGGTAATCGCAATACCGTTCGGGTTAATCAGATAAACCTGTCCGTTCCCGGTGACGGCTCCGGCGATCGAGGAGCGAGTGGAGCCGGTTACCCGATTGAGGATCGCAGAGGAACTGCTCGGCTGAATAAAATTAACGGATTGCCCCTGACCGACAGAGAAACTGTTCCAGTTATAGCTAAACGACTTAATTTTGATTGCATTATTTAAATGAGCTATTCAATTGATTTTAGACGTAAAGTGATATCTACACGGGAAGAAGAAGGGTTGAGTATCCGAGAAACAGCGAAGCAATTTCGGATTGGCCCTGCCTCTGTATCGCGTTGGATTAATCAAATAGCGTCAAAAGCATCGACCACGCGTCAGCGAAAGAGCGATAAATCCGAGTTGATAAAAGATGATGTTGAACCATATCCAGATGCTTACCAAAAAGAACGTGCAGAGCGTTTTGGCGTTTGTCAGAAGGCCATTTGGCAAGCTCTTAAAAAGCTGGGATTGACCTATAAAAAAACTCTACGTCATCCGAAAGCCGACGAAAGCGCCCGGCAAGCATTTCAACAAAAAATACAACAGCATGAAAAAGAAGGCAAACCTATTGTTTTTATTGATGAAAGTGGTTTTCCACACGATACCCCACGGACTCACGGCTATTCCCCAAAAGGTCAACGGTGTTTTGGGCTGAAGAACGGGGGAGCCAAGGGAAGAACAAATGTTATCGGCGCTTTATTAGGCACAACGCTGTTTGCTATCGGATTATTTGATATCAATATTAACAGCGATGTTTTCTATTCCTGGGTCACACAAGTCCTTATCCCAGTACTCCCTAAAAACAGGGTAATCGTGATGGACAATGCAACTTTTCACAAAAAACATAATATTCAACAAGTCATCATCGATGCAGGGTATTATGGTGGAGTATTTGCCTACATATTCGCCAGATCTTAACCCCATTGAGCATAAATGGGCACAAGCAAAAAGCAAAAAAAGAGAGGGTGGTTGCGATACAGAGATTTTGTTCTCAGTCCATATGGTGTAATCAAAATTAAGTCGCTTGGCTATACCTTGCGAAGTTCCTGCGGGTACGAGAAGAATGTCGACAGGTTGGCCCAGTTTGACTGCCAGCTCAGGCTTATAGCAAGGCGACATTATTTTGATAACAATTAGCTGTATTTTTTGCCACATATCAGGGCATTGGCTGTAATCATTTTTAAGTCGGTTGGCTATATTGGCAGGCAGGGCTGGTTATTGAAGGAATTTATGCAGGTTAGCCTGACATCGTCAGGCCGTTTTTTCCCATTGCATAATCTGCGCGGGGACATTTGTTTCCGCGGGGAACGTGCGTTTTACCGGGGAGAAGCCCAGCTTCTGGTAAAAGGCACAGGCGCGCAGGTTTTGTTCATACACTTCCAGACTCAGCACAGGGAAGCGCTGCTGCACATGGGTCATCAGCGCGACGCCCACGCCTTTGCCATGCCAGCGATGATGGACAAACAGTGCACCGACAAAACGTTGTTCCATCACGCTGATAAAACCGACGATCGCACCTTCAACCTCATAAACCCAAGTTTCTGAGTTGGGGATATACTGGTCGCGCACCAGCGGTTCGCTTTCCTGCCAATAGGTTGGGTTGATAAACGGGTGCGATCGGGTAGTGCTTTCCAGCCACAGGGGGAGAAGGAGGGCAAGATCCTCTGGCCGGTAGTCCCTAATCACGCGCGGCCTCTTGATAGCAGAAGCAGTCGGTAGTGTGATCGTTGACCAAACCAGCGGCTTGCATAAAGGCATAGCAGATGGTTGAGCCGATAAATTTGAAGCCGCGTTTTTTCAGCGCTTTCGACATGGCATCGGAAACGATGGTTTTGGCGGGCACATCGGACAGCGTGGTGGGGCTGTTGACCAACGGCGTATGGTTAACGAAAGACCAGATAAAATCGGAAAAAGACTCGCCCTGTGCTTCCATGTCACACCAGACGCGCGCGTTGGTGATGATGGCTTCAATTTTGCCGCGATGGCGGATAATGCCACTATCTTGTAACAAGCGCTCGACGTCTTCCTGCGTCATGCTTGCCACCCGTTTCGGGTCAAACTGATGAAAGCTTGCCCGGTAGTTTTCCCGCTTTTTCAATACCGTTATCCATGACAAACCAGCCTGCTGTCCTTCAAGACAGAGCAGTTCGAACAGTTTGACGCTCTCTTTGCACGGTTTGCCCCATTCCGTATCGTGATAATCGAGGTAAAGCGGGTCCTGGGTGACCCATGCGCATCGGTTCATGGTCGCGTTCCTGTGACGTGTGGCGCTTCTGTAATAAGTGCAGGCTATTGCAGTTTCATCAAGTTGTCATTTCATCATGATGTTGCTAAAGATAAGCGCGGTTCAATCACGATCATGGCAAAATTTAACTGTATATACAACCAGTTGTTTGTGTGCATGCTCACAAGAAATCAATAAGATCGGCGCGTGAAAGGCACTGCACTGGTTATACACTATTACACATTGCAAGCGGGGAAGGGGAAGCACATGGCTATTGAGTGGATCGTTGCCTATCTGGCGTTGGGCGGCGTTGTCGGGTTCGTGGCGGGGCTGTTGGGGATTGGTGGCGGCGGCATCATGGTGCCGATTTTAACGGCACTGTTTGCTGCACAGGGTGTACAAGGTGAGCATCTGGTGCATTTGGCTCTGGGCACCTCAATGGCGGCGATTGTCATTACCGCGATCTCCAGCTTGCGCACCCATCACCAGCATCAGGCGGTGTTATGGCCTGTGGTGCTGTGTATTACGCCAGCGATCCTTATCGGCACCTTTGCCGCTACTTGGTTGGCGACGCTGCTGCCTACGCGGGCGCTGGCGATCTTCTTTTCCTGCTTTATGGCCTATGTTTCATTGCAGATGGTGCTCAACATCAAACCCAAAGCGCAGCGCCAGCTGCCGGGAGTGGCTGGGGTATCGCTGGCGGGGCTGATTATCGGTGGTATTTCTGCGCTGGTGGCGATTGGCGGGGGATCACTCACCGTGCCGTTTCTGACCTGGTGTAATGTGCGCATTCAGCAGGCGATTGGCACGTCGGCGGCGGTGGGGCTGCCTATCGCGCTGGCGGGGGCGCTGGGTTATATGATTAACGGCTGGTCCACGGCGGGGATGCCTGCCTACACGCTGGGCTATGTCTCAGTGCCTACCGTGTTGCTGATTTCGGCGGTGAGCTTCTTTACCGCGCCGTTTGGTGCGCGTTTGGCGCATCGTTTGCCGGTTGCTACCTTGAAAAAGATCTTTGCCGCACTGCTACTGGTGCTAAGCCTGAAAATGTTGCAAACGGTGTTCACCGCCTGAGCCGATGGGCCGCGCCGGGCGAAACGGGCCTCTACATCAATATAGCCAAGCGACATTATTTTGATAACAATTAGCTGTATTTTTTGCCACATATCAGGGCATTGGCTGTAATCATTTTTAAGTCGGTTGGCTATAAAGTGCCGCTGAAGTGAAGTTGTTGCAGCATTCTGGCTGTATATCTTGCACTCAGAGGGTATACTGGCGCATTCCATATAAATCCACATGTATCGCGTGAATCTGACATGCAAAAGTTTGATACCAAGACCTTCCAAGGCCTGATCCTGACGTTGCAGGATTACTGGGCTGGCCAAGGCTGCACCATCGTCCAACCTTTGGATATGGAAGTCGGCGCTGGCACCTCTCATCCGATGACCTGTCTGCGCGCGCTGGGGCCAGAGCCTATTGCTGCTGCCTATGTACAGCCGTCGCGTCGTCCTACCGACGGTCGTTACGGGGAAAACCCGAACCGCCTGCAACACTATTATCAGTTTCAGGTCATCATCAAGCCGTCACCAGAAAATGTTCAGGAACTGTATCTCGGTTCTCTGAAAGAGCTGGGGCTGGACCCCACCATTCACGATATTCGTTTCGTGGAAGATAACTGGGAGAACCCGACGCTGGGTGCTTGGGGGCTAGGCTGGGAAGTGTGGTTGAACGGTATGGAAGTCACGCAGTTTACCTACTTCCAGCAGGTGGGGGGGCTTGAGTGCAAGCCGGTGACCGGCGAGATCACTTATGGTCTGGAACGTCTGGCAATGTACATTCAGGGTGTGGACAGCGTCTATGACTTGGTGTGGAGCGATGGCCCGCTGGGTAAAACCACCTACGGTGACGTGTTCCACCAAAACGAGGTGGAACAGTCCACCTATAACTTCGAATACGCCGATGTCGATTTCCTGTTTACCTGCTTCGAGCAGTACGAAAAAGAAGCGCAACAGCTGCTGGCGCTGGAAAAACCGCTGCCGCTGCCTGCCTACGAGCGCATTCTTAAAGCGGCGCACAGCTTCAACTTGCTGGACGCGCGTAAAGCCATTTCCGTTACCGAACGTCAGCGCTATATTTTGCGCATTCGCACGCTGACCAAAGCGGTGGCCGAAGCCTACTACGCTTCCCGTGAAGCGCTGGGCTTCCCGATGTGTAACAAGAAAGAGAGCTAACAGCGATGACTGACAAGACTTTTCTGGTGGAAATTGGCACGGAAGAGCTGCCGCCAAAGGCGCTGCGTTCTCTGGCGGAGTCCTTTGCCGCCAATTTCACCACTGAATTGGATAATGCCGGACTGACACACGGCGACGTGAGCTGGTTTGCTGCGCCGCGTCGTTTGGCGCTGAAAGTGGCGCAGCTGAGTGCCGCACAACCGGATCGTGAAGTCAAAAAACGTGGCCCGGCCATTGCTCAGGCGTATGACGCGGAGGGCAAACCGACCAAAGCGGCTGAAGGCTGGGCGCGAGGCTGCGGTATCACTGTCGATCAGGCAGAACGTTTGACGACGGACAAAGGCGAGTGGCTGTTGTATCGCGCGCTGCTAAAAGGCGGCAGCGCGCAGGGGCTGTTGGCGGATATGGTCGCAAACGCGCTGGCGAAACTTCCGATCCCGAAACTGATGCACTGGGGCGATAAAGAGACCCAGTTTGTGCGTCCGGTGCATACGGTAACGATGCTGTTGGGTGATGAACTGATCCCCGGTCAAGTACTGGGCATTGAATCCGCTCGCACTGTGCGCGGCCATCGCTTTATGGGAGAATCAGAATTCACCATCGATAACGCTGACCAATACCCGAGCATCCTGCTGGAGCGCGGCAAGGTTATCGCCGATTATGAAGCGCGTAAGGCGTTGATCAAAGCCGATGCGCAAGCGGCTGCGTGTCAGATTAGTGGTAATGCCGATCTGAGCGAAAGCCTGCTGGAAGAAGTGACCTCATTGGTGGAATGGCCAGTAGTGCTGACCGCGCAATTTGAAGAAAAATTCTTGGCAGTGCCTGCCGAAGCGCTGGTTTACACCATGAAGGGCGATCAGAAGTATTTCCCGGTGTATGACAACGCCGGAAAGCTGCTGCCGAATTTCATCTTTGTTGCCAACATTGAATCCAAAGATCCGCAACAGATTATTTCGGGTAACGAGAAAGTGGTGCGCCCGCGTCTGGCGGATGCCGAATTCTTCTTCAACACCGACCGTAAAAAACGTCTGGAAGATCATCTGCCGCGTCTGCAAACCGTGCTGTTCCAACAGCAGTTGGGTACATTGCGCGACAAGACCGATCGCATTCAGGCCTTGGCGGGCTGGGTGGCGGAGAAAATCGGTGCCGACGTTGCTCACGCGAAACGTGCCGGTTTGCTCTCCAAGTGCGATCTGATGACCAACATGGTGTTCGAATTTACCGACACCCAGGGCGTAATGGGGATGCACTACGCGCGTCACGACGGCGAAGCCGAAGACGTTGCCGTTGCCCTGAACGAACAGTATCAGCCGCGTTTTGCCGGAGATGCGCTGCCTGCGTCAGGCGTAGCCTGCGCATTGGCGATTGCCGACAAGATGGACACGCTGGCGGGCATTTTCAGCATCGGTCAACACCCGAAAGGGGATAAAGACCCGTTCGCGCTGCGCCGTGCTGCGCTGGGTGTGCTGCGTATTATCGTTGAGAAACAGATGCCGCTCGATCTGCAAACGCTGACGGAAGAAGCGGTACGCCTGTATGGCGACAAGCTGACCAACGCTAATGTGGTCGATGACGTGATCGAATTCATGCTTGGCCGTTTCCGCGCCTGGTATCAGGAAGAAGGTCATAGCGTGGACACCATTCAGGCGGTATTGGCCCGTCGCCCGACTCGCCCGGCAGATTTCGATGCCCGCGTGAAAGCGGTGAGTCATTTCCGTTCGCTGGATGCCGCTACTGCGCTGGCTGCGGCCAACAAGCGCGTGTCTAACATTCTGGCGAAATCCACCGATACGCTGAACACCAACATTGATGCTGCTCTGCTCAACGAGAAAGAGGAAATTCAACTGGCCACCTACGTAACCGCGCTGAAGAGCAAACTGGCACCCTGGTTTGCAGAAGGGCGCTACCAGGAAGCGTTGGCGGAACTGGCAGAACTGCGTGAACCGGTTGATAACTTCTTCGATAAGGTGATGGTTAACGCGGAAGATGAAAGCGTGCATCTGAACCGTCTGACGCTGCTTAATCAATTGCGTAACCTGTTCCTGAAAGTGGCGGATATTTCCGTATTGCAGTAAGTGAACAGCGCGACGCGTAGCATTTAAACAAATAAGGGCCGTTCATGCAGGAACGGCCCTTTTTTCTACCGTTGTCTTGTTACCGCTCTTCTTTCTCAAACGCTGTTTGCAGTGCCATCACCAGCGTATCGCAACCGGCTTTATCGATGGTTATAGCCAAGCGACTTAATTTTGATTACACCATATGGACTGAGAAGAGCCTGTACACGAGATTGTGTAATTGCCTGATTTTGATATAGCAAAACGACTTAAAAATGATTACAGCCAATGCCCTGATATGTGGCTAAAAAATACAGCTAATTGTTATCAAAATAATGTCGCTTGGCTATACCAGCGCCAGCATCAGCCCTTTGCCCCGTACGTTGCCCACGGAGCGGAAGCGTGACTCAAACGGCAGCAGTTGTCCCAGCAAGTATTCCCCCTGAAGTGCGGCATTGGCAGGCAGATTTTCCTGCTCAACAATATCCAACACCGCCATCCCGGCGGCGCAAGCCAGCGGGTGACCACCATAGGTAAAACCCGTCATCAGCAATCCACGCGCATCGCAGTTATCCAGATAGGCCGCTTCGATACGCTGATTCAGCACGGTAGCCGACAGCGGCACATATCCGGCGGTGAGTGCTTTGGCAAACACCATGATGTCTGGTTTTACGCCCCAACCGCGTGAACCAAACATCGCTCCGCTGCGGCCAAATCCGGTGACTACTTCATCGGCGATCAGCAGTACGCCGTATTTATCACAGATCTCGCGCACCAGCGGGCAGAAGTTATAGCCAAGCGACATTATTTTGATAACAATTAGCTGTATTTTTTAGCCACATATCAGGGCATTGGCTGTAATCATTTTTAAGTCAGTTGGCTATAAGACGATAAATCGGCAGGCCAGACACTGATGTGCCACCCATGTGTACGCCGTGATAGGCATTCTTTAGCGAGATAAAGCGTGTGCGTTGCGGCTTGCCTTGTAAAATCCAGTACTGACGCGCCACCTTGAGGGCGCTTTCCACACCGTCTGAGCCGCCCATGCCGTACAACACCCGCCGCATATCTTCTTGTTGCGTCATCTGAATGAGGCGATTAGATAGCGCTTCAGCCATCGGGTGGCTGAAGCCGTCAAACAGTTGGTAGTAAGCCAGTTCATCCATCTGTTTGGCGATGGCGGCTTTCACTTCCGGGCGATTGTGGCCCACGTTTACACACCACAGCCCAGCGAAGCCATCAAGCATTTTGCGCCCTTTATCATCCCAGATGTAGAGGCCGTCGCCTTTAACAATGCGCAGCGGTTCGCGTTCGGCCCAGTCATTCGGGTGTGCCATCGGCTGCCAAAAACGGTAATTGGTGTGGTTATAGCCAAGCGACTTAATTTTGATTACATCATGTGGACTGAGAACAAAATCTCTGTATCGCAACCACTCTCTCTTTTTTTGCTTTTTGCTTGTGTCCATTTATGCTCAATTGGGTTAAGATCTGGCGAATGTGTAAGCAAATACTCCACCATATACCCTGCATCGATGATGACTTGTTGAATATTATGTTTTTTGTAAAAAGTTGCATTGTCCATCACGATTACCCTGTTTTTAGGGAGTACTGGGATAAGGACTTGTGTGACCTAGGAATAGAAAACATCGCCGTTAATATTGATATCAAATAATCCGATAGCAAACAGCGTTGTGCATAATAAAGGAGCCTGTACACGAGATTGTGTAATTGCCTGATTTTGATATGTTCAATCCAACATCAAAAGCAGGTTACTTTATGGACGAAAAACAGTTACAGGCTCTGGCTAACGAGCTGGCCAAAAATCTCAAAACCCCTGACGCTCTCAACCCGTTTGATCGCCTGCTGAAAAAGATCTGCGTTGAAGCTGCCCTTAATGCTGAAATGACCCATCACCTCGGGCATGAGAAGCACCAGTCCAAATCTGGAACTAACACGCGCAATGGCTACTCCACAAAGACTGTTACCACCGGCGATGGTCCGCTGGAACTGCGTACACCACGTGATCGTGATGGTTCCTTTGAACCGCAACTGCTGAAGAAGAACCAGACCCTGTTCACCGGGATGGATAACCATATTTTATCGTTGTATGCCAAAGGGATGACCACCCGCGACATTGCCGCTGCGTTCAAAGAACTGTATGACGCGGATGTCTCACCCGCCCTGCTATCGAAGGTCACCGATGCCGTTATGGAGCAGGTTGTTGAGTGGCAAAATCGCCCCTTGGATGCGGTTTATCCCATTGTTTACCTTGACTGTATCGTTCTGAAAGTCCGGCAGGACAGCCGCGTTATCAATAAGTCTGTGTTCCTGGCGCTGGGTATCAATATCGAAGGCCAGAAAGAGCTACTGGGGATGTGGCTGACCGAAAATGAAGGTGCAAAGTTCTGGCTGAACGTGCTGACAGAACTGAAAAACCGTGGCCTGACCGACATCCTCATTGCCTGTGTGGACGGCCTGAAAGGGTTCCCGGATGCCATCATCAACACGGTCTACCCGGAAGCCCGCATCCAGTTGTGCATCGTGCACATGGTGCGCAACAGTCTGCGCTTCGTTGCCTGGAAGGACTATAAGGCGGTAACACGCGACCTCAAAGCAGTGTATCAGGCTCCAACCGAAGAGGCCGCGCTTCAGGCGCTGGAGACGTTCGGTGGGACATGGGATCACCACTATCCGCAGATAAGTCGGAGCTGGCAGTCAAACTGGGCCAACCTGTCGACATTCTTCTCGTACCCGCAGGAACTTCGCAAGGTAATCTACACGACGAACGCTATAGAATCACTGAACAGCGTGCTCCGGCATGCAATCAAGAAACGCAAGGTGTTCCCGACTGATGACTCGGTGAAGAAGGTCGTATGGCTGGCAATCCAGGCGGCATCACAGAAATGGACGATGCCCTTACAGGACTGGCGTATGGCAATGAGTCGCTTTATTATCGAGTTCGGTGAGCGTCTTGACGGTCACTTCTGAGGAAAGGCATTTACACAACATCTTAAACAGGCTCAAAGCGCCGATAACATTTGTTCTTCCCTTGGCTCCTCTGTTCTTCAGGCCAAAACACCGTTGACCTTTTGGGGAATAGCCGTGAGTCCGTGGTGTATCGTGTGGAAAACCACTTTCATCAATAAAAACAATAGGTTTACCTTCTTTTTCATACTGTTGTATTTTTTGTTGAAATGCTTGCCGGGCGCTTTCGTCGGCTTTCGGATGACATAGAGTTTTTTTTTATAGGTCAATCCCAGCTTTTTAAGAGCTTGCCAAATGGCCTTCTGACAAACGCCAAAACGCTCTGCACGTTCTTTTTGGTAAGCATCTGGATATGGTTCAACATCTTTTATCAACTCGGATTTATCGCTCTTTCGCTGACGCGTGGTCGATGCTTTTGACGCTATTTGATTAATCCAACGCGATACAGAGGCAGGGCCAATCCGAAATTGCTTCGCTGTTTCTCGGATACTCAACCCTTCTTCTTCCCGTGTAGATATCACTTTACGTGTACTAGCTCAGACCTGATCTGACAGTTACCGATTATTTATACAGGTGTCTGTCAGATTACATCTGGTTCAGATTCTTTTCTGCCCAGATCCGTTTTCCATCGAGTAAAGTGGCCATCGGCGTACGCCCGCAGCACATTTTTCCCTGATGAGTTCGCTCATTATTGTAATGCCACAACCAGTTGTCCAGATCTACCTGCAGGCTTTCCAGGTCTCCATATAACTTCTTGCCGAACGTAACCTGATAAAAATCCTGAAAAATGGTTTTATGGAAGCGCTCGCAGATGCCGTTCGTCTGCGGAGACATCGCCTTCGTTTTCGTATGTTCGATATCGTTGATAGCCAGATAAAGCTGATAATCATGCTGCTCCACTTTACCACAGTACTCCGTACCCCTGTCGGTCAGTATTCTCAGCACCGGCAGTCCCTGAGCCTCGTAGAACGGGAGTACGCGATCATTGAGCAGGTCGGCGGCGGTGGGCGGTGTTTTATTCGTATACAGCTTGCAGTGTGCCACTTTCGAGTACGTATCCACGAACGTCTGCTGGTAGATACGGCCCACACCCTTCAGATTGCCCACGTAGAAGGTGTCCTGCGAGCCCAGATACCCGGGATGTGCCGTCTCGATTTCACCGCAGGCCTCATCATCGTGCGCCTTCTTCTCCAGGGCTGCGATTTGAGCGTCGGTAAGGACAATGCCTTCTCTGGCGACCTTTTCCTCAAGCGCCTTCAGGCGTTTACGGAAGTTCTCCAGGTCGTGTCGTTGCCAGATGAAGCGCACGCCGCTGCCGGAGATAAATACGCCTTTTTTACGCAGCTCATTACTGGTCCGGTGCTGCCCATGGGGCGGGAACTCAATAGCATAATCAACAACCGCGCGTTCAGTGGCTTCGTCGGCGCGGTTCTTCAGGTTCGGAACCCGGCGGTTCTGGTTAACCAGCGCATCAATGCCGCCTTCAGCAGCCAGTTCCTGATAACGGTAAAATGTATCGCGTGACACGCCCATGCTCTTGCAGGCTTTTGATACGTTACCGAGTTCTTCGGCGAGATTGAGCAGGTCGGCTTTGTGTTTGATAATGGGATTGTTAGTATGAAGCATGAGAGTTACCTCGCGTTTTGTTTAAGGATTAGACACCCATATCAAAACCGGTAACTCTCAACCTTTCAAGGTCCAGTGTCAGATCTAGTCGCGACTAATACACTTTACCTCTAAAATCAATTGAATAGCTCATTTAAATAATGTAATCAAAATTAAGTCGTTTGGCTATAACGCCGCCGGAGATGCGGATGGTCAGGTTTTCATCCAGCCCGAACGCGCCCATATCAAAAGCATCATGATGCAGTGAGCACAGTGCCAGACCATTATTCACCACACATGGCCCGCCATAGGTTTTCCAGTGGATATGGGCTGCTTCAATACCAACCAGCGCACCATCCAGTCGTAGGTCGTAATCGCAGAAAGCACATCGGGAGTGGTAAGCTCGTAGCACGATATCTCTGAAGCGCGGATCGCGGTTCTTTGAGCGGTCGATAAAATCCAAACCTAGTTGGTTGGCGAGGATCCGCTGAATACTTTCGGGGAAACGATCCATCAGGATCTGCTGGACCAGTTGGTCAATCATTTCAGGGTGAGCTAGCAATTGCTGGTAAGCCGCTTCATCAAAGCCGCCCGCCATCTGGTTATCAATCAGCTCTTTTTTTGTCGGCTGGGTGTTCCCTTTACGCGGTTTGCAACCCTCCGTGTTGGTATAGCCAAGCGACATTATTTTGATAACAATTAGCTGTATTTTTTTGCCACATATCAGGGCATTGGCTGTAATCATTTTTAAGTCGGTTGTCTATATAACAAAAGGAGCAGCCTATGAGTACACGATTTCCTCCCGCATTCCTTTGGGGCGGAGCCACCGCCGCCAATCAGGTAGAAGGCGCATACGATGAAGCGGGCAAGGGACTGTCGATTGTGGACACCCTCCCAGGCGGCAAAGCACGATTAGCCATCGTTGCGTCCGAATCCTTCGATTTTTCGCTGGATACCGCGCGTTATACTTACCCTAACCACAAGGGCATCGACCATTATCACCGTTTCAAGGAAGATATCGCGCTGTTCGCTGAAATGGGCTTCAAGTGTTACCGTTTTTCCATTGCCTGGACCCGTATATACCCTAACGGTGTGGAACAAACGCCCAATGAAGCAGGTCTGGCACACTACAATGCGGTAATTGATACCTGTCTCGCCCACGGCATTGAACCGGTTATCACGATTTCTCACTACGAACTGCCGCTGCATCTGGCCACCGTCTATGGCGGTTGGAAAAACCGCGCACTGGTCGGTTTTTTCGAGCGTTTTTCTCGCACGGTGCTCGAGCGTTTCGGGCACAAGGTCAAATATTGGATGACCTTCAACGAGATCAACAGCGCGACGCATTTTCCGATCATGAGCCAGGGGCTCGTCGTCAAAACCGGAGCCCGGGACGCACAGGTGAAATTTCAGGCATGGCATCACCAGTTTGTCGCCAGCAGTCTGGCAACAAAAATTGCCCGCGAAGTTAATCCGAACATCCAGATGGGCTGCATGATTATTTATGCCACCACCTACGCCTACGACAGCAACCCGGTTAATCAGCTGGCGGCCATGCAACGCACGCAGTCCTTCAATTTCTATTGCGCCGATGTGCAAGCCAACGGCAAATACCCCTACTATGCGCAACGATTGTGGGACTCGCTCGACGTCACTTTAGCGATCGAACCCGGCGATCTTGAACTGCTGGCAAATCATACCGTCGATTACATCGGTTTCAGCTACTACATGTCGACCACCGTGAATGAAACCCACGCGGAGGGTGAAGACACCGAAGGCAATTTACTCGGGGGCACGCGCAACCCGTTTCTCGAGGCCAGCGAATGGGGATGGGAGATCGACCCAACTGGCCTGCGCATCGCGCTGAACCAGCTCTATGACCGATACGGTAAGCCCCTGTTTGTGGTTGAAAACGGATTAGGTGCGATCGATAAACCCGACAGCAACCTCTACGTGGCGGACGATTACCGCATCAATTATCTGCGCCAGCATATTGAGGCGATGGCCGATGCCATTGCTGACGGTGTGACACTGATGGGCTATACCCCTTGGGGCTGTATCGATCTGGTCAGCATGTCGACGGGCGAAATGTCCAAGCGCTATGGCTTTATTTATGTCGATCTCGATGACACTCTTTCTGGCAGCGGCGATCGCCACAAAAAAAAATCCTTCGCATGGTATCAAAAGGTCATTGCCACCCACGGCGAAGATCTCACGCCCTAAAAATGGCGCAAAAAAACGCTTGCCAATAAACGGCAAGCGTTGAATAAGATCAGGTCATAAAAGACTACAGTAGAGTGCCTCACTCAACGTAATGTCCCATGGTGTCGTGAAATGCAGTGAAAACGGCTAATCACGACGTCATCTGGAGGTGGACGATAGGCACCTGTAAACGGCTCTGCGTCATTCCCAAGATTATGAAGCCGAAGCAAACATAGAAGGCGGAATGAGCATCTCGGGGTTATATTAGCATGAACCGTGCCAGATCGTCGTGGTATTGAAAACAAAAAAATAAATCAACCTAATTGATTGAAAAATATATAATTTAAAACGCATCGATTTCGCAACCCATCCTTCTGGCTGATAGCTTGCGCCAAGCATGAATAACCAAACTGTCTCCGAATAGAGACGCAACGTTAGGTTTTATTTTTTCATGTTTTATTTCAATTGCTTATATGTCTCTATATGGAGACATATAAGCAGGGCTTCTGTCGCCATTTTCCAACAGTCTGCTGAACTATCCCGCAATAAAGTTACGCAGATCCTGATGTAACTGTTGCAGCGATTTTTCATCAAGATAGGGCAAATGCCCCGACTCATACCGATTAAATTGCAGATTAGCGCGCAGTTTTTCAGGCAAAGAGAGGTGATTGAGGTGATATTGCGCGACAAAGTAAGGTGTCGCCAGATCGTAGATCCCCCCGAGCACCATCACTTTCATGTGCGGATTCATTTTCATGGTTTCGGACAATGCAGGCAGTAGATTGAAAGAACGGTTTTCTGGCGTCATATTCCAATAGTAAATGGCATTCGAGTCAGAAACATAATCTTGCACCGTATTCACGTTCAATGCTTTTGCCAGATAGTCGCGGTACGCGGAAATAAACCCAGAGCCGATAGTCATAACCGGATCGTAATCGCTCCGCGCAGCCATTTTATCCAGCGAGGCGCCTCGATAACGGCCGTCAGCACGGCTGACCGTATCGCCCTGCTCTGTCAGCAGTTGTTTAACAAACAGCGGGCCTGAAACGCGCAAATCAGCCTTAACCCATTCCCGCGCAGGTATACCGGTGTAGCAGGAAAGTTGCTCAGCAAGCTCTGCTTTCTGCGATTCTGGCAAGAGATTGCCCTGAGCCAACGCCTGTGCATAAGGACCAAGGGAAAACTGTTCAACCTCAGTCAGCAAATGATCCAGATTTTCTGCGACGTTTGCCGAATGCTGATAGTAATGGGCGATTGCCGCATAGGTTGGCAACGCCAGGTAATAGGGCTGATCGATGCCGGGGTTGGATTCAGGACGATCGATATCAATATCCTGGCTCAAATACTGCGACAGCAAAATAATACCGTTAACATCGACGTTGTGCTGCACCTTCAGCAGGTTTGCCAGCGCCACCGTACGCGTCGTACCGTAACTCTCACCAAGCAGGTAACGCGGCGCATTCCAGCGCTGATAACGGCTCAGAAACTGCGTGATAAATTGCGCAAACGCGTGTGCGTCTCCATTAATGCTGTAGGTGTCATTCTTCTTTTGACGCTTCTGCGCCTGCCGCTCCTGAACATTGGCCGCATTGCTGATAAACTGACCAAATCCGGTGCCCGGCGCATCGATAAAGACCAGATCGCTGACATCAAGCAGAGAATAGGCATTATCGATAACCGGATAAGGCGGCAATACGGGTTTGTCCGGCGTGCTGGTGACCACCCGCTTTGGCCCTAAACCTCCCATATGCAGCCAGACGGAAGAAGAACCCGGTCCGCCGTTATAGATAAACGTGATCGGCCGATTCTCCGGCTTCGCCGTCTTCTCCACCGATTTAAAGTAGGCCACGTAGGACAAGGTCGCGATCGGTTCATCGGGATCGTCCGTATTCAGTGCTAATGCGCCCGCTTCGGAACGATAATTAAGGAGACCCTGGTTAAGTTTCACTTGCCCTTCACTCATCACAACATCACTCAGTGCCGGAGCCTGTTCCGGTACTGGCGGCGGTGATGCCATGGCAAACGCGGAGCTTAAGCATAAAGACATCATTATAAAAACAAAACGTTGCAAGTTATTCATGGTATTCCTTTTACATTACCATCCTTATGGGAACCATTTCGTTTCCGATGTCCATCCCCTCAATTTCATGCACTGATTGAAAAGGGCCTGGCGGCTACCACTATTAACATCCATCACATAACTTTGTGTTTCTGGTCGTTGCCCGCTGATATATTTTTCATTTTTACAGTCGTCCTTTTTCCCACACGGCAAATAGTAGGACGTATATTGCGTTCGCTGCGCTACTTCATTTTTCACAGGGAATTTTTCTTCGCTCAGCGTTTCACAGGCACCTTTCGAGATAGTGAAATCCTCAGCTTTTGCGCTGCTTTTCACCCATTGCGTGGCTTTGTTGAATAAACATATTTTATGCTGCACCCTAGGTGAAACGACAGATCCTCGCAACGAAAAATCATGCAGTTAGGCCTCATAAGAAAACTGTAAACCTGAGGTGACAAGCATTTTCTACCAAAACTGGCTGGCAAAACAGCATGACTCACTATTATTCAACAAAGCCCCATTGCGTCGTACAACCATAAAGCAGAAGTGTGGCAAACAATAATGTAAACTTAACATTCATTTCGATTCCTTTTAATACAGATTTCTTACCTTCGGCATAAAATTGTATTATTGGTTCATTTCTTGCGTAGCAATTTATACGATCAATGACATATCGTTTAACTTGCGTTTAGTATTAAAAAGGGAAATATCGAACGAGAAATGAAAAGTATTTGGCTGTTTTGTCTAAATAAAAACAGGGATATAGCCTTAATAATTTACAGTACAAGACAACACATTAACGGCTTGAACGGCACCCGCGAACGCAACGTGAAAGATGAAGGATATATCAATAGATTATCCGCACCGTGAACACGACGCGGATGGAAACATCAGCGAGAAGACAGTTGTTCCAGGCTTTGTTTCGCCAACTGATGGAGGTAGTGCGCGGTAGGGAACAGAGCGCTGTCATCAAGCCGGAATTTCGGATGATGCAGTGCATAAGGCCCGCCCGAACCGACCATCATGAATGTACCCGGCAGTTTTTGCTGATAGAAGGCAAAATCCTCGCCAATCGGGCTGGCATCTACGCGGCGCGCTTCAAAACCTTCTTCATCGGCAACACGGAGGGCAAAATCCACCCATTCCGGCGTATTGACTACGGACGGCGGCCCGGCGTGCCAGATAAACTCGAGCTCAGCGCCAAAGGTGCTGGCAATACCTGCCACAATCTGGAGAAAGCGCTGTTCAATCAGATCGCGCGCTGCTTGGCTAAAGGTGCGTACCGTGCCTTCCACGTAGGCGGTATCTGGGATCACGTTCCAAGTACTGCCGCTGTGTACCTGAGTGATTGACACCACGGCGGTATCATCCGCAGGCACCGTACGGCTGATAATGGTCTGCACCGCACTAATCAACTGGCCGAGAATGATAATGGGGTCGTTACCTTCATGAGGTTTGGCCGCATGGCAGCCTTTAGCAGCGATCTTGATTTCAAAACGATCCACGCCTGCCGTCAGCGCGCCATCTTTACCACCGACCACGCCAACTGGCAACGTTGGGTCGTTGTGAATGCCAAAGATGGCTGCCGCATTATCCAGCGCACCGGTCGCGATCACTTTTGGCGCGCCCAGCCCCGTTTCTTCTGCCGCCTGGAACAGAATGCGCACGGTGCCCTTTAGCTCGGACTCAATGCCTTTAAGCAAAATGGCGGCACCCAGCGCGGCAGATGAGTGAAAGTCGTGCCCGCAAGCGTGCATCACGCCCTGACGCTGAGAGGTGAATTCCACGCCGGACTCTTCTTCAATCGGCAGTGCATCGATATCTGAACGCACGATAACCAACGGGCCATCCTGCACGCCGCCGACTTCTGCGACCAGGCCAGTTTTCAACGGCAGATCCAGAATGCGGATGCCTTCCTTCTCCAGCGCGGCGCGGATTTTCTTGGTGGTTTCAAATTCCTGGTTGGATAATTCAGGGATCTGGTGCAGATCGTGCCGGAACGCCTGAATAAATTGCGCTAACGGCGCATGCTGAGGTGCTGTTTTCACGATGTTTTCTCCACACTGTCCGTGCTTAACGCCGCAGGATAAGCCCGCAGCGCGCAGGGTATTTTATCTAAATAGCTTGTTATTACCGCATCGTCAGATGTCGTATTCGGTATGTTCTGGCATCTTGGTCATCTGGCGCAAGAAACGCTGCGTCTGCGGGTTGTCAGAGAAACTGATCACCTTCTCGGCCGGCCCCTGCTCGACGATATGCCCGTTGGCCATGAAAATAACCCGATCAGCAACCTCTTTGGCAAACTGCATCTCATGGGTCACGATAACCATGGTGGTGCTGTTTTTCGCAAGATTTTGAATCACTTGCAGCACTTCGTGCACGCGTTCTGGATCCAGCGCAGAGGTTGGTTCATCAAACAGAATGGCTTTCGGGTCCACGGCCAGTGCGCGCGCGATACCCACGCGCTGCTGCTGCCCGCCGGACAAGGTCACCGGATACTGATGTGCTTCCGGCAACAGGCCAACCTGCTCGATAAGCCGAAGTCCAATCTCTTGCGCCTGCTTCTTCGGCATTTTTTTCACCACGATCAACGCTTCCGTGATGTTTTCCAGCGCGGTTTTATTCTTGAACAGGTTGTAGTTCTGGAATACCATCGCGGTCTGCTGACGCAGTGCGTAGGCTTCCTTGGCACTATAACGGCGTGTATCCAATACGCGATCGCCAATTTCAATCGTGCCGGACTCCGGTTTTTCCAACAGGTTGAGGCAGCGCAGCAGGGTGGATTTACCCGACCCTGAAGGGCCGATAATCGCCACCACTTCGCCCTGTGCGATATCCAGACTGATATTGTCCAGCACCACTTTGTCGCCAAAGCGTTTTGAGAGGTTTTTTACACTGATCATGGCGGCGTCTCCTTAGCACTGTAATGAGTGGTTCAGTTTCTTTTCCAGCCAGTTTTGCAGTCTGGAATAAACGATGATGACCAGCCAATAAATCAGCCCTACCACTAGGAAGGTTTCAAAGAAACGCAGCGATTCAGCGGCGATCATTTTACCTTCAGCAAACAGTTCAGATACTCCAAGTGCAAAGGCTACCGAGGTGTCTTTGATCAGCGAGATAAAGGTGTTACCTGTGGCAGGCAGCGCATTGAGCATCGCCTGCGGCAGTACGATACGGCGGTAAATCTGCGAACGATTCATGCTGATCGACAGCCCGGCTTCCGTTTGTCCCCAATCGACCGAGACCAGCGCAGCGCGGAAAATCTCCGCCATGTACGCCGAGGTTTTTAGGCTAAAACCGATAATCGCCGCCGACATCGCGGTCAGATCGCTCAGCGCCGGGAACAGCTGCGGCAAACCGAAGTAGATGATAAACAACTGAACCAGCGACGGAATGCCGCGAAACAGCGAGATATAAAACTCAATCACCTTCACCAATACCGTGATCTTGCTTTCCCGCAACAGCGCTAGCACCAGGCCCAGTATCATGGCGAAAATCATGGATACCACGGCTAACAGCAGCGTGGTCGGTAAATAGAGCAAAACCTGAGGAAACACCTTCAGCAGGTAAGCAAAATCGATATTCATGAGCAGTACCATTAATGCTTCCACCGGTGCAAGCACCGGTGGAAAAGAGATGACAAAAAGCGCGTCGGTTAGTGTGCTTGCGGTGCGGTAGTAATGTCCTCACCGAAATATTTCACGGAAATCTCTTTCAGACGGCCATCAGCACGCATTTTCGCCAGCTCGGCATTGAACTGTTCACGCAGTTTGTCGCCTTTTTCATCTTTGTGGAACGGGAAGCTGACTTCCTCGATCAGCAGCGGATCGCCAAGCAGTTTGAACGGCAGGTTGCGCTTGTTGATTTCAGCCAACAGGATCGGGCGGGAGTTTACATAGCCTTCCACGCGCTTGGACAACGCATCATTCATTGCGCCATCGCGGGTTTCATAGGTGCGGATGGTCACGCTGCCGTCAGTAAAGGCTTTCTTCAGGTTATTCAAGTGGTTAGAGCCCAATACGCCCGCTACTGTTTTGCCTTTCAGGTCATCCAGCGTGTTGATATTGGCGTTATCTTTGTGCGTAACAATCTGGCTGCCGTAGTAGCTATACACATCGGCAAAGTTATACTTTTCTTTGCGCACTGGCGTGATCGCCACGACGTTAGCTACGGTATCGAGTTTGTTCGCTTCCAACTGCCCCATCAGGCCGCTGAAATCAGCGGTAACCCACTCGATTTTGTAATTCAGATCTTTCGCGATGGTTTCCGTGATTTCAACGTCAAAACCCACCAGCTTGTTATCTTGCTTAAAGCCGCTCGGGTGGCTTTGTCCGGTAGAACCTACGCGCAGCACCGTGCTGGCCTCTCCGCCCGTCGCCGCTTTTTTGTCCTGAGAGTCACAGCCCGCCATTAGAAAGGCAGTGGTAAGCGCTAACGCAGACAAAGTCAGTTTTTTCATTATCATGTTCATGCCTCTCATTGGGAATTTTTCTTCTTCCACTGGTGATAACCATCTTGGTCTAACACTTTTTCCATATAAATCGTCAGGTGGCCTTTACCCAGATTCGCCTGCCCGACTTCGTTAAAACCGTAATGCTTATACATGTCGATCAGCCAAGGGTGGCTCTGTGCCGTGCCCAAAGAAACCGCTGGTGCCTTGAGTTGCACTATCAGCACCGTTTCTTCCAGCCACTGCATCATCTGGCGGCCAAACCCCTGCCCTTTGTAGTCCGGGTGGGTGGCGAACCACCCCAAATGCGGCAAACCATACGGGCCAGGCTCCGGTCCCCAAGGGTAACGGATGCTAAAAGACGACACCATCACGCCGTCTTTTTCCAGTGCATAAACACCGTGACACGTAATATGGCGACGAACCATATCGATATCCGCCTCAGCCGCGGCAAAGTGAATGCCCAGTTGGCGAATTGGTTCATAGGCCGCCAACGCCAACGCCAGAAAGGCTTCGTCATCTTCCAGCGTGAGCTGGCGAAAAACCGTGCTCATGTTTAAAGCTCACTTACGCTGGCAGCAGACCAGAGTTGTCGGCATAACGAATCACGTCATCCACCTTCTGCGGTGCACAGCCCAAATAGTTGACCGGGTTCAGCCATGCGTCAAGTTCCTGCGCGGTAACCTGTGCCGACAGCACCGGGTCTTCCAGCAGCACCTCTTTGAAGTGACGGTTCTGTTCAAACGCCTTCATGGAGCACTCGTACACCAAATGGTGCGCGGTTTGTTTACCCATACGTTTGCCAATTTCAAACATCACTTTCTCAGAGAGCAACAGGCCATTTTGCAGCTCCAGGTTCGCCAGCATCTGCTTTTCATTCACCGACATACCGCGCAGGATACCCAGCGCATTCTGCAACTGCGCAGAGAGGTAAATGTTCACTTCCGGCAGAGCGATCCACTCAGCGCGCCAGCTCATAGCATCACGCTCATGTTCCACCTTCATGGACTCATGAATCAGCGATGCGCTTTTAAAAATGGGGGCGGTCAGGCTAGCAAGCCCTTCCAATGCCGACGGGTTACGCTTGTGCGGCATGGTGGTGGAGCCAATTTTGCCTGCTGAGAACGGCTCTTCAACTTCGTTGATTTCCGTGCGCATCAGGTTATACAGCTCGTTGCCGATCTTGCCGAGCGTGCCGCTGATCAGCACCACTACGGAAGCATATTCGGAGAAACGATCGCGCGCAGACTGCCAGCCGATGTTCGGCGTACCCAGTCCCAATTTACCCAACGTCAGGCGCTCAATCTGCGGCCCCAATTCGCCTAACGATGCATAGGTACCAATTGCACCATTCACGTTACCCACCAGTACGCGGGCTTTGATTTCTTTCAGACGCTCCAGATGGCGAACAAACTCATCCAGCCATACCGCCAGTTTAAAGCCAAACGTGGTCGGTAGCGCCTGCATGCCGTGAGTACGCCCCGTCATCGGCGTATGCTGATACTTTTTCGCCAGCCGTTTCAACTCAACCGCCATCAATTGCGTGTCGCGTTCGACAATGGCAAAAGCCTGCTGTAATTGCAGTACCGTGGCGGTATCCACGATATCTTGCGTGGTCACACCATAGTGAATATATTCACCCGCGTCGCCACACTGCTTTTGAATCGCGGTGATAGTGGGCATCAGAGAGTGCTTCATACGGACCGCGTCCTGCGCGATCTCCTCCACATTCAGTGCGCTTGCATCCGCTTTCGCGGCAATGGTTTGTGCGGCGTCGGCGGGGATTACGCCCAGTTCACCTTCGGCCAGCGCCAGCGCAACTTCAACGTCAACCTGCTTCGTCAGGCGGTTATGTTCTGACCAGACAGCACACATTTCGGGCGTGCCAAAGTTGTTCCCGATGAGGAGAAAATCAATGAGATGTGATGCCATAGCTTACCCGTTCGTTGGATGTGTCAGGCGGGATTTTTGTCGTCGTTCTAATCTTGGAAATATAGCATGCGACAAATCGGCCCCCATATATCTTCTGGATCTATCTTATATTCAGAATATATAGCCAAGCGACTTAATTTTGATTATACCATATGGACTGAGAACAAAATCTCTGTATCACAACCACCCTCTCTTTTTTTGCTTTTTGCTTGTGCCCATTTATGCTCAATGGGGTTAAGATCTGGCGAATATGTAGGCAAATACTCCACCATATACCCTGCATCGATGATGACTTGTTGAATATTATGTTTTTTGTGAAAAGTTGCATTGTCCATCACGATTACCCTGTTTTTAGGGAGTACTGGGATAAGGACTTGTGTGACCCAGGAATAGAAAACATCGCTGTTAATATTGATATCAAATAATCCGATAGCAAACAGCGTTGTGCCTAATAAAGCGCCGATAACATTTGTTCTTCCCTTGGCTCCCCCGTTCTTCAGGCCAAAACACCGTTGACCTTTTGGGGAATAGCCGTGAGTCCGGGGGGTATCGTGTGGAAAACCACTTTTATCAATAAAAACAATAGGTTTACCTTCTTTTTCATACTGTTGTTTTTTTGTTGAAATGCTTGCCGGGCGCTTTCGTCGGCTTTCGGATGACGTAGAGTTTTTTATAGGTCAATCCCAGCTTTTTAAGAGCTTGCCAAATGGCCTTCTGACAAACGCCAAAACGCTCTGCACGTTCTTTTTGGTAAGCATCTGGATATGGTTCAACATCTTTTATCAACTCGGATTTATCGCTCTTTCGCTGACGCGTGGTCGATGCTTTTGACGCTATTTGATTAATCCAACGCGATACAGAGGCAGGGCCAATCCGAAATTGCTTCGCTGTTTCTCGGATACTCAACCCTTCTTCTTCCCGTGTAGATATCACTTTACGTCTAAAATCAATTGAATAGCTCATTTAAATAATGTAATCAAAATTAAGTCGTTTAGCTATATGAGCAGCTCCCGGAAGATATCAGAACTGCGGTAGAGTTCGTTATTGTTGATGACGGTTCACCGATTAAGTACGACATTGGCACTTTCGACCTGAATATCACCTGGCGGCGTATTAATGAAGATATTCCATGGAATCAGGCTTGCGCACGTAATTTAGGGGTGACTTATGCCAAGTCTGACAAAATTTTTATCACCGATCTTGACCACGAATTGCCGGAATCCTAATTCCGCTATTTGATCAATTGCCGTAACCCCGGCCGCAATTTTTATAAAATCTATCGGGAAAGCCGTGAAAACGGCGTCAAAAAACGCGGAAAAGTGTGTAACGTTGGCGACAGGTATTATGGCCCTCCGAACACGTTCTTTATGTCGCGTGCGCGCTTTATGTGTTTCTTTGGCTATGACGAGGAGTTTGCCGGGAATTATGGCTCAGAAGATTTCCGCTTCGTTAAATACCAAAAATACCAAGGGTCGCACCAACATTATTTGCCGAAGAGCATCCGCTGTTTTGAACGGGAAGTGGACCGGGAAGAGAGTTATAGCCAAGCGACATTATTTTGATAACAATTAACTGTATTTTTTTGCCACATATCAGGGCATTGGCTGTAATCATTTTTAAGTCGGTTGACTATACCATACGTTATAGCGCGACCTTTCCGCCAATACGCCGATTGATAAGCGCAAGAAGCAAGAGTGCAGCTTGTTCGGTTGGCTTTGTTGAATAATAGGTAATCATGCTGTTTTTCCATGCCAGTTTTGGTTGAAAATGCTTGTCATCTCAGGTGTACACTTTTCTCATGAGGTCTAACTGCATGATTTTACGTTGCGAGGATCTGTCGTTTCGCTGGGCTGCCAGCATAAAATCTATTTATTCAACAAAGCCTGTTCGGTTATGAGTATGGGCAGAGCAGTATTTTCCTCAACTTTACCTAGGAAATTAAATACCGTAACAACATAATGCCAGCGACTTTGCCCCCGCTAAATACATGGTGGCGTCCACTGTGGTGGTTCCGTTATCTATGCGGTACATTGGCGCGTTAATCGCATCGCGATTTTCCGGCGGAGGAGGCCTCTCTACCCGCCGGGTTATATCTTACTTACCCAGCGCCAGTTTTTGCTTAAGCGCCGAGCCAATCGCATCGGGAAGAAAGTGTGAGACATCTCCACCGTGTCGGGCGACCTCTTTGACCAAAGAGGAAGAGATAAATGACCATTCTTCCGATGGCATCAGGAACACGCTCTCTAGGGTTGGCATTAAGTGAGTATTCATTTTTGCCAGCTGAAGCTCATATTCAAAGTCGGATACAGCCCGCAGCCCGCGAATTAACACATTCGCTTGCTGCTGTTGGGCGAAGTGCACCATAAGATCGGAAAATCCCACCACCTCAACATTGGTCAAATGTTGCGTTACCTGCCGTGTTAATGCGACACGCTCGTCCAAACTGAACATCGTATTTTTACTGGGACTGGCGGCAATGGCTAACACGAGATGATCGAACAGACGTGAAGCGCGGGTGAGCAGATCAAGATGCCCATTGGTTAAGGGATCGAAGGTACCTGGGTAGATTGCTTTGGTCGCCATGGGAATCCTTAACACCAGAGGGTCAGATAGACGAGTTTGCAGGTGGTGGAAGATAGGGCTCCAGCAGTGTGAGCAAGCGCTGAAGCGCTCCCTGATTCTGGTGCAGCACCTCTACCGCGTGTCGCCCATAATAGAGCCGGTAATCTTCATCCGTCAGCAGGCTGTTCACTTCTTTGACAATACTGTCAGCATCTTTAACGGTGATCAAACCACCTGCTTCTGACAATTTAAGGCAAATATCTTTGAAGTTAAAGGTGTGCGGACCCATCAATACCGGGATGGCATGTGCAGCAGGTTCCAAAGGATTATGTCCTCCCCGTTCCACTAGGCTTCCACCGACAAAAGCGATGTCGGCGATGCCATACAGCATCATCAGTTCGCCCATGGTATCGCCAATCACCACTTGGGTATCAGTCGCCGGAACTTCGCCACTGCTGCGCAGGGTGTAACTAAAACCCAGGCTCTGGGTAAGTGCCTGAGTTGTCGGGAAACGCTCAGGGTGGCGAGGTACCAGAATCAACAGCAAATCGGGAAATCGGTTCAGCAATTCATGGTGCGCGGCCAAAAGAATCGCTTCTTCACCTTCATGAGTGCTGGTTGCAATCCACACCTGGCGTCGAGATGCCCACTGACGCCGTAGTGCTACGGCTCTTGCAGCTAATTCCGGTGTGACAGAAATATCGAATTTCAGACTGCCAGTGACTGCTAAGTGTGAGCACTGTAAACCGAGATCGATAAAGCGTTCACCATCTTCTTGATTTTGAGCGGCGATCAAGGTGGTGCGGCGCAGAATGCTACGAGTTAGGGAGCCAATTTTTTTATAGCCTGCCGCTGAGCGTTCAGAAAGCCGTGCGTTGGCAATAACCAACGGAATATTACGGCGGTGAAGTTCAGTGATAAGGTTTGGCCACAGTTCGGTCTCCATGATGATCACCAGTTTTGGGTTCACCTGATCAAAGAAGCGCTTAAGGGCACAAGGAAGATCGTAGGGGAGATAAACGTGGTAGACATCATTGCCGAAGGCAGACCGTACTCGCTCTGAACCAGTCGGCGTCATGGTGGTTACAGTAATCGGCAAAGAAGGGTAACGGTGGCGAAGCGCTCTTACCAAGGGAATGGCTGCCAATGTTTCGCCAACAGAGACAGAATGCAGCATGATACCGTTGGGTTTGACTTTCTCCGCACAGAATCCATAACGTTCACTCCAGCGGCGACGGTAGGCAGGCGCTTTGCATCCTCTTAGCCACAGACGGAGCCAGATTAATGGTTGAATGAGATAAAGCAAGATGGTGTAAAGGGTTTGCAGCATCGGTATTGGCTATTTTAGAGTTATCGCTGAAAATATTTTAGCTTTTTTGTTAAGGAATGACTATGGCACTGGCTATTAATTTGAGCATGTTTAAGATTTTGTGTAAATTCCTTTCCTCAGAAGTGACCGTCAAGGCGGTCACCGAACTCGATAATAAAGCGACTCATTGCCATACGCCAGTCCTGTAAGGGCATCGTCCATTTCTGTGATGCCGCCTGGATTGCCAGCCATACGACCTTCTTCAGCGAGTCATCAGTCGGGAACACCTTGCGTTTCTTGATTGCATGCCGGATCACGCTATTCAGTGATTCTATAGCGTTCGTCGTGTAGATTACCTTGCGAAGTTCCTGCGGGTACGAGAAGAATGTCGACAGGTTGGCCCAGTTTAACTGCCAGCTCCGGCTTATCTGCGGATAGCGGTGATCTCATGTTCCACTGAACGTCTCCAGCGCCTGAAGCATAGGTATAGCCAAGCGACATTATTTTGATAACAATTAGCTGTATTTTTTTGGCACATATCAGGGCATTGGCTGTAATCATTTTTAAGTCGGTTGGCTATAACGTTTGTGAGCAGCGTCGGCTTTGTTGAATAAATCAGAACTTGTAACGACTGCGCCCCATACGGGTCGATTGTTACGTGATGCGAATACTGTTCGGCATTCCTAATAGCGTGATCAGGTTAAGCACTTTGACCATGACCATGGCTTCACCCACCTGAGCATCGTAGTCTCTCAGACTTAGATGACCACCCAGAAGCCTTTTGAACCGGAACATGGCCGTTTCAGCCACTGAGCGCCGGTGATAGCCCACTTTCTTTTTCCAGATATCGTTACTACCGCTAATGCGCTGATTTGCAACAGCGTGGTTACGCTCGTGGTAGCGATCTTGCCAATATTGCGCCCCCCTTCGTGGCGGGATAAGCGGCCTTATTTTCTTCCTCAGCAGAGCATCATAGCAGTAAACTGTATCCTAAGCGCCGTCAGCCGATGCCTCTCTGATTTTCCGGTGGGTCTGGTTTATCAGCGCCGGTAGAGCTTGGGCATCAGTCGTACCACTGAGCGACAAATCCGCACAGATAATCTCATGCGTCACACTGTCTACTGCCAGGTGCAGCTTACGCTATACCCTGCGTCTGTCGGCACCATGCTGCCGGACTTTCCATTCGCCTTCGCCAAAGACCTTCAGGCCGGTTCCATCAATGACCAGATGTGAGATTTCAGCACGGGTTGGCGTTTTTATGCTGATGTTCACTGTCTTTGCTCGCTTGCTGAGCAGCGAATAGTCTGGACAATGGAGCGACAATTTAATCAGTTTAAAAATCGAGTTACCAAAGCCCTGTAAAGCCCTCAATGAAAGGCCAAACACGCGTTTCATCATCAGGACTGTGGTGATGGTCATATCTGAGTAGTGGAGCGGTCGTCCACGCCGTTCAGTAGTGTTTTTTTCCGTCCATGCAGCAATGGCTGATTCATCTAGCCATACGGTTAGAGAAGCGCGCTGCTTGAGGGCCTTGTTATAAGAGGGCCAGTTGGTGATTTTAAAATTTTGTTTTGCCATGGAGAGCTGATTTTGAAACAACTGTGTTGATCTGCTCCGATGATTACCCAAAAGTTCTATTTATTCAACAAAGCCCATTTTCCATGATGGCCTCTCCTGAAAGAAAAACACCCTGCCAGCGTACCGCTCACAGAGTGGGGGTGACCATCTCATTAGGGCCTGTAAGGGGTTACGAGCAATTATTTTAATTCTTTGAATTTATAACGCGTAAAAAATAACGCTGAGGAGAACGAGATCACAGGGTGAACGGCAGGACGCCGCGAAAGTCAGCGCCGCGTCTGACAAAAATGCCGGGAGCATTTTTGAACGCTGCTAGCAGCGGCCCCGTAGGGGCGAGTCTCATGGATGAGACGAGTTTTCCGCGTCGCTGGCGGCCCGTCAGTGGGCTCGGGCTTCGAAGGCACCGCGTAGCGGCGTTATTTCCCGCGAAAAGCCAAGGGCCACGGAGCGAGGGCGATTGAGCGCCCCGTGTCGGGCGCGTGTGATGCACCGAGCAAATAACTGTGTGGGTTAACGCGCACGAAATGTTCACTGCACCAAAAAAAGGCTGGGCCTAAATTTCTGTGAATTCCCGCTTTCGCGGGAATGACAGGTAGAGTTCGGGATCACCCGTGCGATTACTCCTCAGTACCGTAATACAGTTTCCCGATTTTAATCAGCGGTCTGCCTTGCGATTTGCGGTGCAGATTGCTGTCGCGCAGGGAATAAACGCAACCGCAGTATTCTTGCTGATAAAATTGCTCCCGTTTGCTGATCTCTATCATGCGCACAGAGCCGCCCTCTTTACGCCAGTTGTAATCCCAGTACTCCATACCCGGATAATGTGAGGCGGCCCGCTGGCCGCAGTCATTAATTTGCTGCATGTTTTTCCAGCGCGAGATGCCGAGCGAACTGCTGATCACCGTAAAGCCATTTTCCGCGGCATAGAGTGCGGTGCGCTCGAAGCGCATATCAAAGCACATGGTGCAGCGAACGCCGCGCTCCGGTTCCCACTCCATTCCTTTTGCCCGTTCGAACCAGTTATCCATGTCGTAATCAGCATCGATAAAGGGCACCCCATGCTTCTGAGCGAAGCGAATATTCTCTTCCTTGCGGATGAGATACTCCTTTTGCGGATGAATATTAGGGTTGTAGAAGAAAATGGTGTAGTGAAGCCCGGAGGCCTGAATGGCTTCCATCACTTCCCCTGAACACGGCGCGCAGCACGAATGCAGCAGGAGTTTGTCCGCCCCGTTGGGGAGCGTCAGAATCGGGCGTTTCAATGCAGTGTTGGTCATATATTCTGTTATGTGGCTGGCTATATTTACCTGAAGTGTAGCATTGCAAACGCGCAGGGTGGCTAACGACCTCACCCGGTGTGTTTTCTTGCAACGTTGGTGCGCGTTTTTTGCGCAGAACCATTTTCATGATCTGTCTCATTTCCTGTGTAAATTCCCCTTTTTCTGGGGAAATCGGTAGAATTTCCGGCCCTGATAACCCCCTGTGTTGAAGAGTTGACCGTGTCCACAAGCCTGATTGTTCCTGAACGCCATCTGTTTTCTTACCCACGCTACTGGGCTGAGTGCTACGGCACTGCGCCATTTTTGCCCATAAGCCGCGCAGAGATGGATGAACTGGGTTGGGACAGCTGCGACATTGTGCTGGTGACAGGGGATGCCTATGTGGACCATCCCAGCTTCGGCATGGCCATCGTTGGCAGGATGCTGGAGTCGCAGGGGTTTCGGATTGGGATTATTGCCCAGCCGGACTGGACGCAGAAGAACGACTTTATGCGTCTGGGCAAGCCGAACCTGTTTTACGGCGTGATGGCAGGCAATATAGCAAAGCGACTTAATTTTGATTACACCATATGGACTGAGAACAAAATCTCTGTATCGCAAGCACTCTCTCTTTTTTTGCTTTTTACTTGTGCCCATTTATGCTCAATGGGGTTAAGGTCTGGCGAATATGTAGGCAAATACTCCACCATATACCCTGCATCGATGATGACTTGTTGAATATTATGTTTTTTGTGAAAAGTTGCATTGTCCATCACGATTACCCTGTTTTTAGGGAGTACTAGGATAAGGACTTGTGTGACCCAGGAATAGAAAACATCGCTGTTAATATTGATATCAAATAATCCGATAGCAAACAGCGTTGTGCCTAATAACGCGCCGATAACATTTGTTCTTCCCTTGGCTCCCCCGTTCTTCAGGCCAAAACACCGTTGACCTTTTGGGGAATAGCCGTGAGTCCGTGGGGTATCGTGTGGAAAACCACTTTCATCAATGAAAACAATAGGTTTACCTTCTTTTTCATACTGTTGTATTTTTTGTTGAAATGCTTGCCGGGCGCTTTCGTCGGCTTTCGGATGACGTAGCGTTTTTTTATAGGTCAATCCCAGCTTTTTAAGAGCTTGCCAAATGGCCTTCTGACAAACGCCAAAACGCTCTGCACGTTCTTTTTGGTAAGCATCTGGATATGGTTCAACATCTTTTATCAACTCGGATTTATCGCTCTTTCGCTGACGCGTGGTCGATGCTTTTGACACTATTTGATTAATCCAACGCGATACAGAGGCAGGGCCAATCCGAAATTGCTTCGCTGTTTCTCGGATACTCAACCCTTCTTCTTCCCGTGTAGATATAGCCAACCGACATTATTTTGATAACAGCCAGCTATGCTTTTTTGCCGCATATCAGGGTATCTGTTGTAATCATTTTTAAGTCGGTTTGCTATATCACTTTACGTCTAAAATCAATTGAATAGCTCATTTAAATAATGCAATCAAAATTAAGTCGTTTAGCTATATTTTGCAGAGAAAGAACTGCGCCCGGGCGAGAAATTGAAGCCGATGATTCTCAATGCGACGAACAGCAAGACCATGAAGGCCTTGACAGGCTCTCCTTACATTGAAGACTGGGCCGGAACACGAGTTATAGCCAACCGACTTAAAAATGATTACAACAGATACCCTGATATGCGGCAAAAAAGCATAGCTGGCTGTTATCAAAATAATGTCGGTTGGCTATACTGTTTATGTCGATACAAAGGTGCGCTTCGGCAATAGCTCAGTGGAAGGGCTACGCATAAGCCCTACCCGCGTCACCAAGCCAGTTTTGACACCGGCATCTATTCAGGCATGGAATAACGCTAAAGCAGCCTATAAGCGCGATGGTGACTTGTGCAAAGTGCTTGAACGCATGGACATGTCAGAGGAACACCGTCAGCAGCTTATTAGCGAATGCAGGTAGGCAGCGGCATGATTTGGCATGATATCCAGCAGAACACCGAGGAATGGGAAGTGCTGCGCGTAGGAAAGACCACCGCATCGAATTTCGGGTTAATCATGGCTAACGCAGGGAAAGCGTTTGGCGACCCTGCAAAGCGCTATGCGCTCCAAATTGCACTGGAGCAAATCAAAGGCTGCAAGTTGGAATTCAGCTTTTCAAATGAGCACATGGAGCATGGTCACGAGCAGGAGGCGATAGCGCGTATGCTGTATGAGGACATGAACTTCATCAGCGTAGATAACGGCGGTTTCTTTGACCACGACACATACGGTGATAGTCCTGACGGATTAGTCGACAGTGATGGAGTAATAGAGATTAAATCTGTTATCACACCCACACATTACGCCACATTGCAGCGAGGTAGTTTCGACCCGTCATACCGCTGGCAGTTAATCGGCCATCTGGATTGCACCGGGCGTGACTGGGTCGATTTTGTCAGCTATTGCGCCGACTTCCCTGAAGGAAACCAGTTAATTGTATGCCGCATAAACCGTGATGATTGCATGGATGAAATTAACGCACTAAGGAAAAGGCGAGAGCAATTTTTAACACTGGTCATGGAGGTTAAGCAAAACATATTAAATCAGGTGGCAGCATGAGTGCATGCACGTCGTCGGGTGGCCGTGCAATCAAGTTCAGCCTGACGCGGGAGGGAGGTTGCTGAATATCAAAGCAGCTTGATTACTATAGTTACAATGGTCGATGTCAGACCAGCAATGCCAAGCATTACAGCACTTAATTTTATCAATAGTCCGTTCGCGGTATGTTCAACATCCTTACGGACATCGGCAATCTCTGCGGATAGGTCCTTACGTACATCGGCTATCTCACGCTTCACTTCGGCGATATCAGCGGACAAGTCTTTGCGCACATCGTCGAGATCGCGCTTTGTAGCAAGGTCTGCTACTTCGTGTGATTTTCGCACAACAAGAGATATCGCCTTGGCCTAGTCTTTCGGCAACCCGGCGTTTTCCAGCGTTTCAACGAACTCTTGAGTATCAAATGCAACCTAGCCCATAGCGGATCCTCCTGTGTTAAGCCAAGTGTAAGCGATCTGACCGCCAACCTGCAAAATTTTACCCTTTAGCCCTCTGATAACCACATCCGTTTAATTATGGAGAAATTGTTATGACCAAAATCACCAAAACACAGCTCATGCTTTTTAAGTCTGCTAATTCAGATATAGCCAAGCGACATTATTTTGATAACAATTAGCTGTATTTTTTTGCCACATATCAGGGCATTGGCTGTAATCATTTTTAAGTCGGTTGTCTATATCGAACTACAGGGAACGCTCTACTAGGGCAATCCTGTGTTCTTCGCCGTCGAACTGGCGAAAGCGCTTGGCTATAAAAACCCGCACGAGGCATTACAAAATAACTGCAAGTCATTGATTAAACTTAATTTTAGCCAAGCGCTAGAATTGAATCTAGGATTCAGACCAAAAGGCATCATTCTTGCACCAGAATCCGATCTTTACCGCCTGATACTGAAAAGCAAGCTTCCCTCTGCCGAACGCGTGCAGGATTGGGTATGCGAAGAAGTTTTGCCATCGTTGCGTCAGCAGGGCAGCTATAGCCAACCGACTTAAAAATGATTACAGCCAATGCCCTGATATGTGGCAAAAAAATACAGCTAATTGTTATCAAAATAATGTCGCTTGGCTATACAGCATGAAGTCAGCCCATCGTGACGAAGGCAGCGGCTTACCGGAATACCGCAAGGCCCGAGCCATGCAAATCCAGATGGAGATAGCCGAAAAGACCTTCCAGTGAGCTACAGGGCTTTCCGACACCGCACGCCAAGCCGTTATCGCAGGGCTGATCAACCCGATCGCTGGAGATGAAGTGATTCCAGTACCTGTGTTGGAGGAAAAACACTACACCGCTACGCAAATCGGCAAGATGTTCAATGTCTCGGCGAATAAGATTGGCCGTATTGCTAACGATAACAACATGAAAACCGAGGAATTCGGAGAATACTATCTGGATAAATCGCGCCATAGCAACAAGCAGGTTGAGGCTTTCCGCGGCTTTGTTGAATAAACATATTTTATGCTGCACCACCGGTGAAACGATAGATCCTCGCAACGCAAAATCATGCAGTTAGGCCTCATAAGAAAACTGTAAACCTGAAGTGACAAGCATTTTCTACCAAAACTGGCTGGAAAAACAGCATGACTCACTATTATTCAACAAAGCCGCTTTCCGCTACAACGAGAAAGCACTGGGAAAATTCAATGACATCCTGCTTGCGGAGTTGGAGGCGGCAAACAGCGGACTCGTATAGCTAGAGGGTATGTGCGGAAGAACCTGCATTCCACAAGGGCTACAGCTATTTTGTGCAACCCAAATAACCTCTGAGAGACCCCAACGGCATGATAAAGCATCCATATCCAAGCAACCTAAAAATGCAAGTCACCATACAGCACAGACTTGCAGGGCACGCACATTGCACTGGAGAAACCGGCCTGCTGTAAACAATTCAATCTGCAATATCTATTGGTTCACTTATGGTAGCAATCCACTCGCTTATTCTGTTAACATGCTCTTTTAGTAGATTAAAATCAAAATCCCCTATGTTTATCTCATTACCAAAGGATTTAAATGTCTTTCCATTTATAGCTTCTTCTAAAAAACCTCTTGCTTTATAACTGACATCTTGTGATTCAGAATACGTAATTCCTGATAGTAATGTAATAATTCGACGCACTGGATATTCTTTATGAACGCAAATTGCATCATCTGACTCTAGGAATTGTTTTAAAACACCTGGAAGCTGTTTCAGCTGGAACTTAACAACATCCTGATTTAATTTCAAATCTACTACTACTTCATTTATTACATTTATTGCGACAACTTTATTTTCCTGAACAGGGTCATTACGACAACTATGAATTAGAATCAGATTATTATTTAACTGTTTATATCTGCAATATTGCGAGCTAGCTGGGTTTTCATGGCTCATTCTTACGACTATGAGACGTTGCGCGAACTCTAAATGCTTTTTATCCTCTATCGCCAATCTATATGCTGCTTCAACATCTTTGAAAGTATATGCAGAAATATAATCCTTAATATTCATCTCATCCTCCAGGTCGTGTATTCAATATCTTGATTGCAGTGTAAAATGGCTTTGTTAAATAATAGGTAATCATGCTGTTTTTCTATGCCAGTTTTGGTAGAAAATGCGGCTTTGTTGAATAAATCAGAACTTGTAACGACTGCGCCCCATACGGGTAGATTGTTACGTGATGCGAATACTGTTCGGCATTCCTAATAGCGTGATCAGGTTAAGCGCTTTGACCATGGCCATGGCTTCACCCACCTGACCATCGTAGTCTCTCAGACTTAGATGACCACCCAGAAGCCTTTTGAACCGGAACATGGCCGTTTCAGCCACTGAGCGCCGGTGATAGCCCACTTTCTTTTTCCAGATATAGCCAACCGACTTAAAAATGATTACAGCCAATGCCCTGATATGTGGCAAAAAAATACAGCTAATTGTTATCAAAATAATGTCGCTTGGCTATATTAGCAGACTATACCCTAGAAGAACCTGCCCACTTAGCTATGGTGGTTTTTAACCCTTTATAATGTGTAGATACTTATGCCTTAACCGGGGAGAGGAAGAGAACGAGGATGTTACTCTTCGTCATCACGCAACGGAACGATCAGCATGTCCACATGCACGGTGTTGATCAGTTGACGCGCGGAAGACATCAGCTTGCTCCAAAAATCCTGATGGTGCCCGCATAACACCAAGTCAGCATCATATTTCTTGATAGCATCCACCAAAACCTGCACCAGATCGCCACTGCCACTCAAGGTTTCCGTGATCGGATAACCGGCGTTTTTAGAGAGATCGGTCAACGCGTTTTGCGTTTCTTCAGAAATACGCTGCTGCATGTCGCCCAGATTCACATCAATCAGGGCGGTGTACAGATCGGAGTAATTGACGTCGACGTGGATCAACGAGACTTTGGCATTGTACGGCCTTGCCATCGAGACCGCCTTTTCCACTAACACTTTACTTTCTGGAGAAAGGTCAACAGCAATCAGGATATGTTTATAAGCCATAATAAGCTCCTTCCGTAAAGGCACATTAATGGTTCAGCAGATTTTTCCGCCTGCTAATCTGATACTTAACGGCTTGGCTATAGAATACCACCCCTGCCGATTTTTGTTATGTTCAGCAGATCACACCACCGAATATTTACCACATTCTGCGAGATTATCAACGCCAAGATTATTGGCCGTTTTTCGCCATTTCATCATCACTGACTGGCGTGGCGTTTTTTGCCAGCACTCCGGCTTTGCGTTTTTCCTTTAACCGCTAGCTTTCTCCTTTTATGTTCAGTGTGGTTGAGTGGTGTAGCAGCCGATCCAAGATTGCTGTTGCCAGCACGTTATAGCCAACCGACATTATTTTGATAACAGCCAGCTATGCTTTTTTGCCGCATATCAGGGCATCTGTTGTAATCATTTTTAAGTCGCTTGGCTATATCGCCGAACATCTCTCCCCAGTCGGCGAACCATTTATTTGTATTAGTCGCGACTAGATCTGACACTGGACCTTGAAAGGTTGAGAGTTACCGGTTTTGATATGGGTGTCTAATCCTTAAACAAAACGCGAGGTAACTCTCATGCTTCATACTAACAATCCCATTATCAAACACAAAGCCGGCCTGCTCAATCTCGCCGAAGAACTCGGTAACGTATCAAAAGCCTGCAAGAGCATGGGCGTGTCACGCGATACATTTTACCGTTATCAGGAACTGGCTGCTGAAGGCGGCATTGATGCGCTGGTTAACCAGAACCGCCGGGTTCCGAACCTGAAGAACCGCGCCGACGAAACCACTGAACGCACGGTTGTTGATTATGCTATTGAGTTCCCGCCCCATGGGCAGCACCGGACCAGTAATGAGCTGCGTAAAAAAGGCGTGTTTATCTCCGGCAGCGGCGTGCGCTCCATCTGGCAACGACACGACCTGGAGAACTTCCGTAAACGCCTGAAGGCGCTTGAGGAAAAGGTCGCCAGAGAAGGCATTGTCCTTACCGACGCTCAAATCGCAGCCCTGGAGAAGAAGGCGCACGATGATGAGGCATGCGGTGAAATCGAGACGGCACATCCCGGGTATCTGGGCTCGCAGGACACCTTCTACGTGGGCAATCTGAAGGGGGTGGGCCGTATCTATAGCTAAACGACTTAATTTTGATTGCATTATTTAAATGAGCTATTCAATTGATTTTAGAGGTAAAGTGATATCTACACGGGAAGAAGAAGGGTTGAGTATCCGAGAAACAGCGAAGCAATTTCGGATTGGCCCTGCCTCTGTATCGCGTTGGATTAATCAAATAGCGTCAAAAGCATCGACCACGCGTCAGCGAAAGATCGATAAATCCGAGTTGATAAAAGATGTTGAACCATATCCAGATGCTTACCAAAAAGAACGTGCAGAGCGTTTTGGCGTTTGTCAGAAGGCCATTTGGCAAGCTCTTAAAAAGCTGGGATTGACCTATAAAAAAACGCTACGTCATCCGAAAGCCGACGAAAGCGCCCGGCAAGCATTTCAACAAAAAATACAACAGTATGAAAAAAAGGCAAACCTATTGTTTTTATTGATGAAAGTGGTTTTCCACACGATACCCCACGGACTCATGGCTATTCCCCAAAAGGTCAACGGTGTTTTGGCCTGAAGAACGGGGGAGCCAAGGGAAGAACAAATGTTATCGGCGCTTTATTAGGCACAACGCTGTTTGCTATCGGATTATTTGATATCAATATTAACAGCGATGTTTTCTATTCCTGGGTCACACAAGTCCTTATCCCAGTACTCCCTAAAAACAGGGTAATCGTGATGGACAATGCAACTTTTCACAAAAAACATAATATTCAACAAGTCATCATCGATGCAGGGTATATGGTGGAGTATTTGCCTACATATTCGCCAGATCTTAACCCCATTGAGCATAAATGGGCACAAGCAAAAAGCAAAAAAAGAGAGAGTGGTTGCGATACAGAGATTTTGTTCTCAGTCCATATGGTGTAATCAAAATTAAGTCGGTTGGCTATATGAACAGCGCACACTGCTGCACATCACCGGTGGATGCTTATTTTACGGGATAAGTTCAGTGAGCGATCGCCGACCCGATCTCGCCAGCCGATGGTTATAGCTAAGCGACATTATTTTGATAACAATTAGCTGTATTTTTTTGCCACATATCAGGACATTGACTGTAATCATTTTTAAGTCGGTTGGCTATAGTGAAACTCAAGTCAGAGTTGGTTGATGGCGGGAGGATTATTTTTGTCGGAGGCATAGATTGCGCCTCGGACATGGCGTTTAGCTTGAGCATTCATCAAACCGATGACGAGGAGCACAAACCTCTACAAGAACTGCTTACCCTGCCGGGAACTGAGATTATGATGGCGGTCGCGCTGGGTTTAACGATTCATCCCAACGGGGAGGTTGCCTTGGATGTGGCGGGTAGCCGGGGTGAACTCAACCAACAGGAATGCTCCTCAATATTACGCGATGAGGTATGGAGCTGTTCCCTGCCACACAACGCGGCAGGGAGGCAATTCAACTAATAAAGTCCGACGACTTTCCACCACAGCAATCCTGCGGTCATAAATACCGCCTGATTCACCAGACTGATAATAAAGCCGGAGCGCCACCACACGGCGGTAGGCACATAACCTGCGCCGAACAGTATCGGGCCGCGCGCATGGGTATATTGCGTCAGAGAGCAGTACAGGCTGCTGGTGAATGCCAGCATCAGCGCCATAGGCACGGGCGGAATACCTAAATTGATCCCCACACTGAGAAATACGGCATAGAGCGCGGCAATCTGCGCATTGCCGCTGGCAAAGAAATAGTGGGTATAAAAGTAGGCGGCGTTCAGCAGCAGTAACACCAGAACCCAACTGGTTCCGGCCATCAAATGACCGACGCTGCTGCCAATCAGATCGCCAAACCAAGTGGTGAAGCCCAGCTTTTTAAGCTGGTTGGCCATCATCAGCAGTGCTGCGAACCAGATCAACGTATCCCAGGCCCCTTTTTCGCTTTTGATGTCCTCCCAGCGCAGTACGCCGCTCAACAGCAGGAAAGAGAGGCCCACAAAGGACGCCGTGGTCGCGTCTACGCCCAACGTGTCGCCAAAAATCCACAGTACCAACAGCAGCAGCACGGTAAAGGCCATCAGCCATTCACCACGCGCCATCGGTCCCATTTTTTCCAGTTCACTTATCGCCAGTTTAGGTGCATCAGGCGTGTGGCGGATTTCCGGCTTGGTCAGCCACAGCACCAGCGGTGGAACCATCATCAGGGAGATTATGCATGGCACCACGGCGGCCAGAAACCAACTGCCCCAGGTAATGTGCACGCCGGCATTGGCAGCCAGTTTTACGGCCAGCAGGTTGCCGGTATAGGCAGTCATAAACAGCGCGGCGGTAATATCGTTGACGTTGCCGATGCAAACCACCAGAAACGTCCCGATCTTACTGCGCGAGGCATCTTCCGGCTTAGAGTCGAAACTGCGTGCCAGTGAGTCAGCAATTGGATAGATCACACCGCCGCAGCGTGCCGTATTGCTTGGCATGGCGGGTGACAACACCAGATCGGCGAAGGCCAGGCCGTAGGCCAGCCCCAGCGTCCTCTTTCCCAGCAGACGGATCATCTGTAATGCGATGCGTCGGCCTAGTCCGGTTTTGATAAAGCCGCGTGCGATCATAAATGCCACGACGATCAGCCAAATCAGGGAGCTGTTCAGATCGCTTAACGCGGTTTGAATAGCGCCGCTGGCGCTGGTATCGCCTGCGGCGGCCGTCAGCGCAAACAGCGTCATGCTGATGATGCCGATGGCACCAATGGGAAGCACGTTAGCCACAATAGAGACAATGGTGGCGACAAAAATCACTGCGGAATGCCAGGCGGGAGCGCTGAGGCCGGTTGGTGGGGACTGGTGCCAGAAAAAGGTGGCGATAAGCAGAATAATCGCCAAAGCAAGACAATTCAGGCCATACGACGTTTTGGTCTTCATCCGTTTTCCTTACAACTTGATAGGTATCTGGAAGGAGGAACTTTAATCAGTGTAATCCCTAAGGGTTGCAAGGTTATCAGCGATCATAGTCGCACTGCTATAAAACGCGGGATGAAAATGACACGCTTATTGATTTGAATCGGTTTTTATAAATATTGTTAGTTAAATAATTATCTGAAGTGCGTCACATTTTAAGTGTGACAAAATATGACAAAAGCAGATGCCGTGCGGGGCGAGTAAAAAAAGCGCGAAATTCCTGAATAGGGTCTTGTTAACCAGCGTGCAAATGATTTTTTTATTTATTTAACATACCCACCCACGCGCTTTCGCGCGCGGGTGGGTAGACAGGTTACGGCTTCTCTTTATCCAACGATTTTCCTGACCAGTATAGCTAAACGACTTAATTTTGATCACATTATTTAAATGAGCTATTCAATTAATTTTAGACGTAAAGTGATATAGCCAAGCGACATTATTTTGATAACAATTAGCTGTATTTTTTTGCCACATATCAGGGCATTGGCTGTAATCATTTTTAAGTCGGTTGGCTATATGGCGATCTCAACGGCGAAGTAGAAAGCGTTTCACCAGATACGTTGCAAGATGAAGTACGGCGCGATCAGTATAGCTAAACAACTTAATTTTGATTACATTATTTAAATGAGCTATTTAATTGATTTTAGACGTAAAGTGGTATCTACACGGGAAGAAGAAGGGTTGAGTATCCGAGAAACAGCGAAGCAATTTCGGATTGCCCCTGCCTCTGTATCGCGTTGGATTAATCAAATAGCGTCAAAAGCATCGACCACGCCTCAGCGAAAGATCGATAAATCCGAGTTGATAAAAGATGTTGAACCATATCCAGATGCTTACCAAAAAGAACGTGCAGAGCGTTTTGGCGTTTGTCAGAAGGCCATTTGGCAAGCTCTTAAAAAGCTGGGATTGACCTATAAAAAAACGCTACGTCATCCGAAAGCCGACGAAAGCGCCCGGCAAGCATTTCAACAAAAAATACAACAGTATGAAAAAAAGGCAAACCTATTGTTTTTATTGATGAAAGTGGTTTTCCACACGATACCCCACGGACTCATGGCTATTCCCCAAAAGGTCAACGGTGTTTTGGCCTGAAGAACTGGGGAGCCAAGGGAAGAACAAATGTTATCGGCGCGTTATTAGGCACAACGCTGTTTGCTATCGGATTATTTGATATCAATATTAACAGCGATGTTTTCTATTCCTGGGTCACACAAGTCCTTATCCCAGTACTCCCTAAAAACAGGGTAATCGTGATGGACAATGCAACTTTTCACAAAAAACATAATATTCAACAAGTCATCATCGATGCAGGGTATATGGTGGAGTATTTGCCTACATATTCGCCAGATCTTAACCCCATTGAGCATAAATGGGCACAAGCAAAAAGCAAAAAAAGAGAGAGTGGTTGCGATACAGAGATTTTGTTCTCAGTCCATATGGTGTAATCAAAATTAAGTCGCTTGGCTATATTATTACTGGGTTTATGTGCGCACGCTGGAGAGTGGGTTGACCAATAAAAACGGCGACCGGTTTGCCATTGTTCCCGGCATGATGGCCAATGTGGAGATTAAAACCGGGCAAAAAAGCGTACTCTATTACTTAATCAAGCCACTGAATAAAGTGAATGAGGCGCTGCGTGAACGCTAGCGCCTCTTGAGCGTATTGCTACGTGAAGCTGCAGTATTACAGCAGTTCAGGGAAGAATACTTGCTTGAGCGCCAGCTCTACGCCGCGCACTTCCGCCAGCCCTTTCAGACGGCCAATAGCCGAATAACCGGGATTGGTTTTCTTCTTCAGATCGTCGAGCATCTGGTGACCGTGGTCAGGACGCATCGGAATCGGACGCAGATCGCCCGCCGCTTTACGGCGTGATTCTTCCGTCAGTATCGCTTTCACCACTGCCAGCATATTCACGTCGCCGCCCAGATGCGCCGCTTCGTGGAAGGTTTTCGGGTTCTGCTCGCGACAGGTCGCACGCAGGTGGGTGAAGTGGATGCGATCGCCAAAGGTTTCGATCATCTTGACCAGATCGTTATCCGCACGCACACCGTAAGAGCCGGTGCACATGGTGAAACCGTTGTGGATAGTATCCACGGTATCCTTCATCCATTGCATATCTTCAATGGTGGACACCACGCGTGGCAACCCCAGAATCGGACGCGGCGGATCGTCCGGGTGGATCGCCATGCGGATACCTGCTTCTTCGGCAACCGGCACGATTTGCTTAAGGAAGTAGCCAAGGTGTTCACGCAGCTTGCTATGGTCAATGCCGTCATATTCCGCCAGACGCGCACGGAACTGCTCGAGAGTATAACCTTCTTCCGCCCCAGGCAGACCGGCGATGATATTGCCGGTCAAACGCGCGATATCCGCTTCGGTCATGGCTTCAAAGTAAGCGGCGGCCTGCACCTGCTCTTCTTCGGTGTAATCGTTCTTTGCACCCTCACGTTTGAGAATATGCAATTCAAACGCCGCAAAAGCGATTTGATCAAAGCGCAGCGCTTTGGAGCCGTCCGGCAGTTGGTATTCCAGGTCGGTACGCGTCCAGTCCAGAATCGGCATAAAGTTGTAGCACACGGTGTCGATGCCGCACTGCGCCAGATTGCGCAGTGACTGCTGGTAGTTAGCAATATAGTGCTGATAGCGACCGGTTTGCGTTTTGATATCTTCATGGATCGGTACACTCTCGACCACCGACCACACCAGACCTTTGGCTTTCAATTCGGCTTTACGCTTTTCGATCTCTTCAACTGCCCAGACTTCGCCATTCGCAATGTGGTGCAACGCGGTCACCACACCCGTCGCCCCAGCCTGACGGACATCGTCCAGAGAGACAGGATCGTTCGGGCCATACCAACGCCAAGTTTGTTCCATCTTTATTACCCTTAATCAATAACTTGTAAAATCATCGCTTGCGCTGTTCCCGGTCCACGGCAATCGCTACGGGACGATAGGTCATCAATCTCATCAACCAAAGCGGTAAACAGGCCGACCAATTTTGTTTATCATTCCAATGACAGCCTACACCAGCCAGTGAAAAGCACCAACAAGAAAACAAAATAGGTTGACCAATATCACCAAAATAATGCTTTTTGGACAAATAAATTGGCTTTTTACGTGGAAACAAGTACAATTTTGTCGTGAAACTTTATACCAAAGCGTCTTTTTACATTATTTGGTCAGGCCAATTTTCACCTTGCTCTTCTATAATCTCCACCGTCAAGGGCGAGTGAACGCGCTAGCGCATGATGGCCTACCGTACTCAGGGATATTGTTATGACAACGTCGACCACCGCAACGCATTACGCCACCCTTGCCAACACACCGCTACCAGAGGCCGTACTCCAACCCCAGTACGATCGTAATGCACTCACAAGCCGCATGGTGCACATCGGCTTTGGGGCGTTTCACCGTGCGCATCAGGCACTGCTTACCGACCGCGTTCTGAGTCAGCAAGGCGGTGACTGGGGATACTGTGAAGTGATCTTGTTTGGCGGTGAAAGGCTGATTAGCCAACTGCGTGAGCAGGACCACCGCTATACCGTGCTGGAAAAAGAGGCAGAAGGCAGTCAGGCCATCGTTATCGGTTCGGTCCACGAATCGCTGCATGCACGTCTGGAAGGTATCTACGCCGTGGTGGAAAAACTGGCAGAGCCACAAGTTAACATTGTTTCCTTGACGGTTACCGAGAAAGGCTACTGCATCGATCGTACCAGCGGCAGCGTAGACATCAATAACCCGCTGATCAAGCAAGATTTGGAATTGCCGACCGCGCCTGCTTCTGCACCGGGTCTGCTGGTAGAAGCACTGCGTGTGCGTCGTGAGCGTGGTCTGAAACCGTTTACCGTGCTTTCTTGCGATAACATGCCGGAAAACGGCAACGTGGTGAAACGCGCGGTGCTGGAGCTGGCACAGCTGCGCAGCCCAGAGCTGGCGGAATGGATCGCGGCCAATGTCACTTTCCCCAACACCATGGTGGACCGCATCGTACCTGCCGCCACGCCGGAAACGCTGGCTGAAGTGGAGCAGGCCATTGGCATCACCGATCCTGTAGGCATCGCTTGCGAACCCTTCATTCAATGGGTGGTGGAAGACAACTTTGTTGCGGGGCGCCCACAATGGGAAGTGGCTGGCGCACAGCTGGTGGATGACGTTCTGCCGTTCGAAGAGATGAAGCTGCGCATGCTCAACGGTAGCCACTCCTTCCTGGCTTATCTTGGGTATCTGGCCGGTTACGAACATATTAATGACTGTATGGCGGATGCCCATTACCGTCGTGCGACTCAACGCTTGATGCTGGAAGAACAGGCACCGACGCTGCACGTTAACGAAGATTTACCAGGCTATGCCGCACAGTTGATTGCCCGTTTCACCAACCCGGCGCTGAAACACCACACCTGGCAAATCGCCATGGACGGCACGCAGAAGCTGCCGCAGCGTATGGTGGAATCCGTGCGCTGGCACCTGCAAAACGGCAGTGATTACAGCTGCCTGACGCTGGGCATCGCCAGTTGGATGCGCTATGTGGGCGGCGTGGATGACGCCGGTCAAACCATCGACGTACGTGATCCGATGGCAACACAACTGCGCGCTGTCGTCGATGCGACACAAGACGGTGCAGCACGCGTGCAGGCCCTGTTAGGGTTAACGGCTATCTTCGGCGACGATCTGGCGAAGAATGAAGAGGTTGTATGCCGCGTGACCAAAGCGTATCTGCTGCTGAGTGAGAAAGGTGCAAAAGCGGCGGTATCAACACTGTAACATCCCCTCGTTGTCGCCGGCACCGGCCGGGGACAACGAACAGAAGAAACGCGTGTAACCTGCAAGAGCATGGGAATCTCTTGCAGGAGACGCAGGAGCTTTTGTGATTACGTTTCCTGCGGCGCAGGCACCGATTCAAACAGATAACCGTCGAACGTCGGATCGTCAACATCCGAAATTTCCAGCAGTTTATGCTTCACATTTTCCAGATGCTGCCACATCTCCTGACGCGCCTGTTTGGCATCGCGGCGGGTCACCGCGCGCAGAATACGCTGGTGGTCATCCAGCAGCTGACGCTGGTAGCTGAAATCTACCGTGTGCGAGTGCAAACCGCGCCACATGGAGCTGCGTTTACGCGCCTGCCACACTTCATAAACCATATTGGCCAGTACGCTGTTTTGCGTTGATTGCGCCAGCAAACAGTGAAACAGCTCGTCCGCGCTCTCGTCTACGCTGCCGTTATCCAGCGCCTGACGCTCCTGATCGATAGCCTGCTTCATCTTGAGAATATCGGTCTTGGTCGCCTGCATCGCTGCAAAGGCTGCCACTTCGCTCTCCAGCAGCTGACGCGCCTGCATCAGTTCAAACGGACCGTAACCGCTGTTTGCATTGCGGTTCTTATCTTCGGTTGGAATCTGAATCACATACACGCCGGAGCCTTTACGCACTTCAATCAGTTTCTCTAGCTCCAGAATGATCAAGGCTTCGCGCACCACACTGCGGCTAACGGAAAAACTTTCTGCGATATCACGCTCGGAAGGAAGACGATCACCCACCTGATATTTGCCATCCAGAATATCTTTCCGAATCTTGTTACCGATGTCTTGATATAATCGCATCTTATTGTTTTTCCTTGACAAACAACGATGACGCAAAATTGGCCTGACCAAAGAATAAAAAATACGCAAATCTGACGCAAGTATAACATGAAGCTGTCACATATAGCCAACCGACATTATTTTGATAACAGCCAGCTATGCTTTTTTGCCGCATATCAGGGCATCTGTTGTAATCATTTTTAAGTCGGTTGACTATAAATTGCCACTAGGTGCGCATTTTAACAAACAACATCCACAGGAGCACAGAGCTCACCAAGTTAGCTAACCGCTTACTACGGCGGTTGACCACCGTTGAAAGCAACGGCAAATCCGTTGCTGAAAAATCCGCCATTCTCTATAGCCAAGCGACTTAATTTTGATTACACCATATGGACTGAGAACAAAATCTTTGTATCGCAACCACTCTCTCTTTTTTTGCTTTTTGCTTGTGCCCGGCTTTGTTGAATAATAGTGAGTCATGCTGTTTTGCCAAGCCAGTTTTGGTAGAAAATGCTTGTCACCTCAGGTTTACAGTTTTCTTATGAGGCCTAACTGCATGATTTTGCGTTGCGAGGATCTGTCGTTTCACCGGGGGTGCAGCATAAAATATGTTTATTCAACAAAGCCATTTGCCAGTAGAAAAATCTACGTTGCTCATGCGCTCTCCTTAACAAGCACAATATTATGGAACGCCTTATTCTGTACTGAGCATGATGGCTCATTCTCGCAGTGGGGCATTAGAATGCGCGTGAGTATAACACAGTGCGTTACGCGGTGGTGTCGGATTGATTAAGCCAAGGAGGTAATGATGTTTTTCTGTTCGTAATGCAACTTTTTTATCTTTTTTAACTACCAAGGCTCGCATTATGTATTGTGAATGTTGCGAGTGATACCTTTCATTTCAATTGTATCTGTCATCTTATCGACATCTAGTTGAGAATAAGGAATGACAGCGCGATGAAAAGAAAATGTAAAAGCTGTTTAAATTAACACATGTGCGATTTTTTATTGCCATGTATAGCAAGAGTCCAATACCAAGCCAATGAACACGGCGTGCTCAATCCACTGAATAACGAATAAAACCAATCTCTTACCGCGGTAACATCAAATTTATGTGGCATGGCTGTGACTGATGTGTATCATGATGTTTTAGGTATTTTGTTGCTCTGATTCAGCGACACTGTGTTATTGTTGCTATATACGTCGATATACCCGTCATACTTCACGTTGCACGCGCGGTCGCTACGTTTGTTGCTTCCAATCACTGACTTTAGAAAGTGTCAGGATTAATGAACTTTGTTTCTGACGTTCACCTTTCGGCCAAGTGCAGAGGTGCTCGAATGTGTAACAAACGTTTTTTCTCGTTTGTTGCTGCCCTGCAGCGTGAATTATTTAGCATGTAAGTGTGAAATGTCGCTGTTTTATAATTTTCTCAAAAAATTGTCGCTTCCATCTGCGGTTGCGTGGTGTTCAGCGTTACACCCTTTTCGGAGAATAATTTTTGATTAGCGTTTTTCTTGTAGATGACCATGAACTGGTGCGAACAGGGATAAGGCACATTCTCGACGACACCAAAGGGTTAAAGGTGGTTGGCGAGGCGCACTGTGGTGAAGATGCGGTTAAGTGGTGCCGTCAGCATCCCGTTGATGTCGTCTTGATGGACATGAACATGCCTGGGATCGGCGGGCTGGAAGCCACGCGCAAGATAGCGCGTTTTGCGCCTGCAATTAAAATTATCATGCTAACCATTTACACCGAGAATCCATTACCTGCTAAAGTCATGCAAGCTGGCGCTGCGGGTTACCTCAGTAAGGGGGCAGCGCCGCAGGAAGTGATTTGTGCCATTCGCGCGGTGCATGCGGGCAGTCGTTACATTGCTTCTGATATTGCACAACGTATGGCATTGAGTCAATTGGCTCCGCACACCGAAACCCCGTTGGCGTGTTTGTCTGAACGTGAATTACAAATTATGATGATGATCACTCAGGGGCAAAAGGTCACAGAAATTTCCGAACGGTTAAACCTGAGTCCGAAAACCGTAAACAGTTACCGTTACCGCATGTTTAGCAAACTGAATGTGAGTGGTGATGTTGAGTTGACACATTTGGCTATCCGCCACGGATTGTTTAACGCGGAGCCGTCCATGAGCAGTGAATAACAGGCAGTGAGCGAAGGTTGAGTTATGCTCATTTCTGGTGTACGGGGTTTCGGGGAGGGTGGTGTATCCTGCTGATTGATTTCGTGGATGATTTCAACAACAGAGAGATGATACCCCATGAAAAAGTCTACCCTACAGGTCTCCGCAGAACCAGATATTGCCGGTGATCCCTTGCATGAACTCATTCGTAATGGTGCCAGGCAGCTGATAGCTGCCGCCGTTGAGGTTGAGCTCGAAGCCATGCTGCACATGCTGAACGCCGCCTTGACAACGGGCGTCATGCTGTCGTTCGTAACGGCTATTTGCCACAGCGAACCATAGACGGGTATTGGGGATGTTGAAATTAAAGTGCTTAAGGTCAGGGAGCGCAGCGGCAACGGAATATGCTTCAACAGCGCGTTGTTGCCGCCTTATCTGAAACGTGCAAAAAGCGTCGAAGAGTTGCTACCATGGCTGTACCTGCGAGGCATATCCACCGGTGATTTTCACGAAGCCCTGAGGGCGCTGCTCGGTGAAAAAGCTAATGCCCTCTCTGCCAGTACCATCAGCAGACTGAAACAGCAATGGCTTGAAGAGCACAGGCAATGGTGCCTGCGTGATTTAAGCGATACGTGCTACGTTTATTTCTGGGCCGATGGCATATACAGCCATGTCAGGCAAGATGATCGCCTTTGCCTGCTGGTCATTATCGGCGTCACTGAGCATGGACGTAAGGAGCTGGTTGCGGTCGAAGATGGTTATCGAGAGTCAGAAGCAAACTGGGCCGAACTTCTTAATGGCCTGCGAGCACGTGGCCTAACCGTATCTCCCAAGCTGGCTACGGGAGACGGTGCCCTTGGTTTTTGGAATGCAATGGCAAAGATATTCCCGGACACGCAGCACCAACGCTGTTGGGTGCACAAAACCGCTAATGTGTTGGCTTCACTCCTCAAAGCCATGCAACCGAAAGTTAAGGCTGAGCTGCGGGAGGTTTGGCTAGCAAAGAGCAGCGATGCCGCTAATGAAGCCTTTGATGTTTTGTTGGCAAGGTTTTCAGCGAAGTATCCTGCAGCGATGAAGAAGCTGGAGAAAGCTCGAGAAGAACTGCTGGCATTCTACGACTTCCCGTTAGAGCACTGGGCGTCAATAAGAACGACAAATCCGATTGAATCGGCTTTTGCGACTGTGAGGCTACGAAGCAGACGCGCGAAGAACGGTGGTTCGAGAGAAACAACCCTGTCAATGGTATTTAAGCTGCTCCAGTCAGCTCAGAAAAGCTGGAACCGACTAAGAGGATTTGACCTGCTGACCCTGGTTGTAAGCAACGTCCAATTTAAGGATGGAGAACAGATTCACGAAGCATCAGAGCGGAACGTAGCCTGATCGCCATCCACCAGATTTGCTAATAACTCGCGAAGGTTAAGCAGTGAGTGAACATTTCGATTCCCCCGCGTTTTTAAAAACTGTCACCAGCCAGCCTGGTGTATACCGTATGTACGATGAGAGCAACACGGTCATCTATGTCGGGAAAGCAAAAGATCTAAAAAAGCGCCTCGCAAGCTATTTTCGCAGCAACGTTGCTAGCCGTAAGACGGAAGCGCTGGTGAAGGCTATTCATCAGATTGATGTCACCATCACCCATACAGAAACCGAAGCGCTGCTGCTTGAACACAACTACATCAAGCTCTATCAGCCGCGCTATAACGTATTGCTGCGTGATGATAAATCGTATCCTATGATCTTTCTCAGTGGCGATACTCACCCGCGATTAGCCGTCCATCGCGGTGCCAAGCACGCCAAAGGGGAATATTTTGGCCCCTTTCCAAACGGCAATGCCGTGCATGAAACGCTGGTATTGCTGCAAAAGCTTTTTCCTATTCGCCAGTGCGAAAACAGTGTGTATCGAAATCGCTCGCGGCCATGTCTTCAGTATCAGATTGGGCGCTGCCTTGGCCCCTGTGTCGCGGGGTTGGTCAGTGAAGAAGGCTACAGTCAGCAGGTAGAATATGTGCGGCTTTTTCTTTCAGGCAAAGATCAGCAGGTGCTCAATCAACTGGTCGCGCGTATGGAAGCGGCCAGCCGTCAGTTGGATTTCGAAGAAGCGGCACGTATACGCGATCAAATTCAGGCGGTGCGCCGCGTCACCGAAAAACAATTTGTTTCGGGTGATGGCGAAGATCTGGACGTGATTGGCGTTTCCTTCGATGCCGGTATGGCCTGTGTGCATGTGCTCTTTATTCGTCAAGGCAAAGTGCTGGGGAGCCGCAGCTATTTCCCCAAAGTACCGGCCGGAACCGAGCTGGCGGAAGTGGTACAGACGTTTGTCGGACAGTTCTATCTGCAAGGCAGTTTGTCGCGCACGCTGCCGAGCGAAATATTGTTGGATTTTGCGTTGCCAGAGAAAGAGGTATTGGCGGAATCACTGTCTGAGGTCGCGGGGCGACGTATTCATATCCAAACCAAACCACGCGGTGATCGTGCCCGTTATTTGAAACTGGCGCGCACCAATGCCTCCACGGCATTAGTAACCAAGCTTTCGCAGCAATCCACTATCCACCAGCGTTTAAAGGCGTTGGCTGAGGTGCTTCATCTGGAAAACATCACGCGTATGGAGTGTTTTGATATCAGCCATACCATGGGGGAGCAGACAGTGGCGTCCTGTGTGGTGTTTGATGCCAATGGGCCGCTGCGTTCGGAGTATCGTCGTTACAACATCAGTGGCATCACGCCAGGGGATGACTACGCGGCCATGAACCAGGTTCTGAAACGTCGCTATGGTAAAGCCTTGGAAGAGAGCAAAATTCCTGACGTGATTGTTATTGATGGCGGAAAGGGCCAATTGGGGCAGGCGCTCGAGGTGTTCGATGAACTGGAAGTGCCGTGGGATAAACGCAAACCGCTGCTGCTCGGCATCGCCAAGGGGACAGAGCGCAAGGCGGGGTTAGAAACGCTGTTTTTCGAAGCGACCGGGGAAGGGATCGCCTTACCGGCGGATTCGCCAGCGCTGCACGTTATTCAGCATATTCGCGATGATTCACACGACCACGCTATCGCCGGGCACCGAAAGAAGCGGGCAAAAGTAAAAAACACCAGTTCGCTGGAACTGATTGAAGGGGTTGGGCCAAAACGTCGGCAAATGTTGCTGAAATACTTGGGGGGAATGCAGCCACTGTTAAATGCAAGCATTGATGATATTGCGAATGTGCCAAGAATTTCGCATGCATTGGCAGAAAAAATCTTTCATGCATTGAAACACTAGGGACAATGTAGCAACCTATCCACCAACCGATACTAGCCAAAGTAGCCAATCCCTAGAGCCTGTACACGAGATTGTGTAATTGCCTGATTTTGATATGTTCAATCCAACATCAAAAGCAGGTTACTTTATGGACGAAAAACAGTTACAGGCTCTGGCTAACGGGCTGGCCAAAAATCTCAAAACCCCTGACGCTCTCAACCAGTTTGATCGCCTGCTGAAAAAGATCTGTGTTGAAGCTGCCCTTAATGCTGAAATGACCCATCACCTCGGGCATGAGAAGCCCCAGTCCAAATCTGGAACTATAGCCAAGCGACATTATTTTGATAACAATTAGCTGTATTTTTTTGCCACATATCAGGGCATTGGCTGTAATCATTTTTAAGTCGGTTGGCTATACTCCCTTAATCTACTAAAAAAACAGCAAATTTTACCGTCTGCGATCCCTATTTCATGCGGCATCAGGATCTTTGAAATTCCTAGGCGTGAACGGGCGCAGCAAAGCATTCTGGCGACATCACTCACGCGCTCGCCCCGGTGCAACATCAGGATGGCGGTCAGCCTGCGGGCGTGATTCTTGTCACGCGTTTTATGGATATAGCAAAGCGACTTAATTTTGATTACACCATATTGACTGAGAACAAAATCTCTGTATCGCAACCACTCTCTCTTTTTTTGCTTTTTGCTTGTGCCCATTTATGCTCAATGGGGTTAAGGTCTGGCGAATATGTAGGCAAATACTCCACCATATACCCTACATCGATGATGACTTGTTGAATATTATGTTTTTTGTGAAAAGTTACATTGTCCATCACGATTACACTGTTTTTAGGGAGTACTGGGATAAGGACTTGTGTGACCCAGGAATAGAAAACATCGCTGTTAATATTGATATCAAATAATCCGATAGCAAACAGCGTTGTGCCTAATAACGCGCCGATAACATTTGTTCTTCCCTTGGCTCCCCCGTTCTTCAGGCCAAAACACCGTTGACCTTTTGGGGAATAGCCGTGAGTCCGTGGGGTATCGTGTGGAAAACCACTTTCATCAATGAAAACAATAGGTTTACCTTCTTTTTCATACTGTTGTATTTTTTGTTGAAATGCTTGCCGGACGCTTTCGTCGACTTTCGGATGACGTAGCGTTTTTTTATAGGTCAATCCCAGCTTTTTAAGAGCTTGCCAAATGGCCTTCTGACAAACGCCAAAACGCTCTGCACGTTCTTTTTGGTAAGCATCTGGATATGGTTCAACATCTTTTATCAACTCGGATTTATCGCTCTTTCGCTGACGCGTGGTCGATGCTTTTGACGCTATTTGATTAATCCAACGCGATACAGAGGCAGGGCCAATCCGAAATTGCTTCGCTGTTTCTCGGATACTCAACCCTTCTTCTTCCCGTGTAGATATCACTTTACGTCTAAAATCAATTGAATAGCTCATTTAAATAATGTAATCAAAATTAAGTCGTTTAGTTATAACACGCGCAATGCCTACTTCACAAAGACTGTTACCACCGGCGATGGTTCGCTGGAACTGCGTACACCACGTGATCGTGATGGTTCCTTTGAACCGCAACTGCTGAAGAAGAACCAGACCCGGCTCACCGGGATGGATAACCAGATTTTATCGTTGTATGCCAAAGGGATGACCACCCGCGAAATTGCCGCTGCGTTCAAAGAGCTGTATGACGCTGATGTTTCACCCGCCCTAGTATCGAAGTTCACCGATGCCGTTATGGAGCAGGTTGTTGAATGGCAAAATCGCCCCCTGGATGCGGTTTATCCCATTGTTTACCTTGACTGTATCGTTCTGAAAGTCCGGTAGGACAGCCGCGTTATAGCCAACCGACTTAAAAATGATTACAGCCAATGCCCTGATATGTGGCAAAAAAATACAGCTAATTGTTATCAAAATAATGTTGCTTGGCTATAGAACCGCGCTGCTTGAGGGCCTTGTTATAAGAGGGCCAGTTGGTGATTTTAAAATTTTGTTTTGCCATGGAGAGCTGATTTTGAAACAACTGTGTTGATCTGCTCCGATGATTACCCAAAAGTTCTATTTATTCAACAAAGCCCCAAAACGCAACAATGCAGGCTCGTCGGGCAAAATGGATTAAGTGGATATATGTGAACATCGGTATGTTCTACTCTAACAGCGCTCACTATGGCGAGCCGGTGTACATAATGACCCTTGCAGTTGGTGTATTTCATCGCCGATGGGCCACGTAGCATGCTGTTGTGTTAGGAATACCGAATGGAATTAATTAAAGAACTTGTTAATGCGCTTTGGCACCAAAATTTCGATATTCTTGCTGACCCCAAACTGGTTTGGACGCTCTATTTTATTCTGTTCATGATCCTGTTTCTGGAAAATGGTCTGTTACCCGCGGCCTTTCTGCCTGGAGACAGTCTGCTGGTATTGGTCGGCGTGCTGGTTGCCAAAGGCACGATGAATTATGCATTCACTATCGCATTGCTGACCACCGCCTCCAGCCTTGGCTGCTGGGTGAGCTATATTCAAGGGAAGTGGCTGGGGAATACCCGGGTAGTATAGCCAAGCGACATTATTTTGATAACAATTAGCTGTATTTTTTGCCACATATCAGGGCATTGGCTGTAATCATTTTTAAGTCGTTTGGCTATATAACCGTATGGCTAGATGAATCAGCCATTGCTGCATGGATGGAAAAAACACTACTGAACAGCGTGGACGACCGCTTCACTACTCAGATATGGCCATCACCACAGTCCTGATGATGAAACGTGTGTTTGGCCTTTCATTGAGGGCTTTACAGGGCTTTGGTGACTCGATTTTTAAACTGATTAAATTGTCGCTCCATTGTCCAGACTATTCGCTGCTCAGCAAGCGAGCAAAGACAGTGAACATCAGCATAAAAACGCCAACCCGTGGTGAAATCTCACATCTGGTCATTGATGGAACCGGCCTGAAGGTCTTTGGCGAAGGCGAATGGAAAGTCCGGCAGCATGGTGCCGACAGACGCAGGGTATGGCGTAAGCTGCACCTGGCAGTAGACAGTGTGACGCATGAGATTATCTGTGCGGATTTGTCGCTCAGTGGTACGACTGATGCCCAAGCTCTACCGGCGCTGATAAACCAGAGCCACCGGAAAATCAGAGAGGCATCGGCTGACGGCGCTTAGGATACAGTTTACTGCTATGATGCTCTGGTGAGGAAGAAAATAAGGCCGCTTATCCCGCCATGAAGGGGGGCGCAATATTGGCAAGATCGCTACCACGAGCGTAACCACGCTGTTGCAAATCAGCGCATTAGCGGTAGTAACGATATCTGGAAAAAGAAAGTGGGCTATCACCGGCGCTCAGTGGCTGAAACGGCCATGTTCCGGTTCAAAAGGCTTCTGGGTGGTCATCTAAGTCTGAGAGACTACGATGGTCAGGTGGGTGAAGCCATGGTCAAAGCGCTTAACCTGATCACGCTATTAGGAATGCCGAACAGTATTCGCATCACGTAACAATCGACCCGTATGGGGCGCAGTCGTTACAAGTTCTGATTTATTCAACAAAGCCGCGTTTTGTCGGCAGTAACGCAGAAAATACCGGATTAAGAGTTAAAAAGCGCTTCTAACTGTAACAAAAGCCTAAAGGTTGAGATAGGGAATTATCGCAGGAAAATGTGAGATTTATCGCTGCTGTTTGACAGAAAAGGTTTTTTTGCGGCCGATTTTACATTTTTTGACACAAACAGGTGTTTTCAGACGTTTTGCCCTCTGTTAAGTGACAGAGGTGGCAGGTTTTTTTGTTCGGGTGCTCAGGATTTGTGCACGGTGATTGGCTCAAGATGCACGACGGGATTTTTGGCAAACATATAGCGGTCAACGTTGAATTCAAAGTCATCGGTGGTGGCGCGAAACAGCATTTGCTTGGTGTTTTCCAGATGCTGCCACATCGCTAGCTTGGCGGCGTAGGGATCTTTGCGAATCAGCGCGTTAAGGATTTGATCGTGCTCTTCGCACCAGCTTTCGATCGAGCGTTCGTCAATGTGTTCGTGCAGTTTGAGCCAGTAGGGGTTGTGGATACGCTGGCTCCACATTTTTTCCACGATAGTGGCCATGGCCGAGTTCTGTGTCGCCAGTGCCACCTGAATGTGAAACTTCAGATCCCACTCGGAATCACGGAAACGATCTTCCTGACGCGCATATTCCTGGATCTCCATCAACCGGACAATGTCTTGACGCGTCACTTGTGTCGCCGCAAATTCGGCAATATTACTTTCAATTAACTGGCGTGCCTGCAACAGCTCAAACGGCCCGGCGGTGACAAACTCGATATCCTCGCCGCTGGGCACGCGATGGCTTTGCTGATTGGAAATGACATGAATGCCTGAACCTTTCCGTACCTCGACGTAGCCTTCCACTGCCAGCATGATGATCGCCTCGCGCACGACGGTGCGGCTGACGTTCATCTCTTCTGAAATGTAGCGTTCGGCGGGTAACTTCTCACCAACAAGATAAACGCCACTTTCGATGCGCTGCTTAAGTTCTGCGGCTAACTGTTGGTATAGTCGACGGGGCTCAGTGAGTGCCATATCTTTGCTCTTTAATAGATGACGGTCCGTAAATGGGGAACCTTTCCCTGCGACTTTCCTGCGCCGCAACCTCACCACAGGGGCGAAAAAAAGCTGAGAAAACCATCGCGTCAAGATTTATTATACCACTTATTCGTGAGGCCGACCAACATCAAGGTCACCGTTATGCATTATCAGCTCGCAATAAAAACGCCCGATAACCGGGGTTATCGGGCGTTGAGGCCGGTTTAGCCGTGAGGTAGACAGTGATTAATGCTGCTGTGCCGTCTCGAGCGTTGCCGGTTGTTCTGCTTGCACCACAGGACGGTCTTGGAGAATGACCCAAATCAGAATGGCACCCAGCACGTCAAAGGCTGCCAACACCGCGAACAGCGGGCCGAAGCCGATGGTGTCTGCCAATGCGCCAACCACCAGAGCGAACAGGGTGCTTGCCAGCCAGCCTGCACCGCCGGTCAACCCGTTGGCGGTAGCCACTTCGTTACGACCGAACACGTCAGAAGAGAGCGTGATCAAAGCGCCAGACAGTGACTGGTGCGCAAACCCACCGACGCACAGCAGCGCGATGGCAACATAAGGGCTGGTGAACAGGCCGATAATCCCTGGGCCAATCATCAACACTGCACCCAGCGTTACTACCATTTTGCGCGAAACGATCAGGTTCACTTTGAAATATTTCTGGAACAGCATGGGCATGTAACCACCCAGCACGCAGCCCAAGTCAGCAAACAGCATCGGCAGCCAAGCGAACATGGCAATTTCTTTCAGGTTAAAGCCGTAGACTTTGAACATGAACAGAGGGATCCAAGCATTGATGGTGCCCCATGCCGGTTCAGCCAGGAAACGCGGTAACGCGATGCCCCAGAACTGGCGGTTACGCACGATCTGCCAGGTGGACATTTTCTTACCGTTATCCGCCTGATGCTGAGATTCCTGACCGTTCAGGATGTAATCGCGTTCCTCATCGGTCAGTTTTTTCTGGTCTTTCGGATGGTTATAAAACGCCAGCCAGCACAGTGCCCACACCATGCTTAAGGCACCGGTGATGATAAAGGCCATTTCCCAGCTGTGCATCACGATGGCCCAAACCACCAAAGGCGGTGCGATCATGGCGCCGATTGAAGAACCAACGTTGAAGTAACCCACGGCAACGGAGCGCTCCTTGGCGGGGAACCATTCACTGCTCGCCTTCAGGCCCGCAGGGATCATGGCAGCTTCTGCCATGCCGACCAGACCACGTGAAATGGCCAGACCTTGCCAGCTGTTTGCCATTGCGGTACTGGCGCAGAAAATGGCCCACAGGATGGCGAACATGGCATAGCCGACTTTGGTACCCAACAGGTCCAGTACGTAACCGGCGATGGGTTGCATAACGGTATAACAGGCAGAATAGGCAGCAATGATGTAGGAGTATTGCTGTGTCGTGATATGTAACTGATCTTGCAACGTCGGGGCGGCAACGGCGATAGCATTACGTGTCAGGTAACCGAGCACGGTGCCAATGGTCACCAGCCCAATCATGTACCAACGTAGCCCTTTGATTTTACGCATTTGTGTTTTCTCTCCGAGTCAAAAAAATAACACCGTGCCGCTAGCTGAGCTAACAACCGGTGTTGTGTTTAGCCAACAAGGTTGGCTAGCGCACCTCCCAGAAGGGCGCAATCGCAGGGTTTCAGTAACGGAGCATGTTTGTGGCGTCATTGAGCTTACTTTTAGGAAGGTGGCAAGGCGCATCGATAAGGACGCTTTGCTCGCCTTTTGCTCTCTTGAAACCTGCTTTTGATTTGGACCAGGATTTTTTCTCTTGGGAATGGAATAGAGATTGAATCCCGGTTCAAGACGGCGCTACAATAATTTGTCATACAGCTTTAAAAGTTGAGTGACATCACAAAACCATTATATTTATGCGGAATAGCTAAAATTTGTTCGATATCGGCCTGTGTTGAGAGCTTGCTGCGCGGTGTCCTGACCAATTTGCTAGGCATGTGAATTTTTGCGATCATGACCTCACTAATGATATGAGATATCCATCATAATTGGTGTGATATCTTTCAACAAAGGCCAACGTTGTGCCTGAGCGCACGGTACGGTGAGGAAGAGAGGAAGAGAGGAAGAGAGGAAGAGAGGAAGAGAGGAAGAGAGGAAGAGAGGAAGAGAGGAAGAGAGGAAGAGAGGAAGAGAGGAAGAAGAGTATGTCCCAGTTTCTTAGCGAAGATTTTCTGTTAGACAGCGAATTTGCTCGTCGTTTGTATCATGACTATGCGGCTGACCAGCCTATTTTTGATTACCATTGCCACTTGCCGCCTGAACAGATTGCAGAAAACTACCGCTTTAAAAACTTGTATGACATCTGGTTGAAAGGTGATCACTACAAATGGCGTGCTATGCGTACTAACGGCGTGCCGGAGCGTCTTTGTACGGGTGATGCCAGCGATTGGGAGAAATTCTCCGCCTGGGCAGAAACCGTGCCGCATACCATTGGTAACCCGTTGTACCACTGGACGCATCTCGAACTGCGCCGCCCGTTTGGTGTAACAGGTACGCTGTTAGCACCGGGTACTGCGAAAGAAATTTGGGATCGCTGCAATGCTTTGCTGGAGCGTGATGAATTTAGCGCGCGCGGCATCATGCAGCAGATGAACGTGAAAATGGTCGGTACCACCGACGACCCGATTGACGATCTGCGTCATCACAAAGCCATCGCCGCTGATGGTAGCTTCAACGTCAAAGTGCTGCCGAGCTGGCGTCCTGACAAGGCTTTCAACATCGAGTTGGCCACCTTTAACGATTACATGGCAAAACTGGGTGAAGTGTCTGATACCGACATTCGTCGTTTCAGCGATTTGCAGGCCGCACTGACCAAGCGTCTGGATCACTTTGCCGCACATGGCTGTAAAGTTTCTGACCACGCGCTGGACGTAGTGCTGTTTGCCGAAGCGGATGAAGCGACGCTGGATGGCATTCTGTCCCGTCGTTTGGGCGGTGCTGCACTGAGCGATGTGGAAGTGGCGCAGTTCAAAACTGCCGTACTGGTATGGTTGGGTGCGGAATATGCGCGTCGCGGTTGGGTGCAGCAGTACCACATTGGTGCGCTACGTAACAACAACTTGAGTCAGTTTAAACTGCTGGGGCCTGACGTTGGTTTCGACTCCATCAATGACCGCACGCTGGCACAAGAACTGTCTCGCCTGCTGAGCAAGCAGAATGAAGAAAACCTGCTGCCGAAAACCATTCTGTACTGCCTGAACCCGCGCGATAACGAAGTGCTGGGCACCATGGTCGGTAACTTCCAGGGTGAAGGCATGCCGGGCAAAATGCAGTTTGGTTCTGCCTGGTGGTTCAACGATCAGAAAGACGGCATGCAGCGTCAAATGACGCAACTGGCGCAACTGGGCCTGCTGAGCCGCTTTGTGGGCATGTTGACGGATAGCCGCAGCTTCCTGTCTTACACTCGCCATGAGTATTTCCGTCGCATCCTGTGCCAAATGATCGGCCGCTGGGTAGAAGACGGCGAAGCACCAGCAGACATCAATTTGCTGGGCGACATGGTGAAAAACATTTGTTTTGATAACGCTAAAAACTATTTCGCCATCGAATTATAAGACCGTGGGCAAGGTGACAGGGCGGTAACAACCTGACCCCGATCGCACTTCCTGTCCTGAGCTAGTACATATGAAGCATGAGAGTTACCTCGCGTTTTGTTTAAGGATTAGACACCCATATCAAAACCGGTAACTCTCAACCTTTCAAGGTCCAGTGTCAGATCTAGTCGCGACTAATACAAATAATCCGATAGTAAACAGCGTCGTGCCTAATAAAGCGCCGATAACATTTGTTCTTCCCTTGGCTCCCCAGTTCTTCAGGCCAAAACACCGTTGACCTTTTGGGGAATAGCCATGAGTCCGTGGGGTATCGTGTGGAAAACCACTTTCATCAATAAAAACAATAGGTTTGCCTTTTTTTCATACTGTTGTATTTTTTGTTGAAATGCTTGCGCCGGGCGCTTTCGTCGGCTTTCGGATGACATAGAGTTTTTTTTATAGGTCAATCCCAGCTTTTTAAGAGCTTGCCAAATGGCCTTCTGACAAACGCCAAAACGCTCTGCACGTTCTTTTTGGTAAGCATCTGGATATGGTTCAACATCTTTTATCAACTCGGATTTATCGATCTTTCGCTGACGCGTGGTCGATGCTTTTGACGCTATTTGATTAATCCAACGCAATACAGAGGCAGGGCCAATCCGAAATTGCTTCGCTGTTTCTCGGATACTCAACCCTTCTTCTTCCCGTGTAGATATCACTTTACCTCTAAAATCAATTGAATAGCTCATTTAAATAATGCAATCAAAATTAAGTCGTTTAGCTATAGCACCCTGTGGCACGGCGTCAACGATCGCACCACTTCGCTGCAAGCGCTGGTTACCACAGTGCTGAGCGATGCGGATCACTGGGAACAGGAGCTGACGCAGGTGCCGGGATTGATAGAACAGGTTACGCAGCAGCTGCAAGCGATCGTCGATCGCGGCATGAGAGCGGCAGTAGAAGGGTATTGTTAATGGCTGAAGATTTATCGATACAGAGCATCATCAAAATCCATGCGCTGGACAATGTGGCCGTTGCGTTGCGTGATGTTGCGCAAGGTGAGGCGGTAACCGCGGGTGGCGTCACGGTGACGCTGCCGCAGCCGGTGGCGCGCGGGCACAAATTTGCGCTTTATGACATCGCGCCGGGCGAGATGATCGTGAAGTACGGCTTGCCGATCGGCCATGCGTTAGTGGCAATTGCACCGGGACAGCATATTCACTCCCAGAATGCCAAGACCAATCTGAGCGATCTGGATGAGTATCAATATAGCCAACCGACTTAAAAATGATTATAGCCAATGCCCTGATATAGCCAAGCGACTTAATTTTGATTACACCATATGGACTGAGAACAAAATCTTTGTATCGCAACCACTCTCTCTTTTTTTGCTTGTGCCCATTTATGCTCAATTGGGTTAAGATCTGGCAAATATGTAGGCAAATACTCCACCATATAGCCAACCGACATTATTTTGATAACAGCCAGCTATGCTTTTTTGCCGCATATCAGGGTATCTGTTGTAATCATTTTTAAGTCGCTTGGCTATATGTGGCAAAAAAATACAGCTAATTGTTATCAAAATAATGTCGCTTGGCTATAGCGGCCACAATTTTCCCTTCCTGATGCTTTTGGCGAATGCATTCCACCAGCAACGGGCTGTCGCGGAAGCATTCTGCTCCCTTGACACCGCCCGGTAACACGATGGCATCAAACGGATTATCTGCAACGGAAACCAGCGGTGCATCCGCCACCAATCTTGCGCCACGCGAATAGGTTATCGTTGTGTCGCCATCGCTGGCGACGCTGGCTACAGTGACAGCAATACCAGCGCGTATCAGCAGGTCAAATGTGGTGACGGCTTCGGTTTCTTCGCTACCAGGAGCCAGACAGAGGAGTACCGATGCGGTCATATTTGCTTTCCTTTAGCTTAATCATTTCAAATAAACTCCTGTTTTCCGGCAATGTTAAGCTGTGGGCCCGGGCCCGCTGCAGCAGATAGCCGGTAATATAGTCAATTTCGGTATGACGCTGGGCACGGATATCTTGCAGCATGGAAGAAGTGTTTTTGGCGGTATTCTGAATCAATTGTTCCACGTACAGTTTCACCTGCTCCAGCGAATCGGGGTGGCCTTCACGCTCCATGACGCGCACGATCTCCTGACACAGCAGGTCTATTTGCTCGGGATAAGCGCTTAACGCCCCATTTTTACAGTTATAGAGCACTGTTAACGGATTAATCACACAGTTTACTGCCAGTTTACGCCAGCACGTCACGGCAATATTATTGTACAAGGCGACATCCGGCAGCGCCTGATGCAGCAATGCAGCAAGCGCAGAGTGGTTATCACTGTGAGGAACCGCGCCACGGCTGTTGCCGCTGGTAATGGCACCAATGTGCGTGGTTCCACCGGCAACGTGCACCACCAGCGTCGCATCGCGTCGTGCGGCGTGAGTCGTGACGCCTTGTAACAGCGGTTGGGTCAATACCGGCAACTCTTCCCGGGTGCCCATGCCATTGTGCAACAACAAAATGCTACAGTTCGGGGCGATAGTCGGTAATAAGGCGCTGACGGCATCGGAAACCTGCCAGGCTTTAAGGGTTACCAACAGCAGTTCGCTTTGCATCAGGTGCTCGGGATCGTTTGTCGGCAGCATCAGATTGCACAGTTTTCCGTCCAGCATTTGTACGTTGACGGCACAGTACGGAGCGGGGAAACGCATCCATCCCTGAACGTCGTGGCCTTGCTGATGTAATGCGGCAAGCCAAAGCTGACCCAGTGCGCCGCAACCCAGCACGGTAATTTTCATCTGAAGTTTCCTTTATCGATGCGCGTGGCACGCAGTGTGACGGCGGCGGTTATCTTTTGATTGATTCATTCTGCCTGACAATTATGTGTTATGGCGCGTGAGAAAGGGACTGCAAGCGCCAAGGCGGGCGGATGTTGTTTCTCTGCGGAGAACAGGTATCATGCATGCCACATAACCCTATTCCTACGCATAAATCAGGGAGAATTGATTATGCCATCTTTCGATATTGTATCCGAAATCGATATGCAGGAAATCCGCAACGCGGTTGAGAATGCGTCACGCGAACTGACTAATCGCTGGGATTTTCGTAACGTACCGGCGAGCTTTGAGCTGAATGAGAAAAACGAACAGATCAAAGTGGCCAGCGAGTCAGATTTTCAGGTACAGCAACTGTTTGATATCCTGCGCGAAAAACTGGTGAAACGCGGTATCGAAGCAGGTGCGTTGGAGGTTCCAGAAGAGATGGAACACAGCGGCAAGACGTACAGCGTTAACGCCAAACTGAAGCAGGGCATTGAGCCTGAACAGGCGAAAAAAATCGTCAAGCTGATCAAAGACAGTAAGCTGAAAGTGCAAACCCAGATTCAGGGTGAGCAGCTGCGCGTAACCGGCAAAGCGCGTGACGATTTGCAAAGCGTCATGGCGTTGATTCGCGGAGCCAATCTGGGGCAACCCTTCCAGTTCACCAATTTCCGCGATTAATCGTAAAGGGCCAGCGATGCTGGCCCTATGTGACTCACGCTTGCCCGATCAGCGCTTCGAGCTGTTGACGGTTGGTCTTCTGACGATCGATTTTGACATAGGCGCTGCGCTCTTCCGGTACCACGATGGCTTCCGCTACGCTAGGGTGTATGCGTATCTTTTGTGCTAGTGCGGAGTCGTTCAATGCGTCATCGGGCAGTGCAATGCGCAAGCTGCTTAGATAAGGCGGCTCCTTCATGCTGACACCGATAATCAGCCATAACGCGCAGAGCAGCGCTCCTGCTGCAAACACCCAGGCTGCACCGTGGAATTGAAACAGTGCGCCGCCCATGCTGCCGCCGATAGCAACGCCGATAAATTGGGTGGTGGAGTAGATCCCCATTGCGGTGCCTTTGTAACCCGCTGGTGCCTCTTTGCTGATAAGGGAGGGCAGCAGCGCTTCCATAATATTAAACGCCAGAAAAAACAGTTGAATGCCTGCCACAATAGGCCAAAATTGGCTGCCTGCCATCCATAAAACCACCTCTGCGGCTAACAGCACTACGATACAGCCCACAAACACCCGCTTCATCTGCCGTTTCACTTCGGCATAAATGATAAAGGGCAGCACGCAGACAAAGGAGATCAGCATGGTGTACAGATAGATCTTCCAGTGTGATTCTGCTGGCATACCTGCCTGTTCCAGCACGCGCGGCAGGGCGGCAAAACTCGACATCAGCAGGATATGCAGGCACATAATGCCGATATTGAGTTTTAGCAGACGGCTGTTACTGAGCACTTGGCGAATGCTGCTGTGTACAATGGCGGATTCCCGGTTGAGGGCATGGCTAGCGGCATTAGGGATCCGCGTCAGGGTTATTACAATTCCGAGCGATGCGAGCAGGGCCATGCACCAGAACAGGGACTGTAATCCCCAGGCATGCGCAACGATCGGCCCAAGCACCATGGCGATGGCAAAGGTCACCCCGAAACTGATGCCGATAAAAGCCATTGCTTTTGTGCTATTTTGTTCGCGAGTGAGATCGGACAACAGCGCCATAACGGCGGCGGAGATCGCACCTGCTCCTTGTAACGCACGTCCGAGAATAATGCTCCAGATCGTGGTACTGAGGGCGGCAATCACGCTGCCGAGCACAAACATGAGCAGGCCGATGACGATGAGCGGCTTACGCCCGACGCGATCGGAAAGTAAACCAAAAGGCACCTGAAACAGCGCTTGCATCAGACCATAGATACCAATTGCGAGACCAATCAGCGATTCGCTGGCCCCTTGTAATGCCATGCCGTAGGTTGTTAGCACTGGCAACACCATAAACATGCCGAGCATCCGCAGGGAAAAAACCGCACCTAAGCCCCAAGTTGCGCGCCGTTCGCGCGGCGTCATGATATTGTCTGTGAGGGATGTATCGTTCATGAAAACCTCAAATTCGCGTTGGCGCTATTGTAGTGCCTTACTCATCGGGTCGTAAATGGCAGCATTGTTACTTGATTTGGCGCACGGTCATAAAATGACATAGTAAATGCAGCAAATGTGGGAAAGGGCGAAAAAAAACAGACGATGGGGATCGTCTGTTTTTTCTACGTGCGAACGGTGAAACGTTAGCGCAGTGCGGTTAGCAGCACATCCTGCATTGGCGTCATTGAGTCTACAGACATCATCACGCTCAATGATGTGATGGCAACGATCGAGGACACAAACAGTTTGCGCGCCCACACTTTGTCATCATTGGGTTTTTTGTAGCCCAACAGTGCCATGCCTAACCACCAGATACTTACAGAGGCTGCTACCACCAGATATTTGTACCCGGCATAGCCACCCAGCGACAGTATCAGCGTAGCCACCATAAACGCCACGATATACAGCGTAATATGGTTTTTAGCCACGGAGATGCCTTTCACCACCGGCAGTATTGGAATGTTGGCGGCCTGATAATCTTTGAAACGGAAAATGGCGATAGCGTAGGAGTGCGGCATTTGCCACAGGCTGAAGATCAACAGCAGGATCAACGCACCCGCATCAAACTGGTTGCTTACGGCACAATACCCGATCACCGGCGGTGCAGCACCGGACAGGCTGCCGATCAGCGTGCCGTATACCGAGTGGTGTTTCGTATACAGACTGTAGACGCCAACGTATACCACAAAGCCCATTACTGAAAGCAACATGGCTAGCGGGTTTGCCGCCACGTAGAGCAACGCAAAACCGGCAATACCTAACACAGCCGCATAACTCAGTGACACCTTGACCGAAATCAGCCCCTTCACCATCACTCTGTTTTTGGTTCTCTCCATCTTTTTGTCAATGTCACGGTCGATTACGTTGTTGAAGACGCAAGCGGACGCAACCACTAACGACACCCCAAACAGGGTAGCGATAAAGAGGGGGTAATCAATGCTGCCTTTGGACGCCAGCAGAAATCCCCCGATAACAGAAATCAGGTTGCCAAAAATGATCCCTGGTTTTGTGACTTGTAGGTATTGCTTAATCATCATGTCTGGCTCGATTACGGAATCATCATATTGTGGTGCGCACTCAGCATAATCCAGATGGATCCTACTACCACGATAGCGATAATCAGAATGGCGAACACCAACGCTACCACGTTCCAGCGCTGCTCAGAAGAACTGTTCAGGTGCAGGAAGTAGACCAGGTGAACCAGGATCTGTACCACGGCGCAGCCAACCACACCGGCCATAATCACGCTGGGGGAAGCGGCACCCGCCATCACCAGACAAAACGGGATCACGGTCAGAATGACTGACATGACAAAGCCGATGATATAAGACTGTACGCTACCGTGGCTGGCACCGTGATCGGTCGTTGAATGACTCATTACATCGCCCCCATCAGATAAACTACGGTAAAGACACAAATCCATACCACGTCAAGGAAGTGCCAGAACAGGCTCAGACACATCAAACGGGTTTTCACGGTAGGGGTAATGCCCCAGCGTGAGACCTGAATCATCATCACCAAAAGCCAGATAAGGCCTGAAGTTACGTGAACGCCGTGGGTGCCGACTAGCGCGAAAAAGGCCGACAGGAACGCGCTGCGATCCGGGCCGTATCCTTCTGCGATCAGGTGATGGAATTCATAGATTTCCATCCCGATAAACACCAGACCAAACAGGAAGGTGATAGCCAGCCAGGTGTTGATGCGCGCCACGTTTCCTTTGTACATGGCGATCATCGCCATGCCGAAGGTGATACTGCTCAACAGCAACGCGAAGGTTTCGACCAGCACAAACTTGAGATCAAACAGGTCTTTTCCGGACGGACCGCCCGCCGTGCCAGTTACCAGCACGGCATAGGTGGCGAACAATGAGCCGAAAATGATCAAATCGCTCATGAGGTAAACCCAGAACCCCAGCACCTTGGTGCCGCTGGCGTCGTGGTGCCCATGCTCTGCATGGGCGTCATGAGCAGCGTGATGATGCGTCAGAGTTTCAGTTGTCATGTTTCACACCTGCTTTGCTGATATTGTCGAAGTGCTGGTTCTCAATCTCTTCGATTTGTTTGACCGGAATGTAGTAATCCACATCGCGGTTAAAACTGCGCACAATCCAGGTCACGATCATGGCGACGAAACCGGCAATCGCCATCCACCAGATATGCCAGATCATGGCGAAGCCGAACACCAGACTGAACGCTGAGATAATCACGCCAGCGCCCGTGTTTTTCGGCATATGAATTTCTTCATAGCTGACCGGTTTTTTGTAGGCTTCACCGCGCTCTTTCTGTTCCCAGAAGGCATCGCGTTCCTGAACGTTCGGCACGATGGCGAAGTTATAGAACGGCGGTGGGGACGAGGTTGCCCACTCCAGCGTGCGGCCACACCACGGGTCACCGGTCAAATCACGGTTTTGGTCGCGATCGCGGATACTTACATAGAACTGCATCAATTGGCACAGTACGCCAAGGCCAATCAGTGCGGCACCAACAGAGGCAACGACCAGCAGTGAGTGGAATTGTGGATCAATCTGTTGGCTGAGGCGACGGGTCATGCCCATAAAGCCCAGCACATACAGCGGCATAAAGGCGGTGAAGAAGCCGATAATCCAGAACCAGAACGCGCGTTTGCCCTAGGTTTCGTTCAGCGTGAAGCCAAACGCTTTCGGGAACCAGTAAGTAATACCGGCAAAAATACCAAACACCACGCCGCCGATAATGACGTTATGGAAGTGCGCAATCAGGAACAGGCTGTTGTGCAGTACAAAGTTGGCACCCGGCACCGCCAGCAGCACCCCGGTCATCCCACCGATGGTAAAGGTGATGATAAAACCAGTAGTCCACAACATGGCAGAGTTCGGCTGGATTCGGTCCTGATACATGGTGAACAGCCAGTTGAAGATTTTCACCCCGGTCGGGATGGAAATGATCATGGTAGCAATACCAAAGAAGGCGTTAACGTTCGCGCCAGACCCCATGGTGAAGAAGTGGTGCAGCCAGACGATAAACGACAGTTCGGTAATGGCGATAGTCGCCCACACCAGTGAGGTGTAACCGAACAGACGCTTCTTACAGAAGGTGGCAACCACTTCGGAGTAAACGCCGAAAATGGGCAGAACCAGAATGTACACCTCAGGATGGCCCCAGGCCCAGATGAGGTTGATGTACATCATCATGTTGCCGCCCATATCATTGGTAAAGAAATGGGTGCCCAGATAGCGATCCAGAGTCAGTAAGGCGATGGTGACGGTCAAAATAGGGAAGGCGGTGATGATCAGCACGTTGGTGCACAGTGCCGTCCAAGTAAAGACCGGCATTTTCATCAGCGTCATACCCGGTGCACGCATACGGATAATGGTCGCGAAGAAGTTGACGCCAGTCAGCGTAGTACCCAGACCGGAGATCTGTAGACTCCATATCCAGTAATCCACCCCTACGCCAGTACTGTACTCCTTGCCGGAAAGCGGTGGATAGGCCACCCAACCGGTTTGCGCAAACTCACCGATACCCAGCGACAGGTTGATCAGGACAACCCCTACCACGAATAGCCAGAAGCTGAGCGAGTTAAGGAAAGGGAAGGCCACGTCGCGTGCGCCGATTTGCAGTGGCACTGCCAAGTTCATCAAACCGACCACAAACGGCGTTGCCACAAAGAAAATCATGATCACGCCGTGCGCGGTAAATATCTGATCGTAGTGGTGGGAATTAAGGAAGCCTGCCTCACCGGCAGACGCCAAGACCTGCTGACCACGCATCATGATGGCATCGGCAAAGCCACGAATCATCATGATAAACGCAACGATCATATACATGATGCCGATGCGTTTGTGGTCTACCGAGGTAAACCATTCAGCCCACAGCCACTTCCATTTACAGAAATAAGTGATGGCCGCCAACAGGGCGAGGCCGCCGACGATGATGCCGGCCAGCGTAACCATAATAATGGGTTCATGATACGGAACCGCATCAAGAGTTAGTTTTCCGAACATCGTCTTATCCCTCGGCACCTTGGTGCGAGGCGTGCTCGCTCATGTTCATATTCTCACCGTGTTGCATGCCGCTTGGCTGCGTTTCGCCTTCAGCGTGGTGATGCGCAGGCGCACCGCCGCTTTGCGTGAATTTGCGAATCAGGTTTTCAAACAGCTCAGGTTGCACGCTGGAGAAGTACTCTACCGGGTGGAATTCGCTGGGTTTGGCCAGAGCATTGAATTCCTCCGTGCTGTTCAGCGTTTTGTTGGAGGCGCGCACGGTGGCAACCCAATGGTCGAATTCCTGCTGGCTTGGCGTGGCAATGGCAGTAAATTTCATGCCGGAGAAGCCTTTCCCGCTATAACCACCAGAAATACCGTCATATTTACCCGGCTCGTTGGCGATAAGATGCAGTTTGGTTTGCATGCCCGCCATCGCGTAAATCTGCCCACCCAGACGCGGAATGAAGAAAGAGTTCATTACGGTATCGGAGGTGATTTTGAAATTCACCGGCACATTGGTTGGGAACGCTAACTCGTTGACCGTGGCGATACCCAATTCCGGGTAAACAAACAGCCATTTCCAGTCGAGTGAAATCACTTCGACGGTAATCGGCTTGGCCTCGGAGACCAACGGCTTATACGGATCCAGTGAATGGGTGGTTTTCCAGGTAATGGTACCCATCATAAGAATGATGATGATGGGAACTGTCCATACCACCGCTTCAATCTTGTTGGAGTGTAACCAGTTCGGGGTGTATTTCGCTTTGGTGTTGGAAGCGCGAAACTTCTAGGCAAAAGCGATGGTCATCACGATTACCGGAATAACCACGATCAACATCAACCCGAGTGCTGTCAGAATCAACGACCGTTGCTCCAACCCGAGCTGTCCTTTGGGGTTCATCGATGCCATATCACAACCGCTCAGTAGTGCTGCGGCAGCGAATAAAGACAACATCCCAAAAATTTTATTGTATTTCCTGAGTCTCATCTAGCGACCTCAATAACAAGGGCTCTATTGTCATTTCATGCGAGCGGGCATTTTACGGTAAGGTTACTGCACTGTAAACATGATTAAGGTTATGTCAGCGCTTTATTGCTAATTTTTGCCCTGAATGTCACAATTACCTTGTCGTTAGGAAAAATTTATTAAAAACAGTGAATTAAAATTTATCCCGTAGAGAAGTATGGATGGATAAAAAAAATTACAACCCGCCTGAAGAGGAATTTTCCATCGAACCAACATGATTGCCTCTCACACATTTTCCCAACAATTAAATAGCCAGAAAAAAGTGAGCCAACGTAAAAAAATAACGTTGGCTGATAGCAGACTAGTGAAAAAAAATAATACGATGCGGTGATAACCACGCAGGTTTATCGCTATTTTCAGGCTTCAGGTGACGGTGAATTACGCAGCGATAAATAGTCGAGTACACAACCTAAAAGCGCCCCCGAAATGACAAAAATACCCACTAGCATCAGAAGGTTATCATTGATTGTTTCAATTGCATTGGCACCCAACGCGTGGGCGATGATCAAGGTCAGCCAGATGAATAACAGCGCACACCCAGCGGCCAGGAGACGCAGCACGAAGCGGTAATAGCGGGGATAGGTCATACGTACCATAAATGTGCCGGTACGCTGGGTGTACTCGAGGGTTTGTCTGCATACTAATAGCAGGACTAATCCCGCCACCGAGATCGCAATGGTAAATAAATAGAACCAGGCCCAACCATGGGTCTCTACAAACCAGCCTGCGATCGGGCCAACGTAGACGCGCCCCACGCCCGAAAGTGCGGAAAGCAGCGCAAACTGGGTAGCGGAAAACGACGTGTTGCATAAGGTCATCAGTAACGCCACGAACGCCGCTGTGCCCATCCCGCCGCACAGGTTTTCCAGAAAGATAACCCCAGCCATGCTGATCAGATGTTTGGTCGTGCTCGCCAGCAGCCTGCGTTAGAGATGGCCTGCAAGATGCCGAATAGCAGCAACGTACGGAACAAGGTCATACGTTGCATTATAGCCAAGCGACTTAATTTTGATTACACCATATGGACTGAGAACAAAATCTCTGTATCGCAACCACTCTCTCTTTTTTTGCTTTTTGCTTGTGCCCATTTATGCTCAATGGGGTTAAGATCTGGCGAATATGTAGGCAAATACTCCACCATATACCCTGCATCGATGATGACTTGTTGAATATTATGTTTTTTATGAAAAGTTGCATTGTCCATCACGATTACCCTGTTTTTAGGGAGTACTGGGATAAGGACTTGTGTGACCCAGGAATAGAAAACATCGCTGTTAATATTGATATCAAATAATCCGATAGCAAACAGCGTTGTGCCTAATAAAGCGCCGATAACATTTGTTCTTCCCTTGGCTCCCCAGTTTTTCAGGCCAAAACACCGTTGACCTTTTGGGGAATAGCCGTGAGTCCGTGGGGTATCGTGTGGAAAACCACTTTCATCAATAAAAACAATAGGTTTGCCTTCTTTTTCATACTGTTGTATTTTTTGTTGAAATGCTTGCCGGGCGCTTCCGTCGGCTTTCGGATGACGTAGCGTTTTTTTTATAGGTCAATCCCAGCTTTTTAAGAGCTTGCCAAATGGCCTTCTGACAAACGCCAAAACGCTCTGCACGTTCTTTTTGGTAAGCATCTGGATATGGTTCAACATCTTTTATCAACTCGGATTTATCGCTCTTTCGCTGACGCGTGGTCGATGCTTTTGACGCTATTTGATTAATCCAAAGCGATACAGAGGCAGGGCCAATCCGAAATTGCTTCGCTGTTTCTCGGATACTCAACCCTTCTTCTTCCCGTGTAGATATCACTTTACGTCTAAAATCAATTGAATAGCTCATTTAAATAATGTAATCAAAATTAAGTCGTTTGGCTATAGTGAAAAAAGGTACGCACGATGCCCGACTGATCCGTGCGCCAGAGCAACAGTTGGTTGACTATCTTTGAGCCAATGCGGACGTGATTGGTCAAATCACGCTGGCACCGGAAAAGGTGCCACCCGCCATGATTCGACAGCTTAGCCAGGCAGGGATTGTGGTTTCGGCAGGACATTCCAATGCCACCTTGTAGGAAGCGAAACGCGGGTTTGCTGCCGGTATTCACTTTGCCACACACCTGTTTAATGCCATGCCGTATATTAGCGGACGCGAGCCGGGTTTGGTGGGCGCTATTTATGACGCCCCAGAGATCTACTGCGGCATCATTGCCGATGGCATGCACGTTGATTGGGGCAATATCCGCAACAGCAAACGGATCAAAGGTGAGAAACTCGTGCTGATCACTGATGCCACGGCCCCGGCAGGTGCTGATATCGATAGGTTCACTTTTGCCGGTAAAACCATATACTACCGTGATGGGTTGTGCGTGGATGATAAAGGCACGCTGAGCGGTTCGGCACTGACAATGATCGATGCCGTCAAAAACAGCGTGAAACATGTCGGTATTGCGCTAGATGAAGCGCTGCGGATGGCAACCCTTTACCCAGCGCGCGCCATGCATCTGGACGATCGGTTAGGCAGTATCGAAAGTGGAAAAATCGCCAACCTGACAGTATTTGATGATGGGTACCACGTCCTTCATACCTTAGTAATGGCAATAGCGTCTATACGCGATAACACGTGTAGCAAACGCTTAGGCTATCTGAGGTAGGGGGATATAAAACGAGGCCGAAAAGATAAGCGAGCGTTCAAGAATGACGACAGGCGGACAAGCACAAATAGGGAATGTTGATCTGGTTAAGCAGTTAAATAGTGCCGTTGTCTATCGTCTGATTGATCAACAAGGCCCCATTTCCCGCATTCAGATAGCCGAATTCAGCCAGTTAGCCCCTGCCAGCGTCACGAAAATCACGCGTCAGTTGTTGGAACGCGGGCTGATAAAAGAAGTTGATCAACAGGCCTCTACCGGCGGACGGCGTGCCATTTCCATCATCTGTGAAACACAGCCTTTTCACGCGATCGCAGTGCATCTGGGCCACCACGGCGCAACGATTGCGCTCTACGATCTTCAGGGTAAATCGCTGAGCGATGCTCGCTACCCGTTGACAGAGAGTACACAGGATACGCTGGAAGCCTCGCTGTTTGACGCGATCAGCGACTTTATCACCATCAATCAACGCCGTATTCGGGAACTGATCGCTATCTCGGTCGTGCTCCCCGGCTTGGTCGATCCCTCGGCGGGAATTGTGCATTACATGCCGCATATTAGCGTCGATAACTGGCCGCTAGTACAGCTGCTACAACAGCGCTTCAAGGTCATGTGCTTTGTCGGCCATGATATCCGGAGCCTGGCGCTGGCTGAACACTATTTTGGTGCCACTCACGACTACCCAGACTCTATTCTGGTCCGCGTTCACCGTGGCACCGGGGCGGGCATTTTGGTCAACGGGCAAATATTCCTCGGTAGCAACGGCAACGTGGGCGAAATCGGGCATATTCAAATCGACCCACTTGGCGAACGCTGCCACTGCGGCAACTTTGGCTGTCTGGAAACGGTGGTGTCCAACGGTGCGATAGAGCAACGTGTCGCTCACCTTCTGTCGCAAGGGTACAGCAGCAAACTGACACGCGAAGAGTGCACCATCACCGCCATCTGCAAAGCCGCTAACCGGGGTGATACGCTGGCACAAGATGTGCTCGAGCATGCAGGTAAATATTTAGGCAAAGCGCTTGCCATCGCCATCAACCTGTTCAATCCGCAAAAGGTAGTGATTGCGGGCGAGATCACCGATGCCGAGAAAATTTTGCTGCCTGCTATTCAACGCTGCGTTAACACCCAGGTACTGAAAGAATTTCGTCAGCACCTGCCGATTGAAGTCTCCACATTGAACCACCTCTCTCCCATTGGGGCTTTCGCACTGGTAAAACGTGCCATGCTTAACGGTGTGCTGTTGCAGCATTTACTAGAACCCTCTTGATAGTGGTCGTTTGCGGGATTATGAAATCTGCAAAAATTCGCCCTCAATAGCGACACTGATTATCATTTTTTCATAAACGAGCCTTTCGCATTGAATAAAACACATGCCAAAGGCTTTTTTCATTAAATGATATTGAATTCAAGTGGCATTTTGATGCTAAATCATTGTTATCTATAGCTAAGCGACTTAATTCTGATTACACCATATGGACTGAGAACAAAATCTCTGTATCGCAACCACTCTCTCTTTTTTGGCTTTTTGCTTGTGCCCATTTATGCTCAATGGGGTTAAGATCTGGCGAATATGTAGGCAAATGCTCCACCATATACCCTGCATCGATGATGACTTGTTGAATATTATGTTTTTTGTGAAAAGTTGCATTGTCCATCACGATTACCCTGTTTTTAGGGAGTACTGGGATAAGGACTTGTGTGACCCAAGAATAGAAAACATCGCTGTTAATATTGATATCAAATAATCCGATAGCAAACAGCGTTGTGCCTAATAACGCGCCGATAACATTTGTTCTTCCTTTGGCTCCCCCGTTCTTCAGGCCAAAACACCGTTGACCTTTTGGGGAATAGCCGTGAGTCCGTGGGGTATCGTGTGGAAAACCACTTTCATCAATAAAAACAATAGAGTTACCTTCTTTTTCATACTGTTGTATTTTTTGTTGAAATGCTTGCCGGGCGCTTTCGTCGGCTTTCGGATGACGTAGCGTTTTTTTTATAGGTCAATCCCAGCTTTTTAAGAGCTTGCCAAATGGCCTTCTGACAAACGCCAAAACGCTCTGCACGTTCTTTTTGGTAAGCATCTGTATATGGTTCAACATCTTTTATCAACTCGGATTTATCGATCTTTCGCTGACGCGTGGTCGATGCTTTTGACGCTATTTGATTAATCCAACGCGATACAGAGGCAGGGCCAATCCGAAATTGCTTCGCTGTTTCTCGGATACTCAACCCTTCTTCTTCCCGTGTAGATATCACTTTACGTCTAAAATCAATTGAATAGCTCATTTAAATAATGCAATCAAAATTAAGTCGCTTGGCTATAACGATCGCTCGGGTGGGTTCGAGCCGCTGCGTTTCATCAAACCGGGACACCAACAAGTGGTGCTGGGCTTGGTGACTACCAAAAACGGCGAGTTGGAAGGGCCGGCTTTACTGAAAGTGCGCATCGCGGAAACCGCGAAATATGTCGATATCAAACAACTTTGCCTCAGCCCGCAGTGTGGTTTTGCTTCCACGGAAGAGGGCAATAGCCTGACGGAAGCACAACAGTGGGCCAAGTTGCGTCTGGTTGTGGATACCGCTGCCGCCGTGTGGGGCAAGTAACACACCCGCGCATAACACCGGGGACGCACGCTATCCCCGGTGTATCCTCGCCGTTTTGCCATGGGGTGTCCCAATCTGCAAATCCGTTCATTCCGTTTACCGCGTAATCCCCTGCCACTTGTCCCCTTTTGCAGCAAAAAGCGCTTCTTATGCTGAAGCACTGCCTCTTTTATGTCCATTTTGCGCGTATTACGCGTTTTTATACTGGTTTTATTGCAAAGCAAAGACGGTAAATGCACAAATCATGTGCGGAAGGTTGTGTGAGTGGTGATATTATCTGCTGACTATTGTTGTTAGATTGACGCAATACTTCGCATTTTGGATCGCTACTTGTCTTTTATTGCTATAAACGTTTTACTTAGTACCCTATAACGTCTGCGCGATAAGAATAATTTATACCACGCCGCAGTTCGTCTTCCCATTTTGTCGCATTTATATACAGGAAACACAACGTAACTATGAGTCATCGTTTAACATCCAAAGATATCGTGGCGCTGGGGTTTATGACCTTTGCACTGTTTGCCGGGGCGGGGAACATCATTTTCCCGCCAATTGTGGGTTTACAGGCCGGTGAACACGTCTGGACCGCCGCGCTTGGCTTTTTGCTCACTGCAGTTGGCCTACCGGTGTTGACCGTGGTCGCGCTGGCGCGCGTGGGCGGTGGCGTCGATGCGCTGAGCTCCCCCATTGGCCAGAAGGCAGGCGTTCTGCTGGCGACCATGTGTTATCTGGCCGTCGGACCGCTGTTCGCTACGCCGCGCACCGCTACGGTATCCTTCGAAGTGGGGTTGGCTCCGCTGTTTGGCGATGCTGCCACGCCGCTGTTGATCTATAGCGTGGTCTATTTCGCGTTAGTGATCGGCATTTCTCTCTATCCGGGTCGTCTGCTGGATACGGTTGGCCATGTGCTGGCACCGTTGAAAACTCTGGCACTGGCCGTGCTGGGATTAGCGGCGGTGATGTGGCCTGCGGGTTCGCCGATCCCGGCGACCGAAGCCTATCAAACCGTACCGTTTTCTAACGGTTTTGTGGACGGTTACCTGACCATGGATACTTTGGGTGCCATGGTATTCGGAATCGTTATCGTCAATGCGGCCCGTTCACGCGGCGTGACCGATGCTACGCTGCTGACCCGTTATACCATTTGGGCCGGGTTGATTGCTGGCGTCGGGTTGACGTTGGTGTATCTGAGCCTGTTTAAGCTGGGCTCTGTGAGCGGTGAACTGATTCCTAACGCGCAAAACGGGGCTGAAATCCTGCATGCTTACGTGCAGCACACCTTTGGCAGAATGGGCAGCGGCTTCTTGGCCTTGTTGATTTTTATCGCCTGCATGGTGACGGCGGTTGGCCTGACCTGCGCCTGTGCCGAATTTTTCTCCCAATATTTGCCGTTTTCCTATCGCACGCTGGTGTTCGTGCTGGGGGGCTTCTCGGCGTTAGTCGCCAATCTGGGATTAAGTCATCTGATTCAGCTCTCCATTCCGGTGCTGACAGCGATCTATCCGCCCTGTATCATTCTGGTTTTACTGAGTTTTACTTTGCGCTGGTGGAATCAGTCTTCGCGTATTGTGGCCCCGGTCATGTTAATCAGCCTGTTATTCGGCCTGATTGATGGGGTAAAATCATCGACCTTTGCGTCATTGCTGCCAGCCTGGAGCCTGAGCTTGCCTTTGGGTGAACAGGGATTGGCTTGGTTGCCACCGTCTCTGGTGGTGGTGCTGGCTGCGGTTATTTATGACCGGCTGAGCGGGCGTCAGGAAGTGACGGCGCACCAATAACGCACTAACGCTGCATTTTTCACCACAGGCTGTCGCCTGTGGTTTTTCTTTTGTAAGACAGGGCTGCTTAATTTATGGAACAACAATCCGCTAAGCTAAAGCGTGGGTTAAGCACGCGGCATATCCGCTTCATTGCACTCGGATCGGCGATTGGTACCGGGCTGTTTTATGGCTCGGCCAGTGCCATTCAGATGGCAGGGCCAAGCGTGCTGTTGGCTTATATCATCGGCGGCGTTATCGCCTATATCATCATGCGGGCGTTGGGAGAAATGTCGGTCAATAACCCGCAGGCCAGCTCCTTTTCCCGCTACGCGCAGGATTACCTGGAGCCGATGGCGGGCTATATCACCGGATGGACCTACTGCTTTGAGATCCTCATTGTCGCCATCGCGGATGTGACCGCGTTTGGTATCTACATGAGCGTTTGGTTCCCTGATGTGCCGCACTGGATCTGGGTTCTGAGCGTGGTGCTGATCATTGGGGCCATCAACCTGATGAGCGTGAAGGTGTTCGGTGAGTTGGAGTTTTGGCTCTCGTTCTTCAAGGTCGCTACCATTATCATCATGATCGTGGCGGGCATTGGGATTATCGTGTGGGGTATTGGTAACGGCGGCCAGCCAACCGGAATCAGTAACCTGTGGAGCCACGGTGGTTTCTTTAGTAACGGTGTGATGGGCATGGTCCTGTCGTTGCAACTGGTGATGTTTGCCTACGGCGGTATCGAAATCATTGGTATCACCGCCGGTGAAGCCAAAGATCCGCATAAATCCATTCCGCGCGCGATCAACTCGGTACCGTGGCGCATCTTGGTGTTCTACGTGGGTACGCTGTTTGTCATCATGTCGATTTATCCCTGGAATCAGGTGGGTACCAACGGCAGTCCGTTTGTGTTGACCTTCCAGCATCTCGGCATTACGGCAGCGGCGGGCATTCTGAATTTTGTGGTCATCACGGCGTCTCTGTCGGCGATTAACAGCGACGTGTTTGGCGTGGGCCGCATGATGCACGGCATGGCTGAGCAGGGCAACGCGCCCAAGGTCTTTGCCAAAGTGTCGCAGCGCGGTATTCCGTGGGTCACGGTCATTGTAATGATGGCGGCGCTGCTGGTGGCGGTTTACCTTAACTACATTATGCCGGGCAAAGTGTTTTTGGTGATTGCATCGCTGGCAACCTTTGCCACCGTATGGGTGTGGATAATGATCCTGTGCTCGCAAATTGCGTTCCGCCGTCGTTTGAGTGAGAACGAGGTGAAGGCACTGGCGTTCCCGCTGCCGGGTGGGCTGGCATCTTCGGTAGTGGGTATCGTATTCCTGGTGTTTATTATCGGACTGATTGGCTACTTTGAAGAAACGCGCGTTTCCCTCTACGTGGGCGTGCTGTGGATTGCGTTGCTGCTGTTGGGCTATGCCGTTAAACAGAAACGGCAGAAGCGGGCGAATGGCAACGCGTAAGCGTGGTTGAGCGGCAATGACAAAACGGGGCGTAAAGAGCCTGTTTAAGATTTTGTGTAAATGCCTTTCCTCAGAAGTGACCGTCAAGACGGTCACCGAACTCGATAATAAAGCGACTCATTGCCATACGCCAGTCCTGTAAGGGCATCGTCCATTTCTGTGATGCCGCCTGGATTGCCAGCCATACGACCTTCTTCACCGAGTCATCAGTCGGGAACACCTTGCGTTTCTTGATTGCATGCCGGAGCACGCTGTTCAGTGATTCTATAGCGTTCGTCGTGTAGATTACCTTGCGAAGTTCCTGGGGGTAGGAGAAGAATGTCGACAGGTTGGCCCAGTTTGACTGCCAGCTCCGGCTTATCTGCGGATAGCGGTGATCCCATGTCCCACCGAACGTCTCCAGCGCCTGAAGCGCGGCCTCTTCGGTTGGAGCCTGATACACTGCTTTGAGGTCGCGTGTTACCGCCTTATAGTCCTTCCAGGCAACGAAGCGCAGGCTGTTGCGCACCATGTGCACGATGCACAACTGGATGCGGGCTTCCGGGTAGACCGTGTTGATGGCATCCGGGAACCCTTTCAGGCCGTCCACACAGCCAATGAGGATGTCGGTCAGGCCACGGTTTTTCAGTTCTGTCAGCACGTTCAGCCAGAACTTTGCGCCTTCATTTTCGGCCAGCCACATCCCCAGTAGCTCTTTCTGGCCTTCGATATTGATACCCAGCGCCAGGAACACAGACTTATTGATAACGCGGCTGTCCTGCCGGACTTTCAGAACGATACAGTCAAGGTAAACAATGGGATAAACCGCATCCAGGGGGCGATTTTGCCATTCAACAACCTGCTCCATAACGGCATCGGTGACCTTCGATACCAAGGCGGGTGAGACATCCGCGTCATACAGCTCTTTGAACACAGCGGCAATTTCGTGGGTAGTCATCCCTTTGGCATACAACGATAAAATCTGGTTATCCATCCCGGAGATCAGGGTCTGGTTCTTCTTCACCAGTTGCGGTTCAAAGGAACCATCACGATCACGTGGTGTACGCAGTTCCAGCGGACCATCGCCGGTGGTAACAGTCTTTGTGGAGTAGCCATTGCGCATGTTAGTTCCAGATTTGGACTGGTGCTTCTCATGCCCGAGGTGATGGGTCATTTCAGCATTAAGGGCAGCCTCAACGCTGATCTTTTTCAGCAGGCGATCAAACGGGTTGAGATCGTCAGGGGTTTTGAGATTTTTGGCCAGTTCGTTAGCCAGAGCCTGTATAGCCAAGCGACATTATTTTGATAACAATTAGCTGTATTTTTTTGCCACATATCAGGGCATTGGCTGTAATCATTTTTAAGTCGGTTGGCTATATCTGCCAGCCAGCAGGTTACTCCGCAGTTCCGGCCACTGGCGTTTCAGATGGTCGGGGAGTTCACTCACGCTTATTCCGTCCACATCCGGCGCGCCTTTGTTGGCTTTTACTCTTTTCAGCGCCTACTTCAGATTTTCTTGGTTGAGGATAACCTCCATGAGACTATCCCCTGACGACGGGCTTTCCCGCTCCGGTTGTGTCTGGACGGTTTCAGCCCCTGATGGGGTAGGAGTCGGGGCTTCACCCCTTCTGCTCTCATCGGGGTCGCATTGCGTTTTCTGCTGCATGACCGTTCAGAACCTCCGGCGATACTCGCCACTCGCCACTCATCACTGTTCGGACCTTCAGGTTTCCCCTACTATGCCCTCTGCTGACTTCTGCATAGCGATCAGCGCACCTCACGATGAGCTCAGTCCTGAATGCAGGACGCTATGCAGACCTCCCGGGGTAAGCCCGACCGCCTTCACCACACACCTGCCTGATTTACTCACTCGACCCTTGATGGTTATGGCCTTCGCGATCATATGCTCGCTCTGCCGATCGGATGAGCCTTGTATCAGGTTTCTGTTCGTCAGGTCATGGCTTTGCTCCACGCTTCCTTCAGACCCCACCTCGCGATGACGCCCTTGCACTTCGCTAGTCCTTCGCCACCATCAGGCTGTACAGGGGACTTTCACCCCCAAGCTGTCGGGCATGCCCGGCACACATATAGCTAAACGACTTAATTTTGATTACATTATTTAAATGAGCTATTCAATTGATTTTAGACGTAAAGTGATATCTACACGGGAAGAAGAAGGGTTGAGTATCCGAGAAACAGCGAAGCAATTTCGGATTGGCCCTGCCTCTGTATCGCGTTGGATTAATCAAATAGCGTCAAAAGCATCGACCACGCGTCAGCGAAAGATCGATAAATCCGAGTTGATAAAAGATGTTGAACCATATACAGATGCTTACCAAAAAGAACGTGCAGAGCGTTTTGGCGTTTGTCAGAAGGCCATTTGGCAAGCTCTTAAAAAGCTGGGATTGACCTATAAAAAAACGCTACGTCATCCGAAAGCCGACGAAAGCGCCCGGCAAGCATTTCAACAAAAAATACAACAGTATGAAAAAGAAGGTAACCCTATTGTTTTTATTGATGAAAGTGGTTTTCCACACGATACCCCACGGACTCACGGCTATTCCCCAAAAGGTCAACGGTGTTTTGGCCTGAAGAACGGGGGAGCCAAAGGAAGAACAAATGTTATCGGCGCGTTATTAGGCACAACGCTGTTTGCTATCGGATTATTTGATATCAATATTAACAGCGATGTTTTCTATTCCTGGGTCACACAAGTCCTTATCCCAGTACTCCCTAAAAACAGGGTAATCGTGATGGACAATGCAACTTTTCACAAAAAACATAATATTCAACAAGTCATCATCGATGCAGGGTATATGGTGGAGCATTTGCCTACATATTCGCCAGATCTTAACCCCATTGAGCATAAATGGGCACAAGCAAAAAGCCAAAAAAGAGAGAGTGGTTGCGATACAGAGATTTTGTTCTCAGTCCATATGGTGTAATCAAAATTAAGTCGATTGGCTATAACTTATTGAAAATAATGTTAATGATTCCAGACTTTGACCATCTATTGAAACGGTTATAAACGGTTTTCCATGGGCCGTAACGTTCAGGTAAATCACGCCATGGTGCGCCTGAACGCAGTATCCAGAACATGCCATTGAAGATTTTTCGATGTTCTGCCCACGGCCGGCCCGCGGAGATGTCAAAACGGTTGGCAACAAGGGCTCAATGATTGCCCATGCTTCATCAGAAATATCGTGGCGAGCCATAATAAAAAGTGTCGTAGAAACAGATGGATACTATAGCTCAAGTAATTAAGGGACACAGCTTAGGCCTGATCTTCGGCCAGTTCGCGCAGATACTGGAAAATTTGACGGTAAGACTTGGGCGGCTTGTTAGCGGCTTTTTCTTTCTGCGCATTGCGCACTAGTGAGCGCAACTGCTGGCGGTCGGCGGCCGGGTAGAGCCCGAGGATATCCGGGATGGCATCATCCCCTTTCTCAATCAGTCTGTCGCGCAGTTGTTCCAGTTTGTGAAACAGAGCGACCTGTTGGTTGTGGTGGTTCTTCAGCTTATCCAGTGCGATTTGAATCGGTTCTGGATCGCGGGCACGCAACATCTTACCGATCAGCTGCACCTGACGACGGCGGCCTTCTTTTTTGATGCGTTGCGCCAGCTCAACCGCAGCACGCAGATCGTCATCCAGCGGGATGCGCTCCAGCGCATTTTTACCGAGCTCAATCAGCTCCACGCCAAGATCTTTCAGTGCTTCTGCATCGCGTTTGATTTCACTTTTACTGACCCAGATGATCTCATCATCTTCGGCGTGCGGCTCCGGTACGTCGTCCAGCCACTCTTCAGGGTGTTTGTTCATCATCTCTTTCCGTAACAGTTCGGGCATGTGACGCGGTTAACGCCATAAAAAAGACGCCGATCCTAACAGGTTTGGGCTTTTTGCGAAATTATCCTGATATCCTGTTAGACTCAAGCATACACCTTTAGGCGCAGAAGAGGGGCAAGGCAGACGCCATTTCCCGGCTTCTGAACGGCTTTTAACTCAGTATGGCAGAACGATGACAATAATCACTCAGGTTGCAGAACAGCGTAAAGCATTGGAGCAGGCAGTCGCACAGGCATTGGAGCTGGCTCGCGCCGCTTCAGATGCGGCAGAGGTGGCCATTTCCAAAACCACAGGGATCAGCGTCAGCACGCGCTACGGCGAGGTTGAAAATGTGGAATTCAACAGCGATGGCGCGTTGGGAATTACCGTATACCACCAGCAGCGTAAAGGCAGTGCGTCATCGACCGACTTGAGCCCGGAGGCCATCGCTCGCACCGTGCAGGCTGCGCTGGATATTGCCCGTTATACTTCGCCCGATCCTTTTTCTGGCCCGGCAGAACAAGAAGTGCTGGCATTTGACGCTCCCGATCTCGACCTGTTTCATCCTGCTGCCTTGGATGCGGAAAAGGGTATTGAGCTGGCTGCGCGCGCCGAGCAGGCGGCGCTCAAAGCCGATACGCGCATTACCAATACCGAAGGGGGCAGCTTTAACAGCCACTACGGTATCAAAGTGTTTGGCAACAGTCACGGCATGCTGCAAAGCTATTTGTCGAGCTGCCACTCTATGTCGAGCTGTGTGATTGCCGAAGTGAACGGCGATATGGAGCGCGATTACGCTTACACCGTAGGGCGCGCGCTGGACGATCTGCAAAGTCCGGAATGGGTCGGCGAAGAGTGCGCTCGCCGCACGCTCTCACGTTTATCACCGCGCAAGTTGCCGACCATGGAAGCACCAGTGATGTTTGCCGCCGAAGTGGCTACCGGCCTGTTCGGCCACTTGGTGGGGGCGATCAGCGGCGGCAACGTGTACCGTAAATCAACTTTCCTGCTCGATAAGCTGGGCCAACAGATCCTGCCGGATTGGCTCACCATCGAAGAGCTGCCGCATTTGCGTAAAGGGCTGGCGTCTACCCCGTTTGACAGCGAAGGAGGACGTACCGCGCAGCGTGACATCGTTAAAGACGGCGTGCTGCAAACTTGGCTGTTGACCAGCTATGCAGCGCGTAAACTCGGCGTGAAGAGCACTGGCCATGCCGGCGGCATTCACAACTGGCGTATTGCGGGTCAGGGGCTTAATTTCCAACAGATGCTCAAGCAGATGGATAAAGGCCTGCTGGTGACCGAACTGATGGGGCAGGGTGTGAGTGCGGTCACGGGCGATTACTCGCGCGGTGCGTCAGGTTTCTGGGTGGAAAATGGCGAGATTCAGTATCCGGTGAGTGAAATCACTATTGCCGGTAACCTGAAAACCATGCTGCGCGATATGGTGACGTTGGGGGATGATATTGAAACCCGCAGCAATATCCAGTGCGGTTCGGTGCTGCTGCCTAGCATGAAGATCGCCGGGATATAATCAGGCAACATGACTGCCCTGAAATCAGGACAGTGGGCGCGTGCTTAGCGATGATATTCGCCAGCGGCCTCAGGCTGATAGAGCAATTCCAGCACTTCCACGCGAGTTTCCGCACCGTTATGCAACTGCCAGTTAATGGTATAGCAAAGCGACTTAATTTTGATTACACCATATGGACTGAGAACAAAATCTCTGTATCGCAACCACTCTCTCCTTTTTTGCTTTTTGCTTGTGCCCATTTATGCTCAATGGGGTTAAGATCTGGCGAATATGTAGGCAAATACTCCACCATATACCCTGCATCGATGATGACTTGTTGAATATTATGTTTTTTGTGAAAAGTTGCATTGTCCATCACGATTACCCTGTTTTTAGGGAGTACTGGGATAAGGACTTGTGTGACCCAGGAATAGAAAACATCGCTGTTAATATTGATATCAAATAATCCGATAGCAAACAGCGTTGTGCCTAATAAAGCGCCGATAACATTTGTTCTTCCCTTGGCTCCCCCGTTCTTCAGCCCAAAACACCGTTGACCTTTTGGGGAATAGCCGTGAGCCCGTGGGGTATCGTGTGGAAAACCACTTTCATCAATAAAAACAATAGGTTTTCCTTCTTTTTCATACTGTTGTATTTTTTGTTGAAATGCTTGCCGGGCGCTTTCGTCGGCTTTCGGATGACATAGAGTTTTTTTTATAGGTCAATCCCAGCTTTTTAAGAGCTTGCCAAATGGCCTTCTGACAAACGCCAAAACGCTCTGCACGTTCTTTTTGGTAAGCATCTGGATATGGTTCAACATCTTTTATCAACTCGGATTTATCGCTCTTTCGCTGCCGCGTGGTCGATGCTTTTGACGCTATTTGATTAATCCAACGCGATACAGAGGCAGGGCCAATCCGAAATTGCTTCGCTGTTTCTCGGATACTCAACCCTTCTTCTTCCCGTGTAGATATCACTTTACGTCTAAAATCAATTGAATAGCTCATTTAAATAATGTAATCAAAATTAAGTCGTTTGGCTATATTTGATTAATCCAACGCGATACAGAGGCAGAGCCAATCCGAAATTGCTTCGCTGTTTCTCGGATACTCAACCCTTCTTCTTCCCGTGTAGATATCACTTTACGTCTAAAATCAATTGAATAGCTCATTTAAATAATGTAATCAAAATTAAATCGTTTAGCTATACCTGAACGTTACGGCCCATGGAAAACCGTTTATAACCGTTTCAATAGATGGTCAAGGTCTTGAATCATTAACATTATTTTCAATAATGTTACTTTCATTTCTTGATGCTCATGGACTTGTTGACTGGTCAGCCACTGCGCTGGATGGCAGTAATATCCGTGCGCTCAAATGTGCGGCTGGCGCTCAAAAAAACATCTCGATATTACCAACGATAATAGCTTGGGTCGCTCACGAGGTGGTTATGGCACCAAAATCCACATGGCGACTGACGGAAGCGGCATCCCGCTAAACATCGTACTGAGTGCTGGGCAGGGTCACGAAAGCCTGTTTGCGTTACGACTCCTGGACGGAATTGGCGTGCAACGCCAGAACGGCAGCATGAAGCGTCGTGGCCATGCAGTACTGGCTGACAAAGCCTACTCTGGGAATGCACTACGTAACGACTTGAAAAAAGAGGGATAAAAACGGTTATTTCCCGAAAATCAAATGAAAAACGGGCTTCAGATGGACGCTCGCAACTTGATCGTGATGCTTATCGCCGCCGCAACGTTGTGGAAAGGTGTTTTGGCCGTTTAAAGGAATATCGACGGATCGCCACACGTTATGAAAAAATGGCAAGAAGCTATCTAGCAATGGTGAAACTGGGCTGCATCCGCTTGTTTTACCGCAGGTTACTCAATTATAGCCAACCGACTTAAAAATGATTACAGCCAATGCCCTGATATGTGGCAAAAAATACAGCTAATTGTTATCAAAATAATGTCGCTTGGCTATAAGGGACACAGCCTAGTGGGGGCGTGATGCAGCGGGCGACTTCCCGCGTTCGCCGTCTCGGCGCGCCATAAACCTAGCGCGCAGTTTGTCATATACCCAGTTATACACCACGGTATACGGCAGGAAAAACAGGAAGAAGCCGATCTCGACCATCAACGCCTGCCACAGTGTAATCCCCAGCATCCAAGCCGCAACGGGCAGGCCAATCAGGATAAAACCGCCCTCAAAACCTAATCCGTGCAAGATACGCACTTTGGCACCGCGCGCCACGCGAGATACTGGCCACAGGCGATCGAACAGGGCGTTGTAGATGATATTCCACACCATGGCGATGCTGGAGAGCATAATCGCCAATGCACCCATGGAAAACAGCGGCTTGTTAAACAGCCAGGCACCAATGGGAGCCGTGATCAAGAGGGCCACCACTTCGTAGCCGATAGCATGAAACACACGCTCACCCACGCTTCGGCGTTGTACCGCGGTTGTTTGTCTGTTTGCTGCGTTAGCTTGCATACATCACCACACTTTTATTCATCAATTTGGTATTGGATCAATTAACAAAACAAGTGGTGGAGAAGAGCTCTCATCGCTTGACGATGGCAGGTTATATCGTTATTACTGGAAGAGTGAAATTAATATCCATCGATAAAAGCGATGGACTTAAAAAGAGAGCGGCGATGCGCTATTCCCCCGAATCCCTGATTGCCTTTGTTACCGCCGCGCAAACTGGCTCTTTCTCGGCCGCTGCGCGTCAGCTACGTAAAAGCCAATCCACCGTGAGCGCGGCCATTGCCAATCTGGAAGCCGATCTCGGCTTGGTGCTGTTCGATCGTTCCGGGCATCAGCCGCGACTGACGGATGATGGCCACAAGGTGCGTGTGCACGTAGAGGCCATTCTTGCTGCCAGCGACACGCTGGATGCGCTGGCGGTCCGTCTGGCTAACCGGATTGAGCCACGCCTGAGCTTTGTGTTGTCGGATATGTGGAAAGCGGCGCATTACGATCCCTTGCTGCATGCATTCTCTGCCCGCTTTCCTGATATTGAGTTCGAGTGTCTGATCGCTGAAGATGAGGATGCCATCGACCTGCTTAAGGCGCAGCGCGCGCACATGGGGGTGATTCGTACCCAACCACACTATCCGACAGAAATCAGCACCTCACGGCTACACGTGAAAACTGAAATGGCCATCTTTGTTGCCGCACAGCATGCATTGGCGCAGCAACCGTCTGTCTCACCGCAGCAGTTGGCGACGGTACGCCAACTTTATCTGAATACCTATACACGCACAGAACGCCAGCCAAAAGAAGGCGTTATCTGGTCTACCCCCTCTTACCTTATGCTGCTGGAAATGGCAGAACAGGGGCTTGGCTGGAGCATTCTGCCACGCTGGTTGGTCGCCCAGTTTGGTCATCAGGTGTTGGTGGAACTTCCAGTGGCAGGTTGGCCGCAACTGATTGAAATGGATGTGGTGTGGTCAAAACAATATCCGCCAGGACCGGCAGGGTTTTGGATGATTGATAATTTACTGATGCAAAAAGATCATACATCGTCTTGAAATAGATAAGGCCTTGATAGATTGCTACAGACCCACTATTTTCATATTGGCGTGATAAAAAACCACATTATTTAAATGGAAAATAAGTCGATAAATTTAATTATTTTTATTAAACAAGTTACACAATATAATAAGCACCAATGCCTACATGGCGGATTATTGCTTTTTTGCCATTTTCACTGCGTTTTTTTATCGCTCAGGATGTAAAAAACCGCCGAGTTGGATGCAAAAACTGTGATATACCAAAGTGGTACGTAATGCCAGAAACCCCTACCATGGTCAGGATAATTGTGCTATAGCCAACCGACTTAAAAATGATTACAGCCAATGCCCTGATATGTGGCAAAAAAATACAGCTAATTGTTATCAAAATAATGTCGCTTGGCTATATAGCATAAACGAATATTTTCCAATAAAAATGATAACCATATGCAAGACAGAAAGTCTTCCAAGGAATACTGAATCTTTCTTTTAATTTGTTGCAAGTGAGAAAAACATGTCGAATAAACCATTTTATTATCAAGAACCTTTTCCGCTAAGCAAAGACAACACTCAATATCGCCTGATCAGCAGCGATTTTGTTTCCACCGCCCAGTTTGAAGGTCAAGAGATCCTGAAGATCGACCCGCAGGCATTAACCCTGCTGGCACAACAGGCCTTCCATGATGCATCGTTTATGCTGCGCCCGGCTCACCAACAGCAAGTGGCAGATATCCTCCATGATCCTGAGGCGAGTGAAAACGACAAATACGTGGCGCTGCAATTCCTGCGCAATTCGGAAATTGCCGCCAAGGGCATTTTGCCGACCTGCCAGGATACCGGTACAGCGATTATCGTCGGTAAAAAAGGCCAGCAGATCTGGACGGGCGGCAATGATGCTGAAGCGCTGTCCCGCGGTGTGTATAACACTTTTATTGAAGATAACCTACGCTATTCACAGAACGCTGCGCTAGATATGTACAAGGAAGTCAATACTGGCACCAACCTGCCGGCCCAAATCGACCTGTACAGTACGGAAGGGGCGGAATACAAATTCCTGTTTGTCACCAAAGGCGGCGGCTCCGCCAACAAGACCTACCTTTATCAGGAAACCAAAGCACTGCTGACGCCGGAAAAACTGAAAAATTTCCTGGTAGAAAAAATGCGCTCACTGGGCACCGCAGCCTGCCCGCCGTACCACGTTGCCTTTGTTATCGGCGGTACTTCAGCGGAAAGCACGCTGAAAACCGTGAAGCTGGCTTCCACCAAATACTATGACGCGCTGCCGACCAGCGGCAATGAACATGGGCAAGTCTTCCGCGACGTTGAACTGGAAAGTGAGCTGCTGAAAGCCGCACAGGATCTGGGATTAGGCGCGCAGTTCGGCGGTAAATATTTCGCTCACGATATCCGCGTTATTCGTCTGCCGCGTCACGGCGCTTCCTGCCCAGTTGGCATGGGCGTTTCCTGTTCCGCTGACCGCAACATCAAGGCGAAAATTAACCGTGACGGCATCTGGCTGGAGCAGCTGGAGCAGAATCCTGGTAAATACATTCCTGAGCATCTGCGTGAGGCAGGGGAAGGTGAAGCGGTCAAGATTGATCTTAACCAACCGATGGAACAAATCCTGAAAACGCTGTCTCAGTATCCGGTTTCCACGCGTCTCTCCCTGTCAGGCACCATCATTGTGGCACGCGATATTGCTCACGCCAAACTCAAAGAGCGCATCGACAACGGTGAAGGATTGCCGCAGTACGTCAAAGATCACCCGATTTACTATGCCGGCCCAGCCAAAACACCGGAAGGCTATGCTTCTGGTTCGTTAGGGCCCACCACCGCAGGACGCATGGACTCCTACGTTGATCTGTTGCAGGCTAACGGCGGCAGCAAAATCATGCTGGCGAAGGGTAACCGCAGCCAACAGGTGACCGACGCCTGCCATAAACACGGCGGTTTCTATCTCGGCAGCATTGGCGGCCCAGCAGCGATTCTGGCGCAGAACAGCATCAAGAGCCTGACCTGCGTTGAATATCCCGAACTGGGTATGGAAGCGATTTGGAAAATCGAAGTGGAAGACTTCCCGGCGTTCATTCTGGTGGATGACAAGGGGAATGATTTCTTTCAGGTGATCCAGTCCAATAAGTGCACTCGCTGTGCCTGATATTTCTGGCGTTAATCTGCGTTGAATGACGTACGCACCAGATATCTTTTGATGTTAACCCGCGTTGAATGGCGCGGAGGAAACGGGTAACACCAAGATGAGCGGATCTTTATGCAGACATAGGCGACATATTTCGTGCGCGAACCAGTTCGCCTCTATATGCTAACCGCGTGGCACGCGCTCGACACGGGGTGTGCAGTCGCCCACACCCCGTGACCCCGCGCTTTTTGCGGAATAACGCCGCTTCGCGGTGCCTTCAGAAAAAGCTTTCGCCGCATCCATGCGCCATCTTCTTCTTCAGCGTTATTCGATGCGGAACATCACCCCCACACAGTATGCCTCGCCACAAAGATGCATTTTAAATGCATTTTCATAGCTATTCTTTGCTGAGCTTTATAAACTACCCGCAACGCGGTAAAACGCGATAAGAATGTATAAGCTCTCCGAGGTGTATGATGCAAAATCTGATCTGTTATAAAACCCTGCCGCAGTGGAATGCACAGACGCTGCCCGCAGCGTTTCAAGAAAAACACAACACGCAAGTGGGCACTTGGGCGAAGTTGACCGTCCTGAAAGGAGAGCTGACATTCGCCATGCTACATGAAGATGGCTCGCTGATTGAGACTTATCAGTTTACCGAACAGAATCAGCCACCGTTTGTTGAACCGAAAGCTTGGCACCGGATCGTCAGTGCCTCAGCGGATTTGGAGTGCCAGTTAGCGTTTTACTGCACCGCCGAGGATTATTACGCTAAAAAATACGGCCTGACGGCAACCCATTCCGAAGTAGTGGCCGCACTGGTGCAAATACCGGCTGGCAAAGCACTCGATCTTGGCTGCGGTGGCGGCAGAAATGCCCTTTACATGAACCTGCGCGGATTTGACGTTACCGCGTATGACAAAAACCTCAACAGCATCTCGTCACTGAAAGATATCATCAGCAGCGAAAACCTCTCCGGCATTCGCGCCAGCCTGTGCGACATCAACAAAGCTGCGTTAGACCAACAGTTTGACCTTATCATCTCCACCGTGGTGTTGATGTTTCTGGAACGCGAGCGCATCCCTTTCATCGTGCATAACATGCAGGAGTGTACCGCAGAGGGTGGCTATAACCTGATCGTGGCGGCCATGTCCACCGAGGATTTCCCCTGCCCACTGCCTTTCTCCTTCACCTTCCAACACGATGAATTGCGCGAGTATTACGCAGGATGGGAGATCCTGAAATACAACGAAGAGGTGGGTGAATTGCATAAAACCGACGAGAATGGCAACCGCATCAAACTGCGCTTCGCCACCTTACTGGCAAGAAAAACGCCGCCGAACGCGTAACATGCACTGGCTGCGTTTTTAAGCCGGTATCACCGGCCCGAGAAAAGAACGATCAGCTCGCTTTACGTTCTGCTGCCTGACGGTAGGCGACCAAATCTTCGATGGTCAGTACAGGCATGCCGTGCTGTTTAGCAAACGCGATCACTTCCGGCGCACGCGCCATGGAACCGTCATCATTGGTCTGCTCACACAGCACAGCGGCCGGTTTGAAACCGGCCAGCGTTGCCAGATCGATAGATGCTTCGGTATGACCACGGCGAGTCAGTACGCCGCCCGGTTGACCGCGCAACGGGAAGACGTGCCCAGGGCGATTCAAATCGCTTGCACGCGCGTCATCAGCAATGGCGGCGCGAACGGTTGTCATACGGTCAGCCGCAGACACACCGGTTGTCACACCTTCAGCAGCTTCGATGGTGACGGTAAAGCCGGTTTGATAGTGGCTGGTATTGTGCTCCACCATCATGGGCAGTTCCAATTGACGGCGGCGCTCTTCAGTCAGGCACAGGCAGACGATGCCGCTACCGTAGCGAATGGTCATCGCCATTTGCTCAACGGTCATGTTCTCGGCGGCAAATACCATGTCGCCTTCGTTTTCACGGTCTTCGTCGTCCAACACCATAACACCAACGCCTTGACGCAGCGCTGCAAGCGCACGTTCAACGCGTTCAGATGGCGTGCCAAATTCAGAAAGTAATGTCTGATTCATGGTAAAAAACCTCATGTTTATTATGGAGTACCAGAACCAGGGCGAGCTTGAGGAATAACCATTACAACAGATGCGGTTCAATGCGCACCGGGCAATGACTAACAAAATAACGCGAGTGGGCATATGCCCAACAGGATACCGTTACTCTCTCCTATCCGGACTATAACCGTCGGCCCCAGAATTTCACCGGGTCTGCTGACCTCACCACGTAAATCGATAATAACTTATTGATAACGTTACGGCGAGCGCTCGCGGGCTTCCAGACGAAAGCACGATGTTTTAACACCCTGCACTGTCTGGTTTACCGCCGGTGGGGAATTACACCCCGCCCTGAGAAGTAAGCGCGGTAACTATAACGCTATTACCTGAGCGGGGCAATTAGCGCAATGGATAAAATGTGACATCCGCTGGCCTATTGGTAAAAAATTTCTTTATAAATCATACACAAAGCATTACAAGGCGAGTTTTGGTTTATCCCTTTTCATTCACGCATTACACTGACAGTACAGATACCAGAAACCGAGCAGGAAAACGGCATGATTGACCCGAAAAAGATTGAGCAAATTGCACGTCAGGTGCATGAATCCATGCCGAAAGGCATACGTGAACTGGGCGAAGACGCCGAGAAAAAAATTCGCCAGGTACTGCAAGCACAGTTTACCAAGCTGGATCTGGTAAATCGCGAAGAGTTCGATGTGCAAACGCAGGTCCTGCTGCGCACTCGTGAAAAACTGGCGCGGCTGGAACAGCGTTTGAGCGAGTTGGAAGCCAAGTTGGACGCAGAAAAAACCGCTACTTCTGAACAGCAGCCCTCGTAGGCGGTACGACCTCATCGCGGGCACCGGCCACCCGAGGGCCGGTGCAGCAGCGATTATTCTGCTGCCAGTTGCTGTGATTTATGCGGTAACCCCCACCACAGCACTGCCAGCATAATCAGTGCATAGAGCGATTTAGCCCCAAGCATCACCAACAGTGTGCAGCACAACACACTGCCGATATAGCTAAACGACTTAATTTTGATTACATTATTTAAATGAGCTATTCAATTGATTTTAGACGTAAAGTGATATCTACACGGGAAGAAGAAGGGTTGAGTATCCGAGAAACAGCGAAGCAATTTCGGATTGGCCCTGCCTCTGTATCGGGTTGGATTAATCAAATAGCGTCAAAAGCATCGACCACGCGTCAGCGAAAGAGCGATAAATCCGAGTTGATGAAAGATGTTGAACCATATCCAGATGCTTACCAAAAAGAACGTGCAGAGCGTTTTGGCGTTTGTCAGAAGGCCATTTGGCAAGCTCTTAAAAAGCTGGGATTGACCTATAAAAAAACGCTACGTCATCCGAAAGCCGACGGAAGCGCCCGGCAAGCATTTCAACAAAAAATACAACAGTATGAAAAAGAAGGTAAACCTATTGTTTTTATTGATGAAAGTGGTTTTCCACACGATACCCCACGGACTCACGGCTATTGCCCAAAAGGTAAACGGTGTTTTGGCCTGAAGAACGGGGGAGCCAAGGGAAGAACAAATGTTATCGGCGCGTTATTAGGCACAACGCTGTTTGCTATCGGATTATTTGATATCAATATTAGAGCCTGTTTAAGATTTTGTGTAAATGCCTTTCCTCAGAAGTGACCGTCAAGGTGGTCACCGAACTCGATAATAAAGCGACTCATTGCCATACGCCAGTCCTGTAAGGGCATCGTCCATTTCTGTGATGCCGCCTGGATTGCCAGCCATACGACCTTCTTCAGCGAGTCATCAGTCGGGAACACCTTGCGTTTCTTGATTGCATGCCGGAGCACGCTGTTCAGTGATTCTATAGCGTTCGTCGTGTAGATTACCTTGCGAAGTTCCTGCGGGTACGAGAAGAATGTCGACAGGTTGGCCCAGTTTGACTGCCAGCTCCGGCTTATCTGCGGATAGCGGTGATCCCATGTCCCACCGAACGCCTCCAGCGCCTGAAGCGTGGCCTCTTCGGTTGGAGCCTGTGAGGTCGCGTGTTACGAGTTATTAGCAAATCTGGTGTATGGCGATCAGGCTACGTTCCGCTCTGATGCTTCGTGAATCTGTTCTCCATCCTTAAATTGGACGTTGCTTACAACTAGGGTCAGCAGGTCAAATCCTCTTAGTCGGTTCCAGCTTTTCTGAGCTGACTGGAGCAGATTATAGCTAAACGACTTAATTTTGATTACATTATTCAAATGAGCTATTCAATTGATTTTAGAGGTAAAGTGATATCTACACAGGAAGAAGAAGAGTTGAGTGGCTTTGTTGAATAAATAGAACTTTTGGGTAATCATCGGAGCAGATCAACACAGTTGTTTCAAAATCAGGTCTCCATGACAAAACAAAATTTTAAAATCACCAACTGGCCCTCTTATAACAAGGCCCTCAAGCAGCGCTGTTCTCTAACCGTATGGCTAGATGAATCAGCCATTGCTGCATGGACGGAAAAAAACACTACTGAACGGCGTGGACGACCGCTCCACTACTCAGATATGACCATCACCACAGTCCTGATGATGAAACGCATGTTTGGCCTTTCATTGAGGGCTTTACAGGGCTTTGGTGACTCGATTTTTAAACTGATTAAATTGTCGCTCCATTGTCCAGACTATTCGCTGCTCAGCAAGCGAGCAAAGACAGTGAACATCAGCATAAAAACGCCAACCCGTGGTGAAATCTCACATCTGGTCATTGATGGAACCGGCCTGAAGGTCTTTGGCGAAGGCGAATGGAAAGTCCGGCAGCATGGTGCCGACAGACGCAGGGTATGGCGTAAGCTGCACCTGGCAGTAGACAGTGTGACGCATGAGATTATCTGTGCGGATTTGTCGCTCAGTGGTACGACTGATGCCCAAGCTCTACCGGCGCTGATAAACCAGAGCCACCGGAAAATCAGAGAGGCATCGGCTGACGGCGCTTAGGATACAGTTTACTGCTATGATGCTCTGGTGAGGAAGAAAATAAGGCCGCTTATCCCGCCACGAAGGGGGGCGCAATATTGGCAAGATCGCTACCACGAGCGTAACCACGCTGTCGCAAATTAGCGCATTAGCGGTAGTATAGCCAACCGACTTAAAAATGATTACAACAGATACCCTGATATGCGGAAAAAAAGCATAGCTGGCTGTTATCAAAATAATGTCGGTTGGCTATAAGTGTCACCGCGTTTGCTTATCCACAGCAGGCGAACTTTCCCTCCTGAACCCGTTTGTTTCGGTACAAGACCGACATAAGCAGCGAACTCTCGCCCTGATTTAAACGCGGATGCTTCTCCCATGGTGGCAACCGCCGCTGTAGCGATTAACGGTCCCACACCGGGAATTTCCATCAGCCGTTTACAGGTTTCATTCTGTCGCGCCACATTGTTAAGCTGTTTTTCAAGACCATCTATCAGCATGTCCAGCTCACTCAGTCTGTTGTACAGGTCTTCCAGCACGGTGATGAGATACGGCGGCAGCTTCGTTTTCAGCCGCTCCAGTGCAGCCGGTAGCTCCCTGTCCATCGCTGCCTGACCTTTATGGATGGTTTCAACAAACTCCAGTATAGCCAACCGACTTAAAAATGATTACAGCCAATGCCCTGATATGTGGAAAAAAAATACAGCTAATTGTTGTCAAAATAATGTCGCTTGGCTATAACGATATCTAGAAAAAGAAAGTGGGCTATCACCGGCGCTCAGTGGCTGAAACGGCCATGTTCCGGTTCAAAAGGCTTCTGGGTGGTCATCTAAGTCTGAGAGACTACGATGGTCAGGTGGGTGAAGCCATGGTCAAAGCGCTTAACCTGATCACGCTATTAGGAATGCCGAACAGTATTCGCATCACGTAACAATCGACCCGTATGGAGCGCAGTCGTTACAAGTTCTGATTTATTCAACAAAGCCCTTTACGTCTAAAATCAATTGAATAGCTCATTTAAATAATGCAATCAAAATTAAGTCGTTTAGCTATAACTGGACCACCTTTTAATTCAACCTCTTGCCGGGGCGTATGAGCGCCCCTGCTTGCCTCACCTCTCGTTTTTGCTATTTTCAGATAATACCCCAATGACAACGCGCGATTACGCCTGCGAAAAGATGGGCTTTATGCACCGACGGCGCTAGAATAGCCTTTTCAGGATGAAGAAAAATATAGTTTTATTTCAATAAATTATTTTTAAAACTACCTTTGGAGGTGAAAACCATGCTGAGTGTCATTCCCGTATTGATATTTGTTGCACTGGTTATTGTATGGTCAGGGATCAAGATCGTGCCGCAAGGCTATCAGTGGACAGTAGAACGTTTTGGCCGCTACACCAAGACACTGATGCCGGGGTTAAACCTAGTGGTACCGTTCATGGATCGCATTGGTCGCAAAATCAATATGATGGAGCAGGTACTTGAGATTCCCTCCCAAGAAGTGATTTCCAAAGACAACGCCAACGTGACGATTGATGCCATCTGCTTTATTCAGGTAGTGGAAGCGGCACGTGCGGCTTATGAGGTCAGTTCACTCGAATTGGCGATCAAAAACCTGACCATGACCAACATCCGTACCGTGCTGGGTTCTATGGAACTGGATGAAATGCTGTCGCAGCGTGACAGCATCAACACCCGCCTGCTGCATATTGTCGATGAAGCCACTGGCCCGTGGGGCATAAAAATCACCCGTATTGAGATCCGCGATGTGCGCCCACCCGCCGAACTGATCGCCTCGATGAACGCCCAGATGAAAGCCGAACGAACCAAACGTGCCGACATTCTTGAAGCGGAAGGGGTGCGTCAGGCTGCCATTCTCAAAGCGGAAGGTGAAAAGCAGTCGCAAATTTTAAAAGCTGAAGGGGAGCGTCAATCCGCGTTTCTGGAAGCAGAAGCTCGTGAAAGAGCCGCAGAAGCAGAAGCACGCGCCACTCAGATGGTCTCTGATGCTATTGCCTCCGGTAATATTCAGGCCATCAACTACTTTGTGGCACAAAAATATACCGATGCATTGAAAAAGATTGGTTCTGCCGACAACAGCAAAGTTATCATGATGCCCCTGGATGCCAGCAATCTGATGGGCGCTATTGGCGGTATCGCCGAGTTGATTAAAGATAGCGGAAACGCCCGGAGCCAGAATGGACGTTGAACTGCTGGCTGATAATGCCCACTGGGTGTGGCTCTCGCTCGGTGGTCTACTACTGGCGGCTGAAATGCTTGGGGCCAGCGGTTATTTACTGTGGAGCGGCGTGTCTGCCGTTATTATTGGTTTATTAACCTAGGTATTACCGCTGCCTTGGGCGTGGCTGGGAACGTTATTTGCCGTGCTGACCATCATCATCGCGCTGCTGTGGTGATACTGGCTGCGTAGCCGTTCACGCCGGATAGCAGATGCACACTGCTGAACCAACGCAGTCGGCAGCTGATAGGAGTGCGTGCCACTGTCACCAAAGCGGTTGTGGATGGCATCGGCCGTGCCAGAATCGCTGACAGCACCTAGCGGATCAAAACCGATGAAGCTCTGCCCGTCGGCACTACCGTAGAAGTGATTGCTGTTGACGGCATTACGCTACACGTCCGCGCCCTCAAGGTTTAACCGCCCTTCCCGACTATCCCCAACAGTAACACGGCATAGGTATCTACACATCTTTTGCAATATCTGCTATTACGTTGCTGCATGATCTCAACTTATCCATCGGCGGGATTGATGCCCGCCTTAACCGGCGTTATCAGCATCTGATTAAGCAACACATGACTTCCCCAGCACCATTGGTGTCAGCCGTTAAAGACCTTGCCTGCGCGCAGAAAACAACATTCGCCACTACTCAGGCCGTTTGGCGTTTTTTTAATAATGAACGTATTAGCTTCAGTCAACTCAATGAACCGATTATAGCCAAGCGACATTATTTTGATAACAATTAGCTGTATTTTTTTGCCACATATCAGGGCATTGGCTGTAATCATTTTTAAGTCGGTTGGCTATATTTCGCTGGCTCTCCGGCAGGTTGCACTTAGCCCGCATCCATACGCTCCCGTCGTTCACGACTGGTCTCATTTACAGTTTCGTACCCACAATGGGAAAGAAGAACGTTTGAAAATGACGCATGGTGGCGACGTCGGTTATGAACTACAAACCAGCCTACTGCTTGATGCTGCAAATGGTTTACCAATAGCGCCCCTGTCTCAAACTCTAACCGATAGGGCGGGTTGTCGTTCAACGCTAACCGAGGGCTTGTCTGAGAGTCTGACTCATATGGATGCTTTGACGGCTGATATCACCCGCGTTGAGTCTCTTGATACCGGGAAGAAGTTAGTTCATCTCATTGACCGTGAAGGTGACTCTATCGGGCATATGCGCACATTAAGCTCCCAGGGAATATGTTGGCTTATCCGGGGAAAGGAAGGGCATCGGGCCGAGTGGGGCGGTGACATCCGTAAAATTGGTGAAATTGCAGACGATCTGCCATTTATCGCAAACAGACAGGTTGGCTGGAAAGGGAAAAAAGCCAATATGGAGATCGGGGAAACATCCGTGATCATAACGCGAACAGCAAAAGCGAAGCGGAAAGACAAGAACACCGGACGGCGAGTGAAAGTTCAGCCAGGCGTAGCTCTGACACTCAGATTAGTTGTGGTTCGCCTTACCGATACTCACGGTAAATTTATCGGACGCTGGACGCTGCTCACAAACGTTAGCAACGAGATCACCAGCGCGGAAGTCGCTCGCTGGTATTACTGGCGCTGGGGTATAGTCAAGCGACATTATTTTGATAACAATTAGCTGTATTTTTTTCCACATATCAGGGCATTGGCTGTAATCATTTTTAAGTCGGTTGGCTATATTGAATCCTTTTTTAAGCTGCTGAAAGGTGCCGGTCATGATGTAGAAAAATGGCTTCAGCACAGTGCTGGTGCCTTGCTACGCAGGTTATTGATAGCTAGCATGGCATGTGTGCTGGTATGGCGGCTGCAACGCGCTGAAGGAGACGACAATGCGGCAGCCCGTCAGTTGATTTGCCGATTATCCGGACGACAACAAAAACGAGGGCGTAAAGGAAGCGCCCCAGCGCTGCTTGCCGGATTATCCATCCTGCTAAATACCTTGACGTTATTAGCAGACTATACCCCGGAAGAACTTGCCCACTTAGCTATGGTGGTTTTTAACCCTTTATGATGTGTAGATACCTATGCAGTAACACGGTTGGGGATTTTTCATCATGGAAGTATCCTCACGCGGCACAAGCGGTTAGCATGAGCGTTTGTGGTTGATGGAGATAAATCATGACGTTACTGCGCCAACTGGCCACGTGGTTGGGATTAATTTCCCCGGTCACCTATGCCTACCCCGCACTGGATGTTTCTCTGACAAGCGGCGGACGCCTGCATTTGGTGGGCAGTATCCATATGGGCAGCGAAGCCATGTCTCCGCTGCCGGAGGTGTTGCTGCAACAATTGCAGCAGTCTACTGCACTGGTGGTAGAAGCCGATATCTCCGATATGGGTTCGCCGTTGCAGGAAGAGTACGAGCCAATTCCGCTGGCGGAGCGCCTAGATCCAGAACGCTATCAGCTGTTCCAGCAGCACTGTGAGGCACTGGCGCTTAGCCTGAACCGCTTTGAGAATCTGCCTGCTTGGCACGCGGCGCTGACGCTCCAGGCGATGCAAGCGCAATCGCTCGGCCTACGTCCTCACTATGGCATCGATTATCAATTGATTCAGGCCGCCAAAGCGGCAAACATTCCGGTGATTGAACTTGAAGGTCAGCAAGAACAGCTCGCCATGCTGCGACAATTGCCGCAGGGGGGTGTAGCATTACTGGAAGATACGCTGGATCACTGGCACGTTAATGCGCGTCTGCTTCAGGTGATGACCGGCTGGTGGCTGGAAGGACCGCCAGCAAAATCCGCTGCCGCTATGCCGGCGACGTTCAGCCACGCCTTGTCCGAGGTATTGATGCGTCAACGCAATACCCGCTGGCGCGATCAGTTACAAGCACTGCCGAGCGGACATTATGTCGTGGCTGTCGGTGCGTTGCATCTGTACGGCGACAATAGCCTGCCTTCCCTGCTACAACCTGTTAATGCAAAGCAATAACGACGGGATTGATTAAGGAACGAGCACCATGACACCCGCAGTAAAACTTCTGGAAAAAAATAAGGTCGCTTTCCAACTTCACAGCTACGACCATGATCCAAACGAAACCAATTTTGGCGAAGAAGCCGCGCGTAAGCTGGGGCTGAATAAAGAGCAAGTCTACAAAACCCTGCTGGTATCGCTGAACGGCGATGGCAAACACTTAGCCGTTGCCATCACCCCAGTCTCCGGGCAGCTGGATTTAAAGAAGGTGGCGCGAGCCTTTGGTGCCAAAAAAGCGGATATGGCCGACCCTATGCTGGCTCAGCGGGTTACGGGCTATTTGGTAGGCGGTATCAGCCCGTTGGGACAGAAAAAATTTCTGCCAACCGCCATCGATGAACCGGCGCAGCTCTTCCCGGTGATTTACGTTTCCGGTGGCAAGCGCGGACTGGATATCGGGCTTGCGCCCACCGATTTGGCGAAACTGCTGAAAGCGTCATTTAGTGATATTGCCAAACGGGATTAGCGAAGGAATCCCGATGAGCTTACTCCAGTAAGTGATTCGGGTAACTGAGCGCGGCCAACGCCGCCACGGCGTGAAGTATGAAGCGTAAAAGAAGCTGATGGCAGAGAACTCCACGGCTAGTGTGTCCCCTGCCACCGCTTCAGAACGGGTAGTTAATCGATCTTAGCCCCTTTTTCAACCAACAACGTCGGCCCTTGCTTCACGTTGAGGGTTAAGCCTTTGGTTTGCACTTCAGCGTTACGCACGCGGATCCCTTGATCGGCATCGATACGCACGTTGTCAAAATGGAAACCGCTCAAGGGTGCTTCGGGTACACCAATGATGTACGCAGCAGCTTTGCTTTTGCAAGTTGATTCCAGGTTTTCGATCGTCACATTGCTAAAATGCGGCGTCTTATATTTATCAAACTGCTGTTTGGCATCGGTATCTGACGGGTAAATTTGTTCACCCATGGTGAAACCGCCTTCTGCCAGCAGTTTGTCCATTTCGGCTTGCACAATGGGAGCCGCCTTGCATAGCCAAGCGACATTATTTTGATAACAATTAGCTGTATTTTTTTCCACATATCAGGGCATTAGCTGTAATCATTTTTAAGTCGGTTGGCTATAGCAACGAGATCACCAGCGCGGAAGTCGCTCGCTGGTATTACTGGCGCTGGGGTATTGAATCCTTTTTTAAGCTGCTGAAAGGTGCCGGTCATGATGTAGAAAAATGGCTTCAGCGCAGTGCTGGTGCACTGCTACGCAGGTTATTGATAGCTAGCATGGCATGTGTGCTGGTATGGCTGCTGCAACGCGCTGAAGGAGACGACAATGCGGCAGCCCGTCAGTTAATTTGCCGATTATCCGGACGACAACAAAAACGAGGGCGTAAAGAAAGCGCCCCAGTGCTGCTTGCAGGACTATCCATCCTGCTAAATACCTTGACGTTATTAGCAGACTATACCCCGGAAGAACTTGCCCACTTAGCTATGGTGGTTTTTAACCCTTTATGATGTGTAGATACCTATGCCTAGTTGGGCGCGGGCGCGGCGTTGCAAAAAATTGTGGAAAATGGTCAGCAGAAAGCGCTGGAAACCATGTGCCGCGACTGGCCGTTCTTCTCCACGCGTATCGGGATGCTGGAAATGGTGTTCGCCAAAGCGGACCTGTGGCTGGCGGAATACTACGATCAGCGTCTGGTCGACGAAAAACTGTGGCCGTTGGGCAAAGAGTTGCGCGACCAGTTGGCGGCAGATATCAACGTGGTGCTGCGAATTTCCAACGATGACCATCTGATGGCAGATTTGCCGTGGATTGCTGAGTCTATAGCAAAGCGACTTAAAAATGATTACAGCCAATGCCTGATATGTGGCAAAAAAATACAGCTAATTGTTATCAAAATAATGTCGCTTGGCTATAAGCTTCCATCATCGTCTTTTCATCCACCCCGAGCGCAAACAACACCAGAGCGGAGCCGATGCCGGTACGATCTTTGCCGACAGCAAGTGCTGCACCAGTGCCCCTTCTTCTGGTCTCTGCAACAGGGCAAGCAGTTGACTGCGGGATTGTTGAAAGGCAAACGCCGATAGAGTTCCAGCATAAAGGCCTGTGAGTCAAACGCAGAGAGCTGATCTGAACCCAACGACTCCAGACTGGCCGTGACCTCGTGGCGAATCGGGTTGGCGGGGCACGTGTGATAATGCGCGCCTTCCCACAGAATATCAGGCTTGGCCGTCACTTCATCCGGGTCACGATAGTCAACCACGTGCGACACGGGAACACCGGCTAGGTGCTCACAGTCAGCGGCACTCAGCTGATCCAACGAGCCTGCACGGAACAGTTTGCGCGGGCGAATACGTTGCCCATCTGCGGTATACAATCCACCTCAATCACGGAAATTGATGCCGCCCTCTAACGCAACCAAATAGGGATGGCGTGGTGCTGATGTTGTCATACAACTCCTTGCAATACGTGGTGGAAAACTCAGGCACTCAATAACCTGCGTGCTGCATCCAGCACCACCGTAACGGCAGCGGTTTCCGCCAGCTTCATCGTCGCAACATCCGGTGTTTCCTGCTGGGTGCGGTTGACGATGACGCCTGCGACCATGCCCGCCCGCAATCCCTGACTGGAACACATGGTGAGCAGCGTGGCCGACTCCATTTCATAATTCAACACGCCCATGCTTTGCCACTCTTGCATTGAGCCTTGAAAACGTCGCACGACGCGCCCAGAGTAGGTATCGTAGCGCTCTTGCCCCGGATAAAACGTATCCGAAGAGGCGGTTACGCCAATGTGCAGCGGGAAACTGGATGCCTTCGCAGCATCAACCAGCGCGGCAGTGCACGCAAAATCGGCCACAGCCGGATACTCCAGCGGCGCAAAGTGCAGGCTGGCACCGTCCAAACGCACAGCCGCCGTCGTCACCAATACATCCCCCACATTCATATCAGGCTGGATCACCCCTGTGGTGCCCATGCGCAGAAAGGTTCTGACGCCTAATTGCGCCAGTTCTTCCACCGCAATGGAGGTCGAGGGGCCGCCAATACCCGTAGAGCAGATAACCACCGGTTGCCCTGCAAGCGTAGCACGCCAAGTAGTAAATTCACGGTGCGCGGCCAGAAACACAGGGTTATCCATCTCGCGCGAGATTTTTTCAACCCGCACCGGATCGCCGGGCACAATGGCTAACGTCGCCCCTTGCAGCCCCTGTTTGGTTAACCCCAGGTGGAACACATCAGATTCGGACATACTCGTCTCCTCATCATGGGCAAGATAGTACCGTTTATTATCCTAGCGCATCAGTACCCTAACAGCAGTGATATAGCCAACCGACATTATTTTGATAACAGACAGCTATGCTTTTTTGCCGCATATCAGGGCATCTGTTGTAATCATTTTTAAGTCGGTTTGCTATATATCTCACTACCAAAAGAAATCAATACAGTGGTATACACTTATAAATTGCGCGCTGTCACACCAATAATCCCTTTTATGCTCAAGAAGAGAACAACCACCATGCAAAGTGGCCGAACCGCTGGAACTCCGACAAACCGATCGGGCGATGACCCGTGCTGTTACGCCCCATGCCGAGTCAACTATAGCCAAGCGACATTATTTTGATAACAATTAGCTGTATTTTTTTGCCACATATCAGGGCATTGGCTGTAATCATTTTTAAGTCGGTTGGCTATACTGGGCTGCATATTATTCATGAGGGCCAAGAGAGATGCATCGCCGCCGATACCATCATCGTCTGTGCAGGACAGGATTCACGGCGCGAGCTCTATGCGCCATTGCAGGCCAACGGGTGCGCCGTGCATCTGATTGGCGGTGCGGATGTCGCCGCCGAACTGGATGCCCGGCGGGCCATCGACCAGGCCACCCGACTGGCGCTAACGCTGTAGCCGATGACTCAAGCCCCGTTCAGCAAGACGATGCCAGCTTCACCGCGCGCAGCACCACAAACTTGTTGTTGCCCAGCAGCTGTTCGCAGTTGCCGAACAGGTGTTTCAGCTTCGGATAGTAGTTGAGGTGGCGATTGCCTACGATACGCAGCTCACCGCCGTGCGCTAAACAGCGACGCGCATCGCTGAACATGTTCCAGGCCAGATGGTCGGTGATGGTCTGCTGCTGGTGGAACGGTGGGTTACACAGCACCGCTTGCAGCGAATCAGGGGCAATGTTGGCCAGCGAATTATTCACTACAAAACTGGCACGCGGCAGGTCTTGCGGACAGTTGATTTCAACATTCATGCGGCTGGAAGCCAGCGCCATATGAGATTCATCAATAAAACTAACCAGCGCTGAAGGGTTTTGCGCCAGCGCCACCAGCCCGACAACCCCGTTACCGCAACCTAAATCCACCATCTTGCCGTCAATATCACGCGGCAGGTGCTGCATAAAAAAGCGCGTACCGATGTCTAGGCTACCGCGTGAGAACACGTTGGCATGGTTATGGATACGGTAACCATACCCTTCCAGTTCCCACTCAACGGTTTGTGAATACTCACCTACATTGATTTGTGCCACGTCGCAGTGAATCAGGCGTGCCTTTTTCCACGCCAGTGAAGTCCGCGTCGGGCCAATAATTTTTTCAAACAGATGCAACGTGGAAGTATGAATATCGCGCGCCTTCGCGCCGGCAATAATTCGCGTATGCAGTGCGACGACCGCACGTAGCATACGAAGCTGATGCTCCAGCATCGCTAAGGTTTTTGGCACCTTGATAACCACCAGCGATGGCGCATCAGGTAACGCCGTCAGGCTGTCTTGCAACACGACGGACTCCGGCGTAAAGCCGTTGAGCGACAGATTTATGCTGCGTCGCCAGATGGCTCAAATAGCTGTCGCTGACGCAGAGCGGCTCATATGCCTGTAATCCACAGGCCAGTGCACCGAATGTGTCGTTCAGAATCACAACGGGCCCTGGCGCAAGCTCCATGGTAGCAATCTCCTTCAGCAAAAACGCGTCTGCCGCTTCCCAGGCTGGTAAGGTGGAATTCTCAGACGTTTTCGGATAACGCACCAACGTGAACGTTCGCGTTTCCAGTTCCAATTGGCTCATCGGCCTCTCCCGCGTCATAAAGGTTGCGCAGTGTACCCCGTAACGTCGCGGAGCAGTAAATGCTTTTCGTCAGTCAGGGTGAATCTAGGCGCGTGACGCAGGGCCTAGGGCGCATTGGTCGGTTGCGTAAAGTGTTTCTGAATTACTGCCAATATTCTTCCCGTTACCAGCCCTATCTGGCGGAAGAGAATCCCAACACCTTAAATCCGGCGTTTTCTAACGGCTCCATCATGGATATTGGCTACTACTGCCTAGTATTCGCTGTCAGCCTGTGGGGAGTTCCTCACAACGTTCAGGCCAGCGCGGCCCTGTTGGAAAGCGGCGTGGACGGGCACGGCAGCGTCTTACTGAATTACGGGGATTTTGACGTGATTATCGCGCATTCCAAGGTGAGCAACAGCGCCATCCCCAGTGAAATCCAGGGGGAGGAAGGTTCGCTAGTCATCGACAGGCTGTCGGAATGCCAGCAAGTGAGCCTGGTGCCGCGCAACGGTCAACGCATCGATTTGTCCCAACCGCAGCACATCAACAGCATGCTGTATGAAGTGGAAACCTTTGCCTCACTGGTCACCCAGAATGATGTCAATCACGCCTTTCTGGCACGCTCACTCACCGTCGCGCGCTTACAAACAGAAATTCGCAGCCAGACTGGCGTGGTGTTCCCCGCCGACAGCAACGTACTTTTTGAGGATCAATAACGGAGCAGGTGAAAAGCGCTCACAAAATTTGACCTGGATCGACTTTTCACCTATCTTTGCTGATGCAAAGGGGAGTAACTTTTCCGCCGATTAATCGTCATTACGAAGTCATGTGTCCAGCTTGCTATAAAGTGAGTAGAGATATGCCTCCGGTTATCGGGCAATACCAATGAGCATTCCCATTGGCGTTGTAAGTGAGACCTTGCCGGAAGGCGAGGGACATTTGCAACGCGAGTGACCAAACGACCTGTATCTTTCGATACATGTCGTTTTTTTTTACCTGGCCTGCTAGCACGCCAGATAAAAATGAGGCCTGACGGTGTTAATTTTTGTTGCAAGGAACCAGTTATGAACTCTATCGCTACGCCGTGGTTGTGGGGCAGCTTCGCTGTCATCGTTATCGCCATGTTGACGGCAGATCTGCTCTATCAAGGGTGTAAGGGTGCCACCACCATGACCTTTCGCCAGGCTGCCGCCTGCTCATTGATTTGGGTTACGCTGTCGCTCGCCTTCAACGCCGGATTCTGGTGGTATCTGAAAGGCACGCTCGGCGTAGAAGTCGCCAACACCCAAGCCCTCACCTTCCTCACCGGCTATCTGATCGAAAAAGCACTTGCCGTCGATAACGTCTTCGTCTGGCTGATGCTGTTCAGCTATTTCGGCGTGCCCGTGCAATATCAGCGGCGTGTGCTGGTTTATGGCGTGCTGGGTGCCATCATCCTGCGAACGCTGATGGTGTTTGGTGGCAGTTGGCTGGTTACCCAGTTCCAATGGTTGCTTTACGTATTTGGCGCGTTCTTACTGTTCACTGGCCTGAAAATAGCGTTTTCCAAAGACGATGGCGGCGATCTTGCTGACAAGCAGTTAGTGCGTTGGCTACGCGGGCACCTGCGGATGACGGATACCATTAAAAACGAACGCTTCTTCTTGCGAAACAATGGAATTCTGTATGCCACCCCGCTGTTTTTAGTCTTGATTCTGGTTGAGATCAGCGATGTTATCTTTGCCGTTGACAGCATCCCGGCCATTTTTGCGGTTACCACCGACCCGTTCATTGTGCTGACCTCCAACCTGTTCGCCATTCTGGGCCTGCGCGCCATGTATTTTCTGCTGGCTGGCGTGGCAGAGAAGTTCTCACTGCTCAAGTATGGTCTGGCCATCATTCTGGTGTTTATCGGCACCAAGATGATGCTGATCGACCTGTTCCATATTCCTATCGCTATCTCTCTGGGCGTGGTAGCCAGCATTCTGGCCATCACGCTGCTGATTAACCTGTGGGTGAATCAGCGCGCCGCTCGCTAAAGCGCTTATCGCCTCCGTAAAGGGGGCGATTTCTGAACGACTTGCTGCACAAAATCAGAGTTATGCTCATTTCTGGTGTACGGTGTTTCGGGGAGGCTTGCCTATCCTGCTGATTGATTTCGTGTATGATTTCAATATCATAGAGATGATACCACATAAAAAAGTCTACCCTACAGGTCTCCGCAGAACCAGATATTGCCGCTGATCCCTTGCATGAACTCATTCGTAATGGTGCTAGGCAACTGATAGCTGGCGCCGTTGAGGTTGAGCTCGAAGCCATGCTGCAACAACATGCTGAACGCCGCCTTGACGACGGGCGTCATGCTGTCGTTCGTAACGGCTATAGCTAAACGATTTAATTTTGATTACATTATTTAAATGAGCTATTCAATTGATTTTAGACGTAAAGTGATATCTACACGGGAAGAAGAAGGGTTGAGTATCCTAGAAACAGCGAAGCAATTTCGGATTGGCCCTGCCTCTGTATCGCGTTGGATTAATCAAATAGCGTCAAAAGCATCGACCACGTGTCAGCGAAAGATCGATAAATCCGAGTTGATATAGCCAACCGACTTAAAAATGATTACAACAGATACCCTGATATGCGGCAAAAAAGCATAGCTGGCTGTTATCAAAATAATGTCAGTTGGCTATAAAAGATGTTGAACCATATCCAGATGCTTACCAAAAAGAACGTGCAGAGCGTTTTGGCGTTTGTCAGAAGGCCATTTGGCAAGCTCTTAAAAAGCTGGGATTGACCTATAAAAAAACTCTACGTCATCCGAAAGCCGACGAAAGCGCCCGGCAAGCATTTCAACAAAAAATACAACAGTATGAAAAATAAGGTAAACCTATTGTTTTTATTGATGAAAGTGGCTTTCCACACGATACCCCACGGACTCACGGCTATTCCCCAAAAGGTCAACGGTGTTTTGGCCTGAAGAACTATAGCCAACCGACATTATTTTGATAACAGCCAGCTATGCTTTTTTGCCGCATATCAGGGTATCTGTTGTAATCATTTTTAAGTCGGTTGGCTATACTATGCCCTGGTTGTAAGCAACGTCCAATTTAAGGATGGAGAACAGATTCACGAAGCATCAGAGCGGAACGTAGCATGATCGCCATACACCAGATTTGCTAATAATTCCTCATGTGCCATTGCTTTTTTAATGGCGTTTTTCCTTATACTGCTTCCCGCAAACGTCACATTGCCGAGCATTAAAAAACCCAATGCCATTTTAGAGGTTTTCTTCTCTGCAATGCCCCAACACACACTCACTCTTGCGTTACGGAACGGGAACACCGTCTATTTTATGAAAAATACTCAATCTGCTTTTTTACGTTATTTGCTGCAAGGCAGTCTGGTGCAACAAATTGTTATTGGCCTGGTTTTTGGCATCCTGCTTGCCATGCTCTCTCCAGCGAGCGCCCTTGCCGTCGGTTTGCTTGGTACACTGTTCGTCGGGGGGCTAAAAGCGGTCGCCCCGATGTTGGTGTTGCTGTTGGTAATGGCATCGATTGCCAACCACCAACAGGGACAAAAAACCAATATTCGTCCGATACTGGTGCTGTATGCCATCGGCACCTTTTCTGCTGCGCTGGTGGCCGTTGTACTCTGTTTTCTTTTCCCCACGACGCTCGCCTTAAATGAACAAGCCACCGATGTTGTGCCGCCAACGGGCATTGTTGCAGTGCTGAAAGGTTTGCTGATGAGCGTGGTGGCCAACCCGATTCACGCACTGATTAACGCCAATTACATCGGGATTCTGGTGTGGGCCGTTGGTTTCGGTATCGCTTTTCGCCATGCGTCACCCAGCACGAAAACCTTTATCAATGATGCTGCACATGCCGTTTCCCTTCTGGTTCGCACGGTAATTCGCTTTGCGCCATTGGGGATTTTCGGTTTGGTGGCCTCGACGCTGGCCGAAACTGGTTTTGGTGCACTGTGAGGGTATGCGCACCTGTTAACCGTGCTGGTCGCTGGCATGCTCATCGTGGTGTTTGTCGTCAACCCGCTGATCGTGTTTTGGAAAATTCGCTGTAACCCGTATCCACTGGTGCGACCTGCCTGCGTGAAAGCGGTATTATAGCCAACCGACTTAAAAATGATTACAACAGATGCACTGATATGCGGCAAAAAAGCATAGCTGGCTGTTATCAAAATAATGTCGGTTGGCTATACCGCCTTTTTCACCCGCAGTTCTGCCGCCAACATCCCGGTGAATATGGAGCTGTGTCGTAAGCTGAATCTGGATGAAGACACCTATTCCGTCGCCATCCCGTTGGGTGCGACTATCAATATGGCGGGTGCGGCGGTAACCATAACCGTACTGACGCTGGCCGCGGCACATACGCTGGGTATTCATGTTGATATAGCCAAGCGACTTAATTTTAATTACACCATATGGACTGAGAACAAAATCTCTGTATCGCAACCACTCTCTCTTTTTTGGCTTTTTGCTTGTGCCCATTTATGCTCAATGGGGTTAAGATCTGGCGAATATGTAGGCAAATACTCCACCATATACCCTGCATCGATGATGACTTGTTGAATATTATGTTTTTTGTGAAAAGTTGCATTGTCCATCACGATTACCCTGTTTTTAGGGAGTACTGGGATAAGGACTTGTGTGACCCAGGAATAGAAAACATCGCTGTTAATATTGATATCAAATAATCCGATAGCAAACAGCGTTGTGCCTAATAACGCGCCGATAACATTTGTTCTTCCCTTGGCTCCCCCGTTCTTCAGGCCAAAACACCGTTGACCTTTTGGGGAATAGCCGTGAGTCCGTGGGGTATCGTGTGGAAAACCACTTTCATCAATAAAAATAATAGGTTTACCTTTTTTTCATACTGTTGTATTTTTTGTTGAAATGCTTGCCGGGCGCTTTCGTCGGCTTTCGGATGAGGTAGAGTTTTTTTTATAGGTCAATCCCAGCTTTTTAAGAGCTTGCCAAATGGCCTTCTGACAAACGCCAAAACGCTCTGCACGTTCTTTTTGGTAAGCATCTGGATATGGTTCAACATCTTTTATCAACTCGGATTTATCGCTCTTTCGCTGACGCGTGGTCGATGCTTTTGACGCTATTTGATTAATCCAACGCGATACAGAGGCAGGGCCAATCCGAAATTGCTTCGCTGTTTCTCGGATACTCAACCCTTCTTCTTCCCGTGTAGATATCACTTTACGTCTAAAATCAATTGAATAGCTCATTTAAATAATGCAATCAAAATTAAGTTGTTTAGCTATATGCCTACCGCGCTGCTGCTCAGCGTGGTCGCCGCCATTTGTGCCTGTGGCGCATCCGGCGTGGCAGGGGGATCGTTGCTGTTAATCCCACTGGCGTGCAGCATGTTCGGTATCGCCAACGACGTCGCCATGCAGGTGGTCGCCGTCGGCTTTATCATCAGTGTGGTACGAGATTCGGTGGAAACCGCCGTTAACTCTTCGACGGATGTCCTGTTCACGGCTTCAGTATAGCCAACCGACTTAAAAATGATGACAGCCAATGCCCTAGTATGTGGCAAAAAAATACAGCTAATTGTTATCAAAATAATGTCGCTTGGCTATATGTCAATCGGAAGATGCCAAGCTGGCAGAGAAAGAGCGGCTGAACCTGCTGTAACACCTTATCGTTTCCCTCATCTTCTGCATCAAGGCATAGGTATCTACACATCATAAAGGGTTAAAAACCACCATAGCTAAGTGGGCAAGTTCTTCCGGGGTATAGTCTGCTAATAACGTCAAGGTATTTAGCAGGATGGATAGTCCGGCAAGCAGCGCTGGGGCGCTTTCTTTACGCCCTCGTTTTTGTTGTCGTCCGGATAATCGGCAAATTAACTGACGGGCTGCCGCATTGTCGTCTCCTTCAGCGCGTTGCAGCCGCCATACCAGCACACATGCCATGCTAGCTATCAATAACCTGCGTAGCAGGGCACCAGCACTGCGCTGAAGCCATTTTTCTACATCATGACCGGCACCTTTCAGCAGCTTAAAAAAGGATTCAATACCCCAGCGCCAGTAATACCAGCGAGCGACTTCCGCGCTGGTGATCTCGTTGCTAACGTTTGTGAGCAGCGTCCAGCGTCCGATAAATTTACCGTGAGTATCGGTAAGGCGAACCACAACTAATCTGAGTGTCAGAGCTACGCCTGGCTGTCGCCGTCCGGTGTTCTTGTCTTTCCGCTTCGGTTTTGCTGTTCGCGTTATGATCACGGATGTTTCCCCGATCTCCATATTGGCTTTTTTCCCTTTCCAGCCAACCAGTCCGTTTGCGATAAATGGCAGATCGTCTGCAATTTCACCAATTTTACGGGTGTCACCGCCCCACTCGGCCCGATGCCCTTCCTTTCCCCGGATAAGCCAACATATTCCCTGGGAGCTTAATGTGCGCATATGCCCGATAGAGTCACCTTCACGGTCAATGAGATGAACTAACTTCTTCCCGGTATCAAGAGACTCAACGCGGGCGATATCAGCCGTCAAAGCATCCATATGAGTCAGACTCTCAGACAAGCCCTCGGTTAGCGTTGAACGACAACCCGCCCTATCGGTTAGAGTTTGAGACAGGGGCGCTATTGGTAAACCATTTGCAGCATCAACCAGTAGGCGGGTTTGTAGTTCATAACCGACGTCGCCACCATGCGTCATTTTCAAACGTTCTTCTTTCCCATTGTGGGTACGAAACTGTAAATGAGACCAGTCGTGAACGACGGGAGCGTATGGATGCGGGCTAAGTGCAACCTGCCGGAGAGCCAGCGAAATAATCGGTTCATTGAGCTGACTGAAGCTAATACGTTCATTATTAAAAAAACGCCAAACGGCCTGAGTAGTGGCGAATGTTGTTTTCTGCGCGCAGGCAAGGTCTTTAACGGCTGACGCCAATGGTGCTGCAGGAGTCATGTGTTGCTTAAGCAGACGCTGATATAGCCAAGCGACATTATTTTGATAACAATTAGCTGTATTTTTTGCCACATATCAGGGCATTGGCTGTAATCATTTCTAAGACGGTTGGCTATACCTATGGAATCAAGGTGAGAGAAAACAGAGCAATAGCGACATTAATGAGATTGCGTTTCTGCCCGGAACGGGTCCAGCCCACGCTTCTGCATACGCCAAAAACAAATGATGTTGTAGCCATTGAGGATCAAAAATGTGCCTTCAATCAGCGAACCGCCTATTGAACCAAGCCATACGTTATGTATTACCCAGCACAGTGTGGCGCACCAAATGACGCAGCGTGTCGTCAACCCACTGGTGCGGAACAATGCCCAGGTGCTGATCAGCGTACCAATGATCGGCAGCAGCTCAACCGCATGCTTAAGACCCGAAAGCCCGAACACCAGCGTCAGGATAATAAAGGCAAACATCACAAAAAGATTGTGGGTGCGTGTAGCAATCACCGTGCGCCCGGCATTCAGCAGTGCACTGGCGCCAGCGGCATTTGCCCCCATCAAAAAGAAATGGATACCGATGATGGCGCAGTAGAGGGAAAGTTGTAGTTTGAATTTGCGATCGTCACGGTGAAAAAATACGGTAATCCCCACCAAGAAGGCCATCGCCCCCACTGCCTGAGCAAACCAATAACTCGTCATGATCTGTGCCTTGGGAAAAGGAGTGGTGAAAATAAATAAAACGTCGCCAATAAATGGAGCGCTGTTTCATTTTAATTAAAGGCGGGAGATTTTACAACGTTACGCCACTTTTAAATATAGCCAGTTCGCGAAAATCATTGATCTCGTTTTTCTTTCGCCAGCTTTTTGCTATCAGCAATTTGCACAATCATGTCCACAAACTGGGTCAGCAGATCGTCCATTTCCACCCCATGAATCAGGCGGCCGGCATCAAAGTCGATCCAGTGCGGTTTTTTCTGCGCCAACTCGCTGTTGGTTGCCAGTTTCACCGTAGGTACAAAACCGCGCGACCGGTACTGAACAATACCATATGGCAGCCCGCGCCCACCAGCGCGCTGGTAGCCACCGCATCATTACCCGGTGCGCTGAGCAAGTTCAACCCCGGCGTATGCAGGCGCTCGCCATACTTGAGCACGTCCACCACTTTGCTCTGCCCCGCTGTCTGGGTACAGCCCAGTGATTTCTCTTCCAGCGTAGTGATACCACCGGCCTTGTTACCCGGCGAGGGGTTCTCATAAATCGGCTGCTTGTGCTCGATAAAGTATAGCCAAGCGACATTATTTTGATAACAATTAGCTGTATTTTTTTGCCACATATCAGGGCATTGGCTGTAATCATTTTTAAGTCGGTTGGCTATATCTGTGCCGTTCCTGCTCTGGTGCTGGAACACCACCAGCTGTTTCCGCTCGGCAACATGACCGGATATCCCACGCTAAAAGAGAAAATCGCACCAGAAAAATGGATGGATAAGCGCGTGGTATTCGATCCACACGTTAATCTGCTGACCAGCCAGAGCCCCGGCACCAGCATGGATTTCGCCTTGAAGCTGATTGATTTACTGTCCGGGCGTGCCAAAGCGGCGGAAGTGGCAGCGCAGTTGGTGCTGCCACCGGGCATTTATGATTATCGGGATTGATGCCATCAAACCTCTGTGATTCCGTCATCCTCCGCTCGCACGGAGGATGAGGAGCGCGAGGTTAAGGCCGATAGACCTTCACGTTAGTGAACCCCTGCTCACGCAGATACAGCGCCTGCAAACTGCTCATCACACCGCGTTCACAGTACAGCAGATAGGTCTTACCCTGATCAAGATCGCCAAACTGAGTGCTGAGCTTGTAGAACGGCAGCGATTTGATTTCAACACCGGTGAGCGCAAGCGGACGATCGTCTTGCTCATCCACCGAGCGAATATCCAGCAGAATATCGTCAGCAGAAAGCGATGCCACGGTTTCAACTTCCGTTATCTCTTGCGAGGTCTGGGTGGCGATATCGCGGATATCTATATTCCGCGCTTCAAAAATCACCCGGTCCAGAATCTCAAAGTCGAACTTACCTTCTTCCTCTTCGATTTTGGATTTGACTGCTTTTACTGTTGGGCTTTTAGAAATAACCCCGCAATACTCAGGCATGGTTTTGGCAAAATCTTCCGTGCCTAAATGGCGTGCCAGCTTGATAATGTGTTCTTTATCGTGTGAAATCAGCGGGCGCAGAATCAGCGTGTCCGAGGCATTATCGATGAGACGCAGGTTGGTCAACGTTTGACTGGAAACCTGACCTAACGCTTCGCCAGTTACCAACGCCTGAACGCCATAATGCTCGGCAATGCGTGATGCGGCACGCATCATCATACGTTTAAGCACGACGCCCATCTGGCCGTCATCCACTTTTTCTAGGATCTCGCCCACCACGGGTTCAAAATCAATAGCGACAAAGCGCACGCGATGCGAGCTGCCAAAGCGTTTCCACAAATAGTGTGCGACCTGTTTAACACCAATTTCATGCGCTGCGCCGCCCAGATTGAAAAAGCAGTAATGCACGCGACAGCCACGGCGGATAAGCATATAGCTAGACACGCCAGAATCGAACCCGCCGGAAATCAGTGACAGTACATCTTCTTGCGTACCGATAGGGAAACCACCGATGCCTTCATAACGCCCTTTAATCAGCAGCAAACGATCCTGTTCAATCTCCAGATGAACCGTGACCTGCGGCGTGGTAAGGTTAACGTGCGCACTGTCGATGTGCTGATTAAGTCCACCGCCCACATAACGCTCTACATCCTGCGATGAGAAGTCGTGCTTGCCGCGCCGTTTCACGCGTACACAGAAGCTTTTTCCTTCTAGCTGTGGACGATACAGCGCCAACGTTTGTTCAAAAATGTCGTGCACGTCGGTGTAAGCGTGGTCTTCAACGTCCAGAATATGATGAATGCCGGGAATACGGGTTAACGCATCGCGAATCTCTTCGCGTTGGCTTTCCTCTTTGGCTCGGACTTCGATATGATCCCAATGACGGACGACGGCCAGTTGGTCGTCATACTGCTTAAGCACGTTACGAATGTTACCGGTAAGTATCTTAATAAAGCGCAACCGCACAGATTGACTCTTGATGGTGATTTCCGGGAACAATTTAATGATAAACTTCATGATGGCTGTCGTTACTTAGTCAAATGGGCGTAAGTGTTAACCCGAGTGCTACATTCACGTTATCGGTAAACTCGTTCCATAGGGTGATTTTACCAATAGCATCCAAGGCGCGGAGTATATCATCTTCTCGCACGCTGCGCGCAGGAAGGATGTGCTTATCTGTGCGATGGATCAGTAGCGAACAGTAACGATTAACGACACTAAAAGAACAGCATAACTTAGCGATCAGGATGTAAAATAGGTCATGCCTGCAAAAAAAACGTTGCCTCACTCGGAGGCAAACAGCGAAACGCTGAACACAGCTGACTCAGCGCTGAGTTTTGAAGATGCGCTACAACAGCTGGAACAGATTGTCGCCCGCCTCGAGTCGGGCGATTTGCCGTTGGAAGCCGCGCTGAGCGCTTTTGAAAATGGCATTCAGTTAGCGCGTCAGGGACAGCTGCAGCTGCAACAAGCGGAGCAACGCGTACAAATCCTGCTAAGCGATGAACCGAATGCCGCGCTGTTCCCTTTCGCTCAGGGCACGACAACCCCGAACAGTAAACCACTATGACGGAATTCGCTGAGCAATTGCGTGCCCATGCAGATCGCGTTAATCAGGCATTGAACCGTTTTATCACCGACTTGCCGTTTCAGGGTAGTCCGCTGGTTGATGCCATGGCCTACGGTGCGCTGCTGGGAGGCAAACGCCTTCGGCCTTTTTTGGTTTATACCACCGGGCAACTTTTCGGCATTCCTCTGAGCAGCCTGGATACGCCGGCTGCCGCAGTGGAATCTATCCACGCTTATTCGCTGATTCATGACGATTTGCCTGCCATGGACGATGATGACCTGCGCCGTGGTCAACCGACCTGTCACATTAAATTTGGCGAAGCCACAGCGGTTCTGGCCGGGGATGCGCTTCAAACGTTAGCCTTCTCCATTCTGGCTGACGGCTCCATGCCGGAAGTCAGCGACCGCGATCGCCTATCAATGGTTGCAGAACTGGCGTACGCCAGCGGCGTGGCAGGCATGTGCGGTGGGCAAGCGCTGGATTTGGCGGCAGAGGGTAAGCAAGTCGATCTCACCGCACTGGAGCAAATTCATCGCCACAAAACCGGCGCATTGATTCGCACAGCCGTCAGGCTCGGCGCGCTCAGCGCTGGTACTGCGGGTCGGGCGGCACTGCCACACCTCGATCGCTATGCCAATGCCATCGGTCTGGCCTTTCAGGTGCAGGATGACATCCTTGATGTGGTTGGTGACAGTGCCACCACCGGTAAGCGACAAGGGGCCGATCAGCAACTGGACAAAAGCACCTATCCCGGCTTGCTCGGGCTTGACAGTGCACGGGCAAAGGCGTGGGATCTCTATCAGGAATCACTGGTAGCATTGGATGAACTGCAAGCGGCCAGCGCAACGCCGCTCGATACTACGGTACTACGGGCATTGGCGAATTATATCGTCGAGCGAGATAAATAATTTCAACATCACCCAGTGAATTTCAAGCGTGTCGCACGGTGGCAACGCCCCGGATGGATACTGTATTCGCCGCTTGAGAGAGAACGGGGATTACACCTCAGAATGAGTCGCAAATGAGTTTTGATATTGCAAAGTACCCGACACTGGCTTTAGTGGAAACACCTGACGAACTGCGCATGCTGCCGCGTGACAGCCTGCCTAAACTGTGCGATGAACTTCGTCAATATCTGCTGGACAGCGTTAGCCGCTCCAGCGGCCACTTTGCTTCAGGGCTCGGCACCGTTGAACTCACCGTGGCGCTGCACTATGTCCACAACACGCCATTTGACCATCTGGTGTGGGATGTTGGCCATCAAGCCTATCCTCACAAAATCATCACCGGTCGCCGCGATCGCATTTCCACCATCCGCCAGAAAGGCGGCCTGCACCCGTTCCCCTGGCGCGGCGAGAGTGAATACGATGTGTTAAGCGTCGGTCACTCCTCCACGTCGATCAGCGCAGGGCTGGGCATGGCGGTTGCCGCCGAACGAGAAGGCAAAGGACGCCGTACCGTGTGCGTTATCGGCGACGGCGCACTGACCGCGGGAATGGCATTTGAAGCCATGAACCACGCGGGCGATATTCGTTCCGATTTGCTGGTGGTGTTGAACGACAACGAGATGTCCATTTCCGAAAACGTCGGTGCGCTCAACAATCACTTGGCACAACTGTTATCCGGTAAACTCTACTCCACCCTGCGCGAAGGTGGTAAGAAAGTGCTGTCTGGCATCCCGCCGATCAAAGAGCTGGTCAAACGCACGGAAGAACATCTGAAAGGCATGGTGGTACCCGGAACGCTGTTTGAAGAACTCGGCTTTAACTATATCGGCCCGGTCGACGGTCATGATGTGGTCGGGCTAGCGCAAACCCTGAAAAATATGCGTAGCCTGAAGGGTCCGCAGTTGCTGCATATCATGACCAAAAAAGGTCGTGGCTATGCCCCAGCAGAGCAAGATCCTATCAGTTGGCATGCCGTGCCCAAGTTTGATCCTGCCAGTGGTACCTTGCCCAAAAGCAAGGCGAGCCTTCCCAGCTACTCGGCCATTTTCGGTGATTGGCTGTGTGAAATCGCCGCCAAAGACAGCAAGCTGATGGCAGTGACGCCAGCGATGCGCGAAGGTTCTGGCATGGTGCGCTTCTCTCGTGACTACCCACAACAATATTTCGATGTTGCCATTGCCGAGCAGCACGCCGTCACCTTTGCCGCCGGTTTAGCCCTAGGCGGGTACAAACCGGTGGTGGCGATCTACTCCACCTTTTTACAACGCGCCTACGATCAGGTGATTCACGACGTCGCCATTCAGAATCTGCCGGTACTGTTCGCTATCGATCGCGGCGGTATTGTTGGCGCGGACGGCCAAACGCATCAGGGGGCGTTTGACTTGTCCTTCCTGCGTTGCATTCCCGATCTGATTATCATGGCACCGAGCGATGAGAACGAATGTCGCCAGATGTTGTTTACCGGCTACCGTTATCAAGACGGCCCTTGCGCCGTGCGTTACCCACGCGGTACCGGTACTGGAGCCACGCTTGAGCCGTTGCAGGAATTGCCGATCGGGAAAGGGGTGGTACGACGCACGGGCGAAAAAGTCGCTATCCTCAATTTCGGTGCACTGCTGCCGGAAGCACAGCAGGTTGCCGAAAAGCACAATGCGACATTGGTCGACATGCGCTTCGTCAAACCGCTGGATGAAGCACTGATTGCTGAACTGGCAAAAAGCCACGATCTGCTGGTGACATTGGAAGAGAACGCATTGATGGGCGGTGCGGGTAGCGGCGTGAATGAAGTGGTGCTGGCGCAGCGTCTGGGCATTCCGGTGTTAAATCTGGGGTTACCGGACAGCTTTATTCCCCAAGGGACTCAGGAAGAAGTACGCCACGACTTGGGGTTGGATGCGGCGGGCCTCGAACGTCGCATTGAGGAATGGCTGCAATAATCGTGATATCGACCGGGGCAGTCGCCCCGGTTAGGCACCGCGTATGCCGTTTAAGAAAATAGCGGCCAGTGGTGCCCGATCCAGTAGATAATGCCCGCAGAGATAACTCCAGCCACAATATCGTCAATCATGATACCCATGCCGCCGTGCACATTACGATCGAACCAGCGTATCGGCCAAGGTTTGAAAATATCCAGAACACGAAACACCACAAACCCGGCCAGCACCCACTGCCACTGTTCATCCGGGATCGCCATCAGCGTGATCCACATCCCGACAAATTCATCCCAGACGATGCTGCCGTGATCGTGCACCCCCATGTCTTTGGCCGTTTGATGGCACAGGTAAACACCGATGCAAATGCTGAACATGATAGTCAGTGAATACAGTTGCCAGGGCAGGAAGGAGAGCAGATACCACACCGGGATCGCCGCCAGCGATCCCGCCGTGCCCGGCATCCAGGGTGAAAGGCCACTACCAAACCCGGTTGCCAGCAGATGCCTGGGATTGCTCAGGCGCAAACGCTGCTTAGCGGTGCGCTTTGTTTCTCGGTCATGGGCTGAAGTGGTCATAGCCTTTCCAGTTCAGTTCCACTGCGTTATCACCACGGAAAAAGCGCAGCCCCTCGGACGACGGCGCTATCTGACCAATGCAGGTATAGCCTACGCCGAGTTGGCCTAGCGCCATGTCGATCGCCCCGCGATTAATCTCCGGCACGGTAAAGCACAGTTCATAATCTTCCCCGCCAGACAGCGCCCAACGCAGCGCCTGATCGGGTTCAACGTGTTGCATCATTGCCGATGAATAAGGAATAGCATCAAGCTGCACGCGCGCACCACAATCACTTGCGGCCAAAATATGGCGTAAATCCGAGATTAGCCCATCCGACAGATCGATAGCCGCGCTGGCAAGCGTGCGCAACGCCTGACCTTGCAGAATGCGCGGCTGCGGACGCAAATGGCGTTGCACCAATGACTGACGCACCGCGCTGTCACTCACCTGCAAACGTTGTTGCAAAATCGCCAGCCCGGCGGCGCTATCACCCAGCGTTCCGGTCACATAGATCCAATCGCCAATGCGGGCACCGGCACGAGTGAGCGCACGACCGGCGGGCACCAGCCCGTGAATAGTCAACGTAAGGCCGAGCGGACCACGCGTGGTATCGCCGCCGATCAGCTGCATGCCATAGTAATCCAGCAGCGTGAACAAGCTATCGCTGTAGGCTGCCAACCACGCGCTGTTAATTTCGGGCAAGGTAATGGCGAGAGAGAGCCAGGCGGGATCGGCCCCCATGGCTGCCAGATCGCTTAAATTAATGGCCAGCGATTTGTAACCCAAATCAGCAGGATCGATAGTCGGTAGGAAATGCACACCAGACACCAGCGTGTCGGTACTGACGGCTAAAAGCTGCTTTTCTGCCACTGTGAGCAACGCACAATCGTCGCCAATCCCCAATTCTACATCACGACGCGGATTTCCCGCCTTGTAGGCGTTCACATGATTGAAATAGCGGGCAATCAGATCAAACTCACCGTAAACCATAACCGTTTCCGTCAAAAACAATCGCGAACAAGGCCGGTATTCCGGCCCTGAGCGTTACTTCTTGGTTTGGCGCACCGTAGGAGCGACTTTATCCAATACGCCGTTGACAAACTTGTGGCTATCTTCCGCACCGAACACTTTCGCCAGTTCAATGGCTTCGTTGATGGCAACCTTGTAAGGGACGTCATCGCGCTTGCTCAGTTCGAACAGTGCAATACGCAGCACGGCGCGCTCCACCTGCCCCAACTCTTCGAGCTGACGTGACAGGTAGGGTGCCATCAATGCATCCAGTTTTTCTGCCTGCATGGCGACGCCCGCCAGCAACTCACGAAAGTAGCTGATGTCGACATCTTTGACATCCTGCTCACTCAGGAATTGCAGTTCAATATCGGCAATATCATTCTTTGATAATTGCCAAGAATACAGCGCTTGAACCGCACATTCACGAGCGCGGCGACGAGCAGCAGGTTTCACGGAATACCCCTTTCTTAATCAAATTTATTTTATAGCTTTCAATACGTTAATCATTTCCAGCGCGGTCAGCGCAGCTTCTGCACCCTTATTGCCCGCTTTGGTACCAGCGCGTTCAATCGCCTGCTCGATGCTTTCTGTCGTCAAAACGCCAAACGTCACAGGAATATCGCTGTTCATGGCAACATGAGCCAACCCGGAGCTGCACTCACCCGCAACATATTCAAAATGCGCAGTACCGCCACGGATAACCGTTCCCAGTGCCACGACGGCGTCATAGCCATTTTTTGCCAGCGCGCGCGCGGTCAGCGGCAGCTCATAGGCACCCGGTACCCACACAATGGTAATGTTTTCATCTTTGACCTGACCAATACGTTTCAGCGCATCGATAGCGCCTTCCAGCAGGCTATCGTTGATAAAATTGTTGAAACGGGCAATCGCAATCGCGACGCGGGCATCAGGGCTGGCAACAACACCTTCAATGAGGTTCATAGCGTTCCTTATAATCATAATCGCATGCTAATACCCCGCAGGGGGGCGGATTCTATCACATTCTTGTGACGGCGTATCCGGTTTTGTCTGCCACACCCCATAGAGGCCAGAGCAAACCAAAACCGCAGGATATCGACGTCAGGATTGCGGTATGAAACGCAGACGGAGATCGGGGCCAATCTGGCACACCTCCGTCTGCGTAAATGAAGGCACTTGCGCCAACTGCGTCACCCCCGGCAACACACACAGGGCCCGGGCATCATGCCCTAACAGTTTCGGGGCCATATACACGATCAGCTCATCGACCACGCCCGCATTCAACAGTGCGCCTGCCAGCGTAGCACCGGCTTCAACCCAAACCGAATTAATCTGGCGCTTGCCGAGCATCATCATTAGCGCAACCAAATCGACGCCGCCACCGTGGGCGGGCAGAGTAAGGTGTGTCACACTTTCAGGCCATGCGCTGTCATTGTTCGGTTGGGTACTCGCCAGCCAAGTTTGGCCAAGTTGATGGATCAGTTGATGCTGAGGCGTTACGCGTCCATGGCTGTCGACGATCACGCGCACGGGTTGAGGAAGCACTACATCGGGAAGCTGTTGTTGCGTAGCGGCATCCAACGTCTCCCAACGTACCGTCAACAGCGGATCGTCCGCCAACACGGTAGCACTGCTGCTAAGGATCGCGGCGCTTTGTGCACGAAAGCGTTGCACATCCTGACGTGCCTCGGGAGAGGTGATCCACTTGCTTTCTCCGGACGCCATCGCCGTGCGGCCATCCAGCGAAGCAGCCACTTTAAGACGGACATAGGGAACGCCGGTGCGCATCCGTTTCAGAAAACCCAGATTGACCTGCTCGGCATCTTGCATCATCAGGCCGTGACTGACAGCGATACCCGCCTGCTGTAAACGGTGCAAACCGCGCCCGGCCACCTGAGGGTTAGGATCTTGCATCGCCGCCACGACGCGCGCCACACCCGCCGCAATCAGCGCATCAGCACAGGGCGGCGTGCGTCCATGGTGACTGCACGGCTCCAGCGTCACATAGGCGGTTGCTCCTCGGGCCAGTTCACCCGCCATACGAAGCGCATGCACTTCCGCATGCGGTTCATCGGCGCGCAAGTGGTAGCCTTCGCCGACCATTTCACCGTCGCGTGCAATCACACAACCAACGTTAGGGTTTGGAGACGTAGTGAAACGCCCGCGCCGCGCTAATTCAAGCGCGCGCGCCATCCAGAATTCATCTTGCCGTTCCATATGACTAATCCTGTAACCGAGCAATCTCTTCGCCAAACTCCCGAATGTCCTCAAAACTACGGTATACGGAGGCAAAACGAATATAAGCGACTTTGTCCAGACGCTTCAGGGCATCCATCACCAGATTGCCAATCATCTTGGCGGTGACTTCACGCTCACCCGTAGCACGCAGTTGAGATTTGATATGATTGAGGGCGTTTTCAACGTCATCCGCACTGACCGGCCGCTTTTCCAGCGCTTTCAGCATCCCTTTACGCAATTTTTCTTCGTTGAAGGGCTCGCGAACGTCATTACTCTTGATCACCCGGGGAATCACTAGCTCCGCCACTTCAAAGGTGGTAAAGCGCTCATTGCACACCAGACACTGACGGCGACGCCGTACCTGCGTGCCTTCGCCGACCAGACGAGAATCAATAACTTTGGTATCAACAGCGGAGCAGAATGGGCAGTGCATAACATATCCCGATGATTAGCTTCTCTTACGCCTAGTTTACCCTGATTTGATCGACTAACCCAAATATCCAGCGCTTACAGACCAATATTTGCATAGGTGCCAGCATTAACGCAGCATGATTTAACTCTCATTCGCCACTACGCTTATATATAGCCAACCGACTTAAAAATGATTACAGCCAATGCCCTGATATGTGGCAAAAAAATACAGCTAATTGTTATCAAAATAATGTCGCTTTGCTATAACAATCTTTGTGGAGTAGCCATTGCGCGTGTTAGTTCCAGATTTGGACTGGTGCTTCTCATGCCCGAGGTGATGGGTCATTTCAGCATTAAGGGCAGCTTCAACGCAGATCTTTTTCAGCAGGCGATCAAAGTGGTTGAGAGCGTCAGGGGTTTTGAGATTTTTGGCCAGCTCGTTAGCCAGAGCCTGTAACTGTTTTTCGTCCATTAAAGTAACCTGCTTTTGATGTTGGATTGAACATATAGCCAACCGACTTAAAAATGATTACAGCCAATGCCATGATATGCGGCAAAAAAAGCATAGCTGGCTGTTATCAAAATAATGTCGGTTGGCTATATCGTGCATCTTGTCTCTTGATGCTGGCGCTGACGGGCTGTTCAGCGCCTCCGCAAACGCCTACGCTGCAACGGGAAGTGGGGCAGCTTAACCGGCAATTACAAACACTGACGGCACAGGCGTTAGCGCTGGAGCAGCAAAATACCTTAAACAGTCACTCTACCCACGGTGTGTACTTGCTACCCAGCGCGAAAAATAGCGCAATTTTAGAAAGCAATATTGGCAAACTGAGCATTTCCCTGAGCCATATTGAACCCGAGGCGAATGGCACCTAGGCGCTGTTGCACGTTCGGCTACTGGAAGGTACAGCACTGCCTGCGTTTCACGCACAACTCGACTGGGGTCAGCTCGATCTGGTCAGCAGCAAGCCGTTGCCAAGCGAAATTCACACCCAGCAGTTGATGCTCGACGCCCCCCCCCTATTACCCAAAACTGAAGCCATATTTGGCGTTCGGCTAAGCGATGTCACACCGGAGCAGCTCGGGTTTATACGCCTGCATCAAGTTGAAACCAGCCGCCCCTGATACATAAAAAAATCCCTGCCGTAGCAGGGATTTCTCTCAACGTTATCAAACGGCCTTAAGGAAAGATGGAGGGTTGATCCGCCCCTTCCTTCTCGACTTTCTGCACCAGCAGGTGTTCACGCTTCATCCCAAGCTTCAGCGCCAGCGCTGAGGCCACGTAGATAGAGGAGATAGTACCGATAGACACCCCGATCAGCATTGCCAGCGAGAAACCTTCCAGCATCGCGCCGCCAAAAATGTAGAGCATCAATACCACACCCAGCGTGGTGCCGGAGGTCATCAAAGTACGGCTCAACGTCTGTGTCAGCGACACGTTCATGATTTCGTAAGGCGTACCGCGGCGAATCTTGCGGAAGTTTTCACGAATACGGTCAGATACCACGATGCTGTCGTTCAACGAGTAACCGATAACCGACATCAGCGATGCCACGATGGTCAAATCGATTTCGATTTGAAACAGCGAGAACCCCCCCATGGTGATGATCACGTCGTGCGCCAATGCCAGCACCGCCCCCAACGCCAGACGCCATTCAAAACGGAATCCTACGTAGATCAAGATGCAGATCAACGCCGCCAACAATGCCATAGCACCGTCTTGCGCCAAATCGTTACCCACACTCGGCCCAACAAACTCGATGCGCTTCACCGTAGCACTCTGTTCCGTGCCCTGGTTAATCATGCTAACCACTTTGTTGCCCAGCTCCTGACCTGACGTGCCCACGCTTGGCGGCATACGCACCATCACATCACGGCTGCTACCGAAGTTCTGAATCAACGGATCGGCAAAACCGGCTTTTTCCAGAGAGTCACGAATGAGATCCAGATCGGCCGGTTTTTCCAGGTTGATTTCAATCACCGTACCACCGGTGAAATCCAATCCCCAGTTAAACCCGTGCACACCCATAACAATCAGTGACAGGATTAACAAAGTGCCCGAAATGACGAACGCGACGTTATCCCAACGCATAAAGTCATAGACTTTACGACCATAGTTGAGCTGTTCAACAGTATATTCCTGTGCCACGACGCACTCCTCAAATAGACAGCTTGTTAACGCGTTTGCCGCCGTAAACCAGGTTCACAATCGCACGAGTGCCGACAATAGCGGTAAACATCGAGGTCGCAACCCCAATCGCTGTAGTAATGGCAAAGCCTTTGATTGAACCGGTCCCCACAGAGTACAGAATCACTGCCGTGATCATCGTTGTCAGGTTGGCATCGATGATACTGGAGAACGCACCTTTGTACCCTTCATGAATGGCTTGCTGAACCGTGCGCCCGTTCCTGAATTCTTCTTTGATACGTTCGTTAATCAGTACGTTGGCATCTACAGCCACCGCCAGCGTCAACACGATACCGGCAATTCCTGGCATGGTGAGTGTCGCCCCCGGCAACAGTGACATCACCCCAACGATCAGCACCAAGTTAGCCACCAATGCAGTGGTCGCGATCAAACCAAATCCTTTGTAGAACACCACCATAAACAGGATGGATGCCACCAGCCCCCACAAGCAGGCCTCAAGCCCTTGGGTGATGTTTTGCATCCCCAACGTTGGCCCGATGGTACGCTCTTCAACAATCTGAATCGGGGCAATCAACGCACCGGCACGCAGCAACAGAGAGAGCTGACGCGCTTCGTTCGGGTTATCGATACCGGTAATACGGAAGCTGTTACCCAGACGCGACTGAATGGTCGCGACGTTGATCACTTCTTCGTGTTTTTCCAGAATGGAACGACCCGACGTGGCATCTTTCTTACCCCTGTCCTTGTATTCCACAAACAAGGTTGCCATCGGTTTACCGATGGCAACCTTGGTGAAATTGGACATGGCGTTACCGCCCGCGCTGTCCAGCGAGATGTTAACCTGCGGACGACCGTATTCGTCGGCACCCGAGGTGGAATCGGTAATGTGGTCACCGGTGAGGATCACACGCTTGTACAGCACCACCGGGGTGCCATCACGCATGTTTTTCACTTCGGAATCAACCGGAACACGGCCATTGGCTGCTGCCGTCACGTCCGCAGAACTGTTTACCAGACGGAATTCCAACGTTGCCGTCGCACCCAGAATTTCTTTGGCTCGCGCGGTGTCTTGAATGCCGGGCAACTCAACCACGATGCGATCCGCTCCCTGTCGCTGTACCAGCGGTTCGGTCACACCCAGTTGGTTAACACGGTTACGCAGGATATTGATGTTTTGCTGGACGGCGTATTCACGCGCTTCACGCAGGCGCTCGGCGCTCATCATCGCACGCATCAGGTTATCGCCGCTGGCGTTAAACACTAGATCGCGGTGACGGGTGGTGAGATACGAAATCGCGTCGTTACGCGTTGCCACATAGCGGAAACGGATCTCTACGGTATTGTCATCGGCTTTACGCACCGTGGCATAAGGGATGCCCTTTTCACGCAGATCGCTGCGCAGGGAATCCATGGTCTGCTCTTGCAGTTTAGCTAACGCCGTTTCCATATCCACTTCCATCAGGAAGTGTACGCCACCGCGCAGGTCCAGACCCAGTTTCATGGGTTCCGCACGCAGCATGCGCAGCCAGTTTGGCGTAGCGGGGGCCAGGTTCAAGGCCACGACATACTTCTCACCCAATGCATTCATCAGCGCTTCGCGAGCGCGCAGTTGAATATCTGGAGTGGAGAAACGGGCAAGGATCACACCACTTTCTAACGCGAGCGATTTGCTGGTGATCTGCTGTTCTTGTAATACATTCTGGACTTGGATCAGCGTTGAATCACTGGCGGCGATGCCTCGCGCGCCAGTGATTTGTACCGCCGGATCCTCACCATACAGGTTAGGAAGTGCATAAAGCAGGCCGATGACTAATGCCACGACCAGCATCAGGTACTTCCACAAAGGATAACGGTTTAACACGGCAGTTCCCTTCGGGAAAATCAAAAATTACAGGGCCTTGATGGTGCCCTTTGGCAATACGGCAGCCACAAAATCACGTTTGATAACCACTTCATTATTGGTGTCGTTCAGCGCGATAGCGATGTACCCGGTCTCAGAGACTTTGGTCACGCGACCCACCAGACCGCCCGTCGTCAGCACTTCATCCCCTTTGGAAATGGAGTCCATCAGTTTCTTGTGATCTTTAGCGCGCTTTTGCTGAGGACGCAGAATCATGAAGTAAAAAATCAGGCCAAAAACAGCCAGAATAATCACCAGAGAGTACGGACTTTGTGCCGGAGCGCCAGCTGCAGCTACAGCATCAGAAATGAAAAAATTCATTTAACTATCCTCTTTTTTGTTATCAAACCAAACGTGTGCAAAAGTATATGAAATCCAAATGTGCCTAAAACGCTTCAACCGTACACATCACGCGCAGCAGGTACGAAAATCGCGTCGTCAGTCGTGTTGACCTGCCGCCGTTTCAGCAAGGGATGGCGCCGGCTTGCCAATCCGTTGGTAAAAATCTGCCACAAAGTGCTCTAATTTACCCTCTTCGATGGCCTGACGTAAACCCGCCATCAACCGTTGATAATACCGCAAGTTGTGGATGGTATTGAGGCGCGCGCCGAGTATTTCGTTGCAACGGTCGAGATGATGCAAGTAAGCGCGGCTATAATTGCGACACGTGTAGCAATCACAGTGCTCATCCAACGGACGAGTATCATCCTTGTGTACCGCATTGCGGATTTTTACCACGCCGTCGGTAACAAACAGGTGGCTGTTGCGCGCATTGCGCGTTGGCATCACACAGTCAAACATGTCAATGCCGCGTCGCACGCCTTCCACCAGATCCTCAGGCTTGCCGACTCCCATCAGATAACGGAGTTTATCCGCCGGGATCTGCGGGCAAACATGCTCTAGAATGCGGTGCATATCCGCCTTCGGCTCCCCGACTGCCAAGCCGCCCACAGCGTACCCATCAAAGCCAATCTCTACCAGCCCTTTTACTGAGACATCGCGTAAATCTTCGTAAACACTTCCCTGAATGATACCAAATAACGCGTTGTTGTTATTGAGTTCATCAAAACGATCGCGGCTGCGTTTCGCCCAACGCAGCGACATTTCCATCGAGCGTTTGGCATAATCCCAATCGGCAGGATAAGGCGTACACTCATCGAAAATCATCACGATATCAGAGCCGAGATCGTACTGGATTTCCATCGATTTTTCCGGGTTGAGGAAAATCGGGTCGCCGTTGATCGGGTTACGGAAGTGCACACCCTCTTCGGTGATTTTGCGGATGTCGCCCAGGCTGAAGACCTGAAATCCGCCGGAATCGGTCAGGATCGGGCCATGCCACTGCATGAAATCATGCAAATCGCCGTGCAGCTTCATGATCTCCTGGCCTGGACGCAGCCACAGGTGGAAGGTGTTACCCAGCAGGATTTGCGCGCCAGTTTCTTTCACTTCCTCAGGCGTCATGCCCTTTACCGTGCCGTAAGTGCCAACCGGCATAAACGCCGGGGTTTCCACCACGCCACGTTCAAAAACAAGACGGCCACGGCGCGCTCGACCATCGATTTGCAACAATTCGTATTTCACTTTGCCTCCAGCACCGGAAAAACAGTCCGATGTTGTTGTTGGTAAGTTAGTCAACACGCCAACAGATTGCACTCTGCGGCGCGATTATGCGTTTTTTTTCAAAAAGCTGAAGCGTCGTTGTCCACCGCACTGGCAACCTACTCCGCTTCAGCCGCAGGATTACGCGTAATAAACATGGCGTCGCCGTAGCTGAAAAAGCGATACTGCTCGCTCACCGCCGCGCGGTAAGCCGCCATGGTATGCTGATAGCCCGCAAACGCAGACACCAGCATGATCAACGTTGATTCCGGCAGATGGAAGTTGGTCACCAGGGCGTCGATCATGCGATAATGATAGCCGGGATAGATAAAAATGCGGGTATCACCAAAGAAAGGGGCAATCAGCGCCTCTTGCGCCGCACTTTCCAATGAACGCACCGACGTGGTGCCAACAGCGATCACGCGATTACCGCGCGCTTTACACGCCAGCACAGCATCTACCACATTCTGCGGCACTTCAGCATACTCCGCATGCATGATGTGATCTTCGATGGTATCAACCCGCACGGGCTGGAAAGTGCCTGCGCCGACGTGTAGGGTGACAAACGCCATTTCAACCCCTTTCTCGCGCAATGCAGCCAGCAGCGGCTCATCAAAGTGCAGGCCCGCCGTCGGTGCGGCAACCGCACCGGTGCGTTGGCTATACACCGTTTGATACAGTTCACGATCGGCGTCTTCATCCTGTCGGTCAATGTAAGGCGGCAGCGGCATATGGCCGATGTCGTTTAATATCGTCAGCACATCGCGTGGATCATCAAAATGCAGCTCAAACAGCGCATCGTGGCGCTGGGCCATCACCGCTTTGACGCTGCCGTCTTCTCCCAGCAACAGTTCCGTTCCCGGTTTGGGGGCCTTGGACGCTCTAACATGCGCCAGCACACGCTGCGTATCCAGCACGCGCTCAACCAGCACCTCAATCTTGCCACCGCTGGCCTTTTGACCAAACAAACGGGCAGGAATGACGCGGGTATTGTTAAACACCAGCAAATCGCCCGGTGCCAGTTTATCCAGCAAATCGGTGAAAACACCATGGGTCAGGGCTCCCGTCGGTCCGTCCAGCGACAGCAATCGGCAGCCGCTACGCTGCGCCTGCGGATAGTGCGCAATCAGCGCTTCGGGAAGTTCAAACGAAAAATCAGAGACTCGCATGGCTATTCACTTGGTTGTGCTATTTATAAAAGAGTGTTCGACAGGAACAGGTAAAAAACGGCGGTCTAGTCTAGAGCCGTAAGCGCGCGGCTGCAACAAATAAGCAAACGGTGCATGAAATTGATGTAAACTGGCAGAATGAATTTTCTTGCTCATCTTCACTTGGCCACGCTAGCCGATAGTTCGCTTCTCGGCAACCTGATGGCCGACTTTGTGCGCGGTAACCCGCAACAAGGCTTTAGCGATGACGTGGTGTCAGGTATCCGCCTGCACCGCCGCATTAGATGTGCTAACGGACAGTCAGGCCGAAGTAAAAGCCGTCGCCGCACATCACGCTTGACGTACTATGGGACCATTTTCTTGCCCGTCACTGGACGCGCGCATGTCCGCAGCAATCGCTGGAAGCGTTTGTCGCTACCGCTCGTACCCAGATAGAGCCACATCTGGCTGACACGCCGGAACTCTTTCAAAACCTGAATCACTATCTGTGGCGTGAACGTTGGCTGGAGCGCTACGCCGAATTGCCCTTTATTGCTGATGTGCTGCAACGCATGGCGATACGCCGCCCCCGGTTGGCGGCATTAGCAGGCTCATTTGAGGATATCGAGCGCCACTACACCGTCTTTGAAGACTATTTTTGGTGTTTCTATCTAGGTATGATGGAACAGGCTCGTTTGCAACAGCTGTAACGCTGTCGATTTATGCTGGGTATGACCAATCAATTCAATAGACAAAACCTATCTCATCAATCGGTCTGTTAACCTTTATTCATGAGGAAAGAAACCCTATACTGCCTGTTGTTTTTTCATCCTCGTCCTTTTTAATCACTTTTACAGGAGTTATTATGGTCCTGGTAACGCGTCAAGCCCCTGACTTCACCGCTGCTGCCGTATTAGGCAATGGCGAAATCATTGAAAATTTCAGTCTGAAAAAGCACATCAGCGGTAAAGCGGCAGTGATTTTCTTCTGGCCGATGGACTTTACCTTCGTCTGCCCGTCAGAACTGATCGCCTTTGACCACCGCTATAAAGAGTTTCAAGATCGCGGTGTAGAAGTGGTTGGAGTATCTTTTGACTCCGAATTCGTTCACAACGCTTGGCGCAACACGCCGGTGAAAAGCGGCGGTATCGGCCCGGTGCAGTACGCCATGGTCGCCGACGTGAAGCGTGAAATCCAGAAAGCCTACGGCATTGAGCACCCGGATGCGGGCGTGGCACTGCGCGGTTCTTTCCTTGTCGACAAAGAAGGCGTGGTACGCCATCAGGTTGTCAACGATCTGCCGCTGGGCCGTAACGTTGATGAAATGCTGCGCATGGTTGATGCCCTGCAATTCCACGAAGAGCACGGCGAAGTGTGCCCGGCACAGTGGGAAAAAGGCAAATTCGGTATGGGCGCATCGCCAGATGGCGTTGCAAAATACCTGACGGAAAATGCCGACAAGCTGTAATCTCGTCCTTTTCCGCGACAACAAGCCGACGCTATCCCGTCGGCTTTTTTATGTGTGCCGGGCATGCCCGACAGCTTGGGGGTGAAAGTCCCCTGTACAGCCTGATGGTGGCGAAGGACTAGCGAAGTGCAAGGGCATCATCGCGAGGTGGGGTCTGAAGGAAGCGTGGAGCAAAGCCATGACCTGACGAACAGAAACCTGATACAAGGCTCATCCGATCGGCAGAGCGAGCATATGATCGCGAAGGCCATAACCATCAAGGGTCGAGTGAGTAAATCAGGCAGGTGTGTGGTGAAGGCGGTCGGGTTTACCCCGGGAGGTCTGCATAGCGTCCTGCATTCAGGACTGAGCTCATCGTGAGGTGCGCTGATCACTATGCAGAAGTCAGCAGAGGGCATAGTAGGGGAAACCTGAAGGCCCGAACAGTGATGAGTGGCGAGTATCGCCGGAGGTTCTGAACGGTCATGCAGCAGAAAACGCAATGCGACCCCGATGAGAGCAGAAGGGGTGAAGCACCGACTCCTGCCCCATCAGGGGCTGAAACCGTCCAGACACAACCGGAGCGGGAAAGCCCGTCGTCCGGGGATAGTCTCATGGAGGTTATCCTCAACCAAGAAAATCTGAAGCAGGCGCTGAAAAGAGTAAAAGCCAACAAAGGCGCGCCGGGTGTGGACGGAATAAGCGTGAGCGAACTCCCCGACCATCTGAAACGCCAGTGGCCGGAACTGCGGAGTAACCTGCTGGCTGGCAGATACAAACCTCAGCCCGTCCGTAGGGTGGACATACCGAAACCCGAGGGAGGAACTCGACAACTGGGAATCCCGACGGTAATGGACAGGTTCATCCAGCAGGCAGTGATGCAGGTGCTGCAAAGCCAGTGGGATCCGACCTTCAGTGAAAGCAGCTATGGGTTCAGCGTTGGCAGGTCAGCGCATCATGCGGTGAAGCGAGCAAAGAAATACGTGGAAGAAGGCCACCACTGGGTGGTTGGACATCGACCTCGAAAAATTCTTTGACCGGGTAAACCACGATGTACTGATGAGCCGGGTGGCAAAGCGGATAACGGATAAGCGGGTGTTAAAGCTTATCCGGGCCTTCCTGAATGCTGTAATCATGCAGGCAGGGCTGGTCAGCCCACAGATGGAAGGCACACCGCAGGGTGGTCCGTTGTCGCCCCTGTTGTCGAATGTGTTGCTGGATGAACTGGATCGCGAGCTTGAAAAGCGCGGCCTGAAGCACGTCCGCTACGCAGACGACAGCAATATAGCCAAGCGACATTATAGCTGTATTTTTTTGCCACATATCAGGGCATTGGCTGTAATCATTTTTAAGTCTGTTGGCTATAATATAACTGAACCGCCGTATACGGATCCGTATGTACGGTGGTATGGGAGGAAGCGAGCCTGTACACGAGATTGTGTAATTGCCTGATTTTGATATGTTCAATCCAACATCAAAAGCAGGTTACTTTATGGACGAAAAACAGTTACAGGTTCTGGCTAACGAGCTGGCCAAAAATCTCAAAACCCCTGACGCTCTCAACCAGTTTGATCGCCTGCTGAAAAAGATCTACGTTGAAGCTGCCCTTAATGCTGAAATGACCCATCACCTCGGGCATGAGAAGCCCCAGTCCAAATCTGGAACTAACACGCACAATGGCTACTCTACAAAGACTGTTACCACCGGAGATGGTCCGCTGTAACTGCGTACAGCACGTGATCGTGATGGTTCCTTTGAACCGCAACTGGTGAAGAAGAACCAGACCCGGATCTCCGGGATGGATAACCAGATTTTATCGTTGTATACCAAAGGGATGACCACCCGCGAAATTGCCGCTGCGTTCAAATAACTGTATGACGCGGATGTCTCACCCGCCCTGGTATCGAAGGTCACCGATGCCGTTATGGAGCAGGTTGTTGAATGGCAAAATCGCCCCCTGGATGCGGTTTATCCCATTGTTTACCTTGACTGTATCGTTCTGAAAGTCCGGCAGGACAGCCGCGTTATCAATAAGTCTGTGTTCCTGGCGCTGGGTATCAATATCGAAGGCCAGAAAGAGCTACTGGGGATGTGGCTGGCCGAAAATGAAGGCGCAAAGTTCTGGCTGAACGTGCTGACAGAACTGAAAAACCATGGCCTGACCGACATCCTCATTGCCTGTGTGGACGGCCTGAAAGGGTTCACGGATGCCATCAACACGGTCTACCCGGAAGCCCGCATCCAGTTGTGCATCGTGCACATGGTGCGCAACAGTCTGCGCTTCGTTGCCTGGAAGGACTATAAGGCGTTAACACGCGACCTCAAAGCAGTGTATCAGGCTCCAGCCGAAGAGGCCGCGCTTCAGGCGCTGGAGACGTTCGGTGGGACATGGGATCACCGCTATTCGCAGATAAGCCGGAGCTGGCAGTCAAACTGGGCCAACCTGTCGACATTCTTCTCGTACCCGCAGGAACTTCGCAAGGTAATCTACACGACGAACGCTATAGAATCACTGAACAGCGTGCTCCGGCATGCAATCAAGAAACGCAAGGTGTTCCCGACTGATGACTCGGTGAAGAAGGTCGTATGGCTGGCAATCCAAGCGGCATCACAGAAATGGACGATGCCCTTACAGGACTGGCGTATGGCAATGAGTCGCTTTATTATCGAGTTAGGTGACCGCCTTGACGGTCACTTCTGAGGAAAGGCATTTACACAAAATCTTAAACAGGCTCGAGGAAGCTGATCGTGAGATCGGCTCCTATCCCTATTACAAGGGATTACAAATTAATGCATAGCTTATTGAGGTTGCTGCTCCTGAGCGGCGGCACCTAATTTGATGGTCGCTTCGGTGCGCAAGCTGGAAACCAAAGAATCAAACAGCGTTGTTACCGCACTCTGCTCAACTTGGCTGGTAAACTGTGCTTTCTGCTCATCAGTGATGGCGTGTGATTTCACGCTATCCAGCGCAACCAGCACCACATTGCCCGCCTGATCGTGTGCAACACCGTAGCTTACTTTGTCCTGTTGCGGCACAGGCAGGGCAAACACGCTTTCTGCCAATACATTGCCCTGAGAAACTGAGGAGAGCGTCTCTGGTGCGCCAAAGCTGAGATTGGCCGCTTTCAGCGAGTCATCTTTACCTTGTTTCAAGTCAACCAAGATTTTTTCAGCCTGTAGGTTAGCCTGCTGCTGCGCTTTCTGCACTTTCAGCACCTGTACAATCTCGTCACGTACCTGATCCAGAGGGCGCGGCGTTTCTGCACGGTGATCGGTGATACGCAGCACGATCGCACGATCGCCATCGACACCGATCACATCGGAATTGCTGCCCGGAGCACCGTTATCGCCTAACAGGGTGCCACCGAAAATAGCCTGCGTCACCTGCGGGAAGTTCAGCTCAGCAGGCACTTGATCGTGGCTAAACCAGGCCGTCTCAGGGGTTTTTTGGCCCGCCACCTCTTCGGCTGATGCTAATGACTCATTGTCGTTGCTTGCCGCTTCGCTGATTTTACGTTGCAGGGCAAAGAATTCATCCAGCGCTTTTTCACGTTTTGCTCTGACAGCAATGTCATCACGCACCACGCTCAACGGTTTAACCTGCGCGGCCTGAATGTCATCCAGACGTACAATCAGATAACCCACAGAGGATTTTACCGGCTCGGAGAGTTGGCCTTTTTCGGTCAGATTTGCCTGCTGCAATTCATCGACCGTGGCATTGGCATCCATCCAGCCCAGATTGCCACCGTTACGGCGCGATACCACATCCTGCGATTTTTCTTTTGCCAGCGCGGCAAAATCGGCACCGTTTTTCAGTTCATCCAACATGGCACGAGCGTCCGCCTCGGTTTTGAGCTGAATCACGCTAAAGCGCTTGCGCTCAGGTTGGGTAAACTCTTGCTTATTCTTCTCGTAAAACGCCGCGATATCAGCATCAGTGATTTTCACACTGTCCATAACGCGTGCGGCATCCAGCAGCAGATAGCTGACTTTGAAGGCTTCCGGATCGATAAAACGGCCTTTGTTGCTGTCGTAATAGCCCTTAACCTCTTCATCCGTCACGTTCAGCGTTTTGGCAATCGCCGCCACGTCAATCGTTGCCGTTCTCACCACACGATCCTGAGCGGCCTGCGTCACCAGACTGTCGATCTCTTTTGGCAGCGAGAATTGCGTCGCGCCCAACCCCTGAATCAATTGCTGTGTGACCAGTTGCTTACGCAGCAACTCCGCGTAGCGATCCGGTGTTAGACCAAAACGACGTACCTGATCCAGGTACTTTTCGTTATCAAACTGGTTGTTGGTCTGGAACGCGGGAACAGCGAATATGGCCTGTTTGATCTGTGCATCGCTGATGTTAAGTCCAAGCTTACGGGCGTATTGGTCAATCAGCGCCTCATCGATCAGCTGCGAGAGCACCTGTTGACGCACCTGCTGCATATAGCCGTCATTGCCTGCCAGCACGGAAAAGTTTTCTCCCAACTGTTCCTGCATGCGGCTACGCTCGTTTTGCACCGCTTGTTCAAACTGCGCGCGACCGATTTCCTGCCCGTTGACTTTGGCGGCGTAATCTTTAGAGCCGCCGATAAGGTAATCACCCACGCCCGTCAATACGAAGGAGGCGACGATCAAGCCCAGAATAATTTTCAGCACGACGTTATTAGCGGCCGCGCGTAAATTGTCCATCATAATGTGACAACACTCCGCTGGTAGTATGGATAACACGCCCTGCGTTGGCTAAAACCACGCTTCCCTGCGCGTCTGGCAAACCGTAAGCCAGAACATGAACTGCCAGAGAGGAGAGCGGGAAAGACGTTACGCCGCAACGCGACGCCCCTCAGGGTGATGGGCAGTGTTCGCCCGTCATAAAAAAGGCACATCATAAAATGATGCGCCCCTTACCTTACCGACACCGTGGCGTCAGGTAATGTTTGGTAACGCACTCGGATTACAGCACAAACCTGTGACGAGATAATCAGTTAACGGCGTCTTTCAGCGATTTACCGGCACGGAAGCCCGGTACTTTTGCTGCTGGAATGCTGATTTCCTTGCCCGTTTGCGGATTGCGCCCAGTGCGAGCTGCACGCTCACGCACGGAGAACGTTCCAAATCCTACCAGTGCAACGTCATCCCCTGCTTTCAGAGAATCGGTAACAGAACCAATAATTGCATCTAACACACGCCCTGCTGCCGCTTTGGAAACATCAGCATCTGCGGCAATTTTGTCGATCAATTGTGACTTGTTCACTCTCTCATCCCCTCTGAAATCCTGTTGTCACGCTGAATATCCCAAAACGCGACACGTAGCTTTTTTCAATCCTGTCAAACCTTAGCACAGCGTACTGGCTAAGACTAACAATGCCATAACTTAGCGGTACAAAAAAACGCTGGCAAGCGCCATTTCTGCTGTCAGCGTGATTTTTCTCAAGGTTTTTTTGTGATAGGTCACTCTTTCGCGGCCTTGGCGGGCACCGCTTTCGCCTTGGCAGGTGCTTGCTTGGCCTTGACAGGCTCCGGTTGCATACCGTCTGGCGGGTTTTGTAACGCTAACGCAAGCACTTCCTCGATACGTTTGACCGGGTGAATCTCTAGGTCCGCAATCACATTAGCCGGAATCTCTTCCAAATCGCGTTTGTTTTCGTCAGGAATCAATACCATCTTAATGCCACCGCGATGGGCTGCCAACAGTTTCTCTTTCAAGCCCCCGATCGGCAATACTAAGCCCCGCAGCGTGATTTCCCCGGTCATCGCGACATCGGCACGCACCGGGTTACCCGTCAGGCAGGAAACCAGCGCAGTACACATGGCGATCCCGGCGCTTGGGCCATCTTTGGGCGTTGCCCCTTCCGGCACATGCACGTGGATATCACGTTTTTCATGGAAATCGGCATTGATACCCAGTCGTTCAGCACGAGCACGCACCACGGTGAGCGCCGCCTGGATAGACTCCTGCATCACTTCCCCGAGTGAACCGGTGTAGGTTAATTTCCCTTTGCCCGGCACGCACGCGGTTTCAATGGTCAGCAAATCACCGCCAACTTCCGTCCAGGCCAACCCAGTGGCCTGCCCAACGCGGTTTTCTTCATCCGCACGGCCGTAGTCAAAGCGCTGAACGCCAAGGAAATCTTTAAGGTTATCGCCCGTAATCTCAATATGCTTAACGGTTTTATCCATCAGCAGCGTTTTTACCGCTTTACGGCACAATTTGGAGATTTCACGCTCCAGACTGCGCACGCCAGCTTCACGCGTGTAGTAACGGATGATCCCGGAGATAGCACTGTCATCAACGGTCAACTCACCTTTCTTCAGTGCGTTGCGTTCAATTTGCTTCGGCAGCAAATGGCGCTTGGCAATATTAAGCTTCTCATCCTCGGTGTAGCCAGACAGGCGAATCACTTCCATACGGTCCAGCAACGGCGCAGGAATGTTCATCGAGTTAGAGGTCGCAACAAACATCACATCGGACAGATCGTAATCCACTTCCAGATAGTGGTCGTTGAAGGTGAGGTTCTGCTCGGGATCCAATACCTCAAGCAGTGCCGACGCTGGATCGCCACGCATGTCAGAGGACATCTTGTCGATCTCATCCAACAGGAACAGCGGGTTTTTTACCCCAACCTTGGCCATCTTCTGGATCAGTTTGCCCGGCAGTGAGCCGATGTAAGTACGACGGTGACCGCGAATTTCTGCTTCATCACGTACGCCGCCGAGCGCCATACGCACGTACTCACGCCCCGTTGCCTTGGCAATGGAGTGCCCCAGTGAGGTTTTCCCCACCCCCGGCGGCCCGACCAGGCAAAGAATCGGCCCTTTGATTTTGCTGACACGACTTTGTACCGCGAGATATTCAAGAATACGCTCTTTGACGCGATCCAGACCGTAGTGGTCGGTATCCAGGGTTTCCTGCGCTTTGACCAAGTCTTTTTTCACCTTGCTGCGCGCATTCCACGGCACCTGAACCATCCAGTCGATGTAACTGCGCACCACTGTCGCCTCAGCGGACATCGGTGACATCATCTTCAGTTTTTGCAGTTCTGCTTCGGCTTTTTCCCGCGCTTCTTTCGGCATTTTGGCCGCTTCAATCTTGCGTTTCAGCGCTTCATGTTCATCCGGCGCGTCGTCCATCTCACCGAGCTCTTTCTGAATCGCTTTCATCTGCTCGTTGAGGTAATACTCGCGCTGGCTTTTCTCCATCTGCTTTTTCACGCGACTGCGAATACGTTTTTCCACCTGCAACAGGTCGATTTCCGATTCCATCATCGCCATCAGATATTCGAGGCGTTCCGTAATATCATACATTTCCAGCACGGACTGTTTGTCAGCCAGTTTCAGCGGCATATGAGCGGCAATGGTATCCGCCAGACGTGCTGCATCTTCAATGCTGTTCAGCGAGGTCAACACTTCCGGCGGGATTTTCTTGTTCAGTTTTATGTATCCCTCGAACTGATTGACCGCCGTGCGCATCAGGACTTCCTGCTCACGCTCTTCAATTGCTGGTGACGAGAGATATTCCGCCTGGGCAGCAAAATGTTCACCACCGTCAGACAGCGTGGTGATACGCGCACGCTGCAACCCTTCGACCAGCACTTTGACCGTGCCGTCCGGCAGTTTCAGCATTTGCAGAATGGAGGCGACCGTTCCTACCGAGAAAAGATCGTTAATACTGGGTTCATCCGTTGAAGCCTCTTTTTGTGCCACCAACATGATCTTTTTATCGTGATCCATCGCGGCTTCAAGGCAACGAATCGATTTTTCCCGGCCAACAAACAACGGAATGACCATGTGCGGATAAACCACCACATCGCGCAACGGCAATGCGGGGATTTCAATGCGTTCGGAACGCTCAGGGTTCATAGAGCTCTCTCTTAGTTTCGTTTCCGCCAGGTTAAAGGAATCTCGTGAAACGCGGATGTCACGGGTTTCGCCAACAAGTATTGGAGTATATGGGGATAAATGTCCGACATTCAACGACCAGAACATGCGAAAAAAATGGGAGATAAAATCTCCCATTTCAGACTGGTGACAACGACCCTTTAGGTACGTTTGTCAGGCGTGCAATTGACGATTTATTCGCCAGAGGCTTGCTGCGCTTCAGGTTTGCCGTAGATCAGCATGGGCTCAGATTGACCGGTAATCACCGACTCATCAATCACCACCTTATCGACGCTCTCCATGGAGGGCAGGTCGTACATGGTGTCCAACAGCGCCGCTTCAACAATGGAGCGCAAACCGCGTGCACCAGTTTTGCGCGCCATGGCTTTCTTGGCAATCGCCGTCAACGCTTCTTCACGGAATTCCAGCTCAACCCCTTCAAGATTGAACAGCGCTTGATACTGTTTGGTCAGCGCATTTTTCGGTTCACGCAGGATCTGGATCAGCGCATCTTCACTCAGTTCTCTCAGCGTCGCAACCACCGGTAAACGGCCAATAAATTCAGGGATCAGACCGAACTTGATCAAATCTCCCGGTTCTACCTGGCCCAGCAATTCGCCTTCGGTAGCCTTTTGTGCCGTACCCTTCACCGTTGCGGCAAAACCAATACCGCGACCAGTATCAACACGCTGCTCGATGACTTTATCCAGACCAGCAAATGCCCCACCGCAGATAAACAGGATCTTGGAGGTATCAACCTGCAAAAACTCCTGTTGCGGGTGCTTGCGCCCACCTTGCGGCGGTACCGCAGCGATGGTGCCTTCAATCAGTTTCAGCAGAGCCTGCTGCACCCCTTCGCCCGACACGTCTCGGGTGATGGAGGGGTTATCGGACTTACGTGAAATCTTGTCAATTTCGTCGATGTACACAATGCCGCGCTGGGCTTTCCGTACGTCGTAATCGCATTTTTGCAGCAGCTTCTGGATGATGTTTTCCACATCTTCGCCCACGTAACCTGCTTCGGTCAGCGTGGTGGCATCCGCCATGGTGAAAGGCACATCCAGGAAACGGGCCAGTGTTTCAGCCAACAGGGTTTTACCGCTTCCTGTCGGGCCAATCAGCAGAATGTTACTCTTGCCCAGTTCGATGCCGTTGCTGCTATCGCCATTACGCAAGCGCTTGTAGTGATTGTAAACCGCAACCGCCAGAACCTTTTTCGCCTGCTCCTGACCAATCACATAATCATCTAGGTGACGGCGAATTTCATGGGGCGGGGGTAACGCACTGCGTTCACGATGCGGAGCCACTTCCTTGATCTCTTCGCGAATGATGTCATTGCACAGATCGACACATTCATCGCAGATATACACTGACGGCCCGGCAATCAGCTTACGGACCTCATGCTGGCTTTTGCCGCAGAAAGAACAGTACAGCAACTTCCCTGAACCGTCTTTGCGCTTGTCTGTCATCAGTAAACCTCTTCTTTTATCTCTTGCCCGCAGGCCCAACAGCGATATCACTTCAACCTGAATCACGCGCAAGCGCGCATTCGTGAACCACAGGTACGCTATGGCCGGCGGCGTTATTCGCGGTGTGTCATCACGGCGTCAACCAATCCATACTCTACTGCTTCATGGGCAGAGAGGAAACGGTCACGCTCAGTGTCACTCTCTATCACTTCGAGAGGTTTGCCCGTATGTTCCGCCATCAGCTCATTCATACGTTGCTTCACTTTCAGTATTTCACGCGCATGGATTTCGATATCCGTTGCCTGCCCCTGGAATCCTCCCAGCGGCTGGTGAATCATCACGCGCGAATTCGGCAGGCAGAAACGCTTGCCCTTGGCACCGGCAGTGAGCAGGAAAGCCCCCATAGAGCAGGCTTGTCCCATACAGATGGTGCTGACATCCGGTTTAATGAATTTCATGGTGTCGTAAATCGACATCCCTGCGGTGATTACACCACCCGGAGAGTTGATGTACAGATAAATATCTTTTTCCGGGTTTTCAGCTTCCAGGAAAAGCATCTGAGCAACGATCAGGTTGGCAATGTGATCTTCCACCTGACCCGTCAGGAAGATGATGCGTTCTTTAAGCAGTCGGGAAAAAATATCGTAAGAACGTTCCCCGCGCGAAGTCTGTTCTACCACCATCGGCACCAAAGCCATTTGGGGTGCTAATTTTTCTTGTTCGCCACTGTATAACATTCACCTCTCCTTGATAAAATGCTTTTGGTGCCATGTATCAGATTCTACTTGAGATAACGACGGTTGACTATCACGGTCACCCCGACGTCCCCCTTAAGAACGACACCGACTCGCCAAAATCCATGACCACGCGCCTCTGTTTCTTCTAGTTGGGGCATTGCGCGCTATTTCAAGCTTACACTATCCTTTATTTTAGATTAAAGGGTTATCGTGCCCACTGCGTTTACAATGCTTTGCATAGCAAACCGCGTTTTGCATAGAAAATAATATGTCGCGCGCACAAGAAACAATACGGATTTTATAGCCAAGCGACTTAATTTTGATCACACCATATGGACTGAGAACAAAATCTCTGTATCGCAACCACTCTCTCTTTTTTTGCTTTTTGCTTGTGCCCATTTATGCTCAATGGGGTTAAGATCTGGCGAATATGTAGGCAAATACTCCAGCATATACCCTGCATCGATGATGACTTGTTGAATATTATGTTTTTTGTGAAAAGTTGCATTGTCCATCACGATTACCCTGTTTTTAGGGAGTACTGGGATAAGGATTTGTGTGACCCAGGAATAGAAAACATCGCTGTTAATATTGATATCAAATAATCCGATAGCAAACAGCGTTGTGCCTAATAAAGCGCCGATAACATTTGTTCTTCCCTTGGCTCCCCCGTTCTTCAGGCCAAAACACCGTTGACCTTTTGGGGAATAGCCGTGAGTCCGTGGGGTATCGTGTGGAAAACCACTTTCATCAATAAAAACAATAGGTTTACCTTCTTTTTCATACTGTTGTATTTTTTGTTGAAATGCTTGCCGGGCGCTTTCGTCGGCTTTCGGATGACGTAGAGTTTTTTATAGGTCAATCCCAGCTTTTTAAGAGCTTGCCAAATGGCCTTCTGACAAACGCCAAAACGCTCTGCACGTTCTTTTTGGTAAGCATCTGAATATGGTTCAACATCTTTTATCAACTCGGATTTATCGATCTTTCGCTGACGCGTGGTCGATGCTTTTGACGCTATTTGATTAATCCAACGCGATACAGAGGCAGGGCCAATCCGAAATTGCTTCGCTGTTTCTCGGATACTCAACCCTTCTTCTTCCCGTGTAGATATCACTTTACGTCTAAAATCAATTGAATAGCTCATTTAAATAATGTAATCAAAATTAAGTCGTTTAGCTATATCACTCGCGAAACGTTTCAATGCCACCACCACACAGTTTTATCATAGTGCAATCTGGCACATCCGTGGCGATAGCTCTTTTCAAACGTAAATCAGTGATAACAAAAAGCCCACGCCAGAGGCGCGGGCTTTTTTTAGCAAAGATAACCGACCGAAGCCAGACAGCGAATTACGCCGTAGCAGGCTGGTTCATCAGATCGTTGAAGCTGACGGCTTTCTCGACCACTTTCGCCTTAGACAACACCACTTCAACCGCTTGCTCTTCCAAAGCAACGTTGCGCATGTTGTTCATCAGCTCTTTGTTTTTGCTGTAGTAAGCAACCACTTCCTGCGGATCTTCGTAGGCAGAAGCCATCTCTTCGATCAGCGCGTTAACGCGATCATCGTCCGCTTTCAGTTCGTTGATGCTGATCACTTCGCCCAGCAGCAGACCCACGACAACGTGACGTTTAGCTTGCTCTTCAAACAGTTCACGCGGCAGTTCAGCCGCTTGCTTGGCGTTGCCACCAAAGCGTTGTGCCGCTTGTTGACGCAGAACGTCAATTTTGCCGTCGATCAGCGCAGCAGGAACGTCGATATCATTGGCTTTCACCAGACCGTCGATCACCTGAGACTTGATACGGTTACGCACTGCACCTTTCAGCTCACGCTCCATGTTTTTACGCACTTCAGCCCGCAGACCTTCAACAGAACCATCCGCCACGCCGAAACGTGCGATGAATTCTGCGGTCAGTTCCGGCAGTTCACGCTCTTCCACTTTCTTCAGGACGATAGCGAACTGCCCTGCTTTCCCTTTCAGGTTTTCAGCGTGGTAGTCTTCTGGGAAGGTCACGTCGATAGTGAACTCTTCACAGGCTTTGTGACCCACCAGACCTTCTTCAAAGCCTGGGATCATGCGGCCCTGGCCCATAGCCAGAACGAAATCAGACGCTTTACCGCCATCGAACACTTCGCCGTCGATAGTGCCGGTAAAGTCCACGGTTACGCGATCTTCTGCACCAGCGGCAGCATCGGTATCTTTCCAGATGGCTTGTTGCTTACGCAGCGTTTCCAGCATGGCATCAACGTCAGCATCAACCACATCAACCAGCGGTTTTTCAACTTCGATGGTGTCCAAGCCTTTCAGCTCTACTTCCGGATAGACTTCAAACTCTACCGCGTAGGTGAAATCGGCATTCAGCTTGTATTCGCCCGGCACATAGTTCGGTGCACCAACGGGATTGATTTTTTCTTTAATGATGGCGTCAACGAAATGACGCTGCATCAGATCGCCCAACACGTCTTGACGCACGGAAGCGCCATAACGCTGAGCGATAACGTTCATCGGCACTTTGCCTTTACGAAAACCGTCAACGCGCGCTTTTTTAGCAACGTTAACCAGCTCTTTTTTTACCGCTTCTTCAATGCTATCAGCAGTGACGGTAATTGTTACGCGGCGACCAAGGCCTTGGGTGGTTTCAACTGAAACTTGCATCTTGTTACCTCAAAAAATCACAGTGCTCGGTCAGCTCCAAAACCATATACGCATGGGTGTCGGTTTGGACATAACCCCACAGAACCGCGACAGCAACAGCTGGTATCTGAAGCCTGTTCCTTGTCGTCAGAAGCGTCCCGATGACATTTCCGGAAAATAAGACGCGGCATTATAGCGGCATAGAGGGAGTGAGTCGAGAAAAGTGCGCAGACTATTATGACAAGATAAGCGCGCTTTGATGTCGGTCACCTCTTATGCATCTCTTTTTATGCGTCGTTGGCATCAATCAGGCGTCAATGCCAGCACCGCCACAGGCAGGTGATTTCGGGGCCTGGCCCAGCGCATCGGACCACTCTTGCGGCGTGTAAGTATGCAGCGCCAACGCGTGCAGGCCATTTTCCAATTCCGTCGCTAGCGTGGCATAAACCGCGCGATGACGGCCAATGGTGCGCTGTCCGGTAAAGGTTTCACTCACCAATACCACCTTAAAATGGCTTTGCGAACCCGCAGGCACGCGATGTTGATGGCTTTCATTGATCACATCCAGATGCGTGGGGGCAAAAGCTGCGCGCAATTTTGCCTCAATGGTGGCATGCATGACGTCGTCCTTTATTGCTTGTTTATCTTGCCAGACAGTATAGCCAACCGACTTAAAAATGATTACAGCCAATGCCCTGATATGTAGCAAAAAAATACAGCTAATTGTTATCAAAATAATGTCGCTTGGCTATAGCGACCGTCATCTAGGCCTGCAACGTACCAGAGGTCAGCGCCAGCGGTAGCCCGGACGCAAAACCCAGTAGCAACAGCGACAGTGAATACGGCTGACGAAAAAGGGTAAAAAAGCGATGTAGCATGGTAGATCCTTTCCTCTATCCCACAGAACAGGATAGAGGAAAACAGCGTGGGAATTATCGGGCGTTAGCCTTAATGAAGCTGCTGACAGTGGTGTCTTGTGCCATGTCATTGATGACATCGCCCAATACCGTATTAACAGCGTTGGTGATTTTTTCGTTGGTCGCGGTCAACGCGCCCTGAACGTTATAGGTTGAGCGGTAATTTTTGACCTGCTTGTTGCCGTTGGCAGCCTGAGAGATGATCGAAATATCCGCGCGTGCAGCGATATTATGACGCAGGTTGCCTTCTGAAACGTCAGCATACAGTTGGTTTACCACGATTTGCAGCGCAACCGGGCCACCGGTTTCGATCATGTAACCGCGTGCGGAGATCTGTTTTTCCAGCGCTTCTTGCAACAGGAAACGCAGGTCGCGTGAAGGCGTCAGCACGATCAGTTGCCCGTTGCGGTTGATTTTGGCTAATGCCTGATCGGCACGCTGATCGGCCCCGTTGATGCTGACAGTGACGCCCATCAGGGTTGGGTCTTGCGCTGGCACGTTAATTTTAGGAGAGACATCAAGCGTATTGCTTTGATTGGCGCATCCGGCGAGCATCAGCACGGCCAATACGGGAAAAAACAGTTTTTTTAACATTGTGCATTTTCTCAGTAATGATTAGGGTGGTTCGCTGGTAAGAAATTCCCGTTATCATACCATTGCCGGCAGCGGGTGAAAGGACGAATTCAGGGGAAATACTCTGGAAATGGCCATTTTTTTCGGCGCGATGCGGTGAGATATCGCGATCGCCGGATTGACAGATAGTGTGTTCACCTCATTTTGCTGCCAGTGGAATATATAGCCAAGCGACTTAATTTTGATTACACCATATGGACTGAGAACAAAATCTCTGTATCGCAACCACTCTCTCCTTTTTTGCTTTTTGCTTGTGCCCATTTATGCTCAATGGGGTTAAGATCTGGCGAATATGTAGGCAAATACTCCACCATAATACCGGCTTTGTTGAATAAACATATTTTATGCTGCACCCCCGGTGAAACGACAGATCCTCGCAACGCAAAATCATGCAGTTAGGCTTCATAAGAAAACTGTAAACCTGAGGTGACAAGCATTTTCTACCAAAACTGGCTTGGCAAAACAGCATGACTCACTATTATTCAACAAAGCCCCATATACCCTGCATCGATGATGACTTGTTGAATATTATGTTTTTTGTGAAAAGTTACATTGTCCATCACGATTACCCTGTTTTTAGGGAATACTGGGATAAGGACTTGTGTGACCCAGGAATAGAAAACATCGCTGTTAATATTGATATCAAATAATCCGATAGCAAACAGCGTTGTGCCTAATAACGCGCCGATAACATTTGTTCTTCCTTTGGCTCCCCAGTTTTTCAGGCCAAAACAGCGTTGACCTTTTGGGGAATAGCCGTGAGTCCGTGGGGTATCGTGTGAAAAACCACTTTCATCAATAAAAACAATAGGTTTACCTTCTTTTTCATACTGTTGTATTTTTTGTTGAAATGCTTGCCGGGCGCTTTCGTCGGCTTTCGGATGACGTAGAGTTTTTTTATAGGTCAATCCCAGCTTTTTAAGAGCTTGCCAAATGGCCTTCTGACAAACGCCAAAACGCTCTGCACGTTCTTTTTGGTAAGCATCTGGATATGGTTCAACATCTTTTATCAACTCGGATTTATCGCTCTTTCGCTGAGGCGTGGTCGATGCTTTTGACGCTATTTGATTAATCCAACGCGATACAGAGGCAGGGCCAATCCGAAATTGCTTCGCTGTTTCTCGGATACTCAACCCTTCTTCTTCCCGTGTAGATATCACTTTACGTCTAAAATCAATTGAATAGCTCATTTAAATAATGTAATCAAAATTAAGTTTTTTAGCTATATTACAGCGGCCTGCAGGATGTGTTCTCTTTGCTGTTAGGAAATGCAACGCCCCGCTTCCTGTTGCAGGTGCTGGAAAGCCAGATTGAAGCGCTGGCGCAGTATCAGGATGACAGTGGTCTGTGGCATACGCTGCTGGATGACGCCAACTCTTACGTGGAAAGCTCCGCCACCGCCGGATTTGCCTATGGTATTCTGAAAGCGGTGCGCAAACGCTATGTGGATAAGCGCTATGCCGAGATGGCGGAAAAAGCGATTCGCGGCGTGATTGCCAATATAGCCAGGCGACATTATTTTGATAACAATTAGCTGTATTTTTTGCCACATATCAGGGCATTGGCTGTAATCATTTTTAAGTCGTTTTGCTATATCAATCCGCAAGGTGAGCTGGTCAATGTGTCGTTTGGTACGGCGATGGGCCGCGATCTGGACTACTACCGCCAGATCCCGCTGACCTCCATGCCTTACGGTCAGACGATGGCAATCCTGTGCCTGTCTGAGTATCTGCGCGTCTATTTGTAAGCGATAAACCGAAGATTGCCCCGCGAAAGCACTACGTTGCTTCGCGGGGTTTGGCGTTATTTCAGTCCGTTCAGGCTGTAATTCACCGGGATCCAGCGATAACCATTGGTGGTGCCGTTGCGTTCCACACGGGTATTTACATGGCCGATGCCCGGGAACGGCAGGTGCGCGCCCGCCACCAGATAGCCTTCACTGGCTGCCTGGGCAAACAGGGCTTCGCGGGTTTTGGTCGCCTGATCCATATCTGAATCGAAGCTGATGGTGGTTTCCGGTATCGGCATTTGCACTGCTTCGGCGTGCACGATATCGCCCCATGCCAGCAATTTATTGCCGTCACTGACGATGCTATAGGCGGTATGCCCCGGCGTATGGCCTAGTGCAAACACCGGCGTAATGCTAGGCAGCAGTGGTGCATCCCCGCTGAAGGTTTTCACTTTATTTGCTGCCGCCAGGATCTTAAAGACGTCCTGAACCCGCTGGAAAGCGGGCTTGTGTTCAGGGGCGGCTTGCGCCAGATGCTGCGGATCTAACCAGAAATCATACTCTTTTTGCGAAACGTAAACGGTCGCATTCGGGTAGGATAGCTTGCCGTTTTGCACAAGACCGCCAAAATGGTCGCCATGCAGGTGGGTCATCAGGATAGTATCGACCTGTTCGGGACGATAGCCCGCCGCCAATAGGTTTTTCTGTACTTTTCCGACGTTGCTGTTGGCCTGCGTGCCGTTGCCGGTATCAATCAACACCAGATTTTTACCTGTGTTGATCAGAAACGCATTGATGGAAGTTTCAACCGTGGGGGATAAGGATTTCTCTGCCAGCAACTGGCGAATGGTGTTGGGATCGGTGCGCGTAAGCAGTTTGTCCATCGGCATGGCGTTGGTGCCATCTGAAAGCGCGGTAATTTCATATTGTCCCAACAACTGCCGATACTGGCCGGGTTGGGTTTTGACTTGCGTCGTGGCTTCAGCCACGGCGACATCGGGGAGGCCGAAGGCTGTCATCGCTATCAGGCACGCCGCTTTCAAAGGTTTCATCGTATCGTTCCTTGTCGTAAACACCGTGAAAAAGAAATGGGCAATCCCCTTGATTATTAACCGAACTGCAACATTCCTCAAATGTTATCACCCCCTATCGTAGCGTTATAATACAACGGCTATCTGGTGCGGTCACGCGATGTGGGGTTTGGCGCACCACAGGCAATCTGCGATAATGACGGTTTACCAGCCTGCCCGTGCTGGCACCCGATAGTTAAGTGATAGGATGTTATGCTGTACCCAATAAATGAAATGTTTCAAACCCTGCAAGGTGAAGGTTTTTTTACCGGTGTTCCGGCGATTTTTGTACGTTTGCAAAGGTGTCCGGTAGGTTGCAGTTGGTGCGATACCAAACACACTTGGGATAAGTTTGCTGAGCGTGAAACCACACTGGAGAATATTCTGGTAAAGACGCAGGAGAGCGATGCTTGGGCACCGGCCAGCCCGGAAGCGATTCTGGTGCGCATCCAGCAAGAGGGGTATAGCGCCCGGCATATCGTTATCACGGGGGGAGAGCCTTGTATCCATGATTTGACGCCACTGACCGACTATCTCGAGCAAAACGGCTATCGCTGCCAGATAGAAACCAGCGGCACCCATGATGTGCGCTGTTCGCCGCAAACCTGGGTCACGGTCTCACCCAAAGTGAATATGCGCGGCGGCATGGTGGTGCTCGACCGGGCATTAGTGCGCGCTGATGAAATCAAGCATCCTGTGGCGAGAGAGAAAGACATTGAGGCGCTGGATGCTCTGCTGGCGCGTTTACACGATGACAAAGCGCGGATTATCGCCCTACAGCCCATCAGCCAGAAAGACGCGGCGACCAAACTCTGTATCGAAACCTGTATCGCGCGTAACTGGCGTCTGTCGATGCAGACGCACAAGTATCTGAATATCGAATGATTATTTATGCGTCGCGCGATATTTTTCATGCGCTGCCGTAATAATTGCCTTGGCGGCAGCGGCATCTTCCGTTCCTTTTAACTCGACGACTTTACGCCCTTCCGGTAACTGTTTGTAGACGCGGAAAAAGGCCTCCAAACGCTGTTGCTCAATCGGTGGCAGATCGCTAAACGATTTGACGTTATCGTAGGTCGGGTCAATTTTGCTGGTTGGCACCGCGATAATTTTGTCATCCTGCTCACCGGCATCCACCATTTTAAGGATGCCAATCGGGCGCAGTTTGATGAGTGTTCCTAGATGCAACAGTGTACGAGTGTAGAAAATCACATCCAGTGGGTCGTTATCTCCGCCCAATGATTGCGTCAGTGAACCGTAGTTTGCAGGATATACCACTGGCATAGATTGGAAACGGTCAGCAATAATGAAGCCGGTATCGGCATCTGTTTCGTACTTGACATTGCTGCCTGCGGGAATTTCAGTCACCGCATTCAGTCACCGCATATAGCTAAACAACTTAATTTTGATTACATTATTCAAATGAGCTATTCAATTGATTTTAGACGTAAAGTGATATCTACACGGGAAGAAGAAGGGTTGAGTATCCGAGAAACAGCGAAGCAATTTCGGATTGGCCCTGCCTCTGTATCGCGTTGGATTAATCAAATAGCGTCAAAAGCATCGAGCACGCGTCAGTGAAAGATCGATAAATCCGAGTTGATAAAAGATGTTGAACCATATCCAGATGCTTACCAAAAAGAACGTGCAGAGCGTTTTGGCGTTTGTCAGAAGGCCATTTGGCAAGCTCTTAAAAAGCTGGGATTGACCTATAAAAAAACTCTACGTCATCCGAAAGCCGACGAAAGCGCCCGGCAAGCATTTCAACAAAAAATACAACAGTATGAAAAAGAAGGCAAACCTATTGTTTTTATTGATGAAAGTGGTTTTCCACACGATACCCCACGGACTCACGGCTATTCCCCAAAAGGTCAACGGTGTTTTGGCCTGAAGAACGGGGGAGCCAAGGGAAGAACAAATGTTATCGGCGCGTTATTAGGCACAACGCTGTTTGCTATCGGATTATTTGATATCAATATTAACAGCGATGTTTTCTATTCCTGGGTCACACAAGTCCTTATCCCAGTACTCCCTAAAAACAGGGTAATCGTGATGGACAATGCAACTTTTCACAAAAAACATAATATTCAACAAGTCATCATCGATGCAGGGTATATGGTGGAGTATTTGCCTACATATTCGCCAGATCTTAACCCCATTGAGCATAAATGGGCACAAGCAAAAAGCAAAAAAAGAGAGAGTGGTTGCGATACAGAGATTTTGTTCTCAGTCCATATGGTGTAATCAAAATTAAGTCGCTTGGCTATAGATTTCATCGGGTGCATTTTTCGGCTGAGGGAAATCGAGGATATTAATGGGCGCGGCAGATACGGACAGCGCGAAGAAAGCGGCCAGAGTCGTTAATTTGCGCAAGGAAAAGAACATGGTAAAGCCTCTTGTTATACATGGAGAGCCTTTACCATAAAAAAAGCGTGTGACGGAAAGATGAAATCAACGCGGTGGCGTTATTCCCCGCGATAAACGCAGCCCGCCGTGCAGGTTTCTTTCACCATCACGGCGCTCAGCAGAGGCAGCGTGGGTTTTAACTGCTGCCAGATCCAGTGCGCCAGCACTTCGCTGGTGGGGTTTTCCAAGCCGGGGAGTTCATTGAGGTAGTGGTGATCCAACTGCTGCCAAACCGGATTGAATACTGCTTTCAAGTCTGCGAAATCCATCACCCAACCGGTATGCGGGTCGACTTCACCGGTGATTTCCAGTCTCACCATAAAGGAATGTCCGTGCAAACGGCCACATTTGTGCCCTTCCGGCACGTGCGGCAAGTGGTGGGCGGCTTCAAACTGAAAATCTTTAAATAGGGTAGTGACCATAACAACGTTCCTGAAGGGATAACCGAGCGTAAACAAAAGCCGTCCCATACTACCGGAAAGTCGTCCTTGAAGCACGTTTGGTTGACGAATAATCTGATTGATAGGGTGTTCATCTAATCAGGAGACCTATAACGCGGCTTTGTTGAATAAATCAGAACTTGTAACGACTGCGCCCCATACGGGTCGATTGTTACGTGATGCGAATACTGTTCGGCATTCCTAATAGCGTGATCAGGTTAAGCGCTTTGACCATGGCTTCACCCACCTGACCATCGTAGTCTCTCAGACTTAGATGACCACCCAGAAGCCTTTTGAACCGGAACATGGCCGTTTCAGCCACTGAGCGCCGGTGATAGCCCACTTTCTTTTTCCAGATATCGTTACTACCGCTAATGCGCTGATTTGCAACAGCGGGGTTACGCTCGTGGTAGCGATCTTGCCAATATTGCGCCCCCCTTCGTGGCGGGATAAGCGGCCTTATTTTCTTCCTCAGCAGAGCATCATAGCAGTAAACTGTATCCTAAGCGCCGTCAGCCGATGCCTCTCTGATTTTCCGGTGGGTCTGGTTTATCAGCGCCGGTAGAGCTTGGGCATCGGTCGTACCACTGAGCGACAAATCCGCACAGATAATCTCATGCGTCACACTGTCTACTGCCAGGTGCAGCTTACGCCATACCCTGCGTCTGTCGGCACCATGCTGCCGGACTTTCCATTCGCCTTCGCCAAAGACCTTCAGGCCGGTTCCATCAATGACCAGATGTGAGATTTCACCACGGGTTGGCGTTTTTATGCTGATGTTCACTGTCTTTGCTCGCTTGCTGAGCAGCGAATAGTCTGGACAATGGAGCGACAATTTAATCAGTTTAAAAATCGAGTCACCAAAGCCCTGTAAAGCCCTCAATGAAAGGCCAAACACGCGTTTCATCATCAGGACTGTGGTGATGGTCATATCTGAGTAGTGGAGCGGTCGTCCACGCCGTTCAGTAGTGTTTTTTTCCGTCCATGCAGCAATGGCTGATTCATCTAGCCATACGGTTAGAGAAGCGCGCTGCTTGAGGGCCTTCTTATAAGAGGGCCAGTTTGTGATTTTAAAATTTTGTTTTGCCATGGAGACCTGATTTTGAAACAACTGTGTTGATCTGCTCCGATGATTACCCAAAAGTTCTATTTATTCAACAAAGCCCTATAACGCTTTAAGCGTTAAGGATTATCAGAAAAACCATTTAGGCATTTTGGTTATTAAATATTGCCATCGCGTCTTTAATTGTTGCGCGCTGTATAGGTAACCTTATATTCCATACAACTTTAGATTGCATAAATATCGCTATATGGCGGCACGACTTACAAGGACACTGAAATCACGATGACCACTCCGGTTTCGTTGCTGCCGCTTAGTGCCGAGCAGCTTGCGCGTTTGCAGAGCGCCACGGGGGATTTCTCTCCAGCGCAGCTGGCTTGGCTGTCAGGCTATTTTTGGGGCGTCGCGCAGGGCAATGGGGCTCAGAGCGGTGCCGTGTCGGCCGCGTCGCTCCCGGTCAGTGCCGCTGCGCCTGCCCAAAGCATTACCCTTATCTCCGCATCGCAAACGGGCAATGCCCGCCGCGTGGCGGAAAAACTGCGTGACGATTTGCTGGCTGCCAAGCTTGCGGTCACGCTGGTGAATGCAGGCGATTATAAATTTAAGCAAATTGCGCAGGAAACGCTGTTGCTGGTGGTGACCTCCACGCAAGGGGAGGGGGAACCGCCGGAAGAAGCCGTGGCGCTGCATAAATTCCTGTTTTCCAAAAAAGCTCCTGCGCTAAAAACCACGTCGTTTGCGGTGTTCGGATTGGGGGATACCTCTTACGAATTCTTCTGTAAAGCCGGTAAAGATGTTGATGGTCGATTGGCAGAGCTGGGTGCAGAGCGCCTGCTCGATCGCGTGGACGCCGATGTTGACTATCAGACGGCCGCTGAGCAGTGGCGTCGGCAGGTTGTTGATATCCTTCAGGCGCGTATACTGGCACAAGGTGCTGCGGTGGTTCAGGCGAGCGACAGCGGAACGCTGGATGAAATTTCTAGCAGTCCGTACAGTAAAACCTCGCCTTACACGGCGAGTTTCGCCGTGAATCAGAAAATTACGGGGCGTGCGTCCGATAAGGATGTGCGCCATATCGAGATCGATCTCGGGGATTCCGGGCTGCGCTATCAGCCGGGTGATGCGCTTGGGGTGTGGTATCAAAACGATCCGGCGCTGGTACAAGAGTTACTGGAATTGCTGTGGTTGAAAGGGGATGAGCTTGTGACCGTGGCGGGAGAGACATTGCCTTTGTCACAGGCGCTGCAACGCCATTTCGAACTAACGCAAAACACGGCGCCTCTGGTGGAGAAGTACGCCGCGTTGTCCCGCAACGATGCGTTACTGGCGTTGGTGGCTGAAAAGCCAGCGCTGCAACAGTTCGCCCAGCGCACGCCGCTGGTGGATATGGTGCGTCAGGCACCGACGGAATTGACGCCGGAGCAACTGATTGGCTGGTTACGCCCGTTGACACCGCGCCTCTATTCCATTGCCTCTTCCCAGGCTGAAGCCGAAAGCGAAGTACATATCACCGTTGGTGTGGTGCGCTACGACTATGAGGGACGTGCGCGAACGGGCGGTGCGTCAGGTTATCTGGCGGATCGTTTGAATGAAGACGATGAGATTCAGGTCGTTATTGAACATAACGATCACTTCCGCCTACCTGCCGATCCCTCGACGTCCGTCATCATGATCGGACCTGGCACTGGCATTGCCCCGTTTCGTGCCTTTATGCAACAGCGCGAAGCGGACGGTGCCGAAGGCAAAAACTGGCTGTTTTTCGGCAACCCGCACTTTACCGAAGATTTTCTCTATCAGGTGGAATGGCAGCGCTATGTGAAAGACGGGCTGCTGACGCATATCGATCTGGCCTGGTCGCGCGATCAAGCACACAAGATCTATGTGCAGGACAAACTGCGCGAGAAAGGTGAACAGGTGTGGCGCTGGATCCAGGATGGCGCACATCTTTACGTGTGTGGCGATGCCAACCGTATGGCGAAAGATGTGGAGCAGGCGCTGCTGGACATCATCGTTACCCACGGCGGTCTGGATGCCAAACAGGCCGATGAGTTTTTAAGTGAACTGCGCCTTGAGCGCCGTTATCAGCGCGATGTGTACTAGCGAGATCTTTATCAATGAGCGAAAAATTACCAATCGATGAACGTTATCCCGGCCCGTTAGTGGTAGAAGGGAAACTCGCTGATGCGGAGCGCCTGAAGCGGGAAAGTAACTACCTGCGCGGTACCATTGCTGGAGATTTGCAGGAAGGGCTGACGGGCGGTTTTAACGGCGATAACTTTTTACTGATCCGTTTTCACGGCATGTATCAGCAGGATGACCGCGATATTCGCGCTGAACGTGCCGAGCAAAAGCTGGAGCCGCGTCATGCCATGATGCTGCGCTGCCGTTTGCCCGGTGGCGTGATGACGCCGGAACAGTGGTTGGGGATTGATAAATTTGCTGCCGAGAGCACGCTCTATGGCAGCATTCGTATCACCAACCGCCAAACCTTTCAGTTTCACGGTATTCTGAAGCCGAGCGTGAAACCGGCGCACCAGTTACTGAACCATCTGGGGCTGGATGCGTTGGCGACTGCCAATGATGTGAACCGTAACGTGCTTTGTACTTCTAACCCGGTGGAATCCGAGCTGCATCAGCAGGCCTATAACTGGGCGAAGAAGATCTCCGAGCATCTGTTGCCACGTACCCGTGCCTACGCTGAGATCTGGTTGGATCAAGAGAAAGTCGCTACCACCGATGAAGAACCGATCCTCGGGGCGACCTATCTGCCGCGCAAGTTCAAAACCACGGTAGTGATCCCGCCGCAAAACGATGTCGATCTGCACGCCAACGATCTTAATTTTATCGCTATTGCCGATAATGGCCGTCTGGTCGGTTTCAACGTGTTGGTAGGTGGCGGCCTTTCTATCGCCCACGGCGATAAGGCAACCTATCCGCGCACTGCCAGTGAGCTGGGTTATATTCCGATTGAGCATACGCTGGCCGTGGCCGAAGCGGTGGTGACCACGCAACGTGACTGGGGTAATCGCACCAACCGCAAAAATGCCAAAACCAAATATACGCTGGAGCGTGTCGGCGTTGACACCTTCAAACGTGAAGTGGAAAAGCGCGCGGGCGTGACCTTTGAAACGGTGCGCCCGTATGAATTTACTGGCCGTGGCGACCGCATTGGCTGGGTGAAAGGCATCGATAGCAAATGGCACCTAACGCTGTTTATCGAAAATGGCCGTATTCTCGATTATCCGGGGCGCCCGTTGAAAACCGGGTTGGCTGAAATCGCCAAAATCCATAAAGGGGATTTCCGCCTCACTGCGAATCAAAACCTGATTGTGGCAGGAGTGAGTACGCGCAATAAAGCTAAGATTGAAGCGTTGGCGCGCGAGCACGGGTTGATTGACGATAGCGTCAGCAAGCAGCGTAAAAACTCTATGGCCTGTGTATCCTTCCCAACCTGTCCGCTGGCGATGGCGGAGGCCGAGCGTTTTCTGCCGGAATTTGTCAGCGAGGTGGAAGGCATTATGCAGCGCCACAGCGTGGGCGACGAGCATATCGTACTACGGGTAACCGGCTGTCCGAACGGCTGTGGCCGCGCCATGCTGGCGGAAATTGGTCTGGTGGGGAAAGCCGTTGGGCGCTACAACCTGCACTTGGGCGGTAACCGCGAAGGCACGCGTATTCCGCGTATGTATCGCGAAAATATCACGCAGGCGGAGATCCTGAGCGAATTGGATAGTCTGATTGGCCGCTGGGCGCTGGAGCGCCAGCAGGGAGAAGGGTTTGGTGACTTTGCGATTCGTAGCGGCATTATCAAGCCGGTGCTCGATCCGGTGCGTGATTTTTACGATTAACCGGGAGGAATGATGTCGGTATTCTCTCTTGACGCGCTCAATGCGCTACCCAAACCGGAGCAGGCGCAAGCGCTGGCAGAAACCAACGCCCAGTTGGAAACGCTCTCCGCCGAGGCGCGCGTAGCCTGGGCGCTGGAGCACTTGCCGGGAGAGTACGTTCTCTCTTCCAGTTTCGGCATTCAGGCGGCGGTAAGCCTGCACCTGGTCACGCAACTGCGCCCTGATATTCCGGTTATCCTCACCGATACCGGCTACCTGTTTCCGGAAACCTACCAGTTTATCGATACACTGACCGAGCAGTTGAAACTCAATCTGAAGGTGTATCGTGCCGAGCACTCCCCGGCCTTGCAGGAAGCACGCTATGGCAAGCTGTGGGAACAGGGCGTTGAAGGCATTGAACAGTACAACCAGCTAAACAAAGTAGAACCGATGAATCGTGGGCTGAGTGAGCTACAAGCACAAACCTGGTTTGCCGGGTTACGGCGCGAGCAGTCGGGCAGCCGTGGACATCTACCGGTGCTGGCTATCCAACGCGGTGTCTTCAAGGTGTTGCAGATTATCGATTGGGATAACAGGCAGGTGTATCAATACCTCAAGCAGAACGGTTTGTCCTACCATCCGCTGTGGGATCAAGGATACCTGTCCGTAGGGGATACGCATACCACGCGTAAATGGGAATCGGGAATGAGCGAAGAAGAAACGCGATTCTTTGGTTTGAAACGGGAGTGTGGGTTGCACGAGGGGTGAGTGTCACCGACTCACCTCCATCCTTCCAGCCCAATTCCGTCATTCACGCACACCTCCGTCATTCCTGCGAAGGCGGGAATCTCCTACAGGCGAAACAGGTTTCGTCTAACAGAGATCCCCGGCTTTCGCCGAGGATTACGAGGGGGGACAATGACTTTTCAGCAGTCTGCGACCGTTGGTAAACAGCCTTTTTTGTGCACTGTGCTGGCACAGGAATCAGTAGTCCAGCACCGCCCACCAAAATACGCGCCCGATAATATCGACTTCGCTGAGGGATTTCTCTTCCACGGGATGCTCAGCACTGTTGTAACTGCGGATGCTAACCGTGTTTGGCCCAACCTGATACAGCAACTTAATGCGGTTCCAACCGTTTTAGCTGATGGCGTAGATCTTGCCATCAATAATACGCTTATCGTTGGTGTTGACGGCGACGGTGGTGCCATCGGGAATAAATGGTTCCATGCTGTCGCCCTTGGCCGGGAAACAGAGTACGCCGGAGCCATCGGAATTCGCACCGACGCGGCGTAAGGTCGATTTGGAAAACCGCAACTTAAACCCGTTATGATCTTCATTCATGATGCGCCTAGTCCCGCAGGCGAATTCAATATAGCCAACCGACTTAAAAATGATTACAGCCAATGCCCTGATATGTAGCAAAAAATACAGCTAATTGTTATCAAAATAATGTCGCTTGGCTATAAGCCGGAGCTGGCAGTCAAACTGGGCCAACCTGTCGGCATTCTTCTCGTACCCGCAGGAACTTCGCAAGATAATCTACACGACGAACGCTATAGAATCACTGAACAGCGTGCTCCGGCATGCAATCAAGAAACGCAAGGTGTTCCCGACTGATGACTCGGTGAAGAAGGTCGTATGGCTGGCAATCCAGGCGGCATCACAGAAATGGACGATGCCCTTACAGGACTGGCGTATGGCAATGAGTCGCTTTATTATCGAGTTCGGTGACCGCCTTGACGGTCACTTCTGAGAAAGGCATTTACACAAAATCTTAAACAGGCTCCACGGACTCACGGCTATTCCCCAAAAGGTCAACGGTGTTTTGGCCTGAAGAACTGGGGAGCCAAGGGAAGAACAAATGTTATCGGCGCGTTATTAGGCACAACGCTGTTTGCTATCGGATTATTTGATATCAATATTAACAGCGATGTTTTCTATTCCTGGGTCACACAAGTCCTTATCCCAGTACTCCCTAAAAACAGTGTAATCGTGATGGACAATGCAACTTTTCACAAAAAACATAATATTCAACAAGTCATCATCGATGCAGGGTATATGCTGGAGTATTTGCCTACATATTCGCCAGATCTTAACCCAATTGAGCATAAATGGGCACAAGCAAAAAGCAAAAAAAGAGAGAGTGGTTGCGATACAGAGATTTTGTTCTCAGTCCATATGGTGTAATCAAAATTAAGTCGCTTGGCTATATAGCTCAAGCAATTAAGGGACACAGCCTAATAAATAGCGTAACAAGTCTGATGTTGTTGATATACCTAATAAACCTCAAGATGCAGGTTTGAGCACCTGAAAACGATCGTGAATTCTGGACGTCAGCGAGTCCGCTATTTCTGGTAGCGTATTGGTGAAAAAATTGAATATTGCATCCCGAAAATCGCGGGTGTTTTCAAAATAGTGATTATTCCGTGCATGCTCATTCATCACTTTCCACAGGCGTTCTATCGCGTTCAGATTCGGACTGTAAGGCGGTAAATAGTGAAGCTCTATGTTCACGACAAAGGCCCAATCCTTAATCAATTGGGCTCGGTGATAACCCGCACCGTCCAGTATTACATGGATTCTCTGTCGGTAATCAGGGTAACGTTTGCGTATCTCAATGAAAAAACGAGCAATGTTGTAGTCATTCGATATCGCTCAGATTCAGCGCACCCAGTATATTCAGACGGGTTCGACTTCCCGTTGTTTTAACTGACTTTTTATGCCCTTTTCGTATCCATCCATAACTGAGCTTTGTGGCTTGTGTCGGATGAACCGCATCGATAAACAGAATCGGCTTATTGCCGGCTGTTTTCTTTAAATTCTCATAATATTCAATGAAATGCTTCTGATTTTCTTCACTGAATTTATGGGGTACGCCCGCCGGTTTTTTGTAGGAGAAACCATGACGGTGCAACCACTTGTTCATGCCGGGAATACTGAATCGGATAGCCCAGCGATGTTCGACATAAGCCACGATGTCGTGGGTATGATGGAAGAGATGTTGAGATAACTAGCTGATTAAGAGCGCAGTCTTTTCAGCACAAAGCCGACTTGCAGACCCACCGTTTTCAGGTTTAAGTTTGCGAGTGTTGACGTAATCGTTGATATGTTGGTTTACCGTCGTTTTGTGCAGACGCAGAGCTTGTGCAATCATCGCAGAGCTCCAGCCTTCGGAGGCCAGCAGGACGGCTTTGATGCGATCACAAACACGCTTATCACGACTGGTGTCATGAAGGTGTTCGAGTTCGGCTTTTTGCTTGTCGGTAATAAATATCTTCATAGTGGGTGAGCATGATCTTCTTACCGCGTAAAATCAAGCATCTTCAATGATCACGGGTATATACTCTGCCTGTCGTCCCCATTGGTACAGATATTGAAGTAGCCAACGTAGTAGGTGGATCAACGATATCCGTTGCACCTCCACCGGGAATGAGCATTGGCACTCTGGTTGCTGGGGCTAGTTACGACATTGTGAACTCAACTCAGATAGTCAGGTTTACTCGGGTTACTGCGGGGCGGTGGGCCATTCTTTAGAAACAGGCGTGCCGCGTGCGTGTCGCGCTGTGCCGATTTATGACGTGCTGTGGCGTAAAAATGCGGTGTGAATGTGATTTGTCACGCCTAAGTAAGGGAGTCGGCAGGTCGAAATGGACGGTAAGTTATTGATAAAAATGTCGTGTATTGTCGTGCTTTGTTGTGTTTTGTCGCCTGTTTTTTGAGCACAAAAATAAAATAAGCATATGATAAATATCATTTTATAATTTTAGACCTTCGCTGATTATCCAACAGTTGCACGGTCAATACCGGACGTTTGCGCGGTATCCGCCACGGCAATCCCGCGATATTTAATGCGTGTCACATCTGACAGCGGCTCAGGCTCCTGATGAATAGGGTGATCCGGGCTGGCGACGTAAACGTTGTTCATGGTGTACAGCTTGCGCGTATTCACTTCGGAAGAGGCGCGAAAGTGCATATCAGGGGCAATCACGATATCGGCCCGCCCCTGCTCTAAACGCTCCCAAGCACCGGCCAGCACCTCGGTCAGCAATGACACCTGGGTATTGGCTTTCAGCGCCAGCTTATCCAGCAGAGGAAACAGTTTCTCAGTAGGGATCAGCGCTTCAACGACGATAGTGATATGGGTTTCCCAGCCGCGCGCCAGCGCTTCCGCATCGGTGGTCAGTTTATCGGCGGCTTCAAGCAGAATTCTTCCCCGCTCGAGCAACATACGCCCCACATTGGTAAATTTAGTGCGGTGACCTGAGCGATCAAAAAGCACGACGTCGAGCTCTTCTTCCAGCTTCTGCATAGTGTAGCTCAGCGCCGACGGCACGCGCCCCAGCTCATCAGCCGCCGCCGCAAAGCTGCCACGGCGATCGACGGCATCCATCACTCGCAGCGCTTCCAGCGTTAATGCCCGTTCTTTTGCCATTTATTCACTCATTCAGGAATTTTGAATATACCCACCAGATTAACTAGCTAACAATCCAACGTCCACACAATTACTATTTGTTTAGTGTAATTTTTGAGGTGCAGAACCATGATCATATGCAGAACAGCGTAACAGTGCGGTCAAGCTGACTACGGCTGGCTGCAAGCGCGCTACACTTTCTCCTTCGGCCATTATTTCGATCCCGAGCTGCTAGGCTTTGCCTCACTGCGCGTGTTAAACTAGGAAGTGCTCAAGCTAGGCTCTGCGTTTCAGCCACGCACCTACCCGCAGGTCGATATTTTAAATATTCTGCTGCAAGGTGAAGCTGAATATCGCGACAGCAACGGGGGGCATATCCGCGCAAAAGCGGGCGACGTTCTGTTATTGGCCGCGCAGCCTGCGGTAAGCTACAGCGAACACAGTATCAGCGATACAAGGCCGCTGACACGCTTGCAACTGTGGTTCAATGCCTGCCCGTCACGGGAAAACAGCGCACAGCAACGCCTTGCATTGTGCGATGCAAAGGTCAAACTGCTCGCCTCACCGGAAGGTGAAAATGGCAGCCTGCAATTCCGCCAGCAAGTTTGGGTACACCATTTGCAATTGGACGAAGGCGAACAACACACGTTTACGCTCAACGGCAACCGCGCCTATTTTCAGGTGGTTCACGGTGCAATGGAAGCCATGACGCCGCAAGAGAACGCAACGATGTTACAGTGTGGGGACGGCGCTTTCATTCAGCAGGAAAAACAGCTGACTATCCGCGCCAAAGCCCCGCTGCGCGCACTGCTTATCGATCTGGTTGCCTGAGGCACATTCGGCCTACTGATGGATTATCACAGCGCGATCCGCACCTTACATGGTAAGATGGACAACATGTTCATCATCATGCGGTAGGATCAGGCCAATGGATTCAAGTGACCAAGACAAACTCCTTGCCCAAGCGGAAAGTATTTTCCAACAGCGCAATGTGCGCCTTACGCCACAGCGACTCGAAGTGCTTCGGCTGATGGCCCAGCAACACGGCGCGATCAGTGCTTACGATCTGTTGGATCTGCTGCGCGTCTCAGAACCGCAAGCCAAACCCCCTACCGTATACCGCGCTCTGGATTTTCTGCTGGAGCAAGGGGTTATCCATCGAGTGGAATCGACCAACAGCTATGTCATGTGTCACCACATTGAAGAGCATAGCCATACTTCAGCGCTGCTTATTTGCGATCGCTGCGGGCAAGTTACGGAACGTCAGACGGAAGGCATTGAAGCCATTCTTCAGCAGCTGGCACAAAGCGCCACTTTCACGCTGCGTCACAGCGTGGTCGAGGCACATGGCCTGTGTGAAGCCTGTCAGGAAGTGGCTGATTGCCATGAACATGGGCACTGTCATCACGACCATACGGTGCCCATCAAAAATTCAAAACCCGGTCGTTGAGCTGAGAGCACATCACGTCACCGACAAGGCTTCCCCTGAAAGAAACGCCCTGTCGGCTAACGCGGTTTAGCTCCACTCGCCGTTGCGGATAACACCGACGGCCAGCCCTTCAATAGTGAAACTCTGCTCACGCAAATCAACCACGATGGGAGAAAATGCCTCATTCTCCGCCAGAAGTTGTACGGTATTACCTTGACGCTTCAATCGCTTAACCGTCACTTCATCTTCAATGCGTGCCACTACGACCAGGCCGTTACTCACCTCTTGCGTTTTATGCACAGCAAGCAAATCACCGTCCAGTATCCCGATATCTTTCATCGACATACCGCTGACGCGCAGCAGAAAGTCTGCGTGCGGTTTGAACATGGACGGATCGACCTGATAGTGGCACTCGATGTGCTCTTGCGCCAGCAGCGGTTCACCCGCCGCAACACGACCAATCAGCGGCAGGCCCACATTTTCATCTTCCATCAGCAGACGGATACCGCGTGATGCACCGGAGACAATTTCAATTATGCCTTTACGCGCCAGCGCCTTCAAATGCTCTTCCGCCGCGTTGGGTGAGCGGAATCCAAGTTGCTGGGCAATCTCGGCGCGCGTTGGCGGCATGCCGGACTGCGCAATATGATCGCGAATCAGATCATAGACCTGCTGCTGTCTAGTTGTTAATGCTTTCATCTCGCCCCCTGGTTGTTTATACAGCTTATCTGTGAGTATATACAGGTCATCGCGGCTTGGGAATGACAGAGAGGCAAATACCTGTGTTTTTATGCGCTTTGCCTCAAAATAATGCTGAAATCACTCCAGCACGAGCGGCCAGAGAATGCTCACCCAGACAACGGCGGCAAAGACCAAGGCCACAAATACGGCCGCCGAACCGATATCCTTGGCGCGCCCGGAGAGCTCATGGTGCTCCATTCCCACACGATCGACAACGGCCTCAATCGCGCTGTTGACTAGCTCCATCAGCACCACCACCACCACCACGCCAATCAGCAATAGCCGCTCCAGCAGTGACACGGGGAGGCAACATGCAACCAGCACCGCCACGACCAGCAGCATCAGTTCTTGCCGAAATGCGGCTTCGTGCTGCCATGCCTGTTTCAGCCCTTTGAGAGAGTACCCGGTTGCTTTGATAATCCGAGTTACCCCGCTAGCCTTATTCATGTTTTTTCACTCGTTTATCAGAGATTTTTTGCAATTTTCCCGTAACACCGTTGTCTCACACCACAGATCTCCCGTGTACTTTCTGGTATCCTTGCGGCGCATTGCTACTCAAGAGGCTTCTGGTTGTTATGTCCGGCTGGCGTAAAATTTACTATAACTTACTGAATTTCCCACTTAAATTGTTGGTGAAAAGCAAGATAATTCCTAACGATCCCGTGGGGGAGTTAGAGTTAGATCCGTCTCGCCCCATCCTTTATGTGCTGCCCTATAACTCACAGGCGGATTTACTGACGCTGCGCGCAAAATGCCAAGCGTTAGAACTGCCCGATCCGCTGGAACCCACTGAAATTGATGGTGTATCACTGCCCAGCCACGTGTTTATTAACGATGGCCCGCGCGTGTTCCGCTATTACACACCCAAGCAGGAATCCGTCAAACTGTTCCATGATTATCTGGATCTGCACCGCAATAATCCCTATCTCGATGTACAGATGGTGCCCGTGTCTGTCATGTTTGGCCGCTCTCCGGGCCGAGAAGGACAGCACGGCGCGACGCCGCATCTGCGTCTGTTGAACGGCATTGAGAAATTCTTTGCGGTGCTCTGGCTGGGACGCGACAGCTTTGTGCGCTTCTCCAGCATCGTGTCGCTGCGCCATATGGCAACCGAACACGGTACTGACAAAACCATAGCGCACAAACTGGCGCGTGTCGCCCGCATGCATTTTGCCCGTCAGCGTCTGGCCGCCGTTGGCCCACGTTTGCCGGTACGTCAGGAGTTATTCCATAAGCTGCTGGACTCTAAGGCCATCAAGAAAGCCGTTGAAGATGAGGCTCACAGCAAGAAAATCTCCCATGAAAAAGCTCAGCAAAATGCCATCGCCCTGATGGAAGAGATTGCAGCAGACTTCTCTTATGAGGCTGTGCGGCTTTCCGATCGCATTCTGAGCTGGACCTGGAACCGCCTGTATCAAGGCATCAACGTACATAATGCCGAGCGCGTACGCCAGCTGGCACAGGATGGCCATGAACTGGTTTATGTGCCTTGCCACCGTAGCCACATGGACTACCTGCTGCTTTCCTATGTGCTGTATCATCAAGGTCTGGTTCCTCCCCATATCGCAGCCGGTATCAACCTGAATTTCTGGCCAGCAGGCCCGATTTTCCGCCGTCTGGGTGCTTTCTTTATTCGCCGTACCTTCAAGGGCAACAAGCTCTACTCCACCATCTTCCGTGAATATCTCGGCGAGCTGTTCTCTCGCGGATACTCCGTCGAGTACTTTATGGAAGGGGGGCGTTCACGCACGGGTCGTTTGCTGGAGCCCAAGACCGGCACGCTGGCCATGACCCTTCAGGCGATGCTGCGCGGAGGTACCCGCACCATTACGCTGGTGCCTATTTATGTGGGTTATGAGCATGTGATGGAAGTGGGCACCTATGCGAAAGAACTGCGCGGTGTCACCAAAGAGAAAGAAGGTTTCATGCAGATGGTGCGCGGGTTACGCAAACTGCGCAATCTGGGGCAAGGCTATGTGAATTTTGGAGAGCCGCTGTCGCTGACGCCTTACCTCAACCACCATGTACCGCAGTGGCGCGAAGCTATCGATCCGATTGAAGCGCAGCGCCCTACTTGGCTCACACCTACCGTGCAGGATATTGCCGATATCATCATGGTGCGCATTAACAATGCCGCCGCCACCAACGCCATGAACCTGTGCTCCACGGCTCTGCTGGCGTCACGTCAGCGCGCACTGACTCGTGAGCAAATGCATGAGCAACTAGACTGCTATTTGCAGTTGCTGCGCAACGTGCCTTACAGCAAAGATGTCACTGCGCCGAAAAAGAGTGCACCGGAACTGCTGGAACACGCGCTGGCAATGAACAAATTCGAGGTCGAGCAAGATAATATTGGCGAGATCATCATCCTGCCGCGTGAACAGGCTGTGTTGATGACCTATTACCGCAATAACATCCAGCATTTGTTGGTACTGCCATCGATGATCGCCAGCATTGTCATGCACCGAGGAAGGATCACGCAGGATGAGTTAACACGGCAGATGTCATTGATTTATCCGTTAATTCAAGCCGAACTGTTCTTGCATTACAATAAAGAGGCACTGCCTGCCGTCATTGAAACGTTGACCGCAGAACTAGTGCGTCAGGAACTTATTATCATCAAGCAAGATGCGCTGGTGTTAAACCCACTGCGAATTCGCACACTCCAACTGTTGGCTGCTGGCGTGCGGGAGACCCTGCAACGCTACGCGATTACGCTGTCATTACTCGGTGCTAACCCGGAAATGAACCGCGGTACGCTGGAAAAAGAGAGCCGTAATATGGCGCAGCGCCTGTCCGTGCTGCATGGCATCAATGCGCCTGAGTTTTTTGATAAGGCCGTGTTCTCAACGCTGGTTGCCACACTGTGCCAAGAGGGTTACATCAGCGACAGCAGCAGCGTGGATACGCGTAATACCTTGGAACTCTACCGCATTCTTGGCGATTTGATCACACCGGAAGTTCGGTTGACGATTGAAAGTGCTAGCACACCTGCCAGCGCAGAATCGGAAGATGAAAAGCAGGAAGTAGCGCAAGCGTAGTATTGCGCGACTGCGTGGTTTATTGCCGCTTTACTCCGGCATCACAGCCCCAGCACAATCCCCGCAAACAACACCATCCCCACAAAGTTATTGTTGTGGAACGCACGGAAACAGGCATCGTGCTCACGCCCGGCGGTCAGCCATTGCTGATAGCCGAACAGACCAGCTGCCATCAGTACCGTGAGGTAAAATGCCGCCCCCAGTTTCATTTGTAAGCCTAGTACCACCATCAGTGCCAGCATGCTCGCCTGCAACAAGCCGATGATCAAGGTATCAAAACGCCCGAACAGAATAGCGGTGGATTTGATGCCAATCTTGAGGTCATCATCGCGATCGACCATGGCATATTGTGTGTCGTAGGCGACGGTCCAGCAGATGTAAGCTAAAAACATGATCCAGGCGCTTGCGGGCAGGGATTCGCTGACAGCGGCATACGCCATGGGGATTGACCAGCCGAACGCTGCGCCCAACACAAACTGTGGCAGCTGGCTGACGCGTTTCATGAAGGGGTATATCCATGCCAATGCCAACGCTGCCACGGAGAGCCAAATGGTCATACGATTTAATGTCAGCACCAGAGCAAACGCCATCAGCACCAGAACAACGAACAGCACTTTTGCCGATTGCTCACTCACTAAGCCGCTGGGTAAGGGACGAGATGCGGTGCGTTTTACATGCCCATCAAAATGGCGGTCAGCGTAATCATTGATAACACAGCCTGCCGCGCGCATCAGAAATACGCCCGCAACGAAGACCAACAGCGTCCACGGGCTCGGCACGCCACCGCCCGCCAGCCATAATGCCCAGAGGGTTGGCCAGAGCAACAGCAGGGAACCAATCGGCTTATCAATTCGCATTAACCGACAATAAGCGCCCCATTTTCCCGCTGTCATACTTCTTTCCAACGTCATTTCTCCTTAACGGTTACCCCGTTCAACGCCTTGAAAATGATATGCAGGCGAGGAGGGCAAAAACAATTCAGTCAGCAGTATTGGCTGATTAAACAAACGCAAACGGGATCGCCGAGCCCACAGGTTTTCACAGCGCTCAATGTGAATATAATCGCGTTGCAGGGAATCCTGTTTAAACAGATAGCGCCCGAGCGGTGTATCACCAAGCGTTGTCAACGCCGACACAGAGGTGTCAAGGGCTGAAGGGGGAATCAAGGTTCTGGCGGCCACCCAAGGCTGTCCATCACCGTAGATTATCACCTCTCGCAACCAATAACGCGCGCTGTGTGGTAACTCGCGCGGTTCATCACCCAGCATCTCAGTCGCAATGTAACCATTATAGTACGGTACCACCGTCAACTGTGTGCAATGTCGTTCCAGCCGCTGCGTCATCGAACTGGTTTCTTTCAGCCAGATATCGACAGGGGATGGCAACGCCATCGGCGTTTCTTTTAACCAATCAGTCGCGTGCAACCATGCTATGTTGCGCAGCAGTGTTAGCGCTGCATCGGGCATATCCCTACTCCAATGGTGGCTGGCGGAGCATGATGATGGCAGAGATACCGTTTCGGTATATTGCGCGCTCATCACTCACGTCCGTGGTATCACTCTTGCTCGCCGAGTTTGAATACATAACGCGGCACGTATTGTAGCGCACAAACATCATGCCTCGGCACATCCCACCACCGTTAGGTGCGCAATATGATAACATTTTTTTAATCTTTGACAGCGCGTTGGCAAAATTTGATCACTGCTTGCACAGAAAAAAGACAAAAACGGGACATAAAAAAACACTATCTGGTGATATACCAGATAGTGTTCATGTTAAGTGTAAAAGCGTGTTGATGTTACTCATCCGGGCGTCAGCGCGGCGCGCGAGTGCCCAGTGTTGATTACATCATACCGCCCATACCACCCATACCACCCATACCACCCATACCGCCAGCAGCACCTAAGTCGCCTTTATCTTCTTTCGGCAACTCGGTCACCATACATTCGGTGGTGATCATCAGGCCAGCAATGGATGCGGCATATTGCAGTGCAGAACGGGTCACTTTGGTCGGATCCAGAATACCCATGTCGATCATGTTGCCGTAAACTTCTGTTGCGGCGTTGTAACCGTAATTACCTTCACCTGCTTTCACGTTGTTAGCCACAACGGAAGGTTCTTCACCGGCATTTTCCACGATTTGACGCAGCGGAGCTTCCATCGCACGCAGAGCAACACGAATACCCACGTTCTGGTCTTCGTTTTCAGCTTGCAGATTGCGAATGGCATTGGCTACGCGAATTAGCGCTACGCCACCACCAGCAACCACGCCTTCTTCAACGGCAGCACGGGTCGCGTGCAGCGCATCTTCAACGCGTGCTTTCTTCTCTTTCATTTCCACTTCGGTGGCTGCGCCGACCTTGATAACTGCAACGCCGCCTGCAAGTTTGGCAACGCGCTCTTGCAGTTTTTCGCGATCGTAATCAGACGTTGCGTCTTCGATCTGCTGACGAATCTGACCAACACGACCTTGAATAACCACTTCATCACCCACACCGTCGATGATGATGGTGTTGTCTTTGTTGATCACAACGCGTTTTGCTTGGCCCAGATCTTCCAGAGTGGCTTTTTCCAGTTCCAGGCCGATCTCTTCAGAGATAACGGTACCCGCAGTCAGGGTAGCAATATCTTGCAGCATGGCTTTACGACGATCGCCAAAGCCCGGTGCTTTCACAGCGGCAACTTTAACGATACCGCGCATGGTGTTCACCACCAGCGTCGCCAGAGCTTCGCCTTCAACATCTTCTGCGATGATCAGAAGCGGTTTGCCTGCTTTGGCAACGGCTTCCAGTACAGGCAGCATTTCACGGATGTTGGAGATCTTTTTGTCAGCCAGCAGGATGAACGGGCTTTCCAGTTCAACAGAACCGGTTTCCGGTTTGTTGATGAAATACGGGGAGAGATAGCCGCGATCGAACTGCATCCCTTCCACAACGGCCAGTTCATCTTGTAAGCCGGAGCCTTCTTCTACGGTGATAACACCTTCTTTGCCCACTTTCTCCATGGATTCAGCGATCAGTTTGCCCACTGTGTCATCAGAGTTGGCGGAGATGGTACCGACCTGAGCAATGGCTTTGGTGTCAGCGCAAGGAACGGACAGTTTTTTCAGTTCTTCAACCGCAGCGATAACCGCTTTATCGATACCGCGTTTCAGATCCATCGGGTTCATGCCTGCGGCAACGGCCTTCAGACCTTCGTTTACGATAGCCTGTGCCAGTACGGTTGCCGTGGTGGTGCCGTCGCCCGCTGCGTCGTTCGCTTTGGAGGCCACTTCTTTCACCATCTGAGTGCCCATGTTTTCGAACTTGTCTTCCAGCTCGATTTCACGCGCTACGGACACTCCGTCTTTGGTAATGATCGGAGAACCAAAAGATTTATCCAGAACGACGTTGCGGCCTTTCGGGCCTAAGGTCACTTTTACTGCGTTAGCAAGAACGTTCACACCGCGCAGCATTTTTACGCGCGCGTCATTGCCAAATTTTACGTCTTTAGCTGCCATGGTTTATTTCCCTTAAATTCGTTCGATTAAGATGATTACGCTTCAACAATCGCTAGGATGTCGCTTTCAGACATGATCAGGACTTCTTCGTTGTCGATCTTCTCGGCTTTCACGCCATAGCCATCATTGAAAATGACGATATCGCCAACTTTCACATCCAGCGGTTTTACGTCGCCGTTTTCCAGAATGCGACCATGCCCCACTGCCAGTACTTCACCACGGGTAGATTTAGACGCAGCAGAACCGGTCAGAACAATACCGCCAGCAGATTTGGACTCGACTTCTTTACGCTTGACGATCACGCGGTCATGCAATGGACGAATTTTCATTTATAGCTCTCCTTTGAGAAAGTCCATATCAGTTTGGGATTAACGCCGGGTACATTCTCATACCCGCCTTGCGAATTTCTAAGTGGGGACGATTCGCTTCCCTTCAAGGGGAAAAAAGAATTTTTTTTGCGATAGTGATGAAATTCTGATGAGGTGAAATAAAAAAAGATATAAAACATACAGTTAATATCTTTTTCTCAATCAGTATCATTTGTCTTGATCGTCTCTATGCTCGAGATTTTTGCGATCGTCATCTTTGTGGTAAAACTCACCGTCAAAGGTATTGCCGTTACTGCCGGACGATGTGGTGCCAGCGCCGCGCCAAATGTGCAGATGAGGCATCAGTTTGACCGTCAACCGTTTTTGTACCGGGGGCAACAGCAGCAGCAATCCAAGGAAGTCAGTGAAAAAACCGGGAAGCAGAAGCAAAAAGCCCGCCAATACCAGCGATACGCTTTTGAGCATTTCCGCCGCATGGCTCTCTCCCGCAGCGATTTTCTGTTGCATCTGGATAAACGTTTTCACACCCTGATTGCGCACCAGAGAAACGCCAATACAGGAGGTGAACACCACCAGCAGCAATGTCACCGCAACGCCCAGTACTTTCGCAACGCGGATGAACAGCGAAATTTCAATGTAGGCAAAAAGAAAGAGTAGGAATAGCGGTAACCAGCGCACTGGATTCTCCTGATTTATTTAACTGATTGTTATAAAAAGGACTAATACGATCGATGCCTGCATGACTCACAGCCTGCCGTTATCTGTTGTGCATCCTGCCATCATGAAAACATATCACCAGAGATCCAACATCAACCCTTATAATTTAATGAAGTGGTAGCGCAAGCGAGCATTTTCAACCGGTAGGCAGAAAATTTCATTTCGCAATAATCACGAGTGACGAATATCACAATTTATTTACTTTATTAATTACACATCTTCATTGAGTGATCGAAACTACGCTTTTGGGATTCTATACAATATATCATCACCCCAGCGTGGCTTTGTTGAATAAATAGATTTTATGCTGGCAGCCCAGCGAAACGACGGATCCTCGCAACGTAAAATCATGCAGTTAGGCCTCATGAGAAAAGTGTACACCTGAGATGAAAAGCATTTTCAACCAAAACTGGCATGGAAAAACAGCATGATTACCTATTATTCAACAAAGCCCCCAGCGGAGGCAGTTATGGTCAATCGTTCTGCGAATGTTGCCTGTCGTGATACATTTTGTGGTAACACCATCGTGATAATAACTCGCATTTATTGGCACGATTATTTGTTAACACGCTTTTTTGTTATAGCCAAGCGACATTATTTTGATAACAATTAGCTGTATTTTTTTGCCACATATCAGGGCATTGTCTGTAATCATTTTTAAGTCGGTTAGCTATATGGCATTCATACCCTGCGGGCAATTGAAAATTTTTACATCAGCAACCACAAAATCAGCGATATCCCCGAATTCGTGCGTGGCATGGTGATGGTCAAAAAAGCCGCTACCCTAGCAAACCGCGAGCTGAAAACCATTCCCCGCCCAATTGCCGATACTATTATCCGTGCCTGCGATGAAGTGTTGAACAATGGCAAATGCATGGATCAGTTCCCGGTTGATGTCTATCAGGGCGGCGCGGGCACCTCGGTGAACATGAACACCAACGAAGTGCTAGCTAATATTGGCTTGGAACTGATGGGCCCTAACAAAGGTGAATACCAGTATCTCAACCCTAATGATCATCTGAACAAGTGCCAGTCCAACAACGATGCCTACCCCACCGGCTTTCGTATTACGGTGTACAGCGCCATCCTGACGCTGGTAGAGGCTATCACCCAGTTGCAGGATGCGGTGCCAATGACGTTTGGTCAGGAATTCCACGCTTTCTCTGTGCTGCTTAACGAAGAGAACAAAAACCTGCTGCGCACCGGCGAGTTGCTGCTGGAAGTGAATCTGGGCGCGATGGCCATCGGCACGCGGTTAAACACACCGGACGGTTACCAGCAGTTGGCGGTACAACGTTTGGCTGAAGTGAGCGGACTGCCGTGCGTGCCGGCCGAGGATTTGATCGAAGCCCCCTCCGACTGCGGCGCTTACGTGATGGTACACGGTGCGCTAAAACGTCTGGCGGTGAAGATGTCGAAAATCTGTAACGACCTTCGCCTGCTCTCTTCCGGCCCGCGCGCTGGCTTCAATGAAATCAACCTGCCGGAATTGCAGGCAGGCTCTTCTATCATGCCAGCCAAGGTCAATCCGGTGGTACCGGAAGTGGTCAATCCGGTGTGCTTCAAGGTGATCGGCAACGACACCTGCGTCACTATGGCCTCTGAAGCGGGTCAGCTGCAGCTCAAGGTGATGGAACCGGTTATCGGTCAGGCGATGTTTGAATCTATCCATATTCTTACCAACGCCTGCCACAACCTGTTGGAAAAATGCGTTAACGGCATCACCGCCAACAAAGCGGTATGCGAAGCCTACGTGTTCAACTCCATCGGCATTGTTACCTATCTCAACCCGTTTATTGGCCACCACAATGGCGACATTGTCGGCAAAATTTGCGCCGAAACCGGCAAGAGCGTGCGTGAAGTGGTGCTGGAGCGCAGTCTGCTGACCGAAAGCGAACTGGATGACATCTTCTCAGTACAAAACCTGATTCACCCAACCTACAAGGCTAAACGTTACACGGATGACAACGACGCGTCTTAAGCGTTCGATCGGTTAACCCAGCGAGTCTCACCATCGGGCGCGCTCGCATTATAGCAAAGCGACTTAATTTTGATTACACCATATGGACTGAGAACAAAATCTCTGTATCGCAACCACTCTCTCTTTTTTTGCTTTTTGCTTGTGCCCATTTATGCTCAATGGGGTTAAGATCTGGCGAATATGTAGGCAAATACTCCACCATATACCCTGCATCGATGATGACTTGTTGAATATTATGTTTTTTGTGAAAAGTTGCATTGTCCATCACGATTACCCTGTTTTTAGGGAGTACTGGGATAAGGACTTGTGTGACCCAGGAATAGAAAACATCGCTGTTAATATTGGTATCAAATAATCCGATAGCAAACAGCGTTGTGCCTAATAACGCGCCGATAACATTTGTTCTTTCCTTGGCTCCCCCGTTCTTCAACCCAAAACACCGTTGACCTTTTGGGGAATAGCCGTGAGTCCGTGGGGTATCGTGTGGAAAACCACTTTCATCAATAAAAACAATAGGGTTACCTTCTTTTTCATACTGTTGTATTTTTTGTTGGAATGCTTGCCGGGCGCTTTCATCGGCTTTCGGATGACATAGAGTTTTTTTTATAGGTCAATCCCAGCTTTTTAAGAGCTTGCCAAATGGCCTTCTGACAAACGCCAAAACGCTCTGCACGTTCTTTTTGGTAAGCATCTGGATATGGTTCAACATCTTTTATCAACTCGGATTTATCGATCTTTCGCTGAGGCGTGGTCGATGCTTTTGACGCTATTTGATTAATCCAACGCGATACAGAGGCAGGGCCAATCCGAAATTGCTTCGCTGTTTCTCGGATACTCAACCCTTCTTTTTCCCGTGTAGATATCACTTTACGTCTAAAATCAATTGAATAGCTCATTTAAATAATGCAATCAAAATTAAGTCGTTTAGCTATAACCTGCTTTTGATGTTGGATTGAACATATCAAAATCAGGCAATTACACAATCTCGTGTACAGGCTCGACACAGCCTAGCTTAAAAGCCTGATCGCGGGTAAATACATGATTATTTTCCCGCTGTATTTTACTTTCTACCGCAAATATCCCTTCCGAAAATTGTCCGGTGCCCCCCGGTTTGCGGAAGTTTCTCCAGATTAATAACTTTCAGACCCTGTTCGGTTAATGCATAGGCTGCCGCAGACCCTGATGCTCCGGCACCGACCACCACCACATCCGTGTCCATGACTTGTTCCGCATTCGCGGTCATTCCAAAACAGGCTTTGTTGAATAAATAGAACTTTTGGGTAATCATCGGAGCAGATCAACACAGTTGTTTCAAAATCAGGTCTCCATGGCAAAACAAAATTTTAAAATCACCAACTGGCCCTCTTATAACAAGGCCCTCAAGCAGTTCTGTTCTCTAACCGTATGGCTAGATGAATCAGCCATTGCTGCATGGACGGAAAAAAACACTACTGAACGGTGTGGACGACCGCTCCACTACTCAGATATGGCCATCACCACAGTCCTGATGATGAAACGCGTGTTTGGCCTTTCATTGAGGGCTTTACAGGGCTTTGGTGACTCGATTTTTAAACTGATTAAATTGTCGCTCCATTGTCCAGACTATTCGCTGCTCAGCAAGCGAGCAAAGACAGTGAACATCAGCATAAAAACGCCAACCCGTGGTGAAATCTCACATCTGGTCATTGATGGAACCGGCCTGAAGGTCTTTGGCGAAGGCGAATGGAAAGTCCGGCAGCATGGTGCCGACAGACGCAGGGTATGGCGTAAGCTGCACCTGGCAGTAGACAGTGTGACGCATGAGATTATCTGTGTGGATTTGTCGCTCAGTGGTACGACCGATGCCCAAGCTCTAGCGGCGCTGATAAACCAGACCCACCGGAAAATCAGAGAGGCATCGGCTGACGGCGCTTAGGATACAGCTTACTGCTATGATGCTCTGCTGAGGAAGAAAATAAGGCCGCTTATCCCGCCACGAAGGGGGGCGCAATATTGGCAAGATCGCTACCACGAGCGTAACCACGCTGTTGCAAATCAGCGCATTAGCGGTAGTAACGATATCTGGAAAAAGAAAGTGGGCTATCACCGGCGCTCAGTGGCTGAAACGGCCATGTTCCGGTTCAAAAGGCTTCTGGGTGGTCATCTAAGTCTGAGAGACTACGATGGTCAGGTGGGTGAAGCCATGGCCATGGTCAAAGCGATTAACCTGATCACGCTATTAGGAATGCCGAACAGTATTCGCATCACGTAACAATCGACCCGTATGGGGCGCAGTCGTTACAAGTTCTGATTTATTCAACAAAGCCTCCAAAACACGAAAGAATAGCGGCAGTTAGAATTTATTTTACTCTCATTTCGCTCCCCTTGATGTTATACTCGCCATACTTCAAGTTGCAGGTGCGTTGGCTACACTCACTCACCCGAATCACTTACTTGAGTAAGCTCATCGGGATTCCCTCATTTGCCGCGTTACGAGACTCATAAATGAGTCTCGCCCTAAAGGCATAGGTATCTACACATCTTTTGCAATATCTGCTATTACGTTGCTGCATGATCTCAACTTATCCATCGGCGGGATTGATGCCCGCCTTAACCGGCGTTATCAGCGTCTGGTTAAGCAACACATGACTCCCGCAGCACCATTGGCGTCAGCCGTTAAAGACCTTGCCTGCGCGCAGAAAACAACATTCGCCACTACTCAGGCCGTTTGGCGTTTTTTTAATAATGAACGTATTAGCTTCAGTCAGCTCAATGAACCGATTAATTAGTTGTGGTTCGCCTTACCGATACTCACGGTAAATTTATCGGACGCTGGATGCTGCTCACAAACGTTAGCAACGAGATCACCAGCGCGGAAGTCGCTCGCTGGTATTACTGGCGCTGGGGTATTGAATCCTTTTTTAAGCTGCTGAAAGGTGCCGGTCATGATGTAGAAAAATGGCTTCAGCGCAGTGCTGGTGCCCTGCTACGCAGGTTATTGATAGCTAGCATGGCATGTGTGCTGGTATGGCGGCTGCAACGCGCTGAAGGAGACGACAATGCGGCAGCCCGTCAGTTAATTTGCCGATTATCCGGACGACAACAAAAACGAGGGCGTAAAGAAAGCGCCCCAGCGCTGCTTGCCGGACTATCCATCCTGCTAAATACCTTGACGTTATTAGCAGACTATACCCCGGAAGAACTTGCCCACTTAGCTATGGTGGTTTTTAACCCTTTATGATGTGTAGATACCTATGCCCTAAAGGGCCAGCGCAAGCGCTGTTCAAAACGCTAACGTTTTGTCCTACAACTCGAATTATTTAGGGCATATATTTTTATTATGTTGAAACCAATGTGGTTTACACACTGGTTAACGGGTTATATATCAAGAGGAATTGTCATTTACGTATACCGTGATACATTATTGCGAATATTTTAAATACTGTTAATAACCTCTCATTTTGGTTGATAATATTTATTCACCCTACAACCACAAATAAACAACAATGCGTAATATAACGCTAACAAAGAAAAGGCATTGTATATTCTCGTATCGACACGTTTATTCTCAGGGTGAATACCTCTTACTAACAGAATGGTGCGACAAGGGTGTGCCAGCACGTGCCTTTTGACAATCGCGCCCAAATCCAGCTTTAATCAGAGAAGCTCCCGTTGTCAGTGCCTCCAATCTTGCTCTGACAACGCTCTCTTTTGAAAACGGAACACTTCAATAGCGGAACTATGACTATACGACTCGTTGCCCCAGCGTTACTCCTGCTTTTACTGACGTCTGGACCGGAGGTTCACGCGCAGCCCCTTGTGCCGTCAAAAGACGCCACGGTGGCACTGTACCTGCTGCCCGACGCGCCAACATTCGACCAGACTATCCCACAGTTTCGCACGCGCTATAACCTCAGCAACCCCTCATTAACGATGGGTGAATTCCGCGCGGTGGATACTGGAGAGCCCGGCGCACCGCTGACGCGTGCTGCGAGCAGAATCAATGCCCAACTCTACGCCTCAACCGCGCTGGAGCGAGGCACCGGCAAAATAAAAACCATGCAACTGACCTATCACCCTCAGGCGGGTGATCCTGAAACATGCGCTCGCCGTGCGCAGGCTATACAGTATATGGCCGCGCTGCTGCGTCACTTCATTCCCTCGCTCTCCGAGGAACAAAGCAACAAGAAGATTACGGAATTGCTGGATATCGGCAAACGTCAGGGCTTTTACCAACAAACGGAAGGCGCATTGCGATATGTAGTGGCAGATAATGGGGAAAAAGGGATAACATTCGCTGTTGAACCGATTAAGCTAACGCTATCTGAACCGTGATCGCGCTGGCATTGAGTGATGAAAATCCGAGCTTCTCGCGGGTTTGGTCTCTATACTGTCTGAAAAATAAAATTACTTGCTATCCCTATTCGGAGGAAAAAAGATGCGTCATCCATTAGTAATGGGTAACTGGAAGCTGAACGGCAGCACGCACATGGTTATCGAGCTGATCGCCGGTTTGCGTAAAGAACTCAGCACAGTGACTGGCTGCGACGTCGCCATCGCGCCGCCCGAGCTGTATCTGGATCAGGCAAATCATCAATTGGCCGGTGGGAGCATTGCGCTCGGCGCACAGAACGTCGATGTTAACCTGTCCGGTGCCTACACGGGCGAAACCTCTGCCACCATGCTGAAAGACATCGGTGCGAAATACATCATCATCGGCCACTCCGAACGCCGCACCTACCACAAAGAAAACGACGCATTCATTGCGAAAAAATTTGGCGTGCTGAAAGAAGCTGGACTGATCCCCGTGTTGTGCATTGGTGAAACCGAATCAGAAAACGAAGCAGGTGAAACCGAAGCGGTTGTCGCACGTCAGTTGGATGCGGTATTGAGCACATTGGGTGCCACAGCCTTCAACGATGCGGTTATCGCCTACGAACCCGTATGGGCCATTGGCGCTGGCAAATCAGCAACCCCGGCTCAGGCACAAGCGGTACATAAGTTTATCCGTAACCATATCGCCAAGCAGGACAAAGCGGTCGCCGATCAGGTCATCATTCAGTATGGTGGCTCGGTCAACACAGCCAACGCCGCAGAACTCTTCACGCAGCCGGACATCGACGGCGCACTGGTAGGTGGCGCGTCGCTGAAAGCCGATGCCTTTGCCGTGATCGTGAAAGCTGCCGCTGAAGCCAAGCGCGCGTAAGGCGGTAATACTGCAACAGCGCGTCTGTTTTACGGATGCGCTGTTTACTCTCTTGTTCCCGCCCCTCGCTGTACTCCTTTTCTGAAACTCTTGTACCGCCTCGCACCAAGCACTTAATCATTCGCAGTGACTTTTTCAGGTTACTATGCTGTGTCCCTTAATTGCTTGAGCTATAGTATCCATCTGTTTCTACGACACTTTTGATTATGGCTCGCTACGATCTTTCTGATGAAGCATGGGCAATCATTGAGCCCTTGTTGCCAACCGTTTTGACATCTCCGCGGGCCGGCCGTGGGCAGAATATCGAAAAATCTTCAACGGCATGTTCTGGATACTGTGTTCAGGCGCACCATGGCGTGATTTACCTGAACGTTACGGCCCATGGAAAACCGTTTATAACCGTTTCAATAGATGGTCAAAGTCTGGAATCATTAACATTATTTTCAATAAATTAATTTCATTTCTTGATGCTCATGGACTCAGTGGCTGAAACGGCCATGTTCCGGTTCAAAAGGCTTCTGGGTGGTCATCTAAGTCTGAGAGACTACGATGGTCAGGTGGGTGAAGCCATGGCCATGGTCAAAGCGCTTAACCTGATCACGCTATTAGGAATGCCGAACAGTATTCGCATCACGTAACAATCGACCCGTATGGGGCGCAGTCGTTACAAGTTCTGATTTATTCAACAAAGCCACTTTTAATCTGCGCATATAACCACATATCCGCACGCAGTCTCAGATCATCGCGCGCCCAAGGTGAAATCTGCGCCCAGAGGGTTTGTCCCCCCACCGACAGCTTCACTTCGACCTGTTCATCGACGTCGATGCATTCCAACACCTTAGCGGGCAACACGTTACGAATACTGCTTGCCGTTGGCGGTTGCAACACCAAAGAGACATCGACCGCGTTGACACGAATACGCAGCGGCGTTTTCAACGGCATGGCAACCCGATTCACCCACAGTCGTTGTTCGCCCAGCGACAGCGCCGTCATGGCATAACGCTCATGCTGCTCCATCACTTTCACGTTGAGAATGCTGCTTTGCTCATCGCTCGGTAGCCAGGGGCGCATCGCGCTGCTCGCCCACACCTCTTCCAGCCGACCTTCCGCTTTAACTTTACCTTTATCCAGTACCACCACCCGATCGGCGAGCCGCACAATCTCTTCCATGCTGTGGCTGACATACAGGATAGGAATGTTGACCTCTTTCGCCAACGTCTCCAGATACGGTAATAGCTCACGTTTGCGCGGCAAATCAAGCGACGCCAGCGGCTCATCCATTAGCAGCAGTTCCGGTGCGGTTAGCAAAGCGCGGCCAATCGCTACACGCTGCTTTTCGCCACCGGAGAGGGTCAGCGGTAAGCGGTTTAACAGTGCCTCAATGCCCAGCAATGCCACAATGGCATCAAACTGCGATTTCATGGATGACGCCATGCCATAACGCAGATTGCCTTGCACCCGATAATGTGGAAACAGCCGTGCATCTTGGAAGACGTAACCCACATGGCGCTTTTCGGGCGGCAGGCAGATACGTTTCTCGGCATCCATTAACACGCGATCGTTGAGTACAATGCGGCCAGACTGAGGGCGCGTCAGACCACCCACCGCATTGATCAGCGACGTTTTTCCGGCGCCAGATACGCCAAACACCGCAGAAATGCCTGATGCGGGCAATTGGGTATCCACACGCAAATCAAGATCGCCGAGGCGTTGATGAAAATTAAGCTCCAGCATTACACCCCCAACCGTTATAGCCAACCGACTTAAAAATGATTACAGCCAATGCCCTGATATATGGCAAAAAAATACAGCTAATTGTTATCAAAATAATGTCGCTTAGCTATAGCGACCCCAGCGGGTTAACCACTCAGAGAGCAGCAACGACGCCATTGAGAGCAGAATGGCAATCACACACAGGCGCGCCGCGTCAGCTTCTGCACCGGGTGTTTGAATCAATGTGTACATCGCCGACGGGATGGTACGCGTTTCCCCCGGAATATTGGACACAAACGTAATGGTTGCACCAAACTCACCCAGCGAGCGAGCAAACGCCAATACGGTGCCTGCCACAATGCCGGGAAATGAAAGAGGCAACGTGATGGTGAAGAAGACACGCCAAGGGTTAGCACCCAGCGTTCTGGCGGCCAGTTCCAACCGCGTATCCACCGCCTCCAGCGCCAGACGAATTGCGCGCACCATCAGAGGAAATGCGATCACAGCGGAAGCGAGTGCGGCACCACGCCAGCTGAAACTGAAGCTGAGGCCGAACCATTCATAAAGCCATTGGCCGATAATGCCTTTTCTGCCCATCCCAATCAGCAACAAATAGCCAATCACCACCGGTGGCAACACCAGCGGCAAATGGATAATGCTGTCTAACAGCGACTTTCCAGGAAAACGGCAGCGTACCAACACCCATGCCTCCAGGATCCCTAGCGGCAGGCTGAATATTACAGCGGTGATGGAAACTTTAAGACTAAGTTCAATGGCTTGCCATTCGTAATCAGTGAGCATCATCCGCGCGGCGTGAAACCATAGCGTTTGAACACATCCGCAGCGGCAGGCGTTTTCAGGTATTCGTAAAAACCGGTCACCGTCGCGTTGTTATGATCTTTGATGATAGCCATCGGATATTCGACCGGCTTGTGGCTCTCTTTCGGGAAAATGCTGACCACTTTCACCTTGTTGCTGGCGACTGCATCGGAACCGTACACAATCCCCAGAGGCGCTTCTTCACGTTCTACCAGCGCCATGGCGGAACGCACGTCGTTAGCGCGTGCCATCACCGGAGAGAGTTCGTCCCAGGCTTTCAGATTTTGCAGCGCTTCTTTGGCATAGATCCCGGCAGGCACATGGTCCGGATCGCCAACCGCCAGATGGCCCCCTTTCAACAGACCCTTCCAGTCGGTTTTATCCGTGATGGCAAAATGCTTCACATCGTTGGATTTCGGTGCAATCACCACCAGCGCGTTACTCAGCAAGGTGTAGCGTGTCGCGGTATCCGTCAGTTTTTTATCCTGAGCGTAATCCATCCACTGCTGGTCGGCAGAAATAAACAGATCCGCAGGCGCACCTTGCTCAATCTGGCGAGCCAGCGTTGAAGAGGAGGCAAAAGAGGAAACAATATCGACGTTTTTCTCTTTCTTATATTGTGCGGCAATTTCCTGCAACGCATTGGTCAGCGAAGCGGCGGCAAACACGGTGATTTTCTGTTCTGCCGCGAAGGCTGGCATCGCCAAGGTTGCGCTCAGGGTTAGTGCGACACCCCATTTCATCCATTGCTGTTTCATCGGTCTCTCCCAAGAGTAATTGCATCAGGACGTTATCGTTGTATTGGAAATAATATAACGATAAATCCAGCAATGTCATGCGCTTTTGCTCGCATAATCCGAAGAGAGTACATACAAAAAAATAATGCCCGGTCAAATCGACCGGGCATCAGAAAAGAGAAAACCTAGTGGGGTTACTTTCTTACAACGCGTTCATCGGCATGGCCAATACGGGAAAAGACATTAAATACTTCGCCTAAACCGTAGATAGCACCGAGGATGATCGCCATCATCACAGGCAGCATGGCAACTGCAAACAGCAGGCTTTTGAGCAAATCCAACATGCTTACCTCACTTATCGCTAACGGTCCGTTTCTCAATACACGCGACATTCATCGCGAATCTCAACGTACCGCAACGAAAAATCATTACGGGTGATGGTGAATAGTGTACCGTAACTGTAAGAATTAATGCGACCATTTGTGCGGTTTGCCCGCACCGCCCAAACGCGCGACAATAGCGCTGTACCGAACGTCACGCACGCTCGGTTTTGTCTTTTTTAATCTCCCTGGACCGTGACCATGCAAGCTGAAATCCTTCTGACACTCAAATTACAACAACGTCTTTTTGCCAACCCACGACGCATTGAACTGATCAAACAGATTCGTCACACTGGTTCCATCAGCCAAGGTGCCAAACTCGCAGGTATCAGCTACAAAAGCGCTTGGGATGCCATCAACGAAATGAATCAACTGGCAGAGCAGACCATTGTAGAGCGCATGACTGGCGGTAAAGGTGGCGGTGGGGCCACGCTGACGCGTTATGGTGAACGATTGATTCAGCTCTATGATTTGCTAGCACAAATACAGCAAAAGGCGTTTGACGTTCTGCAAGATGATAATTTGCCGCTGGACAGCCTGCTGGCCGCCATCGCGCGTTTTTCACTGCAAACCAGCGCCCGCAACCAATTCTTTGGCACGGTGCAAGCCCGCAGTCGGGACGCGGTTCAGCAGCATCTGAGCGTACTGCTGGCCGATGGAAAGACGGCGGTGAATGTATTACTGACCCAACAGAGCGCCGGGCGATTGGGGCTCAATGAAGGTAAAGAAGTGCTGGTGTTGATTAAAGCGCCCTGGATTGCGGTATACGATGCCGTAGCAACCCGGACGCAATCCGATAATGAGCTGACTGGCACAGTGTCATCGCTGGAAGTGGGACAGGATAGCAGCGAAGTGCTGATCGCACTGGCAAGCGGCGAGACACTCTGCGCCACGGTGCCAAACGAGCAGGTTACACAGCAAAAACTGCGCGTGGGAATGGCGGTGACAGCCTGCTTTAATGCCGATCGTGCGATTGTCGCGACCTTGTGCTGATCGCTGAACTCCCGTGACAGGAATCGCCATAGGAACGGCTTGACAATGACGGCAATGCCCTTTATTTCTGAGAGTATTACTTGCTGAAAAAGAGATAAAGAATGTCGTCGTTGCAAATTTTGCAAGGTGTTTTTCGCATATAGCCAAGCGACTTAATTTTGATTACATTATTTAAATGAGCTATTCAATTGATTTTAGACGTAAAGTGATATCTACACGGGAAGAAGAAGGGTTGAGTATCCGAGAAACAGCGAAGCAATTTCGGATTGGCCCTGCCTCTGTATCGCGTTGGATTAATCAAATAGCGTCAAAAGCATCAACCACGCGTCAGCGAAAGATCGGTAAATCTGAGTTGATAAAAGATGTTGAACCATATCCAGATGCTTACCAAAAAGAACGTGCAGAGCGTTTTGGCGTTTGTCAGAAGGCCATTTGGCAAGCTCTTAAAAAGCTGGGATTGACCTATAAAAAAACTCTACGTCATCCGAAAGCCGACGAAAGCGCCTGGCAAGCATTTCAACAAAAAATACAACAGTATGAAAAAGAAGGTAAACCTATTGTTTTTATTGATGAAAGTGGTTTTTCACACGATACCCCACGGACTCACGGCTATTCCCCAAAAGGTCAACGGTGTTTTGGCCTGAAGAACTGGGGAGCCAAGGAAAGAACAAATGTTATCGGCGCGTTATTAGGCACGACGCTGTTTGCTATCGGATTATTTGATATCAATATTAACAGCGATGTTTTCTATTCCTGGGTCACACAAGTTCTTATCCCAGTACTCCCTAAAAACAGTGTAATCGTGATGGACAATGCAACTTTTCACAAAAAACAGGCTTTGTTGAATAATAGGTAATCATGCTGTTTTTCCATGCCAGTTTTGGTTGAAAATGCTTGTACATCTCAGGTGTACACTTTTCTCATGAGGCCTAACTGCATGATTTTACGTTGCGAGGATCCGTCGTTTCGCTGGGCTGCCAGCATAAAATCTATTTATTCAACAAAGCCCAAAAAACATAATATTCAACAAGTCATCATCGATGCAGGGTATATGGGGCTTTGTTGAATAAATAGAACTTTTGGGTAATCATCGGAGCAGATCAACACAGTTGTTTCAAAATCAGGTCTCCATGGCAAAACAAAATTTTAAAATCACAAACTGGCCCTCTTATAACAAGCCCCTCAAGCAGCGCGCTTCTCTAACCGTATGGCTAGATGAATCAGCCATTGCTGCATGGACGGAAAAAAACACTACTGAACGGCGTGGACGACCGCTCCACTACTCAGATATGACCATCACCACAGTCCTGATGATGAAACGCGTGTTTGGCCTTTCATTGAGGGCTTTACAGGGCTTTGGTGACTCGATTTTTAAACTGATTAAATTGTCGCTCCATTGTCCAGACTATTCGCTGCTCAGCAAGCGAGCAAAGACAGTGAACATCAGCATAAAAACGCCAACCCGTGGTGAAATCTCACATCTGCTCATTGATGGAACCGGCCTGAAGGTCTTTGGCGAAGGCGAATGGAAAGTCCGGCAGCATGGTGCCGACAGACGCAGGGTATGGCGTAAGCTGCACCTGGCAGTAGACAGTGTGACGCATGAGATTATCTGTGCGGATTTGTCGCTCAGTGGTACGACTGATGCCCAAGCTCTACCGGCGCTGATAAACCAGACCCACCGGAAAATCAGAGAGGCATCGGCTGACGGCGCTTAGGATACAGTTTACTGCTATGATGCTCTGCTGAGGAAGAAAATAAGGCCGCTTATCCCGCCACGAAGGGGGGCGCAATATTGGCAAGATCGCTACCACGAGCGTAACCCCGCTGTTGCAAATCAGCGCATTAGCGGTAGTAACGATATCTGGAAAAAGAAAGTGGGCTATCACCGGCGCTCAGTGGCTGAAACGGCCATGTTCCGGTTCAAAAGGCTTCTGGGTGGTCATCTAAGTCTGAGAGACTACGATGGTCAGGTGGGTGAAGCCATGGCCATGGTCAAAGCGCTTAACCTGATCACGCTATTAGGAATGCCGAACAGTATTCGCATCACGTAACAATCGACCCGTATGGGGCACAGTCGTTACAAGTTCTGATTTATTCAGGCTTTGTTGAATAATAGTGAGTCATGCTATTTTTCCAGCCAGTTTTGGTATAAAATGCTTGCCACCTCAGGTTTACAGTTTTCTTATGAGGCCTAACTGCATGATTTTGCGTTGCGAGGATCTGTCGTTTCACCGGGGGTGCAGCATAAAATATGTTTATTCAACAAAGCCATTTATTCAACAAAGCCCTCAATTGGGTTAAGATCTGGCGAATATGTAGGCAAATACTCCACCATATACCCTGCCTCGATGATGACTTGTTGAATATTATGTTTTTTGTGAAAAGTTGCATTGTCCATGAGTTATTAGCAAATCTGGTGTATGGCGATCAGGCTACGTTCTGCTCTGATGCTTCGTGAATCTGTTCTCCATCCTTATAGCTAAACGACTTAAAAATGATTAAAGCCAATGCCCTGATATGTGGCAAAAAAATACAGCTAATTGTTATCAAAATAATGTCGCTTTTCTATAATAGCAGCGATCGAGCTAGGTAACCTCACGGCTAGGGATATCCCACCCTTTGTCGGCCAGCGTGAAATCGGTTTCAAATTGGGACCAACAATCGGGCATCATGGTGGATACATGGAGTTCTGACGCAGGTTCGTCGCTGTGATTCAGCAAACGCATCATGGCCTTGTTGGACATCACAAGGCGACCCGCGCGATCGATCATGCAGAGTGCAACGGGCGTGGTGTCATAGATGGTTTCCAGCTGCAAAACCCGTTCACCGAGCGTTGATATATTGCGATCAACGCCGCGATAACCGCGTAACTCACCGTCGGGACCAAACAAAGGAATGCCGTTGGTTTCCAGAACCACAATTAGTTCATCAGCCCGTTGATTGCGATTCACCAAGCCTGAGAAAGGTCTTTTGGCCGCAACAATTTAACCGAACGTTTGCCCAACCCGTTCTGCTTCACCCAACGGCATAAAATCAAACGGTGTTTTGCCTATCACTTCTTGCGGGGTAAATCCCAGTAGTTCGGTGACCACCTCAGAGGCCCAAGTATAGCAAACCGACTTAAAAATGATTACAGCCAATGCCCTGATATGTGGAAAAAAATACAGCTAATTGTTATCAAAATAATGTCGCTTGGCTATATAACGACCCTGAGCGTCGACTTCCCATACCCAATCAGAGTTGTGATGGAGCAATTCAAACAGATGGTTTACATCGACCTCGTCGAAGCCCAATGGTTTTTCTTCATCATTTTTCATTATTATTGGTACGTCCAAAATGTATGCAGGCAATTGGCGCAATAGAATAAGAATACACGTTACGCTGAGGAGAAAGTATAGCTAAACGACTTAATTTTGATTGCATTATTTAAATGAGCTATTCAATTGATTTTAGACGTAAAGTGATATCTACACGGGAAGAAGAAGGGTTGAGTATCCGAGAAACAGCGAAGCAATTTCGGATTGGCCCTGCCTCTGTATCGCGTTGGATTAATCAAATAGCGTCAAAAGCATCGACCACGCGTCAGCGAAAGAGCGATAAATCCGAGTTGATAAAAGATGTTGAACCATATCCAGATGCTTACCAAAAAGAACGTGCAGAGCGTTTTGGCGTTTGTCAGAAGGCCATTTGGCAAGCTCTTAAAAAGCTGGGATTGACCTATAAAAAAAACTCTACGTCATCCAAAAGCCGACGAAAGCGCCCGGCAAGCATTTCAACAAAAAATACAACAGTATGAAAAAGAAGGCAAACCTATTGTTTTTATTGATGAAAGTGGTTTTCCACACGATACCCCACGGACTCACGGCTATTCCCCAAAAGGTCAACGGTGTTTTGGCCTGAAGAACGGGGGAGCCAAGGGAAGAACAAATGTTATCGGCGCTTTATTAGGACAACGCTGTTTGCTATCGGATTATTTGATACCAATATTAACAGCGATGTTTTCTATTCCTGGGTCACACAAGTCCTTATCCCAGTACTCCCTAAAAACAGGGTAATCGTGATGGACAATGCAACTTTTCACAAAAAACATAATATTCAACAAGTCATCATCGAGGCAGGGTATATGGTGGAGTATTTGCCTACATATTCGCCAGATCTTAACCCCATTGAGCATAAATGGGCACAAGCAAAAAGCAAAAAAAGAGAGAGTGGTTGCGATACAGAGATTTTGTTCTCAGTCCATATGGTGTAATCAAAATTAAGTCGCTTTGCTATATCTGGTATTGATGAAATGGATTTAGAAATATTACAGAGATAACCTTGCCTCTAGGTCAATAGACTGTTTTGAGGGCGTGCGTGTTCGCTCATCGGCAATATTGATAATGATCCCCTTGCTGCGTTATGTTAAACGTCATGCGACGCTCCTCACTATCGGAGCAGGATACATCATTGTTAACAGGACAGGAGTGGTATGGACAGTCTCTTTGTATATGGTACGCTGATGCTAGGGTGTGAAAATGCGCATCTATTGGAATCGATTGGCGGTTCTTGGGTGTAGGGTTCCGTATCCGGTTCGCTGCTTGATGCAGGGTGGGGGGCCGGTATGGGGTATCCGGGGATCGTTCTCGATAGCACCGGAAACCGCGTTGAGGGATATCTGTTCTACTCTGCGCGCCTAGCAGAGCATTGGGATGCGCTTGATGAATTTGAAGGTGAGGAGTATGCCAGGGTGCCGGTAGACGTCACGACAAAAGAGGGAGAGATCGTCACCTCTTTCATGGCTTTGTTGAATAATAGTGAGTCATGCTGTTTTTCCAGCCAGTTTTGGTAGAAAATGCTTGTCACCTCAGGTTTACAGTTTTCTTATGAGGCCTAACTGCATGATTTTGCGTTGCGAGGATCTGTCGTTTCACCGGGGGTGCAGCATAAAATATGTTTATTCAACAAAGCCCTCTTTCATCTACATGGTGGTACCCGAAGTTCGCTAATACAGCGGCGTGAGTACTGACTTTCCACGTATGATGGTGGGCCTGCTATAAAAAAAGCGCTTTTTACGTACACCGCGTCCACTGCCATTATTTTTAATCCTATCAATGTTGATTCGGATTATGTTCATTTAACTTTAATTATCTTTATGAAATAAAATATAAAAAAAGCTATTCCCTCTTATAATTTGATGGCGGTGCCGGAAGCAGGAAGGCCAGCCATTATTATCTCATCAGGAATGCCATTGGCGAGACTTTATACTGCATAGAACGTTTGGATGCAAAAGAGCTAATCAATGGAAGATATGGGGCAATACCGTCAGCTTAATGTTGGCGAGGAATATCAGTTCTCTCAGTATGCTTTATTACTGGCACAGAACAACGGGAAAGAATGTTACCTTCGCTTTCGCGACAAAGCAAATACGGCGGAATGCACAATCCCTGCTAAACAGCGACGTTTGCTTGCTATCGCACCGGCCACAGTTACCGTTGAGCGCGGTGAAGTAGATTGTTTATTTCTTGATTTTACGTTGCTGGCAAAACTGCAAGTGTTTATCGATAAATCAATGAATAAAGAAAGTATTCACTGTCCACGATCGCTGCTGGCAAGCATGCCAACGACACTTGGCAACGAGCCTGAGCAAAAGGAGCTGGAATATTGGCTGCTGCATCAGACGTTGTTGGGAACGGAAGGCATGGCGTGTTTTTCCAATGTATTGAGACAATCTGAATGGTATGCCCTAGTTGAGTTTCTTTTTGATTCTTATCGAAGTAATTCCACCCAGCGTTTGCAGACGCTCTGTGCTCGTTATGGGCTCTCGGTTTCTCATTTTCGACGTTTATCGCGGCGCGCATTGGGCAATACGGCAAAATCTGCGCTACGTGATTGGCGTCTGGGGCAAGCACTGTTTGAATTGATTAATGGCGATAATAATTTAACGACTATCGCAATGAATCATGGATATGCATCACTTTCTCATTTCTCCAATGAGGTGAAAGAAGTGATTGGTGTTTCTCCAAGGAATTTGAAGAAATTATTGCAAGCGAGTTAACGTAAGATGGGTACAGATTTTTCGAAAAAAATACGGGCATCAATAGCCATATTGCTGTTTGTACTAATGCCAATACAGGCATTTGCAGAAACAGTAAATGAGAATAATCAATCTTCTCGACAGGGAAGCGGATATATGGCCCGGCAGGAGAGTGTGAATGGCATTTTTGATGCTATCTCTGCTTCCATGAGGAAACCCGTGATTTTAAGTAAGCTGGCGGCACGTAAAAAAGTCACCGGTGAGTTTGATCTGAGCAGTCCGCAGGATGTGCTGGTATCGGTATCCGAGCAGCTTGGACTGATTTGGTATAGTGATGGCCAGGCGATTTATGTCTATGACGCAACGGAAATGCGTAATGCAGTTATCGTTTTGCGTAATACTTCATTCAGCGCGGTTGAAAGCTTTTTGAAGAATTCTGGTTTGCACGATCCTCGCTTTCCTCTGCGTTCTGATAATCGCAATTCCACTTTTTATGTGTCTGGCCCACCAATCTATGTCGACCTGATCACGAGCACGGCGAAATATCTCGATCAAAAAAATGATACCTTCGACGGACGAGAGAGCATTGCCGTGATTCAACTACACAACACTTTTGTTGAAGACCGCTCCTTTAAATATCGCGATGAAAAAATCGTCATTCCTGGAATTTCGACGGTGATAAATAAAATTATCAGTACCGGACCTACGGCAGGGAGAAGTATGCAGGTGGTGCCGCGTAAACCGGTCAAAACCGAGCTGGATACCTCCGATCTGCCGCAGGATTTGCTTGACAGCTATGCGCATGAAGATGCGATGGCGGCAGCGAATATTGCACGCGACGGCAGTGAAGTGAGTGTTATTGCAGAGCCGGGAACCAATAGCCTTCTGGTGCGAGGAAGCCCTGAGCAGGTTGAATATATTCGTAATCTGGCGAAAACCTTGGATATCGCCAAGCGGCATATTGAACTTTCCGTTTGGATTGTGGATTTACAAAAAGAAGCTTTCGACAATCTTGGCGTTCAGTGGAGCGGCAATCTTAATGTCGGAGGCAATCTGGGTATTTCGCTTAACGGCGGCACGAGCACCATTGATGGTGCCAGCTTTATGGTTACGGCATTGGCATTGAGTGAAAAGAAAAAAGCCAACATTGTTTCCCGCCCCATGCTGCTGACCCAGGAAAATATTCCGGCCATTTTTGACAACAGCCGAACCTTCTATGCCAGCCTAGTGGGTGAGCGCACAGCCCAGTTAGAAAACGTCACCTACGGTACCTTGGTCAGTGTACTTCCTCGTTTTACCGCGAACGGGGAAATTGAAATGATGCTGAACGTTGAAGACGGTAACCAGTTTGATACAACAAAAACTGACGATTCCACGTTACCTGAAGTCGGCAGAACTAATATCAGCACCATCGCCCGCGTACCGAAAGGAAAAAGCTTGTTGATTGGTGGGTATACCCATGATGAAAGAAGCACCGTGGAAGGGAAAATTCCTTTATTAGGTGACATTCCCCTGCTTGGCAAACTGTTCCAATATTCTCGCGACCAAGAATCAAGCATGGTTCGGGTATTCCTCATTCAGCCAAGAGAGATTGATGCACCATTATCACCGGATGCACACACTATGATTAACGATATACGCAAAGATCTAGGTAACGATCAATTGCAAAACTGGATGACCAATTATTTGGACAGCCAAAAATGGCGATAAGCGTTGGGTCTGGTAGCTCTTCTCTCCAGCTTAAGATGGCTCGACGAGAGAAGCAGAATGCAGAAAAAAACGTTTCTGCTGAACAGAATAATGTTTCATCTGGCGATAAAATGCAGGATATGGAAGATCTTTCTCCCGCAGCCAGAGCACAGAAGTTGTATAACGCTGCGGATGATATGTCTGCAGTAGCGGGACTCTTTCGCCAGCGCAGGGAATATGAAAAGAAATCAAGCTCAATGGAAGAAAGCAGCTTTGAGCGCGTGTTAGATGATGATGCTCAGCCGAAAGTAAGCAAGCTGATTCAAGCCCTGAATGGGAAAGAAGGGGCGGCTATTACGAGTTTTTTACAACAGGCGCGCGCATTGTTTCCAGATGAGAGCGATCTGGTGATGGTTTTACGCGAGTTGTTGTATCGGCGAAATCTGGATGAGATACGCCGGAAACGTCTCAAAGCGCTGCTGTCCCAAGTTGAAAAAGAAGCAGATCCCAAGCGCTTAAAAGCCGGAATTAATGTTGCGTTAAAGGCTCGGTTATTAGGCTCGACGCTCAAGATGACTCCCACATTACTGCGTGAGAGCTATCGAAGCTTTTTAGCCAATGATGATACGGACCTGATGCAGTACCAAACGTGGATATCGACCTATGGCGTTGAAAATCGCGGGATCCTGACCACGTTTATGGAAGATGCGCTGTTGGCAGATATTGATGCGGCTGATCCCAGCTGTAGTCACTCGGAGTTTTTCTTTCTTCAGGAAAGAATAAAGCAAATTAAGCGCATTCGATCGAGTGATATTTTGTTTGTGCAGGGGTTACTCAAGAACCCCCTTATTCGTGATGTTGATAAAAAAGAAGAGACTTGGCTGCTATTGCTCTTAGGCATGATCGAACACTCCGATGATGTGGATATGTTGCTTTCGCAAACAGTAGGTCACCATTTACGTTTTGCGGAACATAAAAATCGAGCGGTAGTTTTACAAATGATTTACTACTATTGCAAAAAATTACCTCATGAAGTTTTTTTTTCAGAGGAAGAAAGAATAAAATTATTGATGTATTTTGAAGAAAGACTCAATACAGCATTATGCCACGAACGAATTGAACAGCGGAAAACCGCACAGTGATTTCTATACATAAGTTGAATAAAATAGGTTGATAGGATGATTGACTTTTTAAATCGGGTAAGGAACCATCCGGAACTCTTTATTCTTATATTGATTGTTGTGATCATTTCTATGTTGGTTATTCCTCTTCCAACCTATTTGGTCGATTTCTTGATTGGGTTAAACATTGTTTTGTCCATTCTGGTTTTTTTAGCATCGTTTTATATTGATAAGATACTGAGCTTTTCAACATTTCCCTCTGTGTTGCTGATTACGACACTGTTTCGATTAGCGCTATCCGTGAGTACAAGTCGCTTGATATTAAAGGATGCAGATGCGGGTGACATCATTTCCACGTTCGGTGAATTCGTTATTGGGGAAAGCCTAGTCGTTGGGTTTGTGATTTTTGCAATAGTCACCATTGTGCAATTTATGGTGATAACCAAAGGTGCCGAACGCGTCGCTGAAGTAGCAGCTCGTTTCTCTCTGGATGGCATGCCAGGAAAGCAAATGAGCATTGATGCGGATTTGCGCGCGGGCTCCATTGACGCTGAAGATGCCATGTCTCGGCGCAGTGTGGTCGAGCGTGAAAGCCAACTCTATGGCTCGTTTGATGGTGCGATGAAGTTTATCAAGGGCGATGCGATTGCCGGAATCATCGTCATCTTCATCAACTTCATTGGTGGCATCTGCGTCGGGGTATCCATTAATGGCATGGATATGTCAACCGCGCTCTCTACCTATACGATGTTGACGATAGGTGATGGTCTGGTTGCTCAAATCCCGGCGCTGTTGATCGCCATTGGCGCGGGTTTCATTGTGACGCGTGTCAACGGTGATGGCGACAACATAGGGCGCACCATTGTTGATCAGTTGTTCACCAACCCCTCAGTACTGGTGATTGCGGCGATTATTGCCTTGGGCATCGGCAGCCTGCCAGGATTCCCCTTTTCTGTATTTATGATTTTGGCATTGCTGCTCGCCGGACTTTACGGTTATCAACGTTGGAAAAACAAGAAGGCACAGGCCGCTCTTGAGGGGGCAACGTCACATCAACCTTATGAAGGGGATGTATTGGCCGAAGCGGAAAGCTCACTGGGTATCATTAACAATCTGAATAATGTTTCAGCAGAAACGGTGCCTTTGATTCTTGTCGTTCACAAAAGCGATGAACAGATGCTGGGAAAAGCGAATATTAGTGAACGCTTTCGCAGCCAATTCTTTATTGAATATGGGATAAACCTGCCGGAAATAACGGTGAGAGCGTCCGAGCACATAGAGCCTGAAACAGTCTCTGTGTTAATCAATGAAATTAGCGCAGAGCGTTTTCAAATAAAATTCAATGAATACCGCGTTGTTAACGGTTCTGACGAACTGCTACACCTTGGGATACCGGTGTCTACCATTGATAACATGCAATGGATTGCAGAAGAACAGCGAGAATCTGTCGCTGCATTAGGGTATCAGCTGCGTAGTGGTATTGATGAAATGTATTACACCTTGGCCGCCGTGTTGATTCGTCATGTTAATGAGTATTTCGGCGTTCAGGAAACAAAGCATATTCTCGATAAAATGGAAGAGAAATATCCTGACCTGATGAAAGAAGTTATGCGCCATGCCACTATTCAGCGAATTTCTGAAGTATTACAGCGCCTTTTGAGTGAACGTATTTCAGTACGTAATATGCGGTTAATTATGGAAGCCCTTGCCCAATGGGCACCGCGTGAAAAAGAGGTTATTTCTTTAGTGGAACATGTTCGTGGTGCACTCTCACGTTATATTTGCCATAAATTTTCTGTGGGAAATTCGCTTCGCGTGATTATGTTATCCGCAGAGTTTGAAGACCATATTCGTCAGAGTATTAGAAATACCTCAACGGGTGTGTTCCTTCATCTTGAACCTGCTGTGGCAGATGAGTTGATTGATCGGTTTGCACTGGCCATGGAGAGTGTCGCGATGTCTTGTAAAGATTTAGTTGTGCTCTCCTCGGTGGATATACGCCGTTTCTTAAAGCGTTTTCTCGAGTCACGCTTTAAAGATCTTGAAGTTATATCGTTCGGTGAAATAACCGATACGGTATCAATCAATGTAGTGAAAACCATTTAATTAAGGAAGAACTGAAATGTATATTGATATTGTAAAATTGGTTCGTGATGCGCTGCTGCACAGTGGGGTGGATGAATCCATTCTGAGTGATTTTGATGGCCATTCAACCATTGCGCTCGATTTTGAAAATTATCCCAGCTTGTTAATTAGCAATGTTGATGGGCAGATATGGATCTGGTCACAGCTCAGTGAAAATACACCCGGGTTATTGCAGCATAAATCAGCCCAAATCCAGGAAAAAATTATGGAAGGGTGCCATTTTGCGATGACTGGGCAATTACAGATTGCCGTTAACAACGACACCATCGAATTAAAAGGGTTGGTACATCGTGACTATCTGACTGATGGTGCTCGCTTTGCAGAGGCAATGGACGAATTTTTCCAATTGCAAGAAGCTTTTTTGGGAGTGATTCGCTAATGGCGAACCGACAGCTCTTACGTCAACAAGCACATCCTTTGCGCCTGTCTGGCTCCATAATTGAAGCGCGATTGCCCGGTGTGACTGTCGGGGAAGTCTGCGAAGTTCGCCAAGGCTGGAGCCAGCCAGAGATCCTGGCCCGCGCTCAGGTATTGGGGTTTCATGGCGATACGACACTGCTGAGTTTGATAGGTAATGCGCAAGGTTTGTCGCGAGAGGCGGTAATTTGTCCTACAGGAACAGGGCTGTCGGTAGTACTGAGTCACGACCTGCTGGGTTGTGTGCTGAACCCGTTTGGTGAAGTTGTGGAGCGATTAGCAGGAGAGGAGCGAGGGTTTGCCTGGCAGCGCCGCACCATAGATGCGCCGCCACCACTGTACCAGGAGCGAGTGGGTATCCGGCAGCCATTTTTGACCGGAATCCGAGCTATTGATGGGCTGATTACTTGCGGCGTGGGTCAGCGCATGGGCATTTTTGCATCGGCAGGGTGTGGGAAAACGACCTTGATGCATATGCTTATCGAGCAATCACAGGCCGATGTTTTGGTGATTGCGCTTGTCGGTGAGCGTGGGCGTGAAGTGACGGAATTCATTGAAGCATTGCGTCAGTCCGACCGTCAGAGTCAGTGTATTTTGGTTTACGCGACTTCAGATTATTCATCGTTGAATCGGTGCAATGCTGCGCAGGTCGCAACCACTGTTGCTGAATATTTTCGTGATGCAGGCATGAATGTCGTGCTCTTCCTAGATTCGATTACGCGTTATGCCAGGGCGCTACGCGATGTGGCGTTGGCAACGGGGGAGTCACCGGCGCGACGCGGTTATCCTGCCTCGGTATTTGATGCCCTGCCCAAGCTATTGGAACGCCCAGGCGTCACCCAAACGGGAAGTATCACGGCCTATTACACCATTCTTTTGGAAAGTGATGATGAGCCGGAGCCCATCGCGGAAGAAATTCGCTCAATTCTCGATGGTCATATCTACCTGAGTCGTAAATTGGCGGCCAAAAATCACTATCCGGCGATTGATGTGCTGAACAGTGTTAGCCGCGTTGCTAACCAGGTTTGTGACAGTGAACATCTTCACTACGCGGGCGAACTACGTCGCGTTTTAGCAAAAATTGATGAGCTGCAACTCTTTGTCGATCTGGGGGAATATCAACCGGGCGAGAATGAAGAGAACGACCGTGCGATGAATAAGCGCGATCGTTTGTTTGCCTGGTTAAAGCAACGTGTCGATGAACACGCCGATTTCAATACGATAACCGATGAGATGAAACGTCATGCTTCGTGAAATGAAAACGTTGGTTGGGCATGTTGCCTTAAAAATTCAGCGTAATGATGTTCTGCTCAATAGAAAAAAAAATGAGCACAACACATTAATTACCCAGATAGACAGCTTCGAAAAAGAGATTTCAGCTATTGAGATGCTCAGCCGAAGTTTGTATCCCGGAGGCGAAACCAATAAAGCTAAAATCTTCGCGATACAACGGCGACAGGGTGCACTCAAGAAGAAATTGGCGGACATCAAAGTTCAAAAATCTCAAAAAATTCTCGAACAGGAAAAGTGTGAACAAGAGCGTCTGGCGATATTCGAAAAAAGAAAGTTGCTCGATAGAAAGATAAAGAAGTATGAATCGCTCCAACACCAGGTTCGAAAAAATAAGTGTATCAGAGATGCCAAAATTGAAGATAACGAGATAGAGGAAAGAATATCATGGCGACGTTAAATGGAGTGAAAGCCATTTTTTCTGGCAGTAACCCCAGCATGGGGGAGAATGCGACACAAAGTTTAGAACACATTGTTTTAAATGCCATAAAGCAAAAAGTAAAACAGGTGAAGAAAGGACACGAGGAAGGTGGCTTACCCCCTGTAGCGCTTTCTCACGCCTCGCTATCCGTCGCACTACCGGAACTGCATGCCAGCTTAGGCAAATGGAGAGAAAGCGGGCGAGGAAAAGTTACGCTGTCCACGCAGTCAGAAACGCGCACCGAGGTGGGCAAGACCGTAAATATCAGCGCGACTGAGGTAGCGTTCGGTAAGGGTGTACCAAGGAGTAAAACATCCCAACACCTTGATTTATCAATCTTTTCTTCCAGTGTGTGTAGGGGGGGGGCGATAGTAGGTGGGTTGCATGGTCAGTCTGCTGCCATTGCACTTCAGGAGCGTCGTGATACACCACTTTCCCACGCGATAGTCAGTCAGGTAGCAGATACGGCTGTTTTGCCCTCTGCGAGCATTCCTTCAGAAATGCCTGGCCCCAAGGCTGAAAGTGAGAACTCACCCTCTGTCATTCCACTGCCTAGTGATGCGCAGCACCGCTCGTTTTCGGGGGAGACGCCGGCACGTGGTGCGGATAACGCGTTCGCAGGGGGGGGCCGACAGCCACTTCCCTCTGAGGCAATACTCAGAAACATCGGTAATGCCGCCTTAAATGAAACGGCGTCTGAGAACCAATTGCTGTACCGCTTTTCGGATTGGGGAGATGGGCATCAGGTCAATGTGCTGATAAGCGCACACGCCAAGGCACCACATGTGTTGCAGGTTTCTGATCCGTTGGTTCATCAACGCTTAGCGGATTATGAGGGGCAGGGGCAAGGCGATCCGGAATGGGTGTTTTCTGAGGAAGATGAGCAGCCAAAGAAAGAGCACAACACATTTGCCGATGAGGAAAATGTGTGATTGGTCAACACCTACGCGGCTATTCAAAGCGCGAACTCTCCGAGCACCGCAGAGTGAAAACCTGGCAAAACCAAGGCGTTGACGTATGCCAGCGCTTGGTGCCAGGCAATCACCTGCTGCATTTTATTGCGGATACGGGATGGGAGGGGATTATCGATCTGGAGAGCTGGTTTTGCCACCGAGTGCCTCAAAGCGCTGCATTGTCGAGTGCATCGTGGTCGCCAGATCAGCTGGAGACCCTGTTCATCAATTGTGTTCGGCCTATTGATGGGTTGCCGCAAGACCTCGCATATCAACGTTTGGAAAGCAAAGGTCGGGTGGAAACATCATCTGTTCCACCGCAGGCTTACGCCTGCATGACATCGCAAGGGCGCGTATGGCTGCATACCTTTCCTTCCCACCCCACGTTGGACGAGGGCATCCGCCATTTGAAGGCAGACGATCTGCCTTTATCCATCCAGTTTCAAATTGGCTACAGCCATATCTCTACGGCTTTGCTCAAACGCGTTCAGCGTGGTGATGTGATACTGGTAAATCATGAAGAATGTACGGTTGCCTCATCAAACCATGTTTTGGGGCGCTTTATCAAAATTGAGGAGGGATTTATGTTTGATGAAACGGACGTTACGGCAATGTCAGAAAGTGAAAATGAATTATCTGTGTCAGAGCATATCAATGAAGTTGTTGTTACTCCAGTACGATCGCGTGACGAGATTAAAGTAAAGCTCAGTGCAGTATTGCAACAAAGCACCCTCACTGTTGCGGAATTGGAATCCTTTTATCAAGGTCAGGTTATTCCATGTCATCCTGATGCAGAACAGAATATATCCATTATTGCTAATGGTGTGCCGGTTGCCAAAGGTGAGTTGGTGTGGATTGAGGATCGTTTAGGTATTGAAATAAAAGATATTTATCAAGAGGCTGGTGATGTCTCACGGCAATGATATTTCTCTGATTGCGATACTGGCATTTTCGACGCTTCTTCCTTTTTTAATCGCATGTGGAACCTGTTATATAAAATTTTCCATTGTGTTTGTGATGGTACGCAATGCATTGGGACTTCAGCAAGTTCCTTCAAATATGACATTGAATGGCGTAGCGTTGATTTTATCTTTTTTTGTCATGTTGCCAGTGGTGAAAAATGGCTATGAGCAATTTCAGCAAGCCAATGTCGATACAAGAGACAGTCAATCGGTATTACATTTTGTTGAGAATGGACTGGATAGTTATCGGGATTATCTTGAGAGATATTCTGATGCTGAATTGGCTCAGTTTTTTGAGCGGGCTCACCTTCAACGTGGAGATAATTCCGATAGTGAAGTGCAGGAAGAAGAGCGTACTTCTATCTTGGCATTATTACCCGCTTATGCCTTAAGCGAGATAAAGAGTGCGTTCAAGATAGGTTTCTATCTTTACCTGCCATTCGTTGTTATCGATTTGCTGGTATCCAGTATTTTGCTGGCGCTCGGTATGATGATGATGAGTCCCGTAACCATTTCAGTACCCATTAAATTGGTACTCTTTGTTGTGTTAGACGGATGGACGCTATTGTCCAAAGAGTTGGTAACACAATACCTGGAACTGGCGTTATAGCCGTGGAGAGTCATCATGGATGAAATAGCGTTCGCAGGCAATAAAGCGCTTTACCTGATTTTGACAATGTCGGCATTACCTATTGCCGTAGCCACAATAGTGGGACTGTTGGTGGGTTTATTCCAGACAGTAACTCAACTTCAAGAACAGACATTGCCTTTTGGCGTCAAATTATTGAGCGTAGCGTTGTGTCTGTTTCTTATTTCCGGGTGGTATGGCGATATTATGCTTAATTATGCTCGTGAAGTAATAAGAATAGCACTTGCGTGATAAGCAATATGTTTACTGGAATTTTTTTCGACCTTCACACCTGGCTTTATGAAATGGCTATGGTATCTGCTCGCTTGATGCCAGCGTTTATATTGTTGCCCTTTTTCAACAATAATACGTTGACTGGCGCTATCAGGTTACCCGTTGCCTTGCTTACGGGCAGTGTGTTGTGGCCGCATACGGGAGAAGCGATAGCTGGGTACGATAACATCTGGTTTTTAATTTTAATTGGTAAGGAGTTAGCTGTTGGTCTGATCATCGCTGGTTTTCTGTGTTTACCGTGTTGGGTTATGCACGCGATGGGGAGTTTTATCGATAATCAGCGTGGTGCCACTCTGAGTAGTAGCATTGATCCACTTTCAGGCGTGGATACTTCAGAACTGGCTAACTTTTTCAACCTTTTTGCTGCCGTCATTGTGCTGCAAAGCGGTGGGCTACTGTTAATGCTGGAGGTTTTCGAGAAAAGTTATCAATTATGGCAACCTTATCAATTGGATGTACCGGCCTACCGTACCGTTCTCGGGTTCCTTACGTTGGTGGTAAAGAATGGCGTTATTCTTGCGAGCCCTTTGATTATTATTTTTTTGTTGTCTGAACTTTTTTTAGGATTGCTGGCACGGTTTGCCCAGCAGTTGAATGCCTTTTCGCTGGCATTGACGGTTAAGAGCATTATTGGATTCTTGTTGTTACTGCTCTATTTCACTCCCATGTTGCCCGACCGCATTATGGATTTGCGCCTTTATCCCGTCGATCTACTTGGCTGGTGATGTCGTGGTTATCACGTCAGAGTGAACCTGAAGTATAAAGGGAATTTATGTCTGGAAGTAAAACGGAAAAGCCGACTGACAAAAAGAAAAAAGACGCGGCGAAAAAAGGTCAGTCGTTTAAGAGTAAGGATTTGGTCATTGCTTGTCTGATATTGCTGGGCGTGCAGTACCTGATTAATTTTTCTGGCGTCTTTGAGTTGATGTCCATGTGGCGACTTGTCATCGAAAATGGTTTTACTCACGATGCGCTTGGTTATGCTGAAGCGATGTTTTGGACAGGGCTAAAGTTATTTTTGCCTTTCCTATTGCTTTGTATTGCTGCCTCGGTGTTTCCAACGCTATTGCAAACCGGTTTTTTGCTTGCCAGTAAAGCGCTGAAACTGAATTTTAATGCCTTAAACCCTGTTAACGGTTTCAAGAAATTATTTAGTTTGCGTACAATAAAAGATGTCGTGAAAACCTTACTTTTCCTGACGAGTTTTATCGTCGCCGCTATGGTATTTTGGAATAAACACAAACATATGGTTTTTTCTCAGCTCAATGCTGAGCCCGTACACATATTCCTGGTGTGGGGGAAACTCTTTGGCGCATTAATCTATCTATGTTTATCCTGCGCGCTATTGGTATTTGTATTAGATGCGCTTGCCGAGTACTTCCTTCATATAAGAGATCTCAAAATGGATAAGCAGGAGGTTAAACGAGAATTCAAAGAGCAGGACGGTGATCCGGAAATAAAATCTAAGCGTAAAGAACTGCATGCTGAGCTATTGTCTGAAAAAATAAAAACTGACATTGAAAAATCAGCAGTAATTATTGCTAACCCAACGCATATTGCGGTTGGGATCTATCTCAATATGGAGGTGGTGGGTATTCCATTTATCTCTGTACTCGAGAGAAACCAGAGAGCACTTGCCGTCAGAGCTTATGCTGAGAAGGTGGGCGTTCCTGTCGTTGAAGATATTAAGTTGGCACGACGAATATTTAAAACCCATCAGCGATACTCTTTTGTCAGCATTGAGGAGCTGGATAATGTCATCGGTATCCTTGTGTGGTTGCAACAGGTTGAAAGTGCTTGGGAAAATGAGAATGCCTCGCCCCAGTGAATGCACGGTGAATGAGCGTTCTTTATGTGAATATCAAATAAACGCATGGTTTAATAACGGTCATCAGCAGTAAGCGGTGACCCTACTGAGGAGAGTGAAAATGGAACAAAACACTGGTGTTATCACCGAACAGGAAGCAACGTTATTAATGACCGCAACATTGGAACATGGGGCGACATTAAAAGAGATTCATGGCATTACTGATGACATGATGGAAAATGTCTATGCGTATGCTTATCAGGCATACAAAAATGGCCAGTTAGATGAAGCGGAAAATTTGTTCCATTTTCTTTGCCTCTATGATCTTAAAAATTCAAGCTACTTTATTGGTTTGGGTGCCGTTAACCAGGTAAAGAAAAATTATAGCAAGGCGTGTGATTTTTATTCACTGGCCTATGTCATGGCTGAGAATGATTTCAACCCTGTCTTTTATTCTGGACAGTGTCAACTGCTTATGGGGAATGTTGTTAAGGCATTACAGTGCTTTGATATTATTTGCTCACGCTGTGAGGATTCATCTTTAGTTGCCAAAGCTAAATCGTATATGAGTACGATTCGTCAAAATATGGGAGAGAGTGAAGCGTTAAATAACGCTAAGCCCTCTGAGGAAACCGTTTAATTTTATAGGTCTTAAATAAATGGATGTCTCCAAAACAGGTAAACTAATAAATCTTGCGAATTTGCCATCCAATACTGGAAAAGTAAGCGAAGCAATTTCATCAAAGACGCATATTTCTCAGGTAAAGGGAAAGGCTATTGATCAATTGGCCCAACAACATGCCAGGGAAATGATTGCTGACGATGTCTCGGCACAAACGGCATCTTTAACCTCAGAGAACGTCGAGTCACCCGCAATCCGCCAATCGGCACCGTTAACTAGCAAAGCGCAAATGTTGTTTTTAATGGCGCAGTATCAGGAGATCACCAATGGGATGGACGCGACGCAACGTGTCAATGCCCTAGAGATCTTTTTGACCCAGTCAGAAGCGCGCATGGATAAAGCTCGTGAGCTGTCAGCACATCTGGATGCGTTGCACCAATCCTACGATGGCCTCGAGGCTGAGTTTAACGAGGCGCAAAAGGGCGTTGACGGTGCAACAGATGATGTGGCTCAAGCGCAACGTAAGCTTGATGAGGCGCAGAGCTCGCTGGATGAATTGTTAGAAAAATTAGGTGTTACCGATCCTGATGATCCATCACTGGCAGATAACCATGACGTAACGCAAGCGAAAAAGGAGATTGCTGATGCGCAAAAAGCTCTAGGCCATGCTCAATCAACGTTGTCCGATGCGCGCGCGATTGCGGAGAAAAAGCTTGCTGCTATGCAGATCGTCCTGAATGACATTAATGCCAGTACGGCAGAAATGAATACAAAGTACAACTATGTGGACTTGACATCAAAAGGTGGTGTCGTATACAGCAACGCAGTGGTGCAATCAGAGAAAGCGCTGACTAAAACGGCTGTCATGATCAAGCTGATCAGCGAGTTTATTATGCAAATGGAAGAGGCGTCTGCTGAAAAACTAAAAAACGATCTCGAACTGAACCGCATTCAAGCCAAAGCGCGTCAGGCTGAAATGCAGCGTAAATCTGATGAATACGAAGAGCAGGTTCGTAAAGCGGAAGAAGCACAAAAAATGGCCAGCTGTATTGGTAAAGTTTTAGGCGGCCTAGCGATTGCGTTAGGGGCAATTACTACCGTATTTGGTGGTGGTGGTGTGGCGTTAATGGCTGTCGGTATCGCGTTGATGGTTGCTGACCCCATTGTTGCGGCTGTTACCGGTAAGTCATTAACGGAAATGGTGATGAATCCCCTCATGGAGCATGTTTTTATGCCCCTCATGAATATTCTTGGCGATATTATCACGCAGATTTTTGATAAAACACCACTCGGATTGCTGCTAAATGCCATCGATAAAGCGACGGGTGCCAACATGATGGATACCATCCATATGGTGGTCACTGCCGCAGTGACTATTGCTGCCATTGTTGCTATTTCTTTAGTGGCTAAAACAGCAGCAAAATTCATGATAGAAAAAATGTCTCAGGCAATGACCTCTGCCATTATGCAGTCAATCAAGCAGGCGATAACGCAGGTCATTAATAAAATTATGCCGCAACTTATTAATAACTCTATGAGACAAGGGAGTGCGGCATTAAGTCGGAGCATGCAATCTGTAACAAAACAGGTTGGGAAAATTACAAAAGAGATTAATAAAAAGTTGGATATGATTTCAGATAAAGTAAATGCCAATGTCATGAAGGTATTGAAATTAAACGATCCTGAAGATGCGAAACGCTTAGGTAACATTGCATTGAAACGATTGGAAATGTTGCAAAATGGCGTTCACACGACGATGCCTGTTGTTCAAAGTGGAATGAGTATTAATATTTCAAATATCAGGCTCCAGGCGACAAAAGCTATTGCCGATTTTAAGTTGGCTGCAATGGATGTCAGCATTTTGCGCGATCTTATTAGTAAAATTCTTGCTAATCATGAAGAGGATTCCAAAGTATCTCAATCGGTAAATATGACTTTGTCTGACATGTTAAGTAGTAAAGCCAACACTGGGAAGAGTGTTGTAAGAAATATCAGAGCCTAATAGGAGGCGTTATGGCAGTATCTATTGCAAACCCCAATAATACCGTGTTCCAACAGCGAGCGACTGCTCTTCCTGAAGAGATGCATCGTAAAGGTATGGATAATACCGGTTTCATCGAGAAATCAAATTCCAAACCTTTAGATACCGCTGACTTGAATCGAAATAGAACGATATTAGTACAGCACGCATCCAACCACCTTGTTGGTATTGATATTCAAATTCCTGATATCACCAAGCCGGTTTCTGACACGGATGCGAATTTGTTAAGCAAACAAATTTCTTTGTATTCTCAAAGTAGCGCTTTGGTGCCTGCACAGAATGAAAAAGTGTCTGTAGTTCCGGAGAAAGAGATAGCTAGCCGGTCAGAGAAAATTATGTCTACGACAAGTTTTCTTGGTGGTTATAACAGCATGCGTTTTGCTCCGTTAATTGAGTTGGCGAAAAGCGCGTTATTGAGCAAGCATGCTGAACAAGGCATGAAAACCAACATGCTGGAAACCAGCCAGAAAAGCCTTAAAAGCTCTGTCGAACACAGTATGCAGGCTGCTCGAGAGCAGCTTAAAAAGGATCTTACCAGTAGCATTGTGACAAGTGGTATGGCGTTGGCTGGTGGAATCAAGACCCACAAAGGGCACAGCCACGCTATTAAAGGGTATGAGATTCAGGGTGCCGGCGTTACTCAGCATAAGAGTCTGGGGAATAAACTCGATGCTCAAACAACGCTTTCACGTGTGAAGGATATGAACGATCCGACGTGGTCGCCAGATATGAATCACTTGAAGCAATCCCCCAATCGTGAACACCTGCTGACGCAGCAACAAGAGTTTCAACTCCAAACGACCCTCAGCGCTTCACAGCAACAAATTGGTGTTGGGCAAGCGTTACAGGGCGGGGCGGCGGCAATGGGAACCATTTCTTCCTCTCAGATGATAGTGAGTCAGGCTGAGCAGAATGGCCTACAGCAATTACGGCAATTTGATAAAGATGTCTTTATGCAGGAGAGTCAACGAAACGATGAAAGAGCCCAGGATGCTGAAAAGCTCAAGGCTGCATTGTTGGAAACGCTCAAAAGTATTGCGAAAGACATCAGCGATACTGCCAGTGTTGTTGCCAATAACACCAAAATGTAATTGCTAAACATTGATAATGATATAAAACCGCCTGTTGATACAGGCGGTTTTTTCAGAGGAAAACATGGAAATATTATCTACAACAAGGCCATCATTTCGGGTTGATAGCTATTCACAAGATCAATCTGCTAATAATTTATTTTTGCAGGAACCGATCGCTGATGAGATGAATATATTACCCCGCAGTGATGGTACGCATCGCACTCTTCTCGCTCCTTTCTCATTTATCATGGCTGATGCTGGAAAGCTGGAGGGTTTTTTAAAAAATTTAAATATTAGTGGTTTTCTTGATGAAATGAAGACTATCCAGGCTCGGAGAGAGCTGCTCAGTCATGATGTACAAAAAAGAATGCGTGTTCTCGATGATCTGTTTTTACAGAATCCTGAATTGGAAAATAAGGCCTTTTCGTCTGATACAAAAGAGCCGGTCTATTTGACGCTGGCAAAACGGGGGGGGGCCTCCTATGTAGCTCCGGTTTCCAGTTTATCGAATTCTGACGTGTTTAGTACCTTATCAAGTAAAAAGATTAATGACTTAATTTCTACTGCAATTGGGAAAATGTCTGAAAGCTATTTGAATGTTTTTCAACAGGCAGTTGAGAAACATTCTCAGTTTTATAAAAATTTTTCTGTTTTTATGTCCACGTTGCCACAATTCATTTCCGCGGATGGTGATAAAACTATTCTGGATGACAAAGGATTCAAAAAAAATCTTCAAGAGTTGATGGGTAAATATCCTGTTCCAGGTTTGTCAACGACATTGTTTCCAAGTCAAACGGGGTCTACGGTTCAAGGGGCTAGGCGTGAGGAGTGTGAAGCTTGGGCAAAAGAGTTCGGGCTCAGTGTAGATAACTGTATTTATCAGCTACCCGATGGAACTTATATTGTTCATATTGATATTAGCCCATTGGTTACTATTAATAACTCAGTGGAAAATAAAGATATGTCGTTCAACGCAGCACAGTGGTCTGCATGGCAGACTAGCGTTGATATGCAAAAAGATCACATCCAAAACAGCATGCAAACATTAACCCAGAAATTTGCAAACGCTCATTCAACGTTTGATAATTTAGTTAAAGTATTGAGTAGCACAATTGCAAGCCTTTTGGAGTGCGATAAGCAATTCTTCGTTTAGGGAGGTAGTATGATGAATAATAAAGTTATACATACACACACAGTGCGTAATTCTTATCCTGCTGTTAGAGGAATAAAGAGAAATGTTAAATTTAAATCACTAAAAAACGTGTGTCAATCCAATAAAACATACCGAACTTCTGGCGGGAACATCAAAGGCAAAATAGACTTGATAAAGCAGATGGCTCAAGACCCCGCTCTGTGTATTAAAAAAGATTTGATGAGTGTTAGGAACAGCTCGAAGCGCAATGAAGTGTTAAATGAGAATGTGAAGGCTCAGAAATCTTGTCCTGAAGATACGGTAGGAATTAATAATTTCTTTAACTCACTTCCTAACAGCATCGATTTTTCAAAAAAAATGGAACAGGATGCGATTGAGTTTTGGAAAAATAAAAAAGATATCAAGGGATTTGATGATTTTTTATCGGTACTATCTGCTCCTGGTAGTAATAGTCAATCAGTACAAAAAGTTAAGCTAGCATTGGTTATGACTCAAAAGTTGCATGACTCATGTGCCGATAACGATATTTCTAGTATTGATGCTATAAAGAAGGATGTTAAATTTCTTGTCGACAATGTAAATAAGTATAAGTTGGGTTTTGATTCACCAGTTACGGGTTCTTCGAGAAAAGGCTTTAAAGCACTCAAGTCATTTGATCAATTTATGGATAGAATTTCCGATGCAGCAATATCAAAAGGCTTAGATTATAATAAAGAAATTCATATCATGGTTATGAAGGAAATTGATTCTGTGCCGGATAGTCATTTGCGTGATGTATTACATAAGGAGTGGGAGAATGGCCCTTTCCGTGAATCAATCCGCATTTTTGAAAAGATGGAAAATGTTATTAATGCAACGAGTGGATTCCTGCGTGCTGGTGCTCTTTTTTCTCATCAACCAATCAAGTTAGATCTCTTTAAGGACTACTTGAAGCGGGAAGGGGGGCCCAAAAACAATGATGACAAGAATGAAGTTCCTGTAAAAAAAGATGCTGATGCTGGCAAGGAAAATCAGGGTGTAACTTACATTTATAATGATTATAGTACCAATGTAAATGATTTTAGTAAAGTTATTATTGGGGATAGAGGTAATTTTAAATATAACGGTGATTTTATAATTAAAATTAATGCTGATAAATCGAAACCACAAAAAGAAACTGTATTTTCATCTACAGTGAAAACCCAGTCTCAACATTTTGACGATATCCCTGAGACAACAGCAGGTACGTCAGATATTACGGTTAACAGTAACAAACCTTCCAATGAAACGCTGACTCCACCTGTAACAGTGGGAGGGCATGCAGGGGGGGATGATATCGATGAACCGGCGTTACCCATAGAGACATCTTCAATGCCAGAAACCAATGCCGAACTGAATGCGCGCACTTCTGTTCCACAGGCGCAGCCTCAGAGAGTGGGTAACCCTAGTTCTTCGATGGCCGAACACCAGACTGCTTATATTGGCCCCTTTACCACGGGTAGAACGGGCGCTGCGCAATTTCAGAAATACAAGCATTCCTCTGATAGCGGGCGAGTTGATAAAAAAAAGGAGTCTCCAATTACGCCTTCTAACGATGCTGGTACGGGGATTAAAAGTGATGGTATTCGTTCACGTGATGAGAATGTCAGTCATCCTAACCCTCACGTTAAGGCAGGAGAAAATCCTGTTAGCGATAGGGGAGCGAATCAAGCGCTTCATGCAGCGTCATTCACTCGGCAACGGGAGCAGTTTGCTACGACGTTAACCAAAGCCAAAAGCAACGCAGCGATTGTGCAATCATCTGAGCCTCCGTCGCAAGAGAGGGCTAGTCCTGCGCGTGAGCCTTATATCGGGCCAAACCGAACAGGACGCACTGGTGCCGCAGAGTTTAAACGTTATTGGCAACCAGCAAAAAAAACGATTATTGAAACCGATACCCAGGCTGGACGGCGAGAGCCGCTTTCAGGGCGTGATGAAAAAGCGCTGCTGACAAGATCAAACGCAGCAGGGGTAGAAAAAACCGTTGAGCTTGACGAGGGTAAAGCCAACGAGAAAGCGCACAACGTGTTTGAGACACACACCCAAAAATCCACTACTTCACCTGCACAAGCAATACGTCAACAACAGCAGTTGAACAATGCTGCTGGTATCAGCAAACCAAAGTCTGATACCTATATGGGACCAGACAGAACGGGTAGGACCGGTGCCGCAGATTTCAAAAAATATGCATCGGATTCAAATGCATCTACAGTAAGCCGTACGCTAAACAGGCTAGGTAGTACCGGGCGTGATGATGAACCTTTGGCCAAAGCGGTCTCAAGCAGCACCATTGAAAGGCGCGCTGTAAACAAAACGGATGCAGCTACCCCGGTTACCAGTGGCGTTGAGCACACTGCAGGTGTTTCTCAACACAAAGCACGCGTTGAACCTGAAACCTCGAAGGTTGAAACCACAGATGATGTGTTACTGGAGGATTCTGCGTCCGACATCAGCACTGCCAGAGAGCCCTCTTTGGCCAATCGTCACCAGGTGGCGTCTTCTGGAGAGAAAAATACGGTTACTGCTGCGGGCAACACTGGCTACAAAGGTCCTTTTTGGACGGGAAGGCAAGGTGCTACGGCAAAGCAATCTTATATTAACACTGACAGGTTTGCTAAAAAGTAAACCGTTAACATACTGTTAGGATGAGAGGCCGTCGTCCTGTTTGGTGAAAGCGATCTGACGTCATCTTGATCGCCTCGTCCTATGAGATTGAAAAGGAATTGTAATGAATCAAAACGTTGAGGAACGCATAAATCATGTGGTTTCTTCTATTATAAATTGTTCCTCTGCAGATGTATTACCGGAGAAACATCTATACTATGATCTATTGGCTGATTCACTCATGATGATGGATCTTATGTTAGTGCTTGAACAGGAGTTTGCTCTTAACATTAAAGATGATGCGCTGGACGATGTTAACTATGTTCAGGATCTCTATCGCCTGATTCATGAACGATGCCTCAAGGCGGTCACCGAACTCGATAATAAAGCGACTCATTGCCATACGCCAGTCCTGTAAGGACATCGTCCATTTCTGTGATGCCGCCTGGATTGCCAGCCATACGACCTTCTTCAGCGAGTCATCAGTCGGGAACACCTTGCGTTTCTTGATTGCATGCCGGAGCACGCTGTTCAGTGATTCTATAGCGTTCGTCGTGTAGATTACCTTGCGAAGTTCCTGGGGGTAGGAGAAGAATGTCGACAGGTTGGCCCAGTTTGACTGCCAGCTCCGGCTTAATCGGCGTCACTGAGCATGGACGTAAAGGAGCTGGTTGCGGTCGAAGATGGTTATCGAGAGTCAGAAGCAAACTGGGCCGAACTTCTTAATGGCCTGCGAGCAGTGGCCTAACCGTATCTCCCAAGCTGTCTAGGGGAGACGGTGCCCTTGGTTTTTGGAATGCAATGGCAAAGATATTCCCGGACACGCAGCACCAATGCTGTTGGGTGCACAAAACCGCTAATGTGTTGGCTTCACTCCCCAAAGCCATGCAACCGAAAGTTAAGGCTGAGCTGCGGGAGGTTTGGCTAGCAGAGAGCCGCGATGCCGCTAATGAAGCCTTTGATGTTTTGTTGGCAAGGTTTTCAGCGAAGTATCCTGCAGCGATGAAGAAGCTGGAGAAAGCTCGAGAAGAACTGCTGGCATTCTATGACTTCCCGTCAGAGCACTGGGCGTCAATAAGAACGACAAATCCGATTGAATCGGCTTTTGCGACTGTGAGGCTACGAAGCAGAGGCGCGAAGAACGGTGGTTCGAGAGAAACAACCCTGTCAATGGTATGGTATTTAAGCTGTTCCAGTCAGCTCAGAAAAGCTGGAACCGACTAAGAGGATTTGACCTGCTGACCTTGGTTGTAAGCAACGTCCAATTTAAGGATGAAGAACAGATTCACGAAGCATCAGAGCGGAACGTAGCCTGATCGCCATACACCAGATTTGCTAATAACTCAATTAAGTCGCTTGGCTATATAGCAAAGCGACATTATTTTGATAACAATTAGCTGTATTTTTTTGCCACATATCAGGGCATTGGCTGTAATCATTTTTAAGTCGGTTGGCTATAAAAATCCGGATGGGATAGACTGCTTACTTCAGACAGCAGGGACTGCCATCTGATGCGGTGTTAATCGCCATAATCTGGATACAAGGCATCGTGTGCCGCAAAGGAGGCAGCACAAAACACAGCATGATTTCGGCGAGTTAACCCCGGCAGCATAAATGAAAAATGCGCCTTTAAAAAATTTTTAATTGTTTAAATGTAAGAAAGATGAATCGAGTCAGCGGGTGAAAAGCAAAAAAAACCGAAATAACATTTTGTTATTTCGGTTTTATGCGTTTTATGTCGTCAGGACAAATTATTTCGCAGCAGCAAAACGTGCAGCCGCTTCATCCCAGTTCACCACGTTCCAGGACGCTTTGATGTAATCCGGGCGACGGTTTTGATACTCTAGGTAGTAAGCGTGTTCCCACACGTCAAGTGCGACGATCGGGTAACCGGAAGCGCCAGAAATAGCTTCACCCATTAGCGGGCTATCCTGGTTAGCGGTAGAAACCACGGCCAGTTTGCCGTCTTCTTTCAAGACCAGCCACGCCCAGCCTGAACCGAAACGGGTTGCAGCAGCTTGCTCAAATTTTTCTTTGAATGCATCAACGCTGCCGAAATCGCGTTCAATGGCCGCTTTCAGATCGCCGCCCAGCGTGGTGCCCAGTTTCAGTCCTTTCCAGAACAGGCTGTGGTTAGCGTGGCCGCCGGCGTTGTTACGCAGTACCGCTTTTTTCTCGGCCGGTACTTTATCCAGTTTGGCGATCAGTTCTTCTGCGGAGAGGCTAGCGAATTCTGGCAGACTTTCCAGCGCTGCGTTAGCGTTATTGACGTAAGCCTGGTGGTGCTTGGAGTGATGGATTTCCATCGTTTGTTTGTCGAAATGCGGTTCCAGCGCGTCATAAGCGTAAGGCAGGGATGGCAGTGAATAACTCATATTTATCATCTCCATAGTTATACTACTAAATAATCGCGAGCGTGCTTGATCTCGGTTGTGGCGCGCGCGTGATAGTCAGGTACGGCACGCCTCAAGCGGTAGTGGTTAACAAACAACCGTTTGTTAGCGTCGCGTAATCATGAGGTTCATTATAGTTAATTAAATGATCTTGAAAACGATTATTCGCGTCGCCATCGCACGGAGTTCGAGCATTTACCATCGGAAAACAAACAGTTATATCATTGTTGCCTAAGCTAAAAACAGATTAATCTATCCGCAGTGGCCTCATGCGCTGTCGAGCAGGCGCTGCGGATGGGTATAAACGGTTGCCATGCCTGGGCGGCAAAAGCCCGCCAGCGTCAGGTTACAACGCTCAGCCACATCAATGGCGAGCGACGTTGCCGCTGAAACGGCAAACAGGATCTCGACGCCGCACATCGCAGCTTTTTGCACCATCTCATAGCTGGCACGGCTGGAAACCAACACGGCACCCTAGTGCCAAGGGCGTGTAGCGCACACACCCAGCAGTTTATCGAGTGCCACGTGGCGGCCAACTTCTTCGCAGCCGCCCAAAATAGTCCCTTCACTGGAAAGCTAGGCCTCCGCATGGGTAGAACCGGTCAATTGGCCGATGTGCTGCACGTCTTTGAGCTGCTTTAATGCACCGTCTAGGTTATTCAGCGAGAAGGTCTGCGTAAAGGGCAGCGGTGTGACCGGCTTGCCGATTTCTTCCAACTGTTCGACACCACACATGCCGCAACCGGTGCGGCCGTTCATGGCGCGGCTGCGTTCTTTTAGCCCGGCAAAGCGGCGGCTGGAGAGTTCAATCTGGACTTCAATACCATTGCAGACCGGCTGCACGTCCATGCCGCAAATCCCTTCTGCTGACGTGATGATGCCTTCCGACAGGGAAAAACCTAACGCAAAGGCTTCCAGATCTTTTGGCGTAGTCATCATCACCACATGGGAAATGCCGTTGTACACCAGCGCGACGGGCACTTCTTCCGCCAGCCAGTCCGTTTTGGCCTGAGACAAGCTGCCTTGATGGCGTACCGTTCGCTGGCATGCGCTCTCGAGCGCAGGGATCGCTTCTTCCACGTGATATCCCCATAAGATATTCATTTTGGAGTAGAAAGTCATTATTTCACCCCACAGGGTGTGATGCGAGTTTTATCGTGGCACGCGGTGTGTTGCCTGTGGTTCAGGGCACAAAAAGGGGGCAAAGTGTGCGTTTCCTCGAAGAGTCGCTAAACAGCGCGGCAGAAAAGCCGATTTGTGTATACACTTGGTAGACCGTCCTTGATGTTAGCGATTTTTTGCATATTGGCTCTGTTTTCATCGCGGCTTGGCCGCGTAACCCTACGGCGAAGAACAGGAGACCGCAATGGCACATCACACTGCTGAAGACCGGGTCGCGCCCGGCACCTATGCTCATCCCCTCAATGGCTTTGTTGAATAAATAGATTTTATGCTGGCAGCCCAGCGAAACGACGGATCCTCGCAACGTAAAATCATGCAGTTAGGCCTCATGAGAAAAGTGTACACCTGAGATGACAAGCATTTTCAACCAAAACTGGCATGGAAAAACAGCATGATTACCTATTATTCAACAAAGCCCCCCTCAATCTGAAAAGCGCTATGATAACTTTATTGGTGGCACTTGGGTGCCTCCGGTCAGTAGCGACTATTTCATTAACCTGACACCTGTCACCGGGCAACCCCTGTGTGAAGTCGCCAGCTCCGGCATGCGTGATGTCGATCATGCGCTGGATGCCGCCCATAACGCCAAGGCAGAGTGGGGCGCGATGTCGGTACAGGATCGCGCCTTCCTGCTGAACCGGATTGCGGATCGCATGGAGGAGAACTTGGAACTGCTGGCGTATGCGGAAACCTAGGATAACGGGAAACCGATTCGTGAAACCATAGGGGCTGACGTGCCGCTGGCGATCGACCATTTCCGCTACTTTGCCGCCTGTGCCCGCGCGCAGGAAGGGGCGATCAGCGAAATCGACAAGGATACGGTCGCTTATCATTTTCACGAACCGCTGGGCGTGGTTGCGCAGATTATTCCATGGAATTTCCCCCTGCTGATGGCTTGCTGGAAAATGGCGCTGGCGGCAGGCAACTGCATCGTGCTTAAACCGGCGAAATTGACGCCGTTGAGGTTGAGCTCGAAGCCATGCTGCAACAACATGCTGAGCGCCGCCTTGACGACGGGCGTCATGCTGTCGTTCGTAACGGCTATTTGCCACCGCGAACCATACAGACGGGTATTGGGGATGTTGAAATTAAAGTGCCTAAGGTCAGGGATCGCAGCGGCAACGGAATATGCTTCAACAGAGAGCCGCGATGCCGCTAATGAAGCCTTTGATGTTTTGTTGGCAAGGTTTTCAGCGAAGTATCCTGCAGCGATGAAGAAGCTGGAGAAAGCTCGAGAAGAACTGCTGGCATTCTACGACTTCCCGTCAGAGCACTGGGCGTCAATAAGAACGACAAATCCGATTGAATCGGCTTTTGCGACTGTGAGGGGCTTTGTTGAATAATAGTGAGTCATGCTGTTTTGCCAGCCAGTTTTGGTAGAAAATGCTTGTCACCTCAGATTTACAGTTTTCTTATGAGACCTAACTGCATGATTTTGCGTTGCGAGGATCTGTCGTTTCACCGGGGGGGCAGCATAAAATATGTTTATTCAACAAAGCCGCTACGAAGCAGACGCGCGAAGAACGGTGGTTCGAGAGAAACAACCCTGTCAATGGTATTTAAGCTGCTCCAGTCTGCTCAGAAAAGCTGGAACCGACTAAGAGGATTTGACCTGCTGACCCTGGTTGTAAGCAACGTCCAATTTAAGGATGGAGAACAGATTTACGAAGCATCAGAGCGGAACGTAGCCTGATCGCCATACACCAGATTTGCTAATAACTCGAGCCTGTTTAAGATCTTGTGTAAATGCCTTTCCTCAGAAGTGACCGTCAAGGCGATCACCGAACTCGATAATAAAGCGACTCATTGCCATACGCCAGTCCTGTAAGGGCATCGTCCATTTCTGTGATGCCGCCTGGATTGCCAGCCATACGACTTTCTTCACCGAGTCATCAGTCGGGAACACCTTGCGTTTCTTGATTGCATGCCGGAGCACGCTGTTCAGTGATTCTATAGCGTTCGTCGTGTAGATTACCTTGCGAAGTTCCTGCGGGTACGAGAAGAATGTCGACAGGTTGGCCCAGTTTGACTGCCAGCTCCGGCTTATCTGCGGATAGCGGTGATCCCATGTTCCACCGAACGTCTCCAGCGCCTGAAGCGTGGCCTCTTCGGTTGGAGCCTGATACACTGCTTTGAGGTCGCGTGTTACCGCCTTATAGTCCTTCCAGGCAACGAAGCGCAGACTGTTGCGCACCATGTGCACGATGCACAACTGGATGCGGGCTTCCGGGTAGACCGTGTTGATGGCATCCGGGAACCCTTTCAGGCCGTCCACACAGGCAATGAGGATGTCGGTCAGGCCACGGTTTTTCAGTTCTGTCAGCACGTTCAGCCAGAATTTTGCGCCTTCATTTTCGGCCAGCCACATTCCCAGTAGCTCTTTCTGGCCTTCGATATTGATACCCAGCGTCAGGAACACAGACTTATTGATAACGCGGCTGTCCTGCCGGACTTTCAGAACGATACAGTCAAGGTAAACAATGGGATAAACCGCATCCAGGGGGCGATTTTGCCATTCAACAACCTGCTCCATAACGGCATCGGTGACCTTCGATACTAGGGCGGGTGAGACATCCACGTCATACAGTTCTTTGAACGCAGCGGCAATTTCGCGGGTGGTCATCCCTTTGGCATACAACGATATAGCCAACCGACTTAAAAATGATTACAGCCAATGCCCTGATATGTGGCAAAAAATACAGCTAATTGTAATCAAAATTAAGTCGCTTGGCTATACTGCCATCCAGCGCAGTGGCTGACCAGTCAACAAATCCATGAGCATCAAGAAATGAAAGTAACTTATTGAAAATAATGTTAATGATTCCAGACTTTGACCATCTATTGAAACGGTTATAAACGGTTTTCCATGGGCCGTAACGTTCAGGTAAATCACGCCATGGTGCGCCTGAACACAGTATCCAGAACATGCCGTTGAAGATTTTTCGATGTTCTGCCCACGGCCGGCCGGCCCGCGGAGATGTCAAAACGGTTGGCAACAAGGGCTCAATGATTGCTCATGCTTCATCAGAAAGATCGTAGCGGGCCATAATCAAAAGTGTCGTAGAAACAGATGGATACTATAGCTCAAGTAATTAAGGGACACAGCCTAACCCACTAAACACCATTACCGGATAAGCCATCTTAATAGCCCGGCATTGCCAAAAGTAATAAATCGAGCATGAAACCCTGCGGCACCGAAGCGCGTTTGGTGTAGCGATATCCGTTATCTTGTTTATTCTCCTGCAAGATAGATGAGGCTATCTCGCACTGGTTGTTGAACGATATGCACGGCTTTGTTGAATAAATAGAACTTTTGGGTAATCATCGGAGCAGATCAACACAGTTGTTTCAAAATCAGGTTTCCATGGCAAAACAAAATTTTAAAATCACCAACTGGCCCTCTTATAACAAGGCCCTCAAGCAGCGCGCTTCTTTAACCGTATGGCTAGATGAATCAGCCATTGCTGCATGGACGGAAAAAAACACTACTGAACGGCGTGGACGACCGCTCCACTACTCAGATATGGCCATCACCACAGTCCTGATGATGAAACGCGTGTTTGGCCTTTCATTGAGGGCTTTACAGGGCTTTGGTGACTCGATTTTTAAACTGATTAAATTGTCGCTCCATTGTCCAGACTATTCGCTGCTCAGCAAGCGAGCAAAGACAGTGAACATCAGCATAAAAACGCCAACCCGTGGTGAAATCTCACATCTGGTCATTGATGGAACCGGCCTGAAGGTCTTTGGCGAAGGCGAATGGAAAGTCCGGCAGCATGGTGCCGACAGACGCAGGGTATGGCGTAAGCTGCACCTGGCAGTAGACAGTGTGACGCATGAGATTATCTGTGCGGATTTGTCGCTCAGTGGTACGACTGATGCCCAAGCTCTACCGGTGCTGATAAACCAGACCCACCGGAAAATCAGAGAGGCATCGGCTGACGGCGCTTAGGATACAGTTTACTGCTATGATGCTCTGGTGAGGAAGAAAATAAGGCCGCTTATCCCGCCACGAAGGGGGGCGCAATATTGGCAAGAGCACTACCACGAGCGTAACCCCGCTGTTGCAAATCAGCGCATTAGCGGTAGTAACGATATCTGGAAAAAGAAAGTGGGCTATCACCGGCGCTCAGTGGCTGAAACGGCCATGTTCCGGTTCAAAAGGCTTCTGGGTGGTCATCTAAGTCTGAGAGACTACGATGGTCAGGTGGGTGAAGCCATGGCCATGGTCAAAGCGCTTAACCTGATCACGCTATTAGGAATGCCGAACAGTATTCGCATCACGTAACAATCGACCCGTATGGGGCGCAGTCGTTACAAGTTCTGATTTATTCAACAAAGCCGATATGCACACCAAATTGTGGGTTCAGCCCTGTCATTGACAGCCGATGCTGATTTAGTATGCAAGGCTCTGTGTAATGCAATGCAAATCTGGTCACGCACTGGACGAGTGCAATTAAAAGGCCTGAGTCCGGTAGAGTACCGAATTCAGGCCCAAATAGCCGCCAGATAAACCGTCCAACTTGATGGGGTAAGTTCAAGCAGGCGGTGTAATCATTTTAGTCAAACGCAGGCCTCAACCAACCCAAGTATCACGCAGACCTACGGTACGGTTAAACACCAGATGCGTTTCGCTCGAATAACTGCGATCGGCACAGAAATACCCTTCGCGTTCAAACTGATAGGCTTTTTCCACTTCTGCCTTTACCAAACTCGGTTCAACAAAGCCCTGAACAACTTTTAGCGAATCTGGGTTAATCGTTGCGAGGAAGTCATCCACAGCACTTGGGTTTGGCACGCTGAACAGACGATCGTAAAGACGGAATTCAGCTGGCAGCGCGTGTGCGGCAGAAACCCAATGGATAACCCCCTTCACTTTACGCCCGTCAGCCGGGTCTTTACTAAGCGTTTCAGCATCATAGGTGCAATACAGCGCCGTGATAACGTCCTGTTCATCTTTCTCAACGCGTTCCGCCTTGATGACATACGCATTGCGCAAACGCACTTCTTTACCCAGCACCAGACGCTTGTACTGTTTGTTAGCTTCTTTACGGAAATCGGCACGATCGATATAAATCTTGCGGCTGAACGGCACCTGCCGCGTCCCCATTTCCGGGTTATTCGGATGATTCGGCATGGAAAGCCACTCTTCGTGGCCTTCTGGCAGATTCTCGATAATCACTTTTACCGGATCCAACACTGCCATGGCGCGCGGCGCATGCTCATTAAGATCGTCACGAATACAAGATTCCAACGCCGCCATTTCGACATTATTGTCCTGTTTGGTCACACCGATACGACGACAAAATTCACGCACGGAAGCGGCAGTGTAGCCACGGCGACGCAGGCCGGAAATAGTTGGCATGCGGGGATCGTCCCACCCTTCAACCACTTTCTCCGTCACTAACTGATTCAGTTTGCGCTTGGACATCACCGCATATTCCATGTTCAAGCGCGAGAATTCATACTGGCGCGGATGGCAAGGAATGGTGATATTGTCCAACACCCAATCGTACAGGCGACGGTTATCCTGGAACTCCAGCGTGCACAGTGAGTGCGTAATCCCTTCCAACGCATCGGAAATGCAATGCGTGAAATCGTACATGGGATAGATGCACCACTTTTTCCCGGTCTGGTGATGTTCGGCGAATTTGATACGGTACAGCACCGGATCGCGCATCACGATGAACGGTGATGCCATGTCTATCTTGGCACGCAGACACGCAGTGCCCTCAGCAAATCCACCATTACGCATTTTTTCAAACAGATTCAGGTTTTTCTGAACGCTGCGATCGCGGTAAGGACTGTTTTTACCTAGGGAGGTCAGCGTGCCACGGTATTCGCGGATCTGCTCGGGAGAGAGTTCGTCCACATAGGCCAGTCCTTTGCCGATCAGTTCGACTGCGTACAGATGCAACTGGTCAAAATAATCAGAAGAATAGCGAATCTCACCGCTCCAGGAGAAACCCAACCATTGCACATCCTGCTTGATGGACTCGACGTACTCGATATCCTCTTTCACCGGGTTGGTGTCATCAAAACGCAGATTACACTGACCGTTGTAATCTTTCGCCACCCCAAAATTGAGGCAAATGGACTTGGCATGGCCGATATGCAAGTAGCCATTAGGTTCCGGCGGAAAACGGGTTTGTACTAGGCTGTGTTTTCCAGACGCCAGATCTTCATCAATGATCTGAAGGATAAAATTGGTTGGGCGGGCTTCTGCCTCACTCATGCTTGATTCCTCGATGCAAAACGACACATAACCCGCAATGATCCAACAAGCTACGGCAGGACACAACAGTTACTTGCACTAAATCTTATGAAATACACAGAAAGAAGCAAAACGGCTGATGATTACGCATGATGTAACCGAAAGTGGACGTCTTGTATAGCTAAACGACTTAATTTTGATTACATTATTTAAATGAGCTATTCAATTGATTTTAGAGGTAAAGTGATATCTACACGGGAAGAAGAAGGGTTGAGTATCCGAGAAACAGCAAAGCAATTTCGGATTGGCCCTGCCTCTGTATCGCGTTGGATTAATCAAATAGCGTCAAAAGCATCGACCACGCGTCAGCGAAAGATCGATAAATCCGAGTTGATAAAAGATGTTGAACCATATCCAGATGCTTACCAAAAAGAACGTGCAGAGCGTTTTGGCGTTTGTCAGAAGGCCATTTGGCAAGCTCTTAAAAAGCTGGGATTGATCTATATAGCCAAGCGACATTATTTTGATAACAATTAGCTGTATTTTTTGCCACATATCAGGGCATTGGATGTAATCATTTTTAAGTCGTTTTGCTATAAAAAAACTCTACGTCATCCGAAAGCCGACGAAAGCGCCCGGCAAGCATTTCAACAAAAAATACAACAGTATGAAAAAGAAGATAAACCTATTGTTTTTATTGATAAAAATGGTTTTCCACACGATACCCCACGGACTCAGAGCCTGTACACGAGATTGTGTAATTGCCTGATTTTGATATGTTCAATCCAACATCAAAAGCAGGTTACTTTATGGACGAAAAATAGTTACAGGCTCTGGCTAACGAGCTGGCCAAAAATCTCAAAACCCCTGACGCTCTCAACCAGTTTGATCGCTTGCTAAAAAAGATCAGCGTTGAAGCTGCCCTTAATGCTGAAATGACCCATCACCTCGGGTATGAGAAGCCCCAGTCCGAATCTGGAACTAACACGCGCAATGGCTACTCCACAAAGACTGTTACCACCGGCGATGGTCCGCTGGAACTGCGTACACCACGTGATCGTGATGGTTCCTTTGAACCGCAGCTGGTGAAGAAGAACCAGACCCGGCTCTCAGGGATGGATAACCAGATTTTATCGTTGTATGCCAAAGGGATGACCACCCGCGAAATTGCCGCTGCGTTCAAAGAGCTGTATGACGCGGATGTCTCACCTGCCTTGGTATCGAAGGTCACCGATGCCGTTATGGAGCAGGTTGTTGAATGGCAAAATCGCCCCCTGGATGCGGTTTATCCCATTGTTTATAGCCAAGCGACATTATTTTGATAACAATTAGCTGTATTTTTTTGCCACATATCAGGGCGTTTGCTGTAATCATTTTTAAGTCGGTTGGCTATACCTTAACTGTATCGTTCTGAAAGTCCGGCAGGACAGCAGCGTTATCAATCTGTGTTCCTGGCGCTGGGTATCAATATCGAAGGCCAGAAAGAGCTACTGGGGATGTGGCTGGCCGAAAATGAAGGTGCAAAGTTCTGGCTGAACGTGCTGACAGAACTGAAAAATCGTGGCCTGACCGACATCCTCATTGCCTGTGTGGACGGCCTGAAAGGGTTCCCGGATGCCATCAACACGGTCTACCCGGAAGCCCGCATCCAGTTGTGCATCGTGCACATGGTGCGCAACAGTCTGCGCTTCGTTGCCTGGAAGGACTATAAGGCGGTAACACGCGACCTCAAAGCAGTGTATCAGGCTCCAGCCGAAGAGGCCGCGCTTCAGGCGCTGGAGACGTTCGGTGGGACATGGGATCACCGCTATTCGCAGATAAGCCGGAGCTGGCAGTCAAACTGGGCCAACCTGTCGACATTCTTCTCGTATCCGCAGGAACTTCGCAAGGTAATCTACACGACGAACGCTATAGAATCACTGAACAGCGTGCTCCGGCATGCAATCAAGAAACGCAAGGTGTTCCCGACTGATGACTCGGTGAAGAAAGTCGTATGGCTGGCAATCCAGGCGGCATCACAGAAATGGACGATGTCCTTACAGGACTGGCGTATGGCAATGGGTCGCTTTATTATCGAGTTCGGTGACCGTCTTGACGGTCACTTCTGAGGAAAGGCATTTACACAAAATCTTAAACAGGCTCACGAACCCGGTTAACGCTGCCGCCCCATCTTTATCCTTGGACATGCCATAAGCAATGCCTACCGCAAACAGCACCCCCATGTTTTCAATGATTGCGGCACCGGATTTGATCAGTAACGCTGCCAGCGCACTCTCACTCACCCAACCATTGGGATCGATCCAGTATCCTATCCCCATGAGAATCGCTGCGGCTGGCAACGTCGCCACTGGCACCATCAGCGCTCGTTCTACCCTTTGCAAATAGCTAAGAACACTCACATTATCCTCTCTCTCCCGCCCATAGGTATCTACACATCTTTTGCAATATCTGCTATTACGTTGCTGCATGATCTCAACTTATCCATCGGCGGAATTGATGCCCGCCTTAACCGGCGTTATCAGCGTCTGGTTAAGCAATACATGACTCCCGCAGCACCATTGGCGTCAGCCGTTAAAGACCTTGCCTGCGCGCAGAAAACAACATTCGCCACTACTCAGGCCGTTTGGCGTTTTTTTAATAATGAACGTATTAGCTTCAGTCAGCTCAATGAACCGATTATTTCGCTGGCTCTCCGGCAGGTTGCACTTAGCCCGCATCCATACGCTCCCGTCGTTCACGACTGGTCTCATTTACAGTTTCGTACCCACAATGGGAAAGAAGAACGTTTGAAAATGACGCATGGTGGCGACGTCGGTTATGAACTGCAAACCAGCCTACTGGTTGATGCTGCCCATGGGGCGGGAACTCAATAGCATAATCAACAACCGCGCGTTCAGTGGCTTCGTCGGCGCGGTTCTTCAGGTTCGGAACCCGGCGTTTCTGGTTAACCAGCGCATCAATGCCGCCTTCAGCAGCCAGTTCCTGATAACGGTAAAATGTATCGCGTGACACGCCCATGCTCTTGCAGGCTTTTGATACGTTACCAAGTTCTTCGGCGAGATTGAGCAGGCCGGCTTTGTGTTTGATAATGGGATTGTTAGTATGAAGCATGAGAGTTACCTCGCGTTTTGTTTAAGGATGAGACACCCATATCAAAACCGGTAACTCTCAACCTTTCAAGGTCCAGTGTCAGATCTAGTCGCGACTAATACATATCAGGGTATCTGTTGTAATCATTTTTAAGTCTGTTGGCTATAACGCGCAAAACGCCTGCATATTAAATCATTATATCTATCAATACCCTCACATTATTTCAAGATAAAAAACAGGCTAGACTAACTAATAACCTATCTTTATCATCCAGGCAGTAGCAAATCGGTTCACTGGTTTTGGAACGCTTATCCGGAGATTTATGTATGAGACTTATTCCCGTAACCACATCAGAGCAGGTAGGCAAATGGGCAGCACGACATATTGTGCAGCGCATCAATGCCTTTAATCCCAGCGCTGAGCGCCCTTTTGTGTTAGGCCTGCCAACAGGCAGTTCACCGTTAGAAGCTTATAAAGCGCTTATCGTGATGCACAACGCCGGGCTGGTCAGTTTTAAGCACGTGGTGACATTTAATATGGATGAATATGTCGGTCTGCCGGCCGCTCATCCGCAAAGTTATCACACGTTCATGTATGAGAATTTCTTCAATCACGTTGATATTCCGCAGGAAAATATTAACCTGTTGAACGCTAACGCTCCAGATGTGGTGGCCGAATGCCAACGTTATGAAGATAAAATGGCCTCCTATGGCAAGATTCACCTGTTTATGGGGGGAGTAGGTAATGACGGGCATATTGCGTTTAATGAACCCGCCTCATCCTTAGCCTCCCGTACGCGGATCAAGACGTTGACCGAAGAGACCCGCACCGCGAATTCCCGTTTCTTCGAGGGTGATGTGTCTCAGGTTCCCAAATATGCGCTTACCGTCGGCGTCGGCACCCTGTTAGATGCTGAGGAAGTGATGATTTTGGTGTCTGGCCGTAACAAGGCACAAGCGTTACAGGCTGCCGTAGAGGGCAATGTAAATCACATGTGGACCATCAGTTGTCTGCAACTGCATGCCAAGGCAATCATTGTTTGCGATGAGCCCTCTACCATGGAGTTGAAAGTAAAAACCGTGAAATACTTCCACGAGTTGGAAGCTGAAAGCATTATCGGTCTTTAATCTGTAAGCCGGGAGTTCAAGATGTATGCGTTAACCCATTGTAGTATAGCCAAGCGACTTAATTTTGATCACACCATATGGACTGAGAACAAAATCTCTGTATCGCAACCACTCTCTCTTTTTTTGCTTTTTGCTTGTGCCCATTTATGCTCAATTGGGTTAAGATCTGGCGAATATGTAGGCAAATACTCCACCATATACAGGCTTTGTTGAATAAATAGAACTTTTGGGTAATCATCGGAGCAGAGCAAGACAGTTGTTTCAAAATCAGCTCTCCATGGCAAAACAAAATTTTAAAATCACCAACTGGCCCTCTTATAACAAGGCCCTCAAGCAGCGCGGTTCTCTAACCGTATGGCTAGATGAATCAGCCATTGCTGCATGGACGGAAAAAAACACTACTGAACGGCGTGGACGACCGCTCCACTACTCAGATATGACCATCACCACAGTCCTGATGATGAAACGCGTGTTTGGCCTTTCATTGAGGGCTTTACAGGGCTTTGGTGACTCGATTTTTAAACTGATTAAATTGTCGCTCCATTGTCCAGACTATTCGCTGCTCAGCAAGCGAGCAAAGACAGTGAACATCAGCATAAAAACGCCAACCCGTGGTGAAATCTCACATCTGGTCATTGATGGAACCGGCCTGAAGGTCTTTGGCGAAGGCGAATGGAAAGTCCGGCAGCATGGTGCCGACAGACGCAGGGTATGGCGTAAGCTGCACCTGGCAGTAGACAGTGTGACGCATGAGATTATCTGTGCGGATTTGTCGCTCAGTGGTACGACTGATGCCCAAGCTCTACCGGCGCTGATAAACCAGACCCACCGGAAAATCAGAGAGGCATCGGCTGACGGCGCTTAGGATACAGTTTACTGCTATGATGCTCTGCTGAGGAAGAAAATAAGGCCGCTTATCCCGCCACGAAGGGGGGCGCAATATTGGCAAGATCGCTACCACGAGCGTAACCCCGCTGTTGCAAATCAGCGCATTAGCGGTAGTAACGATATCTGGAAAAAGAAAGTGGGCTATCACCGGCGCTCAGTGGCTGAAACGGCCATGTTCCGGTTCAAAAGGCTTCTGGGTGGTCATCTAAGTCTGAGAGACTACGATGGTCAGGTGGGTGAAGCCATGGCCATGGTCAAAGCGCTTAACCTGATCACGCTATTAGGAATGCCGAACAGTATTCGCATCACGTAACAATCGACCAGTATGGGGCGCAGTCGTTACAAGTTCTGATTTATTCAACAAAGCTTGGCGAATATGTAGGCAAATACTCCAGCATATACCCTGCATCGATGATGACTTGTTGAATATTATGTTTTTTGTGAAAAGTTGCATTGTCCATCACGATTACCCTGTTTTTAGGGAGTACTGGGATAAGGACTTGTGTGACCCAGGAATAGAAAACATCGCTGTTAATATTGATATCAAATAATCCGATAGCAAACAGCGTTGTGTCTAATAACGCGCCGATAACATTTGTTCTTCCTTTGGCTCCCCCGTTCTTCAGGCCAAAACACCGTTGATCTTTTTGGGAATAGCCGTGAGTCCATGGGGTATCGTGTGGAAAACCAATTTCATCAATAAAAACAATAGGTTTACCTTCTTTTTCATACTGTTGTTTTTTTTGAAATGCTTGCCGGGCGCTTTCGTCGGCTTTCGGATGACATAGAGTTTTTTTATAGGTTAATCCCAGCTTTTTAAGAGCGTGCCAAATGGCCTTCTGACAAACGCCAAAACGCTCTGCACGTTCTTTTTGGTAAGCATCTGGATATGGTTCAACATCTTTTATCAACTCGGATTTATCGCTCTTTCGCTGACGCGTGGTCGATGCTTTTGACGCTATTTGATTAATCCAACGCGATACAGAGGCAGGGCCAATCCGAAATTGCTTCGCTGTTTCTCGGATACTCAACTCTTCTTATTCCCGTGTAGATATCACTTTACCTCTAAAATCAATTGAATAGCTCATTTAAATAATGTAATCAAAATTAAGTCGTTTAGCTATAATCACAATGAATATCAGGCCTGATGTTATATAGAACTACATCAACACACTGATTATTAAGTAATTAAACAGAAGTTACCTATCTGGTTTTGCGAAAACTGATTATTGATGACATGAACGGCATATCGGCCTGCTGAAAAACCTGACGACAAAAATGGCTCACTGAAGCAGAGGGCCTTTTCAGGTTCACTAGGAGCGGAACTCATCGAGGCGCGGGCATCTCGCCCACAGAGACGCCGGATAGATTGAAGCAAGCCCACCATTAGTCAAAAATCAGTGTTGCAAAAATGGGGGTGACCATAGATTTTGTTGTTCTTGTGGCAAATCAACGTGTTGAATCTTGAAATGCGTGAGATGGTGATCGATCGCGTGATGGCGCTGGATACCTTATCGTTCGATCTGGACGATCTTAAATGGGTGATCATCATGGTGTTGTTCAATCTACCCGGATGTGAAAACGCCTACCAGCAAATGGAAGATCTGCTGTTTGAAGCAGATGAGGAGTATTTGCATTAAACCGACAAGTCAGAATAAACCACGGTAATCCCTGCGCTTATAGCGGATAAAAAGGCGGAGTGCTGCCCTGAGTGCGCCGCGCCGCTGGTGATTCGCTCCAGCCGCCGCGGCCCTTTTTTGGGCTGCTCGCGCTATCCGGAGTGTGAATTCGTTCGTCCGCTGAAAGCCAATGCGGATGGTCATATTGTGAAGGAGCTGTCTGGGTAACTCTGCCCGCACTGTCAGGGGACGCTGGTGTTGCGGCAGGGGCATTATGGCATGTTTATTGGCTGTAGCAAATACCCGGCGTGTGACCATACCGAGGTCATAGACCGTCCCGATGAAACCGCATTAACCTGTCCACAATGTGGCAAAGGTAAACTGCTGCAACGTAAATCGCGCTTTGGCAAAATGTTCCACGCCTGTGAGCGTTACCTGGAGTGCCAATTTGCGCTCAACCATAAACCGGTGGCGGGAACGTGTCCAACCTGCCACTATCCGCTATTGTTCGAAAAGAAAACGGTGCAGGGCGTCAAACGTTTTTGTGCCAGTAAAGCCTGTGGAAAGCCGGTAACGGCAGAAATTGATACCAATGAGTAATGTAGTGAATGAACAATCGGTTTCTGTCATTCAGGAACTGAGAAAGCAGAATGTCATCGCCTATCCTACCGAAGCGGTTTTCGGCTTGGGGTGTGATCCTGACAGTGAAGCCGCAGTGATGAAACTGCTGGCCTTGAAACAACGGCCTGTCGAAAAGGGGCTTATCCTGATCGCGGCTGATTATCAACAGCTCACCCCCTATATTGATGACAGCCAGCTCAGCGCTGAGCAAAAGGCGGTGATGTTTGCCTCCTGGCCGGGGCCGGTAACGTGGGTGATGCCCGCCAAGTCGAGTAAGCCACGTTGGTTGACCGGGCAATTCTCATCGTTGGCGGTGCGCGTCAGTGCGCATCCTCTAGTTCGTGAGCTCTGCCTAGCGTTTGGCAAGCCAATCGTGTCAACCAGCGCTAATCTGACCGGACTGCCGCCGTGCCGCACGGCACAAGAGGTTCTGACTCAGTTTGGTGAGGCCTTTCCTGTTCTGCACGGAGAAACATCCGGGCGGCAGAATCCGTCTGAAATTCGGGATGTCTTGACGGGCAACCTGATACGACAAGGTTAAAAAGTGGAGATAAAGGTGTCTGAAGTAACGTCATTCGCGGTTTTTGGTCATCCTATTGCGCACAGCAAATCGCCGCAGATACATGCGCTGTTTTCTGAGCAAACCGGCATCTCCTTGACGTATGAACGCCTGTTGGCACCGCTGGACAGCTTTGAACAAACGCTGCGTGATTTTTTTCAGGCAGGGGCGTTGGGGGCGAATATCACCATGCCTTTCAAGGAGCGTGCCTATCAGGAAGTCGATGAACTTAGCCAACGCGCCTCGTTAGCGGGAGCGGTCAATACCGTGAAGCGGCTCGAAGACGCTCGGCTGTTGGGGGATAATACCGACGGTATTGGGCTGCTGAGCGATTTGCAGCGTCTTGCGCTGGTGACACCGCAGGATCGGGTGCTGTTAATCGGTGCGGGTGGCGCCAGCCGAGGCGTTATTCAGCCGTTATTAAGCCATGGGTGTTCGCTGGTGGTGACCAATCGGACGTTTGCCAAGGCGGAAGCGCTCGCGACACTGTTTCAGCCAGTGGGGCAGATTGACGCGTTGCCACTGGATGGACTGGAAGGCGAAAACTTCGATCTGATCATCAACGCCACCTCGTCAGGGATCTCCGGCGATATTCCCGATCTGCCTGCCTCGTTGATCACTGCCTCTACGCTCTGTTATGACATGTTCTATCAGGTCAGCCTGACACCGTTTTTATTGTGGTGCCAGCAGCAGGGAGCATCACAGTTGGCAGATGGTTTTGGTATGTTGATCAATCAGGCGGCACACGCGTTCTTCCTCTGGCACGGCGTGATGCCAGATACCACTCCGGTGATCGAACAGATGAAAAAAGCACTTAACGCATGAATCAGGCGATCCAGTTCCCCGATCGCGAAGCGTGGAGCGAAGAGGATCGTATGATCTACTTCCCTGTATTGATCGGTGGTTTTCAGCGTGAATGCCGCATCAGTGCCGCGCAACTTCAGACGCGTTTTGGGGGAACGGATGCGGATAGCTGGCTGGCGTTGTTCAGAGAGCACCGCTGGGATATCGAAGATCTTTTCGAAGCTCGGGTGCTCAATGAACAGGATGACACCGAGGGATATTACTCGCTGTCCTGAGTCAGATAGTCGTTCTTCCACGTGGCGTAGTTATTGGCGGAGTAGCGCAAACCCTCGATCTCTTCTGCTGTCAGTGGGCGGATTTGTTTCACTGGGCTACCAAGATAGAGGTAACCACTCCGCAAGCGCTTACCAGGCGGTACCAGACTGCCCGCTCCAATCATCACGTCATCTTCTACGATAACGCCATCAAGCAGGATCGATCCCATACCGACCAATACGCGGTTGCCGATGGTGCAGCCGTGTAGCATGGCTTTGTGACCTACGGTGACCTCTTCAGCAATGATCAACGGATTACCCTGCGGGTTGCTCGCTGAGCGCTGGGTTACGTGCAATACGCTGCCATCCTGGATATTGGTGCGTGCGCCGATGTGGATTTCATGTACGTCGCCACGGATCGTGACTAATGGCCAGATGCTGACATCATCACCAAGCGTCGTGTTGCCGATCACAACGCTGGATGGATCGATCATCACGTTTTCCCCGAGAGTGGGGAACGCATCCTTATAAGAACGCAATGCGTGGGAGCCCATATTTACCTCTCAATACATTCGAAAAGAGTAACTTACCCTAATTGTGGTCCTGCTGCTGCCAGAAGTAGCAAAAGTAGGTTGAAAATAGCGCGGGTTGCGCAGGATCTCAACGAAGGGGGTAAAAAACGCGCGAACAGAAAAAAGATCCAAAAAAGGGGTTGTGTAAATTATTAGGATCCCTATAATGCGCCTCCGTTGACACGAAGCGATTCAAGGCGAGGTCAGCAAGAGAAAAACGATTCACTTTCAAATGAAAATAATCGTTGACTCTTAAAGAGGAAAGCGTACTATACGCCACCTCGCGACAGCAGGCTGCAAGCCGAGTCGCAACGCTCTTTAACAATTGATCAGACAATCTGTGTGGGCACTCACAGGACTTTATCGTAAAGCCTTCGGGCTTAAAAAAATAAAAGTCTTGAAGAGTGAACAACAGTTAATTCATTACGAACTGACAGTAATAATTCTTTGAGCATCGCTTCTCGAGTAGAAGCAAATCAAACTTTAAATTGAAGAGTTTGATCATGGCTCAGATTGAACGCTGGCGGCAGGCCTAACACATGCAAGTCGAGCGGTAGCACAAGAGAGCTTGCTCTCTGGGTGACGAGCGGCGGACGGGTGAGTAATGTCTGGGAAACTGCCTGATGGAGGGGGATAACTACTGGAAACGGTAGCTAATACCGCATAACGTCGCAAGACCAAAGTGGGGGACTTTCGGGCCTCACGCCATCAGATGTGCCCAGATGGGATTAGCTAGTAGGTGAGGTAATGGCTCACCTAGGCGACGATCCCTAGCTGGTCTGAGAGGATGACCAGCCACACTGGAACTGAGACACGGTCCAGACTCCTACGGGAGGCAGCAGTGGGGAATATTGCACAATGGGCGCAAGCCTGATGCAGCCATGCCGCGTGTGTGAAGAAGGCCTTCGGGTTGTAAAGCACTTTCAGCGAGGAGGAAGGCAGCAAGGTTAATAACCTTGCTGATTGACGTGACTCGCAGAAGAAGCACCGGCTAACTCCGTGCCAGCAGCCGCGGTAATACGGAGGGTGCAAGCGTTAATCGGAATGACTGGGCGTAAAGCGCACGCAGGCGGTTTGTTAAGTTGGATGTGAAATCCCCGGGCTTAACTTGGGAACTGCATTCAAAACTGGCAAGCTAGAGTCTCGTAGAGGGGGGTAGAATTCCAGGTGTAGCGGTGAAATGCGTAGAGATCTGGAGGAATACCGGTGGCGAAGGCGGCCCCCTGGACGAAGACTGACGCTCAGGTGCGAAAGCGTGGGGAGCAAACAGGATTAGATACCCTGGTAGTCCACGCTGTAAACGATGTCGATTTGGAGGTTGTGCCCTTGAGGCGTGGCTTCCGGAGCTAACGCGTTAAATCGACCGCCTGGGGAGTACGGCCGCAAGGTTAAAACTCAAATGAATTGACGGGGGCCCGCACAAGCGGTGGAGCATGTGGTTTAATTCGATGCAACGCGAAGAACCTTACCTACTCTTGACATCCAGAGAACTTTGTAGAGATACGAAGGTGCCTTCGGGAACTCTGAGACAGGTGCTGCATGGCTGTCGTCAGCTCGTGTTGTGAAATGTTGGGTTAAGTCCCGCAACGAGCGCAACCCTTATCCTTTGTTGCCAGCGATTCGGTCGGGAACTCAAAGGAGACTGCCAGTGATAAACTGGAGGAAGGTGGGGATGACGTCAAGTCATCATGGCCCTTACGAGTAGGGCTACACACGTGCTACAATGGCGTATACAAAGAGAAGCGACCTCGCGAGAGTAAGCGGACCTCATAAAGTACGTCGTAGTCCGGATTGGAGTCTGCAACTCGACTCCATGAAGTCGGAATCGCTAGTAATCGTAGATCAGAATGCTACGGTGAATACGTTCCCGGGCCTTGTACACACCGCCCGTCACACCATGGGAGTGGGTTGCAAAAGAAGTAGGTAGCTTAACCTTCGGGAGGGCGCTTACCACTTTGTGATTCATGACTGGGGTGAAGTCGTAACAAGGTAACCGTAGGGGAACCTGCGGTTGGATCACCTCCTTACCTGATGGTACTGATTCTGTGAAGTGTCCACACAGATTGTCTGATGAAAATGCTGAGCAAAAAGCACCTGTTGATGAATGAGTCTCTGACTCATGCTGATACGAACCGATTAGAGCAGTTGAGTTAATCGGGTTTTCGTGTCCCCATCGTCTAGAGGCCTAGGACACTGCCCTTTCACGGCTGTAACAGGGGTTCGAATCCCCTTGGGGACGCCAACCGATAATGAGTGAAAGACATTATCACCGGTTCTGCGCAACCGACAATAACGTAAAGATGACTTACGAGTCGTGTTTACGATATTTGCTCTTTAACAATCTGGAACAAGCTGAAAATTGAAACGAGCAATATTGGCTCACTACCAATATTGTGATTCTCTCAAGCTTTCACACCCGAGACATTTTCGGGTTGTGAGGTTAAGTGAATAAGCGTACACGGTGGATGCCTAGGCAGTCAGAGGCGATGAAGGGCGTGCTAATCTGCGAAAAGCGTCGGCAAGCTGATATGAAGCGTTATAACCGACGATACCCGAATGGGGAAACCCAGTGCAATTCGTTGCACTATCATGTCATGAATACATAGTGGCATGAGGCGAACCGGGGGAACTGAAACATCTCAGTACCCCGAGGAAAAGAAATCAACCGAGATTCCCCCAGTAGCGGCGAGCGAACGGGGAAGAGCCCAGAGTCTGAATCAGCTTGTGTGTCAGTGGAAGCGTCTGGAAAGTCGCACAGTAAAGGGTGATAGTCCCGTACACGAAGACGCACAGGTTGTGAGCTCGATGAGTAGGGCGGGACACGTGTTATCCTGTCTGAATATGGGGGGACCATCCTCCAAGGCTAAATACTCCTGACTGACCGATAGTGAACCAGTACCGTGAGGGAAAGGCGAAAAGAACCCCGGCGAGGGGAGTGAAACAGAACCTGAAACTGTGTACGTACAAGCAGTGGGAGCATCCTTCGGGGTGTGACTGCGTACCTTTTGTATAATGGGTCAGCGACTTATATTCTGTAGCAAGGTTAACCGCATAGGGGAGCCGCAGGGAAACCGAGTCTTAACTGGGCGTTAAGTTGCAGGGTATAGACCCGAAACCCGGTGATCTAGCCATGGGCAGGTTGAAGGTTGGGTAACACTAACTGGAGGACCGAACCGACTAATGTTGAAAAATTAGCGGATGACTTGTGGCTGGGGGTGAAAGGCCAATCAAACCGGGAGATAGCTGGTTCTCCCCGAAAGCTATTTAGGTAGCGCCTCGTGAATTCATCTTCGGGGGTAGAGCACTGTTTCGGCTAGGGGGTCATCCCGACTTACCAACCCGATGCAAACTACGAATACCGAAGAATGTTATCACGGGAGACACACGGCGGGTGCTAACGTTCGTCGTGAAGAGGGAAACAACCCAGACCGCCAGCTAAGGTCCCAAAGTCATGGTTAAGTGGGAAACGATGTGGGAAGGCATAGACAGCCAGGATGTTGGCTTAGAAGCAGCCATCATTTAAAGAAAGCGTAATAGCTCACTGGTCGAGTCGGCCTGCGCGGAAGATGTAACGGGGCTAAACCATGCACCGAAGCTGCGGCAGCGACACTTAGTGTTGTTGGGTAGGGGAGCGTTCTGTAAGCCGTTGAAGGTGAACTGTGAGGTTTGCTGAAGGTATCAGAAGTGCGAATGCTGACATAAGTAACGATAAAGCGGGTGAAAAGCCCGCTCGCCGGAAGACCAAGGGTTCCTGTCCAACGTTAATCGGGGCAGGGTGAGTCGACCCCTAAGGCGAGGCCGAAAGGCGTAGTCGATGGGAAACAGGTTAATATTCCTGTACTTGGTGTTACTGCGAAGGGGGGACGGAGAAGGCTATGTCATCCGGGCGACGGTTGTCCCGGTTTAAGCGTGTAGGTGGGTGACTTTGGTAAATCCGGGTTGCTATTAAACACTGAGGCGTGATGACGAGGTACTACGGTACTGAAGTGACAGATGCCCAGCTTCCAGGAAAAGCCTCTAAGCATCAGGTAACATTGGATCGTACCCCAAACCGACACAGGTGGTCAGGTAGAGAATACCAAGGCGCTTGAGAGAACTCGGGTGAAGGAACTAGGCAAAATGGTGCCGTAACTTCGGGAGAAGGCACGCTGTGCGAGGTGTAGGGACTTGCTCCTGAAGCTTTGCGCAGTCGCAGATACCAGCTGGCTGCAACTGTTTAATAAAAACACAGCACTGTGCAAACACGAAAGTGGACGTATACGGTGTGACGCCTGCCCGGTGCTGGAAGGTTAATTGATGGGGTTATCCGCAAGGAGAAGCTCTTGATCGAAGCCCCAGTAAACGGCGGCCGTAACTATAACGGTCCTAAGGTAGCGAAATTCCTTGTCGGGTAAGTTCCGACCTGCACGAATGGCGTAATGATGGCCAGGCTGTCTCCACCCGAGACTCAGTGAAATTGAACTCGCTGTGAAGATGCAGTGTACCCGCGGCAAGACGGAAAGACCCCGTGAACCTTTACTATAGCTTGACACTGAACCTTGAGCCTTGATGTGTAGGATAGGTGGGAGGCTTTGAAGTGTGGACGCCAGTCTGCATGGAGCCAACCTTGAAATACCACCCTTTAATGTTTGATGTTCTAACCTGGGTCCGTAATCCGGACTGGGGACAGTGTCTGGTGGGTAGTTTGACTGGGGCGGTCTCCTCCCAAAGAGTAACGGAGGAGCACGAAGGTTAGCTAATCCTGGTCGGACATCAGGAGGTTAGTGCAAAGGCATAAGCTAGCTTGACTGCGAGAGTGACGGCTCGAGCAGGTACGAAAGTAGGTCTTAGTGATCCGGTGGTTCTGAATGGAAGGGCCATCGCTCAACGGATAAAAGGTACTCCGGGGATAACAGGCTGATACCGCCCAAGAGTTCATATCGACGGCGGTGTTTGGCACCTCGATGTCGGCTCATCACATCCTGGGGCTGAAGTAGGTCCCAAGGGTATGGCTGTTCGCCATTTAAAGTGGTACGCGAGCTGGGTTTAGAACGTCGTGAGACAGTTCGGTCCCTATCTGCCGTGGGCGTTGGAGAATTGGGGGGGGTTGCTCCTAGTACGAGAGGACCGGAGTGAACGCACCACTGGTGTTCGGGTTGTCATGCCAATGGCATTGCCCGGTAGCTACGTGCGGAAGAGATAAGTGCTGAAAGCATCTAAGCACGAAACTTGCCCCGAGATGAGTTCTCCCTTGTCCCTAGAGGACGCTGAAAGGCCGTTGAAGACGACGACGTAGATAGGCTGGGTGTGTAAGTGCAGCGATGCATTGAGCTAACCAGTACTAATGACCTGTGAGGCTTAACCTTACAACGCCGAAGGTGTTTTGGTGTTGGTGTAGAGAATCAGAACTCGTGAAGTTCAGCTTGTAGACAGATTGGTCTTGCTGGTCCGTGAGGACGGGTAAGATAAAACAGAATATGCCTGGCGGCGATAGCGCGGTGGTCCCACCTGACCCCATGCCGAACTCAGAAGTGAAACGCCGTAGCGCCGATGGTAGTGTGGGGCTTCCCCATGTGAGAGTAGGGAACTGCCAGGCTTTAAATATAGCGAAGGGGCTGTCCGAGAGGACAGCCCTTTTTGCTGTGCGTGGAGAGCCTGTACACGATATTGTGTAATTGCCTGATTTTGATATAGCCAACCGACTTAAAAATGATTACAGCCAATGCACTGATATGTGGTAAAAAAATACAGCTAATTGTTATCAAAATAATGTCGCTTGGCTATACCACCGGCGATGGTCCGCTGGAACTGCGTACACCACGTGATCGTGATGGTTCCTTTGAACCGCAACTGGTGAAGAAGAAGCAGACCCGGCTCACAGGGATGGATAACCAGATTTTATCGTTGTATGCCAAAGGGATGACCACCCGCGAAATTGCCGCTGTGTTCAAAGAACTGTATGACGCGGATGTCTCACCCGCCCTGGTATCGAAGGTCACCGATGCCGTTATGGAGCAGGTTGTTGAATGGCAAAATCGCCCCCTGGATGTGGTTTATCCCATTGTTTACCTTGACTGTATCGTTCTGAAAGTCCGGCAGGACAGGCGCGTTATCAATAAGTCTGTGTTCCTGGCGCTGGGTATCAATATCGAAGGCCAGAAAGAGCTACTGGGGATGTGGCTGGCCGAAAATGAAGGCGCAAAGTTCTGGCTGAACGTGCTGACAGAACTGAAAAACCGTGGCCTGACCGACATCCTCATTGGCTGTGTGGACGGCCTGAAAGGGTTCCCGGATGCCATCAACACGGTCTACCCGGAAGCCCGCATCCAGTTGTGCATCGTGCACATGGTGCGCAACAGTCTGCGCTTCGTTGCCTGGAAGGACTATAAGGCGGTAACACGCGACCTCAAAGCAGTGTATCAGGCTCCAGCCGAAGAGGCCGCGCTTCAGGCGCTGGAGACGTTCGGTGGGACATGGGATCACCGCTATTCGCAGATAAGCCGGAGCTGGCAGTCAAACTGGGCCAACCTGTCGACATTCTTCTCGTACCCGCAGGAACTTCGCAAGGTAATCTACACGACGAACGCTATAGAATCACTGAACAGCGTGCTCCGGCATGCAATCAAGAAACGCAAGGTGTTCCCGACTGATGACTCGGTGAAGAAAGTCGTATGGCTGGCAATCCAGGCGGCATCACAGAAATGGACGATGTCCTTACAGGACTGGCGTATGGCAATGGGTCGCTTTATTATCGAGTTCGGTGACCGTCTTGACGGTCACTTCTGAGGAAAGGCATTTACACAAAATCTTAAACAGGCTCTGTTCTCCTTGGCTCCCCAGTTCTTCAGGCCAAAACACCGTTGACCTTTTGGGGAATAGCCGTGAGTCCGTGGGGTATCGTGTGGAAAACCACTTTCATCAATAAAAACAATAGGTTTACCTTCTTTTTCATACTGTTGTATTTTTTGTTGAAATGCTTGCCGGGCGCTTTCGTCGGCTTTCGGATGAGGTAGAGTTTTTTTTATAGGTGAATCCCAGCTTTTTAAGAGCGTGCCAAATGGCCTTCTGACAAACGCCAAAACGCTCTGCACGTTCTTTTTGGTAAGCATCTGGATATGGTTCAACATCTTTTATCAACTCGGATTTATTGAGCTTTCGCTGACGCGTGGTCGATGCTTTTGACGCTATTTGATTAATCCAACGCGATACAGAGGCAGGGCCAATCCGAAATTGCTTCGCTGTTTCCCGGATACTCAACCCTTCTTCTTCCCGTGTAGATATCACTTTACGTCTAAAATCAATTGAATAGCTCATTTAAATAATGTGATCAAAATTAAGTCGTTTAGCTATACTTAGGCATACTCTGTTACTCCAGTGTGTGTTTCATCCCCTTTCCTGCTCCCGTTCAGCGGCGACTGGCGTCTTGGGTTCGTGAAACAAAGGAAAGGGGTGTATTAATCTTTCTTGTTACGATTACGGGTTAACCTGATCTAACCAGCCCCATTTGTCTTCGGTTTCGCCGGTAAACAGGCCGAAGAACGCTTTTTGTAATTGTTTGGTGACTGGGCCACAACGACCAATGCCAACCTGAATACCGTCCACGCTGCGCACCGGGGTGATTTCCGCGGCAGTACCGGACATAAAGACTTCATCCGCCAGATAGAGCGACTCACGCGACAGCACCTGCTCACGCACTTCCAGCCCTAGGCTCTGCGCCAGTTTGATAATGGCGTCACGGGTGATACCCGGCAGCGCTGATGAGGTGAACGGCGGGGTGAACAACACGCCATCTTTCACTTCAAACAGGTTTTCACCTGCACCTTCAGACACATAACCATTGACGTCCAACGCAATCCCTTCCTGATAACCGTGGCGACGCGCTTCGCTGCCCACCAACAGGGAGGAAAGGTAGTTACCGCCCGCTTTTGCGGTGGTTGGAATGGTGTTGGCGGCCACACGGTTCCAAGAGGACACCATGGCATCAATCCCCTGAGCCAGTGCGTCTTCACCCAGATACGCCCCCCAGGGAAATGCGGCAATGATGACATCCGTGACGTAACTTTCCGGCGGATTCACGCCCATGCCAACGTCGCCAACGAACACCAGCGGACGAATGTAGGCACTTTTCAGATCATTTTTACGTAGCGTTGCGCGGCAGGCCTCCATTAGGTCATCCACGCTGCACTGCACCGGCATACGATAAATTTTAGCGGAGTCGTGCAGGCGGCGCATATGTTCACGGTGACGGAATACCACTGGGCCTTTATGGGAATCGTAACAGCGCACCCCTTCAAACACGGACGTACCATAATGCAGCGCATGGGACATCACGTGTACTTTAGCTTCCGCCCACGGCACCATCTCACCATTGAACCAAATATAATCAGCTTTGCTTGTCATTCTCTTTATCCTTTCTAATGCCTTCAGGCACGTATTTGTTGTGATGTGTGGGGTTGTATTTCAACACAAGCGAGGCTTTGTTGAATAATAGGTAATCATGCTGTTTTTCCATGCCAGTTTTGGTTGAAAATGCTCGGCATCAACGGCACCCAATCCTTTCAGCGTAACGACGGGGGAATGCCCGTCTCAGTAATGAACGCACACAGAGCAGGCACCGCCTGCGCCATACCCACACCGCCGCCATCATGGCACGCGCTTGTTCGATGGCCTGCTCGGGGAAATTCGGCTGGCTATCATCGACTGGCGTAAACTGCGGGGCAATCTCACTGGTGGCCAGCTGAATGTCTTTAGGGATATCCACCAGCAGCAGGCCGGGACGAGCGCTGCTGGCGATGGCGAAGGCTTCTGCCATAATCTCCGGCAGTGACTCCAGCACATCCGCCAACCCGGTGATCAGGTTAGTGGCACCGGGGCCTGAGGTGGCGATACACACGCCTACCTTGCCGGTCGCGCAGGCATAACCGAGCGCCGCCATGGCAGCGCCTTGTTCATGACGGCACAACAGGTGCTCAACGCCGCCGTCGTAGAGTGCATCGTAAACCGGCATGATCGCGCCACCCGGATAACCAAACACGGTATCGACACCTTGCGCCCGCAACGCTTGCACCACCCATTGAGCACCATTCATAGTTTATTTCCACGACGCTGCCGGGGAGAAACAGGATTTTATGCTGTAAGACATACTCCACTCCCTTCTGTAGTTTTTACCGGCCAACAAAAAAATCCGACCTTACGGTGCGGTTTTTTTTGAATTACGGCTTGATTTTTAAGCCATTCTTCGTCTCAGCGACGCCCCGCACGGTGGGTTAATAATCACCACCACGCTAATAATGACTAGGCTAATCACGAGGGAGAACGCTTTCATAAATGGTTTGTTCTGTCATCACAGTCGAACGAATACCTACAGATTTATCACAGACTTAGCGCCACTGACAATATTTTTTTCTACCACGCTACGAAAGCCGATGAAAAAATCTGCGTTAAATGCAAATTAATCATATAGTATAAACAATTATTCATATTGTGCTTTTTCTTCGAGCTTTCTCCGACGACGACGTAGATTCGTGCAAAGCTGCAAGTCAGCGCCCATTCCAGAGGAAACGTACTGCATGCCAATCACCTTTGTGCGAGCCGTTGCTGATAACGTTGTTTTTATACTGCCGCTTAGGCTCAGGATGGCGCACGCTGCCGGAATTGACAGGAGGGAGCGTTATAGCAAAGCGACTTAATTTTGATTACACCATATGGACTGAGAACAAAATCTCTGTATCGCAACCACTCTTCTCTTTTTTTTGCTTTTTGCTTGTGCCCATTTATGCTCAATGGGGTTAAGATCTGGCGAATATGTAGGCAAATACTCCACCATATACCCTGCATCGATGATGACTTGTTGAATATTATGTTTTTTGTGAAAAGTTGCATTGTCCATCACGATTACCCTGTTTTTAGGGAGTACTGGAATAAGGACTTGTGTGACCCAGGAATAGAAAACATCGCTGTTAATATTGATATCAAATAATCCGATAGCAAACAGCGTTGTGCCTGATAAAGCGCCGATAACATTTGTTCTTCCCTTGGCTCCCCAGTTCTTCAGGCCAAAACACCGTTGACCTTTTGGGGAATAGGAGCCTGTTTAAGATTTTGTGTAAATGCCTTTCCTCAGAAGTGACCGTCAAGGCGGTCACAGAACTCGATAATAAAGCGACTCATTGCCATCCGCCAGTCCTGTAAGGGCATCGTCCATTTCTGTGATGCCGCCTGGATTGCCAGCCATACGACTTTCTTCACCGAGTCATCAGTCGGGAACACCTTGCGTTTCTTGATTGCATGCCGGAGCACGCTGTTCAGTGATTCTATGGCGTTCGTCGTGTAGATTACCTTGCGAAGTTCCTGGGGGGACGAGAAGAATGTCGACAGGTTGGCCCAGTTTGACTGCCAGCTCCGGCTTATCTGCGGATAGTGGTGATCCCATGTCCCACCGAACGTCTCCAGCGCCTGAAGCGCGGCCTCTTCGGTTGGAGCCTGATACACTGCTTTGAGGTCGCGTGTTACCACCTTATAGTCTTTCCAGACAACGAAGCGCAGACTGTTGCGCACCATGTGCACGATGCACAACTGGATGCGGGCTTCCGGGTAGACCGTGTTGATGGCATCCGGGAACCCTTTCAGGCCGTCCACACAGGCAATGAGGATGTTGGTCAGGCCACGGTTTTTCAGTTCTGTCAGCACGTTCAGCCAGAACTTTGCGCCTTCATTTTCGGCCAGCCACATCCCCAGTAGCTCTTTCTGGCCTTCGATATTGATACCCAGTGCCAGGAACACAGACTTATTGATAACGCGGCTGTCCTGCCGGACTTTCAGAACGATACAGTCAAGGTAAACAATGGAATAAACCGCATCCAGGGGGCGATTTTGCCATTCAACAACCTGCTCCATAATGGCATCGGTGACCTTCGATACCAGGGCGGGTGAGACATCCGCGTCATACAGTTCTTTGAACGCAGCGGCAATTTCGCGGGTGGTCATCCCTTTGGCATACAACGATAAAATCTGGTTATCCATCCCGGAGATCCGGGTCTGGTTCTTCTTCATCAGCTGCGGTTCAAAGGAAGCATCACGATCGCGTGGTGTACGCAGTTCCAGCGGACCATCGCCGGTGGTAACACTCTTTGTGGAGTAGCCATTGCGCGTGTTATAGCCAACCGACTTAAAAATGATTACAGCCAATGCCCTGATATGTGGCAAAAAAATACAGCTAATTGTTATCAAAATAATGTCGCTTGGCTATATCAGGTTTCTGTTCGTCAGGTCATGGCTTTGCTCCACGCTTCCTTCAGACCCCACCTCGCGATGACGCCCTTGCACTTCGCTAGTCCTTCGCCACCATCAGGCTGTACAGGGGACTTTCACCCCCAAGCTGTCGGGCATGCCCGGCACACATAAAAAACGGGGCCACTGGCCCCGCGAGTGAAAAACTTAATCGTCGCTATCCGTGTATTCTTCCACCGCATCCATCTGCGGCTTACCGCCGGACAGCGTGTGGAAACGCTTCGGGCGACGAATACGTGCAACATATTTGGCCCAGGTTTTTTCCATGTCGGTGGATGCATCGCGTTCACCGCGGCACATAGCAACGAATTGAATCTCTTCCTCGGTCACCGGTTGGCGTTTACCCAAGTCAAGCTCATTCAGGGCATAGCCATAACGCTCCAGCATCTGGGCTTCTTTGATGGTGAAGTCACCGTGACGAGAGAAGCCGCGTGGATAGGATTTATTATCAAAAAAACGATTCGTTGTAGAGAAGCTTTCCGCCATCTTACACGCTCCTAATTCTTTTATGGTCGTGCTGTTTATGGCGCGGAGTATTAGATAGGCTTGACATTCTGTAAAACAAAACATTTAAATCATCACGACAAATTTTTTTGGAGATAGGCGTGGATACCGAATTACTGAAAACCTTCCTGGAAGTCAGCAGAACCCGGCATTTTGGGCGCGCCGCAGAATCGCTCTATCTGACCCAATCGGCGGTCAGCTTTCGTATTCGCCAATTAGAAAATCAACTTGGTGAAAATTTGTTCACTCGCCATCGCAATAATATTCGCCTGACACCGGCGGGCGAGCGGTTGTTGCCCTACGCAGAGAGTCTGATGGGCACTTGGCAACTGGCTAAAAAAGAGGTCGCGCGTTCGCAGCAGCACCAGTTGCTGTCGATTGGTGCGACGGCATCGCTGTGGGAAGCCTACCTGACACCTTGGCTACAAACGTTATATCAGCAGCGCCCGCTGCTTCAGCTTGAAGCGCGCATTGCACAACGTCACTCTCTGGTGCAACAGCTGCACGAGCGGCGTTTGGACCTGCTGATCACCACCGAGCAGCCCAAAATGGAAGAGTTAACCAGCCATTTGTTAGGAAACTTCTCTCTGGCGTTGTTCGCCACACAGGATGAGGAGCAGACCGAACGACCTTTTATCAAACTGGAATGGGGCGCGGATTTTCATCAACATGAAGGGCGATTATTGAGTAACGAACAGCTTCCTATCCTGACCACCACCTCAGCACACCTGACGCGCCAGCTGCTGCTGACCACCGGCGGTTGTGCCTTTCTGCCGCGCCATTGGGAAAAAACGTACCCATTGCTTTACATACAGCAAAATACGCCACCGGTGATCCGCCCGCTGTATGCCGTTTGGCTGCAAAACAGCGACCAGCAGGCGTTAATCCGTCAACTGCTTAAAAAAAACCTATTGCCGATATGTTGTGAGCCGCGTAGCGCCGTCAGGCGCGTTTAGCGACCAAAAATGTACTAAGCCCTTTCTGCAAGACGATAAAGGCAAACAGCAGGATGCCAATCACTATCTTGGTCCACCAAGAGCTGAGCGTGCCATCAAAGGTGATATAGGTTTGAATCAGACCTTGAATCAGCACCCCAAAGAAGGTGCCCAGTACCGTGCCGACGCCGCCGGTCAGGAGCATACCGCCAATCACCACTGCCGCAATCGCATCCAACTCCACGCCGCTCGCAGCTAGCGCGTAACCCGCGGAGGTATAGCTAAACGACTTAATTTTGATTACATTATTTAAATGAGCTATTCAATTGATTTTAGAGGTAAAGTGATATCTACACGGGAAGAAGAAGGGTTGAGTATCCGAGAAACAGCGAAGCAATTTCGGATTGGCCCTGCCTCTGTATCGCGTTGGATTAATCAAATAGCGTCAAAAGCATCGACCACGCGTCAGCGAAAGCTCAATAAATCCGAGTTGATAAAAGATGTTGAACCATATCCAGATACTTACCAAAAAGAACGTGCAGAGCGTTTTGGCGTTTGTCAGAAGGCCATTTGGCACGCTCTTAAGAAGCTGGGATTCACCTATAAAAAAAACTCTACCTCATCCGAAAGCCGACGAAAGCGCCCGGAAAGCATTTCAACAAAAAATACAACAGTATGAAAAAGAAGGCAAACCTATTGTTTTTATTGATGAAAGTGGTTTTCCACACGATACCCCACGGACTCACGGCTATTCCCCAAAAGGTCAACGGTGTTTTGGCCTGAAGAACTGGGGAGCCAAGGGAAGAACAAATGTTATCGGCGCTTTATTAGGCACAACGCGAGCCTGTTTAAGATTTTGTGTAAATGCCTTTCCTCAGAAGTGACCGTCAAGGCGGTCACCGAACTCGATAATAAAGCGACTCATTGCCATACGCCAGTCCTGTAAGGGCATCGTCCATTTCTGTGATGCTGCCTGGATTGCCAGCCATACGACCTTCTTCACCGAGTCATCAGTCGGGAACACCTTGCGTTTCTTGATTGCATGCCGGAGCACGCTGTTCAGTGATTCTATAGCGTTCGTCGTGTAGATTACCTTGCGAAGTTCCTGCGGGTACGAGAAGAATGTCGACAGGTTGGCCCAGTTTGACTGCCAGCTCCGGCTTATCTGCGGATAGCGGTGATCCCATGTCCCACCGAACGTCTCCAGCGCCTGAAGCGCGGCCTCTTCGGTTGGAGCCTGATACACTGCTTTGAGGTCGCGTGTTACCGCCTTATAGTCCTTCCAGGCAACGAAGCGCAGACTGTTGCGCACCATGTGCACGATGCACAACTGGATGCGGGCTTCCGGGTAGACCGTGTTGATGGCATCCGGGAACCCTTTCAGGCCATCCACACAGGCAATAAGGATGTCGGTCAGGGCACGGTTTTTCAGTTCTGTCAGCACGTTCAGCCAGAACTTTGCGCCTTCATTTTCGGCCAGCCACATCCCCAGTAGCTCTTTCTGGCCTTCGATATTGATACCCAGCGCCAGGAACACAGACTTATTGATAACGCGGCTGTCCTGCCAGACTTTCAGAACGATACAGTCAAGATAAACAATGGGATAAACCGCATCCAAGGGACGATTTTGCCATTCAACAACCTGCTCCATAACGGCATCGGTGACCTTCGATATAGCCAACCGACTTAAAAATGATTACACCCAATGCCCTGATATGTGGGAAAAAATACAGCTAATTGTTATCAAAATAATGTCGCTTGGCTATACAGAGATTTTGTTCTCAGTCCATATGGTGTAATCAAAATTAAGTCGTTTAATTATGGTACGCGCGGGGGTGAGTGAAGATCTGGTGCGTATCTCCGTCGGGATTGAGCACATTGACGATATTATTGCGGATGTGTAGCAGGCGCTTGAGGCTTCACAGCGTGGAGCATAACAGGGCGTTGCAGAAAGGGGGGGGAGCAGGGATGCTCGATAAATTCCCCGGCGGATGCCGGGGAATATAGGCAGGCAACTGCGGCAATCAGGAGCGGTTGACATCCGTTTGCGGTGCAGTTGTTTCAACCGGCTGCTGAACTTCATCCGGTACGGCAACCGGCGCGTCTTGCGGTGCCAGTGTTTCTAAAGGTTGTGCAGGTTCCTGCGCACCGTTGATCTTGTTCGGCATGCCGGAACGCGTTCTGATGGCGCTATCCACATCGCTGGTGTTCACGCTCGCGTCAGCAATCACTTTGCTAACTTTGGTGGTGATGCTGATCGGGGCCGGCGAGTCGGAGTGGAACTCTTCTACGGTACGAGACAGCGGATCGTGCACTTCAACGTACCGGGAACCGTCTGGCTCAACGGTGGCTTTTACCGGCTCATTGATAAACTGAACGCGGGTGCCAACTGGCACGTTGTTGAACAGGAATTTGATGTCGTCAGCGCGCAGACGCACGCAACCGTGGCTCACTCGCAGACCGATACCGAAGTTGGCGTTGGTGCCATGAATCGCATACAAGTTGCCGATGTAGAGCGCATACAGCCCCATCGGGTTATCCGGACCTGCCGGATAGACTTTTGGCAGATATTCGCCGCGTGCTGCATATTCAGCGTGCATTTTGGCGGTTGGCGTCCAGGTTGGACCCGCTTTTTTACGCTGTACGCTGGTGGTCCAGCTGAGCGGCGTATCTTTACCCAGTTCACCGATGCCGATAGGCAATACGATGACAGTTTTGCTGCCTTTCGGGTAGTAGTACAGGCGCATTTCGGCGCTGTTGATAACGATGCCTTCGCGCGGCGCATCTGGCAGGATCAACTGCTGCGGAATAATCATTTTGCTGCCCGGTTGCGGCAGGTAGACATCCGCATTCGGGTTCGCTTCCATCAGGTTGCTCAGGCCCATTTGGTATTGGGCAGCAAAGGCTTCCAACGGCAGCGTGCTGTCGGTTGGAACGTTAATTTCCAGGTTTTCCCCGATCAGACGGCTGTTGGCCGGCGGCAGCGGATAAACAACGGCAAATGCTGATTGACTGAAAGCAGCAGCGGCCAGAAGGGTGGTTAAGATCGCGCGAATACTCATCTTCATATCTTTATTGAGTGTGTGATGCCCGAAGGGCTGTGATGTCAGTTGTTGTTAGCGGTTGAACCGCCCGGATGCGCATTATATGGTCAGAACGCCCCCGGAGGGAAATGGCATGTGCAATGAATCACATTTTTTGCCTCTGGGAGGCAAAAAATGGGGGAATGGCGGTCATTGAGATCTTCGTGATGTCACTCCCGCCTTTTTTTGTCATTCCCGCGCAGACGGGAATCTCCTGCAGGCGAAACACATTCTTTCTGCCTGAGGGTCGAGGACGACAGGCGTTAGATAAAGCGGCTCAGGAAGGCCTGGGTGCGCGGATGTTGCGGTGTAACCAGCACATCATCCGGGCGACCTTGCTCAACCACTACGCCTTCATCAAGAAAGATCACCCGATCGGCTGCTTTGCGGGCAAAACTGATCTCATGGGTGACGACGATAATGGTCAAGCCTTGCTCTGCCAGCGATCGCATCGTTGCCAGCACTTCTCCGATCAGCCCGGGATCGAGTGCCGAGGTGGGTTCGTCAAACAGCATCACGGTGGGGCGAATAGCCAGCGCACGCGCAATGGCGACACGCTGCTGCTGCCCACCGGACAGATGGCGCGGATAGGCATCCGCTTTGTGTTCCAGCCCAACGCGTTTTAGCAGGGCCATAGCATAGGTCTGTGCTTCCTGGCGATCCTGCTTATGCACACCGGCCGGCGCTTCAACGATGTTCTGCAACACGGTCATATGGGGATAGAGGTTGAACTGTTGGAACACCATGCCGATGTGACTACGTTGGCGGGCAATGTCGCTTGGCTATATTTGTGGACGTTGCGCGCGCGTACCAGCGGCGTTTGCTCACGGGATGTTGTCGCTGCGCAATGCGGCTTGCTCATTGAGGTTCCTCTTTGCCAGACACATTGGCTTTTGCCGGGGGCAATCGGCGGGTTTCCGATGCTGGGAGGCGCTCACCTCGGGAGTAATAGCGTTCGATGGCCGATTGCCCAATATTCAGCAGCGAGGTAATAAACAGATATAGCCAACCGACTTAAAAATGATTACAGCCAATGCCCTGATATGTGGAAAAAAATACAGCTAATTGTTATCAAAATAATGTCGCTTGGCTATACCACATCACCGCCACCATCACAACATCGGGATCACAGCAAAGGTACTGTTATAAATGGCTTGTACCGAATAAAGCAGATCGCCCATTGCGATGACGCTGACCAGCGACGTCGCTTTGATCATGCTAATTAACTGGTACCGGTAGGGGGAACGATAGCGCGCATCGCCTGCGGAATGATGATGCGGCGTAACGCACGGCTGCGGCTCATGCCGAATGCCTGCGCGGTTTCTACCTGACAGTGATCGACATAAAGCAGGACGCCACGAATGATTTCCGCCATATAGGCAGCTTCATTCAGTGCCAGACCGGCAATAGCGGCCGTAAGCGTCGTGATTATAGCTAAACGACTTAATTCTGATTACATTATTTAAATGAGCTATTCAATTGATTTTAGAGGTAAAGTGATATCTACACGGGAAGAAGAAGGGTTGAGTATCCGAGAAACAGCGAAGCAATTTCGGATTGGCCCTGCCTCTGTATCGCGTTGGATTAATCAAATAGCGTCAAAAGCATCGACCACGCGTCAGCGAAAGAGCGATAAATCCGAGTTGATAAAAGATGTTGAACCATATCCAGATGCTTACCAAAAAGAACGTGCAGAGCGTTTTGGTGTTTGTCAGAAGGCCATTTGGCACGCTCTTAAAAAGCTGGGATTGACCTATAAAAAAACTCTATGTCATCCGAAAGCCGACGAAAGCGCCCGGCAAGCATTTCAAAAAAAACAACAGTATGAAAAAGAAGGTAAACCTATTGTTTTTATTGATGAAATTGGTTTTCCACACGATACCCCATGGACTCACGGCTATTCCCAAAAAGATCAACGGTGTTTTGGCCTGAAGAACTGGGGAGCCAAAGGAAGAACAAATGTTATCGGCGCGTTATTAGGCACAACGCTGTTTGCTATCGGATTATTTGATATCAATATTAACAGCGATGTTTTCTATTCCTGGGTCACACAAGTCCTTATCCCAGTACTCCCTAAAAACAGTGTAATCGTGATGGACAATGCAACTTTTCACAAAAAACATAATATTCAACAAGTCATCATCGATGCAGGGTACATGCTGGAGTATTTGCCTACATATTCGCCAGATCTTAACCCCATTGAGCATAAATGGGCACAAGCAAAAAGCAAAAAAAGAGAGGTGGTTGCGATACAGAGATTTTGTTCTCAGTCCATATGGTGTAATCAAAATTAAGTCGCTTGGCTATACACCCCTGATTCCCCCAGTAACCCGAAACCCGGCATCTATTATCTGCGCCATGTGGGATTCCTGGGTGCACAGCCGCCCGCTATCAAGGGCCTCAAAACCGCCTCATTTGCCAAGGCAGAAGAGGGCGTGGTCGAATTTGCCGACTGGGGGTTGACCACCAGTGCGTCAATGTTCGCCCGACTGCGTGACTTCTTTATCGAGAAATTTGGTCGTGAAGCTGCCGACGAGGTCATCCCCGGCTGGCAAATCGACGCACTGCGGGACGCTGCCCAGATTGAGTCTGCATCACGCCCCGCGTTTACCGAATTTTCCACTGCTGCTCCGGCAGCGATCCTTCCACCCAACACTGAGGACAACACCGTGGATGAGAAAGAAACCCTGCGCCTGGCGCAGGAGAACGCTGAACTGAAGCGTCAACTTGAGGCACGTCGTCAGGCCGACAGTCAGGCCCAACAACGTCAGCGCCATGAAATGAATGCCGCCTTTGCCGATGGTCTGGTCAGCGAAGGGCGTCTGACTCCTGCCGCCAAAAATGTGGTGGTGGCGCTGCTGGATGCGGTTGAACGTGGCGACCAGCCAGTGGCCTTCAGCGAAGGTAGTCTCACCCAGCCACTGGGCGAGGCGTTCCGAAACGTGCTGAAAACCTCCCCGCTGCTGGTCAGTTTCAGCGAGGTGGCGACCAAGGTACGCGGTAACCCGTTGGGGCAGTCGGTGGAGTTTGCCGATGCCGATCCCGTCAAACTGGCCCTGCACCAGAAAGCGCAGGCCCTGGCGACGTCTGAAAACATTAGCTATGAAGCGGCGGTCAAGCGCTGCCTGTAAGGAGAAAGTATGTCTGATTATCTCAAGGGGAAGCGCGTCGTTGACCCGGTACTGACCACCGTGGGGCGCGGTTACAGGAACGCGTCCTTTATCGGCGAGCAGTTGTTCCCAGTGGTCCATATGGAAAAGGAAGGGGCGAAAGTGCCGACCTTTGGTAAAGGGGTGTTCGCGGTGTATGAAACCCAGCGCGCCGTGGGGGCCGACAGCAATATCATGATCCGCGAAAAGCAGGACGCGATGGATATCGTGCTGGATGAACATGATTTGGCCGCTCCCGTAGATTACCGGGAACGGGCGGAGTCGATGTTCAACGAGGAAGCCAAGGCCGCACGCCGCGCCACCAATGGCATTGAGCTGCGCCGTGAGGTGTATGCCGCCGAATTGGCGCAGAGCATCAATATCTACCCGGCGGATGCCGTCAAAAAACTCACCGCCGCTACCGGTTGGGGAGCCAGGGACAGCAACCCCCTCAAGGATATTGAAGGTGGCATGGAAGTTGTTCGCCAGAACATCGGCCTGCGTCCGAACGTGATCACCCTTGGTGCATCCGTGATGGCCCTGCTGCGGTTCCACCCGGCGCTGCAGGCTGCCATCGGTGCCAATGAGCGCAAGCGCATCACCGAGGAGATCCTCAAGGACCTGTTCCAGGTGGACAAGGTGCTGGTCGGCGCGCCACGGGCGATCGCCGAGGACGGCAAAAAGGTCTCCGACCTGTGGAAGGACAACGTGATGCTGCATTACGTGTCCGGGCCACAGACCAGCGGCGACAGCGCCGATGAACACGAGCCGTCGTTCGGTTACACCTTCCGCCGTCAGGGTATGCCGATGGTCGACAAGTTCGACAGTGTCGGCGGCAAGGTGGTGAACGTGCGTTACACCGATATCTACAAGGTGGCAGTGGTAGGCAGTGATGCCGGTTATCTTATCACCAACGTAAAAGGAGCCTGAGTCATGGTGACCCAACAGGTGGTACTGACCACCACAATGATTGCCGCCGAGGCGTTAACCCAGCACCGACTGGTCGGGTTATCTGGCAAGGTTTTCAAAGGCAGCGGTACCGAACTCGGTGTGGCTGACATCGCAGGCAAAAAAGGCGATGCCGTGCCGGTCAATGTCCTGGGCATTATGGCGGTCGAGGCCGGTAGTGCCATCAGTGTCGGCGAGTTACTGAAATCCGATGACCAGGGTCGGGTTATCCCGGAGTCTGCTTTGGAAAAAGGCGCATTACCGGCCTCGACGGTCGGGGCGGCGCTGGATGCGGCCACTGCCGAAGGTCAGCTTATCCGCATGGTGCGAGGTATCTGATGGATTACTGCACACCTGATGAGGTGGCGGCGGTCATTCCCCGCCAGACGCTGATTGAGCTGACGCAGGACGGGATGGTGATAGGCCAGGCGCTACCGGATGTGGTTAATGAAACGGTGGTTAATGAGGCTATCCGGTATGCGGTCGAGCTGATTGATGCGCATCTGCGCGGGCGCTATACCCTGCCGCTGACGCAGTTACCTACTGTCCTTAAGGATTTGGCGCTGAATCTGGTGTGCCATGCCCTCTATCGCCGCAGTCCTGAGGGTGACTTGCCGGACGCGGTCAAGGAAAGCTACCGCGCTACCGAGAAAACCCTGGTGGCGCTGCGCGACGGCAAGCTGACGCTGGGCATTCAGGCAACACAGAAGGATATGCCCGAGCCGGGGGAATACCGTGTCCGCAGCCGGGAACGGCAGTTCGGTGGCTCTGATGGCCTGTTGGAGCGCTACTGATGGATACCCGTACCCTACTGAGCGCGGTGGTTGAACGACTGCGCCTTCAGCTGCCGGGGCTGCATGTGGATTTTTTCCCCGAACGGCCTGAGCAGTTCCGCCTGAATCATCCGCACGGGGCGGTGCTGGTCAGCTACGGCAAATCCCGCTTTGGCCAGACGCAGGATATCGGCGTGGTTATTCAGCCTCAGACCGTCAGACTGACCGCCACGGTGGTGGTGAGGCAGCTTAACGGCAAAGACGGCGCGGTGGCGGTGCTTGACCAGGTGCGCCAGTGTCTGGGCGGCTGGCGTCCACCCGACTGCCAGCGTGATATCTGGCTGGTCGAGGAGGTCTTTTTGGGGCAGATCGAGGGGCTGTGGCAATACGCGCTCACTGTTGAGACCGTGACGGTCTTTATCCAGAACGACAGCCCCGAAGACAATCCCCCGTTAACCCAGATAAACCCTGAGGAGCAATAAAGATGGCCCTGTTTCGTTATGACGGCCCACCCAGTGGCGTCACCCTGCGTACCGGCGAGGTGCTGCAGGAAGTCCTGCTCTGGCCGGGGCGGGAAGTGAAAATGCCGGAAGATCATGAGTACACCCAGACACTGGTGTGCCTCGGCTATCTGACGCGCCTGGATGCGCAACCGGTCTACCTTGAACCGGCGGCGCGTCCGGTGAAATCCCGCCCCGCCAATACCCCCTCGCCGCCAGAGAAGACGGGCGAGCGTAAAACAGACAGCCCGGGCACGGAGGGAGAAAAAGCATGAGCGATCCCTATGTACACGGCCCGGAAACCATTGAGGTCGAGCGCGGCCCCCGTCCGGTACGTGCCGTCAAATCATCAGTGATAGGACTGATGGGCACCGCCCCGACGGGCGCGGTGAATCAACCGATACAATGCCTGTCAGAAAAGGACGCCGCCCAGTTTGGCCCGGAAATCGACGGTTTTACGATACCGCAGGCGCTGGGGGCGATTTACGATCATGGGGCAGGTACGGTGGTGGTTATCAACGTACTGGATCCAACACGGCACACCCAGCACGTGGATGAAAGCGAGCTGAAATTTGATGCACAGCATCAACGTGCCCACCTTCGCTATGGGTACGTGAGCGCACTGGTATTGAAAAGTGCTGATAGCCAAACTACGTATCGGCGAGAGACGGATTATCGGCTTGAGCCGGTGAGCGGTACGCTAACACGGCAAGCCAACGGCGCTATCCCGGCAGGCGAAGCCTGTATCGCCAGCTACGATCATCTGGATACCGGTCAGGTCACGGCGGCAGATATTCTGGGCAGTATCGATACCGCCGGACGACGGAGCGGCATCAAGGTACTCGACGATGTTTATAATCTGCTGGGCTATGATGCCAAAATTTTGATTGCACCAGTCTATTGTACCCAGACCTCGGCCACCACCGAGCTGGCGGCCTATGCCGACAGGCTCAAGGCCATCGCCTATGTGGATGCGCCGATTGGCACCACCTTTGCGCAGGCTATCGCCGGTCGCGGATCGTCTGGCACCATCAACTTCAACACCGCCTCCGAGCGTGTTCGTCTGTGCTATCCGCATGCCTTGGTCTATGACAAGGCCAGCAACAAAAATCGCCTGGAGCCGCTCTCGCAGCGGACTGCCGGATTGCGGGCGAAAGTCGACCTGGAAAAAGGGTTCTGGTGGTCGTCTTCCAATCAGGAGATTGCCGGGATTGTTGGCATGGAGCGGGCGCTGTCGGCAAAGCTCGGGGATGCCCAAAGTGAAGTTAACCAGCTCAATGAAAACGGCATCACCACGGTATTTAACGGTTTTGGTACCGGTCTGCGGCTATGGGGCAACCGCACGGCGGCGTTTCCGACGGTCACCCATATGAAGAACTTTGAAAACGTGCGGCGCACCGGCGATATGCTCGACGAGGCGCTGCGCTTTTTCAGTCTGCAATATCTGGACAGGCCCATGGATCAGGCATTGATTGATGCCCTGTGCGAGTCGGTCAATGCCTACGGACGCAAGCTGATAGGCGATGGTGCGCTGCTTGGCTTTCGCTGCTGGTATGACAAGGCGCGTAATGAAGAAGAGGAGTTGTCTGCCGGGCATCTGTTGCTGAACTATGCCTATACTCCACCCCCGCCGATGGAGCGCCTGACCTATGAAACCGAAATTACCGCCGAGTTTCTGGCTAACCTGAAAGGAAGCGCATCATGATAAGGAGAGGTGGACACCCGGTATTGCGTCAGCGCTACCGGGTGGCGGTGATAAGCGGGCGTGCGATAAAGGAAAACAGCGGCGATGCGCGGACCTGTGCTGTCAGCGGCATTAATGTTATCGAGGAGAATGCGTATGACCGGTAAAATTCAGCTTAACGCCATTAGCAATGCCAATATTTACGTTAATGGCAATAATCTGCTGGGGCGAGCCGAAGAGGTGAAGTGCCCGGAGATACAGGCCATCATGCAGGAGCGCAAGGCGCTCGGTCTGGTGGGCAAGATAGAGTTGCCCTACGGTTTTGACAAACTGGAGGGGGAAATCAGGTGGAACAGTTTTTACGCCGATGTCGCCCGGCTGGTTGCCAACCCGTTTAGCACCTATCAGCTGCAGTGCCGCTGCAGTGTCCAGCAGTTTGCCAGCCAGGGTCGGTTCAATGAAGTGCCGATGGTGACCTATATGACGGTGATGTTTAAAAAGAACCCGCTGGGCACCTTCAAACAGCATGAAGATCCGGATTTAAGCAGCGCCTTTACCTGCACCTATATCAAGCAGGTACTGGATGGCGAAGAATTACTGGAGCTGGACTACATGGCGAATATTTTTCGCGTCGGCGAGGTGGATATGCTGACAGACTACTGGGCTAATATTGGTGGTTAGCGGCTCATCCCTTTTCAGCGGTGTTACCACGCCGCTATTGTCAACGACGATCGAAAAGTGATCCCACCATTCTTAATGGTGTTTAAAAGACCCTGACCGCGCCAGGGGACAGACTGCCAGGGTCAAGAAATCCTCTCAACCCAGGAGCTTATTATGCACGACACTTACCCCCTGCGTTTTCCCTATCCGCTGGCCAACGGCGAGATGCTGACCCAGGTCACCGTGCGTCGGTTGACCGTGCGCGACATGAAACAGGTACGCAAGCAAAGTCAGGACCCATCAGATTTGGATGAATTGCTGGTTGCCAGCATGACCGGGCTGTTACCGGAAGATTTGGACAAGATGGATCTGGCGGATTACCAGGCATTGCATGGCCGATTTCGCGGCTTTGCGGGGCTGGATACAGTATCCGGGACAACTGCGTAAGGCGGAGGCGTTACTGGCGAGGTGGTTTCGCTGGCAGCCCAGTGAGATTGACGGACTGCCGGTAGAGGAATTTGAGGGCTACCTTAAGGAAGCGGGCGAACAGATAAAGCGTGAAATTGTACGGAGAACAGTCCAAAAAAGAAAGCGAAAAAAACCTTCAGCGGCGAAAAAAGCCAGTGCGATAAAGGGGCCAAAACAGAACGCGAGAAGGGCTAAACCCAGGCCAATCACCGCTGTAGCGATGCCGGACATCATAAAAATGGTTATCCATGACTCGCTTCTCGCCACCATGGGCTCTATTACCCAGTACAGGCCATAACAGTAACATGCCGCCACCACCATACCGATCAGCCCGTTATAGATGTTAAGACGCGTTTCCATGGTTGCCCTCCTTAATTCATTATTAGTGAGTTTACCCTTATGGCGAGTGGTTTTTCAATTGGTGTTGTCGTCTCCGCCGCCCTGCACGGCACGTTCCGGGCTGTTATGGGGAATTCCCAACGTGCACTGGAACGGCTAAGTTCTGCGACCACCCAACTACAGCAGCGTCAGGCATCGCTGATGCGGGCGGTTAGCCGATACGGCGACATTGGCGGAGATGCCGCCCGCCGCCTGAACGGTGAACTGACCCGCATTGGCCATACCCTGTCCCGACTGGAAAGTCAGCAGGCACGCCTGACACGCGCCACCGCCACCGCCTTGCGTGATAATCGCATGAACATCTACGGTCAGGGACTGGAGAGCTACGGCATGGCTCGGGCGGCCTATGGTGCCGTTCAGCCGTCAGTAAAAAAGTACATGTCCTTTCAGGACAACATGATCGATATGGCGATCACGGCGGGCTTTAACACGAAAACCCGCGACGCACTGTGCAAGGATATTCGTGCCTGGAGCCTGCAGTACACTCAGACCCAGGACGATTTACAGGCAGCAAGCAGCTCACTGATTGGCAATAATATCGATGATTTAGATGATCTCCGCGCCTACCTGCCCAGTATTGCCCGCGCGGCCACGGCCACAAAAACCCCGGCAGAGCTGTGGGCGCAAGCCGCCTTTACCACCAAACAGTCGCTGGGCATCGCCGCCAAAGATTTCGCCGCCGTACAGAACATCATGACCTATGGTGGTAAAGCGGGATCGTTTGAAATGGCTGACCAGGTGAAGTGGTTACCCGATTTAGCCCCACAAATGGCGAATGTAGCCCAGGGTGAGGAGGCCGTTGCGGAGATGGTGGCAGCCTTACAGGTGGCAAAAATTGGGGCGGGTAGTTCAGATAAAGCGGCGAATAATTTTAATAATTTTCTCGAAAAACTGTATGCCCCAGAAACAAAAAAACGCTTTGCCGATGTGCATATCGATATTGAAAAGTCATTAATGCAGCAAAAAGCGTATGGCATTTCGCCGATTGAAGGGATGATGAATACCCTGCAAACCTATTTGGCGCAAAAAAGTCCGCAAGCCCTGGCACAATTTAAATCGGCGATGGCGCTGCAGGACAATAAGGCTCGCGATAAGGCGTTATTGGCCCTTCAGCAAAATTTTGGGTTGGGTGAACTGTTCGCTGATATGCAGGTGATGGCGTTTGTACGACCCATGCTGGCCAATATGGAGAAGTACCGCACTATCCGTGCTGGAGCCCTCAACGCCGCCAACACCGACGTGCTGGCGGGGGATTATTCCAAGCGCCTGGCATCGCCCATTGAGAAAATGAAGCAATTGATGATCGCCAGTAGCGATCTGGGGATCACGCTGGGTGAACAATTAACGCCTGCTATTGTTACTGCGGTAGATAAAATACTGCCCTGCGTCACAGCGCTTGGATCATGGATAAAAGCCAATCCTCAATTAGTGACAGGGATAGCTGGTGTCGTCACGGGACTGATCGCCTTTAAGTCTTTTTTGTTTATGTTACGGATGGGACTTAACCTGCTGGCTACCCCTTTCGTGTCTGTGTGGAAAGGTTTTGTAACACTGCGAAGTCAATGGGTGTTATTGCAAAGCACCTTTAGCCAGGGCAGCCTTCGCCGTCTGGCCGGACTCATGGGCCGACTCTCACGCGGCGCGTTGCGTCTTGGGGCGGTGCTCGGCGGCGGACTGGTGCGTGGCCTGATGATAGCGGGACGTGCCGTGCTGTTTATTGGTCGGGCACTGATGCTTAATCCCATTGGGCTGCTGATCACCGGTATTGCTGTCGGCGCTTTCCTGATTTATCGCTACTGGGGGCTCATTAGCGCCTGGTGCAAAGCCCGCTGGGCGGATATCAAACAGGCGTTTTCCGGCGGCATCGGTGGCGTCGCGGCGCTGATTATCAACTGGTCGCCGGTGGGGCTGTTCTATAAGGCGTTCGCGGGGGTTATGCGCTATTTTACTATTGAGTTACCCGCCAATTTTACCGATTTCGGTCGCAACCTGATTGAGGGGCTGGTCAGCGGTATTCGCAGCAAGCTGACCGCGGCGAGAGAGAGTATCAACGAGTTTGGCGGCAGTATCAAAAACTGGTTTAGCGAGACGCTGGGTATTCATAGCCCCTCTCGGGTCTTTATGGGCTTTGGGGACAATATCGTTGAGGGGGCGGCAATCGGTATCAGACGCACCACCCCAAAAACTCGCAGCGCGACCCGCGACTGGCTGGCGGCGTTGTTGCAGGCAGGCTCAGGGCTGGCACTGCCGGGTCTGCCTGGATGGCGACCCGCTCCCATTCCCTCGGTACCGAACGGGGCGGGGCCGCGTGGACATGGGACGACAGGCCAGGGCGGTATCGTGGTGCATTTCAGTCCCAATATTGTGCTTGATGGTCGGTCGCAACCCCCCGGCTCAGCGGTGCAGCAGGCGTTGAGTCTGGGTGTGCGCGAACTGGAGCAGATGCTGGCGCGCGTACTGCAACAACAGCAGCGCAGGAGGCTGGAATAATGTTTGCCGTATTGGGGGATATCCCTTTTCAGCTGGGTACCAGCTTTGATGCCCTGGACGGAACTTTTGGCAATGACTTTGCCGAGCAGGCACGCATTGGCCACAAGCCGGGCTTACAGTTTACCGGGGCAAAACTGGATGAGTACCATCTGACCCTGGTGCTGCATCAGCGTTACTGTGATCCGGCGCGTGAGTGGCAACGGTTGCAGGCGGCGAGCCGTGCCCATCAGGCGCTGGCCTTTGTGCTGGGTAACGGCGATTACAAGGGCTGGTTTGTGGTAACCGACCTGTCGCTGAGTACCCAGCTCTGCAGCGCGCAGGGCAGTGCCCAAGCGCTATCGGTTGAGGTGACGCTGCGCGAATATACCGGCGACCCGCAAAAGCCGCTCCGCCCCCCTGCCGTCAAAGGCGGGTTGCCGAACCTGAATCAGACCCGGCAGGCGGCCTTGCCCGCGTCGGGGCTGGGGCAGACGCTGCGCCAGGCGGTGGGCTTTGCCCGGCAGGCGCAATCGGCACTACAGACCGCCTCCAGCGTCATCCGGGTGGCGCGCCAGATGAAAAGCAATCCTGTGGTGGCGCTGACCCGCGTGCCCGGCGTACTGACCCGTCTCGGCGATGTGGCCGCCCCACTGGCGCAATCGCAACCCTGTCTGCGCCAGCTTACCGGCACCTTACCCGACGCTATCCCGCTCCTGCGGGCGAGCGGTGAGGCGGCAACGATGATAGACCATGCCCAGGACACCCTGCGCGGCCTTGCGCCGGGCGAGAGTCAACATCTGCCCGGTGCGCTCGATACGGTCGCCGGTCTGGTTGGCAATGCCGTGACGGTTTACCAGCATCAGTCAGCACCGCTCAGTCGCCTGGCCAGCCGTATTATTAGCCGGAGGGGATAATGATGTCTGCTGATACGCCTGCCGTCATGATCCATACCACCCGTGAAGGCGAACGCTGGGACACCCTGGCGCATCACTATTATGGCGACCCGCTGGGCTATGGGCGCCTCATTATGGCTAATCCGCAGGTGGCCATTACCGCGTCGCTCCCGGCAGGGATGCAGCTGCTTATCCCTGTCATTGCCGCGGATGACACCGAGGAGAACACACCCCCATGGCTGCGCTAACCCCCCGGTCTGACACGATAACCCCGGTAGATATCCCCACCTTTACCCTGCACTACGACCAGAAAGATATCTCGCGGGAAGTGACGCCTTATGTGCTGTTGGTGAGCTTTACCGACCGGCTGGCCGGGGAATCGGATGAAATTGAAGTCGAGCTGGAAGACAGTGACGGTCGTTGGCGCGAGGCCTGGTATCCGGGCAAAGGCGACAGCCTGACGCTGGCGATAGGTCTGGCCGTTCAACCGCTGCTGGCGTGCGGGACGTTCTCCCTGGATGAGCTGGAATTTTCCGGCCCGCCGGACAGCGTGCGGTTACGGGGGCTATCGGCCCCGGTCACCCACGCGTTGCGTACCCGCAGTAACCGGGCTTTTGAAGCCACCACGCTGCGGGCTATCGCCAGCCGGATAGCCAAAAAACAGCATCTGCGACTGGAAGGTACGATTGCGCCTTTGGCGCTCGACCGGGTGACGCAGTATAACGAAACCGATCTGGCGTTTATCACCCGACTGGGGCGTGAATATGGCTATATTGTCAAGGTGACCGATAAGGCGCTGGTGTTTTCCCATCGTGCGACATTGCGCGAAGCCTCGCCGCTACTGACGCTGACGCCATCTGAAGTAAGCCGCTTTACCCTGCGTGATACGCTGAATCGCATTTATCAACAAGGCAAGGTCAAATACCAGGACACCCGCACCAAAAAACTGGTCACTGTCGGCGTGCTGGCCGATGGCAGCATCGGCACGGTGGCAGAGGAAACCGTCCCTGCCAAGGGAGGGCGCGCCACCAGTGCGGACACGCTGCAGCTGCAAAACCGGGCACGCACTCGCGATGAAGCGGTCGGTAAGCTGTGTGCCGGGCTTAACCGCCACAATGAATACCAGCGCACGGCAAATCTCAGTCTGCCGGGTCAGACCCGGCTAAAAGCCGGTATCACGGTGCAACTGGCGGACTTCGGTCGGCTGTCCGGTGTGTGGCTCGTCACCTCGGTACGGCATGACCTTAACCGGCAAAGTGGCTATACCTGCGAACTGGAGTTAGGCCAGGGGCCGATTGCTCATTCGCATAAAAAAGGCAAGGCCAGCCACAGAGTCTTATGGTCATCGGCCAAAAAGCCGACGGCAGCATTGGCGTGGTGGCAAAAGAAACGCCCGTTGCACAGGAGAAAAATCGATGAGCGGTATAAAATTTACCACGGGCACGGTGAGTGCGGTGGATGAGAAAACGGTTCGGGTACGCGTTCGCCTGCCTGAGCTGGATAATCTGCGTACCGCCTGGCTTGAGGTGCTGCAGCGCAACACACAGAATAACAAGGACTACTGGCTACCGGATATCGGTGAGCAGGTCAAACTGTTACTTGACCCTTATGGTGATGATGGCCTGGTGCTCGGCGCGGTCTATTCACAGGTCGACCAACCGGCTATTGCGTCACGCGATAAACGCCGGGTCGACTTTGCCGATGGCACCTTTGTCGAGTATGACCGCAAAACCCATGTGATGGCCGTCGGCGGCACCCTCCAGACCCTGATACTGACCACCCAGGACACTGTGCATATTCAGACGCAAAATGCGACGGTGAAAGCGAGTAAACGGCTCACACTCGATGCGCCTGATACCTTCTCGACCGGCAACCTGACGGTGCAAAAGCGACTGACTTATCAGGGCGGACTGTCCGGGGACGGTGGCGCTAATATTAACGGCGATATCAAGGCCAGCGGAGATATCCAGGCTGGGAAGGTGTCGCTGGAGAACCATCAGCACAGTAACGGTCATGAGGGCAGGCCGACCGGCAAGCCGATATAAGCGTTTGCAGGCTTTAACGCGCTTTAATACCCCCTGTTGCCCGCCAGTGTCATGCTGCAGGTATGAAAAATGATTATGCAACATCCGTTTACTGGCAACCCGCACTGAACCGTCCCGGCGAAGGGGTTTCAGGACGGGCTGATATTGAGCAGTCCATTCGCATTATACTGGGTACGCCCTGTGGTGCAGACCTGCATCGACCCGATTTTGGCAGCAACCTGTACCGCTATCTGGATATGCCCATCGAGCAGGCTATTCCCCATGTTGTCAGAGAGACGGTCGACGCGCTGCGCCGCTGGGAGCCACGGATGCAACTCCTTGAGGTGAAACCGCGTGCTGAAGCAGAACATCTCTGGCTGCGGGTACGCTGGCAACCGATAACGGACGGCACGCCGCAGATGACGGAGGTTGCATGGCGTTAACCAACAAGAAGCCGGTCTTTGTCAACACCGATGCGGCGGCGCTGACCGCTGAAATGATAGCCTGGTATGAAAAAGTCAGCGGCAAGACGCTCTATCCGGCGCAGGATGAACGGCTGCTGATTAACCTGATGGCCTACCGTGAGGCGCTGGTACGCCTGGCGATTCAAGATACTGCCGAGCAGAATCTGGTGGCCTTTGCGCGTGCCCCGATGCTGGACTATCTGGGTGAACTGGTCGGCGTATACCGCCTGGCGGCTGCGGCAGCCCGTACCCGCCTACGGTTTCAGCTCGAAGAGCCTCCCGCCACGCCGTTGGTCATTCCGGCGGGCACGCGCGTCAGTGCTCGCGACAGTATTGTTTTTGCCACCGATGAGGCGGTCATCCTGAGCGACACCACTGCCAACGTGACGGCCACCTGTACCGAGCGCGGCACACTCGGCAACGGCTGGCAACCGGCGCAAATCAGCACCTTGCTCGACGGCATCAACGATGCTGACCTGAGCGTGACCAATACCGAACCCAGTACCGGTGGTGCTGATCCGGAAGAGGATGAGCATCTGCGTGAGCGTATCCGGCTGGCCCCCGCGTCATTTAGCAACGCCGGTTCGCGCGAGGCGTACCGTTTTCATGCCATGAGTGCCCATCAGGATATCCGCGATGTGGCGGTGATGCGCCCGGTACCGGGGACGGTAGCCCTTTATCCGCTGGTCAAAACCGGTCTGCCGTCCGACACCTTGCTGGCCCTGGTCAGCGGCACATGCGCGGATGAAAAGGTGCGCCCATTAACGGATACCGTCAAGGTGGCCTCGCCGGTTAAGGTGACTTACCGGATTGAAGGGGCTATCCGCGTTTATGCTGGCTACGATAGCGCCGAGGTCATGGCAGAAGTGAAGCAGTCCGCCCAGCGTTATATGGACAAGCAGGCCGCACAGCTGGGTCGTGATATCGTTCCCAGCCAGATACAGGCCACCCTCTCGGTCAACGGGGTTTACAGCGTCGAGCTTAAACAACCGACCCTGCAGGTGGTGAAAGAAAACGAATGGCCCTGGTGTGAAAACATCGACCTGAAGTTAGTGGGGGTGGTCAATGACTGATATCACACCCGATACCCCTGCCCACGAGACCTTACTGCCCCCGCCATTAGCCGACGATAGCCGCTTTCAGTGGCTGGCAATGTTAGCGGGCCGATTGCAGCAGCTTGACCTGACGCCGCTGCTGGTTTACCTGATGGATATGACCGAAACCAGTGCCTTACCCTGGCTGGCCGAACAACTGTCGCTGACCGGCGATAATGGCTGGGATCTGGCCGAATCCGACGATGCCCGCCGGGCGATGCTGAAAAACGCCATTGAACTGCACCGCTATAAAGGTACTCCCTGGGCGGTACGTGAAGTCATTCGCCGTCTGGGCTTTGGGGAAGTCGAACTGAGCGAAGGGGAAGCGGCATTATCGAAAGCATCACCGTTGCATTTAAGCCATCCGACGGGGCATTTTCGGTAGGCCAAGGGAGAGGAACACCTATCGGTACAACCGCTTCCAATAAACCAAGGTTTTATGACATCGAGAATTTAGCTAAAATTTTGGCCAAACCAAGTAATTAAAAGGCTCATAGAGAGTGAAAAAAGGTCAGGAATGGCAAAAATAGGCTATATGAGGGTGTCAAAAAATGACCAAAACACCGATTTACAGCGAAAATCGCTCGTTTGTGCAAATTGCGAGCAGATTTTTGAGGATAAAATCAGTGGAAAAACAGACCAGAGACCTGGGTTAAAACGTGCATTAAAATGCCTGAAATCGGGCGATACATTGGTGGTCTGGAAGCTGGACAGGCTGGGTCGTAGCATTAAACATTTGATTACTTTAATATCCAAACTTGAAGATGAAGGTATTCATTTTCATAGTTTGACGGATGCCATTGATACTTCTACGTCCGCAGGTCGTTTTTTCTTTCATGTGATGAGTGCGTTGGCGCAAATGGAGCGGGAACTGATTGTTGAACGTACTAAAGCGGGTTTAGCAGCCGCAAGAAGCAGAGGACGTATCGGGGGGAGACCTTGCTCATTATCTTCCGCGCAGCAAGAGCAGGCTAAAAAATTACTCGAGTCCGGTCATAGTAGAAAACAGCTGGCATTACTGTATGGGGTGTCATTGGCCAGCATTTACAAATATTGTCCAGTTAACCGGAATGCTCGAAAAGGCCAAAATGGCTCTGATGAAAAATAAGAGTGTAATTTTGTTGCACTGTTGGAAACAAAAGTAGCTTGTCATTTATCGTACGTTTTGGCTTCAAATATCGCGCGGCGCATCATCTTCGGCGAGATTGAGCAGGCCGGCTTTGTGTTTGATAATGGGATTGTTAGTATGAAGCATGAGAGTTACCTAGCGTTTTGTTTAAGGATTAGACACCCATATCAAAACCGGTAACTCTCAACCTTTCAAGGCATAGGTATCTACACATCTTTTGCAATATCTGCTATTACGTTGCTGCATGATCTCAACTTATCCATCGGCGGGATTGATGCCCGCCTTAACCGGCGTTATCAGCGTCTGGTTAAGCAACACATGACTCCCCCAGCACCATTGGCGTCAGCCGTTAAAGACCTTGCCTGCGCACAGAAAACAACGTTCGCCACTACTCAGGCCGTTTGGCGTTTTTTTAATAATGAACGTATTAGCTTCAGTCAGCTCAATGAACCGATTATTTCGCTGGCTCTCCGGCAGGTTGCACTTAGCCCGCATCCATACGCTCCCGTCGTTCACGACTGGTCTCATTTACAGTTTCGTACCCACAATGGGAAAGAAGAACGTTTGAAAATGACGCATGGTGGTGACGTCGGTTATGAACTACAAACCAGCCTACTGCTTGATGCTGCAAATGGTTTACCAATAGTGCCCCTGTCCCAAACTCTAACCGATAGGGCGGGTTGTCGTTCAACGCTAACCGAGGGCTTGTCTGAGAGTCTGACTCATATGGATGCTTTGACGGCTGATATCGCCCGCGTTGAGTCTCTTGATACCGGGAGGAAGTTAGTTCATCTCATTGACCGTGAAGGTGACTCTATCGGGCATATGCGCACATTAAGCTCCCAGGGAATATGTTGGCTTATCCAGGGAAAGGAAGGGCATCGGGCCGAGTGGGGCGGTGACACCCGTAAAATTGGTGAAATTGCAGACGATCTGCCATTTATCGCAAACGGACAGGTTGGCTGGAAAGGGAAAAAAGCCAATATGGAGATCGGGGAAACATCCGTGATCATAACGCGAACAGCAAAAGCGAAGCGGAAAGACAAGAACACCGGACGGCGAGTGAAAGTTCAGCCAGGCGTAGCTCTGACACTCAGATTAGTTGTGGTTCGCCTTACCGATACTCACGGTAAATTTATCGGACGCTGGACGCTGCTCACAAACGTTAGCAACGAGCTCACCAGCGCGGAAGTCGCTCGCTGGTATTACTGGCGCTGGGGTATTGAATCCTTTTTTAAGCTGCTGAAAGGTGCCTGCCATGATGTAGAAAAATGGCTTCAGCGCTGGTGCCCTGCTACGCAGGTTATTGATAGCTAGCATGGCATGTGTGCTGGTATGGCGGCTGCAACGCGCTGAAGGAGACGACAATGCGGCAGCCCGTCAGTTAATTTGCCGATTATTCGGACGACAACAAAAACGAGGGCGTAAAGAAAGCGCCCCAGCGCTGCTTGCCGGACTATCCATCCTGCTAAATACCTTGACGTTATTAGCAGACTATACCCCGGAAGAACTTGCCCACTTAGCTATGGTGGTTTTTAACCCTTTATGATGTGTAGATACCTATGCCTTTCAAGGTCCAGTGTCAGATCTAGTCGCGACTAATACACGCTTGTTTTACCGCCGGTTACGCAATTAAGGGACACAGCCTAGAAAAGTCATTCCCGCTCCTAACCCGTCATTACCGCGAAAGCGGGAATCTCTTGCAGATGTAGCGCGTTTCTTCTGGCAGAGATCCCCGGCTTTTGCCGAGGATGACGAATATAGCTAACCGACTTAAAAATGATTACAGCCAATGCCCTGATATGTGGAAAAAAATACAGCTAATTGTTATCAAAATAATGTCGTTTGGCTATAGAAAAGCGCGTTGCGCTTAACGCTCGTCGCGCCGCCCCGGCACCGCGCCCCATATGCGCCGCGCGTGTACCGTTACCTCTTCGCGATCGTGGTACAGTTGGCGAGCACGGAGTTCGTAGTTGATACCATTCTCACTCAAGCGCTCGCTCAGCAGTGCCAGATTTTGTGTCACTTCCTCATAGCGTTTTTTCATCGGCAACTTGAGGTTGAATATCACTTCCCGGCACCAGCCCTTCACCAGCCAATCGGCCATCAGGTTAGCCACCCGCGCTGGTTTCTCCACCATATCGCACACCAACCAAGTGATATTGTTGCGCGGTGGCTCAAAACGAAAACCATCGGCGGCATGATGTGTCACCTGACCAGTATCCATCAGGCTTTGCGCCATGGTACCGTTGTCCACGGCATGCACCATCATGCTGCGCTTCACCAGTTGATAGGTCCAACCGCCGGGGCACGCCCCCAAATCCACCGCGTACATGCCACTTGCCAAACGCTCATCCCACTCATCAGCCGGGATGAATACGTGGAACGCCTCTTCCAGTTTTAATGTCGAACGGCTTGGGGCATCAGAAGGGAATTTCAGACGCAGGATACCCATGTAAAACGGCGAGTGCTTATTGCTGTAGGAATAGCCCACATAGCAATGCCCCGGGGCAATAAACAACACATGGATAACAGGACGATCTGCTTTTTCATACGGCAGCAGAATGCCGTTTTCCTTCAGGGCGGCGCGCAAAGGCACTGTGAATTTGCGGCAAAACTTCAGCAGCTCTTTGCTTTCATTGGTGTCCGGTACTTCAACGCGCAGTTCTCCAGCCCCTTCAATCGCACCAGTCAGCATGCCGACAATCGGGGTAATGCGATCTTCCGGCGGCAAATCGCGCAACAGCTCACCGCACACGAACCATTGACGGGCAAAAACCAGCCTATCAAACGGCAATGTTTTGATTAAGCGATCGGCATCTTCATGCTGATAGCATTCATACATCACATAGCCACAATTTTCTTTAACCCTGGCGAAGCCAAGAACCTCATGTGTGGTGGCTTTTTCCGTTATCTCTGCCGCACACTCTTTTTCGAAACCGGGGCGGCAATATAAAATTACCTTATTCATTACTTTTCGCCTTTCTTGTCTGGTGCAGCACGCCAATCAACATCAAAACCCATCCGGTCAGGAAGAAAAGACCGCCAACCGGCGTGACAAACGCCCAAAACCGCAGGTGCGACAGCGCCAGAATCGCCAGCGTATGAAACGCCTGTATTCAAGCCCGGTTTTTAGCCAGGCCATCTCGGCAGCGTCCAGCGATTTGCTGAGCACATGCGCACCAAAGGCACCCAACGCTACAAACACAAACCCGCTGATCGCGGAAAACATCAGCATAAAACGACTGTTCATCGTATTTTCCAAAGTAAATCGATTCAAATATTATCCGAACGCCACATATCAACGTGCGGCGTTGTCATAGCGGAAACGAAACTTCTCTTGCTCGCTTGCCGCGCGCGCCAAAATCCAGTGGCGAAAGGCGGCTATTTTACCCAGTTCAGCCTGACTGTCATGACAAACCAGATAAAAAGCATTTTTACTGACCAATACGTCGTTAAATGGGCATACTAACCGACCAGCTTCAATCTCGGTCTGAGCCATCACGTTATTTGCCAAAGCGACCCCCTGTCCGTGGATCGCCGCCTGCAACACCATCGCACTGTAGCTAAATATCGGCCCTTGCTGCACGTTGATCTGCACGCCAAGCTGCCGGGTGTAGGCTAACCAGTCGCGGCGAGACGCATCATGCAACAGGGTATGCCCTACCAGATCCTGCGGGGTTTTTAGCGGATGCTTGCCCGTTAGCAATACCGGAGAACAGACAGGCAACAGATACTCAGCATAGAGCTTTTCAACGCGCAACCCATGCCAGTTGCCACGCCCGTAAAAAATCGCCACATCCACATCATCTGACAAGCGATCTTCCTGACGGTCTACCGCCTGAATTCGCACATCAATCCCCGGAAACTCCGCATTGAAACTCGATAATCGCGGTACCAGCCAATGGATAGCGAAACTGGGTAACAGGCTGACCGTCAATGCACCTTTGGCACTGCGTGACTGTAACTTGCGCGTCGCTTCATTGAGTGAAGAGAAGATCTCTTTTATATCAATATAGTAGCTTTGCCCCTCTTCCGTCAGCAGCAAAGAGCGATTGCTGCGACGAAACAGCTTGAGCCCCAAAAAATCTTCTAATGACTTGATTTGATGACTGACAGCAGCCTGTGTGACAAACAGTTCCTCCGCCGCTTTGGTGAAGCTGAGGTGGCCGGCGGCAGAATCAAATACACGCAACGCATTGAGCGGAGGGAGTCGCTTTGACATAGGGTAATGTTCTTCTTTTTCCTAAGAGGTGCACGGAGGCAGCACCGTTCCAGTCATTAGTTTTTTTTATCCGAGACATTATAATTTGTCCGTTGAGGATGCACCAGCAAATACCTATATTAGCGCCACTTCCTTGAGCCGGAACGAAAGGTGCGGCAGGCGTTTCCTGAAGTGCTTTTGGCTTGTGGTTATGATGTTGTGTTTGCTATTTATTGTCTGCTTTTCAGACATGGTAGCCAAGGCTACTTTTCACTTCCTGTACATTTACCCTGTCTGTCCATAGTGATTTTTATGTGGCACCGCTTTTTAGCGGTGCTTTTTTTGCCTGACAGGCGGCAAATCTCCGTGTGCCAGAAATGACAATTCCCGCGCTGACATTTCAGACTCGCCTTACCGAATGAGTAAGCAACGAAATGGCAGTGCGAGAATCGAGATACAGGTTACACCCGAGGGAAAACTATTTGGCTTCCACCATTTCCTTCAGGTTATCACGGTTGATCTGCTGCTCGTGGCCGTAGGCATCGACGTAGCTGATCATTCCGGTATCTTCATCCACTTTCGGTTTCCCTTCAGCGACAATGGTGCGCCCGTCGTTGGTATGCAGCACATAATTACTCGAACAGGCAGTCAAAGAGAGTGCAGCCATCGCAATGGCAATAATTACTATTTTATTCTTCTAAGACTAGCAAAATCATTTCAATATGCGTTTAAGGATCGTCCTAAAACTTGTTTCCCCGTAAAAAATGCGACAGGATCGTCTGCCAGAAGAGGAACACCATGACAGCATTCAATCCCGCAACCTTTCGTAATGATTTCCCTGCACTCGCGCGATCCGCTGTTTATCTGGACAGCGCGGCAACGGCGCTCAAACCCCAGCCGGTCATTGATGCCATCTCGCAGTATTACACCTCCGAGACCGGTAACGTGCACCGCAGCCAACATGCTCACGCACAGCAGGTGACAGTGCGATTCGAGCAGGTTCGATGCGCGGTAGCCGCCCTGCTTAACGCCGACGATCCGCGTTGCATCGTGTGGACTCGCGGTACGACAGAAGCCATTAATCTGGTGGCGCAAAGCTATGCACGCCCTCGTTTGCAGCCGGGTGATGAAATCATCGTCAGCGAAGCGGAGCACCACGCCAACCTCATTCCCTGGCTGATGGTGGCACAGCAAACTGGTGCACGCGTCGCCAAGCTACCGATTGGCGCGGATGCGCGGCCTAACCTGGAAGCATTGGCCGATCTGATCACCTCACGCACGCGCCTGCTGGCACTGGGCCAGATGTCTAATGTGACAGGGGGACAACCCGATCTGGCGAAAGCGATCGCGCTGGCGCATCAGGCAGGTGCTGTTGTGATGGTTGACGGCGCGCAAGGCATTGTGCACAGCGCACCTGATGTACAGGCGCTGGATATCGATTTTTACGCCTTCTCCGGCCACAAACTTTTTGGCCCGACCGGTATTGGCGTGTTGTACGGCAAAGCTGACCTGCTGGAATCCATGCCGCCTTGGCACGGTGGAGGGAAAATGATGAGCGTGGTCTCTTTTGATGGGTTTACACCGCAGGCCATTCCTCAGCGATTTGAAGCGGGCACCCCCGCTATTGCCGAAGTGCTCGGGTTAGGGGCTGTGCTGACGTGGCTGCAAGGCTATGACTGGCGCGCTGCGAATCAATATAGCCAAGGGTTGGCCCAATTGGCTGAACAGCAGTTGGCTCGTTTCCCCGGTTTTCGCTCACTGCGCAGTCCCAACGCGACCATCCTGTCGTTTACCCTGACCGATGCACATCCGAACGATCTGGCAACGCTTCTTGCAGAGCAGCAGATTGCCGTTCGCGCCGGACACCATTGCGCTCAACCGTTATTCGTGGCACTTGGATTCGATGGCGCAGTACGCGCCTCTTTCGCGCCCTATAATAACGAGCATGATGTCACCGCGCTGGTGACGGCGGTTGGCAATGCGTTGGATTTACTGCGAGATTGATTGACGAACAATGGAACTGGCCTACACCATGACAGAACATCCCATGACAGAGCACACCGCTCACACTTTTGGCCGTGCCATCACTGCAGAGACCTTACAGCACACCTTCGATGCCTGCCGCTCGTGGGAAGAGCGTTATCGGCAATTGATCCTGCTGGCTAAACAGCTTCCGGTCCTGCCGGACGCGTTGAAAAATGACACTATCGCCCTGTCTGGCTGTGAAAATCGCGTCTGGTTGGGCTATGAGAAACAACAGGATGGTCGATTGCACTTTTACGGTGACAGCGACGGGCGTATCGTGCGCGGTTTGCTGGCTGTACTGCTCACGGCGGTAGAAGGCAAACAGGCTGCCGATTTGCTAGGACAAGATCCATTGTCCCTGTTTGACCAACTCGGCCTGCGCGCGCAGCTCAGCGCCTCACGCGCCAGCGGATTATCCGCGCTGGCACAGCGTATTCAAGCCATAGCCGCACAGGCTTAGCCTATTTAGGCCAAGTCTTTTTGTTCGTACCGTGGGTGTTTCGTGCGCGTTAACCCCCGCGGTTATTTGCATCTTACATCGCACGCGCCTGACACGGGGCGCTCAATCGCCCTCGCCCCGTGGCCCTTGGCTTTTCGGGGGAAATATAGACAAGCGACTTAATTTTGATTACACCATATGGACTGAGAACAAAATCTCTGTATCGCAACCACTCTCTCTTTTTTTGCTTTTTGCTTGTGCCCATTTATGCTCAATTGGGGGCTTTGTTGAATAAATAGAACTTTTGGGTAATCATCGGAGCAGATCAACACAGTTGTTTCAAAATCAGGTCTCCATGGCAAAACAAAATTTTAAAATCACCAACTGGCCCTCTTATAACAAGGCCCTCAAGCAGCGCGCTTCTCTAACCGTATGGCTAGATGAATCAGCCATTGCTGCATGGACGGAAAAAAACACTACTGAACGGCGTGGACGACCGCTCCACTACTCAAATATGGCCATCACCACAGTCCTGATGATGAAACGCGTGTTTGGCCTTTCATTGAGGGCTTTACAGGGCTTTGGTGACTCGATTTTTAAACTGATTAAATTGTCGCTGCATTGTCCAGACTATTCGCTGCTCAGCAAGCGAGCAAAGACAGTGAACATCAGCATAAAAACGCCAACCCGTGGTGAAATCTCACATCTGGTCATTGATGGAACCGGCCTGAAGGTCTTTGGCGAAGGCGAATGGAAAGTCCGGCAGCATGGTGCCGACAGATGCAGGGTATGGCGTAAGCTGCACCTGGCAGTAGACAGTGTGACGCATGAGATTATCTGTGCGGATTTGTCGCTCAGTGGTACGACTGATGCCCAAGCTCTACCGGCGCTGATAAACCAGACCCACCGGAAAATCAGAGAGGCATCGGCTGACGGCGCTTAGGATACAGTTTACTGCTATGATGCTCTGCTGAGGAAGAAAATAAGGCCGCTTATCCCGCCACGAAGGGGGGCGCAATATTGGCAAGATCGCTACCACGAGCGTAACCCCGCTGTTGCAAATCAGCGCATTAGCGGTAGTAACGATATCTGGAAAAAGAAAGTGGGCTATCACCGGCGCTCAGTGGCTGAAACGGCCATGTTCCGGTTCAAAAGGCTTCTGGGTGGTCATCTAAGTCTGAGAGACTACGATGGTCAGGTGGGTGAAGCCATGGTCAAAGCGCTTAACCTGATCACGCTATTAGGAATGCCGAACAGTATTCGCATCACGTAACAATCGACCCGTATGGGGCGCAGTCGTTACAAGTTCTGATTTATTCAATAAAGCCTGTTTTGGCCTGAAGAACTTGGGAGCCAAGGGAAGACAAATGTTATCGGCGCTTTATTAGGCATAACGCTGTTTGCTATCGGATTATTTGATATCAATATTAACAGCGATGTTTTCTATTCCTGGGTCACACAAGTCCTTATCCCAGTACTCCCTAAAAACAGGGTAATCGTGATGGACAATGCAACTTTTCACAAAAAACATAATATTCAACAAGTCATCATCGATGCAGGGTATATGGTGGAGTATTTGCCTACATATTTCGCTAGATCTTAACCCAATTGAGCATAAATGGGCACAAGCAAAAAAAGAGAGAGTGGTTGCGATACAGAGATTTTGTTCTCAGTCCATATGGTGTAATCAAAATTAAGTCTCTTTGCTATACCGGCGAACACGCCCATTTCCAGCACTTGCACCCCCAGCACCATGCCTTGCCCGGCAGGACGCATCTCTGCGGCAGGCACCAGTTTGCCCTGAAGTTGTAGCGTAATGTTCATTGCGTTGATGGAAATGATAAAGGTCACTAACCCGATCAGGGCGGCATAGCCTTTGTCACGGGTGGCAAGGCCAATGGGGATGTCGACGGCAAACACCAGCGCCAGGTTGGCTAGGTTGGCAACGGCGGATTTGGCGATCAGTTGACCAAAATTCTGAATAATAGGGTGGTGCAGCAAAGGCAGATATTCGGCCAGGTTGCCGTTACCGAACACATTACCAAACGCGATAAACAACCCGACGATTGGCAGGATCAGCACCGGACCGTACAGCGATTTGCCGAAATTCTGCAACGCATTAACGGCTCTTTTCATTTTTTGCCCTCTTCGTGGCTATTGTTAAGGGTAACGTCTGTTAGGTGTCACCTGAGAAGGTGTAGCGTACGGGTAAAGAATAGTAGTGAATTACGCGGTGAATCTAGTTATTTTATTGTTTTAAAACAAATTACTAAAAATGTAACAAATTACTCTGGGAACTGTGATCGCACAGCGATTGCCATGACGCGGGGATTTTCTCACCCGTGTGGCGATGTGTGCAATGACGAGACAAAAAGATACGATTTTTTTAAGAAAATGTTATATAAGCCGATAGGCAAGGGAATGTTGCCACCCTATAATCGGCGCCACTTTCACTGACTGGTATGATAATTCTTTTAATCCGGTCGTTATTAGCGTGTGACATAATGAGGTCAATATGACGGTAGAACGTACCTTTTCCATCGTAAAACCCAATGCCTTAGCCAAAAATGCCATCGGTGCCATTTACGCGCGTTTTGAAAGCGCCGGATTCACGCTGGTGGCCGCCAAAATGGTGCAATTAACTCGTGCGCAGGCGGAAGGTTTCTATGCCGAGCACCAAGGCAAGCCGTTTTTTGATGGCTTGGTGGATTTTATGACCTCTGGCCCGATCATGGTGCAGGTGTTGGAAGGGGAAAACGCTATTCAGCGCAACCGTGACATCATGGGGGCGACGAATCCGGCGAATGCGCTGGCAGGTACACTGCGCGCTGACTACGCAGACAGTTTTACCGAAAATGCGGTACACGGCTCCGATTCTCCGGAATCTGCTGCACGTGAGATCGCTTATTTCTTCAGTGCTGAAGAGATCTGCCCGCGCCTGCGTTAATCTGGTGTGGCGGTTTTTCTCGCATCAAGCGTAAAAAAACGCGACGGCGGTAGCATCGCTGTTTTAAACTTTGTACAATGCCGCGCCCCGGATTAGCACGCACTGTTTGTCCGGGGCGTTTCTTATTCATATTATCGTCATCTGTCGCGCCACAACGTGTAATAACGAGGCCAAGAGTTACCATTATGAGCATGTCCCAATCTCAGTCTTTAGCGGAAAGTACCACCCTGTCTGCCGCCACCTGTTCCTCCACTGCTACCGATGCTGCACCTGTCGTGAAAACCGACGGCGAAAAGATCAATCTGTTGGATTTGAATCGCCAGCAAATGCGCGCTTTTTTTGCCTCAATTGGTGAAAAGCCTTTTCGCGCCGATCAGGTGATGAAGTGGATGTATCACTACTGTAGCGATGATTTCGCCGAAATGACGGACATCAACAAGGTGCTGCGTCAGAAGTTACAGCAGATCGCCGAGATCCGTGCACCGGAAGTGGTCGCTGAACAACGTTCTTCGGATGGCTCCATCAAATGGGCGATTCTGGTCGGTGGGCAACGGGTCGAAACCGTGTACATCCCGGAAGAAGATCGTACCACGCTCTGCGTCTCCTCGCAGGTGGGCTGCGCCCTTGAATGCAAGTTTTGTTCGACCGCTCAGCAGGGGTTCAACCGTAACCTGCGCGTATCGGAAATTATTGGCCAGGTGTGGCGTGCCGCGAAAATCATCGGTGCTCAGAAAGTCACCGGTCAGCGCCCCATCACCAACGTGGTGATGATGGGCATGGGTGAGCCGTTGCTGAACTTGAACAACGTGGTGCCCGCCATGGAGATCATGCTGGATGATTTCGGTTTTGGTTTATCCAAACGCCGCGTGACGCTTTCTACCTCTGGTGTAGTACCGGCGCTGGATAAATTGGGTGATATGATCGATGTTGCTTTAGCGATATCGCTGCACGCGCCGACGGATGATATCCGTAATGAAATCATGCCCATCAACAAAAAGTATGACATCGCGACCTTTTTAGCCGCTGTGCGTCGCTATCTGGAGAAGTCCAATGCCAATCAGGGGCACGTTACGGTGGAATACGTGCTGCTGGATCACATCAATGATGGCACCGAACATGCGCATCAGCTTGCCGAGTGTTTAAAAAATACCCCCTGCAAGATTAACCTGATTCCCTGGAACCCGTTCCCGGGGGCGTCCTATGGTCGCAGTTCCAACAGCCGCGTAGATCGTTTCTCCAAGGTGCTGATGGAGTATGGTTTTACCACCATTGTGCGTAAGACGCGCGGTGACGATATTGATGCGGCGTGTGGTCAATTGGCTGGCGAAGTGGTCGATCGTACTAAGCGTACGCTGCGCACCAAACGCACGGGTGAACCAATTCAGGTTAAAGCGGTCTAACACCTTAATGTGCTTGGCGAAATGGCATTTGGCATCGAATCAGGGTGCTAAACGCCTTTCATCGGTATATGATGGCGTCCGCGTAGCTAGCATGTATTGGCTGAATACTTGCTGGTGTTTACCGCGTTAACGACAATGCGGGATGCGACAGCGAGCGGACAGGGAATCCGTTTTTTAGCGGAGGGTCAGGATGACACCTCGTATTCAACAAGATTATCTACAACGTCAAGAGTATGTACAGCGTCGTGTTTTATTCGCGCTCGGCATCGTAGTGCCACTGTTGAGTGGGTGTGCCAAGGTGCAGCGCCCGTCGGCGACCGAAGCGTTGGTCACTACGCGGTTGCAACTGGGTATGGCATACCTGAAACGAGACGATCTTGACGCGGCGCTGCGCAACTTGTCGAGTGCCGTTGAGGCCGCTCCAGACGATTACCGTGTCCAGCTGGGTATGGCGTTGTACGAACAGCGCATTGGCGAGTACGGTGCGGCAGAACGACGTTATCAAACCGCGTTGCGTCAGGCACCGGAAAATGCCAGCGTAATGAATAATTACGGTGCGTTTCTCTGTAGTTTAGGGCAGTATGTAGCGGCGCAGAAACAGTTCAGCGCTGCGGCGCAACATCCTGATTATCGGGATGTTGCGCAGGCCTTGGAAAACGCGGGATACTGCCATTTCAAAGCGGGAAAATGTGATGAGGCACACACATTGTTAGTTCGGGCGTTACACTATGACCCGATAAAAGGCGACAGGGTGCTCAGTGAAGTGGGGCATCGACTGAATGCCCAACACCTTAACGAAGCTAGGCACCTTTTGGATATTTATCACCATAGCCTTCCAGCCAGCGCTGAGAGTCTGTGGTTAGAGATTCGTTTCGCCGCGTTGGCGGGCCGTGATGATGAGCGTAACTATCATGGCGACAGGCTGGCGCGAAGTTTTCCACACTCTAAACAGTACCAGCAGTTCTTAGCTAATGAATACTGAAGCCACTCTAGAAAATACCACCCCTGCCACTCCTGGCGAGCGTCTGCGTCAGGCGCGTGAGCATATGGGATTGACACAGCAAACTGTCGCTAAACGTTTATGCCTCAAAGTGACCACCGTGCGAGAGATCGAAGAGGGCAGCCCCTCTCCTGATTTAGCACCTACCTTTTTGCGCGGTTATATCCGTTCTTATGCCAAGCTGGTGCATTTGCCGGAAAGCGAACTGCTGCCCGCGTTGGATAAACACGTGGTGCCGAGAATCGCCAACGTGGCGTCAATGCAAGGCTTTGCCTTGGGAAAAAGCCGTAAGAAACGCGATGGCTGGTTGATGACTTTTACCTGGCTGGTGGTGCTTATCGTGCTAGGGTTAACCGGTGCCTGGTGGTGGCAGAATTATCAGGTGCAGCAGCAAGAGATCAGCTCTATGGTCGATCATGCTGCGGCTAACACGCCGGAAGAAGATGCTGAGAGTCAAACGGCGGTTCCGCTCGCCGCGACCGGCTCACAGACTATCGATTTGACGCAGATTGCGCCGGCCGCGCCGGAAGGTGCAAACACCACCGCGAATTCAGCGTCGGTGAATTCGCCTGCTGCAAATGCAGCAACGACTACGGGTGCGCCGGTGACGCCAGCGCAGGCAGGTAATGGGCATCAGCCTGTTGCACCGGTTACCACGCCCCCTTCTACTGCTACAGAGCCCGCTGCTTCACAGAGCGCAACGCCTGTCAGTGACAACGGCAATACCATTGCCATGACCTTTAGCGCCGATTGCTGGCTGGAAGTGATCGATGCGACAGGCAAAAAACTCTACAGCGGCGTGCAGCGCAGCGGCAGTGTGTTAAACCTGAGCGGTCAGGCGCCTTATCGCTTGAAGATCGGCGCACCGGTAGCCGTGCGAATTCAGTATCAAGGTAAACCGGTGGATTTAAGCCGGTTTGTAAGAAGCAACCAGATTGCTCGTCTGACGCTAGCAGCGGAGTAATTTCAGGTGCCGGTGATGCTGTAAATGTGGAGAAGAAGTAATGCATAACCCTGCACCCATAGTCCGTCGCAAATCAACGCGCATTTACGTCGGCAAGGTGCCTGTTGGTGACGGCGCACCGATTGCCGTGCAGTCGATGACTAACACCCGAACCACCGATGTGGACGCCACGGTAAAACAGATCAAGTTCCTTGAACGCGTTGGCGTGGATATTGTTCGCGTCTCCGTGCCTGCCATGGACGCAGCGGAAGCGTTTAAGCTGATCAAACAGCAGGTTAACGTTCCGCTGGTGGCCGATATCCACTTTGACTACCGTATCGCGCTGAAAGTGGCGGAATACGGCGTAGACTGCCTGCGTATCAATCCCGGCAATATCGGCAACGAAGAGCGTATTCGCTCGGTGGTAGATTGCGCGCGCGATAACAACATTCCGATTCGCATCGGTGTCAACGGCGGTTCGCTGGAAAAGGATCTTCAGGAAAAATACGGTGAACCCACGCCGGAAGCGCTGTTGGAATCTGCAATGCGTCACGTGGACATCCTCGATCGCCTCAACTTCGATCAGTTCAAGGTGAGTGTGAAAGCGTCGGATGTGTTTCTGGCCGTGCAGTCTTACCGTTTACTGGCGGCGCGTATCGATCAGCCGCTGCATCTGGGGATTACAGAAGCGGGCGGCGCACGCAGCGGTGCGGTCAAATCGGCTATCGGCCTAGGGCTGCTGCTGTCGGAAGGCATTGGCGACACGCTGCGTATTTCGCTGGCGGCCGATCCGGTTGAAGAAGTCAAAGTCTGCTTTGATATCCTGAAATCGCTGCGTATTCGCGCACGTGGTATCAATTTCATCGCGTGTCCTACCTGCTCTCGCCAGGAATTCGATGTTATCGGCACGGTCAACGCGCTGGAACAGCGCCTGGAAGATATCATTACGCCGATGGACGTTTCCATTATCGGTTGCGTGGTCAACGGGCCGGGCGAAGCGCTGGTCTCAACGCTGGGCGTGACCGGCGGTAACAAGAAAAGCGGCTTTTATGAAGATGGCGTGCGCCAGAGAGAGCGCTTTGACAACGACGACATGATTGACCAACTGGAAGCGAAAATTCGCGCCAAAGCAGCGATGCTGGATGAAAATAAACGCATCACGGTCAATGTGCTGGACAAATAATCAGCCTTGCGTCGTCAGTGACTGTTAAACCCAGCGGTGGCTTTAACGTTGAACAGAGCACATTGAACCCCCTATAATCGGGTCCATTGAAAAAACGATTTTAAAACGCATAGGGAACTGACGTGGCAAAAAATATCCAAGCCATACGCGGCATGAATGATTATCTGCCTGCTGAAACGGCCTTATGGCAGCGTATCGAAGATAGCCTGAAAAAAGTACTCCGCAGTTATGGTTACAGTGAAATCCGTCTGCCCATCGTTGAGCAGATGCCGTTGTTTAAACGGGCAATTGGCGAAGTGACCGATGTGGTTGAAAAAGAGATGTACACCTTTGACGACCGTAACGGCGATAGCCTCTCACTGCGCCCGGAAGGGACCGCAGGCTGCGTACGTGCCGGTATTGAACACGGTATCCTTTATAATCAGGAACAGCGCCTGTGGTATATGGGGCCGATGTTCCGTCACGAACGTCCGCAAAAAGGGCGCTACCGTCAATTCCATCAGTTAGGCTGTGAAGTGTTTGGTCTGCAAGGGCCGGATATCGATGCCGAACTGATCCTGCTCAGTGCGCGCTGGTGGCGCGAACTGGGTATCGCCGAACACGTGGCGCTGGAACTGAACTCCATCGGTTCGCTGGAAGCGCGGGCGCACTACCGTGATGCGCTGATCACGTTTCTGGAACAACACAAAGATCAGTTGGATGAAGATTGCTTGCGTCGCATGTACACCAACCCGCTGCGCGTATTGGATTCCAAGAACGCGCAGGTGCAGGCACTTCTCAATGATGCGCCGGTGTTGACGGACTATCTGGATGACGAATCTCGCCAACACTTTGAGCAACTGGGTGAACTTTTGACGCAAGCGGGTATCCCATTTACGGTGAATCCGCGGTTGGTGCGTGGTCTGGATTATTACAACCGCACTGTGTTCGAGTGGGTCACCAGCAGTCTGGGTTCGCAGGGCACGGTGTGCGCGGGCGGCCGTTATGACGGCATGGTAGAACAGCTCGGTGGGCATGCCACACCTGCTGTCGGTTTTGCCATGGGGCTGGAGCGTTTGGTGCTGTTAGTGCAGTTGGTTAACCCTGATTTCACCGCACTGCCTGGCGTTGAGGTGTATCTGATTTCCTCTGGCGTTGGCACGCAGTCAGCGGCCATGCAACTGGCTGAAACACTGCGTGATGCGCTGCCTGAGCTGAAACTGATGACCAACTATGGCGGCGGAAATTTCAAGAAACAGTTTGCTCGCGCGGATAAATGGGGCGCTCGTATTGCGCTGGTGCTGGGCGAGAACGAAGTGGCTTCCGGTCAGGTGGTGGTGAAAAATCTGAGCAGCGGTGAGCAGGATACATTGGCGCAGGCGGACGTTGCCGCGCGTCTGGCAACGTTACTGGGTTGAGGAGAGAGACACCGTGGAAGTCTATACCACTGAGAATGAGCAAGTTGATGCGTTGCGCCGCTTTTTGATTGAAAACGGTAAAGCGTTGGTGGTGGGGATTGTGCTCGGTATCGGTGCCCTGGTCGGGTGGCGTTACTGGCAGAATCATCAGTCTGAAGGGGCCATGTCTTCCTCGTTGGCTTACCAGCAGGCCAGTGAAGCATTGGCGAAAGGTGATGCGGCGGGCGTTTCGGCGGCGGAAAAATTCTCGGCTGAGAATAAGAGCAGCTATGGCGTGTTGTCTTCCTTGCAACTGGCGCGCTATCACGCCGATAAAGGGGAGTTCGCTCAGGCGGAAACCCAATTGCGCACAGCGTTGACGCAAACCAAAGATGTCGATCTGCAAGCATTGACCGCGCTGCGTTTGGCGCGCGTTCAGGTGCAGCAGGGTAAAGCCGATGACGCATTGAAAACGCTAGATACCATCACACAGCCGGGATGGGCTGCGATGGTGGCGGATGTGCGCGGCGATGCCTTGGTGAGCAAAGGCGATAACGCGGCTGCGCGTGCGGCATACGATAAAGGGGTGGCGGCGAATCCGCCACAGGCATTGCAGGCGTTGCTGCGTATGAAATTAAATAATCTGCCGGGCTAAGAGGAACGTCATGCAATTGCGTAAAACACTTGTGGTTGGAATGCTTTCTCTGGCTTTTTTGAGTGGATGTTCGCTGTTTAGCGGTGAAGAAGACGTGGTAATCATGTCGCCGCTGCCCAAGGTTGAGAATCAGTTTACGCCAACCAAAGTTTGGAGCAGTTCTGTGGGGAGCGGTCTTGATGGGCACTACTCCAATTTGCGTCCAGCTTGGCAGGGCGATCACGTTTTTGCCGCCGACCGTAAAGGTCTGGTGAAGGCGATGGACTTGGCGAACGGCAAAGAGCTGTGGCGTGCCGATCTCTCTACCAAACGTGGGCTGCTCTCGTCGCGTGAATCCGCGCTGCTTTCCGGCGGTGTGACGGTCTCTGGCGATCGTGTCTATGTCGGCAGTGAGCGCGCAGAGGTATTTGCGCTTAATGCGGCAGACGGTACCCTTGCATGGCAAGCCACGGCAGCGGGTGAAGTATTATCACGCCCGGTGGTGAGTGATGGCGTGGTGCTGGTTCACACCAGCAACGGTATGCTGCAAGCGCTAAATGAAAGTGACGGTACCATTAAATGGACCGTAAACTTGGATATCCCGACGCTGTCGCTGCGCGGTGAATCTGCGCCTGCCACCGCGTTTGGTGCTGCTATTGTCGGCGGTGACAATGGTCGTGTAAATGCAGTGCTGATCAACCAGGGGCAACTGATTTGGCAGCAGCGCATTTCTCAACCGAGCGGTGCGACCGAAATCGATCGTTTGAACGATGTGGATACGACGCCGGTGGTGGCTGGTGAGCTGGTGTATGCGCTCGGCTATAACGGCAACATGACGGCGCTCGATCTGCGCTCTGGCCAGATCGTGTGGAAACGCGAACTGGGCAGCGTGCAGGATTTTGTCATCGATGGCGATCGTATCTACGTCGTGGATCAAAACGATCGCGTGGTCGCTCTCAGCACCAATGGCGGTGTGAATCTGTGGCGACAAAGCGATCTGCTGCACCGTAGCCTGACCGGACCGGTGCTGTATAATGGCTATCTGGTGGTGGGGGACTCCGAAGGTTATCTGCACTGGATCAATACTGCGGATGGTCGTTTCGTGGCGCAGCATAAAGTGGACAATTCCGCTTTCCTGAGCGACCCGGTGGTGGCTAGCGACAAGCTGTTGATTCAGGCCAAGAACGGCGACGTATACGCGTTTACCCGCTAGAGAACAGAATGTATTTGGGCTGCACCGCGCAGACGGGGTGAGCCTTGAAACGGCTCCTGAATGCATCAGGGGCCGTTTCGTCTTTTTAAATGTCAGCGAGTCGATTTGCTGTAATATATTGAAATATAATAAATGAGGTTGTGAAATGATACCTGTCGTCGTGCTCGTTGGGCGCCCGAATGTGGGAAAATCTACCCTGTTTAACCGCCTGACGCGTACCCGTGACGCCCTAGTGGCGGATTTTCCTAGGCTGACGCGTGACCGTAAATACGGTCGGGCGGAAGTTGAAGGGCAGGAGTTCATTATCATTGATACCGGTGGTATCGACGGTTCGGAAGAGGGCGTGGAAACCCGTATGGCAGGGCAGTCGCTGCTCGCCATTGAAGAAGCGGATATCGTGCTGTTTATGGTGGATGCGCGCGCCGGCCTGATGCCTGCCGATCTGGGCATCGCACAGCATTTGCGCAGCCGCGAGAAAGCCACCTTCTTGGTCGCCAACAAAATTGATGTCGTGGATGCGGATATCGCGATGGCGGATTTCTATTCGCTGGGGCTGGGTGAGGTCTATCCCATGGCGGCTTCCCACGGGCGCGGTGTTACCTCGTTGCTGGAAAACGTGTTGCTGCCTTACGCCAAGCAGGAAGATGAACCGGTTGAACTGACGGAAGAAGAGGCTAACGCTGCCTATTGGGGGGAACAGTTAGGCGAAAATACCGGTGAGCCAGAGGACACCGAAGATGACTTCGATCCGGAAAGTATGCCCATTAAACTGGCTATCGTCGGTCGCCCCAATGTGGGCAAGTCCACCCTGACCAACCGTATTCTGGGCGAAGACCGTGTGGTGGTGTATGACATGCCGGGCACTACCCGCGACAGCATTTATATTCCGATGGAGCGCGATGGCCGCGAGTATGTGTTGATCGACACCGCTGGCGTACGTAAACGTGGCAAGGTCACGGAAACCGTCGAAAAATTCTCGGTGATCAAAACGCTGCAAGCGATCGAAGATGCCAACGTGGTACTGCTGGTTATCGATGCGCGCGACGGCATTTCCGATCAGGATCTCTCGCTGTTGGGCTTTATTCTTAATGCGGGACGTTCGCTGGTTATCGCCGTGAACAAATGGGATGGGCTGTCGCAAGAGATCAAAGAGCAGGTGAAAGACATGCTCGACTTGCGTCTCGGGTTCATCGATTTTGCGCGCGTGCATTTTATCTCTGCGCTGCATGGCAGCGGCGTCGGTAACTTGTTTGAGTCGGTACACGAAGCGTATACCTGCGCTACCAAGCGTGTGAACACCTCGCTGTTGACGCGTATCATGCAGATGGCCATTGACGATCACCAGCCGCCGCTGGTTCATGGCCGCCGCGTGAAGCTGAAATACGCTCACGCCGGGGGGTACAACCCGCCGATTGTGGTGATCCACGGCAATCAGGTCAAAGATCTGCCGGATTCCTACAAACGCTACCTGATGAACTACTATCGTCGTTCGCAGAACGTGATGGGTACGCCGATTCGCATTCAGTTCAAAGAGGGGGAAAACCCCTTTGCCGAGAAGCGCAATACCCTCACGCCCAATCAGTTGCGTAAGTGTAAGCGCTTGATGCAGCACATCAAGAAAGGCAAATAGTAGATCAGGAAGATTCATCAACACACACTCACCTCATAAAGCCCGCATGCATTATGTCGGGCTTTTTTTGCTATCAGGGACTATTATAAAGACGCAATAAAGCGCATGATTATAGCCAACCGACTTAAAAATGATTACAGCCAATGCCCTGATATGTGGCAAAAAAATACAGCTAATTGTTATCAAAATAATGTCGCTTGGCTATAATATTGATATCAAATAATCCGATAGCAAACAGCGTTGTGCCTAATAAAGCGCCGATAACATTTGTTCTTCCCTTGGCTCCCCCGTTCTTCAGGCCAAAACACCGTTGACCTTTTGGGGAATAGCCGTAAGTCCGTGGGGTATCGTGTGGAAAACCACTTTCATCAATAAAAACAATAGGTTTACCTTCTTTTTCATACTGTTGTATTTTTTGTTGAAATGCTTGCCGGGCGCTTTCGTCGGCTTTCGGATGACATAAAGTTTTTTTATAGGTCAATCCCAGCTTTTTAAGAGCTTGCCAAATGGCCTTCTGACAAACGCCAAAACGCTCTGCACGTTCTTTTTGGTAAGCATCTGGATATTGTTCAACATCTTTTATCAACTCGGATTTATCGCTCTTTCGCTGACGCGTGGTCGATGCTTTTGACGCTATTTGATCAATCCAACGCGATACAGAGGCAGGGCCAATCCGAAATTGCTTCGCTGTTTCTCGGATACTCAACCCTTCTTCTTCCCGTGTAGATATCACTTTACGTCTAAAATCAATTGAATAGCTCATTTAAATAATGTAATCAAAATTAAGTCGTTTAGCTATAATTGCGCCAAAATGTTTAAACGACGTAATCGATAAAAAAAAATGAGCCTTTAGTCACATAAAAGTGGGCTTTGTTGAATAAATAGATTTTATGCTGGCAGCCCAGCGAAACGACGGATCCTCGCAACGTAAAATCATGCAGTTAGGCCTCATGAGAAAAGTGTACACCTAAGATGACAAGCATTTTCAACCAAAACTGGCATGGAAAAACAGCATGATTACCTATTATTCAACAAAGCCATAAAAGTGAATCAAATGTTATCAGAATGAGGTTGTTTACTGGCTGCGGTTCAGTGTAATGTAGCCGCCATCGTACTGAACGTGATGCGCGTTGCATTATTTACTCACTTACTTATAACTTTACTTACCTTACAAATCACTCGGCAGATTTTGATTTATTATTAATGACATAGTTTTTTCTTTTTCATGACCTGATATCGAGGTCTCGGCATTGCCGACATCCGTTCGGTAAGCCGTTTAAACCTCCTGATTTTATTCATGTCTGGCGGTTTATTGCACAAATTCACGGCATTTTTACTTTTACGATAATAAGGAGTTTAGGATGAAAGTTGCAGTTCTCGGAGCAGCAGGCGGTATCGGTCAGGCTCTCGCGCTCCTGCTCAAAACCCAGCTTCCTTCAGGTTCAGAATTATCTCTTTATGACATTGCTCCGGTAACGCCGGGCGTCGCCGTTGATCTGAGCCATATCCCTACAGCAGTATCCATCAAAGGTTTTTGCGGTGAAGACGCCCCCCCTGCACTGCTCGGCGCGGACATCGTTCTTATCTCGGCCGGTGTCGCTCGCAAACCGGGCATGGACCGTTCCGATCTGTTCAATGTGAATGCGGGGATCGTGCGCAATCTGGTTGAACAGATTGCCCGTACCAGCCCGAAAGCCTGCATTGGTATCATTACCAACCCGGTTAACACGACGGTGGCGATTGCCGCGGACGTACTGAAAAAAGCCGGTGTGTATGACAAGAACAAGCTGTTCGGCGTAACCACGCTGGATATTATCCGCTCCAATACCTTTGTGGGGGAACTGAAAGGCAAGTTGCCGCAAGAGGTTGAAGTCCCTGTGATTGGCGGGCACTCTGGTGTGACGATCCTTCCCCTGTTGTCACAAATTCCTGGTGTAACGTTCAGCGAGCAGGAAGTGGTGGATCTTACCAAGCGTATCCAGAACGCGGGCACGGAAGTGGTGGAAGCCAAGGCCGGTGGCGGATCGGCAACCCTCTCTATGGGTCAGGCGGCGGCGCGTTTTGGGCTGTCTCTGGTACGCGCTCTGCAAGGCGACGATGGGGTTGTGGAATGCGCCTATGTGGAAGGTGACGGCGAGCATGCCCGTTTCTTCGCACAGCCGCTGTTGCTGGGCAAATCCGGCATCGTTGAACGTAAGTCCATTGGCGCACTGAGCCCGTTTGAAAAACAGGCTCTGGATAACATGTTGGGCACCCTGAGACAGGATATCGAATTGGGCGAATCCTTTGTGAGTGGCTCAGTACGCGGTTAATCGGTGTCTTAACGCCAGATGGTGATAAGCCGGAGAGAAGGTGCTCCGGCTTTTTTATATCAGGATTTTGTGTGAGGATCGTCAGGTCTGATAAGTTTTTTCCTATCAATCAGCATGTTACTTTTTGGATCGTAGTAACGGCTGGGCCAGATTTCAGCAGGGTGAATGTTGATTGCCTCGGCGATAAGCCATTCTCCCTTGGTTATAGTTCATAACCGACGTCGCCACCATGCGTCATTTTCAAACGTTCTTCTTTCCCATTGTGGGTACGAAACTGTATAGCCAATCGACATTATTTTGATAACAGCCAGCTATGCTTTTTTGCCGCATATCAGGGCATCTGTTGTAATCATTTTTAAGTCGGTTGGCTATAACACTTCCGGGTTGCCCATCGGGTTAGCCGTCAGTTTCTGGATCAGTGTGCCCGCCATCGCCAGCATCATACCCGCCGTCAGTGCTGCCACCACGCGCGGCCAACGCTAGGGCAACAGCTGCGCCAGCGCCTCACCGTAGCTCCATTACCAGCCTTGTGCACCTTTACCCGGCATCAGCGCTATTACCAAAGCGCCCAGCAACAGCATTATCCCTGCCAGCTGCCCCAGCGGGGGGCTACGGCGTTAATCTCTCCGGCTTTCGCCAACGCAGGCTGGTGCGTGGCGCGTAAGCGCGGCAGCAGCCACAGCACGGTTTGATCGATCAATCCCAGCAGCAACGCCCCTACAATGGCGCCAGCCAGAGCCGTTGCCACAAGCGACGAGCGCCCAGCATGCGGGCCAGCAACGGGGCAAACAGGCCAACAAAGCCGATAATTCCCGCCACGTTCACCAGTTGAGCGCTGAGGAAAATCGCGACACCGAGCGTGGTTAAGCGCGCCAGCACTAGGACTAAGCCCAGATTACTTGCCACGCCATCGTCCAGTCCCAACAGCGTTATAGCCAACCGACTTAAAAATGATTACAACAGATGCCCTGGTATGTGGCAAAAAAATACAGCTAATTGTTATCAAAATAATGTCGCTTTTCTATAAATGAGACCAGTCGTGAACGATGAGAGCGTATGGATGCGGGCTAAGTGCAACCTGCCGGAGAGCCAGCGAAATAATCGGTTCATTGAGCTGACTGAAGCTAATACGTTCATTATTAAAAAAACGCCAAACGGCCTGAGTAGTGGCGAATGTTGTTTTCTGCGCGCAGGCAAGGTCTTTAACGGCTGACGCCAATGGTGCTGGGGGAGTCATGTGTTGCTTAACCAGACGCTGATAACGCCGGTTAAGGCGGGCATCAATCCCGCCGATGGATAAGTTGAGATCATGCAGCAACGTAATAGCAGATATTGCAAAAGATGTGTAGATACCTATGCTCCCTTGGGCTAGGGGCGTGATATCGCATTGGCTAGCGTGGAGGAGCTTAATCCCGCTCCTCGTGAGACTGCCGCTAGCGTGATGAACAAGTGGTTGCACCGTCATGGTTTCTCCTACAAAAAACCGGCGGGCGTATCCCATAAATTCAGTGAAAAAAATCAGAAGCATTTCATTGAATATTATGAGAATTTAAAGAAAACAGCCAGCAATGAGGCGATTCTGTTTATCGATGCGGTTCATCCGACACAAGCCACAAAGCTCAGTTATGGATGGATACGAAAAGGGCATAAAAAGTCAGTTAAAACAACGGGAAGTCGAACCCGTCTGAATATATAGCTAAACAACTTAATTTTGATTACATTATTTAAATGAGCTATTCAATTGATTTTAGAGGTAAAGTGATATCTACACGGAAAGAAGAAGGGTTGAGTATCCGAGAAACAGCGAAGCAATTTCGGATTGGCCCTGCCTCTGTATCGCGTTGGATTAATCAAATAGCGTCAAAAGCATCGACCACGCGTCAGAGAAAGATCGATAAATCCGAGTTGATAAAAGATGTTGAACCATATCCAGATGCTTACCAAAAAGAACGTGCAGAGCGTTTTGGCGTTTGTCAGAAGGCCATTTGGCAAGCTCTTAAAAAGCTGGGATTGACCTATAAAAAACTCTACGTCATCCGAAAGCCGACGAAAGTGCCCGGCAAGCATTTCAACAAAAAATACAACAGTATGAAAAAGAAGGAAAACCTATTGTTTTTATTGATGAAAGTGGTTTTCCACACGATACCCCACGGACTCACGGCTATTCCCCAAAAGGTCAACGGTGTTTTGGGCTGAAGAACGGGGGAGCCAAGGGAAGAACAAATTTTATCGGCGCGTTATTAGGCACAACGCTGTTTGCTATCGGATTATTTGATATCAATATTAACAACGATGTTTTCTATTCCTGGGTCACACAAGTCCTTATCCTAGTACTCCCTAAAAACAGTGTAATCGTGATGGACAATGCAACTTTTCACAAAAAACATAATATTCCACAAGTCATCATCGATGCAGGGTATATGCTGGAGTATTTGCCTACATATAGCCAAACGACATTATTTTGATAACAGCCAGCTATGCTTTTTTGCCGCATATCAGGGTATCTGTTGTAATCATTTTTAAGTCGGTTGGCTATATGAGTCAGACTCTCAGACAAGCCCTCGGTTAGCGTTGAACGACAACCTGCCCTATCGGTTAGAGTTTGAGACAGGGGCGCTATTGGTAAACCATTTGCAGCATCAACCAGTAGGCTGGTTTGTAGTTCATAACCGACGTCGCCACCATGCGTCATTTTCAAACGTTCTTCTTTCCCATTGTGGGTACGAAACTGTAAATGAGACCAGTCGTGAACGACGAGAGCGTATGGATGCGGGCTAAGTGCAACCTGCCGGAGAGCCAGCGAAATAATCGGTTCATTGAGCTGACTGAAGCTATAGCTAAGCGACATTATTTTGATAACAATTAGCTGTATTTTTTTGCCACATATCAGGGCATTGGCTGTAATCATTTTTAAGTCGGTTGGCTATACAAAGCTGTTCACCACGTTCGATGAATGGCTGTAAATCTTTCTTCTTGCCCGGTGCTGTGGGGTCGTCAAGCCAAATGACATCGATGGGTTGCCCATTAACCTGGCCATTTTTCATTTGTGCCTGTGCGGACGCGTTAAGCGGGTACTGCATCAGCGTTCCGCTGTTCAACGCAAAAACAGCTTTACCCGGGCGGCAAATTAACTGGACTTCTCACGAGTAAACGCCCAACGTTCGCCATATTGCTGACGGCTTAACGTCACCAGCTGGGCGGCTGCAACGGCATCAGCGCCAAGCGTGGCAAGGGTTAGCGCTAAAACGATCTTTTTCATCGTGGTATCTCTGTGCAGAGCTGATAACGTGGCAAAATTAACTATCGTTAATCAGCGAGTTACATGAATGAATCTGAACGCGATCATAAGGGCTGCGCGCGGTGAAGTCGAGTCATGGATACCATCGTCATGGTTGTCATCGCTGATATAGCCAACCGACTTAAAAATGATTACAGCCAATGCCCTGATATGTGGCAAAAAAATACAGCTAATTGTTATCAAAATAATGTCGCTTAGCTATAGCTTCAGTCAGCTCAATGAACCGATTATTTCGCTGGCTCTCCGGCAGGTTGCACTTAGCCCGCATCCATACGCTCTCGTCGTTCACGACTGGTCTCATTTACAGTTTCGTACCCACAATGGGAAAGAAGAACGTTTGAAAATGACGCATGGTGGCGACGTCGGTTATGAACTACAAACCAGCCTACTGGTTGATGCTGCAAATGGTTTACCAATAGCGCCCCTGTCTCAAACTCTAACCGATAGGGCAGGTTGTCGTTCAACGCTAACCGAGGGCTTGTCTGAGAGTCTGACTCATATAGCCAACCGACTTAAAAATGATTACAACAGATACCCTGATATGCGGCAAAAAAGCATAGCTGGCTGTTATCAAAATAATGTCGTTTGGCTATATGTAGGCAAATACTCCAGCATATACCCTGCATCGATGATGACTTGTGGAATATTATGTTTTTTGTGAAAAGTTGCATTGTCCATCACGATTACCCTGTTTTTAGGGAGTACTGGGATAAGGACTTGTGTGACCCAGGAATAGAAAACATCGCTGTTAATATTGATATCAAATAATCCGATAGCAAACAGCGTTGTGCCTAATAAAGCGCCGGTAACATTTGTTCTTCCCTTGGCTCCCCAGTTCTTCAGCCCAAAACACCGTTGACCTTTTGGGGAATAGCCGTGAGTCCGTGGGGTATCGTGTGGAAAACCACTTTCATCAATAAAAACAATAGGTTTGACTTCTTTTTCATACTGTTGTATTTTTTGTTGAAATGCTTACCGGGCGCTTTCGTCGGCTTTCGGATGACGTAGAGTTTTTTTATAGGTCAATCCCAGCTTTTTAAGAGCTTGCCAAATGGCCTTCTGACAAACGCCAAAACGCTCTGCACGTTCTTTTTGGTAAGGATCTGGATATGGTTCAACATCTTTTATCAACTCGGATTTATCGCTCTTTCGCTGACGCGTGGTCGATGCTTTTGACGCTATTTGATTAATCCAACGCGATACAGAGGCAGGGCCAATCCGAAATTGCTTCGCTGTTTCTCGGATGCTCAACCCTTCTTCTTCCCGTGTAGATATCACTTTACGTCTAAAATCAATTGAATAGCTCATTTAAATAATGCAATCAAAATTAAGTCGTTTAGCTATACCGACGTACAGCAGCACTTTATCGACTGATACAGCGCACAAAAATGATGGATGAACCGGGGAGCATTGACAAAATGTTGTGACGCAAGTCATGTGTAACTATTTTAATTAACATTTTCTGTACATATTTTTGGGGTAATTTAAGATCCGCGCTGTCATGTCGTGTCATTACCTAAATTCGTTTCTGTTACCCGAAGAGTAAGAAAAGTCATGGAATTAGAATACGAAAGCAAACGCACCCTCTACATCCCTTATGCTGGCCCCATTCTGTTGGAATTCCCTTTGCTGAACAAAGGTAGCGCCTTCACCAATGAAGAGCGTGCCAACTTCAACCTGCATGGCCTGTTGCCTGAGGCCGTGGAGACCATTGAAGAACAGGCAGAACGCGCCTGGCGTCAGTATCAGGAATTCAAAAATGATATGGAGAAGCACGTCTACCTGCGTAACATTCAGAATACTAACGAGACGCTGTTTTACCGCCTGCTGGACGCACACCTGACCGAAATGATGCCGATCATCTACACCCCAACGGTCGGTCAGGCGTGCGAACACTTTTCAGATATTTACCGTCGTGCTCGCGGCTTGTTTATCTCCTATCCGAACCGTGAAAACATCGATGACATGCTGCAAAACGCCACCAAGCAGAACGTGAAGGTGATCGTGGTCACCGACGGTGAGCGTATCCTTGGCCTGGGCGACCAGGGCATCGGTGGCATGGGGATCCCTATCGGTAAACTGTCGCTCTACACCGCCTGTGGCGGCATCAGCCCTGCTTATACCTTGCCCGTCGTGCTGGATGTGGGCACCAACAACCCGCAGCGCCTGAACGATCCACTCTATATGGGCTGGCGCCACCCACGCATCACCGGCGAAGAGTACGATGCCTTCGTGGAAGAATTTATTCAGGCAGTAAAACGCCGCTGGCCGAACGTGTTGCTGCAATTTGAAGACTTTGCGCAAAGCAATGCCACGCCGCTGTTAAACCGTTACCGCGATGAAATCTGCTGCTTTAACGACGACATTCAAGGCACCGCTGCCGTGGCGTTGGGCAGCCTGATTGCCGCCAGCCGTGCTGCTGGCACACAACTGCGCGATCAGACGGTCACCTTCCTGGGTGCCGGTTCCGCCGGTTGCGGTATCGCCGAGCAAATTATCGCGCAGATGAAATCTGAAGATCTGAGCGAAGAAGAAGCGCGTGCCCGCGTGTTTATGGTGGATCGCTTTGGTCTGCTGACCGACAAACTGCCGAACCTGCTCGATTTCCAGAGCAAGCTGGTGCAGAAGAGTGAATTGCTGAGCGAGTGGGACGTTGCCAGTGACGCTATCTCACTGCTGGAAGTGGTGCGCAACGCCAAGCCGACTATCTTGATTGGCGTTTCTGGTCAGCAGGGTCTGTTCACGGAAGAGATCATTCGTGAAATGTACACCCACTGCGCACGTCCTATCGTGATGCCGCTTTCCAACCCGACCTCCCGCGTGGAAGCGCGTCCGGAAGATATTATCCGCTGGACCGACGGTGCCGCACTGGTCGCAACCGGAAGTCCGTTTGCACCGGTTAAGCACAAGAATACGCTGTTCCCGATTGCTCAATGCAACAACTCCTATATCTTCCCCGGTATTGGCTTAGGCGTGTTGGCTTGTGGTGCCAAACGCATTACCGATGGCATGCTGATGGCCGCCAGCCGCGCATTGGCAGACTGTTCACCGCTTGCCAACAACGGTGAAGGGGCCTTGTTACCTGACCTGAAAGACATCCAGGATGTGTCTCGCCGTATCGCGATGGACGTAGCAAAAGCCGCGCAGCTGCAGGGTGTGGCAGAGGTGACCTCCAGCGATACGCTGGCGAAGGCCATTACGCACAACTTCTGGCAACCCCAATACCGCAGCTATAAACGCACCTCGTTCTAAGCGTTTCTGCCACATGAAACACACAGCGGCCCCGATAATGGGGCCGTTTTTATTTGTGTTGAGCTACGGGCGTAATTTGGGGTCGAGCGCATCGCGCAAACCATCCTCTAGCAAATTAAACGCCAGCACGGTCAGGAAAATCGCCAAACTGGGAAACAACGCCACATGCGGTGCCATTACCATATAGCCAAGCGACATTATTTTGATAACAATTAGCTGTATTTTTTTGCCACATATCAGGGCATTGGCTGTAATCATTTTTAAGTCGGTTGACTATAACATTTGTTCTTCCCTTGGCTCCCCCGTTCTTCAGGCCAAAACACCGTTGACCTTTTGGGGAATAGCCGTGAGTCCGTGGGGTATCGTGTGGAAAACCACTTTCATCAATAAAAACAATAGGCTTACCTTCTTTTTCATACTGTTGTTTTTTTGTTGAAATGCTTGCCGGGCGCTTTCGTTGGCTTTCGGGAGTTATTAGCAAATCTGGTGTATGGCGATCAGGCTACGTTCCGCTCTGATGTTTCGTGAATCTGTTCTCCATCCTTAAATTGGACATTGCTTACAACTAGGGTCAGCAGGTCAAATCCTCTTAGTCGGTTCCAGCTTTTCTGAACAAACTGGAGCAGCTTAAATGTAGCCAACCGACTTAATTTTGATTGCATTATTTAAATGAGTTATTCAATTGATTTTAGAAGTAAAGTGATATCTACACGGGAAGAAGAAGGGTTGAGTATCCGAGAAACAGCGAAGCAATTTCGGATTGGCCCTGCCTCTGTATCGCGTTGGATTAATCAAATAGCGTCAAAAGCATCGACCACGCGTCAGCGAAAGATCGATAAATCCGAGTTGATAAAAGATGTTGAACCGGCTTTGTTGAATAATAGGTAATCATGCTGTTTTTCAATGCCAGTTTTGGTTGAAAATGCTTGTCATCTCAGGTGTACACTTTTCTCATGAGGCCTAACTGCATGATTTTACGTTGCGAGGATCCGTCGTTTCGCTGGGCTGCCAGCATAAAATCTATTTATTCAACAAAGCCCAAAAAACATAATATTCAACAAGTCATCATCGATGCAGGGTATATGGTGGAGTATTTGCCTACATATTCGCCAGATCTTAACCCAATTGAGCATAAATGGGCACAAGCAAAAAGCAAAAAAAGAGAGAGTGCTTGCGATACAGAGATTTTGTTCTCAGTCCATATAGTGTAATCAAAATTAAGTCGCTTGGCTATATATGCCATCGGCCCAGAAATAAACGTAGCGCGTATCGCTTAAATCACGCAGGCACCATTGCCTGTGCTCTTCAAGCCATTGCTGTTTCAGTCTGCTGATGGTACTGGCAGAGAGGCCATTAGCTTTTTCACTGAGAAGCGCCCTCAGGGCTTCGTGAAAATCACCGGTGGATATGCCTCGCAGGTACAGCCATGGTAGCAACTCTTCGACGCTTTTTGCACGTTTCAGATAAGGCGGCAACAACGCGCTGTTGAAGCATATTCCGTTGCCGCTGCGCTCCCTGACCTTAGGCACTTTAATTTCAACATCCCCAATACCCGTCTGTATGGTTCGCGGTGGCAAATAGCCGTTACGAACGACAACATGACGCCCGTCGTCAAGGTGGCGTTCAGCATGTTGTTGCAGCATGGCTTCGAGCTCAACCTCAACGGCGGCAGCTATCAGTTGCCTGACACCATTACGAATGAGTTCATGCAAGGGATCAGCGGCAATATCTGGTTCTGCGGAGAGCTGTAGGGTAGACTTTTTCATGGGGTATCATCTCTATGTTGTTGAAATCATACACGAAATCAATCAGCAGGATACGCCACCCTCCCCGAAACCCCGTACACCAGAAATGAGCATAACTCCTTTCAGATGACGTAGAGTTTTTTTATAGGTCAATCCCAGCTTTTTAAGAGCTTGCCAAATGGCTTTCTGACAAACGCCAAAACGCTCTGCACGTTCTTTTTGGTAAGCATCTGGATATGGTTCAACATCTTTTATCAACTCTGATTTATCGATCTTTCGCTGACGCGTGGTCGATGCTTTTGACTCTATAGCCAACCAACTTAAAAATGATTACCGCCAATGCCCTGATATGTGGCAAAAAAATACAGCTAATTGTTGGCTTTGTTGAATAAACATATTTTATGCTGCACCCCCGGTGAAACGACAGATCCTCGCAACGCAAAATCATGCAGTTAGGCCTCATAAGAAAACTGTAAACCTGAGGTGACAAGCATTTTCTACCAAAACTTGCTTGGCAAAACAGCATGACTCACTATTATTCAACAAAGTCCTAATTGTTATCAAAATAATGTCGGTTGACTATATTTGATTAATCCAACGCGATACAGAGGCAGGGCCAATCCGAAATTGCTTCGCTGTTTCTCGGATACTCAACCCTTCTTCTTCCCGTGTAGATATCACTTTACTTCTAAAATCAATTGAATAGTTCATTTAAATAATGTAATCAAAATTAAGTCGTTTATCTATACTTTATCGGCGGCGCTGCGGGCTCTTTGCTGTCTGTGGCCACCTATCAGGTCGCAGGCTGGACGGGCGTTTGCTATGCGGGTGCCGCAGTGAGCCTGCTGAGGCTGCTTATCAGGATTCCCTGCCGAAAACATGGCTGACAGGGCCGTCGATGAGGATGTGTCACATCTCTGGCACATCCGCCCTTTTATCGGTAGGGTATTGACCACCCATTCTATTAAACGACAGGTTAGCCAATGATAAGCCAACAGCAGGAGAAGCAGATTGAACACGCCTCTCCACACGCCACCTTTGCCGAAGGGGTGATCAGTAGCCTGCCGATTGTGATCGGTTATCTTCCCGTCGCCTTCGCTTTTGGCCTGAATGCGGTCAAACTCGGCTATTCACCGTGGGAAGCCGTCTTTATGTCGTGCGTGATTTACGCCGGCGCCAGCCAGTTTGTGATTACCGCCCTGCTCAGCGCCGGGATGTCCATTTGGGTGGCGGCGTTTACCGTCATGGCCATGGATGTGCGCCATGTGCTGTATGGCCCGGCGCTGCGGCACCGAATCTTGCAGCGCCTACCTACGCGCAAAACACCGCTGTGGGCGTTTGGCCTGACCGATGAAGTCTTCGCCGCCGCAACAGCGCGGCTGGCACAAAACAATCGCCGCTGGAGTGAAAACTGGATGCTGGGCGTCGCTGCAGCCTCCTGGATTTCCTGGGCCTGCGGCACAGTGATCGGCGCGTTATTCGGTAATGGGCCGTTGAAAGCGTACCCCGCCGTCGAGGCGGCACTTACCTTCATGCTGCCCGCGTTGTTCCTCAGTTTCCTGCTGGCTTCTTTTAAAAAACGGCAAAGTATGGTCGTGGTGTGCGCACTGGGTGGCGCCCTGCTTGGGTTACTGCTGTTCTCCATTCCGGCCGCGATTTTAGTCGGTATCGGCAGCGGCTGCGCCGCTGCACTGTTTCTTACACCGCCCGTCATGGCTCAACAGGGGGAAAAATCCGCATGAATAGCCAAATAGTACTGATTGGTGTGCTGATCGGCATGGTGAATTTTTTATTCCGCTACCTGCCACTCCGTCTAGGAGGCAGCCGCGCGTCTGGATCACTCAAGCGCGGCAAAGTGGGAGCGGTGCTCGACAGCATTGGCATCGCGTCTATCTGCGCCTTGCTGATCGTTTCCAGCGTCCCAGAGATCCAACAGAATACTAACAAGCTGTTGCCTACACTCATCGGTTGCCTGACGCTCACGCTCTGCTTCTACCGGACACGCAGCATTGTCATATCCACATTGTTGGGCGCGTTTTGTTACGGTATTGCTTTTAAATACCTTTCATTGGGAATTATTTAATATCATTGTGTTAGCAGCACGTTATTAGTGGTTCACGTTACCTTACACAAGGTCACTTACGTTCTGTCACAAAGTCGACGACACAATGCGACTAAATATCGTTTACCTGATTAGTAACTTTAGTTATTATACTGATCGTGATTAATGAGGTTCACATAAAAATGGATAGTTCATCTGTACACAAGCACGGGCTCACTGAAAGTGGTGCGCGTGACAAGAAACCTGAGTTCGATAAAAACAGCTCCTTCTCACCCATCGAACAAATGATCAATCTGCGTGCATCGCGTAATCCAGAGTTTCCTCAACAGGAAATCTTGTTGGTGCGTCTGTGCATGCACATGCAGAACAAGATTCTGGAGCACCGCAACAAGATTTTGCGGGAACAGGGCATCAACGAAACGTTGTTTATGGCACTGATTACGCTGGAATCTCAGGAATCACGTAGTATTCAACCATCAGAATTGAGCGCCGCACTTGGTTCTTCGCGTACCAATGCCACGCGCATTGCCGATGAGTTAGAAAAGCGCGGTTGGATTGAACGCCGTGAAAACGATAGCGATCGTCGTTGCTTACACTTGCATATGACAGATGAAGGCAAAGCGTTTCTCGATCGTCTGCTGCCACCGCAGCACCAGAGTCTGCATTTCATCTGGTCAGCATTGGAAAAAGATGAGCAGAAGCAGTTGGAAGTGCTGATGCGTAAATTGCTGGTGCGGCTGGACGAAATGGACAAGATCGATAATCCATGATCTCGTCAGACCGATAATAACAATACTGTCTTACCTTAAATACATCTTCACACGCGCTGGCGTGTTTGCCAGATGCCTAGGCTGTGTCCCTTAATTGCGTAACAAACGGTAAAACAAGCGGATGCAGCCAAGTTTCACCATTGCTAGTAATTTCTTGCCATTTTTTCATAATGTGTGGCGATCCGTCGATATTCCTTTAAACGGCAAAAACACCTTTCCACAACGTTGCGACGGCGATAAGCATCACGATCAAGTTGCGAGCGTCCATCTGAAGCCAGTTTTTCATTTGATTTTCGGGGAATAACCGTTTTTATCTCTCTTTTTTTCAACTCGTTACGTAGTGCATTCCCAGAGTAGGCTTTGTCAGCCAGTACTGCATGGCCACGACGCTTCATGCTGCCGTTCTGGCGTTGCACGCCAATTCCGTCTAGGAGTCGTAACGCAAACAGGCTTTCGTGACCCTGCCCAGCACTCAGTTCGATGTTTAGCGGGATGCCGCTTCCGTCAGTCGCCATGTGGATTTTGGTGCCATAACCACCTCGTGAGCGACCTAGGCTATTATCGTTGGTAATATCGAGATGTTTTTTTGAGCGCCAGCCGCACATTTGAGCGCACGGATATTACTGTCATCCAGCGCAGTGGCTGACCAGTCAACAAGTCCATGAGCATCAAGAAATGAAAGTAACTTATTGAAAATAATGTTAATGATTCTAGACTTTGACCATCTATTGAAACGGTTATAAACGGTTTTTCATGGGCCGTAACGTTCAGGTAAATCACGCCATGGTGCGCCTGAACACAGTATCCAGAACATGCCGTTGAAGATTTTTCGATGTTCTGCCCACGGCCGGCCCGCGGAGATGTCAAAACGGTTGGCAACAAGGGCTCAATGATTGCCCATGCTTCATCAGAAAGATCGTAGCGAGCCATAATCAAAAGTGTCGTAGAAACAGATGGATACTATACCTCAAGCAATTAAGGGACACAGCCTAGTGTTTTTGGGTCAATACCCGTTCGTATCATGACCGTTCATTAAACGGACCACGTTCCGCTGCCTCACGGCAGCCGGAGCGATATAGCTAAACGACTTAATTTTGATTACATTATTTAAATGAGCTGTTCAATTGATTTTAGACGTAAAGTGATATCTACACGGGAAGAAGAAGGGTTGAGTATCCGAGAAACAGCGAAGCAATTTCGGATTGGCCCTGCCTCTGTATCGCGTTGGATTAATCAAATAGCGTCAAAAGCATCGACCACGCGTCAGCGAAAGATCGATAAATCCGAGTTGATAAAAGATGTTGAACCATATCCAGATGCTTACCAAAAAGAACGTGCAGAGCGTTTTGGCGTTTGTCAGAAGGCCATTTGGCAAGCTCTTAAAAAGCTGGGATTGACCTATAAAAAAACTCTATGTCATCCGAAAACCGACGAAAGCGCCCGGCAAGCATTTCAAAAAAAACAACAGTATGAAAAAGAAGGTAAACCTATTGTTTTTATTGATGAAAGTGGTTTTCCACACGATACCCCACGGACTCACGGCTATTCCCAAAAAGGTCAACGGTGTTTTGGGCTGAAGAACGGGGGAGCCAAGGGAAGAACAAATGTTATCGGCGCGTTATTAGGCACAACGCTGTTTGCTATCGGATTATTTGATATCAATATTAACAGCGATGTTTTCTATTCCTGGGTCACACAAGTCCTTATCCCAGTACTCCCTAAAAACAGGGTAATCGTGATGGACAATGCAACTTTTCACAAAAAAACATAATATTCAACAAGTCATCATCGATGCAGGGTATATGGTGGAGTATTTGCCTACATATTCGCCAGATCTTAACCCCATTGAGCATAAATGGGCACAAGCAAAAAGCAAAAAAAAGAGAGAGTGGTTGCGATACAGAGATTTTGTTCTCAGTCCATATAGTGTAATCAAAATTAAGTCGCTTAGCTATACAGCCATGTCAGGCAAGATGATCGCCTTTGCCTGCTGGTCATTATCGGCGTCACTGAGCATGGACGTAAGGAGCTGGTTGCGGTCGAAGATGGTTATCGAGATTCAGAAGCAAACTGGGCCGAACTTCTTAATGGCCTGCGAGCAGTGGCCTAACCGTATCTCCCAAGCTGGCTAGGGGAGACGGTGCCCTTGGTTTTTGGAATGCAATGGCAAAGATATTCCCGGACACGCAGCACCAATGCTGTTGGGTGCACAAAACCGCTAATGTGTTGGCTTCACTCCCCAAAGCCATGCAACCGAAAGTTAAGGCTGAGCTGCGGGAGGTTTGGCTAGCAGAGAGCCGCGATGCCGCTAATGAAGCCTTTGATGTTTTGTTGGCAAGGTTTTCAGCGAAGTATCCTGCAGCGATGAAGAAGCTGGAGAAAGCTCGAGAAGAACTGCTGGCATTCTACGACTTCCCGTCAGAGCACTGGGCGTCAATAAGAACGACAAATCCGATTGAATCGGCTTTTGCGACTGTGAGGCTACGAAGCAGAGGCGCGAAGAACGGTGGTTCGAGAGAAACAACCCTGTCAATGGTATTTAAGCTGCTCCAGTCAGCTCAGAAAAGCTGGAACCGACTAAGAGGATTTGACCTGCTGACCCTGGTTGTAAGCAACGTCCAATTTAAGGATGGAGAACAGATTCACGAAGCATCAGAGCGGAACGTAGCCTGATCGCCATACACCAGATTTGCTAATAACTCTCAGCATAACCGCGCCCTTCTGATAGAGAAATATTTTCTCTAAAAGTATGAAAAAAAAGTAAATAAAACAATATTTTTCTCCAGATAAAAAGTTAAATTAATTTCTTTTACTGGGAGTATCTTATGCGCAGAGTGACGATATTGGTATTATTCCTGCTAGTTGCACTGACCTGGGGAACCACATGGCTGGCTATGCGGATAGCCGCTGAAACTATCCCTCCGGTGTTTGCAACCGGAATGAGATTTATGTTCGCGGCACCATTCTTAATGAGCATTGCATGGTTAAGAAAAACACCACTTTTATTTCCACCCGGACAACGCTTATTTCAGCTTGGAATTTGTATTTTTTATTTCGCCATTCCTTTCTCATTAATGATTTATGGTGAAACCTATGTCAGCTCCGGACTTGCCTCCATTATATTTGCGAATATGCCTGTGGCTGTTTTGATAGCTTCAGTTATATTTTTGAATGAAAAAATGAACTCAATGCAGATTATGGGGTTAACTATTGCAATAGTTGCACTGGCGGGCATTCTTCTCGAGGAAACGAAAACAAGTACAGAGAGCCACTGGCAGGGAATCATTGCGCTTGTTTCTGCTGTGAACATCCATGCCATAATATATACCCAATGCAAGAAAAGAAGCTGTGCTGTCTCTGTTATTACGTTTAATGCGCTCCCGTGCTTTCTGGCAGGATTGATACTTTCTGCGGCAGGATGGTTTTTCGAAAGACCACAGATATCGGCCTTCTCTATGCACTCAGTATTATCTACTCTGTATCTCGGAGCTTTTGCCGGAGTTTTTGGGATCTTGTGTTATTTTGCTCTTCAGCAAAAGGCTAATGCCTTCCAGGCCTCACTAGTGTTCCTTATATTCCCTCTGATTGCGGTAAGTCTGGAAAACTATATTTATGGTTATGCTATTTCAACATACTTAATGCTACTTATTATACCGTTAGCTATAGGGATATTTCTCACCCTTATCTCCAAAAACATGCCAGCAACCAGCAGGAACAGGAGGGGAACACTACAAACAAACGATCGTACCCCTGATAATGCTAAGCATTCCTGAATGACTTACCGTGTTTTAGTTCATATGAGGGTACGCCAACACAGCCGTCCCTTAAAGATTGATATTAAAGAGGAAGTTTTTTATGTTCATGTTTTTGCCATTTTTGATTGCATTGGGCGTGGTCCTAGCTTCCATAACCGGAAAGGGGCTTTGTTGAATAATAGTGAGTCATGCTGTTTTTCCAGCCAGTTTTGGTAGAAAATGCTTGTCACCTCAGGTTTACAGTTTTCTTATGAGGCCTAACTGCATGATTTTGCGTTGCGAGGATCTGTCGTTTCACCGGGGGGGCAGCATAAAATATGTTTATTCAACAAAGCCCCAACGCGATACAGAGGCAGGGCAAATCCGAAATTGCTTCGCTGTTTCTCGGATACTCAACCCTTCTTCTTCGCGTGTAGATATCACTTTACGTCTAAAATCAATTGAATAGCTCATTTAAATAATCTAATCAAAATTAAGTCGTTTAGCTATACCTTTCTGCACGCGCCCGACATGTACATGGAAAAGCTGATCGTCGGCCCACAGGCCAAAGATGCTATCAATCTGGCACTGCCACTGACGGATAATCTGCGCAATATCGCCATCAAAATTGGCAAACCGTTACAGCAGCTTACGGTGATTACACTGGCGAAACCGCGCCACGATGGGGTGATTGCCGAGATGCAACAACTGGGCGTGAAAGTGTTTGCTATTCCCGACGCTGATGTCGCGGCCTCAATTCTGACCTGTATGCCTGACAGCGAAGTCGATGTGCTGTATGGCATCAGCGGCGCGCCGGAAGGGGTGATTTCCGCTGCGGTGATTCGTGCGCTGGATGGCGATATGCAAGGTCGCCTGCTGGCCCGTCACTAGGTTAAAGGGGACAGTGAGGAAAACCGCCGTTTGGGCGAGCGCGAGCTGGAACGTTGTGCGGAAATGGGGGATCGAAGCCGGACGTGTACTCACTCTGAGCGATATGGCGCATAATGACAACGTGATCTTCTCGGCTACCGCCATCACCAAAGGCGACCTGTTGGAAGGGATTGCCCGTCGGGGTGACATCGCCACCACCGAAACCCTGCTGATTCGCGGCAAATCACGCACCATCCGGCGTATTCGTTCAACACATTATCTCGATCGCAAAGATTCCACGTTGCATGACTTCCTGCTGTAATATAGCCAACCGACATTATTTTGATAACATCCAGCTATGCTTTTTTGCCGCATATCAGGGTATCTGTTGTAATCATTTTTAAGTCGGTTGGCTATAGCATGAATGCACAACGTCTATTGTATTGATTGTTTCACTGTTGTTAAAAAATCGCGTATCGTAAAGGCCCTCTCCCCTGACGCACCGTTTTGTGAGGGGATGGCCTGAGTGGCCGAAAAACATCAGGAGCACAGCACTATGGCAGAGTGGGTAACCGGTAACGTTATTCAGGTAACAAATTGGACGGACAGCCTTTTCAGCATTCAGGTTCAGGCGCCGATTGCAGCGTTCACTGCGGGCCAGTACTCCAAACTGGGATTGGAAATTGGCGGCGAACGCATTCAACGCGCCTATTCCTACGTGAATGCCCCCAGTAATCCCACTCTTGAGTTTTATCTGGTCACGGTGCCGGACGGCAAGCTCAGCCCGCATTTGCATGCTCTGCAACCCGGAATGCCACTGGAAATCACCAAAGAGGCGGCAGGTTTCTTTGTTCTGGAAGAAATCCCTGACTGCGACACACTGTGGATGCTCGCGACCGGCACCGCTATCGGCCCTTATCTGTCGATTTTAGAGGAAGGGAAAGATCTGGATCGTTTCAAGCACATCGTATTGGTGCACGCGGCGCGTTTTGCCAATGATCTTAGCTACTTACCCAAGATGCAGCAGCTACAGCAGCGTTACGGCGATAAACTGCGGATACAAACGGTCATCAGCAGGGAAACACAGGTAGGCTCCCTGACAGGACGCGTTCCGGCGCTTATCAGCAGCGGAGCGTTGGAGAAGGCGGTCGGGTTGGCACTCAATGCGCAAACCAGCCATGTGATGCTGTGCGGTAACCCGCAAATGGTGCGCGATACCCAGCAATGCCTGAAAGAACAACGGGAAATGGCCAAGCACCTGCGTCGCCGTCCGGGGCATATTACCAGTGAGCATTATTGGTGAGAAGATTCGGTGTGGCTGGCTTACAACTATCTGCCCGTTTAGGCAACGCGGTGTTTTTTACGCGGTAATGAAAGGTTATTTTTCAGAAAAATAACTGAGCCAGTCATACACATCATCAAACAGCTGATGATGGACAATAATCGTTTTATTTTCCCGACATATCAGCCCTTCACTTTGCCAATGTGCCAGTATGGCCAACCGACTTAAAAATGATTACAGCCAATCCCCTGATATGTGGCAAAAAATACAGCTAATTGTTATCAAAATAATGTCGCTTGGCTATATTCTGGAAATGGTGACGCGAGTCACGTTGATGATCTGGCCATATTCCTCATGGGTCAGCGGCACAGTATACCAGCCTGTTTTAGGGTGTGTCCCTTAATTGCGTAACCGGTGGTAAAACAAGCGGATGCAGCCCAGTTTCACCATTGCTAGATAGTTTCTTGCCATTTTTTCATAACGTGTGGCGATCCGTCGATATTCCTTTAAACGGCCAAAACACCTCTCCACAACGTTGCGACGGTGATAAGCATCACGATCAAGTTGCGAGCGTCCATCTGAAGCCAGTTTTTCATTTGATTTTCGGGGAATAACCGTTTTTATCCCTCTTTTTTTCAACTCGTTACGTAGTGCATTCCCAGAGTAGGCTTTGTCAGCCAGTATAGCCAAGCGACATTATTTTGATAACAATTAGCTGTATTTTTTGCCACATATCAGGGGATTGGCTGTAATCATTTTTAAGTAGTTTGGCTATAAAAAACTCTACGTCATCCGAAAGCCGACGAAAGCGCCCAGCAAGCATTTCAACAAAAAATACAACAGTATGAAAAAGAAGGTAAACCTATTGTTTTTATTGATGAAAGTGGTTTTCCACACGATACCCCACGGACTCACGGCTATTCCCCAAAAGGTCAACGGTGTTTTGGCCTGAAGAACGGGGGAGCCAAGGGAAGAACAAATGTTATCGGCGCGTTATTAGGCACAACGCTGTTTGCTATCGGATTATTTGATATCAATATTAACAGCGATGTTTTCTATTCCTGGGTCACACAAGTCCTTATCCCAGTACTCCCTAAAAACAGTGTAATCGTGATGGACAATGCAACTTTTCACAAAAAACATAATATTCAACAAGTCATCATCGATGCAGGGTATATGCTGGAGTATTTGCGGCTTTGTTGAATAAATCAGAACTTGTAACGACTGCGCCCCATACGGGTCGATTGTTACGTGATGCGAATACTGTTCGGCATTCCTAATAGCGTGATCAGGTTAAGCGCTTTGACCATGGCCATGGCTTCACCCACCTGACCATCGTAGTCTCTCAGACTTAGATGACCACCCAGAAGCCTTTTGAACCGGAACATGGCCGTTTCAGCCACTGAGCGCCGGTGATAGCCCACTTTCTTTTTCCAGATATCGTTACTACCGCTAATGCGCTGATTTGCAACAGCGTGGTTACGCTCGTGGTAGCGATCTTGCCAATATTGCGCCCCCCTTCGTGGCGGGATAAGCGGCCTTATTTTCTTCCTCACCAGAGCATCATAGCAGTAAACTGTATCGTAAGCGCCGTCAGCCGATGCCTCTCTGATTTTCCGGTGGGTCTGGTTTATCAGCGCCGGTAGAGCTTGGGCATCAGTCGTACCACTGAGCGACAAATCCGCACAGATAATCTCATGCGTCACACTGTCTACTGCCAGGTGCAGCTTACGCCATACCCTGCGTCTGTCGGCACCATGCTGCCGGACTTTCCATTCGCCTTCGCCAAAGACCTTCATGCCGGTTCCATCAATGACCAGATGTGAGATTTCACCACGGGTTGGCGTTTTTATGCTGATGTTCACTGTCTTTGCTCGCTTGCTGAGCAGCGAATAGTCTGGACAATGGAGCGACAATTTAATCAGTTTAAAAATCGAGTCACCAAAGCCCTGTAAAGCCCTCAATGAAAGGCCAAACACGCGTTTCATCATCAGGACTGTAGTGATGGCCATATCTGAGTAGTGGAGCGGTCGTCCACGCCGTTCAGTAGTGTTTTTTTCCGTCCATGCAGAATGGCTGATTCATCTAGCCATACGGTTAGAGAACCGCGCTGCTTGAGGGCCTTGTTATAAGAGGGCCAGTTGGTGATTTTAAAATTTTGTTTTGCCATGGAGACCTGATTTTGAAACAACTGTGTTGATCTGCTCCGATGATTACCCAAAAGTTCTATTTATTCAACAAAGCCCCCAATTGAGCATAAATGGGCACAAGCAAAAAGCAAAAAAAGAGAGAGTGGTTGCGATACAGAGATTTTGTTCTCAGTCCATATGGTGTAATCAAAATTAAGTCGCTTGGCTATGTCGTGCTTGATGCGCCGGAAGCCGGTGCGTTGCAAGTGGGAACACCGGTGCTGTTTCGCGGCGTTGAAGTGGGAATCGTTACTGTGCTGTCTCTGGGGCCGCTGTCCAACAGGGTTATGGTGACACTGCGTATCAGCAAGCGACACCAGCATCTGGTACGCAGCAACTCGGTATTTTGGCTGGCATCCGGCTACAACCTAGAGTTTGGCTTGGGCGGCTGTTTACTGAAAACGGGCACCTTCCAACAGGTTATTCGCGGTGGTATCGCCTTCGCCACCCCGCCCGCGATTCCTTTAGCGCCGATTGCCACACCCGGTAAGCATTTTCTGTTATTGGGCCAAGAACCCAAAGAGTGGCGTGAATGGGGCACCGCCATTCCTGAATAGCCTGCGTTGATCCTGCCGTCGCGTGATGAGCGACGGCAGCCGCACACCGTGTTACACTATCAGAATATTACCCGCACTTTTCTGCTATTGTAACGAGATATTACCACCGTGGTAAAACTCCTCTCTCCTTCTTTGCCCTCCGCGTTTCTCGAGGCGATTCAAGACATCATGCCTGCGCATTTGTCTCTGGATGAATTCATTGCTGCCTGCCAGCGCCCGTTAAGACGCAGTCTGCGCGTGAATACGTTGAAGATTAGCGTGGATGACTTTTTGACACTGGTCGCGGATTGGGGCTGGCAACTAGCGCCAATCCCCTAGTGTAAAGAAGGATTTTGGGTGATCAACCCAGATGAAACGCAACTGCGATTGGGTAACACGGTTGGCCATTTGAGCGGACTGTTTTATTTGCAGGAATCCAGCTCAATGCTGCCAGTCAGCGCATTGTTTTACACGCAGGAAAGCGCGTTATTGTCACGTGAGACAACCCCATCGCCATTGGTGCTGGACGTGGCCGCTGCGCCGGGTTCGAAAACCACACAAATTGCCGCGCGTTTGTGCAACAACGGCGGGATCGTCGCTAACGAGTATTCGGCCAGCCGAGTCAAGGTGCTGCATGCCAATATCAGCCGCTGCGGCGTACACAATAGCGCGCTAACACACTTCGATGGCCGTGTGTTTGGTGCTGCCCTGCCTGAAACGTTCGACGCCATTCTGCTTGATGCTCCGTGTTCCGGCGAAGGGGTAGTACGCAAAGACCCGGATGCGATGCGCCACTGGTCACCGGAAAGTATGGCGGAACTGGCGCAGACCCAGAAGGAATTGATCGTCAGCGCGTTTCATGCGTTAAAGCCTGGCGGTGTGCTGATTTACTCAAGCTGTACGCTCAACGCACAGGAAAATCAGCAGGTGTGTCAGCATCTGCTCGATGCATTCCCTCAGGCCTGTGCCATTGACGCGTTAGATGACCTCTTTCCCGGCGCAGAAGACGCGTTGACTGAAGAGGGATATCTCCACGTGTTCCCACAAGTTTATAACAGTGAAGGTTTCTTTGTCGCGCGGTTGCGCAAAACTGCGACCATTACCCCGTTACCTGCACCGCGTTTTAACGTGGGTAAGTTTCCCTTCACGCCTTTAACCAGCAAAGACAAACACGCGGTGACACTTTCAGCCAATCAGGCGGGCCTAGTCTGGGACCTAGAGCAACAACAACTCTGGCTGCGTGACAATGAAATTTGGCTTTTTCCCACCGCACTCAGCGCACTGTTTGGTAAAATACGCTTCTCGCGCATTGGTCTCAAACTGGCGGAACCCTATGCCAAAGGTTTTCGCTGGCAACATGAGGCCATCGTTGCGCTGGTGGATGCACAGGCACCGCACGCTTACGCTCTCAGCGACACGCTTGCTTGTGAATGGTATCAGGGGTGTGACAGTTATCCTGACGAGATCCCCACCAGCGATGAGATGGTACTTACCTATCAGCACACGCCGATCGGATTAACCAAACGTATCGGCAGCCGTATAAAAAACAACCTTCCGCGCGAACTGGTGCGTGATGGTGCCTGCACGCAGCACGTTATAGCCAACCGACTTAAAAATGATTACAGCCAATGCCCTGATATGTGGCAAAAAAATACAGCTAATTGTTATCAAAATAATGTCGGTTGGCTATATATGGACTGAGAACAAAATCTCTGTATCGCAACCACTCTCTCTTTTTTTGCTTGTGCCCATTTATGCTCAATGGGGTTAAGATCTGGCGAATATGTAGGCAAATACTCCACCATGTACCCTGCATCGATGATGACTTGTTGAATATTATGTTTTTTGTGAAAAGTTGCATTGTCCATCACGATTACCCTGTTTTTAGGGAGTACTGGGATAAGGACTTGTGTGACCCAAGAATAGAAAACATCGCTGTTAATATTGATATCAAATAATCCGATAGCAAACAGCGTTGTGCCTAATAAAGCGCCGATAACATTTGTTCTTCCCTTGGCTCCCCCGTTCTTCAGGCCAAAACACTGTTGACCTTTTGGGGAATAGCCGTGAGTCCGTGGGGTATCGTCTGGAAAACCGCTTTCATCAATAAAAACAATAGGTTTACCTTCTTTTCATACTGTTGTTTTTTTGTTGAAATGCTTGCCGGGCGCTTTCGTCGGCTTTCGGATGACGTAGAGTTTTTTTATAGGTCAATCCCAGCTTTTTAAGAGCTTGCCAAATGGCCTTCTGACAAACGCCAAAACGCTCTGCACGTTCTTTTTGGTAAGCATCTGGATATTGTTCAACATCTTTTATCAACTCGGATTTATCGATCTTTCGCTGACGCGTGGTCGATGCTTTTGACGCTATTTGATTAATCCAACGCGATACAGAGGCAGGACCAATCCGAAATTGCTTCGCTGTTTCTCGGATACTCAACCCTTCTTCCTCCCCTGTAGATATCACTTTACGTCTAAAATCAATTGAATAGCTCATTTAAATAATGTAATCAAAATTAAGTCGTTTAGCTATATCCGTGCGCTCAAATGTGCGGCTGGCGCTCAAAAAAACATCTCGATATTACCAACGATAATAGCTTGGGTCGCTCACGAGGTGGTTATGGCACAAAATCCACATGGCGACTGACGGAAGCGGCATCCCGCTAAACATCGTACTGAGTGCTGGGCAGGGTCACGAAAGCCTGTTTGCGTTACGACTCCTGGACGGAATTGGCGTGCAACGCCAGAACGGCAGCATGAAGCGTCGTGGCCATGCAGTACTGGCTGACAAAGCCTACTCTGGGAATGCACTACGTAACGAGTTGAAAAAAAGAGAGATAAAAACGGTTATTCCCCGAAAATCAAATGAAAAACTGGCTTCAGATGGACGCTCGCAACTTGATAGTGATGCTTATCGCTGTCGCAACGTTGTGGAAAGGTGTTTTGGCCGTTTAAAGGAATATCGACGGATCGCCACACGTTATGAAAAAATGGCAAGAAAATATCTAGCAATGGTGAAACTGGGCTGCATCCGCTTGTTTTACCGCCGGTTACGCAATTAAGGGACACAGCCTAACAGGTGAATCATGCTGGGCTTAATCAATCGTGTACTGGATAAACCCGATGCAGGCAAACTGCTGCTGCGTCTCGCTTTTGGAATTTTGTTGATTTTTCATGGATGGCACAAAATGGTCGATGGGGTTGGTGCCATCGCGGGTATGCTGACAAATGCGGGATTACCGACGTTTATCGCGTATGGTGTCTTTGCGGGTGAAGTCGTTGCCCCCATCTTATTGATTCTCGGCATTCTGACACGTCCTTCTGCCTTAGTGGTTGCGGGTACCATGGTGGTTGCGCAACTTCTGGCTGCACCAGCGGGTTTTGTTTCGCTGGCGAAAACCGGTGCCTGGGGCGCTGAACCGACTGCGGTGTTCTTCTTCGCTGCATTGGCTATCGCGCTGCTGGGCAGCGGGAAATACTCCGTGATGAGTAATCCGAATTTGCGCTAACGCTTCTTCGGTTTGCAAGCAGTAACATGAGACCCGGCGCGCCATTGCCGGGTTTCTGTTTTTTAATCCTTATCAATTATCTTCCTATTACGTTGTCTCAGTCTTGCAATAGCTCGAAGTTCAGGTTTCAATACGCTGCTGGGCTTGCTGACCCCGCCTCAACGGCGGTGTTCCGTTTGCTGCGCATACTCCACTTCTCCCGCGAATATCATGGAATGTTTTGATGTTAAAGATTTTTAATACGCTGAGTCGCCAAAAAGAGGAATTCAACCCCATTCATGCCGGTAACGTGGGCATGTATGTATGCGGCATTACCGTGTATGACCTGTGTCATATCGGTCACGGGCGTACTTTTGTGGCTTTCGATGTGGTTGCCAGGTATTTGCGCTATTTGGGTTACTCGCTCAATTATGTGCGCAATGTAACGGACATAGACGACAAAATCATCAAACGCGCCGCAGAGAATGGAGAAAGCTGCGAACAACTGACCTCGCGCATGATCGCCGAAATGCACGCTGATTTCGATGCGTTGAACATTTTACGTCCCGATCTAGAGCCGCGTGCTACACACCATATCGCCGAAATTATTGAACTGGTGGCGCAGCTGATTGCACGCAAACATGCCTATGTGGCAGACAACGGCGATGTGATGTTTTCTGTCGACAGCGCGCCGGGTTACGGCGTGCTTTCTCGCCAGGATCTGGAACAGTTGAAAGCGGGGGCGCGTATTGAGATTGCGGAAGTGAAACGCAATCCGATGGATTTTGTGCTGTGGAAAATGTCGAAACCAGGCGAGTCGCACTGGACATCCCCGTGGGGGGAAGGTCGTCCCGGCTGGCACATCGAATGTTCTGCCATGAACTGCAAACAGCTTGGCGAGCACTTTGATATTCACGGCGGCGGTTCCGATCTGATGTTCCCGCACCATGAGAACGAAATTGCTCAGTCGACCTGCGCCCATGACGGCCCTTACGTCAACTACTGGATGCATTCCGGTATGGTGATGATCGATCGCGAGAAGATGTCTAAATCGCTCAACAATTTCTTCACCGTACGCGATGTACTGAAATATTACGACGCTGAAACCGTGCGTTACTTCCTGATGTCGGGCCATTACCGTAGCCAGTTGAATTACAGTGAAGAGAACCTGAAACAGGCGCGTGCCTCTTTAGAGCGTTTGTACACTGCGTTGCGCGGCACCGATCCGGCGGCGACGGCTCAAGGTGGCGACGCGTTTGAAACGCGCTTCCGCGCGGCGATGGACGATGATTTTAACACGCCAGAGGCTTACTCGGTGCTGTTTGACATGGCACGTGAGGTGAACCGCCTGAAAGCGGAAGATGCGCTGGCGGCAGATGCGCTGGCAGCCGCGGTGCGCCGTTTGGCGGGCATTCTGGGGCTGTTGGAGCAAGACCCGGAATCCTTCCTGCAAAGCGGTTCTCAAGCGGATGGTGATGAAGTGCAAGAGATCGAAGCCCTGATTCAGCAGCGTAATGACGCGCGTCAGGCCAAAGACTGGGCGCTGGCGGATGTAGCGCGTGCGCGCCTGACAGAAATAGGGATTGTGTTAGAAGACGGTCCGCAGGGCACGACATGGCGCCGTAAATAACGCTATTGTTAGTGGTATCGTGTTAAAAATCGCCCGCGACGGTAAACCTTCTCGGGCGATTTTTATTGGATCAGACTACTGGTTGTTGCTTAGGGCACGACATTTACCGATTGCCCGTCAAAGTTGACCCGCTGACCAGCAATGATCTTGCAGCGTTTACGCGTTTCGACCTGGCCGTCAACGCTAACGCCACCGTCAGCAATCGCGGCTTTGGCGGCAGCGCCGCCCTCACTCCAGCCAAGCAGTTTAAGCAGATCGCACAGTTCAACGTGCGGGTGTTTATCGAGATGAAAAGTTTCCATAACATCCTGCTGTAAGAAAGAAAAAGGCGCGCCTGAGAGCGCGATGTTAACGTGATGTTTATGCGTTAACTGTATACCCGTGCTGTTACGCGTTGCCGTCATGGTACTCTTCGCAGGATTGCAGCGTGTTTTGAATCAGGGTGCCAACGGTCATAGGGCCAACACCGCCGGGCACCGGCGTTATCAGCGACGCGCGCTCCTGTGCGACGGAAAACTCCACGTCGCCCACCACTTTGCCGCTGTCCAGACGATTGATGCCAACATCGATCACGATGGCACCCGGTTTAATCCACTCGCCGGGAATAAAGCTTGGCTTGCCAACGGCAACAATCAGCAAGTCGGCCTGCTCAACGTGTTGACGCAGGTTTTTGGTAAAACGGTGGGTCACCGTGGTGGTACAACCTGCCAGCAGTAGTTCCAGACTCATCGGACGGCCAACGATATTGGAGGCACCCACCACCACGGCATTCAAGCCAAGCATGTCCACGTTGTAACGTTCCAGCAGCGTGATGATGCCGCGCGGCGTGCAGGCACGCAGTAGCGGGTCGCGCTGGCACAGGCGACCGACGTTGTAAGGGTGGAAGCCGTCCACGTCTTTATCGGGTGCGATGAGCTCGATGACTTTGGTGTTATCAATGCCTTCGGGCAGCGGCAACTGAACCAAAATACCATCAATGCTGTTGTCGGCATTCAGTTCGTCGATCAGAGCCAACAGCGCGGCTTCCGAGGTGCTGGAAGGTAAGTCATAAGAGCGAGAGATAAAGCCCACTTCGTCACACACTTTACGTTTGCTCGCGACGTAGATCTGTGAGGCGGGATTATCGCCGACTAACACAACAGCCAGCCCTGGCGCACGCTTGCCTTCGGCCAAGCGCTGCTTGACGCGCGCACAAACTTCATCCTTCACTTGCTGCGCAATCGTTTTACCATCAATAATCTTTGCTGCCATCTCTCTGGAAATCCATCAAATAAAACTACGGGGGATGGCGCTATTTTGTCAGAAGCGACGCGCGCTGTCAGGCACTGTATCAATATAAATTCGTCCGCACCTGACCGCTGTTGGCCTATTCTGTCGCAATTTCAACGCGATTTCTGCCCTTGCTCTTGGCCTGATACAATGCTTTATCTGCACGAATAATCACGCTCTCCGGTGCCTGAGCAGGTGTTGTTCTCACAAAAAGCTAGACGCCAGCGCTGGCGGTAACGACTTTTTCATCCAGCGTGGTGAGTTCATGGGGGATGCGCTGGTGTCTGATAGCTTCCAGCGCCCGTTCTGCAAACGCTACGTCATCCGAAAGCCGACGAAAGCGCCCGGCAAGCATTTCAACAAAAAATACAACAGCATGAAAAAGAAGGCAAACCTATTGTTTTTATTGATGAAAGTGGTTTTCCACACGATACCCCACGGACTCACGGCTATTCCCCAAAAGGTCAACGGTGTTTTGGCCTGAAGAACGGGGGAGACAAGGGAAGAACAAATGTTATCGGCGCTTTATTAGGCACAACGCTGTTTGCTATTGGATTATTTGATATCAATATTAACAGCGATGTTTTCTATTCTTGGGTCACACAAGTCCTTATCCCAGTACTCCCTAAAAACAGGGTAATCGTGATGGACAATGCAACTTTTCACAAAAAACATAATATTCAACAAGTCATCATCGATGCAGGGTATATGGTGGAGCATTTGCCTACATATTCGCCAGCTCTTAACCCCATTGAGCATAAATGGGCACAAGCAAAAAGCAAAAAAAGAGAGAGTGGTTGCGATACAGAGATTTTGTTCTCAGTCCATATGGTGTAATCAAAATTAAGTCGCTTGGCTATAACTGCTTTCACTGGTGTGAACCCTAGCTGAGCATCACCTTGGATCTAAAAAAACGGTATCCCGATATCACTTTCTGTAGCGAATGGCTGACAGCGTGTAACAAGCGCTATCTAATGTGTTGACAGCATCCTATCCGCTCGCTATATTTTCCACATACGGAAATAATTTTTTATATATGGAATTTAAAGTCAGTATAGTGGTCAACAATAAGGTGCACAAGATGAAAAAAAGCCAGAAACCTGCGTGACGTCTCAAATCGTTGAGAAAAATGCAGCTGACAACCCAGAAGCAAATGCACCTGTTGACGCTAGCGATGCCCTTTCTCTCGTGACAAAATCCACCGCACCGGCGTTGACCAAAGGGTTTGCGATACTCAATCTGATTGCCAAGAAATCGGGACTTAACCTAACAGCGATAAAAGATCGGCTGGGACTTCCCAGCAGCAGTTGCCACCATCTGGTCACCACGCTGTGCCAACTGGGTGCATTACAGCAGCAACACGTGCAGGGGGGATATATTCTGGGGCTGAAGCTGTTTGAACTGGGTACCATCGCAGCAAATCAACGACGCATTGAAGAATTTCCCCTGCCCGCGTTGAAAGCGTTAGCACAGGAGCTTCAATTGACGTGCCATCTGGGCGTGATGGAAGGGAGCGAAGCGGTTTATCTTTTGAAGGTTGAAGGCAACAGCAGCATCCAAGTCAACACCTAGGTTGGAAAACGCCTTTCACTACACAGCTCCTCACTGGGCAAGGTGTTGCTTGCCTGGTTACCGGAACAGGCTTTAGAAAAAAAGCTTAGCCATATCAGTTGGCAAACGAAAACTGCCAGCACGCTCACCTCGCCAGAAGCCTATCGCCAGCATCTCATCAGTGTACGTCAACAGGGATGGGCGTTTGATAATGAAGAAGATATCGTCAATATTCGCTGCCTTGCCGCGCCGATAACCGACAGCAGCGGACAGATCATTGCCGCCATCAGTGCGGTTGGCACGGTGCTGGATATCGATCCGGCAAAGCTACAGTGGATTATCGATCCGCTGTGCCGCACTGCTGCCCATATCTCCCGACAACTGGGGAAGTAAAACAGGCATAAAAAAACGGAGTCGATAAGACGCTGTTAGGGTGATAACAAGCCCGCTGAAAATGGTTATTCCCAGCATCTCCGTTATCTCCGTCATTCCCGTGCACCACCGTCACTCTCGCGCAAGCGGGAATCTCTGACAGGCGAAACGCGTTAATTCTCACGAGCCCCCCGGCTTTCGCCGAAGATGACGGGGCTTCAGTTGTCTAAGACTTACTTCAGCAACGCGCTGGCTTTTGCCACCACGTTATCCACCGTAAAGCCAAACACCTCGAACAGTTTTTCTGCCGGAGCCGATTCACCGAAGCTCGTCATGCCAACAATCGCGCCGTTCAGGCCAACATATTTGTACCAGTAGTCTGCAATCCCCGCTTCGATCGCCACGCGGGCGCTCACCGCTTTCGGCAGCACCGCTTCACGGTAGGCCGCATCCTGCTTGTCAAACGCATCAGTGGACGGCATGGAAACCACGCGTACCTTGTGACCCTGCGCGCTAAGCACGTCGCTGGCGGCAACCGCCAGCTCTACCTCTGAACCGGTAGCAATCAGGATCAGGTCTGGCTGACCGTCGCTGTCTTTCAGCACGTAAGCGCCTTTCGCCACGTCCGCCAGTTGCTGTGTGGTGCGTGCCTGTTGGGCTAGGTTTTGACGCGACAGGATCAGCGCCGTCGGGCCATCCTTGCGCTCGATGGCGTATTTCCACGCCACCGCGGTTTCTACCTGATCCGCCGGACGCCAGGTGCTCATGTTTGGCGTCACGCGCAGGCTGGCCAGCTGTTCTACCGGCTGGTGCGTCGGGCCGTCTTCACCCAGACCGATGGCGTCATGGGTATAGACGTAGATACTGCGGACTTTCATCAGTGCGGCCATGCGCACCGCGTTACGGGCATATTCCACAAACATCAGGAAGGTTGCGGTATACGGCAGGAAGCCGCCGTACACCGCCAGACCGTTGGCGATGGCGGTCATGCCGAACTCGCGCACCCCGTAGTGGATGTAGTTGCCCGCCGGGTCTTTATCCAGCGAAACCGAACCGGACCAGATGGTCAGGTTACTCGGTGCCAGGTCGGCAGAGCCACCGAGGAATTCCGGCAGCAGTTTGCCGTAGGCTTCCAGCGCGTTCTGCGAGGCTTTGCGGCTGGCAATTTTTGCCGGGTTGGCTTGCAGGTCTTCAATGAATTTCTGGGCATCAGCCTGCCAGTTGACCGGCAGGTCACCGACGGTACGGCGTTTGAATTCGGCAGCCAGTTCCGGATAGGCTCTGGCATAGGCGGCAAACGTCTCGCTCCAGACGCTCTCTTTCTGTGCGCCAGCGGCTTTGGCATCCCAGGCGGCATAGATTTCAGCGGGGATTTCAAACGGCGGGTATTTCCAGCCCAATTGTTCGCGTGAAGCGGCCACTTCGGCGTCACCCAGCGGCGCACCGTGGGAATCGTGAGTACCGGCCTTGTTCGGTGAGCCGAAACCAATCACGGTTTTGCACATCAGCAGGGACGGTTTGTCCGTCACCGCGTGCGCCTGTTCGATAGCGCGGGTGATGGCATCGGCGTCATGGCCGTCTACCCCACGCACCACGTGCCAGCCGTAGGCCTCAAAACGTGCTGCGGTGTCATCGGTAAACCAGCCTTCCACGTGACCGTCAATGGAGATGCCATTGTCATCATAGAATACCATCAGCTTGCCCAGCTTCAGGGTACCGGCCAGCGAACACACCTCGTGGGAGATGCCTTCCATCATGCAGCCATCCCCCATGAAGACGTAGGTGAAGTGGTCAACGATATCGTGACCCGGACGGTTGAACTGCGCTGCCAGCGTGCGTTCCGCCAGCGCCATGCCGACCGCGTTGGCAATGCCCTGCCCGAGCGGGCCGGTGGTGGTTTCCACACCGTCGGTGTAGCCGTACTCCGGGTGACCCGGGGTTTTGGAATGCAGTTGCCGGAAGTTCTTGAGCGCTTCAATCGGCAGGTTGTAGCCGGTGAGGTGAAGCAGACTGTAGATGAGCATGGAAGCGTGACCGTTGGAGAGGACGAAACGGTCGCGGTTGGCCCAGTAGGGGTTAGCCGGGTTGTGATTAAGGTAATCGCGCCACAGGACTTCGGCGATATCTGCCATACCCATGGGTGCGCCCGGGTGACCGGATTTGGCTTTTTGCACGCCATCCATGCTGAGTGCGCGGATGGCGTTGGCAAGTTCTTTACGAGAGGACATGCTTTACTCCAGATCGAATTGAACAGATGTCTTGCAAAACATACGTTTAACAATCAATACGTTAGCCAAGAAGACCAAAGAGAGATGGCTATAAATGTACATGAAAATGCGGGCGATTGCACATGGAACCATTGGCGAAATAAGAGGATTTCATGGCCATTTTGCGCCAAACAGGATTTTAACTATCATACATGCAACAAAGCCTACTGAAAGTGCGAGTGAATTCGCCGTTTTCCGATATTAAGACCATTCGCTTTCCTCTATGTTGAAACCGAGTTTGATCATATAGCCAACCGACTTAAAAATGATTACAGCCAATGCCCTGATATGTGGCAAAAAATACAGCTAATTGTTATCAAAATAATGTCGCTTGGCTATAGTGGTCAATAAAAAAGAACATCTTTTCTGCCTTTTCGTAAGCAGAACCTGCATGTGTCTGAAAACCAGTGAGGAAAAAAAGGGTATGAGGATCAGAACACCGCTGTTAGCTCTGACTATCACCAGCCTGCTGAGCTGCTGCCAAAACCTGGATAACAATACGCTGATGCAATCTGGGGTGCAGGCGTTTCAGGCAGCAACACTGAGTGACGCGCAAGTCAAAACGCTCAGCGAACAGTCTTGTGCACAAATGGATAAAGAGGCCAACATCGCTCCTGCCGACAGCAACTATACAAAACGACTGAACAACATCGCAGATGCCCTTGGGCACGATATCAATGGCACTCCCGCCAACTATTATAAGGTGTACCAGACTAAAGACGTGAACGCCTGGGCAATGGCCAATGGCTGTATTCGCGTCTACAGCGGGCTAATGGATATAGCTAAACGACTTAATTTTGATTACATTATTTAAATGAGCTATTCAATTGATTTTAGACGTAAAGTGATATCTACACGGGAAGAAGAAGGGTTGAGTATCCGAGAAACAGCGAAGCAATTTCGGATTGGCTCTGCCTCTGTATCGCGTTGGATTAATCAAATAGCGTCAAAAGCATCGACCACGCGTCAGCGAAAGAGCGATAAATCCGAGTGGATAAAAGATGTTGAACCATATCCAGATGCTTACCAAAAAGAACGTGCAGAGCGTTTTGGCGTTTGTCAGAAGGCCATTTGGCACGCTCTTAAAAAGCTGGGATTGACCTATAAAAAAAACTCTACGTCATCCGAAAGCCGACGAAAGCGCCCGGCAAGCATTTCAACAAAAAATACAACAGTATGAAAAAGAAGGTAAACCTATTGTTTTTATTGATGAAAGTGGTTTTCCACACGATCCCCCACGGACTCACGGCTATTCCCCAAAAGGTCAACGGTGTTTTGGCCTGAAGAACTGGGGAGCCAAGGGAAGAACAAATGTTATCGGCGCTTTATTAGGCACAACGCTGTTTGCTATCGGATTATTTGATATCAATATTAACAGCGATGTTTTCTATTCCTGGGTCACACAAGTCCTTATCCCAGTACTCCCTAAAAACAGGGTAATCGTGATGGACAATGCAACTTTTCACAAAAAACATAATATTCAACAAGTCATCATCGATGCAGGGTATATGGTGGAGTATTTGCCTACATATTCGCCAGATCTTAACCCCATTGAGCATAAATGGGCACAAGCAAAAAGCAAAAAAAGAGAGAGTGGTTGCGATACAGAGATTTTGTTCTCAGTCCATATGGTGTAATCAAAATTAAGTCGCTTGGCTATAAACCGGAGCTGGCAGTCAAACTGGGCCAACCTGTCGACATTCTTCTCGTACCCGCAGGAACTTCGCAAGGTAATCTACACGACGAACGCTATAGAATCACTGAACAGCGTGCTCCGGCATGCAATCAAAAAACACAAGGTGTTCCCGACTGATGACTCGATGAAGAAGGTCGTATGGCTGGCAATCTAGGTGGCATCACAGAAATGGACGATGCCCTTACAGGACTGGCGTATGGCAATGAGTCGCTTTATTATCGAGTTCGGTGACCGCTTTGACGGTCACTTCTGAGGAAAGGCATTTACACAAAATCTTAAACAGGCTCGCGTTGTGCCTAATAAAGCGCCGATAACATTTGTTCTTCCCTTGGCTCCCCAGTTCTTCAGGCCAAAACACCGTTGACCTTTTGGGGAATAGCCGTGAGTCCGTGGGGGATCGTGTGGAAAACCACTTTCATCAATAAAAACAATAGGTTTACCTTCTTTTTCATACTGTTGTATTTTTTGTTGAAATGCTTGCCGGGCGCTTTCGTCGGCTTTCGGATGACGTAGAGTTTTTTTTATAGGTCAATCCCAGCTTTTTAAGAGCGTGCCAAATGGCCTTCTGACAAACGCCAAAACGCTCTGCACGTTCTTTTTGGTAAGCATCTGGATATGGTTCAACATCTTTTATCCACTCGGATTTATCGCTCTTTCGCTGACGCGTGGTCGATGCTTTTGACGCTATTTGATTAATCCAACGCGATACAGAGGCAGAGCCAATCCGAAATTGCTTCGCTGTTTCTCGGATACTCAACCCTTCTTCTTCCCGTGTAGATATCACTTTACGTCTAAAATCAATTGAATAGCTCATTTAAATAATGTAATCAAAATTAAGTCGTTTATCTATATCTGCGGATAGCGGTGATCCCATGTCCCACCGAACGTCTACAGCGCCTGAAGCGCGGCCTCTTCGGTTGGAGCATGATACACTGCTTTGAGGTCGCGTGTTACCGCCTTATATAGCCAACCGAAATTATTTTGATAACAGCCAGCTATGCTTTTTTTGCCGCATATCAGGGTATCTGTTGTAATCATTTTTAAGTCGGTTGGCTATAGTCCTTCCAGGCAACGAAGCGCAGACTGTTGCGCACCATGTGCACGATGCACAACTGGATGCGGGCTTCCGGGTAGACCGTGTTGATGCCATCCGGGAACCCTTTCAAGCCGTCCACACAGCCAATGAGGATGTCGGTCAGGGCACGGTTTTTCAGTTCTGTCAGCACGTTCAGCCAGAACTTTGCGCCTTCATTTTCGGCCAGCCACATCCCCAGTAGCTCTTTCTGGCCTTCGATATTGATACCCAGCGCCAGGAACACAGACTTATTGATAACGCGGCTGTCCTGCCGGACTTTCAGAACGATATAGTGAAGGTAAACAATGGGATAAACCGCATCCAGGGGGCGATTTTGCCATTCAACAACCTGCTCCATAACGGCATCGGTGACCTTCGATACCAAGGTGGGTGAGACATCCGCGTCATACAGTTCTTTGAACGCAGCGGCAATTTCGCGGGTGGTCATCCCTTTGGCATGCAACGATAAAATCTGGTTATCCATCTCAGAGAGCCGGGTCTGGTTCTTCTTCACCAGTTGCGGTTCAAAGGAACCATCACGATCACGTGGTGTACGCAGTTCCAGCGGACCATCGCCGGTGCTAACAGTCTTTGTGGAGTAGCCATTGCGCGTGTTAGTTCCAGATTTGGACTGGGGCTTCTCATGCCCGAGGTGATGGGTCATTTCAGCATTAAGGGCAGCTTCAATGCAGATCTTTTTCAGCAGGCGATCAAACTGGTTGAGAGCGTCAGGGGTTTTGAGATTTTTGGCCAGCTCGTTAGCCAGAGCCTGTATAGCCAAGCGACATTATTTTGATAACAATTAGCTGTATTTTTTTTGCCACATATCAAGGGCATTGGCTGTAATCATTTTTAAGTCGGTTGGCTATACCATCCAGAAAGCGCGGGGCATTCCTTCGCAGTGGGTGAAAATGCTCACCAAGCGGTTTAACGTCTGGTGTCAGGGCGAAACGCCGTGGATGGGCGCGGGAGCCGGGCAGTCCTGCAACGCCGATTACACAGAGAAAGATTTGCACGGCCTGGAGTGTTACGCCGGGCTTGACCTGTTCTCTACCGGGGATATCGCCAGCGTTTGCTATACCTTCCCCCTTGGCCGGGAGCTACTGCTTTTAACCCGCCATTACTTGCCAGAAGCGCAGCTACAGAACGTTGCCAACAAAAACCGGGCTATCTATCGCCAGTGGGCGAAAGCGGGCTGGATAAGCAGCACAAAGGGGGATTGCATCGATTATGACCGTATCCGCGATGACATTCTGCGGGATGCGGAGCGATTCGGGATCACGCTGGTGGGCTTTGATACCTAGAACGCCACCCACAATTTACGCACCCAGCTACAGGGCGCAGGGCTGGACGTCGAGCCATTCCCACAAACCTATATGCGGTTCAGTCCGGTGGCGAAGTCAGCAGAGGTATTCGTTAACCGCCGTGTTATCCGGCATAACGGCGATCCGGTGCTGGCCTGGGCGATGAGCAATGTGGTGATGGAGACGGACGCTAACGCCAACATTAAGCCGAACAAGAAGAGATAGACCCCGCCGTCGCGTTCCTGATGTCGTTTGGTACGTGGCAGGCAGAGCATGAAGATTTTGCGTTTGATATGAGCGAAGAGCAGCAGCAAAGACTTGCTAAATTTATGGGTACTTAACAGGAGAACACGCGATGAAATCAACAGTAAGGGGGGGCATGATGGATCAGAAATCTATTGATGAGGTTCTTGGCGAGATGGCCCGTATACAGGGGCATGAGCTTAATGGACAAGACAGGCTGATGATCCGTTCTCGCATATCATCAACATTGGCAGGGCTTTGTTGAATAAATAGAACTTTTGGGTAATCATCGGAGCAGAGCAAGACAGCTGTTTCAAAATCAGGTCTCCATGGCAAAACAAAATTTTAAAATCACCAACTGGCCCTCTTATAACAAGGCCCTCAAGCAGCGCGGTTCTCTAACCGTATGGCTAGATGAATCAGCCATTGCTGCATGGACGGAAAAAAACACTACTGAACGGCGTGGACGACCGCTCCACTACTCAGATATGACCATCACCACAGTCCTGATGATGAAACGCGTGTTTGGCCTTTCATTGAGGGCTTTACAGGGCTTTGTTGACTCGATTTTTAAACTGATTAAATTGTCGCTCCATTGTCCAGACTATTCGCTGCTCAGCAAGCGAGCAAAGACAGTGAACATCAGCATAAAAACGCCAACCCGTGGTGAAATCTCACATCTGGTCATTGATGGAACCGGCCTGAAGGTCTTTGGCGAAGGCGAATGGAAAGTCCGGCAGCATGGTGCCGACAGACGCAGGGTATGGCGTAAGCTGCACCTGGCAGTAGACAGTGTGACGCATGAGATTATCTGTGCGGATTTGTCGCTCAGTGGTACGACTGATGCCCAAGCTCTACCGGCGCTGATAAACCAGACCCACCGGAAAATCAGAGAGGCATCGGCTGACGGCGCTTACGATACAGTTTACTGCTATGATGCTCTGGTGAGGAAGAAAATAAGGCCGCTTATCCCGCCACGAAGGGGGGCGCAATATTGGCAAGATCGCTACCACGAGCGTAACCCCGCTGTTGCAAATCAGCGCATTAGCGGTAGTAACGATATCTGGAAAAAGAAAGTGGGCTATCACCGGCGCTCAGTGGCTGAAACGGCCATGTTCCGGTTCAAAAAGCTTCTGGGTGGTCATCTAAGTCTGAGAGACTACGATGGTCAGGTGGGTGAAGCCATGGCCATGGTCAAAGCGCTTAACCTGATCACGCTATTAGGAATGCCGAACAGTATTCGCATCACGTAACAATCGACCCGTATGGGGCGCAGTCGTTACAAGTTCTGATTTATTCAACAAAGCCCATTGGCAGCCAAAAAACGTCATCGCCAGCGGATGAATGCGCCGGAATACCAGTGGAAGAAACCCGCGCCACGGCGCTAACCAACCCGCACCGCTTCCCCGTCGATAGGCTCACGCTTCCCGTCTTCATCGCGCACCACCATACCAGATCCGGGTAGACCGTAGCGGGAACAGTTACACCAAACGCCCGCAGAATCCGCCGCACCCTGTGTCGTATCCTGCCGCCGTTCGTAGCTGGTGGACTTTTCCAGCATCCCATCTCTTACCATTCCCTCCAACGTCCTGCGGGTTGATTCCTGCATGTGACGCTTGCCGAATGACCCTATGCCGTGGAGCAGGTAGGCCAGCCCGGACACATCGAATGGCGGTCGGCCAATTTCACTCGTTGCCCATTCCCGGTTGTCCGGTTCGAAGTATAGCCAACCGACTTAAAAATGATTACAACAGATACCCTGATATGCGGTAAAAAAAGCATAGCTGACTGTTATCAAAATAATGTCGTTTTTATATATTACGTTGCTGCATGATCTCAACTTATCCATCGGCGGGATTGATGCCCGCCTTAACCGGCGTTATCAGCGTCTGGTTAAGCAACACATGACTCCCGCATCACCATTGGCGTCAGCCGTTAAAGACCTTGCCTGCGCGCAGAAAACAACATTCGCCACTACTCAGGCCGTTTGGCGTTTTTTTAATAATGAACGTATTAGCTTCAGTCAGCTCAATGAACCGATTATTTCGCTGGCTCTCCGGCAGGTTGCACTTAGCCCGCATCCATACGCTCCCGTCGTTCACGACTGGTCTCATTTACAGTTTCGTACCCACAATGGGAAAGAAGAACGTTTGAAAATGACGCATGGTGGCGACGTCGGTTATGAACTACAAACCAGCCTACTGCTAATGGTTTACCAATAGCGCCCCTGTCTCAAACTCTAACCGATAGGGCGGGTCGTCGTTCAACGCTAACCGAGGGCTTGTCTGAGAGTCTGACTCATATGGATGCTTTGACAGCTGATATCGCCCGCGTTGAGTCTCTTGATAGCGGGAAGAAGTTAGTTCATCTCATTGACCGTGAAGGTGACTCTATCGGGCATATGCGCACATTAAGCTCCCAGGGAATATGTTGGCTTATCCGGGGAAAGGAAGGGCATCGGGCCGAGTGGGGCGGTGACACCCGTAAAATTGGTGAAATTGCAGACGATCTGCCATTTATCGCAAACGGACAGGTTGGCTGGAAAGGGAAAAAAGCCAATATGGAGATCGGGGAAACATCCGTGATCATAACGCGAACAGCAAAAGCGAAGCGGAAAGACAAGAACACCGGACGGCGAGTGAAAGTTCAGCCAGGCGTAGCTCTGACACTCAGATTAGTTGTGGTTCGCCTTACCAATACTCACGGTAAATTTATCGGACGCTGGACGCTGCTCACAAACGTTAGCAACGAGCTCACCAGCGCGGAAGTCGCTCGCTGGTATTACTGGCGCTGGGGTATTGAATCCTTTTTTAAGCTGCTAAAAGGTGCCGGTCATGATGTAGAAAAATGGCTTCAGCGCAGTGCTGGTGCACTGCTACGCAGGTTATTGATAGCTAGCATGGCATGTGTGCTGGTATGGCGGCTGCAACGCGCTGAAGGAGACGACAATGCGGCAGCCGTCAGTTAATTTGCCGATTATCCGGACGACAACAAAAACGAGGGCGTAAAGAAAGCGCCCCAGCGCTGCTTGCCGGACTATCCATCCTGCTAAATACCTTGACGTTATTAGCAGACTATACCCCGGAAGAACTTGCCCACTTAGCTATGGTGGTTTTTAACCCTTTATGATGTGTAGATACCTATGAAGTCAAGGAGAGGCTTTTTTTCGTAGGATGAAACATTAAGTCTCCCCATATGTAACCGGATATTGTCAGGTGGCACATACATTAAGGTCGCTCATGAGGCCTTTCTAATACTTGCTGGTACCTGGCTGCGGTATCCTATGGGTATCCTACAAAAAATCAAGGAGTCACGCTATTAACGTAACTCCCTGTTTTATATGGTGGCCCCTGTTGGGTTTGAACCAACGACCAAGCGATTATGAGTCGCCTGCTCTAACCACTGAGCTAAGGGGCCATGTGGGCGTGAATTATACGGTAACATGGCGGGGCAGGTCTAGAGCAACGTTGCCCGTATGCTGGTTTTGTATGCAGCCTAGCCCGTTGTTATCGTTATAATTACCATAAAAATCTATGGTCACCCCCGTTTTTGCAACACAGATTTTGATTTATGATGGGCTTGCGTAAATCTATTCGGCGTCTGGTGGGCATTAATGCCCGCGCCACGATGAGTTCCACACCTGCCGAACCTTAAGAAGCCCTCGGCTTCATAGAGCCATTTTTTATGTCAGGTTCATCAGCAGGCCGATATGCCGTTCATGTCATCAATTATCTGTCGTCGCAAAACCAGAAAGTAATCTGTTAACTCACTGAGCCAGCGATTTTTTTCGGTGGCTCTTTTATTTGCTGAACGCCGCCTGATGGACTGTCACCGCCCAAGCTATCCGCGCAAGTTTGTTCACCAGCGCACACGCCACTACATTCGAGTGATGGCTGACAAGCTGCTTTATAGCCCACTCTGCCAGACGCCCTGGGTTGTGTTCATAGGTATCTACACATCTTTTGCAATATCTGCTATTACGTTGCTGCATGATCTCAACTTATCCATCGGCGGGATTGATGCCCGCCTTAACCGGCGTTATCAGCGTCTGGTTAAGCAACACATGACTCCTGCAGCACCATTGGCGTCAGCCGTTAAAGACCTTGCCTGCGCGCAGAAAACAACATTCGCCACTACTCAGGCCGTTTGGCGTTTTTTTAATAATGAACGTATTAGCTTCAGTCAGCTCAATGAACCGATTATTTCGCTGGCTCTCCGGCAGGTTGCACTTAGCCCGCATCCATACGCTCCCGTCGTTCACGACTGGTCTCATTTACAGTTTCGTACCCACAATGGGAAAGAAGAACGTTTGAAAATGACGCATGGTGGCGACGTCGGTTATGAACTACAAACCAGACTACTGCTTGATGCTGCAAATGGTTTACCAATAGCGCCCCTGTCTCAAACTCTAACCGATAGGGCGGGTTGTCGTTCAACGCTAACCGAGGGCTTGTCTGAGAGTCTGACTCATATGGATGCTTTGACGGCTGATATCGCCCGCGTTGAGTCTCTTGATACCGGGAAGAAGTTAGTTCATCTCATTGACCGTGAAGGTGACTCTATCGGGCATATGCGCACATTAAGCTCCCGGGGAATATGTTGGCTTATCCGGGGAAAGGAAGGGCATCGGGCTGAGTGGGGCGGTGACACCCGTAAAATTGGTGAAATTGCAGACGATCTGCCATTTATCGCAAACGGACAGGTTGGCTGGAAAGGGAAAAAAGCCAATATGGAGATCGGGGAAACATCCGTGATCATAACGCGAACAGCAAAACCGAAGCGGAAAGACAAGAACACCGGACGGCGAGTGAAAGTTCAGCCAGGCGTAGCTCTGACACTCAGATTAGTTGTGGTTCGCCTTACCGATACTCACGGTAAATTTATCGGACGCTGGACGCTGCTCACAAACGTTAGTAACGAGATCACCAGCGCGGAAGTCGCTCGCTGGTATTACTGGCGCTGGGGTATTGAATCCTTTTTTAAGCTGCTGAAAGGTGCCGGTCATGATGTAGAAAAATGGCTTCAGCGCAGTGCTGGTGCCCTGCTACGCAGGTTATTGATAGCTAGCATGGCATGTGTGCTGGTATGGCGGCTGCAACGCGCTGAAGGAGACGACAATGCGGCAGCCCGTCAGTTAATTTGCCGATTATCCGGACGACAACAAAAACGAGGGCGTAAAGAAAGCGCCCCAGCGCTGCTTGCCGGACTATCCATCCTGCTAAATACCTTGACGTTATTAGCAGACTATACCCTGGAAGAACTTGCCCACTTAGCTATGATGGTTTTTAACCCTTTATGGGCTTTGTTGAATAAATAGAACTTTTGGGTAATCATCTGTATTAGTCGCGACTAGATCTGACACTGGACCTTGAAAGGTTGAGAGTTACCGGTTTTGATATGGGTGTCTAATCCTTAAACAAAACGCGAGGTAACTCTCATGCTTTATACTAACAATCCCATTATCAAACACAAAGCCGGCCTGCTCAATCTCGCCGAAGAACTCGGTAACGTATCAAAAGTCTGCAAGAGCATGGGCGTGTCACGCGATACATTTTACCGTTATCAGGAACTGGCTGCTGAAGGCGGCATTGATGCGCTGGTTAACCAGAACCGCCGGGTTCCGAACCTGAAGAACCGCGCCGACGAAACCACTGAACGCACGGTTGTTGATTATGCTATTGAGTTCCCGCCCCATGGGCAGCACCGGACCAGTAATGAGCTGCGTAAAAAAGGCGTGTTTATCTCCGGCAGCGGCGTGCGCTCCATCTGGCAACGACACGACCTGGAGAACTTCCGTAAACGCCTGAAGGCGCTTGAGGAAAAGGTCGCCAGAGAAGGCATTGTCCTTACCGACGCTCAAATCGCAGCCCTGGAGAAGAAGGCGCACGATGATGAGGCCTGCGGTGAAATCGAGACGGCACATCCCGGGTATCTGGGCTCGCAGGACACCTTCTACGTGGGCAATCTGAAGGGGGTGGGCCGTATCTACCAGCAGACGTTCGTGGATACGTACTCGAAAGTGGCGCACTGCAAGCTGTATACGAATAAAACACCGCTCACCGCCGCCGACCTGCTCAATGATAGCGTACTCCCGTTCTACGAGGCTCAGGGACTGCCGGTGCTGAGAATACTGACCGACAGGGGTACGGAGTACTGTGGTAAAGTGGAGCAGCATGATTATCAGCTTTATCTGGCTATCAACGATATCGAGCATACGAAAACGAAGGCGATGTCTCCGCAAACGAACGGCATCTGCGAGCGCTTCCATAAAACCATTTTGCAGGATTTTTATCAGGTTACGTTCCGCAAGAAGTTATATGGAGACCTGGAAAGCCTGCAGGTAGATCTGGACAACTGGTTGTGGCATTACAATAATGAGCGAACTCATCAGGGAAAAATGTGCTGCGAGCGTACGCCGATGGCCACTTTACTCGATGGAAAACGGATCTGGGCAGAAAAGAATCTGAACCAGATGTAATCTGATAGACACCTGTATAAATAATCAGTAACTGTCAGATCAGGTCTGAGCTAGTACAAATCATCGGAGCAGATCAACACAGTTGTTTCAAAATCAGCTCTCCATGGCAAAACAAAATTTTAAAATCACCAACTGGCCCTCTTATAACAAGGCCCTCAAGCAGCGCGCTTCTCTAACCGTATGGCTAGATGAATCAGCCATTGCTGCATGGACGGAAAAAAACACTACTGAACGGCGTGGACGACCGCTCCACTACTCAAATATGGCCATCACCACAGTCCTGATGATGAAACGCGTGTTTGGCCTTTCATTGAGGGCTTTACAGGGCTTTGGTGACTCGATTTTTAAACTGATTAAATTGTCGCTCCATTGTCCAGACTATTCACTGCTCAGCAAGCGAGCAAAGACAGTGAACATCAGCATAAAAACGCCAACCCGTGGTGAAATCTCACATCTGGTCATTGATGGAACCGGCCTGAAGGTCTTTGGCGAAGGCGAATGGAAAGTCCGGCAGCATGGTGCCGACAGACGCAGGGTATGGCGTAAGCTGCACCTGGCAGTAGACAGTGTGACGCATGAGATTATCTGTGCGGATTTGTCGCTCAGTGGTACGACTGATGCCCAAGCTCTACCGGCGCTGATAAACCAGACCCACCGGAAAATCAGAGAGGCATCGGCTGACGGCGCTTACGATACAGTTTACTGCTATGATGCTCTGCTGAGGAAGAAAATAAGGCCGCTTATCCCGCCACGAAGGGGGGCGCAATATTGGCAAGATCGCTACCACGAGCGTAACCACGCTGTTGCAAATCAGCGCATTAGCGATAGTAACGCTATCTGGAAAAAGAAAGTGGGCTATCACCGGCGCTCAGTGGCTGAAACGGCCATGTTCCGGTTCAAAAGGCTTCTGGGTGGTCATCTAAGTCTGAGAGACCACGATGGTCAGGTGGGTGAAGCCATGGTCAAAGCGCTTAACCTGATCACGCTATTAGGAATGCCGAACAGTATTCGCATCACGTAACAATCGACCCGTATGGGGCGCAGTCGTTACAAGTTCTGATTTATTCAACAAAGCCCCCTTTATGATGTGTAGATACCTATGGGTTGTGTTCCAGCCGCTGCATAAACACCCGCGCGCATTGCACCAGCCGCCGTCGTAGATTCTTGTCACCCCGCTTGCTGATGCCCATCAGTGTCGTCTTCCCACCCGTGCTGTACTGGCGGGGAACCAGACCTGTCGAAGCCGCAAAATCACGGCTGCTGGCATGGTTTTTACCATCCCCCAGGGGGGTGGCTAACAGGCTCGCTGTTATCGGCCCGACGCCGGGAATGGTCAGCAGGTGTTGGGCAGTTTCATCCTCCGCAAGGTGGGTTTTCAGTTCCTTATCGATTTCATCAATTTCCCCGTTGAGGTAAATATACTGGCTGTGAAGTCTGCTCAGAGCCCTTGCCAGATAAGGTGGGAAGTCATTTTCTTCCAGCACCGCGGCCAGACGCCGTATCACGGCAATACCGCGAGGCAGACTGACACCGAACTCCAGTAAAAAAGCGTGCATCTGGTTGGTGGTTTTAACGCGTTGCCGTATCAGCGAGCCACGGACCCGATGTAGGGCAGCCATTGCCTGCTGGTCTTCCGTGCGGGGTTTTACAAAGCGCATGGAGGGGCGGGAAGCTGCTTCGCAGATAGCTTCTGCATCAACAAAATCGTTCTTGTTATAGCCAACCGACTTAAAAATGATTACAGCCAATGCCCTGATATGTGGCAAAAAATATAGCTAAACGACTTAATTTTGATTACATTATTTAAATGAGCTATTCAATTGATTTTAGAGGTAAAGTGATATCTACACGGGAAGAAGAAGGGTTGAGTATCCGAGAAACAGCGAAGCAATTTCGGATTGCCCCTGCCTCTGTATCGCATTGGATTAATCAAATAGCGTCAAAAGCATCGACCACGCGTCAGCGAAAGAGCGATAAATCCGAGTTGATAAAAGATGTTGAACCATATCCAGATGCTTACCAAAAAGAACGTGCAGAGCGTTTTGGCGTTTGTCAGAAGGCCATTTGGCAAGCTCTTAAAAAGCTGGGATTGACCTATAAAAAAACGCTACGTCATCCGAAAGCCGACGGAAGCGCCCGGCAAGCATTTCAACAAAAAATACAACAGTATGAAAAAGAAGGTAAACCTATTGTTTTTATTGATGAAAGTGGTTTTCCAGATGATACCCCACGGACTCACGGCTATTCCCCAAAAGGTCAACGGTGTTTTGGGCTGAAGAACGGGGGAGCCAAGGGAAGAACAAATGTTATCGGCGCGTTATTAGGCACAACGCTGTTTGCTATCAGATTATTTGATATCAATATTAACAGCGATGTTTTCTATTCCTGGGTCACACAAGTCCTTATCCCAGTACTCCCTAAAAACAGGGTAATCGTGATGGACAATGCAACTTTTCACAAAAAACATAATATTCAACAAGTCATCATCGATGCAGGGTATATGGTGGAGTATTTGCCTACATATTGGCCAGATCTTAACCCCATTGAGCATAAATGGGCACAAGCAAAAAGCAAAAAAAGAGAGAGTGGTTGCGATACAGAGATTTTGTTCTCAGTCCATATGGTGTAATCAAAATTAAGTCGCTTTGCTATACAGCTAATTGTTATCAAAATAATGTCGCTTGGCTATACTCTTAACAAAAGGGCGAACGAACTGTGGGGAAATCAACTTTGCCTCATAGCCTAAATCAGCGACTCGGCGAGCCATGAAGTGTGCACCGCCGCAGGACTCCATCACCACGCTCGCCGCCTTGCAGGATGCAAGAAAATGAATCAGCTGAGTGCGGAAAAACTTTTTACGCAGCAGCGCATGACCTTTTTCGTTCTGACAGTGAACGTGGAAGGAATATTTACCGAGATCGATACCAATAAGTGTAACGTTTTGCATGATGATCCCCTTCAGAAAGAAAAACACCCTGTTAGCGTACCGCTCACAGGGTGGGGGTGACCATCTCATTAAGCCCCCAATGTTGAGGGCTTTTTCCTATTTCCATTTAGATGCTGTTAATCATCCAAGAAACTGCGCAACACTTCAGAACGACTTGGGTGACGCAGCTTGCGCAGCGCCTTGGCCTCAATCTGACGAATACGTTCACGCGTAACGTCGAACTGTTTGCCCACTTCTTCCAGCGTGTGGTCGGTGTTCATGTCGATACCGAAACGCATACGCAGTACTTTGGCTTCGCGCGCCGTCAGGCCAGCCAGTACATCGTGGGTGGCTGAACGAAGGCTCTCTGACGTTGCAGAGTCCAGCGGCAGTTCCAGCGTGGTGTCCTCGATGAAGTCGCCCAGATGTGAATCTTCATCATCACCGATCGGTGTTTCCATGGAGATCGGCTCTTTAGCGATCTTCAGCACCTTGCGGATCTTGTCTTCCGGCATCAGCATGCGTTCGGCAAGTTCCTCTGGCGTCGGCTCACGGCCCATTTCCTGCAACATCTGACGCGAAATACGGTTCAGCTTGTTAATCGTTTCGATCATGTGAACAGGAATACGGACGGTACGCGCCTGATCGGCGATAGAACGAGTGATCGCCTGACGGATCCACCAAGTGGCATAAGTAGAAAACTTATAGCCACGACGGTATTCAAACTTGTCTACGGCCTTCATCAGGCCGATGTTACCTTCCTGAATCAAATCTAGGAATTGCAGACCGCGGTTGGTGTACTTTTTGGCGATAGAAATCACCAGACGCAGGTTCGCCTCGACCATCTCTTTCTTGGCGCGGCGTGCTTTGGCTTCACCGATCGACATGCGACGGTTGATGTCTTTCACCTGCTCGATAGTCAAGCCGGTTTCTTCTTCGATCTGATGCAGCTTCTGCAAGCTGCGCTGCACGTCTTCTTCCACTTCAACCAGCTTCTCGCTCCAAGGCTTGTTCATGGCTTTGGCGGCGGAGAACCAGGTGTCATTGGTTTCGTTACCGGTGAACAGCGTGACGAAGTTTTTCTTCGGCATTTTGCACTGTTCAACGCAGAGTTTCATGATCAAACGCTCTTGCGTGCGAACGCGATCCATCATGGTACGCATGCTGTTGACCAAGAAATCGAACTGTTTCGGCACCAAACGGAACTGCTTGAAAATGTCAGAGAGCTTCAGGATCTCTTCCGCGGCCTTAGCGTGGTTACGGCCATGGGCTTTGATTGTTTGACGTGTGACTTCGTGCTGTTCACGCAGCTCGGTAAATTTCTGACGTGCCAGCTCTGGATCGATGCTGTTGTCTTCTTCTGCATCGTCGTCGTCTTCGTTCTCCTCGTCGTCATCATCGTCATCGTCCATCTCTTCGCTGGACAATTCAGAGCCGACGTGGGTTGCGGTAGGCGCAAGATCTTCTTCGGCGTTAGGATCGACAAACCCGGTGATCAGATCGGAAAGGCGGCTTTCTTCGGCCTCGACGCGATCGTATTGTTCCAACAGATAAGTGATCGCTTCAGGATATTCGGCAACAGAACACTGAACCTGGTTGATACCGTCTTCGATCCGCTTGGCGATGTCGATTTCACCTTCGCGGGTGAGTAACTCAACGGTGCCCATTTCACGCATGTACATGCGTACCGGGTCGGTAGTACGCCCAATTTCGGACTCTACACTTGAGAGCACCTGAGCAGCAGCTTCTGCGGCATCTTCATCAGTGTCAGACGTAGTTTCTGCCAACAGCAGGTCATCCGCATCCGGTGCTTCTTCCATCACCTGGATGCCCATGTCATTAATCATTTGGATGATGTCTTCGATCTGATCGGAATCGATGATATCTTCCGGCAGATGGTCATTGACCTCAGCATAGGTCAGGTAGCCTTGCTCCTTACCACGGGTGACAAGTAGCTTCAGCTGTGACTGCGGGTTTTGCTCCATAAGACAGTATCCACACTTCAGAGTATTAGGTTGGTGTCGGTCGGCATAATTATACCGGTCATCTTTCACGATGCAGGTGCCTTTCGCTCGCCTGTTCGTTGAAAGCTATTGGGTATAGCCAACAATAACATTTGGGGTATTTCTTCTTCTCGCCGCAGCCCCTTCTAGCGGCTTTGGTAGGGCTTCACCCTGCTGGTTATCGGCAATTAAGCCTCTGTAATCAGTTCGTTCTTGTAAGCGCCTGGTTCAGCATGTGCACCTCGTTACGTTCTTCTGCGGTCAACCCCCGCAAACGTGACTGTGCTATCAATGATTCCAGCCGCTCCTCTAACATATGGTTATACAGGGTAGTCAAGGTATCGATAAACGTCTCTTCTACCTTGTCCTCAACGATCATGTGGTTCCAAGTTGCCATGGTTTCAAGCTGTGAGCCTGATTTATTCTCCCGGTAAAGCTCCAGAAGCTGCCCCGTTGTCAAACCGGGCTGCGCATGGCACGCTTTCACCAGCTCAATAAACAGTGGCACACCGGCCATCTTCGATGCTGCCAACCCCTCCGGGGCCTTCACCAATGCTGCCAACTGCGGATTTTGTACCAGCAACCCTATTAGTATACGCATAGTTGTGCGTTTTAGTTGGGACGGCTGGTAAGGCTGCGCCTGTTCTGCCGTTTTTGGCAGCAGTTTATCCAGTTGGCGATCGTCAAGAATCCCCAGTTTGTTGCCGAGCTGTTGACGTAGATACAGCCGCAGAGTTTCTCCCGGCACCTGAGCAATCAACGGCAATGCATCTCTTCCGAGCTTGGTTCTGCCCTCCGGCGAGCTCATATCCACTTGCTGTTGCAGGGTATCAAACAAGAACGTGGAGAGCGGCAGTGCCTGCTCCATCCTCTGTTCAAACGCTTGTTTACCCTCTTTACGCACCAGAGTATCCGGATCCTCTCCATCAGGGAGAAACATAAAGCGCAACTGGCGACCATCATTCAAATAGGGTAGCGCCGTTTCCAAGGCGCGCCAAGCTGCATCTCGGCCTGCGTGGTCACCGTCATAGCAGCAAACCAGCTGATCGGTAACGCGGAACATCATTTGAATATGGTCTGCGGTCGTGGCAGTGCCCAGTGACGCGACGGCATAATCAATACCGAATTGCGCCAGCGCCACCACGTCCATATAACCTTCAACCACAAGAAGACGTTTTAGTTCCGTGTGATTTTGTTGCGCTTCGTAAAGGCCATACAATTGGCGGCCTTTATGAAAAATTTCAGTTTCCGGCGAGTTCAGGTATTTGGGCAATCCGTCTCCCAACACGCGCCCGCCAAAGGCGATAACGCGGCCGCGCTTATCGCGGATCGGGAACATGACGCGCTCACGGAAGCGGTCATAGGTACGTCCTTGCTCATTTTTAACCAGCATCCCCGCATCGCTCAGGGTTTCACGATCTTCATCGTGACGACCAAAGCGCTTTAATACGTTGTCCCACCCGGCAGGAGCGAAGCCAATAGCGAAGCGGCGAATCACTTCCGCACTCAGGCCGCGTTGTGCCAGATAACCTTGGGCGGCTGCCGTTGGCTGGTTTAACGCCTGTTGATAAAACTCGCTCAGTTGCCCCATCAGTTCATACAGGCTTTGACGCTGATGGCGTTCAAGCGCTGTGGTGCCCGTGCCGGATTCATAAGGCACTTCCAGACTGTGCATGGATGCCAATTCTTCGATACTTTCAACGAACTCCAAGCGATCGTAGTTCATTAAAAAATCGATGGCATTGCCGTGCGCGCCGCAGCCAAAGCAATGGTAAAACTGCTTATCACCGTTTACGGTGAAAGACGGGGTTTTCTCATGGTGAAACGGACAGCACGCGTGAAAGTTCTTGCCCTGCTTCTTGAGCTTCACGCGCGCGTCGATCAGATCGACGATATCAGTGCGTGCCAGCAGGTCATTGATAAAGACGCGTGGGATTCGTCCAGCCATAAGCCCCTGTTTTTAATACAAATAAACGATAGCTTATAAACGACAACGAGCCGCACTTCCTTTCGGAAAGCACGGCCTTCGTATGCAACTGCCAAGTCTGCGGATTAATCACGCGGTGGAGGCCAGGCCTCCAGAAATTAATACAGACGAGTGCGGCGTGCGTTTTCTCGAGCCAGTTTCTTCGCGTGACGTTTCACCGCAGAAGCTTTAGCGCGTTTACGTTCGGTTGTCGGTTTTTCATAGAACTCACGACGACGAACTTCAGCTAAAACCCCCGCTTTTTCACAGGAACGTTTGAAGCGACGCAGCGCTACATCGAACGGCTCGTTTTCACGTACTTTAATTACCGGCATGTGCCTCTCACCTTAATAATAATTCGGTATGTGCTGGCCTTGTGCCAGCCTTTTCAAAAATGGTGCGGAATTCTACTGCAAACGTGATGCGCTTGTAAAGCATTGCGGCGATCATAAAACACCCAACGCGCACGCAGAGCAGAAAATCCAAACCGATAATGGTAGACTATCTGTTGTATGGAGCAAGTGGATGTCGGCTTGCGTGGCAACGAACGTTAGGTAGAACGATGCGCATATTGGGTATTGAAACCTCCTGTGATGAAACCGGGGTGGCGATTTATGACACGGATGCCGGGTTATTGGCTAACCAACTGTATAGCCAAGTAAAATTACATGCTGATTATGGCGGTGTCGTGCCGGAGCTGGCCTCGCGCGATCACGTGCGTAAAACGGTTCCTCTGATTCAGGCTGCCCTGAAAGAGGCGGATTTGTCCGCATCGGACATCGATGGTGTAGCCTACACTGCCGGACCTGGACTGGTGGGCGCATTGTTGGTCGGTGCAACGGTCGGGCGTGCGCTGGCATTTGCCTGGGGCGTGCCGGCGGTTCCGGTTCACCACATGGAAGGGCATTTGCTGGCTCCGATGCTGGAAGATAATCCGCCGGAATTTCCTTTTGTCGCGCTATTGGTTTCTGGCAGTCACACGCAGTTAATCAGCGTCACTGGCATCGGTGAATACCGGTTGCTGGGAGAATCTGTTGACGATGCCGCTGGTGAAGCTTTTGATAAAACGGCAAAGCTGCTGGGACTGGATTACCCGGGAGGTCCGATGTTGTCCAAACTGGCACAGCGTGGCAATGCCTCACGTTTTACCTTTCCTCGCCCGATGACCGACAGACAAGGGCTGGATTTTAGCTTTTCTGGTTTGAAAACCTTTGCCGCCAATACTATTCGCGCCAATGGCAATGATGATCAAACCCGTGCTGATATTGCGCGCTCGTTTGAAGATGCGGTGGTTGATACGTTAGCGATAAAATGTCGTCGAGCGTTGGATGAGACCGGCTTTAAACGTCTGGTGATGGCTGGCGGCGTCAGTGCCAACCGCACGCTGCATGCTCGCCTGACAGAGATCATGGCTAAACGGGGTGGGGCGGTGTTTTATGCGCGGCCTGAGTTTTGTACCGATAATGGCGCGATGATTGCCTATGCGGGCAGTGTGAGGCTGTTACACAATCAAAGTCAGGAATTGGGCGTGAGCGTGCGTCCACGTTGGCCATTGGCTGAGTTGCCTGCCGTTTGACCCAACACCACGCCAGATACCTTCATCTGGCGTGAGTCACTACGTCAGCAATCTTGGTGGGGCGCTACAGTTCTTGTTCGAACAATGTCAAAATGGCGTCGAACAACTGCTTAACGCTAAAGCCGCGTGCTGGCGTGCTGAAAATGGTGTCATCCCCGGCAATGGTGCCCAGAATCCCTTCTGATTTCCCCAGTGAATCCAGCAACCGAGCGATCAATTGCGCAGCACCCGGACTGGTGTGAATAACCACAACAGCATCGTTATAATCGACATCCAGTACCAGATTTTTCAGCGTGCTGGTGGTGGTGGGTACACCCAGTTCTGCGGGGAGGCAATAGACCATCTCCATTTTGGCATTGCGCATGCGCACTGCGCCAAATTTAGTCAGCATACGTGATACTTTTGATTGGTTTATATTTTCAAAACCGTCGTCTTGTAACGCCAACACGATCTCGCTTTGAGAACTAAACTTCTCTTCCTTTAACAGCGCCTTGAACGCTTTGACCAAATCTTCCTGTTTCGTGGAGTTACGCATTCTGCACCGTGTGTTGTGATCGTTGATGCGTGCATTATGCAGTTGGGTGAATTTTTATGCAATATGGGAACTTAAAGAAGTGACTCGGTAGTGGGCAGTACGATATAGACAAGCGACTTAATTTTGATTACACCATATGGACTGAGAACAAAATCTCTGTATCGCAAGCACTCTCTCTTTTTTTGCTTTTTGCTTGTGCCCATTTATGCTCAATGGGGTTAAGATCTGGCGAATATGTAGGCAAATACTCCACCATATACCCTGCCTCGATGATGACTTGTTGAATATTATGTTTTTTGTGAAAAGTTGCATTGTCCATCACGATTACCCTGTTTTTAGGGAGTACTGGGATAAGGACTTGTGTGACCCAGGAATAGAAAACATTGCTGTTAATATTGATATCAAATAATCCGATAGCAAACAGCGTTGTGCCTAATAAAGGAGCCTGTACACGAGATTGTGTAATTGCCTGATTTTGATATGTTCAATCTAACATCAAAAGCAGGTTACTTTATGGACGAAAAACAGTTACAGACTCTGGCTAACGAGCTGGCCAAAAATCTCAAAACCCCTGACGCTCTCAACCAGTTTGATCGCCTGCTGAAAGAGATCAGCGTTGAAGCTGCCCTTAATGCTGAAATGACCCATCACCTCGGGCATGAGAAGCCCCAGTCCAAATCTGGAACTAACACGCGCAATGGCTACTCCACAAAGACTGTTAGCACCGGCGATGGTCCGCTGGAACTGCGTACACCACGTGATCGTGATGGTTCCTTTGAACCGCAGCTGGTGAAGAAGAACCAGACCCGGCTCTCCGGGATGGATAACCAGATTTTATCGTTGTATGCCAAAGGGATGACCACCCGCGAAATTGCCGCTGCATTCAAAGAACTGTATGACGCGGATGTCTCACCCGCCCTGGTATCGAAGGTCACCGATGCCGTTATGGAGCAGGTTGTTGAATGGCAAAATCGCCCCCTGGATGCGGTTTATCCCATTGTTTACCTTAACTGTATCGTTCTGAAAGTCCGGCAGGACAGCAGTGTTATCAATATAGCTAAACGACTTAATTTTGATTACATTATTTAAATGAGCTATTCAATTGATTTTAAACGTAAAGTGATATAGCCAACCGACTTAAAAATGATTACAACAGATGCCCTGATATGCGGCAAAAAAGCATAGCTGGCCGTTATCAAAACAATGTCGCTTGGCTATATCTACACGGGAAGAAGAAGGGTTGAGTATCCGAGAAACAGCGAAGCAATTTCGGATTGGCCCTGCCTCTGTATCGCGTTGGATTAATCAAATAGCGTCAAAAGCATCGACCACGCGTCAGCGAAAGATCGATAAATCCGAGTTGATAAAAGATGTTGAACCATATCCAGATGCTTACCAAAAAGAACGTGCAGAGCGTTTTGGCGTTTGTCAGAAGGCCATTTGGCAAGCTCTTAAAAAGCTGGGATTGACCTATAAAAAACTCTACGCCATCCGAAAGCCGACGAAAGCGCCCGGCAAGCATTTCAACAAAAAATACAACAGTATAAAAAATAAGGTAAGCCTATTGTTTTTATTGATGAAAGTGGTTTTCCACACGATACCCCACGGACTCACTGCTATTCCCCAAAAGGTCAACGGTGTTTTGGCCTGAAGAACGGGGGAGCCAAGGGAAGAACAAATGTTATCGGCGCTTTATTAGGCACAACGCTGTTTGCTATCGGATTATTTGATATCAATATTAACAGCGATGTTTTCTATTCCTGGGTCACACAAGTCCTTATCCCAGTACTCCCTAAAAACAGTGTAATCGTGATGGACAATGCAACTTTTCACAAAAAACATAATATTCAACAAGTCATCATCGAGGCAGGGTATATGGTGGAGTATTTGCCTACATATTTGCCAGATCTTAACCCCATTGAGCATAAATGGGCACAAGCAAAAAGCAAAAAAAGAGAGAGTGCTTGCGATACAGAGATTTTGTTCTCAGTCCATATGGTGTAATCAAAATTAAGTCGCTTGGCTATAGTGTCCGTTCAGTTCACGAGCCAGTTGCTCCGATGCCGCATAGATCTGGCTGGATTGCTCAACGAAGTGGCAGTGTCCACCGTAGAAGGCAATCTGCTCCACTTTGCGCTTGGCTGTACAACTGGGCATAACGGCAATAAAAGGCAGGCCTAACAGACGAGCAAAATAGGATGCCGGGCTGGTGGTGCTGCCGAAAGACGCTTCAATAATGGGGGTGCCTTCCTTAATCCAGCCGTTGCACAAGCCATAAAGAAACAGCGATCGTGCCAGACGATGTTTCAAGCTGCCGCTTGGGTGCGTGCTTTCATCTTTGAGATAGAAGTAAATCCCTGGATAGTGCGGTAACGTCAGGCGAATCAGATGGGTATCGGCTGAACGCTGAAAATCCGCTTCTATCGCGCTAATGGCCTGTTTCACCCATGCCGTTGTCATGATATTGCTCTCTTTACCTGTTTTGCATTTATAGGGATAGCCTATCTGGTTTTGCGGAAAAAAAAGGGTTGTTTTTTTAACTTCAATTGATTGTTGAAAGGGGTTTTTTTCTTTTTAATTGCTTTATTGGGGGGTGTTTTCTCCCATATTGGGTTTTTATGGAAATTAGTCTGTTTTATGGCTCTGGCGAAGGATGATAAAAGGAAAATCAGCGGGTTTTTCCGCACTTTGGTTGCCTTTTCATTCTGTTGCGCGTGAAATAGGGGAAAAATGATTCTGGAATGCCGCTATGCTGGATAAAATCGATCGTGCGCTGCTTAACCTGTTGCAACACGACTGCACCTTGTCGTTGCAAACGCTGGCCGATGCAGTGCATTTGACATCGACCCCCTGCTGGAAACGTCTAAAACGTCTGGAAGAAGAGGGCTACATCCGTGCTCGCGTTGCGCTGCTGGATAACGAACGTCTGGGGCTTGGGTTGACGGCTTTTGTATTATTAAAAACGCAGCAACACAACAGTGCCTGGTATGAAAAATTTTCCCAGGTGGTGTCGGATATGCCTGAAGTATTGTCATTTTATCGCATGGCGGGAGAGTACGATTACTTGATGCAGGTTCAGCTCGCCGACATGAAAAGCTATGATAATTTTTACAAACGTCTGGTCAGCGGCATTCCTGGGCTGATTGATGTGACCTCCAGCTTTGCCATGGAGCGGATAAAGCACACCACCGCACTCCCGATCGTGCCATGATGGATCTCCTCTCTGAGATTCTGCTTTCGGGCCAGCGCCAGCGCTGTTCAAAACGTTAAGGTTTTGTCCTGCAAACCGAATTATTTCGGGTATAAATGATGACGCGCATAAGCTTTCTGTATAATGGCCCTGTGATGTTTCGCAGCCCTTTCTGAAAAATGGAATAACAACAGCGTGCGACTTTTTGCTCAATTGGCCTGGTATTTTCGTCGAGAGTGGCTGCGATACCTCGGGGCCGTGGTTCTTCTTATTATTATCGCCATCTTGCAACTGCTGCCACCCAAGCTGGTTGGGGTGATTGTGGATGGTGTTACGCGCGACGTGATGCCCGTGGCGACGGTGATGAAATGGATCGGCGTGATGCTGCTGATCGCGGTTATGGTGTATCTGTTGCGCTATGTGTGGCGCATCTTTTTGTTTGGTGCTTCATACCAGTTGGCTGTGGAGTTGCGCGACGATTTCTACCGCCAGTTGAGCCGCCAGCATCCTGCCTTTTATCTGCGCCATCGCACCGGCGATCTGATTGCCCGAGCAACCAACGATGTCGATCGTGTGGTGTTTGCTGCTGGTGAAGGCGTGTTGACGCTGGTGGATTCCATGGTAATGGGATGTGCGGTGTTGGTGGTGATGAATACCCAAATCAGTTGGCAGCTTACGCTATTGGCGTTGTTGCCGATGCCCATCGTGGCGTTGGTGATCAAACACTATGGTACACAGTTGCATCAGCGTTTTAAGGGGGCACAGGCGGCATTCTCTTTGCTTAACGATCAGGCGCAAGAAAGCCTGACCAGCATTCGCATGATTAAGGCCTTTGGGTTGGAGGATTATCAGTCGAACCGGTTTGCGGCAGTGGCTGGGGATGCGGGGCAAAAAAACATGCACGTGGCCCGGGTAGATGCGCGTTTCGATCCGACGATTTATATCGCTGTCGGTTTCTCGCATTTGCTTGCCGTTGGCGGCGGCAGTTGGATGATTATTCAGGGGACGTTGACGTTAGGGCAACTGACCAGTTTCGTGATGTATCTGGGCCTGATGATTTGGCCGATGCTGGCGCTGGCATGGATGTTCAACATCGTGGAGCGCGGGAGTGCGGCTTATGGGCGTATTCGCCAGCTGTTGAATGAAGTACCGGTGGTGGCAGACGGCGATGCATTTCTGCCTCAGGGCCGCGGTAGCCTTGATGTTGATATTCGCGCCTTTGCTTATCCACAACAATCGCATCCGGTACTTGACCGGGTGGCGTTCTCGCTTGCGCCGGGCAACATGCTGGGACTGTGTGGCCCCACCGGTTCCGGTAAAAGCACGCTGTTGGCCTTGATCCTGCGCCATTACGATCTCGATGACAGTGAGATTCGCTTTCATGGGCTTCCGCTTGCGACGCTGAATCTGGATAGCCTTCGCCAACGTTTTGCGGTGGTCGGGCAAACGCCTTTTTTATTCTCCGACACCGTGGCGAACAATATTGCGCTCGGGAACCCCAGCGCCACGCTGGCGCAGATTCAACATGCTGCGCGTCTGGCCAGCGTCCATGACGACATTACGCGCTTACCACAAGGTTATGAAACCCAAGTGGGGGAACGCGGCGTGATGCTCTCCGGTGGACAAAAACAGCGTATTGCCATTGCGCGTGCGCTGCTGTTGGACGCGGAGATATTGGTTCTTGATGATGCGCTCTCGGCGGTTGATGGGCGCACTGAGCACCATATTTTGCAAAACCTGAAACGTTGGGGAGAGAAACGCACCCTGATTATTAGCGCGCACCGGCTTTCGGCCCTCACTGAAGCCGACGAAATTCTGGTTTTACAGCAGGGTAGCGTGGCGCAGCGCGGTAGCCACGGCGCATTAGCGTCGCAAGTCGGATGGTATCGCGACATGTTTCGCTATCAGCAGTTAGAGGCGGCGCTGGATGAAGAGCCGGTCAAGGGAGAGATGATAATTGACTAACGCAAAGCGGTTATGGCCGACGTTAAAGCGGCTATTGGCGTATGGTTCCCCTTGGCGGAAATACCTGATGTTGGGCGTGGTGATGCTCTGGATGGCGGCCGCTGCCGAGGTGACTGGGCCCGCACTGGTAAGCTATTTCATCGATAACCTGGTGGCAAAAGGCAATGTTCCTCTGGCTCTGGCAGGGTGCTTGGCGGCGGTTTATATCCTGCTGCAATTGTCCGCCGCACTATTGCATTACGTGCAATCGCTGTTGTTCAACCGTGTTGCGGTAGGGGTGGTGCAACAATTGCGTATTGATGTGATGGATGCTGCGTTGCGTCAACCGCTGAGTACCTTTGATACGCAGCCGGTGGGACAACTGATTTCCCGTGTTACCAACGATACCGAGGTGGTGCGCGATCTGTATGTCACCGTGGTTTCCACCGTGCTGCGCAGCGCGGCTCTGATCGGTGCCATGCTGGTAGCCATGTTCACACTCGATTGGCGCATGGCGCTGATTGCCGTGATGATCTTCCCCGCAGTAGCTATTGTGATGGCGATCTATCAGCATTTCAGTACGCCGATTGTGCGGCGTCTGCGCCGTTATCTGGCAGATATTAACGATGGTTTTAATGAAGCGATCTCGGGGATGTCCGTGATCCAGCAATTTCGCCAACAGTCGCGATTTGGTGAGAAGCTGGGTGCTTCAAGCCGTGCGCATTTTCAGGCGCGGATGCAAACGCTGCGTCTGGATGGCGTGCTGCTGCGTCCGCTATTGAGCCTGTTTTCCGCTATGGTGCTGTGTGGGCTGTTGATTCAGTTTGGTTTTAGTTCGGTGGGAACGGTAGGCGTTGGCGTTCTCTATGCCTTTATCAGCTATCTGGGGCGTCTTAACGAGCCGCTGATTGCGCTGACCACCCAGCAATCCATGTTGCAGCAGGCGGTGGTGGCCGGTGAGCGTATCTTTGAACTGATGGATGCGGTGCAGCAGTCCTACGGCGATGATTCACGTCCGTTAGCGGCGGGCAGCATCGAGATGGACAACGTTTCTTTTGCCTATCGGGATAATCAGCGCGTCCTGAACCATATCAGCGTTCAGGTGCCTGCGCGCGGCTTTGTGGCGCTGGTGGGGCACACCGGCAGCGGCAAGAGTACGTTAGCGAGTTTGCTGATGGGGTATTATCAGCCGGATGAAGGGATGATTCGGTTGGATGACCGTCCGCTGACGTCGCTATCCCATCAGGCATTACGACAAAATGTCGCAATGGTGCAACAAGACCCCATGGTACTGGCGGATTCACTTTATGCCAACATTACGCTGGGGCGTGATATTCCTGAAGATGAAGTGTGGCGCGTGCTGGAGATTGTACAACTCACTGCGCTGGCAACGGCACTGCCCGAAGGCATACGTAGCACCATTGGCGAGCAAGGCAATACGCTTTCTGTGGGACAGAAGCAGCTTCTTTCTCTGGCCCGTGTGCTGGTGAAACCGCCCAAAATACTGATTCTCGACGAGGCGACGGCCAACATTGATTCCGGTACTGAGCAAGCGGTTCAGCGCGCATTGCGTCTTATCCGTCGCCACACCACATTGGTGGTGATTGCGCACCGTCTTTCCACTGTGGTCGAGGCTGATAACATATTGGTGCTACATCATGGTGAAACGGTGGAGCAGGGTACGCACGAGCAATTATTGCAACGTCGTGGGCGTTACTACCAGATGTATCAGCTGCAACTGGCGGCTAGCGAGGATGAACCCATTTCTACCATCTGATCACAGGCACACTGCCTGTTGCGCTGGATTTTTATCCGCGCAACATCACATCTTTATCCTTTCCTTTTACTTCTCCAAGCAGGTTCCAGGTTATTTCCCTGTGCAATTATCGGTTCCTTTCATTTATGGCACAACCTTTGCCTTATCCCAGTCGTGAAGGTTATTCGAAATGGTGGCGGGCGTAAGTCTGAACTTATAGCCAACCGACTTAAAAATGATTACAGCCAATGCCCTGATATGTGGAAAAAAAATACAGCTAATTGTTATCAAAATAATGTCGCTTTGCTATATCTACGTCAGAAGCGAAAGAGCCGGTAAACGTGTGAAGGAAAGCATCACCCACTGGCTGGAGAAGAGACTGAAACTGAAGGTTAATGAGCGGAAAAGCGCGGTGTCGCCACCGTGCGAACGTAAGTTTCTGGATTACAGCATCAGCTCCGGCAAAGGGAAAGCGTGGATCCTCATTGCCCCAGAGTCGATAAGACGGGCTAAATCCCGCCTGAGAGAGATAACCGGGCGCAGCAAAGGCCGCAGTCTGGAACAGGTTATCGGCAAACTCAGGGTATATCTGACGGGATGGCGGAACTACTATAGACAAGCGACATTATTTTGATAACAATTAGCTGTATTTTTTTTCCACATATCAGGGCATTGGCTGTAATCATTTTTAAGTCGGTTGGCTATAGTTGTGGTTCGCCTTACCGATACTCACGGTAAATTTATCGGACGCTGGACGCTGCTCACAAATGTTAGCAACGAGATCACCAGCGCGGAAGTCGCTCGCTGGTATTACTGGCGCTGGGGTATTGAATCCTTTTTTAAGCTGCTGAAAGGTGCCGGTCATGATGTAGAAAAATGGCTTCAGCGCAGTGCTGGTGCACTGCTACGCAGGTTATTGATAGCTAGCATGGCATGTATGCTGGTATGGCGGCTGCAACGCGCTGAAGGAGACGACAATACGGCAGCCCGTCAGTTAATTTGCCGATTATCCGGACGACAACAAAAACGAGGGCGTAAAGAAAGCGCCCCAGCGCTGCTTGCCGGACTATCCATCCTGCTAAATACCTTGACGTTATTAGCAGACTATACCCCGGAAGAACTTGCCCACTTCGCTATGGTGGTTTTTAACCCTTTATGATGTGTAGATACCTATGCCCCAAGGGATGGCTGCGATGATGTGAAAAACGCGCTGGCGAAAGTTATCCTGCTCCATCGCTACTCCTGTAAATATTACGGCGAATCAACATAGTGGCACAGGTGCAAGGGCTTGCAAACGTGTGTTTCGCCGGTCGAGAAACTGAAATCGAGTAAGAAAACGACGGTTGGCTGCGGTCAACTTGCAATTGAGGTGCGCATACCCGATAATGCCCACGCTCTGTACCACGCAGAGTCAACGGATCAATGGAGGCCCTGTCGGTTCTCCCGCAACATTACCCTGTGGACTCGGTCAGGTCCGGAAGGAAGCAGCCGCAGCAGGAAACGTGTGTGCCGGGATGTAGCTGGCAGGGCCTCCACCCTTTATATTCATTTCCTTTTTTATTTTCCGCGCTTTTTTATTCTTATTCTCTTCATTCTGTTCTGCGTATTGCATTCGTTTATTGATGACATTCCATTGCTGATGGGGTGCTCTATTGGTATTAAAGCGCACGTAGATAAGCGTGCTTTGTTGGTCTTTATCTCAAAAACATGATGGCGGTAAGCACGACAAGATATTGTTGCTTTGGGATAAGTAGAAGGATTTCATGGTAGTAAAATAGAATTGCACCAAAAAAAGGCAATAAAAGAAACCTATATTGAGATCAATGCATGTGATTTATAATTGTGATATTTACGTAAGCAAATGGCTTGGAGAGAGTAAAACGCCAGCGATGAGGCTGGCGTAAGATATTCACCCTAAATCATTTAGGTATATACCTGTGATACTTCAATTTGCTTCTGCGCTGGCTGCATACACTTGCCCGAATCGCTCACTTGAGTATGTTCATCAGGATCTTATCGCTTGCTGCCTGGCTGAAAATCGAATTATTCAAGATATAAGCACAATGATTTAACGTACGTATTTCCAAACGGCGGTAGGGACCTTGTCGTACAGCTTGTTCATTGTTAGCTCAGCTAAACGATGATCGGCGGCGGAATAAAACATTTCCAGCTCATCGCTGGACAACTCATACTTGTTCTTCTCGATAACGCGTTCAAGCGTGTCAATCGTTGTACACTTGCGTAAGCGCATCAAATAATCAATTTTTTTCATGGCGACCTTTATCAAAACAATACCAGCACCTGGTGGTTAATTAATATAAAAGCATCTATTGCTTAAGATTTAGCAGATGAACAGACGTTCTCCTGTGAGAACATTCCTAATAACGTGGCTTTAGATCGTTGCCAGCGTTGCAGTTCGGCACCATTAATTTCATAGTTACTGAACAAAGCATAGGTGTCATCTAAATACTGCTCGACCCGTTTTGAAAGCTCGTCTTCATCGGGGTATTTTATTTTAAATGTCAGAATAAATGTAGCTATATGCTCAATCAATTCATTTAATTGGAGATTGATCGCAGATGTTGGATCATTGACCCAGCCATGACTGCTATCCCCCAATGTGGCGATGCTTTCGTCACAGAGATTTTCACACAAGAATCGGAGTTGGGCAATATCATAATGTTTCGGTGAGTACTCATCCATATCGTTCACTCCGTCATGCTGTTATTCCACATTACCTCCGCCTGCTTTTGAAACCTGCAACGCTGATGGAACGTAATAGAAAACCCTGACAACAGTTGGTGACTCCTTGGGTTAAGTGATGAAATAAGCTCACATTTATCCTGATGGAGAGTGCGGATTACACGACATACCGCATCACCCATACGCTAACTATAGCAAAATAATACAGATTATCGCAAAAAATAAGTAAGGTTTTTGACCCTATTTAATCAGATAGACGATCGGTATAGCCGATATATATAATAGTTGATACTGTGTTTCATAATATTACTTTATTAAATTATCTGACTTTGTTGAATAAATCAGAACTTGTAACGACTGCGCCCCATACGGGTCGATTGTTACGTGATGCGAATACTGTTCGGCATTCCTAATAGCGTGATCAGGTTAAGCGCTTTGACCATGGCCATGGCTTCACCCACCTGACCATCGTAGTCTCTCAGACTTAGATGACCACCCAGAAGCCTTTTGAACCGGAACATGGCCGTTTCAGCCACTGAGCGCCGGTGATAGCCCACTTTCTTTTTCCAGATATCTTTACTACCGCTAATGCGCTGATTTGCAACAGCGGGGTTACGCTCGTGGTAGCGATCTTGCCAATATTGCGCCCCCCTTCGTGGCGGGATAAGCGGCCTTATTTTCTTCCTCAGCAGAGCATCATAGCAGTAAACTGTATCCTAAGCGCCGTCAGCCGATGCCTCTCTGATTTTCCGGTGGGTCTGGTTTATCAGCGCCGGTAGAGCTTGGGCATCAGTCGTACCACTGAGCGACAAATCCGCACAGATAATCTCATGCGTCACACTGTCTACTGCCAGGTGCAGCTTACGCCATACCCTGCGTCTGTCGGCACCATGCTGCCGGACTTTCCATTCGCCTTCGCCAAAGACCTTCAGGCCGGTTCCATCAATGAGCAGATGTGAGATTTCACCACGGGTTGGCGTTTTTATGCTGATGTTCACTGTCTTTGCTCGCTTGCTGAGCAGTGAATAGTCTGGACAATGGAGCGACAATTTAATCAGTTTAAAAATCGAGTCACCAAAGCCCTGTAAAGCCCTCAATGAAAGGCCAAACACGCGTTTCATCATCAGGACTGTGGTGATGGTCATATCTGAGTAGTGGAGCGGTCGTCCACGCCATTCAGTAGTGTTTTTTCCGTCCATGCAGCAATGGCTGATTCATCTAGCCATACGGTTAAAGAAGCGCGCTGCTTGAGGGCCTTGTTATAAGAGGGCCAGTTGGTGATTTTAAGATTTTGTTTTGCCATGGAGACCTGATTTTGAAACAACCGTGTTGATCTGCTCCGATGATTACCCAAAAGTTCTATTTATTCAACAAAGCCAAATTATCTTACAAATTAGAGCGAGAATTATCTTAATAAATGGCTTGTAAATCAATGTAAAATACTTGAACTCATCCAACATTCTCGGTAAAAAGGTGACGGGTGTTAGCCACATGTTGTGGTGGGACAGGTTTGTGCGTTGGTCGGGCCGCCACGCGGAGTGATAACAACCATGAATCGACACCTGTCCCCGCAGGGCATTCCTCGTGCTCAGCGTTTGGCGGAACGCGCTTTTGCCACCCTTGAACGTTTTCTCCATATTGAAGCGGTAAGCGGCATTGTGCTGCTTGTGGCTGCTGCTGCGGCATTGGTTTGGGCCAATTCGCCATGGGCGGAAAGCTACCATGCGCTCTGGCATCTACCGATCTCTTTTAGTATTGGCAACACGAAAATCACGCATTCACTGCATTTCTGGATCAACGACGCCTTTATGACACTGTTCTTCTTAGTGGTCGGTATGGAGATCCGTCGTGAAATTCATGAAGGTGCGCTAAGCAGCCTGCGGCAAGCTATGCTTCCGATCGCTGCCGCCGCGGGCGGCGTAATAGTACCCGCGTTGATTTATCTGAGTGTGAACAGCACGCCGTTGCAGCAACAAGGCTGGGCGGTGCCGACGGCAACGGATATCGCGTTTGCCGTGGGGGTGCTGGCACTGTTGGGCAAAGGCATTCCCGGCAATGTACGGGTGTTTTTGCTGGCGTTAGCCATTATTGATGACATTATCGCCGTTTTGATCATCGCGTTCTTCTACTCCGCTGGGCTTGAATACCACGGCTTGATCCCCGTGCTGGTGGGCGTATTGATGGTGTTTGGGCTTCAGAAGATTGGCATCGGGTCGGCTTGGGCCTATGTCATTCCCGGTATCATCGTGTGGTTGGGTTTTCTGCTCACGGGAGCGCACCCGACATTAGCGGGGGTAGTCTTAGGACTCATCACCCCGGTGGCCTCCGTGCGGGTGATGAAGGAGCGTCCATTGGAGCGCCTTTCTTACATTGTGCGCGATCTGATGCACAAGCCGGATACACCTGCGGAGCAGTTAGTCACACCGCTTAAGCAGTTACATCGTGCTCAGCGTGAAGTGTTGCCGCCTGTCACTCGCGTGCAGATGGCGCTGCACCCTTGGGTGGCTTATGGCGTGATGCCGTTGTTTGCTCTGGCGAACGCCGGGGTAAGCATGAATGGCATTGATTTGTCGGGCGCGGGGCCACTCGGCGTGATGATGGGCGTTACGCTGGCACTGGTAGCCGGTAAGTTGCTGGGTGTAGTCGGTGTTAGCTGGCTAATGGTACGCTTTGGTGTGTGCCAGTTACCGTCAGAGGTATCTTGGCGCGGTGTGTTTTTGATTGGGCTGCTCGCCGGTATCGGTTTTACCATGTCGATCTTTATCGCCATGTTAGCCTTCGACGATCCGCAACTGCTGGGCGCGGCCAAGCTAGGGGTGCTGTTGGGCTCGCTGATTGCGGCCACGCTGGGCCTGCTGTGGGGCCGGTATTATGCGCGTCGCCGCCGTGTGCAGCAGGCCGGTCAACCGGTTTAATCCAAACCAAACAGGTCGCGGGTATAGACTTTATCTGCGACATCCTCCAACTCCGGCGCCATGCGGTTTGAGATGATCAAATCAGCCTTGCGTTTGAACGTTGCCAGATCGTTTATCACCGGAGAGCGGAAAAATGTCTCTTCCGTCAGCACTGGTTCATAGACCACGACGCCAATACCTTTGGCTTTGATCCGTTTCATGATACCTTGAATTGCTGAAGCACGGTAGTTATCGGAGCCTGTTTTCATCACCAGACGATAAACACCTACCACGCTGGGATTACGTTTGAGAATATCATCGGCAATGAAATCCTTACGCGTGCGATTTGCCTCGACGATGGCACAAATCAGCCGGTTAGGGACGCTGGCATAATTGGCTAACAATTGCTTGGTGTCTTTGGGCAAACAATAGCCGCCATAACCAAATGACGGGTTGTTGTAATGCGAGCCGATACGCGGATCTAACCCGACCCCTTCAATAATCTGTCTGCTATCTAGCGTATGCATCTGTGCATAGCTATCGAGTTCGTTGAAATAGGCGACGCGCATGGCGAGATAGGTATTGGCGAACAGCTTGATGGCCTCCGATTCCGTGGCATCGGTGTAGAGCACTGGCACCGTTTTCTTGATTGCCCCTTGCAGTAGCAAGGCGGCAAAGCGTTCTGCGCGCGGCGAGCGTTCTCCAATGACAATGCGTGAAGGGTAGAGATTGTCGTGCAGCGCTTTTCCCTCGCGCAGAAATTCGGGAGAGAAAATAATATTATCCGTGGCAAAGGTACACCGCAGTTGTTGAGTGTATCCGACGGGAACCGTTGATTTTATGACGATAAGCGCATCGGGGTTGATGGATAACACATCCTGCACCACGGATTCAATCGACTGGGTATCGAACGCATTGGTGATGGGATCGTAGTTGGTCGGCGTGGCGATAATCACGATATCCGCGTCCTGATAGGCCAACTTTTTATCCGTTGTAGCCACCAGGTTGAGCGGTTTTTCCTTGAGATAATGGTCAATATCTTTATCAACAATCGGCGACACGTTCTGGTTTAAAAGTGCCACTCTGTGTTCGATAACGTCGAGAGCCACCACCTGATTGTGCTGGGCCAATAGCACTGCGTTCGACAACCCGACGTAACCGGTGCCCGCGATAGTACATTTCATCATGTTAAATCCGCCTGAAAAATCCGGGGACAGTATAGAGAGCGTACGTGCATGAATTTTAAACATTGCCAAAACGATGCTGTGCTCGTTGCGTCATTTCAGATTCGCCTGAAGGGGTTTTGTTAGCAATAAGGTAAATGGCGGGGTGTTGCTATCAGAAAACGCCACGCTTGATTGTCGTGTGGCGTTGACGTTTCTCACCAGCTGAAAGGTCTTCTTTGTGAGTGTATGTTGCTCGGCGCAGACTAGGCTGTATCCCTTATAGCAAAGCGACTTAATTTTGATTACACAATAGGCTTTGTTGAATAAATAGAACTTTTGGGTAATCATCGGAGCAGATCAACACAGTTGTTTCAAAATCAGGTCTCCATGGCAAAACAAAATTTTAAAATCACCAACTGGCCCTCTTATAACAAGGCCCTCAAGCAGCGCGGTTCTCTAACCGTATGGCTAGATGAATCAGCCATTCTGCATGGACGGAAAAAAACACTACTGAACGGCGTGGACGACCGCTCCACTACTCAGATATGGCCATCACTACAGTCCTGATGATGAAACGCGTGTTTGGCCTTTCATTGAGGGCTTTACAGGGCTTTGGTGACTCGATTTTTAAACTGATTAAATTGTCGCTCCATTGTCCAGACTATTCGCTGCTCAGCAAGCGAGCAAAGACAGTGAACATCAGCATAAAAACGCCAACCCGTGGTGAAATCTCACATCTGGTCATTGATGGAACCGGCATGAAGGTCTTTGGCGAAGGCGAATGGAAAGTCCGGCAGCATGGTGCCGACAGACGCAGGGTATGGCGTAAGCTGCACCTGGCAGTAGACAGTGTGACGCATGAGATTATCTGTGCGGATTTGTCGCTCAGTGGTACGACTGATGCCCAAGCTCTACCGGCGCTGATAAACCAGACCCACCGGAAAATCAGAGAGGCATCGGCTGACGGCGCTTACGATATAGTTTACTGCTATGATGCTCTGGTGAGGAAGAAAATAAGGCCGCTTATCCCGCCACGAAGGGGGGCGCAATATTGGCAAGATCGCTACCACGAGCGTAACCACGCTGTTGCAAATCAGCGCATTAGCGGTAGTAACGATATCTGGAAAAAGAAAGTGGGCTATCACCGGCGCTCAGTGGCTGAAACGGCCATGTTCCGGTTCAAAAGGCTTCTGGGTGGTCATCTAAGTCTGAGAGACTACGATGGTCAGGTGGGTGAAGCCATGGCCATGGTCAAAGCGCTTAACCTGATCACGCTATTAGGAATGCCGAACAGTATTCGCATCACGTAACAATCGACCCGTATGGGGCGCAGTCGTTACAAGTTCTGATTTATTCAACAAAGCCGCAAATACTCCAGCATATACCCTGCATCGATGATGACTTGTTGAATATTATGTTTTTTGTGAAAAGTTGCATTGTCCATCACGATTACACTGTTTTTAGGGAGTACTGGGATAAGGACTTGTGTGACCCAGGAATAGAAAACATCGCTGTTAATATTGATATCAAATAATCCGATAGCAAACAGCGTTATGCCTAATAAAGCGCTGATAACATTTGTTCTTCCCTTGGCTCCCCCGTTCTTCAGGCCAAAACACCGTTGACCTTTTGGGGAATAGCCGTGAGTCCGGAGCCTGTACACAAGATTGTGTAATTGCCTGGTTTTGATATGTTCAATCCAACATCAAAAGCAGGTTACTTTATGGACGAAAAACAGTTACAGGCTCTGGCTAACGAGCTGGCCAAAAATCTCAAAACCCCTGACGCTCTCAACCAGTTTGATCGCCTGCTGAAAAAGATCAGCGTTGAAGCTGCCCTTAATGCTGAAATGACCCATCACCTCGGGCATGAGAAGCACCAGTCCAAATCTGGAACTAACACGCGCAATGGCTACTCCACAAAGACTGTTACCACCGGCGATGATCCGCTGGAACTGCGTACACCACGTGATCGTGATGCTTCCTTTGAACCGCAACTGGTGAAGAAGAACCAGACCCGGCTCACCGGGATGGATAACCAGATTTTATCGTTGTATGCCAAAGGGATGACCACCCGCGAAATTGCCGCTGCGTTCAAAGAACTGTATGACGCGGATGTCTCACCCGCCTTGGTATCGAAGGTCACCGATGCCGTTATGGAGCAGGTTGTTGAATGGCAAAATCGCCCCCTGGATGCGGTTTATCCCATTGTTTATCTTGACTGTATCATCCTGAAAGTCCGGCAGGACAGCCGCGTTATCAATAAGTCTGTGTTCCTGGCGCTGGGTATCAATATCGAAGGCCAGAAAGAGCTACTGGGGATGTGGCTGGCCGAAAATGAAGGCGCAAAGTTCTGGCTGAACGTGCTGACAGAACTGAAAAACCGTGGCCTGACCGACATCCTCATTGGCTGTGTGGACGGCCTGAAAGGGTTCCCGGATGGCATCAACACGGTCTACCCGGAAGCCCGCATCCAGTTGTGCATCGTGCACATGGTGCGCAACAGTCTGCGCTTCGTTGTCTGGAAGGACTATAAGGCGGTAACACGCGACCTCAAAGCAGTGTATCAGGTTCCAACCGAAGAGGCCGCGCTTCAGGCCATAGGTATCTACACATCTTTTGCAATATCTGCTATTACGTTGCTGCATGATCTCAACTTATCCGACGGTGAGTGAAAGTTCAGCCAGGTGTAGCTCTGACACTCAGATTAGTTGTGGTTCGCCTTACCGATACTCACGGTAAATTTATCGGACGCTGGACGCTGCTCACAAACGTTAGTAACGAGATCACCAGCGCGGAAGTCGCGCGCTGGTATTACTGGCGCTGGGGTATTGAATCCTTTTTTAAGCTGCTGAAAGGTGCCGCTCATGATGTAGAAAAATGGCTTGAGCGCAGTGCTGGTGCCCTGCTACGCAGGTTATTGATAGCTAGCATGGCATGTGTGCTGGTATGGCGGCTGCAGCGCGCTGAAGGAGACGACAATGCGGCAGCCCGTCAGTTAATTTGCCGATTATCCGGACGACAACAAAAACGAGGGCGTAAAGAAAGCACCCCAGCACTGCTTGCCGGACTATCCATCCTGCTAAATACCTTGACGTTATTAGCAGACTATACCCCGGAAGAACTTGCCCACTTAGCTATGCTGGTTTTTAACCCTTTATGATGTGTAGATACCTATGGCTTCAGGCGCTGGAGACGTTCGGTGGGACATGGGATCACCGCTATCCGCAGATAAGCCGGAGCTGGCAGTCAAACTGGGCCAACCTGTCGACATTCTTCTCGTCCCCCCAGGAACTTCGCAAGGTAATCTACACGACGAACGCTATAGAATCACTGAACAGCGTGCTCCGGCATGCAATCAAGAAACGCAAGGTGTTCCCGACTGATGAGTCGGTGAAGAAGGTCGTATGGCTGGCAATCCAGGCGGCATCGCAGAAATGGACGATCCCCTTACAGGACTGGCGTATGGCAATGATTCGCTTTATTATCGAGTTCGGTGACCGTCTTGACGGTCACTTCTGAGGAAAGGCATTTACACAAAATCTTAAACAGGCTCTACAGAGATTTTGTTCTCAGTCCATATGGTGTAATCAAAATTAAGTCTTTTAGCTATAATTCTCGTTGCCCACGCCGGCGTGCGCGTGGGCAATAGCCACACTTTTTCTGCGTCGTTAGCTGATTTTTACCGACATTAGCGCTAGAATCCCCCTCCTTTACTGTTCCCTCGGGGAACAGCCTGACTTGTGATCAGACCAGAGAGACACCATGTTTAAACCGGAACTGCTTTCTCCGGCCGGTACGCTGAAAAATATGCGCTACGCCTTCGCGTATGGCGCTGATGCGATTTATGCCGGTCAACCCCGTTACAGCCTGCGAGTACGTAATAACGAATTCAATCACCAGACGCTGGCGCTCGCCATCAATGAAGCCCACGAACTGGGGAAAAAATTCTACGTGGTGGTGAACATCGCCCCGCATAACGCCAAGCTGAAAACCTTCCTGTGCGATCTTCAACCCGTGATTGATATGGGGCCGGATGCGTTGATCATGTCCGATCCCGGCCTGATCATGCTGGTAAGAGAAAACTTTCCACACATGCAAATTCACCTTTCAGTGCAAGCCAATGCGGTGAACTGGGCAACGGTGAAATTCTGGCAGCAGATGGGACTGAGCCGCGTGATCCTGTCTCGCGAACTCTCACTGGAAGAGATTGCCGAAATTCGCCAGCAGGTACCGGACATGGAGCTGGAAATTTTCGTGCACGGCGCATTGTGCATGGCCTACTCTGGCCGCTGCCTGCTTTCCGGTTATATCAATAAGCGTGACCCCAATCAGGGTACCTGTACCAACGCCTGCCGTTGGGAATACAAAGTGCAGGAAGGGAAAGAAGATGATACCGGCAATATCGTTCACCTGCATGAACCGATTCCGGTGCAGAATGTAGAACCCACGCTGGGTATTGGTGAGCCGACTGACAAAGTGTTTATGTTGGAAGAGAACCTGCGTCCCGGTGAATACATGAGTGCGTTCGAAGATGAGCACGGCACCTACATCATGAACTCACGCGATCTGCGAGCCATTCAGCACGTGGAACGTTTAACCCAGATGCATGTGCACTCGCTCAAGATCGAAGGCCGCACCAAATCCTTCTATTACTGCGCCCGCACGGCACAGGTTTACCGCCAAGCGATCGACGATGCCGTCGCAGGCAAACCCTTCGATCCGACACAGCTGCAAACTCTGGAAGGTCTGGCACACCGTGGTTATACCGAAGGTTTCCTGCGTCGCCACGTTCATGAAGATTATCAGAACTACGAGTACGGCTATTCAGTATCGGATCGTCAGCAGTTTGTTGGTGAATTTACCGGCGAACGGCGTAACGGATTGGCTGAAGTGGCAGTGAAAAACAAGTTCTCCCTCGGTGACAGCGTGGAGATGATGACGCCGAACGGCAACATTCAATTCACGCTAGATGCGCTGCAAAACGCCAAAGGTGAAGCCATCGATGTCGCACCAGGCAACGGGCATATCGTTTACCTGCCAGTGGCGGATGACGTGGCGCTGAAGTTTGCGTTACTGCTGCGTAACCTGCCAAGTGACGTGACCACCCGTAACCCCAATGCGGCGTAAGGCAGCGCAATCCCCTTGTGTGTCGTCCTCGGCGAAAGCCGGGGGCCTCTCGCAGAAGAACTGCGTTTAGCCTGTAGGGCACAATCTGCGACTTTTCGCAAATTTTAAAAACAGATCACATCAATACCCTTACTATCTGGTTAGTATTGCGTCGCTGAGAAAATCTAGAACGAAAAATAAGCGTAGTGATACTACTAGGCTGTGTCCCTTAATTGCTTGAGCTATAGTATCCATCTGTTTCTACGACACTTTTGATTATGGCTCGCCACGATATTTCTGATGAAGCATGGGCAATCATTGAGCCCTTGTTGCCAACCGTTTTGACATCTCCGCGGGCCGGCCGGCCGTGGGCAGAACATCGAAAAATCTTCAACGGCATGTTCTGGATACTGTGTTCAGGCGCACCATGGCGTGATTTACCTGAACGTTACGGCTCATGGAAAACCGTTTATAACCGTTTCAATAGATGGTCAAGGTCTTGAATAATTAACATTATTTTCAATAAGTTACTTTCATTTCTTGATGCTCATGGACTTGTTGACTGGTCAGCCACTGCGCTGGATGACAGTAATATCCGTGCGCTCAAATGTGCGGCTGGCGCTCAAAAAAACATCTCGATATTACCAACGATAATAGCCTGGGTCGCTCACGAGGTGGTTATGGCACCAAAATCCACATGGCGACTGACGGAAGCGGCATCCCGCTAAACATCGTACTGAGTGCTGGGCAGGGTCACGAAAGCCTGTTTGCGTTACGACTCCTGGACGGAATTGGCGTGCAACGCCAGAACGGCAGCATGAAGCGTCGTGGCCATGCAGTACTGGCTGACAAAGCCTACTCTGGGAATGCACTACGTAACGAGTTGAAAAAAAGAGGGATAAAAACGGTTATTCCCCGAAAATCAAATGAAAAACTGGCTTCAGATGGACGCTCGCAACTTGATCATGATGCTTATTGCCGCCGCAACGTTGTGAAAAGGTGTTTTGGGCGTTTAAAGGAATATCGAAGGATCGCCACACGTTATGAAAAAATGGCAAGAAACTATCTAGCAATGGTGAAACTGGGCTGCATCCGCTTGTTTTACCGCCGGTTAGAGCCTGTTTAAGATTTTGTGTAAATGCCTTTCCTCAGAAGTGACCGTCAAGGCGGTCACCGAACCCGATAATAAAGCGACTCATTGCCATACGCCAGTCCTGTAAGGGGATCGTCCATTTCTGTGATGCCGCCTGGATTGCCAGCCATACGACCTTCTTCACCGAGTCATCAGTCGGGAACAGCTTGCGTTTCTTGATTGCATGCCGGAGCACGCTGTTCAGTGATTCTATGGCGTTCGTCGTGTAGATTACCTTGCGAAGTTCCTGCGGGTACGAGAAGAATGTCGACAGGTTGGCCCAGTTTAACTGCCAGCTCCGGCTTATCTGCGGATAGCGGTGATCCCATGTCCCACCGAACGTCTCCAGCGCCTGAAGCGCGGCCTCTTCGGTTGGAACCTGATACACTGCTTTGAGGTCGCGTGTTACCGCCTTATAGTCCTTCCAGACAACGAAGCGCAGACTGTTGCGCACCATGTGCACGATGCACAGCTGGATGCGGGCTTCCTGGTAGACCGTGTTGATGGCATCCGGGAACCCTTTCAGGCCGTCCACACAGGCAATGAGGATGTCGGTCAGGCCACGGTTTTTCAGTTCTGTCAGCACGTTCAGCCAGAACTTTGCACCTTCATTTTCGGCCAGCCACATCCCCAGTAGCTCTTTCTGGCCTTCGATATTGATACCCAGCGCCAGGAACACAGACTTATTGATAACGCGGCTGTCCTGCCGGACTTTCAGAACGATACAGTCAAGGTAAACAATGGGATAAACCGCATCCAGGGGGCGGTTTTGCCATTCAACAACCGGCTCCATAACGGCATCGGTGACCTTCTATACTAGGGCGAGTGAGACATCCGCGTCATACAGTTCTTTGAACGCAGCGGCAATTTCGCGGGTGGTCATCCCTTTGGCATATAGCCAACCGACTTAAAAATGATTACAGCCAATGCCCTGATATGTGGCAAAAAATACAGCTAATTGTTATCAAAATAATGTCGCTTGGCTATAAATGGGCACAAGCAAAAAAAGAGAGAGTGGTTGCGATACAGATATTTTGTTCTCAGTCCATATGGTGTAATCAAAATTAAGTCGCTTGGCTATACGACCTTCTTCACCGAGTCATCAGTCGGAAATACCTTGCGTTTCTTGATTGCATGCCGGAGCACGCTGTTCAGTGATTCTATAGCGTTCGTCGTGTAGATTACCTTGCGAAGTTCCTGCGGGTACGAGAAGAATGTCGACAGGTTGGCCCAGTTTGACTGCCAGCTCCGGCTTATCTGCGGATAGCGGTGATCCCATGTCCCACCGAACGTCTCCAGCGCCTGAAGCGCGGCCTCTTCGGTTGGAGCCTGATACACTGCTTTGAGGTCGCGTGTTACCGCCTTATAGTCCTTCCAGGCAACGAAGCGCAGACTGTTGCGCACCATGTGCACGATGCACAACTGGATGCGGGCTTCCGGGTAGATCGTGTTAATGGCATCCGGGAACCCTTTCAGACCGTCCACACAGGCAATGAGGAAGAAGAAGGGTTGAGTATCCGAGAAACAGCGAAGCAATTTCGGATTGGCCCTGCCTCTGTATCGCATTGGATTAATCAAATAGCGTCAAAAGCATCGACCACGCGTCAGCGAAAGAGCGATAAATCCGAGTTGATAAAAGATGTTGAACCATATCCAGATGCTTACCAAAAAGAACGTGCAGAGCGTTTTGGCGTTTGTCAGAAGGCCATTTGGCAAGCTCTTAAAAAGCTGGGATTGACCTATAAAAAAACTCTACGTCATCCGAAAGCCGACGAAAGCGCCCGGCAAGCATTTCAACAAAAAATACAATAGTATGAAAAAGAAGGTAGCCCTATTGTTTTTATTGATGAAAGTGGTTTTCCACATGATACCCCACGGACTCACGGCTATTCCCCAAAAGGTCAACGGTGTTTTGGCCTGAAGAACGGGGGAGCCAAGGGAAGAACAAATGTTATCGGCGCTTTATTAGGCACAACGCTGTTTGCTATCGGATTATTTGATATCAATATTAACAGCGATGTTTTCTATTCCTGGGTCACACAAGTCCTTATCCCAGTACTCCCTAAAAACAGGGTAATCGTGATGGACAATGCAACTTTTCACAAAAAACATAATATTCAACAAGTCATCATCGAGGCAGGGTATATGGTGGAGTATTTGCCTACATATTCGCCAGATCTTAACCCCATTGAGCATAAATGGGCACAAGCAAAAAAAGAGAGAGTGGTTGCGATACAGAGATTTTGTTCTCAGTTCATATGGTGTAATCAAAATTAAGTCGCTTGGCTATATCAAAATCAGGCAATTACACAATCTCGTGTACAGGCTCCCTCCGGCGACGGTGACACAAGGGTTTTATGATTAATGGTAAATTTAAGTAAAAATGAGAAATTATTACTCTTTATTTCTGATTGTTTATCCAGAAATAATTTTTCCTCAAATTTTCATGGCGTTAATCTCCCTTAATTTCCGTCTATTATTCCATTTTATGCCATTCATGTCCGTGTTGAGGCAGAAATAATTCCAAAGTGCGTCCGCTCTGGCTTGACAAGGTTTTCATACCCTCCGTAAACTCATTAATGTGGGAATTTGTGGGATAAAGTGGTGAAAGGGGTCATGAAGGGGTAACTCGAGCATGTTTCGTGGGGCTACGCTGATTAACCTCGACAGTAAAGGTCGGCTCGCCGTTCCTACCCGTTATCGGGAAACACTGTCAGAGACATCGCAAGGTCAGATGGTTTGCACCATTGACCTCCATCATCCCTGTCTGCTGCTTTATCCCCTGCCTGAGTGGGAAATCATTGAACAAAAGTTGTCACGTCTGTCGAGCATGAATCCCGCTGAGCGCCGCGTGCAGCGGTTGCTATTGGGGCATGCCAGTGAGTGCCAGATGGACAATGCCGGGCGTCTGCTGATTGCCAGTACGCTACGGCAACATGTGAGCCTGACGAAAGAAGTGATGCTGGTCGGCCAGTTCAACAAATTTGAACTGTGGGATGAGCAGGCTTGGTATCAACAGGTCAAGGACGATATTGACGCTGAGCAATCCTCTGACGCCCTGTTGTCCGAGAGATTGCAGGATTTATCACTGTAGTCATGCTGAAATAAATACATGCCGGAAAATTATAAACACACCACTGTGTTGTTGGATGAAGCGGTTAATGGCCTCAATATCCGCGCTGACGGCACATACATCGATGGCACGTTTGGCCGTGGTGGCCATTCGCGGCTGATCCTTTCCCGTCTCGGACCGGAAGGACGCCTTGTGGCTATCGATCGCGATCCTCAAGCTATAGCGGCAGCAGAGGCGATTCAAGATTCCCGTTTTTCTATTGTTCACGGACCTTTTTCAGCGCTGGCAAGTTACGTGGAGACCCTGGGGTTAACCGGGCGTATTGACGGCGTGTTGCTCGATTTGGGCGTCTCTTCGCCACAACTGGACGATCCTGAACGCGGTTTTTCCTTTATGCGCGATGGCCCGTTGGACATGCGTATGGACCCGACGCGCGGGCAGTCAGCGGCGCAATGGTTGCAAACTGCAGAAGTCGATGACATTGCATGGGTATTGAAAACCTTTGGCGAAGAGCGATTTGCCAAGCGGATTGCGCGCGCCATTGTGGAACGTAACAGCACAGAACCGATGACGCGCACAGGCGAGTTGGCGGCGCTGATTGCGGCGGAGAGCCCGATCAAAGAGCGGCATAAGCACCCGGCAACCCGCAGTTTTCAGGCAATCCGTATCTATATCAACAGTGAGCTGGATGAGATCGAGCAGGCGCTGAACGGCGTGCTGACGGCACTCGCACCGCAGGGCCGCTTGTCGATCATCTGTTTTCATTCGCTGGAAGATCGTATTGTGAAGCGTTTTATGCGTCATCACAGCCGTGGGCCACAGGTGCCAGCTAGGATCCCGCTTACTGAAGCACAACTGCGGGCGCAAGGCGGTCAAACGCTGAAAACGGTAGGCAAGATGATGCCGCCGGAAGCCGAAGTGGCAGAAAACCCGAGAGCGCGTAGCTCTGTGTTACGTATCGCGGAACGGCTAGCGGAATGATAAGCAACGAGCGGCACAGCCTAGCAGGCATTATCGGCCAGGACATTCTTCGTCACGGCAAATTGCCAGTGCTGCTGCTGATTGGTGCGTTGGTTTCTGCGGTGCTGCTGGTGACGACCGCGCATAAGACGCGCTTGCTGACCGCACAGCGCGAGCAGTTGTTGTTGGAGCGTGATGCGTTGGATATCGAATGGCGCAACCTGATTCTGGAAGAGAACGCCTTGGGCGATCACAGTCGGGTGGAGCGTATCGCAACGGAAAAGCTGCACATGGGGCACGTGGACCCGGCGCAGGAAAATATCGTAGTCAAACAGTGAGTCTGGTTGAGCATGAGAACATAGGTACTCATTTGGCATGAAAGCAGCGCGCACAGGAAAGTTGAAACGACAGGAAGATAAGGCCAGCTTTGTAAGCTGGCGTTTTGCGTTGCTCTGTACAGGCATACTGTTCGCAATGGTGGGGCTGATGTTGCGCACCGCCTATTTGCAGGTGATCAACCCGGATCAACTGGTACGTGAAGGGGATATGCGCTCCCTGCGTGTGCAGGAGGTTCCCACTGCGCGCGGCATGATCAGCGATCGCGCCGGGCGTCCGTTGGCGGTCAGCGTGCCCGTTAACGCCATCTGGGCCGATCCCAAAGAGTTGAATGAACACGGCGGCGTGTCGCTCGACACCCGCTGGAAAGCGCTTTCTGATGCGCTGGATTTGCCGCTCGATCAGATAGCGGCGAAAATCAACGCTAACCCGAAAGGGCGCTTTGTCTATCTGGCGCGTCAGGTGAACCCCGCTATCGGTGAATATGTTAACAAACTCAAGCTGCCGGGCATTTATCTGCGCCAGGAGTCACGCCGTTACTATCCTGCTGGTCAGGTGACGTCTCACCTGATTGGTTTCACCAATATTGATGGGCAGGGCATTGAGGGCGTTGAGAAAAGTTTCGATCGTTGGCTGACCGGGCAACCGGGTGAGCGTACGGTGCGCAAAGACCGTTTTGGTCGCGTGATTGAAGATATCTCTTCCGTTGACAGTCAGGCTGCACACAACCTGATGTTGAGCATTGACGAGCGCCTGCAAGCATTGGTTTATCGCGAGCTGAACAACGCCGTGGCCTTCAATAATGCCGAATCTGGCACCGCCGTGCTGCTGGATGTCAGTACTGGTGAAGTGCTGGCGATTTCTAACAGCCCTTCCTACAATCCGAACAATCTGGCGGGTACCCCCTCCGATGTCATGCGTAACCGCGCTATTACCGACATTTTTGAACCGGGTTCGACGGTAAAACCGATGGTGGTGATGACGGCGCTGCAACGTAACGTTGTCAAAGAAAACAGCCTGCTCAATACCTTGCCCTATTACATCAACGGTCATGAGATCAAAGACGTTGCCCGCTACGCGGAACTGACTCTGACCGGGATACTACAAAAGTCGAGTAACGTCGGTGTTTCACGGCTGGCGTTAGCGATGCCCTCCTCAGCGCTGGTAGACACTTACTCGCGTTTTGGTTTGGGAAAAGCGACCAATTTGGGGTTGGTCGGAGAAAGTAGTGGATTATACCCTCAAAAACAACGGTGGTCTGACATAGAGAGGGCCACCTTTTCTTTCGGCTATGGATTGATGGTGACGCCGCTGCAACTGGCGCGCGTTTACGCCACTATTGGTAGCTATGGTATCTATCGTCCGCTCTCCATTACCAAAGTCGATCCACCAGTGCCGGGGGAACGCATTTTCGCCGAGCCTATCGTGCGCACAGTGGTGCATATGATGGAAAGTGTTGCACTGCCCGGTGGTGGCGGAACCAAGGCTGCGATCAAGGGATACCGTGTTGCCATTAAAACCGGTACGGCAAAAAAAGTGGGACCGGACGGCAAATACATCAATAAATATATTGCCTATACCGCAGGCGTCGCGCCTGCCAGCAACCCACACTTTGCGCTGGTGGTGGTGATTAACGATCCTAAGGCGGGTAACTACTATGGTGGTGCGGTTTCTGCGCCGGTGTTCGGCGCCATCATGGGCGGCGTACTGCGCACCATGAACGTTGAGCCGGATGCGCTGCCCGTCGGCGATAAAAATGATTTTGTGATTAACCATAAAGAGGTTTCAGGTGGCAGATCGTAATCTGTGCGATTTACTGGCACTGTGGGTGCAGGATGTCCCACCGCGCCAACTGCGGGAAATGACGCTGGACAGCCGTGTTGCAGCGGCGGGCGATCTGTTTGTGGCCCTAGTTGGCCACAGCGTGGATGGGCGTCGCTATATTCCTCAGGCGATTGCGCAAGGGGGGGCGGCCGTGATCGCAGAGGCAGACGGTGAAGCTGCCGATGGCACGGTACGTGAAATGCACGGCGTTCCGGTTGTGTATCTGAGTAATTTGAACCAACGTTTGTCGGCGTTGGCGGGGCGTTTTTATCAGCAGCCTGCGGAAAAATTACGGCTGCTCGGTGTGACCGGCACCAACGGCAAAACCACAACCACACAGTTGCTGGCCCAATGGAGCCAACTGCTGGGCGATACCAGCGCCGTGATGGGCACCGTGGGTAATGGTCTGTTAGGGCGCGTCAATCCCACAGCGAACACCACGGGCTCGGCCGTCGATATACAGCACGTTCTGAATCAGCTGGTTGAACAAGGCGCTACTTTTGCTGCGATGGAAGTTTCCTCGCACGGCTTGGTACAACATCGTGTTGCCGCGTTGCCGTTTGCGGCGGCGGTTTTCACCAACCTGAGCTGCGACCATCTGGATTACCACGGTGATATGGAAAGCTATGAGGCTGCCAAGTGGTCTCTCTTCTCAGAACATAAAGTGGGTCAGGCGATCATTAATGCCGACGATGGGGTGGGGCGACGCTGGCTGGCGCAGCTGGCGGATGCAGTGGCGGTGTCGCTGTACAATAATCTGGTGCCAGGCTGCCGTGGCCGCTGGCTGAAAGCCACCGCCGTCGATTATCACGACGAAGGCGCTTCAATTGCGTTTGACTCTAAATGGGGCAGCGGCCGCATAGAAAGTCGCCTTATGGGTGAATTTAACGTCAGCAATCTGCTAATGGCACTGGCAACGTTACTTTCCCTTGGCTACCCACTGGATAGATTACTGGAAACTGGCGCACAATTGCAGCCGGTTTGCGGTCGCATGGAAGTGTTTAAAGCACCGGGTAAACCGACTGTGATTGTGGACTACGCCCACACGCCGGATGCGCTGGAGAAAGCGCTGGCAGCGGCGCGTCCGCATTGCTCCGGTCAACTGTGGTGCGTATTTGGTTGCGGCGGCGATCGTGACAAAGGTAAGCGCCCACTTATGGGGGCCATCGCGGAACAACTGGCCGATCGCGTTGTGGTGACGGACGATAACCCTAGGAGCGAAGAGCCGCAGGCTATCGTGAAAGACATTCTTGCCGGTTTGGTGGATGCCGGACGAGCACTGGCGGTGCATGGTCGCGCTGAAGCGGTGACCAGTGCCATTATGCAGGCCAACGTGGACGATATTGTGTTGATTGCAGGTAAAGGCCATGAAGATTATCAGCTGGTAGGCAATCAGCGTCTCGATTATTCCGATCGCGTGACTGCCGCGCGTCTGCTGGGGGTTATCGCATGATTCGCGTGACGTTGCAGCAGCTGGCCACGGTGTTAAATACCACACTCCTAGGGGAGGATGTGGCGGTGGAAACAGTGTGCACCGATACCCGAAAATTGACGCCGGACTGCCTGTTTATCGCTCTACGCGGTGAAAAGTTTGATGCCCATGATTATGCCCATCAGGCAGTACGCTGTGGTGCGGCGGCTCTGTTGGTCAGTAAGCACTTACCTATCGACGTGCCACAACTGTTGGTGGGGGATACCCGTCTGGCATTGGGCGAACTGGGTGCCTGGATGCGTCGCCAATCTTCTGCGCGTGTGCTGGCACTGACCGGCTCTTCCGGCAAAACCTCCGTCAAGGAGATGACGGCAGCGATTTTGCGTCAGTGTGGTGACGTGCTTTACACCGACGGCAATTTCAATAATGACATTGGCGTGCCGTTAACGTTGCTGCGCCTCACCCTTGATCATCGCTTTGCGGTGATTGAGTTGGGAGCTAACCATATTGGTGAGATTGCCTATGCCATCAATCTGGTACGTCCGGATAGCGCGCTGGTGAATAATCTGGCAGCCGCACATCTGGAAGGGTTTGGATCGTTGGACGGCGTAGCGCGCGCCAAAGGGGAGATCTTTAACGGTTTGCCCACCAAGGGTATTGCGGTGATTAACGCCGACAGCAATGACCTGACGCGGTGGCACGACGTGCTGCGCGACAAAACAGTATGGCAATTTTCACCGCAGCAAGGTGAATACACAGACTACTACGCCAGCGATATTCGCAATGAAGGTGGGGGCACCCTGTTTGAACTCCATACGCCGTTTGGTGCGCTGGAGGTCAACGTGCCGCTGCCGGGTCGACATAACGTGGCAAACGCGCTGGCGGCTGCCGCATTGGCGATGTCCGTAGGTGCAGGGCTGCAGCAGGTAAAAGACGGGCTGGCGCAGCTCAAGGCCGTGCCGGGGCGCTTGTTCCCCATCATGCTGGCGGCAAAAAAACTGCTGCTGGATGACAGCTACAACGCCAATGTGGGGTCGATGACTGCGGCGGTCCACACGCTGGCGGAGATGCCGGGCTACCGCGTACTGGTGGTGGGCGACATGGGTGAACTTGGTGAGGATGCCGAGGGGTGTCACCAGAAGGTGGGCGAAGTGGCGCGTGACGCAGGCATTGATACGGTGTTGAGCATTGGCACCTTAAGTCAGGCCATCAGCCTCACCAGTGAACGTGGTGAACATTTTTCCGATCGGGCCGCATTGATCGCGCGTTTGCAAACGTTGCTGTCGGCGCATGGCACGATCAGCATTTTGGTTAAAGGCTCCCGGAGTTCTGCGATGGAGCATGTGGTACATGCATTACAGGAGAATGCAGCATGTTAGTGTGCCTAGCCGAACATCTGGTCAAGTTTTATTCCGGCTTTAACGTCTTCTCGTATTTGACGTTTCGCGCCATTGTCAGCCTGCTGACCGCGTTAGTGATCTCCTTGTGGATGGGACCGCATCTGATCGCCTGGCTGCAAAAATTGCAGATCGGGCAGGTGGTGCGCAATGAAGGGCCTGAGTCTCATTTCAGCAAACGCGGCACGCCAACCATGGGCGGTGTCATGATTCTGGCAGCGATCATCTTTTCGGTACTGCTGTGGTCCAATTTGTCCAACCCCTATGTGTGGTGTGTGCTGCTGGTGCTGCTGGGCTACGGTATCGTCGGTTTTGTCGATGATTACCGCAAAGTGGTACGCAAAGACACCAAAGGGGTGATCGCGCGCTGGAAATATTTCTGGCAATCGCTGATTGCGCTGGCGGTGGCGTTTGCCCTGTATGCCATCGGCAAAGGCACACCGGCCACGCAGTTAGTGGTACCGTTCTTTAAAGATGTGATGCCGCAACTGGGCCTGCTCTACATTTTGCTGACCTACTTTGTCATCGTCGGCACCAGTAACGCGGTCAACCTCACTGACGGATTGGATGGTTTGGCGATTATGCCGACCGTGTTTGTTGCCGCTGGTTTTGCGCTGGTGGCGTGGGCGACGGGCAACATGAATTTTGCCGGTTACCTGCATATCCCTTATATCCGCCACGCCAGTGAACTGGTGATCGTCTGTACGGCGATCGTCGGCGCGGGCCTAGGTTTCCTGTGGTTTAACACCTATCCGGCGCAGGTATTTATGGGCGATGTCGGCTCACTGGCGCTCGGCGGCGCGTTGGGCAGCATTGCCGTCCTGCTGCGTCAGGAATTCTTGCTGGTGATTATGGGCGGGGGGTTCGTGGTTGAAACCCTGTCGGTGATCCTTCAGGTCGGTTCATTCAAGCTACGCGGGCAGCGTATCTTCCGCATGGCACCGATTCACCATCACTATGAACTTAAAGGGTGGCCAGAGCCGCGCGTGATTGTGCGTTTTTGGATTATTTCGCTGATGCTGGTGCTGATTGGCCTGGCAACGCTGAAGGTACGGTAACACTATGATGGACTATCAGGGTAAAAACGTTGTCATTATTGGCCTAGGGATAACCGGGCTTTCCTGCGTTGATTTCTTCCTGACGCGCGGTGTGACGCCGCGCGTGGTGGATACCCGTGTTAGTCCGCTTGGTTTGGATAAGTTGCCTGCCGAGGTTGATCGCCACCTTGGTTCGTTAAATGAAGAGTGGCTGTTAGCGGCTGACCTGATCGTCGCCAGCCCCGGTATTGCACTGGCAACACCCGCGCTGGCCGATGCCGCCGCCGCAGGCGTAGATATTGTGGGCGATATCGAGTTGTTCTGCCGTGAAGCGCAGGCACCGATTGTGGCTATTACTGGCTCCAACGGTAAAAGTACGGTCACTACGCTGGTCGGCGAAATGGCTAAGGCAGCCGGTTGGGCGGTCGGTGTCGGCGGAAATATTGGCCTGCCGGCGCTGACGCTGCTGAAACAGCCGTGCCAACTGTATGTTCTGGAGCTGTCGAGCTTCCAATTGGAAACCACGTCCAGCCTGTGCGCCGCCGCTGCCAGCATTCTCAACGTTACGGAAGATCATACCAACCGCTATCCGTTTGGTATCCAACAGTATCGTGCTGCCAAGTTACGTATCTATGACCATGCGCAGGTGTGTGTGGTGAATGCTGATGACGCGCTAACTATGCCGATTAAAGGCGCTGACGCTCGCTGCATCAGCTTTGGCGTGGACATGGGCGACTATCACCTCAACACCCAGCAGGGCGAAACTTGGTTACGTGTGAAAGGCGAGCGCGTTTTGAATACCAAAGAGATTTCCCTAGTGGGGCAACATAACCACACCAACGCGCTGGCGGCGCTGGCATTGGCGGATACGGTGGAAATTCCTCGCGCGCCCGCGTTAACGGCACTCACCACCTTTACCGGTTTGCCGCACCGTTTCCAGTGCGTGTTGCAGCGTAACGGCGTGCGCTGGATTAACGATTCCAAAGCAACCAACGTTGGTAGCACGGAAGCGGCGCTGAACGGATTACACGTTAAAGGCACACTGCACTTGCTGTTAGGAGGCGACGGTAAGTCAGCCGATTTTTCGCCGCTGCTGCGTTATGTTCAGGGTGACAATATTCGCCTGTATTGCTTCGGGCGTGATGGCGCCCAACTGGCGGCGTTGCGGCCAGAGATAGCAGAGCAAACCGAGACGATGGAGCAAACTCTGCGCGTTATTGCCACGCGCGTCGAACCGGGCGATCTGGTACTGCTGTCTCCGGCGTGTGCCAGCCTCGATCAGTTCAAAAGCTTCGAACAGCGCGGCGATGAGTTCGCCCGATTGGCGGAGGAACTTGGCTGATGCGTTTTATTGGGCTGCCAGTGATTGAACGACTGAAAGGCTGGGTCATGGGGACGCAGGAAAGCGATGTGCAGAGCATCGTGATGTATGACCGCACCCTGCTCTGGCTGACGTTCGGGCTGGCCGTCATCGGGTTCGTAATGGTGACCTCGGCATCCATGCCTGTGGGGCAGCGCTTGACCAGCGACCCGTTCTTTTTTGCCAAGCGTGACGCGTTTTACCTTGGTCTGGCATTTGCGTTGGCGTTGATCACCATGCGCGTGCCGATGGAAGTCTGGCAGCGTTACAGTCCGATATTACTACTGCTCACACTGGTGATGCTCCTAGTGGTGCTGGTGGTCGGCAGTTCGGTAAATGGTGCTTCACGCTGGATCGCGCTAGGGCCACTGCGTGTGCAGCCTGCGGAGTTGTCGAAGCTGGCGCTGTTTTGCTACCTCTCCAGCTACATGGTGCGCAAGGTAGAGGAAGTTCGTAACAACTTCTGGGGCTTTTGCAAACCGATGGGCGTGATGGTGGTGCTGGCCGTTCTACTGCTGGCGCAGCCCGATCTGGGAACGGTGGTTGTGCTGTTTATCACCACGCTGGCGATGTTGTTTTTGGCTGGTGCCAAGCTGTGGCAGTTTCTCTCCATCATTGGCTGCGGCATGTTTGCCGTCGGTTTGCTGATTGTGGCGGAACCCTACCGTATGCGCCGCGTGACGTCGTTTTGGAATCCGTGGGAAGATCCGTTTGGCAGTGGCTACCAGTTAACCCAGTCGCTGATGGCATTTGGCCGCGGCGAGCTGTGGGGGCAAGGATTAGGAAACTCGGTGCATAAACTGGAGTATTTACCGGAAGCGCACACCGACTTTATTTTTTCCATTTTAGGCGAAGAGCTCGGCTATATCGGTGTGGTTTTGGCGTTGTTAATGATATTCTTCGTCGCTTTTCGGGCCATGTCCATCGGCAAGCGCGCGTTGGAGATCGATCAGCGATTTTCCGGCTTTTTGGCATGTTCTATCGGCATCTGGTTTAGTTTCCAAACGCTGGTAAACGTAGGCGCTGCTGCGGGAATGTTACCCACCAAAGGGTTGACGCTGCCGTTAATCAGTTACGGTGGCTCGAGTTTGATCATCATGTCAACCGCCATTGTGTTGCTGTTGCGGATCGATTTTGAGACGCGCCTGACCAAGGCGCAGGCGTTCACGAGGAGTGCCAAATGAGTGGCGAAGGTAAGCGCTTGATGGTGATGGCAGGTGGCACCGGAGGACATGTCTTCCCAGGGCTGGCGGTCGCACATCATTTGATGGCGCAGGGTTGGCAGGTTCGTTGGCTGGGAACTTCCGATCGCATGGAAGCAGATTTGGTACCAAAAAACGGCATTGAGATTGATTTTATTCGTATTTCCGGTTTGCGCGGCAAAGGCATTACGGCGCAACTGTGTGCACCATTGCGGATTTATCGCGCGGTGCGTCAGGCGCAAGCGATCATGAAACGCTATCAACCGGACGTGGTGCTGGGCATGGGCGGCTATGTGTCTGGAGCGGGCGGCCTCGCTGCGTGGTTATGCGGTATCCCGGTGGTGCTGCATGAGCAAAACGGCATTGCGGGATTAACCAACTGCTGGCTATCGCGCATTGCGCGCAAGGTATTACAGGCTTTTCCCGGTGCGTTTCCCAACGCTGACGTGGTGGGTAACCCGGTTCGTACCGATGTGCTGGCGTTGCCTACACCCGATGAACGTTTGGCCGGGCGTGAAGGCCCGATCCGTGTGCTGGTGGTGGGCGGAAGCCAAGGGGCTCGGGTGCTAAACCGCACGTTGCCGGACGTGGCCGCGCGACTGGGTGCTAACGTCACTGTCTGGCACCAGACGGGCAAAGGCGCGTTGTCTGAGGTACAGCAGGCTTATGCAGCAGCAGGTGTGCCGCAGCATAAAGTCACCGAATTTATTGATGACATGGCGCAAGCCTACAGTTGGGCCGACGTGGTGGTGTGCCGCTCTGGTGCGCTTACCGTCAGTGAAATTGCCGCCGCCGGTTTGCCTGCGCTGTTTGTGCCCTTTCAGCATAAAGATCGGCAGCAATATTGGAATGCACTGCCGCTGGAACAGGCAGGTGCGGCCAAAATTATTGAGCAGTCGGCACTGAGTGTTGATGCAGTAAGCGATGTGCTGTCCGGTTGGGAGCGTGCCACGTTGCGCGATATGGCACAGCGTGCCCGTTCCGTGGCGATGCCGGATGCCACTGAACGCGTGGCTGCCGAAGTGGCCGCTGCCGCGCAGTAAGGTGCGGCTGACAGAATAGAATGTATGGGGGCAGGTCGTCTTCCCATGACAAATGAATGAAGTACAAGTGAAAAGGTAGCGGTAGAAAAAGTGAATACACAGCAATTGGCAAAACTGCGTTCCATCGTGCCCGAAATGTATTGCGTGCGGCACATCCATTTTGTCGGCATCGGTGGTGCTGGCATGGGCGGTATTGCCGAAGTGTTAGCGAACGAAGGATACCACATCAGCGGCTCTGACCTGGCACCGAACGCGGTGACGCAGCAGTTGGCGGCGCTGGGGGCGCAGATCTATTTTCATCATCGCCCTGAGAACGTGAAAGATGCCAGCGTTGTGGTGGTATCCAGCGCCATCAGCGCAGATAATCCGGAAATCGTTGCGGCCCACGAGGCGCGTATTCCGGTGATCCGTCGCGCCGAAATGCTGGCCGAATTAATGCGTTTTCGCCACGGTATCGCGATTGCCGGAACTCACGGCAAAACCACGACCACCGCGATGGTCGCCAGTATTTATGGCGAGGCTGGTCTGGATCCGACCTTTGTCAACGGTGGGTTGGTGAAAGCTGCGGGTGTGCATGCGCGCCTGGGCTCCAGCCGTTACCTGATTGCGGAAGCGGACGAAAGCGATGCGTCCTTCCTGCATCTGCAACCGATGGTGGCGATTGTCACCAATATCGAAGCAGATCATATGGATACCTATCAAGGCGATTTTGAAAATTTAAAGCAGACGTTCATCAACTTTTTGCACAATCTGCCGTTTTATGGCCGTGCGGTGATGTGCGTGGACGATGCGGTGATCCGTGAATTGCTGCCGCGCGTAGGGCGTCATATCGCCACCTACGGTTTTAGAGACGACGCCGATGTGCGCGTGGCGGATTACCATCAGTCCGGTGCGCAGGGGCACTTTACGCTGGCGCGTCAAGGTAAGCCGCTGTTGCAGGTTACGCTGAATGCACCGGGCCGCCATAACGCGTTGAACGCGGCAGCAGCGGTTGCCGTGGCGACGGAAGAGGGCATTGATGACGCGGCAATTTTGCGCGCACTGTCCAGTTTTCAGGGAACCGGGCGTCGTTTCGATTTTCTGGGCGAATTCCCGCTGGATGCGGTAAATGGCAGCGCAGGCAGTGTGATGTTGGTGGATGACTACGGCCACCATCCGACAGAAGTGGATGCGACGATCAAAGCCGCTCGTGCCGGTTGGCCGGATAAACGCGTGGTGATGGTGTTTCAGCCGCACCGCTACACGCGTACGCGCGATCTGTATGACGATTTTGCCCACGTGTTGTCGCAAGTGGATGTGTTGCTGATACTGGATGTGTACTCGGCGGGAGAAAGCCCCATTCTTGGTGCTGATAGTCGCTCGCTGTGCCGTACCATTCGTGGACGCGGCAAGGTCGATCCGATTCTGGCCACCGATCCGGATATGCTGGCCACGTTGTTGGCGCCGACGTTACACGATGGCGATCTGGTGCTGATTCAAGGCGCGGGCAATGTGGGTAAGCTGGCGCGTAAACTGGCGGATACCCGCTTACAACCTCTGGTTACGGAGTGAGTATGGCGGAAAAAGTGGCAGTGCTGCTGGGAGGGACATCGGCGGAGCGTGATGTGTCACTGCGTTCCGGTCAGGCGGTGGTTGCCGGACTAAAAGAGGCTGGGGTTAATGCCGAAGCCGTTGATCCGCGCGATTTTCCGGTCACTCGCCTGAAAGAGGCAGGGTTTGGCAAAGTGTTTATCGCCCTGCACGGTCGCGGCGGTGAAGACGGCACGCTGCAAGGGGTATTGGAGTTTTTGCAGCTGCCTTACACCGGCAGTGGGGTGATGGCGTCGGCGCTGACCATGGACAAGTGGCGCACCAAGTTGGTGTGGCAGTCGTTGGGATTACCGATCGCCCCTTATGTCGCGTTGACGCGGGTACAGTATAACGCGTTAACGTCTGAGCAGTTGCAGTCAGCCTGCGCGCATCTCGGGTTGCCGCTGATCGTGAAACCGAGCCGTGAGGGTTCCAGCGTCGGTATGAGTAAAGTGACGCAGCAAGAGGAACTGGTGACGGCGCTGGACACCGCGTTTCAGCATGACGACGATGTGCTGGTTGAGAAGTGGCTGAGTGGGCCGGAGTACACGGTGGCGCTGTTAGGCGAGACGATTCTGCCCTCGATTCGTATTCAGGCGGCGGGCGCGTTTTACGATTATGACGCGAAGTACCTCTCTGACGAGACGCAGTATTTTTGTCCCAGTGGGCTGCTGGCTGAGCAGGAGCAGGCCATCAGTGTACTAGCACAAGCGGCCTTTGCGGCATTGGGGTGTCGCGGCTGGGGACGCGTTGACCTGATGCTGGACGCGGACGGAGCGTTTTACCTGTTGGAGGTGAATACCTCGCCCGGTATGACGGATCACAGCTTGGTGCCGATGGCTGCTAGGCAGCACGGGATGAGCTTCTCGCAGCTCGTCGCGCAGATCCTGGCCTCGGCTGTTTGATATGTCGCAGGCGGCGCGGAATTTGCGCGGACGCGACGAAGAGCCAAAAGGCGGGCGTCGCAGTAACGGTGGGCAGCTGGCTGGATTGTTGTTCCTGCTGGTGGTGCTGGGCACCATCCTGTGGGGCGGCTGGATGGTGTTGCAGTGGATGAAGGATGCCAGTCGGTTACCGCTTTCTCGTTTGGTGGTTACCGGTGAGCGGCACTACACCACCCATGATGATATTCGCCAGGCGATATTGTCGCTGGGCGCGCCGGGCACCTTTATGACCCAGGATGTGGATGTTATCCAGCAGCAGATTGAACGTCTGCCGTGGATCAAACAGGCCAGCGTGCGTAAGCAGTGGCCTGACGAATTAAAGATTCATCTGGTTGAATATGTGCCCGTAGCGCGGTGGAATGACCAGCTGATGGTGGATGCAGAAGGAAATTCCTTCAGCATGCCCGCCGAACGGGTCGGTAATCGCAAAATGCCGTTGCTGTACGGGCCCGAAGGCAGTGAAAACGGTGTGTTGGAAGGCTACCGCACCATGAGTCAGGTGTTGGCGGGCAGTAAGCTGACATTAAAAATGGTGGCGATGAGTGCACGGCATTCGTGGCAGTTGGGGCTGGAAGATGACATCCGTCTGGAATTGGGGCGTGATGAACGGGCCCGGCGTTTGGAACGTTTTCTTGAGCTTTACCCGCTGTTGCAGCGGCAGGCTCAGAACGACAATAAACGTGTTAGCTACGTGGACTTACGTTACGACACCGGTGCCGCGGTAGGATGGGCACCGCCTCTGCTGGATCAGCAGCAGGGAAATGCTCAGCGAAAAGACGTTGATCAAAAACAGAACGGTAATCAGCAACAGAATCAGGCACAGGCTAAACAACAATGATCAAGTCGACGGACAGAAAACTGGTAGTTGGGCTGGAAATCGGTACAGCAAAAGTGGCTGCACTGGTAGGGGAAGTTCTGCCCGATGGCATGGTCAATATCATCGGCGTGGGCAGCTGTCCGTCACGCGGGATGGATAAAGGCGGCGTTAACGATTTGGAATCCGTTGTAAAATGTGTACAGCGGACCATCGACCAAGCCGAACTGATGGCGGATTGTCAAATTTCTTCCGTCTATCTGGCGCTGTCGGGCAAGCACATCAGTTGCCAGAATGAAATCGGTATCGTGCCGATTTCGGAAGAAGAAGTGACGCAGGATGACGTCGAGAGCGTGGTGCACACGGCGAAATCTGTGCGCGTGCGCGATGAACACCGTATTTTGCATGTGATTCCGCAAGAGTACGCCATTGATTACCAAGAGGGGATCAAGAACCCGATTGGGCTTTCGGGCGTGCGCATGCAGGCAAAGGTGCATTTGATCACCTGCCATAACGATATGGCGAAAAACATTGTCAAAGCCGTAGAGCGCTGCGGTTTGAGAGTGGATCAACTGATTTTTGCCGGCTTGGCTTCCAGCTACGCCGTGCTGACAGAAGATGAGCGCGAGTTGGGCGTTTGCGTGGTGGATATCGGTGGTGGCACCATGGATATCGCGGTCTATACCGGCGGTGCGCTGCGTCACACCAAAGTGATCCCTTACGCGGGCAATGTGGTGACCAGTGACATCGCTTATGCATTTGGCACGCCGCCCACGGATGCGGAAGCGATCAAGGTACGCCACGGTTGTGCATTAGGCGCGATTGTCAGCAAGGACGAAAATCTGGAAGTACCGAGCGTTGGTGGTCGGCCGCCACGCAGTCTGCAACGACAGACGCTGGCTGAAGTGATTGAACCGCGTTACACCGAATTGCTCAATTTGGTGAACGATGAAATTTTGCAATTGCAGGAGCAACTACGTCAGCAGGGCGTGAAGCACCATTTGGCCGCCGGCATTGTGCTGACAGGCGGTGCCGCTCAGATCGACGGGCTGGTTGATTGCGCCAAGCGCGTATTCCACACGCAGGTGCGTATCGGCCAGCCACTGAATATAACAGGCTTAACGGATTATGCGCAGGAGCCCTTCTACTCAACGGCGGTCGGGCTGCTGCATTACGGTAAAGAGTCTCACCTGGGCGGTGAGCACGAAGTAGAAAAACGTGGCTCAGTGGGCAATTGGTTTAAACGCATCAGTAGCTGGCTGAGAAAGGAATTTTAATGTTTATCAGAGACCGTGTGGCACACTTGACGGTCTCGCGGTACAGGCACAAAACGGAGAGAAATTATGTTTGAACCAATGGAGTTAACCAACGACGCGGTGATTAAAGTCATCGGCGTCGGCGGTGGCGGCGGTAACGCCGTCGAACATATGGTGCGTGAGCGCATCGAAGGTGTCGAATTCTTCGCAGTGAATACCGATGCGCAGGCACTGCGCAAGACTGCGGTGGGTCAGACTATTCAGATTGGTAGCGGCATCACCAAAGGGCTGGGCGCAGGTGCCAACCCGGAAGTGGGTCGTAACTCGGCGGAAGAAGACCGTGAAGCGCTGCGCGCTGCGCTTGATGGCGCGGACATGGTGTTCATCGCTGCCGGTATGGGCGGCGGCACCGGTACCGGTGCAGCCCCCGTGGTGGCTGAAGTGGCAAAGGATCTCGGTATCCTGACGGTTGCGGTTGTGACCAAGCCCTTCAACTTCGAAGGCAAAAAACGCATGGCGTTTGCCGAGCAGGGGATTGGTGAGATGTCCAAACATGTGGATTCGCTGATCACCATCCCTAACGACAAACTGCTGAAAGTACTGGGTCGCGGTATTTCTTTGCTGGATGCGTTCGGTGCAGCGAACGATGTACTGAAAGGCGCTGTCCAAGGTATTGCCGAACTGATTACCCGTCCGGGCCTGATGAACGTGGACTTTGCGGACGTGCGCACCGTGATGTCAGAAATGGGTTATGCCATGATGGGGTCTGGCGTGGCGCGCGGTGAAGACCGTGCCGAAGAAGCGGCTGAAATGGCGATTTCCAGCCCGCTGCTGGAAGATATCGACCTGTCTGGCGCGCGCGGCGTGTTGGTCAACATCACGGCGGGTTTTGACCTGCGTCTGGATGAGTTCGAAACCGTGGGTAACACCATTCGTGCGTTCGCCTCTGACAATGCCACCGTGGTGATTGGTACCTCGTTGAATCCGGACATGAACGACGAACTGCGCGTCACCGTGGTGGCGACCGGTATCGGCATGGACAAGCGTCCGGAAATTACGCTGGTGACCAACAAGCAAGCCAGCCAACCGGTTATGGATCACCGTTATCAGCAGCACTGTATGACGCCGCTGACGCAGGAAAAACCGGCGGCCAAGGTGGTTAATGACCAAACGGTACAAACTAACAAAGAGCCTGACTATTTGGATATTCCCGCATTTTTGCGCAAACAAGCGGACTAACTTCCGCTTTGTGATTGGAATCTCCGCTCTTTGTGCTAAACTGCCCCGCCGATCCTGGTGTAAGCTAGGGCGGTTGGTTCAGTATAGCCAAGCGACATTATTTTGATAACAATTAGCTGTATTTTTTTGCCACATATCAGTGCATTAGCTGTAATCATTTTTAAGTCGGTTGGCTATAACATTGCGAGATAATACGATGATCAAACAACGTACATTAAAGCGTATCGTACAGGCGACGGGCGTCGGTTTGCATACCGGCAAGAAAGTCACGCTGACGATGCGACCTGCACCGGCGAATACCGGGGTCATCTATCGCCGCACTGACTTGAATCCACCGGTTGATTTTCCGGCTGATGCCAAATCCGTGCGTGATACCATGCTCTGTACTTGCCTAGTAAACGAGCATGACGTGCGTATTTCAACGGTGGAACACCTGAACGCCGCCTTGGCGGGGTTGGGTATCGATAACATCGTGATTGATGTTGATGCCCCGGAAATTCCAATTATGGATGGCAGTGCAAGTCCGTTCGTTTACCTGCTGCTTGATGCCGATATTGAAGAGCTGAACTGTGCCAAAAAGTTTGTTCGCATCAAACAGCCTGTTCGGGTTGAAGACGGTGATAAATGGGCAGAACTGACCCCGTATAACGGTTTCAGCCTTGATTTCACTATCGATTTTAACCACCCAGCCATTGATGCAGGTTCACAGCGCTATTGCCTTGATTTCTCAGCAGATGCGTTTATTCGCCAGATCAGCCGTGCGCGTACTTTCGGCTTTATGCGTGATATCGAATACCTGCAATCCCGCGGCCTGTGCTTGGGCGGCAGTATGGATTGCGCTATCGTGGTAGACGATTATCGTGTGCTGAACGAAGATGGCCTGCGTTTTGAAGACGAGTTTGTGCGTCACAAAATGCTGGATGCTATCGGCGACCTGTTCATGTGTGGTTATAACATCATTGGTGCGTTCTCTGCGTTCAAATCTGGTCACGCGCTCAACAACAAATTGTTGCAGGCGGTGTTGGCTAAGCAGGAAGCGTGGGAATACGTCACCTTTGAAAACAAGCGCGAAGTGCCATTGGCGTTCAAAGCGCCTTCTACGGCGTTGGCGTAACCGACATCGGGCGTTAGTGTCGTCGTTCAGGCGAATGTGACAGGTTATTTCTTCTGTTGGCTGGTTTTACTCGTACCCTCTCCGGCGAGTGAAGCCAGCCTTTCTAATATTTTCCTCAATTTTTCCGGACTGTGGCTGGCTAAATGTCGGAGCGTCTCGGCACTTTGTTTGCTCAGCTGACGGGGCGGCGTATCTGAATTTTTGTTTTCTGCGCTCAAATTATCCTTTCCCGATACCGTTTCATCCCCTTTTGCGGCCAGCGCGGGATTAATCCTGATGTCGATCGATGCCAATGATGGTAATATCTGAACGCGCAATGCTGAGAGTAGCGAGGGTTGCTCATAACGTAACCGCATTAACCAGCTTGCATTGGCAGTTTCCAGAATCAGGTGGCCTTGTCGATAATTCGCGACGCGACACCACGGGTGCAGCTGAGAAGGCAGTAAGCCTTTCAGGGCCCGATTAAGTTTTAACAAGACGATAGCGCTCTGTTGGACATCGTGCAAGGGGCCTTTATTTCCCCCTGACACGCTATCGAGCAGGGACTCCAGTGATTGGGGGCGGCTATCACGCATAGGCATCAGGCTCCGGTGGGCAAATAAACTCGTCATGGGTATTCTAAATCGTTGGCGACAATTTGGCAGACGTTATTTTTGGCCACATCTCCTGTTGGGGATGGTTGCGGCCAGCCTTGGTCTGCCGACCAGCCTTAACGAAACCAACGAGCATGCTTCTGCGTCAAACGCGACGGCCAGTATCAGTCGCCAGAATCCCGTTGCTTTCAGCCTGACCGAACTGGCCAGTTTGAAAGAGGTGCATCGCCGTACGTCATTTGGTATCGATTATTGGCATCAACATGCCATTCGCACGGTTATTCGCCATCTCTCGTTTGCGTTGACGGTGCCTCAGGCACACGCATTGCCGGAGGCCGAGGCGGCGTTGAGTGCTCACCCGCTGGTGATTCTGGATACGCTCAATGCGCTATTGACGTTGCCGGAAACCCCCTCGGCGTTACACCCTTTACCGCGTGGCACCCTAGTTTTTGCCGCTTCTCCTCACCGTACCGGGCTGTGGTTGTCTCAAGTCCGTGGCATCCGTGCCGGGCCAGCACGCTCTGCCTGACACGCCGTTTCACTCGCGTTTTCCTAGCGTATAACGATGAACATGGACAATGTCACTGTTCTGAATACAAACGCGAATACCGCTTCTTCTCGCCGATCTCCGGATTGCGATGAAAGGAATTATGAGTAGCTATCGTATCGTCGCTGAAACAGTGGCCTACGTGAGAATAAAATCATTATGTTAACCAGTATTCTGACTAAAGTTTTTGGCAGCCGTAACGATCGTACGCTGCGCCGTATGCGTAAAGTGGTTGATGTGATCAACCGAATGGAACCGGCCATCGAAGCGCTGTCGGATGATGAACTGAAGGCAAAAACCGCTGAATTCCGCGCGCGTCTTGAAAAAGGGGAAACCCTTGAAGCGTTACTGCCTGAGGCGTTCGCGGTGGTGCGTGAAGCCAGTAAGCGTGTGTTTGGTATGCGCCATTTTGACGTCCAGTTGATGGGCGGCATGGTACTGAACGAACGCTGCATCGCAGAAATGCGTACCGGTGAAGGTAAGACTCTGACCGCAACGTTGCCTGCCTACCTCAATGCCCTGACCGGCCGTGGCGTGCACGTGGTGACAGTGAACGACTACCTGGCACAGCGTGACGCCGAGAATAACCGCCCGCTGTTTGAATACCTGGGCTTGACGGTTGGCATCAACCTGCCGGGCATGCCTGCACCAGCCAAACGTGAAGCCTATGCGGCCGATATCACTTACGGTACCAACAACGAGTACGGCTTTGACTATCTGCGCGACAACATGGCATTCAGCCCCGAAGAGCGCGTGCAGCGTAAGCTTTATTATGCGTTGGTGGATGAAGTGGACTCCATCCTGATTGATGAAGCGCGTACCCCGCTGATCATTTCCGGTCCGGCGGAAGATAGCTCCGATCTCTATATTCGCGTCAATAAGATCATTCCGCACCTGATTCGTCAGGAAAAAGAAGACTCCGATACCTTCCACGGTGAAGGGCACTTCTCGGTGGATGAAAAAGCGCGTCAGGTTAACCTGACCGAACGCGGTCTGGTACTGGTGGAGGAACTGCTGGTAAAACAAGGCATCATGGATGATGTGGAGTCGCTGTATTCTCCAACCAATATCATGCTGATGCACCATGTTACCGCAGCGCTGCGCGCCCATGTGCTGTTCACCCGTGATGTTGACTACATCGTAAAAGACGGCGAAGTGATCATCGTGGATGAGCACACCGGTCGTACCATGCAGGGGCGTCGCTGGTCCGATGGTTTGCACCAAGCGGTGGAAGCCAAAGAGAACGTGAAGATCCAGAACGAAAACCAGACGCTGGCATCGATCACCTTCCAGAACTACTTCCGCCTGTACGAAAAGCTGGCTGGGATGACCGGTACGGCCGATACCGAAGCGTTCGAATTCAGCTCCATTTATAAGCTCGATACCATTGTGGTACCGACCAACCGCCCGATGATCCGTAAAGATTTACCCGATCTGGTCTACATGACTGAACAGGAAAAGATCGACGCGATCATTGAAGATATTAAAGAGCGTAGCGTGAAGGGCCAGCCAGTGCTGGTGGGGACTATCTCCATCGAAAAATCGGAAGTGGTGTCAGAAGCGCTGACCAAAGCAGGCATCAAGCACAACGTCCTGAACGCCAAATTCCACGCCAAGGAAGCGGATATCGTTGCGCAGGCCGGTCAGGAAAGTGCAGTGACCATCGCCACCAACATGGCGGGCCGTGGTACCGATATCGTGCTGGGCGGTAGCTTGCAGGCCGATTTGGCGCTGCTGGACGATCCGGATGAGGCCGCGATTGCCGAAGCTAAAGCCGCATGGCAAGTACGTCACGATTCGGTATTGGCAGCTGGTGGTTTGCACATTATCGGTACGGAACGTCATGAATCACGCCGTATCGATAACCAGTTGCGTGGCCGTTCTGGTCGTCAGGGGGATGCGGGTTCCTCCCGTTTTTACCTGTCGATGGAAGATGCGCTGATGCGTATTTTTGCTTCCGATCGCGTCTCCAACATGATGCGTAAACTGGGAATGAAACCGGGTGAAGCCATTGAGCACCCGTGGGTGACTAAAGCGATCGCTAACGCCCAGCGCAAAGTGGAAAGCCGCAACTTTGATATTCGTAAGCAGTTGCTGGAATATGATGACGTTGCTAACGATCAGCGTCGTGCCATTTACACCCAGCGTAATGAATTGCTGGACGTGCTGGATATCAGCGAAACCATCAACAGCATCCGTGAAGATGTGTTTAAACTGGCTATTGATAACCACATCCCGCCGCAGTCGCTGGAAGAGCAGTGGGATATCGAAGGGCTGGAGCAGCGCCTGAAAAACGATTTCGACCTCGATTTGCCGATTTCAGCATGGTTGGATGAAGAGCATACGCTGCATGAAGAGACCCTGCGTGAGCGTATCCTGCAACAGGCCATCGATGTCTATCAGCGTAAAGAAGAAGTGGTCGGTATCGATGTGATGCGCAACTTCGAGAAGGGCGTGATGCTGCAAACGCTGGATTCTCTGTGGAAAGAGCATCTGGCGGCGATGGATTATCTGCGTCAGGGTATCCACCTGCGCGGTTATGCGCAGAAAGATCCGAAGCAGGAGTACAAGCGCGAATCCTTCTCGATGTTTGCCAGCATGCTGGAGTCCTTGAAATATGAAGTGATCAGCACGCTGAGCAAGGTGCAGGTCAGAATGCAGGAAGAAGTTGAAGCGCTGGAGCAACAGCGTCGCGAAGCGGCGGAGCGTCTGGCGTGTCAGCAACAGCTGAGCCACCAGAGCGACGATCAGGTCAGCGCGGCGGCAGCGGCTGCCGGGCAGGGCGATCGCAAGATTGGTCGTAACGATCCGTGCCCGTGCGGCTCTGGTAAAAAGTACAAGCAGTGCCATGGCCGTTTGCAGCACTAATGCCTCGCTCACTGTGATATAACGAAGAGGCGGTCAATGGCCGCCTTTTATTTGGCTGGAGTCTGAAGGAGTAAGTCGTGCGTAAACACCTGAACGTTGCGGTAGGCATTATTCGTAATGCGCAACGCGAGTTTTTTATCGCCCGTCGCCCTCAGGGCGTACACATGGGAGGAATGTGCGAGTTTCCTGGCGGAAAAGTGGAGCCGGGCGAAACTGCGGAACAGGCGCTGATTCGTGAACTGCGTGAAGAAGCAGGGATTGAAGCGCTGGCACCGATAGCGCTGAACAGCAAAACCGTGGAAACCGATGAGCGCATCATTACGCTGCACTTCTTTATGGTTGAACGCTGGCAGGGTGAACCCTATGGGCGTGAAGGGCAGCCTTCTCGCTGGCTGGATGCCGCGTCGCTGCTGGAAGATGAATTTCCTCCCGCCAACGCCGAGATGATCCGCTGGCTGAAGGAAACGCATTGCTAAATCGGTGCAACAACCCCCGCTGATTAATCGTCAGGCGTTAATGGCGAGGTTCTTCGCTCCATTCGTCGCTGTTCGAAATATCTTCATTGCTCGGGATGCGCTTTTCTTCATCTGCCCATTCCCCGAGGTCGATAAGCTGGCAGCGTTTGCTGCAAAAGGGGCGATAAGGGCTATTTTCTCCCCACTCAACCGACTTTTTACAGGTAGGGCAGCTAACAGTGAAGGTTTCGTTATCCATGCTTTTTTCCTACAACAATATCGGTTAACAACAGGCTAATTCAAAGGACAGATGCGCAGGAACCTGACCATTTTCACTGTCTAATGGCAAGAAGCGAATCGCAAAGCGTGATTTATGGCCTGATACCTGAGGGTAAAGCTGATGCTCGATAGCCAATTGCAAACGAATCAGGTCGGCATCTACCGCGTTATCTTGAAAGAATCCGTTCAAACTGGTTTGTGCCCGAAAAGTACCCGAGTGGCGAATTAGCTCCAGCACCTGGTCGAGTGAGTTTTTTAGCGGTGACAGCGAGTGTAGCCAGGTATCGATCACTTGTTGCTTCTGCGCCTGCGGCTGATGCAGCCACAGATGCAGGGTTGGCACATCAAAACTGCAACAACCGCCCGGAATGCTCAGGCGCTGCCGTACCATGCCAATTAACTTGTCTTCGCGCAAGAATTGCCCCATGCGTGGGGCAGACATCAGCACAGCAGCGAGTTGCTTCAAACGCTGGCGTAGTGCATGGATACGGTCATGATCGACGCCGGGTACATCGCTCCATTGCAGTAGCTTTTGTTGCTGACGCTCCAGCTCTTTGAGCAGTTCAGTACGAATGTCTCCGCGTTCTAGCACGTCGAGCAAATCGACCAGGGCACGGAAGAAGGCCAGCGCACTGCCCATATCTGCCCAACTGTGATTTTCATGCAGCTGTTGTAGCAGCGTTTCCAAACGTAGCCAAGTACGCGTCTTTTCATTGAGTGGGTATTCAAACAACACGGTGGAAAGGGCATCGCTCATTGTTACTTGTCCTGTCGGTCGTTGTCGGCGGCAAGGGCGAGGTAGCGTTGATGTAACGCGGCGACCTGCTCCATCCACGCCCCAGTGCGACCGTTGTTATCAATAATGTCATCCGCGCAGGCCAACCGCTGTTCACGCGTTGCCTGTGCCGCGAGTATGTTCTCAGCCTGCTGGCGATTTACCTTGTCGCGAGCAAGCAGGCGTTCTAATTGCGTGTCTCTTTCCACATCAACGACCGCCACGCGCTGTGCCAGGGATTGCAGCCCATTCTCCACCAACAGCGGCACTACCCACAGCACATAGGGGCCTTTTGCCTGCTGCCATTGTCGCCGTGTTTCTGCATGAATCAAGGGGTGCAATAAGGCATTTAGCCACGTTTTATCCTCTGTTGAGGAAAAGATGCGCTGGCGGAGCATGGCACGATTCAAGGTGCCATCGCTATTCAACATATCGTTACCAAAATGCGCCTGAATAGCCGATAACGCTGGCGCACCGGGCTCTACCACCTGACGTGCGATGACATCGGCATCGACAACCGGGATCCCAAAGGTGGCGAAGGCATCGGCGACCAAACTTTTGCCGCTGCCGATGCCACCTGTTAAGGCTACGATATAGGTCATAACGCCTTGCGTGAAAATGAGCAGGTAAATTTATGGGATTCTAGCCCAAATAAAGGGAAAATCGCAGTCTTGTTGTTGCATTATAGCCAAGCGACATTATTTTGATAACAATTATCTGTATTTTTTTGCCACATATCAGGGCATTGGATGTAATCATTTTTAAGTCTTTTGGCTATATTACTGCGTATGATGAGGTAACTGGGAATGGCCTTCTCCCTTTGTACTTTACGTGGCCGCATTGCTGGCATACTCGCTGCTATAACCAGAAAGATAACCGTCATGCGTATTGAAGAAGATCTGAAGCTCGGTTTCAAAGATGTCCTTATTCGCCCCAAGCGTTTTACCTTGAAAAGTCGTTCTGATGTTGAATTGGAACGCCAATTCACCTTCCTTCATGCTCAGAGCTCCTATTCTGGTGTACCGGTGATTGCAGCCAATATGGATACCGTAGGCACCTTTCGCATGGCGTGTGCGCTGGCGGAATTTGATGTGCTGACCGCGGTACATAAGCACTACAGCGTTGAGCAGTGGGCGCAGTTCGTCAACGACGCGCCTGAAACGGTATAGCCAAGCGACATTATTTTGATAACAATTAGTTGTATTTTTTTGCCACATATCAGGGCATTGTGTGTAATCATTTTTAAGTCGGTTGGCTATATATTCCGCAGAATCGGGATTAGCGCTTCCTGATAGGCAACATAGGGAAGGGTGGAGGCGGCTGTCAGCCCAGCGCGTTGCGTCAAGGCGAGCAGCGTGAAAAGATAGCTCAATGCCTCTCCTCGTATCAGTGTGCCAACTAGCGGGATCTTCAGCAAAAAACGCTCTTCCTGCCGTCGTAGGGCTATGGAGCGGGCGCGGCACACTGGATATCACAGTACGATGCTCACCGGTAGCGTAAGTAGCAGTAGCGCGCGATGGGCTACCACATCTGCCAGTGCCAAAACGCACTGAGTCAGTGGCGGTAGCGGTGTCTCGAATGCCTCATACAGGCTGGCAAATTCGGGTAATACCCATATCAGCATGATGATACTCAGCGTAACGCTAACGCCCAGAACAAAACCAGGATAGCGCAGCGCTTGTTTCACTTTCTTTTGCAGTTGAAGCTGCTGCTCTTGCTGCGCCGCCAACTGTTGGCAACACACATCCAGTTTGCCGGTCATCTCCCCAACGGCAACCAGGGTAGGATAAAGCGTAGGAAATACCTGTGGGTAGTGGTACAGGACATCGGAAAAAGATTCGCCTTCGGCAATGTCATCGGCTAATGCGTTAATCAGGCATCGCCATCCCGGCAGTTCATGCTGTTCGGCCAGCAGTCGCAGTGCATTCAGCAGCGGCAGGCCAGCCTGTATAGCTAAACGACTTAATTTTGATTAGATTATTTAAATGAGCTATTCAATTGATTTTAGACGTAAAGTGATATCTACACGGGAAGAAGAAGGGTTGAGTATCCGAGAAACAGCGAAGCAATTTCGGATTGGCCCTGCCTCTGTATCGCGTTGGATTAATCAAATAGCGTCAAAAGCATCGACCACGCGTCAGTGAAAGAGCGATAAATCCGAGTTGATAAAAGATGTTGAACCATATCCAGATGCTTACCAAAAAGAACGTGCAGAGCGTTTTGGCGTTTGTCAGAAGGCCATTTGGCAAGCTCTTAAAAAGCTGGGATTGACCTATAAAAAAAACGCTACGTCATCCGAAAGCCGACGAAAGCGCCCGGCAAGCATTTCAACAAAAAAACAACAGTATGAAAAAGAAGGTAAACCTATTGTTTTTATTGATGAAAGTGGTTTTCCACACGATACCCCACGGACTCACGGCTATTCCCCAAAAGGTCAACGGTGTTTTGGCCTGAAGAACGGGGGAGCCAAGGGAAGAACAAATGTTATCGGCGCGTTATTAGGCACAACGCTGTTTGCTATCGGATTATTTGATATCAATATTAACAGCGATGTTTTCTATTCTTGGGTCACACAAGTCCTTATCCCAGTACTCCCTAAAAACAGGGTAATCGTGATGGACAATGCAACTTTTCACAAAAAACATAATATTCAACAAGTCATCATCGATGCAGGGTATATGGTGGAGTATTTGCCTACATATTCGCCAGATCTTAACCCCATTGAGCATAAATGGGCACAAGCAAAAAGCAAAAAAAGAGAGAGTGGTTGCGATACAGAGATTTTGTTCTCAGTCCATATGGTGTAATCAAAATTAAGTCGCTTGGCTATAAAACGCTCTATGCGTTACCGCTCAGCCCGTTGGATCTGGCGCTGAACGGCCAGCAGACAGAAAACTACTTTGTCGGTTGGCTATAACGTGCGGCGTGGTCTGGTGGACAGCGAATACAATACCCGGCGCGCACAGTGTGAGGCAGCAGCGCGGCATTTTGGTGTGAAAGCGCTGCGCGATGTCTCACTGGCACAGTTTGAAGCCGAGCGTGCGGGGCTGGATGCGATAGTGGCACAGCGTGCGCGCCATATCGTCACCGAAAACCAGCGCACGCTGGAAGCCGCCGCGGCGCTTACGGCAGGCGATATCCCGCATCTTTCCCGTCTGATGGCGGAATCGCACTGCTCAATGCGTGACGATTTTGCCATTACGGTGCCGCCTATCGACACGCTGGTTGCGCTGATCGACGACTATATCGGTGAACGCGGCGGGGTACGTATGACCGGCGGTGGTTTCGGCGGCTGTGTCGTTGCTCTGTTGCCTACTGCGTTAACGGCAGAGGTCTGTGATCGGGTGGCGCGGGATTATCCGGCCCGCACTGGCTCGCCAGCTACGCTTCATATCTGCCAGCCGTCGGCAGGGGCTGGGGTGTTGCCTGCATCAGGGCAGTAGAAACAGGGTCGCCAGCCCGAGGAAGATAAAAAAGCCGCCAGTGTCGGTGATCGCGGTGATCATCACGCTTGAGCCGACGGCGGGATCGCGGCCCAGTTTTACCATTGCCAGCGGGATCGTCACTCCCATGCTGGCGGCCAGCAGCAAGTTGAGCAGGATGGCCAGCATCATGACGCCGCCCATAGCGATGTTGCCGTACAGCAGCACGGTGATGACGGCGAGCACGGCGCCCCACACTAGACCATTGACAACGGCAACGCCCAACTCTTTAAACAGCAAGGTCGATTTTTTGCCGTGATCCAGCTGGTGTAGCGCCAGCGCACGCACGATCATGGTGATGGTTTGGTTGCCGGTATTGCCGCCGATGCCAGTGACAATCGGCATTAACGTTGCCAACGCCACCAGATGCGCCAGCGTGTCTTCGAACAAGCCAATAACCCGGGACGCGATCAAGGCGGTGCAGAGGTTGATGGCCAGACAGCCTGAACGGTTTTTTACCGCTGTGGCCACCGGCGCATAGACATCTTCTGACGCCGTCAATCCGCCCGAGCGGCGCAGATGGTGATCGCTGGTGCGACTAACCCGATCCAGAATATCTTCCACGGTGACGCGCCCCAACAGCTTGCCTTTGCTGTCGACAACGGCGGCGGAAATCAGATCGTAGCGTTCGAACGCGCTGGCGACGTCATCCGTTTCCGTTTCCGGTTTGAACAGAATCAGCTCAGTATCCATTGCCTGCTCAACCCGTGTGTTTGGCTTGTGTAGCAGAATATTGGTCAGCGTGAGTTCACCCAGCAGGCGGTTTTTACGATCGGTGACAAACAGTTTGTCGGTAGCGTCGGGGATCACCTTATGCCAACGCAGAAAACGTTGTACTACTGCCAGTGTAACGTCCGGTCGTACCGTCAGCAGGTTGAAATCAACCAGATAACCGACAGAATCTTCGTCGTACTGGATGGTTTCTCGCAGTTGTGCCCGCTGGCGGGGCTCCAGCGCGGTGAGTATACGGCCCAACAGGTGGCGCGGCAGGCGACGTGCTAACTGCGCCTGCTCATCGATATCCAGCGGACGAATGGCGCGCAGGATATCTTTGTCGCTCATCTGGGCGATCAGACCATCAGAAATGGTGTCCGAAGCCTCATATAACACAAAGCCACGTTTCTCGAGCGGTGTCAGGCACCATAGCGCTTGTCGCGCTTCGGGCGGCAGCGATTCCAACAGGTCTGCAAGGTCAGCAGCATGTAATTCGGTAAGCAGTGCACAGATCTCGGCGGTGTGGTCGAGAAGCCGCTTCTTTTCATCCTCATCACCCGGGGGCTGCTGGATGATGAGGCTTTCCACCAGCGCAGGATTGTCCAGCAACAACAAGGAAATGCGGTGGCGAATGGCCGAGAGCTTTTTGACGCTTGGCATGATCGTTTTTCTCAGTGATTATCACGTTCACGTGCTAGAAATCGAGTATTGTCAGTGCCTTTTACTATGGATAGTCAGACAACACTCATGCCTTTTTGTTGACGGGGCGCTCTTATCCTTTGCGTACCCGCGCAGCCAGCCCTTTTAGGAAGTAGCGTATAACCTGATCGCCGCAGGTGCGATAGTTTTTGTGGTCAGGTGCGCGCATCATTGCGGTGATTTCCGGCAGTGAAATACGAAAATTTTGTGTCAGCAGAATTGCCTGAATATCATCCGTTTTTAATGAGAAAGCGACACGCAGTTTTTTCAGGATAATGTTATTGGTCACCTTGCGTTCAAACTGCGGCGCAGGCTGTTTTTCATCTTGACCGCGTTTTTGCAGAATCAGCCCAGTCAGGAAATAACTCATCACGATGTCCGGGCAAGGCTGATAGCCTTCCTCTCCCTCTTTTTTGACGTAGCTCGCCAACTGCTGGGGAGGGACGGTCATCTCCACCAGCGCCAGAATCTTTAGCAGGTGGTCATTATTGAAATTCAGCATATAGCGTACACTGCGCAAGATATCATTGTTCATCATTACCGGTTTTTTCTCGCCATTCGTTTTGGTTATTGTTGGAGAGTATAAGGGATCGCGGAAAATGTGACACTGAAGTGTTAAAACGGGGTGTGCGATACTTTTTATTAACGTGCGAGCGCTACTCTTTTTTAACGAAGGAAAGCGTGGGGTTGACCGGCGATGATTTCAGCGTTTGTTCGATACGTTGCTGTTTATCTTGATGATGGAAAAAAGCACTAACGGAGGAGTAAGCAAAACGGCCTACGAGGATAAAGAAACTGATCAGGAGAATCGCTTGCGCAATTCGCGAACCGCTTCGTCTCTCGCGGGACGATTGTCGCTTATTGGACTGGGTTGACAGGGTGGTTCGTCGCTTGTGTATCAGGGTAGCCATTATTATCACTCTCGTATCTGCGCTTATGCGCTGTTTCTATTTATTCATAATTGATGAAGTTGGTCAATCCTTCGACTTATTGTTGTGATCCTGATGGATTTCGCCGATCGCGGAGTGGTGAATATTTGGGGTTTCTGTGCCATACATAATAAATCGGCGCAACGCTGGTCATTGATACCAACACTAGGCTGTGTCCCTTAATTGCGTAACCGGCGGTAAAACAAGCGGATGCAGCCCAGTTTCACCATTGCTAGATAGTTTCTTGCCATTTTTTCATAACGTGTGGCGATTCGTCGATATTCCTTTAAACGGCCAAAACACCTTTCCACAACGTTGCGACGACGATAAGCATCACGATCAAGTTGCTAGCGTCCATCTGAAGCCAGTTTTTCATTTGATTTTCGGGGAATAACCGTTTTTATCCCTCTTTTTTCAACTCGTTATAGCAAAGCGACTTAATTTTGATTACACCATATGGACTGAGAACAAAATCTCTGTATAGCCAACCGACTTAAAAATGATTACAGCCAATGCCCTGATATGTGGCAAAAAAATATAGCTAATTGTTATCAAAATAATGTCGCTTGGCTATATCGCAACCACTCTCTCTTTTTTTGCTTGTGCCCATTTATGCTCAATTGGGTTAAGATCTGGCGAATATGTAGGGCTTTGTTGAATAAATCAGAACTTGTAACGACTGCGCCCCATACGGGTCGATTGTTACGTGATGCGAATACTGTTCGGCATTCCTAATAGCGTGATCAGGTTAAGCGCTTTGACCATGGCCATGGCTTCACCCACCTGACCATCGTAGTCTCTCAGACTTAGATGACCACCCAGAAGCCTTTTGAACCGGAACATGGCCGTTTCAGCCACTGAGCGCCGGTGATAGCCCACTTTCTTTTTCCAGATATCGTTACTACCGCTAATGCGCTGATTTGCAACAGCGTGGTTACGCTCGTGGTAGCGATCTTGCCAATATTGCGCCCCCCTTCGTGGCGGGATAAGCGGCCTTATTTTCTTCCTCAGCAGAGCATCATAGCAGTAAACTGTATCCTAAGCGCCGTCAGCCGATGCCTCTCTGATTTTCCGGTGGGTCTGGTTTATCAGCGCCGGTAGAGCTTGGGCATCAGTCGTACCACTGAGCGACAAATCCGCACAGATAATCTCATGCGTCACACTGTCTACTGCAAGGTGCAGCTTACGCCATACCCTGCGTCTGTCGGCACCATGCTGCCGGACTTTCCATTCGCCTTCGCCAAAGACCTTCAGGCCGGTTCCATCAATGACCAGATGTGAGATTTCACCACGGGTTGGCGTTTTTATGCTGATGTTCACTGTCTTTGCTCGCTTGCTGAGCAGCGAATAGTCTGGACAATGGAGTGACAATTTAATCAGTTTAAAAATCGAGTCACCAAAGCCCTGTAAAGCCCTCAATGAAAGGCCAAACACGCGTTTCATCATCAGGACTGTGGTGATGGTCATATCTGAGTAGTGGAGCGGTCGTCCACGCCGTTCAGTAGTGTTTTTTTCCGTCCATGCAGCAATGGCTGATTCATCTAGCCATACGGTTAGAGAACCGCGCTGCTTGAGGGCCTTGTTATAAGAGGGCCAGTTGGTGATTTTAAAATTTTGTTTTGCCATGGAGACCTGATTTTGAAACAACTGTGTTGATCTGCTAGGCTTTGTTGAATAATAGTGAGTCATGCTGTTTTTCCAGCCAGTTTTGGTAGAAAATGCTTGTCACCTCAGGTTTACAGTTTTCTTATGAGGCCTAACTGCATGATTTTGCGTTGCGAGGATCTGTCGTTTCACCGGAGGTGCAGCATAAAATATGTTTATTCAACAAAGCCGACCTGCTCCGATGATTACCCAAAAGTTCTATTTATTCAACAAAGCCTGTTTTTTCCTGTCAATACGCTTGAAGAAACGCAGAGAAAAAGCAGTGTCACCGTTTTCTTAACGTAAAAATGCCGTTTTGCTGCTTTTCTCGCTTGATAAAAATAAACGCAATGATAATGTGGCTGCGCCTGCTTCACAAAAGATGAGCAGGGCAGCGGCTTTCGTTTGTCACACAGCTTTTACCATCAGGATTAATAATGCAAAAAATCGCGCTGTCTATTGCGATGTTGTTTTTTTTGCCATCCGTCGTTGTTACCAGTGTCGCCAGTAAACCGGCTCCCATAGCAAAAGAATTAAAACAACAATTATTAGGTTCACCGATCTATATTCAGATCTTCAAAGAAGAGCAGATACTGGAACTGTACGCCAAGGTAGGAAATGAATATCGCCTGCTGGAGCACTACCCCATCTGCAAATATTCCGGCGGATTAGGGTCCAAGCGTGTCGAGGGCGATCTGAAAAGCCCGGAAGGTTTCTATCAGGTTGATCTGCGGCAGTTAAAACTTGACAGCCATTACTACAAAGCGATCAACATTGGTTTTCCTAATGAATACGATCGGGCGCAGGGCTATTCCGGGCGCTATTTGATGATTCACGGTGAATGTGTCTCTGTTGGCTGTTATGCCATGACCAACAACTATATCGACGAAATTTACCGTTATGCTGAAGCGGCATTACGTAATGGACAAACCAAAATTGATTTGGCGATATATCCTTTCCGTATGACGGAAACCAACATGCAGCGCCACCGTAATTCCACGTATAACAGTTTCTGGCGCCAACTTCAGCCGGGTTATGCATATTTCAACCAGAATTATCAGCCACCGTTAATCACGGTAAATAACGGACAGTATGTGGTTAATCCATCCGTTATCAGCAGTGAAAAACCATCACGCTATGCGTTCACCCAAACAAAATAGTACGAACTCACTTGGCATAATTTGATGCCAGGTTTCATTCCCCGTCAGCGGCTGCGTCGCCAACACAGTGACGACATCGTTGGGCGTCGTTTGCTGCTGAAAATCGATTTCCACATCCTGATCCAATAACGTTGCCTTACCAAAAGGCGCACGCCGCGTGATCCAGTACAGCTTGGTGGAGCAGTATCCCATCACAAAACGTCCGTCAGAGAGCAGCATGTTGAACACGCCTTTACTTCTCAGCACATCGGCTTGCGATGCGATAAAGCGGAACACCGCAGGCCAACTGGCGGGCGAGCGTGGGTAACGCTGCGCCAGCTGATTGAGCAGCCAGCAGAAGGCGTACTCGCTGTCCGTTTGTCCCACGGGGCGGAAATGGCCGGTTTTCAGCCCGCGATACCCCTTCAACTGACCGTTATGGGCGAACGTCCAGTTACGCCCCCAGAGCTCGCGGGTAAAGGGGTGGGTATTTTCCAGCGTGACCGCGCCGCGATTCGCCTGACGAATGTGCGACACCACCGCGCAGGATGTGATCGGATATTCCTGCACCAAGCGGGCAATAGGAGAGTTGAAACTCGGCAACGGATCTTTGAACGTGCGACAGCCATTGCCTTCATAAAAGGTAATGCCCCATCCATCTTTGTGTGGCCCGGTGCCGCTGCGCTGTATAAGCCCGGTAAAACTGAAACAAATATCCGTCGGAACGTTTGCGCTCATCCCAAGCAGTTCACACATGTCCCCTCCTACCCCCTACTGCTAGCAATTTGGCGATATTACTGCCCTTTTGCCATTTCTTTTTCGACTAACTGAATCAGGATATGAATCGCTTTTATGTGCACTTCCTGAATACGGTCAGCGTAACCAAAGTGCGGTACGCGAATTTCGACATTCGCCGTGCCCGCCATTTTGCCGCCATCTTTACCCGTCAGGGTGATGACCTTCATTCCTTTGGCGCGAGCGGCATCAATGGCTTTGATGATATTACCGGAATTACCCGAAGTAGAAATCCCGAGCAGTACATCCCCTTCACACCCCAACGACTCTACGTAGCGAGAAAACACGAAATCGTAGCCAAAATCATTGCTCACGCAGGAGAGATGGCTGGGATCGGAAATAGCAATCGCCGGGTAACCAGGGCGGTTCTCACGATAACGACCGGTCAATTCTTCGGCAAAATGCATCGCATCGCAATGTGAACCGCCATTGCCGCAGGAAATCACTTTGCCACCCGCCTTGAACGCATCAGCCAGCAACACTGCAGCATTCAGGATCGACTGAATGTTCGCGTCGTCACTCAGAAAAGCGTCCAGCGTAGCCGCAGCCTCTTTCAGTTCACTACGGATTAAGTCCTGATACATAGGATCCTCTCGTTTTGTTCGGTAACAGGCGATAACTCTGCATCGCACAGGAGGTGCGCGCAGAGGGAATGCTGGCAGTGTAACGGATCGTGGAAACCGCGAGAAGTACGCTATGCCGCAATCAAGACAATTGCTGATGTTTATCACTACCGGGGTAAAAACACACCAGTTTGTGAGTTAAGTTATAATTGCGTTGTAAATAAATTGATAAAAAAGACGCGATGCACTATACACTATAGCCAAGCGACTTAATTTTGATTACACTATATGGACTGAGAACAAAATCTCTGTATAGCCAAGCGACATTATTTTGATAACAATTAGCTGTATTTTTTTGCCACATATCAGGGCATTGACTGTAATCATTTTTAAGTCGGTTGGCTATATCGTAACCACTCTCTCTTTTTTTGCTTTTTGCTTGTGCCCATTTATGCTCAATTGGGCTAAGGTCTGGCGAATATGTAGGCAAATACTCCACCATATACCCTGCATCGATGATGACTTGTTGAATATTATGTTTTTTGTGAAAAGTTGCATTGTCCATCACGATTACCCTGTTTTTAGGGAGTACTAGGATAAGGACTTGTGTGACCCAGGAATAGAAAACATCGCTGTTAATATTGATATCAAATAATCTGATAGCAAACAGCGTTGTGCCTAATAACGCGCCGATAACATTTGTTCTTCCCTTGGCTCCCCCGTTCTTCAGCCCAAAACACCGTTGACCTTTTGGGGAATAGCCGTGAGTCCGTGGGGTATCATCTGGAAAACCACTTTCATCAATAAAAACAATAGGTTTACCTTCTTTTTCATACTGTTGTATTTTTTGTTGAAATGCTTGCCGGGCGCTTCCGTCGGCTTTCGGATGACGTAGCGTTTTTTTATAGGTCAATCCCAGCTTTTTAAGAGCTTGCCAAATGGCCTTCTGACAAACGCCAAAACGCTCTGCACGTTCTTTTTGGTAAGCATCTGGATATGGTTCAACATCTTTTATCAACTCGGATTTATCGCTCTTTCGCTGACGCGTGGTCGATGCTTTTGACTCTATAGCCAAGCGACATTATTTTGATAACAATTGGCTGTATTTTTTTGCCACATATCAGGGCATTGGCTGTAATCATTTTTAAGTCGGTTGGCTATATTTGATTAATCCAACGCGATACAGAGGCAGGGCCAATCCGAAATTGCTTCGCTGTTTCTCGGATATTCAACCCTTCTTCTTCCCGTGTAGATATCACTTTACGTCTAAAATCAATTGAATAGCTCATTTAAATAATGTAATCAAAATTAAGTCGTTTAGCTATAATCTACACGACGAACGCTATAGAATCACTGAACAGCGTGCTCCAGCATGCAATCAAGAAACGCAAGGTATTCCCGACTGATGACTCGGTGAAGAAAGTCGTATGGCTGGCAATCCAGGCGGCATTACAGAAATGGACGATGCCCTTACAGGACTGGCGTATGGCAATGAGTCGCTTTATTATCGAGTTCGGTGACCGCCTTGACGGTCACTTCTGAGGAAAGGCATTTACACAAAATCTTAAACAGGCTCTGTCGATATTGTCACATACCCCAAATAGCCCCCTATTTACATCCCTATTCGCAGCATTGGACACTCTACGCAAACGCATAATAGTATAGTGTCGATAACACTATCATCGTAGGTATTTGCCACTGTGAGCGATCTGTATACCGCCGAAGGCACAATGGATAAGAATTCCCTCTGGCAGCGCTATGTTCCATTAGTGCGCCATGAAGCCTTGCGTTTACAGGTTCGCCTTCCCGCGAGCGTTGAGCTGGACGATCTGCTGCAAGCAGGAGGCATTGGCCTGCTGAGTGCCGTTGAACGCTTCGACTCTTTGCAGGGAACCGCCTTTACCACCTACGCCGTGCAGCGCATCCGAGGTGCGATGTTGGATGAGTTGCGCAGCCGGGATTGGGTGCCGCGCACTGTGCGGCGTAATGCGCGGGAAGTGGCACAGGCGATGCAGCAGGCGGAACAGCAACTTGGCCGCGCGCCCACGGAGCAAGAAGTGGCGCAGTCGTTAAACATCACGCTGGAAGATTATCGTCAGATATTGCTGGATACCAATAATAGCCAGCTGTTCTCTTACGATGAATGGCGTGAAGAACACGGCGACAGTGCTGAGGCGCTTCTTGAAGGCAATGAAGAAGCGAATCCGCTCCATCAGCTGATGGAAGGCAGTTTACGCCATAGCGTGATGGACGCTATCGAGAATTTACCAGAGCGTGAGAAATTGGTTTTGACGCTCTATTACCAGGAAGAACTCAACCTGAAAGAAATTGGGGCCGTTCTTGATGTTGGTGAATCTCGTGTCAGTCAGCTGCATAGCCAAGCGATAAAGCGACTGCGCGCGAAGCTTATGCAGGAACAGTAACCACTGAGCCTGTTTAAGATTTTGTGTAAATGCCTTTCCTCAGAAGTGACCGTCAAGGCGGTCACCGAACTCGATAATAAAGCGACTCATTGCCATACGCCAGTCCTGTAAGGGCATCGTCCATTTCTGTGATGCCGCCTGGATTGCCAGCCATACGACTTTCTTCACCGAGTCATCAGTCGGGAATACCTTGCGTTTCTTGATTGCATGCTGGAGCACGCTGTTCAGTGATTCTATAGCGTTCGTCGTGTAGATTACCTTGCGAAGTTCCTGCGGGTACGAGAAGAATGTCGACAGGTTGGCCCAGTTTGACTGCCAGCTCCGGCTTATCTGCGGATAGCGGTGATCCCATGTCCCACCGAACGTCTCCAGCGCCTGAAGCGCGGCCTCTTCGGTTGGAGCCTGATACACTGCTTTGAGGTCGCGTGTTACCGCCTTATAGTCCTTCCAGGCAACGAAGCGCAGACTGTTGCGCACCATGTGCACGATGCACAACTGGATGCGGGCTTCCGGGTAGACCGTGTTGATGGCATCCGGGAACCCTTTCAGGCCGTCCACACAGGCAATGAGGACGTCGGTCAGGCCACAGTTTTTCAGTTCTGTCAGCACGTTCAGCCAGAACTTTGCGCCTTCATTTTCGGCCAGCCACATCCCCAGTAGCTCTTTCTGGCCTTCGATATTGATACCCAGCGCCAGGAACACAGACTTATTGATAACGCGGCTGTCCTGCCAGACTTTCAGAACGATACAGTCAAGGTAAACAATGGGATAAACCGCATTCAGGGGGCGATTTTGCCATTCAACAACCTGCTCCATAACGGCATCGGTGACCTTCGATACCAAGGCGGGTGAGACATCCGCGTCATATAGCTAAACGACTTAATTTTGATTACATTATTTAAATGAGCTATTCAATTGATTTTAGACGTAAAGTGATATCTACACGGGAAGAAGAAGGGTTGAGTATCCGAGAAACAGCGAAGCAATTTCGGATTGGCCCTGCCTCTGTATCGCGTTGGATTAATCAAATAGCGTCAAAAGCATCGACCACGCCTCAGCGAAAGATCGATAAATCCGAGTTGATAAAAGATGTTGAACCATATCCAGATGCTTACCAAAAAGAACGTGCAGAGCGTTTTGGCGTTTGTCAGAAGGTCATTTGGCAAGCTCTTAAAAAGCTGGGATTGACCTATAAAAAAAAACTCTATGTCATCCGAAAGCCGATGAAAGCGCCCGGCAAGTATTTCAACAAAAAATGCAACAGTATGAAAAAGAAGGTAAGCCTATTGTTTTTATTGATGAAAGTGGTTTTCCACACGATACCCCACGGACTCACGGCTATTCCCCAAAAGGTCAACGGTGTTTTGGCCTGAAGAACGGGGGAGCCAAGGGAAGAACAAATGTTATCGGCGCTTTATTAGGCACAACGCTGTTTGCTATCGGATTATTTGATATCAATATTAACAGCGATGTTTTCTATTCCTGGGTCACACAAGTCCTTATCCCAGTACTCCCTAAAAACAGGGTAATCGTGATGGACAATGCAACTTTTCACAAAAAACATAATATTCAACAAGTCATCATCGATGCAGGGTATATGGTGGAGTATTTGCCTACATATTCGCCAGATTTTAACCCCATTGAGCATAAATGGGCACAAGCAAAAAGCAAAAAAAGAGAGAGTGGTTGCGATACAGAGATTTTGTTCTCAGTCCATATGGTGTAATCAAAATTAAGTCGCTTGGCTATACAGCTCTTTGAACTCAGCGGCAATTTCGCGGGTGGTCATCCCTTTGGCATACAACGATAAAATCTGGTTATCCATCCCGGTGAGCCGGGTCTGGTTCTTCTTCACCAGTTGCGGTTCAAAGGAAGCATCACGATCACGTGGTGTACGCAGTTCCAGCGGACCATCGCCGGAGGTAACAGTCTTTGTGGAGTAGCCATTGCGCGTGTTATAGCCAACCGACTTAAAAATGATTACAGCCAATGCCCTGATATGTGGCAAAAAAATACAGCTAATTGTTATCAAAATAATGTCGCTTGGCTATATGGCCATCACCACAGTCCTGATGATGAAACGCGTGTTTGGCCTTTCATTGAGGGCTTTACAGGGCTTTGGTGACTCGATTTTTAAACTGATTAAATTGTCGCTGCATTGTCCAGACTATTCGCTGCTCAGCAAGCGAGCAAAGACAGTGAACATCAGCATAAAAACGCCAACCCCTAGTGAAATCTCACATCTGGTCATTGATGGAACCGGCCTGAAGGTCTTTGGCGAAGGAGAATGGAAAGTCCGGCAGCATGGTGCCGACAGACGCAGGGTATGGCGTAAGTTGCACCTGGCAGTAGACAGTGTGACGCATGAGATTATCTGTGCGGATTTGTCGCTCAGTGGTACTGATGCCCAAGCTCTACCGGCGCTGATAAACCAGACCCACCGGAAAATCAGAGAGGCATCGGCTGACGGCGCTTAGGATACAGTTTACTGCTATGATGCTCTGGTGAGGAAGAAAATAAGGCCGCTTATCCTGCCACGAAGGGGGGCGCAATATTGGCAAGATCGCTACCACGAGCGTAACCACGCTGTTGCAAATCAGCGCATTAGCGGTAGTAACGCTATCTGGAAAAAGAAAGTGGGCTATCACCGGCGCTCAGTGGCTGAAACGGCCATGTTCCGGTTCAAAAGGCTTCTGGGTGGTCATCTAAGTCTGAGAGACTACGATGCTCAGGTGGGTGAAGCCATGGTCATGGTCAAAGCGCTTAACCTGATCACGCTATTAGGAATGCCGAACAGTATTCGCATCACGTAACAATCGACCCGTATGGGGCACAGTCGTTACAAGTTCTGATTTATTCAACAAAGCCTCAATTGGGTTAAGATCTGGCGAATATGTAGGCAAATACTCCACCATATACCCTGCATCGATGATGACTTGTTGAATATTATGTTTTTTGTGAAAAGTTGCATTGTCCATCACGATTACCCTGTTTTTAGGGAGTACTGGGATAAGGACTTGTGTGACCCAGGAATAGAAAACATCGCTGTTAATATTGATATCAAATAATCCGATAGCAAACAGCGTTGTGCCTAATAAAGCGCCGATAACATTTGTTCTTCCCTTGGCTCCCCCGTTCTTCAGGCCAAAACACCGTTGACCTTTTGGGGAATAGCCGTGAGTCCGTGGGGTATCGTGTGGAAAACCACTTTCATCAATAAAAACAATAGGTTTACCTTCTTTTTCATACTGTTGTATTTTTTGTTGAAATGCTTGCCGGGCGCTTTCGTCGGCTTTCGGATGACGTAGCGTTTTTTTATAGGTCAATCCCAGCTTTTTAAGAGCTTGCCAAATGGCCTTCTGACAAACGCCAAAACGCTCTGCACGTTCTTTTTGGTAAGCATCTGGATATGGTTCAACATCTTTTATCAACTCGGATTTATCGCTCTTTCGCTGACGCGTGGTCGATGCTTTTGACGCTATTTGATTAATCCAACGCGATACAGAGGCAGGGCCAATCCGAAATTGCTTCGCTGTTTCTCGGATACTCAACCCTTCTTCTTCCTCATTGCCTGTGTGGACGGTCTGAAAGGGTTCCCGGATGCCATTAACACGATCTACCCGGAAGCCCGCATCCAGTTGTGCATCGTGCACATGGTGCGCAACAGTCTGCGCTTCGTTGCCTGGAAGGACTATAAGGCGGTAACACGCGACCTCAAAGCAGTGTATCAGGCTCCAGCCGAAGAGGCCGCGCTTCAGGCGCTGGAGACGTTCGGTGGGACATGGGATCACCGCTATTCGCAGATAAGCCGGAGCTGGCAGTCAAACTGGGCCAACCTGTCGACATTCTTCTCGTACCCGCAGGAACTTCGCAAGGTAATCTACACGACGAACGCTATAGAATCACTGAACAGCGTGCTCCGGCATGCAATCAAGAAACGCAAGGTATTCCCGACTGATGACTCGGTGAAGAAGGTCGTATAGCCAAGCGACATTATTTTGATAACAATTAGCTGTATTTTTTGCCACATATCAGGGCATTGGCTGTGATCATTTTTAAGTCGGTTGGCTATATGCCAAAGGGATGACCACCCGCGAAATTGCCGCTGCGTTCAAAGAGCTGTATGACGCGGATGTCTCACCCGCCCTGGTATCGAAGGTCACCGATGCCGTTATGGAGCAGGTTGTTGAATGGCAAAATCGCCCCCTGCATGCGGTTTATCCCATTGTTTACCTTGACTGTATCGTTCTGAAAGTCCGGCAGGACAGCCGCGTTATCAATAAGTCTGTGTTCCTGGCGCTGGGTATCAATATCGAAGGCCAGAAAGAGCTACTGGGGATGTGGCTGGCCGAAAATGAAGGCGCAAAGTTCTGGATGAACGTGCTGACAGAACTGAAAAACCGTGCCCTGACCGACATCCTCATTGGCTGTGTGGACGGCCTGAAAGGGTTCCCGGATGCCATCAACACGGTCTACCCGGAAGCCCGCATCCAGTTGTGCATCGTGCACATGGTGCGCAACAGTCTGCGCTTCGTTGCCTGGAAGGAGTATAAGGCGGTAACACGCGACCTCAAAGCAGTGTATCAGGCTCCAACCGAAGAGGCCACGCTTCAGGCGCTGGAGGCGTTCGGTGGGACATGGGATCACCGCTATCCGCAGATAAGCCGGAGCTGGCAGTCAAACTGGGCCAACCTGTCGACATTCTTCTCGTACCCGCAGGAACTTCGCAAGGTAATCTACACGACGAACGCTATAGAATCACTGAACAGCGTGCTCCGGCATGCAATCAAGAAACGCAAGGTGTTCCCGACTGATGACTCGGTGAAGAAGGTCGTATGGCTGGCAATCCAGACGGCATCACAGAAATGGACGATGCCCTTACAGGACTGGCGTATGGCAATGAGTCGCTTTATTATCGAGTTAGGTGACCGCCTTGACGGTCACTTCTGAGGAAAGGCATTTACACAAAATCTTAAACAGGCTCTTCAATTACAGTTTTCACTGACTCAATTATTGTCATTGTTCTTTATGCATCCTTGGCCGAACATGAAACCCTGTTTTTCAATACCTTATTTGCAGCTTAACAAACTCTACATGGCACTTCTACCTGAAAGAAAACCCGGCCGATACGCCTGTGCTCACCCATGGCGCTATCTATCCTTTCGATGGCAAGTATCGGTAATAACATCGTTTTTCCTATCCCGTCCGGGCAACATTTTCGCTACACTCAGCGCTGGTAACGATAACCGCTGCTAGGTGTACGACAGGCAGCATTTTATGAGGGCAGACGATGAGTCAACAAAAATTGGGCGTGCTGATGGTGAATCTGGGGACGCCCGAAGCCCCGACGCCGCAGGCGGTGAAACGCTATCTGGCACATTTTCTTAGTGATAAACGCGTCGTAGATACGCCGCGCTGGCTCTGGTGGCCGCTGTTGAATGGCGTGATCCTGCCTTTTCGTTCTCCCCGTGTCGCCAAACTCTATCAGTCTATCTGGACGGTTGACGGTTCTCCGCTGTTGGCATTCAGTCGACGTCAGGAATGTGCGCTCTCCGCCCGTTTAGGCGACGATATTCCGGTGGCGCTTGGCATGAGCTATGGTTCGCCGAGCTTGCTGTCGGCGCTGGATAGCCTGTTGTCGCAAGGTGTCACTCAACTGGTTGTGCTGCCGCTTTATCCGCAATACTCCTGCTCTACCACCGGTGCAGTATGGAATGGGCTGGCCGATGCACTGCGCACGCGCCGCCAGGTGCCCGGTATCCGTTTTATCCGCGACTATGCGACGCACCCGGTCTATATTGATGCGCTAAAGCAGCGTGTGGAAGCGTCATTTGCGCTGCACGGCGTGCCAGACCGCTTAGTTATATCGTTCCATGGCATTCCGGTGCGTTATGCTACGGAAGGGGATGACTATCCTCTGCGCTGTCAGGCGACGGCACAGTCGCTGATCGCTGCATTGGGGCTGGCACCGGAACAGGCGCAAATGACATTCCAATCACGTTTTGGCCGTGAACCTTGGCTCACCCCTTACACGGATGAAACATTAAAGGGATTACCTGCGCAGGGGATCAAACGCATTCAGGTTATTTGCCCTGGGTTTGCAGCCGATTGTCTGGAAACGTTGGAAGAAATTCAGGAGCAGAACCGGGAGATTTTCCTGCATGCTGGCTGTGAACAGTTTGCTTATATTCCGGCGTTAAATGATGATGCGCGGCACATTGATTTGTTTGAAGCGCTGGTGCGTGACGAGTAGTTAAAACAGTACAGATAAAAGAGCGCAGCGGAGTTACCGCTGCGCATCGGTATCAAATCGGGCACTCTTTTAGTTCTTCTGCTTTTACCTGCTCAAGCTGTAGCAGGGTAATCATGCTGTTGGCGATTTCACGTTCACCCATCACCACCTGATTGGCACCGTGTTCGGTGATATAGCTGACTTCATCGTCATAATGTGCGCGCGCAATGATCTCCAGATCCGGGCGTTTTTCACGCGCTGCCGCAACGATTTCTCCTGCCTCATAGCCGTTAGGAATGCTCAGCAGCAGCCAGCGGGCGCAATCCAACTGAGCCAACTCCATGATTTCCACTTTAGTGGCGTTTCCCAGTACGGCCTTGATGCCTTGCTCGCGCAGAGCATCCACCCGCGCACGCGAATTCTCGATGACCACAATAGGAATGCCTTCCTGATGCAGTTTGGCACCGATCAGGCTGCCAACACGGCCATAACCGACCAATAGGGCGTGATTAGACATATCAACCGGAATTTGCTTCTCTTCTTCGATGGCTTCTTCCACGATCTGCTCATCAATGGTCTCTGTTTTCTCCAGATAGCGCTCCAGCAGAGTAAAAAGCAGCGGGTTGATCATAATCGACAGAATCGCCCCTGCCAGCTCCAGATTGCGCCCTTGCTCAGACAAGAGACCGAGCACAACACCCAGGCCCGCCAAGATAAAGGCGAACTCACCAATTTGCGCTAGGCTGGTCGAGATAGTCAGTGCGGTACGTTTGGAGTGGCCGAACAGACGTACCAGTACAAAAGCGGCCGCTGATTTACCGAACACGATAATGGCCAATGTAATGATGACGGCCATCGGTTCGTTCACCAGAATCATCGGATCGAACAGCATGCCCACCGAAACAAAAAACAGTACGGCGAAGGCGTCACGCAGTGGCAGTGTATCGTGGGCAGCGCGTTGACTGAGTTCTGATTCGTTCAGCACCACACCCGCAAAGAAGGCACCCAGTGCGAATGAAACATCAAACAGCTTCACGGCACCGAAAGCGATGCCGAGAGCCATCGCCAATACGGCGAGGGTGAACAGTTCCCGTGAGCCGGTAGCGGCGCTTTTTGCCAACACCCAAGGCACTAGGCGACGGCCCACCACAATCATCAGCGTGATAAAAGCAACCACTTTGCCGATGGTCCAAGCCATGTCACGAATCAGCTTACCGGTATCAGCATGCTCAGCGCCTATCATGTCACGGAACGCGGGCAGCAATACCAGCGTCAACACCATCGCCAAATCTTCTACGATCAACCAGCCAATGGCGATTTGTCCGCGCTGGCTGTCAATCAGTTGCCGTTCTTCTAATGCGCGCAGCAGCACTACGGTACTGGCAGTGGATAAGCACAGCCCAAACACCAAGCCGCTTGCCAGACTCCAGCCGAGCAGGGTGGAAAGGCCCATCCCCAGCAGCGTGGCAACGGCGATTTGTGCAATGGCACCGGGAATAGCGATGGATTTCACCGCCATGAGATCTTTAAGAGAGAAATGCAGGCCGACACCAAACATCAGCAGAATAACCCCAAGTTCAGCCAATTCAGGTGCTAACGCGGTATCCGCGACAAAACCTGGGGTAAACGGCCCCACCAGAACCCCTGCGACCAGATAGCCGACTAAAGGGGATATGCGTAGTCGATTGGCCAGAATCCCCAGCAAGAACGCGAGGAGCAGCCCTACGGCAATAGTGGATATTAGTGGTGTGGTTGCATGCATCTCGACTCCTTTTACCATTGTTGAAAAACGTTCATGAGCAGACTTCTTGAACAAATTCTATTTCATTTGAAGAAATCCTGCTTGGGAAAATGAGGGTATTCTAGTAAAAATCTTAGTTTACTCATCGAATCTAAGTCTAACATAGATTTCATGATGCTTTCGTCAGATAAGCATTGATAAACCAAAGTTATTGCTATCATGAAGATACTTTCTCATGTCTGTTATGCCGCATTTTCATCCTGTGTGCTGAGAGGAACCGGTTTCTCTGTGTTAAAAACCTTAGAATAGCGGGGGTAAATGACATAAATACAACAGAATCAAATGAACTGACCATTTTCATCAGCTTTCTCTAGTGATTCATGCGCACAACGCAGGTTTTTCTTGTGATACAGGTCACAGGGTGCAAATGAAATCGAGCGTTGAGTAAAAGTGCGCTATTCTGGAGGGGTATCTCAATCTGCGCGTACCTGACTAAGACTAGGACGGGCAGAGGGCTGCTATCGCATTATTTTAACAAGGGTTGTTTATTTAACGGAGAGTTTCCATGCGTTTTGCAACGAAAGCATTAGGACGTGCTATTGCGATGTCGCTGGTTTTTACCTCGGCAGGGGCGTTGGCGTGGGAAAAAGATAAAACCTATGACATCACCATCCTCCACACCAACGATCACCACGGCCATTTCTGGCATAACAAATACGGCGAATATGGGTTGGCAGCGCAAAAAAACGCTGGTGGATCAGATTCGTCAGGAGGTGGCCGCTAAAGGCGGCAGTGTGCTGCTGCTGTTCGGCGGGGATATAGCCAAGCGACTTAATTTTGATTACACCATATGGACTGAGAACAAAATCTCTGTATCGCAACCACTCTCTCTTTTTTTGCTTTTTGCTTGTGCCCATTTAGGCTCAATTGGGTTAAGATCTGGCGAATATGTAGGCGAATATGTAGGCGAATATGTAGGCAAATACTCCACCATATACCCTGCATCGATGATGACTTGTTGAATATTATGTTTTTTGTGAAAAGTTGCATTGTCCATCACGATTACCCTGTTTTTAGGGAGTACTGGGATAAGGACTTGTGTGACCCAGGAATAGAAAACATCGCTGTTAATATTGATATCAAATAATCCGATAGCAAACAGCGTTGTGCCTAATAACGCGCCGATAACATTTGTTCTTCCCTTGTCTCCCCCGTTCTTCAGGCCAAAACACCGTTGACCTTTTGGGGAATAGCCGTGAGTCCGTGGGGTATCATGTGAAAAACCACTTTCATCAATAAAAACAATAGGTTTGCCTTCTTTTTCATACTGTGGTATTTTTTGTTGAAATGCTTGCCGGGCGCTTTCGTCGGCTTTCGGATGACGTAGCGTTTTTTTATAGGTCAATCCCAGCTTTTTAAGAGCTTGCCAAATGGCCTTCTGACAAACGCCAAAACGCTCTGCACGTTCTTTTTGGTAAGCATCTGGATATGGTTCAACATCTTTTATCAACTCGGATTTATCGCTCTTTCGCTGACGCGTGGTCGATGCTTTTGACGCTATTTGATTAATCCAACGCGATACAGAGGCAGGGCCAATCCGAAATTGCTTCGCTGTTTCTCGGATACTCAACCCTTCTTCTTCCCGTGTAGATATCACTTTACGTCTAAAATCAATTGAATAGCTCATTTAAATAATGCAATCAAAATTAAGTCGTTTAGCTATATCGAGATGTTTTTTTGAGCGCCAGCCGCACATTTGAGCGCACGGATATTACTGCCATCCAGCGCAGCGGCTGACCAGTCAACAAGTCCATGAGCATCAAAAAATGAAAGTAACTTATTGAAAATAATGTTAATGATTCTAGACTTTGACCATCTATTGAAACGGTTATAAACGGTTTTTCATGGGCCGTAACGTTCAGGTAAATCACGCCATGGTGCGCCTGAACACAGTATCCAGAACATGCCGTTGAAGATTTTTCTATGTTCTGCCCACGGCCGGCCGGCCCGCGGAGATGTCAAAACGGTTGGCAACAAGGGCTCAATGATTGCCCATGCTTCATCAGAAAGATCGTAGCGAGCCATAATCAAAAGTGTCGTAGAAACAGATGGATACTATAGCTCAAGCAATTAAGGGACACAGCCTAGCGTAATTATCGCTGTGAGAGGCATACAGCTTTTAGTACTATAGCGGTATAAAATAGTAGAGCCTGTGTATTTATTTACGTTACGCCTGATAACAATCCGGATAATAGCGCGCAGTCCACTGGTAGCTGGAAAGCTAGGGGCGGTAGCGTGGTCATTTTCTGGTTTATATGCGTTAACTGAAGGAAAGCGAGTGAGCCTCAACACCTTGACCTATAACCGGATCTTGATCGTAAAGCTGCGTTTTCATGGGGATATGCTGTTGACTACGCCGCTTATCAGCACGCTAAAAGCGCGTTACCCAGAAGCTGCTATTGATGTGCTGCTCTACGAGGACACCAGCCCTATCCTTTCCAAGCATCCCGATATCCACCGGTTATACGGTTTAAAAAGAAAAACCGCTGGCGCAATGGAGAAAGTCAGTGATTTTCTCGCCATGCGCAACACCCTCAAACGCAATCGCTATGACCTGATTGTGAATCTGGCCGACCAGTGGCCAATCGCGCTGCTGATTAAATCGTTGAACTGCCCTTATAGCCTCTCCATTCAACGCGGAGGCGCCAGACAGTCGCTATGGCGCGCCTGTTTCACACGTTGTCTGGAACCAACGGGGCAACATATCGTTGAGCATAACTTCTCTTTGCTTGCCCCTCTGGATGTGCCAGAGGAAGACAGGACACGGCCGCTGTCGCTGTGCTATGGCCCGGAAGATGCTGACCGCGTTTTTGCCCTCGCGCCTGAATTAGCGGCAACGCCTTATGTGGTCATCCAGCCGACCGCCAGACAGTATTTTAAATGCTGGGATAACGATAAATTTGCGCAGGTTATTGATCATCTGAAACAGCAAGGGTTAGAAGTCGTCCTTACCTGTGCCTCTGGTACCGATGACTTGGCGGTGGTGAAGGAGATCAGCACCTTATGCGAACACAAACCTAATCTGTCGCTTGCCGGTAAAACGCATTTTCTTGAACTGGCCGCATTGATCGACAACGCCGTACTCTATATCGGCGTCGACTCTGCACCAATGCACATGGCAGCAGCGCTCGCAACGCCAACAGTTTGCCTGTTTGGGCCGACGGATCACGGCAAATGGAGACCTTGGTCAGATAACCATATTGTCCTGTGGGCGGGAGACTACACCGCCATGCCTGAGAGAGAGCATCTCGATAGGAATAAAAAATACCTGTCATGTATCCCTGCTCAGGACGTAATTCACGCCGCAGCAAAGTTGCTGGCCGATCCTACGGGTGCTTCGCTAAATACCGCAGAAAGATAAGGAATTCTGCATGAATATTGCCTTCTGCTTGTATAAATATTTCCCGTTTGGCGGCTTGCAGCGCGATTTCCTCAGTATTGCTCAGGTCTGCGTCAAGCACGGTCACCGTGTGCGAGTGTATGTGTTGTCTTGGCAGGGAGAAGAGCCTGAGAATCTTGAGATTATTTTGGTGCCCACGGTGGGTATCAGCAATAACACGCGGCATCAACGCTACAGTGAGTGGATTCAACACCATCTGCAATTGCACCCTGTCGATCGCGTGGTGGGATTCAATAAAATGCCGGGACTGGATTTTTATTACGCCGCGGATGTGTGCTACGCAGAAAAGGTTGAGCAGGAGAAAGGATTTTTCTATCGCTTAACGCCGCGTTACAAGCACTATACCGCTTTTGAAAAAGCGGTGTTCAGCCCATGCGTAAACACCAAAATGCTGATGCTGACTCAACGCCAGATTGCAGATTTTAAAAAACATTATGGCACGCAGGATGAGCGTTTTCTGATTCTTCCACCGGGCATTGCGCTGGACAGAAAATATGACCAGCAGACTCCCGGCGTTCGCCAGACCTTTCGTCATGCGCAAAACATCTCCGAAAACGCCCTAGTACTGCTGCAAGTCGGCTCAGATTTCAAGCGTAAGGGAGTCGAGCGCAGCCTGCGCACTGTTGCCAGCCTGCCGGAAGCACTACGGGAAAAGGTCGTTTTCCTAGTTGTCGGCCAAGATAAACCCGACCGTTATCAGGCGCTGGCGGGTCAGTTAGGGATTGATAAACAGGTGCGCTTTTTCGCTGGGCGTAGCGATGTTCCTGATTTTATGGCCTCCGCAGATCTGTTACTCCACCCTGCACATCAGGAAGCCGCAGGCATTGTGCTCCTTGAAGCGATTACTGCCGGGCTACCGGTTATCGTGACAGAGGTATGTGGCTACGCCTTCCATATTGATAAGGCACAAGCAGGCCAAGTCATCACCTCCCCCTTCAGTCAGAAAGTGCTGAACGCTGCGCTGCACAGGGCATTAGGACAAACGGAAACGTTGCATCGCTGGTCGGAGAATGCCCGGCATTATGCCGATACGGAAGATCTTTACAGCTTACAGGAAAAAGCCGCGCAGCTGATTGCGGGCCAGGATCGTCACTAAATGAAAAGCGTCATTACGTTAAAAGAGCCATTCGCTTCACTCTGGCAGGAACGCGACCCGTTTGAAGAAGTCAAAAAACTGGATGGCGATGTCTTTCGCGCACTAGAGAGCCGAAAAACATTACGTTTTACTTTGGCCGGACGCTCTTGGTTTATCAAAATACATCGCGGTACGGCATTAAAAGAGGCACTCAAAAACCTGCTTTCATTACGACTGCCCGTATTGGGCGCCGATCGTGAATGGAACGCGATTCAGCGTTTGCGCGATCTCGGTGTAGACACCATGACGGGCGCCGCATTTGGCCAGCGGGGAATAAACCCGCTACAGCGCGAATCTTTTATCATTACAGAGGATTTAAGCCCGGCCATCAGCTTGGAAGATTATTGCGCCAACTGGCCGAAGAATCCGCCAATGCTTGCCGAAAAACGGCGACTGATTCGCCGTGTGGCAGAAATGGTGAGAAAGATGCATGCCGGTGGCGTCAATCACCGTGATTGCTATATTTGCCATTTCTTGCTGCGTCAGCCTTATCAGCCCACCGATACGCAATTTACACTTTCGCTCATCGACCTGCATCGGGCACAACTCCGCGAACGTGTTCCGCTGAGATGGCGTAATAAAGATCTTATCGGCCTCTATTTTTCCTCACTCGATATCGGGCTGAGCAAACACGATCTCTTGTTTTTCCTGAAGATCTATTTTGATCATCAACCCTTGCGTACTACGTTGCGTCAGGAACAATCGCTATTTCATGAAGCGTTTACCAAAGCAGAAAAAATTCGAGAAAGAACAGAGCGTAAGGCACTTTAACCCGAGTCCTGATTATCATTATGAATATACTTTTCGTCGGTGAGGCCACCTCTGGTTTCGGCGGGATTGAGACAGTAATAAAAAAGGTCACTCGCTTCCTGGAAAGTGACAAAAACACTAAAAACACCTATACCTTATATTTCCTCTGCCGTGATAACCGCATGGATAAAGCTTGGCTGGAAGGAAAGCACTTTATTTGCCATCGTTCCGGCATCAAGATCTCCTTTCTGCGTAGAATGAGCCACGCGTGTGCGCTGGCGCGCTTCATTAAACAGAACCAACCCGATACGGTTATTGCTTTTGATGCGCCATCCTGTCGCGTTGTGGCACAAGCGATCCGTTACAGTAAGAAAATGCTGCCGCTGATTTCGTGGCTGCACTACTCTCTCGACCACAAAAAACATGCCAAACAGGCACTGGTCGCGGATCATCACTTGGCCATCAGCTCCGGTATCAAGCAGCAATTAATAAAGCGTGGGGTTTCTCCCGAACGCATCTCTTTGATTTTTAACCCAGTCACGCCACAAAGTGTCGTGATTCCGCGCCCAACCGATAAAACCGTCTTTATCTATGTCGGGCGTCTTAAGTTTGAGGGTCAAAAGCGTCTTAAAGACATGTTAGATGCTTTCTCCGGTTTGCACGGTGAATGGGAATGCCATTTTATCGGTGATGGTTCAGATGCGGAAATATGCCAGGCCTACGCGCATCAACTGGACATTGCAGATCATTTGCATTGGCACGGATGGCAAGAAAAGCCGTGGGAATATGTTCAAAAGCAAATACCATCTGTCAGCGCATTACTTCTCACATCCTCATTTGAAGGGTTTGGGATGGTTTTAGTTGAAGCGATATCTTATGGGGTTTATTGCATTAGCAGCGATTGCCCATCAGGACCAGGTGATATCATCAAGAATGGTGTGAATGGGCAACTTTATGCCCCGAGTAATATCAAAGAGTTTATTAAGATATTATCTCAAGTACAAAAAAAAGAAATCAATCACAATGTAGAAGAAATTAAAAAATCCATCAGTGGATTTTATGATGAAAACTATTACTCTACATTCATGAAATCTATTTCCAATCATAACAATCAAAAAACATTAAATTAATGGTGATATTGTGTATTTTAATATCAAAGATGTTATAAAAGAGAAAATAACACTAAATGACAATATTGATACATTACGTATCAATGCATTTAATATTGCTTATGGAATAGACAAAAACTTTATATTTGGCTGCGGAATATCCATATCTTCCATATTGTTAAACAATAAAGGAAGAGAAATAGTATTTCATATTTTCACCGATTGTTTTGATGAAAAAAACATCTCAGAATTTACTGAACTTAGCCATCAATACAACACCCAAATCATCGTTTATCTTATCAACTGTGATGAGTTAAAAAAATTACCAAGCACTAAAAACTGGTCTTATGCAACCTATTTCCGTTTTATCATTGCTGATTTTTTCAATGGGTTATCATCTAAAGTACTTTATCTTGATGCTGATATTATTTGTAATGAGAAACTGGATGAGTTAATAAATCTAGACTTGGGCGTTCATATCGCTGCCGTGGTCAGTGAAGGAGAGAAACCTTGGTGGAGCAAGCGAGCACATGCGTTAGGGGATGAGGATATAAGTAATGGTTATTTTAATGCAGGATTCCTTTTAATAAACATTCCTTTATGGGCGAAAGAAGATATCAGTCGACAAGCAATGAATCTTCTTTCCAAAGATGAAATAAAAGAAATGATATCATTTTTAGATCAAGATATATTAAACATATTGTTTGTGAATAAAGTTATTTTTTTGGATAAAAAATACAACACCCAGTTTAGTATTAACTATGAGCTAAATGAAAATAAAAACATGCTCACCCCCATCACCAATAACACGGTATTCATTCATTATATAGGCCCAACAAAGCCGTGGCATGAGTGGGCCATTTATTATGACTCATCATGCTATTTTACAAACGCAAAAAATAACTCCCCATGGAAAGACGCTGAATTGCTTAAAGCTCATTCAGCTAATCAGCTGCGTTATTGTGCCAAACATGAATTTCATAATAAAAAAATATTTTCAGGTTTAAAAAACTACTTACTTTATTTCTTAAAAAAATCATCTAATTCAGAGCATAGAAAATTATGTATTTTGATAGCAGTGTGATCAAGAATAAGATTGAATTTCTTGGTGCGCACAAAACCAACAAAGAGAAGATGTTGCATATTGCATACGGTGTCGATAAGAATTTTTTATTCGGTGCTGCAATTTCGGCCACATCGACGATTATAAACAGTGAAATTCCTATCACCTTACACTTTTTCATTGACTCCATAAGGTATGATGATCTTCATCGTTTCAAGAAAATGTCTGGTAGATTTAATGTAGATATATTCATATATAACATTAACAAAACACCATTAAAAGACTTACCCACAAAAAATTGGCCTTATTCTGCTTATTACAGATTAATCGCATTCGATTACTTGGAATCATATACAGATCGAGTATTATATCTTGATGCCGATATTGTATGTAAAGCTCCCCTTGACGAATTAATACATTTATCTTTTGATAATGCTATTTGTGCGGTTGTCACTGATATTGAGGGGATGGATAAGAAAGCAATTGAAAGACTCGATTGTCCAGAAATAGAAGATGTCTATTTTAATTCTGGTGTAATGTTTGTGGATTTAAAAAAATGGCATCAACAAAACTTAACCTCGAACGTTATTAAATTTATCTTTGAACATTCAGAACTAAAATATCCGGATCAAGATGCATTAAATATGCTTTTGCTCGGCAAAACATTTCTCTTACCCAGAAAATACAATAGCATCTATAGTATAAAAAGCGAGTTATACGACAGGACTCATCAGAAATATAAAAAAATCATAAATAATGAATCTATCTTAATTCATTATGTTGGTACAACTAAGCCTTGGAATGAATGGGGACAATATCCTTCAACAATATTCTTTCAAAAAGCATATCTAGCCTCAGAATGGAATGATGTACCGTTACTTAAACCCCGAACATCTTTACAATGGAAGAAAATATCAAAGCATGAGTTCCGGAAATATCACTTATTTAGCGGGATTTTAGCAAGATTAAAGTATATCATAACAAAATAAGAGAATTGTTTCATGAATGTATATTTTTTAGAATGGAATGCCAATTATGAAAAGCTCATGATAAAAAATTTATGGCCGCATGGCGTCACAGAAATAAAAAATGTCATGAAGCATTTTACAAGAAATAATATTAGACTTAAAAAAGCCAGTATTAATAATTGGTTATTCATTAAGATACATGTTTTTTTAAAACTAAGAAAAATCAAAGAGGATGATTTAATAATTTGTAATGGATGTAGTTTTTTAGGTTTTCTTGATATAATAAAAACACTCCCATGTAAAAAAGCCTTAGTGATTCGAGATACTATAATTCATTTAGAAAGAGGAATGAAAGAAAACAAAAGATGGCTTCCACCTGACGGAGATATTATTAAAGAAATAGATTCACATTTTGATAAAGTATATAGTTTCGACCCATCCGACTGTAAAAAATATAACTTCATATACTTAAAGCAGTTCCTTCCATTTACATCCCAAGATATTGACACCATACTTAAAACATCAAAAAACAAATTATCTGAAAAAACATGTTTTTTCATTGGTGAATACAGGCCTGATCGCGAAAAAACTCTCCAAGACATTTTTCCTTATTTTAAACATTTAAATTACAAACTTGATTTTTATCTTTTTGATAAATATAATAAATCAATAAATTACCCATTTTTTTGCAAAAATCAATCTCTTGATTATAAAGAAAATATAGAGAAAGTTATTGAGTCTGACGTTGTTATAGAAATAAACCACCCAGGACAAGATGGTTTAACGTTACGAACGATAGAGGCTCTTGCTTTTAACAAAAAAATAATAACCAACAATATAAAAATAATACAATATGATTTTTATACTGAAGACCGTTTTTTCATATTAGGGTATAATGACATTGACTCCTTGCAAAGTTTTTTAGAAAGACCATTAATACCTGTAGATATTGAATTGATAAAAGAATACACAGCTGATAGAATGTTAAATCGATTGATTTCAGATATTTACCACCACAACAGACATCAACAAAGTAATATATTTAATTAACAGCATGCTTTTCCACATCTCTTATTAAGTAAGAGAACAACATTCGAATCTTACCTAGGGCATGGCTACAATGCGATTTATAATAATGGCTCCAGCATATACTGAATGGAGTGGTGGAGTTATCGTTCTACATAAATTATGTCATATTCTCAACCAACTTGGAGAATATGCTTACTTACATCCCATGGTCGAAGAATATCCTTTATCTTGGAAAAAACATTTTATTGAGATAAAAGCAAAAATAAAACTAAAATATAAGAGCAGAAAGTATAAAACAAACAAAATGCTCCAAACCCCTGTAATTAATAAATTAACAAAAGACGATTTAGAAAATTCTATTGTTGTCTATCCAGAGATAGTATCAGGAAACCCGTTAAAAGCTAAAAATGTAGTCAGATGGTTCTTACACTATCCTGGCTATCAAACAGGAAACGTAAATTATTTCTCTCGCGAACTGTATTTCTCATACGGTGAATTTGGCAGAGATTTTAAGCTATATGGTTCCCACACATCTGACACAGTACTTCATGTATTTCATCAGATGAATGATATTTATAATGAGATTGGTGCATCTAAAGAACGAAAAGGTACAGCATATTGCATTAGAAAAGGTCAAGGAAGAAAGATAATCCATGACCTATCTGATTCAATTCTTATCGACGAAAAAAAACATGAAGAAGTAGCTGAAATATTTAAGCGTGTAAAGTATTTTATCTCTTATGACCTATATACTGGATATTCGTTGTTTGCCATAATGTGTGGCTGTATTCCGATTGTTGTTCCTGATGAAAATTTATCACTAACAGAATGGCAATCTGACCCTAAGATGCGATTAGGTATTGCATATGGGTTTGAGCAAATTGAAGAGGCGACCAAAAACCGTAAAGCCGCATTAGATTTAGTGTTTGAAAAAGAAAATGAATCAATTCTTAACGTCAAAAAATTTATAATTGAGTCGAAAGAGTATTTCTCCGTAGATTAAATCCTTACTTGCTTCAGAAAACACATGGGCTATAAAATGAAAAACCCCTTCAGCATTAGTTACTACACAGATGACGAATTACGTTCATTTGGTTTTAAACATGTGGGCAAGAATGTTCAGGTAGCTCAAAGCCACCGTATGGCTAGATGAATCAGCCATTGCTGCATGGACGGAAAAAACACTACTGAACGGCGTGGACGACCGCTCCACTACTCAGATATGACCATCACCACAGTCCTGATGATGAAACGCGTGTTTGGCCTTTCATTGAGGGCTTTACAGGGCTTTACAGGGCTTTGGTGACTCGATTTTTAAACTGATTAAATTGTCGCTCCATTGTCCAGACTATTCGCTGCTCAGCAAGCGAGCAAAGACAGTGAACATCAGCATAAAAACGCCAACCTGTGGTGAAATCTCACATCTGGTCATTGATGGAACCGTCCTGAAGGTCTTTGGCGAAGGCGAATGGAAAGTCCGGCAGCATGGTGCCGACAGACGCAGGGTATGGCGTAAGCTGCACCTGGCAGTAGACAGTGTGACGCATGAGATTATCTGTGCGGATTTGTCGCTCAGTGGTACGACTGATGCCCAAGCTCTACCGGCGCTGATAAACCAGACCCACCGGAAAATCAGAGAGGCATCGGCTGACGGCGCTTAGGATACAGTTTACTGCTATGATGCTCTGCTGAGGAAGAAAATAAGGCCGCTTATCCCGCCACTAAGGGCATAGGTATCTACACATCTTTTGCAATATCTGCTATTACGTTGCTGCATGATCTCAACTTATCCATCGGCGGGATTGATGCCCGCCTTAACCGGCGTTATCAGCGTCTGGTTAACCAACACATGACTCCCCCAGCACCATTGGCGTCAGCCGTTAAAGACCTTGCCTGCGCGCAGAAAACAACATTCGCCACTATTCAGGCCGTTTGGCGTTTTTTTAATAATGAACGTATTAGCTTCAGTCAGCTCAATGAACCGATTATTTCGCTGGCTCTCCGGCAGGTTGCACTTAGCCCGCATCCATACGCTCCCGTCGTTCACGACTGGTCTCATTTACAGTTTCGTACCCACAATGGGAAAGAAGAACGTTTGAAAATGACGCATGGTGGCGACGTCGGTTATGAACTACAAACCCGCCTACTGGTTGATGCTGCAAATGGTTTACCAATAGCGCCCCTGTCTCAAACTCTAACCGATAGGGCAGGTTGTCGTTCAACGCTAACCGAGGGCTTGTCTGAGAGTCTGACTCATATGGATGCTTTGACGGCTGATATCGCCCGCGTTGAGTCTCTTGCTACCGGGAAGAAGTTAGTTCATCTCATTGACCGTGAAGGTGACTCTATCGGGCATATGCGCACATTAAGCTCCCAGGGAATATGTTGGCTTATCCGGGGAAAGGAAGGGCATCGGGCCGAGTGGGGCGGTGACACCCGTAAAATTGGTGAAATTGCAGACGATCTGCCATTTATCGCAAACGGACAGGTTGGCTGGAAAGGGAAAAAAGCCAATATGGAGATCGGGGAAACATCCGTGATCATAACGCGAACAGCAAAAGCGAAGCGGAAAGACAAGAACACCGGACGGCGAGTGAAAGTTCAGCCAGGCGTAGCTCTGACACTCAGATTAGTTGTGGTTCGCCTTACCGATACTCACGGTAAATTTATCGGACGCTGGACGCTGCTCACAAACGTTAGCAACGAGCTCACCAGCGCGGAAGTCGCTCGCTGGTATTACTGGCGCTGGGGTATTGAATCCTTTTTTAAGCTGCTGAAAGGTGCCGGTCATGATGTAGAAAAATGGCTTCAGCGCAGTGCTGGTGCCCTGCTACGCAGGTTATTGATAGCTAGCATGGCATGTGTGCTGGTATGGCGGCTGCAACGCGCTGAAGGAGACGACAATGCGGCAGCCCGTCAGTTAATTTGCCGATTATCCGGACGACAACAAAAACGAGGGCGTAAAGAAAGCGCCCCAGCGCTGCTTGCCGGACTATCCATCCAGCTAAATACCTTGACGTTATTAGCAGACTATACCCCGGAAGAACTTGCCCACTTAGCTATGGTGGTTTTTAACCCTTTATGATGTGTAGATACCTATGCCACGAAGGGGGGCGCAATATTGGCAAGATCGCTACCACGAGCGTAACCACGCTGTTGCAAATCAGCGCATTAGCGGTAGTAACGATATCTGGAAAAAGAAAGTGGGCTATCACCGGCGCTCAGTGGCTGAAACGGCCATGTTCCGGTTCAAAAGGCTTCTGGGTGGTCATCTAAGTTTGAGAGACTACGATGCTCAGGTGGGTGAAGCCATGGCCATGGTCAAAGCGCTTAACCTGATCACGCTATTAGGAATGCTGAACAGTATTCGCATCACGTAACAATCGACCCGTATGGGGCGCAGTCGTTACAAGTTCTGATTTATTCAACAAAGCCATTGATGGATTCACAACCATTATTGCATCAGGAACCGGATTCTTAAATATAGGCTCGTATGTGCACATTGGTGGATACACGTTTCTTTCCGCGGGCGCAGGAATAATCATCAAAGATTTTTGTGGCCTTTCACAAGGTGTCAAAATTTACAGCAAGTCTGATGACTACTCAGGAAAGAAACTGACTAATCCAACAATAAGTGAAGAGTACACAGGTGTGATAAAAGGTACAGTTACCCTCGAGAAACATGTTATCATCGGCTCTGGAACTGTTGTTCTTCCTAATATAACGCTTAAAGAGGGCGTATCCTTCGGAGCACAGTCTCTCGTCACCAAAGATTTAAATGAATGGGGAATGTACTTTGGCTGTCCAGCAAAAAAATTAGAGATAGAGAAAGCCTTTGTTGAATAAATAGATTTTATGCTGGCAGCCCAGCGAAACGACGGATCCTCGCAACGTAAAATCATGCAGTTAGGCCTCATGAGAAAAGTGTACACCTGAGATGACAAGCATTTTCAACCAAAACTGTCATGGAAAAACAGCATGATTACCTATTATTCAACAAAGCCATAGAGAAAAAGAACTCCTTATACTCGAAAAAAATTTTTTAGCGAGTCAGGAACTTAAACAAAAAAATTAATGAGCCTGTACACGAGATTGTGTAATTGCCTGATTTTGATATGTTCAATCCAACATCAAAAGCAGGTTACTTTATGGACGAAAAACAGTTACAGGCTCTGGCTAACGAGCTGGCCAAAAATCTCAAAACCTCTGACGCTCTCAACCAGTTTGATCAGCCTGCTGAAAAAGCTCAGCGTTGAAGCTGCCCTTAATGCTGAAATGACCCATCACCTCGGGCATGAGAAGCACCAGTCCAAATCTGGAACTAGGCTGTGTCCCTTAATTGCGTAACCGGCGGTAAAACAAGCGGATGCAGCCCAGTTTCACCATTGCTAGATAGTTTTTTGCCATTTTTTCATAACGTGTGGCGATCCGTCGATATAGCCAACCGACTTAAAAATGATTACAGCCAATGCCCTGATATGTGGCAAAAAATACAGCTAATTGTTATCAAAATAATGTCGCTTAGCTATATCTACGGTAGCATGTGGGGCAATCAATGGCTGGACGCTTACCTGAGGAATACCTTCCAGCCCAAAAAAACCGGTTTAGTCGATATCGTAGAAACGGGGTCTGGTACAGGGTATTACTGGCGAAAATTTTCGGACGGGAAGAGGCTTTGTTGAATAATAGGTAATCATGCTGTTTTTCCATGACAGTTTTGGTTGAAAATGCTTGTCATCTCAGGTGTACACTTTTCTCATGAGGCCTAACTGCATGATTTTACGTTGCGAGGATCCGTCGTTTCGCTGGGCTGCCAGCATAAAATCTATTTATTCAACAAAGCCACGGGAAGATAGAAATTTTTGGGCGTCTGAATTCAACATATGGTGCGCCGCTTGATGTCATTTTCCCGAAAGTATTTACCGAAATCCCGTTTCTTTTTGTGAAATAAAATGGCGACCCAGAAGTTAACGGCTGGGTGATGAGAGCCAGAAATTTGTCAAAAACAGGGTTTTCAGTGCAGTGGAATCTGTGGAGTAATTCCGGGCGGGGGCGTGCAATGGAGGTTTGCTATCACGCCATTGGGGGTTGAGAGAGTGCCTCCACCGCTATTGCCCCCTTCAGGATGCGGTAGACCTCGATATGGCCACGGATGAAGAAAAAGCAGCGCTGACTGAATGGCAAAAATACGTGGTGCTGTTGAGTCGTGTTGATGTGAATGCCACTGACATTGAATGGCCAGAACAACCAATGTGATTGCGGAGCAAACTAGGGCGCTCGGCTATGAGGTCGAGCGCATCATCAAGAGTAGGGAGCAGGTCGGGGTGAATGTGATTTGTCACGTCAAGGAAGGGGGTCGGCAAGTCGAAATAAGCGGTAAGTTATTGATAAAAATGTCGTGTATTGTCGTGCTTTGTTGTGTTTTGTCGCCTATTTTTTGAGCGATGAAGTCATTCAATGTATTGATATTTATGGTTTTTATGTGTTTTAACTCCGCTGCTTTCCTTACAGCAGGCGTTTATGCACCATTTTCAGCGCTGATAGCACTGAATCAGTGGCGAAACGGGCGAATCATGAAGCTATTTTCTTATTTTATGTGGATGAACACAGTTTACGCAGGGTGAATTTGTTATTATAGCCAAGCGACATTATTTTGATAACAATTAGCTGTATTTTTTTGCCACATATCAGGGTATTGGCTGTAATCATTTTTAAGTCGGTTGGCTATACATAAAGAGTTAAAATAATTAGTGTTACATTATAACATATTAAGCGCGTGGCTTGCGCACCTTGCTGTGGATGTTGAATGGATTACACAGCGTGGAGATAGAACAACATGAGGAGCCTGAATGAACGATTCAACGCAGCCTATTGATGAACAAACGCTGCTTGGCATGTCAGAAGCAGACTATATGAATAGCACTCAGCGGGATTTTTTCCGTCGGCGGTTGGAAACGGAGCGGCAGACTATCTTGGCGCACATTGGGGAACTGAAGGGAGAGATCTATCGCTACGATACCAGTGGTGATGATGTCGACAAAGCGGCGCATGAAGAAGAACTACGCGTGTTGTTCAGACAAATCGACAGAGAAAGCCGTCTGCTGCCAAAGGTAGATGATGCGTTGCGCCGTATCGAAATGGGAGATTATGGCTATTGTATTGAAACCGGAGAACCCATTGGCCTGCGCCGGTTGCTGCTGCGCCCAACGGCAGAACGCAGTATTGATGCCAAACAGACGCAAGAGCAGCGTGAGCCCCAGTACCGCAAGGTGAAATAACCTGCCCGTAGTTGGCACTGCACGCTATTACGCTGTGTGCCCACCTTGATAACGCATGGCGTATGCCTGTCTTCCTTAAATCGGCCTTGCATCTGTCGCCAATAACACGTGCAATACATACCACGACACACCTTGCCCTGACGCAGCGTTGGGGCAAATCTTTATAGAAGATGTCAGGATAGCCGCAAATTTCCCCAAAGACGTGCTCTCTGTTGCAGGCCGGTTGTGGCAGAAAAAATAGTGAATTACTCGATTACTACAGTGAATTATCACGATGTGATACCTTGAGTGTAGCTAAATCTAGTTATAAGAAAAAATTAATCAGTGACTTGTTTTACATTTTTTCTATGCTCGGCTCTCTAAGCTGGTCTCGGTGACAAGGTCTGCGGCTCTCGCCAATGCGAAAGAACGTCAGGTCCATCGCGTGCTGAACCAGATTGATGGTGATGAAACGCGGACGATATTCAATGGTTAAAAAAACAATGTCAGCCAATAAATCGATAGATATGTATGCCGTTCAGGTTTTTGTGACCGTGGCGGAAGAGGGAAGCATGACAGCGGCCGCTTCCCGGCTAGGGCTGACGCCATCGGCTGTGTCGCAGACCATTCGCCAGTTGGAAGATGATTTTGGCGTGATGCTGGTAAACCGTACGCGCCGTCCGTTTGTTCTGACGCCCTATGGTATTGCGCTCAAAAATCGCGGTGAGGTGCTGACGCAAGAAATTGCCAACCTGAAAGCACAAGTACTGGAAGCGGGTAAGGGCATCAAACCGGACCTGCGTATCGGCCTAGTGGATTCTTTTGCGATCACCTGCGGATCGGTATTTACCAAACGTTTATTGAGCAGCTCATCGCAGCTGTTAATCAGAACCGGGCTGAGTCCCCAACAAGGTGAAGCACTGATTCGGCGTGAACTGGATCTCATCGTGACCAGCGATCCGCTGATGGACAGCGACAGCGTGGTGCGTTATCGCCTGTTCTCTGAAGGCTATTTCATTATCACGCCTCCGGATTATCGTAAACGTATCAGGACGATTGAAGATCTTCGCGAGCTTTCGGCCACCATGCCTCTGGTACGTTTTAACCGCAACTCTCAGATTGGCATGCAGATTGAACGTTATCTGCGCCGGATTGATATCCGTGTACCTAATCAGCTCGAATTTGATAATGCGGATACCCTGACGGCAATGGTTGTCGCAGGTTTGGGATGGGCAGTGACCACACCGATCAGCTTTTTACAATCGGAAGCGTATTCGCGCCAGGTGCTGACCCATATGCCCGAACAGCTGAACATGAAGCGCTCGTTGTATATTTTGGCGCATCGTGATGAATACAGCGCCTTTGTCCAGGAGGCCTGTGACGTGACGCGTGAAATTATCGAAACGGTATTTATTCCTAAACTGGAAAGCCTGCATCGCGGTATTGAAAAATTGGTCTCAATCAATGCCGGGCTTTGTTGAATAATAGGTAATCATGCTGTTTTTCAATGCCAGTTTTGGTTGAAAATGCTTGTCATCTCAGGTGTACACTTTTCTCATGATGCCTAACTGCATGATTTTACGTTTCGAGGATCCGTCGTTTCGCTGGGCTGCCAGCATAAAATCTATTTATTCAACAAAGCCTCAATGCCGATGAAACCTCGGAATAAGGACAACGAATTTCAGTAAAAAAACCTAAAGCAATGTAATAGCGCCAGGCGCTATTACAGAAAAATAAAATAAGCATCTTTGATGTGGTGGGTTGTATACCCTGAATAATGTGCCGAGTTGGTAAAGTGACCGGAGAAACGCCTTTAGGTCACTCATCACAGCATTCGCAACACGCTAATAGGCTTTGTTGAATAATAGTGAGTCATGCTGTTTTTCAAGCAAGTTTTGGTAGAAAATGCTTTTCACATCAGGTTTACAGTTTTCTTATGAGGCCTAACTGCATGATTTTGCGTTGCGAGGATCTGTCGTTTCACCGGGGGTGCAGCATAAAATATGTTTATTCAACAAAGCCCGCTAATACTACTCGATATTGAAAAATATCGTGCGGCCTTTTATTGGCTGATGAATCCATGGACCCTATTTGTAAGCAGCGTGAACCGGTGGGTCAATAATAAAAACGGTTCATGAATTAAAAAAGGAATAGTGACTATGTCAAATAACACCCGTATTGAAGAAGATCTGTTGGGTACCCGTGAAGTTTCCTCCGATGCTTATTACGGTATTCATACGTTGCGTGCCATCGAGAACTTTTATATCAGTAATCATAAAATCAGTGATATTCCTGAATTTGCCCGCGCGATGGTTATGGTTAAAAAAGCGGCTGCATTAGCGAACCGTGAATTGAAAACCATTCCCCGCCTGATCGCCGATACCATTATCCGCGCCTGCGATGAAGTATTGAACAACGGCAAATGCATGGATCAGTTCCCGGTTGATGTCTATCAGGGCGGTGCGGGCACCTCGGTGAACATGAACACCAACGAAGTGCTCGCCAACATTGGTCTGGAACTGATGGGCCATAAAAAAGGCGAATACCAGTACCTCAACCCTAACGATCATCTGAACAAATGCCAGTCCACCAACGATGCCTATCCCACCGGCTTTCGTATTGCGGTGTACAGTTCCATTCTGAAACTGGTCGAAGCCATCACTCAGCTGGCGGATGGCTTCGAGCACAAGGCCAAAGAATTTGAAACCATCCTGAAGATGGGACGCACCCAGCTACAGGACGCGGTGCCGATGACGCTGGGCCAGGAATTCCATGCTTTCTACGTACTGCTGAAAGAAGAGAACAAAAACCTGCTGCGTACCGCAGAACTGCTGCTGGAAGTGAATCTGGGTGCGACGGCCATCGGCACGCGACTGAATACGCCGGATGAGTACCAGCATCTTGCGGTACAACGCCTGGCAGAAGTAAGCGGGCTGCCGTGCGTCCCGGCCGAGGATTTGATCGAAGCCACCTCCGACTGCGGTGCTTACGTGATGGTGCATGGTGCGCTGAAACGTCTGGCGGTGAAGATGTCGAAAATCTGCAACGACCTGCGTCTGCTCTCTTCCGGCCCGCGCGCTGGCCTCAATGAAATCAACCTGCCGGAATTGCAGGCGGGCTCTTCCATCATGCCGGCCAAGGTCAATCCGGTGGTAGCGGAAGTGGTCAATCAGGTGTGCTTCAAGGTGATCGGCAACGACACTTGCGTCACTATGGCGTCTGAAGCTGGTCAGTTGCAGCTCAACGTGATGGAACCGGTCATCGGTCAGGCGATGTTCGAGTCTATCCAGATCCTAACCAACGCCTGCTACAACTTGCTGGAAAAATGCGTCAATGGCATCACCGCCAACAAAGCCGTTTGTGAAGCTTATGTCTTCAATTCCATCGGTATTGTCACCTACCTCAACCCGTTTATTGGCCACCACAATGGCGACATTGTTGGCAAGATTTGCGCCGAAACCGGTAAGAGCGTGCGTGAAGTGGTGCTGGAGCGTGGCTTGCTGACCGAAAGTGAACTGGATGACATTTTCTCCACGCAGAATCTGATGCATCCGGCCTACAAAGCGAAGCGTTATACCGACGAAAACGCCTAACTCTTCGATTGATTAACCCCAGGCACAGGTTAGCCTTGTGCCTGATGTCCACTTATAAAAAAAGATAATAACAATACCATCGCACGACTTTTAACCGAGTTATGCTCATTTCTGGTGTACGGGGTTTCGGGGAGGGTGGCGTATCCTGCTGATTGATTTCGTGGATGATTTCAACAACAGAGAGATGATACCCCATGAAAAAGTCTACCCTACAGGTCTCCGCAGAACCAGATATTGCCGGTGATCCCTTGCATGAACTCATTCGTAATGGTGCTAGGCAACTGATATAGCCAACCGACTTAAAAATGATTACACCCAATGCCCTGATATGTGGCAAAAAAATACAGCTAATTGTTATCAAAATAATGTCGCTTGGCTATATCGTTCTGAAAGTCCGGCAGGACAGCCGCGTTATCAATAAGTCTGTGTTCCTGGCACTGGGTATCAATATCGAAGGCCAGAAAGAGCTACTGGGGATGTGGCTGGCCGAAAATGAAGGCGCAAAGTTCTGGCTGAACGTGCTGACAGAACTGAAAAACCGTGGCCTGACCGACATCCTCATTGCCTGTGTGGACGGCCTGAAAGGGTTCCCGGATGACATCAACACGGTCTACCCGGAAGCCCGCATCCAGTTGTGCATCGTGCACATGGTGCGCAACAGTCTGCGCTTCGTTGCCTGGAAGGACTATAAGGCGGTATAGCCAACCGACTTAAAAATGATTACAGCCAATGCCCTGATATGTGGCAAAAAATACAGCTAATTGTTATCAAAATAATATCGCTTGGCTATAACACGCGACCTCAAAGCAGTGTGTCAGGCTCCAACCGAAGAGGCTGCGCTTCAGGCGCTGGATACGTTCGGTGGGACATGGGATCACCGCTATCCGCAGATAAGCCGGAGCTGGCACTCAAACTGGGCCAACCTGTCGACATTCTTCTCGTACCCGCAGGAACTTCGCAAGGTAATCTACACGACGAACGCTATAGAATCACTGAACAGCGTGCTCCGGCATGCAATCAAGAAACGCAAGGTGTTCCCGACTGATGACTCGGTGAAGAAGGTCGTATGGCTGGCAATCCAGGCGGCATCACAGAAATGGACGATGCCCTTACAGGACTAGCGTATGGCAATGAGTCGCTTTATTATCGAGTTCGGTGACCGCCTTGACGGTCACTTCTGAGGAAAGGCATTTACACAAAATCTTAAACAGGCTCTTGACCTTTTGGGGAATAGCCGTGAGTCCGTGGGGGATCGTGTGGAAAACCACTTTCATCAATAAAAACAATAGGTTTTCCTTCTTTTTCCTACTGTTGTATTTTTTGTTGAAATGCTTGCCGGGCGCTTTCGTCGGCTTTCGGATGACGTAGAGTTTTTTTATAGGTCAATCCCAGCTTTTTAAGAGCGTGCCAAATGGCCTTCTGACAAACGCCAAAACGCTCTGCACGTTCTTTTTGGTAAGCATCTGGATATGGTTCAACATCTTTTATCAACTCGGATTTATCGCTCTTTCGCTGACGCGTGGTCGATGCTTTTGACGCTATTTGATTAATCCAACGCGATACAGAGGCAGGGCCAATCCGAAATTGCTTCGCTGTTTCTCGGATACTCAACCCTTCTTCTTCCCGTGTAGATATCACTTTACGTCTAAAATCAATTGAATAGCTCATTTAAATAATGTAATCAAAATTAAGTCGTTTAGCTATAATTTCAACATCCCCAATACCCGTCTGTATGGCTCGCTGTGGCAAATAGCCGTTACGAACGACAGCATGACGCCCGTCGTCAAGGCGGCGTTCAGCATGTTGTTGCAGCATGGCTTCGAGCTTAACCTCAACGGCGGCAGCTATCAGTTGCCTGGCACCATTACGAATGAGTTCATGCAAGGGATCACCGGCAATATCTGGTTCTGCGGAGACCTGTAGGGTAGACTTTTTCATAGGGTATCATCTCTCTGTTGTTGAAATCATCCACGAAATCAATCAGCAGGATATGCCCCCCTCCCCGAAACCCCGTACACCAGGAATGAGCATAACTCGCAACACGCTCAACATTGAACGTCTTGAGGCGTTACCGGCTTGCGGATTTAACCAAAATGGCCGAGATGAGTAAAAAAGAGAATGCCAGAATAGGCCGAGAGCTGGAAAGGGTAAGAATCACTACAATTCTCACCTCTGTTTGCGCACTTGTAATTTCAGTACTTACTTACCTTTTTTTCTGATGTTTTCAGCAGAATCGGCAACGAAGGTATAACTTGTTCTCAGATTCCTTTCGGCTGGCTGTGGCGTAGGCTTAGGTGCTGTTTGCGGCTTACTTTCTTCAGAGGGTTTATTTGATTCGCTCATTTAATTTCTCCGTGTCTGAATAGTAAATTTTGGCGAGTTAACGATATAGCTAAACGACTTAAAAATGATTACAACAGATACCCTGATATGCGGCAAAAAAGCATAGCTGGCTGTTATCAAAATAATGTCGGTTGGCTATATCAGATGTGGAAATGCGCCGCCAGACGCTATCTTGCACTTAATCCCAAGGCTACGCTTCGGCGTGGCTTTTTTATGTGTGCCGGGCATGCCCGACAGCTTGGGGGTGAAAGTCCCCTGTACAGTCTGATGGTGGCGAAGGACTAGCGAAGTGCAAGGGCGTCATCGCGAGGTAGGGTCTGAAGGAAGCGTGGAGCAAAGCCATGACCTGACGAACAGAAACCTGATACAAGGCTCATCCGATCGGCAGAGCGAGCATATGATCGCGAAGGCCATAACCATCAACGGTCGAGTGAGTAAATCAGGCAGGTGTGTGGTGAAGGCGGTCGGGTTTACCCCGGGAGGTCTGCATAGCGTCCTGCATTCAGGACTGAGCTCATCGTGAGGTGCGCTGATCGCTATGCAGAAGTCAGCAGAGGGCATAGTAGGGGAAACCTGAAGGCCCGAACAGTGATGAGTGGCGAGTATCGCCGGAGGTTCTGAACGGTCATGCAGCAGAAAACGCAATGCGACCCCGATGAGAGCAGAAGGGGTGAAGCCCCGACTCCTGCCCCATCAGGGGCTGAAACCGTCCAGACATAACCGGAGCGGGAAAGCCCGTCGTCCGGGGATAGTCTCATGGAGGTTATCCTCAACCAAGAAAATCTGAAGCAGGCGCTGAAAAGAGTAAAAGCCAACAAAGGCGCGCCGGGTGTGGACGGAATAAGCGTGAGCGAACTCCCCGACCATCTGAAACGCCAGTGGCCGGAACTGCGGAGTAACCTGCTGGCTGGCAGATACAAACCTCAGCCCGTCCGTAGGGTGGACATACCGAAACCCGAGGGAGGAACTCGACAACTGGGAATCCCGACGGTAATGGACAGGTTCATCCAGCAGGCAGTGATGCAGGTGCTGCAAAGCCAGTGGGATCCGACCTTCAGTGAAAGCAGCTATGGGTTCAGCGTTGGCAGGTCAGCGCATCATGCGGTGAAGCGAGCAAAGAAATACGTGGAAGAAGGCCACCACTGGGTGGTTGGACATCGACCTCGAAAAATTCTTTGACCGGGTAAACCACGATGTACTGATGAGCCGGGTGGCAAAGCGGATAACGGATAAGCGGGTGTTAAAGCTTATCCGGGCCTTCCTGAATGCTGTAATCATGCAGGCAGGGCTGGTCAGCCCACAGATGGAAGGCACACCGCAGGGTGGTCCGTTGTCGCCCCTGTTGTCGAATGTGTTGCTGGATGAACTGGATCGCGAGCTTGAAAAGCGCGGCCTGAAGCACGTCCGCTACGCAGACGACAGCAATATAGCCAAGCGACATTATAGCTGTATTTTTTTGCCACATATCAGGGCATTGGCTGTAATCATTTTTAAGTCGGTTGGCTATACCGGTTTTGATATGGGTGTCTAATCCTAAAACAAAACGCGAGGTAACTCTCATGCTTCATACTAACAATCCCATTATCAAACACAAAGCCGGCCTGCTCAATCTCGCCGAAGAACTCGGTAACGTATCAAAAGCCTGCAAGAGCATGGGTGTGTCACGCGATACATTTTACCGTTATCAGGAACTGGCTGCTGAAGGCGGCATTGATGCGCTGGTTAACCAGAACCGCCGGGTTCCGAACCTGAAGAACCGCGCCGACGAAGCCACTGAACGCGCGGTTGTTGATTATGCTATTGAGTTCCCGCCCCATGGGCAGCACCGGACCAGTAATGAGCTGCGTAAAAAAGGCGTATTTATCTCCGGCAGCGGCGTGCGCTCCATCTGGCAACGACACGACCTGGAGAACTTCCGTAAACGCCTGAAGGCGCTTGAGGAAAAGGTCGCCAGAGAAGGCATTGTCCTTACCGACGCTCAAATCGCAGCCCTGGAGAAGAAGGCGCACGATGATGAGGCCTGCGGTGAAATCGAGACGGCACATCCCGGGTATCTGGGCTCGCAGGACACCTTCTACGTGGGCAATCTGAAGGGGGTGGGCCGTATCTACCAGCAGACGTTCGTGGATACGTACTCGAAAGTGGCGCACTGCAAGCTGTATACAAATAAAACACCGCTCACCGCCGCCGACCTGCTCAATGATAGCGTACTCCCGTTCTACGAGGCTCAGGGACTGCCGGTGCTGAGAATATTGACCGACAGGGGTGCGGAGTACTGTGGTAAAGTGGAGCAGCATGATTATCAGCTTTATCTGGCTATCAACGATATCGAGCATACGAAAACGAAGGCGATGTCTCCGCAGACGAACGGCATCTGCGAGCGCTTCCATAAAACCATTTTGCAGGATTTTTATCAGGTTACGTTCGGCAAGAAGTTATATGGAGACCTGGAAAGCCTGCAGGCAGATCTGGACAACTGGTTGTGGCATTACAATACTGAGCGAACTCATCAGGGAAAAATGTGCTGCGGGCGTACGCAGATGGCCACTTTACTCGATGGAAAACGGATCTGGGCAGAAAAGAATCTGAACCAGATGTAATCTGACAGACACCTGTATAAATAATGGGTAACTGTCAGATCAGGTCTGAGCTAGTACAACTAATCTGAGTGTCAGAGCTACGCCTGGCTGAACTTTCACTCGCCGTCCGGTGTTCTTGTCTTTCCGCTTCGCTTTTGCTGTTCGCGTTATGATCACGGATGTTTCCCCGATCTCCATATTGGCTTTTTTCCCTTTCCAGCCAACCTGTCCGTTTGCGATAAATGGCAAATCGTCTGCAATTTCACCAATTTTACGGGTGTCACCGCCCCACTCGGCCCGATGCCCTTCCTTTCCCCGGATAAGCCAACATATTCCCTGGGAGCTTAATGTGCGCATATGCCCGATAGAGTCACCTTCACGGTCAATGAGATGAACTAACTTCTTCCCGGTATCAAGAGACTCAACGCGGGCGATATCAGCCGTCAAAGCATCCATATGAGTCAGACTCTCAGACAAACCCTCGGTTAGCGTTGAACGACAACCCGCCCTATCGGTTAGAGTTTGAGACAGGGGCGCTATTGGTAAACCATTTGCAGCATCAAGCAGTAGGCGGGTTTGTGGTTCATAACCGACGTCGCCACCATGCGTCATTTTCAAACGTTCTTCTTTCCCATTGTGGGTACGAAACTGTAAATGAGACCAGTCGTGAACGACGGGAGCGTATGGATGCGGGCTAAGTGCAACCTGCCGGAGAGCCAGCGAAATAATCGGTTCATTGAGCTGACTGAAGCTAATACGTTCATTATTAAAAAAACGCCAAACGGCCTGAGTAGTGGCGAATGTTGTTTTCTGCGCGCAGGCAAGGTTTTTAACGGCTGACGCCAATGGTGCTGCAGGAGTCATGTGTTGCTTAAGCAGACGCTGATAACGCCGGTTAAGGCGGGCATCAATCCCGCCGATGGATAAGTTGAGATCATGCAGCAACGTAATAGCAGATATTGCCAAAGATGTGTAGATACCTATGAGTCGATAAGACGGGCTAAATCCCGCCTGAGAGAGATAACCGGGCGCAGCAAAGGCCGCAGTCTGGAACAGGTTATCGGCAAACTCAGGGTATATCTGACGGGATGGCGGAACTACTACAGTCTGAACGAGTTACCGTCACTGACGCGCAACCTGCTGGGGTGGGTAAGAAGGAGGTCGTGCAGTCTGCTGTGGAAACAGTGGAAGAAAGGGCGGACTCGTTATAGCGAGCTCAGGGTGAGAGGGGGCGGTATAGCCAACCGACTTAAAAATGATTACAGCCAATGCCCTGATATGTGGCAAAAAAATACAGCTAATTGTTATCAAAATAATGTCGCTTGGCTATAAGGACCTTGCAGCCCAGACAGTGGGCAGTTGTCACAAGCAATGGCGGATCAGTCTGTCACCAGCGCTGTGCATAGCCCTACCAAATAGACATTTCAGAGAAATGGGCCTGCCGGATATAAGGTGGGCGACGATATAACATATAGCCAACCGACTTAAAAATGATTACAACAGATACCCTGATATGCGGCAAAAAAGCATAGCTGGCTGTTATCAAAATAATGTCGGTTGACTATAACTGAACCGCCGTATACGGATCCGTATGTACGGTGGTGTGGGAGGAAGTTGATCGTGAGATCGGCTCCTATCCCTATTCCCTGAAATCACACAGCGCCCACTTAGCGGCGGTGTTAACTAAATTCTGCCAATAAGGGGCACCCGAAAAGCGGCATCGTCACCGCCTTTGGCAGAACCATTATAACTGTGCCAAGGCGAAGCATTATGAAAGAAATATCTCTTTATACCCGTGATCATTGAAGATGCTTGATTTTACGCGGTAAGCAGATCATGCTCACCCACTATGAAGATATTTATTACCGACAAGCAAAAAGCCGAACTCGAACACCTTCATGACACCAGTCGTGATAAGCGTGTTTGTGATCGCATCAAAGCCGTCCTGCTGGCCTCCGAAGGCTGGAGCTCTGCGATGATTGCGCAAGCTCTGCGTCTGCACGAAACGACGGTAAACCAACATATCAACGATTACGTCAACACTCGCAAACTTAAACCTGAAAACGGTGGGTCTGCAAGTCGGCTTTGTGCTGAAAAGACTGCGCTCTTAATCAGCTATTTATCTCAACATCTTTTCCATCATACCCACGACATCGTGGCTTATGTCGAACATCGCTGGGCTATCCGATTCAGTATTCCCGGCATGAACAAGTGGTTGCACCGTCATGGTTTCTCCGGCTTTGTTGAATAAACATATTTTATGCTGCACCCCCGGTGAAACGACAGATCCTCGCAACGCAAAATCATGCAGTTAGTCCTCATAAGAAAACTGTAAACCTGAGGTGACAAGCATTTTCTACCAAAACTGGCTTGGCAAAACAGCATGACTCACTATAGCTAAACGACTTAATTTTGATTGCATTATTTAAATGAGCTATTCAATTGATTTTAGACGTAAAGTGATATCTACACGGGAAGAAGAAGGGTTGAGTATCCGAGAAACAGCGAAGCAATTTCGGATTGGCCCTGCCTCTGTATCGCGTTGGATTAATCAAATAGCGTCAAAAGCATTGACCACGCGTCAGCGAAAGAGCGATAAATCCGAGTTGATAAAAGATGTTGAACCATATCCAGATGCTTACCAAAAAGAACGTGCAGAGCGTTTTGGCGTTTGTCAGAAGGCCATTTGGCACGCTCTTAAAAAGCTGGGATTGACCTATAAAAAAAACTCTATAGCCAAGCGACATTATTTTGATAACAATTAACTGTATTTTTTTGCCACATATCAGGGCATTGGCTGTAATCATTTTTAAGTCGGTTGACTATACGTCATCCGAAAGCCGACGGAAGCGCCCGGCAAGCATTTCAACAAAAAATACAACAGTATGAAAAAGAAGGTAAGCCTATTGTTTTTATTGATGAAAGTGGTTTTCCACACGATCCCCCACGGACTCACTGCTATTCCCCAAAAGGTCAACGGTGTTTTGGCCTGAAGAACGGGGGAGCCAAGGGAAGAACAAATGTTATCGGCGCTTTATTAGGCACCACGCTGTTTGCTATCGGATTATTTGATATCAATATTAACAGCGATGTTTTCTATTCCTGGGTCACACAAGTCCTTATCCCAGTCCTCCCTAAAAACAGTGTAATCGTGATGGACAATGCAACTTTTCACAAAAAACATAATATTCAACAAGTCATCATCGATGCAGGGTATATGGTGGAGTATTTGCCTACATATTGGCCAGATCTTAACCCCATTGAGCATAAATGGGCACAAGCAAAAAGCAAAAAAAGAGAGAGTGGTTGCGATACAGAGATTTTGTTCTCAGTCCATATGTTGTAATCAAAATTAAGTCGCTTGGCTATATTATTCAACAAAGCCGGTTTCTCCTACAAAAAACCGGCGGGCGTACCCCATAAGTTCAGTGAAGAAAATCAGAAGCATTTCATTGAATATTATGAGAATTTAAAGAAAACAGCCAGCAATGAGCCGATTCTGTTTATCGATGCGGTTCATCCGACACAAGCCACAAAGCTCAGTTATGGATGGATACGAAAAGGGCATAAAAAGTCAGTTAAAACAACGGGAAGTCGAACCCGTCTGAATATACTGGGTGCGCTGAATCTGAGCGATATCGGCGGTACGGTTATTCAGGATTACAAAACAATTAATGACTACAACATTGCTCGTTTTTTCATTGAGATACGCAAACGTTACCCTGATTACCGACAGAGAATCCATGTAATACTGGACGGTGCGGGTTATCACCGAACCCAATTGATTAAGGATTGGGCCTTTGTCGTGAACATAGAGCTTCACTATTTACCGCCTTACAGTCCGAATCTGAACGCGATAGAACGCCTGTGGAAAGTGATGAATGAGCATACACGGAATAATCGCTATTTTGAAAACACCCGCGATTTTCGGGATGCAATATTCAATTTTTTCACCAATACGCTACCAGAAATAGCGGACTCGCTGACGTCCAGAATTCACGATTGTTTTCAGGTGCTCAAACCTGCATCTTGAGGTTTATTGGGTATATGATTTAAAAAGAATTGTTTCATATGATCCTGATAGTGGACTTTTTAAAAGGAAAGTCGCTTTCAGGAAAACACACCCCATTGGTTCTGTCATTGGCAAGTTTGATAAAGACGGATATTTACGTGGAAGCGTGCTAGGCAAAAAATTTCAATTACATCGCCTAGCGTGGTTCTATAGACAAGCGACTTAATTTTGATTACAACATATGGACTGAGAACAAAATCTCTGTATCGCAACCACTCTCTCTTTTTTTGCTTTTTGCTTGTGCCCATTTATGCTCAATGGGGTTAAGATCTGGCGAATATGTAGGCAAATACTCCAGCATATACCCTGCATCGATGATGACTTGTTGAATATTATGTTTTTTGTCTTTGTTGAATAATAGTGAGTCATGCTGTTTTTCCATGCCAGTTTTGGTAGAAAATGCTTGTCATCTCAGGTGTACACTTTTCTCATGATGCCTAACTGCATGATTTTGCGTTGCGAGGATCTGTCGTTTCACTGGGGGTGCAGCATAAAATATGTTTATTAAACAAAGCCATGTTTTTTGTAAAAAGTTGCATTGTCCATCACGATTACACTGTTTTTAGGGAGTACTGGGATAAGGACTTGTGTGACCCAGGAATAGAAAACATTGCTGTTAATATTGATATCAAATAATCCGATAGCAAACAGCGTGGTGCCTAATAAAGTGCCGATAACATTTGTTCTTCCCTTGGCTCCCCCGTTCTTCAGGTCAAAACACCGTTGACCTTTTGGGGGCTTTGTTGAATAAATAGATTTTATGCTGCACCCCCAGTGAAACGACAGATCCTCGCAACGCAAAATCATGCAGTTAGGCATCATGAGAAAAGTGTACACCTGAGATGACAAGCATTTTCTACCAAAACTGGCATGGAAAAACAGCATGATTACCTATTATTCAACAAAGCCCCTTTTGGGGAATAGCCGTGAGTCCGTGGGGTATCGTGTGGAAAACCACTTTCATCAATAAAAACAATAGGTTTACCTTCTTTTTCATACTGTTGTATTTTTTGTTTAAATGCTTGCCGGGCGCTTTCGTCGGCTTTCGGATGACGTAGCGTTTTTTTATAGGTCAATCTCAGCTTTTTAAGAGCTTGCCAAATGGCCTTCTGACAAACGCCAAAACGCTCTGCACGTTCTTTTTGGTAAGCATCTGGATATGGTTCAACATCTTTTATCAACTCGAATTTATCGATCTTTCGCTGACGCGTGGTCAATGCTTTTGACGCTATTTGATTAATCCAACGCGATACAGAGGCAGGGCCAATCCGAAATTGCTTCGCTGTTTCTCGGATACTCAACCCTTCTTCTTCCCGTGTAGATATCACTTTACGTCTAAAATCAATTGAATAGCTCATTTAAATAATGCAATCAAAATTAAGTCGTTTAGCTATAATAAATAGAGGCAACCACGAGGCGTTGTGTTATTAACCAGCTAACGATTAACGTCCCTGCTTTACCCGCGCCTCGCGTTACGCATTTTTTTACATAAGACGCTATAAAAAATATTTCATGCCGGCGTATCTGGTGTATATTGGAGAATCAAAAAATATCTTGTAAGCTAATAATGTCTCTTCTTTTTAAAGGAACACCATGATGAGTTTTGACGTGCTAAGTAATATTCGTTCTCTTCGCGCTCAGGCCCGAGATACCGATCTTGAAACCCTGGAAGAGCTGTTAAGCAAATTCACTGCAATTGTGGAAGAGCGCCGCGAAGAAGACAGCAAAATTCAGAAAGAGCAGGCAGAACGTTTGGCAAGACTGGATGCCATTCGTGCTCAGCTTCTTGAAGACGGTATTGATCCGGCTGAACTGCTGGAAAGCGTGAAATCCAAACCGGCCAAGGCCAAACGCGATCCTCGTCCGGCGAAATATAAATATATTGATGAGAATGGCACCGAGCAAACCTGGACCGGCCAAGGCCGCACGCCGAAAGCGATCCGTGAAGCCATTGATGGCGGAAGCAAAACGCTGGAAGATTTCGAGATTTAATTTGTTCTCTTCCTTGCCGTATTAGCGCGCATCACTTGTCTTGTTATGCATGGAGTAACGTTGTACTCCATGCATATCTTTTCTAATCTGCGATCGTTATTACCACCTGCGTTTCGCCTTCCTTGACAAAAAGTTTTTATCCCCCAAAGACCCGATTAAAATGGCGGAAAAATTAATACCGCTGGTGTATTAGCATGCGTATCAATCAGGATCCGATTTTCTTTGATCGTTTGCAGCCAACAAAAGAAGTGATATCACTAAGAAGCAATACTGCGATGAAAGACGGCTTCGATGTTATATCCATCAGGATCGCGTACAAATGCCGCATAATAATGGGCATGATACAGCGCTCGAATTCCTAGCTTGCCATTATCCTGTCTGCCCGCCTCGATTGCCTCATGATAAAATGTATCAACAATATCACGCGTTTCAGCAGTAAATGCAAAATGCGTCGCCGGGCAAGGTAATGCTTTTCCATGATAGGGGCTTTGTTGAATAAATAGATATTATGCTGCATAGCCATAAAGGCTGCGGATTCCCTTGACGTAAAATCAGTATGTTAAATCCAGAGCGTAGTGATGCATCCCGGAGCGATCAGCATTTTAATCCAAAACAGGCGTGTCATAACAGCATTATTCTCTATTATTCAACAAAGCCCCTGATAGATCCAAAATTCGCCGCCAAGATCGCTGGACTTTCCATATCCTTCCAACACACCAAAACTTAACGCATGATTAAAATCTTTAATCAGACGATACCCTAGCGGTGCCAGCGCGCTTTCATAAAACTGCCGACTGCGACCACCGGAACACTTAAATGATCTAACATTGAACGTTCCCCCTGTTATAAACACAAAACCGCTTGCACATTGATGCATCCTGTTTTCATCCTGAAAACCCATCCGTTATCCCCTAAATAATTCGAGTTGCAGGACAACACGTTTACGTTTTGAACGCCGTTTGCGGCGGGCTCGTTAGAAGTGAGGTCTAGGGATGGACCGAATAACGAGTGCAGCCAACACACCTGTAACTTGAAATATGACGGGTATATAGCTAAAAGACTTAATTTTGATTACACCATATGGACTGAGAACAAAATCTCTGTATCGCAACCACTCTCTCTTTTTTTGCTTTTTGCTTGTGCCCATTTATGCTCAATGGGGTTAAGATCTGGCGAATATGTAGGCAAATACTCCACCATATACCCTGCATCGATGAGGACTTGTTGAATATTATGTTTTTTGTGAAAAGTTGCATTGTCCATCACGATTACACTGTTTTTAGGGAGTACTGGGATAAGGACTTGTGTGACCCAGGAATAGAAAACATCGCTGTTAATATTGATATCAAATAATCCGATATAGCCAAGCGACATTATTTTGATAACAATTAGCTGTATTTTTTTGCCACATATCAGGGCATTGGCTGTAATCATTTTTAAGTCGGTTGGCTATACCTATGGCTTCAGGCGCTGGAGACGTTCGGTGGGACATGGGATCACCGCTATCCGCAGATAAGCTGGAGCTGGCAGTCAAACTGGGCCAACCTGTCGACATTCTTCTCGTACCCGCAGGAACTTCGCAAGGTAATCTACACGACGAACGCTATAGAATCACTGAACAACGTGCTCCGGCATGCAATTAAGAAACGCAAGGTGTTCACGACTGATGATTCGGTGAAGAAGGTCGTATGTCTGGCAATCCAGGCGGCATCACAGAAATGGACGATGCCCTTACAGGACTGGCGTATGGCAATGAGTCGCTTTATTATCGAGTTCGGTGACCGCCTTGACGGTCACTTCTGAGGAAAGGCATTTACACAAAATCTTAAACAGGCTCCCTAAACAGTGTAATCGTGATGGACAATGCAACTTTTCACAAAAAACATAATATTCAACAAGTCCTCATCGATGCAGGGTATATGGTGGAGTATTTGCCTACATATTCGCCAGATCTTAACCCCATTGAGCATAAATGGGCACAAGCAAAAAGCAAAAAAAGAGAGAGTGGTTGCGATACAGAGATTTTGTTCTCAGTCCATATGGTGTAATCAAAATTAAGTCGCTTGGCTATAATATCCGTGCGCTCAAATGTGCGGCTGGCGCTCAAAAAAACATCTCGATATTACCAACGATAATAGCCTGGGTCGCTCACGAGGTGGTTATGGCACCAAAATCCACATGGCGACTGACGGAAGCGGCATCCCGCTAAACATCGTACTGAGTGCTTGGCAGGGTCACGAAAGCCTGTTTGCGTTACGACTCCTGGACGGAATTGGCGTGCAACGCCAGAACGGCAGCATGAAGCGTCGTGGCCATGCAGTACTGGCTAACAAAGCCTACTCTGGGAATGCACTACGTAACGAGTTGAAAAAAAGAGGGATAAAAACGGTTATTCCCCGAAAATCAAATGAAAAACTGGCTTCAGATGGACGCTCGCAACTTGATCGTGATGCTTATCGCCGTCGCAACGTTGTGGAAAGGTGCTTTGGCCGTTTAAAGGAATATCGACGGATCGCCACACGTTATGAAAAAATGGTAAGAAACTATCTAGCAATGGTGAAACTGGGCTGCATCCGCTTGTTTTACCGCCGGTTACGCAATTAAGGGACACAGCCTAGTACGATCTTCAAAATGGTCAGCGTGCCGAGCGCCAGCCATGCATTCGAATCAACAATCCAATAGGACGTTATATCAATCACACCTAAACTAAATGTAAACGTAGATTATACGCTTCGCTTTCGGCTTTCTGGCAAGAAAAAACGATACGCATTATCTGTACCGTTTAAAGATGGAAGTGACGGGCTAGCATTGGGCCGGTAAAGGTTTTCTTTAAATAGAAACCGCGAGGTAGCGTCATGATGGGCTGACCAAACTCGCCGATCGCTTGTGTTAGCGCCTTGCTGTTGGCTCCTTTGGGGCGTAATTGTAATACCTCGCCGTGACGCGCGGTGATGCTCTCCACTTTGCCGAGCACAATCAGGTCCATCAGTTCTTCCCAATCCCTACGCAGCAGATCTTCCTCCTCGGGAGAGGGGCTCCAGATAAGCGGCGTGCCGATGTGCCGTTCGCCAAGCGGGATGTCACGCGACCCTTCTACCGGGATCCACAGCACTCGAGCCAACTTATGCCGCACATGGCTGCTTTCCCATGTCACACCGCTGTTGCCGGTCAGCGGAGCCACCGACACGAAGGTGGTTTCAAGCGGCCTGCCCCGGTCATCAATCGGAATAGTTTTTAGCTCCACGCCAATTTCCGGAAAATCCTGTTCTGGTTTGCTGCCCGCACTGGCACCGAGAAAGCGCTCAAGCAATACACCGATCCATCCTTTGTCGCGTTTAAGGTTGGCTGGCAGCGGCAGATTGGCTTGTACAGCAAGTTCTGCCAGCGTATAGCCGGCAAGCGCCTGTGTGCGCTCAAGTAGCGCATGTTCATCGGCGGGTGGTGTTGCAATCGGATTGGGCATATTCACCTATGAAACAGAATGTCAGACTGACTAAAAAATACAGCATCCATCAGGTTTTTCAACAGGGCGCTGCCGTGCCGAAAGGAAAACAATAATAGCATGATTCATAGCGTATTTTTTTGTTTATCCCGCCAATGTATAGCCAAGCGACTTAATTTTGATTACACCATATGGACTGAGAACAAAATCTCTGTATCGCAACCACTCTCTCTTTTTTTGCTTGTGCCCATTTATGCTCAATGGGGTTAAGATCTGGCGAATATGTGGGCAAATACTCCACCATATACCCTGCATCGATGATGACTTGTTGAATATTATGTTTTTTGTGAAAAGTTGCATTGTCCATCACGATTACCCTTTTTTTAGGGAGTACTGGGATAAGGACTTGTGTGACCCAGGAATAGAAAACATCACTGTTAATATTGATATCAAATAATCCGATAGCAAACAGCGTTGTGCCTAATAAAGCGCCGATATAGCTAAACGACTTAATTTTGATTACATTATTTAAATGAGCTATTCAATTGATTTTAGACGTAAAGTGATATCTACACGGGAAGAAGAAGGGTTGAGTATCCGAGAAACAGCGAAGCAATTTCGGATTGGCCCTGCCTCTGTATCGCGTTGGATTAATCAAATAGCGTCAAAAGCATCGACCACGCGTCAGCGAAAGATCGATAAATCCGAGTTGATAAAAGATGTTGAACCATATCCAGATGCTTACCAAAAAGAACGTGCAGAGCGTTTTGGCGTTTGTCAGAAGGCCATTTGGCAAGCTCTTAAAAAGCTGGGATTGACCTATAAAAAAACGCTACGTCACCCGAAAGCCGACGAAAGCGCCCGGCAAGCATTCCAACAAAAAATACAACAGTATGAAAAAGAAGGTAAACCTATTGTTTTTATTGATGAAAGTGGTTTTCCACACGATACCCCACGGACTCACAGCTATTCCCCAAAAGGTCAACGGTGTTTTGGCCTGAAGAACGGGGGAGCCAAGGGAAGAACAAATGTTATCGGCGCGTTATTAGGCACAACGCTGTTTGCTATCGGATTATTTGATATCAATATTAACAGTGATGTTTTCTATTCCTGGGTCACACAAGTCCTTATCCCAGTACTCCCTAAAAAAAGGGTAATCGTGATGGACAATGCAACTTTTCACAAAAAACATAATATTCAACAAGTCATCATCGATGCAGGGTATATGGTGGAGTATTTGCCTACATATTCGCCAGATCTTAACCCCATTGAGCATAAATGGGCACAAGCAAAAAGCAAAAAAAGAGAGAGTGGTTGCGATACAGAGATTTTGTTCTCAGTCCATATGGTGTAATCAAAATTAAGTCGCTTGGCTATATGCCAAAGGGATGACCACCCGCGAAATTGCCGCTGCGTTCAAAGAGCTGTATGACGCGGATGTCTCACCCGCCCTGGTATCGAAGGTCACCGATGCCGTTATGGAGCCGGTTGTTGAATGGCAAAATCGCCCCCTGGATGCGGTTTATCCCATTGTTTACCTTGACTGTATCGTTCTGAAAGTCCGGCAGGACAGCCGCGTTATCAATAAGTCTGTGCTCCTGGCGCTGGGTATCAATATCGAAGGCCAGAAAGAGCTACTGGGGATGTGGCTGGCCGAAAATGAAGGCGCAAAGTTCTGGCTGAACGTGCTGACAGAACTGAAAAACCGTGGCCTGACTGACATCCTCATTGCCTGTGTGGACGGCCTGAAAGGGTTCCCGGATGCCATCAACACGGTCTACCCGGAAGCCCGCATCCAGTTGTGCATCGTGCACATGGTGCGCAACAGTCTGCGCTTCGTTGCCTGGAAGGACTATAAGGCGGTAACACGCGACCTCAAAGCAGTGTATCAGGCTCCAGCCGAAGAGGCCGCGCTTCAGGCGCTGGAGACGTTCGGTGGAACATGGGATCACCGCTATCCGCAGATAAGCCGGAGCTGGCAGTCAAACTGGGCCAACCTGTCGACATTCTTCTCGTACCCGCAGGAACTTCGCAAGGTAATCTACACGACGAACGCTATAGAATCACTGAACAGCGTGCTCCGGCATGCAATCAAGAAACGCAAGGTGTTCCCGACTGATGACTCGGTGAAGAAAGTCGTATGGCTGGCAATCCAGGCGGCATCACAGAAATGGACGATGCCCTTACAGGACTGGCGTATGGCAATGAGTCGCTTTATTATCGAGTTCGGTGACCGCCTTGACGGTCACTTCTGAGGAAAGGCATTTACACAAAATCTTAAACAGGCTCGTATCGTCTGGAAAACCACTTTCATCAATAAAAACAATAGGTTTACCTTCTTTTCATACTGTTGTTTTTTTGTTGAAATGCTTGCCGGGCGCTTTCGTCGGCTTTCGGATGGCGTAGAGTTTTTTTATAGGTCAATCCCAGCTTTTTAAGAGCTTGCCAAATGCCCTTCTGACAAACGCCAAAACGCTCTGCACGTTCTTTTTGGTAAGCATCTGGATATGGTTCAACATCTTTTATCAACTCGGATTTATCGATCTTTCGCTGACGCGTGGTCGATGCTTTTGACGCTATTTGATTAATCCAACGCGATACAGAGGCAGGACCAATCCGAAATTGCTTCGCTGTTTCTCGGATACTCAACCCTTCTTCCTCCCCTGTAGATATCACTTTACGTCTAAAATCAATTGAATAGCTCATTTAAATAATGCAATCAAAATTAAGTCGTTTAGCTATATTATGCGATTCTTGCGCTGCGTCTGTGGATAAAACCGTCATGGAGCAATCTTTCACCACTCCGCCGGACAGCTGTTTTCTGTGTGGTTTATTTGCAGTGAATATGTCGTGGGTTAAATCGGTATTTTTTTGAAAATAAAGGAAGAATTTTGAGGTTGTTCGCTGCGATTTTAACGACAGAGAAAATGTTTTCCGCATGCTTTCATTTGGTTATGCACAGTGATATCCACAAAAATAGTGAATAAAAGCACTATGCCTGATGCACGCTGTTTATAACTCTTCCCCTTTCTGTGGGTTAGCCGCAGGTTATTCGTAGAATCAATGCCGTTAAGCAGGAGTTTACCGGGTGACGGGAGTGTGAAACAATCAGGTTATCTTTGCATTGAAAGTTTTCGAGGTAGTCCGGTGATCGATGATGATGGCTACCGCCCTAACGTTGGTATTGTAATCTGCAATCGGCTTGCTGAAGTGCTCTGGGCGCGCCGTTATGGTCAGCACTCCTGGCAGTTCCCGCAAGGGGGCATCAACCCGGGTGAAAGCCCTGAACAGGCCATGTATCGCGAACTGTTTGAAGAAGTGGGACTCAGGAAAAAGGACGTCCGTATTCTGGCTTCAACCCGTAGCTGGTTACGTTACAAATTACCAAAACGTTTGGTGCGTTGGGATACAAAACCGGTTTGTATCGGTCAAAAGCAGAAGTGGTTTCTGCTACAGTTAATGTGCAACGAATCTGATATCAATATGCAAAGCAGCGGCACGCCGGAGTTCGATGGCTGGCGCTGGGTGAGTTACTGGTATCCTGTGCGTCAGGTGGTGTCGTTTAAACGCGACGTTTACCGTCGGGTGATGAAGGAATTTATCAGCCCGGTTATACAACTGCAAGAGAACGCCGCGGCGAGGGCGCCTTCGGTGCCTCGGCGCAAAAGAGGATAAGTCGCGCTCATCATGCTCACGCGTTTGCAAGAAATCGTTGAGAAAGTGGCGGCGGCATCGCGCTTAAATGATGCGCTGGATCTGTTGGTCAATGAGACCTGCCAGGCGATGGATACGGAAGTCTGTTCTATCTATCTGGCCGATCACGATAGCCAATGTTATAGCCAAGCGACATTATTTTGATAACAATTAGCTGTATTTTTTTGCCACATATCAGGGCATTGGCTATAATCATTTTTAAGTAGGTTGGCAATATCTGCTATTACGTTGCTGCATGATCTCAACTTATCCATCGGCGGGATTGAGGCCCGCCTTAACCGGCGTTATCAGCGTCTGCTTAAGCAACACATGACTCCCGCAGCACCATTGGCGTCAGCCGTTAAAGACCTTGCCTGCGCGCAGAAAACAACATTCGCCACTACTCAGGCCGTTTGGCGTTTTTTTAATAATGAACGTATTAGCTTCAGTCAGCTCAATGAACCGATTATTTCGCTGGCTCTCCGGCAGGTTGCACTTAGCCCGCATCCATACGCTCCCGTCGTTCACGACTGCTCTCATTTACAGTTTCGTACCCACAATGGGAAAGAAGAACGTTTGAAAATGACGCATGGTGGCGACGTCGGTTATGAACTACAAACCCGCCTACTGCTTGATGCTGCAAATGGTTTACCAATAGCGCCCCTGTCTCAAACTCTAACCGATAGGGCGGGTTGTCATTCAACGCTAACCGAGGGCTTGTCTGAGAGTCTGACTCATATGGATGCTTTGACGGCTGATATCGCCCGCGTTGAGTCTCTTGATACCGGGAAGAAGTTAGTTCATCTCATTGACCGTGAAGGTGACTCTATCGGGCATATGCGCACATTAAGCTCCCAGGAAATATGTTGGCTTATCCGGGGAAAGGAAGGGCATCGGGCCGAGTGGGGCGGTGACACCCGTAAAATTGGTGAAATTGCAGACGATCTGCCATTTATCGCAAACGGACAGGTTGGCTGGAAAGGGAAAAAAGCCAATATGGAGATCGGGGAAACATCCGTGATCATAACGCGAACAGCAAAAGCGAAGCGGAAAGACAAGAACACCGGACGGCGAGTGAAAGTTCAGCTAGGCGTATAGCCAACCGACTTAAAAATGATTACAACAGATACCCTGATATGCGGCAAAAAAGCATAGCTGGCTGTTATCAAAATAATGTCGGTTGGCTATAGCTCTGACACTCAGATTAGTTGTGGTTCGCCTTACCGATACTCACGATAAATTTATCGGACGCTGGACGCTGCTCACAAACGTTAGCAACGAGATCACCAGCGCGGAAGTCGCTCGCTGGTATAGCCAAGCGACTTAATTTTTATTACACCATATGGACTGAGAACAAAATCTCTGTATCGCAACCACTCTCTCCTTTTTTGCTTTTTGCTTGTGCCCATTTATGCTCAATGGGGTTAAGATCTGGAGAATATGTAGGCAAATACTCCACCATATACCCTGCATCGATGATGACTTGTTGAATATTATGTTTTTTGTGAAAAGTTGCATTGTCCATCACGATTACACTGTTTTTAGGGAGTACTGGGATAAGGACTTGTGTGACCCAGGAATAGAAAACATCGCTGTTAATATTGATATCAAATAATCCGATAGCAAACAGCGTTGTGCCTAATAAAGCGCCGATAACATTTGTTCTTCCCTTGGCTCCCCCGTTCTTCAGCCCAAAACACCGTTGACCTTTTGGGGAATAGCCGTGAGCCCGTGGGGTATCGTGTGGAAAACCACTTTCATCAATAAAAACAATAGGTTTGCCTTCTTTTTCATACTGTTGTATTTTTTGTTGAAATGATTGCCGGGCGCTTTCGTCGGCTTTCGGATGACATAGAGTTTTTTTTATAGGTCAATCCCAGCTTTTTAAGAGCTTGCCAAATGGCCTTCTGACAAACGCCAAAACGCTCTGCACGTTCTTTTTGGTAAGCATCTGGATATGGTTCAACATCTTTTATCAACTCGGATTTATCGCTCTTTCGCTGACGCGTGGTCGATGCTTTTGACGCTATTTGATTAATCCAACGCGATACAGAGGCAGGGCCAATCCGAAATTGCTTCGCTGTTTCTCGGATACTCAACCCTTCTTCTTCCCGTGTAGATATCACTTTACGTCTAAAATCAATTGAATAGCTCATTTAAATAATGTAATCAAAATTAAGTCGTTTGGCTATATTACTGGCGCTGGGGTATTGAATCCTTTTTTAAGCTGCTGAAAGGTGCCGATTGTGATGTAGAAAAATGGCTTCAGCGCAGTGCTGGTGCACTGCTACGCAGGTTATTGATAGCTAGCATGGCATGTGTGCTGGTATGGCGGCTGCAACGCGTTGAAGGAGACGACAATGCGGCAGCCCGTCAGTTAATTTGCCGATTATCCGGACGACAACAAAAACGAGGGCGTAAAGAAAGCCCCCCAGCGCTGCTTGCCGGACTATCCATCCTGCTAAATACCTTGACGTTATTAGCAGACTATACCCCGGAAGAACTTGCCCACTTAGCTATGGTGGTTTTTAACCCTTTATGATGTGTAGATACCTATGCCTGAAGAACTAGGGAGCCAAGGGAAGAACAAATGTTATCGGCGCTTTATTAGGCACAACGCTGTTTGCTATCGGATTATTTGATATCAATATTAACAGCGATGTTTTCTATTCCTGGGTCACACAAGTCCTTATCCCAGTACTCCCTAAAAACAGTGTAATCGTGATGGACAATGCAACTTTTCACAAAAAACATAATATTCAACAAGTCATCATCGATGCAGGGTATATGGTGGAGTATTTGCCTACATATTCGCCAGATCTTAACCCCATTGAGCATAAATGGGCACAAGCAAAAAAAGAGAGAGTGGTTACACCGGATTGCGCTGTGAAGGTCGTCAGCATCATAGCCTACTTCCGGGCGTGCACGGTAATTGAATGTGTAGGGTCGGTTTCAGGAAAATCGGATGCTAGGGCAGGGGAATGAAATGTGCGCAATACGCTGACGAAGTGAATGGTGTTGTGGCATGCTGTGCAGTATGTCTCAATGCATCCTGTCACGTTTATGTGAATAAAAACGCAAAAGCGTATATCCTTCTTCTCTTGTGGAGACCTTGCCAGTATTGTCAGGCAGGGTGATTGACATTGTGGGATGATGCCCCTGAGTTATCGATGCTTGTTGCGTCAATCGGTTAGGGGGGCGTACTTCGGTATTTGGAAAAACTGAATTATTATTTATGAACAAACCATCATTTTATAGGGATCTTGCCGCACTGATTACGGGTGAACGCCGCTTTGTCACTATTTTGGCCAACAGCAGTGCGCTTCTGTTTGAGCGCCTGGAGGGCGTCAATTGGGCGGGTTTTTATCTTCTGGATGATGACACGCTGTTTCTTGGGCCATCAAGGCCGGGTTGCCTGTGTGCGCATTCCTGCGGGCAAAGGCGTTTGTAGGCGCGCGATAGCGGAGAACCGCATTCAACGTGTCGATGATGTGCATGCTTTTCCTGGTCACATCGCCTGCGATGCCGCCAGTAATGCCGAGATCGTGTTGCCGCTTTCTGTGAACGGCCAGCTGATTGGCGTGCTGGATATTGATAGCACGTCCTATGCGCGTTTTGACGAAGAAGGTCTTAAAGCGCTGGTCGCCGTGCTCTGCGCACAATTGCAACAGAGTGATGTGCTGATTTTTATCAATTCTCTCACGCAGAGAGAAGGATAACGTAGCAATTGCTGATGGCGTCATTATAATGTCGCCTGTTCATGCCTGCGCTGGTTGGCAAACCCGTTGTAATCAGGAAATTTCATGGAAAATCAACCTAAGTTGAACAGTAGTAAAGATGTCATTGCCTTTTTGGCAGAACGGTTTCCGCTTTGTTTCACCACTGAAGGTGACACTCGGCCTTTGAAAATCGGTATTTTTCAGGATCTTGTCACGCGTGTGTCAGAGACTGACAGTGTGAGTAAAACGCAATTGCGTTCTGCATTGCGCCTTTATACCTCCAGCTGGCGTTACCTGTACGGCATCAAGCTGGGTGCCCAACGTGTGGATTTGGATGGCAATCCGTGCGGTGAATTGGAACAGCAGCATGTCGATCACGCTCGCAAGCAGTTGGAAGAAGCGAAAGCGCGCGTTCAGGCGCAGCGAGCTGAGCAGCAAGCAAAACGTCGCGCTGCGGGTGAAACTACCGATCAACCTGCGCGTCAGCGTAAACCTGCCCCGCGTCGCGAGCGCCCAGCAGCCGACAGTGCTCCGCGTCAACCTCGTTCCACTGCGCCGCGTGCTTCTGCGCCTCGCCAGCCCAAAGCGGCTACCGAGCGTGCGCCGCAACCGCAGCGTGTTAACGTGACGGATATTACTGCCCTGAAAATTGGTCAAGAGATCAAAGTCAGAGCGGGCAAAGATGCCATGGACGCTACGGTGCTTGAGATTGCCAAAGGTGAAGTTCGGGTTCAACTGGCTTCCGGTCTGGCAATGATTGTGCGCGCAGAACACTTGCAGTTCTGATACGGAGGGCCAACCAGGGCATGAACACATTAATCCGAATGACGGTGCTTGCTGCCGCATTGCTCGCAGGCGCAGGCGTGAGCGTGGCTAAAGAAGCACCTGTCTCGCGCAGTGAGATGATCACGCGTGCAGATCAGATTCCCCAACTGCACCAGGAACTTCAGCATGCCACCGAGAGCAATCGCATTACATTGCGTTTCTTACGCTCGCACTACCGGCAGATAGCGCTCGATGAACAATTTTCCGAGAAAATTTTCAACCGCTATCTCAACATGCTGGACTACAGCCATAACGTGCTATTGGCCTCCGATATCGCCGAATTTGCCAATCAAAAAGGGCAGTTGGGTGAAGACCTGAAAGGCGGCAAACTGGACGTGCCCTATGCGCTCTACAATCTGGCGCAAAAACGCCGTTTCGAGCGCTTGCAATATGCCCTCTCCGTATTAGAGAAACCCATTGATCTCACAGGAACAGACACCATTGAGTTGGATCGCAGCAAATCGCCGTGGCCACAAAATGTCGGTGAGCTGAACCGCCTGTGGGATGCCAAAGTGAAATATGACTGGCTGACGTTAAAACTCACCAGTAAAGATGATAAAGAGATCAAGGAAACGCTCACCAAGCGTTACCAGTTTGCCATCCGTCGTTTGGCGCAGAGCAACAGTGAAGACGTTTTTCAACTGGTGATGAATGCGTTTTCGCGAGAAATGGATCCCCATACCGGCTATTTATCACCGCGTAATACGGAACAGTTTAACACTGACATGAGCCTTTCTCTGGAAGGTATCGGTGCAGTGTTGCAAATGGATGATGATTACACGGTCATAAACTCCATGGTGGCGGGTGGCCCGACGGCAAAAAGTAAAAGTATCACTGTTGGCGATCGCATTGTCGGCGTCGGACAAAACGGCAAACCGATGGTAGAAGTGATCGGTTGGCGGCTTGATGACGTGGTGGCGTTGATTAAAGGTCCCAAAGGCAGCAAGGTGCGGCTTGAAATTTTGCCCGGTGGCAAAGGCACCAAAACCAAAACGGTCACTTTGACCCGTGAGCGTATTCGTCTGGAAGATCGCGCGGTGAAAATGTCGGTTAAAACCGTGGGCAAAGAGACCATCGGGGTGCTAGATATTCCCAGTTTTTACGTGGGCTTGACGGATGACGTCAAAGTGCAATTGCAAAAGCTGGAAAAACAGAATGTCAGCAGCATTGTGATTGACCTGCGTGGCAACGGTGGCGGTGCGCTGACTGAAGCGGTAGGGCTTTCCGGTCTGTTCATTCCCAGCGGCCCTGTGGTGCAAATCCGTGACAACAACGGCAAGGTGCGTGAAGACAGCGATACCGATGGCGTGGTCTACTATAAAGGTCCGCTGGTCGTGCTGGTCGATCGTTTCAGTGCGTCGGCATCAGAGATTTTCGCTGCCGCCATGCAGGACTATGGCCGTGCATTGATTGTGGGTGAACCAACCTTTGGTAAAGGCACGGTGCAACAGTATCGCTCCTTGAACCGTATTTACGATCAGATGCTGCATCCGGCGTGGCCGGGATTAGGTTCCGTCTCCTACACCATTCAGAAGTTCTACCGTATTGATGGCGGCAGCACGCAGCTGCGCGGTGTCACGCCGGATATTCTGATGCCGACGGGCACAGAGGCAGTTGAAATCGGTGAGAAATTTGAAGATAACGCCTTGATCTGGGACAGCATCAATGCGGCACGCTATGGCAAGCTGGGGGATCTGAAATCCTATATCAGTGCGCTGAAAGAGCAGCACCAGTCGCGTATTGCCAAAGATCCTGAGTTCCAATATATCATTCAGGATGTTGCCCGTTACAACGCCAATAAAGAGAAACGTAATATCGTTTCCCTTAATTACGCACAGCGTGAAAAAGAGAATAACGACGACGAAGCATTACGTTTGAATCGTCTTAACGAACGTTTCAAACGCGAAGGTAAAAAACCACTGAAATCTCTGGATGATTTACCCAAGGATTATCAGGCTCCGGATGCCTATCTGGAAGAAACGGTGCATATTGCCAGCGATCTGTCGCACAGCGTGAAATAGCCTCACGCCACGCAGTACCGCCCCTTGTCAGCCTAACGGTTGACAGGGGGCTTAATGTGTATTAGTCGCGACTAGATCTGACACTGGACCTTGAAAGGTTGAGAGTTACCGGTTTTGATATGGGTGTCTAATCCTTAAACAAAACGCGAGGTAACTCTCATGCTTCATACTAACAATCCCATTATCAAACACAAAGCCGGCCTGCTCAATCTCGCCGAAGAACTCGGTAACGTATCAAAAGCCTGCAAGAGCATGGGCGTGTCACGCGATACATTTTACCGTTATCAGGAACTGGCTGCTGAAGGCAGCATTGATGCGCTGGTTAACCAGAACCGCCGGGTTCCGAACCTGAAGAACCGCGCCGACGAAACCACTGAACGCACGGTTGTTGATTATGCTATTGAGTTCCCGCCCCATGGGCAGCACCGGACCAGTAATGAGCTGCGTAAAAAAGGCGTGTTTATCTCCGGCAGCGGCGTGCGCTCCATCTGGCAACGACACGACCTGGAGAACTTCCGTAAACGCCTGAAGGCGCTTGAGGAAAAGGTCGCCAGAGAAGGCATTGTCCTTACCGACGCTCAAATCGCAGCCCTGGAGAAGAAGGCGCACGATGATGAGGCCTGCGGTGAAATCGAGACGGCACATCCCGGGTATCTGGGTTCGCAGGACACCTTCTACGTGGGCAATCTGAAGGGGGTGGGCCGTATCTACCAGCAGACGTTCGTGGATACGTACTCGAAAGTGGCACACTGCAAGCTGTATACGAATAAAACACCACTCACCGCCGCCGACCTGCTCAATGATAGCGTACTCCCGTTCTACGAGGCTCAGGGACTGCCGGTGCTGAGAATACTGACCGACAGGGGTACGGAGTACTGTGGTAAAGTGGAGCAGCATGATTATCAGCTTTATCTGGCTATCAACGATATCGAGCATACGAAAACGAAGGCGATGTCTCCGCAGACGAACGGCATCTGCGAGCGCTTCCATAAAACCATTTTGCAGGATTTTTATCAGGTTACGTTCCGCAAGAAGTTATATGGAGACCTGGAAAGTCTGCAGGTAGATCTGGACAACTGGTTGTGGCATTACAATACTGAGCGAACTCATCAGGGAAAAATGTGCTGCGGGCGTACGCCGATGGCCACTTTACTCGATGGAAAACGGATCTGGGCAGAAAAGGATCTGAACCAGATGTAATCTGACAGACACCTGTATAAATAATCGGTAACTGTCAGCTCAGGTCTGAGCTAGTACACTTAATGAGATGGTCACCCCCACCCTGTGAGCGGTACGCTAACAGGGTGTTTTTCTTTCTGAAGGGGATCATCATGCAAAACGTTACGCTTATTGGTATCGATCTCGGTAAACATTCCTTCCACGTTCACTGTCAGAACGAAAAAGGTCATGCGCTGCTGCGTAAAAAGTTTTCCCGCACTCAGCTGATTCATTTTCTTGCATCCTGCAAGTCGGCGATCGTGGTGATGGAGTCCTGCGGCGGTGCACACTTCATGGCTCGCCGAGTCGCTGATTTAGGCCATGAGGCAAAGTTGATTTCCCCACAGTTCGTTCGCCCTTTTGTTAAGAGTAACGGCTTTGTTGAATAAATAGAACTTTTGGGTAATCATCGGAGCAGATCAACACAGTTGTTTCAAAATCAGGTCTCCATGGCAAAACAAAATTTTAAAATCACCAACTGGCCCTCTTATAACAAGGCCCTCAAGCAGCGCGGTTCTCTAACCGTATGGCTAGATGAATCAGCCATTGCTGCATGGACGGAAAAAAACACTACTGAACGGCGTGGACGACCGCTCCACTACTCAGATATGACCATCACCACAGTCCTGATGATGAAACGCGTGTTTGGCCTTTCATTGAGGGCTTTACAGGGCTTTGGTGACTCGATTTTTAAACTGATTAAATTGTCGCTCTATTGTCCAGACTATTCGCTGCTCAGCAAGCGAGCAAAGACAGTGAACATCAGCATAAAAACGCCAACCCGTGGTGAAATCTCACATCTGGTCATTGATGGAACCGGCCTGAAGGTCTTTGGCGAAGGTGAATGGAAAGTCCGGCAGCATGGTGTCGACAGAAGCAGGGTATGGCGTAAGCTGCACCTGGCAGTAGACAGTGTGACGCATAAGATTATCTGTGCGGATTTGTCGCTCAGTGGTATGACTGATGCCCAAGCTCTACCGGCGCTGATAAACCAGACCCACCGGAAAATCAGAGAGGCATCGGCTGACGGCGCTTAGGATACAGTTTACTACTATGATGCTCTGCTGAGGAAGAAAATAAGGCCGCTTATCCCGCCACGAAGGGGGGCGCAATATTGGCAAGATCGCTACCACGAGCGTAACCACGCTGTTGCAAATCAGCGCATTAGCGGTAGTAACGCTATCTGGAAAAAGAAAGTGGGCTATCACCGGCGCTCAGTGGCTGAAACGGCCATGTTCCGGTTCAAAAAGCTTCTGGGTGGTCATCTAAGTCTGAGAGACTACGATGGTCAGGTGGGTGAAGCCATGGCCATGGTCAAAGCGCTTAACCTGATCACGCTATTAGGAATGCCGAACAGTATTCGCATCACGTAACAATCGACCCGTATGGGGCGCAGTCGTTACAAGTTCTGATTTATTCAACAAAGCCAAGAGTAACAAGAACGATTTTGTTGATGCAGAAGCTATCTGCGAAGCAGCTTCCCGGCCCTCCATACGCTTTGTAAAACCCCGCACGGAAGACCAGCAGGCAATGGCTGCCCTACATCGGGTCCGTGGCTCGCTGATACGGCAACGCGTTAAAACCACCAACCAGATGCACGCTTTTTTACTGGAGTTCGGTGTCAGTCTGCCTCGCGGTATTGCCGTGATACGGCGTCTGGCCGCGGTGCTGGAAGAAAATGTCTTCCCACTTTATTTGGCAAGGGTTCTGAGCAGACTTCACAGCCAGTATATTTACCTCAACGGGGAAATTGATGAAATCGATAAGGAACTGAAAACCCACCTTGCGGAGGATGAAACTGCCCAACGCCTGCTGACCATTCCCGGCGTCGGGCCGATAACAGCGAGCCTGTTAGCCACCCCCCTGGGGGATGGTAAAAACCATGCCAGCAGCCGTGATTTTGCGGCTTCGACAGGGCTGGTTCCCCGCCAGTACAGCACGGATGGGAAGACGACACTGATGGGCATCAGCAAGCGGGGTGACAAGAATCTGCGACGGCGGCTGGTGCAATGCGCGCGGGTGTTTATGCAGCGGCTGGAACACAACCCAGGGCGTCTGGCAGAGTGGGTTAAAAAGCAGCTTGTCAGCCATCACTCGAATGTGGTGGCGTGTGCGCTGGCGAACAAACTTGCGCGGATAGCCTGGGCGGTGACAGTCCATCAGGCGGCGTTCAGCAAATAAAAGAGCCACCGAAAAAAATCGCTGGCTCACTGAGTTATAGCCAACCGACTTAAAAATGATTACAGCCAATGCCCTGATATGTGGAAAAAAATACAGCTAATTGTTATCAAAATAATGTCGCTTGGCTATAACAGATTACTTTCTGGTTTTGCGACGACAGATAATTGATGACATGAACGGCATATCGGCCTGCTGATGAACCTGACATAAAAAATGGCTCTATGAAGCCGAGGGCTTTTTAAGGTTCGGCAGGTGCGGAACTCATCGTGGCGCGGGCATTAAATGCCCACCAGACGCCGAATAGATTTACGCAAGCCCATCATAAATCAAAATCTGTGTTGCAAAAACGGGGGTGAGCATAGATTTTTTTTAGCGTTTTCTGATGCTTTTATTCACCATTGAAGCAGGAATGAGCGATATTTAATTTTTGTTTGATATAAATCAAGTAGACTTATACCTGTGCATTTATAATTGATAATCGTTATTAGTTTTGTTTGTTTTCTGAGTAGTTACAGCCATTATACCGCGTGAATTCACTCAAGGATTCTGCGGTTTCTCTTTGAGAGCCCAACTATGACGCTAGGTCTACACACTCTTCTTGATATTCCCCTCAATATCAGCGCAGTGGTTGCGCGAATTCGCCTCAGCGGTGAGTACCACCAACGTTTACTGGAGTTAGGTATTCGTGTCGGGGGTGAGATTCGGGTTATTCAGCGTGAAGTAAACCAGCCGTTGATGCTGGTTGCGGGCGACGGTCGTATCGCGATTAATTGGGATATGGGCAAGCAGGTTTGGGTGGCACCGCAGGTTACCCAAGGTTGATGCCATCAGGCAGCAACAGGGTGGCATTAATTCAACGAGGAGTGGTATTCATGACAGAGGCCGTATTTCCCGTAGGCAGTTCTTGGCGTGTGCAAGGTTATCAAAAAGGATCAACGGATTACCGTAAGCGCTTGCTGGCGTTAGGGGTGACACCGGGGGTGATCTTCACGGTCACTCGGGTAGCGCCGTTGGGCGATCCTATCGAATTGCGTTTGCGTGGCGCTGCTATCAGCGTGCGCAAGAGTGAAGCACAAATATTGATCCTGGAACCGTGCTGATTTTCAGGATCTGTATTTGCTAGGTATGTGGATTGCAAGGCATGCCTGCCTGATAATAGCTCGTTTGAGTAAGGAACCGTTATGGTCACTCATCCCGTCATTGGTGTTGTTGGCAACCCCAATTGTGGCAAAACCACCCTGTTCAACCTGCTGACAGGGGGAAAACAAACGGTGGGGAATTGGCCAGGGGTCACCGTCGAGAAAAAGGTCGGTCAGTGCCTCTACAAAGGTCAACGCTTCACGCTGGTCGATCTTCCCGGCGTCTACTCGCTCAATCCGGCTTCGGAAAGCGCGGAGGATGAGCGCGTCGCGCGCGATTATATCCTCTCCGGCGAAGCACATTTGGTGCTAAATATTCTTGATGCGGCCAATCTTGAGCGCAACCTGTATCTGACGGCGCAGTTGCTGGACATGAATGTGCCCATGATCGTTGCGGTGAACATGATGGATATCGCCTCTTCGCGCAAGCTGGAGATCGATATTGCCGCTCTGCAAAACCGGCTAGGTTGCCCCGTTATCCCCATCACCGCCAGCCAAAACAAAGGGATGGATGTGTTGCGCCAGGTGTGCCTGTCCGCGCTGGCGGACATTCGTTCACCCAACGTTGAAGTGCCTTACGATGCGCCGCTGAAAAATGCCGCGGTGCAAATGGCGTTGCGTTTAGCGGACATTCCAAACGTAACCCATCCGTATTGGTTAGCGCTGCAATTGCTGGAAGGGGATACTACGGTTCGCACTCGCATACCGGCACCCTTGTTGACAGAGATGGATGCACAGGTTGCCACGCTTACAGAAACCTATGACGATGAACTGGATATCTTCCTTGCCGATGGACGTTATCAGTTTGTCTCCTCCATCGCCAATCAGGTGGTGATTCGCCGCAGCAATGTCTCTGCGACGCTCACTGATAAAATTGACCGTGTGGTTCTGAATCGCTTTTTCGGTATTCCGATCTTCCTGCTGGTAATGTACCTGATGTTTATCTTCACCATCAAGGTGGGGAGTGCGTTTATCGACTTTTTCGATCAGTTTGTCGGCGCGCTGCTGGTGGATGGGTCAGGAACGCTGCTGCGCGCTATTGGCACGCCTGAGTGGCTGGCGACGCTGGTGGCTGATGGCATTGGTGGAGGGATTCAAACGGTTTCCACCTTTGTTCCGGTTATCGGTTGCCTCTATCTGTTCCTCTCCTATCTTGAAGATTCCGGGTACATGGCGCGCGCGGCGTTTGTTATGGACCGCTTCATGCGCAGCATTGGGCTTCCAGGGAAAGCGTTCGTGCCCTTGATTGTCGGCTTTGGTTGTAATGTGCCCTCTGTTATGGCCACGCGTACCATGGAAAAGCACAGCGATCGCATCGTTACGGTGATGATGGCCCCCTTTATGTCGTGCGGAGCGCGTTTACCTGTCTATGTGCTGTTTGCGACGGCATTGTTCACCAGTGGTGGGCAAAACTTGGTGTTCGGACTTTATCTGGTGGGTATTTTTGCCGCTATCGCCACTGGCTTTATGCTGAAAAATACTGCGTTACAAGGCGATGCCTCTGCGTTCGTCATGGAGATCCCGCCATACCATTTGCCAGGACTGCGCAGCGTGCTAATTCGTACTTGGGATCGGCTTAAGGGTTTTATTCTGCGTGCAGGCAAACTGATTGTCGTGGTCGTTACCGTGCTCAGCTTTTTCAATTCCATGGGGACCGACGGTTCGTTTGGTAATCAGGACAGTGATAAATCAGTGCTTTCTTCCATCGGTCAGAAAATTGTTCCGGTGTTCGCGCCGATGGGGATAAAAGCAGAAAACTGGCCTGCTGCTGTCGGTGTTTTTACCGGTATTTTTGCCAAAGAAGCGGTGGTGGGTACACTGGATTCACTGTATGGCGCGATGGCTGATAGGCAATCAGGTGAGCAGGAAGAGGACGCACCGTTTAATCTGGGCGAAAGCGTTGTTGCCGCACTGGCAACCATTCCAGATAATTTTGCCAAACTTGGTGGAGAGCTCCTCGATCCGCTGGGCATCAATGTTGGCGATTTAAGCGATACCGCCGCCGTAGCGGAACAGAATGAATTTTCCGTCTCATCGCTGGATATCATTGCGCACCTGTTCGATGGCCGCTTAGGCGCGGTGGCCTACTTGCTGATGGTTTTGCTGTATGTGCCTTGCGTCGCAGCATTGTCAGCTATCTGGCGCGAAGTGGGCACTGCATGGGCGTTGTTCTGTTTTGTGTGGACGATAGAGCTGGGCTATGGCGCTGCGGTACTGGTGTATCAAGCGGGGCGGTTTGCTAACCATCCCCTTTATTCTGCCTCTGCCATTGGTGCTGTGCTGGCAGTGTGGGCGATTACCGTATTTTTCCTGCGCCGCAATGGCAATCTGAGGCAGCAATCTGAGGTGGTGCGTGCAGCGTAAACCCATGGCCGTACGAATCCGGAGGACGAAATGACACTGATTGAACTGCGCAATTTCGTGAGGCAAAGACAACGCGTTTCGTTGCAAGAGATCAGCCAACGCTTCCATGTAGAAACCGGTGTGGTTGAAGGCATGATAGCTATCTGGGTCCAGAAGGGAAAAATTAGCAGTCACGAAAATGCCAGTGGCGGTTGTAGTGGCTGCTGTTCCTGCGAGAAAGGGCTGCGGTTTTACTACGAGTGGGTAGGGTAACGATTTATCATAAAGGGCTAGCCGCGCTATGCGGCTAGCTCTTGCGCATTAACGGCCGACTTTCAGCTGTTGAAAATAGTTTTCATACAGCGTGCTGGCGCTACCAACATCATTTTGCCATTCCCCTTTCTGAATGGTTTCTTCATCAGGGTAGAGGGTCTTGTCATTTGCCACCTCAGCAGGCAGTAATTTTTTCGCTGCCAGATTGGGCGTCGGGTAACCGATGGTTTCAGCAACCTTTGCTGCCACATCCGGGCGCAACAAGAAGTCGATGAGCTTCATGGCACCCTCTTTGTTCTTGGCGTTGGCGGGGATTGCCAAACTGTCCATCCAGAAAATGCCACCTTCTTTTGGCCAGATAACGTTGAGCGTTGTTCCTGACTGGCGGGCAATGTAAGCAGAGCCGTTCCAGATCATACCCAGATTGACTTCACCTTCGATAAACGGATTCCCGGGGTTATCGGAGTTAAAGGCCAGCACGTTCGGCATCAGCGTCTTTAATTCGTTATATGCAGCTTCTATCTCTTTCGGATCGGTGGTATTAGCCGAGTAGCCGAGTTTGCGTAATGCAATCTGGAACACTTCACGGGCATCGTCGGTCAGCAACAGACTGCCCTTATACTTTGCATCCCAAAAATCACCCCAGCCGGTCACTGTTGCCGGGTCGATGGCATCACGGTTGATGCCGATAGCGGTGGCTCCCCAGATGTAGGGAATGGAGTATTCGTTGTTCGGGTCGAAGGATTTGTGCAGCAGACTAGGATCAAGATTGTGGAAATTGCTCAGTTTGCTGGTATCAATCTTTTGCAGCATCCCTTCTTTGCTCATTTTGGACACGAAATAGGTCGAAGGCACCACCAAATCATAAGTACCATCCTGATAGGTCTTCAGCTTGGCATACATGCTTTCGTTGGATTCGTAGGTGGAGTAAATCACCTTGATGCCCGTTTCCTTGGTGAACTGTTCCAGCAAACCGGGGGGGACATACTCTGTCCAGTTATAGAAATAGATCGTCTTGTTATCCTTCGCATTGGCGGCATTCAGGCTGAGCGCCATGGCGCACGCGGCCAGCAGGTAGGGCAATTTTTTCACAATAAACCTCCTTAACGTCCCAAAGGTTGGAATGATGATTTTTTGGTGCGATCCCGCAGTATTAACTGACTGCTAAGCACCAGCAGTAACGATAACAACAGCAAAATGGTGGCCAGCGCGTTGACTTCGGGTGAAACACCCACTTTGACCATGGAATAGATTTTCAGCGGCAAGATTTCATAAGAAGGACCCGTGACAAAGGATGATACCACCACATCATCCATGGACAGGGTAAAGCTCAGCAACCAACCGGCGGCAACGGCAGGCATCGCAAGGGGCAGAATAATCTTGCGTAGTATGATGATTTCACTGGCCCCTAAATCTCGAGCGGCTTCCAGCATTCGAATATCAAACCCTTTCAAACGCGAATACACCGTGACCACGACAAACGGCAGGCAGAACGTAATGTGCGAAAACAGCAGCGACCAGAATCCGAGCGAAATCCCGAGCAGCATAGACAGTACCAGCAGGGAGATAGCCATGACGATATCTGGCGACATCATCACCACAAACAGCATGCCGCTGACAAAGGGCTTACCGCGAAAGTGATAACGGTAAAGTGCCACGGCGGTGAGCGAGCCGATCGCCGTGGCAAACGTGGCGGAAAATACCGCCATCGTCAGTGAATGGCTGGCAGCCTGGAGCAGGCTGTCGTTGTTTAACAGCAGGCGATACCACTCAAGGGTAAATCCTTGCCAGTTAATGCCAAAACGCGCCTGATTAAATGAATTCACAATCAGAATCAGGATCGGAATATACAGATAGGCGTAGATCAGGCTCATAAAGCCGCCGCGCAATAAACGTCCCATCATTCCAGATCCACCTTTTTATTCAATAAACGGGCTGCGCGGTAGTACACAAACAGCATCAGGCCCATAACCAACGTCAGACAAATGCTGGTGGCCGCGCCAAAGGGCCAATCGCGAATATTCAGGAATTGGCTCTTTATCACGTTGCCAATTAGCAGGTTTTTCGCACCTCCCATCAGGTCAGCCACGAAAAATAGCCCCATCGCAGGCAGCAGTACCAGCAGGCAGCCCGCAATAATGCCGGGCATGGTCAGCGGGATCACAATGCGGATGAACGACTGCCACTTGTTGGCCCCCAGATCCTGTGCCGCTTCCAGATACGCGTTGTCGAGTTTTTCAATGCTGGAGTAGAGTGGCAACACCATGAACGGCAGCAGGATATAGACCAGACCTAACACCACCGCCTGTGAGGTGTACATAATGCGCAGCGGATCGTCGATAATCCCAGTCCATAACAGAAACTCGTTTAGGTAGCCTCGTGTGCTCAGGAAAATTTTCAATCCGTAGGTACGAATCAACGAGTTGGTCCAGAACGGGACAATCAGTAGGAACAGTAGCAGCGGTCGTATTTTTTCCGGTAGCCGCGCCATGATGAAGGCAAAAGGGTAGCCAATCAGCAGGCAACATAACGTAGCGATGACCGCCATATTTAACGAATGCAGCAGCACCGAAGCGTACAGGGGATCGCTCAGCCGCGTATAGTTTTCCAGCGTGAACACCATAGTGATCAAGTCGGCATCATCGCGCGTCAAAAAGCTGGTGCCAATGATCATCAGGTTAGGAATGAACACAAACAGCATCAGCCAAGCAACGATGATGGTAATGATGATGTTTTGAAAACGTTTACGCGGTGGCTTCATCGTGCAGCACGACCTCCCAGCTCTCTACCCAGGTGATAGCCACCTTTTGGTTGAGTGAGTGATCGACATCGGGGTCATCTTCATTGAAGAACTCGCTGACCATCACCATTTTTCCGTTCTCCAGCTCAATGGTGGAGTCAAGCGTCATGCCCTTGTAGTTGCGTTCACGCACATAACCGATCATGCCTTCGACTGCACTGTCGTCATTAATTTCCTCTACGCGCAAATCTTCGGGGCGCAGCAGGACTTTTAATGATTGCCCAGTGCTCACCGGAAAATTGACAGTGATAGGGCAGACGCGGCCTTCAACCATAGACTGAACGCGACTCCCCTGTTCGGAGGCGATCACGGTAGCATCAAAAATGTTGATTTCACCAATAAAACTGGCAACGAACAGATTACAGGGTTCTTCGTAGATTTCTCGTGGTGTACCGTCTTGTTCAATTTTGCCGTCGCGCATCACCACGATGCGGTCTGACATGGTGAGCGCTTCTTCCTGATCGTGCGTAACAAAGATGAAGGTAATACCCAGCTTACGTTGCAGTGCTTTCAGTTCATTTTGCATTTGCTTACGCAGTTTGTAATCCAGAGCGGAAAGCGATTCATCCAGCAATAATACCTTGGGCTTGTTCACCACGGCACGGGCAATAGCGACACGCTGTTGCTGCCCACCAGACAGTTGATGCGGGCGACGCGTTGAAAACTCGTCCAACTGAACCATTTTCAAGGCGTCCATGACGCGAGGTGCGATCTCGGCAGACGGTGTTTTCTGCATTTTCAACCCGAAGGCGACATTGTCAAACACGCTAAGATGGGGAAATAGCGCATAGCTCTGAAATACCGTGTTGACGTAGCGCTGTTCGGCGGGCTGATGGGTAATGTCCTGCTGCTCAAGTAAAATGGCACCGTTATCGACATTTTCCAATCCGGCAATCAAACGCAGTACCGTGGTTTTTCCACAGCCGGAAGGGCCAAGAATGGTCAAGAACTCACCGTGATTAATGGTGAGATCGAAATGGGAGATGATGTCTTTGCCATCAAATCCTTTACGTACATCGCGCAGTTCAACAACCGGCACGGATGCGGAAGAAAGGTTTTCATTCATGGTGGTCTGGCTCAGTTTCCATCGTTGGTGCATGCATAGTATGTAAAGCGCTGCATGACCAAGGTTATCACCTTTGCGTGTATAGCCAAGCGACATTATTTTGATAACAATTAGCTGTATTTTTTTGCCACATATCAGGGCATTGGCTGTAATCATTTTTAAGTCGGTTGGCTACATAGCGTCGTTAGGGGGGCATTCTACGGGAAACCCCAGTGTACGCCAACTTATACGCGTACTCTTGCAACGAAGAAAGCCCGTTAATCATGAGATTAGCGATTCCGGTGTACCCCATGAGTGCTGAGATAAAAAGTTGTAATTATTATGTGCTGTTGACGTTAAAAAAATGCGACCGTGGCGCGAACAAAATAGCAGCGTAACGCCCTGGTTTTATGAATCCAATGATTTGTCCGTCCGCAAAAGGCGGTTTTGATGCATTCGCTGGCTAAGATGGTAAAAACTGACCTGACGCAATATTTGCCGGGAAAGCCATCAGCATAATATCCATCAGGGTTCAGGGGGCTGAAATATGGAAAAATTACTCGATCGGTTTTTAAATTATGTCACTTTTGATACGCAGTCTAAGCCGGGCGTAAGGCATGTGCCGAGCACGGAGGGTCAACTCAAGTTGGCGCTCGCCTTGCAGCAGGAACTGATAACGCTTGGATTCGATCAGGTTGCCCTGAGTGAGCATGGCTGTGTCATGGCGACACTAGGCTGTGTCCCTTAATTGCGTAACCGGCGGTAAAACAAGCGGATGCAGCCCAGTTTCACCATTGCTAGATAGTTTCTTGCCATTTTTTCATAACGTGTGGCGATCCGTCGATATTCCTTTAAACGGCCAAAACACCTTTCCACAACGTTGCGACGGCGATAAGCATCACGATCAAGTTGCGAGCGTCCATCTGAAGCCAGTTTTTCATTTGATTTTCGGGGAATAACCGTTTTCATCCCTCTTTTTTTCAACTCGTTACGTAGTGCATTCCCAGAGTAGGTTTTGTCAGCCAGTACTGCATGGCCACGACGCTTCATGCTGCCGTTCTGGCGTTGCACGCCAATTCCGTCCATGAGTCGTAACGCAAACAGGCTTTTGTGACCCTGCCCAGCACTCAGTACGATGTTTAGCGGGATGCCGCTTCCGTCAGTCGCCGTGTGGATTTTGGTGCCATAACCACCTCGTGAGCGACCCAGGCTATTATCGTTGGTAATATCGAGATGTTTTTTTGAGCGCCAGCCGCACATTTGAGCGCACGGATATTATAGCCAAACGACTTAAAAATGATTACAGCCAATGCCCTGATATGTGTCAAAAAAATACAGCTAATTGTTATCAAAATAATGTCGCTTGGCTATAGCAATGGTAAAACTGGGCTGCATCCGCTTGTTTTACCGCCGGTTACGCAATTAAGGGACACAGCCTAGTTACGCTACATGAAAAAACTTCTCGCGACGGATCGTGGATAAGTATCAGCAAACGAGCGCCAAACAACGCCCAAATAACCATACAAAAAGTAGTTTTTTAAATTTTAAATCGCCTTGTTTAATTATATTATTGATATACCCGTGATCATTGAAGATGCTTGATTTTACGCGGTAAGAAGATCATGCTCACCCACTATGAAGATATTTATTACCGACAAGCAAAAAGCCGAACTCGAACACCTTCATGACACCAGTCGTGATAAGCGTGTTTGTGATCGCATCAAAGCCGTCCTGGTGGCCTCCGAAGGCTGGAGCTCTGCGATGATTGCGCAAGCTCTGCGTCTGCACGAAACGACGGTAAACCAACATATCAACGATTACGTCAACACTCGCAAACTTAAACCTGAAAACGGTGGGTCTGCAAGTCGGCTTTGTGCTGAAAAGACTGCGCTCTTAATCAGCTAGTTATCTCAACATCTCTTCCATCATACCCACGACATCGTGGCTTATGTCGAACATCGCTGGGCTATCCGATTCAGTATTCCCGGCATGAACAAGTGGTTGCACCGTCATGGTTTCTCCTACAAAAAACCGGCGGGCGTCCCCCATAAATTCAGTGAAGAAAATCAGAAGCATTTCATTGAATATTATGAGAATTTAAAGAAAACAGCCGGCAATAAGCCGATTCTGTTTATCGATGTGGTTCATCCGACACAAGCCACAAAGCTCAGTTATGGATGGATACGAAAAGGGCATAAAAAGTCAGTTAAAACAACGGGAAGTCGAACCCGTCTGAATATACTGGGTGCGCTGAATCTGAGCGATATCGGCGGTACGGTTATTCAGGATTACAAAACAATTAATGACTACAACATTGCTCGTTTTTTCATTGAGATACGCAAACGTTACCCTGATTACCGACAGAGAATCCATGTAATACTGGACGGTGCGGGTTATCACCGAACCCAATTGATTAAGGATTGGGCCTTTGTCGTGAACATAGAGCTTCACTATTTACCGCCTTACAGTCCGAATCTGAACGCGATAGAACGCCTGTGGAAAGTGATGAATGAGCATACACGGAATAATCGCTATTTTGAAAACACCCGCGATTTTCGGGATGCAATATTCAATTTTTTCACCAATACGCTACCAGAAATAGCGGACTCGCTGACGTCCAGAATTCACGATTGTTTTCAGGTGCTCAAACCTGCATCTTGAGGTTTATTGGGTATAGAATGAAAACCACGCTGTCTTGTTTGATATTACTGCAAACTCAGTTGGATCTTTTTTTATTCATTATAGCCAATCGACATTATTTTGATAACAATTAGCTGTATTTTTTTGACACATATCAGGGCATTGGCTGTAATCATTTTTAAGTCGGTTGGCTATATCGCATAAGCAAAGCTGATGCAATTATCTTCGCCTAATTCTTTTTCTAAATGGTTTCTGATTGAAACGTTAGTTTCAGTATTATTGCAGAAAACATTTGGCATGTATTTTCTCCATTGCTGAGGCTTTGTTGAATAAACATATTTTATGCTGCACCCCCTGTGAAACGACAGATCCTCGAAACGTAAAATCATGCAGTTAGGGCTCATGAGAAAAGTGTACACCTGAGGTGACAAGCATTTTCAACCAAAACTGGCTTGAAAAACAGCATGACTCACTATTATTCAACAAAGCACATTGCTGAATAAAATTCTTGATAATCTATATCATAGACATGAGAACATGTTGTTACGGGGATTAAACGGAATGCTTTTGGCTGAATACGTAGACGTTACCCTGCTGTGAAGTATGTCTATAAAAAGAAAGGATTTCTATGGAATGTGAATATTTAGATGGGTATTATTTCATGGTGAAACTGTTGAATATGAAATTTTTTTGCTACTTTTAAAAGTAAATGGAGTGTATCTAAATTTCTAATTGGTTTTACTGAGCATGGACAACGATTGACAACATATCTGTTGTTCGCAATAATATGCAAAATTTTTCCCTGGTGTTGGCCAATTTGGCGTATGATCCTCTTCTGGAGGATCATTTTTTTTGACTCTATTCCCTCATTCTTACACTCTAACCATAATTCTTTTAATTTATTAATACCAGATGTACTAAAGTACAGTCTTACCCTAGCTTTGTTGAATAATAGGTAATCATGCTGTTTTTCCATGCCAGTTTTGGTTGAAAATGCTTGTCACCTCAGGTGTACACTTTTCTCATGAGCCCTAACTGCATGATTTTACGTTGCGAGGATCCGTCGTTTCACTGGGCTGCCAGCATAAAATCTATTTATTCAACAAAGCCTCTTACTCTGTGCTTTTGATTGCAACAATACCTATTGATGTGCTGCCAGTCATATTCACAACCCCTTCAAAACAGTCCGTTTTACTCTGATGGTAAAGTCACCTCCCCCCTCGTCATCCTCGGCGAAAGCTAGGGATCTCTGCGAAAATCTTCGGCAAGAGATTCCCGCTTTCGCGGGAATAACGGTGGAGGGAGGGCCGTTTTCATATTACTTATCGGGTGGTTGCGACCCGTTGTTTTTTCTGTTTCATGGCATAACTGATGCCAAGCACGACCAACCATACGGGAATCAGCAGAACGGAAATCTGAATCCCTAGAGTGATTAACATGATCACTAAAATGCAGGCCAGAAACAGCAGGCAAATATAGCCAACAGACTTAAAAATGATTACAACAGATACCCTGATATGCTGCAAAAAAGCATAGCTGGCTGTTATCAAAATAATGTCGGTTGGCTATATAATTGCCCAGCGGATAGAGCAGCGCTTTGAATTTAGTCTGCACGCCTTCCTACTCTTTGGCTTTGCGGAATTTCAGGCGCGCCAAGCTGATCATGGCCCAGTTTATCACCCGTGCAGACACCACCAATGCCATCAGGAGTTCGAACGCTTTGCCCGGAATCAGGTAATTGATCAGAACGCACAGCGCAGTGGCGGCGGCAGATATACCAATGGCAACAACGGGTACACCGCGTCTATCGACGGTTAACAGCGCTTTCGGGCCATTACCTTGCTTGGCAAGGCCGTAAAGCATACGGCTGTTACAGTACACGCAGCTGTTGTAGACTGATAATGCCGCTGTCAACACCACAATGTTGAGAATGGTTGCCACGGCATTACTGTCGAGGTTGGCTTTGTTGAATAATAGTGAGTCATGCTGTTTTGCCAAGCCAGTTTTGGTAGAAAATGCTTGTCACCTCAGGTTTACAGTTTTCTTATGAGGCCTAACTGCATGATTTTGCGTTGCGAGGATCTGTCGTTTCACCGGGGTGCAGCATAAAATATGTTTATTCAACAAAGCCGTCGAGGTTGTGGAAAATCATGACAAACGGGCTCCCCCCCTTCCAGGACCTTTCCCCAAGGACATAGGTATCTACACATCATAAAGGGTTAAAAACCACCATCGCGAAGTGGGCAAGTTTTTCCGGGGTATAGTCTGCTAATAAGGTCAAGGTATTTAGCAGGATGGATAGTCCGGCAAGCAGCGCTGGGGCGCTTTCTTTACGCCCTCGTTTTTGTTGTCGTCCAGATAATCGGCAAATTAACTGACGGGCTGCCGCATTGTCGTCTCCTTCAGCGCGTTGCAGCCGCCATACCAGCACACATGCCATGCTAGGCACCAGCACTGCGCTGAAGCCATTTTTCTACATCATGGTAGGCACCTTTCAGCAGCTTAAAAAAGGATTCAATACCCCAGCGCCAGTAATACCAGCGAGCGACTTCCGCGCTGGTGAGCTCGTTGCTAACGTTTGTGAGCAGCGTCCAGCGTCCGATAAATTTACCGTGAGTATCGGTAAGGCGAACCACAACTAATCTGAGTGTCAGAGCTACACCTAGCTGAACTTTCACTCGCCGTCCGGTGTTCTTGTCTTTCCGCTTCGCTTTTGCTGTTCGCGTTATGTGTACTAGCTCAGACCTGATCTGACAGTTACCGATTATTTATACAGGTGTCTGTCAGATTACATCTGGTTCAGATTCTTTTCTGCCCAGATCCGTTTTCCATCGAGTAAAGTGGCCATCGGCGTACGCCCGCAGCACATTTTTCCCTGATGAGTTCGCTCAGTATTGTAATGCCACAACCAGTTGTCCAGATCTACCTGCAGACTTTCCAGGTCTCCATATAACTTCTTGCCGAACGTAACCTGATAAAAATCCTGCAAAATGGTTTTATGGAAGCGCTCGCAGATGCTGTTCGTCTGCGGAGACATCGCCTTCGTTTTCGTATGCTCGATATCGTTGATAGCCAGATAAAGCTGATAATCATGCTGCTCCACTTTACCACAGTACTCCGTACCCCTGTCGGTCAGTATTCTCAGCACCGGCAGTCCCTGAGCCTCGTAGAACGGGAATACGCTATCATTGAGCAGGTCGGCGGCGGTGAGCGGTGTTTTATTCGTATACAGCTTGCAGTGCGCCACTTTCGAGTACGTATCCACGAACGTCTGCTGGTAGATACGGCCCACCCCCTTCAGATTGCCCACGTAGAAGGTGTCCTGCGAGGCCAGATACCCGGGATGTGCCGTCTCGATTTCACCGCAGGCCTCATCATCGTGCGCCTTCTTCTCCAGGGCTGCGATTTGAGCCTCGGTAAGGACAATGCCTTCTCTGGCGACCTTTTCCTCAAGCGCCTTCAGGCGTTTACGGAAGTTCTCCAGGTCGTGTCGTTGCCAGATGGAGCGCACGCCGCTGCCGGAGATAAACACGCCTTTTTTACGCAGCTCATTACAGGTCCGGTGCTGCACATGGGGCGGTAACTCAATAGCATAATCAACAACCGCGCGTTCAGTGGCTTCGTCGGCGCGGTTCTTCAGGTTCGGAACCCGGCGGTTCTGGTTAACCAGCGCATCAATGGCGCCTTCAGCAGCCAGTTCCTGATAACGGTAAAATGTATCGCGTGACACGCCCATGCTCTTGCAGGCTTTTGATACGTTACCGAGTTCTTCGGCGAGATTGAGCAGGCCGGCTTTGTGTTTGATAATGGGATTGTTAGTATGAAGCATGAGAGTTACCTCGCGTTTTGTTTAAGGATTAGACACCCATATCAAAACCGGTAACTCTCAACCTTTCAAGGTCCAGTGTCAGATCTAGTCGCGACTAATACATATAATCTGACGGAAGTCGCCAATTCACTGTTTACGTCTCAGTCGGGCGTGAGTCGCCATATCCGAGAACTGGAAGAAGAACTGGGCATCGAAATCTTTATTCGCCGCGGCAAACGACTGCTTGGCATGACCGAGCCATGCAAAGAATTACTGGTGGTCGCGGAACGTATTTTGAATGATGCCAACAACATTCGTCGTCTGGCTAATGTGTTCACCAATAACGATGTGGGTCAACTGGTGATTGCCAGAGTTATTAGCAAATCAGGTGTATGGCGATCAGGCTACGTTCCGCTCTGATGCTTCGTGAATCTGTTCTCCATCCTTAAATTGGACGTTGCTTACAACTAGGATCAGCAGGTCAAATCCTCTTAGTCGGTTCCAGCTTTTCTGAGCAGACTGGAGCAGCTTAAATACCATTGACAGGGTTGTTTCTCTCGAACCACCGTTCTTCGCGCGTCTGCTTCGTAGCCTCACAGTGGCTTTGTTGAATAAATCAGAACTTGTAACGACTGCGCCCCATACGGGTCGATTGTTACGTGATGAGAATACTGTTCGGCATTCCTAATAGCGTGATCAGGTTAAGCACTTTGACCATGGCCATGGCTTCACCCACCTGACCATCGTAGTCTCTCAGACTTAGATGACCACCCAGAAGCCTTTTGAACCGGAACATGGCCGTTTCAGCCACTGAGCGCCGGTGATAGCCCACTTTCTTTTTCCAGATATCGTTACTGCCGCTAATGCGCTGATTTGCAACAGCGGGGTTACGCTCGTGGTAGCGATCTTGCCAATATTGCGCCCCCCTTCGTGGCGGGATAAGCGGCCTTATTTTCTTCCTCAGCAGAGCATCATAGCAGTAAACTGTATCCTAAGCGCCGTCAGCCGATGCCTCTCTGATTTTCCGGTGGGTCTGGTTTATCAGCGCCGGTAGAGCTTGGGCATCAGTCGTACCACTGAGCGACAAATCCGCACAGATAATCTCATGCGTCACACTGTCTACTGCCAGGTGCAGCTTATGCCATACCCTGCGTCTGTCGGCACCATGCTGCCGGACTTTCCATTCGCCTTCGCCAAAGACCTTCGGGCCGGTTCCATCAATGACCAGATGTGAGATTTCACCACGGGTTGGCGTTTTTATGCTGATGTTCACTGTCTTTGCTCGCTTGCTGAGCAGCGAATAGTCTGGACAATGGAGTGACAATTTAATCAGTTTAAAAATCGAGTCACCAAAGCCCTGTAAAGCCCTCAATGAAAGGCCAAACACGCGTTTCATCATCAGGACTGTGGTGATGGTCATATCTGAGTAGTGGAGCGGTCGTCCACGCCGTTCAGTAGTGTTTTTTTCCGTCCATGCAGCAATGGCTGATTCATCTAGCCATACGGTTAGAGAACCGCGCTGCTTGAGGGCCTTGTTATAAGAGGGCCAGTTGGTGATTTTAAAATTTTGTTTTGCCATGGAGACCTGATTTTGAAACAACTGTGTTGATCTGCTCCGATGATTACCCAAAAGTTCTATTTATTCAACAAAGCCATTGTGGGTACGAAACTGTAAATGAGACCAGTCGTGAACGACGAGAGCGTATGGATGCGGGCTAAGTGCAACCTGCCGGAGAGCCAGCGAAATAATCGGTTCATTGAGCTGACTGAAGCTAATACGTTCATTATTAAAAAAACGCCAAACGGCCTGAGTAGTGGCGAATGTTGTTTTCTGCGCACAGGCAAGGTCTTTAACGGCTGACGCCAATGGTGCTGCGGGAGTCATGTGTTGCTTAACCAGACGCTGATAACGCCGGTTAAGGCGGGCATCAATCCCGCCGATGGATAAGTTGAGATCATGCAGCAACGTAATAGCAGATATTGAAAAAGATGTGTAGATATAGCCAACCGACTTAAAAATGATTACAGCCAATGCCCTGATATGTGGCAAAAAAATACAGCTAATTGTTATCAAAATAATGTCGCTTGGCTATATCCAGTTTGACGGCGGGAAAACTTTTCAACTCGGCGACTTTCTCACTAATGGTGTCCTGATACCTTCGGTCTATCGTTGAACGTTGCTTCAAAGCTTTTCCAGATAACCTTTACCATCTGTTTCCTCGGTTTTTAAAGAGCATATCCGCTTGGGATGAAAAAATAATAAGATATTTATCTAATCCATGCAATAATTATCTAATCTATGCAATAATTATCTAATCTATGCAATAATTATCTAATCATAAATCTAATTATTTGACGCTATGCTATCGGCATTCACTCAATGCCGTCATGATTGCCAATCTCTCAGCAGGTGGTATAGCTAAACGACTTAATTTTGATTGCATTATTTAAATGAGCTATTCAATTGATTTTAGACGTAAAGTGATATCTACACGGGAAATCGCGTTGGATTAATCAAATAGCGTCAAAAGCATCGACCACGCGTTAGCGAAAGAGCGATAAATCCGAGTTGATAAAAGATGTTGAACCATATCCAGATGCTTACCAAAAAGAACGTGCAGAGCATTTTGGCGTTTGTCAGAAGGGCATTTGGCAAGCTCTTAAAAAGCTGGGATTGACCTATAAAAAAAACTCTACGTCATCCGAAAGCCGACGAAAGCGCCCGGCAAGCATTTCAACAAAAAATACAACAGTATGAAAAAGAAGGTAAACCTATTGTTTTTATTGATGAAAGTGGTTTTCCACACGATACCCCACGGACTCACGGCTATTCCCCAAAAGGTCAACGGTGTTTTGGGCTGAAGAACTGGGGAGCCAAGGGAAGAAGAAATGTTATCGGCGCTTTATTAGGCACAACGCTGTTTGCTATCGGATTATTTGATATCAATATTAACAGCGATGTTTTCTATTCCTGGATCACACAAGTCCTTATCCCAGTACTCCCTAAAAACAGGGTAATCGTGATGGACAATGCAACTTTTCACAAAAAACATAATATTCAACAAGTCATCATCGATGCAGGGTATATGGTGGAGTATTTGCCTACATATTCGCCAGATCTTAACTCAATTGAGGGTTTTGTTGAATAATAGTGAGTCATGCTGTTTTTCCAGCCAGTTTTGGTAGAAAATGCTTCTCACCTCAGGTTTACAGTTTTCTTATGAGGCCTAACTGCATGATTTTGCGTTGCAAGGATCCGTCGTTTCACTGTGCTGCCAGCATAAAATCTATTTATTCAACAAAGCCCCAATTGAGCATAAATGGGCACAAGCAAAAAGCAAAAAAAAGAGAGAGTGGTTGCGATACAGAGATTTTGTTCTCAGTCCATATGGTGTAATTAAAATTAAGTCGCTTGGCTATACACCCGGCTTCCGCCAGAATATAGCCAAGCGACATTATTTTGATAACAATTAGCTGTATTTTTTGCCACATATCAGGGCATTGGCTGTAATCATTTTTAAGTCTCTCGTCGAACGTGAACTTATTGACATTAAGATGCATTCTGCGCAATATATCTCAAATTATCGAGCAGAATGCAACGGCGCGGCGATTATCACGCCGTCTGCATCATCTGTGTCGCTAGTGAAACAGTTGTACCAGCAGCGGAAAGATAAAAGGTGCAATCAGCGAGGTCATGATACCGCAAATCACCAATGCTAATGAGCTGAACGCCCCTTCCTGAAAATCGATCTCGACGCAACGGGCCGTGCCCAGCGCGTGTGACGCCGTGCCCATGGCGAGTCCGCGCGCTGCCTTGGTGCGAATGCCCACGCGATTAAACAGCGTGTGCCCGAAAACTGCACCGAGAATGCCGACAAAAATCACACAAACCGCGCTGATGGCGGGAATGCCGCCGATGGTGCTTGCGACCGCCATAGCGATAGGCGTGGTTACCGATTTAGGCAGCACTGATGCGGCGATCTCGGGCGTGGCAGCAAGCCACAGCGCAATGAGCGTACCGGAAATAATGGCCGCCATACTGCCGATAAAGCAGACGCTGATGATGGATTTCCAACGCGCACGGATCTGATGAAGCTGTTCATAGAGCGGAAACGCCAACGCCACCACGGCGGGCTGCAACAGATCGTTCAGCACTTTACTGCCTGCGAAGTAGTTTTCGTAAGGGATATTGAGCAGCAGTAATACCGGGATCAGGATAGCCATCGACACCAGCAGTGGGTTTAGCAGTGGCATTTTGCATTTTATCGCCAACTTGCGCGCCGCGAAGAAGGTCAGCAAGGTCAGAGGTAATGACCACCAGATGTTGGACAACATTATTTTTTCCCTTCCTCATCGGGTGTTTCGTGCGTGGTGATGATGTGTTCGCGTTGCATCAACTGCGTGCAAAAACCGACGACCAGCATTACCACCAGCGTACTGATAAGACAGGACACCACGATGGGGCCAAACTGCTTGCTCAGCAGATCATAGTAATTCATGACGCCCACTCCGATAGGCACAAACAGCAGCGCCATATAGCGAATCATCAAATGGCAGCCGGGTTTTACCCAAGGTGCAGGAAGGATCTGCGAAGCCAGCAGAGCAAAGAGGATAAGCATACCGATAATGCTGCCGGGAATAGTCAGCGGGAGTAACGCGGATATCGCATTACCTGCGAACAGACACAGATAAATAAGTGCGAAAGCGCGTAAATACTGCCCGCAAAGGATTGTCGTATTACGCATGGGAAGTTCCTGATAAGCTGAGACGATTATCATAGCTCTAATCAATTTGGTGTGCCACAGATCACAGGTTTCTCCCGCTGACTTTCCCCGCCGTTATTGAAACAATTCAGGCCGCTGTACGGCGTCACGCAGTGCGCGGGTCAAGCATGTTAAGGCCTGTTGCGAGATAATATAGGGCGGCATCACATACAGCAGCTTACCAAAAGGCCGGATCCACACACCGCGCTCGACAAAAAAGCACTGCACGCGCGCCACGTTCACAGGTCGTGTGGTTTCCAGTACGCCAATCGCACCCAGAACACGCACGTCCTCTACCAACGCGGCATCCAGTAATGGCAGTAATTCAGCGCGCAATTGGCGCTCAATTGCCATCACCTGTGGCTGCCATTTCCCATCTGCCAGCAGTTCAAGGCTGGCATTGGCGGCGGCACAGGCCAATGGGTTAGCCATAAAAGTCGGGCCATGCATAAAACAACCCGCCTCGCCGTTGCTGATGGTGTCTGCGACGTTACGCGTGGTCAAGGTGGCTGACAGCGTCAGGTATCCTCCGGTCAGCGCTTTACCCAGACAGAGAATGTCGGGGGCGATATCGGCATGTTCACAGGCAAACAGCGTCCCCGTGCGGCCAAATCCGGTCGCTATTTCGTCTGCTATCAGTAAGATACCGTGGTTATTGCACAACTCGCGCACGCGCTTGAGGTAAGTGGGGTGGTATATACGCATTCCGCCTGCGCCCTGAACCACCGGTTCAAGGATAACGGCGGCGATATCATGACGGTGCGTTTCCAGCATATCACGTAGCGGCTGGATATCAGACTCATACCACTCGCCATCAAAGCGGCTGCGTGGTGCATCGGCAAACAGGTGTTCAGGCAGATATCCCTGATAGAGGCTGTGCATGGCATTGTGCGGGTCACACACCGACATCGCACCAAAGGTGTCACCATGATAGCCGTGACGCAGGGTCAAAAAGTGCGCCCGACGCTCGCCACGCGCCTGCCAATATTGCAGCGCCATTTTAAGCGCCACTTCCACGGCCACCGAACCAGAGTCGGCCAAAAACACACACTCCAACGGTGCAGGCGTAATAGTGACCAGCCGTTGGCATAGCGCGATGGCTTGAGGGTGTGTAATGCCACCAAACATCACATGCGACATCTGAGCTATTTGCTGCTGCAAGGCTTGGTTCAGACGCTGGTGGTTATAGCCGTGGATCGCCGCCCACCAAGAAGACATGCCATCCACCAACTCTCGCCCATCGTCCAGTTGCAGGTGATACCCATGTGCCGCTACCACCGGATAACAGGGAAGGGGGTGTGTCATTGAGGTGTAAGGATGCCAGATATGGCGTTGATCAAATTCCAAGTCTGCGTTCGAAAGCAACATTATCAATAAACCGTGTTGTAAACTAAATTAACACTCATGTGGTTGACAGTATAGCGTTGTCATTTACACTTACGCCACATTTTCATGTCGCACTGGCGGCATGGCACCCTGTCGAACAAAGAGGCCAACCATGTGGCAGAACGTATTCATTGGACGCTGGAGCAAGCGCAACAACTGTTTGATAAACCGTTTTTAGAGTTGATGTTTGAGGCGCAGCAGGTGCATCGTCAGCATTTCGATCCGCGTCAGGTGCAGGTCAGCACGTTGCTCTCCATCAAAACGGGCGCCTGCCCGGAGGATTGCAAATATTGCCCACAGAGTGCGCGTTATCGCACCGGGCTGGAAGAGGAGCGATTGATGCAGGTCGAGCAGGTGCTGGATTCCGCGCGTCAGGCTAAAGCGGCAGGCTCAACCCGTTTCTGTATGGGAGCCGCTTGGAAAAATCCCCATGAGCGCGATATGCCTTATCTGGAACAGATGGTGAAAGGCGTCAAGGAAATGGGGATGGAAACCTGCATGACGTTAGGCACTTTACACGGCAATCAGGCGGAACGACTGGCTGACGCCGGGCTGGATTTCTATAACCATAACCTGGACACCTCGCCGGAGTTCTACGGCAACATCATCACCACCCGTACCTATCAGGAACGACTGGATACGCTGGACAAAGTGCGCCACGCGGGAATTAAAGTCTGCTCCGGCGGCATTGTCGGATTAGGCGAAACGGTGCGTGATCGTGCCGGATTGTTGGTGCAACTGGCAAACCTGCCGACGCCGCCGGAAAGCGTGCCAATCAATATGCTGGTGAAAGTAAAAGGTACGCCGCTGGAAAATAACGACGATGTTGAACCTTTCGATTTTATTCGCACTATCGCCGTTGCTCGCATCATGATGCCCACCTCCCACGTGCGACTGTCTGCGGGTCGCGAACAGATGAGCGAGCAGACCCAGGCAATGTGTTTTATGGCTGGTGCCAACTCCATTTTTTATGGCTGCAAGCTGCTGACCACCCCCAATCCGAAAGAAGACAAGGATTTGATCCTGTTTCGCAAACTGGGTCTCAATCCTCAGCAAACGGAAACGGAGGCCGGTGACAACCAACAGCAGATACAGCTGGCGCGGCAGGTGCTGGAAGCCGATACTGAACAGTTCTATAACGCTGCCGTGTAACACTTATGGGATGGCAAAAACGCATAGATACGGCGCTGATCGCGCGCCGTGAGCAAGATGCTTATCGCTCACGTATTGTTAATCAGGGCGGTGGGCGTTGGTTGACGCAGCAAGGGCAGCGCTACCTGAATTTCTCCAGCAATGACTATCTGGGCTTAAGCCAGCATCCAGCCATTATTGAGGCCTGGCAAACCGGTGCAACGCGCTATGGCGTGGGCAGCGGCGGTTCAGGACATGTCACAGGGTATACCGATGCGCATGCGGTGTTGGAGGGAGAAGTGGCGCAATGGCTGGGTTACCCGCGTGCGCTGCTGTTTGTCTCCGGTTATGCCGCGAATCAAGCGGTGGTTGCCGCCCTGATGCAGGGACAAGATCGCATTCTGGCGGACAAGCTCAGCCATGCGTCATTACTGGAAGCTGCTGCCCAGTCACCGGCCGCTCTGCGGCGCTTTGCGCACAATCAACCGGCAGCGCTGCAACGCCTGCTGGCAGGGGATTGCCCGGGCGAAACCCTTGCTGTCACGGAAGGTATTTTCAGTATGGACGGTGACAGCGCACCGCTGGGGGCACTGCATGCGTTGACGCAGGCGCACGGCGCCTGGCTGATGGTAGATGATGCACACGGGATAGGCGTGTGCGGCCAGCTGGGCCGTGGCAGTTGCTGGCAACAGGGGATAAAACCCGAATTGCTGGTCGTGACGTTCGGCAAGGCGTTTGGCGTGAGCGGAGCTGCACTGTTGTGCAGCGAATCGGTGGCCGACTATTTCTTGCAGTTTGCCCGTCACCTGATCTACAGCACCAGCATGCCACCGGCCCAGGCTTGCGCATTACGCGCGGCGTTGTTCTGTATTCAGCAGGGTGATGCGCTACGTGACAGGCTAGGCCGCCATATTGCTCAGTTTCGCGCCGGAGCTGGGGATTTGCCTTTTACCTTGATGCCATCCCACAGTGCCATTCAACCGTTGATTGTCGGCGACAATGTTGCCGCGTTGCGCGTGGCACAGCGTCTGCGTGAACAGGGACTCTGGGTCAGTGCGATGCGCCCGCCCACCGTGCCGCCCGGTAGTGCTCGGCTGCGTATTACGCTGACGGCCAGCCACACGGATGATGACATCGCCCGTCTGCTTGCCGTTTTGCACTCGGTGGCGTATGAGCAAGGAGAGGGTGTCAATGAGTAATAAATTGCATAACAAGCGGGCCATTGCACAGGCTTTTGGTCGTGCGGCACAGCGCTACACCCGATTTGCCGAACTGCAACGGACCAGCGGTGAGCATCTGATGACCTTGGCGCTACCGCTGGCCGGACAGAGGATACTGGATGCGGGCTGCGGCACCGGCCATTTCAGTCAACGCTGGAGTGCGCTGGGTAAACAGGTGATCGCCTTGGATCTTTCTGCTGGCATGTTGCAACAGGCTGTGGCTGAACACAGTGCAGATGCCTACGTACAAGGGGATATTGAACATTTGCCGTTAGCGGATGCCAGAATCGATCTTTGCTTCAGCAATCTGGCGGTGCAATGGTGCGAAGATCTGCCGCGTGCGATTGCGACCTGTTATCGGGCCACGCGTCCCGGCGGCGCAGTGGTGTTTTCTACGCTGGCTGAAGGTTCCCTCGGCGAACTGGCGCAAGCATGGCTGAGCTTGGATGGATCAAAACGCGTCAATGATTTTTTGCCGTTGGCACAAATCGCCGATGCCTGCCGCCCTTATCGTCATAGGCTCTACCCGCACACGCTGACCTATCGTTTTGCGACCGTAAGCGATGTGATGCACTCGTTGAAAGGGATTGGCGCCACCTGGCTACATGGCGATCGTTCGCGCGGTTTACTTACCCGGCGGCGGTTACAAGCGCTGGCACAGGTTTATCCTGCTGCACCGGGCGGCTTTCCCCTCAGTTATCATTTGGTTTATGGAATTATTTATCGTGACTAAACGTTGGTTTATTACCGGAACAGACACAGAAGTGGGCAAAACCATTGCCAGCGGCGCATTGCTACAGACTGCTGCACGGGCAGGGTATCGCTGTGCGGGCTATAAGCCGGTAGCTTCCGGTGCAGAGATGACCCCACAGGGCATTCATAATGAAGATGCTTGCCATCTGCAAGCGTGCAGCAACGTGTCGCTTACTTACGATGAGGTCAATCCGTTGGTGTTTATTGAGCCAACCTCGCCGCATATAGTGAGCCGGGTTGAGCAGCAGCCCATCGATTTCGAGGTGATGTCGCGCGATCTGGCGGCCTTGACCGAAAAGGCTGATTGGGTGCTGGTGGAAGGCGCGGGGGGCTGGTTCACGCCACTGACTGTGCAGCAGACGTATGCCGACTGGGTACAGCACGAGCAATTGCCGGTGATTCTGGTGGTGGGCATCAAATTGGGTTGCATCAATCACGCATTACTGACGGCTCAGGCCGTTACGCAGGCAGGATTGACGCTGGCGGGGTGGATTGCTAACGATATTCAACCGACCGGACGCTGGCATCAAGACTATCTGGAGACGCTGCAACGTCATCTTCCTGCGCCGCTGCTTGGCGAAATTCCTTATGTTGATACTCCACATACACTAAATTTGGGGGCGTATTTAGATATTACTCTATTGTGTGTCTGAATATCATTATAGTTGCCTACAAATAAGGTGTTTACCTTCTACGGATATTTTTATCTCAGAACATAATCTATGTTCTATATAATAACTATCTCTATCTAAGGTAATGAATATGGCGACGATTAGTCAGTGTTGTAATATGGCAATATGTGCTGCTGGCGTTGAATCTGAGGATGAAAAAAATAAGATAATGTCCCCCAAGGGGGTTCTTGAACATATTATTAATTTTTTCACTGCCGGCGGCATACGTCGTGCTAATGAGAGACTATATACTAAATTATATCAATCCTTGTCAGATAAGTTGTCAAAGGAGTCTTTGGGGATGCCAGAGCTGATGCCTGATTCCCTTACGCTCGATGACATTGATGGATATTCAGTATCATTCTTGCTACCAAAAGTAAATAACAACACTGGCACCGTTACCGTCGAAGTACATAAATGCACAGGCAAAGGAAAATACTGTGACTATGTGAAAGGGGAGATTCGGCTTTTGGATTATATGGAAAAATGCTGCAAGCTAATTTTATCGCAGTCAGATTTATTAGATCCAGAAACAAAGCAAAAACTTATCTATGGAGCGACATATGAACTCGAACAGGAGATTATATAGGATATGGAGCCGGAACACCCTGTAACATTATAAAGCAGTCGTACACTTATTCTGTTGCAGGGGAAGCCATAAGGTGTACTAGCTCAGACCTGATCTGACAGTTACCGATTATTTATACAGGTGTCTGTCAGATTACATCTGGTTCAGATTCTTTTCTGCCCAGATCTGTTTTCCATCGAGTAAAGTGGCCATCGGCGTACGCCCGCAGCACATTTTTCCCTGATGAGTTCGCTCATTATTGTAATGCCACAACCAGCTGTCCAGATCTACCTGCAGACTTTCCAGGTCTCCATATAACTTCTTGCGGAACGTAACCTGATAAAAATCCTGCAAAATGGTTTTATGGAAGCGCTCGCAGATGCCGTTCGTCTGCGGAGACATCGCCTTCGTTTTCGTTGATAGCCAGATAAAGCTGATAATCATGCTGCTCCACTTTACCACAGTACTCCGTACCCCTGTCGGTCAGTATTCTCAGCACCGGCAGTCCCTGAGCCTCGTAGAACGGGAGTACGCTATCATTGAGCAGGTCGGCGGCGGTGAGCGGTGTTTTATTCGTATACAGCTTGCAGTGTGCCACTTTCGAGTACGTATCCACGAACGTCTGCTGGTAGATACGGCCCACCCCCTTCAGATTGCCCACGTAGAAGGTGTCCTGCGAGGCCAGATACCCGGGATGTGCCGTCTCGATTTCACCGCAGGCCTCATCATCGTGCGCCTTCTTCTCTAGGGCTGAGATTTGAGCGTCGGTAAGGACAATGCCTTCTCTGGCGACCTTTTCCTCAAGCGCCTTCAGGCGTTTACGGAAGTTCTCCAGGTCGTGTCGTTGCCAGATGGAGCGCACGCCGCTGCCGGAGATAAACACGCCTTTTTTACACAGCTCATTATTGGTCCGGTGCTGCCCATGGGGCGGGAACTCAATAGCATAATCAACAACCGTGCGTTCAGTGGCTTCGTCGGCGCGGTTCTTCAGGTTCGGAACCCGGCGGTTCTGGTTAACCAGCGCATCAATGCCGCCTTCAGCAGCCAGTTCCTGATAACGGTAAAATGTATCGCGTGACACGCCCATACTCTTGCAGGCTTTTGATACGTTACCGAGTTCTTCGGCGAGATTGAGCAGGCCGGCTTTGTGTTTGATAATGGGATTGTTAGTATGAAGCATGAGAGTTACCTCGCGTTTTGTTTAAGGATTAGACACCCATATCAAAACCGGTAACTCTCAACCTTTCAAGGTCCAGTGTCAGATCTAGTCGCGACTAATACACATAAGGGTTGCTTACACAGTCACAATTCATTGAATGATTTCTGCTCATCAACACTGTGATCTTATGGTTATGCAGAGTGCCCATAAGATCCGTGTTGGCGATGGTAACTTTCGCTTCCCTTTACTGGTGAGTGCACCACTTGCGTTACCAAGCGGCTTTTTTGTGCAAAACGTCAAAAAGCCATGCATAAGTGAAATCTTTGCAAAAACGCTAAAAAATTCTGATTTCCCTCAGCACCATGACGATAAGATGTTTCGCTAAAGCAGCAGGCATGGGGGCTTGTGGGAGTTATCCACTACTTCTGTGGATAACCATGTGCATTAGGTTTAGAAAAACGGTGGCAAGCGAGAATTGGCGCTGGTTTTGGTTGAGTTGATGTGATTCTCTACTTTTTTATTTAATTGATATAAATCAGTTAGTTAATTAAAATCAAGTCTCGGTTTATCTCCGACTGATGGTTGCATGTTTTTACAGCACAGGTCTAACCATTTTGTTAAGACAAATACGCATTCTGGGGATAAATAGCACATTTTAACTGGATAAATGTGTAACGCTGTGTTAGCGCTTTTTGCGCTCGCTTTCCTCTTTCCAATGCCCTACGCTGGCCGATGATTTACTCCGCGCATCATTTTCGCCAACAAATGACTGGATGCTGTTTTTATATCCAGTATACTGTGGGTAAACGAATTTCTGAGGCGCACTGTTAGTGCTATGCTTGACGCCTCACACTATTGTTGAATGTTACTGTGCGTTGCCTAGTTTCGCGACGCTTGGTCCACTTTCTGGCAGGTTGTTCATGAGCAAACCCTTTAAACTGCACTCCGAGTTTACCCCCTCAGGCGATCAGCCTGAAGCGATCCGTCTGCTGGAAGAGGGGCTGGAGGCGGGGTTGGCGCATCAGACGTTGCTGGGGGCAACCGGTTCGGGAAAAACCTTTACCATTGCCAACGTGATTGCGGATCTTAACCGCCCCACCATGGTGTTGGCACCCAACAAAACCCTGGCGGCGCAACTCTATGGTGAGATGAAAGCGTTTTTCCCTGATAACGCGGTTGAGTATTTCGTCTCTTACTATGATTACTACCAGCCCGAAGCCTATGTACCTAGCTCGGACACTTTTATCGAGAAAGACGCGTCGGTTAACGAGCATATTGAACAGATGCGTCTGTCAGCTACCAAAGCGCTGCTGGAACGGCGCGATGTGGTGGTGGTCGCGTCGGTCTCGGCTATTTACGGGTTGGGCGATCCCGATCTCTATCTGAAAATGATGCTGCACCTGACGGTAGGCATGATTATCGATCAGCGCTCGATTTTGCACCGACTGACCGAACTGCAATATTCGCGTAACGATCAGGCCTTTACGCGTGGTACTTTCCGTGTGCGCGGCGAAGTGATTGATATTTTTCCGGCGGAATCCGATGAGATTGCGTTGCGCGTTGAGCTGTTCGATGAAGAAGTTGAACGCCTGACGCTGTTCGATCCGCTCACTGGCCAGCAGCTACAAACGGTGCCGCGCTATACCATCTACCCGAAAACCCACTATGTCACCCCGCGTGAGCGTATTCTTCAGGCGATGGAAGATATCAAGGTGGATCTCGCTGAGCGTCGCAATGTATTGTTGGAAAACAATAAACTGCTGGAAGAACAGCGGCTGACGCAGCGTACGCAATTCGATCTTGAGATGATGAACGAACTCGGTTATTGCTCCGGTATCGAAAACTATTCGCGCTATCTTTCTGGACGCGGGCCGGGTGAGCCGCCGCCAACGCTATTTGACTACCTGCCTGCCGATGGATTGTTGGTGATCGATGAATCCCACGTAACGATCCCGCAATTGGGCGGCATGTACCGCGGTGACCGGGCGCGTAAAGAAACGCTGGTCGAATATGGTTTTCGTCTGCCGTCAGCGTTGGACAACAGGCCGATGAAGTTTGAGGAGTTTCAAGCGCTCGCACCGCAAACCATCTATGTTTCGGCGACACCCGGCAATTACGAACTGGAGCATTCCGGCAGTGATGTCGTCGATCAGGTGGTGCGGCCTACGGGACTGCTTGACCCGCTACTGGAAGTGCGTCCGGTTGCGACGCAGGTGGACGATTTGTTGTCTGAAATCCGCAAACGCGTTGCGTTGAACGAGCGCGTGCTGGTCACCACATTAACCAAACGTATGGCGGAAGATCTCACCGAATACCTGGAAGAACACGGTGAGCGCGTGCGTTATCTGCACTCGGACATCGATACCGTCGAGCGCGTTGAAATCATCCGTGACCTGCGACTGGGCGAATTTGATGTGCTGGTGGGTATCAACCTGCTCAGAGAAGGGTTGGACATGCCAGAAGTGTCGCTGGTGGCTATTTTGGACGCGGATAAAGAGGGCTTCCTGCGTTCGGAACGCTCCTTGATTCAGACCATCGGCCGTGCCGCACGTAACCTTAATGGTAAAGCCATCCTGTATGGCGACAAGATTACGCCATCAATGCAGCGCACCATTCAGGAAACGGAGCGGCGACGCGAGAAGCAGCAAGCGTACAACGAAGCGCACGGGATTGTGCCTACCGGGCTTAACAAGAAAATCGACGATATTTTGCAATTGGGGCAACCGACGCCGAAAGGCAAAGGGCGTACTGGTCGTAAAGCCGCTGAACCTGCCACAGAATATCATGCACTGACGCCAAAAGCGTTGGAGCAAAAGATTCGTGAACTGGAAGGCCAAATGATGAAGCATGCGCAGAATTTGGAGTTCGAAGAAGCTGCGGCATTGCGTGACCAGATTCATGCGTTACGTGAGCGATTTATCGCCGCATCCTGATTTCCGTTCGCGCAAGGAGCCGACATGACATTTTCTATACCCGATGTAGATGTACTGTTTATCGCGGGCTTCGGCCCGATCGCTGTGGACGCGGTGGCCAGTCGATCGCTCTATCTGGACACGCTACATTTGCCGCTTAAACCGTTGGGGGAGTCGAGCGATTATCTGGTCGCCGATACGCTCGATGGAGTGAAGCACTTCGCGCTGTGGCCGTTGGCGCAGGCGACTCAATCCTGCTTCGGCACTGAGCATTGGCCGGATGACGTCACCGTGCCGCAAACCTGGTTGGAGTTTGAGGTTGCTGATATGGTGGTCGCCACGGCGGCGGTTAAACGGGCGGGATATATAGCCAACCGACTTAAAAATGATTACAGCCAATGCCCTGATATGTGGCAAAAAAATACAGCTAATTGTTATCAAAATAATGTCGCTTTGCTATACCTTGCTGGTAGATAACCGACTCGAACCGTGGGGGCAGTGGGTGACGCGTTTCCTTAGCCCGGAAGGCATTCTGGTTGGCGTTACCCATACGCCGTGGCTGCGCGGGGAATAGCCCTCGGCTGTAGTACGGTTAGCCTAGACGTTGCAGGGTAATTTCCAGCGCTTGGCGCAGCAATTCGCGATCGTGATGGTGCGGCACGTCAGCCGCGCTTAATGGCTGCTGTACGATGAGACGATCGTTGATGCCCTGCACCGAGGTGTGTGGACTCACGATAACCGCATCCACCACTTTACGCCCCACCTTGTTTTCGATCATAGCGAGCTTTTGTGCCAGTGTTGGGCAGCGGCCTGATTGAGTTCTCGTCCCAGATTGCCGATATAGACCATCTGCGCTGGTGTGCGGCGCAGGGCTCGCGCCAGATCGTCCAGCAACAGCAGAGGCATCAGGCTGGTCAGAAAGCTGCCTAGACCAATCAGGATCACATCGGCCTAGTCGATGGCATCAATCGCTTCCTGCGTCGCCTTGACCGCGGGATGGAGTTGCAACTCCTGTGGTAGTGCATTCAGATTGTCTATAGCCAAGCGACTTAATTTTGATTACACCATATGGACTGAGAACAAAATCTCTGTATCGCAACCACTCTCTTTTTTTGCTTTTTGCTTTTTGCTTGTGCCCATTTATGCTCAATTGGGTTAAGATCTGGCGAATATAGCCAACCGACTTAAAAATGATTACAGCCAATGCCCTGATATGTGGCAAAAAATACAGCTAATTGTTATCAAAATAATGTCGCTTGGCTATATGTAGGCAAATACTCCAGCATATACCCTGCATCGATGATGACTTGTTGAATATTATGTTTTTTGTGAAAAGTTGCATTGTCCATCACGATTACACTGTTTTTAGGGAGCATGTTTAAGATTTTGTGTAAATGCCTTTCCTCAGAAGTGACCGTCAAGGCGGTCACCGAACTCGATAATAAAGCGACTCATTGCCATACGCCAGTCCTGTAAGGGCATCGTCCATTTCTGTGATGCCGCCTGGATTGCCAGCCATACGACTTTCTTCACCGAGTCATCAGTCGGGAACACCTTGCGTTTCTTGATTGCATGCCGGAGCACGCTGTTCAGTGATTCTATAGCGTTCGTCGTGTAGATTACCTTGCGAAGTTCCTGCGGGTACGAGAAGAATGTCGACAGATTGGCCCAGTTTGACTGCCAGCTCCGGCTTATCTGCGGATAGCGGTGATCCCATGTCCCACCGAACGTCTCCAGCGCCTGAAGCGCGGCCTCTTCGGTTGGAGCCTGATACCACTGCTTTGAGGTCGCGTGTTACCGCCTTATAGTCCTTCCAGGCAACGAAGCGCAGACTGTTGCGCACCATGTGCACGATGCACAACTGGATGCGGGCTTCCGGGTAGACCGTGTTGATGGCATCCGGGAACCCTTTCAGGCCGTCCACACAGGCAATGAGGATGTCGGTCAGGCCACGGTTTTTCAGTTCTGTCAGCACGTTCAGCCAGAACTTTGCGCCTTCATTTTCGGCCAGCCACATCCCCAGTAGCTCTTTCTGGCCTTCGATATTGATACCCAGCACCAGGAACACAGACTTATTGATAACACGGCTGTCCTGCTGGACTTTCAGAACGATACAGTCAAGGTAAACAATGGGATAAACCGCATCCAGGGGGCGATTTTGCCATTCAACAACCTGCTCCATAACGGCATCGGTGACCTTCGATACCAGGGCGGGTGAGACATCCGCGTCATACAGCTCTTTGAACGCAGCGGCAATTTCGCGGGTGGTCATCCCTTTGGCATACAACGATAAAATCTGGTTATCCATCCCGGTGAGCCGGGTCTGGTTCTTCTTCACCAGCTGCGGTTCAAAGGAAGCATCACGATCACGTGGTGTACGCAGTTCCAGCGGACCATCGCCGGTAGTAACAGTCTTTGTGGAGTAGCCATTGCGCGTGTTAGTTCCAGATTTGGACTGGGGCTTCTCATGCCCGAGGTGATGGGTCATTTCAGCATTAAGGGCAGCTTCAACGCAGATCTTTTTCAGCAGGCGATCAAACTGGTTGAGAGCGTCAGGGGTTTTGAGATTTTTGGCCAGCTCGTTAGCCAGAGCCTGTAACTGTTTTTCGTCCATAAAGTAACCTGCTTTTGATGTTGGATTGAACATATCAAAATCAGGCAATTACACAATCTCGTGTACAGGCTCGTATCGTGTGGAAAACCACTTTCATCAATAAAAACAATAGGTTTACCTTCTTTTTCATACTGTTGTATTTTTTGTTGAAATGCTTGCCGGGCGCTTTCGTCGGCTTTCGGATGACGTAGCGTTTTTTTATAGGTCAATCCCAGCTTTTTAAGAGCTTGCCAAATGGCCTTCTGACAAACGCCAAAACGCTCTGCACGTTCTTTTTGGTAAGCATCTGGATATGGTTCAACATCTTTTATCAACTCGGATTTATCGCTCTTTCGCTGACGCGTGGTCGATGCTTTTGACGCTATTTGATTAATCCAACGCGATACAGAGGCAGGGCCAATCCGAAATTGCTTCGCTGTTTCTCGGATACTCAACCCTTCTTCTTCCCGTGTAGATATCACTTTACGTCTAAAATCAATTGAATAGCTCATTTAAATAATGTAATCAAAATTAAGTCGTTTAGCTATAACTGCGCAATAGCCGGTTCTTCATTGTGCCCGATAACCAGATCGGCGTGCGCTTTAACGGCGTCATCACTATTTCCCATGGCAACACCGAGCCCGGCGGCTTCGAGCATACTGATGTCATTGAAGTTATCGCCAAAGGCCAGCACTTCGCTCATGGAATACCCCTGAGACGTGACCCATTCACTCAGCAGCTTGCCTTTATTATTCCCGCTTTGGGCAACATCAACCTGATCCTGCTAGGAGCACTCGCAGGTCAAGCCAAACTCCGCCATGACCCGATTGACAAAGTTGTCCAATGCTTGCGTATCCGAATGCGACAGGGCGAATTTCCAAATGTTTTGCACCCGATCGGCGGCGTTCAGCAGGTTGTCAACGTGAAGGAAGGTAGGGTGCTGGTGTGGCAGCAGCGTTTCTCCCCACACCTGAGTGCGAATCACATGGCCGGTCGGTTCTTGGTACAGCATGCCGTCATCGGCGTACATCAGTCCGTGAATGCCATACTCGCCTAACAAGGTCAGCACGTTTTTAGCCTGAGCCGCCGTCAGCGGATTGGCTTGCGATGTTTGTTTATGCTGATAATCGTACAGATAGGTGCCATTGCAACAAATCGCTGGTGTATCCAGATCCAACGCCTGATAGAACGGATGAATCGCGGAATGCTGCCGCCCTGTGGCGATCAGCACTTTGACACCCTGTTGGCGCGCCAGCGCCAGTGCAGTGAGGGACTCCGGTAAAATTTTCTTTTGTTTGTCCAGCAATGTGCCATCCAAATCAAGAGCAATGATACAATACGTCATAGCGATCCTATTAAGAGAGTCTAGAATTGCGTTAATGCCCATAATGTTACACCCTAAGTAGCATGGCGCAAAATGCGACAAACCAAGGAGAAAAGCATGCAGCAAGTGGTCTATGTCGCCAGTCCGGAAAGCCAGCAGATTCACGTCTGGCAGTTGGCGTCTTCGGGGCAGCTCACGTTGTTACAGGTTGTCGATGCGCCGGGTCAGGTGCAGCCGATGGTGATAGCACCCAACAAACAGCGTCTTTACGTTGGGGTACGCCCGACGTTCTCGGCCATCAGTTACCGCATCGATGCGCAAGGTTTGCTGACGCAGGTGGGGTCTGCCTCGTTGCCGGGAAGTCCGACGCATTTGTCCACTGACCGCCAAGGGCGTTTTCTGTTTAGCGCATCCTACAGCGGTGAAACGTTGAGCGTCAGCCCGATTGATGCCGAAGGCATTGTAGGGGGGCCGATTCAACAACTGGATGGACTGTCAGGCTGCCACTCGAGCAATATCGACCCTCAAAACCGAGTGCTGTGGGCACCGTGTTTGAAAGAAGATCGCATTCGTTTGTATGACGTTTCTGCTGAGGGTGAGCTGTCCGTTGGGGCGCAAGAAGACCTCCACGCGGTGGATGGTGCAGGTCCACGGCATATGGATTTTCACCCCAATCAGCGTTTTGCCTACTGTGTGAATGAGTTGAACAGTACGGTTGACGTGATTGAGTTGCACTCGGTTGCGGGCAAGGCGCGCACCGTACAGTCGCTGGATGCCATGCCGCAGGGCTTTGCGGATACCCGCTGGGCGGCGGATATTCATTTGACGCCAGATGGTCGTTTCCTTTATTGCAGCGATCGTACTGCCAGCCTGTTAAGTATTTTCCAAGTGTCTGAAGATGGCAGTATAACGCTGGTGGGGCATCAACCAACGGAGATGCAACCGCGCGCTTTCAATATCGATCACCGGGGTGAGTTTGTGATTTCTGCTGGACAGAAGTCCCAGCACATTGAGGTGTATCGCATCGATCAGGAAAGTGGAAAGCTGCAACCATTAGCGCGCTATGCGGTAGGGCAGGGGCCGATGTGGGTGAGTGTATTGGCGCTTGATTGAGTCGTGCAGGAATCGTGGCTTCATTTTTCGTCATCCCCGGCGAAGGCCATAGGTATCTACACATCTTTTGCAATATCTGCTATTACGTTGCTGCATGATCTCAACTTATCCATCGGTGGGATTGATGCCCGCCTTAACCGGCGTTATCAGCGTCTGGTTAAGCAACACATGACTCCTGCAGCACCATTGGCGTCAGCTGTTAAAGACCTTGCCTGCGCGCAGAAAACAACATTCGCCACTACTCAGGCCGTTTGGCGTTTTTTTAATAATGAACGTATTAGCTTCAGTCAGCTCAATGAACCGATTATTTCGCTGGCTCTCCGGCAGGTTGCACTTAGCCCGCATCCATACGCTCCCGTCGTTCACGACTGGTCTCATTTACAGTTTCGTACCCACAATGGGAAAGAAGAACGTTTGAAAATGACGCATGGTGGCGACGTCGGTTATGAACTACAAACCCGCCTACTGCTTGATGCTGCAAATGGTTTACCAATAGCGCCCCTGTCTCAAACTCTAACCGATAGGGCGGGTTGTCGTTCAACGCTAACCGAGGGCTTGTCTGAGAGTCTGACTCATATGGATGCTTTGACGGCTGATATCGCCCGCGTTGAATCTCTTGATACCGGGAAGAAGTTAGTTCATCTCATTGACCGTGAAGGTGACCCTATCGGGCATATGCGCACATTAAGCTCCCAGGGAACATGTTGGCTTATCCGGGGAAAGGAAGGGCATCGGGCCGAGTGGGGCGGTGACACCCGTAAAATTGGTGAAATTGCAGACGATCTGCCATTTATCGCAAACGGACAGGTTGGCTGGAAAGGGAAAAAAGTCAATATGGAGATCGGGGAAACATTCGTGATCATAACGCGAACAGCAAAAGCGAAGCGGAAAGACAAGAACACCGGACGGCGAGTGAAAGTTCAGCCAGGCGTAGCTCTGACACTCAGATTAGTTGTGGTTCGCCTTACTGATACTCACGGTAAATTTATCGGACGCTGGACGCTGCTCACAAACGTTAGCAACGATCTCACCAGCGCGGAAGTCGCTCGCTGGTATTACTGGCGCTGGGGTATTGAATCCTTTTTTAAGCTGCTGAAAGGTGCCGGTCATGATGTAGAAAAATGGCTTCAGCGCAGTGCTGGTGCACTGCTACGCAGGTTATTGGCGGAAGGCAACCCCGCCAGTAGTTTGATGGCTTCCAGCGCCTGAAGCGTGCCGATGACCCCGACCACTGGGCCGAGCACACCGGCGGTGCGGCAGTTACGCTGCGGTTCTGTCGCTCTGGATAGAGACAGGCGTAACAGCAGTGTGGGTAGGGGGGCGTTAGCACCAGCAACTGTCCGCTAAAACCAACCGCACTGCCGCTGACCAGCGGCGTTCACCGCGTGGTGTAAGGGCGTTCCTGCGAGACGCTCAGTGAGCGTTACCACCTCGGTTAACGGGTTGAGTGCCAAGAGCTGCTGTTTGGCGAGCGTGGCTTTGGGGCGAGAAATATCCTGCGTGCGATAGAGGATTTGCCGTTGTAGATTGGAAATATGCAGTTGCTCGTCATCGGCGATCGTCAAGCTGCCGACTCCAGCGGCAGCGAGATAGAGCGCGGCGGGCGCGCCTAGCCCGCCCATGCCGACCAGCAGCACGCGGGATTTTTTCAGCCTTTCTTGTCCTTCCGGGCCGATATCTTCCAGCAGCAATTGACGGCTGTAGCGTAAGAACTCTTGATCGCTCAGTGCCGGATCGTTAAGCATCATGACCCTCCTGATTTTCAATCAGGCTAAGCAGGGTGGCAGTGGCCTGGCGCCAGTCGGCGGCCTGCGTGATTGCGCTGAGCACTGCAATACTGCCGACGCCGGTAGCCAGCACGTTCGGCACGCGGTCAATACTGATGCCGCCAATGGCCACGGTAGGGAAACGTCCTTGTAGCGCGTCAATGTGACGCTTCAATTCGCTCACGCCCTGCGGAGCGGAGGGCATCTCTTTGGTTTGTGTTGGGAAGATATGCCCGAGGGCGATATAAGACGGTTTGAGCGCTACGGCGCGAGCCAGTTCCACGTCGTCGTGGGTTGAAATCCCCAAACGTAGCCCCGCATTGCGGATTGCCTCCAGATCGGCGCTATCCAGATCCTCTTGGCCCAGATGCACGCCGTATGCCCGATGTTTGACAGCAAGTTGCCAAAAATCGTTAATAAACAAGCGTGCCTGATAATCCTGCCCGAGCGCGATGGCCTGCATGATGGCGGTCTCAGCTTGTTCTGCGGTGTTGTCCTTAATGCGTAACTGGATGGTTTTTACGCCAGCACTGAGCAGGCGCTCGATCCAGGTTACACTGTCCACTACCGGATAAAGTCCTAGCAGGGGGGCGGTCGCGGGAAATGCCAGATTCATTTGGCTTCCTCCCCGAGCAGTGTCGTGGCACTGTGGTAGAGCTCGCTGCCGCGCGCTCGGAATTGGACCGACATCTCTGCCATGCCGACTTCTATCGGCTGCGCTTCCACAGTTGGGGTGAGATTTTTTTCCGCGTATTCAAGCACTTCCTGCGAAATTTTCATCGAGCAGAATTTGGGGCCGCACATGGAACAGAAGTGTGCCACTTTGCCGGATTCTTGCGGCAGGGTTTCATCGTGATAGGCGCGTGCGGTTGTCGGGTCGAGCGCCAGATTGAACTGGTCTTCCCAACGAAACTCAAAGCGTGCTTTGGACATGGCGTTATCGCGGATCTGCGCACCGGGATGTCCTTTCGCCAGATCGGCTGCATGTGCGGCTATCTTGTAGGTGATAAGCCCCTGCTTCACATCCTCTTTGTTGGGCAGCCCAAGGTGTTCTTTCGGTGTAACGTAGCAGAGCATGGCGCAACCGAACCAGCCAATCATCGCGGCCCCGATACCGGAAGTGAAGTGGTCATAGCCGGGGGCGATATCGGTGGTCAGCGGCCCCAATGTATAGAACGGCGCTTCGTGGCAGTGCTCCAACTCTTCGGTCATGTTGCGGCGAATCATCTGCATCGGCACATGCCCCGGCCCTTCAATCATCACTTGCACGTCATACTCCCAGGCGATGTTGGTCAACTCACCCAAGGTATGCAGCTCGGCAAACTGTGCCTGATCGTTGGCATCCTGAATGGAGCCGGGACGCAAGCCATCGCCCAGCGACAGGGCAACATCGTAGGTTGCACAAATCTCGCAGATTTCACGGAAGTGGACGTAAAGAAAGTTCTCCTGATGGTGCGACAGGCACCACTTCGCCATGATGGAGCCGCCGCGCGATACGATGTCGGTCAGGCGCTGTGCGGTCATCGGCACATAGCGCAGCAGCACCCCCGCGTGAATGGTGAAGTAATCAACCCCTTGCTCTGCTTGCTCAAGCAGCGTATCGCGGAACATTTCCCACGTGAGGTTTTCCGCCACACCATTGACCTTCTCTAGTGCCTGATAAATAGGAACGGTGCCAATTGGTACTGGGCTGTTGCGCAGTATCCACTCGCGGGTTTCGTGAATATAGCGTCCGGTGGAGAGATCCATCACGGTATCGGCCCCCCACAGCGTGGACCAGACCAGTTTTTCCACCTCTTCCTCGATAGACGAGGTGAGCGCAGAGTTGCCGATGTTAGCGTTCACCTTGACCAGAAAATTGCGCCCGATAATCATCGGTTCAGATTCGGGGTGATTGATGTTGGACGGGATGATGGCACGGCCTGCGGCGACTTCTTGGCGCACAAATTCCGGGGTGATGTTGTCCGGCAGGATCGCGCCAAAGCTTTGTCCCGGGTGCTGGTGGCGCAACACTTCACTGCGAATACGCTCACGTCCCATGTTCTCGCGGATGGCGATAAACTCCATTTCCGGCGTGATGATCCCTTGGTGCGCATAGTGCAACTGTGTGACGCACTTGCCTGAGTGGGCACGTTTGGGCTGCGGTAACTGTTCAAAGCGCAGGTGATCTAACCCGGCATCCGCCAATCGCTGCTGGGTAAAACGGGAACTGACGCCAGAAAGTGGCTCGGTGTCGTTACGTTCAGCAATCCAATCGGCACGCAGTTTGACCAGCCCGGTACGCACGTCCGGCCGTGCGTCGGGATCGCCATACGGCCCTGCCGTGTCATACACCGGCACGGCTTCGTTAGGTTCATAGCGAGGATTGTCTTTGTCGCCACCTAACAGCGTTGGGCTAAGGGCGATTTCCCGCATCGGTACACGGATATCACTGCGCGACCCAGTAAGGTAGATACGCGTGGAGTTAGGGAAGGTGGTGCCGCGCAAGTTATGAATAAACGCCTCGGCGGCTTCGCGCTTTTCGCGACGGCTAGACGGGGTTTTTGGCGTTGTAGCGGGTGATTGAGACATAGCATGTTCCTGATTATGGTTAAGGAAAAATGCTTGTCTGGAGCTCGCAGGGAGTAATTATGGTTGTCTTGGCCCCGATTTTACGCGCTATGCCGGTAACAACATGGCGTTGATAACGGTGACAAAACAGAATGGATTACTCTTGTTCCCTTCGCAGGTTTTAACCTGATCAGGTTCCGCGGATCCCGGATAAACGGTCTCAGCCTGCGGTTTATGTAGGACATAAACACGCTAGGCACTCCGACAAGATACGCCCGATATTCAGCACAGCGGCTGTTTACCAGGCAATAACCCCATTACCATGAGGTTAATAAAACGCTAACACTTTAGGTCGTCTGAGAGATACTGTCAAAATGTAAGGTGGGGCGATGGTGTTATTCTTTATCAATGACCAGACGAATCAATCGATCTTCCAGAGCAAAGCGTTCCGCCATGGCTTCGCCGACGCTTGACAGCGCTTGCTGAAACTCAATGCTGTTGTCGTGATCGATGGCGGTCGCCAGACTGCTGTCGTAGAAATCCATAATGAATTGCGTGTTGGCCTGTAACGTCAGCGCCAGACGGTGCGTTTGCGCCAGCTTTTGATCGCTCAGTGCGACTGCCTCTTGCAAGATGCGCTCATAGACATGGAAATGGCAGGCTGAAAGATAGTCCACAAGGTTGTGGCAAAAATCATCCAGCGCCTGCTCATCGAGCGGGGTGTGTTTATCTTTGTTTGGCTTAATGCCGACCAGATGGTAATAGGCAATCAGAAGTTGCTTGCGCGCTTGTAGCCATTGGTCGATTAACGCATTATTGCCACCAACGTACTCAGTCAGACTTTGTAATTGGTTTAACATTGTTGACTCCGTGCATTGATAAGAAAGAACAATCGGTGACGATGGAATTCTGCCATATCCCTGACAGTTAAAATGCCAGTGAAGTGTCTGTGGAGCAATAGAAAAGATATGGAACAAACATTAAAAGGTGATGAGCATGGGTGGTGGGTGGTCAGCCATGATAGTCAAGTGTGGCTACCCGAAGGGAAGCTCCCGTATGGCATGGCGGCGCAGTGCGGATTGGAAGGCATTGTTGGACGCAAGATAGGGGAGTGGCAGGGGGAGTGCGTGTGGCTGGTCAGTCACCAGAAAACGTCGCAGATGGATTCTGTACGCCAACTGCTGGATGAAGACGTGGCGCTGTTTCAACTGGCAGGACGCGGTGTACAACTGGCCGAGTTTTATCATTCGCACCAGTTTTGCGGCTATTGCGGGCAGAAAATGGTGCACAGCAAAACGGAGCTGGCGTGCTTGTGTCCGCAGTGTAAAGAGCGGTATTACCCACAAATCGCCCCGTGTGTGATCGTGGCGATCCGGCGTGGCGAAGAGATCTTGCTGGCGCAACACCAACGTCACTGCGGCAATATGTATACCGTGCTGGCAGGTTTCGTGGAAGTGGGAGAAACGCTCGAACAGGCAGTCGCCCGTGAAGTGATGGAAGAGAGCAATATTCGTATTAAAAATTTGCGCTACATCAGCTCACAGCCTTGGCCGTTCCCGCATTCGCTGATGATGGCATTCATGGCGGAGTATGCCGACGGTGACCTACGCCACGATCCCAAAGAGCTCAGAGATGCCGGTTGGTTCCGCTACGATCAACTGCCGATTCTCCCGCCGCCGGGTACGGTCGCGCGACGTTTGATTGAAGACACTGTAGTACTGTGTCGCGATGGGCAGGAATAGCGTCGTTGGCGTGCTACACTTCGCGCCAATCGTTTCGTTATCGCGTTTTGACCCTCTCTTAGGATGACAAAAGGACACCGCATGCCAGACCTGAAAAATGATCGCTATCTGCGCGCGCTACTGCGCCAACCCGTTGATGTTACGCCGGTATGGATGATGCGCCAGGCAGGTCGCTATCTGCCAGAGTACAAAGCAACGCGCGCACAGGCGGGTGATTTTATGTCGCTGTGCAAAAATCCAGAGCTGGCTTGTGAAGTTACGCTACAACCGCTTCGGCGCTATGCGCTGGATGCCGCCATCCTGTTTTCCGATATTCTTACCGTGCCGGATGCCATGGAGTTGGGACTCTATTTCGAAACGGGGGAAGGACCGCGCTTTACCCATACGGTTCGAACCGCTGCGGATGTGGCGCGATTGCACGTTCCCGATCCTGAACAGGAGCTGGGCTACGTGATGGATGCGGTTCGCACCATTCGCCGCGAACTGGCCGGTGCGGTGCCATTGATCGGTTTTTCCGGCAGCCCCTGGACGCTGGCAACCTATATGGTGGAAGGCGGCAGCAGTAAGGCGTTTACGGTTATCAAGAAAATGCTGTTTGCTGAGCCACAGACGCTCCACGTGCTGCTGGATAAGCTGGCTGACAGTGTGATTCTGTATTTGAATGCGCAGATCAAGGCCGGTGCGCAATCGGTGATGATTTTCGACACCTGGGGCGGAGCGTTGAGCGGGCGCGATTACCGTGAGTTTTCACTGCACTACATGCACAAAATTGTGGACGGTTTGCTGCGTGAGCATGAGGGGCGGCGCGTACCGGTGACGCTGTTTGCCAAAGGCGGCGGTCAGTGGCTGGAAGCGATGGCAGCGACAGGGTGCGATGCGCTGGGTCTGGATTGGACCACGAATATTGGTGAGGCGCGGATGCGGGTTGGGGACAAGGTGGCGCTGCAAGGCAATATGGACCCGTCAATGCTCTATGCGCCACCTGCGCGTATCGAGCAAGAAGTTGAGACGATTTTGACCGCGTTCGGCCAGGGGAATGGCCACGTGTTCAATTTGGGACACGGGATTCATCAGGATGTGCCACCGGAACATGCCGGTGCCTTTGTGGATGCGGTGCACCGGTTGTCGCGTCCGTTCCATCAATAATCGCCATCATCAAGATTGGACGCGCCTTAAGGAGTAGGGTGATGGATATGCAAGCATTGAAAGCGGAGCAGAAACGGCGGGCGCAGGAGATCGTGCATGTTGACAGCCTGCCCTTTGTCGAGTCCAGGTTTATTGGAGGGGCTGATGTCGGGTTCGAGCAAGAGGGCACGGTGACGCGGGCGGCGATTGCGATATTGCACTACCCTTCACTTCAGCTGGTTGAGTACCAGATTGCCCGTATCCCGACGGTAATGCCCTATGTGGCGGGGTTGCTCTCTTTTCGTGAGTGTCTTGGCCTGTTGGCCGCGTGGGAACAGTTGGTGCAGAAGCATGATTTGCTGTTTGTTGACGGTCACGGTATTTCACATCCCAAGCTGTTGGGCGTTGCCAGCCATTTTGGGTTATTGATGGATGTCCCGACCATTGGCGTGGCTAAAAAACGGCTGTGTGGTCAGAGTGCCCCGCTTTCTGAAGCCGCCGGTAGCCAAAGCGCGCTGATGGACCATGACGAACAGATTGGCTGGGTGTGGCGTAGCAAGGCACCCTGTAATCCGCTCTTTATCTCAACCGGCCATCGAGTGAGTCTGAACAGCGCGCTGATGTGGGTAAAACGCTCCCAGCAGGGCTATCGTTTACCCGAACCCACGCGTTAGGCGGACGCCGTTGCCTCACAACGGCCAGCCTTTCAACGCTGGCTGCATGAAAATCCGCAATAATGCAGGCGGGATGCGGTAAGTTTAAGAATTCAGGCATAGGGCAAGGCAAAATTTTCAGGTACACTGCCTGCCATTAAAAATAATTAGCGTCGACGATGTTACTTAATCCTATTCACCTGCGCCTAGAGAAGCTGGAAAGCTGGCAGCACGTGACTTTTATGGCTTGCCTTTGCGAGCGTATGTATCCGAACTATTATGAATTCTGCCGCCAGACCGAGTTTGGTGATGCGCAACTGTATCGCCGCATCCTCGATCTGGTGTGGGAAGTGCTGGTGGTGAAAGAGGCCAAGGTCAATTTCGACAGCCAGCTGGAGAAATGGGAAGACGCTATTCCCTCCGCGGATGATTACGATTTATACGGTGTCTATCCGGCCATTGACGCATGCATTGCATTGGGTGAACTGATTCATTCGCAAGCTGAGTGGTGCCGCGCTCGAGCATGCGATTGCCATTAGCGAAACCTCCATTCGCACGGTAGCGATGCTGGAAATGACACAAGCTGGCCGTGAAATGACGGACGAAGAACTCTACATGTTGCCCGCGATCGAAGAAGAATGGGACATTCAGTGGGAGATTTTTCGGTTGCTGGCGGCATGCGAAGAGCGTGATTTGGAATTGATTAAAGGGCTGCGCGCCTACCTGCGGGAAGCAGCAATACTGGCATAAATTTAGGCCAATAAGGCGATAAAACGTGATTTAAGGCCCTAAATGACAAGTTGAAGGGCTTCACATCCGCCCCCTGTCTGGTCTACATTTGGGGGGCGTAAAAAAGTGGCTGTCGGTGCGTGTATGCAGGAGAGTGCTTTTGAGCATATCCGTCGCACTCGATGCTAAGCAAGCGATAAACACACTGTAAGGATAACTTATGAATAAGACTCAACTGATTGATGTGATTGCAGACAAAGCTGACCTGTCCAAGGCTCAGGCTAAAACAGCGTTAGAAGCCACTCTGGCCGCGGTAACTGAGTCTCTGAAAGCAGGCGATGCAGTACAATTAGTGGGTTTTGGTACGTTTAAAGTGAACCATCGTAACGAGCGCACTGGCCGCAACCCGCAAACGGGTAAAGAAATCAAAATCGCTGCGGCGAATGTCCCGGCATTTGTTTCGGGCAAAGCACTGAAAGACGCTGTTAAATAAGCGAATGCCAGTGAAGGATTCAAGCAAAGGGGCGTTAGCGCCCCTTTTGCTTTTGTGGCGCAGGTTGGGCTCGGTGGTTATCGCCGGATTGATCACCGCCTGTTCCAGCCATTCACCACCGCCAACGACCTCCTCCACTGGCTATGTAGGCGATCGTGCGGTGGTGCGCGTGTGGCGCAAGGATGACAGCCAACAACACAGCACGCAGTTAGTGACGCTCTCCAATGCGTTGCAGGATGATAACCTGTGGCCCAATCTGCACGGGGTGGAAACGCGTTATCTGTTTGTTCAAGACCATCTGCGTGAAATAAAGCGCAGTTATCGTTGTGCCCATCCGGAAAGCCTCCATCTTCGTTTTGCTGACGATGGCACGGTGAGCTTTATGCAACGGCAACTCGACGATCGGCGTGAAAGCGTGTCTGACGATGAGATAGCGCTGTTTCAGTTTGATGCCAAGCGGGTGCTGGAACTCAGCGAGGTGTTACGCACTGGCAGTGTGAAACTGCGTCAGGGGGTGCTACAGGGCAATCGCGTGCTCACCTGTGATGGGCAGAATGTCAGCCCTGATTTTGATCTGCTCTCGCTGAGATGGATAGCGGAACAGCGACAGCATCGCCCCGATGTCACGCTGCGCGTGGTGTGGTTGGATGCCCCTGCGGGAACGCAACTGCTGCTGGTGGCTGAGGAAGACTTGTGCCAATGGAAGCCGTTTGCCAGCGAGTAGGGTTAAATCTACCCGTCATTCCCGCCTACTTCTTGTCGTTCCTGCATACTCTTTGTCATTCCCGCGTAGGCGGGAATCTCTCACAGGTTAAACGCGTTTCTTCTGCCAGAGGTCCCCGGCCTACGCCGAGGACGAAGAAGGGGAATACCACCTATCACTCCCGCATTATTGCTTTTGCTCACGAGCAATGGCGCGGTAGCCGATATCATTGCGGTAGAAACTGCCGTTCCAGCGGATATCTTTGGCAACCTCATACGCTTTCTGCTGCGCCAGTGCGACAGTGCTACCCAAGGCGGTCACGCACAGCACGCGCCCACCGCTGGTGACTACGTCATTTCCACGCAGTGCGGTGCCAGCCTGAAACACTTTGCTGCCTTCCACTTCTTCCTGTGGTAAGCCGCTGATGACATCGCCGGAAGCGTAGTCACCGGGGTAACCGCCTGCCGCAATCACCACGCCCAGCGCCGGGCGCTCATCCCAGACGGACGTTGTCTGATCCAGCTTGCCCTCACAGGCTGCCAGACACATCTCCACCAGATCCGAGCGCAGGCGCATCATGATCGGTTGTGTTTCCGGATCGCCAAAGCGGCAGTTAAATTCGATCACCTTAGGTTGGCCCGCGTCATCGATCATCAACCCGGCATACAGGAAACCGGTATAGGTGTTTTCCTCAGCCTTCATGCCGCGTACGGTTGGCCAAATCACCTGATCCATCACGCGTTGGTGGATCTCATCGGTCACCACCGGGGCAGGAGAGTATGCGCCCATACCGCCCGTGTTCGGGCCAGTGTCTTTATCGCCCACACGTTTGTGGTCTTGGCTGGTGGCCATGGGCAATACGTTATCGCCGTCGACCATGACGATAAAGCTGGCCTCTTCCCCTTCCAGAAACTCCTCGATGACGATACGGTGCCCGGCATCACCAAACGCATTGCCTGCAAGCATATCCTGAACCGCGTTTTCCGCTTCTTCCTGCGTCATGGCAACGATAACGCCTTTGCCCGCCGCCAGGCCGTCAGCCTTGATCACGATAGGCGCACCGTGCTTACGCACATAGGTTAGTGCAGGCTCAACCTCGGTGAAATTCTGGTAGAACGCGGTGGGGATCTGCTGGCGCGCTAGGAAGTCTTTGGTAAAGGCCTTGGAGCCTTCCAATTGTGCGGCAGCTTGAGTCGGGCCAAAAATCGTCAGACCCGCAGCACGGAAAGCATCAACCACGCCAATCACCAGCGGTGCTTCAGGACCAACGATCGTCAAACTAATCTGTTTTTCCTGGGCAAAAGCAACCAGCGCCGGAATATCGGTAGCGGAGATCGCCACGTTTTGCAGCGCAGGCTCACGTGCCGTACCCGCATTACCGGGCGCGACATAGACATTATCTGCCAGCGGCGACTGGGCGGCTTTCCACGCCAGCGCGTGTTCGCGCCCGCCATTACCAATGATTAAAATGTTCATCTGTGTCATATCCTGAATTAGTGGCGGAAATGGCGCATGTCGGTGAAGATCATGGCAATGCCGTGTTCGTTAGCGGCGGTGATAACCTCGTCATCACGAATGGAACCTCCCGGCTGAATCACACAGGTAATGCCAACGGCGGCGGCGGCATCGATACCGTCACGGAACGGGAAGAACGCATCAGAGGCCATTACGGAGCCTTCAATCTGCAATCCTTCGTCACCTGCTTTAATTCCCGCGATTTTTGCGGAATAGACGCGGCTCATCTGTCCTGCACCGATGCCGACAGTCATATTATCACGGGCATAGACGATGGCATTGGATTTGACGAACTTCGCGATTTTCCAGCAGAACAGTGCATCGCGCAGTTCGGTTTCTGTCGGTTGACGCTCTGTGACAACGCGCAGTTGACCCGCATCAACCATGCCCAGATCGCGATCCTGTACCAGCAGGCCACCGTTGACGCGTTTGAAATCCAGCCCGGAAACGCGTTGCTGCCATTGGCCGCAAATGAGGACGCGCACGTTCTGTTTTGCCGCTGTTACTTTCAAGGCCGCTGCACTGGTTGAGGGCGCGATGATCACTTCTACAAACTGACGAGTGATGATCGCTTGCGCGGTGACTTCGTCCAATTCGCGGTTAAATGCGATGATGCCGCCAAATGCAGAGGTAGGGTCGGTTTTGTAAGCGCGCTCGTAGGCCGCCAGAATAGACTCACCAATAGCAACGCCACAGGGGTTGGCGTGTTTCACGATGACGCAGGCCGGTTCGGCGAACTCTTTTACGCACTCCAGTGCCGCATCGGTGTCAGCAATATTGTTGTAAGACAGCGCGTTACCCTGCAACTGTTCTGCTGTCGCAACAGAGGCCTCTTTCAGCGTCTCTTCAATATAGAAGGCGGCCTGCTGATGGCTGTTCTCGCCGTAACGCATGTCCTGCTTCTTGATGAAGTTCAGGTTCAGCGTGAGCGGGAAGTGGCCGGCCGGCTTATCTGTCTCTCCGTGGTAAGGAGGAACCATCGTGCCAAAGTAGTTGGCAATCATGCTGTCGTAGGCCGCGGTATGTTTAAAGGCTTTAATCGCCAGATTGAAGCGAGTTTCTAACGTCAGGGAACGCGCATTGGCATCCATTTCGTTGATGATGTCAGTGTAGTCACTGCTTTTTACCACGATAGCGACATCGTTATGGTTCTTGGCGGCGGAACGCACCATGGTCGGGCCGCCAATATCGATATTTTCGACGGCATCAGCCAGTGAACAATCGGGGCGGGCCACCGTTTGCGCGAAGGGATACAGGTTTACCACCACCATATCAATGGGGCTGATGTCATGTTCTGCCATAATGGCGTCATCCGTGCCGCGACGACCCAGGATCCCGCCGTGTACTTTTGGGTGCAGGGTTTTAACGCGACCATCCATCATCTCTGGGAAGCCCGTATAGTCGGACACTTCAGTGACGGGTAAACCCGCATCAGCCAACAGGCGGGCAGTACCGCCAGTGGAAAGCAGCTCCACGCCACGTTGAGAAAGCGCCTGAGCAAATTCGACAATACCGGCTTTGTCAGAAACGCTGAGTAAAGCGCGGTGGATAGGACGAGGTTGTGACATGGTGATGTATCCCTTAGGCATAAAAGAACAGTATATGAATGAAGTTTTGCTGTTTTTATCTTTATCTGGATAAAACTGCATTCCTATTCTGTTCTTGTGCGGTAATTTTGCGCGGGAGAATTGTAGCGAAAACGTTTGCGTGATGCTCGTCTAATTTTAGGGAGAATCTCATTTGTGGATAACATTGTGCAAAAGTTGGTATAAAGCGGGGTTTTGCTGTGGAATTCAGCAAACAGTCAATTTTATTCAAGATACCTATTGCAGGCTGCGCGGAAATCCCTATACTGCGCCACCACTGACACGGCAACAGCGACACGCAGTTGCGGTAACAGTCGGAAAGTTAAACGCGAAATTGAAAAATTAACGTTGACTTTTCAGCGGTGCAGCGTAGTATACGCCTCCCGTGCCACGGTAGATGTGGCAACGCTCTTTAACAATTAATCAGACAATCTGTGTGGGCCCTCACGGGACTTTATCGTAAAGCCTCAGGGCTTAAGAAGAGTGAACATCAGTTAATTCATTACGAACTAACAGTAATAATTTTTTGAGCATCGCTTCTCGAGTAGAAGCAAATCAAACTTTAAATTGAAGAGTTTGATCATGGCTCAGATTGAACGCTGGCGGCAGGCCTAACACATGCAAGTCGATCGGTAGCACAAGGGAGCTTGCTCCCCGGGTGACGAGCGGCGGACGGGTGAGTAATGCTTGGGAAACTGCCTGATGGAGGGGGATAACTACTGGAAACGGTAGCTAATACCGCATAACGTCGCAAGACCAAAGTGGGGGACCTTCGGGCCTCACGCCATCAGATGTGCCCAGATGGGATTAGCTAGTAGGTGGGGTAATGGCTCACCTAGGCGACTATCCCTAGCTGGTCTGAGAGGATGACCAGCCACACTGGAACTGAGACACGGTCCAGACTCCTACGGGAGGCAGCAGTGGGGAACATTGCACAATGGGCGAAAGCCTGATGCAGCCATGCCGCGTGTGTGAAGAAGGCCTTCGGGTTGTAAAGCACTTTCAGCGAGGAGGAAGGCAGCAAGGTTAATAACCTTGCTGATTGACGTGACTCGCAGAAGAAGCACCGGCTAACTCCGTGCCAGCAGCCGCGGTAATACGGAGGGTGCAAGCGTTAATCGGAATGACTGGGCGTAAAGCGCACGCAGGCGGTTTGTTAAGTTGGATGTGAAATCCCCGGGCTTAACTTGGGAACTGCATTCAAAACTGGCAAGCTAGAGTCTCGTAGAGGGGGGTAGAATTCCAGATGTAGCGGTGAAATGCGTAGAGATCTGGAGGAATACCGGTAACGAAGGCGGCCCCTAGGACGAAGACTGACGCTCAGGTGCGAAAGCGTGGGGTGCAAACAGGATTAGATACCTTGGTAGTCCACACTGTAAACGATGTCGATTTTGAGGTTGTGCCCTTGAGGCGTGGCTTCCGGAGCTAACGCGTTAAATGAGCCTGTACACGAGATTGTGTAATTGCCTGATTTTGATATGTTTAATCCAACATCAAAAGCAGGTTACTTTATGGACGAAAAACAGTTACAGGCTCTGGCTAACGAGCTGGCCAAAAATCTCAAAACCCCTGACGCTCTCAACCAGTTTGATCGCCTGCTGAAAAAGATCAGCGTTGAAGCTGCCCTTAATGCTGAAATGACCCATCACCTCGGGCATAAGAAGCCCCAGTCCAAATCTGGAACTAACACGCGCAATGGCTACTCCACAAAGACTATTGCCACCGGCGATGGTCCGCTGGAGCTGCGTACACCACGTGATCGTGATGATTCCTTTGAACCGCAACTGCTGAAGAAGAAGCAGACCCGGCTCACCGGGATGGATAACCAGATTTTATCGTTGTATGCCAAAGGGATGACCACCCGCGAAATTGCTGCTGCGTTCAAAGAACTGTATGACGCGGATGTCTCACCCGCTTGGTATCGAAGGTCACCGATGCCGTTATGGAGCAGGTTGTTGAATGGCAAAATCGCCCCCTTGATGCGGTTTATCCCATTGTTTACCTTGACTGTATCGTTCTGAAAGCACGGCAGGACAGCCGCGTTATCAATAAGTCTGTGTTCCTGGCGCTGGGTATCAATATCGAAGGTCAGAGAGCTACTGGGGATGTGGCTGGCCGAAAATGAAGGCGCGAAGTTCTGGCTGAACGTGCTGACAGAACTGAAAAACCGTGGCCTGACCGACATCCTCATTGCCAGTGTGGATGGCCTGAAAGGGTTCCCGGATGCCATCAACACGGTCTACCCGGAAGCCCGCATCCAGTTGTGCATCGTGCACATGGTGCGCAACAGTCTGCGCTTCGTTGCCTGGAAGGACTATAAGGCGGTAACACGCGACCTCAAAGCAGTGTATCAGGCTCCAACCGAAGAGGCAGCGTTTCAGGCGCTGGAGACGTTCGGTGGGACATGGGATCACTGCTATCCGCAGATAAGCCGGAGCTGGCAGTCAAACTGGGCCAACCTGTCGACATTCTTCTCGTACCCCCAGGAACTTCGCAAGGTAATCTACACGACGAACGCTATAGAATCACTGAACAGCGTGCTCCGGCATGCAATCAAGAAACGCAAGGTGTTCCCGACTGATGACTCGGTGAAGAAGGTCGTATGGCTGGCAATCCAGGCGGTATCACAGAAATGGACGATGCCCTTACAGGACTGGCGTATGGCAATGAGTCGCTTTATTATCGAGTTCGGTGACCGTCTTGACGGTCACTTCTGAGGAAAGGCGTTTACACAAAATCTTAAACAGGCTCTGAACTGTGAGGTTTGCTGAAGGTATAGCTAACCGACTTAAAAATGATTACAGCCAATGCCCTGATATGTGGCAAAAAAATAATGTCGCTTGGCTGTATCAGAAGTGCGAATGATGGCTAGGCTGTCTCCACCCGAGACTCAGTGAAATTGAACTCGCTGTGAAGATGCAGTGTACCCGCGGCAAGACGGAAAGACCCCGTGAACCTTTACTATAGCTTGACACTGAACCTTGAGCCTTGATGTGTAGGATAGGTGGGAGGCTTTGAAGTGTGGACGCCAGTCTGCATGGAGCCAACCTTGAAATACCACCCTTTAATGTTTGATGTTCTAACCTGGGTCCGTAATCCGGACTGGGGACAGTGTCTGGTGGGTAGTTTGACTGGGGCGGTCTCCTCCCAAAGAGTAACGGAGGAGCACGAAGGTTAGCTAATCCTGGTCGGACATCAGGAGGTTAGTGCAAAGGCATAAGCTAGCTTGACTGCGAGAGTGACGGCTCGAGCAGGTACGAAAGTAGGTCTTAGGATCCGGTGGTTCTGAATGGAAGGGCCATCGCTCAACGGATAAAAGGTACTCCGGGGATAACAGGCTGATACCGCCCAAGAGTTCATATCGACGGCGGTGTTTGGCACCTCGATGTCGGCTCATCACATCCTGGGGCTGAAGTAGGTCCCAAGGGTATGGCTGTTCGCCATTTAAAGTGGTACGCGAGCTGGGTTTAGAACGTCGTGAGACAGTTCGGTCCCTATCTGCCGTGGGCGTTGGAGAATTGGGGGGGGTTGCTCCTAGTACGAGAGGACCGGAGTGAACGCACCACTGGTGTTCGGGTTGTCATGCCAATGGCATTGCCCGGTAGCTACGTGCGGAAGAGATAAGTGCTGAAAGCATCTAAGCACGAAACTTGCCCCGAGATGAGTTCTCCCTTGTCCCTAGAGGACGCTGAAAGGTCGTTGAAGACGACGACGTAGATAGGCTGGGTGTGTAAGTGCAGCGATGCATTGAGCTAACCAGTACTAATGACCTGTGAGGCTTAACCTTACAACGCCGAAGGTGTTTTGGTGTTGGTGTAGAGAATCAGAACTCGTGAAGTTCAGCTTGTAGACAGATTGGTCTTGCTGGTCCGTGAGGACGGGTAAGATAAAACAGAATATGCCTGGCGGCGATAGCGCGGTGGTCCCACCTGACCCCATGCCGAACTCAGAAGTGAAACGCCGTAGCGCCGATGGTAGTGTGGGGCTTCCCCATGTGAGAGTAGGGAACTGCCAGGTTTTTATATTGATTATCAGACGGTGTCTGGTAATGAAAAAGTATCGGTGGAGCGGTAGTTCAGTCGGTTAGAATACCTGCCTGTCACGCAGGGGGTCGCGGGTTCGAGTCCCGTCCGTTCCGCCACCCTATTTAGGGGCGTAGTTCAATTGGTAGAGCACCGGTCTCCAAAACCGGGTGTTGGGAGTTCGAGTCTCTCCGCCCCTGCCATATTTATCAATGGATTATCTGACCTCTATAGGTGCCGAAAACGCCACTTAGCGTATTGCTAGCGTATTATCGCTTCTCTGGCTTAATCTCAGGTACATCTAAAGAGGGGGTAACCTTTACCTTCCTGTCGTATACTAAGACTTGGCTTTCAGATTTGTGTCCACTGAATAGCTGCTTATCCTTTGTGCTACCCATGTAATCCGAGATACCTTTAGCCTTCAAATCATGAAATGTACAATCAAGATCGTAACCAAGGAGCCTGTACACGAGATTGTGTAATTGCCTGATTTTGATATGTTCAATCCAACATCAAAAGCAGGTTACTTTATGGACGAAAAACAGTTACAGGCTCTGGCTAACGAGCTGGCCAAAAATCTCAAAACCCCTGACAATCTCAACCAGTTTGATCGCCTGCTGAAAAAGATCAGCGTTGAAGCTGCTCTTAATGCTGAAATGACCCATCACCTCGGGCATGAGAAGCACCAGTCCAAATCTGGAACTAACACGCGCAATGGCTACTCCACAAAAACTGTTACCACCGGCGATGGTCCGCTGGAACTGCGTACACCACGTGATCGTGATGGTTCCTTTGAACCGCAGCTGGTGAAGAAGAAGCAGACCCGGCTCACCGGGATGGATAACCAGATTTTATCGTTGTATGCCAAAGGGATGACCACCCGCGAAATTGCCGCTGCGTTCAAAGAAATGTATAGCCAAGCGACATTATTTTGATAACAATTAGCTGTATTTTTTGCCACATATCAGGGCATTGGATGTAATCATTTTTAAGTCGTTTGGGTATATGACGTGAATGTCTCACCCGCCCTGGTATCGAAGGTCACCGATGCCGTTATGGAGCAGGTTGTTGAATGGCAAAATCGTCCCTTGGATGCGGTTTATCCCATTGTTTACCTTGACTGTATCGTTCTGAAAGTCCGGCAGGACAGCCGCGTTATCAATAAGTCTGTGTTCTTGGCGCTGGGTATCAATATCGAAGGCCAGAAAGAGCTACTGGGGATGTGGCTGGTCGAAAATGAAGGCGCAAAGTTCTGGCTGAACGTGCTGAGAGAACTGAAAAACCGTGGCCTGACCGACATCCTCATTGCCTGTGTGGACGGCCTGAAAGGGTTCCCGGATGGCATCAACACGGTCTACCTGGAAGCCCGCATCCAGTTGTGCATCGTGCACATGGTGCGCAACAGTCTGCGCTTCGTTGCCTGGAAGGACTATAAGGCGGTAACACGCGACCTCAAAGCAGTGTATCAGGCTCCAACCGAAGAGGCCGCGCTTCAGGCGCTGGAGACGTGATGCAGGGTATCGGTGGGACATGGGATCACCGCTATCCGGCATGCAATCAAGAAACGCAAGGTGTTCCCGACTGATGACTCGGTGAAGAAGGTCGTATGGCTGGCAATCCAGGCGGCATCACAGAAATGGACGATGCCCTTACAGGACTGGCGTATGGCAATGAGTCGCTTTATTATCGAGTTCGGTGACCGTCTTGACGGTCACTTCTGAGGAAAGGCATTTACACAAAATCTTAAACAGGCTCTACAGAGATTTTGTTCTCAGTCCATATGGTGTAATCAAAATTAAGTCGCTTGGCTATATAAGACGGTAATTCACCATTTGGATTGTCCGCTCCACCCAACATGTTGTTTCCTTGAGGTTTTCACACCAGAAAGGACATCAGCATGCTGAGCAGAGAGGACTTTTACATGATAAAGCAAATGCGCCAGCAGGGTGCGTATATTGTCGATATTGCCACTCAGGTTGGTTGCTCTGAGCGGACTGTCAGACGCTACCTGAAATACCCGGAACCTCCGGCCAGAAAAACACGCCACAAAATGGCCAAACTCAGGCCGTTCATGGACTATATCGACATGCGTCTGGCAGAGAACGTCTGGAACGGCGAGGTCATCCTCGCGGAAATTAAAGCGATGGGTTATACCGGTGGACGCTCCATGTTGCGTTACTACATCCAGCCCAAACGTAAGATGCGGCCATCGAAGAAAACGGTTCGCTTCGAAACTCAGCCCGGTTAGCAGCTTCAGCATGACTGGGGGAAGTTGAGGCTGAGGTTGCCGGGCAACGATGCAGGGTTAACTTCACGGTTAACACGCTCGGGTTCTCACGTCGCTTCCATGTCTTCGCGGCACCAAAACAGGATGCTGAATATACCTATGAGTCACTGGTTCGCGCCTTCCGTTACTTCGGCGGCAGCGTGAAAACCGTGTTGGTCGATAACCAGAAAGCCGCAGTGCTGAAAAATAACAACGGGAAGGTGGTGTTCAACTTCGGGCTCCTGCTGCTGGCTGATCACTATGGCTTCCTGCCACGGGCCTGCCGCCCGCGAAGGGCCAGCAGCAAAGGTAAGGTGGAGCGGATGGTAAAATACCTCAAGGAGAACTTCTTCGTCCGGTACCGCCGGTTCGACAGCTTCGCCCATGTTATAGCCAAGCGACATTATTTTGATAACAATTAGGTGTATTTTTTGCCACATATCAGGGCATTGGCTGTAATCATTTTTAAGTCGGTTGGCTATAATCAGTTACTGGAGCAGTGGATGGCTGACGTTGCCGACAGGAGGGAACTTCGCCAGTTCAGGCAGACACTGGAATAGCGCTTCACGCAGGAACAGGTGCATCTGCAGCCGTTACCGGATACTGACTTTGATACCCGTTACTTCGATATCCGGCATGTCTCCTGGGATGGCTATATAGAGCTTGGTGGGAACCGTTACAGCGTGCCGGAAAGCCTGTGTGGCCACCCGGTCTCAATACGGATCTCGCTGGATGATGAACTGAGGATCTACTGTAATGAGCAGCAGGTGGCATCGCGCCGGCTCTGTTCGGCTACATCCGGCTGTCAGACCGTGCCGGAGCACTACGCCCCGCTCTGACAGCAGGTCAGTCAGGTGGAACATCGGCTGCTGAGTGCGTATGAGGAGCTGTTGTGATGCATGAACTGGAGATACTGCTGGGTCATCTGAAAATGGAACATCTGGGCTACCACGTCGAAAGCCTGCTGGAGCAGGCGGCCAAAAAAGAGCTGAACTACCGCGAGTTCCTGTGCATGGCGCTGAAACAGGAATGGAACGGGAGACATCAGCGCGGTATGGAGTCCCGGCTGAAACAGGCCCGCTTCCCGTGGGTCAAAATGCTGGAGTAGTTCGACTTCGGCTTCCAGCCAGGTATCGATCGTAAGGTCGTCCGGGAACTGGTCGGGCTGGCGTTCGTGGAGCGTAGCGAAAACGTGATCCTGCTGGGGCCGCCAGGTGTGGGCAAAACGCACCTGGCAGTAGCACTGGGGGTCAAAGCGGCTGATGCCGGTCACCGGGTGCTGTTCATGCCACTGGATAAGCTGATCGCCACACTTATGAAGGTAAAGCAGGAAAACCGGCTGGAGACACAGCTACAGCAGCTTGGTTACGCCCGGGTACTGATACTGGATGAGATAGGCTATCTGCCGATGAGCAGTGAGGAAGCCAGTCTGTTCTTCCGGTTGCTGAACCGTCGGTATGAAAAAGCGAGCATCGTGCTGACGTCAAATATAAGGGTTCGCCGACTGGGGAGAGATGTTCGGCGATAACGTGCTGGCAACAGCAATCTTGGATCGGCTGCTACACCACTCAACCACACTGAACATCAAAGGAGAAAGCTACCGGTTAAAGGAAAAACGCAAAGCCGGAGTGCTGGCAAAAAAACGCCACACCAGTCAGTGATGATGAAATGGCGGAAAGCGGGCAACATTAATGAGCAATAGCGGACATTAAAAATGGCGAAAAACGGCCAATAATCTTGGCGTTGACAAGGCAGCCTCCAGCGAGTATCGTATTTACCCACCACCAGAAGTTCCAATCTCTTGGGTGGTGGGACCGGACGGGGTTGGAACTACCGACCTCACTGACACCGGCGCATCTTGGGATGCCCCCGCTTGGCCCACCATAGAATTGCAGCTAAGCGCACGACAAAAAAGAGCACAAACGCGCTTGGTGTCGTCAATAAGGTCAGGCAGGGTTCCAATCTTGGCACCTGAATTTGCAGGTGCACGTTAACAATACCGCCATCGGCGGTGGGTGGCAAGGGGTTTACTGCTTCAGTAACTGAATGCGTGTTCGCAAATCTGCACTTTTATTGCAAACTTATTAATCTGAACCGAACAGATCGCGAGTATACACCTTATCCGCGACATCTGCCAATTCCGGTGCCATACGGTTAGAGATAATCACATCTGCCATTTCTTTGAATGCTTCAAGATCGCGGATAACGCGAGAACGGAAGAATGTCTCCTCCTTAAGCACTGGCTCGTAAACAACAACCTCAATACCCTTGGCTTTAATACGCTTCATCACGCCTTGAATAGCCGATGCGCGGAAATTATCTGAGTCTGCTTTCATCACCAAGCGATAAACGCCTACCACTTTAGGATCACGCTCAATAATGGAATCAGCAATAAAATCTTTGCGAGTACGGTTTGCTTCAACAATCGCGCTAATCAGACTATTTGGCACACTGGCATAGTTAGCGAGTAGTTGCTTAGTATCTTTAGGCAAGCAATAACCACCGTAGCCAAAAGACGGGTTGTTGTAATGGCTGCCAATACGTGGATCTAACCCTACGCCATCAATAATTTGTTTGCTATCCAAACCGTTAATCTGAGCATAGCTGTCCAGTTCGTTGAAATAGGCTACGCGCATTGCCAGATAGGTATTAGAAAACAGCTTGATGGCTTCTGCTTCAGTTGAGTCTGTGAATAAGACCGGCACATCTTTTTTGATTGCACCTTCAAGTAACAGGTTGGCAAATTCTTTAGCCTGCTGTGAACGCTCACCGATGACGATACGTGATGGGTAAAGATTATCGTGTAGCGCACGACCTTCGCGCAGAAACTCAGGGGAGAAAATTATGTTATCAGTACCGAATTTATTGCGTAATTCTTCAGTATAACCTACAGGTATAGTAGACTTTATAACAATTAACGCCATTGAATTTATCGTCAGCGCATCGCGAATTACAGATTCGAGCGATTTAGTATTAAAATAGTTCGTTTTTGGATCGTAATCAGTGGGTGTTGCTACAATGATGAAATCAGCATCAGTGTAAGCAAGCGATTTATCCGCCGTAGCCTTAAAGTCAAGTTTTCTGCTTGATAGAAAATTCTCTATTTCACTATCGGCTATTGGGGACTTGCGATTATTTAAGAGTGTTATTTTCTCATCAACTATATCTAATGCTATAACATGATGATGCTGTGCCAGCAGTATAGCATTGGAAAGGCCAACATAGCCTGTACCAACAATTGCGATTTTCATTTATTCAACCCTTATTACAATAACTAGGCTGTGTCCCTTAATTGCTTGAGCTATAGTATCCATATGTTTTTACGACACTTTTTATTATGGCTCGCTACGATCTTTCTGATGAAGCATGGGCCATCATTGAGCCCTTGTTGCCAACCGTTTTGACATCTCCGCGGGCCGCCCGGCCGTGGGCAGAACATCGAAAAATCTTCAACGGCATGTTCTGGATACTGTGTTCAGGCGCACCATGGCGTGATTTACCTGAGCGTTACGCCCCATGGAAAACCGCTTATAACCGTTTCAATAGATGGTCAAAGTCTAGAATTATTAACATTATTTTCAATAAGTTACTTTCATTTCTTGATGCTCATGGACTTGTTGACTGGTCAGCCACTGTGCTGGATGGCAGTAATATTCGTGCGCTCAAATGTACAGCTGGCGCTCAAAAAAACATCTCGATATTACCAACGATAATAGCCTGGGTCGCTCACGAGGTGGTTATGGCACCAAAATCCACATGGCGACTGACGGAAGCGGCATCCCGCTAAACATCGAACTGAGTGCTGGGCAGGGTCACGAAAGCCTGTTTGCGTTACGACTCCTGGACGGAATTGGCGTGCAACGCCAGAACGGCAGCATGAAGCGTCGTGGCCATGCAGTACTGGCTGACAAAGCCTACTCTGGGAATGCACTACGTAACGAGTTGAAAAAAAGAGGGATAAAAACGGTTATTCCCCCGAAAATCAAATGAAAAACTGGCTTCAGATGGACGCTCGCAACTTGATCGTGATGCTTATCGCCGTCGCAAGGTTGTGGAAAGGTGTTTTGGCCGTTTAAAGGAATATCGACGGATCGTCACACGTTATGAAAAAATGGCAAGAAACTATCTAGCAATGGTGCAACTGGGCTGCATCCGCTTGTTTTACCGCCGGTTACGCAATTAAGGGACACAGCCTAGCATTTGATTAAGATAAAAAACCATTCAATTCTGATAAAATTCACGATACCAAGAGACAAATTTACGCACTCCCTCATCGAGGTTAATTTTAGGCTGGTGACCTGTTACAGAGAAGAAGGCTTCAGTATCGGCCCAAGTTTTATAAACATCCCCTGATTGCATTGGTAAGAAATTTTTAATTGCTTCAATCCCTAATTCTTTTTCCAAAGCTATAACAAAATCCATCAATTTTATTGGACTACCGTTTCCAATATTATAAACACGGTAAGGAGCAGAGCTTGCTGCCGGACTGCCAGTCTCAACGCGCCAGCAATCATCTCGCTCAGGAATAATATTGATAATTCGAATAATCCCCTCTACTATATCGTCAATATAGGTAAAATCGCGACTAAGCTCACCATTATTGTAAATATCAATTGGCTTATTACTCAATATATTTTTAGTAAATTTAAATAATGCCATGTCGGGGCGTCCCCACGGGCCATAAACTGTAAAAAAACGCAAGCCTGTGGTAGGAATATTATACAAATGCGAATACGCGTGAGCCATCAACTCATTGGCTTTCTTTGTTGCCGCATACAGTGATACGGGGTGGTCAACTGTATTCTTTGTAGAAAATGGGACTTTTTCATTGAGACCATATACTGAACTTGATGATGCATATACCAAATGTTTAACTTGATGTTTACGACAGCACTCAAGTACATTTAAAAATCCAACCAAGTTACTATCTGAATAAGCCGAGGGGTTTTCTAATGAATACCGCACCCCTGCTTGTGCAGCAAGGTGAATAACGAAATCGAATTTATTATCCTCAAACATTGCATCAAGAGATATTTTATCACAAATATCTAAAATACTGAATTTGAATTTAGAGTGATGAGAGATCTCTTTCAATCTAGCCTTTTTTAAGGAAATATCATAGTAATCATTTAAATTATCCCCCCCCCAAACTTGATTTTTATCATTTAGAAGTAATGAGTTAGCCGTTTGAAACCCAATAAATCCAGCCGCACCTGTTATAAAATATTTCATAGAATTTTTCTTTTAGAATAAAAATGGCTTTGTTGAATAAACATATTTTATGCTGCACCCCCGGTGAAACAACAGATCCTCGCAACGCAAAATCATGCAGTTAGGCCTCATAAGAAAACTGTAAACCTGAGGTGACAAGCATTTTCTACCAAAACTGGCTGGAAAAACAGCATGACTCACTATTATTCAACAAAGCCAATAAAAATACGTTACATGATTAGGCAGTTACATCTTTAATTGCGTTAATATATTTCTCGATAACAAACTTTTCATCAAATTTTCTTTCAACCAATTCTCGGCTTTTGTGCCCCATAGCAAGTCGCTGTTCATGAGATAGTTTGATTATTCTGTCCATCGCATGAATTAAACTTTCAGCGGATCTAGGCTCACATAGAAAACCATTGACTCCATCTTCGACTGTTTCTTTACAACCAACATTATTAGTAGTTACTATTGGTTTCCCCATTGCTGCTGCTTCAAGCAAAGACCTCGGTACACCTTCCCTATAAAAAGATGGCAATACAACACAATCAGCACGACCAATTTCTTCCTCTACCTTATCAGATATACCAAGGTAATTAATATATCCAGTGTCTACCCATGAGGATATTTGTTCCTTACCAATAGCACCAGAGTGTTTTCCATCAATAAAGCCTAACAGATAGAACTCAACTTCAGCACCATATATATCTTTAAGTTTATGTGCCGCACGGGCATAATAACTAATACCTTTATCAAAAAGCATTCTAGCTACTAATATAAATCTGACCACTTGATCATTCGGTGCTGGTGAAAAAGAAAAACGTTCAAGATCAACACCCGACCCTGGCAATAAATCGATAATATTTTCATTAACAATCCCTTTGCACAAAAAAAACTCTTTATCATCTTTATTTTGAAAGAATATTTTATTAGCTCTTGGTTGCGATATTTTATAAAGTTTACGTGCAATTTTATTGGTCATGCTATCATTAATGAATACACTCCCTAAACCAGCAATGTTATTTATGACATTGATTTTTAAGTAGGATGCAGCTAAAGTACTATAAATGTTATTTTTGGGAGTAAAGTTTAATACAAAAGCTGGTTTGCTTTTTTTATATATTTTATAAAACCCCCATAAAGTAAGTAGGTCTTTTAAAGGATTCTTTCCTCTTTGTTGTATATCAACACTAATGAAATCGCATCCTAGATCAATAAGTTTAATTGAATAGCTATCCTTAGGTGCAATGATTAACACTTTATACCCAAGTGCAAACAATTTAAGAATTGTATTTCTTCTAAAGTTGTATATATACCAACTTGTATTAGCACTAATAGCGATTGTTATCATATCAATTCACAACTTTGAGATCAAATTTAAAGAAAGTCTTACTACATGATGCATATCATAGTATTTGTATTCAGCCAAACGCCCACCGAAAATGACAGAATCTTCTTGCTTGGCTAAATTTCTATATAAAGAGTATGTTTCTTGATTTTTTTTATCATTAATAGGGTAATATGGTTCCAAGCCCGACTTGTATTCAATAGGATATTCCCTTGAAATAATTGTTTTTTTAGAATTTATAAAATAAAAGTGTTTGTGTTCAATTATCCTTGTAAAGGGAACTTCAAAGTCGGTATAGTTAACAACAGCATTACCTTGATAATTTTCCTCATCTAAAACTTCAGTCTCAAACTTCAAACTCCTGTACTCTAGATGGCCAAATTTATAGTTAAAAAATTGATCTATTGGTCCAGTGTAGATAATTTTCCCTGCCTTGCTTCTGTAAAAATCTTGTTTAAGATTAAAATCCTCATTTAGTAGAACATCGATACCGTTTAATAACTTCTCTATTATTTTTGTATACCCACCAATAGGGATTCCTTGAAATTTATCTGAAAAGTAATTGTTATTATATACAAATCTTACAGGCAACCTATTGATAATGAATGGGGGTAATTCTGTAGCACTACGCCCCCATTGTTTCTCTGTATAGCCTTTAATCAAGGTAGCGTAAATATCGCGCCCAATCAATTTTATGGCCTGTTGTTCTAAATTATTAGGCTCAATCCCAACTAATTCCTCTTGCTGTTCAGCAATTTTATCCTTTGCTTCCTTAGGAGTTGTAACTCCCCACATCTGATAAAATGTATTCATATTAAAAGGAAGATTAAATATTTTCCCTTTAAAATTTGCTATCGGCTCGTTAACAAAATTATTGAACTTAACAAATTGATTTAGGTAGTCCCAAACATCCTGATCATTAGTATGAAATATATGGGCACCATATTTATGAACTTGAATACCCTCCATGTTTTCTGTATAAATATTACCACCTATATGTTCTCTTTTTTCCAAAACAAGAACTTTCATCCCTTTTTTTTTGAGTTCATATGCACATATGCTACCGAATAGACCAGAACCCACAATTATGAAATCATATTCAACACTACCATTAATTTTTTTCATATTCATTACCAAAAAGATCCAAATAACTCATCGTAAAATATATCAGGGAATTTTTCGAAGCCGGCACCAGGATATAAGGTTATCTCACCAAAAGTAACTTTCTGATCAAACCAATAAAGATCAACTCTCGCAAAATCAATATCTTCTGCAATTTTTTCGGCTGCCAGAATCATTTCATCCAAAAAAAAAGGTTTTGGTGGTAGAGGTGTTACTTTAGGGTAACTGTACTCAAGATCATACTCATTCCATTCAGGGTCGAGTATTGAACGTTGATGATTAGTAAATCTTCCAACATCGAATTGAACAAGTTTTACCTTCCCGTGAAATACAAAAAATTTATAATCATCAGGGACTGATCCTTCAAACTCCATAAACTCTTCAATAAAAATTTTTCTTGGTATGTTTGCATATGCCCACTCCCCAAGGACTCTAGCCTGATCGTGCGAAAACCATTTTTGTCTCAATTTTTCAAGTTCATGTAATGGTGGAAGTTGATTATCTTTAATAAAAAGATTTGTTTGGCTTCCATGGTTAGCTTTAATAACAAAGTTTGAGGGCAATTTTTCATGGTAAAGAGATTCTAGAGAGATCCCTTCCCATAATACTCTTGGTATATATACGCTATCTGTTTTCTCTTGGACATATATTTTCGAGGCTAATTTATCAGCCATTATCGTAAGTAATGGATTCCTGTCATGAATCTTTCTATATTGAATTTTTTCATTAAATGTTGTTGGCATTTTTAAATTGGGTAATTCTTTGAATCTTCTAAAATAGAGAACGAAAATATTAAATTTCAGCGGAGTCCGAGCTAGTACAGTTGAAAATATTTTATAAGAAATACTTGGCATACTACTCCTCACAGAACAATCTTTTGATCTCGGTTTTCATCTTTTCCAGTGAAAATTTTTCTCTATGAGCATCAATATCACTGCAATTAATTTTTAAGTTTCTAGCTTTAAGTATAGCGTTTCCATATTGAGCAATGTCTTCATTTACTAAAAAGCCAGTGAAGCCATGGTTCACAATTTCAGGACTACCTGCAATTATTGTGGATACAACAGGCTTACCAGCGGCAATCGCTTCAATCAACACTGTTGGTAGAGCTTCGCTAGACTTAAAGTAATGATTGCATCCATCATAATTTATGATGCCTCTTTCTAAAGATGTAAAGCAAACTACATCTGCCCATAGATAGTAATTAGCAACATTATTTTGCCAACCGACCATCTCTACTTGGACTAAAGACTTATCGATAAGCTCATTAATGAATTTTGAGTACCATAGATGACCTATATAATCACCTACAATCTTTAATTTTATTTTTTTTTCTAAGAATTCTTTTTGAGAGAGTACATCTATTAAGAAATGAATTCCTTTCTGTGGTGTTAGTGCACCAACATAAAGTATATTAATTTCGTCTACATTTTTTTCTTTTTCTACGATTGAGTATGGAGGAAAATAAAATCCATTTAGAATCACAGATGCAGTATCATTTTTTATCGTATTCTTAATATATTCTGATGGGCAAATTATTCTATAGCATGAGTTTTTTATTATTAAGTTTAAAATAAAAGAGTTTTTAATTTCTCCATGTAAATGCCATATAACTTTAATGCCAAATAATTTTGAAAATAAACATGCTAGACTTAACCCTCTAATATCATATGTATATATGTAATTACATTTTTTTTGCTTGGTTCGGTATATTACCCAAAGATTAATTAGTATCAAAAAGAAAAAGTATTTAATTATATGAAAGAATTTAAGCAATTGCGTTTTACCATCAAAGTTGCCGTTTCCAAAGATTTTCTTTAAAAAAAATTCAAAAGGAAGGCATAGTTTTTCACAGCTTGTTCCATCATATAAATCAGCGACTGGATTAGGCGCACAACGGTGTACAGTAACAACATCAAAATCTAGCGCGATGAGTGAATTGAATATGTTAAACGCAACTTTTTGTGCGCCAGACACCTTGGCACTAAACGCATCAAGGAATAGTATTTTTTTATTTTTCATTAATACAGCTCACAGCATGATCAAAATATTCTAATACTTTGGATTGCGAAAAATTATTTTCAAACCATTTAGAGTGCTCAATACAGCATTTTTCAATTTCATCATCGTCGAGGTTTAAGAAAATCTTTATTTTCTGAAGTAAATCAAAAGAGTCTTGTGTATTAAATAAAAAACGATCATTTGGTACCATCAAAGGCAAAGCACCAGCTTTTGAAAACAAGCCAATACAACCCGATGCAATCGCTTCTAATGCAAACATGGAATGCCCTTCAAAACGCGAGGCTAAAATTACGGCTCGACTTTCTGATAAATAAGAAAGAACTTCACAATGAAGCATTTGTCGTACAATACTCACTGATTCAGAAATCGCAGAATTAAGAAACATTTTTTCAATTTTTTCATAGAAGATACCATCACCAACAATCAAAAAAGAATATCCATTTAAATCACTTTTCTTAAGTCCAGACAATGCATATAAAATATCCTTAAATCCTTTCTGCAAAAAACCCTCTTTATTCATACGGCCCAATATAAAAATCTTTTTCTTCTTCTTGAACACATCACTTGATGTTTTTATATCTATATTTAATGTATTAGGTATTTTGAAAAAATTTTTATTAGATATAAGATACTCATTATCCTTCAGAAAGCTTTTTTTTAAAAAATTTATATGATAATCATTAGTCGAACAATAATTGACAAGATATGACGGAATGATTGTTTTTTGAATAAACTTATTAATTTTATTGTTTATCCCAGGAAAAAACTCTGTATATTCAGTATCACTCGTAGAGTGGTATCTAACAATCGTTTTGGGAAGAATTTTTTTATCTAAAAATCGTATAATTAATGGTTCATCTCCTGATTCAATAAATAGTAAATCAATTTTTTTTTGTTTACATATAAAATTTAATTTCTGCGCTATTTTTTTTGCATTGAGGACATATCGTATATACTTAATTTTAGATAGAGCGTTTTCTCGAATAATTACCACGTCATCAATATTAATCTCTTGACAATCTAAAAGATCGGTAGTAGTGAATACAGTTAAATCATAGTTACGCGCCTTGCTTAGCGAATCAAGTAAATACTTATACGCATTGGCATACCCATTATGCATTGGGTAAAAATCTTTACAATAAAACAATATTTTTATACGCATTGATTATAATTCTTTCTCTTTGATTATAATTCTTTCTCTTTTATTATAAAAATAGCAAGAAAAAAGCAACCAATATAATATAGCTTGCACAGAAACTATATGGTTAAACGTTTCACCTTTCACATGAATTAAAAATAAAGATGCACCTAAAAGGATCGCTACAAAATTCAACCTATAACCTGAATAAACCGTTATTAAATAAAGCTTTATCAAATCAATAACTATATTTAGTAACAGTCCAAAAATACCGTAAAATAATATCATCCTCAGATATCCGGCATCTGTATTTAAGTAATACAATCCATTGTCTTGCATATATCTGCCATGCCCAAATAAGAATGTATCAAGATCAATAGTGAAGTACATTGATTTAAGAATGTCAGTGGATTCACTTGACATATTTCCATGCTGCTTCCAGTTATAATATAGCTCAAAGGCAAAATTTATGTATCTATTAAAATTATCTGTATATGATGAGAATAAGTAAAAAAATGTTATTGACATCATGAAACATGCCAATATAGTGACTAAAACCCTCCTGACAAATAAATCCTTGGCCAAGAAAAAAATTGAAAAAAAGAATCCCAAAAAAACTATTCTACCAGCACTTACTCCTGCAAACAAAAACGCTATAAGAAAGGTAATGATTAACAGAGGAGTTGTTTTATTTTCTTTGAAATAAAATGATGTAATAATAAATGACATTACCCATGATGCTGATAGTGTAAAGTATTGCCCGCCAGATAAAGATAGCCTCTTAACCCCCTCATACCTACCAAAACTATCATATTGAGTACCATCTGGTGACCTGAAAATTTCCATTAATTCGTTAACACTCGGAAATAAAAAACAAATCAACACAAAAAATGCTTGAATAGTGTAAATAACAAATATTGCTTTGGCACTAAAATACACAAGATCATCATTGATTTTTTTATTAGCAAGCTGGGCTAATAAATAAATAGTTATTATAGAAAAGACCTGCGATAAAAGTGCCCAATGTTTACTGTAGTCATTCGTGTCATGGTAATATGGAAATATGAAACAAAACAAAAATAATAAGCAATATAATGGGAAAAGAAGAATAAATATTTTACTCTTAAATATTCCAAAATTTATTACCAATTTACGTGTGTTTAAGAATAACAATAAAAATGATAATATGATAAAAGCTAATACTGTTGAATTATAAAAAAAAGGAACTCTTATTGAAAAGACGCTAAAAAATAGCAAAATATATATAGTTAATGAACTCATCTTATTTGGAGCCTGTACACGAGATTGTGTAATTGCCTGATTTTGATATGTTCAAGGCTTTGTTGAATAAATAGATTTTATGCTGGCAGCCCAGCGAAACGACGGATCCTCGCAACGTAAAATCATGCAGTTAGGCCTCATGAGAAAAGTGTACACCTGAGATGAGAAGCATTTTCAACCAAAACTGGCATGGAAAAACAGCATGATTACCTATTATTCAACAAAGCATATGTTCAATCCAACATCAAAAGCAGGTTACTTTATGGACGAAAAACAGTTACAGGCTTTGGCTAACGAGCTGGCCAAAAATCTCAAAACCCCTGACGCTCTCAACCAGTTTGATCAGCCTGCTGAAAAAGCTCAGCGTTGAAGCTGCCCTTAATGCTGAAATGACCCATCACCTCGGGCATGAGAAGCACCAGTCCAAATCTGGAACTAGGCTGTGTCCCTTAATTGCGTAACCGGCGGTAAAACAAGCGGATGCAGCCCAGTTTCACCATTGCTAGATAGTTTCTTGCCATTTTTTCATAACGTGTGGCGATCCGTCGATATTCCTTTAAACGGCCAAAACACCTTTCCACAACGTTGCGACGGCGATAAGCATCACGATCAAGTTGCGAGCGTCCATCTGAAGCCAGTTTTTCATTTGATTTTCGGGGAATAACCGTTTTTATCCCTCTTTTTTTCAACTCGGAGTTATTAGCAAATCTGGTGTATGGCGATCAGGCTACGTTCCGCTCTGATGCTTCATGAATCTGTTCTCCATCCTTAGATTGGACGTTGCTTACAACCAGGGTCAGCAGGTCAAATCCTCTTAGTCGGTTCCAGCTTTTCTGAGCAGACTGGAGCAGCTTAAATACCATTGACAGGGTTGTTTCTCTCGAACCACCGTTCTTCGCGCCTCTGCTTCGTAGCCTCACAGTCGCAAAAGCCGATTCAATCGGATTTGTCGTTCTTATTGACGCCCAGTGCTCTGACGGGAAGTCGTAGAATGCCAGCAGTTCTTCTCGAGCTTTCTCCAGCTTCTTCATCGCTGCAGGATACTTCGCTGAAAACCTTGCCAACAAAACATCAAAGGCTTCATTAGCGGCATCGCGGCTCTCTGCTAGCCAAACCTCCCGCAGCTCAGCCTTAACTTTCGGTTGCATGGCTTTGGGGTGTGAAGCCAACACATTAGCGGTTTTGTGCACCCAACAGCGTTGGTGCTGCGTGTCCGGGAATATCTTTGCCATTATTCCAAAAACCAAGGGCACCGTCTCCCGTAGCCAGCTTCGGAGATACGGTTAGGCCACGTGCTCGCAGGCCATTAAGAAGTTCGGCCCAGTTTGCTTCTGACTCTCGATAACCATCTTCGACCGCAACCAGCTCCTTACGTCCATGCTCAGTGACGCCGATAATGAGCAGCAGGCAAAGGCGATCATCTTGCCTGACATGGCTGTATATGCCATCGGCCCAGAAATAAATGTAGCGCGTATCGCTTAAATCACGCAGGCACCATTGCCTGTGCTCTTCAAGCCATTGCTGTTTCAGTCTGCTGATGGTACTGGCAGAGAGGCCATTCGCTTTTTCACCGAGCAGCGCCCTCAGGGCTTCGTGAAAATCACCGGTGGATATGCCTCGCAGGTACAGCCATAGTAGCAACTCTTCGACGCTTTTTGCACGTTTCAGATAAGGCGGCAACAACGCGCTGTTGAAGCATATTCCGTTGCCGCTGCGCTCCCTGAGCTTAGGCACTTTAATTTCAACATCCCCAATACCCGCCCGTCTGTATGGTTCGCTGTGGCAAATAGCCGTTACGAACGACAGCATGACGCCCGTCGTCAAGGCGGCGTTCAGCATGTTGTTGCAGCATGGCTTCGAGCTCAACCTCAACGGCGGCAGCTATCAGTTGCCTGGCACCATTACGAATGGGTTCATGCAAGGGATCAGCGGCAATATCTGGTTCTGCGGAGACCTGTAGGGTAGACTTTTTCATGGGGTATCATCTCTCTGTTGTTGAAATCATCCACGAAATCAATCAGCAGGATACGCTACCCTCCCCGAAACCCCGTACACCAGAAATGAGCATAACTCTCAACTCGTTACGTAGTGCATTCCCAGAGTAGGCTTTGTCAGCCAGTACTGCATGGCCACGACGCTTCATGCTGCCGTTCTGGCGTTGCACGCCAATTCCGTCCAGGAGTCGTAACGCAAACAGGCTTTCGTGACTCTGCCCAGCACTCAGTACGATATTTAACGGGATGCCGCTTCCGTCAGTCGCCATGTGGATTTTGGTGCCATAACCACCTCGTGAGCGACCCAGGCTATTATCGTTGGTAATATCGAGATGTTTTTTTGAGCGCCATCCGCACATTTGAGCGCACGGATATTACTGCCATCCAGCGCAGTGGCTGACCAGTCAACAAGTCCATGAGCATCAAGAAATGAAAGTAACTTATTGAAAATAATGTTAATGATTCTAGACTTTGACCATCTATTGAAACGATTATAAACGGTTTTCCATGGGCCGTAACGTTCAGGTAAATCACGCCATGGTGCACCTGAACACAGTATCCAGAACATGCCGTTGAAGATTTTTCGATGTTCTGCCCACGGCCGGCAGGCTCGCGGAGATGTCAAAACGGTTGGCAACAAGGGCTCAATGATTGCCCATGCTTCATCAAAAAGATCGTAGCGAGCCATAATCAAAAGTGTCGTAAAAACAGATTGATACTATAGCTCAAGCAATTAAGGGACACAGCCTAGTTCATTTACTTTGATATGAATATTTTATTACACGGGATGTTTTTTGTTACAACAGAACCAGCACCGATTACAGCCCCATCACCGATAATAACGCCTTTTAATATAACAACATTTGATCCAACCCACACTCGATTTCCAATAATAACCTCAGCCTTATTAAATCCTGACTTTGAGTACTCAACATCACATTGAATATTATGATCATGATCATAAATTTTTACTCCCTCACCAAACATACATCCAGAACCTATTTCAATTTTATCCATAGAATTTATGGATACATCATTATTAAAAAAAACATTCCCTTTTATAATAATATTTCCGCCATCCACACATACTTTTAATCCACTTCTTGCGACCAATCGGCCATAGCAACGAAAATTCCCTCTTGCATACGTTAACAATGAATTAGGACCTATCGTTGATGTAATAGGCATACTAACATGATGTAAAAGACACCATAACCGCGCCCGGATAATTGCTATAATATTTCTAATCATTTTTTATCAACACCCGATATAATAAAAACATTAAAAATGCTGAAATAAATTCAGATATAACAATTGAATACGCAACACCTAACCCATCATAATATTTTGAAAGAATAATCAACAAAGGAAAATGTGTAATAGTAACGGCAAGAATAACTTTGTTAAAAGGCTTTATATAACCTAATGCTAATATACCTTGAACACCATATACATTACTAATTGAAACAAAGAATATTGACCAACTATATATTTTAAGAATCTTTTCAGCATACATCCAATCAGCAATAAGATAACTTGTGATTATCTCAGAGAATAGATAGATAAAAATAACATATAATGCAGCAGATCCTATCTGGAAACATGCTAAAAACTTTCTTCTAGACTTCAACTCATCATCTTTAGTATTTATCATACGACAAATGAAAGGGTAAACAGCTTGTATTATGGGACTCAATGCTGCACCACCAGCCTTTGTAACACGATCAGCGATACCAAAAGCTGTGATGCCAGAATGCGATCCAACTAATGTGTAATAGAAACCAGGAAAAGACGTATATAGGGAAGCTAATGCCTGGAATCTAAACATACTCCATCCCCAAATAAAATAACTCTTAAGTTTCGCTGAAGACAGTACAACATTATACAATGACAGATATGGTAATGTTAAATAAATTGCTCCTGAAAGCCTCAGCAACACTAATCCAAGCAGAAGACCCCAAAGTCCCTGGTCATTAGAAACTAATAAGCATAATGGTAAGAATACTAGATTAACTAAAAGTGTCACAACGCTAACTTTCAAAACCTTATTTACAGCCATATATAGCCAGACAGGCGAGAATGACTGTGCCGCACCCAATAGCACTCCCCAAAAAACATATAACCCGATGTTATCATACAAGGAATATGCTAGAGAAGTAATTGTGAGAAAAATCAATACAATCACTTTTACATGCAGAACACCGACTAAAGCATTATGTGTAAACTTATTCTTACCTGCTTTGCCTGTTATCTTCCTCACCATTGAATAGTCAAAAGCATAATCTATTATAATAGCAACCCAAGCAGCTACTAGATTTGCCGTAAAATAATATGACAGATACTCTTTTGAAAAAACATTAGACAAGACTGGAATTATAAGTAATGGTATAATTAACCGTGAAAATTTTACAACACCTAAATAGAATATGTTTTTTATCAATGACATCATGATTTGTAAAAACTTCTCATCTGCATAATCATTATCTTAAAAAACAATTTCGTTCTAAAAAAATCTGGTTTAACTTTTAGGTATTTCAACCCATCTATAAAAAAACCAATAACATTATTTTTCTTACCTCTAAACACAAATTTTTTTGCGTTTCCATAAGTATTCTCTATAATGTGATCAGTGATATATTTTCTCCTTACATCACATGCTTTTTCTAGTTGTGCATACATATTTTTTCTTGATACGCTATTTTTATGAATGCGGTAGTTTAACAATGGGGCTTCTATATTCAAAACCTTTGCACCATTAAAGAATATTGCTTCTAACCACAAAGCATAATCTTCCGCCATAAAATATTCATCTTTATATTTCAACTCATATACCCACCGTTTGGCCATTACTGTTGGATGAGAAAATGGGGAGTTAAATGGTATATATGACATTATCTCATCTTGTGTTAAAGGATATTTAGAATAACCTATTGTCTGATTATTGTTATCAATCTTTACGAGATTCGAACCAACAATATCAAAACCGCACTCCAAATATTTAACTTGTTCCTCTAATCTATTGGGCATGGATATATCATCTGCATCCATTCTTGCAATATATTTTCCTTTAGCACACTGAACGAGTTCATTGAGAGTATATACTAACCCTTTATTATATCTCTCATATATCTTAATCCTTGAATCGTTCAATTTATTTAGAATTTCAGATGTACCATCAACGGAGCCATCGTTAATAATGATAATTTCAATATTTGTATAAGACTGTTGAATGATTGATTCTACTGCTTCTTTAATATAATTCTCAGCATTAAAAACTGGTATGATGACACTTATTAATGGTTTTTCCATAGATGAATGTACCCAAAAAGGCCACCAACCCGCCACCTACGCAGACTGGCAGCTATTACTCTCATTTATTTATGAGCTTTATATTCACATGTATAATAAAGAGTTGTAATTACCATACTCATAATAACCAGCTGCGCGCTTAAAAATTGCGTTAAGTATTACACCTTTAATTTCTGCGCCATTCTGCTCAAAGCGACGAATACTCACTTCAATCTCTTTTACCGTATTCATCTCAAAACGGGCAACAAGTAAGGATGTGCCCGCATGGCGACTAATAATGGACGCATCCGTTACAGCAAGAATAGGTGGGGTATCTAGGAGTACCAAGTCATAATTTTCAGCACTCCACTTAATAAATTCGGCGAAACGACCATGCATCAATAACTCAGAAGGATTCGGTGGCACCTGACCACGCGGAATAAAATCCATACCCTCCATATAAGTTTTACGCACCGCATCTTTGGCTTGGATCTGCCCGGAGAGAATATCAGAAAGCCCATTGTTGCTCTGTACCCCCATCAACTCATGGGCATAGCCTTTGCGCATATCACAGTCAATGATCAGTACACGCTGCCCCGCCTGAGCGATAACAGCCCCTAGGTTGGCACTGATAAACGTTTTACCAATAGAGGGACTGGCACCCGAAATCATCAGTACATTATTTTTAGCTTCCATCATGGCAAAGTTCAGGCTGGTGCGTAAGCTGCGGATGGCCTCAATGGCTAAATCAGTCGGGTTACCTATAGCAAGCAGTTCTGTAAAAAGGGTGTTGCTTTCCTTGCCCTTGGCCAACAACGCTTTGTCTTTCTTCTGTTGCCACTCAGAGAGAGGTACACTGGCATAAACGTTAATGCCCAACTCCTCTAGTTGCTCTGGGCTTTCAATTCCTTTGTGCAATAGGGTTTTCAAAATCACAAATGCCGTGGAGACCATCCCACCTAAAATCATCGTCAGCAACACAATCAATGGCTTTTTAGGTTTAACGGGTCTAGGCTGCACAACCGCCTTATCAATAATACGTACATTGCCCACTGTGCTGACTTTGTTGATGCTCAGTTCCTGCTGTTTATTCAGTAGTTGCATATACACTTCTTGCCCCGCCTGCACATCACGGGTTAAACGCAAAATCTCTTGCTGGGTTTTCGGCATGGCACCTACACGCTTATTCAGCTTATCGCGCTCTTGCTGCAAGGTTTTGCGTTTTTCCATCAGCGCACGGTAGGCAGGGTGCTCACGGGTATAGAGTTTGGAGATCTCTGCTTCTTTAAACGTCAATTCATTAAGTTGAGATTCAACAGATACCATGGTATCCAAAACTGCTTTCGCCTCTAACGAAAGATCAACAGAGTCATTTTGTTGGCGAAAGGTGTTTAATTTATTTTCTGCATCATTCAGTTGACCACGCACATTTGGCAACTGTTCTTTTAAAAACTCAAGGCTACGCCCTGCTTCTTCTGATTTACGCTCAACGTTTTGTTGCAGATAGTTCTGGCTGATACTGTTTAGAATCTTGGTGGTTAAGATAGGATCTTCACCTTCTAAGCTTAACCCCAAAACACCGGTATCCTTCCCTTTATCAGCAACAGTAAAATCATCTAATAATGCATTAATTGCTGTTAACGGATTAAGTTTTCTTAGGCGAAAAACGGTACCGTTCTTAGCTTGAATATCACTTACCAAGAGATCAATACCATTATGACTCTCTACCTGTCCCACCTTACCGGAGAAAGAAACGGTGCCCCCTCCCGTTAAAGTGTAATTCTCTTTATCGATAACGTTCAGCGTCAGTGGTTCATCCTGCCAACTTTCAGGGACATCAAGGCGAGATACAGCAATTTGGCCTGGCAGAGCATCCGTTAAGCGCGCAATACCTTTACCAATGATGGGAAAGTATTTCTGACGCACATCAATATCTAATGCCAAATCAGTAATAGTCTTTCCCATTACCATACGCGACTTGATTAACTCGATTTCAGCCGCTGATTGCGGTTTTGAATCCGGCAACATGCTGGAGATATCTTTAAGCAGTGAATCGCCACCGCTTTGCTCTACCTGTATCAATGCATCCGCTTTATAAATTGGTGTAGCCAGCATGGCATACATAATACCAACTATGGTAAACAGCGCCGTTACACCAATAATCAACCAACGATTATCTAGCAGGGTTCCAAGCAATCGCCCCAAATCAATCTCATCTGAACGATCAGTTTCAGACGTTTTCACTGAATTTTTCTCTGCCATCGGTTTCTCTGAAAATTATCGATTTAAAGCCTGCGCCCATTTTTGGGCCGACTGCTCTAGTTGCAAATAAACAAATTCAAAAGCTTCACGGCTTTTGCGATAAGGGTCAGCAATTTCTCTCTGGTTCAGCCAGTGGCCAAACAGCATGGTCTTGCCACGCACTTCCGGTGCCATGCGCCCCACTGCATCGATGTGGCCTTTTTCCATCACCAAAATCAGGTCATATTCTCTGCACAAGGATTTGGTGAGCTGTTGGGCTGAATGCCCTTCCAGTGAAAGGCCGTGCGCACTGGCTACATCACTGGCAGTGTTGTCCGTGGAGTGCTCAACCAGAGCGCCAAGTCCAGCCGAAGCGATTTTTTTAGTTGGCAATAGCTGTTTTAATAACCGCTCCCCAGTCGGGGAGCGGCAGATATTGCCGACGCATACTACTAAAATGGAATCAAACATGACGTTCTTCGCGTATCCGTGAACGATTACGGCCAAGTACGCACACGCAGCGCGCCTTCGGTTAGATCATTAAATGCTGATATGGTTGGAGCCAATTGCGAAATTACGCGGTTCCAACGCACCAGAGGTGCGGTCGTTACATAAACCACATCATAGGGCTGCAGCTGGAACTCCGTCCCCATCACCAGCGATGTAGCATCCGCAGTATTCAACTGGTAGATATCGGCTAATTTCGGGCCTTGTGTACCGCGCAGCGGGCGAATAACAAACACACCGGTGGCGTCAGACATCGCCTGATCCATCCCTTCCGCATTGCCGAGCGCTTCGGTGAGCGTCATGCCGCTGCGGTCCATTTTCAGCGTGCTTTGCTTTTTTACTTCCCCCATCACAAACACCTTCAGACCATCGTTGCGTGGCACATAAAGGATATCGCCGGGGTAAAGAAGTTGGTTCTGAGAAAGGTCGCCGTTTTGCATCAACGCCTGAAGGGAAATACGTTTTTCCTGCCCGTTGTGGGTCAGCACCACATTACGCCAATCAGCGTTTTCAGTCAGCCCACCCGCTTTATTGATGGCATCCAGAATAGTTAACGGCACGTTAGTGACAGCCTGCTGACCAGAAGTCGCCACTTCACCAGAAACATATACTTTCTGCGAGCGGAATGCGGCAATGCTCACTTCCACCTGTGGAGATTCAATGTATTGCGCCAAGCGGTGCATTATCTCATCGCGAACCTGGGTGACTGCTTTACCCGCAACAGTCACTTTGCCAATATAAGGGTAAAAAATAGTGCCGTCAGCGTGTACCCAGTTGCCAGTATCTGCTGCTGCACGGTAAGTACCTGCAGGGGTGGTCAATTCAGGGTGATCCCATACGGTAATCATCAGCACGTCACCGACGCCTATATGATATTCGTAGCTTTGCAGTTCACGATCCAGTGCTGAGTTTGCTTGAGCTACCAGCGGTTTTGCCCGCATTTTCTCAATCAGGTAGGGCGTCATCGGATAAACATTGACCAGTTTACTGATGTTGAAATCTGCATCCTGTTGTTTAATCACTTCCTTGCCACCGGTCGTCAAATGCGAACCAGGAAAAATGGTACAACCGCTCAGCAACGCGACAGATACCATCACGGGTATCACTTTTCTTTTGTAAGTTATCATCCTGTTTATGCCATAACCTTTAATAAGTTATAAGTTGCCGCCGATCCTCTGCCTCTATCATAAAGAATTCGGGTGCTATTGATTCCATGAGTTACGGCTGTAAAAACGGGTAATTTACTTGTTCAGTGGCGTTTGGCTCACGTTGCTGCGCAAATGCTTAGGCTGACCGCTACCGCGGCGAGCCCACGTCAGCAAACGCCATACCCGGGTAATTGACCAGAAATAGCCGATGAATGCCAGTAAAAACAGGCTAAGCATAACAGACTCTCGGATTCCTGCACGCTCACCAATAATACCTACCAGCGCAAAGATAAACGCCACACCAACAATGGCTAACAGGGTTTGACGCGGCCCCAGCCCCGCACGCAGTAAAATATGGTGAAGATGCTGGAGATCCGGCTTTAAGGGGCTGTCGCCACGGCGAATTCGGCGCGTCATGATAGTGACCATATCCATCAGTGGCACGGCGATAAACCATAATGCAGTCACCGGAGGTATTACGGCGTCATGACCTTGCGTTGCGACAACCAGCAACCAGATAACGGTGAAGCCAATCAAGGTGCTGCCAGCATCGCCCATAAAGACTTTAAATTTTTCTCCCAAGGGGATACCGAGATTGAGAAGAATATAAGGAATGGATGCAGCCAACAGGCACAAACTCCACTGCGCCAGTTCATGCTCACCACCCAGATAAAACATCACGGCTAGCGCACCAAAGGTGACGCAAGAGAGTGCCCCCAGTAAGCCATCGATGCCATCGACCATGTTGAAAGCATTGATAGCGCCCCAGACCGCGAGCAGCGTCACTGCGTAGCCCGCCCAGCCAAGCACCAGCTCATAGCCAAACAGAATGTTACCCAGGCTCGCAAGATGAAGCCCGGAATACATCATGATACTGGCTACCAGCGCTTGCAGGAAAATACGAGGCATAACAGGGAGATCGAAGCGGTCGTCCAACACGCCAACAAAAAGTAACGCACTGGCGCAGACCATGTAGAGAGAAAAATCAGGTAGCCATTCAGGATGAAGGGCATAGAGGATCCACAGGGCGAGATAAATAGAAACACCCCCCACGAGGGGGATGTGCCCGCGGTGTTTTTTGCGTGAGTTCGGTTTATCCACTAACCCTACTTTTATTGCTGTTTTTCTTGCCAGAAAAAGCGCAATAAAAGCGCTTATAAAGATAACCGTAATTTCTTGCATTTTTGCACCATCATCAACCGTGAAGTTACTTCGCACCAGGCACGCTACCGCTCTTGGCTTATAGCCGCCAACGTGCTGCTAAAATACAGAATACCGTTCGTGGACCACATTATGATTCTTGGGTACTTATTTATTGTTACGGGCTAGTCAAGCAAAAAAACACAAAACTTTCAGAAAAAAAACCTACAGTGCCGCGCACGCCACTAACTATGGTATAGTGTAGTATAGTATGGAGCACATTTCACTCTGTACAGGAAGTTCGTGGATTTACAAAGATCTTCAGATTAGGCCTATCCCGCGCAACAAAACCGCAATAACCTTAGGAAATCACATTTCTTTTTATGTTTGAGTGCTTTTTAAACAAAACAGTTTTATTTAATAATTCCTTACAAATGCTAGCACTCTTGTGCGTGGCGAGATACCGTTTTTTGAAAGTTAGCGATTTTAAATCAGCAAGTTACAATACTAAATAGTTGTAAGTAAAGTAATTATGTTTGCAATGATTTTGTGAAAATGTTGTTTGGCGGGCAATGCCCCCACAAATGCTGGTTCAATGCAGTCTGCGCTGCTACCCTATATCGGTTCTGGTTGATGAAGGTGAAAAAATTTATATGGAGTGGATCGCTGATCCCACTATCTGGGCCGGTTTGGCACCGCTTGTGGTGTTGGAACTGGTATCGATGACCTTGTCTTTATTGCCATTCTGGCGGAAAAACTCCCCGAAAAACTCAGAGATCGTGCCCGTGTCGTCGGTCTGTCACTCGCGCTATTGATGCGTCTGGTGCTGCTTGCCTCTATGTCCTAGCTGGTTTCCCTCACCGTCCCGCTTTTCACCCTGTTTCAACAGCCGTTTAGCGCGCGCGATATCATTATGGTGATTGGCGGACTGTTTCTACTGTTCAAGGCCACGGTAGAACTCAATGAGCGGTTAGAAGGCAAAGATCAGGAGCAGCATGGCCAACGTAAAAGAGCGCGCTTTTGGGCGGTTGTGATGCAGATTGTAATTCTGGATGCCATTTTTTCGCTGGATTCGGTGATTACCGCTGTCGGCATGACGGATCATCTGCTGGTGATGATGTCTGCCGTCACCATCGCCATTGGATTAATTGTACTAGCTCAGACCTGATCTGACAGTTACCGATTATTTATACAGGTGTCTGTCAGATTACATCTGGTTCAGATTCTTTTCTGCCCAGATCCGTTTTCCATCGAGTAAAGTGGCCATCGGCGTACGCCCACAGCACATTTTTCCCTGATGAGTTCGCTCATTATTGTAATGCCACAACCAGTTGTCCAGATCTACCTGCAGACTTTCCAGGTCTCCATATAACTTCTTGCGGAACGTAACCTGATAAAAATCCTGCAAAATGGTTTTATGGAAGCGCTCGCAGATGCCGTTCGTCTGCGGAGACATCGCCTTCGTTTTCGTATGCTCGATATCGTTGATAGCCAGATAAAGCTGATAATCATGCTGCTCCACTTTACCACAGTACTCCGTACCCCTGTCGGTCAGTATTCTCAGCACTGGCAGTCCCTGAGCCTCGTAGAACGGGAGTACGCGATCATTGAGCAGGTCGGCGGCGGTGAGGGGTGTTTTATTCGTATACAGCTTGCAGTGCGCCACTTTCGAGTACGTATCCACGAACGTCTGCTGGTAGATACGGCCCACCCCCTTCAGATTGCCCACGTAGAAGGTGTCCTGCGAGGCCAGATACCCGGGATGTGCCGTCTCGATTTCACCGCAGGCCTCATCATCATGCGCCTTCTTCTCCAGGGCTGCGATTTGAGCGTCGGTAAGGACAATGCCTTCTCTGGCGACCTTTTCCTCAAGCGCCTTCAGGCGTTTACGGAAGTTCTCCAGGTCGTGTCGTTGCCAGATGGAGCGCACGCCGCTGCCGGAGATAAACACGCCTTTTTTACGCAGCTCATTACAGGTCCGGTGCTGCCCATGGGGCGGGAACTCAATAGCATAATCAACAACCGCGCGTTCAGTGGCTTCGTCGGCGCGGTTCTTCAGGTTCGGAACCCGGCGGTTCTGGTTAACCAGCGCATCAATGCCGCCTTCAGCAGCCAGTTCCTGATAACGGTAAAATGTATCGCGTGACCCGCCCATACTCTTGCAGGCTTTTGATACGTTACCGAGTTCTTCGGCGAGATTGAGCAGGCCGGCTTTGTGTTTGATAATGGGATTGTTAGTATGAAGCATGAGAGTTACCTCGCGTTTTGTTTAAGGATGAGACACCCATATCAAAACCGGTAACTCTCAACCTTTCAAGGTCCAGTGTCAGATCTAGTCGCGACTAATACAGATTAATGCTGCTCGCCAGCAAGCTGTTAACCCGGTTTGTAAACGCTCACCCAACTATCGTCATTCTTTGCCTCAGCTTTCTACTGATGATTGGCTTTAGTCTGGTTGCAGACGGTTTTGGCTACCATATTCCCAAAGGCTATCTCTATGCAGCAATCGGTTTCTCTGTATTGATTGAGGTGCTATAGCTAAACGACTTAATTTTAATTACATTATTTAAATGAGCTATTCAATTGATTTTAGACGTAAAGTGATATCTACACGGGAAGAAGAAGGGTTGAGTATCCGAGAAACAGCGAAGCAATTTCGGATTGGCCCTGCCTCTGTATCGCATTGGATTAATCAAATAGCGTCAAAAGCATCGACCACGCGTCAGCGAAAGAGCGATAAATCCGAGTTGATAAAAGATGTTGAACCATATCCAGATGCTTACCAAAAAGAACGTGCAGAGCGTTTTGGCGTTTGTCAGAAGGCCATTTGGCAAGCTCTTAAAAAGCTGGGATTGACCTATAAAAAAACTCTACTTTTCACAAAAAACATAATATTCAACAAGTCATCATCGATGCAGGGTATATGGTGGAGTATTTGCCTACATATTCGCCAGATCTTAACCCAATTGAGGGCTTTGTTGAATAAATCAGAACTTGTAACGACTGCGCCCCATACGGGTCGATTGTTACGTGATGCGAATACTGTTCGGCATTCCTAATAGCGTGATCAGGTTAAGCGCTTTGACCATGGCCATGGCTTCACCCACCTGAGCATCGTAGTCTCTCAGACCTAGATGACCACCCAGAAGCCTTTTGAACCGGAACATGGCCGTTTCAGCCACTGAGCGCCGGTGATAGCCCACTTTCTTTTTCCAGATATCGTTACTACCGCTAATGCGCTGATTTGCGACAGCGTGGTTACGCTCGTGGTAGCGATCTTGCCAATATTGCGCCCCCCTTCGTGGCGGGATAAGCGGCCTTATTTTCTTCCTCAGCAGAGCATCATAGCAGTAAACTGTATCCTAAGCGCCGTTAGCCGATGCCTCTCTGATTTTCCGGTGGGTCTGGTTTATCAGCGCCGGTAGAGCTTGGGCATCAGTCGTACCACTGAGCGACAAATCCGCACAGATAATCTCATGCGTCACACTGTCTACTGCCAGGTGCAGCTTACGCCATACCCTGCGTCTGTCGGCACCATGCTGCCGGACTTTCCATTCGCCTTCGCCAAAGACCTTCAGGCCGGTTCCATCAATGACCAGATGTGAGATTTCACCACGGGTTGGCGTTTTTATGCTGATGTTCACTGTTTTTGCTCGTTTGCTGAGCAGCGAATAGTCTGGACAATGGAGCGACAATTTAATCAGTTTAAAAATCGAGTCACCAAAGCCCTGTAAAACCCTCAATGAAAGGCCAAACACGTGTTTCATCATCAGGACTGTGGTGATGGCCATTCTGAGTAGTGGAGCGGTTGTCCACGCCGTTCAGTAGTGTTTTTTTCCGTCCATGCAGCAATGGCTGATTCATCTAGCCATACGGTTAGAGAACAGCGCTGCTTGAGGGCCTTGTTATAAGAGGGCCAGTTGGTGATTTTAAAATTTTGTTTTGCCATGGAGACCTGATTTTGAAACAACTGTGTTGATCTGCTCCGATGATTACCCAAAAGTTTTATTTATTCAACAAAACCAATATCTGCTATTGCGTTGCTGCATGATCTCAACTTATCCATCGGCGGGATTGATGCCCGCCTTAACCGGCGTTATCAGCGTCTGGTTAAGCAACACATGACTCCCCCAGCACCATTGGCGTCAGCCGTTAAAGACCTTGCCTGCGCGCAGAAAACAACATTCGCCACTATTCAGGCCGTTTGGCGTTTTTTTAATAATGAACGTATTAGCTTCAGTCAGCTCAATGAACCAATTATTTCGCTGGCTCTCCGGCAGGTTGCACTTAGCCCGCATCCATACGCTCTCGTCGTTCACGACTGGTCTCATTTACAGTTTCGTACCCACAATGGGAAAGAAGAACGTTTGAAAATGACGCATGGTGGCGACGTCGGTTATGAACTACAAACCAGCCTACTGGTTGATGCTGCAAATGGTTTACCAATAGCGCCCCTGTCTCAAACTCTAACCGATAGGGCAGGTTGTCGTTCAACGCTAACCGAGGGCTTGTCTGAGAGTCTGACTCATATGGATGCTTTGACGGCTGATATCGCCCGCGTTGAGTCTCTTGATACCGGGAAGAAGTTAGTTCATCTCATTGACCGTGAAGGTGACTCTATCGGGCATATGCGCACATTAAGCTCTCAGGGAATATGTTGGCTTATCCGGGGAAAGGAAGGGCATCGGGCCGAGTGGGGCGGTGACACCCGTAAAATTGGTGAAATTGCAGACGATCTGCCATTTATCGCAAACGGACAGGTTGGCTGGAAAGGGAAAAAAGCCAATATGGAGATCGGGGAAACATCCGTGATCATAACGCGAACAGCAAAACCGAAGCGGAAAGATATAGCCAACCGACTTAAAAATGATTACAGCCAATGCCCTGATATGTGGCAAAAAATACAGCTAATTGTTATCAAAATAATGTCGCTTGGCTATAGATACCTATGCCCATGAAGGCGGGAATCTCATGTAGAGGAGACGCGTTTATTCTCGCAGAGATCCCCAGCTTTCGCAGAGGATGACAAGGGGTAAAGTAAGGTTGTCGGCAGTTTCAATCAGCGTTTCAAACACAGATTGGCGATATCGTCGCCAATCTGCCATTCCTTCTACCGTCATAACCTTAGACGCTGATCAAATTAAGAATTTTCCGTACGCAGAAAAAAGCGGCAATCAATCATTTTTTTATTTTTTTATCCCCATCCATTGACAAAAGTTAAGGCCGCAACGTTACAAGCGTTTAGCCAGTGTGTAACAATTCCTCCCCATGTTATCCACAATTTCAGTGTGTTTTGTTCACTTGCAATAGCCGAAAATTCTCACTATCTTGTTATCATTCAAAACCAAAACCCCTATATGTAGTGTTCACCCCACACACCGCAGCACTAGACTGTCGTGTGCGTTTTCGATCGAGGAAAACGCTATAGCATTGGGAAAAACGGATAGGTACTACACCACATGAACCAGAGCCTGCTAGTAACCAAACGCGATGGCAGCAAAGAACGCATCAATCTGGACAAGATTCACCGGGTGATTACCTGGGCAGCGGAAGGCCTGCACAATGTGTCAGTGTCTCAAGTCGAACTGAGCTCCCACATTCAGTTTTATGACGGCATCAAGACCGCCGATATCCATGAAACCATTATTAAAGCTGCCGCTGATCTGATTTCACGCGACAGCCCGGACTACCAATATCTGGCAGCACGTTTGGCCATTTTCCACTTGCGTAAAAAAGCCTACGGCCAGTTTGAACCACCAGCGTTGTTCGATCACGTCACCAAAATGGTAGAACTGGGCAAATACGATACCCACTTATTGCAGGACTATACGCCACAAGAGTTCGCTCAGATGGACGCTTTCATCGATCACTGGCGCGACATGATCTTCTCTTACGCTGCGGTCAAGCAGCTGGAAGGGAAATATCTGCTGCAAAACCGCGTCACCGGTGACATCTACGAAAGCGCCCAGTTTCTGTATGTACTGGTGGCTGCCTGCCTGTTCTCCGGTTACCCGCGTGAAACGCGTCTGGATTACGTCAAACGCTTCTATGACGCGATTTCTACCTTCAAGATTTCATTGCCAACGCCGATCATGTCCGGCGTGCGTACCCCAACCCGTCAGTTCAGCTCCTGCGTGTTGATTGAGTGCGGCGACAGCCTGGATTCCATTAACGCCACCTCCAGTGCTATCGTGAAATACGTTTCACAGCGTGCCGGTATCGGCATTAACGCTGGTCGTATTCGTGCGCTGGGTAGCCCGATTCGCGGTGGTGAAGCGTTCCATACTGGCTGTATTCCTTTCTATAAACATTTCCAGACTGCAGTGAAATCCTGCTCACAGGGCGGTGTGCGCGGCGGAGCGGCAACTTTGTTTTACCCACTGTGGCATCTGGAGGTGGAAAGCCTGCTGGTGCTGAAGAACAACCGTGGCGTGGAAGGCAACCGCGTGCGTCACCTCGATTACGGCGTGCAGCTGAACAAGCTGATGTATCAGCGTCTGGTCAAAGGACAAGAAATCACCCTCTTCAGCCCTTCTGACGTACCCGGCCTGTATGACGCGTTTTTCGCCGATCAGGATGAGTTCGAACGCTTATATCAGCAGTATGAAAAAGACGACAGCATCCGCAAGAAATCCATGAAAGCGGTCGATCTGTTCTCACTGATGATGCAAGAACGCGCCTCTACAGGCCGTATCTACATTCAACATGTCGATCATTGCAACACCCACAGCCCGTTTGAACCGACCATCGCACCGGTGCGTCAGTCCAACCTGTGCCTGGAAATTGCGCTGCCAACCCACCCTCTGGAAGACGTCAACGACGAAAAAGGTGAGATCGCGCTCTGCACCCTCTCCGCGTTCAACCTTGGCGCATTGAATAGCCTAGATGATTTGGAAGATTTGGCGCGTCTGGCAGTACGTGCACTGGACGCCCTGTTGGACTATCAAGATTACCCGATTCTGGCCGCCAAACGCGGTGCTATGGGCCGCCGCACGCTCGGCATCGGCGTTATCAACTTTGCCTACTATCTGGCGAAAAACGGCGTGCGCTACTCCGATGGCAGTGCCAACAATCTGACGCACAAGACCTTTGAAGCCATTCAGTACTACCTGCTGCAAGCCTCAAACGAGCTGGCGCGCGAACAGGGTGCCTGCCCGTGGTTTGACCAAGCCACCTATGCCCGTGGAGTGCTGCCTATTGACACCTACAAACGCGATCTGGACGGCATTTGCAGCGAACCGTTGCATTACGATTGGGAAGCACTGCGCGACAGTATCAAAACACACGGTCTGCGTAACTCCACGCTCTCTGCGTTGATGCCGTCGGAAACCTCGTCACAAATTTCCAACGCCACCAACGGTATCGAACCACCACGCGGTCACATCAGTATCAAGGCGTCAAAAGACGGCATTTTGCGCCAGGTGGTGCCGGATTACAAAACCCTGAAGGATGCCTACGAATTACTGTGGGAAATGCCGAACAATGACGGCTACCTGCAACTGGTTGGGCTGATGCAGAAGTTTGTCGATCAGGCTATTTCTGCCAACACCAACTACGATCCGGCGCGCTTCCCGTCAGGAAAAGTGCCGATGAAACAGTTGCTGACTGACTTGCTTACCGCCTATAAGTTCGGGTTGAAAACGCTGTATTATCAAAACACCCGTGACGGTGCAGAAGACGCACAGGAAGATATCCTGGCCGATGCGCAGGATGACGGTTGCGAAGGCGGTGCCTGTAAGATTTAAACCGCTTCCCGCGTAGGGTATTGTTTACGTTAGTTTTTTCAGGAAGCAGTTAAATGCCTCCTGTCCCTTTTTGGAGATACATCCCTATGGCTTATACCACCTTCTCACAAAATAAAAACGATCAGCTTCTGGAACCGATGTTCTTTGGTCAGTCCGTTAACGTAGCGCGTTACGATCAGCAAAAATATGAAATATTCGAGAAGCTAATAGAGAAACAGCTCTCCTTTTTCTGGCGTCCAGAAGAGGTGGATGTGTCTCGCGATCGCATTGACTATCAAGCGCTACCGGAACATGAAAAGCACATCTTCATCAGCAATCTGAAATACCAAACGCTGCTGGACTCCATTCAAGGACGCAGCCCGAACGTCGCATTGTTACCGCTGATATCCATCCCAGAGTTGGAAACCTGGATAGAAACCTGGGCATTTTCAGAAACCATCCATTCTCGTTCCTATACCCATATCATCCGCAATATTGTCAACGATCCGGCACTGGTGTTCGATGATATCGTCACCAATGAGGAGATTCTGAAACGTGCAAAAGACATCTCTTCTTTCTATGACGATCTGATCGAACTGACCAGCTATTATCACCTGCTGGGTGAAGGCACGCATCAGGTGAACGGTAAAACGGTCACCGTTAATCTGCATGCCTTGAAGAAACAGCTTTATCTGTGCCTGATGAGCGTCAACGCGCTGGAAGCCATCCGTTTTTATGTCAGTTTCGCCTGCTCATTCGCCTTTGCAGAACGCGAACTGATGGAGGGCAACGCCAAAATCATCAAACTGATCGCCCGCGATGAAGCGCTGCACCTGACCGGTACCCAGCATATGCTGAATCTGATGCGTTCCGGCCAGGACGATCCGGAAATGGCACAAATCGCCGAAGAGTGCCAACAGGAATGCTACGACCTGTTTGTGCTGGCAGCACAGCAGGAGAAAGAGTGGGCGGAATACCTGTTCCGCGACGGCTCGATGATTGGCCTGAACAAAGACATTCTCTGCCAGTACGTTGAATACATCACCAATATTCGCATGCAAGCGGTAGGGCTGCCCTTGCCGTTCCAAACGCGCACTAACCCGATCCCGTGGATTAATGCCTGGCTGGTCTCTGACAACGTGCAGGTTGCCCCGCAAGAAGTGGAAGTGAGTTCTTATCTGGTCGGCCAAATTGATTCTGAAATCAACGCCGACGACCTGAGTGATTTCCAGCTCTAAGTTGATGAGCAACTCAACCATCACACTGCGCGTCTCTGGCGCGCAGCTTGTCAACAACGACAGCGCCACCTCGTTACTCGACGTGCTTGAACAACACTGCGTACCCGTGGAATATCAGTGCCGCTCGGGTTATTGCGGTGCCTGCCGCTTACGACTGCTGAAAGGCCGCGTCGCCTATCGCCAAACACCCCTTGCCTGTGTACAGCAAGACGAAATCTTGCCGTGCTGCTGCATGCCAGTGAATGATATTGAGTTAGAGCTGTGAGCGTTTGGTATACCCGGTCCAATGCTAAAATATGGGTTCCATGACGCTCATGAGCCTGCGGCATTACCTCTTCAGAATAACTGCGCATTCTGCGGAATTTCTTGCTCACTTCCTAGGCTGTGTCCCTTAATTGCTTGAGCTATAGTATCCATCTGTTTCTACGACACTTTTGATTATGGCTCGCTACGATCTTTCTGATGAAGCATGGCAATCATTGAGCCCTTGTTGCCAACCGTTTTGACATCTCCGCGGGCCGGCCGGCCGTGGGCAGAACATCGAAAAATCTTCAACGGCATGTTCTGGATACTGTGTTCAGGCGCACCATGGCGTGATTTACCTGAACGTTACGGGAGTTATGCTCATTTCTGGTGTACGGGGTTTCGGGGAGGGTGGCGTATCCTGCTGATTGATTTCGTGGATGATTTCAACAGATGATTTCAACAACAGAGAGATGATACCCCATGGAAAAGTCTACCCTACAGGTCTCCGCAGAACCAGATATTGCCGGTGATCCCTTGCATGAACTCATTCGTAATGGTGCCAGGCAACTGATAGCTGCCGCCGTTGAGGTTGAGCTCGAAGCCATGCTGCAACAACATGCTGAACGCCGCCTTGACGACGGGCGTCATGCTGTCGTTCGTAACGGCTATTTGCCACAGCGAACCATACAGACGGGTATTGGGGATGTTGAAATTATAGCCAAGCGACTTAATTTTGATTACACCATATGGACTGAGAACAAAATCTCTGTATCGCAACCACCCTCTCTTTTTTTGCTTTTTGCTTGTGCCCATTTATGCTCAATGGGGTTAAGATCTGGCGAATATGTAGGCAAATACTCCACCATATACCCTGCATCGATGATGACTTGTTGAATATTATGTTTTTTGTGAAAAGTTGCATTGTCCATCACGATTACACTGTTTTTAGGGAGTACTGGGATAAGGACTTGTGTGACCCAGGAATAGAAAACATCGCTGTTAATATTGATATCAAATAATCTGATAGGAAACAGCGTTGTGCCTAATAACGCGCCGATAACATTTGTTCTTCCCTTGGCTCCCCCGTTCTTCAGCCCAAAACACCGTTGACCTTTTGGGGAATAGCCGTGAGTCCGTGGGGTATCGTGTGGAAAACCACTTTCATCAATAAAAACAATAGATTTGCTTTTTTTTCATACTGTTGTATTTTTTGTTGAAATGCTTGCCGGGCGCTTTCGTCGGCTTTCGGATGACGTAGCGTTTTTTTATAGGTCAATCCCAGCTTTTTAAGAGCTTGCCAAATGGCCTTCTGACAAACGCCAAAACGCTCTGCACGTTCTTTTTGGTAAGCATCTGGATATGGTTCAACATCTTTTATCAACTCGGATTTATCGCTCTTTCGCTGACGCGTGGTCGATGCTTTTGACGCTATTTGATTAATCCAACGCGATACAGAGGCAGGGCCAATCCGAAATTGCTTCGCTGTTTCTCGGATACTCAACCCTCTTCTTCCCGTGTAGATATCACTTTACGTCTAAAATCAATTGAATAGCTCATTTAAATAATGTAATCAAAATTAAGTCGTTTAGTTATAATCTACACGACGAACGCTATAGAATCACTGAACAGCGTGCTCCGGCATGCAATCAAGAAACGCAAGGTGTTCCCGACTGATGACTCGGTGAAGAAGGTCGTATGGCTGGCAATCCAGGCGGCATCACAGAAATGGACGATGCCCTTACAGGACTGTCGTATGGCAATGAGTTGCTTTATTATCGAGTTCTGTGACCGTCTTGACGGTCACTTCTGAGGAAAGGCATTTACACAAAATCTTAAACAGGCTCCTTTATTAGGCACAACGTTGTTTGCTATCGGATTATTTGATATCAATATTAACAGCGATGTTTTCTATTCTTGGGTCACACAAGTCCTTATCCCAGTACTCCCTAAAAACAGTGTAATCGTGATGGACAATGCAACTTTTCACAAAAAACATATATTCAACAAGTCATCATCGATGCAGGGTATATGGTGGAGTATTTGCCTACATATTCGCCAGATCTTAACCCCATTGAGCATAAATGGGCACAAGCAAAAAGCAAAAAAAGAGAGAGTGGTTGCGATACAGAGATTTTGTTCTCAGTCCATATGGTGTAGGCTTTGTTGAATAAATAGATTTTATGCTGGCAGCCCAGCGAAACGACGGATCCTCGCAACGTAAAATCATGCAGTTAGGCCTCATGAGAAAAGTGTACACCTGAGATGACAAGCATTTTCAACCAAAACTGGCATGGAAAAACAGCATGATTACCTATTATTCAACAAAGCCTATGGTGTAATCAAAATTAAGTCGCTTGGCTATATGACCGTGCATTTTTATAAAAAACCGAGGAAATAACAAAATAACGCACAACGCAGACTAAAACACCAATTAAAAAAACATCCAATTTACTCAATCGCCAAAAAACGCAATCAAGGCCATATGTTATTCTAAAAACACCGCCATATTGACAATAAAAAGCCTATGAATATTATCAAAGGTAATCAGCTGTTATCCAGATAACAATCACTGACGCGCATGATAGCGATTTATCATTTATTACGTCAAAAATTTAATGAGGAAAAATAATGGATATCAAAAAGCCCTATTTGCTTTTTCTTGGTGATGCGCACGATCAGTTAGCCGCCAAGGTCGCTATCGGCATCAAGCAATGGCATCCCGAATATTGTGTGGGCCAATACCCTATGGCGGACTGTCACGCGGATTGCGGCCTGTCGGATCTGGATATCGCAGCAGCACGCGCCGCCGGAGCACAAACCCTAGTGATTGGCGTAGCCAACCGGGGTGGCATTATCTCTCGGCAATGGATCGCCATTTTGCGTGAAGCGCTAGAAAGCGGCATGGATCTCGCTGCCGGACTGCACAACAAACTCGCTGACGTACCGGAATTGTGCGAACTGGCGGCAAAACTGGGACGTTCCTTGTTTGACGTGCGCCATCCAACGGAAACCTACCCGGTGGCAAACGGTCGCAAGCGCAGCGGCAAACGCCTGTTGCCCGTCGGCACCGATTGCTCCTGTGGCAAAATGTACACGGCGCTGGCCATCGAAAAAGAGATTCTGGCAAGCGGCGGCAAGGCGACGTTCCGCGCTACCGGCCAGACCGGTATTCTGATCAGCGGTGCAGGTGTTAGTATTGATGCCGTGGTTTCTGACTTCATCGCCGGTGCCGTTGAAGTATTGGCGCCCGCCAATGATGCAGATCATTGGGATGTGATTGAAGGCCAAGGTTCACTGTTCCACCCATCCTTCGCAGGCGTAACCAGCGGGATTATTCACGGTGCGCAACCGGATGCGCTGGTACTGTGTCATGAACCAACACGCAAAACCATGCGTGGCGTTGACTACCCGCTCCCCGATCTGGAGGCCTGCATGGCACTCAACCTGTCGATGGCGCGGCTGACTAATCCTAACGCCCGATTTGTTGGCATCTCAGTGAATACCTCGGCACTGGATGAAGACGCCGCCCTCGCTCTGCTGGCAACCATTGAAGCTGAATTCGGCCTGCCGGCGGTTGATCCGGTGCGTCACGGTGTGGGCCGTATCGTTGAAGCATTGGCCAACCTATGACCGAACTTACCTTATCTCGTGAAAGCTGGCCGCTGCGTGAAGTGTTTACCATTTCACGCGGCAGCAAAAGGCAGGCCGATGTGGTGGTTGCCGCCCTTCGGGCCGGTGATATTACCGTCTACGGTGAATGTCTGCCTTACGCACGCTACGGTGAGTCGCTCGACAGTGTCACAGAGCAAATCGCTTCGCTTGAGAGCGATTTGCGCAACGGTCTGGACAGACTCACGCCGCAATCCCGTTTGCCGGCGGGAGCGGCGTGCAACGCGCTCGACTGCGCCTTATGGGATTTGGAGTGCAAGCTCTATCGTCAGCGCATCTGGCAACTCCTCACTCTGCCGGTATAGCAAAGCGACTTAATTTTGATTACACCATATGGACTGAGAACAAAATCTCTGTATCGTAACCACTCTCTCTTTTTTTGCTTGTGCCCATTTATGCTCAATGGGGTTAAGATCTGGCGAATATGTAGGCAAATACTCCACCATGTACCCTGCATCGATGATGACTTGTTGAATATATGTTTTTTGTGAAAAGTTGCATTGTCCATCACGATTACACTGTTTTTAGGGAGTACTGGGATAAGGACTTGTGTGACCCAGGAATAGAAAACATCGCTGTTAATATTGATATCAAATAATCCGATAGCAAACAGCGTTGTGCCTAATAAGGAGCCTGTACACGAGATTGTGTAATTGCCTGATTTTGATATGTTCAATCCAACATCAAAAGCGGGTTACTTTATGGACGAAAAACAGTTACAGGCTCTGGCTAACGAGCTGGCCAAAAATCTCAAAACCCCTGACGCTCTCAACCAGTTTGATCGCCTGCTGAAAAAGATCTGCGTTGAAGCTGCCCTTAATGCTGAAATGGCCCATCACCTCGGGCATGAGAAGCCCCAGTCCAAATCTGGAACTAACACGCGCAATGGCTACTCCACAAAGACTGTTACCACCGGCGATGGTCCGCTGGAACTGCGTACACCACGTGATCGTGATGCTTCCTTTGAACCGCAACTGTTGAAGAAGAACCAGACCCGGCTCTCCGGGATGGATAACCAGATTTTATCGTTGTATGCCAAAGGGATGACCACCCGCGAAATTGCCGCTGCGTTCAAAGAAATGTATGACGCGGATGTCTCACCCGCCTTAGTATAGCTAAACGACTTAATTTTGATTAGATTATTTAAATGAGCTATTCAATTGATTTTAGACGTAAAGTGATATCTACACGGGAAGAAGAAGGGTTAAGTATCCGAGAAACAGCGAAGCAATTTCGGATTGGCCCTGCCTCTGTATCGCGTTGGATTAATCAAATAGCGTCAAAAGCATCGACCACGCGTCAGCGAAAGAGCGATAAATCCGAGTTGATAAAAGATGTTGAACCATATCCAGATGCTTACCAAAAAGAACGTGCAGAGCGTTTTGGCGTTTGTCAGAAGGCCATTTGGCAAGCTCTTAAAAAGCTGGGATTGACCTATAAAAAAAACTCTATGTCATCCGAAAGCCGACGAAAGCGCCCGGCAAGCATTTCAACAAAAAATACAACAGTATGAAAAAGAAGGTAAACCTATTGTTTTTATTGATGAAAGTGGTTTTCCACATGATACCCCACGGACTCACGGCTATTCCCCAAAAGGTCAACGGTGTTTTGGCCTGAAGAACGGGGGAGCCAAGGGAAGAACAAATGTTATCGGCGCTTTATTAGGCACAACGCTGTTTGCTATCGGATTATTTGATATCAATATTAACAGCGATGTTTTCTATTCCTGGGTCACACAAGTCCTTATCCCAGTACTCCCTAAAAACAGTGTAATCGTGATGGACAATGCAACTTTTCACAAAAAACATAATATTCAACAAGTCATCATCGATGCAGGGTATATGGTGGAGTATTTGCCTACATATTCGCCAGATCTTAACCCCATTGAGCATAAATGGGCACAAGCAAAAAGCAAAAAAAGAGAGGGTGGTTGCGATACAGAGATTTTGTTCTCAGTCCATATGGTGTGATCAAAATTAAGTCGCTTGGCTATATCTACACATCTTTTGCAATATCTGCTATTACGTTGCTGCATGATCTCAACTTATCCATCGGCGGGATTGATGCCCGCCTTAACCGGCGTTATCAGCGTCTGGTTAAGCAACACATGACTCCCCCAGCACCATTGGCGTCAGCCGTTAAAGACCTTGCCTGCGCGCAGAAAACAACATTCGCCACTATTCAGGCCGTTTGGCGTTTTTTTAATAATGAACGTATTAGCTTCAGTCAGCTCAATGAACCGATTATTTCGCTGGCTCTCCGGCAGGTTGCACTTAGCCCGCATCCATACGCTCCCGTCGTTCACGACTGGTCTCATTTACAGTTTCGTACCCACAATGGGAAAGAAGAACGTTTGAAAATGACGCATGGTGGCGATGTCGGTTATGAACTACAAACCCGCCTACTGGTTGATGCTGCAAATGGTTTACCAATAGCGCCCCTGTCTCAAACTCTAACCGATAGGGCAGGTTGTCGTTCAACGCTAACCGAGGGCTTGTCTGAGAGTCTGACTCATATGGATGCTTTGACGGCTGATATCGCCCGCGTTGAGTCTCTTGCTACCGGGAAGAAGTTAGTTCATCTCATTGACCGTGAAGGTGACTCTATCGGGCATATGCGCACATTAAGCTCCCAGGGAATATGTTGGCTTATCCGGGGAAAGGAAGGGCATCGGGCCGAGTGGGGCGGTGACACCCGTAAAATTGGTGAAATTGCAGACGATCTGCCATTTATCGCAAACGGACAGGTTGGCTGGAAAGGGAAAAAAGCCAATATGGAGATCGGGGAAACATCCGTGATCATAACGCGAACAGCAAAAGCGAAGCGGAAAGACAAGAACACCGGACGGCGAGTGAAAGTTCAGCCAGGCGTAGCTCTGACACTCAGATTAGTTGTGGTTCGCCTTACCGATACTCACGGTAAATTTATCGGACGCTGGACGCTGCTCACAAACGTTAGCAACGAGCTCACCAGCGCGGAAGTCGCTCGCTGGTATTACTGGCGCTGGGGTATTGAATCCTTTTTTAAGCTGCTGAAAGGTGCCGGTCATGATGTAGAAAAATGGCTTCTGCGCAGTGCTGGTGCACTGCTACGCAGGTTATTGATAGCTAGCATGGCATGTGTGCTGGTATGGCGGCTGCAACGCGCTGAAGGAGACGACAATGCGGCAGCCTGTCAGTTAATTTGCCGATTATCCGGACGACAACAAAAACGAGGGAGTAAAGAAAGCGCCCCAGCGCTGCTTGCCGGACTATCCATCCTGCTAAATACCTTGACGTTATTAGCAGACTATACCCCGGAAGAACTTGCCCACTTAGCTATGGTGGTTTTTAACCCTTTATGATGTGTAGATACCTATGCTTTTTAAGAGCTTGCCAAATGGCCTTCTGACAAACGCCAAAACGCTCTGCACGTTCTTTTTGGTAAGCATCTGGATATGGTTCAACATCTTTTATCAACTCGGATTTATCACTCTTTCGCTGACGCGTGGTCGATGCTTTTGACGCTATTTGATTAATCCAACGCGATACAGAGGCAGGGCCAATCCGAAATTGCTTCGCTGTTTCTCGGATACTCAACCCTTCTTCTTCCCGTGTAGATATCACTTTACGTCTAAAATCAATTGAATAGCTCATTTAAATAATGTAATCAAAATTAAGTCGTTTAGCTATAATGCCCGCGTCACGATGAGTTCCGCACCTGCAGAACCTTAAAAAAGCCTCGGCTTCATAGAGCCATTTTTTATGTCAGGTTCATCAGCAGGCCAATATGCCGTTCATGTCATCAATTATCTGTCGTCGCAAAACCAGAAAGTAATCTGTTAACTCACTGAGCCAGCCATTTTTTTCGGTGGCTCTTTTATTTGCTAAACGCCGCCTGATGGACTGTCACCGCCTAGGCTATCCGCGCAAGTTTGTTCGCCAGCGCACACGGAGTTATTAGCAAATCAGGTGTATGGCGATCAGGCTACGTTCCGCTCTGATGCTTCGTGAATCTGTTCTCCATCCTTAAATTGGACGTTGCTTACAACCAGGGTCAGCAGGTCAAATCCTCTTAGTCGGTTCCAGCTTTTCTGAGCAGACTGGAGCAGCTTAAATACCATACCATTGACAGGGTTGTTTCTCTCGAACCACCGTTCTTCGCGCCTCTGCTTCGTAGCCTCACAGTCGCAAAAGCCGATTCAATCGGATTTGTCGTTCTTATTGACGCCCAGTGCTCTGACGGGAAGTCGTAGAATGCCAGCAGTTCTTCTCGAGCTTTCTCCAGCTTCTTCATCGCTGCAGGATACTTCGCTGAAAACCTTGCCAACAAAACATCAAAGGCTTCATTAGCGGCATCGCGGCTCTCTGCTAGCCAAACCTCCCGCAGCTCAGCCTTAACTTTCGGTTGCATGGCTTTGGGGAGTGAAGCCAACACATTAGCGGTTTTGTGCACCCAACAGCGTTGGTGCTGCGTGTCCGGGAATATCTTTGCCATTGCATTCCAAAAACCAAGGGCACCGTCTCCCGTAGCCAGCTTGGGAGATACGGTTAGGCCACGTGCTCGCAGGCCATTAAGAAGTTCGGCCCAGTTTGCTTCTGACTCTCGATAACCATCTTCGACCGCAACCAGCTCCTTACGTCCATGCTCAGTGGCGCCGATAATGACCAGCAGGCAAAGGCGATCATCTTGCCTGACATGGCTGTATAGCCAAGCGACATTAATTATTTTGATAACAATTAGCTGTATTTTTTTGCCACATATCAGAGCATTGGCTGTAATCATTTTTAAGTCGGTTGGCTATATATGCCATCGGCCCAGAAATAAACGTAGCGCGTATCGCTTAAATCACGCAGGCACCATTGCCTGTGCTCTTCAAGCCATTGCTGTTTCAGTCTGCTGATGGTACTGGCAGAGAGGCCATTAGCTTTTTCACCGAGAAGCGCCCTCAGGGCTTCGTGAAAATCACCGGTGGATATGTCTCGCAGGTACAGCCATGGTAGCAACTCTTCGACGCTTTTTGCACGTTTCAGATAAGGCGGCAACAACGCGCTGTTGAAGCATATTCCGTTGCCGCTGCGCTCCCTGACCTTAGGCACTTTAATTTCAACATCCCCAATACCCGTCTGTATGGTTCGCTGTGGCAAATAGCCGTTACGAACGACAGCATGACGCCCGTCGTCAAGGCGGCGTTCAGCATGTTGTTGCAGCATGGCTTCGAGCTCAACGTCAACGGCGGCAGCTATCAGTTGCCTGGCACCATTACGAATGAGTTCATGCAAGGGATCACCGACAATATAGCCAAGCGACATTATTTTGATAACAATTAGCTGTAATCATTTTTAAGTCGGTTGGCTATATCTGGTTCTGCGGAGACCTGTAGGGTAGACTTTTTCATGGGGTATCATCTCTCTGTTGTTGAAATCATCCACGAAATCAATCAGCAGGATATGCCACCCTCCCCGAAACCCCGTACACCAGAAATGAGCATAACTCATGGATGCCTCTCAGGCGCAAAGCGATGTCGCCTCCTTCGACGTACTTGAACCCATTGCCGATGGTTTCCGCAACTATCAGAAAGCGCAATACAGCATCAGTCCAGAAGCATTGCTAGTGGACAAGGCGCAGTTGCTTACCCTTACAGCACCGGAAATGACCGTACTGCTCGGCGAGTTGCGCGTACTGAACATCAATACCGGGCAAACAGCGCACGGTGTCTTTACCCAACGCCCAGGCACCTTGACCACAGATTTCTTCATCAACTTGCTGGATATGAATACCACCTGGCACCCGATTGATGCATCGCACACCCTGTTTGAAGGGCGCGATCGTACGGGTCAGCCAAAATGGACAGGAACACGCGTAGATCTGATTTTCGGTTCACACTCACAGCTACGAGCGCTGGCAGAGGTTTACGCCAGTGCTGATGCGCAGGCATCGTTTGTGCACGATTTCGTGGCTGTCTGGAATAAAGTAATGAATCTGGATCGTTTTGATCTGGTGTAGCGGTTATTCGGAGCTAGGGTCGTGCAGTAAGGCTCTTCTGGCGTCCCAACATGGTCTTAGGGCCATGTTGGGGCATAACCACAGAGCGGATTGCCGCCAGTGGCGTAATCCCGCTCATCAGTTTTACAAAGTAACAGGCAACCCCTTTGACAACCCCGCCATCCAAGAAAAAGTGCAAAGTCCAAGTTCCTGTCGTCATCACCAGAATAGTTAGGACACACACGCTAAGCCACTTCTGTCGTTGCATAAATACCTCACGCTAAAATTGCACGTAATAAAACGTGCCGAAATTTGATACCAAGTAAACAAGAAATACATACCAGCATATACTACAACAGAGTGATAATGGCAGTACGAAAATATGTAGGATTTCTTACTTTTCGGAATAAGCAACCAGCATAACCCTATCTGTAAGCACTATGTTCTTGCTGGTTTGACGTTTCTTTTTTCTGCACCAAGCTATACCATCCAAAAGATGACCCTTCCTGCGGAGAGGCGGCAATGACGCTGCAAATTGGAATTTATGTTTTTGATAATGTTTAGGTATTATATTTTTCAGGGCCCTATGAAGTCTTTACCTGCGCAACGCGTGTGGCGGGTGGATCCGAACCGCGTTTTAGCGTGTTCACGCTCGGAGAAAAGCCTGCCTCAGTGCGCGCACGTGCTGGATTAAAGATCGATCCCGACTACGCCCTCGACGATCATTCTGCGTTGGATTGTCTGATCGTCCCCTGAGGGGTGGTTACCGCAGAGATGGAAAAACCCGAAGTTATTGAATGGCTTGCTCGCCAAATCATGCAAACAACCATTACTGCATCTGTTTGCACTGGTGTTTTTTTGCTTGCAAAAACCGGGCTATTTGACAACCGTTCGGTAACTACCCATTGGGAAGACATTGCCGATTTGAAGACGATGTTCCCTACGCTGGACGTGAAAAGTGATGTGCGCTGGGTTGATCAAGGAGCGTTTGTGTCGTCAGCAGGGATTTCTGCTGGTATTGATATGAGCCTGCATCTAGTCGAGCGTTTTGCGGGACGTACGCTGGCAGAAAGAACCGCCCGACAACTGGAGTTTGACTGGACAGAAAACCCTGACTGATGCAAAACAGGCTATCAAACCAACCTCAGATTGATGAAAAAGTCACTTTACCCCTCGTTCTCCTCGGTGAAAGCCGGGGATCTCTGTGAGAATGAACGCGTGTCTTCGGCAAAAGATTCCCGCCTTCGCGGGAATGACGATGGTGGGTGGGAATAGCGGTGGGTCTCCGCAACTCTAGGCTGGCTCACCAGCCTGTTACTGTGCTTTATTTCACTGCATTGCTCATGATTTTACCGAGTTTTACCACCCACTCCTCACCGCGTTGCATCGCCGACGCATAAGCTTTGTCGTTTACCGTAGTGACCGGTTGGATCTCCAGCACTCGTCCCTTAAACAAGGTTGAGCACACTTGGTGCACCACTTTTTCATTCATTATTGTTTGCAGGCAGCAAAATCGGGGCGCATCCGGTATCGCCAGATCTTTCATTTCCGGTTTGATACGCTGACGCAACATTTCTTTTTCAGCACTGGCGACTACTGCGTCCAAATCGCGATCGCTGGATGCCACGGGGATGTTGCCTTTTGCATCTGCCGGTAAGGTATAAAGCGTGACCAGTACTTTACGCATGGTAGCAGGATCAACGTATTCCACCTGAAAAGTATGGTAATCCGAGACCACTTCAACCGTGCGTCGCTGCAACCCATCTAACGTTTTCGGTAACGCATCGGCAATCTGCTGCGTGGTATAACCCTCGATAACGTCGGAACTCATCGTCTGTGCCAAACCATACAGCGGCAGCAGCATCAACAATCCGCACATACCCTGTTTTATTCTCATGGTGAACTCCTGACAGTGAAAAAGTATGCGTATGCCATCACGCAGTATTCTATAGCAAAACGACTTAAAAATGATTACAGCCAATGCCCTGATATGTGGCAAAAAAATACAGCTAATTTTTATCAAAATAATGTCGCTTGGCTATAGTTATAACACTAGCGCCAAAAAGGATTTTCTATCCTGCTATTAGCGGCTTTTTTTACCGGAATGCCGAGAATTTGCCTCTAATGTGATCAAAAACAATACGTTAAAAACCAGCAGGTTTCATGCAGGGTACTGTTTGCTCTTGGGCTTACGTGTATGATTGCAAGCCATATCAAAGCGACTTAATTTTGATTACACCATATGGACTGAGAACAAAATCTCTGTATCGCAACCACTCTCTCTTTTTTTGCTTTTTGCTTGTGCCCATTTATGCTCAATGGGGTTAAGGTCTGGCGAATATGTAGGCAAATACTCCACCATATACCCTGCATCGATGATGACTTGTTGAATATTATGTTTTTTGTGAAAAGTTGCATTGTCCATCACGATTACCCTGTTTTTAGGGAGTACTGGGATAAGGACTTGTGTGACCCAGGAATAGAAAACATCGCTGTTAATATTGATATCAAATAATCCGATAGCAAACAGCGTTGTGCCTAATAAAGCACCGATAACATTTGTTCTTCCCTTGGCTCCCCCGTTCTTCAGCCAAAAACACTGTTGACCTTTTGGGGAATAGCAGTGAGTCCGTGGGGTATCGTGTGGAAAATCACTTTCATCAATAAAAACAATAGGTTTTCCTTCTTTTTCATACTGTTGTATTTTTTGTTGAAATGCTTGCCGGGCGCTTTCGTCGGCTTTCGGATGACGTGGAGTTTTTTTATAGGTCAATTCCAGCTTTTTAAGAGCTTGCCAAATGGCCTTCTGACAAACGCCAAAACGCTCTGCACGTTCTTTTTGGTAAGCATCTGGATATGGTTCAACATCTTTTATCAACTCGGATTTATCGCTCTTTCGCTGACGCGTGGTCGATGCTTTTGACGCTATTTGATTAATCCAACGCGATACAGAGGCAGGGCCAATCCGAAATTGCTTCGCTGTTTCTCGGATACTCAACCCTTCTTCTTCCCGTGTAGATATCACTTTACGTCTAAAATCAATTGAATATCTCATTTAAATAATGTAATCAAAATTAAGTCGTTTAGCTATAGCAGGATGGATAGTCCGGCAAGCAGCGCTGGGGCGCTTTCTTTACGCCCTCGTTTTTGTTGTCGTCCGGATAATCGGCAAATTAACTGACGGGCTGCCGCATTGTCGTCTCCTTCAGCGCGTTGCAGCCGCCATACCAGCACACATGCCATGCTAGTGCGTAGCAGGGCACCAGCACTGCGCTGAAGCCATTTTTCTACATCATGACCGGCACCTTTCAGCAGATTAAAAAAGGATTCAATACCCCAGCGCCAGTAATACCAGCGAGCGACTTCCGCGCTGCTGATCTCATTGCTAACGTTTGTGAGCAGCGTCCAGCGTCCGATAAATTTACCGTGAGTATCGGTAAGGCGAACCACAACTAATCTGAGTGTCAGAGCTACGCCTGGCTGAACTTTCACTCGCCGTCCTCAAGAGACTCAACGCGGGCGATATCATCCGTCAAAGCATCCATATGAGTCAGACTCTCAGACAAGCCCTCGGTTAGCGTTGAACGACAACCCGCCCTATCGGTTAGAGTTTGAGACAGGGGCGCTATTGGTAAACCATTTGCAGCATCAAGCAGTAGGCTGGTTTGTAGTTCATAACCGACGTCGCCACCATGCGTCATTTTCAAACGTTCTTCTTTCCCATTGTGGGTACGAAACTGTAAATGAGACCAGTCGTGAACGACGGGAGCGTATGGATGCGGGCTAAGTGCAACCTGCCGGAGAGCCAGCGAAATAATCGGTTCATTGAGCTGACTGAAGCTAATACGTTCATTATTAAAAAAACGCCAAACGGCCTGAGTAGTGGCGAATGTTGTTTTCTGCGCGCAGGCAAGGTCTTTAACGGCTGACGCCAATGGTGCTGGGGGAGTCATGTGTTGCTTAACCAGACGCTGATATAGCCAACCGACTTAAAAATGATTACAGCCAATGCCCTGATATGTGGCAAAAAAATACAGCTAATTGTTATCAAAATAATGTCGCTTGGCTATAACGCCGGTTAAGGCGGGCATCAATCCCGCCGATGGAATAAGTTGAGATCATGCAGCAACGTAATAGCAGATATTGCAAAAGATGTGTAGATACCTATGCCTGAAGAACTGGGGAGCCAAGGGAAGAACAAATGTTATCGGCGCGTTATTAGGCACAACGCTGTTTGCTATCGGATTATTTGATATCAATATTAACAGCGATGTTTTCTATTCCTGGGTCACACAAGTCCTTATCCCAGTACTCCCTAAAAACAGGGTAATCGTGATGGACAATGCAACTTTTCACAAAAAACATAATATTCAACAAGTCATCATCGATACAGGGTATATGGTGGAGTATTTGCCTACATATTCGCCAGATCTTAACCTAATTGAGCATAAATGGGCACAAGCAAAAAGCAAAAAAAGAGAGAGTGGTTGCGATACAGAGATTTTGTTCTCAGTCCATATGGTGTAATCAAAATTAAGTCGCTTGGCTATATCCAGAACATGCCGTTGAAGATTTTTAGATGTTCTGCCCACGGCCTGCCGGCCCGCGGAGATGTCAAAACGGTCGGCAACAAGGGCTCAATGATTGCCCATGCTTCATCAGAAAGATCGTAGCGAGCCATAATCAAAAGTGTCGTAGAAACAGATGGGTACTATAGCTCAAGCAATTAAGGGACACAGCCTAGTATCCAGAATCTGTCCGTGGAGCACTTCGTCTCCGGTACACAACATCTCCACCCTCAGCATGTTCTACTCCTGTGTTTTTCTTTCACTGTAAAAACTCCCTCGCAGAAAGACAATCGCCGCGCTCACCGCTACCCACTTTTTGTGAAAGCGCCTAAATCGTAACGTCAACTTTACAACCATCGTAACGGAGTTTTGACATACTTTACGGAATACTCTAGTCTGCACTGCCATAAGAAAAAGAGATAGCATCACACTCAGGAGAAAGGGTGAAAAATCGTACATTTGGCAGCATATTTATCGTCGCGGGCACCACTATTGGCGCGGGTATGCTCGCTATGCCGTTGGCAACCTCCGGCGTGGGTTTCAGCGTCACTTTCGCTATCTTGTTGAGCCTGTGGCTGCTGATGTGCTACAGCGCGTTATTACTGGTCGAAGTCTATCAGTATCAGCCATCCCATACCGGTTTAGGCACGCTGGCAAAAATTTATCTGGGTCAGTGGGGCCAATGGCTCACGGGCTTCAGCATGCTGTTTTTGATGTATGCCCTCACCGCCGCCTATATCAGTGGCGCTGGCGAACTGCTGGCAAGCAGCCTGCACCAGTGGAGTGGCTACGCGCTCCCATCGTCTGCGGGTATTATGCTGTTTACCCTGCTTGCGGGCAGCGTGGTATGCATCGGCACCACATCAGTAGATTTCTTTAACCGTCTGCTGGTTAGCGGAAAATTGCTGATGCTGCTGGTCATGCTGGGGATGATGATTCCGCACGTCGAAAAACAGAACCTGCTGACACTCCCGCTGCAACAAGGGCTCACGCTCTCCGCACTGCCTGTGGTACTGACGTCATTTGGCTTCCACGGCAGTATTCACAGCATTGTGCATTACATGGGGGGAGATAGCCGCAAGTTGCGCCGTATCTTTATCATCGGCAGCGCCATACCGCTGTTTGTGTATCTGTTCTGGCAGCTGGCAACGCTTGGCGCGCTGAGTGGCAACACCTTCACGGCGATCCTGGCGCAGCAAGCCGGTTTAAATGGGCTGATGCAAGCGATCCGAACGTTGGTTGCCTCCCCTCACGTAGAAGTTGCGGTCCACCTTTTCGCCGATCTGGCGCTGGCAACCTCCTTCCTTGGCGTGGCTCTTGGTCTGTTTGACTATCTTGCCGATTTGTTCAAACGCAAGAATACGGCGCGTGGACGACTACAAACGGGTGCACTGACGTTTATGCCGCCACTGATTTTTGCGTTGTTCTATCCGCAAGGATTTGTCATGGCGCTGGGTTATGCCGCCATTGCGCTCGCGGTGCTGGCGTTGTTAATTCCGGCGCTGCTCAGCTGGCGCGTGCGGCAACAGCACCTTGTGGGTGCATCGACGCCGGGCGGTACACCGGCACTACTGCTGGTGTTTTTATGCGGTATCGGCATTATTGCAATACAGTGCGCCATGGCGAGTGGCTGGCTGCCGACGGTAGGCTGATCGCCTATCCCATCAGGGCTCACTAACACCCATTTTTTATGACGCTACGCGTTGGCTTAGAAAGTAAAGCCTGCGCCCAAGTAGAACGTATCAGCCACTTTGTTATCAGAGCGTCCGCTTTCACCACCGATATTGATATAACGGTAGCCAAGATCCAGATTAAGCGGGCGTAACAACTGCCAGCGCACGCCGCCTTTTGCTTCTACATAGTGATCGATATGGCTGGAGAACGTGTCCGTCGCATAATACCCTTCACCATACAGAGAGAAATAGCGGTTGATCGGGAACTGCAACCCACCGCCCAGCGCCACACCATAACCGTCGGTCGCGTGTTGCTGGTTCAAATAGAGCGCTTTGCCGCCCACAGTCAGTGATGCCGCACCCAGCGGCAGCGTATAGCCCAAACCGAAACCGTACACGTCATTATTGTCTTTACCGTGACCGTAACTGACGTTAGCGCCGAGACCAGGAACGCCCAGACCAAAGCCCGCGCTCGCGCCCGCATAGTCATCACCCGCTTCCCCGGAGAGGCTGATAGCCTGAGCCGTCGCTGTTGCCAGCAGCAAGCTGCCTGCCAGGGCAATCGCAATCTTTTTCATTGTGTTTATCCTTAAATCGATCATTAAACGCTATACCCTAAATAATTCGCGTTGCAGGAAGGCGGCAAGGGAGTGAATCCCGATAAGCTTACTCAGGTCAGTGATTCGGGTGAGCGAGCACTGCCAACACATCTGCAACGTGAAGTATGACGGGTATACAATCAAGACATAGCATCTGAGGGATTTTACCTGAATCAGCCCCAGTGACCAGCAACAAATTGCATTAACATCATCAACGAACGCGTAAAAAAACCGCTTAATTCGTGCCATTGAGGTAGATTTTTTCCGCCCAGGCTTGCAGCTGCACCCGCGCAATTTTGATGCCGCCGCCGTGTAATTCTGCAGGCAACGCGTAGTAGGCGACCGGCTGTTGAAAGCCCGCTAACTGCGGCGTGAGCCAGTCACGGATAGCAGCAAGCGTCACCTCGGGGGAGACGTCTATTACAGCCACCGGACGCTGACCGAATTCGGCATCCGCCACCGGCACTACGCAAGCCTGTTGCACCTTCGGATGTGCCAACAGCAGCGCTTCAATATTTTCCGGTTGGATACCTTCACCGCCGCTGAAAAACTGATTGTCCAACCGCCCCAGCACATGCCACTCATTGTGTTGGAACACCCCGCTGTCGCGCGTATGGAACCAACCGTCACTGTCCGTGAGCGGCAGCAACGCACCGTCCCGCCAATACCCTGCGGCCATGCTGTCACCGCGCAGCAAAATTTCCCCGTCCTGCACCGCTATTTCACGTGCCAGTAAAGGAAGACCGACGCCAGCTTGACCATCAGCCCGTTTGGCACAGACCGTTGAAGCCATTTCCGTCATGCCATAACCACACCAGCAGCGAATACCTCGAGCCTCAGCCTGCTGAGTCAATTCCAGAGGAATCGCAGCACCGCCAAGCAAAACGGCGCTCAACACGTCAGGCAAATTACCTTGCGCCAACAACCGCCATAACTGCGTCGGCACCAATGAGGCATACGAACAATCCTGCAACGCGTGCTCCAACGGTTGCGCACTGCGCAGCACTAGCCGCGCTCCCGCCGTCAGCCAGCGCCAGGCAATGCCTTGCCCTGATACGTGAAATAAGGGCAGCGACAGCAACCAACTGTCCTGCGCCGTAAAGGCCATCAGTTCAATGACCCCTTGCGCACTGGCGATATGGGCGGAGAAAGCATGCGCCACCGCCTTCGGCAGCCCGCTGGAACCGGAGGTCAGTGTCAGGGTGGCAAGGCGTGAAGCCTGCCATTCAGGGGATTGTCGCTCTGAGGGCGTCTCCGCAGTGAAACTCTCGGGATAATAAAGGGGATGGCATGGCACCGGAACGTCAACGTCTGGCGGCGAGACAGAAAGAAAATACGCCACGCCAAGCGAGGGTAACAGTCTGGACAGCAGCGACGCTGGCAATTGCGGATTCAGCGGCAACACCCGCGCACCGCATTGCAGCAACGCCAGATAGCTGAATAGCATCGCGGCGCTGTTTTTCCCACGCAGTGCCACGATATCGTCAGGGTTGACCCCTTGCCGGGAAAAGTCCGCGGCAAGTGCGGTGCAATGCGATGCCAGCCGTTGCCAGCTCCATGCCTGCACCTCCACCGTCAGCGCTAACGCCTGCGGTTTTCGCGCTGCCCAATATCGCCAAGGCCAGTCCGTTATGCCTGCCATACCTTATCCAGTGATTCCAACGATTGCAGCGGCAGCACACTATCCGGCCAGGCGCGAACCACCTGTCCCTGCATCAGATCCAGCGTATCCAAACCGGGAACAACATTCGGCGTCAACCACTGGGCAATACGTGCCAGCTGCGTCAGCCCTAAACTCGACTCAATGCTGGAACTGACTACCGCCGTCAAACCGGCCTGATGCGCCTCGCGCACCAACTGCTCGCAGCGTGCCAGGCTGCCCACCAGCGTCGGCTTGATGATAATCGCGCTTACGCCGGGTTCGGCTTGCACGCGAAAATCGGCCTCACGCACGCTTTCATCCCAGGCGATAGCAATACCGGTGTCACGGGCAAAGGCGCGGGATTCTTCACGGGTTTTGCACGGCTCTTCAAGAAACGCAATGCGTGAACGCAGTTCCGGCGCCACATAGCGTGCAAAACCATCGGCTTTGACACGCGTCCAACTACGATTGGCATCCAGACGTAGCGTCAAATCTGGCAGTGCTTCCAGCAACACATTGACTATCATGCCGTCACGCACCGCTTCGTATAACCCTACCTTGATTTTCGCCACTTTGTCGCCCGGCATGCCTTGCAGCAGCGCAAACAGCTCATCCGGATCGCCGCTGCACAACGGCGCTTTATGGTAATCAGCAGCCAGCGGCAAGCGCGCATCGCACTCGGCAAGCGCACAGCTTAGCCCGAACGCCACCGACGGTCGCAATGCGGCATCATCCGGCTCGTCTCCCGTTTGCCACTGTGTCAGCGCCGCACACAGGGCAGCCTGCGCTTGCGGCAGCGTTTCCTGACTGAACTCCGGCAACGGGGCGACTTCACCCCAGCCTTCGTGCGCGCCATCGCGCAGGTGCAGGATCAGCCCCTCGCGGGTTTTTAGGCGCTGATTGCGCAACACTACGCCCGCGTCCATCGGAACGCTATAGCGATAAACCGACGCGCTACGCATTATGGATTACGCTTAAATTTGCTGAAGTCGGGCTGACGTTTCTCATTGAAGGCGTTACGACCTTCCTGCCCTTCCTCCGTCATGTAGAACAACATGGTCGCGTTGCCAGCCAACTCCTGAAGCCCTGCCTGGCCGTCGCAATCGGCGTTGAGTGCCGCTTTCAGGCAGCGCAGCGCCATCGGGCTGTTTTGCAGCATTTCGCGACACCAGCGCACCGTTTCTTTCTCTAGGGAAGCCAACGGCACAACGGTGTTGACCAGTCCCATATCCAGCGCCTGAGCCGCATCGTATTGGCGGCACAGGAACCAGATTTCACGCGCCTTTTTCTGGCCCACGATACGCGCCATGTAAGAAGCGCCCCACCCACCGTCAAAGGAGCCAACGCGCGGACCGGTTTGCCCGAAAATCGCATTTTCTGCGGCAATGGTCAGATCGCACATCATGTGCAACACATGACCACCACCGATGGAGTAACCGGCAAGCATCGCCACAACCGGTTTCGGACAAGTACGGATCTGACGCTGGAAATCCAGCACATTGAGGTGATGAACGCCGCTGTCGTCCTGATAGCCGCCGTAATCGCCGCGCACTTTCTGATCGCCACCGGAACAGAACGCTTTGTCACCGGCACCGGTAAGAATAATCACGCCGATACCGTCATCGTAGCGGGCATTTTCCAGCGCCTGGAGCATCTCTTTTACCGTCAGCGGACGAAACGCGTTACGCACCTGTGGGCGGTTAATGGTGATTTTGGCAATGCCGTCCGTCGATTTGTGGTAGAGAATATCGACAAAATCACCGCTGCAATCGTGCCATTCAACCGGGGCATACAGCAGTTCTTCACTCGGATAAAGCATGGTGTTCCTTCCTTCATAGGGTGCCAGTGCGCTACCGTGGCAGAGAGATAATCAGCCCTGCGCCTGTGCGGCGTCGGGCAAAGTGATAAACCTACGTATCTGTTGTGCATAGGCTGCCGGGTTGGCACGGTGAGCATTGTGGCCCGCCCGCGCAACCGACAACAGTGGCAAGCGATATGTCTGGGCAATAGCCTGAAATTTTTGATCCTGCGCGCCACACAGATAACCAAAGGGTAAACCGCGACGGCGCACCGCATCCAGTAACCACGGTTGTCGACCTAGCGAGGTGGCTTCCAGCATATCTGCCACGGCAACGGCATCGTTGTGACTGCGCAGAGATACTAACGTCTGGCGCGTTTCATCATCCAAATCTGCAAACACGCCCCGGCGATACCAGTCAGCCAGTACCACGGATAAGGGCTCATGGCGAAAACGCCACGCCCAACGCGCATCGTGCTCCATGCGCGCCTGACGCGCTGTATCTTCCTGCACCCCAGGGTTGCCGCCTTCCACCAGCAGGCCACGTAATCCTTCCGCCGCTTCACCGGCCCAAGAGGCCGCGAAATCCATTGCGATACGCCCACCTAACGAATAACCAATCAGCCAGTAACGGGTGATGCCCTGCGCACACAATGTCAGCGCTAACTGCTGGCGCATCTCGCTGAAATCACGGACACGCACACACGTCGAAGCGCCATGGCTCGGTAAATCCACTTGCAGAATGGGCCACTCTGGCAACAGCGGGCACAGCGCCTGCCAGTCATCACCGCGACCAAGCAACCCATGCAACAGCACCAGCCAAGGTGTCTCTGGCGTAACATCGGGAGGCGCAATACGCAGGCAGTGCAAGCTCATCGCGGGACCAGCACTCATAGTGAGAGCGCTTCTAAACGGGCAATGTCGCTTTCCAGCTGTGTTTCAATCTCACCGCTGGCAACCTGCGTCGCGAGTTGATTGAGCGTGTCAGCCCCAGCCTTGGCTTCGACGACGGCCTCCAGCAAGGTTACGCCACCTTGTGCCCAGCAAGCCGCCGTGGCTTCGCTCACCTGTTGCCAGCTTTCCGCTCGAACGTAGTTCAGTCCGAACATGGCCGCAACGTGGCTAAACGCCACGTCTTGCGGCATGCAATAAAAGGCTTCTCGCGCCCGAGCGGGTGTCGGCAGCAAAGAGAAAATCTGTCCGCCGTTGTTGTTCAGCACCATCAGCACCAGCGGAGCCGGTGCCTGACGCAGAAACGCCAGCGAATTCATGTCGTATAACGCGGAGAGATCGCCCACAATCCCCAGCGTCGGCAACCCGTTTGCCCGCTGGACTCCCGCCATCGTAGCGATCAGGCCATCAATGCCGCTGGCACCGCGATTGCCATACACGTTATAAGCACCCGGCAACTGCGCCAGTGCATCGATCAGGCGAATCACCAGACTATTGCCCGCAAACAGTTGACCATTTGGCGGTAGCAGCGCCGCCAAATGGTGCGCCAATGGCGCTTCGCCAAAGGGTCCCGCCAACCGCGCGGCCACATAATTACGGACCGCCTCTACGCACGCCGACAATCCACGCGCCCACGGTGCCTGCGCGTGCGCCGGATGGGCATTAAGCCAGTCACTGACAGGGGCCACCAGACGACGCCCGCGATGGTGGGCCGGATCGAGCCGCCCCGGCATCGGGTCAATCAGCCAGAACTCTTGCGGACAGCAGTGCTCCTGCCAATGCAACACGCGTTTTCCAGTCAGACTCCCACCAAATTGCAAGACCACCTCGGCCGCCTGCAATTGCTGCGCAGCGGTCGGATGCGCCAGCCATAAATCCGCATAAGGCAACGGTTGGCCAGTTTGCGAGAGGGCATCGCCAATCAACGGCCAACCTAACGTTTCCGCCCAGGCCGTCAGTTCTGCCCCTTCTTGCGCAGTCACCCGGCCCACCAGAACCACTCCGCGCTTTTTACGCCACAGCGGCCAATCGGGCTCCACGGCGACCGCCGTTTGATGTGCTACCCGCAGCCAAGGCGCGCGCGTTTGCCACCATCCGCCCAATGTAGCCAGCCAGTCCTGATACAAATCGTCGTCATCGGGGCCATACAGCGGTTCAGCAAAAGGGCAGTTGATATGCAACGCGCCGTGGGTTAATTCCCCCACCGCTCCATCGATTGCCGACACCAGCCAGCGTGCGGGCAAATCCGGCGTCGGGCGCGGCAGATTGAGTACCTGAGTAGGGTGAGAGGCATACATACCCTGCTGGCGAATGGCCTGATTGGCCCCACAGTCAATCAATTCGGGCGGACGATCGGCAGTCAGCACCACCAACCGTTCCCCGGTCAACCCTGCTTCAATGATCGCCGGATAAAGATTGGCTGTTGCCGTACCCGACGTCACAATGATTGCCACGGGTTCACGCGATGCCTTGGCTAAGCCAAGCGCAAGATGGCCCAACCCACGTTCGTCGAAATGGGTATGGCAGACTACCGATGCATGCGCAGCCGCGGCTAGCGTTAACGGTGTTGAGCGCGAGCCCGGCGCGATGCAAATATGGCGAACGCCATGACGAGTCAACGCCTCAAGCAATAATGTGGCCCAGCGACGATTAAATACACTTGTTGACATGGTGGACTCGACTGCTCTGATTTCAGGATATACCGCTTATTATATTTTTTTTCATGATGCTGACTTTGATATAAACCCGCACTCTGCACAACAAAGATAAAACAAAACTATGACACTTCGCCATCGAATAGTGTCTTTAACCCTGCCGCTTTGTTATCCAGCTCTACCCATTCTTGCTCTGGATCAGATCCCGGCAAAATGCCAGCACCGGCATAGAGGTTGATTTTATCGCCATTGATCTCTGCTGAACGTAAGGCAACGCAAAATTCGGCCTGCGCCAGTGAAAGATAACCAGCAGAACCGGCATACCAGCCGCGCGTAAACGGCTCAACCTGACGAATAAACGCACGCGCTGCCTGGCGGGGCAACCCAGCCACCGCCGCAGTCGGCTGCAAATCATTCAGGCAGGCGGTATCAGAAGCCTGATGCAGCGTGGCGCGGATCGCGCGGCGCAAATGTTGCACTTTACGCAACCTTATCACTTCCGGGTGCATAACATCCAACGTGGCGGCGGAGTGCTGCAACCGTTGGCTGATATCGTCCACCACGAATTGGTTTTCGCACTGGTTTTTTCTGTCGTTCATCAACCACTGCGCGAGCGTCTCGGCGGTGCGGTCGTTGTCATCGCTGGCGACCGTTCCGGCCAGCGCTTCCGTGTTCAGGGTCGTCCCCTGGCGTAAGTAAAGGAGCTCAGGGCTGGAGCCCATAAAAGCCTGTTCAGCATTGTGGGCCAGCATAAAGTGGAAGCAGCGATGATTGGCGGCGCGGCTGGCGGCCATCATACTTGCCGCGCGCAGCGGCTGCGACAACGTCAGCGTGGTACAGCGCGCCAAAACCACTTTTGCCATCTCATCGGCGGTAATACTGGCCAGTGCCTGTTCGAGCATGCTAACCCACCCTTCCCGCGAAGGTTGATGCTCTTGCGCCACAATGCGACTGGTCAGCGGCGCAATGGGATGCGCGGGCAACAGGAATTTGATAAACGCGGCGGCTTCATCGGCATCCGCCTGCAATGAGGTCTCACTGAACAGATTCACTTTGAGGCTCAGTTGGTTGCCCTGACGAATGACTTCAACGCGCGGTAAAAAGAGATAGTCAGCCGATTCTCCCCCTTCCACAGTGGTGTGCTCAAAGCCGTTGAGCCCCCAGACACGCACATCCGGCGCACTGCGGTGACGCTTAAAAAAACCTTCGGCATCAGTGATATGGCGAAAACCGCGTACGATACCGCACACGGCAGCTTCTTCCGGCTCCTGCCGGTGCTGCCAGTAAAACTGGGGATAAACAGGCTGGGTGGCCAACCAAGGCAACAATGACGGCTCACTCTCTTCTGTCGCAGCGACATCCATGGGCAAAGAGACGACGAGTTGTCGACTTCCCGGCAATGCTGGCTGCGGTTCACGCAATACCTGCTGCATACGACGCAACAAGTGAGAAAGTTGTTTCACCCTTACCCCAAAGCTCAAACGTAAAGCACGGGATTATACGGCAAAAAACGGATGATGTGAGACAGGCTTCTGTGCCATCTACGGCCAACTCATTGTAAACAAGCACAACAGCAAAGAGTTATTAGCAAATCTGGTGTATGGCGATCAGGCTACGTTCCGCTCTGATGCTTCGTGAATCTGTTCTCCATCCTTAGATTGGACGTTGCTTACAACCAGGGTCAGCAGGTCAAATCCTCTTAGTCGGTTCCAGCTTTTCTGAGCTGACTGGAACAGCTTAAATACCATTGACAGGGTTGTTTCTCTCGAACCACCGTTCTTCGCGCGTCTGCTTCGTAGCCTCACAGTCGCAAAAGCCGATTCAATCGGATTTGTCGTTCTTATTGACGCCCAGTGCTCTGACGGGAAGTCGTAGAATGCCAGCAGTTCTTCTCGAGCTTTCTCCAGCTTCTTCATCGCTGCAGGATACTTCGCTGAAAACCTTGCCAACAAAACATCAAAGGCTTCATTAGCGGCATCGCGGCTCTCTGCTAGCCAAACCTCCCGCAGCTCAGCCTTAACTTTCGGTTGCATGGCTTTGGGGAGTGAAGCCAACACATTAGCGGTTTTGTGCACCCAACAGCGTTGGTGCTGCGTGTCCGGGAATATCTTTGCCATTGCATTCCAAAAACCAAGGGCACCGTCTCCCGTAGCCAGCTTCGGAGATACGGTTAGGCCACGTGCTCGCAGGCCATTAAGAAGTTCGGCCCAGTTTGCTTCTGACTCTCGATAACCATCTTCGACCGCAAGCAGCTCCTTACGTCCATGCTCAGTGACGCCGATAATGAGCAGCAGGCAAAGGCGATCATCTTGCCTGACATGGCTGTATAGCCAACCGACTTAAAAATGATTACAACAGATACCCTGATATGCGGCAAAAAAGCATAGCTGGCTGTTATCAAAATAATGTCGGTTGGCTATATCGCGTTGGATTAATCAAATAGCGTCAAAAGCATCGACCACGCGTCAGCGAAAGATCGATAAATCCGAGTTGATAAAAGATGTTGAACCATATCCAGATGTTTACCAAAAAGAACGTGCAGAGCGTTTTGGCGTTTGTCAGAAGGCCATTTGGCAAGCTCTTAAAAAGCTGGGATTGACCTATAAAAAAACTCTACGTCATCCGAAAGCCGACGAAATCGCCCGGCAAGCATTTCAACAAAAAATACAACAGTATGAAAAAGAAGGTAAACCTATTGTTTTTATTGATGAAAGTGGTTTTCCAGACGATACCCCACGGACTCACGGCTATTCCCCAAAAGGTCAACGGTGTTTTGGCCTGAAGAACTGGGGAGCCAAGGGAAGAACAAATGTTATCGGCGCTTTATTAGAGCCTGTTTAAGATGTTGTGTAAATGCCTTTCCTCAGAAGTGACCGTCAAGGAGGTCACCGAACTCGATAATAAAGCGACTCATTGCCATACGCCAGTCCTGTAAGGGCATCGTCCATTTCTGTGATGCCGCCTGGATTGCCAGCCATACGACCTTCTTCACCGAGTCATCAGTCGGGAACACCTTGCGTTTCTTGATTGCATGCCGGAGCACGCTGTTCAGTGATTCTATAGCGTTCGTCATGTAGATTACCTTGCGAAGTTCCTGGGGGTACGAGAAGAATGTCGACAGGTTGGCCCAGTTTGATTGCCAGCTCCGGCTTATCTGCGGATAGGGGTGATCCCATGTCCCACCGAATGTCTCCAGCGCCTGAAGCCATAGGTATCTACACATCTTTTGCAATATCTGCTATTACGTTGCTGCATGATCTCAACTTATCCATCGGCGGGATTGATGCCCGCCTTAACCGGCGTTATCAGCGTCTGGTTAACCAACACATGACTCCCCCAGCACCATTGGCGTCAGCCGTTAAAGACCTTGCCTACGCGCAGAAAACAACATTCGCCACTACTCAGGCCGTTTGGCGTTTTTTTAATAATGAACGTATTAGCTTCAGTCAGCTCAATGAACCGATTATTTCGCTGGCTCTCCGGCAGGTTGCACTTAACCCGCATCCATACGCTCCCGTCGTTCACGACTGGTCTCATTTACAGTTTCGTACCCACAATGGGAAAGAAGAACGTTTGAAAATGACGCATGGTGGCGACGTCGGTTATGAACTACAAACCCGCCTACTGCTTGATGCTGCAAATGGTTTACCAATAGCGCCCCTGTCTCAAACTCTAACCGGTAGGGCGGGTTGTCGTTCAACGCTAACCGAGGGCTTGTCTGAGAGTCTGACTCATATGGATGCTTTGACGGCTGATATCGCCCGCGTTGAGTTTCTTGATACCGGGAAGAAGTTAGTTCATCTCATTGACCGTGAAGGTAACTCTATCGGGCATATGCGCACATTAAGCTCCCAGGGAATATGTTGGCTTATCCGGGGAAAGGAAGGGCATCGGGCCGAGTGGGGCGGTGACACCCGTAAAATTGGTGAAATTGCAGACGATCTGCCATTTATCGCAAACGGACAGGTTGGCTGGAAAGGGAAAAAAGCCAATATGGAGATCGGGGAAACATCCGTGATCATAACGCGAACAGCAAAACCGAAGCGGAAAGACAAGAACACCGGACGGCGAGTGAAAGTTCAGCCAGGCGTAGCTCTGACACTCAGATTAGTTGTGGTTCGCCTTACCGATACTCACGGTAAATTTATCGGACGCTGGACGCTGCTCACAAACGTTAGCAACGAGCTCACCAGCGCGGAAGTCGCTCGCTGGTATTACTGGCGCTGGGGTATTGAATCCTTTTTTAAGCTGCTGAAAGGTGCCTGCCATGATGTAGAAAAATGGCTTCAGCGCTGGTGCCCTGCTACGCAGGTTATTGATAGCTAGCATGGCATGTGTGCTGGTATGGCGGCTGCAACGCGCTGAAGGAGACGACAATGCGGCAGCCCGTCAGTTAATTTGCCGATTATCCGGACGACACAAAAACGAGGGCGTAAAGAAAGCGCCCCAGCGCTGCTTGCCGGACTATCCATCCTGCTAAATACCTTGACGTTATTAGCAGACTATACCTCGGAAGAACTTGCTCACTTCGCTATGGTGGTTTTTAACCCTTTATGATGTGTAGATACCTATGGCCCTGAAGCGCGGCCTCTTCGGTTGGAGCCTGATACACTGCTTTGAAGTCGCGTGTTACCGCCTTATAGTCCTTCCAGGCAACGAAGCGCATCCAGTTGCGCACCATGTGCACGATGCACAACTGGATGCGGGCTTCCGGGTAGACCGTGTTGATGGCATCCGGGAACCCTTTCAGGCCGTCCACACAGCCAATGAGGATGTCGGTCAGGTCACGGTTTTTCAGTTCTGTCAGCACGTTCAGCCAGAACTTTGCACCTTCATTTTCGGCCAGCCACATCCCCAGTAGCTCTTTCTGGCCTTCGATATTGATACCCAGCGCCAGGAACACAGACTTATTGATAACGCGGCTGTCCTGCCGGACTTTCAGAACGATACAGTCAAGGTAAACAATGGGATAAACCGCATCCAGGGGGCGATTTTGCCATTCAACAACCTGCTCCATAACGGCATCGGTGACCTTCGATACCAGGGCGGGTGAGACATCCGCGTCATACAGTTCTTTGAACGCAGCGGCAATTTCGCGGGTGGTCATCCCTTTGGCATACAACGATAAAATCTGGTTATCCATCCCGGAGAGCCGGGTCTGGTCCTTCTTCACCAGCTGCGGTTCAAAGGAACCATCACGATCACGTGGTGTACGCAGTTCCAGAGGACCATCGCCGGTGGTAACAGTCTTTGTGGAGTAGCCATTGCGCGTGTTAGTTCCAGATTTGGACTGGGGCTTCTCATGCCCGAGGTGATGGGTCATTTCAGCATTAAGGGCAGCTTCAACGCAGATCTTTTTCAGCAGGCGATCAAACGGGTTGAGAGCGTCAGGGGTTTTGAGATTTTTGGCCAGCTCGTTAGCCAGAGCCTGTAACTGTTTTTCGTCCATAAAGTAACCCGCTTTTGATGTTGGATTGAACATATCAAAATCAGGCAATTACACAATCTCGTGTACAGGCTCCTTTATTAGGCACAACGCTGTTTGCTATCGGATTATTTGATATCAATATTAACAGCAATGTTTTCTATTCCTGGGTCACACAAGTCCTTATCCCAGTACTCCCTAAAAACAGTGTAATCGTGATGGACAATGCAACTTTTCACAAAAAACATAATATTCAACAAGTCATCATCGAGGCAGGGTATATGGTGGAGTATTTGCCTACATATTCGCCAGATCTTAACCCCATTGAGCATAAATGGGCACAAGCAAAAAAAGAGAGAGTGGTTACGATACAGAGATTTTGTTCTCAGTCCATATGGTGTAATCAAAATTAAGTCGCTTGGCTATAGCTTGAAACAAGCTGCTTTAGCGTTGTTATTCGACCTGTGCTTTCACTCGCGCGATATAGATTTCACGCAGTCGTTTGGCGATCGGGCCGGGCTTACCGGTGCCGATGGTTTCGCCGTCCAGTGAAACCACTGGCAGTACAAAGGTGGTGGCTGAACTGAGGAAAATCTCGCTGGCGTGGTAGGCCTCTTCCGGTGTGAAGGGACGCTCTTCCAGTGTGATATTGTCCTTGGCGGCGAGTTCCAGCACTGACTGACGGGTGATACCGTGCAAAATGTCATTGCTCAGTTGGCGCGTTACCACGGTGTTATCGGCCAGCACGATATAGCAGTTGCAGGAACTGCCTTCGGTGATAAACCCGTTTTCCACCAGAAACGCGTCATCCGCGCCTTTGCTGTGGGCCACTTCTTTTGCCAGACAGGCGGCCAGCAGGCTGACGGTCTTGATATCACGGCGGTGCCAGCGAATATCTGGGCAGGTCACTACATGCAGGCCGGTTTCGGCTTTCGGGTTATTGATAACCGAGTGTGCCTGGGTAAACAGCACTAGCGTGGATTTCACTTCCGCACCTAGAAAATGAAAATCACGATCGCCCGCGTTGCCACGGCTCAGCTGTAAATAGATCGCCCCTTCGTGCAGCTGGTTTTTGTCGATCAGCGCCAAATGGATCTTTTTCAGTTCATCAATAGTAACTGGCAGTTGCAGTGCGAGTTCACGGCAGGAACGCTGCAAGCGCGTAATGTGGCCGTCATATTCAGCCAGCTTCCCATTGATGACCGCTGTCACTTCGTAGACGGCGTCGGCGAACAAAAAACCGCGGTCAAAAACGGAAACCTTGGCGTCCTGCTCTTCTACATACTGACCGTCAACATACACAATACGTTGCATTACAACACTCCTAAAGAAGGTAAATGGCCTGGCAGTAAAAGTGCGTGCCAGACCACACGCGAATCAGCACTAGCCCCACAGTGCGGCTGAAGGCGCGTTGATGATGCTGCCTTGGTAATCCAGCCCGTTATTGCGATCGCGTTGCAGCAATAGCGGGCCATCCAAATCCACCACATCAGCCCCATGCGCCACGATAAACGCAGGTGCCATCACCAACGATGTACTGACCATGCAGCCTACCATAATTTTTAGCCCGTGCTTGACTGCTTCATCACGCAGACGCAGCGCTTCGGTTAAGCCGCCGATTTTATCCAGTTTGATGTTATAGCTAAACGACTTAATTTTAATTACATTATTTAAATGAGCTATTCAATTGATTTTAGACGTAAAGTGATATCTACACGGGAAGAAGAAGGGTTGAGTATCCGAGAAACAGCGAAGCAATTTCGGATTGGCCCTGCCTCTGTATCGCATTGGATTAATCAAATAGCGTCAAAAGCATCGACCACGCGTCAGCGAAAGAGCGATAAATCCGAGTTGATAAAAGATGTTGAACCATATCCAGATGCTTACCAAAAAGAACGTGCAGAGCGTTTTGGCGTTTGTCAGAAGGCCATTTGGCAAGCTCTTAAAAAGCTGGGATTGACCTATAAAAAAAACTCTACGCCATCCGAAAGCCGACGAAAGCGCCCGGCAAGCATTTCAACAAAAAATACAACAGTATGAAAAAGAAGGTAAACCTATTGTTTTTATTGATGAAAGTGGTTTTCCACATGATACCCCACGGACTCACGGCTATTCCCCAAAAGGTCAACGGTGTTTTGGCCTGAAGAACTGGGGAGCCAAGGGAAGAACAAATGTTATCGGGAGCCTGTTTAAGATTTTGTGTAAATGCCTTTCCTCAGAAGTATAGATATCTACACATTATAAAGGGTTAAAAACCACCATAGCGAAGTGGGCAAGTTCTTCCGGGGTATAGTCTGCTAATAACGTCAAGGTATTTAGCAGGATGGATAGTCCGGCAAGCAGCGCTGGGGCGCTTTCTTTACGCCCTCGTTTTTGTTGTCGTCCGGATAATCGGCAAATTAACTGACGGGCTGCCGCATTGTCGTCTCCTTCAGCGCGTTGCAGCCGCCATACCAGCACACATGCCATGCTAGTGCGTAGCAGGGCACCAGCACTGCGCTGAAGCCATTTTTCTACATCATGACCGGCACCTTTCAGCAGCTTAAAAAAGGATTCAATACCCCAGCGCCAGTAATACCAGCGAGCGACTTCCGCGCTGGTGAGCTCGTTGCTAACGTTTGTGAGCAGCGTCCAGCGTCCGATAAATTTACCGTGAGTATCGGTAAGGCGAACCACAACTAATCTGAGTGTCGGAGCTACGCCTGGCTGAACTTTCACTCACCGTCCGGTGCTCTTGTCTTTCCGCTTCGGTTTTGCTGTTCGCGTTATGATCACGGATGTTTCCCCGATCTCCATATTGGCTTTTTTCCCTTTCCAGCCAACCTGTCCGTTTGCGATAAATGGCAGATCGTCTGCAATTTCACCAATTTTACGGGTGTCACCGCCCCACTCGGCCCGATGCCCTTCCTTTCCCCAGATAAGCCAACATATTTCCTGGGAGCTTAATGTGCGCATATGCCCGATAGAGTCACCTTCACGGTCAATGAGATGAACTAACTTCTTCCCGGTATCAAGAGACTCAACGCGGGCGATATCAGCCGTCAAAGCATCCATATGAGTCAGACTTTCAGACAAGCCCTCGGTTAGCGTTGAACGACAACCCGCCCTATCGGTTAGAGTTTGAGACAGGGGCGCTATTGGTAAACCATTTGCAGCATCAAGCAGTAGGCGGGTTTGTAGTTCATAACCGACGTCGCCACCATGCGTCATTTTCAAACGTTCTTCTTTCCCATTGTGGGTACGAAACTGTAAATGAGACCAGTCGTGAACGACGGGAGCGTATGGATGCGGGTTAAGTGCAACCTGCCGGAGAGCCAGAGAAATAATCGGTTCATTGAGCTGACTGAAGCTAATACGTTCATTATTAAAAAAACGCCAAACGGCCTGAGTAGTGGCGAACGTTGTTTTCTGCGCGCAGGCAAGGTCTTTAACGGCTGACGCCAATGGTGCTGGGGGAGTCATGTGTTGCTTAACCAGACGCTGATAACGCCGGTTAAGGCGGGCCTCAATCCCGCCGATGGATAAGTTGAGATCATGCAGCAACGTAATAGCAGATATTGCAAAAGATGTGTAGATACCTATGCCGATACACAGTGAGGGATGCCCATTCATTTTATGCCGGGATCAAAATTTCCGTAGCAACCACTAGCACAATCAGCCCGACCAATACTGGCACGGATGTGCGTTTTACCACTTCGAACGGCGAAACCTTCGCCATCCCCGCCACCGCAACCACTACGCCAGACACCGGAGAAATGGTTCTGCCAAGGTTAGAAGCTTGCAGCATCGGGATCGCCAGATAGGCTGGGTTGATGCCCATCTGTGAAGCCAGCTTAGGGATCAGTTCGACAAACGCATAGAACGGTGCGTTACCCGACCCGGTGGTCATTGCCGCCAACATGGTGATCACTACCAGCACTAGCATGATAAGCAGAGCGCCGCTGCCAAAGGATTGCACCAACCCAATCAAACCGCTGATAAAGCCGATGGTGCTCAACCCCTGTGCAAACACACCGGCAGCAACCAACAGCACCACAACGCTGGAGAAGGCCTCGCACATGCCCTTATAAGCGACATCCAGCCCAGCATAAATGGTTTTGGCGTTAAAGAAACGCAGGAATTCACACATAGCAGCCAGCAGCATGCAGATCACCAGAATGGTGATAATGTGCAGCTCCGGCCCCCACTTGCCATCAAAAATCAGCACACCGATGATCGGCGTGAACGGCAAAATGGCGTACAGGCGCGGCGCATTGGTTTCAATGTCTTGCGCTTCGACCATTTCGTGGCTGATGTTCTCTTTTCGGTCGATATAGCGCTGCCAGAAAAAGTGGGCAATAGCCATAGACACAATGGCGGCAATGGAGATCGGCAGTGTCACCTTAAAGGCAAAATCCACCAGCTTCATTTGCGAAGCCTGCGCCGCCAGCACCACGTCGCCAGAGGTCGGCGACAGGATCAATGCCGCCGGCGAGGCGCAGATAGCCGCCGCCGCTCCACGGCTGATGCCCACATTCACCATAACTGGGAACAGCGTTGCCATCAGCAACACACCCAATCCGGTGGCAGATGACACAGCGAGTGACATCAAGCAGGCTAGGAAATAGCCGGCAATCATCAGCAAATAAGGTGAGTTGATCACTTTCAGCGGGCGTGAAACCAGTTTTACCACAACATCATTGGCACCAATATGCGTCATGTAGGCGGCAAAACCGCACAGTACCATGATCATCATGCCAAGGTCGCCGCCGCGGCTCATCAGCAGAATTTTGACGTATTCAACAATATCCGTTAAGCCCCACCCCGTGGACTTCGCACTGGCGGGCAGTACGCTTTTCCCCATCAGCACGCTGATCAACAGCAGCATCAACCCGCCAGCCATCAGAACGCCGGTCGCGGAATAGCTTTTAATGATATAACGGCCCACCAGCACCGTCACAACAACACCTATAAGGAGTTCGATCATGATGTTTCTCTGTAGAAAGTGAACGTAAACAAATGCCTGACGGGCAGACATAAAATAGCGCTCTGGTATAAGGAAATGTGATAAAAACAGGGAAGTTTACTGATTTGTAGAAAAACTACAAATGGCAAAGGGCTTTGTTGAATAAATCAGAACTTGTAACGACTGCGCCCCATACGGGTCGATTGTTACGTGATGCGAATACTGTTCGGCATTCCTAATAGCGTGATCAGGTTAAGCGCTTTGACCATGGCCATGGCTTCACCCACCTGAGCATCGTAGTCTCTCAGACTTAGATGACCACCCAGAAGCCTTTTGAACCGGAACATGACCGTTTCAGCCACTTTCCAGATATCGTTACTACCGCTAATGCGCTGATTTGCAACAGCGGGGTTACGCTCGTGGTAGCGATCTTGCCAATATTGCGCCCCCCTTCGTGTATGTGGCAAAAAATACAGCTAATTGTTATCAAAATAATGTCGCTTGGCTATACCGCAATGGTGGTCAACGGATTGGCTAGGGGCAAAATTAACACTAGGCCCAGACCAACGGTCTTAATAAGTTCCAGCATATGGCCTCCAATGCTTATTGGGCACTGCTCTTCTGGCGATAGAGCAAACAGCGGCAGCGTATTCAGGCGAGTTAAGCTGACGGCAATTGTTGCTCATCGGCCATTTTTTTAAAGCGCTCCAGCGTTTGTTTCAGCATATCTTGTGAAAACAACGTGAAGAGCTGGCCTACTTTTCTGCCGATCAATCCACCCGGTGGTGTAAATCGAATCCACAACGTGACGTTAACCTCGCCATTGGGGGCAGGTGAGAATGTCAGCCTCCCTTCGTTCGGAACCAGTGCGCCAGGAAGTGAACGCCAATGCATGGCTTCTCCCGGTTTCTCTTCCACGATGCGTGCTCGCCACTCCAGCAGCGAGCCGAGCGGCGTATTGGCGCGCCACAGGGAGTCCATCTGATTAAGGATAGTGATCGTTGCAAAATGGCTCATCAGCACCGGCAGCGTTTCCGGCTTGCGCCACAAGGCATACAGTGCATCGGCAGAATGCGCGATAGTGATGCTCCCGCTTAAGGCATCAGGAGCGCGCTTACTGGCAAAACCCAATGATTTAAAGAAAGAAGATGGCACGCAGGCTCCTCTGTGATGTGGACTTACCGCTTACAACATTGGTTGTTATTTTTGCCGCTTCTTTCCACTTAGGCAAGGCTTGCTCTGTCTCTGGAAGACGCGTAGCTAACGTAAAGGAAAGAACATCAGGCGTTCACTGTAATAGATGTCGCCCAGTTTCATTGCATCTAGCTCCTGTCCATATTGGCAAAAACAGGCCTTTTGATACAAGCGATACGCTGCCAAATTGGAGGGTGTTACGCTCAGTAATATAGCCAACCGACTTAAAAATGATTACAGCCAATGCCCTGATATGTGGCAAAAAATACAGCTAATTATTATCAAAATAATGTCGCTTGGCTATATCAGGAAAAACACCTAGGAACGTTGGGAACATATTCGATTATCGATCCTGAGGATGAATTATATCGTGAAGGATTGGATGAAGATGATTGGATTGTAGAAAATGTAGACTGGTTAGCAGACTGTTTCGAAAATAACCAGGTTCCTATTGAAGAGTGCTATTTCCGTTTTTTTTATCAGGCGATCAATCCGCAGGATTGGCGTTGTAGCAGCTGTGCTGGTTGCATGTAATCCCGCCAAACCCGTAGAGCCATTTTACTCTCCTTCGCGTTTTAACCTCCAGCGTTATATCTGTCCTGCCACTCCCTTTACTTTCGCGCCGAATTCTGGAATAAGGCACGCAACAGCGTGGTAGGGGAAGGTAAACTCGTGTGAAAATGATACGCTGTGATGCGATACCCTCAATCAACGTGGAGTGAACATGGAAACCGAGATTTTGCAGTTAAGCGCCCAGATTGGAGCGTGCCTGACTGCGTTGGGTGCAAAGGTGACCTGTGCAGAATCCTGTACGGGAGGCTGGATAGCGAAATCGATTACTGATGTGGCGGGGAGTTCCTGCTGGTTTGACTATGGATTTGTCACTTACAGCAACCAGGCAAAACAGCGCATCATCGGTGTCAGTGAGGAAACGCTCGCCCAATACGGCGCAGTGAGTGAGCAAACCGTACGAGAAATGGCGCAGGGGGCCTTGCGCGCAGCGGGGGCTGATTATTCACTTTCTGTGAGCGGCATTGCTGGCCCCGACGGCGGTTCTGACGAAAAACCCGTTGGTACCGTCTGGTTTGGCTGGTGTGACAAGCATGGCAACCTACTGGCGCGTGAAATGCTGTTTCTTGGCGATAGGCATGCTGTGCGGCTTCAGGCCGTGCGTTTCGCACTTCAGATGCTTTTGGATGGATTTCTGCAAAAATAATCTTGATGCTGTATGTGTATACAGTATAATGCTGTTAATGATTCGGTGACACGCCTGTTTGATTACATACCAGTGTCAGTCACATAAAGCGCGCGGCCGTGTAGTGAGAGCGTTACGCCGCATGACAGGAGTAGAAATGGCTATTGACGAGAACAAACAAAAGGCATTGGCGGCTGCGCTGTGCCAGATCGAAAAGCAATTTGGTAAAGGTTCTATCATGCGTTTGGGCGAAGACCGCTCAATGGACGTTGAAACGATCTCTACCGGCTCTCTGTCACTTGATATTGCCTTGGGGGCTGGTGGGCTGCCAATGGGGCGTATCGTTGAAATCTACGGACCAGAATCGTCAGGTAAAACCACACTAACGCTGCAAGTTATCGCCGCTGCACAGCGTGAAGGTAAAACCTGCGCATTTATCGATGCTGAACATGCACTCGATCCGATTTATGCCAAAAAACTGGGTGTTGACATCGATAACCTGCTGTGTTCTCAGCCTGATACCGGCGAGCAGGCGTTAGAGATTTGCGATGCGTTGACGCGTTCAGGCGCAGTTGACGTGATCATCGTTGACTCCGTGGCGGCACTGACGCCGAAAGCGGAAATCGAAGGTGAAATCGGTGATTCCCACATGGGTCTGGCGGCTCGCATGATGAGTCAGGCGATGCGTAAGCTGGCCGGTAACTTGAAGCAGGCGAATACGCTGCTGATTTTTATCAACCAGATCCGTATGAAAATTGGCGTTATGTTTGGTAACCCGGAAACCACCACGGGGGGTAACGCGCTGAAGTTTTATGCTTCTGTACGTCTCGATATTCGCCGCATTGGCTCCATTAAAGATGGAGAAGAAGTGGTGGGCAGCGAAACCCGCGTGAAAGTGGTGAAAAACAAAGTGGCTGCGCCCTTTAAACAGGCTGAGTTCCAGATTATGTACGGTGAAGGGATCAACATCCACGGTGAATTGGTCGATCTTGGCGTGAAACATAAGCTGATTGAGAAAGCGGGTGCTTGGTATAGCTACAACGGCGACAAGATCGGGCAAGGCAAAGCGAATGCGTGCAATTACCTGAAAGAAAACCCAGCAGTCGCGGCCGAATTGGATAAAAAACTGCGTGAAATGCTGCTGCACAACAAAGATCATGTGTCTGCACCAGCAAGCGAAGCGGGTTTCTACGATGATGCAGAAACCGCTGGTAGTGAAAATAACGGCGAGTTTTAAACCGCGTTAAGTGACTTAAATTGTACTAGCTCAGACCAGATCTGACAGTTACCCATTATTTATACAGGTGTCTGTCAGATTACATCTGGTTCAGATTCTTTTCTGCCCAGATCCGTTTTCCATCGAGTAAAGTGGCCATCGGCGTACGCCCGCAGCACATTTTTCCCTGATGAGTTCGCTCATTATTGTAATGCCACAACCAGTTGTCCAGATCTACCTGCAGGCTTTCCAGGTCTCCATATAACTTCTTGCCGAACGTAACCTGGTAAAAATCCTGCAAAATGGTTTTATGGAAGCGCTCTCAGATGCCGTTCGTCTGCGGAGACATCGCCTTCGTTTTCGTATGCTCGATATCGTTGATAGCCAGATAAAGCTGATAATCATACTGCTCCACTTTACCACAGTACTCCGTACCCCTGTCGGTCAGTGTTCTCAGCACCGGCAGTCCCTGAGCCTCGTAGAACGGGAGTACGCGATCATTGAGCAGGTCGGCGGCGGTGAGCGGTGTTTTATTCGTATACAGCTTGCAGTGCGCCACTTTCGAGTACGTATCCACGAACGTCTGCTGGTAGATACGGCCCACCCCCTTCAGATTGCCCACGTAGAAGGTGTCCTGCGAGCCCAGATACCCGGGATGTGCTGTCTCGATTTCACCGCAGGCCTCATCATCGTGCGCCTTCTTCTCCAGGGCTGCGATTTGAGCGTCGGTAAGGACAATGCCTTCTCTGGCGACCTTTTCCTCAAGCGCCTTCAGGCGTTTACGGAAGTTCTCCAGGTCGTGTCGTTGCCAGATGGAGCGCACGCCGCTGCCGGAGATAAACACGCCTTTTTTACGCAGCTCATTACAGGTCCGGTGCTGCCCATGGTGCGGGAACTCAATAGGATAATCAACAACCGTGCGTTCAGTGGCTTCGTCGGCGCGGTTCTTCAGGTTCGGAACCCGGCGGTTCTGGTTAACCAGCGCATCAATGCCGCCTTCAGCAGCCAGTTCCTGATAACGGTAAAATGTATCGCGTGACACGCCTATGCTCTTGCAGGCTTTTGATACGTTACCGAGTTCTTCGGCGAGATTGAGCAGGCCGGCTTTGTGTTTGATAATGGGATTGTTAGTATGAAGCATGAAGAGTTACCTCGCGTTTTGTTTAAGGATTAGACACCCATATCAAAACCGGTAACTCTCAACCTTTCAAGGTCCAGTGTCAGATCTAGTCGCGACTAATACAAGTTACCCTACCGGATTAAGGAAATTTCGATTCAGTGAGGAAGTTATGATAAAAAGGGAACCAGACAAAGAGAAGGTGGTGCGTGGAACATGGGCAAAGTAACGCGAGAAGCGCAGTGCCAAATCAAGAACGCGGAGACAAAAGAGACCGCACAAGGAGCAGGTTGCCCTTATTGGTTGCTGACTGAGGTCAATGCATTTCATTTTCTTATCTTACGCTCTGCCAAGTAGGAACTGTTATCATGCCTGCGAGTCTGCTTCGCTACCTTACCTTGTTCGCCCTGTTGCTACTACTGACAACCGGCACGCTGGGCTACAATATCGTGAACAACTGGTTGGCAGAGAAGAAATCTACGCTCAACACCCTCGCGCTTGGGATGCAAAAGCGTATCGATGCCTACCGCTTTTTCACTTACCAAATCTATAGCAATCTGAACAACGACGCCGTCGCTGACGGAGAAGACAGCGTCAATGCCATCAGTCTGCTGCCGGATGTGTTCTATGTGGAAAAAAACGGCCAGAAAACCGATGCGCTCATCTTTGGTCAGCACGATAAATCAACACTGAGCGCGGTGCGCAAGATTTCACGTTATCTCGATATCCTGTGGGGTGCAGAGAGCGATATCTACTTCATGTACTACCTCAACGGTGTAGATAACAGCCTGAGCATGATTTCCACGCAGATACTGAAAGACATTTCCGCACAGTTTCGTGGCAGCTATATCACCGCGATTGCCGAAGCCCGACGCACGGATATGCTGCAACAGTCAAACGCGCTTGATGAACGCGAGAGCTTCTCTCCCATCCGCAAGCTGCGCTTTTATAATGACTACTATTTTACACTGCGCACCACCTTCAACCAGCCGGGCCATCTGGCGACCATCATTGCCTTTGATTTGCCCATCAACGATCTGATCCCACATACGCTGTCGCGCGACAATTTCATCCTGCGTTCGAACACCGTGGGAACCAGCAGTGAAGCATTTACCAATAACGAGGATACGACCCGCGTTCAGCTAAACGGTTCGCTGTTAGAGGTGGCTGCACCGCTGGTTAACGCGCCGGTGAATATCGTTTATCAGTTACCTCTGCGGCAATTCGCTGCCGATATGGCGCGTAATAATATCTGGTTGCTGCTGCTAAATCTGGCGCTGCTGGCGCTAACCCTGACTGGGTTCTACCTGTGGCGTCAGCCCAACAGCGATGCGCGCGACGATCCGTCACCGCGCTTGCGGAAACAGCAGGCGCTTTATCAGGAGATCGTTAAACGCGTTCCGATTGGTATTCTGGTTTATGATTTTTCTGCCAACCGCGTGGTGGTACAAAACGCCATTGCCGAGCATCTGTTGCCCCACCTGAGTTTGGAGAAAATCGCCGCGATGGCGCGCGAGCATCAGGGCGTAGTGCAGGCAACCATCAACAACGAGATGTACGAGATTTTTCAGTTCAGCCACTCGCAGATGCCAGAGTACAACCTGTTTCTGATTCGCGAGCAGGATAAAGAAATCTTGGTGCATAAGAAGATGCAATTGGCGCAGCGCGAATATGACAAAAACGTGCTGGCGCGCCAACGGCTGTTAACCAATCTTCGTCAGGAGCTGCATACGCCAATGCAGGCTTTACAGCAACATTTGCTGTCCCTGGCACAAACAGCGGATGACGATATTCGCACCAGATTGTTACGTAAAGCCTCAGATGAAGCGGCACAAACGATCGCGCTGCTGGATAATATTGCACTCCATGACCGGCTCGGCAGCGACACATGGCAACCGGACGTGGTGCCCTTTTCTCCCCTTGCGATGATGGATAGCTTGCTGCTTGCGAATCTGCCGCGTCTTTCCCAAAAAGGGCTGCACCTGTTTCATCACTACCGCTTAGAACCACAACGTTTGTATGTGGGCGACATGACCATGCTGCGAAAAGCGCTGCTGCTGCTGCTCGATTACGCCATCACCAATACGGATTACGGCAAGATAACGCTCACGCTGGAAGCAGATGCCGAGCAGGCGGACAAACTCGCTATCCTGCTCAGCGATACTGGCACCCGCATGTCAGCGGCAGAACTGGATAATCTGCGCCACCCCTGGCTAGCGGTGCCATCGGCGGATCGCTCCCAACAAAATTCGGGATTTGCACTGTTCCTGTGCCATCAACTCGCGCGTAAGCTTGGCGGCGAGCTGAGTATCTCCTGTAAACAAGATCTCGGCACGCACTATCAGCTGACGGTCACGTTGCCCGCCAGCACCAACAGCGTAGATGAAGACGAAAAACTGCTGGAAGACATGACGGTGCTGTTAGACATCACCGCCAATGAGTTACGTCTGATCGTGCAGCACCTGCTCTGTAGTTGGGGGGCCGAATGTGTCACCGCCGATGAGCGCCAGATGCCCCAGGAGTTCGATCTGCGTATTGTCGATGACGAAGCAAAAATGGCGGATAACACGCTGCTGGTGAACGGTGAGGATACCCAAGTGACCTTACTGGCGCCGCGTCGATTACGTACCAATTTTAATATCAGTCAGCTGCTGCAAGATGCCGTATTGACCTTGATTGAGCAACAATTTGAGGTCGCTACGCAGGATGCTGCGCCGACGGATATTCACGAATATGCCCGTCAACTAAAAGCCAGCGACTATTTTTCGCTGTTCGTTGAAACGGTACCCGACGACATTGTCAAACTATATACTGATGCAGAAACAGGCGACTTTTCAACGCTGGCACAAACGGCGCATCGACTTAAGGGGGTGTTTGCTATGCTAAACTTGCACCTTGGCAAACAATTGTGTGAACAACTTGAGCGGCATATTACCGAACAGGCGAGTGAAGAAATCAAACACAATATTGATGAGATCGACGAACTTGTCCGTGTATTATTGCAGCCTAATGGCCAACAAGACGAGTAAATAAAACGATGAGTAATTTAAACGTAATTATCGCTGACGACCATCCGATTGTCCTTTTTGGCATTAAAAAATCGCTTGAACAAATTGAGTGGGTTAACGTGGTGGGCGAGTTTGAAGATTCAACATCGCTGATCAATCACCTGCCAAAATTGGATGCCAACGTTTTAATTACCGATTTATCCATGCCAGGCGATAAATACGGTGATGGCATAACGCTGATCAAATACATCAAACGCCATTTCCCCCATCTGGCGATCATTGTGCTGACAATGAATAACAACCTCGCCATTTTAAGCGCGGTGTTGGATCTTGATATCGAAGGTATTGTATTGAAACAAGGGGCACCGACCGATTTGCCCAAGGCGCTGGCTGCCTTGCAAAAGGGCAAGAAATTCATCCCTGATAGCGTTGCCAAGGTACTGGAAAAAATCAGCGCCAGCGGTTACGGCGACAAGCGCCTGTCACCGAAAGAGAGCGAAGTGCTGCGCCTGTTTGCAGAAGGCTTTCTGGTGACGGAAATTGCTAAAAAGCTGAACCGCAGCATCAAGACCATCAGTAGCCAGAAAAAATCTGCCATGACCAAGCTGGGTGTTGATAACGATATTGCCTTGCTGAAATACCTCTCTTCCATCAACGGAGCCGAACCGGGAGAAAGTGCGTAAGCGCTGAGTTTTCACTTTCACGCGCTCACCCCGTCGTTCCTGCTGACCTAGGAACGACGAACGTTACCACTAACACTCCTACGTTGCGCTACTCCGCTGTTCACGCACTTGAAGACTGTATTGCGCCAAACACTGTTGCAGTACATCCAGCGTAACCGGTTTCGATAAACAATTGTCCATCCCCGCCGACAAACAACGTTGTCGTTCTTCCGCGAGTGCGTTGGCGGTGACGCCAATCACGGGCGCTTCCCAGCGTTGCGCGCGCAGGGTGCGCGTCAGCGTATAGCCATCCATATTCGGCATGTTGACATCGGTCAGCACAATATCAGCCGTTTGCTTTGCCAGCGTGCTTAACGCATCCACGCCGTCATTAGCGGTAACGACCTGATAACCCAACGATTCAAGCTGATCGGCGAGCAAACGACGGTTGATCGGATGATCGTCCACCACCAGAATCAATATATCGCTATTGTCCACTAGGTTATAGTGCGTTTGGGAACGTGTACTCGGCACGGCCAGCGCCCCCTCTTCTCCGTCTTTGTTACGGCATAGGCGTTCCAGCAGCGCCGGTAAATCCGGCAATCCGGCGGTGCTGATGACCAAGCGCCCTGCCTCACTCTCCTGCGCGCTGCCGATGTGCATGTGACTAAACAGCACACTCCAGCGCGAAAGCGGCGGCGTAGCCTGTGGATAATCGCTGATGACGATGTCATCCTCATGAACAATCTGGTCAGAATAACGGGCCGCAGAGAGACCATATTGTTGCAGTAAACTGAGCGCGTTGTGCTCAAGACTGGCATTACGCATCCTCAGCCAGCAGGTTTTCTGCCTGAGCGCATCGCTGACCGTCGGGACGTCGTAATGTGCCTGATAGAGCGGAATACGAATGCCAAACTGACTGCCCAGCCCGGGTTCCGATATCAGTGACATGTCGCCATCCATCAGGTTTACCAGCTTTTCACAGATGGCTAATCCCAACCCGGTCCCTTGAAAATGGCGCTGAACGCCGCTACCCGCCTGGAAAAACGGATCGAACAGCTTGAGCGCCTCGCGAGGGTTAATCCCCACGCCAGTATCCCGTACCCAAAATTCGAGATAGCCGTCGGTGCAACACACCTGAAAGATAATGCAGCCGGTATCGGTAAATTTAATCGCATTGCTCACCAGATTAGAGAGCACCTGCTGCAAACGTACCGGATCACCCGACAACGTTGCTGGCACCGACGGATCGATAAAGCAGTAGAGCGTCAGATTTTTTCGTACCACCAGCGGCAGATAGTTGCTGGTGATGTGGCGGACCACTTCCTGTGGGGTAAAAATAGCGGGTTCGATTTTAAGCTGTTCAGACTCTATCTTGGAAAAGTCGAGAATATCGCTGATGATTTTGAGCAGCAGTGCCGAGGAGTTCTGCATCGCTGCCGCCAATCGATTCGCATCTTTCGACAGGCTTTTGGTACGGAGTAAATCCAGATTACCGATAATCCCGTACAGCGGCGTGCGCAGTTCATGGCTAACTGTGGCCAAAAACATCGATTTAGACTGACTCGCCTGTTCAGCCGCATTGGCCATTTCTTGCAGAGACTCTTCCATCTTGACCCGCGCGCTCACATCGGAGAGCACACAAATCGCCACATTTTCATTACGATAGCGAGAATGAACGAAACTGATTTGCAAGTGATGGTTCCTGCTGGTAACCACATCGACATATTTTGATTGCTGTTCACAGATAATGCGCGTGATCTTGAGCCGGTCTTCATGGGTTAACAAATTCAGGTAGTTATGCGCCAGTTCGTTGCTAAGCAGATTAGTGCCGTCGCTGATGCGCAAAATACAGATGCCTACCGGCGCAGAAGCCACGATTTTACGGTTAAACTGCTCGTTCTCTTCCAGCTGAGAGGAGTTAATTTGCGCGGGCAGAAACATCTTGCGTTCGAATGTCCAGGTGAGAATAAACAGCACCAGCGCAGAGAGCAGGTTTAACAACACGATATTGATAATCAGCGCGTTTAACTGCGAGAGCAGCACGCTGAACGGCATAAAATAGACGATATTAAAGGCAGTTGGCGGTAAGGCTTTCTTCAGGATAATTTCGTCGTAACCGTCCACATAACCAAAATAGGTGCGATCGTTCGGGTAGCTGGACGTCATAGAGCCATTGTGCTCTTTATCGGTAAATTGCAGCAACGGCTGATTGAACTGATCGAGCAGCTTGGCACCGACCGTAAATTTGCCTGCGGCAACAAAATCATCCAGACGGATGGTTTGCTCGATGCCCATCAGGGTTTCCAGACGATCCCCTTTATAAATCGGTGTAATGGCATACAGATAGCCGATATCGGGATCGGAGGCCGGGGTTATCCAATACACCGTTTCATCGCGCCATTCGCCTTGCGTCGCATGCTTTTTATCGGCAAAACGTTCTTGCAGGTTCTGCAACAAATTATCGCGATCCAGTGCCTGATTGCGGATACCAAAATCCATCATGCACTGCCAGGCACCATCGACAAAAAACACCCGGTTCAGATCATATACCGTGGAGAAGTTATCCTGCCAATCGGTAAAAAAAGCGCTGACGGCATTCAACTGCCCTTTTTGGGTCTGATAGATAGCCTGACAGTCTGCACCTGCGGTTAAGAGATAGAGCGAAAGCAGCGGTGTACGCAGGGTATTGGCGGAAGACGGCGTAGCGTGCGCGGGCGCTGTATTGACATGGCTGACAGCCACATAGCGTAATTCCCGCACGATGTCCGTGGTGCGACGAATATACTCCTGCGACTGATCGTAGCTCTGGTTATATTCTAGGCGCAACTCAGCTTCTTTATCGTTGAGCAGCTTGCTGAAATAGAAGATGGAAATCAGCGCCCCCAGCATCCATAACATCATCGCCAGCACCCTGAACAGGTAGCGGGAAATTTTCAGCGTCGTGTGAAATGAAGCGAGGTATTTCAAATTTATTCCATCAAGTAGGTAAATGGTTGCAGGGGAAAGGCGTGTTGATACAGTACCGAGAGGGCATAAAAAAAGCCAGCATCTGAGGTGCTGGCTTTTGTTTCATTGGTGTAGCACGCGATTATTCGTCGTCAGCCACATCGTCGTCGATTTCAGCATCATCATTAATGCCGTCTTCTTCTTCGGCGACTTCACCCGGCGCGGTTGCCACGCTGTCGAGCTCTTCATCTTCGACCGGCTCAGCAACACGTTGCAGCCCTACCACGTTTTTGTCTTCCGTAGTGCGGATAAGCGTCACGCCCTGGGTGTTACGGCCTACGATGCTGACCTCAGAGACACGGGTGCGCACCAACGTACCGGCATCTGTGATCATCATGATCTGATCCAGCTCATCGACCTGCACCGCACCAACAACCTTACCGTTACGCTCGCTCACTTTGATAGAGATAACGCCTTTGGTCGCACGAGACTTGGTCGGGTATTCACTCACCGCAGTACGCTTACCGAAGCCGTTTTGCGTGACAGTAAGGATATCACCTTCACCGCGCGGCACGATCAGAGACACCACGCGATCGTCACCTTGAAGGTTGATACCGCGTACACCAGTAGCGGTACGTCCCATAGCACGCACAGCCGCTTCGGAGAAGCGCACCACCTTACCTTCCGCAGAGAACAGCATCACCTCGTTCTCACCGTCCGTCAAATCAACGCCGATCAGTTCGTCGCCCTCATTGAGATTAACGGCAATAATCCCTTTCGAACGTGGATTGCTAAACTCGGTCAGCGCCGTTTTCTTCACCGTACCGCTGGCAGTCGCCATAAACACGTTTTGGCCTTCTTCGTATTCACGCACCGGCAAAATGGCAGTAATGCGCTCTTCCGGCTCCAACGGCAACAGGTTGACGATAGGACGCCCACGCGCACCGCGGTTTGCTTCCGGCAATTGGTACACCTTCAGCCAGTAGAGACGGCCACGGCTGGAGAAGCAGAGGATCGTGTCATGGGTGTTAGCCACCAGCAGACGGTCGATAAAATCTTCTTCCTTGATGCGTGCCGCTGACTTGCCTTTGCCCCCACGACGCTGCGCTTCATAGTCGCTCAGCGGTTGGTATTTGACATACCCCTGATGGGAAAGCGTAACCACTACATCTTCCTGATTGATCAGGTCTTCGATATTGATGTCAGCGCTATTGGCCGTGATTTCCGTGCGACGCGCATCGCTGTACTGTGTCTTGATCGCTTCCAGCTCTTCACGAATGACTTCCATCAAACGCTCAGGGCTGGTCAGAATGCGCAGCAGTTCGGCGATCTGCAACAGCAACTCTTTGTATTCATCCAGCAGCTTTTCGTGTTCCAGACCGGTCAGTTTTTGCAACCGCAGATCCAGAATCGCCTGAGCCTGCTGCTCAGTCAGGTGGTATTTACCGTCACGAATCCCAAATTCCGGCTCCAGCCAGTCAGGACGCGCAGCATCATTACCAGCACGCTCCAGCATCGCCGCAACGTTGCCCAGATCCCAAGCTTGAGCAATCAATGCCGCCTTGGCTTCTGCCGGCGTTGGTGCATTGCGAATCGCTTCAATGATCGGATCGATATTTGCCAGCGCAACCGCCAGGCCTTCTAAAATATGGGCACGCTCGCGAGCTTTGCGCAGTTCAAAAATGGTTCTGCGCGTCACCACTTCACGGCGGTGGCGAACAAAGGCAACCAGAATGTCCTTGAGCGGCATGATCTTCGGCTGGCCCTGATGCAATGCCACCATGTTGATGCCGAACGAGACCTGAAGCTGAGTCAGCGAGTAGAGGTTATTCAGTACCACTTCACCCACAGCATCGCGTTTGATCTCAATCACGATACGCATGCCGTCTTTATCGGACTCATCGCGCAATGCGCTGATGCCTTCGACGCGTTTCTCTTTCACCAACTCGGCGATTTTTTCAATCAGGCGCGCTTTGTTCACCTGATAGGGAATCTCGTGCACGATAATGGTTTCACGACCATTTTTGTCGTCCACTTCCACTTCGGCGCGTGCGCGGATGTAAATTTTGCCGCGCCCGGTACGGTACGCCTCTTCAATGCCGCGTCTGCCGTTGATGATCGCCGCAGTCGGGAAATCCGGCCCTTTGATATGCGCCATCAAGCCTTCCAGGCTGATGTTTTCGTTGTCGATATACGCTAGGCAGCCGTCGATCACTTCCGTCAGGTTGTGGGGGGGGATGTTGGTCGCCATCCCAACGGCAATACCGGAAGAACCGTTCACCAGCAGGTTAGGAATACGCGTCGGCATTACATCGGGGATCTGTTCTGTGCCATCGTAGTTGGGCACAAAATCGACCGTCTCTTTTTCCAGATCCGACAGAAGCTCGTGGGCGATTTTCGACATGCGAATTTCGGTATAACGCATGGCCGCCGCCGAGTCGCCATCTATCGACCCGAAGTTGCCCTGACCATCCACCAGCATGTAGCGCAGGGAGAAAGGTTGCGCCATGCGCACGATGGTTTCATACACGGCGGAATCACCGTGCGGGTGGTATTTACCGATAACATCGCCGACCACACGGGCCGATTTTTTATAGGGTTTGTTCCAGTCATTTCCCAGCACGCTCATCGCGTACAGCACGCGTCGGTGCACGGGTTTCAAGCCGTCACGAACATCAGGCAAGGCACGCCCGACAATAACGGACATGGCATAGTCCAGATAGGAGTTTTTCAACTCATCTTCGATATTGACCGGTGTTATTTCTCTGGCAAGGTCGCTCATGGAGCCGCTATCCCTCTATTAACGCATCAACCCGAGTTCAAAAGGTGGAAAATGGTAGCACAAAACCCACCTGACAGGGAAAATACACGCACGAGTAATGACGCTTTTCTTTCATTCACCGCCTTTTGCATCGCCGAGGCAAAAAGGAGAATCGCTACTACATCCTGCCTACACCCGATATACTCACCGCAGATGAGAATAACAAAAGGTTGTATACCGCATGAACGCAGAAATACAGACACAGAATGTCGATCATGATGAAATCGCCAAGTTTGAAGCCGTCGCCTCACGCTGGTGGGATCTGGAAGGTGAATTCAAACCGCTGCACCGCATCAACCCGCTGCGACTTGACTACATCGCACGCCGCGCCGATGGGCTGTTTGGCAAGCAGGTGCTGGATGTCGGCTGTGGTGGCGGCATTCTGGCGGAGAGCATGGCGCGCGAAGGTGCAGAGGTTACCGGATTAGACATGGGTGCCGAACCGTTGCAGGTTGCCAGGCTGCATGCGCTGGAGAGCGGCGTCAGCGTGCAGTATGTGCAGGAAACCGTGGAGGCACATACCGGGCGCTATGACGTGGTGACGTGTATGGAGATGCTGGAACATGTGCCAGACCCGCAATCGGTGGTGCGCGCCTGTGCCGCCTTGGTCAAACCAGGCGGACACGTGTTCTTCTCGACCATCAACCGCAATGCCAAAGCTTGGCTATTGATGATTTTCGGTGCTGAATACGTGCTGAAAATGGTGCCGAAGGGCACTCATGACGCGAAGAAATTTATTCGCCCGGCGGAGTTGCTGAATTGGGTGGATGGCACCTCGCTGGCGGAACAGCACATCACCGGTCTGCACTATAACCCGCTGCGCGATCGTTTTACGCTCGGTCCTAATGTGGACGTGAACTATATGCTGCATACGCAGCGCGATGCTGAATAAGTCCGCGTTGGCTGGCTGACGTTGCTGACAGCCAGCGACTCTCACCGTCATTCCCGCCCACCGTGGCCATTCCCATGAAGCATAGGTATCTACACATCTTTTGCAATATCTGCTATTACGTTGCTGCATGATCTCAACTTATCCATCGGTGGGATTGATGCCCGCCTTAACCGGCGTTATCAGCGTCTGGTTAAGCAACACATGACTCCCCCAGCACCATTGGCGTCAGCCGTTAAAGACCTTGCCTGCGCGCAGAAAACAACATTCGCCACTACTCAGGCCGTTTGGCGTTTTTTTAATAATGAACGTATTAGCTTCAGTCAGCTCAATGAACCGATTATTTCGCTGGCTCTCCGGCAGGTTGCACTTAGCCCGCATCCATACGCTCCCGTCGTTCACGACTGATCTCATTTACAGTTTCGTACCCACAATGGGAAAGAAGAACGTTTGAAAATGGCGCATGGTGGCGACGTCGGTTATGAACTACAAACCCGCCTACTGGTTGATGCTGCAAATGGTTTACCAATAGCGCCCCTGTCTCAAACTCTAACCGATAGGGCGGGTTGTCGTTCAACGCTAACCGAGGGCTTGTCTGAGAGTCTGACTCATATGGATGCTTTGACGGCTGATATCGCCCGTGTTGAGTCTCTTGATACCGGGAAGAAGTTAGTTCATCTCATTGAGCGTGAAGGTGACTCTATCGGGCATATGCGCACATTAAGCTCCCAAGGAATATGTTGGCTTATCCGGGGAAAGGAAGGGCATCGGGCCGAGTGGGGCGGTGACACCCGTAAAATTGGTGAAATTGCAGAAGATCTGCCATTTATCGCAAACGGACAGGTTGGCTGGAAAGGGAAAAAAGCCAATATGGAGATCGGGGAAACATCCGTGATCATAACGCGAACAGCAAAACCGAAGCGGAAAGACAAGAACACCGGACGGCGAGTGAAAGTTCAGCCAGGCGTAGCTCTGACACTCAGATTAGTTGTGGTTCTCCTTACCGATACTCACAGTAAATTTATCGGACGCTGGACGCTGCTCACAAACGTTAGCAACGAGCTCACCAGCGCGGAAGTCGCTCGCTGGTATTACTGGCGCTGGGGTATTGAATCCTTTTTTAAGCTGCTGAAAGGTGCCTGCCATGATGTAGAAAAATGGCTTCAGCGCAGTGCTGGTGCCTAGCATGGCATGTGTGCTGGTATGGCGGCTGCAACGCGCTGAAGGAGACGACAATGCGGCAGCCCGTCAGTTAATTTGCCGATTATCCGGACGACAACAAAAACGAGGGCGTAAAGAAAGCGCCCCAGCGCTGCTTGCCGGACTATCCATCCTGCTAAATACCTTGACGTTATTAGCTGTATTAGTCGCGACTAGATCTAACACTGGACCTTGAAAGGTTGAGAGTTACCGGTTTTGATATGGGTGTCTAATCCTTAAACAAAACGCGAGGTAATTCTCATGCTTCATACTAACAATCCCATTATCAAACACAAAGCCGGCCTGCTCAATCTCGCCGAAGAACTCGGTAACGTATCAAAAGCCTGCAAGATCATGAGCGTGTCACGCGATGCATTTTATCGTTATCAGGAACTGGCTGCTGAAGGTGGCATTGATGCGCTGGTTAACCAGAACCGCCGGGTTCCGAACCTGAAGAACCGCGCCGACGAAGCCACTGAACGCGCGGTTGTTGATTATGCTATTGAGTTCCCGCCCCATGGGCAGCACCGGACCAGTAATGAGCTGCGTAAAAAAGGCGTGTTTATCTCCGGCAGCGGCGTGCGCTCCATCTGGCAACGACACGACCTGGAGAACTTCCGTAAACGCCTGAAGGCGCTTGAGGAAAAGGTCGCCAGAGAAGGCATTGTCCTTACCGACGCTCAAATCGCAGCCCTGGAGAAGAAGGCGCACGATGATGAGGCCTGTGGTGAAATCGAGACGGCACATCCCGGGTATCTGGGCTCGCAGGACACCTTCTACGTGGGCAATCTGAAGGGGGTGGGCCGTATCTACCAGCAGACGTTCGTGGATACGTACTCGAAAGTGGCGCACTGCAAGCTGTATACGAATAAAACAGCGCTCACCGCCGCCGACCTGCTCAATGATAGCGTACTCCCGTTCTACGAGGCTCAGGGACTGCCGGTGCTGAGAATACTGACCGACAGGGGTACGGAGTACTGTGGTAAAGTGGAGCAGCATGATTATCAGCTTTATCTGGCTATCAACGATATCGAGCATACGAAAACGAAGGCGATGTCTCCGCAGACGAACGGCATCTGCGAGCGCTTCCATAAAACCATTTTGCAGGATTTTTATCAGGTTACGTTCGGCAAGAAGTTATATGGAGACCTGGAAAGCCTGCAGGTAGATCTGGACAACTGGTTGTGGCATTACAATAATGAGCGAACTCATCAGGGAAAAATGTGCTGCGGGCGTACGCCGATGGCCACTTTACTCGATGGAAAACGGATCTGGGCAGAAAAGAATCTGAACCAGATGTAATCTGACAGACACCTGTATAAATAATGGGTAACTGTCAGATCAGGTCTGAGCTAGTACATATTAGCAGACTATACCCCGGAAGAACTTGCCCACTTAGCTATGGTGGTTTTTAACCCTTTATGATGTGTAGATACCTATGCTCTCTCAGGCGGGATTTAGCCCGTCTTATCGACTCTGGGGCAATGAGGATCCACGCTCTCCCTTTGCCGGAGCTGATGCTGTAACTCAGGAACTTACGTTCGCACGGTGGCGACACCGCGCTTTTCCGCTCATTAACCTTCAGTTTCAGTCTCTTCTCCAGCCAGTGGGTGATGCTTTCCTTCACATGTTTACCGGCTCTTTCGCTTCTGACGTAGATATTGCTGTCGTCTGCGTAGCGGACGTGCTTCAGGCCGCGCTTTTCAAGCTCGCGATCCAGTTCATCCAGCAACACATTCGACAACAGGAGCGACAACGGACCACCCTGCGGTGTGCCTTCCATCTGTGGGCTGATCAGCCCTGCCTGCATGATTACAGCATTCAGGAAGGCCCGGATAAACTTTAACACCCGCTTATCCGTTATCCGCTTTGCCACCCGGCTCATCAGTACATCGTGGTTTACCCGGTCAAAGAATTTTTCGAGGTCGATGTCCACCACCCAGTGGTTGCCTTCTTCCACGTATCTCTTTGCTCGCTTCACCGCATGATGCGCTGACCTGCCAACGCGGAACCCATAGCTGCTTTCACTGAAGGTCGGATCCCACTGGCTTTGCAGCACCTGCATCACTGCCTGCTGGATGAACCTGTCCATTACCGTCGGGATTCCCAGTTGTCGGGTTCCTCCCCCGGGTTTCGGTATGTCCACCCTGCGGACGGGCTGAGGTTTGTATCTGCCAGCCAGCAGGTTACTCCGCAGTTCCGGCCACTGGCGTTTCAGATGGTCGGGGAGTTCGCTCACGCTTATTCCGTCCACACCCGGCGCGCCTTTGTTGGCTTTTACTCTTTTCAGCGCCTGCTTCAGATTTTCTTGGTTGAGGATAACCTCCATGAGACTATCCCCGGACGACGGGCTTTCCCGCTCCGGTTGTGTCTGGACGGTTTCAGCCCCTGATGGGGCAGGAGTCGGGGCTTCACCCCTTCTGCTCTCATCGGGGTCGCATTGCGTTTTTTGCTGCATGACCGTTCAGAACCTCCGGCGATACTCGCCACTCATCACTGTTCGGGCCTTCAGGTTTCCCCTACTATGCCCTCTGCTGACTTCTGCATAGCGATCAGCGCACCTCACGATGAGCTCAGTCCTGAATGCAGGACGCTATGCAGACCTCCCGGGGTAAGCCCGACCCCCTTCACCACACACCTGCCTGATTTACTCACTCGACCGTTGATGGTTATGGCCTTCGCGATCATATGCTCGCTCTGCCGATCGGATGAGCCTTGTATCAGGTTTCTGTTCGTCAGGTCATGGCTTTGCTCCACGCTTCCTTCAGACCCCACCTCGCGATGACGCCCTTGCACTTCGCTAGTCCTTCGCCACCATCAGGCTGTACAGGGGATTTTCACCCCCAAGCTGTCGGGCATGCCCGGCACACATAAAAAAGCCGCCCGGAGGCGGCTTGATGGATTATTTCACTTGCATTCCCGGCTGAGCACCGCTATCCGGGCTGAGCAGGAAAATTTCCTTGCCGCCAGGGCCTGCGGCCATCACCATACCTTCCGACACGCCGAATCGCATTTTACGTGGTGCCAGGTTGGCGACCATGATGGTCAAACGCCCTTCCAGCGCTTTCGGATCGGGGTAAGCCGTGCGGATGCCGGAGAAAATCTGGCGTGTTTCACCGCCGAGATCCAGTGTCAATCGCAGCAGCTTGTCAGAGCCCTCCACGAAATCTGCCTGTTTGATCAGCGCAATGCGCATATCCACTTTGGCAAAATCGTCAAAAGAGATGGTCTCCTGAATGGGATCGTCAGCCAGCGGACCGGTCACGACCTTCTTGGCACTCATGTCCTCTTTGGAAGCATCAACCATCGCATTAACCTTGTCGAGATCGATACGGTTGAACAACGCTTTGAACGCTTTCACGTCGTGACTAAGCAGCGGTTGTGCTACCGCATCCCAGGTCAACGTAGTGTTGAGGAAGGCTTCGGCGCACTCGGCCAGCGACGGCAATACCGGTTTCAGGTAGGTCATCAGCACTCGGAACAGGTTGATACCCATGGAGCAAATCGCCTGCAAATCCGCATCGCGGCCTTCTTCTTTTGCCACTACCCACGGGGCTTGTTCGTCCACATAGCGGTTGGCGATGTCGGCCAGCGCCATGATCTCGCGGATGGCTTTGCCGGATTCGCGGTTGGCGTAGGCTTCGGCAATATTGTCAGCCGCATTGGCGAAGGTGGCATAAAGCTCGGCATCAGCCAAGGTTTCCGCCAGCTTTCCGCCCAAACGCTTATTGATGAAACCGGCATTACGTGACGCGAGGTTAACCACTTTGTTAACGATATCGGCATTCACGCGCTGCACAAAATCTTCCAGATTGAGGTCGATATCGTCAATGCGTGACGATAGCTTGGCCGCATAGTAATAACGCAGGCAATCGGCATCCAGATGTTGCAGATAGGTCTCTGCCTTGATAAAGGTGCCGCGCGATTTGGACATCTTGGCACCGTTTACCGTCACATAGCCGTGCACAAACAGGTTGGTTGGCTTACGGAAACCGCTGCCTTCTAACATGGCAGGCCAGAACAGGCTATGGAAATAGACGATATCTTTACCGATGAAATGGTATAGCTCAGCACTGCCCTCTTTACGCCAGAACTCATCAAAATCGATATCACCGCGTTTGTCGCACAGGTTTTTAAACGATCCCATGTAACCGATCGGTGCATCCAGCCAAACGTAGAAATATTTGCCCGGGGCATCCGGCACTTCGAAACCGAAGTAGGGCGCATCGCGGGTGATATCCCACTGTTGCAGGCCGGCATCAAACCACTCTTGCATCTTGTTGGCGACCTGCTCCTGCAACGCACCGGATCGCGTCCAGGCTTGCAGCATTTCGCTGAATGCGGGCAAATCAAAGAAGAAGTGCTCCGACTCGCGCATCACCGGGGTCGCACCGGAAACCGCCGATTTCGGGTCGATCAGTTCCGTCGGGCTATAAGTCGCGCCGCACACTTCGCAGCTGTCACCATACTGATCGACCGCTTTACATTTCGGGCAGGTGCCTTTGACGAAACGGTCCGGCAAGAACATGCCTTTTTCCGGATCGTAGAGCTGAGAAATGGTGCGGTTCTTGATAAAACCGTTCTCTTTCAAACGACCATAGATAAGACCGGACAACTCCCGGTTCTCTTCACTGTGGGTGGAGTGATAATTGTCGTAGCTAATCTGAAAGCCAGCGAAATCCCGCTGATGTTCCTCACTCACGTCCGCAATCATCTGCTCCGGTGCCACACCCATCTGCTGTGCTTTCAACATGATTGGCGTACCGTGGGCGTCATCCGCACAGATAAAGTGAACCTGGTGACCGCGCATTCGCTGATAACGGACCCAGATATCAGCCTGGATATGCTCCAGCATGTGACCGAGGTGGATTGATCCGTTAGCATAAGGCAACGCGCAGGTTACCAATATTTTCTTAGCGACTTGAGTCATAGTGGGGAACTTACTTTCTTTCATGATGATGAGAGGAAATCCCGATGTTAACCGATAGGCCCTTGTGGCGTAAACCGCTGTAAGCGGAAAACCCTGTCAAACGCGGGCAATGCGGCGTTCTCGTTGCCCGGGGCGATTTTTTCACTGAGGTCAACGATCGGGGCGGGGCATTCTGTTATGCTATGGCTGTTTTTCCACAAAATAATGAGAACGATAAGGAGCCGGGATGAACGCAACAATCCCTGAGCAGACCCCCGATACGCTGAAGGCACTGGTGACCGGTGTCCTCTCCACGTTTAAGCACCCGACGCTGAAAAATAACCTGACAATGCTCAATGCCTTGCATCACTGTGTCTTGCTGGATGAGGTGCTGCGCATCGAACTGGTGATGCCATTTGCCTGGTTGAGTGGGTTGGACGCATTAAAAGAAACCGTCAGCCCAGAGTTGATGCGTTTAACCTGTGCCAAGGATGTGGAATGGCGCCTGACACACAGTATTGCCACGCTGCGCCGTGTTAACAATCAGGCGGGTGTCAAAGGTGTTAAAAACATTATTGCCGTTAGCTCTGGCAAGGGGGGCGTAGGGAAATCCAGCACAGCGGTGAACATGGCGTTGGCGCTGGCCGCAGAGGGAGCGTCGGTGGGTATTCTCGATGCCGACATCTATGGCCCTTCCATTCCGAGCATGTTAGGCACTGCCAGCGAGCGCCCGACCTCTCCGGATGGTCAGCACATGGCACCGATCATGGCTTATGGTCTGGCGACCAACTCTATCGGTTATCTGGTGACGGATGATAATGCTATGGTGTGGCGTGGCCCGATGGCGAGTAAAGCGCTGTTGCAACTGCTGCAAGATACGCTCTGGCCGGATCTCGATTATCTGGTGTTAGATATGCCTCCGGGCACCGGGGATATCCAGTTGACGCTGGCGCAAAATGTGCCACTGACGGGCGCAGTGGTGGTGACGACGCCGCAAGATATCGCGTTGGTGGATGCCATGAAGGGCATCACCATGTTCGAGAAAGTCAGCGTGCCGGTGTTGGGTATCGTCGAGAACATGAGCGTGCATATTTGCAGCCACTGTGGTCATCTGGAACCGATTTTTGGCACCGGCGGCGCGCAGAAACTGGCGGAGAAATACAACTGTGCCCTGTTGGGGCAACTGCCGCTGCATATCTCTCTGCGTGAGGATTTCGATCGCGGTGAACCCACCGTTGCCAGCAAGCCAGACAGCGAGTTCACCTCACTGTATCGCGAACTGGCCGGGCAAGTGGCTGCACAGCTTTACTGGCAAGGTGAAGTCATTCCGACCGAGATTTCGTTCCGCGCGGTGTAACCGATTTTATGCATGGTCAATAGGGTTCCCGCATTGGCGGGAACTGCCTTTAGATCAACCCGCATGTCCACTTGGCGGATTCTCGTGTTGATGGGCTACTCGCCCATTATCAGCGTTTCCGACGTTATGTCGGGACTTCTACAGCTCATTTAAACCAAGCGCCAATCAAAACGCGCTGTGGGTATCTCAGGTGCGATACCTGTGATAGTTTTTCGGTCCAACGAACCGACTGATGTTGATGGATAGCGCGATGACGATAATCTTAAGATGGCTCATTTTCACACTGCCAGTTGCCACTCTCCTGGCATGTGCGCCTTATAATTACGAGGCGCATCAGAACAAAAGACCCGGTATGCATGTCAATGGTCCACCACTATATTCGATGGGGCATGATGAGGTATTCAGAAGGGACCTGCGTATGGAACGTGTCCGTGCTCGCGGATCTGTAGATAACAGCACGGATTGTGGCAAACCTATTGGCTGGTAACGCGGTGGTAACTTCAGCATTACTGATCTCCCTGCGGTGAAAGCGTGCCGCTTCACTGTTGAGCTAGCTCGGTGAGCGGGAAACGTGCCACATAAAACCTCGCTTCAACCTGTTTTCACGTTTGTCATCTTTCGTTGCGCCGAGACAGCGTGTGCACGCTCACCAATTCCCTTGCAAACCAGAAATGACCATGAGTAGGGCTGGCGCTGCCTGCCTTAACTCCCTATAATTCGCTCGTTACTGTTTGTTTACCCGTTACTATGCCATTCGGCATTTCCCTCATTTATCAGGTCATTTATTGTCATGGCTGCGACGTCTCACCAGTGTGTCATCATCGGAATTGCAGGAGCATCCGCTTCTGGCAAAAGTCTTATTTTCAGTACGCTCTATCGCGAGTTGCGCGATCAGGTGGGGGGATGAGCATATCGGTGTCATCCCGGAAGACAGTTATTATAAAGATCAAAGCCATCTGAGCATGGAAGAGCGGGTGAAAACCAACTACGGCCACACCAATGCCATGGACCATGACCTGCTGTTAACGCATCTGAAAATGCTCAAAGCCGGACAAGCGATTGAGTTACCACAGTACAGTTATGTTGAGCATACCCGCAAGTAAGAGACGGTACGTTTGTTGCCGAAGAAAGTGATCATTCTGGAAGGTATCTTGTTACTGACTGAAGTCCGCCTGCGCTCTGAGCTGAATTTTTCTATTTTTGTCGATACCCCGCTGGATATCTGCTTGCTGCGCTGTATGCGCCGTGATGTGAACGAACGCAGTCGCTCCATGGACTCGGTCATGGAACAGTATCAAAAAACGGTACGCCAAATGTTTTTGCAATTTATTGAACCGTCCAAGCAATATGCAGATATTATCGTGCCACACGGCGGTAAAAACCGTATTGCGATTGATATTCTGAAAGCCAAAATCAGTCAGTTTTTTGAATAATTCACCGAAGACGGCGTAAACGAGAAAAGGGAACAACATGAAACTGTGCGATCGTGACATAGAAAGCTGGCTAGACGATGGACGCCTGGTTATCACCCCCCGTCCTCCCGTTGAACGAATCAACGGTGCAACGCTGGATGTGCGGCTGGGTAATCAGTTTCGCGTTTTCAGCGGACACACTGCCGCATTTATCGATTTAAGCGGCCCAAAAGACGAAGTTAGCGCGGCGCTCGATCGCGTGATGAGCGATGAAATCAACTTGCCGGAAGGCGAAGCGTTTTTCCTGCATCCTAGCGAATTGGCGCTGGCGGTGACGTTGGAATCGGTGACATTGCCGGATAATCTGGTGGGCTGGCTCGACGGTCGCTCATCGTTGGCGCGCCTGGGATTAATGGTTCACGTTACTGCGCATCGCATCGATCCAGGCTGGCAGGGTAGAATTGTGCTGGAGTTCTATAATTCAGGTAAGCTACCGTTGGCATTACGCCCTGGCATGATTATCGGTGCATTGAGTTTTGAACCGCTCTCTGGCCCGGCCGCGCGCCCCTACAACCGTCGTGAAGATGCAAAATACAAAGATCAGCAGGGCGCTGTGGCGAGCCGAATCGATAAGGATTGATCGCCAGTGCATAATGCTGTTGCACTGATTGTTGGGAGAATGGCATGAAAAGAGTGTTGACGACGCTGGCGATTTTGCTTGTGGTGTTGGCTGTCGGTATGACGGCGCTGGTCATGCTGGTGAATCCCAACGATTTTCGCGCTTACATGGTAAGCCAGGTTGATGCCCGCAGCGGATACCGTTTGCAGTTGGAGGGAGACCTCCGCTGGCACGTTTGGCCGCAGCTCAGCATTCTCTCTGGCGGTATGTCGCTAACCGCGCCGGGCGCGGCGGCACCGATTGTCAGTGCAGAAAACATGCGTCTGGATGTGAAACTCTGGCCGCTATTGTCACATCGTCTGGAAGTGAAGCAGGTGATGCTCAAAGGCGCGGTGGTGCGCTTAACGCCTGAAAGCGAAGCGCATCGCTCCAGCACCGCGCCCATTGCGCCAGCCGGTTCGTCAACGCCTGAAGATACGCGCAATTGGCGACTTGCCATTAATCAGTTGAAAATCGTGGATAGCCTGTTGATTTTGCAGCGCGGTGACGACGAACAGCTCAACGTACGCGATATCAACCTCACGTTGGAAGAGAGCAGTGAGCGCCAGCTGGTGCTGGAATTGACCAGCCGCATTAATCGCGATCAGCGCGACCTTGCCGTATCACTTCAGGCGAATCTCGATATGCAGCACTATCCGCAGCAAATCGACGCCAGCATCGAACAATTTCAATACCAACTTCAGGGCGCAGGTATTCCCGTTGGCGGCATTAGCGGCAGTGGTAGCCTCCTAGCCAGCTATCAACAAGCTGCTGGTGCTACTCAGCCAGAAAAAGTCACAATAAGTCAGTTCACGCTGGCGGCAAGTGACAGTCAGCTGAGCGGGAATGCGACAGCAATCCTAGGTGATCACCCTATCTATACGCTGGACATCAACGCGGCACGGCTAAACCTTGATGCGCTGCTGGGAAGTGCGCCAACGGCACAAACGCAAAACGCTTCGCCAGCCGCGATCAAGACCGTTACGCCGGTAGTCTCGACGGAGCGCGGGTTGAGTGAGGGCGATGCCTTATGGCAATCGTTTAGTGCGCAGTTGGCATTGCAGGTAGACACGCTTATCTACCGTGGCCTGACATTCAGCAAGGTAAACCTCAACGCGGTTAATCAGGTCGGCGTACTGACTCTTTCCTCGTTGCATAGCGAGCTTAACGGCGGGCGTATCGCACTGACCGGAAAAATGGATGCGAAGGCAACACCTAAAATCACTTTGCAACCCACTATTGAGGGTGTGAGCGTTGAGCCGCTGACAGTCGCGTTTGCGTTGCCGCAAACGGTAAGTGGCAAACTGTCGTTAAAGGGACAATTTAGTGGCGATACTTTCTCGCTGGATGCATTGATGCGTCAGTGGCGGGGTAACGCGACATTGCATGTGGACAACCTGCGTTTTCAGGGCGTGAATATTCAGCAGATGATTCAGTTGGCGGTGGTGCGCAATAACAGCAATGTACAGGCGTTAGAGCGCTACGATCGTTATACTGACATTACGCGGTTGACCGGCAATGCCGATCTCAATGCAGGCAAACTGCGGGTAAGTGATATCACCGGTCAATCTGCGCTGCTGTCGCTCACCGGCACCAGCCAGTTTGATCTCCCGGCTCAACAATGTGACATGAATTTTAACGTGCGCATTACCGACGGCTGGCGTGGCAACGAGCAGTTAGTGGAGATTTTAAAATCTACCAGCGTGCCTCTGCGTATTTATGGCCTGATCAATAACTTGAGCTATCAACTACAAGTCGATCAGCTGCTGCGTAAACGCCTTCAGGATGAGATGAAAAAGCGGCTCAATGAGTGGGCAGACAAAAACCAGCAGAGCCAGACCGGCAAAGGGCTAAAACAGCTTCTCGACAAGCTTTGATTGCCTATGTCGTGGTCTTAAGATCGAGGGCGATAAATAGGGGGACTCATTATTTCCGCCCCCTTCGCCAATCAAGAACGCTACTCGTCATTCCCGCGAAGGCGGGAATCTCCCACAGACTAAACGCATTTCCGCTGGCAGAGGCCCCTGACTTTTGCCGAGGACGGCAGAGATAGCTACCAAGACAATAACGTTCGCCAATGGTTTTTTTCTTTCAATACGGCTTTGTTGAATAAATAGAACTTTTGGGTAATCATCGGAGCAGATCAACACAGTTGTTTCAAAATCAGCTCTCCATGGCAAAACAAAATTTTAAAATCACCAACTGGCCCTCTTATAACAAGGCCCTCAAGCAGCGCGGTTCTCTAACCGTATGGCTAGATGAATCAGCCATTGCTGCATGGATGGAAAAAAACACTACTGAACGGCGTGGACGACCGCTCCACTACTCAGATATGGCCATCACCACAGTCCTGATGATGAAACGCGTGTTTGGCCTTTCATTGAGGGCTTTACAGGGCTTTGGTGACTCGATTTTTAAACTGATTAAATTGTCGCTGCATTGTCCAGACTATTCGCTGCTCAGCAAGCGAGCCGAGCAAAGACAGTGAACATCAGCATAAAAACGCCAACCCGTGGTGAAATCTCACATCTGGTCATTGATGGAACCGCCCTGAAGGTCTTTGGCGAAGGCGAATGGAAAGTCCGGCAGCATGGTGCCGATAGACGCAGGGTATGGCGTAAGCTGCACCTGGCAGTAGACAGTGTGACGCATGAGATTATCTGTGCGGATTTGTCGCTCAGTGGTACGACTGATGCCCAAGCTCTAGCGGCGCTGATAAACCAGACCCACCGGAAAATCAGAGAGGCATCGGCTGACGGCGCTTAGGATACAGTTTACTGCTATGATGCTCTGCTGAGGAAGAAAATAAGGCCGCTTATCCCGCTCAGGGCATTGGCTGTAATCATTTTTAAGTCGTTTGGCTATATTTCTTGCGTTGTCGAGTGACATGAGTGAGGGGGAGCGCAACCGGCAGATATTTCAAACCTCACTGTACGTGTTTATCATCATGATGCTGGCCTTTTATGGCATAGGTATCTACACATCTTTTGCAATATCTGCTATTACGTTGCTGCATGATCTCAACTTATCCATCGGCGGGATTGATGCCCGCCTTAACCGGCGTTATCAGCGTCTGGTTAAGCAACACATGACTCCCGCAGCACCATTGGCGTCAGCCGTTAAAGACCTTGCCTGCGCGCAGAAAACAACATTCGCCACTACTCAGGCCGTTTGGCGTTTTTTTAATAATGAACGTATTAGCTTCAGTCAGCTCAATGAACCGATTATTTCGCTGGCTCTCCGGCAGGTTGCACTTAGCCCGCATCCATACGCTCCCGTCATTCGCGACTGGTCTCATTTACAGTTTCGTACCCACAATGGGAAAGAAGAACGTTTGAAAATGACGCATGGTGGCGACGTCGGTTATGAACTACAAACCCGCCTACTGCTTGATGCTGCAAATGGTTTACCAATAGCGCCCCTGTCTCAAACTCTAACCGATAGGGCGGGTTGTCGTTCAACGCTAACCGAGGGCTTGTCTGAGAGTCTGACTCATATGGATGCTTTGACGGCTGATATCGCCCGCGTTGAGTCTCTTGATACCGGGAAGAAGTTAGTTCATCTCATTGACCGTGAAGGTGACTCTATCGGGCATATGCGCACATTAAGCTCCCTGGGAATATGTTGGCTTATCCGGGGAAAGGAAGGGCATCGGGCAGAGTGGGGCGGTGACACCCGTAAAATTGGTGAAATTGCAGACGATCTGCCATTTATCGCAAACAGACAGGTTGGCTGGAAAGGGAAAAAAGCCAATATGGAGATCGGGGAAACATCCGTGATCATAACGCGAACAGCAAAAGCGAAGCGGAAAGACAAGAACACCGGACGGCGAGTAAAAGTTCAGCCAGGCGTAGCTCTGACACTCAGATTAGTTGTGGTTCGCCTTACCGATACTCACGGTAAATTTATCTGTATTAGTCGCGACTAGATCTGACACTGGACCTTGAAAGGTTGAGAGTTACCGGTTTTGATATGGGTGTCTAATCCTTAAACAAAACGCGAGGTAACTCTCATACTTCATACTAACAATCCCATTATCAAACACAAAGCCGGCCTGCTCAATCTCGCCGAAGAACTCGGTAACGTATCAAAAGCCTGCAAGAGCATAGGCGTGTCACGCGATACATTTTACCGTTATAGCTAAACGACTTAATTTTGATCACATTATTTAAATGAGCTATTCAATTGATTTTAGACGTAAAGTGATATCTACACGGGAAGAAGAAGGGTTGAGTATCCGAGAAACAGCGAAGCAATTTCGGATTGGCCCTGCCTCTGTATCGCGTTGGATTAATCAAATAGAGGCTTTGTTGAATAAATCAGAACTTGTAACGACTGCGCCCCATACGGGTCGATTGTTACGTGATGCGAATACTGTTCGGCATTCCTAATAGCGTGATCAGGTTAAGCGCTTTGACCATGGCCATGGCTTCACCCACCTGACCATCGTAGTCTCTCAGACTTAGATAACCACCCAGAAGCCTTTTGAACCGGAACATGGCCGTTTCAGCCACTGAGCGCCGGTGATAGCCCACTTTCTTTTTCCAGATATCGTTACTACCGCTAATGCGCTGATTTGCAACAGCGTGGTTACGCTCGTGGTAGCGATCTTGCCAATATTGCGCCCCCCTTCGTGGCGGGATAAGCGGCCTTATTTTCTTCCTCAGCAGAGCATCATAGCAGTAAACTGTATCCTAAGCGCCGTCAGCCGATGCCTCTCTGATTTTCCGGTGGGTCTGGTTTATCAGCGCTGGTAGAGCTTGGGCATCAGTCGTACCACTGAGCGACAAATCCACACAGATAATCTCATGCGTCACACTGTCTACTGCCAGGTGCAGCTTACGCCATACCCTGCGTCTGTCGGCACCATGCTGCCGGACTTTCCATTCGCCTTCGCCAAAGACCTTCAGGCCGGTTCCATCAATGACCAGATGTGAGATTTCACCACGGGTTGGCGTTTTTATGCTGATGTTCACTGTCTTTGCTCGCTTGCTGAGCAGCGAATAGTCTGGACAATGGAGCGACAATTTAATCAGTTTAAAAATCGAGTTACCAAAGCCCTGTAAAACTCTCAATGAAAGGCCAAACACGCGTTTCATCATCAGGACTGTGGTGATGGCCATTCTGAGTAGTGGAGCGGTTGTCCACGCCGTTCAGTAGTGTTTTTTTCCGTCCATGCAGCAATGGCTGATTCATCTAGCCATACGGTTAGAGAACAGCGCTGCTTGAGGGCCTTGTTATAAGAGGGCCAGTTGGTGATTTTAAAATTTTGTTTTGCCATGGAGACCTGATTTTGAAACAACTGTGTTGATCTGCTCCGATGATTACCCAAAAGTTCTATAGCCAACCGACTTAAAAATGATTACAGCCAATGCCCTGATATGTGGCAAAAAAATACAGCTAATTGTTATCAAAATAATGTCGCTTGGCTATATTTATTCAACAAAGCCTCAAATAGCGTCAAAAGCATCGACCACGCGTCAGCGAAAGATCGATAAATCCGAGTTGATAAAAGATGTTGAACCATATCCAGATGATTACCAAAAAGAACGTGCAGAGCGTTTTGGCGTTTGTCAGAAGGCCATTTGGCAAGCTCTTAAAAAGCTGGGATTGACCTATAAAAAAACTCTACGTCATCCGAAAGCCGACGAAAGCGCCCGGCAAGCATTTCAACAAAAAATACCACAGTATGAAAAAGAAGGAAAACCTATTGTTTTTATTGATGAAAGTGGTTTTCCACACGATACCCCACGGACTCACGGCTATTCCCCAAAAGGTCAACGCTGTTTTGGCCTGAAAAACTGGGGAGCCAAGGGAAGAACAAATGTTATCGGCGCTTTATTAGGCACAACGCTGTTTGCTATCGGATTATTTGATATCAATATTAACAGCGATGTTTTCTATTCCTGGGTCACACAAGTCCTTATCCCAGTACTCCCTAAAAACAGTGTAATCGTGATGAACAATGTAACTTTTCACAAAAAACATAATATTTAACAAGTCATCATCGATGCAGGGTATATGGTGGAGTATTTGCCTACATATTCGCCAGATCTTAACCCCATTGAGCATAAATGGGCACAAGCAAAAAGCAAAAAAAGAGAGAGTGGTTGCGATACAGAGATTTTGTTCTCAGTCTACATGGTGTAATCAAAATTAAGTCGCTTGGCTATGCTGGATGAGCCCCTTTCCGCACTGGATGTGCGTATTCGCCGCCATCTGTGTGAACAAATCCGTCGCATTCAACGTGAACTGAACCTGACGGCTATCTTTGTTACCCACGATCAGGAAGAGGCGTTGACGCTATCCGATCGTATAGCCAACCGACTTAAAAATGATTACAACAGATACCCTGATATGCGGCAAAAAAGCATAGCTGGCTGTTATCAAAATAATGTCGGTTGGCTATATCGTGCTGATGAACAACGGGGAAATCGTACAAGATGGCGATGCGGTGTCGCTGTATACCCAGCCTGCCAATCTGTTTGCCGCCAGCTTTATCGGCAGCTATAACCTGCTGAGTGCCGCGCAGGCGCAACAGTTGACGGGAGAACACTTCACTGGTCAGGTGGCACTTCGTCCTGAATCCATCACGCTGGGTACGTCTGAACAGGGCATCGCCGGGAAGATCCTCAACCACAGCCTGTTAGGTAACGTGGTGCGGTACCGTATCGTGGTTAACGGCGTAGAGCTGGCTGTCGATGTACTGAATCGTGCACCGGGCGATCTGCATCGAGCAGGTAGCACGGTAGGGGTGCATATTACTGCCAATGCGCTGCGCGAAGTGGTTTAGTTAAGCCATATCATGGATGAATAGAATATGCGAAAATCGATATTTTTTTAAATCGTTGCAGCCCGTTACCGTGTGGTCATTGCTCCCCTTTTGTTGCACGGAAACCCTATGCCGCACGATCTGAATGACCTTACTCACTCGCTTAACGCGCATAGTCTGCGTGAATTACCCGCTCGTTTGGGATGCCCGGTGTGGGCCTATGATGCGCACACCATCGTGGCGCGTATTGCACAACTCCGTCAGTTTGACACCATCCGCTTCGCGCAAAAAGCCTGCTCCAACACGCATATTCTGCGTCTGATGCTCGCACAAGGTGTAAAAGTGGATTCGGTATCGCTGGGGGAAATTGAGCGCGCCCTAGTGGCCGGGTTTGTGCCGGGTACGGCAGATCACGAGATTGTGTTCACAGCCGACATGCTGGATGTGCCGACGCTGGCGCGTGTGGTGGAACTGAATATTCCGGTTAATGCAGGTTCAGTGGATATGCTGGCCCAGCTGGGGGCGGCTCAGCCGGGTCACCCGGTGTGGCTGCGCGTCAATCCGGGATTTGGTCACGGCCATAGCCAGAAAACCAACACCGGCGGTGAGAACAGCAAACACGGTATCTGGTATGCCGATTTACCGCTGGCGCTGGCGCAAATCCAACGCTACTCCCTGAAGTTGGTCGGCATTCATATGCATATCGGTTCCGGCGTGGACTACGGCCATCTGGAGCAGGTGTGTGATGCCATGGTGCGTCAGGTGGTTGAGTTTGGTCAGGATGTTGAAGCGATTTCCTCTGGCGGTGGGCTTTCCATTTCTTATCGCGTGGGTGAGCCGGTGATCGATACCGAGCACTACTTTGGCCTGTGGCACGCAGCGCGTCAGCGTATTGAGACACACCTTGGCCACCCGGTGACACTGGAAATCGAACCGGGACGTTTTCTGGTGGCGGAGTCTGGTGTGTTGGTGGCGCAGGTGCGTGCGGTCAAAAACATGGGCAGCCGCCACTTCGTGTTGGTGGATGCCGGGTTTAACGATCTGATGCGCCCCGCCATGTACGGCAGCTATCACCATATTTCGTTATTGCCGGCAGATGAGCGTTCTCTTGCTGGCGCACCGTTACGCGATACCGTAGTAGCAGGGCCATTGTGTGAATCCGGTGATGTGTTTACGCAACAGGCTGGCGGTGGCGTGGAAACGGTGGCGTTACCTGCGGTACAGGTTGGCGATTATCTGGTGTTCCACGACACCGGGGCTTATGGTGCCTCCATGTCCTCCAACTACAACAGCCGCCCACTACTGCCGGAAGTGCTGTTCGAAAATGGCGAAGCACGCTTGATTCGCCGCCGCCAAGCCATTGAAGAATTACTGGCACTCGAGGCGCTTTAACCACGCCATGTTGTGTATCCTCCTCAGCGTCTACGGATGCTGGGGAAAGGATGACGCCACGATAAGCCGCAGGAATACGCTCCTCCCCTCCCCTGCAATGTGATAAACCTCTCGCTTTCTTGTTCCGCAACACAAAAATATTTATATAAATGCCCAATTTTTTCGTGTTGCAACACATAGGTTATTTTATTGCCAAGGAGTTATAGCTAAACGACTTAATTTTGATTACATTATTTAAATGAGCTATTCAATTGATTTTAGACGTAAAGTGATATCTACACGGGAAGAAGAAGGGTTGAGTATCCGAGAAACAGCGAAGCAATTTCGGATTGGCCCTGCCTCTGTATCGCGTTGGATTAATCAAATAGCGTCAAAAGCATCGACCACGCGTCAGCGAAAGAGCGATAAATCCGAGTTGATAAAAGATGTTGAACCATATCCAGATGCTTACCAAAAAGAACGTGCAGAGCGTTTTGGCGTTTGTCAGAAGGCCATTTGGCAAGCTCTTAAAAAGCTGGGATTGACCTATAAAAAACTCTACGTCATCCGAAAGCCGACGAAAGCGCCCGGCAAGCATTTCAACAAAAAATACAACAGTATGAAAAAGAAGGTAAACCTATTGTTTTTATTGATGAAAGTGGTTTTCCACACGATACCCCACGGACTCACGGCTATTCCCCAAAAGGTCAACGGTGTTTTGGCCTGAAGAACGGGGGAGCCAAGGGAAGAACAAATGTTATCGGCGCGTTATTAGGCACAATGCTGTTTGCTATCGGATTATTTGATATCAATATTAACAGCGATGTTTTCTATTCCTGGGTCACACAAGTCCTTATCCCAGTACTCCCTAAAAACAGTGTAATCGTGATGGACAATGCAACTTTTCACAAAAAACATAATATTCAACAAGTCATCATCGATGCAGGGTATATGGTGGAGTATTTGCCTACATATTCGCCAGATCTTAACCCCATTGAGCATAAATGGGCACAAGCAAAAAAAGAGAGAGTGGTTGCGATACAGAGATTTTGTTCTCAGTCCATATGGTGTAATCATTTTTAAGTCGCTTGGCTATATTACGTAAAAAAGACATGATGATACCTATCCATTTTCCAACCCCTAGTGATGTTAAGCTACGGCAAGATACGGGAATTCTTACATACGTCTTTTTTTATAGGTCGAGGGCAGTATAACAAACTGAAATTGTTGAAAGTTACCCAATGTAAACCCCAATCGCGTACAGGGGATATGTCGACGAGGGGCGCTCGTGGTATGCTCAAGTAAAAAACGTTTATTCTCATCATGGTCTACAGGGCGTGTGCCTTTGTGCGGCCAGGCAATGTTGCGTTATTTATGTTTCTTTTATGTAAACGTAATTAACAAAACGTTCAAAAATTGATATGCTGGAGTGCATGACGATCTTACGGCCGGGTACGCCACCCTACATTTTCACAGGCGGAGGACACATCGCCTGACGCGTAACCGGGTATGGACATCACAACCGGGAGCGAGAGCGCCGGACATAACGAAGACAATGAGAGCGAGGAGATAATCGTGCTAAAAGAATATCGCAAGCACGTGGCCGATCGGGCTGCACAGGGCATCGTACCTAAGCCGTTAGACGCTTCACAGATGGCAGCGCTGGTGGATGCGCTGAAGAAACCGCCTGTTGGCGAAGAAGAGGTGTTGCTGGATCTGCTGGTAAACCGCGTGCCGCCGGGCGTTGATGAAGCCGCCTATGTTAAAGCCGGTTTTCTGGCGGCTGTCGCGAAAGGGGAAGCCCATTCTCCGTTGGTCAGCCCGGAAAAAGCCGTTGAACTGCTTGGCACCATGCAAGGCGGTTACAACATTCATCCGCTGATTGAAGCACTGGACAATGAGGCATTGGCTCCCATCGCTGCCGATGCGCTGTCGCATACTCTGCTGATGTTCGATAACTTCTACGATGTGGAAGAGAAGGCAAAAGCCGGTAACGTACACGCCAAACGCGTGGTGCAATCCTGGGCTGATGCCGAATGGTTCCTGTCTCGTCCTAAACTGGCAGAGAAAATTACTGTCACCGTTTTCAAAGTCACCGGTGAAACCAATACCGATGATCTTTCTCCGGCACCCGATGCTTGGTCTCGCCCTGATATCCCACTGCATGCGTTGGCGATGTTGAAAAACGCCCGCGATGGCATTACGCCAGATCAACCCGGTGCCGTTGGCCCGATCAAACAGATCGAAGCGCTCAGCCAGAAAGGATACCCGCTGGCCTACGTGGGTGACGTGGTGGGAACCGGTTCTTCGCGTAAATCTGCCACCAACTCGGTGCTGTGGTTTATGGGGGAAGATATCCCGCACGTGCCGAACAAGCGCGGTGGTGGTGTGGTGGTGGGCGGCAAAATTGCACCTATCTTCTTCAACACCATGGAAGATGCGGGCGCGTTGCCGATCGAAGTCGATGTGAACGAATTAAACATGGGAGATGTGATCGACATTTACCCCTACAAAGGTGAAGTGCGCCTGCACGACAGCGATACCGTGCTGGCAACGTTTGCACTGAAAACCGACGTACTGCTCGATGAAGTGCGTGCGGGCGGTCGTATTCCGCTGATCATTGCTCGCGGTCTGACTACCAAAGCGCGTGAAGCGCTGGGCCTTCCGGCGAGCGATGTCTTCCGTCAGGCGAAGGATGTGGCGCAGAGTACGCGCGGCTTCTCGCTGGCGCAGAAGATGGTGGGCCGCGCCTGTGGCATTGCTGGGATTCGTCCGGATCAGTATTGCGAACCCAAGATGACCTCCGTCGGTTCTCAGGACACCACCGGTCCGATGACCCGTGACGAACTGAAAGATTTGGCCTGCCTTGGCTTTTCCGCTGACATGGTGATGCAGTCATTCTGTCACACGGCCGCCTATCCGAAGCCGGTTGACGTCACCACGCATCACACGCTGCCGGACTTTATCATGAACCGTGGCGGTGTTTCCCTACGTCCAGGCGATGGCGTTATCCACTCTTGGCTCAACCGCATGCTGCTGCCGGATACTGTAGGCACCGGCGGTGACTCCCATACCCGTTTCCCGATCGGTATTTCCTTCCCGGCAGGCTCCGGACTGGTGGCGTTTGCTGCCGCCACGGGCGTGATGCCGCTGGACATGCCGGAGTCGGTGCTGGTGCGCTTCAAAGGCAAGATGCAAACGGGGATTACCCTGCGTGATCTGGTGCATGCCATCCCGCTGTATGCCATCAAACAGGGCTTGTTGACGGTTGAGAAGAAAGGCAAGAAGAACATCTTCTCTGGCCGCATTCTGGAAATTGAAGGGTTGCCCGATCTGAAAGTGGAGCAGGCATTTGAACTGACCGATGCCTCAGCAGAGCGTTCTGCCGCTGGGTGTACCATCAAGCTGGATAAAGCCCCGATTATCGAGTACCTGAACTCTAACATCGTGCTGCTCAAGTGGATGATCGCTGAAGGCTACGGCGATCGTCGTACGCTGGAGCGTCGCGTGCAGGGCATGGAAAAATGGCTGGCCGATCCGCAGCTGCTGGAAGCCGATCCCGATGCGGAATACGCAGCAGTGATCGATATCGATCTGGCTGACATCAAGGAGCCCATCTTGTGTGCGCCGAACGATCCGGACGATGCGCGCTGGCTGTCTGATGTGCAGGGTGAGAAGATTGACGAAGTGTTTATAGGTTCCTGCATGACCAATATCGGCCACTTCCGTGCTGCGGGTAAGCTGTTGGATCAGCACAAAGGCAAACTGCCGACGCGTTTGTGGGTTGCGCCACCGACCAAGATGGACGCCGCGCAGCTGACGGAAGAGGGCTATTACAGCGTGTTTGGCAAGAGCGGTGCGCGCGTCGAGATCCCTGGCTGCTCCTTGTGCATGGGCAATCAGGCGCGAGTAGCTGATGGTGCAACGGTGGTATCGACTTCTACCCGTAACTTCCCGAACCGCTTGGGTACTGGCGCTAATGTCTATCTGGCGTCTGCGGAACTGGCGGCGGTGGCGTCATTGTTGGGCAAACTGCCGACGCCTGATGAATATCTTGCTGCGATGGCTCAGGTGGATAAAACCGCGCAGGATACTTATCGCTACCTGAATTTCGATCGGCTGGATCAGTATACGGCGAAAGCGGACGGGGTGATTTTCCAAAGCGCTGTCTAGTTTCTGTGTGTGATGAATACGACAAGAGCCTATAGCGCGGCAAATCATTTGACACCGAAAGGCAAAATATTTGATACGCTCAAAAATCACACAAATGAAAATTATTTGATACCAATTGCTGTACTGATGTAACGCTTTTATTGTCCCTAAAACATCATGAACTTGGTTTTAACGTTTCCGGCTTATGATAAGTTTGCACTTTAAATAATTTTGTGTTGAGACGCTTCTTCGCGCGTTTGTCCAAAAAGCGGATATATCGGAACTGTTGGAAGCGATGAACAGTTGCACGCTCTATATTGGCCCCTCAGGTATTCTCCTCGCTTGCCGCCCCGCGTGATCGCGTTGCGGGCTATTTCGTGATACCACTCACCATCAAGCTCATATAGCCAAGCGACATTATTTTGATAACAATTAGCTATATTTTTTTGCCACATATCAGGGCATTGGCTGTAATCATTTTTAAGTCGTTTGGCTATAGAATCGCGAGTAATGGCTGCCGATATATTCAAAATTACTCGCCTGATACACCACGCCACAACGCCCATCTGCAAAGGATTGTACCCATTGCACCTGAGGATAAGGTAACCTGATAGTTTTCAGTGCGTAGCTGATCGCTCGTGACTCTGAATTTTTAGGCATGTCATCATGCAGCCATAAGCGGTTAAGCTCCATATACTCACGATTCCCTGTACCAGAGACCACTTTTGCGCCACTTTTAGGATTCAGGGCGTATCCCCACTGCATCACGCCAACCAAAGCCCTACCGGAGAATACCCCAAGATGTAGCTAGGAATTATTAACAAACCGCCGGCTATAATGCCGACTTGTTACAATGACGCGGGCCAGCCAACAGGCAATGGTTTCTACCCGCAATTCGTGTGAGCCGTATCCAACAATCTGCTCGTTATCTAAAATGGGTTTGGGTGGCGAGAGGATACGGGACGTATTGATGTGCTTCATTATTGGTCTCCGTTGGCTTTGTTGAATAATAGTGAGTCATGCTGTTTTTCCAGGCAGTTTTGGTAGAAAATGCTTGTAACCTCAGATTTACAGTTTTCTTATGAGGCCTAACTGCATGATTTTGCGTTGCGAGGATCTGTCGTTTCACCGGGAGTGCAGCATAAAATATGTTTATTCAACAAAGCCGTCTCCGTTTGGCGTTCGGAGACTCAGGGTGAGAGATTGCTCATCCTCATTTCATTAAATGCCTTACAATGCGGACACTTAATCTGGATGTAAATCGCGTCTGCTTTTGCCAACAATCGGTGACAACCACAGCAACGCATCTCTTGTAACATCTTCTGATATCCCTATTTAATCAAGGAATATCATGTTACACGTTAAGTATTGTGAATGTGATTAACCCACTGTAATTGATCTATTTTGGCGATCGATAACAGTTTATTGATCGTCAATATCGCTGATGTTTTGTGTAATTCGACAGGAGTTCAGTAGTGCAATTTTACTGCATATAAAACACCCAAAAACAGATTGAAATTTAACCTAATCATCTGTTTTAGCCTTAAATCGGCATTTTGGCTAAAATTTAAACGGAAAATACAGGGCTTTTTATCATGCATTTTCTTCATATAGCCAACCGACTTAAAAATGATTACAGCCAATGCCCTGATATGTGGCAAAAAAATACAGCTAATTGTTATCAAAATAATGTCGCTTGGCTATAACCGGTAGCTTTCTCCTTTGATGTTCAGTGTGGTTGAGTGGTGTAGAAGCCTATCTAGGATTGCTGTTGCCAGCACGTTATCGCCGAACATCTCTCCCCAGTCGGGGCTTTGTTGAATAAACATATTTTATGCTGCACTCCCGGTGAAACGACAGATCCTCGCAACGCAAAATCATGCAGTTAGGCCTCATAAGAAAACTGTAAATCTGAGGTTACAAGCATTTTCTACCAAAACTGCCTGGAAAAACAGCATGACTCACTATTATTCAACAAAGCCCCCAGTCGGCGAACCATTTATTTGACGTCAGCACGATGCTCGCTTTTTCATACCGACGGTTCAGTAACCGGAAGAACAGACTGGCTCCCTCACGGCTCATCGGCAGATATAGCAAAACGACTTAATTTTTATTACATTATTTAAATGAGCTATTCAATTGATTTTAGACGTAAAGTGATATCTACACGGGAAGAAGAAGGGTTGAGTATCCGAGAAACAGCGAAGCAATTTCGGATTGGCCCTGCCTCTGTATCGCGTTGGATTAATCAAATAGAGGCTTTGTTGAATAAATCAGAACTTGTAACGACTGCGCCCCATACGGGTCGATTGTTACGTGATGCGAATACTGTTCGGCATTCCTAATAGCGTGATCAGGTTAAGCGCTTTGACCATGGCCATGGCTTCACCCATCTGACCATCGTAGTCTCTCAGACTTAGATGACCACCCAGAAGCCTTTTGAACCGGAACATGGCCGTTTCAGCCACTGAGCGCCGGTGATAGCCCACTTTCTTTTTCCAGATATCGTTACTACCGCTAATGCGCTGATTTGCAACAGCGTGGTTACGCTCGTGGTAGCGATCTTGCCAATATTGCGCCCCCCTTCGTGGCGGGATAAGCGGCCTTATTTTCTTTCTCAGCAGAGCATCATAGCAGTAAACTGTATCCTAAGCGCCGTCAGCCGATGCCTCTCTGATTTTCCGGTGGGTCTGGTTTATCAGCGCCGGTAGAGCTTGGGCATCAGTCGTACCACTGAGCGACAAATCCGCACAGATAATCTCATGCGTCACACTGTCTACTGCCAGGTGCAGCTTACGCCATACCCTGCGTCTGTCGGCACCATGCTGCCGGACTTTCCATTCGCCTTCGCCAAAGACCTTCAGGCCGGTTCCATCAATGACCAGATGTGAGATTTCACCACGGGTTGGCGTTTTTATGCTGATGTTCACTGTCTTTGCTCGCTTGCTGAGCAGCGAATAGTCTGGACAATGGAGCGACAATTTAATCAGTTTAAAAATCGAGTCACCAAAGCCCTGTAAAGCCCTCAATGAAAGGCCAAACACGCGTTTCATCATCAGGACTGTGGTGATGGCCATATCTGAGTAGTGGAGCGGTCGTCCACGCCGTTCAGTAGTGTTTTTTTCCGTCCATGCAGCAATGGCTGATTCATCTAGCCATACGGTTAGAGAACCACGCTGCTTGAGGGCCTTGTTATAAGAGGGCCAGCTGGTGATTTTAAAATTTTGTTTTGCCATGGAGAGCTGATTTTGAAACAACTGTGTTGATCTGCTCCGATGATTACCCAAAAGTTCTATTTATTCAACAAAGCCCGTCTGGTCTAAAAGCCCCTCGTTGGTTGAAAATAGAACAAGGGATTAGGGATATTGATGAAAAACTAATCTGATGTAGTCAGGCTGCCTGCTGAGTTGCATGAAAATAAAGTATGGTCGGCGGTTAATTATGCGGGAGTTCCTTACAGGGAAGGTATTTTCCCTGTGGGAGATTCCCGCTTTTGCGGGAATGACAGAAAGTGCTGCGTGTGAATAGCTGATTATGAGAAATACGCTTAGCCAGTAAATTACAGGGTTTTTCTTAACGCACTTTGCCAGTCAGATAATGTAATGCCTAACGCTTTGATTTTGTTACCGGCAAGCGTTGAATAGGTAGGCCGGTGCGCAGGAGTGGGATATTGCGCTGTAGTAATCGGTGTGAGCGTCGGCGCTTTACTCAAAACCGCTTTCTGCACCGCCACAGCAAATATCGCCTGAGCGAATTCAAACCAGCTCACTTCTTTATCACCCGAGTAATGGTAGATGCCACCAGCAGCATTTTGTTGTAGCAGTGCAATAATCGCCTGTGCCAAATCCCCCGCATAGGTGGGGCAGCCACGCTGCTCGTCAACAATGCTTAACGCATCCCGATCTTTGCCTAAACGCAGCATGGTTTTCACGAAGTTATTGCCGTATTCACTAAACACCCAAGCGGTGCGCACGATAATAGCATCGGGTGCAGCCGCACTAACAGCGCGTTCACCCGCCAGTTTGGTGATGCCATAAACGCTGAGCGGATTGGTCGGGCTCGCTTCGGTGTAGGGCGTGCTGGCGTTGCCATCGAAAACGTAATCGGTTGAAACGTGCACCAAACGAATGCCGTGCTGCGCAACCACGTCTGCAAGATTAGCAGGGCCAGCGGCATTAATGCGTTCCGCCAATTCCACTTCACTTTCTGCTTTATCCACTGCCGTATAGGCTGCGGCATTGACAATGGCATCCGGTTTAAAAGCACTCACGGTTGCAGTAACTTGAGCCAGAACGGTGATATCCAATTCGGCAGAGTCAGTGGCAAGAATTTGCCAGTCTGCGGGTAATCTGTCTTGAAAACAGCGCCCAAGCTGGCCGTTTGCGCCGGTCAATAACACTCTCATTAATCCAGCTCCCTGAAGCGTTTACCTAGCTTATCCTTTTCTGAAAGCAACGGCGATTCCAGCGGCCATTCAATCCCTATGTCAGGATCGTTCCACAATAGGCAACCTTCATCGGAAGGTTGGTAATATTCTGTGCATTTGTATTCAAAGTCTGCGATGTCGGAGAGCACAGCAAAGCCATGTGCCAACCTTGGTGGTAGCCAAAACTGCGTTTTGTTTTCCTCGGTGAGTAACACGCCAAACCATTTGCCATAGCTAGGGGAATCTCGGCGAATGTCGACTACTACATCATAAACTTCACCACGCACTACACGCACCAGTTTTCCCTGTGGGCGTGTTTTCTGGAAATGCAGCCCACGCAGCACACCTTTCGTTGAACGTGAGTGGTTATCCTGCACAAAATCCAGATCGATGTTCAACATTTGCTGGTAACGATTTTTCTCAAACGTTTCTAAAAAGAATCCTCGTGCGTCACCAAAGACTTTAGGCTGAATAACTTTTGCACCATAAATAGGGGTATCGATAACTTGCATAGTGTTTTTAATAAGTAATAGGTTGAAAGTTAGTTTATCCTGTTCGAGATCCTCGGTATAAGCCGAGGATGACGCATGTCAGTTACTGCTGGGATTCTTCAATCACTCGCGCCAGATATTGCCCATATTGGGTTTTACTTAGCAATTGGGCTTCTTGAGCCACCTGCTCACGTGAGATCCAACCTTTGCGGAAGGCAATTTCTTCCAGGCAAGCAACCTTCATCCCCTGACGCTTTTCGATGGTGTGAATAAACTGAGAGGCTTCAATCAGGCTATCATGAGTGCCGGTATCCAGCCAGGCAAAACCCCGGCCAAGCAGTTCCACGTTGAGCGTGCCTTGCTCCAGATACATCTGGTTCAGCGTGGTGATTTCTAATTCACCGCGTGCGGAAGGTTTAACCTGCTTAGCCATTTCGAATACGTTATTGTCATAAAAATAGAGCCCTGTCACCGCCCAGCTAGATTTGGGCTTAAGGGGTTTCTCTTCAATCGAGAGGGCTTTGAAATCTGCATCAAATTCCACTACGCCAAAGCGCTCTGGGTCGGTCACCTGATAACCAAATACCGTTGCGCCTTGTTCTTGCGCTACCGCACTTTCCAGCTTTTTACCGAAGCTCTGGCCAAAATAGATATTGTCACCCAAAATCAACGCACAGCGCTTACCGTTAATAAACTCTTCACCGATGATGAACGCTTGAGCCAGCCCGTCAGGGCTCGGCTGCTCCGCATAGCTGAGGTTGATACCAAAGTGGCTGCCATCACCTAACAGGCGTTGGAATGAGGGAAGGTCTTCGGGGGTACTGATAATCAAGATATCCTGAATGCTTGCCAACATCAGTACTGAGAGTGGGTAATACACCATGGGTTTGTCATAGATGGGCAGTAGTTGCTTCGATATGCCACGGGTGATGGGGTAAAGTCTGGTGCCAGAACCGCCTGCCAATACGATGCCTTTCATTGTTTTAACCTTTGCTATGGATACTTGAAGTAGCTGGTTGAGATCATACAATATCGATGCGGAATTGTTTGAACTATAAGAATAGTTACGCATTTCATGTAGCGTTGTGAGTAATTGGGGCTTTGTTGAATAAATCAGAACTTGTAACGACTGCGCCCCATACGGGTCGATTGTTACGTGATGCGAATACTGTTCGGCATTCCTAATAGCGTGATCAGGTTAAGCGCTTTGACCATGGCCATGGCTTCACCCACCTGACCATCGTAGTCTCTCAGACTTAGATGACCACCCAGAAGCCTTTTGAACCGGAACATGGCCGTTTCAGCCACTGAGCGCCGGTGATAGCCCACTTTCTTTTTCCAGATATCGTTACTACCGCTAATGCGCTGATTTGCGACAGCGTGGTTACGCTCGTGGTAGCGATCTTGCCAATATTGCGCCCCCCTTCGTGGCGGGATAAGCGGCCTTATTTTCTTCCTCAGCAGAGCATCATAGCAGTAAACTGTATCGTAAGCGCCGTCAGCCGATGCCTCTCTGATTTTCCGGTGGGTCTGGTTTATCAGCGCCGGTAGAGCTTGGGCATCAGTCGTACCACTGAGCGACAAATCCGCACAGATAATCTCATGCGTCACACTGTCTACTGCCAGGTGCAACTTACGCCATACCCTGCGTCTGTCGGCACCATGCTGCCGGACTTTCCATTCTCCTTCGCCAAAGACCTTCAGGCCGGTTCCATCAATGACCAGATGTGAGATTTCACCAGAGGTTGGCGTTTTTATGCTGATGTTCACTGTCTTTGCTCGCTTGCTGAGCAGCGAATAGTCTGGACAATGGAGCGACAATTTAATCAGTTTAAAAATCGAGTCACCAAAGCCCTGTAAAGCCCTCAATGAAAGGCCAAACACGCGTTTCATCATCAGGACTGTGATGATGGCCATATCTGAGTAGTGGAGCGGTCGTCCACGCCGTTCAGTAGTGTTTTTTTCCGTCCATGCAGCAATGGCTGATTCATCTAGCCATACGGTTAGAGAACCGCGCTGCTTGAGGGCCTTGTTATAAGAGGGCCAGTTGGTGATTTTAAAATTTTGTTTTGCCATGGAGACCTGATTTTGAAACAACTGTGTTGATCTGCTCCGATGATTACCCAAAAGTTCTATTTATTCAACAAAGCCAGTAATTGGGTGTAACCTTATTCTCACAGGTACGTTATGATGGCAGAAGAATGACAACGGATAACAAGAGAGTTAATGCATGGCAACAACATTGAAAGCGATTATCCCCGTCGCCGGTCTGGGTATGAACCTGCTGCCGGTAACAAAAGCGATCCCAAAAGAGATGCTGCCGTTGGTGGATCGTCCGGTAATCGAGAAAATCGTTAACGAGTGCGTCAATGCCGGTATCAAAGAGATTGTGCTGGTTACACACGCCTCAAAAAACGCCATTGAAAACCACTTCGATACCTCTTTCGAGCTGGAATCTTTGCTGGAAGAGCGGCAAAAACGCCAACTGCTGGCAGATGTACAAGCCATCTGTCCTAAGGGCGTGACGATTATGAACGTGCGCCAGGGTGAAACACTGGGGTTGGGCCACGCCGTCAGCTGCGCGCGACCTATCGTGGGCAACAATCCGTTTGTAGTGGTGTTGCCGGATGTGGTGATGGATGAAGTCAGTGCCGATCAGAGTAAAGAGAATCTGGCACAGCTGATCGCACGTTTTGAAGCAACGGGCCACAGCCAGGTGCTGGTGAAACACCGCCCTTATGAAGTGCTACCGGAGTACTCAGTGGTGGAATGCGCTAAGCCATTGAACCACGCAGGTGACGCCGCGGTTATCACTTCCATGATTGAGAAACCGGAAGTGCCACCGGAAGAAGGGTCAGATTTGTCGGCGGTCGGGCGTTATGTACTCTCTGCTGATGCTTGGTCTATTCTGGAAAAAACGCCTGCCGGTGCTTGGGGGCGTATCCAACTGACCGATGCCATTGCCGAACTGATTGAGCAAAACCATCAGGTAGATGCGGTGCAGATCGCAGGCCGCAGCTTTAACTGTGGGCGCAAGCTGGGTTACATGCAGGCATTTGTCGCTTATGGCCTGCGTAATCCTGAATTTGGCGATGCGTTTAAAGCCAGCATTAAAGCCCTGCTGAGCAAACCAGAAAACGTGTAATTATTGATTTTTTCAGTAATTGGCCCACCATGGTATGGATTCATACCATGGTGGGTTATTGGTATCCATGCTGTATCGCATAATAAAAACGGTCTCTTACAAAAATTGATCTGATTTTCTCTTTTTAGTTCTTTTTTTATCGATTTTTACAAAAACATTATTTGTTGAATTACTTTTTGATAATGACTCACTGATGGATACCTTGAGCTCTGGATAGGTGTGGAATAAATCACCGGCTTTGTTGAATAAATCAAAACTTGTAACGACTGCACCCCATACGGGTCGATTGTTACGTGATGCGAATACTGTTCGGCATTCCTAATAGCGTGATCAGGTTAAGCGCTTTGACCATGGCCATGGCTTCACCCACCTGACCATCGTAGTCTCTCAGACTTAGATGACCACCCAGAAGCCTTTTGAACCGGAACATGGCCGTTTCAGCCACTGAGCGCCGGTGATAGCCCACTTTCTTTTTCCAGATATCGTTACTACCGCTAATGCGCTGATTTGCAACAGCGTGGTTACGCTCGTGGTAGCGATCTTGCCAATATTGCGCCCCCCTTCGTGGCGGGATAAGCGGCCTTATTTTCTTCCTCAGCAGAGCATCATAGCAGTAAACTGTATCCTAAGCGCCGTCAGCCGATGCCTCTCTGATTTTCCGGTGGGTCTGGTTTATCAGCGCCGGTAGAGCTTGGGCATCAGTCGTACCACTGAGCGACAAATCCGCACAGATAATCTCATGCGTCACACTGTCTACTGCCAGGTGCAGCTTACGCCATACCCTGCGTCTGTCGGCACCATGCTGCCGGACTTTCCATTCGCCTTCGCCAAAGACCTTCAGGCCGGTTCTATCAATGACCAGATGTGAGATTTCACCACGGGTTGGCGTTTTTATGCTGATGTTCACTGTCTTTGCTCGCTTGCTGAGCAGCGAATAGTCTGGACAATGGAGCGACAATTTAATCAGTTTAAAAATCGAGTCACCAAAACCCTGTAAAGCCCTCAATGAAAGGCCAAACACGCGTTTCATCATCAGGACTGTGGTGATGGCCATATCTGAGTAGTGGAGCGGTCGTCCACGCCGTTCAGTAGTGTTTTTTTCCGTCCATGCAGCAATGGCTGATTCATCTAGCCATACGGTTAGAGAACCGCGCTGCTTGAGGGCCTTGTTATAAGAGGGCCAGTTGGTGATTTTAAAATTTTGTTTTGCCATGGAGACCTGATTTTGAAACAGCTGTGTTGATCTGCTCCGATGATTACCCAAAAGTTCTATTTATTCAACAAAGCCCATGGCAATGCGTTGTTGATCTTGAATGTCAAACCGCTCCATAATAAAAAGCTCTTTATTCTCTGATAGATAAAAGTTTGGAACGGTGAGGCCACACAGTTTTGCCAGCGACATGCAGATAAACTCATTTTCTGCTAGCCGGGGAAATTCCTAGTCTCCCGTTTTCGCTATCAGGTTGGGATAGAGCACCGCCCCTTTGCTTTCTGCGCTAAACATTACCTTAGGTTGAACGCCTGAAACAGATGTTTGCAGGAGGTATTTATTGAGCAGGTAGCTAAATGCACTTTCTTTTAAATCCCACTTTAATAAATTGCCAAGATTTTCTGAGGAGGGTTTAGGAAAATTGATGCCACTATCATAAGATAATGCGCCTATTCCAGTATAGCCAAGCGACATTATTTTGATAACAATTAGCTGTATTTTTTGCCACATATCAGGGCATTGGCTGTAATCATTTTTAAGTCGGTTGGCTATATCTTGTTGTAGTGCAAGAAACAGCATGTCGGTCACGGTACCGGCATAGCGTTGTAGGCTGTGTCCCTTAATTGCGTAACCGGCGGTAAAACAAGCGGATGCAGCCCAGTTTCACCATTGCTAGATACTTTCTTGCCATTTTTTCATAACGTGTGGCGATCCGTCGATATTCCTTTAAACTGCCAAAACACCTTTCCACAACGTTGCGATGGCGATAAGCATCACGATCAAGTTGCGAGCGTCCATCTGAAGCCAGTTTTTCATTTGATTTTCGGGGGAATAACCGTTTTTATCCCTCTTTTTTTCAATTCGTTACGTAGTGCATTCTCAGAGTAGGCTTTGTCAGCCAGTACTGCATGGCCATGACGCTTCATGCTGCCGTTCTGGTGTTGCACGCCAATTCCGTCCAGGAGTCGTAACGCAAACAGGCTTTCGTGACCCTGCCCAGCACTCAGTTCGATGTTTAGCGGGATGCCACTTCCGTCAGCTGCCATGTGGATTTTGGTGCCATAACCACCTCGTGAGCGACCCAAGCTATTATCGTTGGTAATATCGAGATGTTTTTTTGAGCACCAGCCGCACATTTGAGCGCACGGATATTACTGCCATCCAGCGCAGTGGCTGACCAGTCAACAACTCCATGAGTATCAAGAAATGAAAGTAACTTATTGAAAATAATGTTAATAATTCCAGACTTTAACCATCTATTGAAACGGTTATAAACGGTTTTCCATGGGCCATAACGTTCAGGTAAATCACGCCATGGTGCGCCTGAACACAGTATCCAGAACATGCCGTTGAAGATTTTTCTATGTTCTGCCCACGGCCGGCCGGCCCGCGGAGATGTCAAAACGGTTGGCAACAAGGGCTCAATGATTACCCATGCTTCATCAGAAAGATCGTAGCGAGCCATAATCAAAAGTGTCGTAGAAACAGATGGATACTATAGCTCAAGCAATTAAGGGACACAGCCTAGTTTTTCTGATATATGATGCCGTATAAATCCTTCTGGAATATTCATTTCAAAAATGGGAAATAATCTTCCAGAGTTATAAATCATTTTTTGTGCGGTGGACATGGTGACCGAGATAGTTGGGCTGTTATCATTATCATAACTAAAATGATAGCTACCTTTGTCAAACGAGAGTCTCCCTGAATATCCCATCGGCGTATTCACGCTAATGTGCTTTATAGGTTGCGATAGTATATTGAGGTCAATCGTCATTAAACAGTGTCTCCAAATCATCGAATTGCGGCAGATGGGTGGACTGCACCGGCTTTGTTGAATAAACATATTTTATGCTGCACCCTCGGTGAAACGACAGATCCTCGCAACGCAAAATCATGCAGTTAGGCCTCATAAGAAAACTGTAAACCTGAGGTGACAAGCATTTTCTACCAAAACTGGCTGGCAAAACAGCATGACTCACTATTATTCAACAAAGCCGACTGCACCGTCAATTCAAGGCCTAATGCAGTGGTATGCGGTAAACAACTTTAGTGAGCCGGTGTAATTGCCGTTCTCTATTTCAGATATCACTGTTCGATGTATACCAGCACGTTTAGCCATGTTGCTTTGCGTCCAGCCGAGTGCTTTACGTTTTTGCCGGCATTTGATGCCTATCGCTTTCATATTGGGCAGCATAACGACTCCTTTGTTGTTATATACCCGTGATCATTGAAGATGCTTGATTTTACGCGGTAAGAAGATCATGCTCACCCACTATGAAGATATTTATTACCGACAACCAAAAAGCCGAACTCGAACACCTTCATGACACCAGTCGTGATAAGCGTGTTTGTGATCGCATCAAAGCCGTCCTGCTGGCCTCCGAAGGCTGGAGCTCTGCGATGATTGCGCAAGCTCTGCGTCTGCACGAAACGACGGTAAACCAACATATCAACGATTACGTCAACACTCGCAAACTTAAACCTGAAAACGGTGGGTCTGCAAGTCGGCTTTGTGCTGAAAAGACTGCGCTCTTAATCAGCTAGTTATCTCAACATCTCTTCCATCATACCCACGACATCGTGGCTTATGTCGAACATCGCTGGGCTATCCGATTCAGTATTCCCGGCATGAACAAGTGGTTGCACCGTCATGGTTTCTCCTACAAAAAACCGGCGGGCGTCCCCCATGAATTCAGTGAAAAAAATCAGAAGCATTTCATTGAATATTATGAGAATTTAAAGAAAACAGCCGGCAATAAGCCGATTCTGTTTATCGATGCGGTTCATCCGACACAAGCCACAAAGCTCAGTTATGGATGGATACGAAAAGGGCATAAAAAGTCAGTTAAAACAAGGGGAAGTCGAACCCGTCTGAATATACTGGGTGCGCTGAATCTGAGCGATATCGGCGGTACGGTTATTCAGGATTACAAAACAATTAATGACTACAACATTGCTCGTTTTTTCATTGAGATACGCAAACGTTACCCTGATTACCGACAGAGAATCCATGTAATACTGGACGGTGCGGGTTATCACCGAACCCAATTGATTAAGGATTGGGCCTTTGTCGTGAACATAGAGCTTCACTATTTACCGCCTTACAGTCCGAATCTGAACGCGATAGAACGCCTGTGGAAAGTGATGAATGAGCATACACGGAATAATCGCTATTTTGAAAACACCCGCGATTTTCGGGATGCAATATTCAATTTTTTCACCAATACGCTACCAGAAATAGCGGACTCGCTGACGTCCAGAATTCACGATTGTTTTCAGGTGCTCAAACCTGCATCTTGAGGTTTATTGGGTATATATGGTGGAGTATTTGCCTACATATTCGCCAGATCTTAACCCCATTGAGCATAAATGGGCACAAGCAAAAAAAGAGAGAGTGGTTGCGATACAGAGATTTTGTTCTCAGTCCATATGGTGTAATCAAAATTAAGTCGCTTGATTATATCTGTACTATTGTTCACGTACAAGCGCAGTTAAATGTACGAACAAATTTAAATGTACGGACAAGATAGAATGTACGGATATTAAAGCGAAAGCGTTTTAGCGCAGCTTTGTGATATTGATCAGCTATGCGGGAAAAAAACCGTTGCTTATGAAAGAATCGTTGTATCGGCGCATTGTGCGTGAACTTGCACAGCAAATCCTTTCCGGACAGTACCCGGTGGGCTCCCTGTTACCGACGGAAATGGCGCTGTGCGAACACTATCAGGTCAGCGGACACACCATGCGAGAGGCGCTTCGCGACCTGACCGAACAGGGATTGATACGCGACGCAAGGGGTCAGGCACACAAGTGGCTGACAAAGCGCAGCATGAAGGGCTAAACCACCCGCTGGCTTGTCTGGAAGATCTGTTTTTTCTAGCGAAAAACAATCCGCGCGTAGTGAAAAGGATTGATGAAGTGGTTGCTGACTATGACCTAGCACAGACTATCGGCTGTGAGCCGGGATCTCGTTGGCTACACGTTGCCAGCATTCGGGAAGACAGCGAAAACAAAGACGCCCCCATCTGCTTGACAGACAGCTACGCCAGCGCCACCTTCACCAAAGTGCGCCAATTGGTGCGCAGCGATCTGATCGAAACCCACTACGGCATTCAAAGTGAGGAGGTGCGGCAGACCATCTCTGCGGTCACCGTGTCAGCGAAAATTGCCAAGGTGCTGGGCGTTGAGCTAGGATCGCCCACACTGAAGATTGTACGCTGCTATCAGGATCGCGATGGCAATACGTTTGAAACCACGATTTCGGTGCACCCTGCCGATCGCTATGCGTGTTCTATCGTACTGACGCGGGCAAAAGGCTGAGAACATCGCGTTCCTCATGAAACGGATATGAATCACTCACACGTTGCAGATACGTTTAGAATTCAGCAGTTATAGTGCGCGCAGTATAACTACGGAGAGAAATTTTTGGACAGTCAAAGCGATATACGTTGTGAAAACATTGATCATGAGGGCATCGATCGTGTAAGCACTGATCGTAAAAACAACAGCATTATCTCTCCGGCAAACTGACACACCCTAATGTGCGTAGCTTGCCGGTAACGGCAGGCGGCGCAATCAGCATTTCGATCACGATTGCATCCCTCTGTTAAACGTTTATCCATGACGGCAGATACGGAAAGCCGTATAAACAGGAAGCATCAGGATGCATCTCTACACTTACGCACTCTTCCCTCCCGGCCATCAGCGCCTTTATATCCAGTAATTACTTGCTTTCAGGCAGCGCTGAAGGCTTTATAGCAGCGCACCACCACCTTAAAGCAAAGCGATCATACTGAATACACGCCCGGTTTTTCTGGATATTCTGGCGCTCTTGGCGTTCCGGCATCACTACGTTCACGTTATCGCTTCTCAGCGGTTAAGGAGCCGAAATGGACGATCACCCCAGTCAGCAATCTACAACGCGTTGCAAAGGATGACACGCTAACTCGTTTGCTTCTCCATCCTCTCTGCCACGCATAACAATTAGTCCGTTTGCACATCATGCCCTTGAAGGACGGCTTCTCCACGTCTTTAAAAAGACGTCCTGAAAGCGATGTGCCTAAAAATGAGTAACGGTTATGACTCAGATGTTAGAAAACTTGCCCGTTCGCCGTCAGCAGTCGGTAAAAAAAAGCTACCTTATTGCAGATGAAGCGACAAAAAGCCTTGATAGCACCTTGACCTCGCTTTCTAGCAACCTGGACGGTTTGGTTGAGGCTGAGGCAAAGGAGCGCTTACTTGAAAATGGTCCCAACCAGGTAGCGCAAGAGAAAGCGCCTCCCGCGTTAACACAGCTCATCAGTGCCTTTAATAACCCCTTTATTTTTATTTTACTGGCATTGGCCGCCATCGGTACGTTTACCGATTATTGGCTGCCCTTGCAGCGCGGAGAAGAGAGCGATTTAACGGGTACCATCATCATTCTGGTCATGGTAACGCTGAGCGGTCTGCTGCGTTTCTGGCAAGAGTTCCGTACTAATCAGGCAGCAGAAGCGTTGAAATCGCTGGTGCGCACCACCGCCACCGTACTGCGCCGCGCCCATCCCAATGCTCGCGCGGGATGCCGTGAGATCCCTCTGCAAGCGTTAGTACCTGGCGATATCATTTTACTTTCGGCAGGTGACATGGTGCCCGCAGATGTAAAACTGGTTGAATCACGCGATCTGTTTATCAGCCAGGCAGTCCTCACCGGTGAATCCCTTCCCGTAGAGAAATATGACACCTCAGCCCATGTGGCAGAGAAATCCTGTCAGACGCCTGTCGATCAGAAGGGGGGATCTCTGCTGGAAATGGGCAATATCTGCCTGATGGGCACCAATGTCTCCAGCGGAATCGCCAAAGCCGTTGTAGTGGCTACCGGCAATCACACCTACTTTGGTTCGTTGGCTAAATCCATCATAGGCACTCGGGCGCAAACGGCGTTCGATCGCGGTGTCAACAGCGTGAGCCGCTTGTTGATCCGCTTTATGTTGGTGATGGTGCCCGTGGTATTGCTGATTAACGGTTTTACTAAAGGTGACTGGGCCGAAGCAGCGCTTTTTGCGTTGGCCGTCGCGGTTGGTCTGACGCCAGAAATGTTGCCAATGATTGTCACAGCCAACCTGGCGAAAGGGGCAATCAGAATGTCGCGCAGCAAAGTAGTCGTCAAGCATCTCAACGCCATCCAAAACTTTGGTGCCATGGATGTGCTCTGCACCGACAAAACCGGGACATTGACGCAGGATCGCATCATTCTCGAGCACCATCTGTGCGTCAACGGTAGAGAGAGCGAGCAGGTGCTGAGACTGGCCTGGTTGAACAGCTTTCATCAAAGCGGGATGAAAAATCTGATGGACAAGGCCATCATCCGCTTCGGCAAGGAAAAGCCGGACATTGCGGCGCTGACCCAACATGACAAAATCGATGAGCTGCCCTTTGATTTTATTCGCCGCCGCCTGTCCATTTTACTCAACAGCGGAAACCAGCAGTACCAGTTGATCTGTAAGGGCGCGCTAGAAGAGATGCTCGCCATTGCGACTCATATCGACGATAACGGTGAAAAGCATCCACTGGACGATGCCCGTCGTAGCGCGCTGCTTGCACTGGCAGAGCGTTATAACCAGCAGGGTTTCCGTGTATTGATGATAGGAACGCGTGAATTTGGTGCCAGCGATTACCACTTCCCACTTAGCGAAGCCGATGAGCGGGACATGGTAATCCATGGCCTATTGACCTTCCTCGATCCTCCGAAACCCTCATCCGCTTGCGCGATCACCGCACTGCGAGAAAACGGTGTGCAGGTCAAAGTGCTCACGGGCGACAACCCGGTGGTATCCAGCAAAGTGTGCAAAGATGTTGGGCTTGATGCAGACCAGCCACTGCTTGGTGCGGATATCGATAAAATGGATGATGCCACGCTAGCGCGCGAAGTTGAGCAACGTACACTGTTTGTCAAGCTGACGCCGATGCAAAAATCGCGCGTACTAAAAATGTTGCAACGCAACGGTCATACCGTCGGCTTTTTGGGGGATGGTATCAACGATGCTCCGGCACTGCGTGATGCTGATGTCGGTATTTCGGTGGATACCGCAACGGATATCGCCAAAGAGTCAGCAGAAATCATTCTGCTGGAAAAAGACCTGATGGTACTGGAACAAGGGGTGATCACCGGACGTGAGACATTCGGCAATATCATCAAATACCTGAACATGACCGCCAGTTCTAACTTCGGTAACGTGTTTTCCGTGTTGGTTGCCAGCGCCTTTATTCCCTTTTTACCGATGCTGGCCATTCATCTGCTGCTGCAAAACATGATGTACGACATCTCCCAGCTCAGCCTGCCGTGGGACAAAATGGATAAGTCGTTCTTACAGCGCCCGCGCAAATGGGATGCAAAGAACATTGGTCGCTTTATGCTATGGATTGGACCGACCTCTTCGTTGTTCGACATTACGACCTTTGCCGTGATGTGGTATGTGTTCGCCGCCAACAGCGCCGAGCATCAGGCATTATTTCAGTCAGGCTGGTTTGTTGAAGGGCTGTTGTCGCAAACGCTGGTAGTGCATATGTTGCGCACGCAGAAAATTCCCTTTATTCAAAGCACCGCAGCGCTACCGGTGATGCTGACCACCGCATTGATCATGGCGATCGGGATCTATATTCCGTTCTCACCACTGGGGGCGTATATCGGTTTAACGCCGCTTCCATGGGAATATTTCCCCTGGTTGGTCGGCACCTTACTGAGCTACTGCCTGCTCACTCAGGTGATGAAACGCATCTATATCCGACGTTTCGGCCAGTGGTTCTAAGCTGAACAGACGGTTACTCACGCAACATTGCGCGTCTTTTGCCCTGCGGCGTGAGTCATCTTAATCGTAGAGTTTCTCTTCATCACCGCGCGTTGGCGTTCAGCTGGCGTGCAGTCGTTTGACGGAGGCATTAAGCGCCATCGTACCATGCAGCAAAATGTTGCTGGCAGGGCGCAGTGGTGATGCCAGACGCTGCTGCAATAACCTGATCGCCTCCTCGCCCAATTCATCACGCGGCACATGCAGCGAGGTCAGCGGAATATCATGCAACGCCAACAGGTTAAAACCATCGATGCTCATGATGGAAATATCCTGCGGTACGCGCATCCCCGCATGTTGCAGCGCATTCATTGCTCCTAACGCCATAAAATCGCCGCCGGCTAAAATATAGCCAAGCGACATTATTTTGATAACAATTAGCTGTATTTTTTTGCCACATATCAGGGCATTGGCTGTAATCATTTTTAAGTCGATTGGCTATAGCGGTTGGTCGCTGATCGTTCGGGCATTGTGCGAGAAACTCCGTCAGCGTTCACTTTCTGCAGCGCTAAAACCGTTTGCCAGCAGCAGATGGCGTGGCTCGTCAAAAGGAAGATTATGGGCGTTAAGCGCTTCACGGATCCCTTGTAAACGCCACTCCATGGTATAGCGCCGCAAGCAGACAAGATTGAGAATGTTATGGTACCCCTGCTCAATCAAATACTGCATCGCCACTTGGCCAATCAAGCGCTGATCCGGTGAGACGCTGGATAAACGCATCTTTCTGTCATAGCTGTTAATCAGGATACAGGGTTTACCCAAATCCGCCGCTAGGGCGTGAATATAGGGATCATCTATCCCGATTAGCAGGGCTGCTTCCGTAAGGGGATCGTTCATTTTTTCCAGAAACAGAGCTGCATCACTGTTGTTTTCTTCCAGTCCACAGTATAGCCAAACGACTTAATTTTGATTACATCATATGGACTGAGAACAAAATCTCTGTATCACAACCACTCTCTCTTTTTTTGCTTTTTACTTGTGCCCATTTATGCTCAATGGGGTTAAGATCTGGCGAATATGTAGGCAAATACTCCACCATATACCCTGCATCGATGATGACTTGTTGAATATTATGTTTTTTGTGAAAAGTTGCATTGTCCATCACGATTACCCTGTTTTTAGGGAGTACTGGGATAAGGACTTGTGTGACCCAGGAATAGAAAACATCGCTGTTAATATTGATATCAAATAATCCGATAGCAAACAGCGTTGTGCCTAATAAAGCGCCGATAACATTTGTTCTTCCCTTGGCTCCCCCGTTCTTCAGCCCAAAACACCGTTGACCTTTTGGGGAATAGCCGTGAGTCCGTGGGGTATCGTGTGGAAAACCACTTTCATCAATAAAAACAATAGGTTTACCTTCTTTTTCATACTGTTGTATTTTTTGTTGAAATGCTTGCCGGGCGCTTTCGTCGGCTTTCGGATGACGTAGAGTTTTTTTTATAGGTCAATCCCAGCTTTTTAAGAGCTTGCCAAATGGCCTTCTGACAAACGCCAAAACGCTCTGCACGTTCTTTTTGGTAAGCATCTGGATATGGTTCAACATCTTTTATCAACTCGGATTTATCGCTCTTTCGCTGACGCGTGGTCGATGCTTTTGACGCTATTTGATTAATCCAACGCAATACAGAGACAGGGCCAATCCGAAATTGCTTCGCTGTTTCTCGGATACTCAACCCTTCTTCTTCCCGTGTAGATATCACTTTACGTCTAAAATCAATTGAATAGCTCATTTAAATAATCTAATCAAAATTAAGTCGCTTTGCTATACTCGCTAACCTATATGGAACCGATTGCGAAAACGTAAAGAAAAACTACGGTCGCAACATAGATCGCTTTGTTGAAGGTAAGCACTATAGCCAACCGACTTAAAAATGATTACAGCCAATGCCCTGATATGTGGCAAAAAAATACAGCTAATTGTTATCAAAATAATGTCGCTTGGTTATACTTCAAGCTCGAGGGCGAGAAATTACGTGAGTTTAAGCACAAGGTGACTAATTGTCCCTTTGTGAAAATCGTTCGCAACGTCCGGCATCTGATGCTCTGGACAGAACGCGGAGTGGCCCGTCACGCCAAAATGCTCGAAACCGATCAAGCATGGGAAGTATTCGAAAAGTTGGAGGACTGCTCCTTCAATCAACGTCAGCGAGATCTCTTCGATACTGATTCTGCCATCACTCTCACGATACCGAGAGAAGGGCGTTGGCTGGTTTGTTACCGAAATAGACAACATCAGATTATTAATATCGATGGCAAGGACGGTGTCGATGGCGAGTATATCCGAAAACTGCGGCGCGATGTCCATCTGCTCGTTCAGACACTACAGGATTTTGGCTATCGCACATTAGTTATAGCCAACCGACATTATTTTGATAACAGCCAGCTATGCTTTTTTGCGGCTTTGTTGAATAAATCAGAACTTGTAACGACTGCGCCCCATACGGGTCGATTGTTACGTGATGCGAATACTGTTCGGCATTCCTAATAGCGTGATCAGGTTAAGCGCTTTGACCATGGCCATGGCTTCACCCACCTGACCATCGTAGTCTCTCAGACTTAGATGACCACCCAGAAGCCTTTTGAACCGGAACATGGCCGTTTCAGCCACTGAGCGCCGGTGATAGCCCACTTTCTTTTTCCAGATATCGTTACTACCGCTAATGCGCTGATTTGCGACAGCGTGGTTACGCTCGTGGTAGCGATCTTGCCAATATTGCGACCCCCTTCGTGGCGGGATAAGCGGCCTTATTTTCTTCCTCAGCAGAGCATCATAGCAGTAAACTGTATCGTAAGCGCCGTCAGCCGATGCCTCTCTGATTTTCCGGTGGGTCTGGTTTATCAGCGCCGGTAGAGCTTGGGCATCAGTCGTACCACTGAGCGACAAATCCGCACAGATAATCTCATGCGTCACACTGTCTACTGCCAGGTGCAGCTTACGCCATACCCTGCGTCTGTCGGCACCATGCTGCCGGACTTTCCATTCGCCTTCGCCAAAGACCTTCAGGCCGGTTCCATCAATGACCAGATGTGAGATTTCACCACGGGTTGGCGTTTTTATGCTGATGTTCACTGTCTTTGCTCGCTTGCTGAGCAGTGAATAGTCTGGACAATGGAGCGACAATTTAATCAGTTTAAAAATCGAGTCACCAAAGCCCTGTAAAGCCCTCAATGAAAGGCCAAACACGCGTTTCATCATCAGGACTGTGGTGATGGCCATATCTGAGTAGTGGAGCGGTCGTCCACGCCGTTCAGTAGTGTTTTTTTCCGTCCATGCAGCAATGACTGATTCATCTAGCCATACGGTTAGAGAAGCGCGCTGCTTGAGGGCCTTGTTATAAGAGGGCCAGTTGGTGATTTTAAAATTTTGTTTTGCCATGGAGACCTGATTTTGAAACAACTGTGTTGATCTGCTCCGATGATTACCCAAAAGTTCTATTTATTCAACAAAGCCAGTTTTCACCAGATTATCGCGGAAAAACGGTTTACAGCACGGAAACACGGCAGGAACAGACTGTAACCCAATTCGGCGAACTGCCGGATAATGTCACGCAGCTGAAGCCAGAAAGCGAGTTCGATGCGTGGGACGGTAAAAAGTGGGGGCTTGATAAGGAAGCGCAAGCGGCTGCTGCGCACAAAGTTGCGAAGCAGGAACTTGTATCCCGCAAAGCGAGCGCGGCGTCACGCATTAATGAACTAACGTACGCAGTCAATCTCGATATTGCCACGGATGAAGAAAAAGCCGCGCTGACTGAATGGCAAAAATACGCGGTACTGTTGAGTCGTGTTGATGTGAATGCCACGGATATCGAGTGGCCGGAACAGCCACAATATAGCCAACCGACTTAAAAATGATTACAGCCAATGCCCTGATATGTGGCAAAAAAATACAGCTAATTGTTATCAAAATAATATCGCTTGGCTATAATGGGCGTTATTTCTTTCAGCCCGCCACATTCGGCGGGCTTTGTTTGTAGATCACAGTTATTTTTATCTACGTTGCAGCACAGAGCATGAAGACTGTGTTGAGCATCAGAATAACCCTTTCACCGCTTTACCGCATCATTAGCGCTGCTGCGTGCATTCTCCATCAGGTCGCTGAATGACGAAGATTGCAGCCGCTCGCGCAAATCTTCATCACAGCGCTGAAAGCTCAGCGAAAACGCTATCTTTTTCGCCTTGCCATAGCGATCAAGTTCGGTTCGCGTTGTCTGCATGCCAGTGAGCACATACATGCCGTAAATCTGCCCGGTGCCCTCGATCAGCGGCCAGGGACGGCCGCTGTACGCCTGAGTATTCAGGGCGGGACAGCTCACCGCCGGTGATTTCCGGGTACAGAACGCCGTCCAGCGTGATTTGATCTTCTCCCGCGCCGATGTACTGCCATTTTGCCGAGCGGTTGATACGCTCATTTTTAACGTGCCGCCATCGCTTCGACTGGCGTAGCTGCTGGTGTGGCAAGGTCTTCAGTTCAAACACAAACAGCCCGTAAACCATCATCATGGTGACTTTCTCCTGTTAATCTGCGTCTCTGAAACTGCCGCGCTTCATCCGGTCGAGGCGCGCCAACTCAGCGTTAAGTTTTTCACTGACAATGCGCCCGATTTCGCGCGCGTCCTCCCGCTCTGCGCCGTGCAGATGGATATGGATTTCAGGCGGAAGCGAGCCTGCTGCGGAAGGCAGCGACGGCGCTCGGTTGGTGGGTGAAACGGGCGGAAGTTCCGCCCGAAACACGGGTTGTGACGCAGCAACGAACACGGGGCGCGAGGTGATTGCCGCGATATCGGCGTCAGGTTGCCTTTCCAGCGTGCTGGGTCTGGCACCGGTTTTTACCGTTGGCAGGCTGGCAAGCTGGGATCCCTGCCACTCCCCCGCACTGCCAGTGCGCGCGGCAGGTTTTTAAAGACGATATCGCCGGGGCCAATCCGCTTTTTGGTTTCGTCCAGCAGGCCGGTAGTGTTGTCCGCCATTTTTTGTAAGCGGCGCTGGGTGCCTGTCTCGCCGGTTAACAGCGGTGGCGAGGTGATTGTGGGCGGCCTGGTATTCCCGTCCCTGCTCTCGTCAGGTTTGGGCGACCCGCTCCAGCCCTTTTGCACCATTTTTTTCTGCTGTGGATCCCATTCCCACATAACGGGATCTTTCTTCAGGTTTTCCGCCTTGATGCGCGCCGCTTCCAGACCGGACGGGATAAGCTCGAGTTTTTCCAGTACCCAGCCGATCCCCTCCATCAGTTTTTGCAACGGCCACAGCAACACAGTGAACGCGGCACCTAACACCCGGCCAAAGGTTTCACCGGCTGACGTGCATTTTTCCAATGCCTGACGGCTGCTATCTACGGGCGTGAACAGTTTCACAAACCCGTCCCACACCCGGCCAACCGCACCACCGATTGCGCCGAAAACCCGTGTCAGGGTAAAAAACGCATCCCGGAACGGCGCAAGCTGCTGCATGATGCCGCTGAACATACCGCTGAAAAAGGCTTTGATCGGCTCCCAGTTACGCCAGATAAGCGCACCGACACCGACAAACGCGGCACCGATAAGCCCTATCGGGCTTGACAGCGCCGACAATGCCCCCCCAACAGGGACACCGCACCGGTGATAATGCCCCATATGGCAGGCAAACCGGTGAGGCGCAACAACAGGCCGCCAATGCCTTTACCCAGAGACACCAACGCCGAAAGCGGCGAGGTGAATACAGAAAACAGCATGCCGCGCACGGGTGTCAGCAGCGCAGAAAACCGGGAAAAGCCCCCCGCCACGTCACCCAGCATTTGAAACATCGTGATCGCGCCGCCAGCGAAGTGGCCCCAATCGCCGCCGTCAGGGTTAAAGCACTGCCGCCCATAAGCAGTAAGGTTTGGGTGAGTTTGGGGTTATCTTTACCCCATAGCATCATGCGGTTAATAACATTGCTCAGACCCTGGGTGAGTTGTCGCAGTGGCCCATCTGCGGTTTCTGCTATCTGGATGCGAAACCCTTCCCAGGCGCTATCTAACTCTTTCAGATCGCCGCCCAGGTTATCGGCCATCACCCTAGCGGCTTTTTGTGCTTCACCGCTGGCGTTTTTTAACTCCCCGGCCAATTTACCGAGTGCGCCACTGCCCGCAGCCTGAACTAACGTTTGCAGACCAACAAAGGCTTCTTCACCTGCAATATCTTTAAAAAAGGAAACCTGAGCGGTATTGCCATATTTTTTGGTGGCTTTATACAAATCAAGCAATATAGCCAAGCGACATTATTTTGATAACAATTAGCTGTATTTTTTTGCCACATATCAGGGCATTGGCTGTAATCATTTTTAAGTCGGTTGGCTATACTTCGCTGAAAACCTTGCCAACAAAACATCAAAGGCTTCATTAGCGGCATCGCGGCTCTCTGCTAGCCAAACCTCCCGCAGCTCAGCCTTAACTTTCGGTTGCATGGCTTTGGGGAGTGAAGCCAACACATTAGCGGTTTTGTGCACCCAACAGCGTTGGTGCTGCGTGTCCGGGAATATCTTTGCCATTGCATTCCAAAAACCAAGGGCACCGTCTCCCGTAGCCAGCTTGGGAGATACGGTTAGGCCACGTGCTCGCAGGCCATTAAGAAGTTCGGCCCAGTTTGCTTCTGACTCTCGATAACCATCTTCGACCGCAACCAGCTCCTTACGTCCATGCTCAGTGACGCCGATAATGACCAGCAGGCAAAGGCGATCATCTTGCCTGACATGGCTGTATATGCCATCGGCCCAGAAATAAACGTAGCGCGTATCGCTTAAATCACGCAGGCACCATTGTCTGTGCTCTTCAAGCTATTGCTGTTTCAGTCTGCTGATAGTACTGGCAGAGAGGCCATTAGCTTTTTCACCGAGAAGCGCCCTCAGGGCTTCGTGAAAATCACCGGTGGATATGCCTCGCAGGTACAGCCATGGTAGCAACTCTTCGACGCTTTTTGCACGTTTCAGATAAGGCGGCAACAACGCGCTGTTGAAGCATATTCCGTTGCCGCTGCGCTCCCTGACCTTAGGCACTTTAATTTCAACATCCCCAATACCCGTCTGTATGGTTCGCGGTGGCAAATAGCCGTTACGAACGACAGCATGACGCCCGTCGTCAAGGCGGCGTTCAGCATGTTGTTGCAGCATGGCTTCGAGCTCAACCTCAACGGCGGCAGCTATCAGTTGCCTGGCACCATTACGAATGAGTTCATGCAAGGGATCAGCGGCAATATCTGGTTCTGCGGAGACCTGTAGGGTAGACTTTTTCATGGGGTATCATCTCTCTGTTGTTGAAATCATCCACGAAATCAATCAGCAGGATACGCCCCCTCCCCGAAACCCCGTACACCAGAAATGAGCATAACTCCCATTTCGGCAACCACTTCACGGATCGCCTGATCGTTCGCCGCCGCTGATTGTTTGATGCACTCGATTTCCTGCGGAATTTGAACTGAGAAACGAGAAAATCGCTGCCGAGAACATACCCGGTGCGGCAAGCGGCAGCGTGATGCGTCGTAATACGTTGAAGTGGCTGGCCCCTAGGCTCATTGCCGCCTGCTCTAAACGATAATCCATGCCTTGCAGCGTCGAAGACAAAATAATGGTGGCAATCGGCAGCGCAATCAGGGCATGCCCGATAACAATACGGGTGAAGCTGTTAAACAGTGCCAACTCGGAAAAGAAGAAGAACAGCGTCAACACCGCAATCACGTTAGGCACAATCATCGGCAACACGATCAGCGCATACACCAGCGTTTTGCCGACAAAACGACAGCGCACCAGAGCCAGAGCGGCAAACAGCGCCAGTACCATGGCTAACAAGGTGGACATTAGCGCAATGGTAAACGACAGGCCGATAGCCTGTAGCCACTGTGAGTCCTGCAAAATCGCGCGCATCCACTTCAAAGAGAATCCTTGCGGTGGAAACGACAAATAGCTATTGGTACTGAATGCCAGAGGAAAGATCATCGCAATCGGGACCAACAAAAAAGCGAGGGTCAACAGCGTGATCAGTAGCGGCAGCCAGCCGGGGCGGTTTCCGTTCATCCTTTCGCCTCAAAAAGTCGTTCCAATCCCACAACCCGAACATAGACCCAAAACAGCAATAAGGTGCACAGCAGCAGCAACGCAGACAGCGCCGACGCGAAGCCCCAGTTGAAATAGACTTCCAACTGATTTTCGATAACCATGGCGATCATGCTGTCGCGCGGGCTGCCCATCAGCGCCGGTGTCACGAAGAAGCCAATAGACAAAATAAACACCAGCAGGCTACCTGCGGCAACGCCAGGCAGCGACAGCGGCAAAAAGATGCGCCCAAAGGCTCGAAAGCGCGAAGCACCAAGGCTATACGCGACCCGCAGCAATTGCGGATCGATGCCGCGCATCACGCTGTAAAGCGCCAGTACCATATAGGGCAGCAAGATGTAGGTCATACCGATTAACACGCCGAGCGGGGTATACATCAGTTTGAGCGGCGTATCGATAAGCCCCAACGCGCGCAGCACCTGATTGACAAACCCATCACTGCCCAACAGCATCATCCAGGCATAAGTGCGCACCAACACACTGGTAAAATGGGGGATAACGATGATGACAATCGCCATACTGGCTAATCGCGCAGGGAGTTTGCACAACACCCAGGCCACCGGATACCCCAACAGCAACGTCACCAGCGTGACGAGCAGCGAGGTGCGCAGCGTAATCCACAGCACTTGCAGCCAGACCGGCTCCTGTACAATGCGCGCAAAGTGTTTGCTGGTAAAACCGGGATCGAACAGGCTGTAACCGAGCATTTTCGCCAGCGGAATCAGCAAAAAAATCGTCAGGGCCAGCAGCGTTGGAGCCAGCAATAGCCAGGGTTTCCAGCGACTCAGACGCCTGTCATCACGCCCGCTCATCGCTGAACCTCGGCGGGAATAAACCAGAGACTTTCCGTTGCCCACCCGATACGCACGCTGGCACCCGGCCGCAGTGTCCCCTCCAACGCCGAGTTCTGTAACTGTGCTAATAGCGTCGCGCCATCACTCAGCACCAGCGTTAATTTAAGCGTATGCCCCAGATAGAGCATTTCAGCAATGGTGGCGCTAAGCGGCAAATGGGCTGATGTATCCCCCGGCAGGCCAATATGAATATGCTCAGGCCGCAGCACCGCAAAGACCGACTCCCCTACCCTTAGATGAGCAACGCCCTTACCGCACACCGTTTCACCGCTTGAAAGGCGCACGTCATAGCCGTGTTGCTGAATGGCGCTTATCTGACCGTCGATAAAGTTGGATTGGCCAATAAATTCAGCCACCCAGCGATTCTTTGGTTTGGTATAGAGATCGTGCGGGGTATCAATTTGGGCAATCCGCCCCTGTTGCATCACAGCAATACGATCGGACAAGGTCAAGGCTTCTTCCTGATCGTGGGTGACGAACACCACCGTAGAGCCGGAAGTCACATGCAGCCGTTTTATTTCCAACTGCATATGTTCGCGCAGCTTTTTATCCAGAGCACCCAGCGGCTCGTCCATCAACAGTGCCGCCGGGGAAAAGATCAACGCACGCGTCAGCGCAACGCGCTGCTGCTGCCCACCGGACAGCTCGCGCGGCAAACGATGCCCTTTATCATCAAGCTGGATCAACGCCAACGCATCCGCCACTTTCTGCTTGATGTCACGACGCGCCACGCCGCGCATTTCCAGCGGAAACGCCAAGTTATCCGCCACCGAGAGGTGCGGAAACAGCGTGTAGTGCTGAAACACCACGCCAAGGTCGCGTTTTGCCGGGGGCAAATGCGTAATATCCTGATCGTTAATCAGGACGCGTCCTTGGCTGGGTTCGGTAAAGCCCGCAACCATCATCAACATGGTGGTTTTTCCTGAACCGCTGGCACCGAGCAACGTCACAAACTCGCTTGGCGCAATCGCCAAATCCAGATTATCGACAACAGCAGCCTGTTCGTAGCGCCGGGTCAGCCCCTCAAGGCGGAGTGCAGCTCCCGGCTGACGCCGGGAGCTACGGTGTGTTGAATCCGTTTTCATTACCCCTGACCCAAGATCCATGGTTGCCAGATTTTGCCCACTTCCTCAATGTTATCTGTCCACCACTGCGCATTTTGTACAAAGGAGCGCGAGTAATACTCAGGGTTGGAAGGCAGTTTCACCAAATCCTCTGGACGAACAAACTGGAAGGCTTTTTTATTGGTGGGACCATAGGCGATAAACTGGGTAATTTTCGCCTGAACCTCGGGCTGTAACGCAAAATCAATCAGCAGCTGCGCATTTTCCGGGTTCGGCGAGCCTTTCAGCACGCTCCAATACTGCAACTGCTGTTTAATCTGGTTCCACTCAATGGCTAACGGCGCGCCCTGATCGATCAGCGCTTGTGCACGACCGTTCCACAAAGCCCCTAACACCGCTTCTTTGCGCTCCATCAATTGTACGGATAGCGCCCCAGTATCCCACCATTTCACGACATGGGGTTTGATTCGGCTCAGAGAAGCAAACGCATGCTTGATATCAATCGGGTAGATGTCTTTCATGTCTACGCCATCGGCAAGCAAGGCAAATTCCAGCTCAGTAGAACTGGTGCGCAGATCCGTTAAGGTACGCGGACCGGGGAAACGTTCCGCATCCCAAAATTCTGCCCAAGTACGCGGATGGTTGCCATCACGGAAGACATCCGTGTTGTAAACCATCACAGTCGAGAAGAACAGGTTACCGACTATATTGGGACGGCGTACTTCGGGGAAGATATCGTCGGGATTGGTAAACTTCATGCCCGCGTAGTTGATTGGCATCAACGCGCCGGCCGCATTGAGGTTGGTTTGTGTGACATCGCCGATATCCAGCACATCAAGCGTCACACGTCCTGCTTTGATCATTGCCATGATCTGCGCAGCCGTAGAAGGCTGAATGATCACTTTAATGCCGGTCAATTCCGTAAAAGGTTTATAGACCGCATTTTCCAGCGCTTCCTGATAGCTTCCACCAATCCCGCGCACAATCACTTCTTTGCTGGGTGCAGCAAAAACCGCAGGTGAGAGGGCACCGAGCAGAGCCCCTGCACCAATAATCGATGTTTGTTTTATTAAGCGACGACGATCGGCATTAACCCCTTCATCAACGCTGGACGGCATGAAACCCTGTTGCTTTTCGTTTCCTTTGTTCATATGTTTTCCTTTGAGAAACAAACGGTAAGAAACTACTTTTCTCTGATGTCAGCAACATAAGACACGGTTTAATCAAAACGAGGATTAAACAAAAAATGGTGTTCCAGCAACACATTGATTAGTCAAATATAGCCAAGCGACTTAAAAATGATTACAGCCAATGCCCTGATATGTGGCAAAAAATACAGCTAATTGTTATCAAAATAATGTCGCTTGGCTATAATGAAACGAAGGCGCGAAGGTATTTCTTTATCATGTTACAGCGGTGGCAATAACCACCGCTATTTTAGTGCTTATTATTTTTACTGCTTTATAATTATATCTATTTATTATTGTTAAATAATTCCCTGGTGTTGGCATTTTTCCAATGACCCAGAAGACGCCAAGCATCATCGGAAAGTTTTAAATTCGCTTTGATTTTCTCCTCATCTTTCGTGATTACCTGCGCCATCAACCAATCGGCGACGATCATCGGACTCACTTTCGACCACCATGCCACTGCGGATGAACTGCGCACGATATACAACATTTCATCAGCTTCATTGGCTAAAGGAGAGCTGGCTCGGTCTGTCATCGCGACGACATAGGCTCCCCGTTGCCGGGCAAGGCTCATCAAATCAATGGTATAGGGGATGTAACGCTCCCACCCGATACCAATAAACACATCCTGCTCATTCACTTGCAATATACGGTCTGCCACATCACCGTGACCGATATTGAACACCTCGGTGTTGCCGAGAAAATGATTCAATTGCATCGCCAGATAGGAGACCATGGAAAACGACGTTCCGTTACCACTCACCCAAATACGCCTTGCGGCAGCGATACGCCCAGCGACTGCTGAAACAATACGGTCTTCATTCAGTTCTGCCGTGGCTTTCAAGAGCTGGCTGGCATTGGCAAACACGCTCTCTTTTAATTCTGTCTCACTGGGCAACGCAGGTTCGCGATGCAAGATGCCGCTGGCGCCAGTGCGCTCAATCAAAGCATCTCCCAATGATTCTTTCATGTGGGCGTAGCCCTCATACCCCACTGCACGTGAAAAGCGCACAATGGCGGCATCACTGATGTTCATCACAGCGGCCAACTGGCGGGCCGTCATGAATGCTACGCAATCTTTGTTGTGTTCGATGTAGCGTGCAATCATCTGCTGTGACGGTGTCAAGCGCGAAAAACGTTCCCTCAATAAAGCGGTGAACTCCATACTGCCCCCTTAAAGAATCAGTTGCTACATTTAAAATCAAAAATGTAGTAATTGCAACACTGCATTTTATTTTTTCTTATTAACGCATAAAAAAATAAGTAGCAGGCTATTAATAACCCATTCATGAAAGAATGGTTGTATTTGCTTCAGACATAAAACATTTTAGGCCAATTTGCAGATAACCGCTTGCCAATACGGCTTCGGAACAGCGACGTTGCGCAGGAGACGGAATATAGAAGAAAACGTTGGCGGCGGTACGCTACAGTCTTAACTCCCCTGCTACCACCGTGATCACAAAAAACCATCATGATAAGCAATATTGCAACATCAACACTGCTGCTTTCTTTTAGGGCACGTTTTACCCACAGCTTGACCTCCGCCGTCAAACTTGCAAACAAAACAAAATCGTCCAAGCACATCGCTTTTGCAGAAACACTGCTTAGGATAAAAAAAGGCGGCACCCGATACCCACCTTGAGTCACTGACGCGTTTCGAGGCGTATCCCTACAGCTGTTCACGTTCGCATCGGCTTTGTTGAATAAATAGATTTTATGCTGGCAGTCCAGTGAAACGACGGATCCTCGCAACGTAAAATCATGCAGTTAGGCATCATGAGAAAAGTGTACACCTGAGATGACAAGCATTTTCAACCAAAACTGGCATGGAAAAACAGCATGATTACCTATTATTCAACAAAGCCGTTCGCATCAACAACGTATTCGGGAAGATAAGTATCAGCATCTTGGCAATGCGCTTGATCGGGTTAAGGAGATTCGGCAATTTTTAGACGGTTTTTCGCCAACAGAACAAGCGCCCCCCGCCCCGCAAGTCAGATTACGCCGTGCAGTAAACCAGCATCTGACGCGATCCTATGAAAATTCGTCAGGCGTTTCGTTTACGCAGCAAAAGCGGCGATTTATGCCATCAGTCAGCATGTCGATCAAAAAAAGCAAACGGTAAACCTCGATAATTTCACACACCTCACGACGGATATAGCCAAGCGACTTAATTTTGATTACACCATATGGACTGAGAACAAAATCTCTGTATCGCAAGCACTCTCTCTTTTTTTGCTTTTTGCTTGTGCCCATTTATGCTCAATGGGGTTAAGATCTGGCAAATATGTAGGCAAATACTCCACCATATACCCTGCCTCGATGATGACTTGTTGAATATTATGTTTTTTGTGAAAAGTTGCATTGTCCATCACGATTACACTGTTTTTAGGGAGTACTGGGATAAGGACTTGTGTGACCCAGGAATAGAAAACATCGCTGTTAATATTGATATCAAATAATCCGATAGCAAACAGCGTTGTGCCTAATAACGCGCCGATAACATTTGTTCTTCCCTTGGCTCCCCCGTTCTTCAGGCCAAAACACCGTTGACCTTTTGGGGAATAGCCGTGAGTCCGTGGGGTATCGTGTGGAAAACCACTTTCATCAATAAAAACAATAGGCTTACCTTATTTTTTATACTGTTGTATTTTTTGTTGAAATGCTTGCCGGGCGCTTTCGTCGGCTTTCGGATGGCGTAGAGTTTTTTATAGGTCAATCCCAGCTTTTTAAGAGCTTGCCAAATGGCCTTCTGACAAACGCCAAAACGCTCTGCACGTTCTTTTTGGTAAGCATCTGGATATGGTTCAACATCTTTTATCAACTCGGATTTATCGATCTTTCGCTGACGCGTGGTCGATACTTTTGACGCTATTTGATTAATCCAACGCGATACAGAGGCAGGGCCAATCCGAAATTGCTTCGCTGTTTCTCGGATACTCAACCCTTCTTCTTCCCGTGTAGATATCACTTTACCTCTAAAATCAATTGAATAGCTCATTTAAATAATGCAATCAAAATTAAGTCGTTTAGCTATATCGTTACCTGAAACTCGCATAACGTCCACTGGCAACCAGCAGTTTTCCTTTATCAGGTAAAAACAATGCGGCCTTACTCACGCAGAGTAAGGCCGCATATCGATGCCAGCGACTTATTGTTATTAGCGGATTTCACCCGCCACGCCGTAGAGACCGTTACGCCGTTGCAGCATCTGACCGCCATCACGCGTCAGCGGTACCCAGCCGACAGCACCACGTTTCACCGTCGGTTCGGTAAACATCAGATCGAACGGAATGGAGATATAGAAGCCCTTGGTAAAGCTGCCCTCGCCATAGTCTTTGCTGCTGACATCGGTTTTGGTAGCAAACACTCCGGCGGTGATGCCGCTGTCAAAGCGACGCGACAAATCGACCGTGACACCGTAGTCTCCGGCCAGATAGCGCCCGACGCTGATTTTCGCAAACGATCCTTCAACGTAAGGCATTTCCCAATACGCGGTAAGGTGCCCGGTCACTACGTCATAATCCGCCGTGCGCATAATGTCATTCCAGTCACGCTGCTTAACGTAGTTGACATCCAGCCCCAGCGCCCAGCGCTCACCGAACGGACGGTACAGCACTTCTGAGCCGACCCCGGCATACATCATTTCCAGATAACCGCCGTACACTTGGGTGTACCAGTCTGTCGCTGGGTTATCCATACGTGTCAATTGCAGGTTGGTCAGCAGCAAATCGGAAGAGGTTACATATTCACGAATCCAGGTTCTGACGCGCGATAAAGTAGTATCAGTCGGGGGCGTTTTATAATTAAAACGATCGTAGTTGTTGATCAGGTTCAATGACGCTGCCCCACCCACAGACCAGTGATCGCTCAGACGATAATCCGCACTACCTTTCAGCGCCACCTGATACATATAAAACGATTCTGCACCACCTACGGATTGCGTCAAGGCAGGCTCTATTCCGTAGGTAAAGCGAGATGGCTCGCTACGTAGCACCGATTGCCCATTGATATCAGAGAGCGGTTCTGCACGGTGGGTTACGGGATCTGGCTGACCTAACGGAATTGACGCCGATTGCACATCGCGGAACGCTTTGGTATCCACCGCTGTACTTTCCACAGGCAGATGCTGACTGCGGCGTACGATATGGTATTCCCCTACGCTCTTGGGCACATGGTTGGCCAAAACGGTGGCCGCACGCCGATTGGCGTCATTTTTATCGCGGTATTTCTCTTGATCGGCAACAATAGTGACCTGCTGCTCATCGGCATAAATATCGGCATCGCGATAACCGGCTTTCTCATCCAACTCACGCGCCACTTGCTGCCAGTTGGTACCGTTATCCAAATGAACGGGCGCATAAACAGGCGGAACATCTTCTGGATGCACCGGGCGCAGATCGTTAAAGTTGGTGCGCAAGCTAAAGCCCCACATCATGGTGTTGCCACGCTGCCAGGAAAGGGTGGTATCAAAGAAATCACTGACGCGGTAGACCATACCGATGTTGAAAGGGGAATCTTGTTTGATTTTCTCTGACGCTTTACGGCCCTGATCTGCGGCTTCAGCACTGTAATCGTTACCGTCATATTCCAGCTTAAGGCGCAGCGGATTCCATAGAGTTTGATACTCAATACCGCCAAACAGCGCAGCCGGTCCATGGAAAAAATTCCCCACTTCAAATTGCCCACCGCCTGTTTTATAACTACCGCTGCGCTGGCAGAAACTGGCTTTAAATTCACAGGCTGGGTTTTTAATATTGCCGCTTTCGGCCATGTTGCCCCAGCCAATGCCGAACGTGAAATCAAACGGCCCCATGCGCTTGCTGGCCACCAAGTATTCGCTGTCAAACAATCCAGTACCGGCAATATCACGTAAACCAAAAGAAACATCTGGCATCCATGCGCTTTCCTGCCAAAGCCGCGCTTTAACGTCGAAAGATTTGTCTTTATAACTTTGGTTACCGCTGAAATTGACGTCCTGACTATAAAGTAGAGTACGAATGTCGGTATAACGCACCGTAGTTTCCAGCCAGTCAAACAGTTGCATTGACACAGAATAACGCCGGTACTCTTCGTTACCCCGATAGTTCAGGTTGAATTCACCGCTGCGTGCCATGCGCGCCGTCGGCATTTGCAGTAACCCGGTGCCACCAAAATCAGACTGCGATACACCAGCACTGTCAAAGCGAGTATTGGAATTGGTGACGTCTTTAAGACTATCACTTTGCTGGGCGACATCCTGCGCCATAACCTGACCACTCAGTACACTGCCGATGGCCAACGACAGACAGCCTATTTTAAATCTTCTGTTCTTTGTCATCAGTGTGGGATCCGGTTAGCCAGAAAATCAGCAAGTTGCTCGTTCAGAGCAACAAACTCGTTGGGTAATACGCCGGGATCGAAACCAATAAACAGCGTTTCACCCGCCGCAGGCTCAATATGCTGCTGGTTCCACAGTGCCAGTGGCACTTTGCGCCATACACCTTGACCATCGATAAGGTAACCCGCATCTCGATTGGCACCGGTCAGAAAGCGGCGATCCAGCACATAATCTCTAACCGTCCCGCCGGATTGCAACGCCACATCACCCACGGTTTTCAGCTCCTCGATATCAGGATCGGTGTTAATCAACCCAGCTAGGGTAAAGCGGGATGCCAACGGCGCAATATAGAGCGCATAATCGCCCACCAACGGACGATTGGCACGTGGGGTTACACGCACTCTGTCAGGATCGAGCGGTGTTGAGATTCTCCCAGCCACATCAACCTGATCCAGCATTTTACGCATCAGCCAAGCTGAAATCGCAAGGTCGCCATCACCAGAGTTACGCCAGCGGGTTTCCAACTCAGCCAGCGATTTACGCAGTGCTTCTGCCTGTGCATAGACTTTTTGCGTACTGCCATAATCAGAAATCAATGCAGTGCGCCAGTTAACGTCAGCGGGAAACCTAACCTGCTGATAAAAATCCGCCAGCCGTGTGCCGTCTGCTTGCTTCACCACCGCCAGCGTCTGCTGCGGCGTTTTTACCGTTAACTGTGCGGCCTGTACCGCCCCGGCAGTTAACAGCATCAGGAGTGCCATACGGGTAAATGCCAACATGTCAGTCCCTTATTGTACGTAGGGTTTCAATACCGTGAATTTAATCAGTGCCATGTCCGGCCCCATCTGTTGCCAGGTTTGCACTACCTGCCCAGTCGTTGGCTCGAGCCAGTAGGTATTGGTGTATTCCGCGTTTAAGACAGGAATAGAGACCTGTTCGGTAAATTTCAACAGTTGGTGCGGCTTGTCCAAAATGGTCACCGTCTCTTTACCGCGCGCCTGAAACACGGATTCTACCGCATAATCACCGCGTTGCACCTGCGACCATGCCATTTTTCCCTGCCAATGCAATGAGGTTGAGGGTTTTAATAAACCGACAGCGAGCGGATCAGGCGTGACATTGATGACATGAGCAATATCCTCACCGAAACCCTGCGTTTTAACGAGGCGGCCATTCTGCGTCACGACAATATTGCGGTCTGCACCAATCCATTTGAACTGACCGTTTTCAGCAAAAGCCAGCACCACAAAGGCCTGGGGTGCTTTTCCGACTCTCAGGTAAGCTGAGGCATAGGGCGTTTGTGCCACTTTCTCAGCAGACACCTGCACATTGCCCAGCCCCCAAATCGCCAGCGTGGCGATTTTTTGGAATGCATCCATCTTCTGCGAACAACCGATCAACGCCAACGCGAACAGTGGCAACAGCACCAGCACTCTGAGTTTTGCCACGAGCATTTTTTTTATCATTACGTGAATATCTCGCAAAACAGCCAGAAATAACAAAAGAAAGGCCACCGAAGTGGCCTTGAATACTAAATGACCTTAACGAGGTACAGTACCCGTCGTGGTGGTACCGGTGTTACCACCGTCATTATCATTGGCAGTAACAGCAATAGCCACACCAGCCGCAACGGCAGCAGTAACACCCGGCGCAATAGCAGCGGTAGTACCCGCCGCAGCACCCGCAGCACCCGCACCACCTGCACCAGCAGCTACAGCGGTAGTGCCTGTGGTGGTGGCAGCAACCGTGCCAGCCGTACCGACTTCAGCAGTAAACGCACTGGAGGACATAGCAACTGCCAAGGCCAACGTAAGTAACGTCTTCTTCATTACGATTTCCTTTATTAACAAATGAAGCGCTTCAGGGAGGAATACCGTTCAGGAGAACCGCATCCCAACCTTCTTTACCGCGATGCGCGGCACAGCCCACTCCGACCGCGGCGACATCGCTCCACTGAGGAGACTCTCAGCAATAGATTATAGGACAGGGAATCTCAACGCTCCCCATTCACTGACTCAGGTTTTTTACACACGCTTAAAAATAGCAAGATCTCGCTACAATAAACAGTGAAATTGGGCTTTGTTGAATAATAGTGAGTCATGCTGTTTTGCCAAGCCAGTTTTGGTAGAAAATGCTTGTCACCTCAGGTTTACAGTTTTCTTATGAGGCCTAACTGCATGATTTTACGTTGCGAGGATCTGTCGTTTTACCGGGGGTGCAGCATAAAATATGTTTATTCAACAAAGCCGTGAAATTGTAAATTACGCTCGTATCAACGTTAACAAAGACGGGTAGCGGCAAAAAGGCAATCAATCATAACCGCATGATTAACTTTAATTTAATGAGAAATATCTATGCAAAACGCCGAATGGCGACACTATTCGGCGTTTATTTAACAACGTAATTTTAAGAAATAACTTATTCCAACCACTCGGTGTGGAATACGCTTTCCTTATCAGTGCGTTTATAGGTGTGTGCGCCAAAGTAATCGCGCTGCGCCTGGATCAGGTTGGCAGGCAACACCGCTGAGCGATAGCTGTCGTAATAAGCGATGGCCGCAGAGAAAGTTGGTGTCGGGATACCGTTTTGCACCGCATAGGCCACAACATCACGCAATGCCTGCTGGTAGTCATCGGCCGCTTTCTTGAAGTAAGGTGCCAGCAACAGGTTGGCAATATCCGGCGTTGCCGCGTAGGCATCCGTAATTTTTTGCAGGAACTGAGCGCGAATAATGCAACCAGCACGGAAAATCTTGGCAATTTCACCGTAGTTTAGGTTCCACTGATGCTCTTCTGAAGCCGCACGCAGTTGTGAGAAACCTTGCGCATAGGAAACGATCTTACCCAGATAGAGCGCACGACGCACGTTTTCAATAAAGGTAGCCTTGTCACCGCTAAACGGTTTTACCTGCGGACCAGTCAGCACTTTGGAAGCAGCAACACGCTGATCTTTGAGTGAGGAAATATAGCGCGCAAACACAGATTCGGTGATCAGCGACAGCGGTTCGCCAAGATCGAGCGAGCTTTGGCTGGTCCATTTGCCGGTGCCTTTGTTAGCCGCTTCATCCAAAATAACATCAACCAGATAGTTACCCTCTTCATCTTTCTTGGTGAAGATACCTTTGGTGATATCGATCAGGTAGCTGCTCAGTTCCCCTGCATTCCATTCAGAGAAGGTTTTTGCCAGTTCGTCATTGGACAGGTTCAAGCCATGCTTCAGCAATGAATAGGCTTCGGCAATCAATTGCATATCGCCGTATTCGATGCCGTTGTGCACCATTTTTACATAGTGACCGGCACCGTCTGGCCCGATATAAGTGACGCAGGCTTCTCCTTCGGCACGGGCAGCAATTTTTTCCAAAATAGGCGCCACCAGCTCATAGGCATCTTTCTGCCCACCCGGCATGATGGAAGGCCCTTTCAGTGCGCCCTCTTCACCACCGGAGACACCAGTGCCGATAAAGTTGAACCCTTCCACAGACAGCTCACGGTTGCGGCGGATGGTGTCCTGGAAGAAGGTGTTGCCGCCATCAATGATGATGTCGCCTTTATCCAGATAGGGCTTCAGGGATTCGATCGCTTTGTCCGTGCCTTCGCCCGCTTTTACCATCAACAAAATACGGCGCGGAGATTCCAGAGACGCCACAAATTCTTCAACGGTGTAATAAGGCACCAGTTTTTTGCCGGGATTTTCGGCCACCACGTCTTCGGTTTTTTCACGAGAGCGGTTGAAAATGGACACGGTGTAACCACGACTTTCGATGTTAAGCGCCAAATTGCGCCCCATCACCGCCATACCCACCACGCCAATTTGCTGTTTGGACATTAAAGCAACTCCTGTCTGAAGGATAACCTGCCTGTATCACGACGACGACAGACAACGCAAAAGCAGGCGGATATGGTAACTCAGCTTAAGGCATGTGGATAGTGATAGGCGATAGATGGGCATACAGGTTTTATTTCTCTTTTGGTTGCGGCACAGAGTGGCTACACACAAACATCTCTATTGCAACCAAGTGTTGTCATATAGTGACATTTTGTTCTTTACGCCTATAATGTCACCATATACCCAATAAACCTCAAGATGCAGGTTTGAGCACCTGAAAACAATCGTGAATTCTGGACGTCAGCGAGTCCGCTATTTCTGGTAGCGTATTGGTGAAAAAATTGAATATTGCATCCCGAAAATCGCGGGTGTTTTCAAAATAGCGATTATTCCGTGTATGCTCATTCATCACTTTCCACAGGCGTTCTATCGCGTTCAGATTCGGACTGTAAGGCGGTAAATAGTGAAGCTCTATGTTCACGACAAAGGCCCAATCCTTAATCAATTGGGTTCGGTGATAACCCGCACCGTCCAGTATTACATGGATTCTCTGTCGGTAATCAGGGTAACGTTTGCATATCTCAATGAAAAAACGAGCAATGTTGTAGTCATTAATTGTTTTGTAATCCTGAATAACCGTACCGCCGATATCGCTCAGATTCAGCGCACCCAGTATATTCAGACGGGTTCGACTTCCCGTTGTTTTAACTGACTTTTTATGCCCTTTTCGTATCCATCCATAACTGAGCTTTGTGGCTTGTGTCGGATGAACCGCATCGATAAACAGAATCGCCTCATTGCCGGCTGTTTTCTTTAAATTCTCATAATATTCAATGAAATGCTTCTGATTTTCTTCACTGAATTTATGGGGTACGCCCGCCGGTTTTTTGTAGGAGAAACCATGACGGTGCAACCACTTGTTCATGCCGGGAATACTGAATCGGATAGCCCAGCGATGTTCGACATAAGCCACGATGTCGTGGGTATGATGGAAGAGATGTTGAGATAAATAGCTGATTAAGAGCGCAGTCTTTTCAGCACAAAGCCGACTTGCAGACCCACCGTTTTCAGGTTTAAGTTTGCGAGTGTTGACGTAATTGTTGATATGTTGGTTTACCGTCGTTTCGTGCAGACGCAGAGCTTGCGCAATCATCGCAGAGCTCCAGCCTTCGGAGGCCAGCAGGACGGCTTTGATGCGATCACAAACACGCTTATCACGACTGGTGTCATGAAGGTGTTCGAGTTCGGCTTTTTGCTTGTCGGTAATAAATATCTTCATAGTGGGTGAGCATGATCTTCTTACCGCGTAAAATCAAGCATCTTCAATGATCACGGGTATACCCTGCATCGATGATGACTTGTTGAATATTATGTTTTTTGTGAAAAGTTGCATTGTCCATCACGATTACACTGTTTTTAGGGAGTACTGGGATAAGGACTTGTGTGACCCAGGAATAGAAAACATCGCTGTTAATATTGATATCAAATAATCCGATAGCAAACAGCGTTGTGCCTAATAAAGCGCCGATAACATTTGTTCTTCCCTTGGCTCCCCCGTTCTTCAGGCCAAAACACCGTTGACCTTTTGGGGAATAGCCGTGAGTCCGTGGGGTATCGTGTGGAAAACCACTTTCATCAATAAAAACAATAGGCTTACCTTCTTTTTCATACTGTTGTATTTTTTGTTGAAATGCTTGCCGGGCGCTTTCGTCGGCTTTCGGATGACGTAGAGTTTTTTTTTATAGGCCAATCCCAGCTTTTTAAGAGCTTGCCAAATGGCCTTCTGACAAACGCCAAAACGCTCTGCACGTTCTTTTTGGTAAGCATCTGGATATGGTTCAACATCTTTTATCAACTCGGATTTATCGCTCTTTCGCTGACGCGTGGTCGATGCTTTTGACGCTATTTGATTAATCCAACGCGATACAGAGGCAGGGCCAATCCGAAATTGCTTCGCTGTTTCTCGGATACTCAACCCTTCTTCTTCCCGTGTAGATATCACTTTACGTCTAAAATCAATTGAATAGCTCATTTAAATAATGTAATCAAAATTAAGTCGTTTAGCTATATTTAGCGATTGGAATTGATAGAAAGGGTATCTAAAAAATGGTGGGTCGTGCAGGATAACTCAGCCGTTGGCCTCGCCCCTTCGGGGTCAACGCTAACGCGTTGCTGTCTCGCTTCGCTCGGCTCGAACCTGAACGCAGCTTCTCACCTGCACGACAGACGCACATAAATATTTAACGATTGGAATTGATAGAAAGGATATCTAGAAAATGGTGGGTCGTGCAGGATAACTCGGCCGTTGGCCTTGCCCCTGCGGGGTCAACGCTAACGCGTTGCTGTCTCGCTTCGCTCGGCTCGAACCTGCAACCAATTGATTAAAAGTCAACTGCTCTACCGACTGAGCTAACGACCCATCATGGTGCTACTTCGGCGTTTTCACCTTGCCTTGGCAACGGCGGCATATACTACTAACTTATCAGCTCAGTGCAACCTATTTTCCTGAAAAACGGTTCAACTGCTTAATCATCAAACGACAAAGCACAAAAATCGCTCATGGCGCGCAATTTTTGTGCCTAGAAAGGGGTTAGAGCCCAGTCAGCCGTTTTTGCGCCTGCTTGGCGCTTTCGGTATTAGGATATTGTTTGATGACCTGCTGGTAGACAGCCTTCGCTTTATCCGTCTGCCCCTTTTCCTGCATGATCACCCCAACCTTGAGTAAGGCTTCGGAGCTTTTAGGGGATTTCGGGTAATTCTTGACCAGGTTCGCAAAATAGTAAGCGGCGTCGTCTTTCTTACCTTTGTTGTAGTTCAACTGACCCAGCCAATAGTTGGCATTCGGCTGATAAGTTGAGTCAGGGTATTTTTTGACAAATGACTGAAAAGCTGCAATAGCCTGATCGTACTGCTTTTTCTCTAGCACCAATGCCGCCGCAGCATTGTAGTCGCTGTTGGCATCACCGGTACTGGCCGGTGCAACCGGCGCGCCCGCACCATTACTGGCGGGACTGGAGGTAGACGCACCCGTATCCGTTGCTGGCGCAGAAGACGCCGACGGCGTTGACGACGAGGAGCCCATGCTATCCATTTGCTGATAGATTTGCTTCTGGCGTTCAACAACCTGATTCAACTGGTACTGATTTTCCTGAATCTGCCCACGCAAACTGTCAATATCGCGCTGCGTATCAGAGAGCTGCTGCTGAAGTTGAGTTAATAGCTGGCTATGAGCGTTAGAAATACGCTCCATTTGGGTGACACGGTCTTCCACCAAGCCAGAGCCGACATTACTGATTGGCGCTTGGGCAGTAGCGGCCCAAGGGACCGCTACGCCAACCAATAACGACAGACCCACGAGATGACGTCTGAAGTTACTGTTCATGCAATGCTCTTAGTATACCAAGACCGCACGACGGTTTTTGGACCATGCAGCTTCGTCATGACCCAGAACCACAGGTTTCTCTTTACCGTAAGAAACGATAGAGATCTGATCGGAAGAAACACCTTTGCCTTGTAGGTACATCTGAACAGCGTTAGCACGACGTTCACCTAGGGCGATGTTGTATTCCGGCGTACCGCGTTCATCCGCATGACCTTCGATAGTCACTTTGTAGGACGGGTTGCTGCGCAGGAAGGAAGCGTGCGCGCCCAGCATCTGAGCGAAGTCAGAACGGATATCGTACTTGTCCAAATCGAAGTATACGATGTTGTTGCGTTGCAGTTCTTGCATTTGCAGGCGAGCCTGCTCAGAATAAGACATATTGCCGTTTTCATAACCCCTGCCTGCAGTGCCAACGGTAGACTGGTCATTGACGTCTTTCTTGTGTGAACTACATGCGGCGATAGCCAGCACCGGCAGAGCCAACATCAGGCCTTTCAGTACTTTATTGAATTGCATCTCTTATGTCCTTTGAAAAAATTATTTATGTTTATAAATACGGCGACCAAGCAGGGAATTTAACCTGTCCATCAGCTGCCGGAAGACGCGCTTTGAAACGTCCGTCAGTAGACACCAGCTGCAGCACAGAGCCCAGCCCCAGTTTAGAGCTGTAAATCACCATAGTGCCGTTCGGTGCAATACTCGGCGTTTCGTCCAGATAGGTGCCCGTAATGACTTGAACGGCCCCCGTCACTAGATCTTGTGTAGCAATATGCTGAGCACCACCGTTGGAGCTCACCATCACTAGCATTTTGCCATCGTCACTGACTTCTGAGTCCTGATTCTGCGCCCCTTCCCAAGTGATACGCTGCGGAGCTCCGCCATTAACGTTAATTTTGTAGACTTGCGGACGTCCAGCCTGATCCGAAGTATATGCCAAAGTTTGGCTGTCGGGGAACCAGGTTGGTTCAGTATTGTTGCTGCGACCATCCGTCACTTGACGGATCTGACCGGAGCCGATGTCCATGACATACAGGTTCAGGCTGCCGCTTTTGGAAAGTGCAAAGGCCAGTTTGCTGCCATCCGGGGAAAACGCCGGAGCACCGTTGTGACGCAAGAAGGACGCAACCTGACGGATTGCCCCATTAGCCAACGTTTGAATCACCAGCGCAGAACGACCGCTTTCAAAGGTAACGTATGCCACTTTGCTGCCATCCGGCGACCAGGCCGGAGACATCAGCGGTTCTGGAGAACGATGCACTACAAACTGGTTGTAGCCATCATAATCAGATACACGCAGTTCGTAAGGGAACTGACCACCGTTAGTCTGCACCACATAGGCTATACGTGTACGGAAGGCACCTTTGATACCGGTTAGCTTCTGGAACACTTCATCACTGGCGGTATGCGTGGCATAACGCAGCCATTGCTTGGTGACCTTGAACTGGTTTTGCGCCAATACGCTGCCTGGGTTACCCGAGGTATCAACCAGTTGATAAGAGATCACGTAGCTACCATCTGCACCCGGCTGAACCTGACCCACGATGACGGAGTCAATCCCCAGCGCCGTCCAGGCAGCAGGCGTGACTTCCGAGGAAGAACCCGGCTGCTGCGGCATACGACTGGGATCGATCGGATTGAATTTACCGCTGTTACGCAGATCCGCACCAATGATACCGCCAATATCTTCCGGCGCTGCGCCGCCGCCAGCCCACTTGAACGGAACCACGGCGATAGGACGTGCCGAGTCAACCCCTTGGGTAATCTCGATACGCACTTCGGCGTGTAGCGCTGTGACCCACAGCATTAAAAAACCTAGTGCAACTTTACATGCCTGCTTCATTTCATCTCCCTTATCCAGAGGTATCGCCTCGGATAAATTAGCAGAATTTTAACAAACCGGTATCACCAAAACACAATACCCGTGGGTGGTGCTATCATCCTTGTCCTAAAGATATAGCCAAGCGACATTATTTTTATCAGGGCATTGGCTGTAATCATTTTTAAGTCGGTTGGCTATACCATGCGGCACCGTTAGCATCGTACTGCACGCCACGATTATTGCGGTTTGAAATCAATCGGTGCATTTTTGAAAGCTTCATACACATCCGTGCTTGGCGGCTTCGGTATTCTTGCCTGCTTGGCTGCGGCAATCGCCGCCTGACACAGTGCCGGGTCTCCACTTTTCGCTTCAACGGAAACGAGCAGACCGTCAGGTGCCAGTTTGATGCGCAATGTACAGGTTTTACCCCGATAAAGCTGCCAGTCATAAAATTTACTCTGGATCGCCGCGCGCACCTGGCCGCCATAACTGTCCAGTGCGGCACCTGAGGCACCGCTCTTTTTCGCCGTGCCGGCACCGGCTGGCGCACCGCCACCTGATTTAGGCGCGTTTTTCGACGAAGCCAAACCACCGAGAAGATCGTCAACGGAATCAGACTGTGCAGCAGCTTCTGCGGCGGCTTTAGCTTTCGCATCAGCAGCCGCTTTCGCTTTGGCATCGGCTTCAGCTTTCACCTTGGCTTTCGCATCAGCTTTCGCCTTGGCTTTCGCATCAGCTTTCGCCTTGGCTTTCGCATCAGCTACCGCTTTGGCCTTCACTTCTTCTTCAGCCTGCTTTTTCGCAGCAGCAGCGGCTGCTTTGGCTTGTTGTTCAGCTTCTGCTTTCGCCTTCGCGGCAGCGGCTTCCGCCTGCTTACGCTGCTCGGCCTGTTCTTGCGCCTGCTGCTTAGCGTCCTCTTGCGCTTGAAGGCGCTCTTTCTCAAGCTCTTTTAAACGCTGTTGCTCAGCAGCCTGCTTCTGCTGTAACTCTTCAGCTTGCTGCTCAACCTGCTTTCTACGCAACTGTTCCGCGCGTTTTGCATCACTCTGCTGTTGCTGCTGGCGGTTGTACTGTTCAACGACGGCATTGGGATCAACCATTACCGCATCGATTGCAGAGCCGCCACCGCCGCCGCTGGCATCCATAGAGGAGTGGAATGAGCTCCACACCAGCAAAGCAATCAGTATGATGTGCAAAACGGCCGAGACAATAATGGCGCGTTTTAACTTATCAGGTTTTTCGGTGGCCTTTAGCACAAGCGGTTCCCAAATACTGTGTTGCCGTAATAAACAATTGCCAGAAAAAACATCACGCTTTGACTGCAACGCATTGATTATATAGGCTGAGTCATCAGACCTACTGATTTGACCCCAGCCTGGCGCAGCAAGTTCAGCGCTTTGATGATCTCATCATAAGGCACGTCTTTCGCGCCCCCGATCAGAAACACCGACTTGGGGTTTTCAGCCATACGCGCCTGGGCTTCCGCCACAATCTGCTCAGCGGGAAGTTGTTCCATCCGCTTTTGTTCAATAACCAGACTGTACTGACCGACGCCAGACACTTCGACAATCACCGGCGGATTATCGTTGCTGGAGACGGTTTTGGAATCTGTCGCATCAGGCAAATCCACTTCCACGCTCTGTGTGATGATGGGGGCCGTTGCCATGAAGATCAGCAACAACACCAGCAGCACGTCCAGTAATGGAACGATGTTAATTTCGGATTTTAGATCCCGGCGACCACGTGAACGAGCCATGCTGCCTCCTGATTACTTACTACTTTCAGTGAAGGCCTGACGATGCAGGATAGCGATGAACTCTTCCATGAAGTTGTCGTAGTTCTGCTCCAGTTTATTCACACGCTGATTCAGGCGGTTATAGGCCATTACCGCAGGGATCGCCGCAAACAGACCGATGGCGGTCGCAATCAGTGCTTCGGCAATACCCGGAGCAACCATTTGCAACGTGGCCTGCTTAACCGCCCCCAACGCGATAAAGGCGTGCATGATCCCCCATACCGTACCGAACAGGCCGATATACGGGCTGATAGAGCCAACAGTACCCAAAAACGAAATGTGGGTTTCCAGCATTTCCAGTTCGCGGTTAAGGGAAATGCGCATGGTACGAGAAGCGCCCTCTACCACCGCCTCTGGCGCATGGCTGTTAGCCCGATGCAAGCGGGCAAATTCTTTGAAGCCGGAATAGAAGATCTGCTCTGAACCTGCCAGCGAATCGCGGCGCGTCTGGCTTTCCTGATACAGTCGGGAGAGTTCAATGCCTGACCAGAATTTATCTTCAAAGGCTTCAGTTTCACGCGTAGCAATGTTCAAAATGCGCGTGCGTTGGATGATGATCGCCCAAGAGGCGATAGAAAAACCAATCAAAACCAGCATGATAAGTTTCACTAAAAGACTAGCTTTCAGGAACAAATCAAGGATATTCATGTCAGTCACTGCTTAAACTCCGCAACAATAGACTTAGGAAGCGCGATGGGCTTCATGTGATGTGGATCGATACAAGCGATCAATACGTCTGCCTGACTTAACAGATCGCCGTGAGAATTGAGAATACGCTGAGCAAACGTGAGAGAAGCACCGCGTATCACTGTGATTTCACTCTCTACGTTCAATAAATCATCCAGACGCGCCGGAGAAAAATATTCGACCGCCATACGACGCACAGCGAAAGCCACATGCTCTTCCAGCAAGGCGCACTGATGAAAGCCGTGCTGGCGTAACATTTCTGTCCGCGCACGCTCATAGAAGGCGATATAACGGGCGTGATACACCACGCCACCGGCGTCTGTGTCTTCATAGTAGACACGTACAAGCCAACGAAACAACGTATTGCTCACTCTACATCCCGGTAATACAACGAAACACCGCTACTATACGCAAGAGAAATGAGGTTTGGAATGGGTTGCTTAGAGGGAAATTAAATAATTATGGGTTGCGGGAAACCCATAACCAAACGGAATAGGCCATACCCGTCATACTTCGAGCTGTAGGTGCGTTGGTTACGCTCACTCACCCAAATCACTTACCTAAGTAAGTTCATTGAGATCCGCTCCCTTGTCGCCTTCCTACAACTCGAATAATTTAAGATATATACTAGCGAAAGACGTAAATAAGCCCTGCGAGCAGGATCACAAAGGCAGGAAAAGGCGCAAAAATCACGCGCCACAGCAGGTGTTGCTGGCGAAACCCTACCCCGTATATCACACCGGTACAAACGGCCCATACCAGCAACGGGCCTTGCCACACGTCCAACGCGCTGGTACGTGCAGCAAAGCGTGTCGGGTCCCACATCACACAGCCCGCCATCAGCAACGCCATAAGCAGGGCAAGAACCCGTAACGGGCCCTTGTCCATCAGTTGGTAGAGTTTATCAACCAGACTGCTCATTGCGCGTTGTCTTCTGCCGCTTTCGCTTTCTTTGCTTCACTCTGCTCTAACGCCAGAGCGGTAATAATCCCCAGCGAGCAAGCAAGAAGCGTTCCGAGTATCCAGGCAAAATACCACATCATTAAGCTCCTTACTTAGTACAGAGAGTGGGTGTTCTGTTCAATATGCTCTTTGGTAATGCGACCGAACATTTTGTAGTAACACCATGCCGTATAAGAGAGCACGATGGGTACAAAAATAATGGCGACGATCGTCATCACTTTCAGCGTGTACAAGCTGGAGGTGGCATCCCACATGGTCAGGCTTACGTTCGGTTGCGTGATGGAAGGCATCACAAACGGGAACATGGCAACCCCAGCGGTCAGGATAACGCAGGCGATAGTCAGCGAGCTGAACAGGAAAGCCAAGCAGCCCTTGTTCGCACGCGCCATCGCGATGATCAGCAACGGTAGCACCACACCCAGCAACGGGATAGCCCACAGCACCGGATGCGCGGTAAAGTTCGCTAACCAGGCCCCGGCCTGATGCGCCACTTCTTTGTGCAGCGGGTTAGACTCAGCCGCCCTGTCCAACACGGAGGTGATAGTATAGCCGTCAATACCGTAGATTACCCACACGCCGGCCAACGCAAAGGTCACCATCATTACCAACGCCGACAGTTGAGCCGCACCTTTCGAGCGCACATACAGATCGCCATCGGTACGCATCATCAAGTAGGTAGCACCTTGCGCCAGGATCATGGTCAGGCTGACAACGCCCGCCAACAGGCCAAACGGGTTCAGCAGTTGGAAGAAGTTACCGGTGTAGAACAAGCGAACATTGGCATCGATATGGAACGGTACGCCCTGCAATAGGTTACCGAACGCCACACCAATCACCACTGGCGGCACAAAGCTACCGATGAAGATGCCCCAGTCCCACATATTGCGCCAACGCGCGTCTTCCAGCTTGGAGCGGTAGTCAAAACCGATCGGACGGAAGAACAGCGATGCCAGTACTAGGATCATTGCGATATAGAAGCCGGAGAATGCTGCAGCATACACCATCGGCCATGCAGCAAACAGCGCCCCACCCGCGGTGATCAGCCACACCTGGTTACCGTCCCAGTGTGGAGCGATACTGTTAATCATGATACGGCGTTCTACATCATTACGCCCCATCACGCGCACCAGCACGCCAACCCCCATATCGAAGCCGTCAGTGATAGCGAAACCGATCATCAGCACGCCAATCAACAGCCACCAGATAAAACGTAATACTTCATATTCAAACATAGTGGACTCCTGTTTACCGTGCGTCCTGAGCCAGCGTCAACGGCTGTTCAAAGTGGTAACGCCCTGTTTTCAGGCTGCTTGGGCCGAGGCGCGCGAATTTGAACATCAGATACATTTCGGCGACCAGGAACAGCGTATACAAACCGCAGATCAAGCCCATCGATAGCAGGATGTCACCCACCGTCAGCGAAGAGTTCGCTACCGCCGTGGGCAGCACTTCACCGATAGCCCACGGTTGGCGACCGTACTCGGCAACAAACCAACCAGCTTCAACCGCAATCCACGGTAACGGAATACCGAACAAGGCAGCGCGCAATAGCAGCTTGTTTTTACCGATACGGTTTCTGATAACGCTCCAGAACGACAGGCCGATAATCAGCAGCATCAGCACGCCACAGGCTACCATGATGCGAAACGAGAAGTAGAGCGGCGCAACGCGAGGAATAGAGTCCTTAGTTGCCTGCTGAATTTGTGCTTCAGTCGCATTAGCAACGTCCGCGGTGTAACGTTTGAGCAGCATGCCATAACCCAGATCCTGTTTGGACTGGTTAAAGGCTTCACGCACAGCCGGATCAGTATTACCCGCGCGCAACTGCTCCAGCAACTCATACGCTTTCATGCCGTTGCGAATACGTACCTGGTGACCATCCATCAGTTCACGCAGCCCCAGTACCACGCCGTCCGTCGAACGCGTGGCAATAATCCCCAGCATAAACGGAATGCGCACGGCGAACTGGTTCTCCATTCTCTCCTGATTGGGAATGGCGAACAGCGTAAAGCTGGCAGGTGCCGGTTGGGTTTCCCACTCGGCTTCAATCGCGGCCAATTTGGTTTTTTGCACGTCGCCCATTTCATAACCGGATTCATCACCCAGTACGATAACTGACAGCACAGCTGCGGTGCCAAAGCTGGCAACAATGGCAAATGAGCGTTTGGAAAAGGCCAAGTCACGGCCCTTAAGCAGATAGTAAGCACTGATGCCCAGAATGAACATGGCACCCGTGGTGTAACCAGCAGCGACGGTATGAACGAACTTCACCTGCGCAATCGGGTTCAACACCAGTTGTGAGAAGCTCACCATTTCCATACGCATGGTTTCGAAATTGAATTCAGAAGCGATGGGGTTTTGCATCCAGCCGTTTGCAACCAAAATCCACAGCGCGGAGAAGTTAGACCCCAACGCCACCAACCATGTCACGGCCATGTGTTGCACTTTGCCTAGGCGATCCCAGCCAAAGAAGAACAAGCCAACAAACGTTGATTCGAGGAAGAACGCCATCAGGCCTTCGATAGCCAGCGGTGCGCCGAAAATGTCCCCGACATAGTGGGAGAAATAGGACCAGTTAGTACCGAAGTGGAACTCCATGGTCAGCCCGGTGGCCACGCCCAGTGCAAAGTTGATACCAAACAACTTGCCCCAGAACTTGGTCATATCCTTGTAGATTTGTTTGCCCGTCAGCACATAGACCGTTTCCATGATCGCCAACAAAAACGCCATCCCCAGCGTTAATGGTACGAAAAGAAAATGGTACATCGCGGTTAAGGCAAACTGTAAACGTGACAGTTCGACTATATCAAACATCTTGACTCCTTGCTCCTCGCAGGAAGGTTTTAGCTTGTAAATGCAAACAAGCCGCTAAACACCCAAAAAGAACACAACAGAAAATTGCTTCAGAACCGGCTTTTATAAACAACGAGAGTTCACCGTTAAACCAATAACACGCCAAAGAAAACACGTTAAAAATAGCCAAAAACAATACCACAAACAGGGTAGCGGCTATATTACGCCTGTAACCCCCTAGAATAAATAGGTTTTTACGTGACACAGATTGTGTTTTTGGTTTCAAATCAACTTTCCCCTTTCGGCACACCTTTGGTGAAAATTGATGTGGCGCAATTTAAGCGCATTTCCCCATCGATAGCCAGCTTAAGATTTTGATCTGACGCAAATAGCACGCCCAATGTTAATTTCTGGTTTACCAAGTTTTCGTCATACGATTACTTGTTAAATAAATGTAAAAATAGACTTGACAATAGCATAAATTAGCAAACCAATTTTTGACTTGCTCGCGCAGATTTAATTTAACGCACTATCAAGCGTAGATGATTTAATCATAACCACATTGTTTAAGTTGTTAATTTAATGTTGCCATAGTTAATATATTGAGCGGTGAGTTAATAACGGCTCTTAATTATTTTTTGTTTTCATCTTTTATTACTGTACTGGCAATAAAAATCTATGGTCACCCCCGTTTTTGCAACACAGATTTTGATTTATGATGGGCTTGCGTAAATCTATTCGGCGTCTGGTGGGCATTTAATGCCCGCGTCACGATGAGTTCCGCACCTGCCGAACCTTAAAAAAGCCTCGGCTTCATAGAGCCATTTTTTATGTCAGGTTCATCAGCAGGCCGATATGCCGTTCATGTCATCAATTATCTGTCGTCGCAAAACCAGAAAGTAATCTGTTAACTCACTGAGCCAGCGATTTTTTTTCGGTGGCTCTTTTATTTGCTGAACGCCGCCTGATGGACTGTCACCGCCCAGGCTATCCGCGCAAGTTTGTTCGCCAGCGCACACGCCACCACATTCGAGTGATGGCTGACAAGCTGCTTTTTAACCCACTCTGCCAGACGCCCTGGGTTGTGTTCCAGCCGCTGCATAAACACCCGCGCGCATTGCACCAGCCGCCGTCGCAGATTCTTGTCACCCCGCTTGCTGATGCCCATCAGTGTCGTCTTCCCATCCGTGCTGTACTGGCGGGGAACCAGCCCTGTCGAAGCCGCAAAATCACGGCTGCTGGCATGGTTTTTACCATCCCCCAGGGGGGTGGCTAACAGGCTCGCTGTTATCGGCCCGACGCCGGGAATGGTCAGCAGGCGTTGGGCAGTTTCATCCTCCGCAAGGTGGGTTTTCAGTTCCTTATCGATTTCATCAATTTCCCCGTTGAGGTAAATATACTGGCTGTGAAGTCTGCTCAGAACCCTTGTCAGATAAGGTGGGAAGTCATTTTCTTCCAGCACCGCTGCCAGACGCCGTATCACGACAATACCGCGAGGCAGACTGACACCGAACTCCAGTAAAAAAGCGTGCATCTGGTTGGTGGCTTTAACGCGTTGCCGTATCAGCGAGCCACGGACCCGATGTAGGGCAGCCATTGCCTGCTGGTCTTCCGTGCGGGGTTTTGGCAATGCACTAACGCGCCAATACAGCTTTCACGGCATCGCCGATATCCGCCAAGCTACGCACCGTTTTCACACCAGCCGCTTCCAGCGCCGCAAATTTATCATCCGCCGTGCCTTTACCACCCGCAATGATGGCACCTGCATGGCCCATACGCTTGCCCTTTGGTGCCGTCACACCGGCGATGTACCCTACCACCGGTTTGGTGACATGCGCTTTGATATAGACTGCCGCTTCCTCTTCCGCTGTGCCACCGATTTCACCGATCATCACGATGGCCTCGGTTTGTGGATCCTGTTCGAACAATGCCAGAATATCGATAAAGTTGGAACCCGGAATCGGGTCACCGCCGATACCAACACAGCTTGACTGACCAAGCCCGGTGTCGGTTGTCTGCTTCACCGCTTCGTAGGTTAGCGTTCCTGAACGAGAAACGATCCCCACCTTGCCCGGTTTATGAATATGGCCGGGCATAATGCCAATTTTGCACTCACCGGGGGTGATAACGCCCGGACAGTTAGGCCCAATCATCCCCACGTCGCTCTGTTCCAGCTTCACCTTCACGGTCAGCATATCCAGCGTCGGAATACCTTCAGTGATACAGATAACCAGTTCAATTCCCGCATCAATCGCTTCCAGAATTGAGTCTTTGCAAAACGGTGCCGGGACGTAAATCACCGAAGCCGTCGCGCCGGTCGCTTCCACCGCTTCGTGCACGGTATTGAACACCGGTAATCCCAAATGTTCAGTGCCGCCTTTACCGGGCGTCACGCCGCCCACGAGCTTGGTACCATAAGCGAGCGCTTGCTCAGAGTGGAAGGTGCCTTGGCTGCCGGTGAATCCCTGGCAAATGACTTTAGTGTGCTTATCAATCAGAATAGACATTATTTACCCTCCGCTGCCTTCACAACCTGCTGAGCTGCATCTGTCAAACTGGTGGCTGCGATGATATTCAGGCCGCTGTCTGCCAGTTTCTTGGCACCCAGTTCCGCATTGTTTCCTTCCAGGCGCACCACCACAGGTACGTTAACGCCCACTTCGGCTACCGCACCGATGATGCCGTCAGCGATCAGATCACAGCGCACGATACCGCCAAAGATATTGACCAGTACCGCTTTCACGTTGTCGTCGGAGAGAATGATTTTAAAGGCTTCGGTCACGCGCTCTTTGGTTGCACCACCGCCCACATCCAGGAAGTTGGCCGGCGCACCGCCATGCAGTTTGACGATGTCCATGGTGCCCATGGCAAGACCCGCACCGTTCACCATGCAACCAATGTTGCCATCAAGCGCCACATAGTTCAGTTCCCACTGTGCAGCATGCGCTTCGCGAGAATCTTCTTGGCTCGGATCGCGCATTTCGCGCAGCTCCGGCTGGCGGAACCGCGCATTGCCGTCAGCGCCGAGTTTACCGTCCAGACAGACCAGATCGCCCTGCTTGGTGATCACCAGCGGGTTAATCTCCACCAGTGCCAGATCGCGCTCTAGGAACAAGGTCGCCAGACCCATGAAAATCTTGGTGAACTGCGCCACTTGCTTGCCGCTCAGCCCCAGTTTAAAGGCCAACTCACGCCCCTGATAAGGCTGCGGGCCGGTCAATGGGTCGAGCGCGGCTTTATGAATCAGTTCCGGCGTTTCTTCTGCCACTTTTTCAATTTCCACCCCACCTTCGGTTGAGGCCATAAACACCACACGACGCGTAGCGCGATCGACCACGGCACCGAGGTAGAGTTCTTGATCGATATCGGTTGCGGCTTCCACCAGAATCTGATGCACAGGCTGGCCTTGCGCATCCGTTTGGTAGGTCACCAAACGTTTGCCCAGCCAATTTTCCGCAAACGCGCGAATATCTTCTTTGCTGCTCACCACTTTTACGCCGCCCGCTTTACCGCGGCCACCCGCATGTACCTGGCATTTCACTACCCACGGACCGGCACCAATTTTCGAGGCGGCCTCTTCTGCTTCGCGCGGCGTGGTGCAGGCATAACCGGTCGGCGCCGGCAGGCCATATCGAGCAAAGAGCTGTTTTGCCTGATATTCATGTAAATTCATGATGTTCTATCCATCTCGGTTTGAAGATAAGTCACATGACTTTCTTGATATTATTGGATAACGCCGCCAAGGGCGGCTGCATAGCACAAAGTAAACTAATACCCACCGTATGACCGCCGCTCGGCAGGTGGTGGCAGTCTACGCCATCACGCGCTATACATCGAGCAGCAGGCGTGTTGGATCTTCCAGCATCTCTTTTAGCGTGACCAAAAAGCCCACGGATTCACGACCATCGATCAACCGGTGATCGTAAGAAAGCGCCAGGTACATCATCGGCAGAATCACCACCTGACCATCCACGGCCATCGGTCTGTCTTTAATGGCATGCATGCCCAGAATCGCACTCTGTGGTGGGTTGATGATAGGGGTGGACATCAGGGAGCCGAACACGCCACCGTTGGTAATAGTAAAATTACCGCCGGTCAGTTCTTCTACCGTCAGCTTGCCGTCGCGCCCTTTTACTGCGAGATCTTTGATTTTCTTCTCAACGTCAGCCATGCCCAGCGCATCAACATCGCGTAGCACTGGCGTAACCAGACCACGCGGTGTGGAGACGGCGATACTGACATCGAAATAGTTGTGGTACACCACATCTCCGCCGTCGATGGAGGCGTTCACCTCAGGATAGCGTTTCAGCGCTTCCACCACGGCTTTGATGTAGAACGACATAAAGCCCAGACGTACGTCGTGGCGTTTTTCAAACGCTTTGCCGTACTGCTGACGCAGGTCCATAATCGGTTTCATGTTGACTTCGTTAAAGGTCGTCAGCATGGCGGTACTGTTTTTCGCTTCGAGCAAGCGTTCAGCAACCCGCTTACGCAGTCGCGTCATTGGCACGCGTTTTTCGCTGCGATGAGCCAGCGCCGGTGCAGCATCTGCGGCTTTCTCTGCTTTTTTGTCGCTGCCGCTGGCAGCCTGCGCTGCCAGATGTTTTTCGACATCTTCACGCGTGATACGGCCACCCACGCCACTGCCTTTAATCGCAGCCGCATCCAGACCGTGCTCACCGATCAGGCGACGAATCGCCGGGCTGAGCGCATCACTGTTCTCTTCGGTCAACCCTGCGGTATGGCGCTGGGCAGGCGTAGACTCTTTGCTCTGCGCTTTCTCGCTGGTTTCCTTGCCGGAGCTATCGCCACGGCGCAGACGCCCAAGAATTTGGCGCGATGTCACCGTAGCGCCTTCGCTTTCCAGCACGGCATCCAGCACACCCGCTTCTGGTGCAGGCACTTCCAACACCACTTTATCCGTTTCAATTTCGACCAGCACTTCATCACGCTGGACGCTGTCACCCGGCTTTTTGTGCCAGGTCGCCACGGAAGCATCAGCTACCGATTCGGGAAGGTCAGGGACAAGAATATCTACGCTACTCATTATCTATCCTTTTATTTAATCAACGTTCAGCGCGTCATTAACCAGATCTTGCTGTTGTTTCTGATGCACAGACATATAACCGACCGCTGGAGAGGCGGAGGCCGGGCGTCCGGCGTAACGCAAAGACGCTCCAAAGGGAATCACTTCGCGGAAATGGTGCTGGCTGCAATACCATGCCCCCTGATTGAGCGGCTCTTCCTGACACCAGACAAAATCATGCACGTGTGCGAACGGCGCTAACGCCGCCTGCACCGCCTGCTGCGGGAACGGGTAGAGTTGTTCGATGCGCACAATCGCCACGTTGTTCTGCTCATTCTTACGACGCTGTTCCAATAAATCATAGTAGACCTTGCCGGAACAGAGCACGACGCGCTTCACTCCTTGCGGATCAAGTTCGTCAATTTCACCGATAGCCGGCTGGAACGCGCCATTAGCCAACTCTTCCAGCGAGGAGATCGCCAGCGGATGGCGCAACAGCGATTTCGGTGACATCACCACCAGCGGACGCCGCATACCGCGCAGCGCCTGACGACGCAACATATGGTAAACCTGCGCCGGCGTCGACGGAATGCACACCTGCATGTTTTGCTCGGCACACAGTTGCAGATAACGCTCGAGACGCGCTGAGGAGTGCTCAGGGCCTTGACCTTCATAGCCATGCGGCAGCAGCATCACCAAGCCGCACATGCGTCCCCACTTCTGCTCACCGGAGCTGATGAACTGATCGATCACCACTTGAGCACCGTTGGCGAAATCACCGAACTGCGCTTCCCAAATGGTCAACGTATGCGGCTCTGCCGTGGCGTAGCCGTATTCAAACGCCAGAATCGCCTCCTCGGACAACACCGAGTCCCACACGTTAAAGGTGCCCTGCGCATTATGCACATGTTCCAGTGGTGTGTAGCTCGAGCCATTCTTTTGGTTATGCACCACGGCATGGCGGTGGAAGAAGGTGCCACGGCCACTGTCTTCACCGGAAATACGAATAGGAATGCCATCATCCACCAGTGTGGCGTAGGCCAGTGTTTCCGCGCCGCCCCAATCGAAGGGCTTGTTACCCAGCGCCATTTCGGCACGATCGGCGTACACCTTGACGACGCGCGGATGCATTTCAATGGCTTCCGGCACTTCACTGATGCGTTTTGCCAATTCTTGCAGGCGTTTCATCTCCACCTTGTGCGGATAAGGCTCATCCCACTCGTGGTTAAGGTAAGGCATCCAGGTGAAAGATTGCATGTCCATTTCACGCCACTCTTCCACCACGCATTCTCCTGCATCCAGCGCGTCGCGATACAGGTTAACCTGCTCGGTGGCATCCTCCAGCGTGATGCTTTTTTCCAGTTCCAGGCGATCGGCATACACCTTACGCGGCGTCGGGTGTTTTTTGATCTTCTGGTACATCATCGGCTGCGTCGCACTTGGCTCATCTGCTTCGTTGTGACCATGGCGGCGATAACAAATCAGATCAATAAACACATCGCGTTTGAATTCATTGCGGAAATCCAACGCCAGGCGCGTCACATAAGCGACCGCTTCCGGATCGTCAGCGTTAACGTGGAAAATTGGCGCCTTCACCATTTTACCAATGTCGGTGCAATATTCCGTGGAACGAATATCCAGCGGGTTGGAGGTGGTAAAACCGATGCGGTTGTTGATCACGATACGCAACGTACCGCCCACTTCATAGCCGCGCACGGTGGACATATTCAGCAGTTCCTGCACCACGCCCTGCCCGCTGATGGCCGCATCGCCGTGAATCGTCACCGGCAATACGCGCGGACCGCTCTCACTGCTGAGACGATCGAGGCGTGCACGCACGGAACCGGTTACCACCGGGCTGACAATCTCAAGGTGCGAGGGGTTAAACGCCAGCGCCAAATGCACCAGACCGCCTTCGGTGGCAAATTCGGACGAAAAGCCCTGATGGTATTTCACATCACCGGTGCCGAGATGCTCTTTATGCTTACCAGCAAATTCATCGAACAAATTCTGTGGCTTTTTCCCCAACACGTTAACCAGAACATTGAGGCGGCCACGGTGCGCCATGCCCAGCACCACTTCACGCGTGCCGTTGTTGCCCGCATGGCGGATCATCTCTTTGAGCATCGGCACCAGCGCATCGCCACCTTCCAGCGAGAAGCGTTTAGCACCCGGATATTTGGCCCCTAAATAGCGCTCCAGCCCTTCCGCCGCCGTCAGCTCTTTCAGGAAGCGACGCTTCTCTTCCAAACTGAAAGAAGGCTGGCCGGTAATGGATTCGATACGCTGCTGAATCCAGCGTTTCTCATCGGTGCTCGTGATATGCATGTATTCAGTAGCGATAGAACCGCAGTAGGTACGCTTCAAGGCGTCATACAATTCACCGAGTTTAATGGTCTCTTTGCCGATGGCGAACGAGACCACGTTATAAGTGTCCTGAAGGTCATCAGCCGTCAGGTTATGGTAAGCCAGATCCAATTCTGCAACTGGCGCTTGAGGACGTAAGTCGATCGGGTCCAGCTTGGCTTGCTGATATCCACGGAAACGAAACGCGTTTATCAGCTGCAATACTTTGACCTGCTTGGCGTCAATGTCAGGATCGGTCACAGAGGAGCTAAAGCGCGAAGCATCTTTTGCCAGACGACGGAAATAGTCGCGCGTTTTGGAATGCAGTTGATCGGGTTTGACCCCCGCCGTAGGCAACTGCTGGAAGATAGACCGCCAGCTAAGATCGATAGAATCCGGATCGGTTAAAAAATCTTCATAGAGCTGTTCTATGTAGGACTGGTTCGCGCCCGCCAGATAGGAGGAATCCAGCCAAGCCTTCATTGCGCCGTTCTGCATTGTGATCCCTTAAGCTAATAAGCTTCAGTTTTCGCCGTGGTTAACATGTCCTGTGCCGTAAAAAAATCAGGCGCCGTAAACGGTTCATTCCCTGTCAGATTCGCAGGGCCAGGGTGTCCTTCCCCTTTAAGGAACCTTTAAAAACCGGTTTGGCGCACAAGCCCATTTTTAAAGGTTTCCTATCATCCCCCCGCAGCGAGCCGGAGGGATAATCATGTTACGTCTTACCATTGCACAATACGGCAGTTTTACCTCTGCGCCGTAATTTCTCTGCGCGGCGTCGCTTAGGCTGTTTCGCGGTACACCTTAGGCACTGCGTTGCAACAACATCGATTTGATGTGACCAATCGCCCGCGTTGGGTTAAGGCCTTTCGGGCAGACATTAACGCAGTTCATGATGCTGTGGCAGCGGAATACGCTGAATGCATCATCCAGCGAATCTAGGCGCGGCTTGGTTTCCGTATCACGGCTGTCGATCAGGAAACGGTAAGCTGCCAGTAGCCCCGCCGGGCCCACAAATTTATCCGGGTTCCACCAGAACGACGGACAAGACGTAGAACAGCAGGCACACATGATGCACTCATACAATCCATCCAGCTTGGCACGCTGGTCCGGTGACTGCAAATGTTCACGCGCCGGTGGATTCTGCCCATTATTCAACAAGTAAGGCTTTATTTTCTCATATTGGGCATAGAACTGTCCCATGTCCACCACCAAATCACGGATTACCGGCAATCCCGGCAGCGGACGGATAACAATTTTACCTTTGGCCCGTTGCAGCGCCGAAACCGGCGTGATGCAAGCCAACCCGTTTTTGCCATTCATGTTAAGGCCGTCAGAGCCACACACCCCTTCACGGCAAGAACGGCGGAACGCCAGCGTAGGATCTTGCTCTTTCAGCTGGATCAGCGCGTCAAGCAGCATCATGTCGCGCCCTTCTTCCGCCTCCAGGGTGTAATCCTGCATGTGCGGTGCGTCATCGACATCCGGGTTATAGCGATAAATTGAAAATTCAAGTTTCATCGTGCCATCTCCGCGACATTAATAAGTACGTATTTTCGGCGGAAACGCCGGACGTAATTTAGGCTGCATGTTCACCTCGCGGCGCGTCATGCTCTCGTGTTGCAGCAAATACAACGAATGACACAACCAGTTTTCATCATCACGATCCGGATAATCGAAGCGGCTATGCGCACCGCGGCTTTCGGTGCGGTAATTGGCGGAGACGGCCGTGGCATAGGCAGTTTCCATCAGGTTATCCAACTCGAGACACTCAATGCGCTGGGTATTGAACTCCGTAGAGGTGTCATCAAGGCGCGCATTTTTCAGGCGCTCGCGAATCACCTTCAGCTCTTCCAACCCTTTCGCCATTGCATCCCCTTCCCGGAACACCGAGAAGTTGTTCTGCATGCAGGATTGCAATGCCTTGCGGATTTCCACCGGATCTTCTCCGGTACGGTTATTGTTCCAGCGATTCAGACGTTCCAGTGCAGCCTCAACATCGCTGTCGCTGGCATCGCACAGCTCACCCTGCTCTTGTAATGATTCTTGTAAATGCATGCCCGCAGAGCGGCCAAACACCACCAGGTCAAGCAGCGAGTTACCGCCCAGACGGTTAGCACCGTGCACGGAAACGCAGGCAATTTCACCTACGGCGAACAGCCCCGGCACCACCACATCTTCGCCCTTTTCATTGACCGTCAACGCCTGGCCACTCACCTTGGTGGGAATGCCTCCCATCATATAGTGGCAGGTGGGGATGACCGGAATCGGTTCTTTCACTGGATCGACATGCGCAAAGGTGCGAGACAGTTCCAAGATGCCCGGCAGGCGGGATTCCAGCACATCTTTACCCAGATGATCGAGTTTCAGCTTGGCATGCGGGCCCCACGGACCGTCGCAGCCGCGCCCTTCACGGATTTCAATCATGATGGAACGCGCAACAACATCACGCCCTGCCAAATCTTTGGCGTTAGGCGCATAGCGCTCCATAAAACGCTCACCGTGCTTGTTGAGCAGATAGCCCCCTTCGCCACGGCAGCCTTCAGTGACCAGCACACCCGCACCCGCAATCCCGGTCGGGTGGAACTGCCACATTTCCATATCCTGCACCGGCACACCGGCGCGTAATGCCATACCGACACCGTCGCCGGTATTGATGTGGGCATTGGTAGTAGATTGGTAAATGCGTCCTGCACCACCGGTAGCCAGTACCGTCGCACGTGCTTTGAAATAAACCACTTCGCCGGTTTCGATACAGATAGCGGTACAACCTAATACAGCGCCGTCCTGATTTTTAACCAGATCCAGCGCATACCATTCAGAAAAGATGGTGGTGTGGTTTTTCAGGTTTTGCTGATAGAGGGTATGCAACAGAGCATGTCCAGTACGGTCTGCCGCCGCTGCGGTACGCACTGCCTGCTCACCGCCGAAATTCTTCGATTGCCCGCCGAACGGACGCTGATAGATGCGACCGTCATCCAGACGAGAGAAAGGCAGCCCCATGTGCTCCAATTCCAGAATGGCTTCCGGGCCGGTTTTGCACATGTATTCGATGGCATCCTGATCGCCAATATAGTCCGACCCTTTTACGGTATCGTACATGTGCCATTCCCAGTTATCCTCATGTGTATTGCCCAGAGCCACGGTAATACCGCCTTGAGCAGACACGGTGTGCGAGCGCGTCGGGAACACCTTGGACAGCAGCGCACAGGAAAGTTCCATTTGAGAGATTTGCAACGCAGTGCGCATACCTGCGCCGCCTGCGCCGATAACAACGGCATCAAATTGCCTAATTGGTAAATTCATCACGCCCCCCACACCACAACGGTTCCATAAATAACGTACACCAGCAGCGCTACCACGATGGCGAATTGCAATATCAGACGCAACGCCAGCGGCTTGATGTAGTCAGTCAGCACTTGCCACATCCCTATCCAAGCGTGAATCAGGATGGCGAACAGCGTCAGCAGCGTGAACACTTTGGTGAGGGGCATCGCGAAGAAACCGCGCCAAACGGGATAGGTGATATCCCCCGCCGTCGCGATAAACCCCACGAGATAAATCACGTAGAGCACGATAACAATGGCAGAAGCGCGAATGAGTAGCCAATCGTGAACGCCATTACGTCCTAATGCAGAAGCATTGCTTACCATACGAGGACTCCAGCCAGTAGTGAAAGCACGACAGTAATGATAAAAGAGAGCCTTGCGGAACGATTTCCCGACACGAGATCTTCTTCCAGAAAGCCAAAGTCCATCATCAGATGGCGTAATCCACCAACAATGTGGTAGGCCAGCGCGGTGAGGATGCCCCACAGAATAAATTTAACAATCACGCTATCCAGAATGGCCGCGGCGTACAGAAACCCCTCTTCTGAAGCAAGAGAGTGCCCGAGCAGCCACAGCAGGATTCCGAGGGCCACAAAGGTAATGACGCCAGAGACACGGTGAAGAATTGAGGCTATCGCAGTTACGGGAAACTGAATCGTTTGCAGATTCAGATTGACAGGTCTTTGTTTTTTCACGGATTTGCTCACACACCTTTATTATTTTTCGTTCCTCCGGACCTGTAACTAGGTCAGACAGCGCGAAGAATGCAGCCACATGCTTCCGGGTGATACGTTGGCCTTAACGTCAACATCCCATGTTAAACGGCACATGACTTATTCACGCTGGGTGCTCCTACTTCAGGGGGTTCCGGAGACCTGACGCGAGTATAAGTACTTCACAATCTTATTACAATTAGCCCACAAATTGTTTAGTGACATTTCAGCTAAACAGTGAGTGAGATCACTTATTTCACATTTTATACAAAATTAACCAACTCATTTGACATATATTAGACAATTAAATTACAAATAGGGCTGTAATATGAAAGTCGCCCGTTAAAGAATTCAAGATAGACTTTCCCAAGCGACATAACTTGTGTAACAGTGGAAAGTCGAATTCCACGTAGAAAGTCATGTTAATGACTAGAGTAGACTAGAATTTAGAGAATCGTTACTAACCAGAAAAACACGGTTTTCCTTTGATGGGGTGGTGAGCCGGCCACTGCCCGATGCTGTACCCTGATAGGTGCCAATAACAAGACTTCGGTGATTGGCCGAGTTTCTGCGTTCGGTGTACAGGCATAACGGTATTTCTTCGGTGATAAATTTTTAAAATTAAAGCGCTAAGGAGACTGTAAATGGCTGATAAGAAAGCGACACTTACCCTAAATGGTAAAGAGCCCATCGAGCTTGATGTGTTGTCCGGCACGCTTGGGCAAGACGAAATCGATATCCGTAGCCTCGGTTCCAAAGGCTTTTTTACGTTCGATCCGGGATTTACTTCCACGGCGTCTTGCGAATCCAAAATCACCTACATTGACGGTGATAAAGGCGTGCTGCTGCATCGCGGCTTCCCTATCGACCAATTAGCAGAGAAATCTACTTATCTGGAAGTCTGCTACATTCTACTGTTCGGCGAAGCACCAACCCCCGAGCAATATGGCACCTTCAAAACCACAGTAACCCGTCACACCATGATCCACGAACAGATTACGCGTCTGTTCCACGGTTTCCGTCGCGACTCTCACCCGATGGCGGTGTTGTGCGGCGTAACCGGTGCATTGGCGGCGTTCTACCACGATTCACTGGATATCAGCATTGAGCGTCACCGCGAAATCGCCGCGTATCGCCTGCTGTCCAAAATGCCGACCGTGGCCGCCATGTGTTACAAATACTCCCTCGGTCAGCCGTTCGTTTACCCGCGCAACGACTTGTCCTACGCCGGCAACTTTCTGCATATGATGTTTGCTACGCCGTGCGAAGAGTATGTGGTGAATCCGGTACTGGAACGCGCAATGGACCGCATCCTGATCCTGCATGCCGATCATGAACAGAACGCGTCCACCTCGACGGTGCGTACCGCAGGTTCTTCCGGCGCAAACCCGTTTGCCTGTATCGCTGCGGGCATCGCGTCTCTGTGGGGGCCTGCGCACGGCGGTGCCAACGAGGCCTGTCTGCGTATGCTGGAGGAAATCAACTCAGTTGAGCATATTCCTGAGTTCGTCAGACGCGCCAAGGACAAGAACGACTCTTTCCGTCTGATGGGCTTCGGCCACCGGGTATATAAAAACTATGACCCGCGTGCCACCGTAATGCGTGAAACCTGCCATGAAGTGCTTAAAGAGCTGGGCATGAAAGATGACCTGCTGAAAGTGGCCATGGAGCTGGAGCACATTGCGCTCAACGATCCCCACTTTATCGAGAAGAAACTCTACCCCAACGTGGATTTCTACTCCGGTATCATCCTGAAAGCGATGGGCATTCCGTCTTCTATGTTCACCGTGATCTTCGCGATGGCACGTACCGTCGGCTGGATTGCTCACTGGAACGAAATGCACGACGACGGCTTGAAGATTGCACGTCCGCGCCAGCTGTATACCGGCTACGGCAAACGCGACTTCACCTCTTCACTCAACAATCGCTAAGCGTCATCAGCGAAGCAAATACTCCGAATGCCGGGATTTTCCCGGCTTTTTTACGTCTCAATGCTGGCAATGTGGGCACCAGAAAAACGGGCGTGACGAGAGCATGGTGCGCACGATGGGATGTCCGCAGCGCTCACACGGTTTTCCTTCACGGTCAAAAACATTGAAACGGAACAATGCGTCGTGATGGTGATTGTCATCCACCGTTCCCCGCGTGTGATAGGCATAGGTATAGCCAAGCGACTTAATTTTGATTACACCATATAGACTGAGAACAAAATCTCTGTATCGCAACCACTCTCTCTTTTTTTGCTTGTGCCCATTTATCTCAATGGGGTTAAGATCTGGCGAATATGTAGGCAAATACTCCAGCATATACCCTGCATCGATGATGACTTGTTGAATATTATGTTTTTTGTGAAAAGTTGCATTGTCCATCACGATTACACTGTTTTTAGGGAGTACTGGGATAAGAACTTGTGTGACCCAGGAATAGAAAACATAGCTGTTAATATTGATATCAAATAATCCGATAGCAAACAGCGTTGTGCCTAATAAAGCGCCGATAACATTTGTTCTTCCCTTGGCTCCCCCGTTCTTCAGGCCAAAACACCGTTGACCTTTTGGGAAATAGCCGTGAGCCCGTGGGGTATCGTGTGGAAAACCACTTTCATCAATAAAAACAATAGGTTTGCCTTCTTTTTCATACTGTTGTATTTTTTGTTGAAATGCTTGCCGGGCGCTTCCGTCGGCTTTCGGATGACGTAGAGTTTTTTTTATAGGTCAATCCCAGCTTTTTAAGAGCTTGCCAAATGGCCTTCTGACAAACGCCAAAACGCTCTGCACGTTCTTTTTGGTAAGCATCTGGATATGGTTCAACATCTTTTATCCACTCGGATTTATCGCTCTTTCGCTGACGCGTGGTCGATGCTTTTGACGCTATTTGATTAATCCAACGCGATACAGAGGCAGGGCCAATCCGAAATTGCTTCGCTGTTTCTCGGATACTCAACCCTTCTTCTTCCCGTGTAGATATTACTTTACCTTTAAAATCAATTGAATAGCTCATTTAAATGATGTAATCAAAATTAAGTCGTTTAGCTATATAGTCAACCGACTTAAAAATGATTACAGCCAATGCCCTGATATGTGGCAAAAAAATACAGCTAATTGTTATCAAAATAATATCGCTTGGCTATAGTTCATAACCGACGTCGCCACCATGCGTCATTTTCAAACGTTCTTCTTTCCCATTGTGGGTACGAAACTGTAAATGAGACCAGTCGTGAACGACGGGAGCGTATGGATGCGGGCTAAGTGCAACCTGCCGGAGAGCCAGCGAAATAATCGGTTCATTGAGCTGACTGAAGCTAATACGTTCATTATTAAAAAAACGCCAAACGGCCTGAGTAGTGGCGAATGTTGTTTTCTGCGCGCAGGCAAGGTCTTTAACGGCTGACGCCAATGGTGCTGCGGGAGTCATGTGTTGCTTAAGCAGACGCCGATAACGCCGGTTAAGGCGGGCATCAATCCCGCCGATGGATAAGTTGAGATCATGCAGTAACGTAATAGCAGATATTGTAAAAGATGTGTAGATACCTATGCCATCGCGGTAGGGCATTGCTATGCCATACCGCCTTGATACGCACCTCGCTCGACCCCCTCTGGCAATAAGGTTTCTTAATAGACAAGCAATAAAGATGCCACTTTATCCCATTAAAATTTTTATATTATTTTAAAAAAAACAGTGGGTTGATTAACACTAGGCGGGATTGGGGATATCAACAAAGGTCACATCAAGCCCGTGCTGCTGCGCCAGCCACTTCCCCAGCGCCTTAATACCGCCACGCTCTGTCGCGTGATGGCCTGCCGCATAGAAATGCAGCCCCATCTCGCGAGCGATATGAATCGTCTGTTCCGATACTTCCCCGGTGATGAACGCCTCCACGCCAAAGCGTGCAGCTCGCTCAATAAAGCCTTGGCCGCCACCGGAGCACCAGGCCAACCGTGTTATCTGTAACGGTGCATTATCCCTACAATGCAGCACGGAACGCCCCAATCGCGTCTCCAGGCGCTCACGTAACGCCTCACCACTCACCGGCTGAGTCAGTTCGCCATAAGGCAACAGTTGCTCAATCTCACCCAACACAGTGATATCTAACAGTGCCGCCAGACAGGCGTTATTACCTAGCTCGGGGTGTGCGTCCAACGGCAAATGATAGCCATATAGGTTGATATCGTTCGCCAGCAATGTTTTTAAGCGGCGCCGCTTCATGCCGGAAATAACCGGAGACTCGTTTTTCCAAAAATAGCCATGGTGTACCAGTACTGCATCGGCCTGTTGAGCAACTGCCACATCCAGCAATGCCTGCGAGGCGGTTACCCCAGTGATGATCCGTTGCACGTTCTCACGCCCTTCAACCTGCAACCCGTTAGGTGCATGATCCTGAAATGCAACCACATTCAGTTGCTGATTGATCACTGTTTCCAATTCGCTGTTGCGCATAATGCTCCTTAATATGCCTGATTCTGGCCTTTTTCCTGCAACGCTTTCGCAGCTTCAAAAGCCTCCAACGTCATTTGTCTGGCCTGCTTATGATCGACCATCGGCGTCGGATAATCCAACCTGCATCCTTCCCGCTGTGCCCAGCGATGCGGCTGGTGAATATCACACTCTGGCACCTCCGCCAGTTCGGGCACCCACTGGCGGATAAACGTTCCTTGCGGATCGAAACGCTCCCCCTGCGTGGTAGGGTTAAAAATACGAAAATAAGGCGCTGCGTCCGTGCCAGTGGAGGCCCGCCCACTGCCACCCGCCATTGTTCGCGGCCAAATCACCGTCCAACAGTTAGTTGAGAAATAAAATAACGTTCCCCTGCCCGCCAGTCGATAAGCAAATCTTTTACCAGAAAACCGGCGCAGATCATGCGTAGCCGATTATGCATCCATCCGGTGCCGTTCAATTGGCGCATTGCGGCATCGACAATCGGAAAACCGGTTTTACCTTGTTGCCAGGCTGTCAGCGCTTTTTCGTCTTGTCGCCATTGTACCTGCTGCGTCCACTCCACAAACGGGTGATGCTTACACAAACGTGGCTAGGCAACTAGCTGATGGCGATATAGCCAAACAACTTAAAAATGATTACAACAGATGCTCTGATATGCGGCAAAAAAGCATAGCTGGCTGTTATCAAAATAATGTCGGTTGGCTATAAAACTCACGCCATATCAGTTCGCTCAACCAAGTAAATGCCCCGCCGTCAGACCGCTCTAACAGATTGGGATGTTCTGCACGCAGGCGATTGAGGCACTGACGCGGGGAGATAACGCCCAATGCCAAATAAGGCGAAAGCTGGCTAGTGCCTTGCTGTGCGGGAAAATCACGCTGTTGGTCATAATCCGCCACGGTGGATTGGCAAAACTGGCGTAATCGTGCCAACGCGGCCTGTTTGCCCGCCGGAAAAAGCGTCTCGTCAACTGCCTGTTGAGGATAATCGAAGGGGGTCAACGCATCCAATTTCCCCACGTCTACATTGGCGCGCTTTTTCGGCGCAGGGAAGCAGGTAATCTCCATCTCCAGCAAACGCTGGATAAACGCTTTGCGAAACGGAGTAAGGACTTTGAACATCTCCTGTTTTCCCGTCACCATGCTGCCTAGCGCCAGCAAGACGCTGTCATCAAACCCCTGACACACCACCTGCCCGTGCAATTTGGCTTCCAGCGCGCGATTCCGTTCACGTTCATTAATTTCGTACTGGTATAGCCAAGCGACTTAATTTTGATTACATTATTTAAATGAGCTATTCAATTGATTTTAGACGTAAAGTGATATCTACACGGGAAGAAGAAGGGTTGAGTATCCGAGAAACAGCGAAGCAATTTCGGATTGGCCCTTCCTCTGTATCGCGTTGGATTAATCAAATAGCGTCAAAAGCATCGACCACGCGTCAGCGAAAGAGCGATAAATCCGAGTTGATAAAAGATGTTGAACCATATCCAGATGCTTACCAAAAAGAACGTGCAGAGCGTTTTGGCGTTTGTCAGAAGGCCATTTGGCAAGCTCTTAAAAAGCTGGGATTGACCTATAAAAAAAACTCTACGTCATCCGAAAGCTGACGAAAGCGCCCGGCAAGCATTTCAACAAAAAAACAACAGTATGAAAAAAAGGTAAACCTATTGTTTTTACTGATGAAAGTGGTTTTCCACACGATACCCCACGAACTCACGGCTATTCCCCAAAAGGTCAACGGTGTTTTGGCCTGAAGAACGGGGGAGCCAAGGAAAGAACAAATGTTATCGGCGCTTTATTAGGCACAACGCTGTTTGCTATCGGATTATTTGATATCAATATTAACAGCGATGTTTTCTATTCCTGGGTCACACAAGTTCTTATCCCAGTACTCCCTAAAAACAGGGTAATCGTGATGGACAATGCAACTTTTCACAAAAAACATAATATTCAACAAGTCATCATCGATGCAGGGCATATGGTGGAGTATTTGCCTACATATTCGCCAGATCTTAACCCCATTGAGCATAAATGGGCACAAGCAAAAAGCAAAAAAAGAGAGAGTGGTTGCGATACAGAGATTTTGTTCTCAGTCCATATGGTGTGATCAAAATTAAGTTGCTTGGCTATATCAGCCGTCAAAGCATCCATATGAGTCAAACTCTCAGACAAGCCCTCGGTTAGCGTTGAACGACAACCCGCCCTATCGGTTAGAGTTTGAGACAGGGGCGCTATTGGTAAACCATTTGCAGCATCAAGCAGTAGGCTGGTTTGTAGTTCATAACCGACGTCGCCACCATGTGTCATTTTCAAACGTTCTTCTTTCCCATTGTGGGTACGAAACTGTAAATGAGACCAGTCGTGAACGACGGGAGCGTATGGATGCGGGCTAAGTGCAACCTGCCGGAGAGCCAGCGAAATAATCGGTTCATTGAGCTGACTGAAGCTAATACGTTCATTATTAAAAAAACGCCAAACGGCCTGAGTAGTGGTGAATGTTGTTTTCTGCGCGCAGGCAAGGTCTTTAACGGCTGACGCCAATGGTGCTGGGGGAGTCATGTGTTGCTTAACCAGACGCTGATAACGCCGGTTAAGGCGGGCATCAATCCCGCCGATGGATAAGTTGAGATCATGCAGCAACGTAATAGCAGATATTGCAAAAGATGTGTAGATACCTATGCCCTTTACCGTCTGGGATTCCATCCCACGTACAGCGATATAATATTATGCAGTGCCTCAGTCCACACGAGCGGGAGGTATTATGGGGCTACAAATAGGGACTAAATAACAGTAAAATCAGTGAGTTATCCGGAATATCCATTAAAGCTATCAGCGCATACCGTAATCACGCGATGCAGAAGTTGATGCTGAAAAACCATGCAGATCTCCACGAGTGGTTACACAGTATCGCCGCCGAGAACCTTTCCTGCTATTTCAAGCATAAAAGACAAAGGACGCACAGGGCGTCCTCAGTCTGATGGCAAAGTTGCTTTACCCCTTGTCATCCTCGGCGAAGGCCGGGAATGACGGGGTGTAGTGCTGTTTGTCAGCGCCCCCCTAAAGGAACGCTTATTTAGCATTTGCCAGCACGGCACTGACAATATCTACCGCTTCTTTCTCAATGCGCGCGCGATGCTCCGCGCCCAGGAAACTTTCGCAGTAAATCTTGTAGGCCTCTTCCGTGCCCGATGGACGCGCTGCAAACCAGCCGTTATCCGTCATCACTTTCAATCCGCCAATAGAGGCACCGTTACCCGGAGCAGCCGTCAAACGTGCCGTGATCGGATCGCCAACCAACGTACTGGCAGCAACCTGTTCAGGTGATAAGCGCGACAGCGCCGCTTTTTGCGCGTGAGTCGCAGAGGCTTGAATACGGTTGTAACTCGGCGCACCAAAACGGGCCGCCAGCACATCATAGTGTTGCTGCGGATTTTTACCGGTTACCGCAGTGATCTCAGCCGCCAGCAGACACATGATGATGCCATCTTTATCCGTTGACCATGGCGTGCCATCGAAGCGCAGGAAGGATGCGCCCGCACTCTCTTCAGCGCCAAAACCAAAGCTGCCATCGAATAAACCATCAACAAACCATTTGAACCCGACCGGCACTTCCACCAGTTTACGCCCAAGGCAGGCCACCACGCGGTCTATCATGGCACTGGAAACCAGCGTCTTGCCGACAGCAACAGATTGCCCCCACTGCGGACGATGACGGAACAGGTAGTCTATAGCAACCGCCAGATAGTGATTCGGGTTCATCAGACCCGCGGGCGTCACAATGCCGTGGCGGTCATAATCAGGATCATTGGCAAAGGCCAGATCAAATTTGTCACGCAGCGCCAGTAATCCCGCCATCGCTGACTCTGAAGAGCAGTCCATGCGGATAACGCCGTCATGATCCAAGGTCATAAAGCGGAACGTCTGATCGACCGCATCGTTGACCAAGTGTAAATTCAACTTGTAGTGCTCTGCGATGCGCTGCCAGTAGGCAATGCCTGAACCACCCAACGGATCGACACCCAGTGTCAGCCCTGCCTTCTGAATGGCGGGGATATCCACGACCTCACGCAATCCCTCGACATAAGTTTGCACCAGATCTTGCTCATGCACATGACCGCTCTGCCAGGCTTTATCCAGCGTCAGGCGTTTTACTGCTTTTAACCCATCAGCTAGCAGGGCGTTGGCACGTTTTTCGATAACGCTGGTGACATTGGTATCAGCGGGCCCGCCATTGGGCGGATTATATTTAATACCGCCATCTTCCGGTGGGTTGTGAGACGGAGTAATCCCAATCCCGTCAGCCTGAACATTGCCTTTGCAATTATGCACCAGAATGGCATTGGAGATAGCGGGCGTCGGCGTAAAGCCATTGTCCTGCTGCACCACCACTTCAACGCCGTTCGCTGCCAACACTTCCAGCACTGAGATAAAAGCCGGTTCCGACAGCGCGTGGGTGTCTTTACCCACAAAACAGGGGCCGGTGATCCCTTGCTTTTTGCGTTCTTCGGCAATCGCCTGAGCGATAGCCAGAATATGCGCCTCATTAAAACTGTGGCGCGCCGCGCTGCCGCGGTGACCCGATGTCCCGAACTTCACTGCATGTGCGGCGTTATCCACATCGGGGCGTAATACATAATACTGTGACGTTAATTGCGCTACATTAATCAAATCACTTTGCCGGGTGGGTTGTCCGGCTCTGGGGTGATTAGCCATCGGCGTTCTCCCTGACGCTATTCGTTAAGACGCTATTTGCTAAATAGTACCGCACACTTTTTCGACAAGCTCCGTGGGGAACTGCATCGATTGCATGATTTGCTCAACCATGCTGCGTTTGCGATCCGTATTGGTATTGGTGATGACCCAGTAAGGCGTGCCCTGAATATGCTTGGGTTTGGTATGGACACCATGCTGAAGCAGTGTGTGTTCGTCGCCAGCAAAATAAACGCGCGTGCGGCCATGAAGCTGCTCGGTTGCCGCAGAAAAAGCGTTCGGTTCGAGGCAATATAAGGTGGAGAGCACCAGCATAAAGCGATTGATAGCTTTACTTTGCGCGGCGTATTCATCGGACAACAACAGTTCACGCACAGCCCTTACACCATCACGCGGTTTTGTGGCTACACTCGCTGGCGTCTGCGCTTTCGTTGTGGCCGTTTCAGAAGCGGCGACCACCTGCACTGCCCGAAAATTCAACATGCGACGCAGAATATCCGAGGCGCTTTCACCAATGTGCTGCGTGTGGCTGGCAATATAACGATACAGCTCTTCGTCGACCTCAATAGTTTTCATCTTTATCCAGTACTGTTTTTACTCTAATTAATCGGCAAGAAGTATATAGGCGAATCAATACCACCGAACAGCGGCATTACACAAACAATATCGAAAGTCAGACGATCCCCCATCTGCTCCCTCGCCCCATTACCTGTAACCTGCAAAAAACATAGTCTTCATTTTCCACAGGGCAACATCATCAGCAGCAGTCATGATACCCTAAGCGCCTGTCTCTCTGAATGAACTTCACCATGAAATTGAATTATCGCTTGCAAAATGCGCAACAACCCATGAATGCGCTGCCTATCCTGTTGATTTACAGTCTGTTTGGTAATCTGGATAACCTAGGTATTCTGGCGCGAGACCTGTAAAAGCAGCAGGATGTCATTCAGGTCGACTTACGCAACCACGGATTATCCCCACGCACGCAGGAAATGAACTATAGCCAAGCGACTTAATTTTGATCACACCATATGGACTGAGAACAAAATCTCTGTATCGCAACCACTCTCTCTTTTTTTGCTTTTTGCTTGTGCCCATTTATGCTCAATGGGGTTAAGATCTGGCGAATATGTAGGCAAATACTCCACCATATACCCTGCATCGATGATGACTTGTTGAATATTATGTTTTTTGTGAAAAGTTGCATTGTCTATCACGATTACCCTGTTTTTAGGGAGTACTGGGATAAGGACTTGTGTGACCCAAGAATAGAAAACATCGCTGTTAATATTGATATCAAATAATCCGATAGCAAACAGCGTTGTGCCTAATAAAGCGCCGATAACATTTGTTCTTCCCTTGGCTCCCCCGTTCTTCAGGCCAAAACACCGTTGACCTTTTGGGGAATAGCCGTGAGTCCGTGGGGTATCGTGTGGAAAACCACTTTCATCAATAAAAACAATAGGCTTACCTTCTTTTTCATACTGTTGTTTTTTTGTTGAAATGCTTGCCGGGCGCTTTCGTCAGCTTTCGGATGACGTAGAGTTTTTTTTATAGGTCAATCCCAGCTTTTTAAGAGCTTGCCAAATGGCCTTCTGACAAACGCCAAAACGCTCTGCACGTTCTTTTTGGTAAGCATCTGGATATGGTTCAACATCTTTTATCAACTCGGATTTATCGCTCTTTCGCTGACGCGTGGTCGATGCTTTTGACGCTATTTGATTAATCCAACGCGATACAGAGGAAGGGCCAATCCGAAATTGCTTCGCTGTTTCTCGGATACTCAACCCTTCTTCTTCCCGTGTAGATATCACTTTACGTCTAAAATCAATTGAATAGCTCATTTAAATAATGTAATCAAAAGGCTTTGTTGAATAAATAGAACTTTTGGGTAATCATCGGAGCAGATCAACACAGTTGTTTCAAAATCAGGTCTCCATGGCAAAACAAAATTTTAAAATCACCAACTGGCCCTCTTATAACAAGGCCCTCAAGCAGCGCGGTTCTCTAACCGTATGGCTAGATGAATCAGCCATTGCTGCATGGACGGAAAAAAACACTACTGAACGGCGTGGACGACCGCTCCACTACTCAGATATGACCATCACCACAGTCCTGATGATGAAACGCGTGTTTGGCCTTTCATTGAGGGCTTTACAGGGCTTTGGTGACTCGATTTTTAAACTGATTAAATTGTCGCTCCATTGTCCAGACTATTCGCTGCTCAGCAAGCGAGCAAAGACAGTGAACATCAGCATAAAAACGCCAACCCGTGGTGAAATCTCACATCTGGTCATTGATGGAACCGGCCTGAAGGTCTTTGGCGAAGGTGAATGGAAAGTCCGGCAGCATGGTGCCGACAGACGCAGGGTATGGCGTAAGCTGCACCTGGCAGTAGACAGTGTGACACATGAGATTATCTGTGCGGATTTCTCGCTCAGTGGTACGACTGATGCCCAAGCTCTACCGGCGCTGATAAACCAGACCCACCGGAAAATCAGAGAGGCATCGGCTGACGGCGCTTAGGATACAGTTTACTGCTATGATGCTCTGCTGAGAAAGAAAATAAGGCCACTTATCCCGCCACGAAGGGGGGCGCAATATTGGCAAGATCGCTACCACGAGCGTAACCCCGCTGTTGCAAATCAGCGCATTAGCGGTAGTAACGCTATCTGGAAAAAGAAAGTGGGCTATCACCGGCGCTCAGTGGCTGAAACGGCCATGTTCCGGTTCAAAAGGCTTCTGGGTGGTCATCTAAGTCTGAGAGACTACGATGGTCAGGTGGGTGAAGCCATGGCCATGGTCAAAGCGCTTAACCTGATCACGCTATTAGGAATGCCGAACAGTATTCGCATCACGTAACAATCGACCCGTATGGGGCGCAGTCGTTACAAGTTCTGATTTATTCAACAAAGCCCCTAGAACCCATAACATTGCCGTTCTGATGGCGATGTTTCTCAAAAATTGCATAAGCAAGCTCCAGATATAAAATAACGTGCGGTAGGGTTATTATTTTTAAAAATAATCATCAGGTTTGAAACAATCCCCAAAAGGGGAAAACGCGCGATGCTTTACGCCTGCAAGCACACGACGAACCTGCTACTTTCATCGTCAATATTAAAAGAATATTTAGTAGTTTCCCTCCGTGATCTACAGAACACTGTCACTAAAAATCAGTAATTAGCTCTATTTTTCAAAAAGATAGGTAAAAATGTACTAACAATTCCGCCGCTAAAGTAATTAAAAAAACTGGCAAAATGGTGAAAAAGAACTACCGAATAAATACCATTATTTAATAGCGGTTATTTCCGCTTTGCGCTAGGGGAAAGATATAAGTTTCTCCCACCCCCAGCGTCTGATATTATTACTTGATATGTAGGTGATAAACCGCACCATACCATTAAGAATAAAGAGGTTATTTTATCCATGGCGCTCATAGGCATTTTCTTTGGCAGTGACACCGGCAATACCGAAAACATTGCCAAGACAATCCAACAGCAACTGGGCAGTAATGTTGCAGAGGTTCATGACATCGCCAAGAGCAGCAAAGAAGATATTGAAGCGTTTGATATCCTGCTGCTTGGTATACCGACCTGGTACTATGGTGAGGCCCAGTGTGATTGGGACGATTTCTTTCCTACATTAGAAGAGATTGATTTTAATGGGAAAACTGTTGCCTTATTTGGCTGTGGTGATCAAGAAGATTACGCAGAATACTTTTGTGACGCGATGGGAACGCTGCGCGATATTATTGAACCGCGCGGGGCAACGATTGTCGGTAACTGGTCAACTGAAGGTTACTATTTCGAAGCGTCTAAAGGGCTGGCAGACAATAATCACTTCATCGGTCTGGCCATTGATGAAGATCGTCAACCTGAACTGACCAGTGAACGCGTGAGTGCCTGGGTCAAACAAATCAGCGAAGAGCTCAACCTGAAAGCACTGGTAGGTTAATCGCCCCTGTTTTACACAGAAGCCCTGATAGCAATGTCAGGGTTTTATTAATAGATAAAATCAATTAAATTAATAGAAACATTTTTTTAACTTCCCGGTGTAAGCCTGTACAATAGTACCCATCGGTTTTGTACGTTTATCAATTTTCTCCATTTTACAACAAGAGATTGCGCGCGAATGCACACTTTCTTTATGGAGACGGTATTGTTAACATCCCATGGTTTTCATTTTTAATGCGCGGTTCTATAACTGAGACGCCATTACAATTTTTGAGCCGACCGATGTCATAGGCTTAATTGCCTCCATCGATGAGAAAGTAACAGGACTAAACCCGCATGACTGACAATAACACTGCATTAAAGAAGGCCGGCTTGAAAGTCACTCTGCCAAGACTGAAGATTCTGGAAGTATTGCAGGATCCGGAGTGTCATCACGTCAGCGCGGAAGATTTGTATAAAAAACTGATAGATATGGGAGAAGAGATCGGTCTGGCGACCGTTTATCGCGTGCTTAACCAGTTTGATGATGCCGGTATTGTCACCCGTCATAACTTTGAAGGTGGTAAGTCAGTGTTTGAGCTGACACAGCAACACCACCATGATCATCTTATTTGCTTGGATTGCGGACGCGTTATTGAATTCCGTGATGAATCTATCGAAGCGCGTCAGCGCGAAATCGCAGACAGACACGGTATCAAACTGACTAACCACAGTTTGTACCTTTATGGCCATTGCAGTACGGGCGACTGCCGCGAAGAAGAAACGCTCCACGACCCGAAATAAGTCAAGCTTTCTTTTTTATTAAATTAACTTATTGTTTTTATTGTTAAAATAAAGATCCACATGCTGACCACTAGTCAACGCTAAGCCCTGCTTTTTGGGCTTTTCTTTGGACGCAAAAGTGGGGGCTCGCGGATCTTCACTCAAACAACAACCAACGGGCGGGTGCAAGCTCCGCCGCCGGGTTGCCTTACCTCACATGTTATCTGGTATAAGAGTGGCATCGGGTTGATTAACATCGATTCGGGGCCTTACCACATTCTCCTGCCTTCTGCGTTTTTTTCTTGCTACCATGAGTCATTGATTTTCAAGTTGACCAATAAGCAGGTGTAATGATGGGATTATTGAACCGGAACGATATTGAAATCGAAATCAGTCTTTGTACTCGCGATGATGCACCTAAAACCGCGAAGGTAAAACTACGTGATGTCGAGGACGCGGAACACATGGCCGCCCTAGCGGCCAAAATGGAACGCCTTAACGCGACGCGCGATGCGGAAATTGGCAAACTGCGCGCCAGCGCACAGGCGTTGCGCGGTCACGGTGTATCGCTGACAGGAAGCACGGCCACCATTCAAAGCGCCATCCGGCGCACTGAACAATACAACTAGACATTAGAGCGAGAGCGGCGACAGCTGGCCGCGGTTACGCAAGCGTGTGCGCGTTATGACCGTATGCAGCAGACCCCCCAAAAGAGGCGTAATGGCGGCATCATGGCGGTAGCGGGTGCAACGGCGGGCGGTTATAGCCAAGCGACATTATTTTGATAACAATTAGGGCTTTTTTGAATAATAGGTAATCATGCTGTTTTTCCATGCCAGTTTTGGTTGAAAATGCTTCTCATCTCAGGTGTACATTTTTCTCATGAGGCCTAACTGCATGATTTTACGTTGCGAGGATCCGTCGTTTCGCTGGGCTGCCAGCATAAAATCTATTTATTCAACAAAGCCGTTATGATCACGGATGTTTCCCCGATCTCCATATTGGCTTTTTTCCCTTTCCAGCCAACCTGTCCGTTTGCGATAAATGGCAGATCGTCTGCAATTTCACCAATTTTACGGGTGTCACCGCCCCACTCGGCCCGATGCCCTTCCTTTCCCCGGATAAGCCAACATATTCCTTGGGAGCTTAATGTGCGCATATGCCCGATAGAGTCACCTTCACGGTCAATGAGATGAACTAACTTCCTCCCGGTATCAAGAGACTCAACGCGGGCGATATCAGCCGTCAAAGCATCCATATGAGTCAGATTCTCAGACAAGCCCTCGGTTAGCGTTGAACGACAACCTGCCCTATCGGTTAGAGTTTGAGACAGGGGCGCTATTGGTAAACCATTTGCAGCATCAAGCAGTAGGCTGGTTTGTAGTTCATAACCGACGTCACCACCATGCGTCATTTTCAAACGTTCTTCTTTCCCATTGTGGGTACGAAACTGTAAATGAGACCAGTCGTGAACGACGAGAGCGTATGGATGCGGGCTAAGTGCAACCTGCCGGAGAGCCAGCGAAATAATCGGTTCATTGAGCTGACTGAAGCTAATACGTTCATTATTAAAAAAACGCCAAACGGCCTGAGTAGTGGTGAATGTTGTTTTCTGTGCGCAGGCAAGGTCTTTAACGGCTGACGCCAATGGTGCTGCGGGAGTCATGTGTTGCTTAACCAGACGCTGATAACGCCGGTTAAGGCGGGCATCAATCCCGCCGATGGATAAGTTGAGATCATGCAGCAACGTAATAGCAGATATTACAAAAGATGTGTAGATATAGACAAGCGACTTAAAAATGATTACAGCCAATGCCCTGATATGTGGCAAAAAAATACAGCTAATTGTTATCAAAATAATGTCGTTTGGCTATAACAGACTGGACAGTATTGATGCTGCCGAATTGCTGCGAGATGTCGCACAGAGCATCCAGAACGACGCGCAGGAGAGCCGCTGATGCCCGATGCAATGGATGTTATCCAGTGGCACGAGGAAGAAGCGCGTCAGCGCCATATTTGCCGCGCGTTATCCAGACACAGTGCGGTTTCGCGGGTGCGCTGTGTCCGGTGTGATGCACGCATCCCGCCAGCCCGCCGCCGTGCGGTTCAGGGCGTGCAGTACTGCGTGACCTGCCAGGAAACCATTGAGCGTAAACACAGACACGACAGCAGGAGGAAAGCATGAAACCGATCTTGAAATGGGCAGGCGGAAAGTCTCGTCTGATGCCACGCTTAAGGCCTTTGCTGCCAACGGTGGATTGTCTGGTTGAGCCGTTTGTGGGTGGCGCATCGGTCTTTCTCAATACCGATCACCGCCGCTATGTGCTGGCCGATATCAATCCCGACCTGATTAACTTCTACCAGGAGGTGATGGATGCACCTGAAAGCGTTATACGGGCCGCGCTACCCCTGTTCAGACACAACAATAACCACGAAGACTATTGACTATTATAGCTAAACGACTTAATTTTGATTACACCATATGGACTGAGAACAAAATCTCTGTATCGCAACCACTTTCTCTTTTTTTGCTTTTTGCTTGTGCCCATTTATGCGCAATGAGGTTAAGATCTGGCGAATATGTAGGCAAATACTCCACCATATACCCTGCATCGATGATGACTTGTTGAATATTATGTTTTTTGTGAAAAGTTGCATTGTCCATCACGATTACCCTGTTTTTAGGGAGTACTGGGATAAGGACTTGTGTGACCCAAGAATAGAAAACATCGCTGTTAATATTGATATCAAATAATCCGATAGCAAACAGCGTTGTGCCTAATAAAGCGCCGGTAACATTTGTTCTTCCCTTGGCTCCCCAATTCTTCAGGCCAAAACACCGTTGACCTTTTGGGGAATAGCCGTGAGTCCGTGGAGTATCGTGTGGAAAACCACTTTCATCAGTAAAAACAATAGGTTTACCTTCTTTTTCATACTGTTGTTTTTTTGTTGAAATGCTTGCGGGGCGCTTTCGTCGGCTTTTGGATGACGTAGAGTTTTTTTTATAGGTCAATCCCAGCTTTTTAAGAGCTTGCCAAATGGCCTTCTGACAAACGCCAAAACGCTCTGCACGTTCTTTTTGGTAAGCATCTGGATATGGTTCAACATCTTTTATCAACTCGGATTTATCGCTCTTTCGCTGAGGCGTGGTCGATGCTTTTGACGCTATTTGATTAATCCAACGCGATACAGAGGCAGGGCCAATCCGAAATTGCTTCGCTGTTTCTCGGATACTCAACCCTTCTTCTTCCCGTGTAGATATCACTTTACGTCTAAAATCAATTGAATAGCTCATTTAAATAATCTAATCAAAATTAAGTCTTTTAGCTATATCAGTCGACAGAGATACTGACTCAGTACGCTGAGGAGGTGCTGAATATCCGTGGGCTATTTGACACAGTGGTTGGCGAGGATTCGCCGATCCTGACCCGATTGAAGCAGTGGAAGATTGTACCGAAGTTGGTCGTTGATGTGAGCAACGCGGAGTTCTGTCACTAACTGTACGGGGGATCTGTGGCCTCCGACATCCGATTGGCGCAAAACCGCCTCTTTAACGACTTCTGGTGTGTCTCCAGTGGGGCAATACATGTAACCCTTCGATGACAGGGGGATACTGCTGATATCTGGCATGGGACTGGGGTTACAGAGATGATTTCTGTTGTTTGTGGAGGTTGACGGATGACGAAATATTCCTATATACATGAACTTGATCAGGCATATAAGACTGAGAGAGAGGTGCGGCACGAACGTTATAGGAAAAATGTTTGTGCTGTCTGTGCCCGTTCTTGTGGTTATGCGCGATATAAGCGCGACGGTGAAAAATATTTCAGAAACAGACGGGCCAACGAAAAAAACAGTTCAGCAGGGTTTTTCTTCAACTAGGCTGTGTCCCTTAATTGCGTAACCGGCTGTAAAACAAGCGGATGCAGCCCAGTTTCACCATTGCTAGATACTTTCTTGCCATTTTTTCATAACGTGTGGCGATCCGTCGATATTCCTTTAAACGGCCAAAACACCTTTCCACAACGTTGCGACGGCGATAAGCATCACGATCAAGTTGCGAGCGTCCATCTGAAGCCTGTTTTTCATTTAATTTTCGGGGGTAACCGTTTTTATCCCTTTTATTTTCAAAATGTTACGTAGTTCATTCCCAGAGTAGGCTTTGTCAGCCAGTACCGCATGACCGTGACGCTTCATGCTGACGTTCTGGCGTTGCACGCCAATGCCATCCAGGAGTCGTAACGTGAACAGGCTTTCCTGAGCCTGCCCAGCACTCAGTACGATATAGCCAACCGACATTATTTTGATAACAGCCAGCTATGCTTTTTTGCCGCATATCAGGGCATCTGTTGTAATCATTTTTAAGTCGGTTGGCTATATTTAGCGGGATGCTGCTTCCGTCGGTCGCCATGTGGATTTTGGTGCCATAACCACCTCGTGAGCAACCCAGGCTGTTATCGCTGGTAATATCGAGATGTTTTTTTGAGCGCCAGCCGCACATTTGAGCGCACGGATATTACTGCCATCCAGCGCAGTTGCTGACCAGTCAACAAGTCCATGAGCATCAAGAAATGAAAGTAACCTAGGCTTTGTTGAATAATAGTGAGTCATGCTGTTCTGGCATGCTTGTTTTGGGCAAAAATGCTGGTCACACCGGGAGCACCACCAAGATCTTGGTGTAACATACTGATTTTACGTTAATGGAATCCGCAGCCTTTATGGCTGTGCAGTATAATATCTATTTATTCAACAAAGCCCTTGAGGGGGAAAACAGCTTCAAAAAAATTGTGCAATAAAGCCATAAGGGCTTTTCGCTTTATATCCGCCCCCGCATTGGACGAGGGATTTGGGCGTTTTTCGCTAATTTCTCTTATAGCATTTAAAAACAACAAGGAGTAACAATAGAAAAGCATATCGACTTTACATTAGGAGTACACGACATGAACATCACATCCATCGCAAAATCTGGATTCAATGTGATAAAGGATGATTGTAGAGGAATAAAAGAAAGTACTCTAAAGCGATTTAGAGATAATGGTAAGGTGTTAACATTCGCGAACAAAATAAAAAAGATAAGTAATACAGCTCTCGCATTTATCAAAAAAAATCCTAGAAAAATTACAACGGCTATTGGATTTGCATCAATACTTGTTGGAGTAACCACTGCGAATCCTGGGCTTGTTTGCGTAGGTATTTCCTCTTTGGTTGCTGCTACTCTATTTATCCCATCTACACCATCTACACCATCTACACCATCTACACCATCTACACCATCTACACCATCATCGGTGATGTTACCACCTGTTCACGAGAGTGAATTTTTATCTAATGGCCCTGAAGTCTGATTAGACTACGGTTCGTGCTAAGCTGTGTCCCTTAATTGCTTGAGCTATAGTATCCATCTGTTTCTACTACACTTTGGATTATGGCTCGCTACGATCTTTCTGATGAAGCATGGGCAATCATTGAGCCCTTGTTGCCAACCATTTGGACATCTCTGCAGGCCGATCGGCCATGGGCAGAACATCGCAAAATCCTCAACGGCATGTTCTGGATACTGTGTTCAGGCGCACCATGGCGTGATTTACCTGAACGTTACTGCCCATGGAAAACCGTTTATAACCGTTTCAATAGATGGTCAAAGTTTGGAGTTATTAACATTATTTTCAATAGGTTACTGGCTTTGTTGAATAAATCAGAACTTGTAACGACTGCGCCCCATACGGGTCGATTGTTACGTGATGCGAATACTGTTCGGCATTCCTAATAGCGTGATCAGGTTAAGCGCTTTGACCATGACCATGGCTTCACCCACCTGACCATCGTAGTCTCTCAGACTTAGATGACCACCCAGAAGCCTTTTGAACCGGAACATGGCCGTTTCAGCCACTGAGCGCCGGTGATAGCCCACTTTCTTTTTCCAGATATCGTTACTACCGCTAATGCGCTGATTTGCAACAGCGTGGTTACGCTCGTGGTAGTGATCTTGCCAATATTGCGCCCCCCCTTCGTGGCGGGATAAGCGGCCTTATTTTCTTCCTCAGCAGAGCATCATAGCAGTAAACTGTATCGTAAGCGCCGTCAGCCGATGCCTCTCTGATTTTCCGGTGGGTCTGGTTTATCAGCGCCGGTAGAGCTTGGGCATCAGTCGTACCACTGAGCGACAAATCCGCACAGATAATCTCATGCGTCACACTGTCTACTGCCAGGTGCAGCTTACGCCATACCCTGCGTCTGTCGGCACCATGCTGCCGGACTTTCCATTCGCCTTCGCCAAAGACCTTCAGGCCGGTTCCATCAATGACCAGATGTGAGATTTCACCAGGGGTTGGCGTTTTTATGCTGATGTTCACTGTCTTTGCTCGCTTGCTGAGCAGCGAATAGTCTGGACAATGGAGCGACAATTTAATCAGTTTAAAAATCGAGTCACCAAAGCCCTGTAAAGCCCTCAATGAAAGGCCAAACACGCGTTTCATCATCAGGACTGTGGTGATGGTCATATCTGAGTAGTGGAGCGGTCGTCCACGCCGTTCAGTAGTGTTTTTTTCCGTCCATGCAGCAATGGCTGATTCATCTAGCCATACGGTTAAAGAAGCGCGCTGCTTGAGGGCCTTGTTATAAGAGGGCCAGTTGGTGATTTTAAAATTTTGTTTTGCCATGGAGACCTGATTTTGAAACAACTGTGTTGATCTGCTCCAATGATTACCCAAAAGTTCTATTTATTCAACAAAGCCCTTTTTTGCCGCATATCAGGGCATCTGTTGTAATCATTTTTAAGTCGGTTGGCTATATGTCTGGTAATGCCAGTCCTACGCGATTAAATAAACCACTTATTGAAAATACTGATCAAACGATCAGATAAAGTTCTTAACTGTTCGAACGTTCGAACACATAATACCCACACGCTGCGGCAAAAACGCGCAGGACATGAAGCCTCAACTCCCTTGGTGATTGGGGCTTTTTATGTATTGAAAACAGAGTTAACAATCAAGACTATATGAAATCCAAATTATTATATTAGTAGATGTCGCATGAATATTAACTCAACTAATTACTCGCCAATCATACGCCCTTTGCCCGGTAGCCTTGTGCCTAATCCTCTTTCTGGGGAGTTAGGGAGTGTCAGAAATGAGTCGGTGTTTTTTGATTGTTTGTCGGATATCAGGCGAACGCTTGTTCCGATGCTTAAGAACATAGTTAGATTTTGTCAAGCGCTTTCTAACGAGCTGGTTACACTGGTATCATGTCAAGAAAATGCCAAAAAAGGCACATCAGAGCTAGATATTAGTAACACCGGATTAATGACAGAAAAACCGCAGACAGCAGACGTCCTCCGCTATGTTGACCAGCTGGTCAAAGAGACCAATATAGGATGGTATGAAATAAATCAAGATAACCCTGAGCGCTTGTGTGACCAGGAAGCCCGGCGCAATTTTAACCGCATGGTGCTGACGATAGGGCTTGAAGGTCTGTCCTTCGAGGCTTGTACCCGAATGACAGAGCATCTGGAAGGGGAATATGGCCAACATCTACGAGGCGTGCTGAATTTTGCTGCAGAGCAAGTCGGACAGACAGAGGAAGATCCGCTAAAAGTCTCCACAGTCTACAAATACTCGATATTCATTGAGGATTTAATCATAACCCTGCATGAAAGGCTAGGGCACTATGACGTTCGGGTTGAGCCCGGCATCAATATCCAAAGATACAGTGAACTGACATCGCGAGATATCAAGACGCTGTCTGGTGTTGGTATCAGTGTGGAAACGTTGACAGCGAATTCTTACTGAATAAAATAATTACGTCGCACGTCGCACGTCGCACGTCGCACGTCGCACGTCGCACGTCGCACGTCGCACGTCGCACGTCGCACGTCTCGCTTGTTGCTCCCTCTATATCAGTTTGGTACAGATGTGCGATAGGGCCCCGGTTAATGCCATAGGTATCTACACATCTTTTGCAATATCTCAACTTATCCATCGGCGGGATTGATGCCCGCCTTAACCGGCGTTATCAGCGTCTGGTTAAGCAACACATGACTCCCGCAGCACCATTGGCGTCAGCCGTTAAAGACCTTGCCTGCGCGCAGAAAACAATATTCACCACTACTCAGGCCGTTTGGCATTTTTTTAATAATGAACGTATTAGCTGTACTAGCTCAGACCTGATCTGACAGTTACCGATTATTTATACAGGTGTCTGTCAGATTACATCTGGTTCAGATTCTTTTCTGCCCAGATCCGTTTTCCATCGAGTAAAGTGGCCATCGGCGTACGCCCGTAGCACATTTTTCCCTGATGAGTTCGCTCAGTATTGTAATGCCACAACCAGTTGTCCAGATCTACCTGCAGGCTTTCCAGGTCTCCATATAACTTCTTGCCGAACGTAACCTGATAAAAATCCTGCAAAATGGTTTTATGGAAGCGCTCGCAGATGCCGTTCGTTTGCGGAGACATCGCCTTCGTTTTCGTATGCTCGATATCGTTGATAGCCAGATAAAGCTGATAATCATGCTGCTCCACTTTACCACAGTATTCCGTACCCCTGTCGGTCAGTATTCTCAGCACCGGCAGTCCCTGAGCCTCGTAGAACGGGAGTACGCTATCATTGAGCAGGTCGGCGGCGGTGAGCGGTGTTTTATTCGTATACAGCTTGCAGTGCGCCATTTTCGAGTACGTATCCACGAACGTCTGCTGGTAGATACGGCCCACCCCCTTCAGATTGCCCACGTAGAAGGTGTCCTGCGAGCCCAGATACCCGGGATGTGCCGTCTCGATTTCACCGCAGGCCTCATCATCGTGCGCCTTCTTCTCCAGGGCTGCGATTTGAGCATCGGTAAGGACAATGCCTTCTCTGGCGACCTTTTCCTCAAGCGCCTTCAGGCGTTTACGGAAGTTCTCCAGGTCGTGTCGTTGCCAGATGGAGCGCACGCCGCTGCCGGAGATAAACACGCCTTTTTTACGCAGCTCATTACAGGTCCGGTGCTGCCCATGGGGCGGGAACTCAATAGCATAATCAACAAGCGCGTGTTCAGTGGCTTCGTCGGCGCGGTTCTTCAGGTTCGGAACCCGGCGGTTCTGGTTAACCAGCGCATCAATGGCGCCTTCAGCAGCCAGTTCCTGATAACGGTAAAATGTATCGCGTGACACGCCCATGCTCTTGCAGGCTTTTGATACGTTACCGAGTTCTTCGGCGAGATTGAGCAGGCAGGCTTTGTGTTTGATAATGGGATTGTTAGTATGAAGCATGAGAGTTACCTCGCGTTTTGTTTAAGGATTAGACACCCATATCAAAACCGGTAACTCTCAACCTTTCAAGGTCCAGTGTCAGATCTAGTCGCGACTAATACATATTAGCTTCAGTCAGCTCAATGAACCGATTATTTCGCTGGCTCTCCGGCAGGTTGCACTTAGCCCGTATCCATACGCTCCCGTCGTTCACGACTGGTCTCATTTACAGTTTCGTACCCACAATGGGAAAGAAGAACATTTGAAAATGACGCATGGTGGCGACGTCGGTTATGAACTACAAACCAGCCTACTGCTTGATGCTGCAAATGGTTTACCAATAGCGCCCCTGTCTCAAACTCTATAGCCAACAGACTTAAAAATGATTACATCCAATGCCCTGATATGTGGCAAAAAAATACAGCTAATTGTTATCAAAATAATGTCGCTTGGCTATATCGCCCGCGTTGAGTCTCTTGATACCGGGAAGAAGTTAGTTCATCTCATTGACCGTGAAGGTGACTCTATCGGGCATATGCGCACATTAAGCTCCCAAGGAATATGTTGGCTTATCCGGGGAAAGGAAGGGCATCGGGCCGAGTGGGGCGGTGACACCCGTAAAATTGGTGAAATTGAATACGATCTGCCATTTATCGCAAACGGACAAGTTGGCTGGAAAGGGAAAAAAGCCAATATGGAGATCGGGGAAACATCCGTGATCATAACGCGAACAGCAAAAGCGAAGCGGAAAGACAAGAACACCGGACGGCGAGTGAAAGTTCAGCCAGGCGTAGCTCTGACACTCAGATTAGTTGTGGTTCGCCTTACCGATACTCACGGTAAATTTATCGGACGCTGGACGCTACTCACAAACGTTAGCAACGAGATCACCAGCGCGGAAGTCGCTCGCTGGTATTACTGGCGCTGGGGTATTGAACCCTTTTTTAAGCTGCTGAAAGGTGCCGGTCATGATGTAGAAAAATGGCTTCAGCGCAGTGCTGGTGCCCTGCTACGCAGGTTATTGATAGCTAGCATGGCATGTGTGCTGGTATGGCGGCTGCAACGCGCTGAAGGAGACGACAATGCGGCAGCCCGTCAGTTAATTTGCCGATTATTCGGACGACAACAAAAACGAGGGCGTAAAGAAAGCGCCCCAGCGCTGCTTGCCGGACTATCCATCCTGCTAAATATAGCCAAGCGACTTAATTTTGATTACACCATATGGACTGAGAACAAAATCTCTGTATCGCAACCACTCTCTCTTTTTTGGCTTTTTGCTTGTGCCCATTTATGCTCAATGGGGTTAAGATCTGGCGAATATGTAGGCAAATACTCCACCATATACCCTGCATCGATGATGACTTGTTGAATATTATGTTTTTTGTGAAAAGTTGCATTGTCCATCACGATTACCCTGTTTTTAGGGAGTACTGGGATAAGGACTTGTGTGACCCAGGAATAGAAAACATCGCTGTTAATATTGATATCAAATAATCCGATAGCAAACAGCGTTGTGCCTAATAACGCGCCGATAACATTTGTTCTTCCCTTGGCTCCCCCGTTCTTCAGGCCAAAACACCGTTGACCTTTTGGGGAATAGCCGTGAGTCCGTGGGGTATCGTGTGGAAAACCACTTTCATCAATAAAAACAATAGGTTTGCCTTTTTCATACTGTTGTATTTTTTGTTGAAATGCTTGCCGGGCGCTTTCGTCGGCTTTCGGATGGCGTAGAGTTTTTTTATAGGTCAATCCCAGCTTTTTAAGAGCTTGCCAAATGGCCTTCTGACAAACGCCAAAACGCTCTGCACGTTCTTTTTGGTAAGCATCTGGATATGGTTCAACATCTTTTATCAACTCGGATTTATCGCTCTTTCGCTGACGCGTGGTCGATGCTTTTGACGCTATTTGATTAATCCAACGCGATACAGAGGCAGGGCCAATCCGAAATTGCTTCGCTGTTTCTCGGATACTCAACCCTTCTTCTTCGCGTGTAGATATCACTTTACGTCTAAAATCAATTGAATAGCTCATTTAAATAATGTAATCAAAATTAAGTCGTTTAGCTATACCTTGACGTTATTAGCAGACTATACCCCGGAAGAACTTGCCCACTTAGCTATGGTGGTTTTTAACCCTTTATGGGCTTTATTGAATAATAGGTAATCATGCTGTTTTTCCATGCCAGTTTTGGTTGAAAATGCTTGTACATCTCAGGTGTACACTTTTCTCATGAGGCCTAACTGCATGATTTTACGTTGCGAGGATCCGTCGTTTCACCGGGGGTGTAGCATAAAATATGTTTATTCAACAAAGCCCATAAATAGGCACAAGCAAAAAGCCAAAAAAGAGAGAGTGGTTGCGATACAGAGATTTTGTTCTCAGTCCATATGGTGTAATCAAAATTAAGTCGCTTTGCTATAACCGGGCTGAGTTTCGAAGCGAACCGTTTTCTTCGATGGCCGCATCTTACGTTTGGGCTGGATGTAGTAACGCAACATGGAGCGTCCACCGGTATAACCCATCGCTTTAATTTCCGCGAGGATGACCTCGCCGTTCCAGACGTTCTCTGCCAGACGCATGTCGATATAGTCCATGAACGGCCTGAGTTTGGCCATTTTGTGGCGTGTTTTTCTGGCCGGAGGTTCCGGGTATTTCAGGTAGCGTCTGACAGTCCGCTCAGAGCAACCAACCTGAGTGGCAATATCGACAATATACGCACCCTGCTGGCGCATTTGCTTTATCATGTAAAAGTCCTCTCTGCTTAGCATGCTGATGTCCTTTCTGGTGTGAGAACCTCAAGGAAACAACATGTTGGGTGGAGCGGACAATCCAAATGGTGAATTACCGTCTTATATCACTGGCGCTGACACAGACAACAGCGTTAGAATGGCCCTGCATAGCAACCGGTAATTGATATGATGATCGCTCGTGAAACGGACTCCTTCTCGATATAATACCGAGTGATCCTTTGCCCGAGTCAGTTCAATACGGATGATAGAGTTTTCACCGTGGCGAATTTCCATACCAGAAATATAATAGTCCGCCTGTGATTTTTCGATTGCAGATAGGTAGCTACTGTAATCTTGGACGCTGCGTGTCAGACAAGACGAAACAACGTTAATGGGCAAATCCAGACAATGCAACCAATCAATCAGCTGATCGTGGAGTGAAATAGCTTGGTATCGATGCTGCATCTCAAAGATGAACAATGCAATATTGCATGTTCTCTTTTCAACGGAAGCATCAAAGGCGGTCATGTCATTGTGGTTCGCGGTCAAGGTCGGTTGAACCGCTTTTTCAGGGAGATTGGCGACTTGAACCTCAGGGACAAAACGATAGCCCTTGCCGTAGATGTTATCGATAAATCTTTTTTTTCTTGAGTGACCCAACGTGCGGCGCAAAACATAAATACAACGCGTTAATGACTCATCGGAGACCAATCCCCCCTTCCAGACATGTTCAATTATTGCATCTTTTGAAATAACGGTATGTGCGTTTTGTAACATAAAGAGTAATACCGCACTCTCTTTCGGCGCTAAATAGATAGCGCCTTTATCTTTTGTCAGTAATTGACCATTATGAAAAGAAAAGCCTTCAAATATAAATTGATGAAATTCCATTTTTACTATTCCTTACGAAATAGAGGCATAACTTTGCGCAATAAAGGAATAACACGAACACTCACTTAACAGAGCTATTCCCAACAAGCGGTAATGACTTTACTTCGGTTTTTTAGAGCAAACAGATGAAATACTGCTTAAAACGTTTTTCAGGCATATCAGCAGAACAAAAGTGGCAGAACCAACGTCACAGATAATATACGAGAATCGATAATTTTAATCACCAAATTCATTGGTAAGTCCAGACCAATGCACTAAAAACCCCGAGTAAAAAAAACAACGCTTTCATCAACACAAAATACTATAAAAATAAATTAATCCGAAATTTAATATCAAAAGCAAATAATATTACTTACATAACAAGTAGTTATCTACAGCCGCCTCCCACTGATATTGTTCTCTAGGTTTGGCAGGCGCACCCGAAGATTTCTCAACACGCATGTAATCTATGCTGTGCGTAGGCATACCAGCCTGCTTGACCTTGCCGCATATCATGGATTTTTTGCCAGGATCTTGCATCGTCGCGCGAATATGCTCCCAAAATTGACTCACCTGCTTTTCGGATAGTTGTGCAAAAGCTTCACCTAAGCATTTTCCATGTGCCATCTTGGCATATTGTGTACCAATACGGTTTGCATCAAACCATGTGTAGCTTCCCGCCAAGGCATAAAGAAATACAGCTCGGTCGAACTTCTGAGCACGAACGCATTCATTCATTTCAGCATAGAGCACATCGGGCTCACCAGAAGCACTATAAAGGGGATCGGTACGACATGTTTCTTCTGCAAACTCAAGGTCTGTACTGTTTCTGCTAGCGCTATCTGGAAGTGAACCTGTCGCAGACTGACATCCCACCAACAACAACGATAGAAACAGAGTGCTGGTTGCGAAAAAAATGGGTTTACCAGTCATAATTTTCATCAGGATCGAGACCATCCGATAACAAGACTTTTTGCATCCACTCGTTATACATAAACCGCATAGCATGCATAGCATAATTATTGATCTCATCATCATCTAACCCCTTAATTACTTCGCTAATGTCTTTGATATCTCCATCAGTTTCATAAAGCGAAACGGTGGAGTTTGATAGAGAATTAATCGTTGTCATTGCTTATTTTCCTTAATTATCATCATTATCCGATACCAACACTTCACGCGACGGTGAATACGTTCCAAGTTGTTCGTGAAGTTTTTCCAGTGTTTGCTGAGAAAGTTGTTCGCAACTCTCATACAATGATTGCGTGTCAAAAAACGTATCTATTTGATTATCAACAAACGTCTCTGGTAAAAATTCGACCAGTTGCTCACGATACTTAAATACATATCGCAAATCTTGATGATACTCAAAAATGACGCCTCCCCGGTGTATACTATCAATATAGGCCATTAATCTGCGTTTATAACGGCGTCTGTCGCTAGGAAGAAGGATGTAAAAAGGCGTTTTGTCATCTCGGCCATCAATCTCATCGGCCCAGCTTTCAAACAAGGTACAAATCACACTTTCCTTATTGACAGTGTCACTCAGCAAACGCTTTGCACGCTGGCGAACCTGTCCATAGAGTTCATTTACAATGCCTTGTTTATCCTCAATAAAACCGGTTACTGTTTCAATTGATGTCACAAGGCCGTGTTCATAACCATCGCGATAGGCCTGCTGACGTATTGCCTCAGCATCACGACTGGCATCGCTGATGATCTTTTTGGCATGTTCACGGGCCTGCGCCACGACGTTGATTCTCAGATTATGTGCTACACGATTCTTGTTTGTTAACAGCACATTTTCTTGCAGCATATTTGTATATGATGTCTCAACTTCTTTGAGCATATTGAATGGCCATCCTCATTGCTAATTCATTATCACCGGTTAATGTTGGCGACGCAGTTTCCACATCATCTCCTGGTGAAAACAATAATGGCAGTCGTTCTCTCATTACCCTCGAGACAGAAGCGGAGAATAAATCAATTTCTCGTTTAGCGCACCACGCATATTGCTCAAGAGAATAAGTAGATGCATTCACTGGCTTAGTTTCAATAATATTCAACAATGAAAACTGCCTGACGGATTTTTCAAGCTTCCACCAGACTCCACACTGAAAAAGATTGCTCTTATGGCGTTGACAAGCCACCATAAAGGCCGCTTTGGGTAACAAATGCCAATGCGCAGCTAAATATCGCTCTCTTTCATTATTTAGGTCGAGCGGTTCAACCGAAAGAGAAAAGTTTTCGATTAAAATGTCATTTATAATTCGATGACATCCTGGCGTCGAAAATCCAGAGGGAAGTGAAAAACGTTTTGGATGAATCCATGATATCGGATTATATATTATATTTAGAATATTACAGCATTCCCTTTGCTCTTTATGCATTAATCTTTCCATGACATTCAGATATCTGCTATTTTTTATCTTCAGGAACATCTACACTGGGTTTAGGATCATCCGGTGTACGTTTATTATTAGTCTGCGTCAAGATATGCTTCTTTAGCCTACTTAAAAATTCATGATGGCTTTGACTAATAAATAACAGCACGGCAGCTAACAAGGCAACGGTTACCACGCCAAGGCTTATTAACCACATCGGTGTGTCAGACTTTGTTGCTTGAATGGATACCGGTGTATGCCGCTGAACGTCATTAATCTTAGATAACACGACGGAAATATTGTCGTAATTAACGTCCTCAAAGCTATTCTTAAGAAAGCGCTTTACATCACTGATTAATAAGGTGGTATCAGTAATACTATTATCATGATTGAGCAATGTTGAAAGATGAACAGCCGCTCTTTTCCTATAACCATCGCTGGAGCTCATATCATAGCTCACATGTACGCGCGCAGAAACCACCCCTGAAATTGACAACAACGAATGCTCAAGTCGTTGCTCGATTCCGGAATAGAGGCGAGCCTTTTCAGCACGCGGAGAAGAAACAAGCGCATCGGCAGGAAACATCTGCGCAATGTCGATTGCTGGAGGGCGTGGCAGCCCATAAGTATTCATTAAATCAACAGAAGCAGAAAAATCCTGAGAACTGACAGAGAGACTATACCCCTCTTTTTTGACCTCATTTTTATCAACCTTGATGTTATTGCGCTGTAACAGCGCAATAACATCATTAGCCTGCTGTTGATCTAACCCTTTCAGCAAAATATCTTGCTTACAGCCTACAAGAAAAACTGCCAATATGGGAAATAACAGGTATTTATTCATGATTATGAACGTAATAATGTTTCAACAGTACTGACCCCTTTACGCGTCAATGTACTGATGAGTGATACATGTAAGTTATAGTCAGAAGTTCGTTGCTGAAGTTCTGCCAACATTTCAGGATCTGTTGAAGCATTGGTGTTCTCCAACAATGAAATCACGTCACGCTGTTCCGCAGACATATTTACCGATTCCCGCGCATAAGCGCGAAGCAGACGATCTTCCAACGACACATTGGCAGATTCTGGCATGGTAATATCATGCCAATTGCCAGACAACTGTGTCACCATACTGGTGTTATGATTCATAGCCTATTCCTAGTAACAACATTAACGGAAGTTGGTAATAATCGCAGAGCCCACATCTTTGTATACCTTCACAACGTTAGATTGTGCATTACGGTAGAGCGTATACTCTGACAAGCGAGACTGATAAGTCGCCAACAGCTCTGGGTTAGAGGGGTCATTTGCCAGTTTTTCTAGCGCCGACTTCAATTCAGAATTAAGTTGTGTCACACCATTATCGAAGGTTGATGATTTATTAGACAAATAACCATTCCATGTGAAATCTGTACTTATTGAATCCTTGTTACTCATATAAAATCCTTACTTGTGTTTTTGGGAAATACCAATGTCCAGCGCCAAGTTTTATATAGCTTTTTTCGCCAAATTTAAAAGATTTATCTTTGAACCAATCAGTTTCCAGCTCGACAGAAAAGTGAACATACCTTCCACCCCATTGTTGATAGTATTGATTGACAAAATTCTTGATACTTTCGAGCATACCATCCTCAATGACGCCAAATATAACAAAGGTGATAGTATCGCCATTGTCTATCTCACGGAAAGAGAGCGCCATTTTTTTTAATCCTTGATTGGCAATACTCCTGATTGTTTTATCCTCCAGATTATCTAGCCTTACTGAATCAATATAAGGGAATTTTTCTTTCAGCGCAGAAATAAAATCACCGCGTGCCTTTTCACTTAATTCATTTCTTTCTGTACTAATTCTAAGAATCGGATGTTGTGGGTCACTCAACCGTATCTGATGAAACTTCAATGCAGGCCAATAGGTTTCCACCCAACGAGAAATTCGCTCTTCTTCACTGGCAATATTGACAACATTAACCTGTTGGCGCAGCGGATTTCTGACCATGGTTTGAACAGCCCAATCAGTCGCTTTTTCACTGCCAGCAAAAACATAAATCCAATTATCGCGAGCATAAACTATCTGATAATCCTCAGAGGCAAAATTCAATAATGTTGAGACATTATCAAGCTGACGCTGTTTTCCCGTAAGGTAGCCATAGCCCGCGACAAACACGGCACTCACTAAAGCAACTGCTGCCAATGTTTTATACCATACACTTTTGGTATTCTTGACAATCTCGGTAGTCGTTGGTGATTGTCCCCTGGCACTGTCCAGATATTCTCCGGATAAGATAGCGTCCGAGAATTCAGAATGTTGATTTCGCCAGACAAATTTTTGCATCCCAACGGTGATAACTTCATTTTCTGACAATGCTATCATTGGTGAGCCATCGTCAGAGATCTCACGCATATAAACCTCGCATGAGTCGCCCAGTTTAACGATTATCTCGAAACTTACATCCGGTTGCTCAGCAGGAATATAAATAGTATTATCAGGCATCTGTGTGCCATTATATTGCTTGCTAATCGTTTCTTCATCAGTAGAAAGAAAAAGTGTGTTCCCTTCAAGCAAAGCAAACTCACACCCACGTAAAACTCCGTTAAGAAGCCTAACGACTATCCTTTTTTCTTTATCGATATTTTTATCTTCATCCAATAACATTGCTAAATTCTCAAGGAGATCGATACCATTACGTTCACTTTGGACAAGATATACCAACGGACCACCAACATCTTGATTCAATAATAATGGAAAATTGATTTCACATCAGATTTGGCAAGCAGTAACTTAATGATTGTCAAGAAAAAGAATGAGAATGTATATCTTCAGATAGAAAAAGGCTTTGTTGAATAATAGGGAATAATGCTGTTATGACACGCCTGTTTTGGATTAAAATGGGCTTTGTTGAATAAACATATTTTATGCTGCCCCCCCGGTGAAACGACAGATCCTCGCAACGCAAAATCATGCAGTTAGGCCTCATAAGAAAACTGTAAACCTGAGGTGACAAGCATTTTCTACCAAAACTGGCTGGAAAATCAGCATGACTCACTATTATTCAACAAAGCCAATTAACGCCTGACGAAAGACAATATTACAACCGATTAGACTTGTGGAGAAAGGAAGGCTACCTAAAGACTATTCCTATAGTCAGGGGGGCAATGGAAGCTGTAGATGCTGGCGAAAAAGGATTGCCTCACCCACGGTTAATTAACTGGGAAGAAAAACGGGTGGCATGGGAAAATCGCGTGATATTAGCCGAAGAGAAGCGGATCACAGCGGAAGCAAATAAAGTTTATGCCAAAGTAGAAATTGACCCATCTAAAGACGAACGCTTTAAGAATTACATAGGGCGTTACGGTGCTGTCAGAAGCGAGTAATCCCCAATATGGTGGGTTGTGCAGGATTTGAACCTGCGACCGATGGATTAAGAGTCCACTGCTCTACCAACTGAGCTAACAACCCGTAGTGGCATAATTAATTAGAGGGCGGTGACGAGAAAAGCTTTCACAACCAGAGAGAAAATACCTAAAACTCCAGCGCTCAGCATCCAGCGAATTAACTTCTGCTCAGAGCGGATACCCGCCATTTCAAGCTGTAAGTCCTTTCTAACCAAGGATATTTGAGTCGTCATATCCTTACGGACATCGGCTATCTGCGCGTCGGTCTTCTCGAAGCGGGCTTGCATCTGAGCTTCGTGCTTCTCGAAACGAGCATCAACCTTATCGAATCTGGCATCAATTTCCTTGCGCACGTCCTCAAGGTCACGCTTGGTAGCGACATCCGCCACCTCATGAGACTTGCGTACGACGAGCGAAATCGCCCGTGCCTGCTCTCTGGAAATACCAGCAGTCTCAAGCTCTTCTGATGCTTGCAATGTATCAAATGCAACCTGGCCCATAGCGGATCCTCCTGTGTTAAGCCAAGTGTAAGCGATCTGACCGCCAAACTGCAAAATTTTACCCGTTAGTCCTATGATAACCATATCCGTTTAACTATGGAGAAATTGTTATGTCTAAATTAGTTGTCATTGAAAATACCGTCGTCCGTCAGGATGCTTTCGGGCGTTACTGCCTGAATGACCTGCACCGCGCCGCCGTTGCACAAGGTAAAGCGACAGAATCGCAACGACCTTCAAATTTTTTACGTACTGAAGGGATCGCGGCATTTGTTCAATCTTTGAGCAATGCTCAAAAAAGAGCTTCGGTTAATGTCATTAAATGTATTAGTCGCGACTAGATCTGACACTGGACCTTGAAAGGTTGAGAGTTACCGGTTTTGATATGGGTGTCTAATCCTTAAACAAAACGCGAGGTAACTCTCATGCTTCATACTAACAATCCCATTATCAAACACAAAGCCGGCCTGCTCAATCTCGCCGAAGAACTCGGTAACGTATCAAAAGCCTGCAAGAGCATGGGCGTGTCAGGCGATACATTTTACCGTTATCAGGAACTGGCTGCTGAAGGCGGCATTGATGCGCTGGTTAACCAGAACCACCGGGTTCCGAACCTGAAGAACCGCGCCGACGAAGCCACTGAACGCGCGGTTGTTGATTATGCTATTGAGTTCCCGCCCCATGGGCAGCACCGGACCAGTAATGAGCTGCGTAAAAAAGGCGTGTTTATCTCCGGCAGCGGCGTGCGCTCCATCTGGCAACGACACGACCTGGAGAACTTCCGTAAACGCCTGAAGGCGCTTGAGGAAAAGGTCGCCAGAGAAGGCATTGTCCTTACCGACGCTCAAATCGCAGCCCTGGAGAAGAAGGCGCACGATGATGAGGCCTGCGGTGAAATCGAGACGGCACATCCCGGGTATCTGGGCTCGCAGGACACCTTCTACGTGGGCAATCTGAAGGGGGTGGGCCGTATCTACCAGCAGACGTTCGTGGATACGTACTCGAAAGTGGCACACTGCAAGCTGTATACGAATAAAACACCGCTCACCGCCGCCGACCTGCTCAATGATAGCGTACTCCCGTTCTACGAGGCTCAGGGACTGCCGGTGCTGAGAATACTGACCGACAGGGGTACGGAGTACTGTGGTAAAGTGGAGCAGCATGATTATCAGCTTTATCTGGCTATCAACGATATCGAGCATACGAAAACGAAGGCGATGTCTCCGCAGACGAACGGCATCTGCGTGCGCTTCCATAAAACCATTTTGAAGGATTTTTATCAGGTTACGTTCCGCAAGAAGTTATATGGAGACCTGGAAAGCCTGCAGGTAGATCTGGACAACTGGTTGTGGCATTACAATACTGAGCGAACTCATCAGGGAAAAATGTGCTGCGGGCGTACGCCGATGGCCACTTTACTCGATGGAAAACGGATCTGGGCAGAAAAGAATCTGAACCAGATGTAATCTGACAGACACCTGTATAAATAATCGGTAACTGTCAGATCAGGTCTGAGCTAGTACAACTAATCTGAGTGTCAGAGCTACGCCTGGCTGAACTTTCACTCGCCGTCCGGTGCTCTTGTCTTTCCGCTTCGGTTTTGCTGTTCGCGTTATGATCACGGATGTTTCCCCGATCTCCATATTGGCTTTTTTCCCTTTCCAGCCAACCTGTCCGTTTGCGATAAATGGCAGATCGTCTGCAATTTCACCAATTTTACGGGTGTCACCGCCCCACTCGGCCCGATGCCCTTCCTTTCCTCGGATAAGCCAACATATTCCCTGGGAGCTTAATGTGCGCATATGCCCGATAGAGTCACCTTCACGGTCAATGAGATGAATTAACTTCTTCCCGGTATCAAGAGACTCAACGCGGGCGATATCAGCCGTCAAAGCATCCATATGAGTCAGACTCTCAGACAAGCCCTCGGTTAGCGTTGAACGACAACCCGCCCTATCGGTTAGAGTTTGAGACAGGGGCGCTATTGGTAAACCATTTGCAGCATCAAGCAGTAGGCGGGTTTGTAGTTCATAACCGACGTCGCCACCATGCGTCATTTTCAAACGTTCTTCTTTCCCATTGTGGGTATGAAACTGTAAATGAGACCAGTCGTGAACGACGGGAGCGTATGGATGCGGGCTAAGTGCAACCTGCCGGAGAGCCAGCGAAATAATCGGTTCATTGAGCTGACTGAAGCTAATACGTTCATTATTAAAAAAACGCCAAACGGCCTGAGTAGTGGCGAATGTTGTTTTCTGCGCGCAGGCAAGGTCTTTAACGGCTGACGCCAATGGTGCTGGGGGAGTCATGTGTTGGTTAACCAGACGCTGATAACGCCGGTTAAGGCGGGCATCAATCCCGCCGATGGATAAGTTGAGATCATGCAGCAACGTAATAGCAGATATTGCAAAAGATGTGTAGATATAGCCAACCGACTTAAAAATGATTACAGCAAATGCCCTGATATGTGGAAAAAAATACAGCTAATTGTTATCAAGATAATGTCGCTTGGCTATAATTTCTTCACATCCGGGTTGAGGTAATTTGCCAAACGTGAAAGATCGGCATTGAGCAACAGCGTACCGTGGTGAAAGCCACGATCCTTGGTTTCCCGGTAGGTAGACCCCGAAACCTTACGTTCACCGTCAGGCGTATCCACCACCAGATCGTTACGCCCCGAAGCCGCTACGCCTAGCGCGGTCAGCGCATTAAGAATGATGGCGGTTGAAACGCTTTTATCGTAACCCTGTTTTCCGTCCATAAAGGTAAAGCAGGTGTTGCCCAAATCGTGGAAAACGGCGCCGCCACCGCTGCTGCGACGCGCCAGCTTGATGCCATCCTCCTCCATCTTGCGCGTGTTGCACTCTTTCCACGGGTTTTGCGCCAGACCAATCACCACGGTTTCCGCATTGCGCCAGAGAAACAGCACGTGCTGCGTGGGTGACATTTTGTGAAAGATGCACTCTTCGACGGCCAGATTAAACTAGGGATCGTAAGAGTCAGACAGCAACAAACGGAGTGAAGACATTGAGGCTCCATGCGCAAACGACCTGCCGACATCGGCAGCCGTTACTTGAGAGTGGAATCAGATTCGGCGCGCCTGCCAGTAGGCCCGCTTCCAGTAGACGTTATCCAATGACGATCGCATTACACCCTGGCTGGTCGAGGCGTGAATAAACTGATCGTCTTTATCATAAATACCCACATGCAATCCGCTGCTGCCGCTGCCGGTTTTGAAAAACACCAAATCACCTGGCAACAGGTCGTCCCGGTCAATGCGGGAACCCAATTCCGTTTGCGCCTCGGTGGTACGCGGCAGTTGCATACCGAAACGATCGCGAAAGGTTAAATAGACAAAGCCAGAGCAATCGATGCCACGGTGATCCAGCCCGCCATAGCGATACGGCGTGCCACGCCACTGCGTGAGCTGTTCATTAAGTTGGCTTATCACCATGATGGAGTCGAGCAGACGCGAATTAGGCGGTGGAGCGCGGTGGCTGCTGCACCCAACCAAAAACAAACTTGCGATCAGCAACCCCTGAATCAAACGCATCTGCGGTATCCTGCGAGTATCGGTTCGTTTTGTTGTTCACCGCGCCCTGCGGAGAATGTCACGCTATCAGAATGATATTACAGCCTAATTTAGCGTTGATTTCACTGTTTTGGCAAGCCTGACGCGGTAAATGACCGGTTACTTGGACACCGGCACCAACCAGTCGCTCTCGCCAACGCGATGACGCTGGAAGTCTATAGCCAAGCGACATTATTTTGATAACAATCAGCTGTATTTTTTTGCCACATATCAGGGCATTTGCTGTAATCATTTTTAAGTCGGTTGGCTATATGCCAAAAACCGGGGCCAGTCGTTCAGGCTGCATGACGCCTGCTGCGTCGCCAGCATCAATCAATTTACCTTTTGAAATCAAACATATATCATCATCCTGCTGTAAGCTATGATTTAAATCATGAGCGCTGGCTAGCACAATCAACCCTACCTGACACAACACTTTCAGCATGGCATCAAGCGCCACGCGTTGCGCTACGTCCAGACCAGTGGCGGGCTCATCGAGCACCAACAGGCGAGCATAAGGATTCAGCGAAGGCCATGCCTGTAAGAATACGGCGGCAAGATGTACACGTTGCCACTCGCCGCCGGACAGCTCCGTCAACGGACGCGTCAATTTATCCGTTATAGCCAAGCGACTTAATTTTGATTACATCATATGGACTGAGAACAAAATCTCTGTATCGCAACCACTCTCTCTTTTTTTGCTTTTTGCTTGTGCCCATTTATGCTCAATGGGGTTAAGATCTGGCGAATATGTAGGCAAATACTCCAGCATATACCCTGCATCGATGATGACTTGTTGAATATTATGTTTTTTGTGAAAAGTTGCATTGTCCATCACGATTACACTGTTTTTAGGGAGTACTGGGATAAGGACTTGTGTGACCCAGGAATAGAAAACATCGCTGTTAATATTGATATCAAATAATCCGATAGCAAACAGCGTTGTGCCTAATAACGCGCCGATAACATTTGTTTTTCCCTTGGCTCCCCCGTTCTTCAGGCCAAAACACCGTTGACCTTTTGGGGAATAGCCGTGAGTCCGTGGGGTATCGTGTGGAAAACCACTTTCATCAATAAAAACAATAGGCTTACCTTCTTTTTCATACTGTTGTATTTTTTGTTGAAATGCTTGCCGGGCGCTTCCGTCGGCTTTCGGATGACGTAGCGTTTTTTTATAGGTCAATCCCAGCTTTTTAAGAGCTTGCCAAATGGTCTTCTGACAAACGCCAAAACGCTCTGCACGTTCTTTTTGGTAAGCATCTGGATATGGTTCAACATCTTTTATCAACTCGGATTTATCGCTCTTTCGCTGACGCGTGGTCGATGCTTTTGACGCTATTTGATTAATCCAACGCGATACAGAGGCAGGGCCAATCCGAAATTGCTTCGCTGTTTCTCGGATATTCAACCCTTCTTCTTTCCGTGTAGATATAACTTTACCTCTAAAATCAATTGAATAGCTCATTTAAATAATGTAATCAAAATTAAGTCGTTTAGCTATACATTTTACCGTTATCAGGAACTGGCTGCTGAAGGCGGCATTGATGCGCTGGTTAACCAGAACCGCCGGGTTCCGAACCTGAAGAAGCGCGCCGACGAAGCCACTGAACGCGCGCTTGTTGATTATGCTATTGAGTTCCCGCCCCATGGGCAGCACCGGACCAGTAATGAGCTGCGTAAAAAAGGCGTATTTATCTCCGGCAGCGGCGTGCGCTCCATCTGGCAACGACACGACCTTGAGAACTTCCGTAAATGCCTGAAGGCGCTTGAGGAAAAGGTTGCCAGAGAAGGCATTGTCCTTACCGACGCTCAAATCGCAGCCCTGGAGAAGAAGGCGCACGATGATGAGGCCTGCGGTGAAATAGAGACGGCACATCCCGGGTATCTGGGCTCGCAGGACACCTTCTACGTGGGCAATCTGAAGGGGGTGGGCCGTATCTACCAGCAGACGTTCGTGGATACGTACTCGAAAGTGGCGCACTGCAAGCTGTATACGAATAAAACACCGCTCACCGCCGCCAACCTGCTCAATGATCGCGTACTCCCGTTCTACGAGGCTCAGGGACTGCCGGTGCTGAGAATACTGACCGACAGGGGTACGGAGTACTGTGGTAAAGTGGAGCAGCATGATTATCAGCTTTATCTGGCTATCAACGATATCGAGCATACGAAAACGAAGGCGATGTCTCCGCAGACGAACGGCATCTGCGAGCGCTTCCATAAAACCATTTTGCAGGATTTTTATCAGGTTACGTTCCGCAAGAAGTTATATGGAGACCTGGAAAGCCTGCAGGTAGATCTGGACAACTGGTTGTGGCATTACAATAATGAGCGAACTCATCAGGGAAAAATGTGCTGCGGGCGTACGCCGATGGTCACTTTACTCGATGGAAAACGGATCTGGGCAGAAAAGAATCTGAACCAGATGTAATCTGACAGACACCTGTATAAATAATCGGTAACTGTCAGCTCAGGTCTGAGCTAGTACACGTAAACGTAACAGCGAGTATCCCTTGTTCAATGAGTGCATAACGCTATCCTGTACACTGCGGTCACACCCGCAAACTCAACTCTGCTTAACTCGACCGTCATTTCGTGTAGCGTCACTGCACGCCGTTCATCTCGCTAAGGCATTCCAAGTGCCGAGTAGCGATCAAAACGCCACTTTACGCCGCCCTGTCAACCAAGCGCCGACAAACTCTGGCATCACTTCTGTCGCCGCGCCGTAGATTTTTTCATCAAACTTGCTCTCAACCTGACTCGGCTCGAGATTCAGTTCTATGGTGTAAGCACCATGGGTGTGCGCTTCATGAACGAATCCCGCCGCCGGATAAACATGACCGGACGTTCCGATAGCGATGAAATAATCGGCCTGCGCCAGCGCCTGATAGATACGTTCCATACCAAGAGGCATTTCTCGGAACCACACCACGTGTGGGCGCAGTCGCGCGGGAAACTGGCAACAGTGGCAGCGTTCATCAGCAGCGATATCACCGGTCCAGTCGATAACCTGTCCACTCTGGCAACAGCGCACCTTGAGCAATTCACCGTGCATATGAACAACCCGTTGGCTGCCCGCACGCTCGTGCAGGTTATCGATATTTTGCGTCACCAACAGGAAGTTATCTCCGAGCGCCGCCTCAAGATTGGCTAACGCCAGATGCGCTGCGTTGGGCACCACCTCTGGCTGCTGCAACTGCTTACGGCGCGCGTTGTAAAACGCCTGCACCAGTTGCGGATCGCGTTGAAATCCTTCCGGCGTGGCGACATCTTCCACCCGGTGCTCTTCCCACAGACCATCCGCCGCACGAAAGGTGCGGATGCCAGATTCTGCTGAAATCCCCGCGCCGGTCAGAACCACCACGCGCGGGCTTTTTGATTCATTCACCGCCAGATAATCCTTATGGAAAATACGTGAACGCAGACGCTGCTGACGCAGTCGCTTTCCTTGATGAAACCGGATCATCCTTTGACGCGTATGCATGTCTGCTCCTGTGAAAGCTGGGTGGAAAGCGTCTATACCCGTCATACTTCAAGCTGCATGTGCGTTGGCTGCGTCCGCTCACCCGAATCACTTACCTGAGTAAGCTCATCGGGATTCTCTCCCTTGCCGCCTTCCTGCAACTCGAATTATTTAGAGTATAACGCTGCCTGCTTGATTGCCAATAAGCGTTTACCGCTAAAAAAACTGCTGCGAAGAAAAGTGCAGCAGGGCAGCGCCCCGAACGTCACCTGCATCACCATAGTGTGCCTTCTCAATGCGCGGTAAGTGCGCAACCGGCAGCAAATACTCAGGCAACCGCGTCGGGAGAAACTGATAGATCTCGTAGAAGTTAGACAACCCACCGCCCAGCACCAGCAAATGGGGGTCAAACATTGTCAACAGATTCCCCACGCAGGCCGCCAGCACGCTCATATAGCGATCGACGTGCGCCAGCGCGTTTGCTTCACCCGCCCGATAGTGGCGAATAATGCTGACAGCATTAAGACTTTCGCCATAGGTATGCGCATAAAGCTATTCAAAAACTCAGCCAGAAATATAATTTTCAATACAGCAAGATTGACCACAGCCGCATTTCACCCGAGAGATATCCTCCCCCATAATATCCAGTGCATCCACCGGTAGCCGGAAATGGCCGAATTCGCCGGTAATGCCGTTTCGACCATCAATCACTTCGCCGTTAATCACCAGACCACCACCGACACCGGTGCCAAGGATCAGCCCCAACACCACAGGATACTGACGGAATTCACCCTCCCAAGCTTCCGAAAGGGCAAAGCAGCTGGCATCGTTGGTCATGCGCACATCACGCTGCGACAGGCGTTGCAAATCCGCCTGTAGTGGTTTTCCCATGGTTGCAGGCAGGTTAGCAGTAAACAGCGCACCATCATCCCCGCCACGCATATAGCCAAGCGACATTATTTTGATAACAATTAGCTGTATTTTTTTGCCACATATCAGGGCATTGGCTGTAATCATTTTTAAGTCGTTTAGCTATATCGAGCATATGCGCACATTAAGCTCCCAGGGAATATGTTGGCTTATCCGGGGAAAGGAAGGGCATCGGGCCGAGTGGGGCGGTGACACCCGTAAAATTGGTGAAATTGCAGACGATCTGCCATTTATCGCAAACGGACAGGTTGGCTGGAAAGGGAAAAAAGCCAATATGGAGATCGGGGAAACATCCGTGATCATAACGCGAACAGCAAAAGCGAAGCGGAAAGACAAGAACACCGGACGGAGAGTGAAAGTTCAGCCAAGCGTAGCTCTGACACTCAGATTAGTTGTGGTTCGCCTTATAGCCAAACGACTTAAAAATGATTACAGCCAATGCCCTGATATGTGGCAAAAAAATACAGCTAATTGTTATCAAAATAATGTCGCTTGGCTATATTAGGCACAACGCTGTTTGCTATCGGATTATTTGATATCAATATTAACAGCGATGTTTTCTATTCCTGGGTCACACAAGTCCTTATCCCAGTACTCCCTAAAAACAGGGTAATCGTGATGGACAATGCAACTTTTCACAAAAAACATAATATTCAACAAGTCATCATCGATGCAGGGTATATGGTGGAGTATTTGCCTACATATTCGCCAGATCTTAACCCCATTGAGCATAAATGGGCACAAGCAAAAAGCAAAAAAAGAGAGAGTGGTTGCGATACAGAGATTTTGTTCTCAGTCCATATGGTGTAATCAAAATTAAGTCGCTTGACTATACATGGCTCACTCCTCTGTGGCTGAATAGGTTATGCGATTGCAAGTGGCCGTAGCGCTATTGCCCGCTTAGCACGCGAGCGGGCTCAATACGGCTGGCGCGCCGCGCCGGATACCAACTGGCCAGCAAGCTCAACACCACGGCGGTGAGCAGTACCAAAACCACATCCATCATGTGCAATTCTGACGGCAGAAAATCGATAAAATAGATATCGCCCGACAGAAAATGGTGTCCGGTCAGCGATTCAATCCCGTGCATGATCACACTCAGCTGTAACGTCGCCACCACCCCGATCACGGCACCGATCACACAGCCAAGCAGACCTGCCAGTAGTCCATACCAGATGAAAATGGCACGGATCAGCCTGTCGCTCGCCCCCAAGGTGCGCAATACGGCAATATCGCTGCTTTTGTCTTTCACCGCCATCACCAGCGTGGAAACAATGTTAAAACAGGCAACGCCAATCACCAGTACCATCGCTAAATACATGATAGTCCGAATCATCTGGATGTCGCGGTACATGTAACCGTAGGTGCCAATCCAGTCACGAATATAGATATAGGTGTCGGTCACTTTCCCCGCGTCACGCACCAGTTTGCTGGCGGCAAACACGTCGTCGACCTTGATGGCAATGCCGCTGACATCATCACCCATGTCAAGATACTGCTGCGCGTCAGCCAACGGGATCAACGCCAGACTGTGATCGAGTTGCCCGCTAAGTTGCAGAATACCGCTCACGTGCAGGCGAATGCGCTTCGGCTGCAACAGCTTCATTTGCGGATCGCTATTGGGGATCATCACCGTCACCCAATCCCCGGTTTTCACCTCAAGCGCCTGAGCAACGCCCTTGCCGAGAATAACCTGCTGCTCACCTGCTTTGAAATTGGCCCACGCATTTCCTGTCACAAACGTTGGCAAAGTACTGAGGCGTTGTTCCTGTTGCGGATCGACGCCTTTCATCTGTATCGCGCGCAGTCTGGCACCGCTCTCCAGCAGCCCAGTAAAATGCACATAGGGCGCAGCGGCAACAATACTAGGCACCTGCTCAATTTTAGGCAGCATGTTCTGCCAGCCGGTGAAGGGCGGATTGACCGGTTCCATTTCACCATGAGGCACCACAGCCAAAATACGATTTTTCAATTCACGTTCGAAGCCGTTCATCGCACTGAGGCCGACGATCAGCACCGCCACCCCGAGCGCAATACCGATGGTGGAGATCACCGAAATCAGGGAAACCATGCCACCGCGCCGACGGCCACGGCTAAAACACAGGCCAATCAGCAGGGAGAGCGGGGGAAAACTCATTGCGCGGCTCCCATCAGGGTTAACTCTTGCTGAAGTTGCCCGTCACGCATCTCCAGCTGGCGACGCAAACGCGCAGCCAGCGACAAATCGTGAGTCACCACCAGAAACGCGGTGCTCTGACGCACGTTTAACTCGCCCAGCAGTTCAAAAATGGTATCCGCCGTGCGCTGATCGAGGTTACCCGTAGGCTCATCCGCCAGCACCAGCGACGGGTTATTCACCAACGCGCGGGCGATGGCCACGCGCTGACGTTCCCCGCCGGACAATTCGCTAGAACGGTGCTCGCGCCGTGCATACAGACCCACGGCGGCCAGCATAGCGCGCGCCTGATCCTGCGCCTGCGCAGGCGGCGTGTTGCCAATCAGCAGTGGCATCGCCACATTTTCCAACGCGGTGAAATCCGGCAATAAATGGTGAAACTGGTAGATAAAGCCCAGTTCACGGTTGCGCAGCGCCGATTTAGCGGCGGCGGAGAGCCCACTGAGCGCCTGACCTTTGAAGATAACATCACCCGTGCTGGGCGCATCCAGCCCGCCCAGCAGATGCAACAGGGTACTTTTCCCCGAACCGGAACTACCGACAATCGCCATCATTTCGCCGGCCTGCATGCTGAATGTCACATGATGCAGCACTTCGGTGGACAGCTTCCCTTCTTGGTAGGTCTTGCACAGATCATTACATTGCAACAACAGGGAATCATTCATAGCGTAAAGCCTCTGCGGGATGAACGGCGGCGGCGCGCCAGGAAGGATAAAGGGTAGACAGCAGGGCAACGATCATCGCCACTAGCGCGATGGTCACCACCTGCACCGCATCAATATGAACGGGTAGCGCGGCACCATCCAGCAACAGCCCCAATGCCGGGATCAGCGTATTGATCTGGCTAGCCAACAGCGTACCGAGCACTGCGCCCAGCAGAGCACCAACCACCCCGGCGCTTCCCCCCTGTACCATAAACACCGCCATAATCTGGCGTTGGGTCAGCCCCTGCGTTTGCAAAATGGCCACCTCTCCCTGCTTTTCCATCACCAACAACCCTAACGACGTAATGATATTGAACGCCGCGACGGCGACGATCAGGCTCAACAACAGCCCCATCATATTTTTTTCCATGCGAACGGCCTGAAACAGTTCGCCCTTGCGCTCACACCAATCTTTCATCACCAACCCTTGTGGCACCGGCTGTGCACTGAACGCCACAATATCCAACGGGTTTTCCAGCCACAGGCGCCAACCGGTTATGTGCCCGGTCGGGTAACGCATCAGACGCGACGCATCCTGCTGATTCACCAGCATCTGGTAACCATCCACTTCACTACCTGCGGCAAAGGTACCTGCTACGGTAAACAAGCGCTGACTGGGAATGCGCCCCATTGGCGTGAGTTGACTGGCACCGGTGACCATAATACGCAGTTGTTCAGCACGTTTGACCCCAAGTTGAGAGGCCAACTGCTCGCCAAGGATCACCTGGTATTCACCCGCTTGAAGTTGAGTGAGCGAGGTATTTTTCAAAAAACGCGACAAAGGCTCGGGTTCATCGGGATTAATGCCCAGCATGACTCCGACTGCCACACTGCGCGCGCTTTGCAACACCACTTCACCCGTGGTGATTGGCGCTATGCGCGTTATGCCCTGTAAGGTGCTCAACGATGATGCAGGCAATGCCTGTGGGTCAAGTGAACCGCTCGCTGTGGTCACCACCGCCTGCGGCATCAATCCCAGGATGCTCTCCTCAAGCTCCTGTTCAAATCCGTTCATCACCGACAATACGGTCACCAGCGCCATGACGCCTAACGTGATGCCAATGGCCGATAACCAGGAGACAAATCGCCCAAAGCGATCCGATGCTCGCCCACGCATATAACGCAGGCCAATAAATAAAGCGACAGGTTGATACATGAAATCCGTCTGGATAAGGTTGCTAAAGCAAAGTGATCAAGGATAATAAAGGGTCATATCACTTTATGGAACCCTACCCCGCTTTCTACACTGCTTTTTCTTATGCTGGAACGGGGCAACACCAGATATTCGGAATATGCCTGAAAAAAATCGCTATGCTCTGCCCATAAAAGCGGGTGAACAACGTCTGTTAGGCCAACTAACCGGCGCTGCCTGTGCCGTTGAGTGTGCCGACATCATTGAACGCCACGCCGGGCCGGTTGTACTTATCGCACCCGATATGCAAAACGCGCTGCGGCTACGCGATGAACTTCAGCAGTTTACGGTGCATCCGGTCACCACGTTGTCTGACTGGGAGACGCTGCCTTACGACAGTTTCTCGCCGCATCAAGAGATCATCTCGGCGCGTCTCTCCACACTGTATCACCTCCCTGAAATGACCCGCGGCGTACTGGTGTTGCCAGTCAATACGCTAATGCAGTTGGTGTGCCCGCACACCTTCCTGCACGGCCATGCGTTGATGGTGAAAAAAGGACAACGCCTGTCGCGCGATAAACTGCGCGCGCAGTTGGAGCAGGCAGGCTATCGCAGTGTCGATCAGGTAATGGAACACGGGGAGTTTGCCACGCGCGGTGCGCTGCTGGACCTCTTCCCCATGGGCAGTGAAGAACCCTACCGCATCGATTTTTTCGATGATGACGTAGATAGCCTGCGCGTATTTGATGTTGATAACCAGCGCACGTTGCACGAAGTGGCACAAATCAGCCTGCTACCTGCGCATGAATTTCCTACCGACAAAAATGCCATCGAACGCTTTCGCAGCCAATGGCGCGAAACCTTTGAAGTGCGTCGTGATGCCGAGCATATTTATCAACAGGTCAGCAAAGGCACCTGGCCTGCGGGCATTGAATATTGGCAACCACTGTTTTTTGAACAGCCGCTCAGCACGCTGTTCAGCTATCTCCCCAGCAATACGCTGTTGGTTAATACAGGCGATCTTGAAGCAAGCGCTACCCGCTTTTGGTCCGATATTCAACAACGTTTTGAAAGCCGCCGCGTAGACCCGATGCGTCCTCTGTTAACGCCGGACACCTTGTGGTTGCGAGTCGATGCGTTGTTCAGTGAACTGAAAGCCTGGCCGCGCGTTCAGCTCAGCAAAGAAACGCTGACGGAAAAAGCAGCGCACCGCAACCTCGGTTACCAAACGCTTCCGGACATCGCCATCCAGCATCAGAACAAAGCGCCGCTGGATGCACTGCGACGTTTTTTGGAAGGTTTTACCGGACAGGTGATCTTTTCCGTTGAAAGCGAGGGGCGTCGTGAAACCCTTCAGGAATTACTGGCACGCATCAAACTGGCACCAGCGCCAATTACCCGCTTGGATCAGGCGGACAAACCCGGCGCTTATCTGATTATCGGTGCCAGCGAGCACGGTTTTATCGACACGCTGCGCCAACGCGCCTTGATTTGTGAAAGCGATCTGCTCGGTGAACGCATTGTACGTCGACGTCAGGACAGCCGTCGCACCATTAATACCGATACACTGATCCGCAACTTGGCCGAACTGCATCCGGGCCAGCCGGTGGTGCATCTGGAGCACGGCGTTGGGCGTTACGTCGGCCTCACGACGCTGGAAGCCGGTGGCATCACCGCAGAGTACATGATCCTGACCTACGCAGGGGAAGATAAACTCTATGTTCCGGTTTCGTCATTGCACCTCATCAGCCGTTATTCCGGTGGGGGCGATGAAAATGCACCATTACACAAACTGGGCGGCGATGCCTGGTCACGTGCGCGGCAAAAAGCGGCAGAGAAAGTACGCGATGTGGCAGCCGAACTACTGGATATCTACGCGCAGCGCGCAGCGAAAAGCGGATTTGCCTTTAAGCACGATCGCGAACAATACCAACTTTTCTGCGAGGGGTTCCCATTCGAAACCACACCGGATCAAGCGCAAGCCATCAATGCCGTACTGAGCGATATGTGTCAGCCGCTGGCAATGGACCGGCTGGTATGCGGTGACGTCGGCTTCGGTAAAACCGAAGTTGCGATGCGCACCGCGTTCCTCGCGGTGGAAAACCACAAACAGGTAGCCGTGCTGGTGCCGACCACTCTGCTGGCACAACAGCATTACGACAATTTCCGCGATCGCTTTGCCAATTGGCCCATTCGTATCGAAATGCTCTCCCGTTTCCGCAGTGCCAAAGAACAGACGCAGGTGCTGGAACAAACGCAGGAAGGCAAGGTAGACATTCTGATTGGCACCCACAAACTGCTGCAAAGTGACGTGCACTGGCGCGACCTTGGGCTGCTGATTGTGGATGAAGAGCACCGCTTTGGCGTGCGCCACAAGGAGCGTATCAAAGCGATGCGTGCTAACGTGGATATCCTGACGCTGACCGCCACACCGATCCCACGTACTCTGAACATGGCGATGAGCGGGATGCGCGATCTCTCGATTATTGCCACACCGCCCGCGCGCCGTCTGGCGGTAAAAACCTTTGTTCGCGAATACGATGGCCTGTTGGTGCGTGAAGCGATGCTGCGTGAAATTCTGCGCGGCGGACAGGTTTATTACCTCTACAACGACGTAGAAAACATCGAGAAAGCCGCTCAACGCCTGGCGGAGTTGGTGCCTGAAGCGCGCATCACGATTGGTCACGGCCAAATGCGCGAACGGGATCTGGAACGGGTAATGAGCGATTTCCATCATCAACGTTTTAATGTTCTGGTGTGCACAACCATCATCGAAACCGGCATCGATATTCCCAGCGCCAACACCATCATCATTGAGCGCGCAGACCATTTCGGTTTGGCCCAGTTGCACCAGTTGCGCGGGCGCGTCGGACGTTCGCACCATCAGGCCTATGCTTATCTGCTGACGCCAAATCCGAAGGTGATGAGTACCGATGCGCACAAGCGTCTGGAAGCCATCGCATCACTGGAGGATTTGGGTGCAGGCTTTGCACTGGCAACCCATGATTTGGAGATTCGCGGCGCGGGTGAACTGCTTGGCGAAGATCAAAGCGGGCAAATGACAACCGTCGGTTTTTCACTCTATATGGAACTGCTGGAAAGCGCGGTCGATGCGCTCAAAGCCGGGCGCGAACCCTCTTTGGAAGATCTGATCAGCAGTCGAACCGAGGTGGAATTACGCCTACCGTCCTTGCTGCCGGAGGCCTTTATCCCTGACGTCAACACGCGACTGTCATTCTACAAGCGCATTGCCAGCGCCAAGGACGATAGCGCATTGGAAGAGCTGAAAGTGGAACTTATCGATCGCTTTGGTACCCTGCCGGATGCCACGCGCCATCTGTTGCAGATTGCCGCGCTGCGCCAGCACGCGCAATCGCTGGGCATCAAACGTATCGAGGGCAACGAAAAAGGCGGATTTATCGAGTTCAGTGCCCATAACAGGGTCGATCCTGCACATCTGATTGGCCTGTTACAGAGCGATCCTCGCGTCTATCGTTTGGATGGCCCTACCCGCTTGAAATTTATTAAAGACCTCAGCGAAAGGCCAGAGCGTATCGACTTCATTGCTGGACTTCTGACTGACATGGCTCAGCACACCTTGGCGGCATAAGCCTGCACAGTGGTGACTACTATCGCTTAGCCACCACTGTGTGCGGGGTTGGATATAACGTAAACACACTGCACTAAAACTGACGTTAGGGAGACTATAACGTCAGCAAAAGGCCCATGCTGTATAGCCAAGCGGCATTATTTTGATAACAATTAGCTGTATTTTTTTGCCACATATCAGGGCATTGGCTGTAATCATTTTTAAGTCGGTTGGCTATACCATGGCTGTACCTGCGAGGCATATCCACCGGTGATTTTCACGAAGCCCTGAGGGCGCTTCTCGGTGAAAAAGCTAATGCCCTCTCTGCCAGTACTATCAGCAGACTGAAACAGCAATGGCTTGAAGAGCACAGGCAATGGTGCCTGCGTGATTTAAGCGATACGCGCTACGTTTATTTCTGGGCCGATGGCATATACAGCCATGTCAGGCAAGATGATCGCCTTTGCCTGCTGCTCATTATCGGCGTCACTGAGCATGGACGTAAGGAGCTGCTTGCGGTCGAAGATGTTTATCGAGAGTCAGAAGCAAACTGGGCCGAACTTCTTAATGGCCTGCGAGCACGTGGCCTAACCGTATCTCCGAAGCTGGCTACGGGAGACGGTGCCCTTGGTTTTTGGAATGCAATGGCAAAGATATTCCCGGACACGCAGCACCAACGCTGTTGGGTGCACAAAACCGCTAATGTGTTGGCTTCACACCCCAAAGCCATGCAACCGAAAGTTAAGGCTGAGCTGTGGGAGGTTTGGCTAGCAGAGAGCCGCGATGCCGCTAATGAAGCCTTTGATGTTTTGTTGGCAAGGTTTTCAGCGAAGTATCCTGCAGCGATGAAGAAGCTGGAGAAAGCTCGAGAAGAACTGCTGGCATTCTACGACTTCCCGTCAGAGCACTGGGCGTCAATAAGAACGACAAATCCGATTGAATCGGCTTTTGCGACTGTGAGGCTACGAAGCAGAGGCGCGAAGAACGGTGGTTCGAGAGAAACAACCCTGTCAATGGTATGGTATTTAAGCTGCTCCAGTCAGCTCAGAAAAGCTGGAACCGACTAAGAGGATTTGACCTGCTGACCCTGGTTGTAAGCAACGTCCAATTTAAGGATGGAGAACAAATTCACGAAGCATCAGAGCGGAACGTAGCCTGATCGCCATACACCAGATTTGCTAATAACTCAGATATCACTTTACGTCTAAAATCAATTTAATAGCTCATTTAAATAATGTAATCAAAATTAAGTCGTTTAGCTATAATTCATCATTCAACCCCGGTAGCGTGTCGGAAGAACCGTAATCACATGACAGAATTGACTAACGTAATGAGCAGAATGAAGCCTTACGTGGCGATTTAGTGGGAGGGGATGAAAGAGAAGGCCCAAAAATTGGAGCCTTGATGTTCGATGTGGACGATTTGTGGATAATTGTAGAAATAAATCCTTTTATTTCAGGATGATAAGTCTTAAAGCATCCCCTCCGAAGAGGGGTTTTTTGTGCCTGGATGGCGTATTTACTCAAACGCGGCGGGTTTTGCTGCTGCTGCGGTCGCGTGGTTGACGGCAGAGTGACCACCCGCGCTGCCTTTAACGGCGAACTCGGTGGTCGGGCGTACCCAATCGCTGTGGCGCGGTGCTTCCGCATCGTAGGCTGGCGCAGGCGCTTTGGTCATCGGTGCGGAGGCTGAGTGCTGTTGTTTAGCCATACTGCGTAACGGTTGTACCGCACGAGTCGTGGTCGAAACAGAAGGCTCGGCAAGCACGGGCGCAGGTTCGACAGCGGCAATGGGTGCAACGGTCTCAATCGCGTCGGCTGCTGTCACGGCCGTTTCAGCGGTTTCGACTTCAGTCGTTTCAACTTCAGCAATCGCTGGTGCGGTTTCTTCTGTTGCCTGAGGAATCGCCGCTACTGCGGCGTGTTCCTCAACGGCTTCAACAGGTGCCTGTCCAGCGCTAGCTGCGGGTACCGCTGGTGTTACCACCGGCTGTTCCTCGACAACTGGGCTTTGCTCTGAGGTGGTTTCCGTGCCAGCGACAGGCTCAGTCACTTCTGCATCAGCAACCTCAACGGGTTCTGTTGTTACGACCGCCTCAGGGACTACAGCCTGTTCAACGGTAACAGGTGTTTCGACCGAGTCTTGTGCGACATTTTCAGCTGCAACCGGCGCAGGACTAACCGTGTCGTCTACGAGTGGTGCGCTGACGATGTCCGTTGCAGGTGCTGCAACAGGCTGTATTTGCTCGTCAAGTGCAGCAATGACTGGCAGTGCCACAATGGGTGCTTCGACAGCTGGTGCCAGCTCAGTCGATTGTTCGTCGTTTTGTGCCAATGCAGCCACCGGATAGCGGACCCACACTTTACCGGATGCCATCTCCGGCGAAGCAGAAGCCTGCGCCAACGGCATCGGCGATTGTGTCGGATAACACTCATCACGATAGCGACGACGACGTTGACCACTCACGCGCAGATGACGCGGTGAACGGCGCGAGCGGCGTGGCATATTGGCATCACTACGGCCCGCCTCTGCCTGCTCTGCGTTGGCTTCAGTCTCCGCAGGCGCGTTTGTCACGGCATCCGTCAACAGTGGCAGCGCGTGTTCTGCTACCGGTGCAGGGGATGTTGATGCTTCAACCTGGCTTTCAGCGTGTGCTGCGTCACCGTCAATGATACGCACTTTCTGTGTTAACTGGCGGCGCTGACGGCGCGGCATTACCGGCGTCGGTTTCTCCTGTTCACCCTCATCCTGTGCGCTTTCTTCATCGCGGTTTAGGGCTTTAACATCTTGCTGGGCCTGACGTTTTTCATCCTGACGACGACGTTGACGCTCTGCACGTTGTTCACGACGTTGCTGATCGTCACGTGGTGCTTTTTCTACCGCTTCTTCAACAGGAGCGGCAGATTCTGTCACCGCTGGCGCGTTCTGACGTTTGTTGCGACGCTTCTCATCCCGTGATTCGCGGTTGCTGTCACGGCTTTCTTTGTTACCATCACGGCCGTCACGTGCGCCATCACGTCGATTACGATCGCGACGGTTGCCCGATCCTTGACGACGACCGGAACGACGCTCTTGCCGTTGCTCCGTCGAGGCGGTTTCTTGCGTGTTGGTGCTTTCCGGTTGGCTTTCCGCGCTGGTGAACATGTTTTTCAACGCGCCGAACAGACGGCCAAACAGCCCAAGCGTTGCAGGCGCAGAAACTTGCTCTGGCGCTGTTTTTGTTGCTGGTTTCGGTGTGATTACTGGCGATTCAGGCAAGTCAGGCATGGTGAACGTGGCCAAGGCCGGTTGCTCAGGAATCTTGCGCTCCAGAGATTGCTCTTCCTGAACCTGTTGTGCCTCTGCATCAAGACGCTGCGGCAGCAGATAGCTGAGCGTGGTCTTTTCTTCACCTTTACGCACACGCATAACGTGGTAGTGCGGCGTTTGCATACCATCGTGCGGTACGATAACGGCACGAACGCCACCCTGACGTTTCTCAATGGCATTCACGGCTTCGCGTTTTTCGTTCAGCAGATAAGACGCGATAGGCACCGGTACGATAGCGTGAACTTCCTGGGTGTTCTCTTTCAGCGCTTCTTCTTCAATCAAACGCAGGATAGAGAGCGACAGGGATTCGTTATCACGGATAGTGCCCGTCCCGCTACAGCGCGGACAGACGTGATGGCTGGATTCACCGAGCGACGGGCTCAACCGTTGACGAGACATTTCCAGCAGGCCGAAGCGAGAGATGCGACCAATCTGAATACGGGCGCGATCCTGACGAACGGCATCGCGCAGGCGGTTTTCCACTTCGCGCTGGTGGCGAACCGGGGTCATGTCGATAAAGTCGATAACAATCAAGCCACCGAGGTCACGCAGACGCAACTGGCGGGCGATTTCATCAGCCGCTTCGAGGTTGGCGTTGAAGGCGGTTTCTTCGATATCACCGCCGCGTGTTGCACGGGCCGAGTTGATATCGATCGCCGTCAATGCTTCTGTGGTATCGATGACAATCGAGCCGCCAGAAGGCAAGCGCACTTCACGCTGGAAAGCGGATTCAATCTGCGATTCGATCTGATAGTGGCTGAACAACGGAATTTCACCGCTGTACAATTTGATTTTGCTGCTGAAATCTGGACGGCCCAAGGCAGAAATATGCTCTTTGGCAAGGTCGAGGATTTTCGGGTTATCGATAAGAATTTCACCGATATCCGGGCGTAAATAATCGCGGAATGCGCGAACAATAACATTGCTTTCCTGATGAATCAGGAAAGGGGCAGGGCGACCTTCTGCCGCTTTTTTGATGGCATCCCAGTGTTTCAGACGGAACGCCAGATCCCACTGGAGCGCATCGTCAGATTTGCCGACACCAGCGGTACGCACGATAAGCCCCATGCCATCAGGCAGTTCGAGCGAGCTCAGTGCTTCTTTCAATTCTGTGCGATCGTCGCCTTCAATGCGACGAGAAATGCCACCTGCGCGCGGGTTATTCGGCATCAACACCAGATAGCTGCCCGCCAAGCTGATAAAGGTAGTCAGCGCTGCGCCCTTGTTGCCACGCTCTTCTTTGTCAACCTGAACAATAACTTCCTGTCCTTCGCGCAACACGTCTTTGATGTTGGGACGACCGTGGGAGGCATAGTTACTGGGGAAGTATTCGCGAGCAATCTCTTTTAACGGAAGGAAACCATGTCTTTCTGCTCCGTAATCAACAAAAGCAGCTTCAAGACTGGGTTCGATGCGGGTGATTTTTCCTTTATAGATATTGGCTTTTTTCTGCTCATGGCCTGGGCTTTCAATATCCAGATCGTAGAGACGTTGACCATCAACCAAAGCAACACGCAACTCTTCTTGCTGAGTAGCGTTAATTAACATTCTTTTCATCTTAACTTACTCGTTATTTTTACTTGCATCATTGATAGAGCTACGGACAAAGATGCTGAATGACCGGGTTCACCGATGGCCTCGTGGCTTATCGCAGGGACGTCAACCTCCCGGTTGTCGCTTGCATAGAGGCGCATATTTCGGTAGCCTGTATTTCCTGATGGAAAACAGCACATTTATTGAGGGAACAGCTTCTGAAAAAGGGTCACCAGATCTGATTCCATTTACCGGTCAAGCTGCCATCCGCAGCCCGCTAACTGCTTGATTACGCATTACGTCTTACGCCATTGCTGCGTTTATGCGTTATCAGGCAAATTTGCCTATTTTGCCCTTTCCACTGTTTCAGGAAGATAGGCGGGTAAAACCACAGCATTATTCCATTGCTGGTACTGTTATAGCAAGGTGACTTTATGGATGTGCAACAAGATTGTTGTCGTGATTTTTATCAAATGTGCGAGCAGTATGACTGAAGTTCGCGCGTTCGATGGCAATCAGTTGGCCCAATATCTCGGTAACAGCCCATTAAGTACCTGACAGACAGTTAAACACATAAAAAGGAGTGGCGCTATCTGCACGGTCTATTTAGAATCGCGCATCATGAAAACAGAGAATCCATCAGTACAATTTATCGCAGTTTCTGCCGATGAAGCAGGGCAGCGTATCGACAACTTTTTGCTGGCGCGGCTTAAAGGCGTGCCGAAAAGTATGATTTATCGCATCTTGCGTAAAGGCGAGGTGCGAGTGAACAAAAAACGTACTAAGCCGGAATATAAGCTACTGGATGGCGATGTGGTGCGTGTTCCTCCCGTGCGCGTAGCGGAACGCGATGAACCAGCGGTGTCAGCCAGTCTCGATAAGGTAACCGCGTTAGCCGATTGCATTTTGTATGAAGATGACAGCTTGATCGTGCTCAATAAACCCTCCGGCACGGCGGTGCATGGCGGCAGCAGGCTGAGCTTCGGTGTCATCGAAGGGTTGCGCGCGCTGCGGCCTGAAGTGCGCTTTCTGGAATTGGTGCACCGGCTCGATCGTGATACCTCAGGCGTATTGCTGGTAGCAAAAAAACGTTCGGCGCTGCGTGCGCTGCATGAACAACTGCGGCTCAAGGGCATGCAGAAAAATTATCTGGCGCTGGTACGCGGTCAGTGGAAATCCCATTGCAAAGTGGTGCAGGCACCGCTGTTAAAGAATATTTTGCAGAGCGGCGAGCGCGTAGTGCGGGTCAGTAGCGAAGGGAAACCCTCAGAAACCCGTTTCAAAGTGGAAGATCGTTTTGAGCAGGCGACGCTGGTGCGCGCCAGTCCGGTGACGGGGCGCACCCATCAGATCCGCGTACATACGCTGCACGCAGGCCATCCTATCGCGTTTGACGATCGCTATGGCGACAGAGAATTTGACCGGCAACTGGCTGCTACCGGGCTGTCGCGTTTGTTCTTGCATGCGCAGTCGTTGAGCTTTGAGCATCCGGCCACCGGTGAGATGATGCGTGTCGAAGCGCCGCTTGATGGGGCATTACGCCACTGCTTACAGGTGTTGTGGCAGCAGAAATATAGCCAACCGACATTATTTTGATAACAGCCAGCTATGCTTTTTTTGCCGCATATCAGGGTATCTGTTGTAATCATTTTTAAGTCGGTTGGTTATAGCATCAGTGATGTTTGGTAATCTAGCTAAAACAGTAACTCCCGCCACCAACCGTCATTCCCGCGAAGGCGGGAATCTCGTGCGGAAGAAACGCGTTTATTCTCACAGGGATCCCCGGCTTTTGCCGAGGATAACGAGAGGGACTGTGACGCGGTGCGTGCTGGTTACCCTAATCCGGTCCATGTTAATGGGTTGACGCCCTCATGGCGCAGCATCTCGCACAGCGCAATAAGCGGCAGGCCAACCAAGGTATTGGGGTCGCGTCCGGAAAGTTTATCAAACAGGGCAATCCCCAATCCTTCACTTTTGAAACTGCCTGCACAGTACCACGGCTGCTCTCGCGCCAGATAGGCCGCAATGTCTTCCTCACTCAGCGCACGAAAATGCACCTCAAAGGGCTCGACCTGCGATTGCAACGCGCCACTGGCGCTGTTGAGCAGCGCCAAACCAGTATAAAAGGTGACGCGGTTACCGCTGGCCTGACGCAACTGCTGCGCTGCCTTTTCCGCAATCAGCGGTTTTCCTGTAATAACACCGTTAAGCATGCAAACTTGGTCGCCACCGATAATCAGGTGCGTGGGATAGCAAGTAGCCAGCGCTTGCGCTTTTTCCCGTGCCAATCGCTCAACCAGCGCGACGGCGCTTTCTTGCGGACGTGGCGTTTCATCGATATCGGGATTGGCACACTGAAAAGGCAGTCCCAGCTTGTCGAGCAGGCTTTTACGGTAAGGAGAGGTAGAGGCAAGCACAATCTGAGACATAATTTTTACGATAAACTGTAGCGTAATCAAAAAAGGCATTTTACACTGTGCGCCGCTGAGAAAGCGAATCTGGGCGATCGCGAATCTTGATAAAATATAGCCAAGCGACTTAATTTTGATTACACCATATGGACTGAGAACAAAATCTCTGTATCGCAACCACTCTCTCTTTTTTTGCTTTTTGCTTGTGCCCATTTATGCTCAATGGGGTTAAGATCTGGCGAATATGTAGGCAAATACTCCACCATATACCCTGCATCGATGATGACTTGTTGAATATTATGTTTTTTGTGAAAAGTTGCATTGTCCATCACGATTACACTGTTTTTAGGGAGTACTGGGATAAGGACTTGTGTGACCCAGGAATAGAAAACATCGCTGTTAATATTGATATCAAATAATCCGATAGCAAACAGCGTTGTGCCTAATAACGCGCCGATAACATTTGTTCTTCCCTTGGCTCCCCCGTTCTTCAGGCCAAAACACCGTTGACCTTTTGGGGAATAGCCGTGAGTCCGTGGGGTATCGTGTGGAAAACCATTTTCATCAATAAAAACAATAGGTTTTCCTTCTTTTCCATACTGTTGTATTTTTTGTTGAAATGCTTGCCGGGCGCTTTCGTCGGCTTTCGGATGACGTAGCGTTTTTTTATAGGTCAATCCCAGCTTTTTAAGAGCTTGCCAAATGGCCTTCTGACAAACGCCAAAACGCTCTGCACGTTCTTTTTGGTAAGCATCTGGATATGGTTCAACATCTTTTATCAACTCGGATTTATCGCTCTTTCGCTGACGCGTGGTTGATGCTTTTGACGCTATTTGATTAATCCAACGCGATACAGAGGCAGGGCCAATCCGAAATTGCTTCGCTGTTTCTCGGATACTCAACCCTTCTTCTTCCCGTGTAGATATCACTTTACGTCTAAAATCAATTGAATAGCTCATTTAAATAATGTAATCAAAATTAAGTTGTTTAGCTATAGTAAGACAACGCCGCCTTTTCCTTTGACTCTAAGTCGTTACGACGTTAGTATGCGCACCCTATGCAAGAGGTAAAATTACCCCTGACCCTGGATGCGGTTCGCACGGCTCAAAAACGTTTAGACTATGTCGGTGTTTACACAGTTGCACGCGTTGCCGAGTCTGTGGTCAGTGTGGATAGTGATGTTCAGGTCTCTTTATCGTTTCATATCGATAATCAGCGCTTGGCGGTGATTAACGGCAGTGCACAAGTGGCCGTTACGCTGATGTGCCAGCGCTGCCAAAAGCTGTTCGAACATCAGATTCACACCAAATTTTGTTTCAGTCCTGTCGTCAATGACGAGCAGGCAGAGGCTCTGCCGGAAGCGTATGAGCCAATCGATGTCGATGAGTTTGGCGAGGTCGATTTGCTGGCAATGGTTGAAGATGAGATTATTCTCGTATTGCCCATCGCTCCGGTACATGATTCTGAACACTGTGAAGTGTCCGAAGCGGACATGGTGTTCGGTAAACTGCCTGAAGAGGTGGAGAAACCGAACCCGTTTGCCGTATTAGCCAGTTTAAAGCGTAAGTAATTAAGGAGTAAGGTCCATGGCCGTACAACAGAACAAACCTAGCCGTTCCAAACGTGGTATGCGTCGTGCTCACGATGCCCTGACCACCTCTTCTGTTTCCGTAGACAAAGTTTCTGGCGAAACTCATCTGCGTCATCACATCACTGCGGATGGCTACTACCGCGGTCGCAAGGTTATTGCCAAATAATTCTCGCGAATTATTAGCGAGGCAATACCTTGACACGCCTCACACTGGCGTTAGATGCAATGGGCGGGGACGTCGGTCCCTGCGTAGCGGTGCCTGCGGCATTGCAGGCACTGGCTTCTAATCCGGGTCTTCACTTGTTATTGGTCGGCGATCCCGCTGCGCTTCATCCATTACTCGCCAAAGTCGATTCTGCTTTACTGTCCCGGTTGGAAATTGTGCCGGCTGAATCGGTTATTGTGAGTGATGCGCGTCCATCGCAGGCGATCCGTGCCAGTCGTGGTACGTCGATGCGCATTGCGCTGGAACTGATTAAAACGGGTAGGGCACAGGCGTGCGTGAGTGCCGGAAATACCGGTGCCTTGATGGGACTGGCGAAACTGTTGCTCAAGCCGTTGGAAGGTATTGATCGTCCTGCTTTGGTGACGGTGTTGCCGCATCAGCAGCAGGGCAAAACGGTGGTGCTGGATCTGGGTGCCAACGTCGAGTGTGACAGTGTGCAATTGGTACAGTTTGCTGTGATGGGTTCAGTGATGGCCGAAGAGGTGCTGTCGCTGCACAATCCGCGCGTTGCACTGCTGAACATCGGCGAAGAAGAGACCAAAGGCTTGGCCGCGATTCGCGATGCGGCCGCGCAGTTAAAGAATACGCCCTCGATTAACTATATTGGTTATCTTGAAGGCAATGAGTTACTGACGGGCAAAACCGACGTGATGGTCTGTGACGGCTTTGTGGGTAATGTCACATTGAAGACGATGGAAGGCGTGATAAGGATGTTCCTGTCACTGCTAAAATCGTCGTCGACGGATGTCGGACGTAAAGCGAAGCAAGCGTGGTGGCTCACGTTGATCGGCTGTTTTATCCAAAAGCGATTGGCGAAACGGTTCGGTCATCTCAATCCTGATCAATATAATGGCGCATGTCTGTTAGGGCTGCGGGGCACCGTGATAAAAAGCCATGGCGCGGCAAACCAACGGGCGTTTGCCGTCGCTATCGAACAGGCAATGCAGGCGGTGCAGCGGCAACTTCCCGACAGGATTGCGGCGCGCTTGAAAACTGTATTACCCAAGAGTGACTGAGCGTACATGTATACTAAAATAATCGGAACGGGCAGTTTTTTGCCTGAACAAATCAGGACGAACGCTGATTTAGAACAATTGGTCGACACTTCCGATGAGTGGATTGTGACGCGCACCGGTATCCGTGAGCGCCGCATTGCCGGGCCGGATGAAAACGTGGCGACCATGGGACATCAGGCCGCGCTGAACGCGCTGGAGATGGGGGGCATCGATAAGGACAAGATTGGCTTGCTGATTGCTGCAACCACGTCCTCTACGCACGCATTTCCGAGTGCTGCCTGTCAGATTCAGCAGATGCTGGAGATCCGCGATACTATCGCTTTTGACGTCGCCGCGGCTTGCACAGGGTTTACCTATGCGCTCAGCATTGCCGATCAATACATTAAAAACGGCGCGGTAGATTACGCGCTGGTGATTGGTTCAGATACGCTGGCGCGTACTTTGGATCCTGCCGATCGCGGTACCATTATTCTGTTCGGTGACGGTGCGGGCGCGGTGGTGTTGGGCCAGTCGGAACAACCCGGCATCTTGTCAACCCACCTGCATGCAGATGGTCGCTATGGCCACCTGTTGACGCTGCCTCATCAGGATCGTGCGCATCAGGATCAACCTGCCTATCTGACCATGGCTGGCAACGAAGTGTTCAAAGTAGCCGTAACGGAACTTGCGCATATCGTTGAAGAAACGCTGCATGCCGCACAACTCGATAAGAGCGAGTTGGACTGGTTGGTGCCGCATCAGGCTAACCTGCGCATCATCAGTGCCACGGCGAAGAAATTGGGTATGGGCATGGACAAGGTTGTGCTGACACTCGATCGCCACGGCAATACGTCGGCCGCTTCCGTACCCAGCGCGCTGGATGAAGCAGTGCGCGATGGACGGATAAAACCCGGTCAGTTGATCCTGCTGGAAGCCTTTGGCGGCGGGTTCACCTGGGGTTCTGCGCTGGTTCGTTTTTGATCAAACGGGACGTTTAATATGACGCAATTTGCAATGGTATTTCCGGGGCAAGGTTCCCAGACAGTCGGCATGTTGGCTGAACTGGCAGCACAGTACCCGGTAGTACAAGAAACCTTTGCACAGGCTTCTGAGGTATTGGGTTACGACTTGTGGCAGCTCACTGCACAAGGCCCAGCGGAAGAACTGAATAAAACTTGGCAAACCCAACCGGCACTGTTGACGGCGTCGGTGGTGATTTGGCGGGTGTGGCAGCAGCAGGGCGGCAAACAGCCCGCGCTGATGGCCGGCCACAGTCTGGGTGAATATTCGGCACTGGTATGCGCCGGTGCTCTGGACTTTCAGGAAGCGGTGCGTCTGGTTGAGCTGCGCGGCAAACTGATGCAGGAAGCCGTGCCGGAAGGTACGGGCGCGATGTACGCTATCATTGGTCTGGATAACGATGCTATTGCGGCTGCCTGTGAAGCGTCTGCAGAGGGGCAAGTGGTTTCTCCGGTGAATTTCAACTCGCCGGGACAGGTGGTGATTGCGGGTAACAAAGAAGCCGTTGAGCGTGCTGGTGTAGCTTGCAAAGCCGCCGGGGCCAAGCGTGCGTTGCCGCTGCCGGTGAGTGTGCCCTCCCACTGCGCGTTGATGAAACCTGCGGCAGAAAAACTGGCAGAGGCGTTAAAAACGATTACGGTTACTACGCCAGCCATTCCAGTGCTTAACAACGTTGATGCGCGTAGCGAAACCGATCCTGATGCCATTCGTGCGGCGCTGGTAAAACAGCTTTACAGCCCGGTGCGTTGGACTGAGTGTGTCTCCTACGTTGCTGCTCAAGGCGTTGAGAGCTTGCTGGAAGTGGGACCAGGCAACGTGTTGACCGGGCTGACAAAACGTATTGTTGACACCCTGAGTGCGGCGGCAGTTAACGATCCGGCTTCACTGTCTGCGGCCTTGGAACAATAAAACGGAGAGTACCATGAGCTTTGAAGGAAAAATTGCCCTGGTAACGGGTGCAAGCCGCGGTATTGGCCGTGCGATAGCAGAAACGCTGGTGGCTCGCGGTGCCACAGTGGTGGGAACCGCTACCAGCGAAAATGGCGCGCAAGCCATCAGCGAGTGGTTGGGCGCCAATGGCAAAGGGTATATGCTCAACGTCGCCGATCAGGCGTCCGTTGAAGCGGTATTGACAGCGATTCGTGCGGATTTCGGTGAAATCGACATTTTGGTCAACAACGCAGGCATTACGCGTGATAACCTGTTGATGCGAATGAAAGACGACGAGTGGCAAGATATCATCGACACCAATCTGACATCGGTATTTCGTCTGTCAAAAGCGGTGTTACGTGCCATGATGAAAAAACGCTTTGGCCGTATCGTCACCATCGGTTCCGTAGTGGGAACCATGGGGAACGGCGGACAAGCGAACTATGCGGCAGCGAAAGCGGGCCTGATCGGTTTTAGCAAGTCGCTGGCGCGCGAAGTAGCCTCACGTGGCATTACTGTCAATGTGGTTGCGCCAGGTTTTATCGAAACCGATATGACGCAGGCATTGACAGAAGAACAACGTGCAGGCATTTTGAGCCAAGTTCCTGCGAACCGACTTGGGGAAGCGAAAGAGATCGCAAGTGCTGTTGCCTTTTTGGCCTCCGATGAGGCTGGTTATATTACGGGTGAGACGTTGCATGTCAACGGCGGCATGTATATGATCTAGTTAGCTCGGAATTTATTTGCGTTATTTGCGGTGAAAACCGCAAAATAGCACAAAATCGTGGTTAGACCAGCCGAGATTTTGTTGCATCTTTTTCAACATTTTATACACTACGAAAACCATCGCGAAAGCGAGTTTTAATAGGAAATTTAAGAGAATGAGCACTATCGAAGAACGCGTTAAGAAAATCATCGTTGAACAGCTTGGTGTTAAACCGGAAGAAGTGGTTAACAACGCTTCCTTCGTTGATGATCTCGGCGCTGATTCTCTTGACACCGTTGAACTGGTAATGGCGCTGGAAGAAGAATTTGATACTGAAATTCCAGACGAAGAAGCAGAAAAAATCACAACTGTTCAGGCAGCCATTGATTTTATTCAGGCTAACCAGCAGTAAGCGAACATATCTAGGCGGTCATTCGACCGCCTAAGTTTTCTTTATCCCGCAGTGTCATATTTTCCCTCCCTGGAGGACAAGCGTGTCTAAGCGTCGTGTAGTTGTGACCGGACTGGGCATGTTAACTCCTGTCGGCAATACAGTTGAGTCCACCTGGAGTGCTCTTCTTGCCGGTCAGAGTGGCATCAGCCTGATCGACCATTTCGATACTACTGCCTATGCAACCCGTTTTGCTGGCTTAGTAAAGAATTTCAATAGTGAGGATTTCACCTCGCGCAAAGAAGCGCGCAAGATGGATGCTTTTATCCAATACGGTATTGCTGCTGGCATTAATGCCATGCGTGATTCCTGTATTGAAGTGACGGAAGAAAACGCGACGCGCTTCGGTTCGGCGATCGGTTCCGGCATTGGTGGCTTGGGGCTCATTGAAGAGAACCACAGTTCACTGGTGAACGGCGGTCCGCGTAAAATCAGTCCGTTCTTTGTCCCTTCCACCATTGTTAACATGGTGGCTGGGCATCTGAGCATCATGTTCGGACTGCGTGGTCCGAGTATTTCCATTGCCACTGCCTGTACTTCTGGCGTGCATAATATTGGCCATGCGGCGCGCATCATTGCTTACAACGATGCAGATATTATGCTGGCCGGCGGCGCGGAAAAAGCCAGTACGCCTCTGGGCGTTGGTGGATTTGGCGCAGCCCGTGCACTTTCCACACGTAACGACAATCCTCAGGCGGCAAGCCGTCCGTGGGATAAAGATCGTGATGGTTTTGTGCTGGGTGACGGTGCCGGGATCATGGTGCTGGAAGAGTATGAACATGCGAAGAAACGCGGCGCGAAATTTTACGCCGAAATCGTTGGCTTCGGCATGAGCAGCGATGCCTATCACATGACGTCACCGCAGGAAAATGGCGCTGGCGCTGCGTTGGCGATGCAAAATGCCCTGCACGATGCAGGTATTACCCCGGCCCAGATTGGGTATATCAACGCGCATGGTACCTCTACGCCAGCGGGTGATCTGGCGGAAACGCACGCAGTCAAATCTGTGTTTGGTGAACAAGCGAGCCGCGTAATGGTGAGCTCAACCAAATCCATGACCGGCCACCTTTTAGGGGCTGCGGGTGCTGTGGAATCTATCTTCGCGGCGCTGGCGCTGCGCGATCAGGCTGTTCCGCCGACCATCAATCTGGATAACCCGGACGCAGGTTGCGACCTGGATTTTGTACCGCATGAAGCACGTCAGGTTTCCGATATGGAATACACACTGTGTAACTCCTTCGGTTTTGGCGGCACTAACGGTTCACTGGTGTTCCGCTGCGTGTAATGGCGCAGCGATACCGCTAAAAGCCCGGGTAACCGGGTTTTTTTGCCTGTCACTCACCATTGTGGGCAGGGCATAATTCAGAACGAGCCACTTGTTGCCGTCATGGGTTACTGGCACTCTGAACGTCACCCTGTTGCCACCACCCTTGGCGTTGTTGGCTTCGGCGTTCATGAACCTGTGGGTGAGGACAGCGTATGTTTTGGATAAATGGCCAAGCGCAAGAGCAGATAGCCGTTACCGATCGTGGCCTCCAGTATGGTGACGGGTGCTTCACCACCGCACGCGTGCTGGAAGGCAAGATCGTGTGGTTGCCATTGCATATGGCGCGGTTACGTCAGGACACTGCGCGTTTGCATATTCCGTTTGCGGCATGGGATAGACTGCAAGCCGAAATGGAGCGGGCGGCACAGGGCGTGGAGCAAGGCGTAGTGAAAACCATCGTAACCCGTGGTAGTGGCGGACGAGGTTATAGCATGCTGTCTTGTGGCGCGCCGACGAGTATAGTCATGCAGATGCGTTATCCTGCTCAATACACCGAATGGCGCAAGCAGGGTATATCTCTTGGCATCAGTCCGGTCACGTTGGGGCGCAATCCGCGATTGGCGGGCATTAAACACCTGAATCGTCTGGAGCAGATCCTGATACGCCAGGAGATGGAAGCGCAAGGTGTCGATGACATGGTGGTGCTTGACACTGAGGGCTGCATAGTGGAATGCTGTGTGGCTAATTTGTTTTGGCGCAAGGGCTATCAGGTATTTACGCCGGATTTGTCACTCGCGGGTGTGAACGGTGTGGCGCGTCAGCAGGTGATGACCCGCTTGGCCCAGTATCCCGATTATCGGTTACAGCTAGTGCGTGAACCTGTGACGACGCTCGCCGATGCTGATGAAGTGTTTGTTTGTAATGCATTGATGCCGGTGCTTCCGGTCAATCAAATTGATACTTGGTGTTATCGCTCCAGAGCGTTGTACCAACTACTGAGCCCTAACGGTTAGTCGATGGTTGAATGATGAAAAGAAAGAAAACGCTATTTTTTCTGCTGGTGGTGATGGTACTCGCCTCGGCACTCGGCGCTGCATGGCATAACCTGCAACAGTTTGCCCGCTCGCCGCTGTTGATTGAACAGGAGACCATTTTCACCATCCCGGCCGGAACCGGCAAAGAAGTCCTGGAAACCTCGCTGACAGAACAGCAGGTGATCTCTCCAACGGTGCTGTTTCAGTGGCTGCTGCGCGTGGAGCCAGAATTGGCAAAGTTCAAAGCGGGCACCTATCGCCTGATGCTGGGTATGACGGTACGGGAGATGCTGGCGTTGCTGGCGAGCGGCAAAGAGGCGCAGTTTTCTATTCGTTTTGTCGAAGGATCGCGACTGCGTGACTGGCTGGAAACGTTGAAAACCGCACCCTACCTGACGCACAGCGTACAGGATAAAACGCTGCAAGAGATTGCTGCACTGCTGGACATTAAAGAGGCGGAGAACCCGGAAGGCTGGCTCTACCCTGACACTTACCTTTACACCGCAGGCACGCGCGACAGCGATCTGCTGCTGCGGGCGCATCATCGTATGCGTAATGTGGTGGACGGAGTGTGGAAAAATCGCGAGACGGGGTTGCCCTATGCGTCGCAGGAGGAACTGCTGACCATGGCCTCCATCGTAGAAAAAGAGACGGCAGTTAAAGAGGAGCGCCCTCAGGTCGCGTCGGTGTTTGTAAATCGTCTACGCGCAGGCATGCGTCTGCAAACCGATCCTAGCGTGATTTATGGTATGGGTGAGGGTTATCGTGGTGTGATAACGCGTAGCGCACTGGATACCGCAACGCCGTATAATACCTATGTGATTGCCGGGTTGCCGCCTACGCCAATCGCCATGCCGAGCCGAGCTGCACTTGAAGCTGCCGCGCATCCGGCAAAAACAGATTATCTTTATTTTGTGGCGGACGGGAGGGGGGGACACCGTTTCACGACCAACCTTGCCGATCACAACCGTGCAGTGCGCGCTTACCGCTCAATGCTGAAGGACCGGGATGAACAGTAAATTTATCGTGATTGAAGGATTGGAAGGCGCAGGTAAAACCAGTGCGCAGAACACCGTATTAGCGACTTTACGGACGCACGACGTGCAGGATGTGGTTTTTACCCGAGAACCGGGCAGTACGCCATTGGCCGAGCGACTACGTGACCTGATAAAACAGGGTGCCGACGACGAGAGAATCACGGATAAAGCTGAATTATTGATGCTCTATGCTGCACGCGTACAGCTGGTGGAAAATGTCATCAAACCCGCCTTGGCGCGGGGCACCTGGGTGATTGGCGATCGCCACGATCTCTCCTCGCAGGCTTATCAGGGCGGTGGGCGCGGTATGGATCAACAGCTCATGCAGTCACTGCGTGATACCGTGCTGGGCACATTTCGTCCCGATCTTACTTTGTACCTTGATATTCCGCCGGAGCAGGGGTTGGCGCGTGCACGCCAGCGCGGTGCACTCGACCGCATTGAGCAGGAATCATTGGATTTCTTCGCCCGTACTCGTGCACGTTATCAGGCGCTGGCTGCCAACGATGCCACCATCGTTACCATTGATGCCTCACAACCGTTGGACAAGGTGAGTGCGGATATTGAAGCTGCTCTGGTGCAGTGGCTTGGTCAGCAACAGGCACAAGATGCTGCACTGTTGTCGGTACTGGAGCGCTAAGCATGGAATGGTATCCATGGCTGAATGGGCCCTATCGGCAGCTGATTGAGGGATATCAGGAGGGGCGAGCACACCACGCGGTGTTGCTGCACGCGTTGCCGGGTATAGGGCGCGAATCGCTGGTGTATGCGTTATCAAGACGCGTGCTCTGCCAGAAGCCAGAGGGCATGAAAAGCTGCGGCGAATGCCATTCCTGTAAATTGATGATGGCGGGTACGCACCCGGACTGGTATGCCCTCAGCCCGGAAAAGGGCAAACAGACGTTAGGGGTTGATGCGATACGCAGCGTATTGGAAAACCTCTATCAGCGTTCACGGCAGGGTGGTGCCAAGCTGGTATGGATTGAAAACAGCGAGCAGCTGACTGAAGCGGCGGCCAACGCGTTGTTAAAAACCCTGGAAGAACCGCCAGAAGCGACCTATTTTTTGCTGGGTTGTCATGAGCCAACACGTTTGCTGGCGACGCTGCGCAGCCGCTGCCTGCACCTTTATCTGCCTACGCCTGACGAAGCAGAAAGCGTTGTTTGGCTCAATAAACGACACCCTGCGTCTGAGCAGGCGCTGCAAACCGCGCTGCGTTTGCAGGCAGGTGCGCCGCTGGCGGCTGATCACCTGCTGCAAGATGATACCGCACGCCAGCGCACGGCATTATGTCAGGCGCTGGCAAACGCGGTGTCAGCGCGTGCTTTTTATTCGCTGTTGCCTCAACTGAACCATGATGACGCACCGGAGCGTCTTCACTGGCTTTCCTCGCTGCTACTGGATGCGTTAAAAATACAGCGTGGAGCCGCGCGCGCGCGCGTTAACCTCGATCAGGATGTGCTGATAGCGCTGTTAGCTAGCCAGTTACCTGCTACGGAAATAGACGCCATGCTTGCTCGTTGGCTGCGTTGCCGTCATCAGCTCCTGACGGTGACAGGCGTAAACCGTGAACTCCTGCTGGCCGATGTGTTGCTGGAATGGGAACAACGGTTCCAAACGGTAAACCTGAATTCTCTCCCTTCTTTCTCTGTTTGAGAAGCGTTGAGTAAATAGCATGTTATTAGTGGATTCGCACTGCCACCTTGATGCTCTGGATTATCAATCTCTGCATAAAGATGTGTCTGATGTGTTGACCAAAGCACGGGCGCGTGACGTCGGCTTTGTGCTGGCGGTGGCAACCACGCTGTCCGGTTATCGCACCATGCGTGAACTGATCGGCGATCGCCCGGGAGTGGCTTATTCGTGCGGTGTGCATCCTCTCAATCAGGACGCACCGTATGATTATGCTGAGCTACGCCAACTGGCTGCTGATCCACTCGTGGTGGCGATGGGTGAAACCGGCCTCGATTACCACTATGAGCCGGAAACTCAGGAGTTATTAGCAAATCTGGTGTATGGCGATCAGGCTGCGTTTCGCTCTGATGCTTCGTGAATCTGTTCTCCATCCTTAGATTGGACGTTGCTTACAACCAGGGTCAGCAGGTCAAATCCTCTTAGTCGGTTCCAGCTTTTCTGAGCTGACTGGAACAGCTTAAATACCATTGACAGGGTTGTTTCTCTCGAACCACCGTTCTTCGCGCGTCTGCTTCGTAGCCTCACAGTCGCAAAAGCCGATTCAATCGGATTTGTCGTTCTTATTGATGCCCAGTGCTCTGACGGGAAGTCGTAGAATGCCAGCAGTTCTTCTCGAGCTTTCTCCAGCTTCTTCATCGCTGCAGGATACTTCGCTGAAAACCTTGCCAACAAAACATCAAAGGCTTCATTAGCGGCATCGCGGCTCTCTGCTAGCCAAACCTCCCGCAGCTCAGCCTTAACTTTCGGTTGCATGGCTTTGGGGAGTGAAGCCAACACATTAGCGGTTTTGTGCACCCAACAGCGTTGGTGCTGCATGCCTGGGAATATCTTTGCCATTATTCCAAAAACCAAGGGCACCGTCTCCCGTAGCCAGCTTGGGAGATACGGTTAGGCCACGTGCTCGCAGGCCATTAAGAAGTTCGGCCCAGTTTGCTTCTGACTCTCGATAACCATCTTCGACCGCAAGCAGCTCCTTACGTCCATGCTCAGTGACGCCGATAATGAGCAGCAGGCAAAGGCGATCATCTTGCCTGACATGGCTGTATATGCCATCGGCCCAGAAATAAACGTAGCGCGTATCGCTTAAATCACGCAGGCACCATTGCCTGTGCTCTTCAAGCCATTGCTGTTTCAGTCTGCTGCAGAGAGGCCATTAGCTTTTTCACCGAGAAGCGCCCTCAGGGCTTCGTGAAAATCACCGGTGGATATGCCTCGCAGGTACAGCCATGGTAGCAACTCTTCGAGGCTTTTTGCACGTTTCAGATAAGGCGGCAACAACGCGCTGTTGAAGCATATAGCCAAACGATTTAAAAATGATTATAGCCAATGCCCTGATATGTGGCAAAAAAATACAGCTAATTGTTATCAAAATTAAGTCGCTTGGCTATATAGGCCCATTGACGCAGTTGCATCAGGCGCTTTCTCGTCCTTATGATGAACAGCCTGAATATGAATCGCTGGCGGCAGTGCCGCCAGCGTGGGGTAAAGCGTTGGAAGTGTCTTGTTCGAACTAGGTTAACGGCGCAGAAAAACTTGCGGCGTCGCGTCGTCGGGATGCGGGTGTACCAGCACGTCGGCCTGATACCACTGCGTGAGCTTTTCGCTTTGCAATACCGCTGGCGGCGTGCCTTGTGCCACCAGTTTTCCCTGATGCAGTAGTGCAATGCGATCAGCATAGAGCGCGGCCAGATTCAGGTCGTGCAGAATGCAGCACACCGCAAGGGGCTGCTGTTGTGTAAGTAGCTTAAGCAGACGCAGCAGGTGTTGTTGATGATAGAGATCAAGTCCAGATGTCGGTTCATCCAGAAACAGCCAGCAGGGCGTCGGTGTCGGATGCCATAACTGCGCCAGTACGCGAGCCAACTGCACGCGCTGCTGCTCCCCGCCGGAAAGATGGCGGTAATCCTGTTGAGCTAACGCCGTGCATTCGGTTAACGCCATGACATAATCGACCACGCTGTCACCTGCACAATCGTGGCGATAGGGCGCACGTCCCATAGCAACCACGTCGCACACGCTAAACGGAAAATTCAGCGCGCCGTGTTGACGCATGACGGCGCGGGTTTGTGCCAAAGCATCAGGCTGCCAGTCAGCGAGCGCTTTTCCGGCCAGCTGACATTCACCGCTATCGGCTGCCAAATATCCGGTGAGCAGACGCAGCAGCGTGGATTTTCCCGCCCCATTCGGGCCAATAATCGCGACGATCTCACCGCAGTTGATGTCCAACGAAACATCATCAATCAATGTGCGTCCGGCAACCTGATAGTGCAGATGCTGTGCCATCAGGCGATTAGTCATGGGTTCGTCCCTTGTGCGTGACAATGAGCCATAGGAAGTAGGGACTGCCTATCAAACTGGTGAGCAAACCGACGGGTATTTCCGCAGGAGCCAGCACCATGCGAGCCAGCGTATCGGCCGCGATAAGCAATCCTGCACCTGCCAGCGCTGATCCGGGTAGCAACCAGCGGTGATCGGCACTCAGGTTCATGCGTACCAAATGTGGAATGACCAACCCGATAAACGCAATCACGCCGCTGACCGCCACTGCCGTGCCTACCAGCAGTGCGCTGAGCAGCAGTAATATAAGCTTGGTCTGTTTTACCTTCACGCCCAGATAGTGTGCGTCTTCATCACCCAACTGAAGCAGATTGAGTTTGCGGGCATAGCACTGTACGCACACCATCACGGGAACGATCAGAGAAGCGGCCACCAGCAGCACCGGCCACTGCGCTTGTCCCAGGCTGCCCATCCCCCAGAGCGAAAACTGACGCAATTGCTGATCGTTACTGATGTAGGTCAGTACGCCAACGGCTGCTCCACATAGCGCATTCAGTGCAATGCCGGTTAACAGCAGGCGCGTCACGCCGCCGCGCTCATCGCGTCCCAGCATAAACAGAATGGCTGTCACCGTCAGACTGCCGGCGAAAGCGGCCAACATCGGGCTATAGAGCGCTAGCAACGGCGGAAGGCACAAAGGCATCAACAACGCAAACGCGACAAACAACGCTGCTCCGCTACTGATACCCAGCAATCCGGGATCAGCTAGTGGGTTGCGGAACAGCCCCTGCATCGCTGCACCGGCTGCGGCGAGCGCGCTGCCCACCAACAGTGCCAGCAGGACGCGCGGTAGGCGAATATTGAGCCAGATATGCCACAGCGGATCGCTGATCGGAGCATGCCACAATTGGCGGAAGGAGAGGGTGAGTGCCCCCATATTGGCGGCACCCAGCATTAACAGCAGAGTGAAACACACCAACCCCGCCAGAATCAGGCGGGGACGTTGCCGTAGTCTCATTTTAGCTGCTCGGCGGCGTGACGCAGCGTGGTTAACTGCGCAGGGGTTTCCAGCGTAAAGCCAAGCATCGCCATATCATCGACCACCACGACACGGCAGTGTTTGCCCGCAGGGGTCAGTGCAACACCGGGCAACTGCCAGATTTTCTCTTCGCCCCCTAAACTCTGCAATTCTTGTGCGGAGATCAACAACAGATCGGGCGCACTGGCGATAACGCCTTCTTGCGATAGCGGCTGGTAACGCACTACATCAGGCATGGCATTTTGTAATCCGGCAGCGCGAATTACCGTATCGGCGGGAGTATTTTTCCCTGCCGCCATGGCCGTCATGCCAGCGTGACTGAGAACAAACAGCGCTTTGACGGGCAGCGGTTGCTGTGCCACGGCAGACACCTGCTGCTGATAACGGTCGGTCAGTACTTTGCCTTCGCTCTCTTTCTGCAACGCCTGTGCAATCGTGTTGATTTTCTGCGGAATGCTTTCCAGCGTCGGTTGTGCAGGTACCATGATCACTTTGACGCCGCTGTCTGCCACTTGCTTGAGCACCAGAGAGGGCTGTGACAACTCACTGGCAATCACCAACGACGGTTTTAATGACAGAATGCCTTCCGCATTCAATTGGCGCATATAGCCAACGTCCGGCAGTGCTTTCGTTGCGGGCGGGTGCATGCTGGTGCTGTCGCGGGCAATGAGTTGCTGCTCAGCGCCAAGCGCATAGATGATTTCGGTGACATCACCGCCAATGGAGACGATACGTTCATTGGCGCTGGCACTCAGTGGTAGCGTCAGGAGCAGTGCGTAAAGCCAGTTTTTCATGCGACCAGTTCCTTATTTGCGGTGAGCGCCTCGATTTGTTTGCGCCATTGTGCCTGTTCTGGCGTGCCTTCAGTGCGCTGGCCAAACAGCTGTGCGATTTGCGTGCCATCAGCCGCATAGAGTTCCAGGCTGGTGATGACACCGTCTGCGGTTGGTTTACGGGTGATCCAGCTTTCGGCAATCGCATCTTCAATCAGGTGCAGGGTGAAATCCGGGTTGAAAATGTTGATCCATTCCGCGTGCTGCGCCATTTTCTCCACCCGGGCGATGGGGCCGGTGAAAATCTGTACGCAGCCACGGTTGCCAACGAACACCATGATGTCGTTTTGATCCTGCTGCGCAGCGGTAAGAATTTGCGACAGGGCGCTGTTATCGACCTTGCAGGCCAGATCGTCTTTAACGGCGTGGAAAGCCTGTTGACGCGTAAGATTGTAGCGTTTAAGTAGAATGAAAAATTGGTGTACATCCGTCATGGCACGCCATTCGGCTTCAAATGCCGCCTGGTCGATGCTGGGAGCCTGAGTGGTCGCAGGGGTTTCCTGACGTAACTGCACCTCTGGGTTAACGTCTGTGACAAATTCAGCCAGATAGGCGTCCCATGCCGCCATATCGGTCTGTTCGGTGGCATATACCTTCAGGATAGCATCACCCTGATGGTCAAAAAATTGAATGCTCTGACGCTCGCCCCGTGCGGTCTCTTCCCGCAGACTGAATGCCACATTCCACTGATGCAAAAACAGGCGAAGATCCAGCACATAAGGATTGAGGATCAACCCCGCATGACCGTCCAAATGTTGATTTTGGTAAACGCCAACCTGTTCGTGCACTGCATAGGTGTTACGCGTGATGGACTTGGTCTGGCCTACCTTCTCCAGCGCCAGCAGCCAGCGCTTGGCATCCCCTAGAAAGCGTTGCGCATCATGACCGACGCGTGCATGCGCCAACACTGCTTCATTGATGCCGAGCGTCGTGGCGATATCACGAGCGTACTGGCGGGGATTGTTGTTTTTGGCTTGCAGGTATTGAGCATAAATCGCGTTCGGGTTCGGCATTGTCTGTTCCTGTGGTCGTTCTGCGATGGATATTATCGTATTAGAAATAATTAACTTAATAAATGAGAATCATTTTCATGTTGCCAAAAGGTGACATCAAGTGAAGATTTTTTAATACGTCGGAAACAGGTAAGCCAGCAGAGGATGGTGGAGCGGCAACGCACGACCAGGAATGACCGTGCGCGGTTGAAAGGCAGTAGGGCGTTAGAAGCGGCTGTCTACCGCATCAGCTAATTGTGCAAGCAGGGTTTCAGTGTCCTGCCAGCCTAGGCAGCCATCGGTAATCGATTTACCGTAAACCAGCGTTTGCGGCGCAGCCAACGGTTGCTGACCTTCAACCAGAAAGCTTTCCACCATAACACCTGCAATGGCGCGCGAACCCGAACGTATCTGTTGACACACATCTGCACACACATCCATTTGTCGCTGGTACTGTTTGTAGCTGTTGCCGTGGCTAAAATCCACCACTAACTGTAATGGTAAAGCAAATTCGCGCACCAGTTCGCAGGCGGCCTGAATATCAGCGGCGTGATAATTGGGATGTTTCCCGCCGCGCAGAATGATATGGCCATAGGGGTTGCCGTGCGTCTGGTAGATGGTCATTTGCCCTTGTTTATCTGGCGAGAGAAACAGATGAGACGCGCGCGCGGCACGGATGGCATCAATAGCGATGCGTAGATTGCCGTCGGTGCCATTTTTGAAACCAACCGGGCAGGAGAGGGCGGAAGCCATTTCGCGGTGAATCTGGCTTTCCGTGGTTCGCGCGCCAATGGCACCCCAGCTGATGATATCGGCAATGTATTGCCCGGTGACCATATCCAGAAATTCTGTTGCGGTTGGTAGACCAAGCGCGTTGATATCTAGCAGCAGACGGCGTGCCAATGCCAAGCCGTGGTTGACCTGATAGCTACCATCAAGGGCTGGATCGGAAATTAACCCTTTCCAGCCGACAACGGTGCGCGGCTTTTCAAAATAAGTGCGCATCACGATTTCCAGCCGATCCTGATAGCGAGCACGCCGTGTAGCAAGCTGGCGCGCATAATCGAGGGCAGCATCAACATCGTGGATAGAACAGGGGCCAACGATCGCTAGCAAACGAGGATCTTTTCCGGTGAGAATATTTTCTATCCTATTTCGTGACATTGTCACATTTTCTGCAACCGCAGGTGAAACCGGCAATTGCGCCAGCAGCACCTGCGGCGCGATCAGACGATCGCGCCGCTGGCTGCGTAACTCATCAGTTTTTAACATGCAATATCTCTGCTTACGGGTCGGTCAGGGGATCGTGTCGCATGGCGTTTCGTCTTGCAAAAAAACGCCGCTGAACCAAGGGGTAACGCGCATAGAAAATAAGTCATCGCTCACACTGCGTTTATCTTCCTGAAGATAAGGCTACGTGAGTGAATGGCTCGCGCATCATGTCAGACGGCGGCGGGACTCTTGGGCGCTAAGCGAGTGTCAGTTTTTCCCCGTCTCCTACCAAATGGGCTGCTTCGCTACGACGACATGTCGGGAAGTCATGACATCCACGATAACCGAATCAGGGGGCAATTCAACCCGCTTTCGTTAAAAAATGATAATGTACTAGTATGTGAGAAGACTCATGCCTAATATGTCGATGATCTTGGCGGAAATCTCCTCCACGGAGTAGTTTGTCGTGTTGAGATAAGGAATCTGGTGACGTCGAAACAGCGCTTCTACTTCGCTCAGTTCCATCCGGCACTGACGCAATGACACATAACGACTGTTGCCGCGACGTTCTTCCCGGATCGCCGCCAAACGTTCGGCATTGATGGTCAGCCCGAACAGTTTGTGTTGAAACGGTTTAAGCGCTTCAGGCAGACGCAAATTGTCCATATCATCGGCGATGAAAGGGTCGTTGGCCGCGCGAATGCCAAACTGCATGGCGAGGTACAGGCTGGTGGGCGTTTTGCCGCAACGGGACACGCCGAGTAAAATCACCTGTGCTTGATCGAGATTGCGTAATGAAATGCCGTCGTCGTGGGCATAGGTATCTACACATCATAAAGGCTTAAAAACCACCATAGCTAAGTGGGCAAGTTCTTCCGGGGTATAGTCTGCTAATAACGTCAAGGTATTTAGCAGGATGGATAGTCCGGCAAGCAGTGCTGGGGCGCTTTCTTTACGCCCTCGTTTTTGTTGTCGTCCGGATAATCGGCAAATTAACTGACGGGCTGCCGCATTGTCGTCTCCTTCAGCGCGCTGCAGCCGCCATACCAGCACACATGCCATGCTAGCTATCAATAACCTGCGTAGCAGGGCACCAGCACTGCGCTGAAGCCATTTTTCTACATCATGACCGGCACCTTTCAGCAGCTTAAAAAAGGATTCAATACCCCAGCGCCAGTAATACCAGCGAGCGACTTCCGCGCTGGTGATCTCGTTACTAACGTTTGTGAGCAGCGTCCAGCGTCCGATAAATTTACCGTGAGTATCGGTAAGGCGAACCACAACTAATCTGAGTGTCAGAGCTACGCCTGGCTGAACTTTCACTCGCCGTCCGGTGTTCTTGTCTTTCCGCTTCGGTTTTGCTGTTCGCGTTATGATCACGGATGTTTCCCCGATCTCCATATTGGCTTTTTTCCCTTTCCAGCCAACCTGTCCGTTTGCGATAAATGGCAGATCGTCTGCAATTTCACCAATTTTACGGGTGTCACCGCCCCACTCAGCCCGATGCCCTTCCTTTCCCCGGATAAGCCAACATATTCCCTGGGAGCTTAATGTGCGCATATGCCCGATAGAGTCACCTTCACGGTCAATGAGATGAACTAACTTCTTCCCGGTATCAAGAGACTCAACGCGGGCGATATCAGCCGTCAAAGCATCCATATGAGTCAGACTCTCAGACAAGCCCTCGGTTAGCGTTGAACGACAACCCGCCCTATCGGTTAGAGTTTGAGACAGGGGCGCTATTGGTAAACCATTTGCAGCATCAAGCAGTAGTCTGGTTTGTAGTTCATAACCGACGTCGCCACCATGCGTCATTTTCAAACGTTCTTCTTTCCCATTGTGGGTACGAAACTGTAAATGAGACCAGTCGTGAACGACGGGAGCGTATGGATGCGGGCTAAGTGCAAGCTGCCGGAGAGCCAGCGAAATAATCGGTTCATTGAGCTGACTGAAGCTAATACGTTCATTATTAAAAAAACGCCAAACGGCCTGAGTAGTGGCGAATGTTGTTTTCTGCGCGCAGGCAAGGTCTTTAACGGCTGACGCCAATGGTGCTGGGGGAGTCATGTGTTGCTTAACCAGACGCTGATAACGCCGGTTAAGGCGGGCCTCAATCCCGCCGATGGATAAGTTGAGATCATGCAGCAACGTAATAGCAGATATTGCAAAAGATGTGTAGATACCTATGGACGATATAGCTAAACGACTTAATTTTGATTACATTATTTAAATGAGCTATTCAATTGATTTTAGACGTAAAGTGATATCTACACGGGAAGAAGAAGGGTTGAGTATCCGAGAAACAGCGAAGCAATTTCGGATTGGCCCTTCCTCTGTATCGCGTTGGATTAATCAAATAGCGTCAAAAGCATCGACCACGCGTCAGCGAAAGAGCGATAAATCCGAGTTGATAAAAGATGTTGAACCATATCCAGATGCTTACCAAAAAGAACGTGCAGAGCGTTTTGGCGTTTGTCAGAAGGCCATTTGGCAAGCTCTTAAAAAGCTGGGATTGACCTATAAAAAAAACTCTACGTCATCCGAAAGCTGACGAAAGCGCCCGGCAAGCATTTCAACAAAAAAACAACAGTATGAAAAAGAAGGTAAGCCTATTGTTTTTATTGATGAAAGTGGTTTTCCACACGATACCCCACGGACTCACGGCTATTCCCCAAAAGGTCAACGGTGTTTTGGCCTGAAGAACGGGGGAGCCAAAGGAAGAACAAATGTTATCGGCGCTTTATTAGGCACAACGCTGTTTGCTATCGGATTATTTGATATCAATATTAACAGCGATGTTTTCTATTCCTGGGTCACACAAGTCCTTATCCCAGTACTCCCTAAAAACAGGGTAATCGTGATAGACAATGCAACTTTTCACAAAAAACATAATATTCAACAAGTCATCATCGATGCAGGGTATATGGTGGAGTATTTGCCTACATATTCGCCAGATCTTAACCCCATTGAGCATAAATGGGCACAAGCAAAAAGCAAAAAAAGAGAGAGTGGTTGCGATACAGAGATTTTGTTCTCAGTCCATATGGTGTAATCAAAATTAAGTCGCTTGGCTATAAGTGAGCCACTGTAGTCTGTCGTAATGGCAATAGTAGGCGGTCAGCGTAAAAAGTAAGGGCCCCAAACGAGGCCCTTGTTGCTGCATTATTTTTGATATTTCATCATGCTGTATGTAGGGTACAGCGTGGCGAACGTCAGCGCATCGAGGCGTAATTTTTTTGGATGATGATGCTCTGACGCGGATGAAATCATTTTTTATTGATTCGCGCAGGCCGCGTGTCCTGTGCGTGTTACCGGTTACGCAAACCGCCTTACTACATGGAGGCAGTCATAGTGACCAAGAGCCGCCATCCTAACAGCGGCTTAGGGGAAAAAATATCTGCTGGCGCACAAAATTGGCGTAAATTACCGGGGATCGTGGTGATCAGAAGCGGTATTTGCTGCTGCCGTCACAACGTGTGGTATCAGCGGTAATCACGCAGCGGTTTTTACTGCCAGTAACACCACAACCAGACGATAGCCACCGCCAGCAGCAGCCAGGGCAGCACTTTGATGGCGGTAACAACCAGCCCCCCCACCAGCATCACCACCGCAGCAATGACCAGTGCGCCCAGTACGCCAATCAGTGAAATCCCGGTGACCATTAGCATCACGAAAAAGCCCACAACGAACAAAAACTCCAGCATGATTTCTCTCCTCAATCAGGTGTACCGTACTAACGGCGAGTTCTGTGGGAGGTATTACAAGAAGTATGCCAACCTTCCAATTCTGATAACATATTGATTTATAAGAAGGGAATGTCGGTGTGGGCAATAGTTTGTGGCTATTTTGACTAACAGTTGGTGTTTTTTATGCCGCGCAATCGCGTACCAGCGCCAGTGCCGCTTCCACCACCGGGATGCCAGCGCCGGGTTTGTGGGCATTTTCGCTTAAATGACGGCGCCATTGACGCGCGCCGGGAATACTTTGGAACAAGCCCAGCATATGGCGGGTGATATGGCCCAAATAGGTTCCGTTGGTCAGCTCACGCTCAATGTAGGGATACATCGCTTCCACCACGCTAAACGGGCTGACGGCGGGGGCATCAATACCGAACAGTTGCGAATCGACATCCAGTAGCAGGCCGGGATTTTGATAGGCTTCGCGTCCCATCATCACCCCATCGAGCTGCGTCAAATGGGTTTTTGCCTCTTCCAGCGTTTTCACACCGCCATTAATGGCGATGGTCAACGCTGGAAAATCGTGCTTGAGCTGATAGACGCGTGGATAATCCAGCGGCGGGATCTCGCGATTCTCTTTTGGACTCAGGCCTGAAAGCCAGGCTTTGCGCGCATGGATAATAAAGGTATCGCACTGGCCGCGCTCGGCCACGGTGTGAACAAAATCGCACAGGAAAGCGTAGCTATCCTGATCGTCGATGCCGATGCGAGTTTTCACCGTAACCTGGATCGATACCCGATCGCGCATCGCTTTGATGTAATCCGCCACCAGTTCTGCTTCTGCCATCAAGCAGGCACCAAAGCGTCCATTCTGCACGCGGTCCGAAGGGCAGCCGACGTTGAGATTGATCTCATCGTAGCCGCGCTGCTCTGCCAGCTGCGCGCACTGCGCCAGCGCAGCAGGATCGCTGCCGCCCAGCTGCAACGACACCGGATGCTCGGTATCACTGTAAGCCAGATAATCGCCCTTACCGTGAATAATGGCGCCGGTCGTGACCATCTCGGTGTACAGCAGCGTTTGACGGGTCAGTTGGCGGTGGAAATAACGGCAATGACGATCGGTCCAATCACGCATCGGCGCGATGGAGAAGCGGTTGAGGTTGTAATTGCTGGCTTTCTCAGGTACTGCGCTTTTCTTATGCGGGTTGGGAATTTCTTTATTTTCGTGCATTTTGGGCGGTTTTGTCTTATTTTTGCATTCACGGGACACCATAAGGGACACCACAATTTGGTGTCCTAGTATGCGGAGATAGTAACGAAATGGCATACTTTACGATTGCTAAACGCCCCCGCGCAGATGGGGCGGTAAGATACCGCTGCACTGTTGGGGTGAAGGATCAGGGTAAACACCTTTACCGTGAAAGTAAAACGTTTGGAAAATTAGCCGTAGCAAAGAGCTGGGGTACACGTCGTGCCGCCGAACTTGAGGAGCATGCTGTCCCGTCCGATTCCGATGCAAGTCAAATAAGTGTTCGTCAACTGCTGATGAAGTATAGCCAACCGACTTAAAAATGATTACAGTCAATGCCCTGATATGTGGCAAAAAAATACAGCTAATTGTTATCAAAATAATGTCGCTTGGCTATATCGACGAGAAGCAAAAAGCCGTGATGGTAAGAGATAGGAAGGATCCCCGCAAGAAAGACGGTAATCACATGATGGTTCCGTTATTGGGAAATGCCTAGGGGATTGTTCAGCGACAACCAAAGAAATCAGAACTGATTTTTCCCTACAATGCGAAATCTGTCACTGCGGGGTTTCAGTGGGTGCGTTCTGCTTTGGGGAGCGAAGACCTTCGCTACCACGACCTGAGGCGGGAGGGGGCTAGCCGGCTTTTTGAGGCAGGGTTTAGTATCATAGGTATCTACACATCTTTTGCAATATCTGCTATTACGTTGCTGCATGATCTCAACTTATCCATCGGTGGGATTGATGCCCGCCTTAACCGGCGTTATCAGCGTCTGGTTAAGCAACACATGACTCCCCCAGCACCATTGGCGTCAGCCGTTAAAGACCTTGCCTGCGCGCAGAAAACAACATTCGCCACTACTCAGGCCGTTTGGCGTTTTTTTAATAATGAACGTATTAGCTTCAGTCAGCTCAATGAACCGATTATTTCGCTGGCTCTCCGGCAGGTTGCACTTAGCCCGCATCCATACGCTCCCGTCGTTCACGACTGGTCTCATTTACAGTTTCGTACCCACAATGGGAAAGAAGAACGTTTGAAAATGACGCATGGTGGCGACGTCGGTTATGAACTACAAACCAGCCTACTGCTTGATGCTGCAAATGGTTTACCAATAGCGCCCCTGTCTCAAACTCTAACCGATAGGGCGGGTCGTCGTTCAACGCTAACCGAGGGCTTGTCTGAGAGTCTGACTCATATGGATGCTTTGACGGCTGATATCGCCCGCGTTGAGTCTCTTGATAGCGGGAAGAAGTTAGTTCATCTCATTGACCGTGAAGGTGACTCTATCGGGCATATGCGCACATTAAGCTCCCAGGGAATATGTTGGCTTATCCGGGGAAAGGAAGGGCATCGGGCCGAGTGGGGCGGTGACACCCGTAAAATTGGTGAAATTGCAGACGATCTGCCATTTATCGCAAACGGACAGGTTGGCTGGAAAGGGAAAAAAGCCAATATGGAGATCGGGGAAACATCCGTGATCATAACGCGAACAGCAAAAGCGAAGCGGAAAGACAAGAACACCGGACGGCGAGTGAAAGTTCAGCCAGGCGTAGCTCTGACACTCAGATTAGTTGTGGTTCGCCTTACCGATACTCACGGTAAATTTATCTGTACTAGCTCAGACCTGATCTGACAGTTACCGATTATTTATACAGGTGTCTGTCAGATTACATCTGGTTCAGATTCTTTTCTGCCCAGATCCGTTTTCCATCGAGTAAAGTGGCCATCGGCGTACGCCCGCAGCACATTTTTCCCTGATGAGTTCGCTCAGTATTGTAATGCCACAACCAGTTGTCCAGATCTACCTGCAGGCTTTCCAGGTCTCCATATAACTTCTTGCCGAACGTAACCTGGTAAAAATCCTGCAAAATGGTTTTATGGAAGCGCTCTCAGATGCCGTTCGTCTGCGGAGACATCGCCTTCGTTTTCGTATGCTCGATATCGTTGATAGCCAGATAAAGCTGATAATCATACTGCTCCACTTTACCACAGTACTCCGTACCCCTGTCGGTCAGTATTCTCAGCACCGGCAGTCCCTGAGCCTCGTAGAACGGGAGTACGCTATCATTGAGCAGGTCGGCGGCGGTGAGCGGTGTTTTATTCGTATACAGCTTGCAGTGCGCCACTTTCGAGTACGTATCCACGAACGTCTGCTGGTAGATACGGCCCACCCCCTTCAGATTGCCCACGTAGAAGGTGTCCTGCGAGCCCAGATACCCGGGATGTGCTGTCTCGATTTCACCGCAGGCCTCATCATCGTGCGCCTTCTTCTCCAGGGCTGCGATTTGAGCGTCGGTAAGGACAATGCCTTCTCTGGCGACCTTTTCCTCAAGCGCCTTCAGGCGTTTACGGAAGTTCTCCAGGTCGTGTCGTTGCCAGATGGAGTGCACGCCGCTGCCGGAGATAAATACGCCTTTTTTACGCAGCTCATTACTGGTCCGGTGCTGCCCATGGGGCGGGAACTCAATAGCATAATCAACAACCGCGCGTTCAGTGGCTTCGTCGGCGCGGTTCTTCAGGTTCGGAACCCGGCGGTTCTGGTTAAGCAGCGCATCAATGCCGCCTTCAGCAGCCAGTTCCTGATAACGGTAAAATGTATCGCGTGACACGCCCATGCTCTTGCAGGCTTTTGATACGTTACCGAGTTTTTCGGCGAGATTGAGCAGGCCGGCTTTGTGTTTGATAATGGGATTGTTAGTATGAAGCATGAGAGTTACCTCGCGTTTTGTTTAAGGATTAGACACCCATATCAAAACCGGTAACTCTCAACCTTTCAAGGTCCAGTGTCAGATCTAGTCGCGACTAATACAATTTATCGGACGCTGGACACTGTTTACAAACGTTAGCAACGAGATCACCAGCGCGGAAGTCGCTCGCTGGTATAGCCAAGCGACATTATTTTGATAACAATTAGCTGTATTTTTTGCCACATATCAGGGCATTGGATGTAATCATTTTTAAGTCGGTTGGCTATAACACGCGCAATGGCTACTCCACAAAGACTGTTACCACCGGCGATGGTCCGCTGGAACTGCGTACACCACTTGATCGTGATGCTTCCTTTGAACCGCAACTGGTGAAGAAGAACCAGACCCGGCTCACCGGGATGGATAACCAGATTTTATCGTTGTATGCCAAAGGGATGACCACCCGCGAAATTGCCGCTGCGTTCAAAGAACTGTATGACGCGGATGTCTCACCCGCCCTGGTATCGAAGGTTACCGATGCCGTTATGGAGCAGGTTGTTGAATGGCAAAATCGCCCCCTGGATGCGGTTTATCCCATTGTTTACCTTGACTGTATCGTTCTGAAAGTCCGGCAGGACAGCCGCGTTATCAATAAGTCTGTGTTCCTGGCGCTGGGTATCAATATCGAAGGCCAGAAAGAGCTACTGGGGATGTGGCTGGCCGAAAATGAAGGCGCAAAGTTCTGGCTGAACGTGCTGACAGAACTGAAAAACCGTGGCCTGACCGACATCCTCATTGGCTGTGTGGACGGCCTGAAAGGGTTCCCGGATGGCATCAACACGGTCTACCCGGAAGCCCGCATCCAGTTGTGCATCGTGCACATGGCGCGCAACAGTCTGCGCTTCGTTGCCTGGAAGGACGATAAGGCGGTAACACGCGACCTCAAAGCAGTGTATCAGGCTCCAACCGAAGAGGCCGCGCTTCAGGCGCTGGAGACGTTCGGTGGGACATGGGATCACCGCTATCCGCAGATAAGCCGGAGCTGGCAGTCAAACTGGGCCAACCTGTCGACATTCTTCTCGTACCCGCAGGAACTTCGCAAGGTAATCTACACGACGAACGCTATAGAATCACTGAACAGCGTGCTCCGGCATGCAATCAAGAAACGCAAGGTGTTCCCGACTGATGACTCGGTGAAGAAGGTTGTATGGCTGGCAATCCAAGGGGCATCACAGAAATGGACGATGCCCTTACAGGACTGGCGTATGGCAATGAGTCGCTTTATTATCGAGTTCGGTGACCGCCTTGACGGTCACTTCTGAGGAAAGGCATTTACACAAAATCTTAAACAGGCTCCTATTCCCCAAAAGGTCAACGGTGTTTTGGCCTGAAGAACTGGGGAGCCAAGGGAAGAACAAATGTTATCGGCGCTTTATTAGGCACAACGCTGTTTGCTATCGGATTATTTGATATCAATATTAACAGCGATGTTTTCTATTCCTGGGTCACACAAGTCCTTATCCCAGTACTCCCTAAAAGCAGGGTAATCGTGATGGACAATGCAACTTTTCACAAAAAACATAATATTCAACAAGTCATCATCGATGCAGGGTATATGGTGGAGTATTTGCCTACATATTCGCCAGATCTTAACCCCATTGAACATAAATGGGCACAAGCAAAAAAAAAGAGAAGAGTGGTTGCGATACAGAGATTTTGTTCTCAGTCCATATGGTGTAATCAAAATTAAGTCGCTTGGCTATATTACTGGCGCTGGGGTATTGAATCCTTTTTTAAGCTGCTGAAAGGTGCCGGTCATGATGTAGAAAAATGGCCTCAGCGCAGTGCTGGTGCCCTGCTACGCAGGTTATTGATACTAGCATGGCATGTGTGCTGGTATGGCGGCTGCAACGCGCTGAAAGAGACGACAATGCGGCAGCCCGTCAGTTAATTTGCCGATTATCCGGACGACAACAAAAACGAGGGCGTAAAGAAAGCGCCCCAGCGCTGCTTACCGGACTATCCATCCTGCTAAATACCTTGACGTTATTAGCAGACTATACCCCGGAAGAACTTGCCCACTTAGCTATGGTGGTTTTTAACCCTTTATGATGTGTAGATACCTATGCCAGATGGGTCAGGCAGCGGGTATCATCATCGTTGAACAGTTCGGCGGCTTGGGTTTGTATTGTGGGATCTTTGTTTCTTATCCAGCACCCATTTGCGGAACTCTTTGGCGATCGGCGTGTTGGCTAACATCGCAATCAGGTGCGCGCCGTGCAGGGAGAAAATGCGAAGCCCAATCTTGCGTAAGCTATTGTTTATTCCATTGGTCACTGAATCAATGACCAATGACATACCCTCTGTGAACTCATCTCGATTCTGGTTGTAAAGGTTAGTAACTGATTTGACGCTGGAGTAGTCGAGCGCTTTAGCAAGCTCGGTAGAAGTGAACCAGATCTGCCCGTTGTGGGAGATGGTTTCAATAACGGTATTGCGGAACATTAAGGTTGTCATAGGCTTTGTTGAATAAATAGATTTTATGCTGGCAGCCCAGCGAAACGACGGATCCTCGCAACGTAAAATCATGCAGTTAGGCCTCATGAGAAAAGTGTACACCTGAGATGTACAAGCATTTTCAACCAAAACTGGCATGGAAAAACAGCATGATTACCTATTATTCAACAAAGCCGTTGTCATAGTAATGATTTCCTTGTTAGTTAAGGAACATCACCACCTAGAGGTACTAAGCTCTGTATGGTGGCGAGCTGGATAGGGTTAGTACGACCGGCTAACAAGGATCCGGCGAGCCTTGCGGCTCCCCCATCCAGCTCACCATTATTCTGATATGGCGGACTGACACATAAAAAAACACGCTGTAGGCGTGTTATGCGCCTTGTTAGTTATCCGGGGTACTAAACCCGGCACCTGAATTTGCAGATGCAGAGTGACTATAGCGCATGGGTTATCCTTGCGTCAAGTTGGCGTAAAATGCATACTTACAACAGATATATTTTTGGCTACGGCTCTATGTAATCTCTCTAAACAATATGGTTTTTCAGGAGTCAAGATAAAAATGAATATGCTTTTTATTATCACGATATTTATTGCTATGCTCTCAATGTCTGGCTGTACAAAATGGGAACGCCGTGGTGCAACAGAATTTGAACATAATTCAGAGTATGCTGCTTGCAAGGCACTGGGGTACGAGCGTTTTCCCCCCGATCTTGTTACAAATTTTGAATTTGATTTTAAAGACCAATATGTACCCTGTGATGATAAAAAGAAGTGCTCGCCATATAGAAAAATACCTTCTTTCAGGACAGTAGAGAAAGATCGCAATAAAAGTGCAAGAGATTCGGTCATAGAGTCATGCATGTATGAAAAAGGTTGGCATGAAAAAACTTATTACTGGCCTCCTTTTAGTTAAGTTTAATTAGGTAGGATGCTAACGGGTAAAATTTTGCAGATTGGCGGTCAGATCGCTTACACTTGGCTTAACACAGGAGGATCCGCTATCGGCTAGGTTGCATTTGATACTCAAGAGTTCGTTGAAACGCTGGAAAACGCCGGGTTGCCGAAAGACCAAGCCAAGGCGATATCTCTTGTTGTGCGAAAATCACACGAAGTAGCAGACCTTGCTACAAAGCGCGATCTCGACGATGTGCGCAAAGACTTGTCCGCTGATATCGCCGAAGTGAAGCGTGAGATAGCCGATGTCCGTAAGGATATTGGACAGATAGACAAACGCCTCGATTTCGCTGAGAAACGATTTGACCGTCTGCAATGGTTCTTGCTGGCGGGTATTCTGAGTTTGTTGTTTAAAGACGTACTTCCGAAACTGTGGGGCGGTTAAAGATGTCTGGTAGTGATTTCTATCACTCGTTTCCATACCCCAAGTGCCATGGCGAAGCCAGCGGTCAGACCAAACCCTATCACCATAGGTATCTACACATCTTTTGCAATATCTGCTATTACGTTGCTGCATGATCTCAACTTATCCATCGGCGGGATTGAGGCCCGCCTTAACCGGCGTTATCAGCGTCTGGTTAAGCAACACATGACTCCCCCAGCACCATTGGCGTCAGCCGTTAAAGACCTTGCCTGCGCGCAGAAAACAACATTCGCCACTACTCAGGCCGTTTGGCGTTTTTTCAATAATGAACGTATTAGCTTCAGTCAGCTCAATGAACCGATTATTTCGCTGGCTCTCCGGCAGGTTGCACTTAGCCCGCATCCATACGCTCCCGTCGTTCACGACTGGTCTCATTTACAGTTTCGTACCCACAATGGGAAAGAAGAACGTTTGAAAATGACGCATGGTGGCGACGTCGGTTATGAACTACAAACCCGCCTACTGGTTGATGCTGCAAATGGTTTACCAATAGCGCCCCTGTCTCAAACTCTAACCGATAGGGCGGGTTGTCGTTCAACGCTAACCGAGGGCTTGTCTGAGAGTCTGACTCATATGGATGCTTTGACGGCTGATATCGCCCGCGTTGAGTCTCTTGATACCGGGAAGAAGTTAGTTCATCTCATTGACCGTGAAGGTGACTCTATCGGGCATATGCGCACATTAAGCTCCCAGGGAATATGTTGGCTTATCCGGGGAAAGGAAGGGCATCGGGCCGAGTGGGGCGGTGACACCCGTAAAATTGGTGAAATTGCAGATAATCTGCCATTTATAGCCAACCGACTTAAAAATGATTACAGCCAATGCCCTGATATGTGGCAAAAAAATACAGCTAATTGTTATCAAAATAATGTCGCTTGGCTATATCGCAAACGGACAGGTTGGCTGGAAAGGGAAAAAAGCCAATATGGAGATCGGGGAAACATCCGTGATCATAACACGAACAGCAAAACCGAAGCGGAAAGACAAGAACACTGGACGGCGAGTGAAAGTTCAGCCAGGCGTAGCTCTGACACTCAGATTAGTTGTGGTTCGCCTTACCGATACTCACGGTAAATTTATCGGACGCTGGACGCTGCTCACAAACGTTAGCAACGAGATCACCAGCGCGGAAGTCGCTCGCTGGTATTACTGGCGCTGGGGTATTGAATCCTTTTTTAAGCTGCTGAAAGGTGCCGGTCATGATGTAGAAAAATGGCTTGAGCGCAGTGCTGCTGCCCTGCTACGCAGGTTATTGATAGCTAGCATGGCATGTGTGCTGGTATGGCGGCTGCAACGCGCTGAAGGAGACGACAATGCGGATGCCCGTCAGTTAATTTGCCGATTATCCGGACGACAACAAAAACGAGGGCGTAAAGAAAGCGCCCCAGCGCTGCTTGCCGGACTATCCATTCTGCTAAATACCTTGACGTTATTAGCAGACTATACCCCGGAAGAACTTGCCCACTTAGCTATGGTGGTTTTTAACCCTTTATGATGTGTAGATACCTATGCCTTACAGGACTGGCGTATGGCAATGAGTCGCTTTATTATCGAGTTCGGTGACCGCCTTGACGGTCACTTCTGAGGAAAGGCATTTACACAAAATCTTAAACAGGCTCCTTTATTAGGCACAACGCTGTTTGCTATCGGATTATTTGATATCAATATTAACAGCGATGTTTTCTATTCCTGGGTCACACAAGTCCTTATCCCAGTACTCCCTAAAAACAGGGTAATCGTGATGGACAATGCAACTTTTCACAAAAAACATAATATTCAACAAGTCATCATCGATGCAGGGTATATGGTGGAGTATTTGCCTACATATTCGCCAGATCTTAACCCCATTGAGCATAAATGGGCACAAGCAAAAAAAGAGAGAGTGGTTGCGATACAGAGATTTTGTTCTCAGTCCATATGGTGTAATCAAAATTAAGTCGCTTGGCTATATCTACACATCATAAAGGGTTAAAAACCACCATAGCTAAGTGGGCAAGTTCTTCCGGGGTATAGTCTGCTAATAACGTCAAGGTATTTAGCAGAATGGATAGTCCGGCAAGCAGCGCTGGGGCGCTTTCTTTACGCCCTCGTTTTTGTTGTCGTCCGGATAATCGGCAAATTAACTGACGGGCATCCGCATTGTCGTCTCCTTCAGCGCGTTGCAGCCGCCATACCAGCACACATGCCATGCTAGCTATCAATAACCTGCGTAGCAGGGCAGCAGCACTGCGCTCAAGCCATTTTTCTACATCATGACCGGCACCTTTCAGCAGCTTAAAAAAGGATTCAATACCCCAGCGCCAGTAATACCAGCGAGCGACTTCCGCGCTGGTGATCTCGTTGCTAACGTTTGTGAGCAGCGTCCAGCGTCCGATAAATTTACCGTGAGTATCGGTAAGGCGAACCACAACTAATCTGAGTGTCAGAGCTACGCCTGGCTGAACTTTCACTCGCCGTCCGGTGTTCTTGTCTTTCCGCTTCGGTTTTGCTGTTCGTGTTATGATCACGGATGTTTCCCCGATCTCCATATTGGCTTTTTTCCCTTTCCAGCCAACCAGTCCGTTTGCGATAAATGGCAGATCGTCTGCAATTTCACCAATTTTACGGGTGTCACCGCCCCACTCGGCCCGATGCCCTTCCTTTCCCCGGATAAGCCAACATATTCCCTGGGAGCTTAATGTGCGCATATGCCCGATAGAGTTACCTTCACGGTCAATGAGATGAACTAACTTCTTCCCGGTATCAAGAAACTCAATGCGGGCGATATCAGCCGTCAAAGCATCCATATGAGTCAGACTCTCAGACAAGCCCTCGGTTAGCGTTGAACGACAACCCGCCCTATCGGTTAGAGTTTGAGACAGGGGCGCTATTGGTAAACCATTTGCAGCATCAACCAGTAGGCGGGTTTGTGGTTCATAACCGACGTCGCCACCATGCGTCATTTTCAAACGTTCTTCTTTCCCATTGTGGGTACGAAACTGTAAATGAGACCAGTCGTGAACGACGGGAGCGTATGGATGCGGGTTAAGTGCAACCTGCCGGAGAGCCAGCGAAATAATCGGTTCATTGAGCTGACTGAAGCTAATACGTTCATTATTGAAAAAACGCCAAACGGCCTGAGTAGTGGCGAATGTTGTTTTCTGCGCGCAGGCAAGGTCTTTAACGGCTGACGCCAATGGTGCTGGGGGAGTCATGTGTTGCTTAACCAGACGCTGATAACGCCGGTTAAGGCGGGCCTCAATCCCGCCGATGGATAAGTTGAGATCATGCAGCAACGTAATAGCAGATATTGCAAAAGATGTGTAGATACCTATGCGTCATGAGTGGGGGCAATTGTTGTATGTGGTTTCTGGGGTTGTGGTACTGCGTCTCGCACAGGAGCGTTTTTTGGCACCGACCCATTTTGCTATCTGGTTGCCTCAGGGGGTTGAGCACACTTGCTACAACCAACGTCAGGCCACCATTCGCACCATCAATTTTGATGCGCGTTGGTATGCAGAACTTCCCGAAACGCCGTGCCTGCTTGAGGTTGGCCCGCTGTTTAAGGCGATTCAGGATGATTTGTTCGCGCGTGACGTACTGATCCCTCACGATAAACCAGACCTACGCTTGTGTCGTGTGTTTTGCGATCAAATGACGGTGGCACCGCGCCAACGCAATTACTTGCCAGGAACCGACGATCGCCTGTTGGCTCCAGTGTTGCATGCGCTGGAGCAATGCCCGGCGGATAACCGTACGCTGGCGCAATGGGCAACCGAGGTCTACAGCACGGAACGCACGCTGTAGCGGCGCTGTCAGGCATTACTCGGTATGTCGTTCAGCGAGTGGCGACAACGGCTACGCTACCTGCAAGCGTTAGCGTTGTTGCGTTAGGGCATGAGCGTGCAGTCTGTAGCGCTGGAAGTCGGCTACAGCTCTTCATCGGCGTTTATCGCCATGTTTCGCCAGCAAAGTGGGTCCACGCAGGAAGGATATCGAACCAGACCTTAATCGATGGGGATAGCGTTGGGATTCTTCCCTATTCGGTGGCAAAATGGTGCCCCTGTTTTTCTTGCAAGCGTTGCCTGACCGGGGTCGTACATGAAAATTGTGGTTGATGAGAATATGCCATATGCGCGCGAGCTGTTCAGCCGTGTGGGTGAGGTGGTGGCCGTGCCGGGAAGGCCGTTGCCCGTTGAGGCGTTGACACAGGCACACGCCCTGATGGTGCGCTCCGTCACGCCGGTTAACGCCGCGCTGTTAGCGGATTCGGGCGTGACCTTCGTCGGCAGCGCCACGGCGGGTACCGATCACGTGGATGAGGCCTGGCTGCGTGAGCAGGGGGTCGGATTTTCAGCCGCGCCGGGTTGCAATGCCATTGCGGTGGTGGAATACGTTTTTTCTGCGCTGCTGATGCTGGCGGAGCGAGATGGCTTTCAGCTGCGCGACAAAACCGTCGGGATTGTCGGTGTGGGCAACGTCGGACGGCGTTTGCAGGCTCGCCTCAACGCCTGGGGGGGGAAGACGTTACTGTGCGATCCCCCTCGCGCCCGCAAGGAGGATGTTGTTTCCTTTTTACCGCTGGATGCGCTGTTGCGTGACGCGGATATTGTCACGCTGCATACGCCCTTGACCAAGGGTGGCCCAGATAACACCCTGCACTTGATTGATGACGCGGTGCTCGCCGCCTTGCCCACAGGCCGTATTTTGATCAATGCGTGTCGCGGGCCAGTGGTTGATAACTCAGCCCTGCTGCGAGTGTTACAGCAAGGCAAGGATCTGCGAGTGGTGCTGGACGTGTGGGAACCGGAGCCGGGCCTTTCGCTGGATTTGCTGGCGCGTGCGGACGTGGGTACGGCGCATATTGCTGGCTATACGCTGGAAGGCAAGGCGCGCGGTACCACGCAAGTGTTTGAGGGGTTGTGCCAGTTTATCGGGCAGCCTCAGCAAGTGCCGCTGTCATCGCTGTTGCCCGCCCCGGATATCACGGATGTTCACGTAACGGCCCCTCTCGATCAAGCGTTGCTGAAGCGTCTGGTGCATCTGGTGTATGATGTACGCCGCGACGATACGCTGTTGCGCCAGTCTGCGGGTCAAGCTGGCGGATTTGATCGTCTGCGTAAACACTATCAGGAGCGCCGCGAATGGTCTTCGCTGCGTGTCACTTGTTCTGATGAGGCTAGTGTGGCCTGTCTGAATGCATTGGGTTTCACTGCCGTCTTGCCGTAATACGGTGAGAGGGTGTCATGAAATACGACGTTTTTAGCGTAGGGTATTCGGGGGGGGGCAATATATCGCCCGAGCAAGAGGTATTGACGAATGGGGGAACACCACATGTCTGACGGCTGGAATATTGCGCTATTGGGTGCAACGGGTGCGGAGGGAACGGCACTGCTGGAGTTATTGCAAGAGCGCGCGTTTCCCGTAGGCACGCTCTATTCGCTCGCCAGCGAACGCAGCGTGGGGGAATCCGTGAGGATCAACGGTAAATCCTGGCAAGTTGAGGATGCGGCCGAGTTTGATTGGTCTCAGGCACAGTTGGCCTTCTTTGTCGCGGGCAGCGAAGCGAGCGCACGCTATGCTGAAGAAGCGGGTAACGCAGGTTGCCTGGTGATTGATAGCAGCGATCTGTTCGCGCTGGAGCCGGATGTCCCGTTGGTGGTGCTGGGGGTCAACACCCATGTGCTGGCGGATTACCGTAATCGCAATATCGTCGCGGTGGCAGACAGTCTGGTGAGTCAGCTGCTGCTCGCTATTAAACCGCTGATCGAGCAAGCCGGGCTGTCACGTCTTCACGTCACCAATCTGCTCTCTGTGTCTGCGCTGGGCAAGGCAGTGTGGCACAAGAGCGTCGACTGGTGGATCAAGTGCGTAAGGTGTTACAGGACGAAGGGCTGCCTATCTCCGTCAGCTGCTTACAGGCTCCGGTGTTTTACGGCCACGCACAGGTCGTGCATCTTGAGGCATTACGACCGCTGTCTGCGGAGGAAGCCCGGGATGAGCTCGCACGCGCTGAAGATGTTCAGCTCAGCGATGAAGACGACTACCCGCCGCAAGTGGAAGATGCTTCTGACAACGTTCAACTCAAGATTGGTTGCCTGCGCAATGATTACGGTATTCCCGAACTGCTGCAATTCTGGTCGGTTGCGGATAACGTACGCTTCGGCGGCGCGTTGATGGCGGTGGAAACGGCAGAACGGCTGGTGCAGGAGTATCTGGAGTAATGTCAGACAGTAATTTGCCGCAGCAGTCTGCTGGTATCAAGGTGGCGCTGGGCATTGAGTATGACGGCAGCCGCTATTATGGCTGGCAGCGTCAGGCTGAAGTAGAGAGCGTGCAAGGGCATCTGGAACAGGCGCTGAGTAAAGTGGCCGATGAGCCGATTACCGTGTTTTGCGCCGGCAGAACCGATGCTGGTGTGCACGCTACCGGACAAGTAGTGCACTTCACCACCCATGCTCAGCGCAAAGATGCCGCTTGGACCATGGGCGTCAATGCCCATTTGCCAGCAGATATCGCCGTGCGCTGGGTGAAAACCGTCGATGATGATTTTCATGCGCGTTTTAGCGCCACGGCACGTCGCTATCGGTACCTTATCTGTAATCATCGCCTGCGCCCGGCGGTACTGGCGCGTGGCGTAACGCAGTTCCACTTCCCGTTGGATGCGGCGCGCATGGAACGCGCCGGGCAAAGCCTACTGGGTGAGAATGATTTTACCTCGTTTCGCGCCGTGCAATGCCAATCGCGCACGCCGTGGCGCAATGTAAATCATTTAAAGGTTACGCGTCATGGCGCTTACATCGTGGTAGATATTAAAGCCAATGCGTTTGTTCATCATATGGTGCGCAATATCGTTGGTAGCCTGATGGAAGTGGGATGCGGTAATCAACCTGAATCCTGGATAGCCGAACTGCTGGCGGCTAAAGATCGCACGCTGGCTGCCGCCACGGCGCGCGCCGACGGTCTTTATCTGGTAGCAGTAGATTATCCGGCACGTTTCGAACTGCCCGTTGCGCCAATGGGCCCGCTGTTTCTGGAAGGTTGACCAGTGGCAGGCGGTTGTATCGCACCACGCTAAACACGAGAGGATTCTCACGGCATTGCGCCGTGAAACATGCACATGATGGAACTTGTCGCGTTTATACGCTTTATCATCGATTTTATTCTGCATATTGACGTTCACCTTTTGGAACTGGTTGCGCAATACGGTGTCTGGATTTATGCCATTCTGTTTTTAATCCTGTTTTGCGAAACAGGTCTGGTGGTGACGCCATTTCTGCCGGGGGATTCCCTGTTGTTTGTCGCTGGCGCACTGGCGGCGTTGCCCACTAACGATCTGGATGTGCACACCATGGTGGCGCTGATGGTTGTGGCGGCCATACTGGGAGATGCGGTCAATTACACCATCGGGCGTTTGTTCGGGGAAAAGCTGTTCAGTAACCCCGATTCGAAAATTTTTCGCCGCAGTTATCTGGATAAAACGCATCAATTTTATGCCCGTCACGGCGGTAAAACGATTATTCTGGCACGCTTCGTACCGATTGTGAGAACATTCGCGCCGTTTGTCGCCGGTATGGGGCATATGCGCTACCGCCATTTTGCTCTCTATAATGTGGTAGGGGCATTACTGTGGGTATTACTGTTTACCCACGCAGGTTACCTGTTCGGCGACCCGCAGATTGTGCAAGAAAACTTGAAGTTATTGATTGTCGCGATTATTTTTATCTCTATTTTGCCAGGGATCATTGAAATCTGGCGGCATAGACGAGCGGCGGCCCGGGTGAAGAGCGCGTCGGGTTCACAAGAATAAACACGGTAATCGCTCCGGTTTGACCAGTTTTCTATCCACAGTCCCGGAGTGTTATGGTTTAATGAGCGGCATTTATGGTCTGCCCCTGATGACGACCTGCGTTATCGGTGCCTTGCAATTCGGGTGTAAACACAGGTTCAGGCTGCGGTAAACGGGCGTAGTGACGGGGCAGAGCGGACTGGCCACGGCCAGGTTCAAGCAGAAAGGTTATCAATGAGCTGGATTGAACGAATTCTTAACAAGAGCAACATTACACCGACCCGCAAGGCCAATATTCCTGAGGGGGTATGGACAAAATGTGACAGTTGTGGTCAGGTGCTTTATCGCGCTGAATTGGAGCGTAACCTTGAGGTGTGTCCCAAGTGCGACCACCACATGCGACTTTCTGCCCGTGCGCACTTGAATGCGTTTCTGGATAAGGACAGCGTGGTTGAGCTGGGTAGTGAGCTGGAGCCCAAGGATACGCTGAAGTTCAAAGACTCGAAGAAATACAAAGATCGTCTGGTTGCTGCACAAAAGCAGTCTGACGAAAAAGACGCGTTGGTGGTGATGAAAGGCACGTTGTATGGCATGCCGGTGGTTGCTGCTTCCTTTGAGTTTGCCTTTATGGGCGGTTCCATGGCCTCTGTGGTCGGCGCGCGTTTTGTGCGTGCGGTTGAGCAGGCGTTGGAAGATGGCTGTCCGCTGGTGTGTTTCTCCGCCAGCGGCGGTGCGCGTATGCAAGAAGCGCTGATGTCGCTGATGCAAATGGCGAAAACCAGTGCAGCGTTGGCAAAAATGCGCGAGCGCGGTCTGCCCTATATTTCGGTGTTGACCGACCCGACCATGGGCGGTGTTGCCGCCAGTCTGGCTATGCTCGGCGATTTGAATATTGCTGAACCGAAAGCGCTGATTGGTTTTGCCGGTCCGCGCGTTATCGAACAGACGGTACGTGAAAAATTGCCGCTAGGTTTCCAACGCAGTGAATTCCTGCTGGAAAAAGGGGCGATTGACATGATCGTGCGCCGCCCGGAAATGCGCTTTAAGTTAGCCAGCATACTGTCTCGGCTGACCAACCACCCCGAGCCGGTGGACACCGCTGAGGTTCGTCCGCCGGAAGTGACCACTGAACCGCAGGATGATGCGCAATAAGTGACACGTGAACAGGGTGCAGCAGGATTGTGCTTAGGCCGTTCTGTGCACCCTGTATCAATGAACCGTAAGCCAGTAACGGGACTCATGGAAAATCTTCTCATTCCCCAAGCCACGTCGCCTTTGGCCGCGTGGCTTCATTATCTGGAGCACCTGCACGCCACTGCTATTGACATGGGATTGACGCGTGTTAAACAGGTTGCCGACCGTCTTCACCTGCTGCATCCGGCCCCAACGGTGTTTACCGTCGCGGGTACCAACGGAAAAGGCACTACCTGTTGTACGCTGGAAGCCATTTTGATGGCGGCGGGTTTACGTGTCGGTGTTTACAGTTCTCCCCATCTGTTGCGTTATACCGAGCGTGTGCGTATCCAAGGCCAAGAATTGCCGGAAAGCGCGCACACTAAGGCGTTTGCCGAGATCAAGGCAGGGCGTGGCGATGTCTCATTGACCTATTTCGAGTTTGGCACCCTTGCGGCACTGCATCTGTTCAGGCAGGCAAATCTGGATGTGGTGATTCTGGAAGTCGGGTTAGGTGGGCGTCTGGATGCCACCAATATTGTGGATGCTGACGTGGCGGTGGTGACCAGTATTGCGCTCGATCATACTGACTGGTTAGAGCATGACCGCGAAAGTATTGGTCGCGAAAAGGCCGGTATCTTCCGCGGTAATACTCCTGCCGTGGTGGGTGAGCCGGATATGCCCGCCTCTATTGCTGCTGTGGCTGAAGAGAAAGGGGCATTGTTGTTCAGGCGTGATCGTGATTGGCATTTTGCACTGGAAGGCGACGGCTGGTATTGGCAATCGGCTGACGGAGAGCGCATGACGCTGCCCCTGCCGAACGTACCGTTGCCCAATGCTGCTACGGCGCTGGCCGCGCTGCGCCAGGGGCCAATTGATGTCTCTCTGGCGGCTGTCGAACAGGGGTTGCGTCGCGCGGCGTTACCGGGCCGGTTCCAAACGGTGAGTGAACAGCCGAAACTGATTCTGGATGTCGCACATAATCCCCATGCAGCAGCCTATCTGGCTGGGCGATTGGCGCAGTTGCCAAAAACGGGCAAAGTACGTGCGGTGATTGGTATGCTGGCCGATAAAGATATTCCCGGTACGCTGGCGCACCTCAAGCCCGTGGTGGACGAATGGTATTGCGCCCCGTTGGAGGGGCCACGTGGTGCCAGCGTTGAATTGATAGCGCCCCACCTAGAGAGATGCCGGTCGTTTAACGATGTCGCGACTGCCTGGCATCAGGCGATGCAAGATGCAGATACGCAAGATACCGTCGTGGTGTGCGGATCTTTTCATACGGTAGCGCATGTGATGGAAGCACAGGAGGAGAGGGGGTCGAATGGCAAGTAAGTTTCAAAACCGTCTGGTCGGCACCATTATTCTGGTGGCGTTGGGCGTTATTGTGCTGCCAGCGCTGCTGGACGGTAAAAAGAAACATTACGAAGATGAGTTTGCAGCGATCCCGCTGGTGCCAAAGCCGGGTGACGGTACGGAGGCCGAATCGCTGCCTTCACTGAATCAGTCGTTGCCCAGTCAGCCGTCGGAAGGGGCACAGCAGGCGATGCAAGGACAACCGGCTCTGGGCGGTGTAACCGCACCTGAGGATGATGGCACTATGCAGGTACCGCCGAGCAGTACGCCACCGTCGTCTTCCGCACCGATAGAAATTGCACCGCCCGCTGTGTCGGTGCGCCCGGTCCCCCCTAAAGTGGACGTGAAGCCGGAAACCAAACCCAAGGCGAAGCCAGAAATTAAACCGGAAGTGAAAGCTGAGCCGAAACCGGAAAACAAGCCGGCAATTCCTACACCGCCGCCCGCAGCGCAACCGGAAGTGAAGCCGGAAGGTGCGCCCGCAGGACAAGCTTACGTGGTGCAACTGGGCGCACTGAAAAATGCGGATAAGGTGAATGAAATTGTTGCCAAGCTGCGCCTGTCGGGATACCGCGCCTATACGGTGCCGTCGACACCCGTCGCGGGGGAGATAACCCGCATTTACGTCGGGCCGGATGCGTCAAAACAGAAATTACAGTCTGCCCTCGGCGAACTGCAACAGCTGAGTGGGCTGACTGGGCAGGTCAGGAACTACAGCACACGTTAAGGGTTGCCAGAGGGCTAATTCCGCTGAGGTTGTTGGGAAAGTCGACTAAAATGCTCATCCCCGCCCACCGCGTCATTTCCGTGCAGGCGGAAATCTTTTGCAGAAGTCACGTCTGCTTCTGCGGGAGACCCTCCGCCTACGCGGAGGATGACGAGGAAAAAAAGTGACTTTGTCAGTACGCCTCAAGCAAATTCACCTATCGGTGAAATCGTTGGGAAATAGGCTACGCAAACGTTTTCTTTTTCTGTTAGAATGTGCCGCGAACAGGATGATGAGCGGCGCTACGCTCTCTTGAACTGGCGGTAATGACTGCTGGTGTGAGAGAGATTGTGTTGGCATCGTTCGTGAGTGAGAGAATTAATGGTTTGGGTTGATTACGTCATCATTGGCATTATTGGTTTCTCAGCGCTGGTCAGTTTGATCCGGGGCTTTGTTCGTGAGGCGCTTTCGCTGATCACTTGGGGCAGTGCATTCTTTGTTGCCAGCCATTATTACCCATACCTGTCGGTCTATTTCACGCGTTTTGAAGACGAGCTGGTGCGCAACGGGGTTGCCATCGCCATTCTGTTTATTGCGACATTGATTGTGGGAGCGATCGTAAACTATGTGATTGGTTCACTGGTTGAACGAACCAGGCTTTCAGGCACCGATAGAGTACTGGGCATTTGCTTTGGTGCATTGCGCGGTGTGTTGATTGTCTCTGCATTGCTGTTCTTTTTGGATACCTTTACCGGTTTTTCACAAAGCGACGACTGGAAACGGTCCCAGCTTATCCCGCAGTTTAGCTATATCATCAGGTGGTTTTTCGACTACCTGCAAAGCACGTCAAGTTTTTTGCCGCAGCACATAGAGCTGCGGTAGCGCTGATGAGGAAAAGACAACATGTGCGGTATTGTCGGTATCGCCGGTTTTACACCGGTAAACCAGTCGATTTATGACGCGTTAACGGTGTTACAGCACCGTGGACAAGATGCCGCAGGCATCGTCACCATCGACCCCATGAACTGCTTCCGTCTGCGTAAGGCTAACGGCCTAGTGAAGGACGTATTCGAGGCGCGCCACATGCAGCGCCTGCAAGGCAATATGGGCGTGGGGCATCTGCGTTATCCTACCGCGGGCAGCTCCAGCGCATCGGAGGCCCAGCCGTTTTATGTCAATTCCCCGTTTGGCATCACGCTGGCGCACAACGGTAACCTGACCAACGCTCATAAACTGCGCAAACAGCTGTTTGAGCAAGGGCGTCGCCACGTTAACACCACCTCTGATTCCGAGATTCTGCTCAATATCTTTGCCTGCGAGTTGGATCGTTTCCAACACTACCCGCTGGATGCCGACAACGTGTTTGCTGCCGTTGCCGCCACTCATAAAATGATTCGCGGTGCCTATGCGTGCGTTGGGATGATCATCGGGCACGGTTTGTTCGCTTTCCGCGATCCAAACGGTATCCGTCCGTTGGTGATTGGCAAGCGCGAACTGGCCGATGGTCGCATCGAGTATATGGTGGCTTCGGAAAGCGTGGCGCTTGATACCCTTGGCTTTGAGTTCTTGCGTGACGTAGCGCCGGGAGAGGCGGTTTACATCACTGAGAAAGGGCAATTGTTTACGCGCCAATGCGCCGAGAACCCGAAAAGTAATCCATGCCTGTTCGAGTATGTCTATTTTGCTCGCCCAGACTCTTTTATCGACAAAATTTCGGTCTACAGCGCCCGCGTGCGCATGGGCCAAAAGCTGGGCGAGAAGATTGCCAGCGTGTGGGAAGATCTGGATATCGATGTGATAATTCCTATCCCGGAAACCTCCTGCGATATCGCTTTGGAGATTGCGCGCATTATCGATAAGCCGTACCGCCAGGGCTTTGTGAAAAACCGCTATGTTGGCCGTACCTTTATCATGCCGGGTCAGGAACAGCGTAAAAACTCGGTGCGCCGCAAACTGAACGCCAACCGCGCCGAGTTCCGTGACAAAAACGTGCTATTGGTGGATGACTCCATCGTGCGCGGCACCACTTCGGAGCAAATTGTCGAGATGGCGCGTGAAGCGGGGGCGCGCCGCGTCTATCTGGCCTCAGCCGCGCCGGAAATTCGTTTCCCCAACGTGTATGGCATTGATATGCCGAGCGCCAATGAGCTGATTGCCCACGGTCGCGAAGTGGAAGAGATTCGCCAGATTATTGGTGCCGACGCCCTGATTTTCCAGGATCTCGACGATCTGATCGCTGCCGCGCGGAAAGAAAACCCGGATATCGTGCAATTTGAATGCTCGGTGTTTAACGGTATCTACGTGACCAAAGATGTCGATCAGGGTTATCTCGACTATCTGGAAGGATTGCGTAATGACGATGCCAAAGCGCTGCGCAGCCAGAACGAAGTCGAAGATCTGGAGCTGCATAACGAAGGCTGATGTCATTCAAGGCGAAAGCTGAGGATCTCTGTGCGAAGAAACAGGTTCCTTCTGTAAGAGATTCCCGCCTGCGTGGAAATGACTGACTTGTTGCTTATTGAGCGGGGATAAAGCAAAGTCTGCCCGTAATCCTTTTTGCACAGCAGCATCTCGAGGTTTGGCATGAAACGACTCATCATTGGACTTTCCGGTGCCAGCGGCGCGGTTTATGGCGTGCGCCTGTTACAGGTGTTACAACCGTTGGACGACGTGGAAACCCATTTGATCATGAGCCCGGCCGCCCGACAAACGCTGACGCTGGAGAGTGATTTCAGCGTACGCGATGTGCAGGCATTGACGGACGTGGTGCATGACAGTCGTGACATTGCGACCTCACTCTCGTCCGGTTCATTTCGTACCGCGGGAATGGTAATTCTCCCCTGTTCCATCAAAACCCTTTCAGGGATTGTGCACAGCTACAGTGATAACTTATTGATTCGTGCCGCAGACGTAATATTAAAAGAGCGTCGTCCGTTAGTGTTGTGCGTGCGTGAAACCCCGTTGCACCTCGGGCACCTGCGCCTGATGACGGCAGCAGCAGAAATGGGAGCAGTGATCATGCCGCCCGTTCCCGCGTTTTATCACCGTCCGCAAACCTTGCAAGACGTGGTGGATCAAACGGTTAACCGTGTACTCGATCAGTTTGATATTGCGTTGCCTGAAGCGCTGTTCACACGCTGGCAGGGCAGTTAACGCCGCCCAACCGTAAAAACACACCAATCAGGTGCAATTTCTCTCATCTTTTCCCTCGTTTTCTCGCCTGTCTGCGCAAGGTTTGCACTACGCTTAAGCGATGATGCGTTGTTATGGTGAAAATGTTGATTGATTTGCACCAAAATGTTGCCGGGGAAGCGCGCCGTCTCTTTCCTGATCGACACACTCATCATCACCCTCATCAGGGTGCCCCTATCACTACGCGCCTGCGGCAGATTTCGGATTTATCCGCATTATGTTGCGATTATGGTGTGGATTTTGCGGGGTTTCTGCTGATGAGACTGGCATCCCTTTCGTGCAAGAGCGTGCAGGCGTCTGACCGCCCCTTTACGCTTAGTGATATTCATTCTTTTTGATCATCATTCCATCAAGATATAGCCAAGCGACATTATTTTGATAACAGCCAACTATGCTTTTTTGCCACATATCAGGGTATCTGTTGTAATCATTTTTAAGTCGGTTGGCTATAAGGGTTGCGAAATGAAAAAATTATTCAGAATTCTGCCGTTGGCCTTAGTTATAGCTAAACGACTTAATTTTGATTACATTATTTAAATGAGCTATTCAATTGATTTTAGACGTAAAGTGATATCTACACGGGAAGAAGAAGGGTTGAGTATCCAAGAAACAGCGAAGCAATTTCGGATTGGCCCTGCCTCTGTATTGCGTTGGATTAATCAAATAGCGTAAAAAGCATCGACCACGCGTCAGCGAAAGAGCGATAAATCCGAGTTGATAAAAGATGTTGAACCATATCCAGATGCTTACCAAAAAGAACGTGCAGAGCGTTTTGGCGTTTGTCAGAAGGCCATTTGGCAAGCTCTTGAAAAGCTGGGATTGACCTATAAAAAAACGGCTTTGTTGAATAAACATATTTTATGCTGCACCCCCGGTGAAACGACAGATCCTCGCAACGCAAAATCATGCAGTTAGACCTCATAAGAAAACTGTAAACCTGAGGTGACAAGCATTTTCTACCAAAACTTTCTGGAAAAACAGCATGACTCACTATTATTCAATAAAGCCTAAAAAAACTCTACGTCATCCGAAAGCCGACGAAAGCGCCCAGCAAGCATTTCAACAAAAAAAATAACAGTATGAAAAAGAAGGTAAACCTATTGTTTTTATTGATGAAAGTGGTTTTCCACACGATACCCCACGGACTCACGGCTATTCCCCAAAAGGTCAACGGTGTTTTGGGCTGAAGAACGGGGGAGCCAAGGGAAGAACAAATGTTATCGGCGCTTTATTAGGCACAACGCTGTTTGCTATCGGATTATTTGATATCAATATTAACAGCGATGTTTTCTATTCCTGGGTCACACAAGTCCTTATCCCAGTACTCCCTAAAAACAGTGTAATCGTGATGGACAATGCAACTTTTCACAAAAAACATAATATTCAACAAGTCATCATCGATGCAGGGTATATGGTGGAGTATTTGCCTACATATTTGCCAGATCTTAACCCCATTGAGCATAAATGGGCACAAGCAAGAAGCAAAAAAAGAGAGAGTGGTTGCGATACAGAGTTATTAGCTGTATTAGTCGCGACTAGATCTGACACTGGACCTTGAAAGGTTGAGAGTTACCGGTTTTGATATGGGTGTCTAATCCTTAAACAAAACGCGAGGTAACTCTCATGCTTCATACTAACAATCCCATTATCAAACACAAAGCCGGCCTGCTCAATCTCGCCGAGGAACTCGGTAACGTATCAAAAGCCTGCAAGAGCATGGGCGTGTCACGCGATACATTTTACCGTTATCAGGAACTGGCTGCTGAAGGCGCCATTGATGCGCTGGTTAACCAGAACCGCCGGGTTCCGAACCTGAAGAACCGCGCCGACGAAGCCACTGAACGCACGGTTGTTGATTATGCTATTGAGTTCCCGCCCCATGGGCAGCACCGGACCAATAATGAGCTGTGTAAAAAAGGCGTGTTTATCTCCGGCAGCGGCGTGCGCTCCATCTGGCAACGACACGACCTGGAGAACTTCCGTAAACGCCTGAAGGCGCTTGAGGAAAAGGTCGCCAGAGAAGGCATTGTCCTTACCGACGCTCAAATCGCAGCCCTGGAGAAGAAGGCGCACGATGATGAGGCCTGCGGTGAAATCGAGACGGCACATCCCGGGTATCTGGGCTCGCAGGACACCTTCTACGTGGGCAATCTGAAGGGGGTGGGCCGTATCTACCAGCAGACGTTCGTGGATACGTACTCGAAAGTGGCGCACTGCAAGCTGTATACGAATAAAACACCGCTCACCGCCGCCGACCTGCTCAATGATCGCGTACTCCCGTTCTACGAGGCTCAGGGACTGCCGGTGCTGAGAATACTGACCGACAGGGGTACGGAGTACTGTGGTAAAGTGGAGCAGCATGATTATCAGCTTTATCTGGCTATCAACGATATCGAGCATACGAAAACGAAGGCGATGTCTCCGCAGACGAACGGCATCTGCGAGCGCTTCCATAAAACCATTTTGCAGGATTTTTATCAGGTTACGTTCGGCAAGAAGTTATATGGAGACCTGGAAAGCCTGCAGGTAGATCTGGACAACTGGTTGTGGCATTACAATAATGAGCGAACTCATCAGGGAAAAATGTGCTGTGGGCGTACGCCGATGGCCACTTTACTCGATGGAAAACGGATCTGGGCAGAAAAGAATCTGAACCAGATGTAATCTGACAGACACCTGTATAAATAATCGGTAACTGTCAGATCAGGTCTGAGCTAGTACATATTAGCAAATCAGGTGTATGGCGATCAGGCTACGTTCCGCTCTGATGCTTCGTGAATCTGCTCTCCATCCTAAATTGGACGTTGCTTACAACCAGGGTCAGCAGGTCAAATCCTCTTAGTCGGTTCCAGCTTTTCTGAGCTGACTGGAGCAGCTTAAATACCATTGACAGGGTTGTTTCTCTCGAACCACTGTTCTTCGCGCCTCTGCTTCGTAGCCTCACAGTCGCAAAAGCCGATTCAATCGGATTTGTCGTTCTTATTGACGCCCAGTGCTCTGACGGGAAGTCGTAGAATGCCAGCAGTTCTTCTCGAGCTTTCTCCAGCTTCTTCATCGCTGCAGGATACTTCGCTGAAAACCTTGCCAACAAAACATCAAAGGCTTCATTAGCGGCATCGCGGCTCTCTGCTAGCCAAACCTCCCGCAGCTCAGCCTTAACTTTCGGTTGCATGGCTTTGGGGAGTGAAGCCAACACATTAGCGGTTTTGTGCACCCAACAGCGTTGGTGCTGCGTGTCCGGGAATATCTTTGCCATTGCATTCCAAAAACCAAGGGCACCGTCTTCCGTAGCCAGCTTGGGAGATACGGTTAGGCCACGTGCTCGCAGGCCATTAAGAAGTTCGGCCCAGTTTGCTTCTGACTCTCGATAACCATCTTCGACCGCAACCAGCTCCTTACGTCCATGCTCAGTGACGCCGATAATGACCAGCAGGTAAAGGCGATCATCTTGCCTGACATGGCTGTATATGCCATCGGCCCAGAAATAAACGTAGCGCGTATCGCTTAAATCACGCAGGCACCATTGCCTGTGCTCTTCAAGCCATTGCTGTTTCAGTCTGCTGATGGTACTGGCAGAGAGGGCATTCGCTTTTTCACCGAGAAGCGCCCTCAGGGCTTCGTGAAAATCACCGGTGGATATGCCTCGCAGGTACAGCCATGGTAGCAACTCTTCGACGCTTTTTGCACGTTTCAGATAAGGCGGCAACAACGCGCTGTTGAAGCATATTCCGTTGCCGCTGCGCTCCCTGACCTTAGGCACTTTAATTTCAACATCCCCAATACCCGTCTGTATGGTTCGCGGTGGCAAATAGCCGTTACGAACGACAGCATGATGCCCGTCGTCAAGGCGGCGTTCAGCATGTTGTTGCAGCATGGCTTCGAGCTCAACCTCAACGGCGGCAGCTATAGCCAAGCGACTTAATTTTGATTACATTATTTAAATGAGCTATTCAATTGATTTTAGACGTAAAGTAATATAGTCAACCGACTTAAAAATGATTACAACAGATACCCTGATATGCGGCAAAAAAATACAGCTAATTGTTATCAAAATAATGTCGCTTTGCTATATCTACACGGGAAGAAGAAGGGTTGAGTATCCGAGAAACAGCGAAGCAATTTCGGATTGCCCCTGCCTCTGTATCGCGTTGGATTAATCAAATAGCGTCAAAAGCATCGACCACGCGTCAGCGAAAGATCGATAAATCCGAGTTGATAAAAGATGTTGAACCATATCCAGATGCTTACCAAAAAGAACGTGCAGAGCGTTTTGGCGTTTGTCAGAAGGCCATTTGGCAAGCTCTTAAAAAGCTGGGATTGACCTATAAAAAAACTCTACGTCATCCAAAAGCCGACGAAAGCGCCCGGCAAGCATTTCAACAAAAAATACAACAGTATGAAAAAGAAGGTAAACCTATTGTTTTTATTGATGAAAGTGGTTTTCCACACGATACCCCACGGACTCACGGCTATTCCCCAAAAGGTCAACGGTGTTTTGGCCTGAAGAACGGGGGAGCCAAGGGAAGAACAAATGTTATCGGCGCTTTATAAGGCACAACGCTGTTTGCTATCGGATTATTTGATATCAATATTAACAGCGATGTTTTCTATTCCTGGGTCACACAAGTCCTTATCCCAGTACTCCCTAAAAACAGGGTAATCGTGATGGACAATGCAACTTTTCACAAAAAACATAATATTCAACAAGTCATCATCGATGCAGGGTATATGGTGGAGTATTTGCCTACATATTCGCCAGATCTTAACCCCATTGAGCATAAATGGGCACAAGCAAAAAAAGAGAGAGTGGTTGCGATACAGAGATTTTGTTCTCAGTCCATATGGTGTAATCAAAATTAAGTCGCTTGGCTATATGATGGTGACTCGCTTTCCCCTGTGCGCTGCATCGTGCAGGAGGAGCGAGATTGTTCACTTTGCTTTTATCCGCGTGTCACTGGCATGGATTCTGCTACTCAGGATCGTACTGAACAGGGGTGTTCAGTACGTTTTTTTATGCTGTGCTTACCGTTGGTTTAGCGACGACCCTTATCCTGTATAGCCAACCGACATTATTTTGATAACAGCCAGCTATGCTTTTTTGCCGCATATCAGGGTATCTGTTGTAATCATTTTTAAGTCGGTTGGCTATATCCCTCCGATCATGGATGTGTGTAATCGTGCGACACCCACCTGCCAAATGAAAAAAGGACAAGAGTTGAGTGCGGTAATTTTGTTACACTTTGCAGTATTGCGACGTAGTTTTTTCGGGGATCACGATGAAGTTGATGTTTGCCTCAGATATTCACGGCTCGCTAACGGCGACGGAGCGGGTGCTCGATATTTTTACCCACAGCGGTGCCGAGTGGCTGATGCTTTTGGGGGATTTCCTCAATCACGGCCCGCGCAATCCGCTGCCGGAGGCTTATCAGCCTGCCGAGGTGGCGAGCCGATTAAATGTGTTTTCCCGTCAAATTGTGGCGGTGCGCGGTAACTGTGACAGCGAAGTGGATCAGATGCTGCTCGACTTTCCGATCACGGCACCGTGGCAGCAGGTGCTGTTGCCGCAGCAGCGTCTTTTCCTGACGCACGGTCATCTCTACCATCCTCAGCATCTTCCGCCGTTACAGGCAGGTGATGTGCTGGTGTACGGGCACACCCACCTTCCAGTGGCTGAGCGTCAGGGGGAGGTCTACTGCTTTAATCCTGGCTCCGTCAGCTTGCCAAAAGGGGGCAATGTGCCCAGCTATGGCATGTTGTCACAAGGGGAGCTTCAAGTTTTACCGTTAATGTGTGGCGAGCCTATTGCACAGGTGACTATTAGTCACTAAGTTATCAACGATCTTGCACGACTAACGCTTAGTACGTTTAAAACAGACGCGCGTCGCAACGCGCCAATACTGAAGGGTTCAGAGGATGGTGGAGCAAAGTCAAGCGACAGGGACCGAGTGGGTGGATATTGTTGACGAGAACAATGACGTTATCGCCCAGGCCAGCCGCCAACAAATGCGCGCTCAACGTTTACGTCACCGCGCCACCTATATCGTTGTTCATGACGGCATGGGAAAAATACTGGTTCAACGCCGTACCGAAACAAAAGATTTCTACCCTAGTTGGTTGGATGCGACAGCCGGGGGAGTAGTGCAAACCGGCGAGCACATGCTCGAGTCGGCCCGTCGTGAAGCGGAAGAGGAACTGGGCATTGCCGGTGTGCCTTTCGCCGATCATGGCCTGTTCTATTTTGACGGTGACAATTGTCGTGTCTGGGGGGCGTTATTCAGTTGCGTTACCCACGGCCCGTTTGCCTTGCAGGAAGAGGAAGTGGCTGAGGTGTGCTGGATGACCCCGCAGGAGGTCACCGCACGCTGCGATGAGTTCACGCCGGATTCGCTCAAAGCACTGTCGCTGTGGATGAGCCGTTACAACGAGCAAAGCTACGGCAAACCCATTACGCGTGACCCAGTGAAAACTGATGATGAGGTTGCCGCATCGGACGACGCTGAAGAGTAATTGGATTAAGCTGTGCTGCAGGCTATCCGTGGTGGCACGCAGCACAGACCATTATGCGGTAACGACAGTCTGTCGCGAGCCGGGACACACCAGTTGACGGCTCTTGATGTGGTACATATCCAGATCCTCACGCAGGAAGAATGCCATCTCCCACGGATTTTTGTGAATGAACGCCTCGTGTACCTGTTCGAACAGCGGATTGTGTGGCGGGATCAGATAGGCGTCGCCCTCAATCAAGGTGTAGTTCCACTCAATAGCGCGTTCAAAGGTGTAGTGTGAGCGCTCATCCATCGAAAAGAAACAGTGTGGGTTGCGTTTGAGCTGCCGGGATTTGAATGTCTCAGGGAAGGTGATAAGAAACACATCATTGTCCACCGAAGAGAGAAACGCCAGAACCGTGGTATGGGGTTGCTCTTGCGCCATGGTGACCAGTACGCCTACCTTGTTGGTGAAATCATGGTGTTCCGTCTCTGGCAACGCATTCAGTGGCGTAAACGCCACCGCGCGTTCTTCCCGTGTATCCTGAGGATAGCGATAGTCCGGTGCGCGGATATCCAGTACGCAGCTAAGCCCATAATCACCTGGCACTCACGCGGCTCCAGCAGCACCCAATCTTCATCCACCTCCGCCACGCGCCCTTTGTAAGAGGCTCGATAAACGGAAATGTTGGCATCAAACTGATCTACCCCGGTGCGATTATCAAGATGCAGCGTGGCGAAATCACCGACGGCCAGCGCGTGGCCTTTAGGGAAGAAAACCCGCAGTGCATTGTTAGTGCGCGGGTAGACGCCGCAAATGTGCATCACCACCTTTCCCTGCTGGTAGCAGGCTAAAACCCCCAGCGTCTGCTTGCCGAGATAGTGAACCAGATTCATGCTGTGCATTCCTTACGAAGTGAATAGCGAAGCGCTAATATGTTGTTTTTCTGTTTGTTTCGAGATTATTTGTCTGCGTGTACGCTGTCAATAGACCTTGCCATGAAAACAGACAGGCCGATAATCATCGGGTTACACTAGATATATCGGTCAAATAAAAGGAAATATAGCCAAGCTACTTAATTTTGATTGCACCATATGGACTGAGAACAAAATCTCTGTATCGCAACCACTCTCTCTTTTTTTTGCTTTTTGCTTGTGCCCATTTATGCTCAATGGGGTTAAGATCTGGCGAATATGTAGGCAAATACTCCACCATATACCCTGCATCGATGATGACTTGTTGAATATTATGTTTTTTGTGAAAAGTTGCATTGTCCATCACGATTACACTGTTTTTAGGGAGTACTGGGATAAGGACTTGTGTGACCCAGGAATAGAAAACATCGCTGTTAATATTGATATCAAATAATCCGATAGCAAACAGCGCTGTGCCTAATAACGCGCCGATAACATTTGTTCTTCCCTTGGCTTCCCCGTTCTTCAGGCCAAAACACCGTTGACCTTTTGGGGAATAGCCATGAGTCCATGGGGTATCGTGTGAAAAACCACTTTCATCAATAAAAACAATAGGTTTACCTTCTTTTTCATACTGTTGTATTTTTTGTTGAAATGCTTGCCGGGCGCTTTCATCGGCTTTCGGATGACGTAGAGTTTTTTTATAGGTCAATCCCAGCTTTTTAAGAGCTTGCCAAATGGCCTTCGGAGTTATTAGCAAATCAGGTGTATGGCGATCAGGCTACGTTCCGCTCTGATGCTTCGTGAATCTGTTCTCCATCCTTAAATTGGACGTTGCTTACAACCAGGGTCAGCAGGTCAAATCCTCTTAGTCGGTTCCAGCTTTTCTGAGCTGACTGGAGCAGCTTAAATACCATACCATTGACAGGGTTGTTTCTCTCGAACCACCGTTCTTCGCGCCTCTGCTTCGTAGCCTCACAGTCGCAAAAGCCGATTCAATCGGATTTGTCGTTCTTATTGACGCCCAGTGCTCTGACGGGAAGTCGTAGAATGCCAGCAGTTCTTCTCGAGCTTTCTCCAGCTTCTTCATCGCTGCAGGATACTTCGCTGAAAACCTTGCCAACAAAACATCAAAGGCTTCATTAGCGGCATCGCGGCTCTCTGCTAGCCAAACCTCCCGCAGCTCAGCCTTAACTTTCGGTTGCATGGCTTTGGGGAGTGAAGCCAACACAATAGCCAACCGACTTAAAAATGATTACAGTCAATGCCCTGATATGTGGCAAAAAAATACAGCTAATTGTTATCAAAATAATGTCGCTTGGCTATATTTGATTAATCCAACGCGATACAGAGGCAGGGCCAATCCGAAATTGCTTCGCTGTTTCTCGGATACTCAACCCTTCTTCTTCCTGTGTAGATATCACTTTACGTCTAAAATCAATTGAATAGCTCATTTAAATAATGTAATCAAAATTAAGTCGTTTTGCTATAGATCACTGAGAATGAGTTATCCTTTTCGTTTCTCTTTTTGGTCCTTACTGGATCTATGCCATCGGACACGTCCTTTCTTGCATAGTAGGCTTTGTCGTGAGCTTCCTGCAAAGACATGAGTGGATATTTACCCACGGTTAAAATCTTCTATTTGCCATCCAGCTTGAAGCGTAACTGCCATACCTTTTTCCCAGAGGCAGGTATGTAAAGGTACAGGCCATTGCTATCAAGCAGGCGATAGGGCTTGTCTTTTGGCTTTGCTGCTTCAATCTGTTTGACAGTGAGCATGGGTAAAATTCCGGTGGGTAAAATACTTTATCCGTTTTTTACCCGCTAAAGAGTGCGGCTGTCAACGTTCTATTGCGAACGCTAGCGAACAGTAATTGCTTATGATTGCTGATTGTTCGGGGATTTAACGAACGCCTGCGGATGCTGGCGAACAGTGTAATGGCGTCCCCAGCAGGAATCGAACCTGCAATTAGCCCTTAGGAGGGGCTCGTTATATCCATTTAACTATGGAGACTTCAGTGAGGACATTATACGCATTTTGGCCGTAAGCATAAGCACATGAATGTGCGATTGATTAATATCTCGTCAATCGGTGGTAAAAAAAGTGTGAAGAATGTGGGTGTGCAAGGCATTGGATCTGAGTCTCTGCACCATAAAAACCCGTTTTTTGGCTTGCTAATTCAGTAATACACGCATTAATAAGCACTATTACGTTAGCTTTCCTCGATGAAGCGCAATAAAATGTTACACTACCAACGACCATCTCCTGTCAGAATGCGTTCTTCGCAGTCAATGCGTTGAAAGGGGTCGGGGGGATGCTATACGCTTGTAACGTTGGCGAAACGCAATTTTATCAGGGAGAATCAGTATGAATAACCGTTTGAGTGGGGTGGTGCTGGCCAGTGTCATGCTGGTTGGGTGCGCCAGCTCTTCGGATAAAACAACCCAAGGGCGTTCCGACCCACTTGAGGGACTCAACCGCACCATGTTCAACTTTAACTACAATGTGCTGGACCCGTACATCGTCCGGCCTGTAGCTGTTGCTTGGCGTGACTATGTACCAAAACCCGCGCGTAATGGACTGAGCAATTTCCTCAGTAACCTGGAAGAACCCGCCTCGATGGCAAACTATTTTGTGTCGGGCGATCCTTACAAGGCCATGATCCACTTTAACCGCTTCTTCCTGAACACCCTGTTGGGGATGGGGGGATTATTCGATCTTGCCTCGGTGGCGAATCCGAAGCTGGCAAAAGAAGAACCGCGCCGATTCGGTACTACCTTGGGAAGCTACGGAGTGAGCTATGGTCCATATGTGGTATTGCCGGGTTATGGCAGCGCGACGCTGCGTGAAGACGGTGGCGGCATGGTTGATACGCTCTATCCGGTCCTGAGTTACCTGACGTTCTGCGCTTCCGCTGGTAAATGGGTCGTGGAAGGGGTAGAGACGCGAGCACAACTACTAGATTCAGATGGTCTGCTGAGAAACTCGTCCGATCCATATCTGATGGTGCGCGAGGTTTATTTCCAACGGCATGATTTCTTGGCGCGCGGTGGCCATCTGGCCCCACAAGAGAACCCGAACGCCGCTGCCATCGAAAATTCTCTTCAGGAGATCGATGCGCCTGATCCGGTTCCCGCTGTACCTGCCAAATAGCCCTTTCTCTGGCATCACACGTAAAAATGCTCCCGGTGGAGCCTTTTGCTTTATGTCCATTCATCCGAAATAAAACACTGCAATAATCCGAACCAGTACGGTGTGAGTTATGCTCATTTCTGGTGTACGGGGTTTCGGGGAGGGTGGCGTATCCTGCTGATTGATTTCGTGGATGATTTCAACAACAGAGAGATGATACCCCATGAAAAAGTCTACCCTACAGGTCTCCGCAGAACCAGATATTGCAGGTGATCCCTTGCATGAACTCATTCGTAATGGTGCCAGGCAACTGATATAGCCAAGCGACATTATTTTGATAACAATTAGCTGTATTTTTTGCCACATATCAGGGCATTGGCTGTAATCATTTTTAAGTCGGTTGGCTATAACACGCGCAATGGCTACTCCACAAAGACTGTTACCACCGGCGATGGTCCGCTGGAACTGCGTACACCACGTGATCGTGATGGTTCCTTTGAACCGCAGCTGGTGAAGAAGAACCAGACCCGCCTCACCGGGATGGATAACCAGATTTTATCGTTGTATGCCAAAGGGATGAGCACCCGCGAAATTGCCGCTGCGTTCAAAGAGCTGTATGACGCGGATGTCTCACCCGCCCTGGTATCGAAGGTCACCGATGCCGTTATGGAGCAGGTTGTTGAATGGCAAAATCGTCCCCTAGATGCGGTTTATCCCATTGTTTACCTTGACTGTATCGTTCTGAAAGTCCGGCAGGACAGCCGCGTTATCAATAAGTCTGTGTTCCTGGCGCTGGGTATCAATATCGAAGGCCAGAAAGAGCTACTGGGGATGTGGCTGGCCGAAAATGAAGGCGCAAAGTTCTGACTGAACGTGCTGACAGAACTGAAAAACCGTGGCCTGACCGACATCCTCATTGCCTGTGTGGACGGTCTGAAAGGGTTCCCGGATGCCATCAACACGGTCTACCCGGAAGCCCGCATCCAGTTGTGCATCGTGCACATGGTGCGAAACAGTCTGCGCTTCGTTGCCTGGAAGGACTATAAGGCGGTAACACGCGACCTCAAAGCAGTGTATCAGGCTCCAGCCGAAGAGGCCGCGCTTCAGGCGCTGGTGACGTTCGGTGGGACATGGGATCACCGCTATCCGCAGATAAGCCGGAGCTGGCAGTCAAACTGGGCCAACCTGTCGACATTCTTCTCGTACCCGCAGGAACTTCGCAAGGTAATCTACACGACGAACGCTATATAGCCAACCGACATTATTTTGATAACAATTAGCTGTATTTTTTGCCACATATCAGGGTATCTGTTGTAATCATTTTTAAGTCGGTTGGCTATAGCTGCCGCCGTTGAGGTTGAGCTCGAAGCCATGCTGCAACAACATGCTGAACGCCGCCTTGACGAGGGGCGTCATGCTGTCGTTCGTAACGGCTATTTGCCACCGCGAACCATACAGACGGGTATTGGGGATGTTGAAATTAAAGTGCCTAAGGTCAGAGAGCTCAGTGGCAACGGAATATGCTTCAACAGCGCGTTGTTGCCGCCTTATCTGAAACGTGCAAAAAGCGTCGAAGAGTTGCTACCATGGCTGTACCTGCGAGGCATATCCACCGGTGATTTTCACGAAGCCCTGAGGGCGCTTCTCAGTGAAAAAGCGAATGCCCTCTCTGCCAGTACCATCAGCAGACTGAAACAGCAATGGCTTGAAGAGCACAGGCAATGGTGCCTGCGTGATTTAAGCGATACGTGCTACGTTTATTTCTGGGCCGATGGCATATACAGCCATGTCAGGCAAGATGATCGCCTTTGCCTGCTGGTCATTATCGGCGTCACTGAGCATGGACGTAAGGAGCTGGTTGCGGTTGAAGATGGTTATCGAGAGTCAGAAGCAAACTGGGCCGAACTTCTTAATGGCCTGCGAGCACGTGGCCTAACCGTATCTCCCAAGCTGGCTACGGGAGACGGTGCCCTTGGTTTTTGGAATGCAATGGCAAAGATATTCCCGGACACGCAGCACCAACGCTGTTGGGTGCACAAAACCGCTAATGTGTTGGCTTCACTCCCCAAAGCCATGCAACCGAAAGTTAAGGCTGAGCTGCGGGAGGTTTGGCTAGCAGAGAGCCGCGATGCCGCTAATGAAGCCTTTGATGTTTTGTTGGCAAGGTTTTCAGTGAAGTATCCTGCAGCGATGAAGAAGCTGGAGAAAGCTCGAGAAGAACTGCTGGCATTCTACGACTTCCCGTCAGAGCACTGGGCGTCAATAAGAACGACAAATCCGATTGAATCGGCTTTTGCGACTGTGAGGCTACGAAGCAGAGGCGCGAAGAACAGTGGTTCGAGAGAAACAACCCTGTCAATGGTATGGTATTTAAGCTGCTCCAGTCTGCTCAGAAAAGCTGGAACCGACTAAGAGGATTTGACCTGCTGACCCTGGTTGTAAGCAACGTCCAATTTAAGGATGGAGAACAGATTCACGAAGCATCAGAGCGGAACGTAGCCTGATCGCCATACACCAGATTTGCTAATAACTCCGAAGGCCATTTGGCAAGCTCTTAAAAAGCTGGGATTGACCTATAAAAAAACTCTACGTCATCCGAAAGCCGATGAAAGCGCCCGGCAAGCATTTCAACAAAAAATACAACAGTATGAAAAAGAAGGTAAGCCTATTGTTTTTATTGATGAAAGTGGTTTTCCACACGATACCCCACGGACTCACGGCTATTCCCCAAAAGGTCAACGGTGTTTTGGGCTGAAGAACTGGGGAGCCAAGGGAAGAACAAATGTTATCGGCGCGTTATTAGGCACAACGCTGTTTGCTATCGGATTATTTGATATCAATATTAACAGCGATGTTTTCTATTCCTGGGTCACACAAGTCCTTATCCCAGTACTCCCTAAAAACAGTGTAATCGTGATGGACAATGCAACTTTTCACAAAAAACATAATATTCAACAAGTCATCATCGATGCAGGGTATATGGTGGACCTACATATTCGCCAGATCTTAACCCCATTGAGCATAAATGGGCACAAGCAAAAAGCAAAAAAAAGAGAGAGTGGTTGCGATACAGAGATTTTGTTCTCAGTCCATATGGTGTAATCAAAATTAAGTCTCTTGGCATATATGACTATGCCTCAGCGGCCTACCCAAATCGGTTGACTCCAGCTTCCCATCTAAGGTAAAAAAGCGGTTCGTGCTTCAGTTAAATTTGCAACAAAATGACACGTGTTCCCCCTGTCCAAACATTGTATGCATGGCGGTTTCTTTATCGGGGAATATATGTTAACAGCATAATATAACGAAGTTTTTTACTATAACGGTGTTATATGCAAGTTTTGATTATGCGTCATGGTGATGCAGTACCTGACGCAGCCAGTGATGCGCTTCGTCCGCTCAGTGCGCGCGGTGTTGAAGAGTCGCGTCAGATGGCTTTTTGGCTACATGACCAGGGGGTGGCTATTACGCGTGTTTTGGTGAGTCCTTATGTCCGCGCCCAGCAAACGCTGTCCACCTTGCGTGGTATCCTTTCCCTGCCTGATGAAGAAGATTGCCTGCCAGCACTGACGCCGGGCGGCGATGCCGCCTTTATCAGTGATTATCTGCTGGCATCGGCCGGTGAGGGGATCGAATCGGTATTGATCGTCTCGCACCTGCCCTTGGTCGGGTATCTGGTGGCGGAACTCAGTCCGCAAACCGGAGCGCCGATGTTTGCCACCTCGGCGGTGGCCTGCGTTACTCTCGATGCGCAGTCGGGGGCTGGTGTGTTCGATTGGCAAATCAGCCCGTCACAGTTGGCGCTTAAATCCTGATCTGAGCTTACGCCGTCGCAAATGTCAGGCGACAGCGCGCAAGCTGGGTGCATTAGCGCGACGGTTCAGTGCCCGCTTTTATCTAACCGTACGCCGCATCCAGTTCCACCAACACCAACAGTGCGGCGTCACCGCCGAACTCTTTGGTGGCCTGATGGAAAGCCAGTACATCCGGATGTTGTGCCAGCCAGAGTGGCGTTTGCTGTTTGAGAATATGCTTACCGTGGCCGTGCATCACACAGGCGCAGTAAACGTGTTCACGGCGACAGGTCGCGAGCAGGGCACCTAGTTCTTGCTTGGCTTGCAACTGGGTTAATCCGTGCAGATCGAGAAACAGATCTGGGGAATAGTCGCCGCGCCGCAGTTTTTTTAGCTCGTAATGGCTGCTGCCGAGGCGCACGTAACGCGTGGGGCTGTCGCTGTCCAGTTGAGGCTGAAATTCGTCGGAAAAATAAAAGCTGGCATCCACTTGTTCCTGCAACACCTTGCGCGGCGGCAGCTTCCCTTCTACCTGATTGCGCTGGGGACGGTGTACATAGGTATCTTGGCGCAGCGTTTTGGTGCCGGCCACGGAGGCGCGGAATAGCTGTGCGTCGCCATCATTCAACGCGTGTTTTTTACTCATTCGGTCACCCCTGTGTGTCTCTCACGGTCCTTATTACGTCGGCGTATCTGCTTCCCGATGGGGCGGCCTGGCGTTAGGGCATCAATTCATACGGCATTTGCCATAAATGACATGGGCCCCAGTGTAACCTGTAATAGTGCCTGTGCTACCTTTTTAATAGCAAACCCGAAATTGGCAAACAACAGAAGGGGAGAATCGATTGATAAGCAACGCAGAGGATTTCTGCGCGGTCGGGGTGATATCTGCTGATTTGTCGTTGGCTTCATGGCAAACTAAGCGGCATTTCCGGACAGGTGGGGTCTGTGGAGGACTAACTTGGATAAAATTTTCGTCGACGAGGCGGTCAAAGACCTGCATGCCTTGCAAGACATGTTGCGCTGGGCGGTAAGCCGTTTTAACGCAGCAGAGCTCTATTATGGACATGGCGCCGATAACCCGTGGGATGAAGCGCTGCAGCTGGTGCTGCCCACCCTGTATTTGCCCCTTGATTTCCCTGTGGATATGTATGGCTCGCGTCTGACGGTATCGGAACGCCAGCGTGTGGTTGAGCGCGTTATTCGTCGCGTTAATGAACGTCTGCCAGTGGCTTACCTGACCAACAAGGCGTGGTTTTGCGGATTCGAGTTTTTTGTTGATGAGCGCGTGTTGGTGCCGCGTTCGCCAATCGGTGAGTTGATTTCACAGCAGTTCGCTGGATTGATCGTCGATGAGCCGCAGCATATTCTCGATCTTTGCACTGGCAGCGGTTGCATCGCGATTGCGTGTGCGCACGCTTTCCCCGATGCTGAAGTGGATGCTGTCGATCTCTCCAGCGATACGTTGGCCGTCGCCGAGCAGAATATCCAGCAACACGGCCTGGAACAGCAGGTCACACCGATTCGTTCCGACTTGTTCAGCTCGCTGCCGCCGCTCGCGTATGACCTGATTGTCACCAATCCCCCGTATGTGGATGCGGAAGACATGGCGGATTTGCCACAGGAGTTTCGCCGCGAGCCGGAACTGGGCCTTGCGGCGGGCAATGACGGGCTGGATTTGGTACGCCGCATTTTGGCATGCGCGCCAGATTACCTTAATGAGCAGGGCGTGCTGATCTGTGAAGTGGGCAACAGCATGGTGCATTTGATGGATCAGTATCCGAATATTCCTTTTACCTGGCTGGAGTTCGAGCACGGTGGTGATGGCGTATTTATGCTGACAAAAGATCAACTGGTGGATTGCCACAGCCATTTTGTGGCGTATCGGCAATAAAAACACCGGCTATGCCGGGCTCACCCCGGCAATATAAATCATAATGCAGTACAGAATAGCGATGTTACACAGAAAGGAGCCGTGATGGCAGGCAACAGTATTGGCCAGTTCTTCCGCGTCACCACGTTCGGCGAATCCCACGGTATTGCGTTGGGATGTATCGTTGATGGCGTACCGTCGGGCATTCCGCTGACTGAAGCGGATCTGCAACGCGATTTGGATCGCCGTCGCCCCGGTACCTCGCGTTATACCACGCAGCGCCGCGAGCCGGATCAGGTGCGTATTTTATCTGGGGTGTTTGAAGGGCTCACCACGGGTACCAGCATTGGCCTGATCATCGAAAATACCGATCAGCGCTCTCAGGATTACAGTGCGATCAAAGACGTGTTCCGCCCTAGTCATGCCGATTATACCTACGAACAAAAATACGGCGTGCGTGACTATCGCGGTGGCGGCCGCTCTTCGGCCCGTGAAACCGCAATGCGTGTGGCCGCTGGTGCCATTGCCAAAAAATACCTGCAAATGACACACGGTATTCAGGTACGTGGTTATCTGGCGCAAATGGGCGATGTTACCTGTGAATTGAAAGCGTGGGATATCGTCGAGCAAAACCCGTTTTTCTGCCCCGATGCCGACAAGATCGATCCGCTGGATGAATTGATGCGTGCCCTGAAAAAAGAGGGTGACTCCATCGGCGCTAAAGTCAGCGTTGTCGCCGAATCGGTGCCCGTTGGTTTGGGTGAACCAGTGTTTGACCGTTTGGATGCCGACCTAGCCCACGCATTGATGAGTATCAACGCGGTAAAAGGCGTAGAAATCGGCGATGGATTTGCGGTTGTCACCAAACGCGGCAGCGAAAACCGTGATGAAATTACCCCGCAAGGGTTCCAGAGTAACCATGCGGGCGGCGTGCTGGGTGGCATTAGTAGCGGACAGGCGATTGTCGCGCATCTGGCGTTGAAACCCACCTCTAGCATCACGGTGCCGGGGAAAACCATCAACCGTCAGGGTGAAGCAACGGAAATGATCACCCGTGGACGTCACGATCCCTGCGTGGGGATTCGTGCTGTGCCGATTGCGGAGGCAATGATGGCGATTGTATTGATGGATCATCTGTTGCGTCAGCGCGCCCAGTGTGCGGACGTCGTGAGTCAGGTTCCTCGTTGGTAAACTAAACATGAAAAAAGGGTGGTTGGGGGTCATTGCCGTGCTGTTAATCGCGGGCGTATGGGCAAAAACCCCGTGGCAAGAGATCGCGCATCCGGTGCCGGGTACGGCGCAGGCCATTGGTGCGTTCTCTAACGGTTGTATTGTCGGTGCGCAGCCGTTGCCGCTGGAATCCGTGAATTATCAGGTGATGCGTGTCGATCAACACCGCTATTTCGGTCATCCGGATTTGCTGGCGTTTATCACGCGACTAAGCGCTAATGTGAAAAAGCAGACTGGCGGTATTGTGCTGGTGGGCGATATGGGAATGCCGGCTGGCGGTCGATTCAGCAGCGGCCATGCCAGTCACCAGTCCGGTCTGGATGCGGATATTTGGTTACAGATGCCGCTGCAGCGTTGGACGGCACAGCAACTCCTGAAACCGCAGCCTATCGATTTGGTTGCAGCCAATGGTCGTCAGGTCAACCCACGCTTGTGGCAGCCACAGGTGACGGCGTTGATCAAATTGGCCGCGCAGGATCAAGAGGTCACCCGCATCTTTGTCAACCCGGCCATCAAGAAACAGCTGTGTCAGGAAGCGGGACAGGATCGTGACTGGCTGCGCAAAGTGCGTCCTTGGTTTGCGCACAGGGCGCATATGCACGTGCGGTTACGCTGCCCGACAGACAGCCTGGAATGTCAGGATCAGGACACGCCACCCGCAGGTGATGGGTGCGGTGCCGAATTGAGCAGTTGGTTTACGCCACGCCATCCGACCCCTGAAGCGCCAGTGAAAACGCCACCTCCGCTACCGGCCTCGTGTCAGGCATTACTCGATAAACATCTGTTGGTGAACTAAGTCATGGAATGGTTTTTAGTCAGCCCCGAAATGCTTTGGGTGTTGTTTGCTTTTGCAGCACTTGCCGGTTTTATCGATTCTATCGCGGGGGGAGGTGGGTTACTCAGTATTCCAATTCTGCTCTCGGCAGGACTAAGCCCAGCGCAGGCGCTGGCAACCAATAAACTGCAAGCGGTCGGTGGATCTTTTTCTGCCAGTCTCTATTTTGTCCGCCAGCGCGCCGTGAGGTTAAGTGAACAGAAGCTGCCCATCGCCTTGACCTTTTTAGGTTCAACGTTTGGTGCCTGGTTGATTCAGCAGATTCACGCGGATTTTTTGCGCCAGATCCTGCCAGTTCTGGTGATCGGTATCGTGCTCTATTTCCTGTTAATGCCGAAAATTGGCGATGAAGATCGCCAGAACCGTTTGTCGGGCCTTCCGTTTGCCTTTTTGGCGGGCGGGTGTATCGGGTTCTATGACGGTTTCTTTGGCCCCGGCGCTGGTTCTTTCTACGCGCTGGCGTTTGTCACGCTCAGCGGTTTTAGCCTGCCTAAAGCCACGGCGCATGCCAAGGTGCTCAATTTCACTTCCAATTTTGGTGGGTTGCTGTTCTTTATTCTGGGCGGTCAGGTGGTCTGGGGCGTTGGGCTGGTGATGCTGGTCGGGCAGGTGTTGGGGGCCCGTCTCGGTGCTCGCATGGTGCTCAATAAGGGGCAAAAGCTGATCCGTCCGATGCTGGTGATTGTGTCTGCCTGTATGAGCGTGAAGTTGATTTATGATAACCACGGCAGCGATATTGCCCAATGGATAGGACACCTCTGGTCATGACCACCTCTAGTGTAAGCACTACGCACGATTACCGCGATCTCATTACTTTGTTCGCCCAGTGCTTTGAGCAGGACTATAACACTCGGCTGGTGAAAGGGGATGATGAGCCTATCTATCTGCCTGCTGATGAACAGTTTTCCTATCATCGTATTGTGTTCGCGCACGGGTTTTATGCCAGTGCATTTCATGAAATTTCGCACTGGTGCATTGCCGGTGAGGCGCGACGCAAGCTGGTGGATTTTGGCTATTGGTACTGCCCGGATGGCCGCGATGCGGCAACGCAGGGGCAGTTCGAGCAGGTAGAAATCAAGCCACAGGCGTTTGACTGGCTGTTTTGCGTAGCTTCGGGCTTTCCCTTTAATGTCAGCTACGACAATCTGGAAGGGAGTATTGAGCCGGATCGCATCGCGTTTCAGCGCACCGTACATGCACAAGTGATGACCTATCTGGAGCAAGGTATTCCGGCGCGTCCATTGCACTTTATTCGTGCATTACAATACGCCGCCGTTGACGGCGGAGCAGTTCCCGTATCCCGCCGATCTCAACTGATGCGGATAAACGTTATAGCCAAGCGACATTATTTTGATAACAATTAGCTGTATTTTTTGCCACATATCAGGGCATTGGCTGTAATCATTTTTAAGTCGGTTGGCTATAATAGTGAGGATGTTAGATGATCGCAGAATGTGAAGCGCATATTCTTGCGCTGATTGATGATATGGTAGAGCATGCCAGCGATGATGAACTTTTTGCCGGTGGCTACCTGCGCGGTCATTTGACGCTGGCAGTGGCAGAGGCTGAAGAGCAGGGGGATACCTCGGTTCAGGCGCTCTATCAGCGCATTTGCGACAGCGTACAGCAAGCGATTAAAAATGGTGAGCTTTCGCCGCCGGATCAGATATTAGTCAATGGTATGTGGGATGATTTATTTCAGCGCGCCTCGCAGATCAATTGATAACGTACTCGCACTGACTCGGTAGATGGCTTTGTTGAATAAATAGATTTTATGCTGGCAGCCCAGCGAAACGACGGATCCTCGCAACGTAAAATCATGCAGTTAGGCCTCATGAGAAAAGTGTACACCTGAGATGACAAGCATTTTCAACCAAAACTGGCATGGAAAAACAGCATGATTACCTATTATTCAACAAAGCCTCTATTTGATTAATCCAACGCGATGGCTTTGTTGAATAAACATATTTTATGCTGCACCCCCGGTGAAACGACAGATCCTCGCAACGCAAAATCATGCAGTTAGGCCTCATAAGAAAACTGTAAACCTGAGGTGACAAGCATTTTCTACCAAAACTGGCTGGCAAAACAGCATGACTCACTATTATTCAACAAAGCCCAACGCGATACAGAGGCAGGGCCAATCCGAAATTGCTTTGCTGTTTCTCGGATACTCAACCCTTCTTCTTCCCGTGTAGATATCACTTTACGTCTAAAATCAATTGAATAGCTCATTTAAATAATGTAATCAAAATTAAGTCGTTTAGCTATAGTACCGGCACCTCAATCAGCATGAAAATAACCGTCAGAAACACCACCAGTGCCAATGAAAAAAAACTGGATATAGCCAACCGACTTAAAAATGATTACGGCCAATGCCCTGATATGTGGCAAAAAATACAGCTAATTGTTATCAAAATAATGTCGCTTGGCTATACGTGGCTGAGCATGCGGGTGATCAGCCCAAGAAATTGCCTAGGGTCAATCAGCGACATCGCCGCTTCCGGCGATAGCGTTAGCCCCAATTCCTGCAACGGTGCCATATAGCCAACCGACTTAAAAATGATTACAGCCAATGCCCTAATATGTGGCAAAAAATACAGCTAATTGTTATCAAAATAATGTTGCTTGGCTATACCAACGGTAAGCTGACGCGTCAGCAGGCTGCGCATTTGCAAGCTCATTTGATTTAATTCAGGCAATGCCGCCACCATCCTGAGCAGGACGTAAACCAGCAGCATCAACAATACGCCGCCCAGCAACACCACAATCAGAGAGCGCGGTAAGCGTGTGCGACACAATAGCGCCACTACCGGCTCAAGCACGATAGCCAAAAACAGGGAGAGCAGGATGATGGAGAGGATGGATGCCGCCAGATGGATCCCCATCATGACGATAGCTAATGCGGCTATAGCCAAGCGACATTATTTTGATAACAATTAGCTGTATTTTTTGCCACATATTAGGGCATTGGCTGTAATCATTTTTAAGTCGGTTGGCTATAACAGCAACATGCGGTTCAGCAACATATCATCGGAAAATACAAGTGTTTTCATGGTGGCCTGCTTAGGGTTAACACGACGTTTAAATCCTGCCGCACGCAATAAAATCCATTTTTGCAAATGTACGTCGGACAGCCTGTTCTACAACAGAAAATATAGCGGCTTTTCGCAGCAACGTCGTTTTTAGCGCTATTTACCCCAGTGCTTTCTGAGGTAATCCACCGCCGGTACGGTTTGAGGTTGATGAATAAATCCCTCACGAAAGAGCACGCTACCTTTCACTTCCGGCAGCGCTTCATTGAGCGTCAACTGCCGCCGCAGTTCAGGCACGCCGCCGTCCCGCGCCCAATCTGGCTCCTTTTGCGAAGGCACACCGACTTTATACAGTGCAATACCAATATAGAGGCGCGTTTTGGTTGGCCTTACCACATCCGCCCACCATTTTACCAGTGTGTCATAACGGACTATTTCTCGTGAAAAGGGCCAATAGATTTGCGGGATGATATAGTCAATCAAGCCACGTTCAACCCACAACCGAGTGTCCGCATAAGAGATGTCATAGGCCGCACCACCGCGCGTATCCGAACCGCGAGCGTCATTCTCTGCATTGCGCCACACGCCCGACGGACTGACGCCAAACTCAACCTGCGATTTGACCGCTTTGATTGCCATCGATACTTGCTCAATCAATAGCAACGTATTATTGCGCCGCCAGTCCCCTTTGACGACAAACCCCTGCCCATACTGCCTATAGATAGCATCGTCTTGCAAACGGGACGCGGGGGTTTCATAGTAGAAGTAATCGTCAAAATGGATACCATCCACGGCGTAGTTGTTAATCAGTTCCACCACCACATTGGTGATCCACTGACGCACCTCTGAGATACCGGGATCCAACACAAACCGATCGCTCGCCGTACGTATCCATTCTGGGTGCAACGCATAGACGCTAGAGGGCGACACACTAAGAGTGCGGCGCAGCGCGTCCACGGTTTTCGGCTGGGTATTGCTGGTCACACGGTAGGGATTGAGCCAAGCGTGAATGCGCAATCCACGCTTATGCCCTTCAGCCAACATGAAGGCCAAAGGATCGTACCCTGGATCTTTGCCCACCACGCCGGTTAATACATCAGACCACGGCAGTAACGCCGAGCGGTATAGCGCTGTGCCGTCCGGCTTTACCTGAAAAAAGACCGTGTTAACGCCCAGGCTAACCAGATTATCCAGCTTGTCGATCAGCGCCTGTTTTTGTAACGCAATGCGGTGCTCATCTGACGGCTCATCACTTAACGCAGGCGTCGGCCAGTCAAGGCCAGAAAGCGTGGTTAACCAAACGCCCTTAACGTTCTCCGGTATAGCCGGAGAAACGTGGACGGGAGCATCAACCACAGCAGGAGGAATAATTTTCCCCTTACTACTGCACCCCAGCACTCCACACACAGCAGAAAAAAACAACGTCAATAGTTCAGCATATTTGAGCAATTCCTTCGCAGTAGAAAGGGTAGTCACGGGTTCAGGTTCGGTATTTTTCCACCAGCGCTTTGGCAATCGCCTCCGTTTGTGCATCGACATTACCTTCAATATCCGATGGGCGGAAGTGCATTTGAAACGCGCTAATGGTCAAACGTGTTTCTTTATCCAACTCACCGTTTTGCGGAATTTTATCATAACCATACTGATGTAATGCTTTCTGAAGCGTCAACACATCCGCCGGCGCACTCGGCTGCCGCCCGGCGAGATACTTGTTCACCGTTGCATCATCAGGCCAAGCACCGACGCCCATCTCTGCAAACCGTTTCCAGGGGAACAGTTTGCCAGGGTCCTGTTTGCGCAGTGGTGCAATATCGCTGTGCGCCAAAACATTATCCGGCGTGATGTTGTTACGCTTGATAATGTCTTTGGTGAGCGCAGCAAGCGCGGTGATTTGCGTTTCATTGTAAGGATACCAGGTACGAACGCCAAGCATGTTATCGGTAAAGCCGAGGTTAACAATCTCAATGCCCACCGAAGAGTCATTGATATTTACCCGGCCATTCCAATTACTGACACCCGCATGCCAAGCTCTCATATCTTCTGGCACCAGTTGCATTACTACGGGTTTTTTATCCCGCAGCGGTGGATTTTTCGCAACCAGATAATGCGCGCTGACTTGTCTCTGGGTTAATACCTCTAGCGAACGCGCATCATTCAGCGTGGTGTAATGTAGGATCAGAAATCGGACACGCTCATTCTGGCCTTTAGCCGGATGAGTGGTATCCACGATGTAATCGCCGCGATCGACTAACGTTGAGAGCGGCGTAGAACATCCAGCCACAATCAATGCCAGTAACCCCACGGTGAGCAATTTCAGCCCATGTGGACGAGTGGTTGACGAAACAGAATTGAATATCATAGAAAAATTCACCTTCTTGGCGATCATTAACAGCAACAAACATTACGATAAGCAAGCAAACAGGCACTTTTATTCTAATAATGATTACGCGGTTGCTATTAAATCATCGCTAAACCGTTGCGATATTTAATCGTTTTAAAGCATTTCCAAGGATTAATTACCTTTTTTAACCCCCAATAAGTGACATTGTCACCTTGGAAGTTAACCCTAATTGCACTAAACGTTTCTGTAAAACAGGCAAAAAAAATGGGAGCCACCTAGCCCCCGTTTTTCATTCGATGCTAGGCGCTACAGCGCACGCTGTCGCGTTTCCTGCTTCAGCAGCATAATCGCAAAGACAGCAAACAGTATAGCCAAGAGACATTATTTTGATAACAATTAGCTGTATTTTTTTGCCACATATCAGGGCATTGGCTGTAATCATTTTTAAGTCGGTTGGCTATAATGCAACGCCCAGCCTTTCAAGAACATGTGATGGTGTCCTACGACGAATTGCGTGCGTGAGCGGAATTGACGTAAAAAAATCCTCCCGCAACCTGCGTTGCGAGGGGATGGGGACTGAAGTAGCGTACTACCACTTCAGTGGGTTACCCGAGATTATTGCTGGGTAGCCTGAATAGCAGTCAGTGCAACGGTATAAACGATATCGTCTACCAGCGCGCCACGGGACAGATCGTTCACCGGTTTGCGCATGCCTTGCAGCATCGGCCCGATGGAGATCAGGTCAGCAGAACGTTGTACTGCTTTGTACGTGGTGTTACCGGTGTTCAGATCAGGGAAGATGAACACGGTAGCTTGACCCGCAACCGGAGAATTCGGCGCTTTGGATTTCGCTACGTCGGCCATTACTGCGGCGTCGTATTGCAGCGGGCCGTCGATAACCAGATCCGGACGTTTTTCCTGTGCCAAACGGGTTGCTTCACGCACTTTTTCCACGTCGCTGCCCGCACCAGAGTTACCGGTGGAGTAGGAGATCATGGCAACGCGCGGATCGATACCAAATGCGGCGGCGGAATCGGCGGACTGAATCGCAATTTCGGCCAGTTGCTCTGCGGTCGGATCCGGGTTGATAGCGCAGTCACCGTAGACAAACACTTGTTCCGGCAGCAGCATAAAGAACACGGAAGAAACCAGTGAACTGCCCGGAGAAGTTTTGATCAACTGCAACGGCGGACGGATGGTGTTAGCGGTAGTGTGAACGGCACCGGAAACCAGACCGTCAACTTCGCCTTGTTCCAACATCAGGGTGCCCAGCACCACGTTGTCTTCCAGTTGCTCACGCGCGACCACTTCGGTCATGCCTTTGCTCTTACGCAGCTCAACCAGACGCGGAACATAGCGTTCGCGAACGGCATACGGATCGACGATTTCGATGCCTTTGCCCAGTTCAACACCCTGTGCAGCCGCAACGCGTTGAATCTCTTCCGGGTTACCCAGCAGCACGCAATGCGCAATACCACGTTCGGCACAGATAGAGGCGGCCTTCACGGTACGCGGTTCGTCGCCTTCCGGCAGCACAACGCGTTTGCCCGCCTGGCGTGCCAGCTCGGTCAGCTGATAGCGGAATGCCGGTGGAGACAGACGGCGAGAACGCTCGGATGCGGCGCTCAGGGATTCGATCCACTGGCTGTCGATGTGGCGAGCCACGTAGTCTTGGACTTTCTCAACGCGTTCGCTGTCGTCAGCCGGCACTTCCAGGCTGAAGCTTTGCAGACTGAGTGAGGTCTGCCAGGTGTTGGTGTTCACCATAAATACTGGCAGGCCAGTCTGGAAGGCGCGTTCGCACAGTTTGGCGATGCTGGCATCGATTTCATAACCGCCGCTCAGCAGCACGGCACCGATTTCAACGCCGTTCATGGCAGCCAGGCACGCGGAGACCAAGACGTCAGGACGATCCGCAGAGGTTACCAGCAGGGAGCCCGGACGGAAATGTTCCAACATGTGCGGAATGCTGCGCGCACAGAAGGTCACGGTTTTCACACGACGGGTCTGAATTTCGCCTTCGTTGATGATGCAGGCATTCAGGTGTTTTGCCATGTCGATAGCGCGAGTAGCGATCAGATCGAAGCTCCACGGCACGCAGCCCAGTACCGGCAGCGGGCTGTTGGCAAACAGTTGTTTCGGATCGACGTTCGGCACGTCTGCTTTGCTGGAATCGTCGAAGATTTCAGATAAATCAGGACGGGTACGACCTTGCTCATCCACCGGAGCGTTCAGCTTGTTGATGATAATGCCGGTGATGTTTTTGTTCTTGCTGCCACCAAAGCTGCTGCGAGCCAGTTCGATGCGCTCTTTCAGCTGGTCCGGAGAGTCGTTTCCCAGTGCGATAACGAACACGATTTCGGCGTTCAGGGTTTTAGCGATTTCATAGTTCAGCGCGTTGGCAAACTGATGTTTGCGCGTCGGCACCAGACCTTCTACCAACACCACTTCTGCATCTTTGGTATTTTCGTGGTAGTTGGCGATGATTTCTTCCATCAGCACGTCTTGCTGGTTGGAACTGAGCAGCGCTTCAACGTAGCTCATTTTCAACGGTTCAGCCGCAGTGATGGCTGAGTTGGCGCGGATGATGGTGGTGGTCTGGTCCGGCGTATTGTCGCCAGAACGCGGCTGCGCGATCGGTTTGAACACGCTCAGGCGCACGCCTTTTTGTTCCATGGAACGAATGACACCCAGGCTGACGCTTGTCAGACCAACGCTGGTGCCAGTGGGGATCAACATGATTGTACGGGACACGGCTAAACCTCTTTTACGGTTGCTCGCTGAGCCAAAAACAGCTTGGTCAGAAACGACACCGTCAGCCTTGGCTGACGGTGTGGGATTACTTGTCTTACGCGGTGAGACGCAGGGCGTCTTGCGCGATAACCAACTCTTCGTTGGTCGGGATTACCAGCGCAGGGCGGCAGCCCTCTTTGCTGATGTTGCCGCCGTTGCCGAAGCGAGCAGCTAGGTTGCGTTCGTGGTCGACTTCAAAGCCCAGCAGGTCCAGTTTGTTCAGCGTCAGTTCACGTACCATGGCAGCGTTTTCACCGATACCACCGGTGAAGATAACGGCGTCCAGACGGCCTTCCATCAGCGTACTGTAAGCACCGATGTATTTAGCCAGACGGTGGCAATACACGTCCATGGCACGTTTGGCATCCGCCTTGGTGGTGTAGTTGTCTTCAACATAGCGGCAGTCGCTAGTGACTTCAGTCAGGCCCAGCAGGCCAGATTCTTTGGTCAGCAGCTTGTTGATAGCCTCAACGCTCATGCCTAGGGAATCGTGCAGGTGGAAGATGATTGCCGGGTCGATGTCACCGCTACGGGTACCCATGACCAAACCTTCCAGCGGGGTCAGACCCATGGAGGTATCGACACACTTACCGTTACGCACTGCGGTTACGGAACCGCCGTTGCCTAGGTGGCAAGTGATCAGGTTAACTTCGTCAACCGGCTTGTTCAGCGCTTCTGCGGCATGTTGGGTCACAAAGAAGTGGCTGGTGCCGTGTGCGCCATAGCGGCGAACGTGATGCTCGGAGTACAGTTTGTACGGCAGGGCATACAGGTAGGATTCTTCCGACATGGTCTGGTGGAATGCGGTGTCGAATACGGCAACGTTTTTGTCTGCTAGCGCAGGGAAGGATTTCAGCGCTTCGTCGATGCCAATCAGGTGAGCCGGGTTGTGCAACGGTGCGAAAGGCACGGAATCTTTGATGCCTTGCAGTACGTCGTCGTTGATCACGGCAGACTGGGTGAATTTCTCGCCGCCGTGTACGATACGGTGACCGATAGCAACCAGCTGCGCGGAGAGTTCCGGTTTCTGTGCCAGAATGGTGTTAACGATGAAGTTCAACGCTTCGCTATGTGCAGCGCCTGCGCCCAGCGCAGCTTCCTGCTTGGCACCATCCATTTTCCACTTGAGACGGGCTTCAGGAAGGTGGAAACACTCGGCCAGACCTGACAGGTACTCTTCCCCGTTAACAGCATCGATGATCGCGAACTTCAGGGATGAACTACCGCAGTTAAGAACCAGTACTAACTTACTCGACATGGAAGTACCTACTTGTTATACATGGTGAACAAATGTCAAACAGCGCGTAGCATAGCCTAAACAGCCGCTGACATTTATGACTAACGTCATGGCACGGTGTGATTTCCCTGACATGACCATGAAAAAGCGCCGATATGGCCTATCCGCATAGCATACTGGATGCACGGCGTGCGAAGATGACATATCGGCCCTGAAAAGCATGTGGCGAAAAATAAGGCGATAAATGTCGCGCACGCACCAATGGTCCCCCTATTTTTTGCCTATGCTGTAGTTAATACAGTTGAAAACGGCATTCATCATCAAGCACGATGGTGAAAGGATCGTTATTCTGGCATGCAGCATGACCACGTTGGTTTAGTGACATGACTACTTTAGTATAGATGGCGACCTACGCCGAGGTAGGATACCGATAGCGTCAGGCAAACACAAAATATATTTTAAGTTTATCAAATGGAGTTGCTAGCTTGCTTTAGAATTTTATTTTTTATCTGTTATTTTGATGATGCAATTGAAAATGGTAATAACTGAAACGGTAACAAAGGAGTCGCCATGAAATCTCAACCAGCTGATAAACGCGGGGGATGGCGTGTACTCCATTACGGGCAACATTATATGAAAACCTGGCTGCTGGATAAACGTCTGGCGCCTGTTTTCCCTGAAAACCGTGTGGTGCGTGCTACGCAGTTCGGTATTCGCTTTATGCCGCCGCTGGCAGTGTTCACCTTAACTTGGCAGATCGCGCTGGGTGGCCAACTGGGGCCAGCAGCTGCGACCGCACTGTTTGCTTGTAGTCTGCCGTTACAGGGGCTGTGGTGGCTAGGCCGCCGCTCGGTATCGCCGTTACCGCCAACGCTTTCCGAATGGTTTCACGATCTTCGCCTTAAACTGCAAGAGGCTGGGATGGCGCTGGCACCGATTGAAGGTAAACCCACTTACCAGATGTTGGCCGACGTGCTGAAACGTGCTTTTAAACAGCTGGACAAAACCTTTTTAGATGAACTGTGACCGTTTTCACCCTTTGCGTGTGAATAGCATTATTTTGTCCTTATTTTGTCCTTCCCCTCTGTTTTAAATCAAAAAACCGGAGGCTAGCGCTATCTTCCCACTTTTGAGTATGCGATTCTGGTATCAGGTTAAACGAGTCAGCGGCGTCAGGCCGGTACTATAGAGGTTCAGGAGTGCACGATGGAAATGACGAATGCCCAGAGATTGATTCTTTCGAATCAATACAAAATGATGACGATGATGGATCCGGACAATGCAGAACGCTATCGTCGGCTGCAAACCATCGTCGAGCGTGGCTATGGGCTGCAAATGCGTGAGTTGGATCAGGAATTTGGCGAACTCAGTGAAGACGTGTGCCGCACCATCATCAATATCATGGAAATGCACCATGCCTTGCAGGTTTCTTGGGATAACCTGAAAGACCGCAAGGATCTGGATCTGCGTCGCCTGGCCTTTTTGGGCTTTGATGCCGCGATTGAAGCGCGCTATCTCGGCTTTGTTCGTTTCATGGTGCATGTGGAAGGGCGTTACCCGCATTTCGATTCCGGTACTCACGGCTTCAACGCACAGACTAAAATGTGGGAAAAATACAACCGCATGCTGGCAGTGTGGGTGTCCTGTCCGCGTCAGTATCATTTAAGCGCCGTAGAGATTGCGCAAATCATCAATGCCTGAACCGGTGAAATAAAACAAAGAGGTGGTTGTGGAGTGTAAAGGTTTCCTGTTTGATTTAGATGGTACGTTGGTGGATTCACTACCAGCCGTGGAGCGTGCCTAGGTTAATTGGGCGGTTGCCCATGATATTGCCCCCCAAGAGGTGCTTGATTTTATCCATGGCAAACAGGCGATCACCTCACTGCGCCACTTTTTGCAGGGTAAAAGCGAAGCGGAGATCCAGCGTGAGTTTGATGAACTGGAGCGCACCGAAGCGTCTGACACGCAGGGTGTGCAGGCGATGCCGGGCGCAAGCCAACTCCTTGAACGTCTTAACGCGCTCGGCATTCCTTGGGCTATCGTGACATCAGGCACCGTACCTATCGCCCATGCGCGCCATCGTGCCGGGCGATTGCGGCAGCCGGATGCTTATCTGCTGGGTGCTGCAAGCCTGGGTTTGGAACCGCATGAGTGCGTGGTGGTAGAAGATGCGCCTGCCGGATTGGAATCTGGATTAGTGGCAGGTTGCTAGGTGATTCCCGTTAATGCCCCTGCGGATGCCTTGGCGTTAGAGGACGTTGATATGGTTCTGACATCGCTAACGCAACTGACCCTAACGCCTACGCCGAACGGTGTGCAGGTGAGTAAGCTAACCGATTGATAAAAGCGTAACTAAATATGATCAAAACCCCGCCTCGGCGGGGTTTTTTTATGGCAGACTACTAGAACAGACTTGGGTTAAGCGTGATTTTTTAGGCTGTTACCGTCTGGACGGTTATAAATGACCGTGTTGCCGCTGGCTTACGCGTTTTTTTGGGAGGATCATTTGAACCGCGAACTGCTCTGGGTGTTATCCCTGCTGTTGATCGCTATCTTATTGTTTAGCAACAATAAGCTACGCATGGATGTTGTGGCGCTGCTGGTTATCATCGCCTTTGTGTTGAGCGGTACCTTAACGCTCTCGGACGCGCTAGTCGGCTTCAGCGACCCCAACGTGATCCTTATTGCCGTGCTGTTTGTTATTGGTGAAGGGCTGGTCAGGACCCGCGTGGCGTATCAGGTAGGGGAGTGGCTGATTCGCGTTGCGGGCAACAGTGAGATCAAGATGCTGGTGCTACTGATGCTGACCGTGGCGGCGCTGGGCGCATTTATGAGTTCCACCGGTGTGGTGGCGATCTTTATCCCTGTGGTGCTGAGCGTTTCGGGCAAAATGAAAACCCCACCGGGGCGGCTGATGATGCCGCTCAGTTTTGCTGGCCTGATCAGCGGGATGATGACGCTGGTGGCGACGCCGCCCAACATGGTGGTAAGCAGTGAGTTGATGCGTGACGGCAATCACGGTTTCGGCTTTTTCAGCGTCACCCCGATTGGTGTCGTGGTGTTGCTGCTGGGCATTGCTTACATGTTGGTGGCTCGATTCTGGCTGAGCGGTGTCGATCCGCTAGCGGCGAATAAAGAGGGCTGGAAGCGCAAGACCTTCCGCGACCTGATTCGCTATTACAAGCTGACGGGCAGGGCACGTCGTTTGGCGATACTACCGGGTTCACCTTTTATTGGCCACCGCCTAGATGATTTGCGTCTGCGCCAGCGCTACGGTGCCAACGTGGTGGGGATTGAGCGCTGGCGTAAGTTCCGTCGCGTGATGGTCAGCGTGGCGGGTAACACCGAACTGCGGTTCAACGATGTGTTGCTGATTGATATGTCAGCCTCTGAGGTCGATTTGCGTGAGTTTTGTACCTCGCAGCGCTTGGAACCGACGGTGCTGCGCGGTGAATACTTTTCTGAACAGGCTCGCGATGTGGGGATGGCGGAAGTGTCTCTGATCCCCGATTCTGAGCTCATTGGTAAGACGCTTTATGACGTAGGCTTCCGAAGCCGCTACGGGCTTTCTGTGGTGGGTATCCGCCGCAATGGTGAGGCGATGGATGGATTGCTGGCCGATGAACCGCTGCAGCTGGGCGATATCCTGCTGGTGCTTGGCGACTGGCGTATGATCCGCCAGCTGCAATCGCAAAAGCATGTGATGCTGGTGTTGAATCTCCCTGCTGAAGTGGATGACGTTGCGCCTGCGGTGAGCCAGGCTCCGCACGCGCTGTTCTGTCTGGCGCTGATGGTCGCCATGATGCTGACTGATGAAATCCCCAATGTGATTGCCGCGTTGATTGCCTGTTTGCTGATGGGAAAATTTCGCTGTATTGATATGGAAAGCGCTTTCCGTGCGATCCATTGGCCGAGCTTGATTTTGATCGTCGGGATGATGCCCTTTGCGCTGGCGCTCCAGCAGACAGGTGGTGTAACGCTGATTGTGAATGCCCTGATGGAAGTTGCGGGGGGGGCTGAGCCGCAGGTGATGCTGGTGTGCCTGTTTGTGCTGTGTGCGACGATCGGGCTCTTTATTTCTAACACCGCCACCGCCGTGTTGATGGCACCGATCGCCATTGCTGCGGCAAAACAGATGGGGGTTTCGCCGTATCCCTTCGTCATGATTGTAGCTATTGCCGCCTCCGCGGCATTCATGACACCGGTTTCTTCACCGGTGAATACGCTGGTGCTCGGTCCAGGTGGCTACCGCTTTGGTGATTTCGTGAAAGTGGGGGTGCCATTCACCGTGCTGGTGATGATTGTCAGTGTCATCATGGTGCCGTGGCTCTACGGTTTTTAAGTGTGCGTTGATGCACCTTATAAAGCCATTTTTCTGTGAATGCAGTGAAGGTTTCGTGTGCAACGGGCTAAGCGATTTTCTGCTACACGCGTAGCGCGCCAGACATGGGGCGGCTCAATCGCCCTCGCCCACCTCGGTGTGATTTTTTACGCGGATATAAAAACAAAACTATAGCCAACCGACTTAAAAATGATTACAGCCAATGCCCTGATATGTGGCAAAAAAATACAGCTAATTGTTATCAAAATAATGTCGCTTGGCTATAACTATTCCGACTTACAGGGTGGAACCCTGACTGATCTCATCCAGCGACAGGCTAAAACTCGGAATAAATATTTCCATGAAGTAGTCCATCTCCGGGCTTTGGCGTTGTTGCAGCGTCTTTTCCAGCCGAGTTTTGGCAAGGGCAAATTCGCTGTTACCGGCTGAAAGCTCTTCAAGGCATTTCAGGTAAGCGCACAGAGCATCCGCCTGTTTGACGATGGCGTGCTCTTCTTCACTACAGCAACTGTCATCAATCAGTTGGCGATAATCCTGCTGTAATTCGGGCGGCAACATGGCAATCAGGCTGCGCTGCGCCAGCTTTTCTATCTTTTTGTACTCATGGGCGATCTGCGCATTGAAATATTTTATAGGGGTTGGCATATCCCCGGTTAGCACTTCGCTGGCATCGTGGTACATCGCCAGCATCCCGATGCGTTCTGCGTTCAGGTTGCCATTGAATTTGCGGTTTTTGATCACTGCCAGTGCGTGAGCAACAAAGGTCACCTGAAGGCTATGCTCAGATACGTTTTCGGTGCGCACGTTGCGCATCAGCGGCCAGCGGCTAATCAGTTTCAAACGGGATAAATGGGCGAAAAAGTGACTCTGATTCATCATGTTCTCTCAGACGGCAGCACCATAATCAGATATTGTGGCCGCTCTCGGGAAGGATGTAAACGCCAGCGCGTCGTGAAAAATGACGCGCTGGAATGATGCAAACAGAGGCTTACTGATGGTAGTGCGACAGGAAACGGCCTAGCTTGTGGATGGCGGAATCCAGCTCATCTACACGCGGAAGCGTAACGATACGGACGTGGTCCGTATGCGGCCAGTTAAACGCAGTGCCTTGCACCAGCAGCACTTTTTCTTGCAGCAGTAAGTCCAGCACCAGTTTCTGGTCGTCATGGATATTGAAACGCTTGGCGTCGATACGCGGGAACATGTAAAGCGCTCCCTGTGGTTTGATGCAGGAGACGCCGGGGATCTGGTTGATCAGTTCCCAAGCGCGCAGACGCTGCTCATACAACCGTCCACCGGGGTGGATGAACTCACTAATGCTCTGATAACCGCCCAGCGCAGTTTGGATGGCGTGTTGCATAGGTACGTTGGCACACAGACGCATCGATGCCAGCATTTCCAAGCCTTCGATATAGCCTTTAGCATGTTTTTTCGGGCCGTTCAGCACCATCCAGCCTTGGCGGAAACCGGCTACCCGGTAGGTTTTAGATAAACCGTTAAAGGTCAGCGTCAGCAGATCCGGCGCCAGCGCGGCGATGGAGTGGTGTTGCGCCTCGTCGTACAGAATTTTGTCGTAGATCTCGTCAGCAAAAATAATCAGGCTATGCTGGCGTGCAATTTCCACGATTTCCATCAGCAACTCTTTGCTGTAAACGGCACCAGTAGGGTTGTTGGGATTGATGATCACGATGCCGCGCGTGCGTGGCGTGATCTTGCTGCGAATGTTGTCCAGGTCGGGGAACCATCCTGCTTCTTCATCACACAGATAGTGTACCGCATGCCCGCTGGATAACGAGACGGCGGCGGTCCACAGCGGATAATCCGGTGCAGGAACCAGCATCTCGTCGCCTGTGTTAAGCAACGCTTGCATGGATTGCACGATCAGTTCGGAGACGCCGTTGCCGATATACACATCTTCCAGCGTCATTTCACGCATTCCGCGCGCTTGATAATGCTGCACAATGGCCTTACGCGCGGAATAAAGTCCTTTGGAATCGCAGTAACCCTGCGCGGTAGGTAAATTGCGGATGACATCGACCAGTATTTCATCCGGTGCATCGAAACCAAACGGCGCAGGGTTGCCGATGTTCAGTTTGAGTACTTTATTTCCTTCCTCTTCCAGGCGCTTGGCTTCTTTTAGCACCGGGCCGCGAATGTCATAGCAAACATTATCCAGTTTTTTAGACTTCTCAATGGGAGACATCATAGATAGAGCGAACCTTTTTCAGGAAAAGCGTATTTCGCGATGAAATAGCATAACCTGCCTAATGTACTCCTGTGTTTACCCCTTTTGAAGAATGATCGTCGATTTTAGTGCAATGCCGCGGGCGGCTGCACTGTTATTGTGCATTGATATCCCCGCAGAATTCCGCTAATCCCTTTTAAAAAAAGGGAGATAAAGCATCCTGTGCGCCTTTCTTTTCGTCAGGCTATTTATTCGGAGCGTGAAAATATAATTTCCAGTATAAGGCGGAGCGGTTGTTTTTTTACCGAGCGGATAACGATCCTGACACTATTTGGTGGTGGGCGTTAGCGGCTGGATGAAAAGGCGATAATGGTAACGAAACGTGAGTATTTTTTTGCCCTAATCGAACGACTGCGATACTGTTTCAACATGTATTGTATACCAAGAGACTTAATTTTGATTACACCATAGGCTTTGTTGAATAAACATATTTTATGCTGCACCCCCGGTGAAACGACAGATCCTCGCAACGCAAAATCATGCAGTTAGGCCTCATAAGAAAACTGTAAACCTGAGGTGACAAACATTTTCTACCAAAACTGGCTTGGCAAAACAGCATGACTCACTATTATTCAACAAAGCCTACACCATATGGACTGAGAACAAAATCTCTGTATCGCAACCACTCTCTCTTTTTTTGCTTTTTGCTTGTGCCCATTTATGCTCAATGGGGTTAAGATCTGGCGAATATGTAGGCAAATACTCCACCATATACCCTGCATCGATGATGACTTGTTGAATATTATGTTTTTTGTGAAAAGTTGCATTGTCCATCACGATTACCCTGTTTTTAGGGAGTACTGGGATAAGGACTTGTGTGACCCAGGAATAGAAAACATCGCTGTTAATATTGATATCAAATAATCCGATAGCAAACAGCGTTGTGCCTAATAACGCGCCGATAACATTTGTTCTTCCCTTGGCTCCCCCGTTCTTCAGGCCAAAACACCGTTGACCTTTTGGGGAATAGCCGTGAGTCCGTGGGGTATCGTGTGGAAAATCACTTTCATCAATAAAAACAATAGTTTTGCCTTCTTTTTCATACTGTTGTATTTTTTGTTGAAATGCTTGCCGGGCGCTTTCGTCGGCTTTCGGATGACGTAGAGTTTTTTTATAGGTCAATCCCAGCTTTTTAAGAGCTTGCCAAATGGCCTTCTGACAAACGCCAAAACGCTCTGCACGTTCTTTTTGGTAAGCATCTGGATATGGTTCAACATCTTTTATCAACTCGGATTTATCGCTCTTTCGCTGACGCGTGGTCGATGCTTTTGACGCTATTTGATTAATCCAACGCGATACAGAGGCAGGGCCAATCCGAAATTGCTTCGCTGTTTCCCGGATACTCAACCCTTCTTCTTCCCGTGTAGTTATTACTTTACGTCTAAAATCAATTGAATAGCTCATTTAAATAATGTAATCAAAATTAAGTCGTTTGGCTATAACGGTGCGCACCGTTGAGATGATGAACCCGGAACTGAGGGTCTTGGGAACAGCAGACGGTTTACTGGTGCTTCCCGATACGCAATATTTTTTGTGCAAACGCCTGCAAGAAGGCAGCACTCTGGCCGATGCCATTTTCAATATGGTAGCGTCTGGTCACTACTATCGTGGTGCATTGCTTTCAGGTGCCTCAGCCAGCGACGATAACAGCACTAGCGAGGGGGATGCGGCGCTGAAAAATGCCCTGTTTATGTAATTCAGAACGTTGCACACGTTCATATGGGTATGGCGTAATAGCAGGACGCCGTCACGGCTATGCCCGTTTTTTTACTCCCTTCTGATTATCCCACTTCGTGATTATTCCCATTCTCTCGTGTTCCTCTTATCGTTATTCCTTGCGCTTTCTAAGGTTTTGTATTTTATGAAAAGCTGTTTCTTATTTTTCAAATGAATGTTGCAAACTTTCAACTGTTAACATTGGCGCTGACAATTGGGTTTTTTTACTAACTAAATTGACAAAAATGTGTGTTGGATCAAAAAATAACCCTATTAACGCTAAGGGGGACCGGGTTTTCCGCACGAAAATGGTATAGTGCTTGTGCATTATCACCTATCCTTTAGCTAGCAGGTTGTTAACAATTACACCCGCCAGAGCCAGACTGACTCGATTTAGCTGAAGTGTGAGAAGTGAGATGTTAACAAAACAGCGTGCATGTTAAGTTATGTGCCGTTGTTTTTAGTAAGGTTGAAAAAAGGTTACAAAATAAAGGACGCAACCGCTGCAAAAAGCGCTTAATGTAGATGTTTTCCGCACTGTTTGCAGGGGGATTATCCTTCCTTTTAATTAATCGATGTGACGCCTTAACTGCCAATAGAGCAGGTGTTCAACGTCACTTTTGATGAGTAAGCAAGAGTATGTCAACAACGACTGAAATCCTCGCCCATCACTGGGCATTTGCGCTATTCGTTATCATCGCCGTCGGCTTGTGCAGCGTCATGCTGCTGGGCGGGTTCTTGCTAGGTGGGAGAGCCAGGGCAAGGGCAAAGAACGTTCCCTATGAATCCGGGATTGACTCGGTTGGCTCTGCGCGCATGCGCCTGTCCGCCAAGTTCTATCTGGTTGCCATGTTTTTCGTTATTTTCGACGTTGAAGCCTTGTATCTCTATGCTTGGGCCGTTTCCATTCGGGAAAGCGGCTGGCTGGGCTTCATCGAAGCTGCCATTTTCATTTTGGTGTTGTTGGCGGGGTTGGTCTACTTGGTCCGTATCGGCGCGCTCGACTGGACGCCGACGCGTTCAAAACGGCAGGTTATCAAGTCTGACTTTCCGGTTAACACTACCAACACTCATCCGCAGTAACAGCGAGGCACTTTAAGATGGACTATACGCTCACCCGCATAGAGCCGGACGGTGAGAATGACCGTTATCCCCTGCAACGCCAGGAGATCGTTACCGATCCTCTGGAACAGCATGTTCACCGCAGTGTCTTCATGGGAAACTTGGAGCATGCCTTACACGACACGGTCAACTGGGGCCGCAAGAATTCACTGTGGCCTTATAACTTCGGTCTTTCCTGCTGCTATGTGGAAATGGTGACCTCGTTCACTGCCGTGCATGACGTGGCGCGCTTTGGCTCTGAAGTATTACGTGCTTCACCGCGTCAGGCTGACTTCATGGTGGTGGCTGGAACCTGTTTCACTAAAATGGCACCGGTGATCCAACGCTTGTACGAACAGATGCTGGAGCCGAAATGGGTCATTTCCATGGGGGCGTGCGCTAACTCCGGCGGCATGTACGACATCTACTCTGTGGTGCAGGGCGTCGATAAGTTCCTGCCGGTAGACGTCTATATCCCGGGTTGTCCGCCGCGTCCTGAAGCGTATATGCAAGCGCTGTTGCTGCTCAAAGAGTCTATTGGTCAAGAGCGCCGCCCTCTGTCATGGGTGGTGGGAGAGCAGGGCGTGTATCGCGCCAACATGCAATCCGAGCGCGAACGCAAACGTGAAGAACGTATTGCGGTGACGAACCTGCGTTCGCCCGACGAGATTTAATCTGTTAATGGCAAGCAGATTGGCTGCGTAATACTACTCTCACAGGGTAGCAAGATAATAAACGGCAGCAGCACCATTAACAGAATGGCAAAATTACCGTGGTGATATATTTATGACAGATTTAACGACGCACGACCTCGCGCAGCCGGCTTGGGCTACCCGCGATCACCGGGATGATCCCGTCGTTGGCGAGCTGTGTAACCGTTTTGGACCCGAAGCCTTTACCGTGCAGGCAACCCGTACTGGGATGCCGGTTGTATGGGTAAATCGTGAGCAATTACTGGACGTTGTCACGTTCCTGAAAAAACTCCCCAAACCCTATGTGATGCTTTTCGATCTGCACGGGGTGGACGAGCGCCTGCGCGCGCACCGTGAAGGCTTGCCTGCCGCAGACTACTCTGTCTTCTATCACTTCATCTCCATTGAACGTAATCGCGACATCATGATCAAGGTGCCATTGTCTGAAAATGACCTGCGCCTGCCGACCATGGTGAAACTGTTCCCTAACGCCAATTGGTATGAGCGTGAAGTATGGGACATGTTCGGTATTACGTTTGACGGGCACCCGCACTTGACGCGCATCATGATGCCGCAGACGTGGGAAGGTCACCCGCTGCGTAAAGACTACCCGGCGCGTGCCACCGAATTCGATCCCTTTGTGCTGACCAAGCAGAAAGAAGATTTGGAAATGGAATCTCTGACTTTCAAGCCCGAAGACTGGGGCATGAAGCGCGGGACGGAAAACGAAGATTTCATGTTCCTTAACCTCGGTCCGAACCACCCCTCATCACACGGGGCGTTCCGCATCATCCTGCAACTGGATGGTGAAGAGGTTGTCGATTGTATTCCTGATGTGGGCTATCACCACCGTGGTGCGGAGAAAATGGGCGAGCGCCAGTCTTGGCACAGCTATATCCCGTATACCGACCGTATCGAGTACCTAGGCGGCTGCGTCAATGAAATGCCCTATGTGTTAGCCGTAGAGAAACTGGCAGGGATCGTGGTGCCGGAACGTGTGAACGTTATCCGCGTCATGCTCTCAGAGCTGTTCAGAATAAACAGCCACCTGCTCTACATCAGTACCTTTATTCAAGACGTCGGTGCCATGACGCCGGTCTTTTTTGCCTTTACCGATCGCCAGAAAATTTATGATTTGGTGGAAGCCATCACCGGTTTCCGTATGCACCCGGCCTGGTTCCGCATCGGTGGAGTGGCACACGATCTGCCGCGCGGCTGGGAACGTCTGCTGCGTGAGTTTTTGGACTGGATGCCCAAGCGTCTGGATACCTACGTTACGGCTGCGCTGAAAAACACCATCCTCAAAGGACGTACTCAAGGCGTAGCGGCGTACAACGCTAAAGAAGCGCTGGAGTGGGGCGTCACTGGGGCGGGGTTGCGTGCTACCGGTATCGCGTTTGACGTGCGTAAATGGCGTCCGTATTCCGGCTATGAAAACTTTGACTTTGACGTACCGGTCGGCGACGGCATCAGTGACTGCTATGCCCGAGTGATGCTGAAAGTGGAAGAGCTGCGCCAGAGTCTGCGGATTCTGGAACACTGCCTGAACAATATGCCGGAAGGCCCGTTCAAAGCCGATCACCCGCTGACTACGCCGCCGCCGAAAGAGCGCACGTTGCAGCACATTGAAACGCTGATCAACCACTTCCTCCAAGTGTCCTGGGGCCCGGTGATGCCGGAAAACGAATCGTTCCAGATGATCGAAGCGACGAAAGGCATCAACAGCTATTACCTGACCAGCGACGGCGGCACCATGAGCTACCGCACCCGTATTCGCACCCCAAGCTACGCGCACTTGCAGCAGATCCCTTCCGTGATTCGCAGTTGTCTGGTATCTGACCTGATCGTGTACCTCGGGAGTATTGATTTCGTTATGTCAGATGTGGATCGCTAATTATGCATGATCAAGACACTCAACAACCTATTAACGCCGCAGCCGATGCCGCGCCGAACGAGTCTGTTTTTGTATTGAGCGACGCTGAGCGCGATGCCATCGAGCATGAAAAACATCACTACGAAGATGCGCGCGCGGCGTCCATCGAAGCGCTGAAAATTGTTCAGAAACATCGTGGCTGGGTGCCGGATGGCGCTATCCATGCCATTGCCGACATTTTGGGGATTCCGGCCAGCGATCTGGAAGGCGTGGCGACGTTTTACAGCCAGATTTTCCGTCAACCTGTTGGGCGTCACGTGATTCGCTATTGTGACAGCGTGGTGTGCTACATCAACGGTTTTCAGGGCGTGCAAGCGGCGCTGGAGCGAAAACTGAAGATCAAGCCTGGTCAAACCACCTTTGACGGTCGTTTTACCCTGTTGCCGACCTGCTGCTTGGGCAACTGTGACAAAGGCCCGTCGATGATGATCGACGAGGATACGCACAGCCATGTCAAGCCTGACGATATCGATTCGCTATTGGAGCCGTATCAATGAGTATGAACAGGATTTTGACGCCCGAACAGCATCCGCTGACCTGGCGTCTGCGTGATGACAAGCGGTCAGTATGGATTGACGAATACCGTGCAAAGAATGGGTATGCGGCGGCGCAGAAAGCGCTCAGCGGCATGGCACAGGATGAAGTGGTTAGCCTGGTAAAAGACGCTGGCCTGAAAGGGCGCGGCGGTGCAGGCTTCTCCACCGGTCTGAAATGGAGCCTGATGCCGAAAGACGAAAGCATGAACATTCGCTATCTGCTGTGTAACGCGGATGAGATGGAGCCGGGCACTTACAAAGACCGTTTGCTGATGGAACAATTGCCGCACTTGCTGGTGGAAGGCATGTTGATCAGCGCATTCGCCCTCAAAGCCTATCGCGGCTATATCTTTCTGCGTGGCGAATACGTAGAGGCTGCCGTTAACCTGCGTCGCGCTATCGAAGAAGCTAAACAGACGGGCCTGCTTGGTAAAAATATTCTTGGCAGCGGATTCGATTTCGAGCTGTTCGTGCACACCGGTGCCGGGCGCTATATCTGTGGTGAAGAAACCGCGCTGATTAACTCACTGGAAGGCCGCCGCGCGAATCCGCGCTCCAAACCACCGTTCCCGGCCTCTGCCGGTGCATGGGGCAAGCCGACCTGCGTAAACAACGTGGAAACCCTGTGTAACGTGCCTGCGATTATCGCGCACGGTGCCGAATGGTATCAGGGGCTGTCTGCTGGCAAGAGTAAGGATGCAGGCACCAAGCTGGTGGGATTCTCTGGCCGTGTGAAAAACCCAGGTTTGTGGGAACTGCCGTTTGGCACCTCAGCGCGTGAGATTTTGGAAGACTACGCGGGCGGCATGCGCGACGGGCTTAAATTCAAAGCCTGGCAGCCGGGTGGCGCGGGTACCGACTTCCTCACCGAAGCGCACCTTGACCTGCCGATGGATTTCGAACATATCGCCAAGGCAGGCAGCCGTCTCGGCACCGCGTTGGCCATGGCGGTAGATCACGAGATCAACATGGTGGGGCTGACGCGCAATCTGGAAGAGTTTTTTGCCCGTGAATCCTGTGGCTGGTGTACGCCGTGCCGCGATGGTTTACCGTGGAGTGTGAAGATCCTGCGTGCGCTGGAGCGAGGCGAAGGGCAACCCGGCGATATTGAAACGCTGGAGCAACTGTGCCGCTTCCTCGGGCCGGGCAACACCTTTTGCGCCCATGCGCCAGGTGCCGTTGAGCCGCTGCAAAGTGCTATCAAGTATTTCCGTGACGAATTTGAAGCGGGTATTGCGCCGCAATATCTGGGAAATACCAAAGCGATTGGCGGTATTCAGTCGAACCTGCTGAAAGAGCGTTGGTAATCAAGCAGACAATAACAGGAGACGAAGCACGTCTCCGCTGGCGGATAGCCTGCTCTTATTACAGAATTTTTGATTAGCGCCTGTGGCAACATGGGCCATTATGGAAGCATGCTGACTATGGCTACGATTCATGTAGACGGCAAAGAGTATGAGGTGAACGGCTCGGACAACCTGCTAGAGGCTTGTCTGACGCTGGGGCTGGATATTCCTTACTTTTGCTGGCATCCCGCGCTGGGTAGCGTCGGTTCCTGCCGCCTCTGCGCGGTGAAGCAGTACCAGAATGCGGAGGACACGCGTGGCCGTCTGCTCATGTCCTGCATGACCCCCGCAACCGATGGCGCGTTTATCGCCATTGACGATGAGGAAGCCAAACTGTTCCGTAAAACCATCGTCGAATTCCTGATGACCAACCACCCGCACGACTGCCCGGTCTGCGAAGAGGGTGGCAACTGTCATTTGCAGGATATGACGGTGATGACGGGACACAACTTCCGCCGTTATCGCTTTACCAAACGTACTCATCGCAATCAGGATCTGGGGCCGTTTATCTCTCATGAGATGAACCGCTGCATCGCCTGCTATCGCTGTGTGCGTTACTACAAGGATTACGCCGGTGGTACCGATCTGGGCGTGTATGGTGCCCATGACAACGTCTACTTTGGCCGTCCTGAAGATGGCGTACTGGAAAGCGAATTTTCCGGCAACTTGGTCGAAGTGTGTCCTACCGGGGTGTTCACCGATAAAACTCACTCTGCGCGCTATAACCGCAAATGGGATATGCAGTTTGCGCCCAGCGTCTGCCAGCAGTGCAGCCTCGGGTGTAACACCAGCCCGGGCGAACGTTACGGTGAGCTGCGTCGTATCGAAAACCGCTACAATGGTAGCGTGAACCACTATTTCCTGTGTGACCGTGGCCGTTTTGGTTATGGCTACGTCAACGCGAAAGATCGTCCGCGTCAGCCATTGCAGCGTCGTGGTGATGACTGGATTGCTCTGAACGCCGATCAGGCGCTGCAAGGGGCGGCGGATGTGCTGCGCCAGTCAAAACGCGTCATCGGCATTGGCTCTCCACGTGCCAGCGTAGAAAGCAACTTTGCGCTGCGCGAACTGGTGGGGGCGGAAAGCTTCTACACCGGTATTGCCCACGCTGAGCAGGCACGTTTACAGCTGATTCTCAACGTGTTGCGCGACAGCGGTGTACGCACCCCGATGCTGCGTGATATTGAAAGCTATGACGCCGTACTAGTGCTGGGTGAAGATTTGACCCAAACCGGTGCACGTATTGCGCTGGCGGTACGTCAGGCGGTGAAGGGGAAAGCGCGTGAGATGGCGGCTGCACAAAAAGTGGCAGACTGGCAGATTGCGGCCATTCTCAACATTGGCCAACACGCCAAGCATCCATTGTTTATGACATCGGTAGATAAAATGCGTCTGGATGATATCGCTGCCTGGAACTACCGTGCACCGGTAGAGGATCAGGCGCGCCTTGGCTTCGCCATCGCTCATGCGTTGGATGAAAATGCCCCGGCTGTCACCGATTTGGATGCTTCGCTGGCACCGAAAGTTGACGTTATCGTGCAGGCACTGGCTGGTGCGAAAAAACCGCTGATTATCTCCGGCACCCATTCTGGTAGCGAAGCGATTATCGAAGCGGCTGCCAACGTGGCGAAAGCGCTTAAACAACGCGGTTCTGATGTCGGAGTGACCTTTGTTGCCTCCGCTGCAAACAGTATTGGCCTGTCAATGATTGGCGGCGCTTCGCTGGACGATGCGCTGGCACAGTTGGAGAGCGGTGCTGCCGATAGCGTGGTGGTGCTGGAAAACGATCTCTATCGTCATGCCCCGCAGGCGCGTGTGGATGCGGCGCTGGCTAAAGCCACCAATCTGATCGTTCTGGATCATCAGCGCACCGCGATCATGGATAAAGCGTCGTTGATCCTCTCTGCCGCCAGCTTTGCTGAAAGTGACGGTACGCTGATCAATCAGGAAGGCCGCGCTCAGCGTTTCTTCCAGGTGTACGATCCGGCCTACTATGACAACAGCGTGGTAATGCTGGAAAGCTGGCGTTGGTTGCATTCGCTGGCAACCACCTATCAGAGTCGTAAGGTCGATTGGACACAACTGGATCACGTGATTGATGCCTGCGTGACGGCGTTGCCGCAGTTAGCAGGTATCAAAGACGCTGCACCAGACGCCAATTTCCGTATCAACGGGCAGAAACTGGCGCGTTCACCCAATCGCTCCAGTGGCCGTACCTCAATGCGCGCCAATATCAGCGTGCATGAACCGCGTCAGCCACAAGACAAAGACACGATTTTCACCTTCTCGATGGAAGGAAACAACAGCCCGACTGCCGCGCGCCAGCAGATTCCGTTTGCCTGGTTTCCCGGTTGGAATTCCCCGCAGGCATGGAACAAATTCCAAGATGAAGTGGGCGGTCATCTGCGCCACGGCGATCCGGGTGTGCGTTTGATCGAAGCGGGCGAAGGCCAACTGGGCTACTTCGACGCCATTCCGGCAGCGTTTAACGCACGGCCTGGACAGTGGCGTGTAGCACCTTACTACCATCTGTTCGGTAGTGAAGAGATGACACAGCGCTCTACAGTTATCCAACAACGTATGGATGAGGCTTACGTGATGGTCAGTCTCGCAGATGCGGCGCTGCTGGGCGTTAACGCAGGCGCGCTGCTTGAGCTGCGCTGTCAGGGGCAGACCCTGCGTCTGCCGCTGCGCCTGAGCGACGCTTTGCGTCAGGGACAGGTTGGATTGCCGTTAGGGTTCCCGGGTATTGCGCCATCGTTGGCAGGGGCAACCATTGAAAGTCTGCGGGAGGCTGCACAATGAGCTGGTTAACACCGGAGGTTATGGATACCTTGATCGCCGTCGGCAAAGCCGTGGTGATCCTGCTGGTGGTAGTCACCTGCGGCGCATTCATGAGTATGGGCGAACGTCGTCTTCTCGGGCTGTTCCAGGGGCGTTACGGGCCAAACCGTGTAGGCTGGGGCGGGTCGTTGCAGCTGGTCGCTGATATGATCAAGATGTTCTTCAAAGAGGACTGGGTGCCGCGCTTTACCGACCGCGTGATTTTCACTCTGGCACCGGTGATTGCCTTTACTTCGCTGTTGCTTTCGTTTGCCATTGTGCCGGTCACTCCGACCTGGGGCGTTGCCGATTTAAACATCGGCCTGCTGTTCTTTCTGATGATGGCGGGGCTGGCGGTGTATGCCGTGCTGTTCGCCGGTTGGGCGAGTGCTAACAAATACTCTCTGTTGGGGGCGGTGCGTGCATCAGCACAAACGCTGAGCTACGAAGTGTTTCTCGGCCTATCGCTGATGGGTGTGGTCGCACAGGCGGGCTCGTTCAACATGCGCGATATTGTTGAATCCCAAGCGCACTTATGGAACGTGATTCCGCAGTTCTTCGGTTTTGTGACGTTTGCTATCGCCGGTGTGGCGGTGTGTCACCGCCATCCTTTCGACCAACCGGAAGCGGAACAGGAACTGGCGGATGGTTACCACATTGAATATTCCGGTATGAAATTCGGTCTGTTCTTCGTGGGGGAATACATTGGCATCGTGACCGTATCGGCTCTGATAGTAACGCTGTTCTTCGGTGGCTGGCATGGGCCATTCTTACCGCCTTTCGTTTGGTTTGCGCTGAAAACCTGCTTCTTCATGATGATGTTCATCCTGATCCGTGCCTCGTTGCCGCGTCCGCGCTATGACCAGGTGATGACCTTCGGGTGGACCGTCTGTTTGCCGTTAACGCTGCTCAATCTGCTGGCGACGGCGGCCGTGATTTTGTACAACGCACACTAAATGGAACTGAACCATGAAGATAAAAGACATTGTGGTTGGTTTCGGTACCCAGGTACGCAGTATCTGTATGGTCGGGTCCAACGCCTTCAAAAAGCGTGAAACCAAAATGTATCCGGAAGAGCCGGTTAACCCACCCCCACGCTACCGTGGTCGTATTGTGCTGACGCGCGATCCGGATGGTGAGGAGCGCTGTGTTGCTTGTAACCTGTGCGCCGTGGCCTGTCCGGTCGGCTGTATCTCGTTACAGAAAGCGGAAATGAAGGATGGCCGTTGGTATCCCGAATTTTTCCGCATCAACTTCTCGCGTTGCATTTTTTGCGGGTTTTGCGAAGAAGCGTGCCCGACCACCGCGATTCAGCTGACGCCGGATTTTGAAATGGGCGAGTACAAGCGCCAGGATCTGGTGTACGAAAAACAAGATCTGTTGATCTCTGGGCCCGGTAAATATCCGGAATACAACTTCTACCGGATGGCGGGTATGGCTATTGATGGGAAAGAGAAGGGCGACGCCGAAAACGAAGCCAAACCCATTGATGTCAAAGGCCTGTTGCCCTAAGGAGCCGAGCATGGAATTCGCGTTTTATGCATCGGGGTTAATCGCCATTCTGGCGACCATACGTGTGATTACCCACACTAACCCCGTACATGCATTGTTGTATTTAATCGTCTCGCTGCTGGCTATCTCCGGCGTATTTTTCTCGCTGGGGGACTATTTCGCAGGTGCGGTGGAAATCATCGTTTATGCCGGTGCCATCATGGTGCTGTTCGTGTTTGTGGTGATGATGCTCAACCTTGGCAACAGCGTAACCGAGCAGGAAAGCGCCTGGCTGAAGCCGGGCGTGTGGATTGGTCCTGGTCTGCTTTCGCTGCTGCTGCTGATTGTGGTGGTCAGGGCGATTTTCAGCCTGAGCGGCGCGGAAATTTCCGGTGCGGTAATCGACGCCAAAGCCGTGGGGATCATGCTGTTTGGGCCGTATGTGCTGGCGGTTGAACTGGCCTCCATGCTGCTGCTGGCCGGGCTGGTGGTTGCGTTCCACGTAGGCCGTGAAGACAAAATGCTCGATAAGCAGCCGAAAGAAGATGCAGAGAAGAAACTGGCGGAGGAGCGCGCATGATCCCGTTACAACATGGGCTAGCCCTAGCTGCCATTTTATTTCTGCTCGGGCTGACTGGTCTGATTATTCGGCGTAACCTATTGTTTATGCTGATCAGTCTGGAAGTGATGATCAATGCCGCCGCGCTGGCGTTTGTGGTTGCCGGCAGCTATTGGGGGCACGCGGATGGGCAGGTGATGTATGTTCTGGCGATCACGCTGGCAGCAGCGGAAGCAAGTATCGGTCTGGCGCTCTTGCTCCAGATGTATCGCCGTCGTCATACCCTGAATATCGATACTGTCAGTGAGATGCGCGGATGAACTTACTCTACTTAACAATATTATTCCCGCTGCTCGGCTTTTTGCTGTTGGCATTTTCACGCGGTCGTTGGTCGGAAAACACTGCCGCGACCGTGGGCGTGGGTTCTATCGGGTTGGCCGCATTGACCACCTGCTGGGTCGCGATTGATTTCTTTGCGCAGCACCATGAAGGCGGCGTGACCTTTTTCAATCAACATCTGTGGACCTGGATGGCAGTAGGCAACTTTGATATTGCCTTCCGTCTGGCGCTGGATGGCCTGTCTCTTACCATGCTGTCGGTAGTGACGGGCGTAGGCTTCTTTATCCATCTGTTCGCCTCCTGGTACATGCGCGGTGAAGAGGGGTACTCTCGCTTCTTCGCCTACACCAACCTGTTTATTGCCAGCATGGTGATTCTGGTGTTGGTGGACAACCTGCTGCTGATGTATCTCGGCTGGGAAGGGGTAGGGCTGTGCAGTTATCTGCTGATCGGTTTCTACTACACCAATCCGAAGAACGGTGCAGCGGCGATGAAAGCCTTCGTCGTGACGCGCGTCGGTGACGTGTTCCTGGCGTTAGCGCTGTTCATCCTGTTCAAAGAGCTGGGTACGCTCAATTTCCGCGAACTGATGGTGTTGGCACCGCAGAAACTGGCAGAAGGGTCTCCGGCGATTACCTGGGCAACGCTGATGTTGCTGGGGGGCGCTGTGGGTAAATCTGCCCAGCTGCCGCTGCAAACTTGGCTGGCGGATGCGATGGCTGCCCCGACTCCCGTCTCTGCGTTGATTCATGCTGCGACCATGGTGACGGCAGGGGTTTACCTGATTGCACGTACGCACGGCTTGTTCCTGATGGCGCCAGATGTGCTGCATCTGGTGGGCGTTGTCGGTGCCGTAACACTGGTGCTGGCGGGATTTGCCGCACTGGTACAAAGCGACATCAAACGCGTGTTGGCCTACTCCACCATGAGCCAGATCGGTTACATGTTCTTGGCGTTGGGCGTGCAGGCGTGGGACGCGGCGATTTTCCACCTGATGACGCATGCCTTCTTTAAAGCATTGCTGTTCCTGGCCTCCGGCTCGGTGATTCTCGCCTGCCATCACGAACAAAACATCTTCAAGATGGGCGGGCTGCGTAAAACGATTCCGCTGGTGTATGTCAGCTTCCTGATTGGCGGCTCGGCGTTGGCAGCGCTGCCGTTGGTTACCGCAGGCTTCTTCAGTAAAGATGAAATTCTGGCGGGCGCCTGGGCTAACGGTCATATGGCTCTGATGATGGCGGGGTTGGCCGGGGCGTTTATGACGTCGCTTTATACCTTCCGCATGATTTTCATCGTGTTCCATGGTGAAGCGAAGACCAAAGCGCACGCAGGCAAAGGACTGTCTCACCACATTCCTTTGCTGGTGCTGATGGTGCTCTCCACTTTCGTTGGTGCACTGATTGTGCCGCCGTTGCACGGCGTGCTGCCACAGACCACGGAACTCGGCCATGACCGTACCTTGACGTTGGAAATCGCGTCTGGCGTGGTAGCGATTGCCGGTATTCTGCTGACTGCCTTGCTGTGGTTGGGTAAACGTCAGTTCGTGACCAGCGTAGCGCAGAGTGCACCGGGTCGCTTCTTCTCCACCTGGTGGTTCCACGCCTGGGGATTTGACTGGCTGTATGACAAAATCTTCGTACAACCGTATCTGGCGATTGCCAAACTGCTACAGCGCGACCCGTTGAACGCGATGATGGGCTTGCCTGCCGTAGTGGTGCGTTGTGGCAACAAGGGGTTGGCCGTCAGTCAGAATGGTCAACTACGCTGGTATGTTGCGTCAATGGGTGTAGGGGCGGTTGTGGTGCTGGCATTGTTACAGTTTATCTGATGGCCTGTTATCTGATGAAACAGTGCCGTGAGATAAACGCGATGAAAGACACGCAGTAATGATGCGCAGGGGTGGGAGGCCAAGAGTAATGGCTTCCGCCACAGCAAGTTTTCAGATTTCTTAAAATTAGGGACGCAAAACGCCATGCTACTATCTTGGCTAATACTTCTCCCCTTTATCGGCGGCCTGCTGTGCTGGCAGCTCGAGCGTTTTGGCACCCGCGTGCCGCGCTGGATCGCACTGATATCGATGGGGTTAACGCTGGTGCTGTCGCTGCTGCTTTGGTCGCAGGGAGGGTACTCTTTAACGGAGCAGGCTGATGTGCCGCTCTGGCAGTCTGAATACAACGTGTCGTGGATCCCTCGCTTCGGTATCGGTATCCACTTGGCGCTGGATGGGTTGTCGCTGCTGATGGTCGTGTTGACCGGCCTTCTGGGGGGGTTGGCAATCCTCTGTTCGTGGAATGAAATTCAGCGTTATCAGGGGTTCTTCCACCTGAACCTGCTGTGGATCATGGGCGGTATGATTGGCGTGTTCCTGGCAATTGATATGTTCCTGTTCTTCTTCTTCTGGGAGATGATGCTGGTGCCGATGTATTTCCTCATCGCACTGTGGGGACACAAAGGTTCCGACGGGAAAACGCGTATTACCGCGGCCACCAAGTTCTTCATCTACACCCAGGCCAGCGGTGTGATCATGCTGATTGCCATTCTGGCGCTGGTGTTTGTGCATCACGATGCCACCGGGGTGTGGACCTTTAACTACACTGATTTGTTGAAAACCCCGATGTCGCGCGGAGTGGAATACATGCTGATGCTGGGCTTCTTTATCGCCTTTGCCGTGAAAATGCCTGTGGTGCCGCTGCACGGCTGGTTGCCGGATGCGCACAGTCAGGCTCCAACGGCGGGTTCTGTTGACCTAGCGGGTATCTTGCTGAAAACTGCGGCCTACGGCCTTCTGCGTTTCAGCCTGCCGCTGTTCCCCAATGCATCCCATGAATTTGCTCCCATCGCGATGTGGCTGGGCGTTATCGGTATCTTCTACGGTGCCTGGATGGCGTTTATGCAGACCGATATCAAACGCCTGATTGCCTACACTTCGGTGTCACATATGGGCTTTGTAATGATCGCCATCTACTCCGGTAGCCACTTGGCGTATCAGGGGGCGGTCATTCAAATGATTGCGCACGGGCTTTCTGCGGCCGGTCTGTTTATTCTTTGCGGCCAGCTTTACGAACGCTTGCATACGCGCGATCTGCGCCAGATGGGCGGCCTGTGGGCGCGCATTCGTTTCTTGCCCGCGTTGTCGCTGTTTTTTGCGGTGGCGACCTTGGGTATGCCTGGCACCGGCAACTTCGTCGGTGAGTTTATGATTCTGTTCGGTAGCTACCCTGTGGTGCCGGTGATCACCGTAATTTCGACGTTTGGTTTGGTGTTCAACTCCGTCTACTCGCTGGTGATGATGCAACGCGCGTACTACGGCACGCCAAAATCCGAGGAAAAACTGCAGGGGCTGTCCACCCGTGAATTGTCGATGGTGATGTTGCTGGTGGTATTGCTGGTGCTGCTCGGGTTGTTCCCGCAGACCATCCTGAATACATCTGATGCGGCAATGGCTAATATCCAGCATTGGGTTATGTCATCAGTGACTGATTCAACACTTTCAACGACAAGGCCGTAATTCGCCATGACAATAACTCTTCAACACTTGGTCGCGCTTCTGCCGCTGTTAATCGTCGGTTTGACCGTCGTGGTTGTGATGCTGTGCATTGCGTGGCGACGCAACCATTTCTTCAATGCAACTGTCACGGTGATCGGCCTTAACATCGCGTTGTTCTCGCTGATTCTGGTGGGTAACGCCGGTCAGATGGACGTGACGCCGTTGCTGCGGGTAGATGGTTTCTCGATGTTCTACACCGCGTTAGTGCTGCTTGCCAGCCTGGCAACCTGCACGTTCGCTTCCCCGTGGCTGGAAGGCTATCCGGATAACCGCGACGAATTTTATCTGCTGGTGGCAATTGCTGCCTTGGGTGGGGTTCTGCTCGCAAGTGCTAACCATTTGGCGTCGCTGTTCATCGGCATTGAACTTATTTCACTGCCGCTATTCGGTCTGGTGAGCTATGCGTTTCGTCAGCGTCGCTCGCTGGAAGCGGGCATCAAATACATGCTGCTATCTGCTGCCGCCTCGTCCTTCCTGCTATTTGGGATGGCGCTGGTGTATGCCGATTCTGGCAACCTGAGCTTTGCCAGCTTGGGTGCGCGTATGGCGGATCGTACGCTGCATGAGCCGCTGCTGCTGGCCGGCCTCGGTATGATGATTGTCGGTTTGGGGTTCAAACTCTCGTTAGTGCCGTTCCACCTCTGGACGCCGGACGTGTATCAAGGTGCCCCGGCGCCAGTGTCGACTTTCCTGGCGACCGCCAGCAAGATCGCCATTTTTGGTGCAGTCATGCGTCTTTTCCTTTATGCACCGATAGTTGACAGTGACTCGGTTAGAACCGCACTGGGTGTGATCGCGTTTGCCTCCATCCTGTTTGGTAACCTGATGGCGGTTGCGCAAAGCAATATTAAACGTCTGCTCGGTTACTCTTCCATTGCTCACCTCGGTTACCTGCTGGTGGCGCTGATTGCCATGCAAACTCACCAGTTGGCATTGGAAACCGTGGGTGTCTATCTGGCGGGTTACCTGTTCAGCAGCTTGGGCGCCTTCGGGGTTGTCAGTCTGATGTCCAGCCCGTACCGTGAACCGGACGCGGATTCCCTGTTCTCTTATCGCGGGCTGTTCTGGCATAAACCGATTCTGTCTGCGGTCATGACAGTGATGATGCTCTCTCTGGCAGGTATCCCGATGACGCTGGGCTTCTTCGGCAAATTCTATGTGCTGGCCGTGGGTGTTGATGCCAAGCTGTGGTGGCTGACGGGTGCGGTGGTGGTGGGGAGTGCTATAGGTCTCTACTACTATCTGCGTGTCATGGTTAGTCTGTATCTGACCGCACCGCAAGAACGTCAGCGTGATACGCCCAATAATTGGGCGTTGACCGCCGGTGGCGTGGTGGTGCTGATTTCCGCCATCGCGGTACTGCTGCTGGGTCTGTATCCACAACCGCTGATTTCACTGGTGCAGATGGCGCAGCCGCTGATGTAATGCACTAACGCATCAGGGTGTCATGTTGGTCTGATTTTTACCCTTATAGTCAAGCGACTTAATTTTGATTACACCATATGGACTGAGAACAAAATCTCTGTATCGCAACCACTCTCTCTTTTTTTGCTTTTTGCTTGTGCCCATTTATGCTCAATGGGGTTAAGATCTGGCGAATATGTAGGCAAATACTTCAGCATATGCCCTGCATCGATGATGACTTGTTGAATATTATGTTTTTTGTGAAAAGTTGCATTGTCCATCACGATTACCCTGTTTTTAGGGGGTACTGGGATAAGGACTTGTGTGACCCAGGAATAGAAAACATCGCTGTTAATATTGATATCAAATAATCCGATAGCAAACAGCGTTGTGCCTAATAAAGCGCCGATAACATTTGTTCTTTCCTTGGCTCCCCCGTTCTTCAGGCCAAAACACCGTTGACCTTTTGGGGAATAGCCGTGAGTTCGTGGGGTATCGTGTGGAAAACCACTTTCATCAATAAAAACAATAGGTTTACCTTTTTTTCATACTGTTGTATTTTTTGTTGAAATGCTTGCCGGGCGCTTTCGTCGGCTTTCGGATGGCGTAGCGTTTTTTTATAGGTCAATCCCAGCTTTTTAAGAGCTTGCCAAATGGCCTTCTGACAAACGCCAAAACGCTCTGCACGTTCTTTTTGGTAAGCATCTGGTATGGTTCAACATCTTTTATCAACTCGGATTTATCGCTCTTTCGCTGACGCGTGGTCGATGCTTTTGACGCTATTTGATTAATCCAACGCGATACAGAGGCAGGGCCAATCCGAAATTGCTTCGCTGTTTCTCGGATACTCAACCCTTCTTCTTCCCGTGTAGATATCACTTTACCTCTAAAATCAATTGAATAGCTCATTTAAATAATGTAATCAAAATTAAGTCGTTTAGCTATATAAGGCGGTAACACGCGCCCTCAAAGCAGTGTATCAGGCTCCAACCGAAGAGGCCGCGCTTCAGGCGCTGGAGACGTTCGGTGGGACATGGGATCACCGCTATCCGCAGATAAGCCGGAGCTGGCAGTCAAACTGGGCCAAACTGTCGACATTCTTCTCGTACCCGCAGGAACTTCGCAAGGTAATCTACACGACGAACGTTATAGAATCACTGAACAGCGTGCTCCGGCATGTAATCAAGAAACGCAAGGTGTTCCCGACTGATGACTCGGTGAAGAAGGTCGTATGGCTGGCAATCCAGGCGGCATCACAGAAATGAACGATGCCCTTACAGGACTGGCGTATGGCAATGAGTCGCTTTATTATCGAGTTCGGTGACCGCCTTGACGGTCACTTCTGAGGAAAGGCATTTACACAAAATCTTAAACAGGCTCTTGCTATCGGATTATTTGATATCAATATTAACAGCGATGCTTTCTATTCCTGGGTCACACAAGTCCTTATCCCAGTACTCCCTAAAAACAGGGTAATCGTGATGGACAATGCAACTTTTCACAAAAAACATAATATTCAACAAGTCATCATCGATGCAGGGTATATGGTGGAGTATTTGCCTACATATTCGCCAGATCTTAACCCCATTGAGCATAAATGGGCACAAGCAAAAAGCAAAAAAAGAGAGAGTGGTTGCGATACAGAGATTTTGTTCTCAGTCCATATGGTGTAATCAAAATTAAGTCGCTTGGCTATACCTGCCTCCTTAGGCTTAAAGAGCAGTTTTTCGCATTCTGACATGGTGAGTTTCACCTTAGAGAACCGTACCCACTGAACATCCAGTCCTCCGGGCTTTTTGATCGTTGCCGTTATTTTGTACATAAGTCTCTCTGAGGTTGTTTATGCCGCTACACCGTTCATCATGACGCCTAAGAGACGTGGAAACAGGCTGTCGTAGAAGTGTGGCTGTGTCTGGCGCGGGTTATTCGGGTCGGTCAGGTTCTTTCCGAACTGCAAGCCTTTCTCTGTTAGCGACCAGAACAGTTTCTCTTTGTCGGGATGCTTGCTGCTGGGACGTGACTTGCGCTCAGCGAGTCCGAGCAATTGCAGGCGCTTGAAACCAGACTGTGCGGTGTAGGGCTTGCCGTGCAGCATTAGCAATTCAGTCAAGGAATGCGTGACTTCACTTGACACGGTTACGCTGCCCTCCGGGACATCTACGGCGTAGGCAGGCAGAATATCTGGCATGCCGAGGGAAGATTGCAGCTTTTTCATTGCTCCCAGCATTGCGGAAGGCGCTATGCGCAGCTCTTGCTTGTAGAAAGCGAGCAAGGCCAATCCCGCTTGGACTTTTTCTACCAGTACGCCATTGCTGGACTTTACAGAATCACGGAATTGCTCATATATAGCTAAACAACTTAATTTTGATTACATTATTTAAATGAGCTATTCAATTGATTTTAGAGGTAAAGTGATATCTACACGGGAAGAAGAAGGGTTGAGTATCCGAGAAACAGCGAAGCAATTTCGGATTGGCCCTGCCTCTGTATTGCGTTGGATTAATCAAATAGCGTCAAAAGCATCGACCACGCGTCAGCGAAAGAGCGATAAATCCGAGTTGATAAAAGATGTTGAACCATATCCAGATGCTCACCAAAAAGAACGTGCAGAGCGTTTTGGCGTTTGTCAGAAGGCCATTTGGCAAGCTCTTAAAAAGCTGGGATTGACCTATAAAAAAAACTCTACGCCATCCGAAAGCCGACGAAAGCGCCCGGCAAGCATTTCAACAAAAAATACAACAGTATGAAAAAGAAGGTAAGCCTATTGTTTTTATTGATGAAAGTGGTTTTCCACACGATACCCCACGGATTCACGGCTATTCCCCAAAAGGTCAACGGTGTTTTGGGCTGAAGAACGGGGGAGCCAAGGGAAGAACAAATGTTATCGGCGCTTTATTAGGCACAACGCTGTTTGCTATCGGATTATTTGATATCAATATTAACAGCGATGTTTTCTATTCCTGGGTCACACAAGTCCTTATCCCAGTACTCCCTAAAAACAGGGTAATCGTGATGGACAATGCAACTTTTCACAAAAAACATAATATTCAACAAGTCATCATCGATGCAGGGTACATGCTGGAGTATTTGTCTACATATTCGCCAGATCTTAACCCCATTGAGCATAAATGGGCACAAGCAAAAAGCAAAAAAAGAGAGAGTGGTTGCGATACAGAGATTTTGTTCTCAGTCCATATGGTGTAATCAAAATTAAGTCGCTTGGCTATACCTGAACCTCAAATTCAGGTTCTATCCATGCCGCATAGCGGATGGCCACTAATTCATCTGCCCATGTTCCTGACTCAAGACCACCTTTAATGACATTAACCGAAGCTCTTTTTTGAGCATTGCTCAAAGATTGAACAAATGCCGCGATCCCTTCAGTACGTAAAAAATTTGAAGGTCGTTGCGATTCTGTCGCTTTACCTTGTGCAACGGCTGCGCGATGTAAATCATTCAGGCAGTAACGCCCGAAAGCATCCTGAAGGACGACGGTATTTTCAATGACAACTAAGTTAGACATAACGATTTCTCCATAGTTAAACGGATGTGGTTATCAGAGGGCTAACGGGTAAAATTTTGCAGATTGGCGGTCAGATCGCTTACACTTGTCTTAACACAGGAGGATCCGCTATGGGCCAGGTTGCATTTGATACATTGCAAGCATCAGAAGAGCTTCAAACCGCCGGGCTTACCAGTCAGCAGGCCAAGGCGATTTCGCTCGTCGTACGCAGGTCTCATGAAGTGGCGGATGTCGCTACCAAGCGTGACCTTGAGGACGTGCGTAAAGAGATGCAAGCCCGCTTCGAGAAGACCGACGCGCAGATAGCCGATGTCCGTAAGGATCTGTCCGCAGAGATAGCCGATGTCCGCAAGGACCTGTCCGCAGAGATAGCCGATGTGCGTAAGGATATTGGCCAGATAGACAAGCGACTAGATTTTTCCGAAAAGCGATTTGACCGTCTTGAAATTAAATTTGACCGTCTTCAATGGTTCTTACTGGCGGGTATTCTGAGTTTGTTGTTTAAAGACGTACTTCCGAAACTGTGGGGCGGTTAAAGATGTCTGCTAGTGATTTCTACCACTCGTTTCCATACCCTAAGTGCCATGACGAAGCCCGCGGTCAGGCCAAACCCTATCACCCAGGATAATGTCAGCGTGGCTAATACGAGAGCGAGTGTTTTATTAATGCTGGCAATGAATTGTACTAGCTCAGACCTGATCTGACAGTTACCGATTATTTATACAGGTGTCTGTCAGATTACATCTGGTTCAGATTCTTTTCTGCCCAGATCCGTTTTCCATCGAGTAAAGTGACCATCGGCGTACGCCCGCAGCACATTTTTCCCTGATGAGTTCGCTCATTATTGTAATGCCACAACCAGTTGTCCAGATCTACCTGCAGGCTTTCCAGGTCTCCATATAACTTCTTGCCGAACGTAACCTGATAAAAATCCTGCAAAATGGTTTTATGGAAGCGCTCGCAGATGCCGTTCGTCTGCGGAGACATCGCCTTCGTTTTCGTATGCTCGATATCGTTGATAGCCAGATAAAGCTGATAATCATGCTGCTCCACTTTACCACAGTACTCCGTACCCCTGTCGGTCAGTATTCTCAGCACCGGCAGTCCCTGAGCCTCGTAGAACGGGAGTACGCGATCATTGAGCAGGTCGGCGGCGGTGAGCGGTGTTTTATTCGTATACAGCTTGCAGTGTGCCACTTTCGAGTACGTATCCACGAACGTCTGCTGATAGATACGGCCCATCCCCTTCAGATTGCCCACGTAGAAGGTGTCCTGCGAGCCCAGATACCCGGGATGTGCCGTCTCGATTTCACCGCAGGTCTCATCATCGTGCGCCTTCTTCTCCAGGGCTGCGATTTGAGCGTCGGTAAGGACAATGCCTTCTCTGGCGACCTTTTCCTCAAGCACCTTCAGGCGTTTACGGAAGTTCTCCAGGTCGTGTCGTTGCCAGATGGAGCGCACGCCGCTGCCGGAGATAAACACGCCTTTTTTACGCAGCTCATTACTGGTCCGGTGCTGCCCATGGGGCGGGAACTCAATAGCATAATCAACAACCGCGCGTTCAGTGGCTTCGTCGGCGCGGTTCTTCAGGTTCGGAACCCAGCGGTTCTGGTTAACCAGCGCATCAATGGCGCCTTCAGCAGCCAGTTCCTGATAACGGTAAAATGTATCGCGTGACACGCCCATGCTCTTGCAGGCTTTTGATACGTTACCGAGTTCTTCGGCGAGATTGAGCAGGCCGGCTTTGTGTTTGATAATGGGATTGTTAGTATGAAGCATGAGAGTTACCTCGCGTTTTGTTTAAGGATTAGACACCCATATCAAAACCGGTAACTCTCAACCTTTCAAGGTCCAGTGTCAGATCTAGTCGCGACTAATACAGGTCATGTATCCGTATTCTCGAATCTTACTTAACTTTCTGGTTCTGCTTCCTATCATAAACGTCATTCCTGCGATCAGGATTGCTATTATTGTTCCTGCATAAGATGACAATGCGGCACCAAGTCCATCTTTATGGGAAGAAAAAGACACGCCTGGCAGATAATGACGAAAAATAAAATATGAAGCAAAAACAAAGAGGTAATGGATGGCTACAATGCAAATCCCGGGCATTATTTTGTTACGCATAACACCTCCAGCGGACTTGTACTAGCGTGATAGTGTGCCTATTTGGCGATTAAAGCAGCTTACTATAGAGGATTTCATTCTTGTGAAGCAATAACTCATTTCCTCAGCAATTTCGGCATTTGTGGCCTTTTCAATGATTGCTGAAAGATGACCCTTTTCTGATAGATAATACTCTGAAAGGATATCACCAGCCTCTTCTCTAGCTCTCATGCTAATTTCAGAGTAAGGAGGATTTGGATTGTTTACAATGTCTCTTGTCGCTGATTTGATATCCCTTCTGTGCTTTGGTTTGATTATCACCTCAATGGAATCAAATAGCTCATCTTCAATGTCCTGGGCCCCTAACGCTTTCATTATATACCCGTGATCATTGAAGATGCTTGATTTTACGCGGTAAGAAGATCATGCTCACCCACTATGAAGATATTTATTAGCGACAAGCAAAAAGCCGAACTCGAACACCTTCATAACACCAGTCGTGATAAGCGTGTTTGTGATCGCATCAAAGCCGTCCTGCTGGCCTCCGAAGGCTGGAGCTCTGCGATGATTGCGCAAGCTCTGCGTCTGCACGAAACGACGGTAAACCAACATATCAACGATTACGTCAACACTCGCAAACTTAAACCTGAAAACGGTGGGTCTGCAAGTCGGCTTTGTGCTGAAAAGACTGCGCTCTTAATCTGCTAGTTATCTCAACATCTCTTCCATCATACCCACGACATCGTGGCTTATGTCGAACATCGCTGGGCTATCCGATTCAGTATTCCCGGCATGAACAAGTGGTTGCACCGTCATGGTTTCTCCTACAAAAAACCGGCGGGCGTACCCCATAAATTCAGTGAAGAAAATCAGAAGCATTTCATTAAATATTATGAGAATTTAAAGAAAACAGCCGGCAATGAGCCGATTCTGTTTATCGATGCGGTTCATCCGACACAAGCCACAAAGCTCAGTTATGGATGGATACGAAAAGGGCATAAAAAGTCATTTAAAACAACGGGAAGTCGAACCCGTCTGAATATACTGGGTGCGCTGAATCTGAGCGATATCGGCGGTACGGTTATTCAGGATTACAAAACAATTAATGACTACAACATTGCTCGTTTTTTCATTGAGATACGCAAACGTTACCCTGATTACCGACAGAGAATCCATGTAATACTGGACGGTGAGGGTTATCACCGAACCCAATTGATTAAGGATTGGGCCTTTGTCGTGAACATAGAGCTTCACTATTTACCGCCTTACAGTCCGAATCTGAACGCGATAGAACGCCTGTGGAAAGTGATGAATGAGCATACACGGAATAATCGCTATTTTGAAAACACCCGCGATTTTCGGGATGCAATATTCAATTTTTTCACCAATACGCTACCAGAAATAGCGGACTCGCTGACGTCCAGAATTCACGATTGTTTTCAGGTGCTCAAACCTGCATCTTGAGGTTTATTGGGTATATCGACAAATATCGTGGTGTTAGACTCTATTTTGACTGTGGTTCTGCCTATGAAGCTCATTGTCATAACATCTTTCTTTGTTGTGCTTTTCATCAGTGGTTCTAGTTGCACCTTGGATCCATCTTCGATAGCAATATTTTTACCATGTAAAAAATCTATTAAATCAGTGGTAGTCGGTCCATAAACTGTCCTTGCAAATCCGATAACATCTTTGTCTACGAAAACGAATGCGGGAAAGCCAAGAGATTCATCATCCGCGAGGCTTTTTTTAATATCCTCTATGGAAGTGCTTGACCTGTTTATTTTTTGTATAAAACTGTTGTCGTTTGTTTTTGTAAAAAGAAATGTTTTATTATCAATGTTATGAAGATAAAGATAGTCAGCACCATGAGATAATGAATTACTATGAGTTGCCTGATGAAGGAGAAAATCAAGCATTTTTATCCCCGACTTATCTTTACTTTTGTTTTTTTGACTATAAAATGCATAAAAACCGATTTTCATATATCAATCCATTATATTGAAGTTTTCATTCCTGGCAAACTAGTAACGCCCTTATCTGTGTCGGGTGCGTGCTATGTACCTACACCCATCTGCTTATGCCGTGGCTAGATTAGCCGCATTTTGGTTTCGACAGCCACACCAATGAGGCGGCAACTTCCATCGATCGGCACCATAGGCCATTGCGGGTGTAGACCCTTTAAGTATACCCCGCCTATGTTCACGAACCCCCTATGACACTGCATTTTCTTTCAAGCAGTGAGGACAGGTTGTATTAAAGGAAAGCATACCCATGAATAAGTTAACTCCCTATTTGAATGATATATCCACGATATTGAGTAACGCAGACAGGCCTGAGGTGGCGTTGTTATAACGCTATGAGATAACCTCAAGCGAGCAAAAAATTAACTTCATTCTATCACTTATTGGAAAGTTGATAGAGCAGGACAGAAGGCTTCGCGCCAGAAGCGGAGGGTGACATGGATAAAACACGCTTCCTGCTGCGTGATGAACGAATACGAAAAAACCTGAAAGCGTTTATTGATTCCCTGCCCACCGACCCACACCGCCCTCTCGAAATTACCCTCAACGATGCTAAACGGACATTACCGCAGAACGACCTGTTCCATGCGTTATGCACCGATGTTTCGCGTCAGGTGGTGTGGGCCGATAAACCCCGCCCGCTGCTGGACTGGAAAGCGCTGTTTGTTTCGGGACATGCCATCGCTACCGGCAGGCCGGGGGAGGTGGTGACGGGGCTGGAGGGGGAGTTTTGCAGCATCCGCGAGAGCACGGCTCAGATGGGCGTAAAGCGCATGAACAGTTTGATTGAGTATGCCCAGGCCTAGTTGGTTGGCAACGGCGTCAGGCTGCGGGAGGTGCGTTATTCCGGGGATTATTTTGGGAGAGTCGGATGACACTAAAATCACACACCAGACCAGAGCACAAGGACACATGGCGAACCCCGCACGAGGTCTTCCAGGCGTTGGATGCGGAGTTTGGCTTCTACCTCGATGCCGCCGCGGACCACGACAATACCCTGTGTCGTCTGTATCTGACGCCAGAGGATGATGCCCTTGCCTGTGACTGGAGTAGCACCGGCGCCATCTTCTGCAATCCCCCGTACAGCAATATCCGCCCCTGGGTTGATAAAGCTGCTGAGCAGAGCCGCAAGCAGAATAAAACGGTCGTTATGCTGCTGCCTGCTGATATAGCTAAACGACTTAATTTTGATTACATTATTTAAATGAGCTATTCAATTGATTTTAGAGGTAAAGTGATATCTACACGGGAAGAAGAAGGGTTGAGTATCCGAGAAACAGCAAAGCAATTTCGGATTGGCCCTGCCTCTGTTCGCGTTAGATTAATCAAATAGCGTCAAAAGCATCGACCACGCGTCAGCAAAAGATCGATAAATCCGAGTTGATAAAAGATATTGAACAATATCCAGATGCTTACCAAAAAGAACGTGCAGAGCGTTTTGGCGTTTGTCAGAAGGCCATTTGGCAAGCTCTTAAAAAGCTGGGATTGACCTATAAAAAAACGCTACGTCATCCGAAAGCCGACGAAAGCGCCCGGCAAGCATTTCAACAAAAAATACAACAGTATGAAAAAGAAGGTAAATCTATTGTTTTTATTGATGAAAGTGGTTTTCCACACGATACCCCACGGACTCACGGCTATTCCCCAAAAGGTCAACGGTGTTTTGGCCTGAAGAACGGGGGAGCCAAGGGAAGAACAAATGTTATCGGCGCGTTATTAGGCACAACGCTGTTTACTATCGGATTATTTGATATCAATATTAACAGCGATGTTTTCTATTCCTGGGTCACACAAGTCCTTATCCCAGTACTCCCTAAAAACAGGGTAATCGTGATGGACAATGCAACTTTTCACAAAAAACATAATATTCAACAAGTCATCATCGATGCAGGGTATATGCTGGAGTATTTGCCTACATATTCGCCAGATCTTAACCCCATTGAGCATAAATGGGCACAAGCAAAAAAAGAGAGAGTGGTTGCGATACAGAGATTTTGTTCTCAGTCCATATGGTGTAATCAAAATTAAGTCGCTTGGCTATACCTCGACGGGATGGTTCGCACAGGTACAGAAAACGGTTGATGAGGTGCGCTTCATCACAGAAGGGCGATTGTCGTTTATCAGCGCTGAAACGGGCAAACAAGGCAAGGCGGGTAACAGCAAGGGCAGTGTGTTGTTCATCTGGCGAGCGTGGCGCACAACCCCTAAAGGGATGACTACGGTAAGCAAGCACGCGCTGATTAACCGGATGTGGAGGTAGCTATGGAGAATCTTAAAAAAGAGGCCAGAGGCCGAAAGTGTCAGGTGAGGCTCTCGGGTATCTGTAACGGTAACACTGAAACCGTAGTGCTGGCCTATTACCGAATGTCCGGCATTTGCGGCACAGGCATGAAGCCTGACGACCTTTTTGGCGCATGGGCCTGTTCTGCCTGTCACGACGAAATCGACCGCCGTATGCGTATCACCGATGCCGACTATGCCCGGCTGCATCATCTGGAAGGCGTCATGCGCACACAGGCGATTTTATTGGCGCAGGGGAAGATTAAGCGATGACCGAATATCACCTGAAACTGCCGTGGCCACCATCGTTAAACACCTACTGGCGACACGCACGACATCGGCACTACATCAGCGAGAAAGGCAAAGCATACCGACAAGGCATCATCCAGATAATTCAACAGCAACACCTCGATATCAACACTCCCGCAAGACTGAAAATTTCCATTATCGCCCACGCTCCAGACAAACGACGCCGTGACCTCGACAACCTGCAAAAGGCGGTTTTCGATTCGCTCACGCACGCCGGATTCATGCTGGACGACGAGCAGATAGAGGATTTCACGGTAAGGCGCGGGCAGCAAGAACGCGGGGGCAGTCTGGATATCGTCATCACTGAGTTGGAAGCGGCATGAGAAAGCGAGTGCAACTCACGGCGGAAGATATTCCGCTTATCCGTGCGCTGCTAGCCTCCGGTATGCCAGTGGCGGAGGTGGCGAGGAAATTTGAGACCAGCAAGCAGCATATCTACAGCATCAGAAATGGCAAAAACTGGGGGGCGGTGAAATGAGAGATATTCGATATAGCCAATAGACTTAAAAATGATTACAGCCAATACCCTGATATGTGGCAAAAAATACAGTTAATTGTTATCAAAATAATGTCGCTTGGCTATACCTGTTGACGGCATGGGGAAATTGGAGTGGCTCACGCATTGGCACCGAGTACAAGGCGGCATGGCCCCTCGTCACGGCAAGCTGCGATATCCGGCCCATGTTGTCTGATGCCGACGGTGAGACAGTTGACCGGGCGGTAGGGCGGCTCAAGCACTTCGACCCGTTGGGCTACGATATCGTGGTGGCGTACTACAAGGGCAAGGCGTCGTGCAGAGCGATAGGCCAAGAGTTAGGGAAGCCCACCTATACTATATAACGGGCTTTCTTGCTCGCGCCGAGGCTTACATAGCGGGTAGTGTTGCTGAACTTTTGGAGGCGGCTTGACAACGCAAACGGCTATCGGGATACTGACCGCACTAGAATCTAAACAGCGGTTAACCGCACCCGATAGCCATGCGGCTTTTTTATGCCTGTAAAACGGCGTAATCACATCCGAAGGCCGGGTGGAGAGGCGTAATACAATACCCGCAAGGGGAATATGCCCGGAGCGTCTGTTTAGGCTCTAGTTGACACCCGGCTACCAGCCACTAACTGGTAGTCCGAACTGAAACTAAACAGAGAAGGAGCCAGCTATGGCTAACCGCGTATCTACAAAATTCCTGAGTGTTATCACTCATAAAAATATTCCTGTTATTACTACTGAGCTTTTAGCTGAGCTTTACGGCACAGAGCCAGTTAGAATCCGCAAAAATCACAACCGTAATGCTGATCGGTTCGTTGATGGCAAGCATTTTTACAAAACAACCGGAACTGACCTTGATAATTTGAGAGTGTCTTTAAGACACTTGCAAATATCACCCAAAACTCGCAGTCTCATTCTCTGGACAGAGCGCGGAGCCGCTAGGCATGCCAAGATGCTCGAAACCGATCAAGAATGGGAAGTATTCGAGCAGCTGAAAGATTGTTACTTCAATACTGAACGCGCTAACAATCCGTCACAGTACCAGCCAGAAGCCCGAGAGCTACTAACCGCCGACGATACATCTCATCTTGCGCGACTTATCTGGGGCATATCTAACGGCTTCCGATTCGAGCGATCATGGAGCAATGCCATCTGGCACGCACTGCGCTATGCGGCGGGCGTCTCTTCTCCACAGCATTTTGGCGTCAGTCATATTTCGATACTCGCGGAAGAGTGCCAACGTATTTACAGTTTCAGCAATGCGCTGAAAGAGGTCATGTACGACGCTGAAAAGCAAGCTGTCCGGCGTGTTCTCAAGAATCGTGAGGATGCGGATGCCGTGGTATTAGAAATGAAGCAGTTGCTTGATGAAACTAATCAATCGCACAATCTGTTACTGACAAATACATTAGCGCGATGGCAACAAGCGGATATCCAGCACTTTCTACAACGTCATTGACGGTTATGAGGCTAAATAACTGATCAAACGATCAGTAAAACACTTGACTGTTATAACGTTATAACACATGATCGTTGCATGCTGCGGCAAAAGCGCGCAGGACATGAAGCCTCAACGCCCTCTGGTGGTTGGGGCTTTTTGCATATTGACAGCGAATGATTGCTGAATAAAATCATCGGGTTGCACATCTAAATTTGTTGTTTCCTCTATATCAGTTTGGCTTAGATGTGCGATAAGGCCCCGGTTAATGCCGGGGTTTTCGCTTTCTAGCGGTTTCTACTCTGGCTATCGATTTTGCATTTTGTACAGAAGCGCGACAGAAAATCGCAAAGCCCTGTTGTTTTATCATTGGAGCCTGATGAGTGAAGTAATGCGCTGAATTCTGATTCCAGCTGTTCAAATCTCTTCAGGTAATCGGTAGGGCTTAGCTCCTCGGACAGTCTGCGAAGATATTCAAACGCAAGTTGGCGGGCTGTTGGTTTATTGTTCATTGCGGTGTCCTTCTCGTTATGACTCGGCAGTTTGGTGCAGCACTCCACAGTAACACGACTTAATCATAATTCTTGTTTAATAAATATCCTAAGGCTGAGCTATTGTTCGGCCTTTTTGTTTCCTGTAAATCACACAGCGCCCACTTAGCGGGTGAGGCTATGACACGAATGAGCACTCTCTACAGCAGGCTTTCATACGGAAGCGGGACGGGCTTAATGGGCCTTGGCGCGTCTGCCAGAGCCTACGCCGCATCAACTACAGAGAGCGTATGGTTGCTTGCAGACAAAATGGCCGGGTTAACGCTCGGTGACTGGGCTATTATTGTCGGTATGGTCTGCACTATCGGCACTTTTGTAATCAACTGGTACTACCGCAGGAAGGAGTATCAGCTGAGGGAAAAAGGCGGTGCATGATGTCAAAAGCAAGCAAACTCAGTGCGGTAATGCTGGCGCTCATCGCTGCTGGCGCGACTGCTCCCGTGATGATGGCGCAATTCCAGACTGAAAAAGAGGGGATGCGTATAAACGCTTATCCTGACGGCGGCGGCATCTGGACGATTTGCGGTGGCGTGACACGGGTAGATGGCAAGCCGGTAGTGAAGGGCATGAAGCTGACCGCCGGGCAGTGCGCAAAGATTGATGCCGCAGAACAGCAAAAGGCGCTCGATTGGGTGGATCGCAACGTTAAAGTGCCGCTCACTGAGACTCAGAAAGTCGGCATTGCCTCATTTTGTCCGTGGAATATCGGTCCCGGTAACTGCTTCACCTCAACGTTCTACCGCAAATTGAATGCCGGCGATCTCATTGGTGCCTGCAAAGAGATTAAGCGCTGGATTTGGGACGGAGGCAAAGATTGCCGTATCCGCGCCAATAACTGTTACGGGCAGATAGCGCGGCGTGACCAGGAGGCGGAATTATCGTGCTGGGGGCTGGGCGCATGAGGCTATATTTCTACGCCGCTCTCGTTGCTCTGCTGGCTACACTGTCATTTGGCGTCTACTACTACCACGACGCATACAGTGATAAAGCGAAAGACCTCGAAGCAGCAGAGCGGCAACAAAAGCAGGCCGAAACCATCGCTGGAAATGTGATCCAGTCGATGCGCATCTTCACCGCCATCACACAGGCCAATCACGATGAAAAACAGCAGATACAGCAGCGGTCGGAAAATACCGGGGTTGACATCCGTGAAAAGTTATCGACTGATGAGTGTGCTGTTCGGCCTGTTCCTGATGATGTCGTTAGCAAGCTGCGAGAGCACGCGGACAGAATACGTAACGGCACCCGTCGTACCGATCCCCGCTGAACTTCTACAGGACTGCCCAGCGCCTGAAATCGCTCATCAAATGACATACGGCCAGAGCGTAGCGCTGAATGAAGAATTGCTGACCGTTATTGAGAAGTGTAACGCCGACAAGCGAAGCATTCGGGAAATCGAAGGATCCCGGAAGAATTTACCTGATAAGTAGCTGCGAAAGCAAACAATGAGGCTCGGTTAATCCGGGCTTTTTTTGTGTCTTGCAATATCCCCGCGTACCGAAAGCGCATCTAAAAACACCGAACCTGAACCTATGGAATGAGCCTTTGAGGGCGTCAGTTTGTGCTGGCGAGCCTTCGGTGGGCTGACGTTCTATTTCGGCAAAGGTTCATTTCATAGAAAAGGTAAACGCTATGACAGCATTAACGTTTAAAAATCACTCCGTGTCTACATATGATCGTGGAGACGGTGGCTTATGGTTCACCGCCCAGCAATCATCGAAAATGCTGGGTTATGCAAATGTAAAATCGGTGACCAATCTATACAACGCAAACAGTGACGAGTTTTCTCCAAGCATGACCGAGGTCATTGTTACAGTGACCTCGGGAAAATCAAAGGGTTGCGGAAATTTAAGAACAAAGACTCGTATTTTCTCGTTACGTGGCCTACATCTACTCGGTATGTTGGCAGAAACTGAGGTGGCAAAGGCACTTCGGCGCTGGGCTCTTGATCTGATGGAAAATGAGTACCAACCGAATGATGTGCGTCATACCATCCAGCAGATGCAGAATATCGTTGCTTCAGCTCGTAAAGCATCCGATGAAGATTCATCTGATGCCGGTCGCCGCTTACGTAAGCGCCAGGATGATCTCCCCGCGTTGGAAAAAGCACAGAAGTTGGTAACCGAAATAGGCCAGATATCCTTCGAGTTGATCGGAGGAGGCAAATAATGGAACAGATTCTCCAACCTCATGAGTTTTTCTGCTGGCGCGTTGCCGAAGCTTATATGTACTACCTGATGGCAACTAACCGTCGTCCCGTCTACCGTTACGAGACCGGTGATATAGAAGTGAGTCGTCATTTTTTGATGCCTTTGCTTGATGGCTATCTAGGAGACAGAAAACCACCAGAATGGCGAGCCAGGTTTTATGTGAAACTTATGACCCCATTCAGTGAAAAACCAGATCCACGAGCAATAATCTGCGTAGGCAAAGTTCCACAGTTAAATCAACGTGGCATCAAATATATGAACGCCTTGCTTCATGAGTTTGGAGACATGCTCTCGGATATTGCTGTTAAAGATGAGCGAGGCGTACTTGTTTTACCACCGGAAAGCGACTGGGCAAACCTGAAATTCAGCGATGTCTTTTTTGAATAAGGGAAGCCGAATGAAAGACTACACAGCATTCATTGAAAAGCATGTGGTCGCCGAACTGCTGAAACAGGGCTATGCGCCATCGGTCGCCCTGAAGGGGGCAGACAGGGCGCTAGATCACTAGCGCTGTTCAGGCTCAGCATCAGGGAAGGGGAAGATGTTTGACGATTGCTTTCGCATAGCAAAGGCATGGGCGATGAAATACCAGCCGAAAACCAAAAATCGATAAGCCTCGTATCTCGCGGGGCTTTTTTTCGCCTGTAGTAAATCAAACCGTGCATTCGCGTGCACTTCACTAGAGAGCTTTCCGTAGTGTGAGTCTGAGGCAGGGCGGTGGATCACCTCGTTCCGCTCTCGGCTGCCCATGTCTACGCGAACAGGCTCGCACCACAGAAGGTAAAAACGTCAAGTCGCAGTAGAAAAGCAAGCAGCAAGAAAGTCCACAAATCCGCCAAGCCCGGCGATAACCCACCATAGATCCTGTTTGGAAATGACTCTCAGAGGAATGCCAGTATAGCTGGTGAGCTTCTATGGGCTGTCATTTCTGGGCGCTGAGGGTCATTTCCAAAAGGAATACACAATGAAAGCATTAACGTTTAAAAAACATTCGATTTTGCCGTTTGATAACGGTGACGGGAAAATCTGGTTTACCAGTGCACATATGGCTGAATTGCTCGAATACGCTGATGAGAAATCAGTAAATCGCTTGTATAACCGCAATAAAAATGAATTTACAGACGAAATGAGCCGGGTGGTCAGTGTGACCTCTCGTAATAAAAACAAAGAGATACAATTTAAATTTTAAGATGCAAGGAATATCAACAGGTCAGGTTGTATTTATAACTGTGTTGGTATTTATCGGTGCGGTATCAATCGGCCTGTTAAGCAGCTGGATTTTACTTAATGCGTGGAACATATTCGCAAATGCGGCGGGTTTTCATGCAGTAATACCGATAAATTGGGCAACGGTCATCGGCTCATATCTCATTTACTTTGTTGTGCGCTCAATATTCTCTCGCTCTGAAAAATAACAGAAAGCCACTTTCACAACGGCTCTTTATAAAATTCTGAAAAGCATCTTCGTGTTGGGTGCTTTACGGAATAAACACATCGAATCATCGGCTGCTGGTCTCAGCATTGCTGAGGTGTATATCTATCTAAACAGCAGGAAATTCTAAAATGGCAAAGCTCACCGACAAACAAGAGCTGTTTGCCCGTGAGTACCTGAAAGATTTAAACGCCACTCAGGCAGCTATCAGGGCGGGTTACAGTGAGAAAACAGCCCGCAAGATAGGTAGCGAAAACCTCTCAAAACCAGACTTAACAGAGCGCATCGCAGAGCTTAATTCTGAAAGAATGCAGAGAGTACAGATTGATGCCGATTACGTTCTTCGTCAGGCGGTAAAGCTTCATGAGCGATGTATGCAGGAAGTGGAGCCGATAACTGATCGCCGTGGCGAAGAAGTGAAAGATGACCAAGGGCGGACTATATACCATTTTGACGCCAAAGGCGCAGCCGCTGCATTGAAGCTTGTCGGCGAACACATCACTGTGCAGGCATTCAAAACCACTATTAAATCTGAGCATGCGGGGTCTATTGGACTCAACCTGAATAAATCTCTTGGCGAGTTATTCGACGATGACAGCAATTAACCCTATCTTCAGGCCGTTCATTAAGCCCCATCGCTACAAAGTGGCAAAAGGTGGTCGCGGGTCAGGGAAAAGCTGGGCAATTGCACGTTTACTCGTAGAGATATCTCGCAGGGGGGGCTATCGCTTTCTCTGCGCCCGTGAACTTCAAAACAGTATTAGCGATTCAGTTATTCGCTTACTTGACGACACGATCAATCGTGAAAAATATCAGGCTGAATTCGAGGTGCAACGCAACTGCATTAGGCATCTGATCACAAACAGTGAATTCATGTTCTACGGCATTAAGAACAATCCAACAAAAATAAAATCACTCGAAGGTATCGACATTTGCTGGATGGAAGAAGCGGAGACGGTTTCTAAAGAGTCGTGGGAAATACTGATACCTACAATTCGTAAGCCCGGTTCAGAGATTTGGGTTAGCTACAACCCAAAGAACATTCTGGACGACACTCATCAGCGATTTGTTATTAACCCGCCTGATGACATCTGTCTGCTAACCGTTAATCACAATGACAACCCGCACTTCCCTGAAGTTCTTCGCCTGGAGATGGAAGATTGCAAGCGCAAAGACTATGACCTTTACCTCCATATATGGGAAGGTGAGCCAGTCGCTGACAGCGAGATGGCGATTATCAAACCATCGTGGATTGCAGCTGCTGTTGATGCTCACCTGAAAATTGGGTTTGCAGCATCCGGCCGTAAACGCGTTGGTTTCGACGTTGCAGATGAAGGCGAGGGCAGCAATGCCACCACATTGGCTCACGGCTCCGTAGTGACTGACTGCAACCAGTGGAACAAAGGCGATGTGATCACCTCCGCTGACCGCGTTAAAAACTACGCAGAAGAGGTAAGTGCAAGCGAGATAGTTTACGACTCCATTGGTGTGGGTGCTGGCGTAAAAGCTCACCTCAAGCGCGTATGCAAAATACCAACCACCGGTTTTAACGCTGGTGAGTCTGTATTTAAGCCCGATGCTAAATATGCTGACGGTAAGACCAATAAAGACATGTTCTCCAATATCAAGGCTCAGGCATGGTGGGGAGTGCGTGACCGGTTCTACAACACCTGGCGTGTGATTAAACATCTCGAAGACAACCCGAACGATACTGATTTTGTGAAGCAATTCAGCGATGACCAGTTAATCAGCCTATCTTCCGGCATCAAGCAGCTTGAATACCTCAAAGCCGAACTGTCTCGCCCGTGGGTGGACTACGACAACAATGGGCGCGTGAAGGTTGAGAGTAAAAAGGACATGAAGAAGAGGGGCATACCGTCACCCAACATGGCCGATTCGCTGATTATGGCATTCGCACCGATTCACAAACCATTCCATATCCCTGACGAGATACTGCAATGACAAGACGTAAGGCCGCACAGGCACCTCGCCGGGAGCCAGCAAAGATTACGCAAATGCACATCGATGCAGCTTCTGTTGCTAATGATGCTGCGCCGGTGAGTGAATTCAAGACCTATGAGCCATTGCCAGGCGTAATACCTACAGGAAAAGAGAAAGCCGCGTTTGCGATGGATGCGACACCTTACGAGGTGATCAATGCCATGTATGCCGGTACCGAGTATTCCGGCTTTCGTGGTTATCCGGCGCTGGCGGCAATGTCTCAGCAGGTTGAATACTCGAACATGCACAACGTATTTTCTGACGAGATGACGCGTAATTGGATAGAGGTAAAGAGCAAGAAAGGCGACAAAGACCCCGCGATTGACGAAATGATACAGGCGCTTGATAAGTACGATGTTAAGCGCCTGATGCATGAGGCTGTTCGGCAGGATTCAATGTTCGGCGTGGCGCATATCTTTATCGATGTGGGCGCGACGGGCGAAGAGTTAAGCAAGCCGATTTTCCTCGACCCGCGCAAGATCACTAAAGGTTCACTCAAGGGGTTGCGCGTCGTCGATCCGACATGGGTTTACCCAGCCATGTACAACACCCGCTGGCCTCTACGTGAGGGGTTCTACAAGCCGCAAGCGTGGTTCGTGATGGGCGATACTGTTGACGAGTCCCGGTTTATGGACATCGTTAGTCGTCCAGTACCAGACATCCTCAAGCCGTCCTACAACTTTGGCGGCCTGTCACTCACGCAGCTGATGGAGGATTACGTTACCGACTGGCGCGACGCCAGGAAGAACGTGATTAAAATTCTCCGCACGTTGCGCATGAGGGCGCTGAAAACCGACATGGACGCCCGACTAAAAGAGCCTGGAGCGTTCGATAAACGCATTAGGCTGTTCACGCAGTATCAGGACAATTTCGGCATCTGGGCATTGGATAATGCTGAGGATTTGCTACATCAGCAAACCTCACTCAGCGAACTGTCTGGACTCCTATCGAATTACCAAGACCAGCTATGCATGCCTGCGCGTATCACCAACTTGAAGTTGCTTGGAAACGCACCTGCTGGTCTGAATGCATCCGGTGACTCTGAGCTTGCTACATGGCATGAAACGGTGTCCGGGTATCAAGACGGAGAGATGCGCCGCCCGCTAGAGAATATCTTCAAGCTGGTTCAGCTTTCCGAGTTTGGCGCGATTAATGAAAATATTTACTTTGAGTTCTGCCCACTGGATGAAATCAGTGAGAAAGAGAGCGCAGAGATCACCAAAATTCGCGTAGAAACCGTGGCGGTGGCGGCAGACAGTCAATTGGTTAGCGCAGAAGAAGCACGTGAAGCCCTGAAAGGCATTGAAAACGCTGGTTTCGAAACTCTGGATGGTGACTATGAGCCGGAAGAAGACGAAGAGTCTTAAGCCAGTCAACTATAACGCCGGAAACATCAAATGGTATCAGCGGGAATTGCTCGCTGAAATCCGGGAGATGAATGATGACGTTAAGCGGCAAGTTCTCGATATTATCCGGGATAATCCGCTGTCTGAGGGGTCCGCGCTGGCGATGGACGCTAACCTGGTGCAACGGGTTAAGCGCACGCTCGATGCTCTGGCCCGTAAATGGGTAGACCGCTTCATCAACAAGGCATTCCCGATATCTGATGACTTGGTTAAGAAAACAGAGTCAGCGATTGAGCGGGGATTGCTGGCCTCTGCCAGGAAAGAGTCGCTCACCATCAACATGCAATGGACTACGGCAATGAGTAAGAAGGTTGATGCCATCATTGCTGAAAACGTGTCACTAATTCGCTCAATTCCTGAGAAATACTTCACTGAGGTCGAGGGGATGGTATATCGGGCGGTAGCTACGGGTGGTGACAGAAAGAAACTGGCAGATGAGATTGAAGCCAGTTTTGGCAAACGTCATGGCATCACCCGGCGTAGGGCTGAATTCATTGCCCGTGACCAGACTCGTAAGGCAACCAGCGCACTATCTGCCGCGAGACAACAAGCGGCAGGGATCGTAGAAGGTGAATGGGTGCATAGCGGCGGAGGTCATAAGCCACGACAGAGCCATGTGAAAGCTGGCAAGGAGCGTAAGCGCTTCAAGCTGTCAGAGGGCTGCCTGATTGATGGCGAGTACATCATGCCGGGACAACTGCCGAATTGCGGTTGTACGTGGAAGCCGGTACTTCCGTTCTGATTTGAACAACAACACAAGGTCACTTCAGTGGCCTTTTTTATTGCCTGAAGAAAGGTAACAGCATGAACGATGTGAAGGCCTTTGATAAGGCCAGCGTTCGCACCTACGACGCAGACGGGATGATGCACGTAAGCAACACCCCGGTCAGCAAAGCCAATGTGTGCGTCTATTACGGAAAAGAGATCCCTGACGCCGAGAAGCTTGGCCTTGACCCGAATAAGGGGTATCGCCTGCTCCGCGACCCTGAAGAGCTGCGCAAGGCAGCGCCAACATTCAACAACAAGCCGGTCCTCAACAAGCACCTTCCATTTACCGTCGTCGACCCGCCGAAAGACGCCATCGTTGGCTCGACCGGCACTGACGCCAAATTCGAACCGCCATACCTATACAACTCGATGGTGATCCACGATCTTGATTCCATCATGGGGGTGGAGACCGAGAGACAGAAAGAGATTTCATCCTCCTACCGCTACCGGCTCGACATGACGCCAGGCGAGTACGAGGGAGAGGCATACGATGGAGTTATGAGCGACATCGTTTGTAATCACGTGGCAATCGTGCCGAGTGGTCGGGCTGGACCCGACGTGTTTGTTTATGACTCCAAACCATCAACAGGAAGCAAAATAATGTCCAAATTAGACAAGCTGTGGGCTTACATCCTGCCGAAGCTGGCAAGCGATGCAGATCCAGAAGAAGTGAAGAAAGAAGTCGGCAAAGTCATCAAAGATGACGCTGAAAAGACAGCTAAGGATGAAGACTCAGAGGCTGAACGCAAAGAAAAAGAACGCCGCGCTGAAGGTGAAGAAACGGAAGAAGAGAAAAAAGAGCGCGAGGCTAAGGAAAAAGCCGCCAAAGATGAAGACGAAGACAAAAAAGATAAAGAAAAAATGGCAAACGACAGCCGCTTGGCGATGAATGCTGCCATTCGTCGTGAAGTGAGGCGCGTTGAGGAGCGTCACATCGCTTTGCGTCAGGCTGAGCGTGATGTGCGCCCGGTAGTGGGCGATCTGGCCTGCGACAGCGCTGAAGAGGTCTATCGTACTGCGCTGAAACAACTAGGCTGCGATGACCATGCCACTTTACCGGTTGCGGCTCTTAGTTCGGTTTTTAAAGCCTGGGCGCGACCTGCTGCGCTGGCACAAGATTCATCGCCGCAAATTGTGAGTGGCGACACCAAATCCGATGTACTGAAAATGATTCGCGGGGGTAAATAACATGGCATTTCAGCAATCAGTAGGTACGTATCGCGGCGTTGGTCAGGTAGGCCACCCCGCATCAACTTCTCCGATTATCGCTGCTGCCGGTGGCCCGGGCGCTTTTAAAACCGCCTCATCTGGCGTCACCATCGGCACATTTGTATTTCGCGATGCAACCGATCCCAAAATCGTCACTAATGTCGCTCCGGCTGCTGACTCAAAAGCCATTGGATTTATTCAGGATCTCGGTCAGGCAACTATTGACTATGGTAAGAGCGCGAACATGTTGATTCGCGGCGGTGTTGAAGTCTCTCCGAAAGTTGCCGGTGATTTTTGGGTTGAATCAAAGACTGTTGCCACTGTAGGCCAGAAGGTTTTCGCAAGCGTAACTGATGGTAGTATCGCCACGGATGCGGCGGGCGCTACCGTTACGGGGCATGTTGAAACTGACTGGTATGTATCTCAAGGTGCCGCAGTAGGTGACCTGGTAATTATTTCTTCCTGGAGTAAAGCGTAATGTCACGACCATCATTTAAAGACTTCATCCAGGTTGCCAACGCGCAGGGTATCTATTTGCAACCCTCTGTTAACCGTCTTGCAATGGATGCTGACCCTCAGCCTTCTCTGCCTGCAAACGGCGGCCTCCCGGCAATAGTTTCTACATTCATTGACCCGACGATTGTAGAAACGCTGTTTACCCCAAATCGCGCTGTGGAAATTCTCGGCAGAGAGGAAAAGCGTGGTGCATGGGCGCAGGACAGCTTCATGATTCAGCGCATTGAGGAGACCGGTGATACTGTGGCGTATGACGACTACAGCGAGCAGGGAGCGGTTCAGGTCACTCCGTCATGGGAACACCGTGACGTTTATCGCTATCAGACCGTCGTCCAATACGGCGAGCTGGAGCAGGAGCGTTACGGCTTGGCTATGCTGCCATACGCAGCAAAGAAGCAACGTGCTGCTGTCAACGTTCTAGACCAGGATCAGAACAAGTTCTATTTCTACGGAATTGCAGGGCTGCGCAACTATGGTCTGCTGAATGATCCGGCTCTACCAGCGCCCATCACTCCGTTAACCGTAAGCGGCAAGGTGATGTGGAAAAATAAGCAGGTAGTAGATAAGTACAACGATATTCTGGCTCTGTACGAGGACCTGGTTGCACGAACCAATGGTATCGTCGGTGATGGCGTTGATATGTCGTCCAAACTCGTTCTGGTGATGTCAAACAAACTCAGTGTAAATCTGAAATCAGCGAATGAAGTTTTCGCAACTTCACTTGAAGATATGCTGAAGAAAGCCTTTCCAAACATGCGTATCGAGACTGCACCTCAATACAGCACATCTGCTGGTGAGTTGATTCAGATGTTTGTTGAGACCGCTCAGGGTCAGGAAGTAGGCTTCATGGCGTACAGTGAAAAACTGCGCGCTCATCCGCTCATTACTGAGTTGTCTCACTACAAGCAGAAATACTCTGGCACCACCTACGGCGCTGTGATCACGCAACCCTTCATGTTCGCGCAAATGCTGGGGGCATAATGGCTACTAAATCTGGAAATTATGTTATCGGCTGTAAGCTGCCAACGGGGCTGACTATCACTCACGAAGGTCAAAGTATAACTTTAGCTGGCTCCAACGATTCGTTGCTGATTAACGGCTTTGGTATTACCCGCGATGTCCCCGCAGATTTATGGGACGGCTTCGCAAAGACCTTCGCTGAACAGCTGCTGATTAAAAACGGCATTGTTTTTGCAGTTAACGATGACAAATCAGCTCAGGATGCGTCTGAAGAGAGAAAAGACCAGAAAACAGGTCTTGAACAACTCGATCCTAACAGACAGCAAACTCAGCCAGATAAGGATTAACGATGGCAATCGTGGTGCTCGATATCAGCAAGTTCCGCGACATGTTTCCTGAGTTTTCCAATGTAACTGAGGCACAACTACCCTTCCTGTTTGACCAAGCTACCGATCACCTGAACAATTCTGAGTACTCACTCGTTGAGGATGCCGTTAAGCGAGAGCGCTTGTTCTATCTGCTTATGGCTCACTTAGCGTACGTGCGTTATGGGGATGCTAACGGTAACGGTGGTTCAGGCATGGTTGTGCGGTTGTCGTCAGCATCAGAGGGTAGTGTTTCCGTATCTTCTGATGCTGGGCAAATAGAGTTCCGTTACATGTGGTACACGCAGAGTCCTTATGGCATGGATTACTGGCAGGCGACGAAGGTTTACCGTATGGCGAACTACTACCCGGGGAGCGTGCATGGCGGATTCGATTGAAAACTTTCTCAATAACGTTGCGAGACAACTGGAGTCGAAGCAGGTGACGGTCGGTTTCATTGATGGGGCAACATATCCGGATGGAACGCCAGTAGCGATGGTTGCCGCGACTAACGAATACGGTCGACCCGAAAACAACCAGCCTCCTCGTCCGTTCTTCCGTAATGCGATTTCCGATCATGAAGGCGAATGGCAGGAAACTATAGCTCGAGGCATTCGGGCTCGCATTGCGGTTGACCAGGTTCTTGAGGTGGTAGGCGCTCAGATACAGGGTGATGTACAGGGATCTATCGCCACCCTAATGGAGCCAGCTCTTTCTCCTGCGACAATAGCTGCCAGAAAAATGAAAGGGAGAGACTCAACGAAGCCTCTAATAGATACGAAGGTCATGATCGGCGACGTCAACTACGAGGTGGGAGACATTGAATCTACGTAACATCGCCAATGCGGCCACTCACTGTGTAAACCCAAACATCACCGCCCTCGTTCGTCGGTACATGGGTGAAGCAATGGGGCCTGGCCGCAAGCCCATGCCTGAGTACGCACCGGACGAATCAATAACCATTCAGTTTCAGCCACTCACCAAAGGCGATTTACAGCACGTAGACGGCCTCAATATTCAGGGATTATTCAAGTCTATCCACGTAAACGGAAGCTTCTACAGCGTCAACCGCGAGATGCAGAAGGGCGGCGACCTGTTCATTGTCGATGGCAAAACGTGGCTGGTCATTGAGCCGCTGGAGTTATGGCCTGACTGGTCGAGATTGCTGGTTTGCCTACAGGTGGATACATGATCGATTACACCATAGACAACATCATCGATACGCTGGCTTATTTTGTTGAACCGATTTGCGGGAAAGCGCAGCAGGCTCAGGCGAATAGAGTCCCCATGCCGAAGGGTGAATTCTGCCTCCTCACTCCTTTGCGGTTTCCGCGCCTCTCCACCACTCGAGAAATCAGGCAGGACACCGGAGACCCATCGACAAGTGCCATGGGTTACACCGAAGTCCGGCAGGCCGATGTACAAGTGGATATATACGGCGCAAATGCCGGTGATCGGGCTATTGCGTTGGAGACTGTTTTCGCCAGCAGCTATGGCTACGACAAAATCAAATCCATTGATGGGCGATTGGCTCCACTGCATTCCTCCGCCGCTATTCAGGCCCCCATGATTAACGCCGAGAGTCAGTGGCAGGAGCGCTATATCGTCACTCTCTCGCTACAGGCTCACATTACCGTGTCGTTCCCTCAGGACTATTTCGACAATGCAGAGATCACTACAAAACAGGTAGATATACACATATGACCATTCCTCTGTCTAAAGACTTTTCCATAACGCCCAATGTCGTTACGCCTGCCGGTTCTGCGGTTGATGCTAACGGCCTGATGCTTACCGACAATGAACTTGTTCCTGTAGGTAAAGTTCAATCTTTCTATCAGTCTGCTGATGTTTCAGCGCTGATGGGTAGCACTTCAAGAGAATTCCTTGCTGCCAGGCAGTACTTCAATGGTTACGACAACTCCTCCGTTATTCCTGGTGAGTTGCTGATGTACCGCGTAGTGACCTCAGATGTCGCCGGGTACTTACTGTCTGGAAACCTGAAAGGTGTGCCGCTGGCTACGCTCAAGGCTATTCCGGCTGGCACTATCACTTTGTCTATTGACGGGGTATCAACTACCAGTGCGTCGGTGGACCTGTCAACCGCAACCAGTTTCTCAGATATTGCCGATAAGCTTGAAACAGGCATTGGCGCGAGCAAGGTCGCAGTTGAGTGGCTTCCCGTTGCAAATCGCTTCATCATCAGATCGGCAAGCACCGGCGCTGATAGTGAAGTATCCTGTGCGATTGCTGGAGCCCTGGCTAACGGCCTGCTTCTGACTGCCGCACCCGCTGCCGTGGTTTCACCTGGTGGTGCCGCTACGTCGCTCACAGACACAATGAATGGTGTCATCAATACCAATCAGAACTGGGTGCTGTTTAACTCGCTGGTTGAACTGACCGACGATCAGAAGCAAGAACTATGCGCATGGGTGAGCGCCAGCCATAACCGCTTTGGCTACGTCGTTCACGACACCACAGAAGCCGGGAAAGTGCCAAACAACGCGGCGTGCTTCGCCAGGAGCGTAGTTGCGGCAAATGGCTATGAGAATGTGTTCGTGGTTTACGGTTCATACCTGTACGCCGTGTCTCCTCTGGCTTATGCGGCCTCTGTCGACTTCTCACGCACCTCTGGGCGCGTGTCATACAAATTCCGTGGCTTTGCAGGGCTTGCGCCTAACGTAAGCGACCTGTCAGACGCTCAAGCGTTGAAGTCCAATGGCTACAACTACTATGGTGCTCACGGCCTAAACAAGACAATGAAGCGATACGCTTCTGACGGCGCTATAACGGGTAAATTTATGTGGCTGGACAGCTTTCTTAACCAGCTGTGGATTAACGCCAATCTGGTTTCAGCGTTTGCTAACCTGTTCACCAATAACCAATCGTACTCCTACAACGCGACCGGCTATGCTTCCGTGCAGGCGGCGGTCATTGACCCGGCAGAGCGTGCGGTTAACTTCGGCGCTATTCAGAAAGGTGTAACGCTGGACGCATCCCAAATCCGTATCCTGAATACCACCGTAGGAAAGGACATTTCCTCAACGCTGTATTCTCAGGGCCACTACCTTCACATCCCGACGCAAACCGGGGATGCTCGTATTGATCGGGAATTGAAGGGTGTCATTTTCTATTATGTAGACGGGCAGCTAATCCAGTCTATCACCATGGCCTCTACCGCAATCCTGTAAGGACGACAAAATGCCAATTGACATTACCAGTGCTAATTCCAGGCTGCGCATCGTCGTGCCTGCTTACTATCCGGGTGGCTTTGATGTTGATGACTACGCCGCCGACAACATGTTTGAAACTGGCGCGTTGCAGAACAAAGAGGACATGATGTCGGCGGATGGCAAATACCATGCTGGTTTTATCTTCAACCCGACTGAATTCACTATCAACCTGATGGCAACATCTAACGCCAGTCGCCTTCTCGATGACTGGATGGCCGCCGAGCGAACGGCTATTTCAGCCTTTGCATGTAACGCCGTACTGACTGTTCCGGCGCTGAGCGCTAAGTGGAACTTTGTAAATGGTGTGCTGTATACGTGGACGCCGACGCCTCCGGGCCGCAGGATCCTTCAACCCCGCCCGGCGGTATTCCATTTTGAATCAGCAACACGGAGCGCTATCTAATGGCACGTAAAGAAATCATCTATGTCGTTGACAACGAAGGCCGCGACAAAGGTAAAGAGTTCATCATTACCGAAATGTCGGCATGGGACGCTGATACGCTGGCACAGGATATCTTCCGTGCTATGGGTGAATCGAACTATAGCGGTATCCCGGCTGATGTGATCGCTATGGGATGTGCTGGTCTGGCAACCGTGGGCCTGAGCGTTATTTCTGCGTCATCCCCGGATGTGGCAAGAACACTGCGCGACCGCCTCATTGATACCGTTGAGGTTGTTATCTCTCACGATGGGCGCCAGCAGCGCCGCAAGGTTAATGGTGCTATTGATTTTGAAGAGGTATCCACCATCCGTTCCCTGCTGGATAAAGTATTCCAGGTGAATTTCAATTTTTTAGCCATCGCCGAAGAGTAAAGTACCCCTTCCTTGAAGAGGATGCTCTTCCGGCCAAGTTAGTCACCACCGAAAATATCTCTCCATCCATCAGCGCTATTATCTGCTCTGGTAAAGCCTCTTACATCGATCTCCAGGAGAGGCTTTCCGTAGTGGATATGTACAACCTTCTTGAGATCATCTCCGTGGAAAACTTCAATCAGCGCGTATGGCACAAGCACCAGGAGCAGCGATGATTATTAATGAGTTGGCCTATAAGGTCACAATCAAGGCCGATGAATTCCTTAACGGTAAGAAGAAGGTTGGCAATGAGGTTAAAAAGCTGGAAGGTGACTTCGAGCGCTCTGGCCGCAACATTAAGCGCACTCTCAAATCGTCGTCTGAGGACTTCACTCAGTTCGGCAAGGCTGCCGTGTCGTCATTCCGTGGCGTTACAGTAGCCGCCGCTGGGTTCTTGGGTATTGGGGCTGGGCTGTACGGCATTAAGCAGTTATTTACCTCGACCGCAAACGAGATTGTACGCGCCAGCACTCAGGCCAGGTTCTTCGGATCGGACGTGAACAGGATGTTCGGCGTTCGTCGCGGATTCCAGCAAGCAGGGCTAAACGGTGACGCCTTTATCGGTGCTTCCGGCAATGCTCGCCTGGCGCTGGCGAACATCCAGGACCCGACCATATTCGGCGGCCTGACGGGGGCGGCACAAAACCTGATGGTGTTGGGTGCTCGCACTGGTCTGAACATCAACCAGCTTGGCGACCCTAACAAGGCGCTGGCTGAGTTCACTCGGTACAGTAAAACGCACTCGCAAGACAACCTCATGCAGGTCATGGCCTCTGCGGGGTTCGACCCGACCGACACCGCCAGGATTAAATCTGGTGAGCTGAAGTCACTGGTGGACTCGGAAACGAAGAAGTCCAATATCACCGTGCAACAGCTGAAGGAGCAGGAAAACCTTGTTGTTAAAATGGGTGAACTTGGCTCGCAAATAGACCGGGTCGCTCAGGGACTTGCAATCGCCTTCGCGCCTGAAGTTATTGAGGGGATGGAGGCATTCGGAAAATGGATCGAGACACACCAGGGAGACCTCATCGGTTTCTTCAATAACGCTGGTGATGCGGTGAAAAAATTAACTGATGCCGTGGGTGGGGCTAATGCGCTGTTACTCCTGCTTGCTGTGGGGCTAAGGGCTAACCCGCTAGTCAGGGCAGCACTCGCAGCCACAAGCGTTATTAATGCCATAGATGATGTTCAGGGCAGCGCTAAGTCAAAAGGGCAAAGCGTTGGTGATCACATGTACGATAAGGTTCACGCACCAAGAGACCCGCTTACGTGGGGTGATGTAAGTCACTCTTGGGATAAGCTAACTGGATGGGTTGGTAATATGTTCTCCAGCGATCCAGTTCAGCATGCACAGTCAGGAAAGAAACAGCCGCTATCCAACGAGAGAATGAACGACTTGCTGCATGGTGTCATGATGACAGAGTCAGGTGGCAACCCTCTGGCCTACAATGCATCATCCGGCGCGGCAGGCGCTTATCAGCTCATGCCTGCTACAGCAAGAGATGTAGGACTCCGCGTTGATTCTCAGGTTGACGAACGGCTAGACCCTGAAAAATCCCGAGCCGCAGCCTCAATCCAGCTGATCAAACTTTTTAAAAAATATGGTGGCAACGTTGATAACGCGCTGAGGGCTTACAACTGGGGCGAAGGCAATGTCGATAAGTGGATTGCCAATGGTAGCGACCCCGCCGCATTGCCAAAAGAAACCAGGGAGTACACCGGCAAGGTTCATGGCAATATGGGGGATGCGAGGAATTATTACGCCACTCAAGGACGCCTGGCTGACAGCCGACCCTATCAGTTATCATCAAGCGGTGGAAACCAAATCAGCAATAGCACTTACATCAACACGGTTAACGTGAACAGCAACCCGCAGTCTGTTGATGCTCTAAATCGCAGCGTTGAGGATGTAGCGCGACGCTCGTCAACAAATGCGCCGTATTCAAGTGGCGTGAGGTAGTACACCTTAACCGATGCAATAACACGCAATAGCCTACTTAGGTGGGCTTTTTGTTGGAGAAAATTATGCCTGTATAGCCAACCGACTTAAAAATGATGACAACAGATACCCTGATATGCGGCAAAAAAAGCATAGCTGGGTGTTATCAAAATAATGTCAGTTGGCTATATTGCCAGGAGAAAAGATGAGCATTATCAGCCTGAATACGGCGGACATATTCAATGCTATCGGCGGAAGTTCTCCGCTCTCTATCATCAATAGCGGCCTTCATCCTCAGTACGTCATCAGAAAGCACAAATCATCAGAGGTGGCGCTTAATTTCAGTGGCATGGTTTCTATCCAGCCCAGCGGTCGGGCTCAGATAACCACCGCCCCGGTTGAGGGTGGGAAATATCAGTCAATAAACAAGGTAAAGGAGCCGTCGATTGTTCGTTGTGAGATTGTCATATCTGGGCTAACGGGGTTCTCTGGCCGCATTCCTAACATCTTCGATCTGACATTTACCAGTCAGAGCCGGGTGTTGGAAACCATCAGGAACATGCTGGAGAAAGCGGAGGTATACGACATCGAGACCCCGAAAGAGACGCTGACGAGTTATGACCTGGTTGATCACTCATACGAAGTGACATCGCAGCGCGGCGTTTCTCTGCTGACCATATACCTTTACTTTCAGGAGGTCATGCAGCAAATGGTTGTCTCCCTATCGGGGGCGCAGGACAAAGACAAGCTAACGAACAACGATAAATCCCAGGGCACTACCGGGATGGCTGAAATAACCCAAGAAGCAGGCTCTACGCCGTCCACTGTTGATCAGCTAAGCAACTCGTGGGGATCGCTGAAAAAATCTGTTGGAACGATTGCAGACTCAGCCGCAGGGAAAATAACCGCAGGATACCAGAGCGCACTGGAAAGGGTGGCCAAGCCGGTTCTTACCGTTGTGGACAGTGCCGGGCAAAAGCTTGGTGAATTGGCTAAAAATATCACCGGGAAAAGCACATGAGAACAATCCCGCTTGAGCCTGAAAAGTCTCAGTCAATATCTATCAGCCTTGGCGGACAGCAGTGCCGCATCAGGCTGGTTCAGCGCGTTTCTTTCCTATACATGGACATGGAGGTTAACGGCGTTCCTGTTCTTCAGGGGGTTCCATGCCTGTTTGGTAACAAGATGGTGCGCTACCGTCACCTGGGTTTCCGTGGGGATATGGTTTTCATTGATAACTCAGGTGAAAGCAATCCTCAGTGGGATGGATTGGGCCGGAGGTATACTCTGTACTACATAGAGGAGAGCGAACTTGTATAAAAAGCGATCTCTCCGATTTGAGTTCACGAATCACCCTGAACCGTTTGAGGGAATGAAGGGCAACAACAAAATATCGATAGATAACGTTCGATCCAGCATATCCCTCCAGTCATCAGGAAATCTATTCGGGACACAGGTTAGCGCCAACCTTTACGGTTTAAGCATGGAATTACTTGCTGCCTTATCAGCAAGGGCGATGGGGAATTACGGCACGGGAACCGAAAGCGTGTCGCTGGATATTTTCGTTGAAGAGAATAAGATTTTCTCAGGGTTCATGAATTCATCCATTGCCAACATGAACATGGTTCCCAATGCGGCGCTCATAATAAACGCAACGGCAAGTGATGAGCTACAGAATAAGGTTATGCCCCCTTTTTCTTTCGGCGGCACAATTCCGGTAACAGATATTTTGACGGCAATATGCAAGCCAGTAGGCTATGAGCCGTTAATTACCGGGCTGAAAAATCCGGTGGCGACAAATCCACACTACTCAGGTAGCGTTTTTGAACAGCTTTCAGGTGTATGTCATGACTTCGCGATAGCGATGTCTGTCATGCAGCCCAAAATATCCTTCTGGCCCTCGGAAAGTAAAAGGGATGACGTTATTCCCCTTGTTTCTCCCAGTCATGGGTTGATCGGTTATCCCATATTTTCAAACGGCGGGGTGATGTTTCAGACTCAGTTTTCAACCCTGCTGACGACAGGGAGGAATATAAACCTTGAAACTTCACTACCTCACGCAAAGGGAACTTATCAACTCACCAGCGTGACGCATGAACTTTCATCAATGATACCTGATGGCCCGTGGCACTCAATATGCATGGCCAACAAACCGAGAGACGGAGTGTGACGTGTCAGATAAATTACTTACACCAACCGGGCCACAAACTAACGATGCGGAATCGCTTGATTATATTTTCAAGCAGATGTTATCAGGTTATTTTTTCATTGAACTTGTTGAAGTAAAGGCGATTAAAGGCGAAGCGCAAAATCTGACTGTCGATGTTCTCCCGCTAGTTGCTCGCCTTGACCAGAATAATCAGATGATACAAAACTCTGTGGTGTACAACATACCCGTTTACCGTGCGCAGCGTGGAAATAGTGCGATCATCATGAACCCCGTTCCGGGCGATATTGGGTGGATTGCCGTTTGCGACCGTGATAATTCTGTAGCCCGTGCAAATCGGAAAGAGTCTGTGCCGGGAAGTCGTCGTGCGCACAGTAAATCAGATGCCATCTATATGGGCGGCCTACTCAATAGGCCGCCGACGCAGTTTATAGAGTTTGCGGATGGAGCACTGAATATCACTTCACCGAACCCGGTAAATTTGATCTGTTCAAAAGCGACGGTAGTAGCCCCTCAAGGCGTAACTATAAATACCCCTTCCGCGCATTTCACCGGGGACGTAACGGCAGACGGCAACATCACTGATAATGCGGGAACACAGGCTTCATCACTAAAAATGCTGCGTGACAACTACAACGACCACAAACACCCAGTGAGGGGGGGTCAGCCAGGCTCTGCCACCGTCATTTCCAATGCTACGGATAAAGCATCATGACCTACCGAACGCTAAAACTTTCGATGGAAGTGTGGGATTTGACGTTGGATGGAAGCGGGAATATGGCTATTGCAGATTCAGGTTATGCGGTAGCTCAGGATGTTGCCAGCGCCTGCCTGGTGTTTGCTGGCGAGTGTTATTACGACAACACGTTGGGCATCCCGTGGAAAGAAGAGGTTCTTGGTCATCGTCCTTCACCGGGGTACATTGCCGGGAAAATGGAGGCAGAGGCCAGAAAGCTACCCGTCGTCAATCAGGCGCTCGCTTCCGTGCTCTTCGACAAAAACACCCGGCAGACTCGCGGGGTTATCCGCATAACTGACAACGACGGAAACGAATCGCAGGCCACCCTATGACAAAATTAAAAACGGCAGTCCCCGGAGTGACGATAACCGAAAATGGGTTAAGGGTGCCAGACATTGCCGATGTTCTTTCCGGGCGCCTTACTGACATGGATACAGCAATGGGGGGCGGGGCGAGTAACTCCCTGTCATCACTCCAGGGGCAGATTGCACAGTCCGATACCGAGATTATTGCCACAAACTACGACGCGCTGCTCTGCCTGTTCAACCAGATGAATCCAGACTACGCGACGGGGCGCTGGCAGGATGGGATAGGCCGTATCTCCTTCATGGAGCGCATCGCTGCACGAGGGACTATAGTCACCGCAACCTGTACGGGAGCCGCCGGCAGGACAATCCCACAAGGAAGCACTGCACAGGATAAATCTGGCTACATCTATGCGTCCATAAGCGCCGCCACGATTGGCCCTGACGGTTTGGTCGATGTTGAGTTCCAAAATCAGACGACCGGGCCTATAGCTTGCGGTGTTGGTGAACTAAACCAGATTTTATCTCCAGTTTCAGGGTGGGATGCCCTGATTAATCATGCCTCTGGAGTAGTGGGTATTGATGTAGAGTCGCGCATTGCATTTGAGACGAGACGCCGACAATCTGTAGCACGCAAAGGAAGAAACACAGACGCGTCAACATTGGCGGCGCTTCTTGCTACCGATGGTGTACTTGACGCTTATGTATGGTCCAATCGAGAGGACGTGACGGTTGATAAGGGTGAAACATCATTCCCGGTAGCTCGCCACTCCCTCTATGTGTGCGCCTATGGAGGGACTGACGTAGATGTTGCGGAAGCGATATACGGAACAAAAAACCCCGGCGTAAACCTGAATGGAGACGCTACATTTATTATTCAGGACAAAGAAAATTACAGCCCACACTATCCTGAATATATAATACAATGGAAGAAAGCAGAACCATTGAGGATATACTTTCGAGTGCAGATACAAAACGACATAATCAATCTTCCGTCTGATGTAACAGCCCATATTAAAAGAATGGTTTCCAGAGTTTTCAACGGTAACTACGAAGGAATAACAAAGGCGAGAATTGGATCAAGGATTAGCGGTGGTACGTATTACGCACCCGTGATAAGCATTTCTCCTGAATACATGAATATTCTATCCTTAACCATTTCTGTGGATGGTGTTAATTATTCTCAGTCGGTAACGGCAGGCATAGATCAAGTGCCCACCATACAGGAAGCTGACGTGGAGGTGATCACAGTGTGAGCTGGAAAGAAACCATACTGACTCAATACTCCGCAAGCCCAAGATTACTGGCAATCATCGAAACATTTAATCAGGCCATGAATATTGATGATTTTACCGATAAATTTATAGATGAAGTTTGGGATGTAACAACAAATGGAAGCTACGGGCTGGATATTTGGGGTAAAATAGTAAACGTATCAATATATATTCAATCTGATATGAGCAGCAACAGTTTCGGGTTTTCAGAAGCGGACGACGGTAATGTTAATGATTACCCCTCGCCATTTAACGAAGAGCCTTTTTATGCAGGCGTTCAAGAGACTGAAACCGTTAGACTTGCTGATGATGCATACAGAACACTTATTTTAGCTAAAGCATTTTCCAATATCAGCATGGCGACAATAAGAGAAATGAACAGGTTTTTAACCATGCTCTTTAAAGGGAGAGGAAAGGCATTCTGTGTTGATTATGGTGAAATGAGAATGGGGATTATTTGTGAGTTTTATTTAGCGCCTTACGAAAAGAAAATATTGAATAAATACGACGTATTACCAATCCCTCAAGGGATTTTATTGACGACCACTCAGCTTGTTCCGCCCTATTTTGGCTTTGCTGATGACACATACCCGTTCAACGATGGAACATTTTTTAAAGGTTAATCATGAATAGAAGCTCTCCACCCAAAAAACAGCCACTCCCATTCGGAAGGAATGGGCAGAGGGAGAACCTTCTGGAGGATACCCCAGCAGGTGACAACACAGCCTCTTATTCAAAGGGATTCCCTCCCGTAACAATGATTCTGAAAGCCGCAGGAGGGCTTCCCCCGAAGGGGCAGAACATGAACCAGATACTATTTGAGCTTTCTGATTTAATGCGCTGGGCGAGCACAGGTGCGATAAACTCATTCGATCCCGCATTTTCATCAGCAATTAGTGGATACCCAAGCGGGGCTCTCGTATTAAGCGATGCTGGCGACAAGCTATTTATTAGCGTCATAGACAATAACACTGACAACCCAAATTCAACAAATACCGGATCGTGGAAAAACGCGGCAGATTTTATCGGTGTTTCTGAATCCGTACAACAAGATATAGACGGGAAGCTGGCGAAAGACCAGAACGGCGCGGATATCCCCGATAAAAATCAATTTGTGAAGAACCTCGGTTTAACGGAAACGGTAGATTGTGCAAAAAACGCACTGGATAAACGTACTGGTGGAACGGTCAATGGCGACATTATTTCACAGGGTGGCAAAATCGGACTGAAGGGGGATAACCGTAAGCATTTTATCCTCGCGAATGCTGATGGCAAAGTGCGCGCCTATATCTACAAAGACAAGGGCGGTGATGGAATACACATCAATAACGGTATTGATGGCGGCGGCGATTATATTTTTCATAAAGATGGCGGTTTTCGTGCCCCTTCTTCGGTGTATGCCGGAGCCGCAAGGATAGCCTCTGACGGCAATATCTACGGTAGCATGTGGGGCAATCAATGGCTGGACGCTTACCTGAAAAAGACCTTCCAGCCCAAAAAAACCGGTTTAGTCGATATCGTAGAAACGGGGTCTGGTACAGGGTATTACTGGCGAAAATTTTCGGACGGGAAGATAGAAATTTTTGGGCGTCTGGATTCAACATATGGTGCGCCGCTTGATGTTGTTTTCCCGAAAGTATTTACCGAAATCCCGTTTCTTTTTGTGAAAGAAAATGGCGACTCAGAAGTTAACGGCTGGGTGATGAGAGCCAGAAATTTGTCAAAAACAGGGTTTTCAGTGCAGTGGAACTTTTTCAGTTCTTCAGGGCAAGGTAGTGCAATGGAGGTATGCTATCACGCTATCGGTAGTTGAGTGAGTACCTCCGCCGTTATTGCCCCGCTACAGGATGCAGTAGATGGGCACCTCGAAAAACCTAGACGCCTTCATTTTTTATTTTTAAAAACGCTCGGTTATTGCTCAATTTTGGTGTTTTATGAGCACATCATGTACAAAAAACAAACAACCTCTTTTGGTTCTGCTCTAATTTATCGCCGAGATTTACCTAACATGAGGTTTTTCGAGGTGCCCAGTAATGAATTGGTTGTAGATGGCGAAGGGATCGTTACCGTCGATACAAGTGGCCCGTGTAGCGAAACTGGGCGTTGACCTTCGGTAGGGCTTTGTTGTAATCTGGAAAAGAATCGATTTATTCAACAAAGCCCTATTTGTCTACGACTAAAAGGGACGCATCACACCGATGTACTGATTACCTTACTATTTGACGTTTTTTTAACGGAAAATCGCTTCTCGATAAAGTGATAAGAAATCATTGACAACAATAGGGTAGCTAACCCGAGAATCAGCCATATATTAATGCTATCCATACCGTAAAATAAATCTTCATTTTTAACTAAAAAGCTTAAAACAACGAGTTGCATCAAATAAAATGAATAAGTTATCTCTCCTAGGTAAATGAATGGACGAGTGATGAAATTGTATTTTATATTCGAACATGCTAAAACATATATAATTGCTGCTGTGGCAGGAACCGTGGCGAAGTTTCTTTTCATGAATCCAGGGTTACCTACGGCTGATATGGTTATCAATACCGTTAAGGCTAGAAGTAAAATAATAACTTTGCTTTTCTTTTTTTTAAGTCTGGTTCCTGATGAATACATACATCCTAAGGAAACACCGATAATAAATTCAGGGAGACGATGAATTGGACTTACATAAAAATAAGTTGCATCTTTTTCACTCCCAAAAACAAAAGCGAGTGGCGTTATTGATGATGTGATTATGAAGGCAGTAATAAGTGCCGTCTTGGGGGTATTTTTAATAATAGGAAATAGTAAGGGGAACGTCATGTAGAAAAAGAACTCTGTCGATACAGACCATGAACCAGCGAAATGCCACACTGGTGAACTACTAGGAATCCATGATTGGGTTGCGCTTAAGAAAAGAATCAATGTTGGAATTATTTTATTACTGGCAACATAAAATAAAAAAGGTAAAGATATTATCCCCATAAATAAATAAGCAGGGTAAATACGTAATAATCGTGCTTTAAAATAATCGTGTCTTATGCCATTTCTAGAAGACCAGGCCATGACAAAACCGGATAAAACAAAGAAGAAAGTCATCCCAATGGCACCATTGTTTAACACGCGAGCAATCCAATGTGGCACATCAATAGGGTGTCTAAGATAACAATGAAACACAAAGACATAAAATGCGGTAATGAACCTAAAAATGGTTAACCCATAAAGTGACTGTTTATTATCCATTTGATTTTTTTTACCTGAAAATGAGTATCAGTCAGTTGAGATTCTTTTATCTTAACATTATCTATGCGGAATTCGAACCAATTACTGCGGCAATGTTTCGTATTGTGAATGGTGAGAGCAAATGTTGGAATCTGAGGCTACAACAGAAAATGCTGAGAAAGTGGTGGAACCTGTAGTTCAACCTGATAACGAGGGATTAAGCGAATAATACGAATCGCCCAGCAATGATGTCGAGCGCATCCTCAAGTGTAAAAACAGGAATAGGGGTGAATGCCAAGGATGGCAATGGGGCATATATGGGGCAAAAAATTAGCGCTGACTGAATGGCAGAAATATGCGGTGCTGTTGAGTTGTGTTGATGTGAGTGCTGCCGATATTGAGTGGCCGGAAGCGCCCGAAGGTGAAAAAACGGGGAATTAGCGTCGGTCGTCGAACAGAGTGGCCAGTTCATCATCGGACAGGCCGGTCGACATTTTGACGATGGTGCGTTCAACACCGTTGGCGATAAGTTGCCTTGCAATGTTGAGCGAGGCGCTATGCTCGCCTTCTTGGCGACCTTCTTGGCGACCGAGGTGAATGCCTTCTTGCCGACCAAGAAGTATTCCTTTTTCAATGCCGCGTTGTTCACCTTTGGCTTCAAGCTGTTCTGCGATAGTCATCACGTCCTCCCGGTAATCCGTGGTTTTGGTGGCGATCCCCTGCAAGAACTGCTCGGCGTTCGAGGTATTGCCACGTTCGAGAATATAATACATCAAGCCCCGGAACTGCTCTTTGGGCACTGCCCATTGCTCAAGCAGACAGGCCAGCTCGTTAACCAGTTCCAGCATATCCCGTGTACGAATATGTTTCTGCACCAGCTCCAGCAGCGCTACCCGCCTATGCGTCAGGATTTCGTCATCCGGTATTGCGGTAATATCGACCAGCGGGAATGCCTGTGTATAGACTGATTCTGCCAGTTCAGGGTCAGCAAAGCAATCGAGCCATTGGGTGCTGTAGGGGTAGGGCGACGTGGTGCCGTGGTAGAACAGGAGCGGGATGACCACGGGCAAGGTCTCGTTGCCTTGCTCCAGGTGCCGCTGCATGGCTGCCATGCTATAACGCATTAAACGCCACGCCATCAACTTCTCGGGCCTACTCTGGTGCTCGATCAATGTGTAGATATAGCCTTTCCCCGTTTTTGTCTGCACGGAATAGAGCATATCCGAACACTGGGTGCGCAGGTCGTCTTCGATAAAACTGCCCGACTCCATTGCCAGCGTACTGAAATCGCAGCGTTCCCGTAGATGAGGCGGCAAATGGATTTCCAGAAAGTCTCGGGCGACCGTGATATCGCCGAGGAACTTTTTGAACAGGGAGTCATGTTGGGAGAGTGAGGATGTTGTCATTGGCGCAGTATACCTTGCTCAGGTTACGGTATGCCATCGGGATTTCCAGCTCGGGGTGAATGTGATTTTTCACGTCTAAGGAAGGGAGTCTGCAAGTCGAAATGGACGGTAACGTATTGATAAAAATGTCGTGTATTGTCGTGCTTTGTTGTTTTTTGTCGCCTATTTTTTGAGCACAAAAATAACATAAGCATATGATAAATATCATTTTATAGCTTTAGAGCTTCGCTGATGCTCCAACATCGGCGGAGAAATATTATTCTTTTTATTCAGTTCGTTACAATTAATCGATCGAAATTACTCGAAATTCGATCGAAATAATTACACCTCTGTCCACTCTGAGCCACGTACATCCCGGTACTTGTCGGTCATGGTTGCTGATTTATGCCCTAATAGTTTTTGTGCGTAGTCTTTCCCTTTCTCTTCAGTATATAAGCGAGCTGACAAACTTCTGATTTCATGAAAAGAGGGAGCAGTGCCTTCCCATTTCAAACCTGATCCACGACGCGCTTTCATAAATGCTTCAGATAATGTTCTCTTAGCGAGAACACTGTGTTTTTCATCCGCCACAATGTGAGATTTACCATTATTTAATATTCTTAATTGCTGAAGCACATCTAAAAGGGAAAGATTCAGACATTCAAGGCGGGTTGTTTCCGCGATGGCCAACATCATGCCTGTTTTTTCTTGTCTGACGTAAAGACGTCCATCCCGGTAATCACTCCAGCACATGCCCTGAACATCGCTTAGGCGTTGTCCTGTGAGTAGAGCCAGGTCAAGGCAGGGGCCAACCCATGCGGGTAATTTATCTGCTGCTTTACGGATAGCCTTCCAATCGTCCAACGTTATCCGCTCGCGTTGAATGTCTACACGCTGGTTGCGCGTAGCTTCGGCTGGATTGCTTTTGGTGACCCCTTCAGCAATGGCCTCACGAAACAAGTCAAGCAGCAATGTTCTGATGCGGTTTGCCATTGTCGGTTTTCCTGCCTTTACCCACTGATTAAGGAACGAGGCAATGTCTTTGGTTTCTACTTTCTGAAGAGCAAATTCCCCTAAATGGGCATTAACGGCTTTCAGGTATTTATGGTACTCGTTCATCGTTGTCGGCTTGAGTTTCCGTCCTTCGAGTATCGTCAGATAGCGTTCAGTCCATTCGCTAACTGTGGTCACCTGTGTGTCGTTGATGCGGTCAACGAGCGGTGATGGTTTTGATGAGCCATAAATCGCCATATTAGCGGCGATGGCTTGTGTAATGGCCTCCTGTCGATGGCGGCCCAGGCCATATTCTTTTCCGGTGCGTGGGTCGCGGTAGCAAAAATAGCCGCCATTGCGCGGTTGCAGGTTTGGCGGCAAATCGCGGTTCTTATGGTTTCTCCGGCGTGCCATGTCTTATCCTCGATAACAGGGTGGGGTGAAGGGCGCTGGATGGGCCAATGTTTTTGTTCTGGGTGAGCTTGCAGGCGTTTTCCTCAACCAGATACTCGCGCCCATCTCGTATCGGTGCGGGAAAAATCATTCCGCTCCTGACCAATCGCCTGACGGTTTCCATACAACGCGGGCGGGGTTGCCGCCGATTCCACTCGGATAAGGTGATGTATGCCATAATTGACCTCTGCTAAAATTAAGCCACTGCGCCGTTCGTCATGACGGCGGGCAGGCGGGGGAATGACCAATCGAAGAAATGCGGGGGTGAAGGGGATTTCAGGCTGTAACAGCCTTGATTAAGGTGCTGGGGCAGGTCGTAGAGGCTTGCCTTGCTGTTCGAGGATAGCGATAAGCTTTCGGTATCCGTTTCGCAGCCATTTAACCCATTTATCCAGGTGGGTTTCTTGCGGGTGATAGCTCCCCATGAGGGCAGCATGACCCGCGAATGCATAATTCATGGGGTGCTCCTGTTTTTATATTGCTATTTGGGTGTCGTATGTCGCGTGACTCATGGTTTTCCAACTCTGACCGTTATCTTTGGATAACATGCGCCAGTAGTGAGAAAGCCGCATTGATAAATAACCGGTTCGTCGTATGCGTCTTGCATGAATAAGTCCTTCACGGTATAAGCGTTTAAATAGCTTCTCCCGCTCCTTTATCCTGTTAGGTATTTTAGGTTTCATTCGTTGCTCCTCTCACGATGCAAGGCTGACGTGCTTCTGGTGGGTAAAATCGCCGTTCCAGTTGAGTTTCATGGGCACTTTGCCACGGCGGTAAAGGACGTAGAGGCGCTCAGCGCCTTTGCGAAGGAGTACCGGCTGGTGCTTAATGAAGTCATCGGCACCCTGAACGCTAATCAGATGCTGGTGCTCAGTCAGGTATCTGTCGCGAGCGTAGGATGTTGCCCGCCAACGGGTACCGGATTGGCTTTCGTTGTAGAGCCAGTTACGGTCTGCTAACCAGTGGTTCACTTTCTGGGTGTTAACACCATTGAGCATTTTACAGAACTGGGTCGGGGTCATGCCCTCCTTGAACAGGCTCTTGAGGTCGTGGAGTTCTGCTTCCTGCTCTTTGTTGACCAATGCCAGTGCAGCTTCACTCTTTTTCGATTCCAGCAGGGCTTCCAGCGCAGAGATGTAGTTTTCCGGTAATGCGGGGACTGTGGTGATTGCCTGCGATTTTGAGGCAGCCAGTTGCTCCAGCTTATCAATCAGCGAACGACGAACTGCCTTCGACTCACGCGCGGCGACACGGAGAGCTTGTTTGAGCGTCATGTGGATAATCTCAGACTCAGTATTGTTCGTTTTTTGAACTACGGAAATTTCGTAGTGCTCTCCTTCAAGCTCATCTTTAATTTTTTCAACGAAGTCGTTATTGCGGATAGGTTTCTCTCCGTATTGCTTGCGCGTTTCGTTGACCATAATCAGCAACCGCTGAGAGTCGATTCCGTTGTCGCTACTTGTGGTTAAATTTTGCACGTTCATTAAATTTTGCACACAGATATACCTCGCTGGTTAAAACGATAATGGAACCCCGGCACGTTACCGGGGCGGAATGACTGGGTTAGATTAGCTACCGAGCTTTTTAATCAGATCGTCTTTGTGTATGACGAGATAGTCAGCTCGACGCGCAATCTCGAACAATGTATCGAGGCTGGCAACATATTCGTTGTCAGCAATTGGCCGGGAGCTGATGACTTTATTATCTTGAAGGGTAAGTAGTATTTCGTTGGTTACGCCGCTGACGGCAACTGCGCCATGAAGCTGCTCTTCCATGCGGTTAAACTCCGCAATGTAAGCTTCCTTGAACGCTGCTGCTTTTTTGCCGGTGAAGCCCATGACGAGAAAAATGAAGCCGTCCTTGGTTATGGTATACATCGGTAGTTTGCGGCCTGTGCTGTCGGTGTATTCACTCACCTCAAAATTGAGGGCAGTAAATTTTTCAGAGCAATCAAGGCGTTCAATGGTGCGTAATACGTTATCGTGACGCTTGTCAAAGTAATCAGCAACGTCCAATGATGTAGTTACAGCTTTACCATTGCGGATAGTGACTTTGGGTGCAGCAAGGCTTGTTTGAAGTGTCATAATGACCTCCGGTGACAATCTGAATTTAATCACCACCAAGAGGTGCAAAACTCATATTGGTGGTGAACTGAACAGGGTTTGCACTACCGGGATTGTCATCCGGCCTACCTTTCGGTAGCCCTATCCAGCCCACCATTGAGATGCGGCTAGATTGCGACATAAAAAAACACGCTCGCGGCGTGTCATTCTGTCGCGACAATCCCTACGGGGTGCAAAGCCCGGCACCTGAATTTGCAGATGCAGAGTGACTATAGCGCATGGGTTCTCCTTGCGTCAATGAGGTGTATGACTCTATGAACGCTTTTGCCGCCTCCACGTTGATAGCGTTTCCGTAGGCGCGCAGTCGTCCCACGCGGTTGGTAACCCCATAAGCCAGCGGGAATGCGCCGGGTTCAACTGGCCGCCACTTTTCATCCCGGCACAGGAGCCAGTCAGCCTCTCGCCAGAAGCCGTTAACCGCACTGGGGTTGTCAGCCACACTACGCGCCCCAGCAATGCATTGAGCGGCACATTCGGGCATTCCCTGCCATCCTTCCCGTCCCGCGTGGTCGGCGTAGGCCACCCAGTACGCCCGGTCGCGGATATGCGGGGCACCGACGCCCGCAGACGGAAACGGCACACACCCGAAGGCGTAGTCCACGGCTTCCAGGTCAGCCTGTACAAGGTCGAACCAGAGGTTTGCATGGCTGCTTGCAACCTGTTCACCAAAAACGTACTCAGGGCGGCACTGGCTGATGAGCCAGTGAAAAGCGGGCCAGAGATGCCGCTCGTCATAAAACCCGCCGCCCTTGCCTGCTGCGCTGAAAGGCTGGCAGGGGCAACTGCCCGTCCACACGGGTTTATCATCGGGCCATCCTGCTTTTCGCAGGGCATACGACCATACGCCGATCCCGGCAAAGAAATGGCATTGCGTGTAGTTTTGTAAGTCATCGGGAGTGACATCCTCAATCGAACGTTCATCAACATCGCCTGGCGCAATATGACCGGCGGCAATCAGGTTTCTCAGCCACTGTGCTGCATAAGGCTCAATTTCGTTGTAGTAAACTGCTGCCATCATCCAGTCACCATGTATCGAATCCGGCAGGGACAGCACGGGGTAATGATGTAGTTATCTGCTCTGGTTATTTTTGTCATAACAATTTCTCCATAATTAAACGGATGTGGTTATCAGAGGGCTAACGGGTAAAATTTTGCAGATTGGCGGTCAGATCGCTTACACTTGGCTTGGTACAGGAGGATCCGCTATGGGCCAGGTTGCATTTGATACATTGCAGGCGTCAGAAGAGCTTCAAACCGCCGGGCTTACCAGTGAGCAGGCCAAGGCGATCTCGCTCGTCGTACGCAAGTCTCATGAGGTGGCGGATGTCGCTACTAAGGCTGATATTGCTGATGTAAAGCGCGATATAGCTGACGTTCGTAAAGATATGGAGTTCCGCTTCGAGAAGACCGACGCGCAGATAGCCGATGTGCGTAAGGATATGACTGCCGGTTTTGATAAACTTGGCATGCAGATGACCATCCGACTTGGGCTAATGGTCGCCGCCGCTGTCAGCATCATTGCTGCCATTCTCAAAATGTGACAGTGTACTATACCCCTTGGGTCAGGCTGAACCTGATTGTGTACCCGCCCGACGACGTGCATGCACTCATGCTGCCACCCTGGATAATTTCCTGATAGCCTCAAGTTCGTTTTCAAGCTCAGCCAGAAACTGCCTTAACGCCTCCTCTATTTCAGCAACCCGTTTATCGTCCTGATGAATTCTCAACTGGTAATAGGCAAGGTCTGGCGGTAGCCTGTCGTCATAGCTGACAAAATCACACCATTTCCTGCCCGTACACATCATTTGGGCGTGCATCTGTAGGAGGTATTGGTTTTTCGGCTTACCGGTCTTGATGGTCTCTAAATGCGTCCATGTGTTGGGGCATTTTATTTCTATCAGGCCATCATTTCCGACCAGGCCATCAGGCGACGCCCCAAATCCTACGATCTCTGGATGGGGAATAAATCCCACTTCTGTAACTTCTGCGTCAAACTGGTTAAGCAGGTACATCTCCCGCGCCACCGGTTCAAGTTCAGTGCCGTGCTGCATGGCCGAGTTTGCGTAACTTTCTTCCACCTTTCCTGTTAGGCGCTGGCAGATAAGCTCTGCCATGTAGTTCTGGCGGCTGGCGGAATAGCCCGATTTGGTTTTTGCCATTACGTCAGACAGGCGACTGGCGGTCACGTTGCCACAACGGGCGGAAAACCATTCATCACTGCGCTGTTGCATGATCCACCTCGCTATATTCTGCATCGACGGGAATGCTTTTTTTGATGCGCTCCTTCTCTGCATTGCCGATAATCTGGCGCTCTTCGTGGGTCAGGTTTTTCCATGTTTCTGCGAAGACTTCCATGCTTAGCTGAGCCGCCTCTTCGCACCGGGCAATCAATGCCGGTCGGCGCTCGTCTGTTTGTTGTCCAACAACAACGCTTGCCGGGCTGCTTTCGATGATCCGCTCTGCTTCGTCGCTGTCGTAAATGCCAGCAAACCCAAATGCCATGCGGGCACACTGAATAAGTGACTTGTGGCGCAGCATACGGGTGGGGTGTGATTGCCACGGCTGGGTATTGCGCTTACACTCGCCCATGTATTCGGTGACTACAGTGGGGTGTTTGCGATCTTTGCGGTAAATCTTGCAGGTGCAAGCCCCCTCTTCCTTGTCGTAGCCGAATTCCATGCCGTCGAACTGCGGATGTTCGTTAATGATCCGCGCCCAACCATCTACACCAACAACCGGGACAATGCCGCCCTTATCAGGGAATGCGTAAATCTCTTTCGTCCACGGGTTAAGCCCGTACTGGTTGGCAACGATAAGTAGGGCGGTAAATTGCTCGTCCGTGACGTTACCCCCCTTGAACGCCGTATTCTTAAGGGTATTCATCAAGTCCGTACCGGGCTCCATCCCGAGACGCTCAGCCAGCTTCCCTGCCATTGTTGTTAATGCCGTGCTCATGCTGCATCCTCCGTGCTGTTCTGCCTGTTATAAATCCAAAAAGCCCGCTCAACCTTCACACGGTGGAAAATGGCGTCGAATACTCGCTGACTCTCGGCTTCCTGATAATCAACATCGCTATCTTCCATGTACTCACAGGCTAGCGATGTGTAAGCATCAGGGCAGTGCTTTCTAAGCGGTTCACGAAACCTTTCGATAGACTTCTCCGCCAATTGCTCAGCCTCTGCGTAACAGTCCTCTGTTATTTCAGGCGGCATTTCTTCCATGATTTTCCGAATAGCCTGTATCGTTGATGGATTAAGCATTGGGGTTCCCCTTCTGATTAACCGTTGCAATAAGCTGCCCGAATAACCGTTGCAGCCCGCTTTTGTTTTTGAAGCTCTGGCCCGTGACGATATTTGAGCGGTGATGTTCGATTGACCGAATCGGGTCAAATTTAATTTCAGGACGCACGATGGGGGCGCCCGCGATAGTAAGTTCCATCGTGGCTTTCCTTAATTTGGATTGATGTATTAATTGATGCCGAAAAATATCGCCGAGGGTTAAATATTCATCTCTTTATGACAGGTTAAACCGTAATTTCAGCAACGAAATGACATGACGATAAATTTCACCGTGCTTATTGTCGCAATGGCGCTTATTAACTGCCGATTCGAATTCTTCAATAGTTCCAGAGAAGCACCCGCGCCTAACAATGACACTGCCGTCTTTCTTCCTGAATGCGGTTAGTACTCCGTTTTCTGAGCCAATGGGGGATAGGGTGATCCAGTCCGCATCGCCGGACACCCGCGCATCGCCGTACACCCGCGCATTGCCGTACACCCGCGCATCGCTGTACACCCGCGCATCGCCGGACACCCGCGCATCGCCGTACACCCGCGCATTGCCGTACACCCGCGCATTGCCGTACACCAGCGCATTGCCGGACACCCGCGCATCGCCGGACACCCGCGCATCGTCGCACACCAGCGCATCGCCGGACACCCGCGCATCGCCGTACACCCACGCATTGCCGTTCTGAGCCAGGTTCGATTCTTTTTTTACCCAGCCGCCTAATTCGCCAGCACGAACATTACCGAAGGCGATAAGCGCTTTAATGCGAAACAATTTGATGCCGAAAAACGCTTTCACTTCGGCAGTGAGTTCGAATTTTTTCATTTAAAATTCCCTGGATTCAGGCGTAAAAAAACCACCGTCCGATGGCGTTATTGAGTATGGGGGGGAGATTGCGGCGATAAGCGGATGATGGGAATGCTGAAAGTGTTTCAGTCATGGATACCCGTTAATTTTTTCACCTGCTTTTTAAGCCACTTATTTTCCTCCACCAGAAAGGCGATGGTTGATTTGTATACCAATGTTTCGTGGTCGTCATATGGGTGAGTATTGATGCTCATCAAATAACGTGAATCATTAATATTATTGCTGCCGTTGGTGACAGCGACCATGTCACCGAAATTAGGGTGATTGAAGGTCGTGATATAAGGTTTATTAAGTTGCATCATTCAATCCTCCGTTGGTTATCAAAATATTTTCACTTCTCCCAATCTTCTCGACATTCTTTGCAGCAGAAATTACCCTCGGTTGGCCCCTCGCAATTATAGCAGCGCCCGTTAACCGGTAATTCCTTCTCTCGATGATTGGTGCTCAGGTGTTGGCGAAAGGCTTCTTCGTTCTGGCCGGCTATATCTACATCATCTGCCATTTTTTATTAAATTCCCTGTACTCCTTTAAATCTTTCACATCAATGCATGGTATTAAGCCATTGGCGAAAACTATTTCACCATTAATAGTCTCGATAAAGCACCAGTTCTTAAATATACAGGGTGAAACATTATTGTTTATGTCATTCTCTATGGCTGTTGGAAAATCTACGACGTTTTTATCTAGCCATTCCAAGGCATCACACCACTCATCATAATCAGAAGGGGCAATTGGTTTTAAGCATGCTTTAATCGTGGTCCGATTTTCATTTTCCATAAATACATACCTCAATCGTTTAATAACTTCCGGGTATTGTCCGTGAGTTGTGCTTGATATTTCTCAAGCATCCTCGCGGCATAAGCGAGTGCGTCCTCACGGTCGGAGAGGTCACCGATGGCCTGTAGCAAGCCGTCGCTGCCTCGGATATAGACGCTGAAAAAGTCAGGGGTATCATTCTGTTGCATTAAATAGCCGCAGTCGTCTACAACGCCCGACAGGATGATATCAGTAACAATCGTCCCCGGCGCTATCAGGTGGTCGAATTCGTCAATGAGCTTTTGCATGGTGGCCTCCGTGTCAAGTACCTGCTTTGGTGACCCTCTCAGGCGGCGAGGGTCTCGGTGTACCCCTACAACGAGAAATTTAAATATGTTAAAATCAGTGTACCCCTACAATGCAAGAAAGGTTTAGACCGATGTCTGAAAAGAAAGCAGTTACCCCCCGGGAAAATTGATTGAGAAACACATGCCGGAAAAAGCTGTAAGACCTATACCGCAGCCGGAATATACACCACCGCCACCGAAGAAAACCGGAGGCTGACAACCATAAGGAATCGCTATGAGCAGAGATGAAATTAAAGACCGCATCCTGTACGGGTATTATCTTGAACAGTTGTACACCACCGCGACGGGGCGACTTGACCGACTCTTTTCGGTGTTAACGTTGATTTTCGGCTCAGCGATAGTGCTAAAAGCGAACCCATTTTTCTTTGGGGTGATGATCGTGATTATTTCAGCGGTGCAATCGACTTACCAATTTGGCAAGCAGTCCGCCGGAGCCGCGAAACAATCCTTTGAGTATCTTCGATTATTCACAAATGAAGCTCGGTTCAGTGATGCAGACCTGAAAGCAAAACTTATTGAACTTGAGAGCATCGATAACAACATCTGGTCTTGTCTGAAGCCTATAGCATTGCGGAAAACGCAAATAAAAATGGATCTTCCTGTTGAAAATCAAGAAAAGCTTTCCAGGCTATCAACGTTGTTACGGTTACTTTGTGGTTAAATATTACAAAAATTATCCTCTTGCGGTGAGTATTACCTTGCCGCAAATGTCCCCGCCTGTTTCCTGTACCCCTCCTGAAATAACGCCACATTCTCCAGGCAGCACGCCCCCTACTCAAATTCAATGAACGGGCCGCGATGTATGCGTCTGCTTTGCTCTGGCGGTAATGCCATAGTCTGTTTTCGGTTTGCGGTACCAAATACGATGGCTAATACGCTTAACCATGTCGTACTTTTCGGCGAAACGGTTAATTTGTTCTCTGAATCCAGCCAGTAAATTGAAATTAATTCGTGGCGCCCGTTTGCGCTTGAAGGCTAATTCGATTCGGTTAAGCGCTTTGCGTTTCTCAGGCTTCTGCCCCAATACCCTATCGATACGGGATGTCACCAGTTCACGCCGGATCGCTTCTGCCTTGCGTCTGGCATGACGGCGAATAGCGGCGTTGGTTTTGCTAACAGGATTAACGGACTTACGGTAAATGATAGTAGCCATGTTTCCTCCAATAGATGGTTTTGGTGGTGTGGTGAACGGGTATAGTCCTGGTGTTGGCTATAATTTTTATTCAGCCCACCACACCCCAAAAACATCTGGGCAAAGGTTCGGCACGTTGTCGGTGCCTTCCGTAGAGCGCGAGGCTCGTTGTAAAAAGAGCGGTTAAAACAGAGCAGACTCATTAATCTGCTGTGGTTTAATGCCTGGTTTAATTCTCCACCTCAGGCAGCAGTGGTATCCTTGGCGCTCTCACACAACCAAGAAGGTTTTCTATGACTGACTACGACAATCTTTACCTTACGTTAAAGCATGATCTCATCAAGTTTTACGACACCAATGAATACGATATCAGAGTGAAACCATCTACTCTGAAAGTCCTTAAATGCCATACCCACTTACATCATTTGCTTTTAATCGAAATGGTTTTGAAAAATCATAGGGATAAATATAAAAAATCAATTTCTGATCTTTCTGGTATTAAAGCTCTGCATCACATGGTTTTCTTAAAAACCAACTGGAGACCAGAAGAAATAAGATCTACTTCAGTTCATGACCTGCTTTTTGTCCTTCAGGAAGAAATGAATTCTGAATATCTGCCGGAAGAAGAGCGCAAGTATCTAAAAACGATTTTAAACTACGACAATCCGCCAAAAATTGACTTAGCGAGTTACGCTGGTTGGTCGATAGGTGAAGGAGATCAGTATGTAAGGTCTGATCAGTAACAGCCTCAGCTTCTGTTATGCTCATCTTCAGTGAAGAAAGCTCACAGACTACACCGCGAATAGCTGAATCCTGAGATTTAACTATTCCGAGTTGGGCATTGTGCTTATCTTTCAACTCGTCAAGCACCAGGCTCGCAATGTACATACTACCGGCTGAAAACACTGTGCTGATTGCGTCTTTATCAAAGCGCTGGGTCTCAATGGCGCTATTTGTATTTGTTACCATCTTCCATCTCCTCTTTCGTTAGCTATCCCAACCGCCGTCATGTTCGTGTGCCTCGGGCTGGCTACTTACGCTCAGGCAATCGGCGGGTAACTCGAGGTCTTGCCTGCCGGGGTATTGCCGTTGCGGGTTGCTGGTCCACCGTCTGCCTGTAGGCTGTCTGGTGGGTTGATGAGTTTATTGTGAACTAAAAGTACGGCTGTGTGCAAGGGAAAAGTTCACAAAATTGCTGGTAAAATTGCATTCATGCATTATCTTTCTGAATAGAAAGGGGATTAAAATATGGGGAGGGTTCGTGGGGATGTTTGACGATGGTTTAGCAGATAGTTGTGTAGCTATTCGCTACAGGAATAAGGGCTGACAGCCCTTATTATTTTATTGGTACATTAATTTCCCTATATTAAACGCATCTTCGTTTCTATCGCAACACCAATAATCTTATTGCTAGGGGTAAGTTTTAATAGTGGGTAAGCGGGGTTTAAGCTTTTCAGGTAAGACTCTCCTGCGTCAAAAATCAGTTTTTTAAACGTTGCTTCGTTGCTACCAGCGAGTGTAGCGACCACAAGATTTCCATTCCTTGCCTCTCTTCCCGTATCAACAAGTATCATGGTTCCATCAGGAATGCTTAGCCCTGTAGGTGCCGTCATCGAATCACCGTTTACTTTCAACCAAAATGCATGACCAATAACTTGTGCGTCTGATTCATACCACTCATCATTATCATCCAAGATATGAGGCTCCCTTGTCTCATAACACGAGCCAACACTTATCCAGCTGATTAAAGGGTATTTATTGGATGGCTCGCGCTTCCCGATATAATTAATAACTCTATGCTGATCAGCGTCACCATGCTGAAGCCAAATTATATCAACGCGCAAGAACCTTGCAAGGTCATGCATTTTATCTTGACGTGGTACCGCCTCACCGTTCAGCCACTTACTCACCGCTTTTGAACTCACGCCTAAGAATTTAGCAATAGCCGCCCCGCGTCCACGATCGTCTAATCCCGCTTCTTTACAGGCCTGCGCAAGCCGTTGGGAGAATTCGTCACGCAATTTATCTGTTCGTACCATAAGTTCGATAATAAAGTACTTGAGAAGCCCTTTCAGTTCACTTATCATGGGTACTTAAAGTTCAAGGAGGTGTGATGGACAACCTGAATGAGCCAATAAAAAGCGTTGGCATACCACATGTAGCCAAAGCTTGTGGGGTCAGTAGCAGAGCCGTCTACAAGTGGCTAAATAATGGTTTTCTTCCTAAAACCGAATTTTTCGGGAAAACCAAATACGCACAAGCCATTGAAAATATCTCAGATGGTAAATACAAAGCATCTGATTTACTAGACATAAGCCAAAAGAAATTATTATCAACATAATTAATTCATCAAAAGAGAGTTGATAGCTATCAGAAATCGATTATTGCTCCACTTTAGATGAACTTTTCGGCTTAACCAGTTAGTACCAACCTTACAACGGACACTCGTCCTACGGAAGCCACCGACAACGTGGCGAACTCAACATCCCACAGTAACAAACTCACTGTGACTGCCTCACGGCTTCGTCACGTCTGTTGATCACCAAAACACAGGTGCCGTGTCTCTACACGCGCATCCGATAACCTATTTTTTTCAACAAGGAAATTATCACACATGAACCACGCAACACAAAGCAAGAAAGCCGCTCACATCGAGTCGGCGCTACTCAACAAGTTAGCCCTGATGGGACAGAAAGCCTTTGCCGCCGCCATGAACGTACCGGAGTACCAAGTCAGTCGCTGGAAGAACGGTCTGTTTCGACAGGTGAGTCTGATGTTAGCCGTGCTGAACTGCGGTGTTGCCGATGATGAAATGGCTGAGTTAGCCAAGCGGCTGGCGGGGTATCTGAGCAAAGAAAAAGCCGGTCAGTGGGAGAACACTTTTCCGGCTTAAAATTGCAACAACAAATTGATTTCAGGAGGAATTATGGCACGAAACAGCCGGGATTTCAAGCAGAAAGAGGAACGAGTGCATCCCGATTCACCTGATGGATTAGTTGTCGCTGCCGTCAATAACAAGCCGTTCGCTGAGCGGCTTATCAATGTTTTCAGACTGGTTAAAGCGGGGGTGAAAAAGGATGAGCGTCGCTAGGATATCAGACTACCAGAAACCTCAACTTGAGGTAGTGGAGCATCGCGTGGCTGACACTGATGATGGCTTCATCATGCTGGCGATGGAGCTTTACGAAGAACTGATCGGCGCTAATCTGACTCGCAATCAAGCCAAGGTGGCACACGCTGTATGCCGAAAGACATACGGCTTCAAGAAGAAAATGGATCGCATTGCTGACAGTCAATTAGCCGAGCTTTGCAGAATCAGCAGGCCAAAGGCCAACATTGCCAAAAATGAGCTTATCGCCATGAAAGTTCTGGTGAAAGACGGAAGCAAAATTGGCCCAAACAAAAACATATCAGAATGGGAGATCCCGGAGTGTTCCCAAATAGATAACATTGTTACCAAATCGGGAACAAAAAATGTTACCAAATTGGATACACCGAGTGTTACCAAAACGGAACACACAAAAGATATCTTTAAAGATAAAATAAATAATACCCCTTACCCCCTACGGGTGAAAGTGTGAAGGGGGGTAAACCCTCCAAACGAAAATCAAACCCAATCAAATACGACGACTACCTGAACGCCTACAACGAAGCCGTGGGTGACAGACTGCCTCACGCTGTTGAAGCCAATGACGAGCGAAAACGGAAACTAGCCGCTCTGGTTAAATCTCTGGCCACGCCAAACCTGGACGGCTTCAAGTCTTACGTCAGGGCGTTTATGGCTGCTGCCAGGCCGTTCCACTTTGGCGACAACGATCGCGGCTGGGTGGCTAATTTTGATTACCTGCTTCAGCGCAAAACGCTGACGAAAATCAGGGAGGGTACGCTATGAGACAGGATATCGAGGCCAGCGTGATTGGTGGTTTGCTGATCGGCGGTTTAACGCCAACGGCAACTGAGGTTCTGGCAACGCTGGAGGCGGAAACCTTCGAGATCCCGATTTACAAACGAGCCTATGAGGTGATCCGTAAACAGGCTCGCACCAGAAACATGATTGATTCCCTGATGGTTGCCGAGGAATGTGGCGATGAGCATTTTGCCGACATCATGGAAACAGCGCGTAGCTGCCCCAGCGCTGCAAACCTGCGGGGCTATGCCGACATGGTGACTGAGATGTACCAGCGCCGGATGTTCGTTTCGGCTGTTGACAAGCTGCGCGGGACAATCGGAAATTCATCGATTGAAGTGGCTACCGTGGCGATGGACGAACTTATCGGCAGACTGTCAGGCATTCGAAAGCCGAAGCAGGAAGTGAAGCCGGTTCGCCTTGGAGACATCATCTCCGAATACACCAACACGTTAGCGCGCCGCCTGAAAAACGGGGAAGAGTCCGACACGCTGAAAACAGGCATTGACGACTTGGACGCGATCACCGGGGGGATGAACGCTGAGGATTTAGTGATCGTCGCCGCCCGCCCCGGAATGGGGAAAACTGAACTGGCGCTTAAGGTTGCCGAAGGCGTGGCAAACCGGAAGTTACCCGGGGAGAACCAGCGGAGGGGCGTTCTGATTTTCAGCATGGAAATGAGTTCCCTACAGGTAGCTGAGCGTTCGATAGCCGGGGCAGGGCGGATGTCGGTAAGTCTGCTGCGTAACCCTTCAAACCTTGACGATGAGGGATGGGTGAGGATTGTTGACGGGATTAACCGACTGGCAGATCTTGACGTATGGGTCGTCGATGCTTGCCGCCTGACGGTGGAGGAAATCGTAGCCATTGCCAGGCGGCACAAACAGGAGCACCCAGCGCTATCGCTGATCATGGCAGACTATCTCGGGCTGATCGCCAAACCGAAAGCGGAGCGTAACGACCTTGCCATAGCCCATATCTCATGGAGCCTAAAGGCAATGGCCAAGACGCTGCGAACGCCAGTGATCGCGCTTGGTCAGCTATCACGAGACGTTGAGAAGCGACCTAACAAGCGCCCGACCAACGCCGATTTGCGTGACTCTGGCAGCCTTGAACAGGATGCCGACTCAATCATCATGCTCTACCGCGACGCGGTGTATAACGAGAATTCACCCGCCGCTCCATTCGCAGAAATCATCGTCACAAAAAACCGCTTTGGCTCACTCGGCACCGTCTATCAGCGATTCGTTAATGGTCATTTCATTGAGTGCGACCAGGACGAAGCGCGGGAGAAGTGCACGACAAGGCAGCAGACAGAAACCAGCGTACGCAGGTACGCAAAAGGCGCTGACGTCTAGGCAAACAAACAGGAGGAGTGATGAAAAGGGATACACGGAAAGCCGCTGAAAGAAGTTATGGGTTTTTAAAGCGAGGGAAACAGGAATGACAGCCTATCTAACAGAATGCATCGTGGGGCTGCTGGCAATGGCAGCCCTTTTGGTTTGGGTGGGTAAAAACGCCCCCCATGGTTAACCATAGCGATTGGAGGGGCGAGGTGTCGGTCAAGGTACTTCATCGACAGGACACAAAAAACCCGGCGCGGGGCCGGGTGGGGGGGTTAGTTCATTTTATTTTTGTCTGGCGAAGGAATGTCATGAAGAAGATTTAGTGGGAACTGGTCAGATAAGGAGATGGGTTGTATTTCAGATATTGATTTAACATCAATTCCAGCCTCCTTACCTTTCTTGATCACTTCACCATCAGAACTCCAAATTTCTGTGATCCCATTTGCTTTAGCAATGGATATTATTTGTCTATCGAATCGGATCTTATTAGCGGTTTGGTTTGAATTTATCTGTTTGGAAAACTGCTTAAACTCTTGAATAGATGGAAGTAATGAGCACTCTACCGCTGCTAACTCTTCAAAAGGAATTATTTCAAAACAGTTCATGCTCGATATTCTTTCTACGTGAGCGTGCTTGTTTCTTTCACCGTCAATTCCAAGCAAATACTCAGCAAGAACAGGTGCTGGTATCGCTATGGTGCCGCCTTGGCGTTCAATGTGCTCAAGAAGTGCTCGTGACCTCAATTCAAGATTTTCTATCTTTGAGAACCCATCATCACCAAGCAGGTTAGTGCTTGGTGAATTCTTTTCCATAAGGCAAATTAGGATGTTGGTGTCTACTATTATTTTTTTCAACTGAAACTCCTGTATTTCAGTATCAGCTCAGCCTGAGCTTCTATTTCACCCCATTTATTTGCAGGATCACTAGACAAGCGGCCAAGCCCTTCTGATAACGTTGTATCTTGAAGTTCAACGAATTTTTCTATTTTTAGGTTTTTCAATTTCCATACACCATCCTTTTTCTCGTGCTGAGAGTCTCCATACACTCTGATTTTTTTAAACAAATACTTAGCTAGCCTAACTGCATCAGGTTTCGTTGCGGTACAGATTAGTATCTCTCCACCATTCCCTCTAAGCCTTACTGAAACCAGGTCATGGTTCTTTTCAACGATGTGATACAACTCGCCTTGTATTTTTGTGTTTTTCTTTGTGACCAAGATTGGCTTATCGTCACTTATCGCTCTAATTGAGCTTAACAAGTTGTTATTAGAGTATATTTCTGCTGAAAAATTATCTTTTGATATGCGTTTTGCTAGTTTGCTCGTGTCAAGGTTTTCTATTATGTTTGCGCAAATGACGTTGTGCGATGTTGTGTTGGTTGTGTAAGTGTGAATTTCAACACATCCATCTGTGACCGCTTTGAATCTGACATCCTTTTCCTCTCCATAAAGCGTAGCGAGATCGGCAAGATAACCAGCCAGCTTATTCATTGGGATCTCGCTGGGGCTAATGCCGTTTATTACTAGTTTTAGGCTAAGTAACTCGCTCATAAAAACGCTCATAAAGTAAGAATGCTAAAACATCACTATAAAGCATACGCCTGTGTTGTAAACAACGTTCGGCCGCATCTCTGCGACCTCTCACCCACCTGCTTATGCCGTGGCTAGATTAGCCGCATTTTGGTTTCGACAGCCACACCTATGATGCGGAAACTTCCACTGATCGGCACCATAGGCCATTGCGGGTGTAGACCCTTTAAGTATCGCTACCACGCCTATGTTCACGAAACCCCTATGACACTGCATTTTCTTTCAGGCAGTGGGGGCAACCAATGTCAAAGGAGAGCATACCCATGAATAGTTTAACTCCACATTTGAATGATATATCTACGATATTGAGTAACGCAGACAGGCCTGAGGTGGCGTTGTTACAACGCTATGAGATAACTCAGGGTGAGCAAAAAATCAACTTCATTCTATCACTTATTGGAAAGTTGATAGAGCAGGACAGAATGCTTCGCGCCAGAAGCGGAGGGTGACATGGATAAAACACGCTTCCTGCTGCGTGATGAACGAATACGAAAAAACCTGAAAGCCTTTATTGATTCCCTGCCCACCGACCCACACCGCCCTCTCGAAATTACCGTCAACGATGCTAAACGGACATTACCGCAGAACGACCTGTTCCATGCGTTATGCACCGATGTTTCGCGTCAGGTGGTGTGGGCCGATAAACCCCGCCCGCTGCTGGACTGGAAAGCGCTGTTTGTTTCGGGACATGCCATCGCTACCGGCAGGCCGGGGGAGGTGGTGACGGGGCTGGAGGGGGAGTTTTGCAGCATCCGCGAGAGCACGGCTCAGATGGGCGTAAAGCGCATGAACAGTTTGATTGAGTATGCCCAGGCCTGGTCGGTCGGCAACGGCGTCAGGCGGCGGGAGGTGCGTTATTCCGGGGATTATTTTGGGAGAGTCGGATGAAGAAAACCAGTTTCAGGTACGACGGGTTAACCGGTGAAGAGGCGGAGCTACTCGTCAGGCACTACAAAGACAACGGCTATCGCGCTGCCAGGTCACTGAGCCGCGACCCCAAATATTGGGATATCGTTGTCACCCTTCCCGAACAGCAGTACCTCAAACCAACACCACGCTCAATGCTCAACAAGGTGTGGGGGTAGCTATGGCACTCAAATCACACACCAGACCAGAGCACAAGGACACATGGCGAACCCCGCCCGAGGTCTTCCAGGCGCTGGATGCGGAGTTTGGCTTCTACCTCGATGCCGCCGCTGACCACGACAATACCCTGTGTCGTCTGTATCTGACGCCAGAGGATGATGCCCTTGCCTGTGACTGGAGTAGCACCGGCGCCATCTTCTGCAATCCCCCGTACAGCAATATCCGCCCCTGGGTTGATAAAGCTGCTGAGCAGAGCCGCAAGCAGAATAAAACGGTCGTTATGCTGCTGCCTGCGGATACCTCGACGGGATGGTTCGCACAGGCACAGAAAACGGTTGATGAGGTGCGCTTCATCACCGAAGGGCGATTGTCGTTTATCAGCGCTGAAACGGGCAAACAAGGCAAGGCGGGTAACAGCAAGGGCAGCGTGTTGTTCATCTGGCGACCGTGGCGCACAACCCCTAAAGGGATGACTACGGTAAGCAGGCACGCGCTGATTAACCGGATGTGGAGGTAGCTATGGCACTAAAACGCGATAAGCACGACGCGGTATTTTCTGAGCTTGTGCGCGAGAGAACCAGCTGGCAGTGCGACTACTGCGGTAACTATTTTCACCACGACCACGGTAATCTCCATTGCTCCCACTTCAAGTCCCGCCGACACAAAGCGACCCGCTACCATCCCTTCAACGCCTTCGCACACTGCGCGGGCTGCCACCGTAAATTGGGTGAAGACCCGTATGAGTTCACGATGCACGCCAACATCACTTATGGGGAGATGGTCATTGACCGCGTGGCGCATCTGGCGGCAGTGCCGGTGCGATTAAAGCCGTGGCAGATGGATGAGATTTATCAGCACATGAAAACTGAGCTCAAGCGACTGCGGGAATTACGCGCCGGCGGAAATATCTGGCGAATCGAGTTCACGCTACCACCCTGGTATCAGGAGGGCATTACTTATCGGATGGGGGAAGCGGCATGAGACAGCGTGTGCAACTGACGGCGGAAGATATTCCGCTTATCCGTGCGCTGCTGGCCTCCGGTATGCCAGTGGCGGAGGTGGCGAGGAAATTCGAGACCAGCAAGCAGCATATCTACAGCATCAGGAACGGCAAAAACTGGGGGGCGGTAAAATGAGAGATATTCGATACCTGTTGACGGCATGGGGAAATTGGAGTGGCTCACGCATTGGCACCGAGTACAAAGCCGCATGGCCGCTGGCCACGGCAAGCTGCGATATCCGGCCCATGCTGTCTGATGCCGACGGTGAGACAGTTGACCGGGCGGTAGGGCGGCTCAAGCACTTCGACCCGTTGGGCTACGATATCGTGGTGGCGTACTACCGTGGAAAAGCGTCGTGCCAGATGATTGGGGAAGCCATGGAACCACACCGTCACCGTACTTATGTGAGCAAGGTGCTCGAAAGGGCTGAAGCCTACATTGCCGGTCGCGTGGCTGAACTTTTGGAGGCGGCTTGACAACGCATGCAGCTATCGGGATACTGGCCGAACTGAATTTAGTAAGCGGCCAACCGTACCCGATAGCTTTGCGGCTTTTTTATGCCCGTAAAAAGGCGTAATCACATCCGAAGGCCGGGTGGAGAGGCGTAATACAATACTCGCAAGGGGAATATGCCCAGAGTTGCTTACTAGACTCAGTTGACGCCCGGCTACCAGCTACTAACTGGTAATCGAAACTAAACTAGTAAGGAGGCTTTATGCCAAGTCATTTCGATTTAACATTCCAAGATTCTTACAAAATTCGCATCATAATCATTGATGACCAGCCTTGGTTCGTTGCTTCTGATGTTTGCGACGCCCTTTCCATCGTTAATACTGCGCGTGCTTTGAGCCGCCTAGATGAGGATGAAAAGGATATTCATAGTATGAATACCCCTGGCGGAGAGCAAAAACTAAGCACAATAAATGGGTCAGGGTTATATTCGTTAATACTCACGAGTCGTAAAGCTGAAGCTAGGAAATTCAAAAAATGGGTGACTAGTGAGGTGTTGCCAACTATCCGTAAAACCGGCAAGTATGAACACCCTACTCATAAGCCCGAAGCACGAGAGCCACTCACCGCCGACGATACATCTCATCTTGCTAGGCTTATCTGGGGCATATCTAATGGCTTCCGATTCGAGCGCTCATGGAGCAATGCCATCTGGCACGCACTACGCTATGCGGCGGGCGTCTCTTCTCCACAGCATTTTGGCGTCAGTCATATTCCGATACTCGCGGAAGAGTGCCAACGTATTTACAGTTTCACCAATGCGCTGAAAGAGGTCATGTACGACGCTGAAAAGCAAGCTGTCCGGCGAGTTCTCAAAAATCGTGAGGATGCGGAGGCAGTAGTATCAGAAATGAAGCAGCTGCTGGATGAAACTAATCAATCACACAATCTGTTGCTGACGAATACCTTGGCACGATGGCAGCAAGCGGATATCGAGCACTTTCTACAGCGGCATTGACGGCACAAGGCTAAATAACTGATCAAACGATCAGTTAAATGCTTGACGTGAGCAGCTGAGCTACATATAATTTACCCATACTGCGGCAAGAGCGCGCAGGACGTGAAGCCTCAACTTTGATTGGGGCTTTTTACGTATTGAGAAGAGAAAGCGTCGAATAGTAAGGTATGGTCCCGCGGTTTTATTTATGGGTTTAATTATGGAAAGTATTCAATCGACAGCTTCCTCTCACATATCTTTCAAAGATGCTTCGCCTTGTGGTTCTTCAACGTCAACGTTTACTAATCTGACCGAGAGGCTCAGAAGTATCATTAACATGCCGGACAATTTCAAAATCAAACTGCCGTTTGGACAATCAGTTAAAAGTACACTAAAGTCAATGCGTTGTAAGCTTGTCCAAGTATTTCAAGTTCGCAACTATACCTCGGTACCATGCACAGGTACATCAACAACTTGTACAGCTGACTCATCTAAAGAAAGGAAGATGGTAACCATAACGCTGGGAGACGTATCGTCAGAACCTTTAGATGCATATCGAAAATATATAGAAAACGGCTATGCACCAGCTATAAGTAGTGTTATGGATAATCATCTAAATGCCATTAAAAGTATTATAAACAAAAATTGAAAAAACATTTTATAAGCCTATAATCTATAGGCAAATTTACTAATTATAAAATAATATATGATTTCTTTTTTAAGAATTAAATATTAACCGTGTACCAATCTTTTATAAAGGCTACGCTCCGGCGCGGCCTTTTTTATTTCCCTTTCAATAACACACAGCGCCATCCCTGCCGGGAGGTGAGGGTATGACACGAATGAGCACTCTCTACAGCAGGCTTTCATACGGAAGCGGGACGGGCTTAATGGGCCTTGGCGCGTCTGCCAGAGCCTACGCCGCATCAACTACAGAGAGCGTATGGTTGCTTGCAGACAAAATGGCCGGGTTAACGCTCGGTGACTGGGCTATTATTGTCGGTATGGTCTGCACAATCGGCACTTTTGCTATCAACTGGTACTACCGCAGGAAGGAGTATCAGCTGAGGGAAAAAGGCGGGGCGTAATGTCAAAAGCAAGCAAACTCAGTGCGGCAATGCTGGCGCTCATCGCTGCTGGCGTGACTGCTCCCGTGATGATGGCGCAATTCCAGACTGAAAAAGAGGGGATGCGTATAAACGCTTATCCTGACGGCGGCGGCATCTGGACGATTTGCGGTGGCGTGACACGGGTAGATGGCAAGCCGGTAGTGAAGGGCATGAAGCTGACCGCCGGGCAGTGTGCAAAGATTGATGCCGCAGAACAGCAAAAGGCGCTCGATTGGGTGGATCGCAACGTTAAAGTGCCGCTCACTGAGACTCAGAAAGTCGGCATTGCCTCATTTTGTCCGTGGAATATCGGTCCCGGTAACTGCTTCACCTCAACGTTCTACCGCAAATTGAATGCCGGCGATCTCATTGGTGCCTGCAAAGAGATTAAGCGCTGGATTTGGGACGGAGGCAAAGATTGCCGTATCCGCGCCAATAACTGTTACGGGCAGATAGCGCGGCGTGACCAGGAGGCGGAATTATCGTGCTGGGGGCTCGGCGCATGAGGCTATATTTCTACGCCGCTCTCGTTGCTCTGCTGGCTACACTGTCATTTGGCGTCTACTACTACCACGACGCATACAGTGATAAAGCGAAAGACCTCGAAGCAGCAGAGCGGCAACAAAAGCAGGCCGAAACCATCGCTGGAAATGTGATCCAGTCGATGCGCATCTTCACCGCCATCACACAGGCCAATCACGATGAAAAACAGCAGATACAGCAGCGGTCGGAAAATACCGGGGTTTACATCCGTGAAAAATTATCGACTGATGAGTGTGCTAGTCGGCCTGTTCCTGATAATGTCGTTAACAAGCTGCGAGAGCACGCGGACAGAATACGTAACGGCACCCGTCGTACCGATCCCCGCTGAACTTCTACAGGACTGCCCAGCGCCTGAAATCGCTCATCAAATGACATACGGCCAGAGCGTAGCGCTGAATGAAGAATTGCTGACCGTTATTGAGAAGTGTAACGCCGACAAGCGAAGCATTCGGGAAATCGAAGGATCCCGGAAGAATTTACCTGCCAGGTAGCTGTGCAACTCTGTGAAGAAGTGGCAAGGCTGTGAAACCAAACAATGAGGCTCGGTGAATCCGGGCTTTTTTTGTGTCTTGCAATATCCCCGCGCACCGAAAGCGCATCTAAAAACACCGAACCTGAACCTATGGAATGAGCCTTTGAGGGCGTCAGTTTGTGCTGGCGAGCCTTCGGTGGGCTGACGTTCTATTTCGGCAAAGGTTCATTTCATAGAAAAGGTAAACGCTATGAATAAATTATCGATAATCATAAGCGGCGTTGTGATCAAAACTGATCAATCAGGTTATTTTCGTCTGAATGATTTACAGAAAGCGGCTAAAAAATCAGAGGGGCAAAAGCGCTCAGAAAGAACATTTGAAATACATGAATTCATGCGCCGACCAGATACTAAGGGGTTGATAAGAGAGATAGAAAATGAAACTACGGGAAAACTCCGTAGTTTAGCCTTTTTCACTATTGAGGGGCGAAACGGTGGGACTTACGTGTGTAAAGAATTAGTTTACGCCTATGCTATGTGGATTAGCCCCAAATTCCACCTTCATGTTATACGCACGTTTGATGCAGCCGTTGCCAAAGAGCAGATACGTATTTCGTATCGTGATATGGCCCGGCTTGAGTACCGCCCATTGACCGATGCCATCAAGCACGAGCGTGAGGCACAGGGGAAAAACATTGCCCCTCATCACTTCAGCAACGAAGCTGACCTGATTAACCGCATTGCACTGGGTATGACATCCGCAAAATTTCGAGTCCACCATGAAATAGGTAAGAAAGGATCTCTCCGTGACTATCTGACGCCAGAGCAGATCCACTGCATTACCGAACTGCAACGCGCGAATACGGTATTCATTGGCATGGGATGGGACTTCGAGCAACGCAAAGCCACGCTGATGGGAATATTTAACAAAAACCATCGCCAACCGCTGATTGAAGAACAACACCGACTGGCGGCTTAGTATGACAAAAAGCGAAAGAGAAACCTTGAGGCCCGGTTAATCCGGGCCTTTTCATCGGTGCAGTGCATGCACCCATCACACGTCGGATCTTGTTTAGGAATGAGCCTTTGAGGAAGCAGCTGGCTAGTGCTGCCTTCGACGGGCTGATTTCCTATGCGCCAAAGGTTCATTACCTAAGTAAGGATAAGCACTATGCAAACAATCACCGTTCCGTTTCATGGAAATGCCCTGTATGTCGTTAACTGTAACGATGAACCCTATACCCCGATGCGCCCAATCATTGAGGGTATGGGGTTGGCATACCAGGGTCAGGCGGGTAAGTTGAAATCTCGCTTTGCCAAGGGGGTCATGGAAATCATGATCCCTACCCAAGGTGGCCCACAAAAAATGCTTTGTCTACAACTCCGCAAATTGGCTGCCTGGCTGGCCAGTATCCAGCCGAATAAAGTTAAGCCAGAAAGTCGCGACAAAGTGGTTCAGTATCAGGAGGAGTGCGATGACGTGCTCTATGAATACTGGACAAAAGGTCAGGTTACCAATCCCCGCAAGCGCAGCGTCATGCAGGAACTCAATGCCGCTTGCGCCGACTTAAAAACGGACAAAGCCGTTGCCAGCGTGTTTGGCACGGGATTGAACGAGTGGAAAGGCATTAAGGCGGCACATGCGAAGAAAATCAACGTGCTGATTGAAGAAGCGCAATTGCTGCTGACGTTTTAACTGGTGGTGAGTGACACAAAAGCATTGTCAATGAGTCTGCTAATTCAGCGGCAATGCTAGCCAACGTGAGGACCCGTAATGAAAACAATGAATTATAGTATGTTCGGTGTGAGTGTTTTCGCATGAAAGACTACACAGCATTCATTGAAAAGCATGTGGTCGCTGAACTGATGAAGCAGGGCTATGCGCCATCGGTCGCCCTGAAGGGGGCAGACAGGGCGCTAGATCACTACCGCCGTTCAGGCTCAGCATCAGGGAAGGGGAAGATGTTTGACGATTGCTTTCGCATAGCAAAGGCATGGGCGATGAAATACCAGCCCAAAAAGAAATGACGAAATCCAGGGCATTCTCCCGAGAGTGTTCGATATTTCATTCAGTAGCGTCACTCCCGTCGCTGTCCTGCTGTGTTAGCCAAGACCTGACTTCTCCTTGCAGTTAGCGCACAGAGGGGATCAATAACGGGATATACCGCGTTTCTCCGCACACCAAGGCGGGGTTATCGCTTATGTCAGTCTAACTGGAACTAAAGAGGGGGATGAGTCTTGAAAGGACCCCACATCTACAACAGCAGGTGGGACAAAGCGCGTGTTTCATTTTTGCGCGCTCATCCGTTATGCCGTATGTGCCACGAGCAGGGACGGATAACACCCGCTGTCGTTGTTGACCACATCATTCCGCACAAACTTAAAGAGGCGTTGAAGTCTGGCGACAAGGCGGCGATAGCAAAGGCACAAACATTATTCTGGAATAAAGAGAACTGGCAGGGACTGTGCGTCCCGCATCACTCATCGACTAAACAAAGAATGGAAAAGCGGGACAAGGTCATCGGCTGCGATGAGAATGGTATGCCTCTCGATCCCAATTCAGACTGGTTCAAACACAGCTAACCCCATAGGGGGGCGGGGGAAAAGTTCAGGGCGCTTGCTGTTCCTGACCGCCCGCCCTCCTCAACTTTAACGCTAACCCGATTTTTTTAGTTTTCAAGGTGCTCTCAAATGGCAGAAAAACGAAACCGCTCTGACAGTGCGACGGCGGCGATCCAGGCCATGAAAAATGCGACCGGGGACACCCTTCAGCCCCCGGCGCACGCGGGTTTGGAAAAAAAAGCCGAGCCTTTTTGGCATGACAATATTCGATCCAAAGCATTGGATAGCTGGACACCCGCTGACCTGTTAGCCGCTGTTGAGCTGGCAAATAATCAACACTATATCACCATGTTACGGCGTGATTTACGTAACGAAGAGCGCGTGCGCGGTGAGGCGAGAAACATGGTTGAAATTAAAGAATTGCGCAAACAAATCGTAGAATTACAGCGCGCGATTTTGGCACAGCGACGAGATCTGCAAATCCATTCCCACGCTACCAACGGTGAAAGCCGCGACCAGCGTAACAAAAACAGGAATGACAGGAACGCCAGAAGCACGGTCAGTGGTCATCAACGCGAAGACGATAATCTGATCGCGTTTCCAAAACATTAAGGGGCATTCATGACGCGAGGTGAGCGCGTGATAGCGTTCATTGAGCGCTATTGCATTGTGCCGGAAGGCAAGTTTATCGGACAGCCGATGAAGCTTGATGGCTTCCAGAAAGACTTTCTGCTTGATGTCTATGACAACCCGGTGGGCACCAGCAGGGCAATTTTAAGCATCGCCCGAAAGAACGGGAAAACCGGGTTAATTGCTGGAATACTTCTTGCTCACCTGGTTGGCCCAGAAGCGGTGCAAAACTCTCAGATCGTCAGTGGGGCGATGAGCCGAGAGCAGGCTGCGCTGGTCTTTAGCCTGTCGGTCAAAATGATTAATCTTAACCCCGCGCTACAGGACATTGTGCATATCATTCCCAGCGGTAAGCGGCTGATTGGTACCCCTTGTAATGTTGAGTACAAGGCGCTGGCCGCCGAGGGTAAAACCGCACACGGTCTTTCTCCAGTGCTGGCCATTCTGGATGAAGTGGGGCAGGTAGTAGGTCCGCGCAGTGATTTTGTTGACGCCATTGTTACCTCACAAGGGGCGCATGAGACACCTTTGCTGATTGCTATCAGTACCCAGGCGGCCAACGACGCCGACCTGTTGAGCGTGTGGATTGATGACGCGGCAACTTCTGGCGATCCACATATTGTTTGCCATGTGCATACTGCCGAAAAAGACGCCGACATTATGGATCGGGCTGCATGGCGTGCCGCTAATCCGGCGTTGGGAACCTTTCGTTCACTGGACGAGATGGAGCGCCGGGCAGAAGAGGCGACGAGGATGCCCAGCAGTGAAAATACCTTTCGTAATCTCAATCTAAATCAGCGCGTATCCACTGTGTCACCGTTCGTCTCCCGTAATGTTTGGGAAGCCAGTATTCTGAAGGACATTCGTCCGGGCATGATTGTTGGGGAGTGCTACGCGGGGCTCGACCTGTCAGAAAAGAACGACCTTACCGCGCTGGTGATTGTGGGACAGGATAAAGAGCGCGACTGGCTGGTATTCCCGTTCTTCTGGACACCGGGTAAGACCTTGCTCGACCGGGCCAGGCGAGATCGCGCCCCTTATGATGTTTGGGCCAGGCAAGGTTACCTCGAAACGACGCCGACTACCTCAGTGGAATATGATTTTGTGGTGCTAAAAATCGCAGAGTTACTCAGTGATTTTGATGTAAAAGCTATCGCCTTTGACCGCTGGCGTATCGATGTTTTCAAAAAAGAAGTAGACCGCATCGGGTTAACGCTTCCCCTGGTGGAATTCGGTCAGGGGTATCGGGATATGGCTCCCGCCATCGACACATTGGAAACTGTGTTACTCAACAACCGGCTTCGGCATGGTGATCATCCCGTGATGACGATGTGTGCCGCCAACGCCACGGTGATCAAAGACGCGGCGGGTAACCGCAAGATAGATAAATCCAAGGCGACAGGCCGCATGGATGGCATGGTGGCCCTCACGATGGCGATGGGGGCTGCAAACGGTGAAGTTGTCGATAGGGGTGGCGACTTTGAAGACTTTTTATATCAACCATTGAGCATGTAATGTCAGATACCCAATACTCGATAGACTTGCGTACCAACAATGGCTGGTGGGCGCGGGTGGCGTCATGGTTCGTCGGCGGCAGGCTGGTAACCCCAAATCAGGGATCGCAAACCGGCCCCGTTTCTGCGTCCGGCAGTCTCGGCGATTCCTTGATCAATGATGTACGCCTTCTGCAAATTTCTACCGTGTGGCGCTGTGTGTCATTGATTTCGACCTTAACGGCGAGTCTGCCATTAGATGTATTGAAAACAGACGGTAACGATAACCGTGCCAAGGTGGGGTTGGATAATCCACTGGCCAGGCTGCTGCGTTATTCTCCCAATCAATACATGACCGCGCAGGAGTTTCGCGAGTCAATGACTATGCAACTCTGTTTCTACGGTAATGCCTATGCGCTGATTGAGCGCAATGGGGTTGGCGATGTGGTTAGCCTTATCCCGCTGCTGTCGGCCAATATGGATGTCCGGCTGGAAGGGAAACGTATCGTTTATCGATACCAACGCGATCATGAATTTGCCACTTTCAGCCAGCGAGAAATTTTTCACCTGAAGGGTTTCGGGTTTAACGGGTTAGTGGGCTTATCTCCCATAGCGCATGCCTGTAAATCGGCTGGCGTAGCCGTAGCGATGGAAGATCAGCAGCGTGATTTTTACGCCAACGGCGCTAAGTCACCCAAGATCCTCTCTACAGGAGAGAGGGTACTTTCTAAAGACCAGCGCAAACAACTGGAACAGAACTTCAGGGAAATCGCTGGCGGTCCGGTAAAAAAACTATTGTGGATACTGGAGGCAAACTGTCAGGCTCATGATATCGGTGTGAGTCCGCAGGATGCCGAAACGATGGCGTCTCGTAAGTTCCAGGTCAGTGAACTGGCGCGATTCTTTGGTGTACCACCACACCTCGTAGGGGAGGTGGAAAAATCGACCAGCTGGGGAACTGGCATCGAGCAACAGAATCTGGGGTTCCTCCAGTACACACTGCAACCCTATATTTCACGCTGGGAAAACAGCATCCAGCGCTGGCTGTTAAAGCCGGAACAGGTGGGTGTTTATCATGCTGAACATAACCTTGATGGCCTGTTGCGGGGGGATTCAACTTCACGTGCTGCGTTTATGAAGGCCATGGGGGAATCCGGGTTGCGTACCATCAACGAAATGCGCCGACTGGATAACCTGCCCCCCCTACCGGGCGGCGATGTTGCCATGCGTCAGGCGCAATATGTGCCCATCACCGAACTGGGAACCAGCCACCAACGGCCTCGCGAAAGCGGGGTTTAGTTTTTTATGGGGTCAGCAATGCCAGACATTAACAAAACGCTTTCTTTTGAGCAGACAGAGATCAAGTTTGCCGGTGATGGCTCGAAGGGCATTTTTGAAGGGTACGCCTCTGTCTTTAACAACACCGACTCAGACGGCGACATCATCCTGCCCGGTGCCTTTAAAGGCGCGCTTGAAGCGCAGACGCGCAAGGTGGCGATGTTTTTCAATCACCGCACCTGGGAAATCCCGGTGGGTAAGTGGGAAGCACTACAGGAAGACACAAAAGGTCTCTTTGTGCGTGGGCAGCTCACGCCGGGTCACAGCGGCGCAAGCGACCTGAAAGCCGCCATGCAACACGGCACGGTTGAAGGAATGTCCGTGGGATTCTCGGTCAGCAAAGACGACTACAGCCTTGTCGCCAGCGGTGGGCGCATCTTCAAAAACGTCTCTCGCCTGCGCGAGGTCAGCGTATGCACCTTTCCGGCTAATGACCTGGCGGGGGTTTCCGCCATGAAAAGTGCTGAGGGGATAGAAACCCTTCGTGACGTGGAAAACTGGCTGAGGGATTCAGTCGGTGTCAGCAAGTCACAAGCAGTGGGGCTCATTGCCCGGTTCAAATCAGCCATTCGGAGCGAGTCCGAAAGCGACGAGAACAAAACCGACATTACCGCGCTTATCTCGCGCATCAATACATTTTCAGCCACGTTAGGAAATAACCATGTCCGAACTTGAACAAATCCAAAAGGCTCTGGAAGCATCACAGGCCAAAGTACAGCAACTGTTTGATGCCCAGAAAGCGGAAATCGAAAGCACTGGCCAGATCTCCAGACAATTGCAATCTGACATCGTCAAGGTGCAGGCCGAAATGACCCAATCTGGTCAACGCCTGTTTGACCTGGAACAGAAACTCTCCTCAGCGCCGGACGCCCCAGATGAGAAAAAATCGTTTTCTGAGCGCGCTGCTCAAGAGCTCACTAAGTCTTGGAATGGCAGCAAAGGCCGCTTTGAAGCCAATACCTTCAATAAGTCCCTTGGCAGTGATGCAGGGTCCGCGGGGGCGCTCATTCAGCCCATGCAAGTGTCGGGGATCGTCGTGCCGGGATTGCGCCGCCTGGTGATCCGCGATTTGCTGGCGCAAGGGCGTATTTCCAGCAACTCGCTGGAATATGTGCGCGAAAAGCTGTTTACCAATAGCGCCAGGCCAGTGAAAGAAAAAGCGCAAAAACCTGAATCAGATATCACCTTCGAAAAAGACACGGCCAACGTGAAAACCATCGCGCATTGGGTTCAGGCATCACGTCAGGTGATGGATGATGCGCCGATGCTGCAATCTTATGTAAACACCCGCCTGCTGTACGGTCTGGCACTGGTGGAAGAAGCTCAGCTGCTCAATGGCGATGGTGCCGGGGATAACCTCAAGGGGATTAATACCGTTGCCACGGCTTACGACACTACCTTAAACGTCAAGGGTGACACCAAATCTGACATGATCGCCCACGCGATCTTCCAGGTAACGGAGTCCGAGTTCAGTGCTTCCGGTATCATCCTCAATCCGCGTGACTGGCACAACATCGCGCTGCTAAAAGATGGCGATGGGCGCTATATCTTTGGCGGTCCGCAAGCCTTTGCCAGCAATATCATGTGGGGGTTGCCTGTGGTGCCCACCCGGGCACAGGCACAAGGTACCTTTACCGTTGGGGGGTTCGATTTGGCCTCCCAGGTCTGGGATCGCATGGATGCTACTATCGAGGTGAGTCGTGAAGATCGCGATAACTTTGTGAAAAACATGCTCACCATCCTATGTGAAGAGCGTCTGGCATTGGCACACTACCGACCACAGGCAATGATAAAAGGCGCTTTCGCGACCCCTGCTGGCAGCTAATCAACCCGGAGAGGGCGGTAAACGCCGCCCTGTTGAATGATGGCGATTAAGGTCACTGATGTTGTCCCTATAGAAGAGTTACGCCAGCATCTTGAGTATGACGATGAGGACAGAGATGCTCTGATACTGCGACAGGCTCAGTCATCCCTCGATTATTGCCTGCGCTTTTGTGATGAGCCGCGTTGGAAAGGCGTTAAAGATCTCCCCTCACAGATTGTTCAGGCAATGCTGTTATATCTCTGCGATGCGTTCGAGCACCGAGGCGCACAAACAGAAGTTCAGCTCTACACCAACCAACGGGCAGAAGACTTACTGTTTCAGGTGAGGAACTGGCGCGGAACGGAAGAGGTCTCCTGATGGCGATACGGTTAGCGCAAACCAGTGCACTCTATCAGTTCCCTGACCCCGGCGAACTGCGCCACAAAGTTTTTCTACGAAAACGCATTGATTTACCTGCGGCTGATATGGGAACGGTCTCCTCTTACTCAGAAACGTTTTGGACTAAAGCCAGGGTCAGGCAAGTAAGCGCAACAACCTGGTATGAGAGCGTTCAGATAAATCAGGTCATTACACATTATTTCACGATCCGCTTTCGCTCTGGACTGACTTCTGATTATGAAATTGTCCACAAAGAAAAAGTTTATGCCGTAAAGCGTTTTCGTGATCTGAATGAAGCAGGGAAATACATGCTACTTGAGTGCGAACAACTGACCGATGAATCAATCCCCCTGAGAGGCGGTAACGATGGCAACTCCCTATTTACACGTTGATTTTCAGCAACCGGAAGAGCTGGTTTTCAACCGCGCGAGGTTGCGACGGGCGTTTGTGAAGATCGGCCAGGTGCATATGCGTGATGCACGCCGTCTGGTGATGAAGCGCGGTAAGTCTGCGGCGGGGGATAATCCGTCATACCGCACTGGGAAATTGGCCCGTTCTATCGGCTATTACGTGCCGCGTGCGTCAAAACGGCGCGCCGGGTTGATGGTGCGTATTGCCCCAAACCAGAAAAACGGCAAGGGCAACCGGTTGATAAACGGGGCCTTCTATCCTGCGATCCTGTTCTATGGCGTACGCAAGGGGGCCACGCGCAAAAAAGGTCATCATCGCGGTGCCTCTGGTGAGCGTGGTTGGCGCATTGCTCCGCGCAATAACTTTATGGAACAGACATTGCAGAATAATAACGCCTGGACCCGTTATTACCTCGCCAGCGAACTGCGTAACTCCCTACGTACTCAGAGAAAATATAAAAAACGATGAAACTCACACCGATTATTGCGGCCCTACGCACCCACTGTCCGTACTTTGAAAACAGGGTTGGCGGGGCGGCACAGTTCAAGAGCCTGCCAGAAACCGGGAAATTACGTTTACCCGCCGCCTATGTGGTGCCGGGTGACGACGCTCCCGGCGAGCAAAAGAGCCAGACGGATTACTGGCAGGATCTAAGGGAAAGCTTTTCCGTCATCGTCATGCTGAGTAACGGACGTGATGAGCGCGGGCAGTGGGCGGCGTTCGACGTCGTCCATGATGTGCGGCATATGCTGTTCACCGCGCTGTTGGGATGGGAGCCTGAGCCTGGCGGCAATCCCGTCACCTATGACGGCGGCACCTTGCTGGACCTCAATCGTCATGAATTGATGTACCAGTTTGATTTTGTCGTTGATACCGAAATCAATGCCGAAGACACACGGCAATACGCCGAGCTGAATAATTTACCTGACTTACACACCGTGGCGATTGACGTGAATAAATCGTCAAACAGCGTTAATCCGAATATGGAGATAAACCTGAAATGATAGGTGCCCAACCAGAAATTGTTTTTATTAAACCCAAACACGGTCGAAAAGTGCCTATTCCACAATATATGCGCGATACCAAAGAGTATTTTGGTGAATATTTGCCAGAAGAAGGATTACGTGTTGAAAAAACGCTTTTTTGGATAAGAAGAAAACAGGACGATGATATTGAGGAAGTGAGTGAATCCGACCATCCCCCTCTTGCCATCAATCAAGAGACGATTGATCCCACAAAAAATAAGCTAAAAAAGGCTAAAGAGGAGACGCAGGAATGACCATTAGCTTTAATACCATGAACGCGAACCTGCGTGTGTCTGGGGTCTATACAGAAATGGATAACAGCGCTGCCAATACGATGCAAGCCAGCGGCCCGGCACTGCTCATTGGCCATGCATTACCGAATGCAAAAATGCCCCTGAATGCACCGATGATCATCCCCTCGTCAGAAATGATGCAACAGTTAGCCGGTCGGGGCAGCCAGTTGGACCGCATGGTGCAAGCCTACCGTCGGATTGATGCGATAGGTGAATTATTTGTCATTGCGGTACCTGCTGTACCTGAAACCAGGGGGACGAAAGCAACAGGCGAGATTGCCATTAGTGGCACCGCCACCGATCCCGGTGTCGTTACGCTGTATATCAGCAACCAGCGTATTTTATCTGCCGTCAAGAAATCGGATACCGCCAATACCGTTGCTGCCGCCCTTGGTAAAGCGATCAATGTCAACGAAGATTTGCCTGTCACCGCGGCAATTTCAGCGGGAAAAATCAGCTTGACCGCAAAGCATAGAGGGGCAACGGGCAATGATATTCCATTGATGCTGAACTATTATTCGCCGACAGGCGGTGAGAATACCCCTTCTGGTTTGAATATCAGTCTTACGCCAATGCGTGGTGGGGCTGGTTCGCCGAATATGGACAGTGTTATCGGCGCAATGGGTGACTTGTTATTTGATTTTATTGGCTTGCCTTTCTCCGATTCTGCCTCACTGGAAAAGATGGGCGCGGCGATGAACGACACCAACGGTCGCTGGAGTCCTTATCAGCCGTTGTACGGTCATGTTTATACTGCCAAAAAAGGGACGGTCGGCGAACTGATCGCTTTTGGCAATTCGTTTAATGATCCGCATCTCACTATCGCTGGATACGAACCTGCAATACAAACCGCGCTTGATGAACTGGTAGCGGCACGACTGGCACGGTGCGCGATATTTTTGCGTAATGACCCCGCCAGACCGACCCACACGGGCGAGTTAAACGGGGTGTTACCCGCACCGTCTGGCAAACGCTTCACCTTGACAGAGCAGCAATCCCTGCTTTCACACGGTATCGCCACCACCAATGTGGAAGGCGGCGTATTACGCCTTCAGCGCGATGTGACGACCTACCAGAAAAACCGTTACGGGGTGGCGGATAACAGCTATCTGGACAGTGAAACACTCTATACCAGCGCTTATATTTTGCGGCGATTGAAATCCGTCATAACCAGCAAGTACGGACGGCACAAACTGGCCGATGACGGTACCCGATTCGGGGCAGGTCAGGCGATTGCTACGCCCGCCGTGATTAAGGCCGAACTCTGTGCGGTGTATCGCCAGTTGGAAAATGAAGGGATTGTCGAAAATTTCGATGCTTTTCGTCAACATCTCATCGTTGAGCGCAACGCCAATGATCCCAACCGGATTGATGTGGTCTTTCCGGCGGATTATATCAATCAGCTGCGGGTATTTGCGTTGGTGAATCAATTCAGGCTGCAATATAACCAGGGTGAGGTGGGGTGATGACGGGAAAAAGAAGAATAGGCGGCACCTGCTATTTTAAGGTCGATGGGCAGCAACTCTCATTGAATGGCAGTGTGGAAGTGCCGATGAATCTCACCGTGAGAGAGGATGTGGTGGGGCTTGATGGCAGTGTGCATTACAAACAAACGCATCGTGCGCCTTATATCAAGGCGGAATTTAAGGTCGAGAGACAGTTTCCCCTCCAAAAACTCACCACAGCCGATGAAATGACCCTCACCGCTGAATTGGCTAACGGCATGGTTTATGTTCTGTCGGGCGCGTGGCTGTCGGGTGAATCTTCCTATAACGCTGACGAAGGTACGGTTGAGATGGAATTTCACGGAAATGAAGGATTTTATCAATGAAATCAATTACACTGAGCAAACCTATTCAGATACACAACGAAAAAATTTCAGTACTGGATATTCAGGAACCGACGTTTGATCAGGTCGAAAAGTTTGGCATTCCTTTCAGTTACTCTGAGCGAGGCGAGATGCGGCTGGATACCCGCTCCGCCCTGTCTTATTTGCCTGAACTGGCGGGGATCCCCCGCTCTTCTGCGCAACAGATGGCGCTACATGATGTCTTTCTCGCTTCAATGACCATCGTGAGTTTTTTTACCGGTGCCCAGAGCCTGGCAGTCTCAGACGACGATTCTACAACGTTGCCTGGTTCTGGCGCATAAACCCCTTCGAATTACGCCGACATCCGCTGAGTCAGTTTCTTGAACTGGAGGGAGAGGCTGTTCGCATCAATAAGGAACGACACAGTGGCGAATAGTTTTGAGTTAAAAGCGATCATCACTGCCGTTGATAAACTCTCCGCCCCGTTAAAGGGGATGCGGCGTGAAATGAAGTCCTTCAAAAAGGAGGTTAGCGCGGGATTGGCGGGGGCTGCTGCATTAGGGGCTGGCGTTGTTACTGCCATGGCAGGTCCCATCAAACAGGCGATAGACTTTGAATCAACAATGGCCGATATCCGCAAGGTGGTTGATTTTGATACGCCAGAACAATTCAGGCAGATGTCAGAAGATATCCTTAAGCTGTCGACAGTACTCCCCATGGCAGCCGATGGCATTGGGCAGATTGTGGCCGCGGGGGGGCAGGCGGGGATCGCGAAAGAAGAACTGATGTCCTTCGCCCAATCCGCGGTAAAAATGGGTATCGCCTTTGACCAGACGGCTGAGCAATCCGGGCAGATGATGGCACAGTGGCGGACGGCATTTCGGTTGACGCAAAATGATGTGGTCTCCCTTGCCGATAAAATCAATGACCTTGGCAACAACGGTCCCGCCAATGCCGCTAAAATTTCCGATATTGTGACCCGCATTGGCCCATTGGGTGAAGTCGCGGGCCTGGCATCGGGTGAAATTGCGGCACTTGGCGCAACCATTGCCGGGATGGGGGTTGAGTCAGATGTGGCGGCAACCGGCATCAAGAACTTTATGGTGGCGTTAACCAGGGGAAAATCCGCGACAACCTCGCAAAAAATAGCCTTAAGAGCCTTAAAAATAAGCCCCAAAAAACTCGCGACACAGATGCAGAAAGACGCAAAAGGCGCGATGCTGATGGTGCTAAAGGCAATAGAAAAAGTCCCTAAAGCAGAGCAAACCTCCTTATTAAATTCACTGTTTGGCACTGAATCACTTTCAGCCCTTGCCCCGCTGCTGACCAACCTTGAATTACTGGAAATTAATCTGGATAGGGTCGCAGACAAACAAAAGTACGGCGGCTCGATGCAGAAGGAATACGCCAGCCGTGCGGCCACCACGGCAAATGCTATCCAACTGTTTAAAAATCAGATGCACGTTGCGAGTGTCAGTCTGGGGTCAATTTTTTTGCCCACACTTGTTGAAGTGACAAAGAAAATCCAGCCGTTGATTGAACAATTTCGCACCTGGGTAAAAGCCCATCCAGAACTGATTAAATCCTTCGCCAGGTGGGGGGCTTATCTGCTGGGAACCGCGACAGCGGTAGGGGTTGTCACCCGTGCTTTCAGGCTTTTTAACAGTGTGATGAAAATGTCGACGCTGGGTAAGCTGGTCTCGTTAATGGTCATAGGCGGTGGGCTTATCGTCGATAATTGGGAAACCACGGGTCCAATGGTTAAAGAAGTCTGGCGAAATATTGACGGCGTAGCACAAGCCCTGGGGGGGTGGGAAAACATCCTGAAAGGCATTGTGGCATTTGTGGCGACAAAATGGGCGCTCGATATGGTTTCCTCTATTGGCAGCGTCACAAAAGAAATGCGTCAGCTAGGGAAGGCAACGAAGGCAACGGGGTTGTTTGGCCTGGGAAGTAAGGCAGGATTATACGGTGCAGTAGGGGCCATGCTCTATGACCCCGTGGAAAGCGCACTGGACAGTACCCTGGGCAAAACAGGAGCAGGAAAATGGATGAAGAACACGGGCCTGTTCCTCGCGTCTGACTGGACGCCGTTCTTTAACAAAGACAGGTATGAGCAATATCAGGCGGGTCTTGATGCCGCAAAAAGTCACGAAAATCCCCCGTCTGGCCCTCTCCCTTCCTCCCTGTCAGCGCGAGAAAGGGAGAATGTCGGTCTATTGGACTCCCCCTTGCGTCGAGATGAGCAGGCAAACCTGAAACTGACGGTGGATTTTCGCAATATGCTGACCGGCACGCAGGTGCAAACCGAAGGTAAGTCACCCTCGTGGTTTAACTATGACGTGGGTTATACCCGCTTCGCCAGACAATGACCGCTTCGGCGGTTTTTCTTTTTAAGGAGCGGTGATGATGAACTGGAAGGAGCAGCTGCGTCCTGCGTCTTTTCGTGGCGTACCGTTTCAGGTAGAGGACGACGAAGGGACGTTCGGACGGCGGGTACAGGTGCATGAATACCCCAATCGCGACAAGCCGTATACGGAAGATTTAGGCAGGGCAACGCGGCGCTTTACTATCAGCGCGTATCTGGTCGGTGATGATTTCTTCGAGGCCAGAGATCGGCTCATTGTGGCTATCGATACGCCGGGGCCGGGCACGCTGGTACACCCCTACTACGGTGAGATAGCCGTCTGTATTGACGGTGAAGTCAGAGTGAGCCATAGCGGACGAGAGGGGAGGATGTGCCGCGTCAGTTTTAGCGTGGTCGAAGCCGGTGAATTATCTTTCCCGACTGCGGGTATCGCCACCAGTCACACCCTGATTTCTTCCAGTTCCGCGCTCAATGATCGGATTGAGGCGGTTTTTGCTGATTTAGGCTTAAAAGGATTGGCCGATTTTGCACAGGCTGATGTGTTGGTACGAGCCAAAGAGATGATTGGCAATATCACCAACGCCTTTGACACTATCGATAGCGGGATCACGGCGGCTTCCCGCCTGCTACAGGGGGATATTTCGGTGATCTTGACGCCCGGCTCACCCGGTAAAAACCTGGTTGAATCGATACAGAAAATGTGGAGGGCGGGACGGCGTACCGCGCAGGATGCGTCCACACTGGCACAGCAAATCAGGACGCTATCCGGTGTGACGCTGGGGCATGATTTAGCGCCACGCGGCGTCTGGAAAAGCGACAGGCCAAGTATACAGTCTGAACGTAGGCGAAGTAATCGTATTGCCGCTTTGTTGCGTACCACGGCCATCCATGAGGCGACGTGGCGATTAACACAACTCCCCCCACCACGTACCGCTATGTTACCGGTTAATCAACGTGCAAAACGTCAGCTACAGGTCAATATTTCCCATCCCGCATTACACGCGGTTTCCCATACCGCAGGCAGTCACATTGAAGGACTCGCGGCGGTCACGTGGGAGGCGTTGGTCAGGGTGCGGGAAACGCTGAATCAGGCTATCGGGCACGAACAGGCGTTAACGCTTGACGATACGCTGTTCCTTGCCTTGCAACAGGTGAAAACCGATGCCAACCGGGATATTGCCACACGACTGGCACAAGTTGAAAAAACCGTCACCCGTACACCCGAAACGGTGCTGCCTGCGCTGGTTCTGGCGGCCAACTGGTATGACAACGCGGCACGGGAAACCGATATCACCCGCCGCAATACCGTTAACCATCCCGGTTTTGTGCCGGTACACCCCTTAAGGGTTCCTGCAAGATGAGCGATCATGTGATATTGCGCGTCAACGGGCGCGAATGGGGCGGTTGGACACGCGTCCAGATTTCAGCAGGGATAGAACGACTCTCACGCGATTTCAATGTCGAAATCACCCGCCAATGGCCGGGTGAATCAGGAAGCGTAGCGTTACAGCCCAGAATTAAAAAAGGTGAATTGGTCGACGTCCTCATCGGTCAGGATAAAGTCCTGACCGGCTGGATTGAAGCGATCCCGATACGCTATGACGCAAAAAGTATCAATGTTGGTATCAGTGGTCGCAGCAAGACGGCGGATTTAATCGATTGTGCTGCCCATACCACGCTTTTTACGGGCAACACCTTGCATCAGATAGCCTCAGCACTGGCAAAACCCTTTGGCATTAAGGTGATTAACCAGAAAGCCCCCCAAACGCCGCTACAGGCTTTTCAGGCGGATTATGGGGAAACCGTACACGAGGTACTCAACAAAGCGCTGGGAAGCCAACAGGCGCTCGCCTGGGACGATGAGGAAGGCAATCTATTGATTGGCACGGTCGGTAATGATCGTGCAACAACGGCGCTTGTCTGGGGTGAGAATATTCTCACCTGTGATACCGAACAGAGTATCCGTGAACGTTTTTCAGAATACCAGGTCGCAGGGCAACGGGTAGGTGATGACTCAGATCACGGCGAAGCCACACTGACAGCACTGCGCGCCAGAGCCAGGGATAGCCAGATAACGCGCTATCGTCCGCAACATATCCAGCAATCCGGTAATGCCACTGGGGCCAGCTGTCGCGCACGGAGTGAATTTGAAGCAAAGCAACGGGCAGCCAGAACCGAGGAAACGACCTATACCGTTCAAGGTTGGCGGCAAGGTGATGGCAGTCTGTGGAAACCTAACCAGCGGGTGATTGTGTTTGATCCGGTGCTGGGGTTTAACAACCGTGAACTGGTCATTAGCGAGGTGGTGTATACGCAGGATGAAGGCGGTACGTTATGTGAACTGCGAGTCGGGCCAGAAGCCGCCTATATTCCAGCGCTTGAGGAATTGAAAGCGCCAGACGACGAGGATTAGCGATTCGTCCTGTACCGATCACCCATTTTGGGGCATTGACCGCTTTTATTCTTTTGTTCAGCTGGAGACGTATTAAATGAAAAACGTTGTATCCATGCTACAGCGCAGCTTGTCGCGTCTATGGTCAAGGGCAGTCGTGCGAGGGGTAAATAGTGCCATGGCTTGCCAGCAGGTAGATATCGCAATGATAGCGGGCGAAACAAAAGCCGGTGTGGAATACCTTGAGCCTTACGGCTTTACCTCGACCGCGCATTCTGGCGCGGAAGGGGTTGCGCTATTTCTCGCTGGCGATCGGTCACACGGCATTGTCATTAACGTTGCAGACCGACGCTATCGGCTTAAGGGGCTGAAAGAAGGTGAAGTCGCCATTTATAGCGATGAAGGCGATAGCATCGTGCTTAAGCGTGGCCGGTTAATCGAAGCGACAACAGAGACGTTCATCCTGAATGCTAAAAACAAGGTGGTACTGAATACCGCCTTAATTGAAACATCGGGTGCAATCAAGGCGGAGAAATCGATTACGTCTGCGGCGGAGGTGCAAGATAAAATCGGTTCATTAAGCACAATGAGGAAACAGTACAACAGCCATGCGCATTCAGGCGATAGCGGCGGCATGACCGGTACACCTACTCAAGGGATGAAATAAGATGACCGGTATGCCTATTGAACATGATGACCGGGTAAGCCGTGCCGTGATTATCTCGCTGTTCACCTGGCGACGGGCTGAACAGGATGACGACACGGATACCCCGATGGGATGGTGGGGTGATACGTGGCCGACGGTACAAAATGACCGGATTGGCTCTCGATTGCATCTGCTGAAACGCACAACCTTAACCCCTCAGACGGCGCAAAAAGCGAAGGAATATATCGCTCAGGCGCTCAAGTGGATGACGGAGGACGGTGTAGCGCTTCGTGTTGATATTGAGGTAGTGCGCTCAGGTACCGAT